>NZ_LMQC01000013.1 GCF_001424485.1 Modestobacter sp. Leaf380
TCAGCAACCTCGAGATCATCCGCTGCCTCAAGCGCTACATCGCCCGCGAGATCCACCACGTCCTGACCACTTGACGAGGCATAGGAGCATCTCAGGCGAACTCGGTGACGGTGTCCCACAGGGGCCCGGAAAAGGGCGGCCGCTGCGGATCCACCGACCCGTCCAGCCGGACGAGCAGTCGCAGCCGACTGCCGACCTCAGGACCGTTGACCCGGGCGACAGTGAGCCGGGCGCCGTCCACCGACATCACGTACTCGAGCAGCGCGTCAGGGACGTAGCCCAGCGGCTGTCCCTCACCCTCCACCACCAACTGGGCGTGCGGGTTCCACCGGTTGTCGGGTTGGGGCTGGAGAGCCAGCGCCGTACCCGCGGACAAGCGACCGACGCGCTCGTCCGCACCTTCGACGTGGCGCACCCCGTGTACGAGGAAGAAGCAGTGGGTGGCGCCATCGGGCTGCACCTCAGGCACGGGCAGCAACATGATGCCGTCGCCTGTTCGCTGACCTCCGGAACGGGCGAGCACCTCGAGAGGGGTCACCTCCCCGGACAGGTCCAGGGCAGCCAGGAACACAGGATGCTCGGGTCGCCGCGGGTCCATGATCCGCTCGGCGAAGAGCGGGAACAGCCCGTCGGACCGGTACACCCGGCCGACGTCCGCAAAGCCGAGGAAAGGACGAAAGCCCTCCCGCCGCACGGCCGATCGGAGGTACTCGAAGGTGTACCGGTCGGTTTCCGCACCGGGGGTCACGCTGAGGAAACCGACGGGGCGGTAGAAGTGCTCGCTGTCCTGCTCCGTCACGAGGAGTCGGCGCTGTGCGAGCCCGTGCGACTGCAACGGGACAGTCAGGTCATCGACAGACACGGAGGATCCTCTCTCGGTTGATCTCCACGAGGTTCTCGCAGAACGTACGAGCAGGGTCTGACATTCGCGGGACGTCGGCGATCAGACCGTGGACTGCGTCACGACCGACGGTCTCCAGACGGCCGAGCCAGCGGTCGCGTGCTCGTGGCGCCGCAAGGTCAAGCGCCTGAGCAGCCAAAGTGGTCAGCGGCACCTTGGCTCCGTCCTCGAACTTCCGGCCGAATCCGCGCTCAGCGAAGCTCTCGAGCCCTGCCCTGTCCTCGGCGAGCCTCGACCTTCGCTCTTCGGTGAGGGACGAGCCCAGCGCAGCACCGTGGTCGTAGGTGGGCGCCAGTGTCATCGTCCCGTCGAGGGCTCGGAGCACAGCCCAGTTCTCCTCGTGCCCGTCCAAGTTCCCCACCCAGGCATCGAGAACGAGGTAGCCGGCGAACACGTCCACCGCAGACAGCTCCGAACCAGCGAGCTGAGGGGGCGGCCCGACCCCGTGGCGCCCCAGCTGCTCGACGACGTTCACGACCGAGTGGCCCACGTGGTTCTTCGGCGGACGGTTCAGGCTGTCGCGGTAGCGGTAGTCAGGCACGTCAGCCAGCAGGTTGGCACCGTTCTGGAAATCCGTGTCGGGCAGCTTGAGGTCACGCGAGACGACTCCGGGCTCGACCTCGCCTGCCTCGGCTCTCGTGGCCAACTCGATCTGCGCCCTTGGCAGGCCGAGCGCGCGAGCCAGTGATTCGACGAGCTTCTCCGCCCAGTCCTCACCCTGGAGCTCTCCGGTGTGCGACGCCACGCGCGTGGCCTTGTACAGCCAGAGGGCTCCGTCCGGGTCGAGCCGCCACTGGTTGGACCCGCTGCCTCTCGCCTCCAGCTGCACCGTCCCCCAGCCAGAGACGTCGAGGACCTGGGCGACGACCACACCAGGACCGTGTCGGGCTCCGCGACCGGCACTGTGAGCTGTGAGCCCGTTGACTGTCGGCATGCCCCCGACCGTGCTCGTCTCCGGCGCCAGCGTCGCCGGCCCCACCCTCGCCTTCTGGCTGGCCCGCGCCGGCTACGCCGTGACCGTCGTCGAGCGCACCGACGGCCTCCGCGAGGAGGGCCAGAACGTCGACGTCCGCGGCGCCGCCCGCGAGGTGCTGCGCCGGATGGGCCTCGAGGACGCCGCCCTGGCCGCGACCACGGGTGAGCAGGGCACCGCATTCGTCGACGACCGGGGCCGGGACATCGCCGCGTTCCCGGCCGGCACCGACGACACGTCCGGCCCCACCGCAGAGCTGGAGATCCTCCGCGGCCGGCTGGGCCAGCTGCTGTTCGACGCCACCGAGCACGACGTCGAGTACCGCTTCGGCGACCAGGTCCGCGGCCTGGACCAGGACGCCAACGGGGTCGACGTCACCTTCGCCTCCGGCGCCCAGGAGCGCTTCGACCTCGTCGTGCTGGCAGAGGGCGTCAACTCCCGCACCCGTGCACTCGCCTTCCCCGAGGCCCGCAAGCAGCACCTGGGCATGGTCATCGCCTACCTGACCATCCCGCGCCAGGACGACGACACCGACTGGTGGCGCTGGTACGTGGCCGGCCGCGGCCGCGGGGTCTCGCTGCGCCCGGACGACGTCGGCACCATCCGCGCCGCGGTCAACCTGATGACCGACACCCGCGGGCTGGACGAACTGGACAGCGCCGGCCAGGCCACCGTGCTGCGACGGGCCTTCCAGGACGTGCCGTGGGGCGCCCCGCGCATCCTGGACGCCCTCGCCGACGGCGCACCGTTCTACTTCGAGGACCTGGCCCAGATGCACCTACCCTCCTGGTCGGCCGGGCGCATCGCGCTGGTCGGGGACGCCGCCTGGTGCGCCACCCCGGTCAGCGGCATCGGCACCACGCTGGCCCTGTCCGGTGCCTACACGCTCGCCGCGTCCCTGGCCGCCACCCCCGACCACCGGGCCGGCCTGGCCGACTTCGAGCAGCGGATGCGGCCCTTCGTCGCGAAGGCGCAGTCCCTGCCTCCGGGCACCCCCGGCCTCGCCAACCCGCGGACGGACCGGGGCCGTGCGCTCCTGTGGGCCGCCCTCCGGCTGGCCGCCAGCCGGCCCGCGCAACGCGTGGGCGGCCTCGTCGGCGGAGCACTGGGCTCCTTCGGGCGACCGCCCGCCGACGCCTACCGGCTCCCCGAGGCCCCGTCCGCCGTCGCCGACTGACCCGGCCTGCTCACCCGTGCTGGGGTGACAGCTGTAAGTCCCCTTCACCTGCACCGACCCCGCTGCCGAAGATGCACCCGTGCACCTCCCGACCACCCTCCGGCACCGCGCCGGCGACGGCGTCCGCTGGCTCCTGCCCGTGGCCCTCGCCGTCGTCGCGCTGCCGCTGGCCGCCGTCCCGGACACCCGGGTGGCGGCCGTCCTGGTGGTCTCCGTGCTCGCCTCGCTCGCCCCGCTCGTCGGCCTGACCCGGCACCGCCCCGAACAGCGCTGGCCGTGGGTCGGGGTGGCGGCGATGACCGGCCTCCTGACCGCCGCCCAGTTCGCCCACACCGCCGGCTCCGCGGGCTGGGCCACCGGCCTGTCCGTCAGCGGCATCGGCGTCGGCCTGGCGCTGGTCACCGTCCTCTTCCGCCGACCCTCCGACGTCGCGAACGGCCAGCCCGAGCCCGACGGCGGGTCCACCGCCGCCCAGCGCTGGGGACGACGCACCGACCAGGTCCTGGTGCTGGTCGTGATGGTGCTGGCCGGCGTCCAGGTGGTCGCCTCGGTGGCCTCCGCGGACCTCCCACTGGCCGCGGCCGGCGCCCCCTTCGACGTGGTGCTGGCCTGCGTCGTGCTGCGCCTCATCGCCTCCCGGGCCTGGCGTCCGGGGCCGGCCCTGCTGATCACCGGCGGCGGAGTCCTCGCGGTGTACGACTGCCTGGTCGCCGACACCGGGGTCCGCGTGGTGGGTCCGGGGCACCCGCTGGGCGTGCTGTGGGTCCTGGGCATGTGCGCCCTGGTCGGTGCCGCCCTGCACCCCAGCATGGTCGCCACCTTCGACGTCACCCGTCCGCCGCGACGCCGCTCGGAGTCCGCCCGGCTCGCCGGCCTGCTGCCGCTGGTGCTGGTCCCGCCGCTGCTGTGGCTGCTGTCCAGCAGCTCCGAGCTGCCGACCGCCTGGTACCTCGCCGTGGGCGCCGTCATCGGCGCCCTGGGCATCGCCCGCGGCGCCCAGTCGGTGGCCGACAGCGACCGGCGGGCCGACCGCGACCCGCTCACCGGCCTCGCGAACCGCCGGGGACTACAGGCCGCCTTCGACGCGCAGCTGCTGCGCCCGGCACCCGCCGACGCGGTCGGCCGTCTGGTCCTGCTGGACCTCGACGACTTCAAGGGCGTCAACGACACGCTGGGCCACGAGGTCGGCGACCGGCTGCTGGTGGCCGTCGGCCAACGACTGGTGGACGCCGTCGGCGACGCCGGCCTGGTCGCCCGCTCCGGCGGCGACGAGTTCGTGCTGCTGCTCGGCCCGGGCGCACCCGCGGTCGACGACGTCGTGGCGACCGCGTTCGCCGAGCCGGTCCGGCTGGGCACCCGGTTGTCCGACCAGCTGCAGACCGTGCGGGCCAGCGCCGGCTGGCTCGACCTGCGCCCCGGCGACCGGCTGCCGCTCACCCTCGCCGACGCCGACGTCGCGCTGTACGCCAGCAAGGCCGACGCCCGCGGCACCGCGACCCGCTTCTCCCCCGCCCTGCGCGAGCAGGTCCTCGGCGAGCTGGGCCTGGCCGCCGACCTGGGCCGGATGCTGCAGGGCTCCCCGGACGCCGGACGGCTCGTCCTGGAGTACCAGCCGCAGGTGTCCCTGCCCGGCCGCGAGCTCGTCGGCGTCGAGGCGCTGGTCCGCTGGGCGCACCCCACCCGCGGGCTGGTCTACCCCGACACGTTCCTGCCGCTGGCCGAGCGCCGCGGCGACGGTGCCGCCGTCGACGCCTGGGTGCTGCGCACCGCCTGCGCCGCCGCCGCCCGCTGGTTCGGCCAGGGCCTGCCCTGGTCGGTCAGCGTCAACCTGGGCCGCTCCAGCATGGTCGACGCCGGCCTCGCCGCCCGGGTCCGGACGACGCTGCGCGACACCGGCCTGCCCGCCGACCGGCTGCACCTGGAGATCACCGAGCACGACGCGCTCCCCGTCGGGGCCGGGGTCCAGGCGCTGCACGACCTGGCCGCCGACGGCGTCGGGGTGCACCTGGACGACTTCGGCGTGGGCTACACCTCGCTGGCCTACCTGCAGCGCTACCCGGTCAGCGTCCTCAAGCTGGACCGCTCCGTCACCGGGGACGACCGCTCCCCCGCCCTGCTGTCCGGGGTCGTCGCGCTCGCCGACGCCCTGGGCATCACCGTGCTCGCCGAGGGCGTCGAGACCGACGAGCAGTGCGCCCACCTGGCCGCGCTCGGCGTCGACTGCGGGCAGGGCTGGCTGTTCGGCCGGCCGGTGTCCGAGGCCCGGCTGCTGCGCGAGAGCGTCGTCCTCACCGACGACGGTCCCGTCACCGACGACGTCCCCGTCACCGACGACGCCCCCGCCACCGACGTGGTCGCCGTCCCCGCCTGAGCGGGGTGGTTCAGCCGGTCAGCTCGCCCGCCCGCTCCCGGAGCAGGGCGGCCAGCCGGTCGGAGGTGGCGTCGTCGAAGCCGATCTCCCCGACCCGGTCGGCCCAGGGCAGGACAGCAGCGGCGATCCGGTCCAGCGACCGGGCGACGGCCCGCTCGGGGAGCCCCCAGCGCTGCGCCGCGTCCAGCCACCACCGCCGGCCGAGCCGGTTCGCCCGGCCGTACAGCGGGACCGCCATCGGGTCGGCCCAGCCGGCGTAGGGCTGGGTGCACAGCAGGTCGTAGACCGGGGTGACCTCCCACAGCCCGTCGGGGGCCTGCCGGACCGAGAGGTTCTTGCCGTGCAGGTCGCCGTTGCCGACCATGTAGGACAGCGCCGCGGTCTCGAGCACCCGCCTCAGCGCCAGCGGCCGGGACCCCCCGCCGCGCTCCACGGCGTCGGCCAGGGCGAGGGCCGCCTCCTGCAACGACACCCGGTACTTGGCGGCCGGGTAGCGGCCGAGCACCTGGCAGGCGTCCTCCTGCGGCAGCCGCCGGGGCGGTCCGCCGGGGACGACGACCCGGTCGAAGCGCTCCACCAGCAGCCCCTGCCGGCCGTGCCGGTCGGTCATCAGCCGGTGCCCCGGGGTCGGCAGCCCGCAGGAGCCGGCCAGGGAGAGGAAGAAGTGCTCGTTGGCCACCAGCCGCGGCCAGCCCTCGGGGTCCAGCTTCAGGATCGCCGGGCCGACGTCGGTGCCCAGCGGGGTGGAGACGACGGCGGCCGAGACCTTGACCTGGACGCCGGGCAGCGCCACCCGGTCGACCCGGGCCGGGTCGGTCGAGGTGGCCCGGGCGAAGAGGTCGGTGAAGTCGACGTCGGGGGCGCCGGTGTCCAGCAGCGGGGCCGCCTCGACCGGTGGTCGGCCGTGCTCGGTCACCTGGACGTCGCCGATGGTGTCGGCGCCGACGAGCAGCAGCAGGGTGAGGTGGTCGTCGGCGGAGGTGTGCGCGCCGCGGGTGATCGCCTGCAGCCGGGCGCCCTCGGGGAGCAGGCCGGCGAAGAAGGCCGGCGCCGAGCCGGCGCCGGCCCGCACGGGCTCCGGGGTGAGCGGCAGGGTGCTGGCGACCGGGGGCGCGTCGGGGTCGGCGAGGTAGCCCGCATCGTGGGCGAAGACGACGTCGTCCCCGTCGCGGGTGAGCGTGCCGGCCAGCCGCCCGGCCTTGTGCACGTCGGCGACCAGCACCTCCCGGAGGTCGCTCACCGGGGTTCCAGCAGCAGCACGTCGCGGGCCGACCGCAGCGAGGGGCGCGGGCCGACGCCCAGCCCCAGCCCCAGCGCCTCGAGGACGGCGAGCGCGATCACCAGGGTGACCGACTCCCGGCCGGCCTCCAGGCCGCGGACCGAGGAGACCCCGACGCCGGCGAGCTCGGCCAGGTCGAGCTGGGTGAGCCCGAGCTGCAGCCGCCGGTCCCGGACCAATGCGCCGGCGTCGGCCAGCCCCCCGGTCGAGGTCTTCTCCCGCCGTCTCGGTGCGGCCATCTGAGCTCCCTGTCGTTGCTGCAGCAGCGCTACCGGTCCGGCGGCGCTTCCTGGGTCATCGACAGGAGCTTAACGTTGCTGTAGCAACTCCCGGGGGCTACCGACCTTCAGCCTTGGCCACGCACACGCTCTGTCGTTGCCGGAGCAACGACAGGCCTCAGACGCCGAGGTGGGCCAGGGCCTGCAGCACGAGGTGGCTCTGCCCGTTGGCGAGCTCCGCGAGGACGCCGGGCTCCCGGACCTCCTCGGGGCTGAACCAGGTCAGCTCCAGCGCGTCCTGCTGCGGCGCGCAGTCACCCTCGACCGGGACGACGTAGGCCAGCGAGACGGCGTGCTGGCGCGGGTCGTGGAAGGGCGTGACCCCCGGGGTCGGGAAGTACTCGGCGATCGTGAAGGGCTGCGGCGCCGGGGGCACCCGCGGCAGGGCCAGCGGACCGAGGTCCTTCTCCAGGTGCCGGATCAGCGCCGTCCGCACGCGCTCGTGGTACAGCACGCGACCCGAGACGAGGGCCCGCTTGATCTGGCCGTCCTCACCGGCCCGCAGCAGCAGCCCGACCGCCGTCACCACGCCGTGGTCGTCGACCCGCACGGGGACCGCGTCCACGTACAGGATCGGCAGCCGTTCACGGGCGGAGTCCATCTCCTCGCGGGAGAGCCAGCCGGCGTCGGTGAGGGTGAACGCATCGGTCATGGTCACTGTCTATCCGACGCACGTGACGGGGTCGCGTCGGGGCCCGCCACTAGTGCCCAGGAACACGGGAGGGGCACACGGGGCTGCCGCCGGCGCCCGTCACCTCGGCCGCGGCCGTCGCACCGACGTCGACCGTGGCGCCCACGACACCCGCGCCCGCCCCCGCCCCCAGCCGTACGGCGTCTTCCTCAGCGTGTCCCACGACCTGCTCGGCTCCCGCAACCAGGTCGTGGACTCCGACTGGGTGGTCTGCGACCAGAACGTGCCGGCCGGCCAGCAGGTGACCGGGGACGTCGAGGGCGCCATCGACCTGGGCGTGGTCGAGCGCGAGGAGACCTGCCCCTGACCGGCCCGTCGACCCGGGTCGGGTCGAGCACCGTGCTCACAGGGGCCTCCGGTCCGCCGGGAGGACACCCGGAGCACCTGTCCACGGTCACCGCACGCCACTGACCGGCCTCGATGGCGCGGCGTCACCCCCGCGGCAGCGCCGGGCCACCCGGTCGGGGGACGGCGGACGTGACCGGACCGACCACCCCCATCGGTGGACCGGTGCCCGTCCCGGGTCAAGGCCCGCACCCCCGGTGCCGACGTCTCCCCCGTGACCGAGACCCGGAACGACCCCGCGGCCGTGCCGCGTGGCGTCCGGGTCGTGCTGCCGGTCGCGGTCGTCCTCGTCTCCGCGGCGATGACCCTGCTGACCCTGCTCCCGGCCACCCGCCCGCCCGCGATGGTGACCGCGTGCGTCCTCGCCGCGCTCGCCCCGGTGCTGGGGCTGTGGCTGTACCGGCCCGCCCGCCGACTGCCCTGGTTCCTGCTCACGGCCATGCTGGTCGCCTGGGCCGTCTCCTTCGCGGCCACCACGACCGAGCTGGCCCTCGACGCCCAGTTCGTCGGGACCCTCGTCGCCGTCGCGGTCGTGTCGACGCTGTTCGACCTGCACCGGCGCGGACCGGGCAGGCAGCGCCGCGAGTGGGCTCGCACCACCTGGGGACGCCGGGTCGACCAGCTCGTCGTCCTCGTCGTGCTCGCCCTGGCGGTCGCCCAGGCCGTCCGGACCGCCACCGCCGTCGACGCACCACCCAGCGCCTGGTGGTCCCCGGTCGACGTCGTGCTGGCCTGCCTGCTGCTGCGCTTCGTGGCCTCCCGCGCCGAGCTGGGCCTGAGCATGAAGCTCTTCGTCGGTGCCGGCGTCCTGGCCTGCGTGTACGACGCCGTCGTGGCCAACACCGGCACGCACATCGTCGCACTGCCGCACCCGCTCAACAGCCTGTGGGCGCTGGCCACCACGCTCTTCGTCGCAGCGTCGGTGCACCCGAGCATGCGGCAGGCGTTCGTCCCCGGCCGGCTGCGCCGGATGCGCTCGGAGTCCGGCCGGGTGCTGGGCCTGGTGCCCCTGCTCCTGGTGCCCTGCGTGCTGGCCACCTTCGACCCGGCCGGGCGGCTGCCCACGTCGGTCTACCTGGTCACCGGCGCCGTCGTCGCCGCGCTGACCGTCGCCCGCGGCGCCCAGGCGCTGCGCACCAGCGAGGAGCGCGCCCGCCGCGACCCGCTCACCTCGCTGGCCAACCGGCGCGCCCTGCAGGAGGCCTTCGACGCGCTGGTGCTGGGCGCCGCGCACACCGGCGGACCGATCGGCCGGCTGGTCGCCCTGGACCTCGACGACTTCAAGAACGTGAACGACACCTGGGGCCACGAGACCGGCGACCAGCTCCTGGTCCGGGTCGGCGACCGGCTGGCCGAGGCCGTCGGCGACACCGGGACGGTCGCCCGCTCCGGCGGCGACGAGTTCGTCGTCCTGCTGCGCCCCGGCGCACCCGACGTGCCCGACCTCCTCGAGCGGGCCTTCCTGCAGTCCTTCGTGCTGGACACCGGTGCCCACCAGCAGCTCTTCGTCGTCCGGGCCAGCTCGGGCTGGGTGGACCTCACCACCACCAGCGCCCTGCCGCACGCACTGGCCGACGCCGACATCGCGCTGTACACGAGCAAGGCCACCGCCCGGGGGACGACGACGCGCTTCGCCCCGGAGCAGCGCGAGGCCGTCCTGGGCCGGCTGGCGCTGGCCGAGGACCTGCGCGCCCTGGTGTGCGGGGAGCGCGGCGCCGGGGAGCTGACCCTGCTCTTCCAGCCGCTGGTCTCCCTGCGCGACCGCCGGGTGCTGGGCTGCGAGGCACTGGTCCGCTGGGCACACCCCACCAGGGGCCTCATCGGGCCCGACGACTTCCTGCCGCTGGCCGAGGTCCAGGGGCGCGGATCCGCGGTGGACACCTGGGTGCTGCAGCAGGCCTGCACGGTGGCCGCCGGCTGGGCGCAGCAGGGCCTGCCGTGGTCGGTCAGCGTCAACCTGGGCCGCTCCAGCATGGTCGACCCCGACCTGGAGGCCCGGGTGCGCGCCGCCCTCGCCTCGACCGGGCTCACCGCGGACCGGCTGCACCTGGAGATCACCGAGCACGACCAGCTGCCCACCGAGGCCGGCGTCGCCGCCCTGCGCGCACTGGCCGACAGCGGCGTGCAGGTCAGCCTGGACGACTTCGGCACCGGCTACACCTCGTTGGCCTACCTGCAGCGCTACCCGGTCAGCGTGCTCAAGCTGGACCGCTCGGTCACCGGCGTCGACTCCCCCACCGCGCTGCTCACCGGCGTCGTCGGGCTGGCCGACGCCCTGGGCATCACCGTGCTGGCCGAGGGCATCGAGAGCGACGAGCAGTGCGCCCGGCTCGCCGCACTGGGCGCCGACCGCGGACAGGGCTGGCTCTTCGGCCGCCCGGTGCCCGCCGACCAGCTGCCGGTGCGGGTCGACACGGTGACCCGGCCCGACCACGGCCTGACCACGGCCTGACCCCGGGCGTCGGGCGGGGGCCAGGGAGACGTGGGCCACACCTGACGAACCGGGGACCCGCAGGTGTCGGAACTCGCCCGCGCGACACGCCAGCCGAACCGAGACCGTCCGGTCAAGCTCCAGGGGAACGCCCACCACCCCACGGGAGACACCCCATGCGCACTCGTTCCCTCGCCCTCGGCGTCCTGGCCACGGCCGCTCTGTCCCTCGGCGTGACCGGCACCGCGTCGGCCGCCGACCTGAACTGCGACGACTTCGCGACCCAGGCCGAGGCCCAGGCCAACCTGGTCGCCAACCCGACGGACCCCAACGGCCTGGACCGGGACGACGACGGCATCGCCTGCGAGAACTTCGCGTACGCCGCCGGTTCGGCCACCTCGGACGAGGGGCAGGCGGCCGTCGTGGCCCAGGTCCCCAACCGTCCGACCGGTGGCGTCGCTGCCGGCGACGGCTCCTCCGACGCGGCGTCCGTGCTGCCCTACGTCCTCGGCGGCCTCGCGGTCGTCGGCGCCGGCGGGGCGGCTGTGGCCTCCCGGCGCAGCGCCCGCGCCACCGCCTGACCGGCCGGCACCACCACACCGCCGCGCCGCTCCGTGCAGCACCGCGCACCCGAGACCGACCGCCCGGACCCGATCGAGGTCCGGGCGGTCGGTCCCGTGCGCATCCGGGGGTCCTACCCCCCGCCCCTGCCGACCCCCGTCGGCATGCTCCCCACCGCGTTCCCCACCGCGGACCGGCCGCACGTCACCCGGTACGGCCGACGGCGGCGCGCCACCGTCGCGTCCCGGGTCTGGGCCGGCACCTCGGTCGCACTGGCTGCTGCCGGGGTGGCCGCGGTCGTCGTCCTCCCGCAGGACCCGGCACCCGCCCGGCTCGAGGTCCCGGCCGCCGTCGCCGCGCCGGCCGCGGCACCGGCCCTGCCGGTGGCAGCGCCGGCCCCGACTCCCGCCGAGCAGGCGGTCACGGCACCCCTCGTCCTGCAGACCGGGCCCAGCACCCCCAGCCGGGTGCAGATCCCGGCCCTGGGCATCGCCTCGTCGGTGATCGAGCTCGGTCTCGAGCGGGACGGGTCCATGGAGGTGCCCCGCGGCGCCTACCCGGTCGGCTGGTTCGACGGCGGCCCCACGCCGGGCGAGCTGGGCCCGGCAGTGCTCGCCGGGCACGTCGACTGGGCCGGTGAGCCCGGCGCGTTCTACGGACTGCGCGAACTGGTCCCCGGCGACGAGGTCGTCGTCGACCGGGACGACGGGACGCAGCTGACCTTCCTCGTCGACCGGGTCGAGGAGCACCCCAAGGACGAGTTCCCCACCGACGACGTCTACGGCGACATCGGCATCGCCGGGCTCCGGCTGATCACCTGCGGCGGCGCCTTCGACGAGGACAGCGGCGACTACCTGGACAACGTCGTGGTGTTCGCCAGCCTGGTGTCGGTGACCTGAGCCCGTCCGCGGGCTGCCGACGTGGCCGGGGGCCCTCACGTCACCCCTCACGTCTCAGCTGTCCCACCCCGGAGCGCCGAGCCGGATCCGGCCGGAACCGGACCTAGCCTCGCGCCGTGTCCGCCCCGCACGACCCCCGCCCGGTGACCGTGGCCCGCCTCGACGCCACCGTCGCGCTGGCCCGTTCCCTGGCGCAGGCCCAGGAGAGCGAGCCCAGCGTGCTGCTGGCCGACCTGCTGGCCCGCCGGGTCGAGCTGGACGCCGAGATCGCCCGGGTCCGGGCCGGCCGGATCGCCCCGCTGCCCGCCGCGGACGCCGAGGACCTGCGCCGGCTCGTCGTCGCCACCGTGGCGGGGCTGCTGGCCGACCTGCAGGGCACCGGGTCCCGCGCGGTCGCGGACGCGCTGCTCTCCCCCGCCCGCCGGGACGCCGTCGGTGCGGTCCTGGCGCGGGTGGGCCTGCCCGACGCGCACCACGCCTGGCTCGCCGCCGCCGAACCCCCGGCGGCGGCCACCGCGGTGGCCGGTGAGACCGCGCCCGTCGCTCCCGAGGGGCTCACCGGCGACGGGGTCGACAGCGACCTCGAGGTCGGCGTCGTCCCCGAGCTCCCCGGTCCGGCCGCCCGACCGCTCACCGCCGTCGTCCGCCAGGCGCTGCGCCGCCGGCGCGAGCAGCCGCTGGCCGAGGCCCTCGCCGAGCAGCCGCTCGAGGGCGGCCTGGCCGAGCTCGTCGGCTGGCTGACCCTGGCCGACGACGCCGTCGAGGTCGTCGTCGACGACGCCACCGACGACGTCACGTGGACCGACCCCGCCGGCCGCGACCGCACCGCCACCGTGCCCCGGGTGCGCTACCGCCGCGCCGGCACCGCACCGACCACCCCCCAGCTGCGCACCACCCCGACCAGGGAGAACGCCCGATGACCGCACCCGGCACCCGGCTGCACCGCCTCGAGCTGCTCAACTGGGGTCCCTTCGACCGCCGCGTCTGGCAGCTGCCCACCGGGGGCGCGCACACCCTGCTCACCGGTGACCTGGGCACGGGCAGCACCGCCGTCGTCGACGCGCTGCGCACCCTGCTGCCCACCGACGGCGCTGCGGCGGACCTCCGCCCCCTGGTCCGCGGGCACTGGCGCACCGAGCGGGACGAGACCACCGGCGGCGCCCGGCCCGTCGCGCTCCGCCCGGGCACCACGTGGTCCGCGGTGCTCGCGGTGTTCGGCGACGTCACCGTGGGGCGGGTGCTGTGGCTGCGGGCCGGCGCCGACGACGCCCCCCAGCAGTTCTCCTTCGTCGCCGACGGCGACCTGTCGATCGCCGGCGACCTGTCCGGCTTCGGCGGGGACCCGCTGACCCTCGCCCGCCGGCTGGCGGCCCGGGAGGACGTCGTCGTCTGCACCGACCCGGCCGAGTACGCCCGGGTCTCCCGCGCCCGCCTCGGCCTGGACGCCGACGGCGCCCGGCTGCTCGCCGCCGCGACCCCGGCCGGGGACCTGGCCGCCGTCGTCCGGGAGCAGGTGCTCGGCGCCGCAGACGTCGGCCGCTGGGTCGACCGGCTCGCCGGCTCCGTCGAGGACCTGACCCGCACGACGACGACGCTCACCGCCGTCCGCGGCCAGCTCGCCGCGCTGGACCCCGTGCTCGACGACGCCGACCGGCTGGTCACCCTCACCGAGCAGCTGGCCTCCGTCGACGACGAGCTGCTGGCGCTCCCCGACTGGGCCGACCGGTGGCGGGAGCGCCTGCTCGCCACCCGGGCGACCCGGCTGCGCGCCGAGGTCGCAGCGACCGACCGCGAGCTCGCCGACGTGCAGGAACGGCTGGACGAGGCCCGCGACCGGGTCGCCGACGCCACCGTCGAGCGGGCCGGCAAGGGCGGGGACCAGCTCACCCGGCTGGAGACCCGACTGCGGGACCTGGCCACCCAGCGCCGCGAGCGCCGCGGCCGGGCCGACGTGCTGGACCGGCTGCTGACCACCGCCGGCCTGGACCGGGTCACCGACGAGCACGCCTTCCGCACCCGCCGCGAGGAGGTGGCCCAGGAGTCCACCCGGGTCCGCCGGCGCACCGTCGACACCTCCGTGCGGGTCCGCGAACTGGACGCCGAGATCGCCGGGCTGGCCGGGCAGCTGGCCGTCCTGGAGGGCGAGACCGCCGTCGTCCGGGCGGGCTCGGAGACCGTGCCGCCGGCGCTGGCCGCGATGCGCGACCGGCTCACCGCACGACTGGGCGTCGAGCTGCCCTTCGCCGGCGAGCTGCTGACGGTGACCGACCCGGCCTGGCTGCCGGCCGCCACCGCCGTCCTCGGCGACCTGCCCGGCAGCCTGCTGGTCCCCGCCGAGCACGCCGCCGCCGTCGCCGCGGTGGCCGACCTCGAGCTCCCCCACCACGTGCTGCCCGACCCGCTGCCGACGACGGCGCCGCTGCCCGCGGCCCGCACGCTGGCCGCGGTCGTGCAGGTGGCCGACTGCCCCGCGGGCGCCTGGCTGGAGGGCGAGGTCGTCCGCCGGGCCCCGCACCTGCGCGCGCACACCGACACCGAGTTCCTCCGCAGCCCGCAGGCGGTCGCCCGCGACGGCCGCGTCAAGGACGCCGGCGGCCGCCGCCCCGCGCTCCCCCGCGACCCCGACGCCGTGCTCGGCTGGTCCTCCCTGGCCCGCGCCGCCACGCTCGAGGTGCGCGCCGAACTGGTCCGCGCCCGGCACGACACCGCCGTCGCCGGGCGGGACGAGTGGGCGGCCGCGCACACCGCCGCCCTCGTCCGCGACCGGGACCTGGCCCGGGTCGAGCTGTTCGCCGACTGGCGCGACGTCGACTGGCGCTCCTCGGTCGAGGCCATCGCCGAGACCAAGGCCCGGATCGCTGACGCCGGCCGTGCGCCGCTCGCGCTGGCCCGGATCGAGGAGACGCTGGCCGACCTGCGGATGGACGTCGCCAAGCTGGAGGCCGCGCAGGCCGACGCCCTGCAGCGGCGCGGCACCGCCGCCGGCGCCCGGGACGAGGCCTTCCGCACGCTGGGCGTCGTCCGCACCCGGCTGGGCACCGACGACGGGTCCGCGCTGGACGCCGTCCTGGACCACGCCGCGGCCCTGCTCGGCGCCGCCCAGACCGCCCCGCAGCGACTGGACCGCCGGGCCGGGGTCGCCTTCAGCCCGCCCGTGGACACCGACGACATGGACGAGCGCGAGCGGCAGCTGCGCGCCCAGCTCACCGGTGAGCACACCCGCCGCAACGACGCGCACGCCCGGACCGCGCAGCAGGTCGTCACCGGGATGACCGCCTTCCTGCACGCCTGGCCCACCGCCCTGCCCGGCGTGACGGCGTCGGTGGCCGCGGTCGCCGACGTCCGGGCGCTGCGGGACCGACTGCGCCGCGAGGAGCTGCCCGCACTGGCTGCCGCCGCCGACGAGCAGCTCACCGAGCGCGTCGTCCGGGACGCGGCCTCCCTGCTGGCCGAGCTGGACCGCCGGGCCGACCAGGTGCACACCCGGGTCCGCGCCGTCGACGAGGTGCTCTACGGCCTCGACGTCGAGCCCGGCCGGCACCTGCACCTCACCGTGCGGGCGAGCACGTCGGTCGAGGTCGCCGCGTTCCGCGCCGAGCTGCGCGCCGTCGCCGACACCCTGGGCAGCCGCCCCGACGACGACCTCGTCGCGCGGGTCACCGCCCTGGTGGCCCGGCTGACCGGGGACGCCGGGTGGGCCGCGCGGGTCACCGACGTCCGCACCTGGTCCGTCGTCGACGTCGCCGAGCTGTGGCGCGCCGACGGCACCGGCGTGGTCGCCTCGACGAAGCCCGGGGACCGGCGGCGCCGCGAGGAGACCGTGGCCGCGACCGTGCTGGTCGCCGCCCAGCTGGCCACCCGCGGGGACGACGGGCTGCGCCTGCTGGTGCTGGACCGGTGGAGCCGCGAGGTCACCCGGGCGGCGCTGGAGCTCGGCGACCGGGTGGGCCTGCAGCTGCTCGTCGTCGCCCCGCAGCACGAGATCGCCGCCCTGGAGCCGCACCTGGGCGCCGTCGCCCAGCTGGTGGACCCCGACGGCAACGACGCGCGGCTGCGCTGCCTGACCGTGGGGTGACCCGCGGGCCCGGTGCATGATCCGGGGATGGACGCGTTCTACCTGCCGCTGGGCGAGGGCCGCTACACCCCCACCAAGGCCACCGAGAGCCCGTGGGACGGCGAGGCCCAGCACGGCGGCCCGCCCTCCGCGCTGCTCGCGCACCTGGCGGCGGAGGCGGCCGGCGGGCAGCAGACGGCACGGGTCAGCGTCGACTTCTACGGCGCCATCCCGCGCCGGGAGCTGACCGTCGAGGTGTCCCCGGTGCGCCCGGGCCGGCGGATCGACCTCACCGAGGCGGTGATGACCGTGGACGGCCGGACGGTCGCCGTCGCCCGCGTGTGGTCGCTCGCACCGGGCCCCACGCCACCGGTCGTGACCCCCGAGGTGGCCCCGCCCCCGGTGCCGGAGGAGGGGTCGCAGGTGCTGCCGCAGCTGGGCGACTGGGGCTACGGGCAGGCGCTGGACTGGCGGTACACCGCGGGCTCCGCGCACGAGACCGGTGCGGCCGACGTCTGGACCCGGGTGCGGGTGCCGCTGGTCGAGGGCGTCGAGCTCACCGGCACCGACCGGGTGCTCATCGCCGCCGACGCCGCCAACGGGATCTCCGCCGAGCTGCCCATCGACTCCTGGCTGTCCATCCCGCCCGGGGTGACCGCGCACCTCACCCGGGAGGCGCAGGGCGAGTGGGTGCACCTGTCCTGCCGCACCCGGATCGGCGACAACGGGCTCGGGCTGTGCACCGGGGTGCTCTCCGACCGGCGCGGCGTCCTCGGTGAGGTGTCCCAGCCGCTGCTGGTCCGGGCCCGCTGAGACCGGTTCCACCTCCCCACCGCGGGGTAGCGGGACCGGCATGACCTCGATCAGCCCGGTCCGCAGCGGCCTGCCCAGCCGCTCCCAGCGGCACGCCCGCACCCGCGCCGTCTCCGTCGTGCTGGGTGCCGGTGGGCTGACCATGGCGCTGGCGCCGTCCTGGGTGGTCGACACCTTCTCCCCCGGCCGCAGCGCACCGGCCAGCTGGATCGTGCGGGTGCTGGGCGCCCGATCGGTCGTGCAGCACGCGCTCATCGTGGCCCGGCCCACCCGTCAGGCCGTGCAGTTCGGCGCCGTCCTGGACGGGCTGCACGCCGCGAGCATGGCGCCGGCCGGCCTGCTGTGGTCGGGCCGCTTCCGCCGGGCCGCCGGGGTCAGCGCCGGGTACGCGGTGCTGTCCGCGGTCGCCCAGCTCGCCGTGGCCCCCCAGTCCGAGGACGCCGTCCGGGTGCCCGGCGACGTCTAGCTGTGATGTCCAGCGAGGTTGTCCAGGCGGCTGATCGGGGGTAGGGCTCCGGTGGCGCTGTGGGGCCGGTGGTGGTTGTAGAAGTGCAGCCATCCTGGCA
>NZ_LMQC01000014.1 GCF_001424485.1 Modestobacter sp. Leaf380
CGCCGCCATCAGCACCGTCATCGACACCATCAACGAGACCCAGGCCGTCATCGGCGGCGTCCTCACCGAACAGGTCGCGGTCACCCGCGCCATCCTCGGCTGAGCCGGGTCGGTCGGGCGACCGTGCCGTTCCGGCAACGTGCGTGGACGGCGCCGGCGGCTGCGGGGGACCGTGGCCGCCGGTCGTGACCCCGCGGCCGGGACGAGCACCGGGAGCCCCGATGGACCACGAGTTCGACGCCGCCTACTGGGAGGACCACTGGCAGCGCGCCGGTGACGTGACCGCGCCGCCGCACCCGAGCCTGGTCGCCGAGACCGCGGCGCTCGTCCCGGGCACCGCGCTGGAGGCCGGGTGCGGTGAGGGCGCCGAGGCCGTGTGGCTGGCCTCCCGGGGCTGGCGGGTGACCGCGGCGGACGTCTCCGCCGTGGCGCTGGCCCGGGCGGCCAGGCGCACGGCCGACGTCGAGTGGGTGCAGGGGGACCTGGCCACCTGGACGCCGGGGCGCACCTTCGACCTGGTGACGACGCACTACGCCCACCCAGCGATGCCCCAGCTGGACTTCTACCGGCGGATCGCGGACTGGGTCGCCCCCGGCGGGACCCTGCTGGTCGTCGGCCACCTCGACGGCGGCGGGCACGGGCAGAGACCCGGGCACGGGCACGGGCCGGGCCACGGGCACGCGCACGGCCGCGAGGACGACGGCCCGCCCGCTCGGGCGTCGGTGACCGCGGCCAGCACCGCCGGCGTCCTGGACCCGGCACGCTGGGACGTCGTCACCGCGGTGGAGGAGCGGCGCACGACGACCGGACCGGGTGGTCACCCGCGGGAGCTGTGGGACGTCGTGGTGCGTGCGACCCGCCGGGTCTGACCCGCCCGTACCCGGCGGTCCGGGCACCCAGGTGACAGAGTCGGGCAGTGCACGGACGCGGGGGACCCGAGGACCAGACCGGCCCGCCACCTGCGGGGACGTCGGCGCGCCGGACCACCGGCGCGGACGTGGCCCGGGTGGCCGGGGTGTCCCGGGCGACGGTCAGCTACGTGCTGAACCGGGCACCCAACCAGTCGATCCCCGAGAGCACCCGGCAGCGGGTGCTCGCCGCCGCCGCCCAGCTGCGGTACCGCCCGAGCCCGGCCGCCCGGGTGCTGCGCACCGGCCGCTCCGACGTGGTGCTGGGCCTGCTCCCCGAGCTGCCGCACAGCCCCGTCTACCAGGAGGCGCTCGACGAGGTCGGGGTGGCGCTGGCCGAGGCTGGGATGCTGCTGGTCGTGCACACGGTGGGACCGCGGTCGCTGCCGCTGTCCGCGGTGTGGAGCGCGTTGACCCCGGCCGCCGTCTTCGCCCTGGGCGAGATCGCCGAGTCCGACGTGGAGGAGATGCGGTCGGCCGGCATCCGGGTGGCGGTGGCCCTGAGCGGTCCCGCACCGGGGCGTTCCCGGGAGGGCAGCGGGGACCGGACCATCGGCCAGGCCCAGGGTGACCACCTGCTGGCCCTCGGGCACCGCGACGTCGCGGTGGCCTGGTCGCCCGAACACGGCCTGCGGCTGCTCTCCGACGGTCGGCTGGCCGGGCTGACCGGGGCGCTGGCGGCCGCCGGCTGCCCGGCGCCGGTCGTCGCCGAGGTGCCCGGCGACCTCGCCGGGGCGACGGCCGCCCTGGCCGACCTGCGGTCGACCCACCCCCGGGTCACCGCCGTGGCCGCCTACGACGACGCGGTGGGGGCCGCCCTGCTGCACGCCGCCCGCGACCTGGGCGTGCCGGTGCCCGGCACGCTGTCGGTGCTGGGCGCCTTCGACCACCCGCCCGGCCTGCTGACCACGCCGGCGCTGAGCACCGTGCGGGTCGACCTGGCCACCCGGATGCGTGGCGTCGCCGCCGCGCTGGTGTCCGCCGTCGGCGGCGGGCCGTTGGAGCTGCCCCGGTTCGACACCTCGACGACCGAGCTGCTGGACCGGGGCTCCACGGCGCCGCCGCCGTCGTGACCCGCCGGGGTCAGAGGGCCTGACCGGGGGCGGCTGCGTGCGGCTCGATCGCAGCCAGCTCGTCGGCGGTCAGGTCCGGGCCGGCCAGCGCCTGCAGGTTGGACTCCAGCTGGGCCACCGAGCTGGCACCGATGATCGCCGTGGTGACCCGTTCGTCGCGCAGCACCCAGCGCAGCGCGAGCTGGGCCAGCGACTGGCCGCGTCCCTTCGCGACCTCGTCGAGCGCCCGCGCCCTGGTGACCAGGTCCTCGGTGACGTCGTCGGTGGACAGGTAGGCGCTGCGGGTGGCCCGGGAGCCCTCGGGCACCCCGTTCAGGTACCGGTCGGTCAACCGGCCCTGGGCCAGCGGGGAGAACACCGCGACGCCGGCGCCCGCGGCCGCGGCGGCGTCCAGCACGCCGCCCTCGGGGACCCGGTCGAACACCGAGTACCGGGGCTGGTGCAGCGTCAGCGGGGTGCCGAGGTCGGCCAGCAGCTCGGCGGCGCGGGCGGTGTCCTCCGGGGAGTGGTTCGAGATGCCCACGTAGAGGGCCTTGCCGCTGCGGACGATCGCGTCCAGGGCGCCCATCGTCTCCTCGAGCGGGGTGTCGACGTCCCGGCGGTGGGAGTAGAAGACGTCGACGTACTCCAGGCCGGTACGGCGCAGCGACTGGTCCAGGCTGGCGACCAGGTACTTGCGGGAGCCGCCGTCGCCGTAGGGGCCGGGCCACATGTCGTAGCCGGCCTTGGTCGAGACCAGCAGCTCGTCGCGGTACGGGCGGAGGTCACTGCTGAGCACCTGCCCGAAGGTGGTCTCCGCGGAGCCGTAGGGCGGGCCGTAGTTGTTGGCCAGGTCGATGTGGGTGACGCCGAGGTCGAAGGCCCGGCGCAGGATCGCCCGCGGGGTTTCCAGCGGCCGGTCGGCACCGAAGTTCTGCCACAGCCCCAGCGAGATCGGCGGCAGCAGCAGCCCGCTGCGCCCGGCCCGGCGGTAGGCGGTGGTCGCGTAGCGGTCGGCGGCAGGGTTCCAGGACCGGTCGGCCCGGTCGTCGGTGATCACCGCCTCATCCTGGCAGGGCCGGGTCACCCCGGCAGGGGTGTCCGGGCGGGCCCAGGTGGGTAGTCAGCGCCCGAGCCCAGCGAGCAGCTCCCCTCCGCGTCCCAGGACGGTGCCGTGCCCACCTCCCACGAGCCCCCACGCCCCACTGCCCGCGAACCGGTCACGGTCTTCGCCGACCACCCCGACGCCGGGCGGGTCACCCTCGACGGCACCCACCTGGTGATGGTCGGGGACATCGACTCCCGGCTGTTCGAGCACTGGTCGACCGGGCAGCCGGGCACCCCGGTCGTGGAGACCGTCGACGCCACCGGGGTCACCCACCTGGGCAGCGCCGGGCTGGTGCTGCTGGCCCGGCTCGCCCAGGCCGCGCCCGCCCCGATCCGGCTGCGGGCGCACCCGCGGACGGTCTGGCGGCCGCTGCAGCTGACCGGGTTGGGTGCCCTCTTCCGGCACGAGGGACCATGAGGTCGTGAGCACCGACGGAGGCACGGAGCGCGTCGTCCGGCCGCCCGTGCACCGCTGGCTCTGGTACGCCCTGGGCGGCGGGCTCCCGGCCCGGCACCGGGCCTGGGTGCTGTACGACACGACCACCGACACCTGGGGCGTCCGGCACGTGGCCCGCAGCCTGGTGCAGATGGCCGTGCCCAGCGTGCTGATCCTGACCCTGCTGCCCACCGGTTGGGCGCTGCGGCTGGCCGTCGTCGGCGCCGGGGTGTTCCTGGGGCTGATCTTCTCGCTGGCCTACATGCCCGAGACGACCGAGCACCGGGTGGTCAAGGCCGGCTACCGGCCCGGCACCGCCGTCGGCATCCGGGATCGCGCCGGGGTCGCCAGGCAGCAGCGGGAGTCCGCGCGCAAACGGGCCGCCGCGGCCCAGCGCGCCGAGCGCTACCGGCGCCGCGCCGGCCGCTGACCCGCACCCTGGGACAGTCGGACCCGTGACGACGCCGCTGGCCGCAGCGCTCCGGGCCGCCGGGCTGACCGAGGTGGACGACGACACCCGCCGCCGCGCGGAGTACAGCTCGGACGCCTCCAACCACCGCGTCGTCCCCACGGCGGTCGCCTACCCGCGGGACGCCGACGAGGTGCTGGCCGCCCTCGCCGTCTGCCGGGAGACCGGCACGCCGCTGACCGTGCGCGGCGGCGGCACCTCCATCGCCGGCAACGCGATCGGCCCGGGCCTGGTCCTGGACACCTCGCGGCACCTGACCCGCATCCTCGCCCTGGACCCCGACGCGGGGACGGCGATCGTGGAGCCCGGCGTCGTGCTGGACCGGATCACCGACGCCGGTGCCCCGCACGGGCTGACCTACGGCCCGGACCCCTCCACGCACTCCCGGGCCACCATCGGCGGCACGATCGGCAACAACGCGTGCGGCGCGCACGCGATGAGCGCCGGACGGGCCGCGGACACCGTCGTCTCCCTGGACGTCGTGACCGCCGCCGGGCAGCGCTTCACCGCCGGCCCCCGGTCGGCCGGGACCGTCCCGCTGTGGCCGGTCGTCGACGCCAACCTCGCGGCTGTCCGCACCGGCTCGGGGCGCTTCCGCCGGCAGGTGTCGGGGTACTCGCTGGAGCACCTGCTGCCCGAGAACGGTGCGCACGTGGGCCGCTTCCTGGCCGGGTCCGAGGGCACCCTGGCCGTGCTCCTGGAGGCCACCGTGTCGCTGGCCCGGGTACCGGCCGCGACCGCGCTCGTCGTCCTGGGGTACCCGGACATGCCGGCCGCCGCGGACGCCGTCCCCGGGCTGCTGCATCACGCCCCGCGCGCGGTCGAGGGCATGGACGCCCGGCTGGTCGACGTCGTCCGCCGCCGGCGGGGGGACGTCGCCGTCCCGCACCTGCCCCGCGGCGAGGGCTGGCTGTTCGTCGAGGTCGCCGGTGACTCACCGGCCGCCGCGGCCGACGCCGCCACCCGGTTGGTCGCCGACGCCGGCGCGCGGGACTCCCTGGTCGTGGGCGGCGCCGATGCGCTGCGGCTGTGGCGGATCCGGGAGGACGGCGCCGGGCTGGGTGGGCGCACCCCCGCGGGCGCCCCGGCCTGGCCGGGCTGGGAGGACGCCGCCGTCCCGCCCGAGCACCTGGGCGCCTACCTGCGCGGCTTCCGGGCGCTGCTGGACGACCACGGGCTGGACTCGCTGGTCTACGGCCACTTCGGGGACGGGTGCGTGCACGCCCGCATCGACTTCCCGCTGGCCGACCGGCCGCAGGTGTACCGGGAGTTCGTCACCGCCGCCGCCGACCTCGTCGCCGGCTTCGGGGGCTCGGTGTCCGGGGAGCACGGCGACGGCCGCGCCCGCAGCGAGCTGCTGCCGCGGATGTACCCACCCGAGCTGATCGCCGCGTTCGCCGCGGTCAAGCACGCCTTCGACCCGGGCGGGCTGCTCAACCCCGGGGTGCTCGTGGACCCCGAGCCGCTGGACGCCACCCTGCGGGTGCCGCACGCCCGGCCGCTGCCCTCGCGGGCCTTCGCGCTCCCGCACGACGACGGCGACCTGTCGGTGGCTGCGCACCGCTGCGTCGGGGTGGGCCGCTGCCGGGCCGACGCGACCGCCACCGGCGCCGTCATGTGCCCCTCGTTCCTGGCCACGGGCGATGAGAAGGACTCCACCCGCGGCCGGGCCCGGGTGCTCCAGGAGGCCGCCAACGGCACCCTGGTCGGCGGCCTGGGCAGCCCGGAGGTGCTCGAGTCCCTCGACCTGTGCCTGTCCTGCAAGGGCTGCGCCGTCGACTGCCCGGCCGGGGTCGACATGGCCACCTACAAGGCGGAGGTGCTGCACGCCCGCTACCGCCGCTGGTGGCGGCCCCGCACGCACTGGTCGCTGGGCTGGCTGCCGGTCACCGCGCGGCTGGCCGCCCGTGCACCCCGGCTGGTGAACACCCTGCTGGGGAGCACCGGGGGAGCCGCGCTGGCCCGCGCCGCCGGCGGCATCGACCCCGACCGCGACCTGCCGCGTTTCGCCGAGCAGACCTTCCGCGCCTGGTTCGCCGACCGCCCGGTGCGCACCGACGGCGACCCCGTGCTGCTCCTCGTGGACACGTTCACCGAGGGCTTCACCCCCGCGGTGGGCCGCGCGGCCGTCGCGGTCGTCGAGGACGCCGGGTTCCGGGTGGAGCTGCCCGCGCCCACCTGCTGCGGGCTGACCTGGATCTCCACCGGTCAGCTGGACACCGCCCGCACCCGGCTGCGGCAGACGGTGCGGGCCCTGGACAGGGGGCTGCCGGTGCTCGTGCTGGAGCCCTCGTGTGCCGCGGTGCTGCGCGGGGACGCCGTCGAGCTGCTGCCGGACGAGCCGGCCGCGGCCCGCGTCGCCGCCGCCACGCACACCCTGGCCGAGCTGCTGGCCACCCGGCCGGACTGGACGCCGCCCGACCTCACCGACGTGCACGGCGTGGCCCAGCCGCACTGCCACCAGCACGCCGTCCTGGGCTGGGACGCCGACCGGGCGCTGCTGGCCCGGGCCGGCGCGCAGGTCGACGCCGTCGGGGGCTGCTGCGGGCTGGCCGGCAACTTCGGCGCCGAGGCCGGGCACCACGCCGTCAGCGTCGCGGTGGCCGAGACCGCCCTGCTGCCCGCCGTCCGGGCAGCGGGGGAGGGGGCGACGGTGCTCGCCGACGGCTTCAGCTGCCGCACCCAGCTCGAGCAGCTGACCGGGTCACCCGGCCAGCACCTCGCGCAGCTGCTGGCCGCCCGCCTCCCGCCTCGATGACCACGCGGGGGGAGGGCGTCAGCGGCGGCGGGCGCGGAGGACGACGTCGGCGGTGTGGTGCGCCCCGGCGCCCCCGGTGACGTGGCGCTCGCGGCGCTCGTCCACCTCGACCACCCAGGCCTCGTCGAGCAGCCGGGCGACGTCGGCGGGGGACACCCAGTCGGCCGGGTCGAAGCCGGCCTCGCGGGCGGCGTCGGTGTCCACGTCGGCGTGGTGCACCAGCAGCAGCGTGCCGCCGGGGGCGACGGCGGCCAGCAGCGCCCGCTCGGCGACGTCGTCCGGGGTGCGGCGCAGCGCCGGGTACATGGCGGACACCAGGGTGAACCCGTCGGCGGGCAGCTCGGCGTCGGTCAGCCCGGCCTGCACCCAGGTGACGTCGGCGCCGGCGTCCCGGGCGTGCCCGGCGGCCCGGTCCAGGGCCACCCGGGAGACGTCGAGGGCGGTGACGGCCCAGCCCCGCGCGGCCAGCCAGACGGCGTCGGCGCCCTCGCCGCAGCCGACGTCCAGCACCGTCCCCGGGGTCAGCGTCGCGGTCTCGGCGACGAGGGCGCCGTTGGGCTGCCCGCTCCAGATGCGCTCGGAGGCGGCGTAGCGCTCGTCCCAGTCGATGTCGGTCATGGCCGGCAGCCTGACCGCCGGCCCCGGCCCCGGTCACGCGGACGTGCCGATCCGGCAACGAGGAGCGGGCATACCGGCCCCACCCGGGACGTTGTGCACGACGACACCGGGGACTCCCGGGTCCGCACCCGGTGACGAGGGCCTAGGCTGATCACGTCCCCCCGCTGGAGCACGCGCCGTCCGCCTGGACGTGCCCACCACGGGGCAGCCCACGTCGAGGGCGACCGCGGGACCGCGGGTCGCCCGAGTGCCTGACGGCCGGGCCGCACGCCGGTCGACCGGCACGGCCCACCCGGCCGACGGCGCCCGGGCGTGGGAGAGCGGGTGTGCAGGCTGCCGCGGTGACCGTGCCGGGCAGGACCGAAGGGGAGTACGTGGCTCGACCAGCTCAGCGCCACACGGGTCGACGGGGTGCACCGCGCGACCAGCGCCGGGGCACCGGCGTCAAGGACGGCGACGTTCTCGCCGGCCTCGCCCGGTCCGTCCGGGAGATCGAGGCCGCCGTGCAACGCGGCCGGGTGACCCCGGCCGTCCGCACCAAGTTCCAGGTCGTCGCGCTGCTCATGCGCGAGGAGCACGCCCGGGTCAAGGTCGCCCAGACCACCGAGGCGCACCGCGCCGAGCAGCTCAAGCGGCTCGACGGCGTCGCCACCATCCTGGCCAAGACCGCCGTCCGCGACTCCGGGCTGCTGGCCCTGCTCGCCGACGACGCCCCGGTCTCCTCGGCCACCCGCACCCTCAAGCGGGAGATGCTCGAGCAGATCGGCGTCGAGACCGAGGCCGAGCCCGAACCGGCCGCCCCGGTCGTCGCCGCCCCCGCCGCCGAGCGGGCCGTCGTCCCGCAGTCGGTGGTCTCGCGGCAGCTGGCCAACCCGTTCCTGGCACCGGACTTCTCCACCCCGCGTCCGGCGCAGGCCCGCCCCCGCCGGCTGGCCGGCTGGGAGCTGATCGGCCCGCTGCTGACCTCCTTCGAGCGCGCCGGCGGCGGCGCCCCGGCCTGCATGAAGCTGCCGTTCCCCTCCTCGCTGCGGGCCCCCGGCGGCCTGGAGCTGATGGTCCACCAGGCCCAGCTGGTCGCCGCCGCCCAGGGCGGGCAGCGCACCTTCCTGCTCGCCGACGAGCCCGGCCTGGGCAAGACCGCGCAGGCCCTGCTGGCCGCACAGGCCGCCGACGCCTACCCGCTGCTGGTCGTCGTCCCCAACGTGGTGAAGACCAACTGGGCCCGCGAGGCCGGCCGTTGGACGCCGCACAAGCGCGCCACGGTCATCCACGGCAACGGCGAGAACGCCGACGGCTTCGCCGACATCGTGGTCGTCAACTACGAGGTGCTGGACCGGCACGTCGGCTGGCTGGGGGACTTCGGGTTCCGCGGGATGGTCGTCGACGAGGCGCACTTCATCAAGAACAAGTCCTCTCAGCGCTCCCAGCACGTGCTCGAGCTGTCCCATCGGATCCGCACCCGGCACGCCGACGCGCTCTTCATGGCCCTCACCGGCACCCCGCTGATCAACGACATCGAGGACTTCCGGGCCATCTGGCAGTTCCTGGGCTGGATCGACGACGCCCAGCCGCGGGCCGCGCTGATGGACTCCCTGGAGGACATCGGGCTCACCCCCGCCGACCCCGGCTTCGCCCGCGCCGCCCGGCAGGCCGTCGTCGACCTGGGCATCGTGCGTCGCCGCAAGGTCGACGTCGCCAGCGACATCCCGGCCCGGCGGGTCGCCGACCTGCCCGTCGAGCTCGACGGTGCGGCCGGCCGCTCGATCCGCAAGGCCGAGCAGGAGCTGGCCCGCCGGCTGGTGCACCGCTACGAGACCGCGCTGGCCAACCGGGACTCCGTGGACGAGGTCGTCGGCATCGACACCGCCCTGGTCCACCGGGTCGCCCGGTCGGAGCAGAAGGAGGCCAGCGGCACCAAGGCCGGCGAGAACGTCTTCACGATGATGCGCCGGATCGGGCAGGCCAAGGCCGGCCTGGCCGCCGACTACGCCGCCCAGCTGGCCCGCAGTGCCGGCAAGGTCGTCTTCTTCGCCAAGCACGTCGACGTCATGGACGCCGCCGAGGAGACCTTCGACCGCCTCGGCGTCCGGTACTCCTCCATCCGCGGCGACCAGACCCCCGGCGTGCGGCAGAAGAACATCGACGCCTTCGTCGAGGACCCCGACGTCGCGGTCGCCGTCTGCTCGCTCACCGCCGCCGGCGTCGGGCTCAACCTGCAGGTGGCCTCCAACATCGTGCTGGCCGAGCTGTCCTGGACCGACGCCGAGCAGACCCAGGCCATCGACCGCAGCCACCGGATCGGGCAGACCGAGCCGGTCACCGCCTGGCGGATCATCGCCGCGCAGACCATCGACGCCCGGATCGCCGAGCTCATCGACAGCAAGGCCGGGCTCGCCGCCCGCGCCCTGGACGGCTCCGACGAGGAGACCGGCTCCTCCGCCGACGTCCAGTTCGAGGCCCTGGTCTCGCTGCTCACCGACGCCCTGAGGGAGAAGCACCCCGCGTGACCCCCGACCAGCTCCTGCCCACGGCCACCCGCATCGCCGACGCCCTGCTGGCGGTGCAGACCCGGGTCAACGCCCGGGTCGACGCCGCCCACGCGGAGCTGCTGCCGGCGGTGCAGGCCGCCATCGGTGTCGACCCCGGTGCGGCCGTCGACCCCGGTGACCTGGTCGACGCCCGGATCACCGGGGCCAGCGTCGTCGTCACCCCGGCGGCGGTGGCGGCCGTCGTGCCGCTGACGGCGGCCTCGGCGGCCACCACCCGGGCCGGCCGGCGCGCGGTCGCCGACGTCGTCCGCGGGGACGACGACCGGCTGGCCGTCATCGCCGGGCCGTGCTCGATCCACGACCCGGTCGCGGCGCTGGAGTACGCGGCGTTCCTGGCCCGGATGCGCGAGCGGCACGCCGCCGACCTCGAGATCGTCATGCGGACCTACACCGAGAAGCCGCGCACCGAGGTCGACTGGAAGGGCTTCGCCTACGACCCGTTCCTGGACGGGTCCAGCCGGATCAGCGTCGGCCTGGTGGCCACCCGGATGCTGATGGCCGCGATCACCGAGCTGGGTGTGCCGGTGGCCGCGGAGCCGCTGAACGCGCTGACCCCGCAGTACGTCGACGGCCTGGTCACCTACGCCGGCGTCGGCGCGCGCAACGTCACCGACCAGACCGCGCGGGAGCGGGTGTCGGGGTTCTCGGCCGTCGTCGGGTTCAAGAACTCACCCGAGGGCAGCATCGACGTCGCCGTCTCCGCGGTCATCTCGGCATGGGCGGCGCACGAGTTCCTGGGCGTCGACCACCACGGCGTCACCGCGCAGCTGTCCACCACCGGCAACGACACCGGGCACGTCATCCTGCGCGGTGACGCGGCGGGACCGAACTACTCCGCCGCGCACGTCGCGGACACCAAGCGCCGGCTGGCCGCCCGCGGGCTGCCCGAGGTGCTGGTCGTGGACGCCTCGCACGGCAACAGCCAGAAGGACCACCTGCGCCAGATCGAGGTCGTGCGCGACCTGGCCGCCCAGGTCGCCGGGGGCGAGCAGGGCATCCGCGCGGTGATGGTGGAGAGCAACCTGGTGGCCGGACGGCAGGACCTGGACCGGGCGGACCCGACCCGGCTGGCCTACGGGCAGTCGGTCACCGACGCCTGCGTCGACCTGCCCACCACCGAGGCGCTGCTGGAGGAGCTGGCGGCCGCCGCCCGGGCCCGCCGGGCGGGCTGAGCCCGTCCGGGCTCAGCCCAGCTCGTCCTCGGGGGAGGGGGCCGGGTCCGGCGGCAGGTGGTGCGCGCCGGTCTCCAGCATCGTCTGCAGCCGGTCCAGCAGGCTCTCCAGGGACTCCTCGAACTCCGCGATGGTCTCGTCGAGGGCCAGCAGGGACTGCAGCTGGGCGATGAGCGGGAACTCCTCGAGGTCCTCGACGGTGGCACCCGGTGCGCCGTCGGGGTCGTCCAGCGCGTTGATCGCCACGCCGCGCTGGGCGACCTCGAGCAGCAGGTGACCCAGCAGGAAGCTGGTGTACGCCCGGTAGGCGACCACCGCCTGGACGGCGCTGAACCCGTTCTCCCGGAGGCCACGGAGCAGGGACTCCACCCACCTCAGGCTGCGCAGCGGCGGGCGGACCCACGGTGCGGCCGGTGGGCGGGTGGCCACCAGCGGGAACAGCGCGGGGTGCGCCAGGGCGATCCGCCGGACGCCGTGGGCGAGGCGCTGCAGGTGGTCCTGCCAGCCGAACTGCGGTTCCAGCAGCACGTCCTCGTCGGCGAAGAGCTCGTCCACCACGGCGTCGACGACCCCGTCGAGCAGGTCCTCCCGGCCGGGCACGTAGCGGTAGAGGCTCATGGCCTCCACCCCCAGCGCAGCCCCGAGGCGGCGCATGGTGAGCATCGGCAGCCCGTGGGTGTCGATGTAGGCGATGGCCCCGGCGATGATCCGCTCCCGGTCCAACGGCACGCGCTCGCCCAGTGACGGCGGTCCGACCGGCTCCTCGGCCGGGCGCAGCCCGCGGTTCTCGGGCAGGTCGGGGTCGTCGGGGTGGTCGGGTGTCGTGAGCCCGTCGGCCATGACGCCGCCGGACCCACCCGCCGGCTCGTCGGGGCCGCTCGGGGTGCGTGCGGGCACAGCCGTCCTCTCGGTCCGTCCAGGGGTGGTGGGACGACCCTGGCACCGCACGGGCGGCGGGGCATCCCGGGGGTCGCCACAACTGTGTGCCGCTTCCGCGTTTGGAGGGACTCCATCCTGCCTACAAGAGGCTCAGTGCTGCTGGCCTTACGACGTAGGGCCGGTTGTGCAGGACCGGATCGTGCACGGGGGAGACCACCTCGGGCCGTCCGCCCGACCACGTCCGGGGCGACCGCCCCGGCCGGCCAGGCACCGAGACCAGGTGCCCGACACGAGGAGAACTGCGATGAGCGGCATCGACAAGATCAAGAACAAGGCCGAGGAGCTCCTGGGCGACGCCAAGGAGGCCATCGGCGGCGCCACGAACAACGACGAGCTCAAGGCCGAGGGCCAGAAGGACCAGGCCGCCGCCAACACCAAGCAGACCGGCGAGAACATCAAGGACGTCTTCAAGTAGGTCGAGGGACGCACCCCCCGGTACCGGGGAGCCGAGAGACGGCTCCCCGGTCCGGCCTCCGGGAGACCACCGGACCCCCCACGAGCCCGCACGACACCGCACGACCCCCCTCGACCCGGCGACGCGCCGGGCAGGCCCCCCACAGGAGAGCACCCCGGATGAGCGTCGACCCGAACACCCGACCCGAGCCGGCGCACCGCGCCGACGACACCGCCGCCACCGCGGCCGGCCCCACGAACCTCTCCCGCCGCGACGTGCTCGCCGTGGAGAAGGAGCGGGCCGGCGGCGTCAAGGTCGGCTCCGCCTTCTTCGGCTGGCTGACCGCCACCGGCATGTCGGTCCTGCTGACCGCGCTGGTCGCCGGCGCCGGCACCGCCGTCGGCCTGGCCACCGACACGAACCTCGCCGAGGCCGCCGACCAGGCCGCCGCCGACCCCTCCACCGTCGGCTGGGCCGGTGGCATCGCGCTGCTGGTCATCCTCTTCCTCAGCTACTACAGCGGTGGCTACGTGGCCGGCCGGATGGCCCGCTTCCACGGCTTCCGCCAGGGCATCGCCGTCTGGGTGTGGGCCGTCGTCATCGCCGTCGTGGTGGCCGTGCTGGCCGCCGTCGCCGGTGACCAGTACGACGTCCTCGGTCGGCTCAACGCCTTCCCGCGGCTCCCCGTCAACGAGGGCGACCTGACCACGACCGCCGTCGTCGTGGCCCTCGCCGTCGCCGGTGTGGCGCTCGTGGGTGCGATGCTCGGTGGCCTGGCCGGCATGCGCTTCCACCGCAAGGTGGACCGCGCGGGCCTGGGCGACTGACCACCCGCCCACGGCACGACAGCACCCCGATGACCTCCCCGCGCCCGCTGGACCCCGCCGTCCCCGGGCGCGGGGAGGGCACCACCGGGCCCGCGGTGACCACCCCCGCCGACCCCGCCGTGCTGGCCCCCGGAGCCGAGATCGTGCTCACGGTCGCCCTGCCGCACGGCAGCATCACCGTCGACGACGGCGTCCTCGTCCTCACCGGCGACGTCGACACCCGGCTCTGCCGCACCTGGACCGCGCAGCGGCCCCCGGCGCTGGACGTGCACGCCGTCGACGCCCGCGAGGTGACCTTCCTGGGCAGCCCCGGCCTGGCCCTGCTCGCCGAGCTGGCCGAGGAGCGCGGCACCCGGCTCCCGCTGTGGGCCACCGACCGTGCCGTGCTGCGCCCCCTGCGGGTCACCGGCCTGGACCGGCTGTTCGACGTCCACCGGCCGGACTGACCCGCCAGCACCGGCACCGCACCAGCACCCCGGCGTCGCCGTGGTGTCCCTGACCGCTGTTCCCTGGAGGAACGATCCCCGTGTGGGCCCTGCTCTCGACCCGTCTGCGCACCTGGGTGCTGCTGACCGTCGCCGTCCCCCTCGTCTCCCGACTCCTGCGCGGTGCCGGCCGTCAGCTGGAGTCCCGCCGCGGACCCAGCAACCTGTCCCGCGGCCTGACCAAGGCCGGTGACCTCACCGGCCGGGTGGCCCGCAAGGGCGCCCGCGGTGCGTCCGGTGCGGCCACCGACGCCGCCAGCGGCCGGCGCGGCGCGTGAGCGCCGACGTCGCCGCCCAGCCGGCGCTGCCGGTCCGCGGCGTCGCCGAGTTCCTCGGCACCGCCCTGCTGGTCGTCGGTGGTGTCGGCACCGCCGTCGCAGCGCCGGACACCGGCACCGTCGGCATCGCGTTGGCCTTCGGTCTGACCCTGCTCGTGCTCGCCTTCACCATCGGCCCGGTCTCGGGCTGCCACGTCAACCCCGCCGTCACCCTCGGCGCGCTCGTGGCCAGGCGCATCGAGCCCGCTGCCGCCGGCGTCTACGTCGTCGCCCAGCTGCTGGGCGGCCTGCTCGGCGCCGGCGTCGTCTACGGCATCCGGTCCGCCGACCCGACGTTCTCGCTGTCCGCCGACGGCCTGGGCACCAACGGCTGGGGCGAGGCCTCCACGGGCGGCTACGGCATCGGGGCGGCGCTGATCGTGGAGTTCGTGCTCACCGCGCTCCTGGTGCTGACCGTGCTCGCCGCGACCGCGCGGACCTCCAACGCCGCCGTCGCCGGGGTGCCGATCGGCCTGGCCCTGGTCGTCGCGCACCTGGTCGCCGTGCCTGTCGACGGGACCTCGGTCAACCCCGCCCGCAGCCTGGGCGTGGCCCTGCTCTCCGGCGGTACCGCGCTGGAGCAGGTGTGGCTGTTCCTGGTCGTGCCGCTGGTCGGCGCGGTCGCGGCCGCGCTGCTGCACCGCTTCTTCTGGGCCGGGGACGGCGGGCACGCCGTCGTCGGCACCGAAGGCACCCGCTCGCAGCCCGACCCGACCACGGGCCCGGCCCGGCGCTGACGTCGGGCGGGGTCGGCCACCGGGCCGGCCCCGCTCGCACTGCGCGACTCGGTGGGTGCCGATAGCGTTCCGGATGTCGAAGACCTCGGCGGTCTCGAACCCCGGAGCAGGAGCTGGACGTGCCCCCACGCAGCCTCTCGCCCTCGGAGGCCCGCTCGACGTGCGACACGACCTCCCGGCGACTGTGGATCGACTACCTGGCCCTCGGTGGCGCGTGGTCGCTGCGGGAGTTCGACGACTACCTCACCGCCGGGGTCCCCAGCGGCCGCCCCGACACCGCGCCCCGGTCGGCGGTCGCGGTCCAGCGCGACGTCGCGGCCCATGCACTCAACGAGGCGCTGATGGCGGCCCGGTCGGAGGGCCGGGTGCCCTACGGCCACAGCTGGGGCTGGCCCGAGGACGATGCGGCCGGTGACGCCGAGGTCGCCGCCGGCGCCCGCAGCCACGCGCTCCCGGTGGTCGAGCAGGCCGCGGGGCGGCGGGTGCTGACCTCCGTGCCCCGCGGTGACGCGCTCGACCACACGCTGGTGTGCGGGCGGTGCGGGACGGTGCTGGCCTGGAGCCACCGCCCCGGGGACCTCGACGGTCTGCTGCGCTGCCCCTCCTGCCGGGGCCTGAACGTGCTGCGGGGCTGACAGTGAGGATGGGGGCGGCGTCATCGGGGGTCGTCTGACCCGGTGTGCTGACCGACGCGGTTGCTGTCTTGGCTGAGATCTGTCGGCGGCTCTCGGTGGCGCTGTTG
>NZ_LMQC01000015.1 GCF_001424485.1 Modestobacter sp. Leaf380
TGGCCGCGGTGGTCCCGGCCGCCGAGGGTGCGCAGGCGCACCGCCGGCTGGAGGCCGGTGGCGTGCGCGGCCGGCTGGTGCTCGACTTCGGCTGACCGAGCCGTGACGCGCGGGGTAGGGAGTGCTATCCGCTCCGAGGCCCAGGAGTGACTTCACCAGTGCCGGTCAAGAGCTGGGGGGGAAGACTGCGCGGTGCCCACTGGCGCCACCGACGCCACCAGCTCGGGGCGTTTGCGACCGGAATTGACTCCTCCGAGAAGGGTCATGGCGAACAGTTATTCAAAGCAAATGTCTGTTAGCGCTCGCGATGTGTCGAGTAGGGAGCCGGGGCGCGATTCCATCGGTAGCGCGCCCTGTTCTGGGTTAGAGTCGAACGATGACATCACTCTCAGCAAGCGAACGTGCCAACTTGTGGGCGAGTCTGGAGCGAAGCGACGAGACAACTCACACTCGCGCTCTTCGGGTCGAAATGGGTTCTGGCGCTGAGGCAATAATGGTCTTGCATCAGTCCGCTCTTGACACGTGCGCCTCTTTGAGGCAACGAACGAGCAAAGAAAATTTTCCAGGGATCGAGGTCGACTGTCCTGACTTTACTTTTATCGATCGAGTACTAGAATTCGACCCGGTGCGCAGGATCAAGTCAATCTTCGTCGCGGGATCAGTCGTAGACGGATTTGCGGCACTAGATGGCGAGGATGTGGTCTTTGCGTGGACGTTTCCGCATGACCGCGGTATGACGCCTGCGTGATGGCAAGCCAGGGCGATCGCGCAGCCGGGCGCTGTCGCAGCGATGAGGCGACAGTGTGGGTGAGTCTTGACCGGTGGTCGACGAGGGCGCCCGCAGCCAAATTCCTGTAGGCACCCTCGTCGGACCTAGCTCATCCGATACGTGGCACCGCCCCCACGGACGCTAGAGCCGGAGCAATCGTCACCGCAAAAGCGCGGGAGCTTGGTGACTTCGGTCGAGGAAGCGCGGGGAAGGACGGATTCCCAGCACACCTGATCGTTGAGAAGCTGGGATCCACGGCGCTGATCAGGCCGCGCACGTCGAGGCGACCGTCGGATGTGTAGTTGTACACAGGCCCGCCGGAATCGCCGGGCTGTGCCGCGCACACCTGGGCACCACCGGACACGGTTTCGTTCAAGATCCAAAAGCCCGGGCCGCGACGTGCAGCATCGACCGTTGCGTACATGTTCGTCCCCCTTACATACTGGGCCCCGCAACGCTCGCCACTTACTCCCCCTCCCGTGCAGATTGCCTGACCGTTGGCCGGTGCAGATGCCGCGCGGTAAACTTTTCGCGACGAAGTCGAATTCCAGGCACCGATCCAGGCCAAGTTCGTGGTGGTCGAAGCCTGCACGACACGGATGTCGTTGGCTCGGCTGACGGCTGACGGATCACTTGACCCCGCCGCTGCACCAGAGCCCCAGCCAGTCCACGCGCCAGGGGCACAGTGCTCGGCTGTCGTAAATCCAAATCGAGTGCCGTTGGCATACGAGACGCCGATGCCTGCCGTGCATGCTTGCTGAGCCCCTGCGTTGTAGAGCAGCGAGCCACCGTTGACTGGCCTGCTGTCATTACTCCTGTTGGCCGAATCGAGCACCTCGGCTTCGATGACTTCCACTGGAAACTCGGACAGCGACTCCGCTGCGGAGTCCACGGTGACGATAGGCTCGTCGGTCTCGATTGCAGCCGCTGAGGCATCCTCCACAACGCCCACATCCAGCCCGGAGTAATCTGCGTTGGGTCCAACCCAAGAGATGCCCGGGAGGGAGCCGATGCGTGCGGCTTCCTCGTTCAGCTCTTCTACGGAGTAGTCAGGTCGATCGACTTCCACTGAAACACCCGGAAACGAAGCTGAGAGTTCTTCGAGCATCTCTGCTGGCAGACTGATCTGAGTGATGATGTGCAACTCGTCTGGTTCGTAGGTCACTGCAAGTGACGCTTCCTGCGCCAGGGCGTTCGCAGCGAGGAGCTCATTCGCCATCTCGACCGCTGCTGCGACGGTCGAGATGGAGCTCGCCGTCGGTGCGGCGGTCGCCTGAGGTGCGGTTACGACACCCACGACCATCGGCGTGAAGAGCAAGAACGCCAGGGGGGCCGCTCGGTGTCGCTTGCTGCGGAAGGACGTCTCCCAACGAGGGGGTCGAGTTCTGTTTGGGCCGGAAGCAGGCATGGCAGACCGTCTTTCGTCGACGCGCTACGGGTCAGAGTCGATACGAGCACTGACAGCTGTAAGCAGCTGGCGTGACCCTGGGTGAGGTTTGCGTTGCCGGTCAAGACATATGAGGCCAAACTCACAACAAGACAGAAAGCAAACGTTTCCATCAACTTCCAAGAGGCGTGTAGATGAATGCAGCCCATTGAATGTGTAGATGAATGCAGCCCATTGAATGTAGATGAATGCAGCCCATTGAATGTGTAGATGAATGCAGCCCATTGAATATGGTGTCGTCGCCTGTCGCCTGTATGCGTCTTGACGCATCGGGGCAGAGGATGACCTGTATGCCGTCTTAATGGGCCTAGCACTGGGTGCGCCGGTCCACGGGGGATTCCTGTGGAGGACGAGGGGCGCCCAGGCTGCGCGCGCATCGCGTTAGCTGCGCGTGGGCTTTGCGATGAACGCGACTGACGCTCGGGCTTCTCGCGTCCTGGACGTAAGGGATGGTTGGCGGGTCGCTCACACACCCCATGAGCGACCCGGTCCCTGACAGGTGGCCGACGCCAAGGCCGAGGACGAGGAGCTGGTGCGCTCGTTGGGCGCCGACGTGGTGCTGCCCCGCGGTGACGGCTTCGCGGCCGCCGTCCGGGAGCGGTACCCCGACGGTGTCGACGGCCTGGCCGACGGCTCCCTGCNTGGGCGCCGACGTGGTGCTGCCCCGCGGTGACGGCTTCGCGGCCGCCGTCCGGGAGCGGTACCCCGACGGTGTCGACGGCCTGGCCGACGGCTCCCTGCAGGACGCCGCCGTGCTGCCCGCGGTCAAGGACGGCGGCGCGGTGACCACGGTGCGCGGCTACCGCGGCGACGGGTCGCGGGGCCTGCGGGTGTTCCCGGTGTTCGTGGCGAAGGTGGCCCAGGASCACGCGGCGCTGGACCGGTTGCGCGAGCTGGTGGAGGCCGGCCGGCTGACACCGCGGGTGGCCGCGGTGGTCCCGGCCGCCGAGGGTGCGCAGGCGCACCGCCGGCTGGAGGCCGGTGGCGTGCGCGGCCGGCTGGTGCTCGACTTCGGCTGACCGTCAAGGACGGCGGCGCGGTGACCACGGTGCGCGGCTACCGCGGCGACGGGTCGCGGGGCCTGCGGGTGTTCCCGGTGTTCGTGGCGAAGGTGGCCCAGGAGCACGCGGCGCTGGACCGGCTGCGCGAGCTGGTGGAGGCCGGCCGGCTGACACCGCGGGTGGCCGCGGTGGTCCCGGCCGCCGAGGGTGCGCAGGCGCACCGCCGGCTGGAGGCCGGTGGCGTGCGCGGCCGGCTGGTGCTCGACTTCGGCTGACCGGGCTCCTGGTGCGCGATCCGATTGCGCACCGTGGTCGTCCGGCCCCGCTTCGTACCGGCCGTGCCGGTGTGTCGGGGTCGGACGCCTCGCGGCTGGTTCGCCCCGACTGACACGGGTCACTGTGTCTCCACCGACGGCGCCGGGCCCCTGCCCCCGTCCTGGCGTCGGAGGTCCTGCACGGCGTCCTCGGCCGCGTCGTCGCGCTGCGTGGCGGAGACCCGCTGAGCCGGTGATCGGGTGTGACCCGGGACTACACCCGTTCGGGTGGTCACCGTGGGTGGTTGTCCACAGAAGCCCAGGTCAGACCCCACGGAGCGCCTCGAGCACTTAGATTCCCCGCCAGTCTCGATGTCCGTCGAGCGGGTCTCCCGGGGGGTGTCGTGGCGAGCGTGTCGACCGCACTGGACGTCGTCGACGGCGAGGTCCGCGAGCTCATCCGCCGCCGCGGCCTGGACCCCTTCACCGACCCGGCGCCGGTCCGGCTGCTGGTGCGCGACGTGGTCGTCGAGTACGCCGAGCGGTCGCTGTCCTCGGCCCTGCCGCCCATCGGCGACCCGGACGCCGTGGTGCGCGACGTGCTGGACCGGGTCGCCGGGTTCGGCCCGCTGCAGCGGTGGCTGGACGACCCCGAGGTCGAGGAGATCTGGGTGAACGAGCCCGGCCGCGTCTTCGTCGCCCGCCGGGGTCGCAGCGAGCTGACCATCACGATCCTGGGCGCCGGCGAGCTGGCCGACCTGGTGGAGCGGATGCTGCGCTCCTCGGGTCGACGGATCGACATGTCGACACCGTTCGTGGACGCCACGCTGCCCGACGGTTCCCGGCTGCACGTGGTCATCCCCGACATCACGCGCCGGCACATGGCGGTGAACATCCGCGAGTTCGTGCTCCAGGCCCACAGCCTCGACGAGCTGGTCGCCCTGGGCACCCTCACCGCGCAGGTCGCCCGGTTCCTGGAGGCCGCCGTCGCCGCGGGGCTCAACATCCTGGTCAGCGGGGGCACCCAGGCGGGCAAGACCACGCTCGTGACCTGTACAGAAAGGCAGCCGCGTCACCCCCTCTGGGGCGGCAGGACATTCCGCTACGTTCTTCAGAACGCTCGACGGGGGAGGGGTCCTTGACGGACAACGGGGATTTGGTAAGCCGCTTTGCTGAGCGCGAGGCCGCGGTGTTGAGCTACCAGAAGTTGTGGTGGGCGGCTCAAGACGAGCCGCAGCGGTCGTTCCTGCAGACGCGGCCAGCACTCCGCAGAGGCTTGCTCCTGAATGTGGCGGCCGGTGCGAATTTCGTAGCGACGGCCGACGTCTACCGTGACGAAGATGGCTGGGCGGGTGAGCGGGAGAAGCTGCACGAAGAGCTCTTGCTGCGCCTCACGGACTCGACTGGTGTGCCCTCGACCGCATCCAGTGCTGTTTACATCACAATGGGTCTTCCTGGATCTGGTAAGACAAGTGGGTTGCGGCCACTGGTGCTAGCGCATGCAGAGGTCACGATGCCCGCGGCGGTGAGTGACGCGGACGAGGTTAGAACGTCATTCCCCGAGTACGCGTCGGGATTGGGATCTGGCGTCCTGCAGGAGGAGACCCAGGTACTGACTTACGGAGGCTTCGGTTATCCGGTCGGCGGTGGCCTTCAGGAGAGGGTCGAGGCGATCGGGGGCATCGTGGTGGTCGACGTGGTCGGGAGCCCCAGCCACTTGCCGGAGGTCGTTAATCGTCTGGCCAGCACGGGCCGAGACGTCTTCATTTTGATGTCTGAGTGTCCCGTCGAAATCTGTGTCTCGCGGGCCATGGATCGGGCCGTGAAGCCGGGGGGTCGGTACGTCCCGCTCAGTGTCATCCGATCGAAGGTTGGGGTGCCGAGGGCCGCTCTCGTGGCGGCCCTGCGTACGGGAAGCGTTGCGGGCTGGGGCGTGGTGGACACCAGCGGCGCGACGGCGCGTCTCGTCGAGGGTGATGGCACCTTCGACTGCCTGGGGGTGGCTGCCTAGCAGATGCGGCCCGGAAATGTCGGCATGCTGGGGTTGACTAGGACATACTCGGGTGGGGAGGTGATCACGGCATGGAGCGCACTGCTGCCGAAGTTGCGGCGTATGACGCCGAGGAGCTGCTGACGTATGCCGCGCTCACCGGCGATCGCAAGCTGCACCACGAGGCTCGTGTGCAGCTGCAAGCAGCGGCCCAGGGATCGGCAGACGGACCAGATGCTGCGTCGCGGGCTGCCCTGATCGAAGCCGACCCCGTCTCTGCGGCGACCCTGGGCTGGCTAAGTTATCCCGACCTTACCCAAGTGGTGACCGCCGATCCGGAGCGCTTTCTCTACCCGGATGAGGCTGAGGCCGTACGGAGAAGGCCCGCCGACCTGCGCCTCATTGTGCTGGCACGCACAGAGGGGGTGACGTTCGGTGAGATGCGGTTGCGACCGCAGCACGATTACGGGTTAGCCGCTAGAGGCGCAACGGCAGACGTTCAACGTGTTTGGGAGATGCTGTCAGCGGACGGCATCCTCGGCCGTGAATCTCACCCCCCTTCCGACTCTTGAGTCCATCGCAAACGCCGCTGCTCAAGGCCGCCCAGACGCTTGCTGATCTGACTGTCTCCGACTTGGATCTGACGCCGCCAATCGACATCCGGGCTTTGGTCCAAGCGCACGCCGACATTGTTGACCGCGACTTCGGGGTCGACGTTGATTGTGATGCCGTCATGTACGGGCTGAGAGGGGAGCGCCCTAGGCCTCTACTGGCGTTAAACATTCGTCCAGCGGAGGTGCGAACTCGATTTACGCTGGGGCATGAGTTTGGGCACCTCATGCTCGCGTGGCACGCCGGGACCATCAGCTGTCACCCGGCAGAGTTGGGCGATCCGGAGCGAGAAGCAGATGCGGGTACCCAAGCCCTAGAGCGTGAAGCCGATGCCTTCTCGGCTCGGGTTCTAGTGCCATTGCGGTTCTTGAAAAGCCTGGCGGGGCTCCCTGTGCCAGAAATGCTTGAGCAATTAGAGCTCGCGGAAGTCTCGCGAGATGCTGGGGTCAGATCGCTTGCCGCTATGTTGCCTCCTGGCCATATTTTTGCGCTATTAGACCGCGCTGGTACACGGGTGGCCAGTACGTACAGATCGCCGGAGACTCGGCACGCGGGCTTTAGTCGTGGCGATGAACTAGACACCCGGCGACTGGAACGAGTTTTCGACCTGTCGGGACTGGCGCACCATCATGGTCGGACCGTTTGGTGGGGCCAGGCGAGCGACTCGTTTGACGCTGTTGCAGAAACCGCGGACTGGCGGACGGAGCTGCTCGGGATACTCGCAGACATCGCGCCCGGGGAACTGCCGAGCGGCAAGCTATATGGTCGCGTCAGTGCTATTGCTGCGAGCGCGCACAGTCAGGCTAGAGGACTGTCGGCAGAAGTCTTAGCGGCACGCATGCGGCACGCATATCGCTTGAAAGACGATCTGGCTGAATTCGTGGCGCACCCCCGGTTTGACTCGTTCGTACTTTCCCGAACGCGTTCGTTTCGTCCCGGTCAGGATCTCTAAGCGTCACGCCGGTATCTTATCGGCTGCCAGCACTGCACGGGTCTCGCGCGGGTGGATTACGCCAAGCTGCTGCAGCATCGGGCATGGGCCTCACCTAGAGGCCAGTTGTGGAATCGCGGGTCTGGCCCCGAGCGCTCGTGATTTTTTGCGGGTTGACACAGCAGGGCATCGATTTGCCGCGCGCCGAAGGTAGGGTCATGCCATGGGGGATCTGGTCTCGCATGCAGCAGGTCGGAATTCGGTGCAACGTCTATCGGAGCCGAGCGTACGGATGGGCGAGTGATGAGTGCATCTAGCCCCAAAGGCCCGGGCGGGGCTAGGGTCCCTGGCGGCTCGCGTTGGCCGACAGGGTCGGGGAAGATTGTTCACGCTGAGTTGCCGGATCATCTCTGGTCGTCGGGGCAGGCGCACGCGCGACGAGCTCTCTCGACCTTCGGCGCCGACAACACCATGGATCAACAGCTCGCTGCAATCTCGGTAGGTTGCGCTGTTGAACTTTTGAGTAAGGCGCTCGTGGCCGATATCAGCCCAGCGCTACTCGGTGATCGGGGGGACCGTGATTCGCTGCTCCACCTGACGGATCACGGTTCTCTTGCGCGCAAGACGCCCACTGAGGTCAAATCAATCTTCGCGGTCGAGGCTGTGGCGGCCGCCAACCACGTGCATCCCAGTCTCAACTGGCGCCCGGTAGATTCGTTGACTTTTCGTGTCCGTAACGCGTCAGCGCATATGGCTTTGGTCGAAATTGACGACCTACGCAAGGCTGTCATCGAATTATTGAGATTTGTTGAAAGCGCTGTAGTTGTAAGGGGGACAGATGCGGCGAGCTTCTGGGGGAGCTCGCTAGTAGCGCTGGCAGCCGGGCTCCTCGACGAGGCGGCCACGGCCAGCCAGCAGGCCGTCGCGAGAAAACAGGCTGCTGCGCGCATCAGGCTGGACCTTCTGCTCGGCCCGCTCGACAAGGCGGGACGGGCGGTAGTGCTTGCGTCGCTCTCCGGCCGTAAGACCGTGATGGCAGAGCATGAAGAGGCTGCGGCGTGCCCGGTATGCGAGCAACAGGGATGGTTGCTTTGCGGGGTGGACCGCGGTCCTGTGCAATGGGATGACGGGGGCAACCCCTACGTTGAGCCCCTGGCATGGCCATACGAGTTTGTCTGTCCGGTTTGTGGGTTGGAGCTTGAGGGCGACGAGCTGCAAGCTGCAGGTTTTCCAGAAGAAGTTGAGTTGGACCTCGATCTTGACCCAATCGAGGCCTTCGAGTACGAGCCTGATGAGGACTGGATCCGGGGTCGCTAGACCAGACCGGGCAAACAGCAACCAATCCATTTCGTCACGATCTTAACGGGATATGATGAAGATTCGTTTTGCTAGAGGGGTATTACCCCCGCCGCCCCCGCCGACCACTTATGAAGAATTCAGGCGGCTCGTCCGGCGTTACCCGCGGTCCGACACGCTTCGACTCATTGCGCAGATGTCTGCCGAGCGCGAATGGTCGCGTCTGGAGAGGGTCGACCAACCGCCGCGGGACCTTGCCCTTCAACCGTTTGCCCTAGCGGGGGTGGCTCGTACGATCTTGGCCAATGCGAGTGACCACCGTGGTAATCCGCCTGTTGACAACGACCTCCGGTCGCTATGTTCGCAGTTCGTCAATCTAGAAGATCCTGACCTTGCTTTGCCAAGCGGAGACGACAGGTTCTCTTCGCTGCTTCGAAAAATGGCTTTTGAGCAGTTTGCTGAGCAGTACTCGCCCCACGAGAATCTTGCTCGCTCATACAGCCTATTTGTCGACCATGCGGTGGGAGTCTCCAATGCCTTGACTCCGTCTGATTGGACCGAAATCTTAGGGGTGTCCTTCGATGACTTTATGCGAATCGGATTCTTTCTGCACGCAACCTTACTTGGTGCCAGTGGGGTCATTTCGCGGGAGGAAATCCAGGGGGCGGCTGTAGATATCGTTCTTGGGGAGATTGGGCCAGGTAGGACGTTGGGCGCCATCGACCGACACTTTGCGGACTCGCTCGAGGGCCACGTGAGGTGGACTCAGTCGATGGAGTTGCCGCAGCGCGAGAAGTGGTCACCTAACTCGCTGCAGAGACGCCCGCTCATCAGCTTGGCCGGCCACTTTCTAGGGCCCGTTCCCCACTTTCTGATTGATCGCGTGAGCCCGTCCGGACTCTACTTCATTGGCATGGAAAGTGTGGGGTCGGCCTTTTCTGATGCGCTTGGGGAGATGTTCGAGCGCTATGTGGGGAGTCAGCTAAGTCAGCTTGAAGCAGCCATAGTGGAACCAGAGGTCGAATACTGGGAAGGGAAAAATGCCAAGAAGAGCTGCGACTACTTCTGGATCTTTCCTGAAGTGGTTGTGTTGGTCGAAGTGAAAACGGCCCGCCCAACCATTGATTACCGGTCCGGAAAGGTCGACGCCGTGGGGGACGCAAAGAGAAAGGTGGGCCAAGCTTATAAGCAGATCCTCAATACCGAGCGGCTTATTGTCGATCACCACCCAGCGTTTGCCCATATTCCGACTGACCGCCCGCGCCTTGGAATGGTTGTCACGCTGGAGCCCTTCCACCTGCGCCAAACGGGCCTCGATGGAGTGAGCTGGTTGCAGGGCGGAATTCCCGTAGGTGTGTTGGGAGCGCACGACCTGGAAGAGCTGCTAACGCATGCCATAGGTGAGGTTGGCGTTGGCGCCGCGCTGCTGGATGCGCCCAGGACCGAGATGGGCGGCATTGACTTTCTTCCAGCAGTCCAAGGCTATCCGTTCAAGAAAAACCCTCTCCTTGAGGCCGCGTTTGAGGCCTGGTGTACGTGGCCGGATCCGGATGACTTCGATTGACCCAGGTGACTGAGGCGGGGCATCCTCGCCTCTTGTCGAATAGTCGCCCGTGTCAAGGGTGGTATTGATCGGGTTAGGTCGACTGGGCTGGAACATGCCTACAGCGGGGTCTCCTTGTGGCGGCGGCAATCGTCTAGCCCATTAGGTGACCGTGTAGTGACTGAGTCGCGCAGCCGATCACATGGGACTGCCCCGGGTTCGGTTGACTCCTTGCCTGTGAGACCTCGGGTCTCGCTGGAAGGATCAGAAGCGTGCCCAAGCCGTTCCCGCCGGAGTTCCGG
>NZ_LMQC01000016.1 GCF_001424485.1 Modestobacter sp. Leaf380
GGAGTACGAGATCGAGCGCCTGATGCGCGAGGCGCCGTTCCTGCTCATCGGCGAGGGCACCAGCGAGATCCAGAAGACGATCATCAGCCGGGGTCTGCTGAAGACCTACGCCAGCAGGCGCTGAGCCCCCGGCGGCCGCGCCGTCCGGCAGGAAAACCAGGCGCGGACCGTCGGAGGGTCCCTCTACCGTGCGGTCGGGTCCCGGTGGTCGGGGCGGGCACGGGGGAGGTGGGCACGTGGGGCAGCACGCGGCGTTGGGCTGGCGTCGGCTGGCCGGTCCCGGCAGCACCGTCGCGCTGGTGCTCGCGGTGCTGGCCGCGCTCACCGAGACCGTCGGCACGGTGGTCACCGGGCGCATCGCCGAGGGGCCGACCCTCGGGCTGGTCGTGGTCCTGGCCGCCCTGCTCGTGGTGGCCGCCGCCGGCGAGGTCGTCGGCCGCACCCTGTTCGCCACCGCGGTCGGCCGGGCCGAGGGCGTCCTGCGGGCCGACCTGCTCGACGCCGTCCTGCACCAGCCGCTGACCACGCTGGAGGGCCAGGGCGTGGGAGAGCTGCTGGACCGGGTGGACGACGACACCCGGCAGCTGGCCACCCTGCTGCGGATCAGCGGCTGGGCGATGGGCCGGGCGGTGCTGCGCTCGGTGCTCGCCTGGGTGGCCGCCGGGTTGGTCTGGTGGCCGGCCTGGATCGCCTTCCCGCTGGTCGCTGCGCTGGTGCTCGCCGCCGTGCGCCGGCTGACCCCCGAGCTCGCCCGGTCCAAGACGGTGGAGGAGGAGGCCTGGTCCGACGGCGCGGCCCAGCTCGAGGAGGCCGTCGCCGGCCGGGACGACGTCCGCACGTCGCTGGGGCAACCGCACGTGCTGGCCCAGTTCTCCCAGCGGTCGGCGGAGATCCTCCGCCGCAACGGGCGCACCTCGAAGGTGGCCTCGCGGGTGGCGCTGCGCAGCGGGCTGGTCCTGCACGGGCTGCTCGCCGCCCTGGCGCTGCTGGCGATCGCCCTGGTCGACGGCGGCACGCTCGACGTCGCCACGCTGGTCACGCTGTGGCTGCTGGTCACCACGTTCGTCGGCCGGCTGGACGAGGTGAACCACCACCTGCCCGAGATGCACGAGGGCCTGGGCGCCCTGACCCGCATCCGCACGCTGATGGGCACCGCACCCGAGCCCACCGGCGGCGCCGCGCTGTCGGCCACCGACAGCACCATCGAGGTGCGCGGGCTGGACTTCGCCTACCGCAACGAGGGCCACACGGAGCCCTTCCACCTGCGCGTGGACGACTGGGTCGTGCCCGCCGGCACGACCTGCGCGCTGGTCGGCCGCAGCGGGGCCGGCAAGTCCACGCTGGCCAAGCTGCTGTCCCGCGCGGTGGAGCCGCCGGCGGGCACCGTGTCGATCGGCGGCCGGGACGTCGTCGACACCGACCTGCAGCAGCTGCGCGCCGGCGTCGGCGTGGTCACCCAGCGCACCGAGCTGCTGGCGGCGACGCTGGCCGAGAACCTCACCCTGTTCGCCGACGTGCCGCGGGCCCGGGTCGAGGCCGCCGTCGCCGAGCTGGGGCTGACCTCCTGGGTCGAGTCGCTGCCCGACGGGCTGGACACCCAGCTGGGCCCGCGCGGCACCAGCCTGTCCGCCGGGCAGGAGCAGCTGGTCGCCTTCGCCCGGCTGCTGGTGCGCGACGTGCGGGTGGTGGTGCTCGACGAGGCCACCGCCCGGATGGACCCGGCCACCGAGGAGCTGGTCACCCGCGCGGCCCGGCGGCTGCTGCGCGACCGCACCGGCGTCGTCGTCGCGCACCGGCTGGGCACCACCCGCTGGTGCGACTCGGTCGCGGTCCTGGACGCCGGGCGGGTCGTGCAGCACGGTCCCCGGACGGAGCTGGCGACCACGCTGGGCCCCTTCCGCGACCTGCTGGTCGCCGCCGGCTCGGCCGGCACCCTGGACGCGGCTGCGCCGGAGCCCGAGGTGGGCCCGGTCGCCGACGCGGGCCTGGCGGCTGCCCGCACGGACCGGCGCGATCCCCGGCCGGAGCCCCGGGCGCCACGGGTGCGGCTGGCGCGCACCGTCGTCCGGGCGGTCTTCGCGCACCCCGCCTGGGGCCTGACCGCCTGCCTGACGTTCTGGCTGGCCTCGCTCACCGGCACCTACGGGGTGCTCACCGGTGCCCTGTGGGGCGACCTGGTGGCCGGCCTGGAGCGGGGCGAGGGCCCGCGGGGGACGGCGGTCGCGCTGGCGGTGTCGCTGGTGGTGTCCTCGTTCTTCGTCGGCTGGGCGTTCCGCTGGTTCCCGCTGTGGTGGACCGGGGTGACCCTGCGCCTGCGGCTGGCGGTGCTGCGCGGGCAGACCGAGCAGCGCCGGCTGGCCCGCACCCCGCCGGGGGAGGTGACGGCCCGGGCGTTGGACTCCGACCGGCTGCTCAACCTCACCGACCGGTGGATCGACGTCGTGCTGGGCCTCAGCGCCACCGCGCTCACCGTCGTGGTCACCGGACAGCCGGTCGCCGGCCTGGTCGCCGGCGGCATCATCGTCGGCTCGGTCCTGGTCGCCGCGCTGGGTGCGCCCGCGGCCGGGCGCGCGGGGCGGCTGGCGGGCGATCAGCGCGCGGTCTTCGGCCGGCAGCTGGCCTCCTCGCTGGAGGCGGTGCGCACGGTCAAGCTGGCCGCCGCCACCGGGCACGTGCGCCGGCACCTGCACGAGGTGGACGCCCGCCGGGTCGCCGCCACCGTGCGGGAGACCCGGATCCGGACGCTGCTGGAGGGCGCGCCGGTGCTGCTGGTGCAGCTGGCGATCGTGGCCTCCTGGGCGCTGCACCTGACCGGCACCTGGGACCTGGCGACCGCGCTCACCGTGAGCACCGCGGTCAGCGGTTTCGGCTGGTACGGCATCACGGCGGGTCTTGCCGTGGTCGAGCGCCCGATCGCCGGGGTGTGGCTGCGCGAGGCGACCCGGCTGGCCGGCCGGGAGGACCTGGTCGCCGTCCCGCCGGGGGTCGACCTGGTCGCCGGCAGCGCCCCGGCCCCGCCGGACGGCGACCGCGTGCCGCTGCGCCGACTGCGGCTGACCGGGGTCACCGCGGTGCACGACGACGGCACCGTCGGGGTCTCCGGGGTGGACCTGGACGTGCCCGCCGGGTCGCTCATGCTGCTGGTCGGCCGGGTCGGGTCGGGCAAGTCCAGCCTGCTGGCCGCGCTCGCCGGGCTGGTGGACCACGAGGGCTCGATCCGCTGGAACGACACCGACGTCGACGACCCGCAGCTGTTCCTGCGGCCGGGCCAGGTGGCCCACGTCGCCCAGGTGCCGCGGGTGCTGTCGGGGACGATCACCGACAACATCGCGCTGGGCCACGCCCGCGAGGTCGACGGGGCGCTCGCCGCCGCCCGCCTGGAGACCGACGTGTCCGCCGCCGGCGGGGTCGGCACGCTGGTCGGCCACCGCGGGGTGCGGCTGTCCGGTGGGCAGGTGCAGCGGCTGGCGCTGGCCCGGGCGCTGGCCACCGACGCCGAGCTGGTGCTCGCCGACGACGTGTCCTCCGCGCTGGACGCGCGCACCGAGCTGGAGCTGTGGGCGGCGCTGCGGGAGCGCGGCGCCACCGTCGTGGGGGCCACGGCCAAGCGCGCGGCGCTGGCGCTCGCCGACCACGTCGTGGTGCTGGAGGGCGGCCGGGTCGCGGCGACCGGCCGCTGGTCAGACCTGGCGGAGGAGTGGGGGCACCTGGCCGGCTGACCGCCGGGTGCGGGAATCGGTCGCCGCAGGGCCGCCTTGTCCCCCGTATGAGAGCTGTCGGAGTGACCGAGTTCGGTGGACCCGAGGCCCTGCGCCTCCTCGACGTCCCGGAGGTGCACGCGGGCCCCGGTGAGGTGCGGATCGCCGTCCGGGCGGCGGCGGTGAACCCCACGGACACCTACGGGCGCAACGGCACGTACGCCCAGCGCGAGGGCGCCCCGCAGGAGATGCCGTGGATCCCGGGCATGGACGTCGCCGGGGTGGTCGACGAGATCGGCCCGGACGCCGACACCGACCTCGCCGTCGGCGACCACGTGATGGCGATCGTGGTGCCCTCGGGCGCGCACGGCGGCTACCGCGAGCAGATCGCGCTGCCGGCCGCCTCGGTGGTCCGGGTGCCGGCCGGTGTGGACGACGTCGCGGCGGCGACGGTGCCGATGAACGGGCTCACCGCCCGGCTGGCGCTGGACTCGATGGCCCTGGAGCCGGGCCAGGTGCTGGCCGTCACCGGCGCGGCCGGGGCGTTCGGCGGCTACGTGGTCCAGCTGGCCAAGGTCGACGGGCTGACCGTGGTGGCCGACGCCAAGGCCGAGGACGAGGAGCTGGTGCGCTCGCTGGGCGCCGACGTGGTGCTGCCCCGCGGTGACGGCTTCGCGGCCGCCGTCCGGGAGCGGTACCCCGACGGTGTCGACGGCCTGGCCGACGGCTCCCTGC
>NZ_LMQC01000017.1 GCF_001424485.1 Modestobacter sp. Leaf380
CGGGGGACTGGGTGGGAGAGTAGGACGCCGCCGGACATCATTCCCGAAACGGGGTCACGACACAGTCGTGGCCCCGTTTCGGCATTCCCAGACCATTCTCCACTGATCCGCTGAGTTCCGGTGTGCGTGCGTCCGTGCCGGCCGTGACGTGGGTCGAGGGCCCGGCGCGCAGCCGCAGAACAAGCCCGGATGCGGGTGAGCGCCTCCGAGGGCCACGGCCCCGAGGAGTGTCCTGGGCAGTGACCTGAGTAGTGCCGGCCTCACCGACCTTCCACGGCCTCGTGGTGCCGTTCGCCGGTGTGGCGGTCTCGGCGGCGCTGTCCCTCGGCACAGGAGGGACGCCGGCCCCCAGGAGCTCGAGCTGGCCCCTGACATGCCCGTGCACCCAGGAGGTCAGCGGCGGCGGTCGGGAGGTGCGGTGGTGGCGCCGACGTTGTCCGCGAGCCACTGGTTCAACGGGACGAGTGCCCGCCACGTGGTCTGGACCCGGGCGACGACCTCGCGACTGTCGAGCCAGTCCTCCGGCGTCCAGTGCCGGCCGCCGTGGATGCTCTTGTGACGCAACAGCTCCACCCGCACGTGGTCGGCGTCGTACCCGCGGGGTGTCCGCTTGAGCCGGTCGCCGTCGACGGTGATGCCACCTCGTCGGAGCTTCGCCACGATCTGCTCCAGCTGCCCACCGGGGACGTCGTCGTCCACGGCTCGGCGGTAGCGCTCGACCTGGTCGGGCTGCATCCGCCAACTGCCCCCGCGCGCCTGCAGCCCATCCGCGGAGACCTCCACGTACCAGGCGCCCACGCCGGCGCCGGGAAGGTGCAGGACGGCGCCCTGGTGGGTCTTGTACGGCGTCTTGTCCTTGCTGAAGCGCACGTCCCGGTAGGGCCGGAAGAGCTTCGGGGTCCCGAACTCCGCCGCGAGCTCCTCGACGAGCGCCTGCATGGGCACCTTGACGTGCTCGTCGTAGGTGGACTTGTGCTCGGTCCAGAAGGACTTGCTGTTGTCGGCCTCGAGACCCTCGTAGAACACGAGGCCCTCGTCGGGGAAGCCGGTGAAGCTCACGCTGGTCCGTCCTGGTGGTCGTGGGTGGCCTCGTCGTGGGGGTGCTCGTCGTGTGTGTGGTGGTGTCCGGGGTCGTGCGGGCCGTCGGCAGGATCGCCGAGCAGGGTGTGCCAGCGACGTTCGTGGACGGCGGTGGAGCCGGCGTCCAGCGTCCGGCTCCAGCCGTCAGCTGCCCAGCCGGCCGACGCCAGGAAACTCGCGGTGACGGTGTCCCCGGTCGCCACCCACGTCTGCAGCCGCCTGGTCCCCGTCGCCGACAACAGGTCCACCGCGGCGGCCACCAGGCGACTGCCGTGGCCTCGTCGTCCCCAGCGGGGCTCGACCACCACGGCGGCGATCTCGGAGGACGGGCCCTCCGGGGAGGAGGCCTCGCCTGCGCCGAGCTCGGCCGGGCCGTACGCCAGGTACCCGACGGCCTCCTCGCCCTCCCGGGCGACCAGCACGCCGTGCCCCGGGGTGGGCGGCGCGGTGATCGCGGACTCCCAGGAGGCGGTGACGGCCTCGTCGTCCCAGGTGTCCAGCACCTCCGCGGGCAGCAGGGAGCGGTAGGCGGTCCGCCAGGTCACCACCTGGATGCGCGCGATGACGGTGGCGTCGGCGGCGACCGCGGGGCGGACGGAGGACTCGGCTCGTCCGGTCAGCTGCACGCCCGCACCCTAGGCGCGGGGTCGTCGGGGCGGGCGGCACCCCGGGCACGGAGGGTCTGTCGGACCCCGGGTGCAGGATCGGGTCCGTGGAGCACCGACCCGTGGAACGACTGTCTGCCGCCCTGGCGCGCCGGATCGCGCTCGCCGCGCAGGGGCTGGCGGACGAGCGGCCCCCGGTGGTGGTCGGCACCCGGCAGCTGCGGAGCGTGGTGGACCGGTTGGCTGTCGTGCAGATCGACTCGGTCAACGTGCTGTCCCGTTCGCACTACCTCCCGGTGTTCAGCAGGCTGGGGGCCTACCCGAGGCCGCTGCTGGACGCCCTGCACGGCCGGCGGCACGACGTGTTCGAGTACTGGGCGCACGAGGCGTCCTACCTCCCGGTGCGGCTGCACCCCCTGCTGCGCTGGCGGATGGCCGCAGCCGAGCAGGAGGCGTGGGGCTCGATGACCCGGGTGCAGCGGGAGCGGCCGGGCTACGTCGCCGAGCTGTTGGACCGGGTCCGGGAGGGTGGTCCCCTCCGGGCCAGCGAGCTGGGGGAGGAGCGGCCGAACACCCCCGGGCAGATGTGGAACTGGCACCCTGGCAAGGCCGCGCTGGAGTACCTGTTCTTCACCGGGGCACTGACCGCCCGGTCCCGGACCGCCGGGTTCGAGCGGGTGTACGACCTCACCGAGCGGGTGCTGCCCGCCGCCGTGCTGGCCACCCCGACCCCCGGGCGTACCGACGCGATCCGTGAGCTGGTCGTCACCGCCGCCCGAGCCCTGGGCGTGGCCACCGAGACCGACCTGCGCGACTACTTCCGGCTGTCGGTGCTCGAGACCCGGACGGCGATCGCCGAGCTGGTCGAGTCCCGCGCGCTGCTGCCCGTCGAGGTGGACGGGTGGGGCCGCCCGGCCTGGTTGGACTCCGCCGCCCGTCGTCCCCGGCGGGCGCGGGCACGCGCGCTGCTGTCGCCGTTCGACTCGCTGGTGTGGGAGCGGCCCCGCGTGGAACGGCTGTTCGGCTTCCGCTACCGGCTGGAGATCTACACGCCGGCGCACAAGCGGGTGCACGGCTACTACGTGCTGCCCTTCCTGCTCGGCGACGCCCTCGTCGGACGGGTCGACCTCAAGGCGGACCGGCAGGCCGGGGTGCTGCGCGTCCAGGCGGCCCACGTGGAGGACGGCCACCCCGCGCCGGGGACGGTGGCCGACGAGCTGGCGGCCGAGCTGCGGGCGATGGCCGACTGGCTCGAGCTGGAGCGGGTCGAGGTCGTCGACCGGGGTGACCTCGCGCCGGAGCTGACCCGGGCAGTGGGCTGAGATGCTCCTATGCCTCGTCAAGTGGTCAGGACGTGGTGGATCTCGCGGGCGATGTAGCGCTTGAGGCAGCGGATGATCTCGAGGTTGCTGAGG
>NZ_LMQC01000018.1 GCF_001424485.1 Modestobacter sp. Leaf380
GAACACGATGTGGTGCGCCGACACCACCAACACGTGCTCCACCGCCGACACCCGCACCAACGACCACCGCGTCAACGGCCCCACCGCCAGGTCGAACGGGCGCCGACCCGCCTCCCCCACCACCCGCGACACCTCCGCGGCGGGGTGCGGCGACGAGCCGACGTCCAGCAGGGTCAGGTCGACCGCCCCGGGGGGGTCGACGACCGTCGTGGGTTCCCCGTCGACGGGGACGAAGCGCGAACGCAGCGTCTCGTGCCGCGCCACCACCGCCTCCACCGCCCGCTGCAGCGCACCCACGTCCAGCACACCGCTCAACNCCGTCGACGGGGACGAAGCGCGAACGCAGCGTCTCGTGCCGCGCCACCACCGCCTCCACCGCCCGCTGCAGCGCACCCACGTCCAGCACACCGCTCAACCGCAACGGCCACACCACCACGTAGTCCGAGGACCCCGCCGACAACCCGTCCACGAACCACAACCGCCGCTGACCCATCGACACCGGGAGCCGCCCGGGCCGGGCGACCGGGCGCAGCACCGGCCGGCCGGCGGCGGTCGTCCCGAGCGCCTGCGCCGTGCCCGCGACGGTGGGCGCGGCGAAGAAGTCGGCCAGCGACAGCTCGCGACCCGACGCCGACCGCACCCGGGCCACCAGGCGGCTGGCCAGCAGGGAGTGCCCACCCAGGTCGAAGAAGTCCTCGTCGACCCCGATCCGGTCCAGCTCCAGCAGGTCGCACCAGACGTCGGCGATCAGCTGCTCGTCCGCGGTGCGCGGGGCGCACCCCACGCCGTCCCGGTCGGGTGCGCCCGTCCCGTGGTGCTCCAGTGCACCGCGGTCCACCTTGCCGCTCGGGCTCAGCGGGAGCCGGTCGAGCACCACCAGCGAGCGGGGCACCATGTGCGCCGGCAGCGCCGACCGGAGGTGCGCGAGCAGCTCCTCCTCCCCGGGCCGGGAGGCGCCGTCGGCCGGCTGCACGAACGCCACCAGGGTGCGGTCGCCGTGCTGGTCGGGCCGGGCGACCACCGCCGCATCGCCGACCCCCGGGCGGGCGCGCAGGCGTTCCTCCACCTCGCCCAGCTCCACCCGGAACCCCCGCACCTTGACCTGGTGGTCGGTGCGGCCGAGGAACTGGAGGGTGTGGTCGGGCAGCCGGCGCACCACGTCACCGGTGCGGTACAGCCGGGCACCGTCGGCTGAGGGGTGCGGGACGAACCGCTCGGCCGTCAGCCCCGGCCGCCCGAGGTACCCACGGGCGAGGCAGGCGCCGCCGATGTGCAGCTCGCCGGGCACGCCGACCGGGCAGGGCTGTCCGGCGCGGTCCAGCACGTGGAGCTCGGTGTGCGCGACGGGCCGACCGATGGGCACCCGGTCCGGGACGTGGTCGCCGGGGTGCATCGTGTGGGTCGCGGCGAAGATGGCGGCCTCGGTCGGGCCGTAGCCGTTGACGAGCACCGCGCCCTCGCCGAGGTGGGCGAGAGCGGTGGCGGTGTGGCCGCTGGACAGCTGGTCGCCCCCGGCGATGAGCGCCCGCACACCCCCGACGGAGTGCGGCGCCAGGTCGACCACCGCGTGGAACAGCGCCGCGGTCATCCAGGCGACGGTCACCCGGGCCATCGGCAGGAAGGCCTCCAGCCGCTCCGGCACGGCCTTCCCGGGCAGCACCGCCAGCTCGGCCCCGTTGGTCAGCGCGCCGAACACCTCGAGGACCGACACGTCGAAGGACAGCGCGAGCGCGTGCAGGACGACGTCGTCCGTGCCGATCGGGGCGTAGTCGGGGCGGTGCACCCGCGACACGGCCGCGGCATGCGTCACCGCGACGCCCTTGGGCCGGCCCGTGGACCCCGAGGTGTGGATGACGTAGGCGAGGTGGTCCGGCGACACCTGCACCGGGGGGAGCCCCCCGGAGGTGGTCGTCGGGAGCTGGTCGACCAGCAGCACGTCGAGACCGTCGGGGACCAGGTGCCGGGTCGCCGACGTGGCCAGGACCCGGGTCAGGCCGGCGTCGTCGACCATGCCGTGCAGTCGGTCGACCGGGTTCTCGGGGTCCAGCGGGACGTAGGCACCGCCGGCCCTGAGCACACCCAGCAGCCCCACGACGGACTCCGTCGACCGGGCGATGCACACACCGACGAGCACGTCTGGACCCACCCCCGCCGCACGCAGCCGTCGGGCCACCACCGTCGAGCGCTCGTCCAGCTCCCGGTAGGTCAGTTGCCCTCCGCCGCAGGAGACCGCCACCGCGTCGGGCCGCGCGGCCACCTGGTCGGCGACCAGCTCGTGCAGGCACCGGCCGACCGGGGGCCGGTGCGGTGCAGCGGTGGCGGCCGCCGCGAGGTCCACCTGCTCGTCGGGGCCGGGGAGGACCAGGGTGTCCACAGGGGCCAGCGGATCGGCCACCACCTGCGCCAGCACGTGCCGCCAGTGACCCACCATCCGCTCC
>NZ_LMQC01000019.1 GCF_001424485.1 Modestobacter sp. Leaf380
GCCCAAGGCCTCAGCAACCTCGAGATCATCCGCTGCCTCAAGCGCTACATCGCCCGCGAGATCCACCACGTCCTGACCACTTGACGAGGCATAGGAGCATCTCAGACGGTGCAGCCGTCGTCGGTGCAGCCCTGCGCCGGCGGCACCGTGGTGAGCACCGGGTGGGTGTCGGCCCAGGCGCGCTCCAGCACGGCGAGCAGCTGCTCCGGGGGCTGGGCACCGGACGCGCCGTAGGTCCGGTCGACGACGAAGAACGGCACGCCGGTGGCGCCCAGGGCGCGGGCGGTGGCGATGTCGTCCTGGACGGCGGGCAGGTGGCGGCGGTCGGTCAGCGCGGCGCGCACCTCGTCGCCGTCCAGACCGACCTCGGTGCCGAGCTCGACCAGCGCGTCGACCTCGAAGACCGAGCGGCGCTCCTCGAAGTGCGCGTGCAGCAGCCGCTCCTTCGCCGCGTCCTGGCGGCCGTGCTCGGCGGCCAGGTGGAGGAGCTGGTGGGCCAGCAGGGTGTTGCCGCTGACGCCGTTGGCCAGGTCGTAGTCCAGGCCCTCCTCGGCGGCGAGCGCGTCGAGCTGGGTCATCTGCGTGCGCATCTCGTCCTCGCTGCGCCCGTACTTGGCGGCCAGCGCGGGCAGGGTGGGGTGCACGTCGCCCTCGGCGACGGAGGGGTCCAGCTGGAAGGACCGCCACACCACCTCGACGTCGTCGGCGTGCTCGAACCGCGACAGCGCGGTCTCGAAGCGGCGCTTGCCGATGTAACACCAGGGACAGACGACGTCGGACCAGATCTCGACCTTCACGCGCGTCGCAACGCCGGGCCACGTCGGGCTGTTCCCGGGGGTTGTCGGGCACGGGTGGGCAGGGCCACACTCGGCCGGGTGCTGGACCACCTGGGGATCCCCTGCGCCGACCCGGACGCCGCGCTGGCGTTCTACGTGACCGCCTTCGCCCCGCTGGGCTTCCGTGAGGCGATGCGCTTCGAGACCCCGGCGGGGCCGGTCATCGGCGTCGCCGACGGGCCGGGTCCCCCGCACTTCTGGCTCTCTCCGGCCGCCCCGGGCACGAGCTACGAGGCGCACGTCGCCTTCAGCGCGCCCGACCGGGCCGCGGTCGACGCGGTGCACGCCGCGGCGGTGGCCGCGGGCTACGAGGTGCTGCACGCACCGCGGGTGTTCCCGGAGTACCACCCGGGCTACTACGGGACGTTCCTGCGCGGCCCCGACGGCAACAACGTCGAGGCCGTGCACCACGCGTCCGGCTAGAGCAGGCCCGGCAGCGCCAGCACGCCGACGACGAGACCGCCCAGCACCTGGTGGGAGACGGTCTTCCGCAGCCCGTTGCGGTGCGCCAGCATCGTCCACTGAGCGTCGACGGCGTCCAGGACGACGTCGGGACCGCCCTCGGCGGGGACGACGGCGTACGGGCTGGACCCGGCCGGCTGGTGCACGCGCGAGGCGGACTGCCAGCCGGCCGGGCCCGGGGTGGGTCCGGTCAGCGGACGCCGACCAGGTCCACCACGAAGACCAGGGTGGCGCCGGGCTTGATGACGCCGCCGGCGCCACGGTCGCCGTAGGCCTTGTGCGCGGGGATGGTGAGCCGGCGGCGGCCGCCGACCTTCATCCCGGCGATGCCCTCGTCCCAGCCGGCGATGACCATGCCGACGCCGAGCTGGAACTCCAGCGGGTCGCCGCGGTCCCACGAGGCGTCGAACTGCTCGCCGCCGTCGTGGGTGACGCCGACGTAGTGGGCGCGGACGAGGCTGCCGTTGGTGGCCTCGGCGCCGTCACCGACGGTGATGTCCTCGATGACCAGGTCGGCGGGGGCCGGGCCGGTCGGCGGCTCGACGTCGGGGCGGGTGGGCTCGGCCACGGGTGCTCCTGGGGGTTCGGTGCCGGGGTGGTCCCGGCGTCCGTCCTCCACCCAACCAGAACCGCGGCGAGCTCTCAGCCCGCGACCGGCTCGCGCTCGAGCGGGACGACCTGGGCGACCACCGAGGTGACCGCGGCCTGCAGGTCGGCGGCGGCGTCGGGGTCGCCGGCGAGCTGGCGGAGCAGGGCCTGCTGGAAGAGGCCGTCGAACAGGGCGTACATCGTGGCGGAGGAGACCCGGGGCGGGGTGTCCAGCAGCTCGGCGAACCGGCTCACCACCCGCCAGACCATCCGCTCCAGGCTGGCGTCGATGGCCGCGACGTCGGCCCGGAAGGACTCCTCGAACATCGACTGGTTGCGCAGGTCGTACCAGAGCCGGTGCATGTGCGGCTCCTCGACGAGGGTCTGCGCGAGCTTGTCCAGGAAGCCGGCCTGCAGCTGGGCCGGGGTGGTGGCGGTGGCCACGACCTGGTCGTAGCGGGTCACGCAGACGGCCTTGTACTCACGCACGCAGTGCGTGATCAGGTCGACCTTGTCCCGGAAGTAGTAGTGCAGGACGCCGTGGCTGAAGTCCGAGTTCTGCGCGATCTCGCGCAGGCTCGTGCGGGCGTAGCCCAGCTCGGACAGCGTCTTCAGGGTCGCCCCGGCCAGCTCGGCACGCCGTGCCGCCGACTTGTCCACCCGCTCGTCCACGTGCCCACCTCCTGTGCCCCGGTGCACCGAGGGTAACCGCGCCGACCCCCGGGAGGTGGGACCTGGACGATCGTCAAGGAAAAGCTTGACAGTCGTCAAGACACGGGACCAGCATGACCGGCGTCACAGGGCGACCGCAGCCAACGTGGGCCGCGGAGCCGGTGACGTGACGACACGGAGGGCAGTCGATGTCCGTCTTCGACCTCGCAGGACGCAAGGCACTGGTCACGGGGGGTGCTCGCGGTCTGGGGCAGGGCATGGCCGAGGCCCTGGCCCGGCACGGCGCGTCGGTGGTCATCGCCGACCTGCTGGACTCCGACGGCAAGGCCGTCGCCGAGCAGATCGCCGAGACCCACGGCGTCACCACCGGGTTCGTGCACCTGGACGTCACCGACGAGGCCAGCTGGGAGGCCGGCACCGCCCAGGCCGCCGAGCTGCTCGGCGGGCTGGACGTGCTGGTCAACAACGCCGGCGTCGAGATCTCCGCGCTGATCAGCGAGTTCCGCCCCGAGGACCTGCGCACCATGCTCGAGGTGAACGTGCTCGGCACGGCGCTGGGCATCAAGCACGGCCTGCGCGCGATGCGCCCGGGCGGCGTCGCCGGGTCCGGCGGCTCGATCGTCAACATCTCCTCGGTCGCCGCGACCATCGCCTTCCCCGGCATCTCCGGGTACTCGGCCACCAAGTCCGCCGTCGACCGGCTCACCCGGGTCGCGGCCGCCGAGTCCGGCAAGCTCGGCTACGGGGTACGGGTCAACTGCGTGTACCCCGGCCTGGTCCCCACCACGATGGGCAACCAGCTGGCCGTGGACATGGCCGAGCTCGGGCTGTTCCCCTCGGTCGAGGAGGCCGTCGGCACCGTCGTCGCCCTGACGCCGTCCGGCCGGCTGGGCGAGGTGGGCGACATGGCCGATGCCGTGGTCTTCCTGGCGTCGGACGCCGCCCGCTTCGTCAACGGCGCGGGCCTGCCCGTGGACGGCGGGATGGGCTCGTGACCGCTCCCGCCACCACGACCACGCCGAAGCCCGTCGTCGTCTACGGCGCCTCGGGGTACACCGGGCGCCTGGTCTGCGAGTACCTGCGCGAGCTCGGCGTGCCCTTCGTCGCCGCCGGCCGGGACGCCGCCCGGGTCCGCGAGGTCGTCGAGAGGATCCCCGGCATCGAGACGGCCTCCTACGAGGTGGTCGAGGTCGAGCACACCGTCGAGGCGCTCACCGAGCTGTTCCGCGGCGCGCAGGTGGTCTGCAACATGGTCGGGCCGTTCATCAACCTGGGCCCGCAGGTGGTCGACGCCTGCCTGGCCGCCGGCGCGCACTACCTGGACACCACCGGCGAGCAGGACTGGGTGCTGGAGTGCCAGCAGCGCTGGGGCACCCGGTTCGCCGAGGCCGGGCTGCTGCTGTCCCCCGGCATCGCGCAGATGTACACGACCGGCGAGATCGCGATCAACATCGCGCTGGAGACCCCGGGCCTGGACACCCTCGACGTCCTGGTGCTGTGGAAGGGCTTCCCGACCACCGCCTCCACCGAGACGATCTTCACCATCCTCAAGGCGGACTGGTTCCACCTGCAGGAGAACTCCTACGTGCAGTTCGAGCCCACCACGACGTTCGACGTCGTCGTGCCCGGCAGCCACGAGCTGGCCCTGGCCGTGCCGTGGGGCGGCACCTCGCACCCGGTCTGGTTCAAGGACGACCCACGGGTGTCGACGGTCAAGGTCGCCGGCGGCGTCATGAACAAGCCGGTCATGGAGGCCGTCGTGGCCACCACCGCGATGGTCGAGAGCGAGATCAAGACCCTGCCCCGCGAGCAGTGGGACGAGAAGCTCGCCGAGATCGCCGCGGCGTGGAGCGCCGGGATGCCGCCGCGGGAGAACCCGCGGCTGAACACCTCGATCGACTCCGTGTACGCCTCGGGTCCGCTGGGCCGCAAGCACGTGGTCATCCACGGCAACAGCAACTACAAGCAGACCGGCCTGCTGCAGGCCTGGGCCGCGATGTCGCTGCTGCAGCAGAAGCCGCTGCGGGCCGGGTTCGCCTCGGGCTGCCAGGCGTTCGGCCACCGGCAGCTGCTCGGCGTCCTGCGCCAGTTCGGCCTCGTGCTCGACCCGGTCGTCACCGAGCACCGCTGATGACGCCGACCTCCGCGGGCCTGACGTCGTGGCTGGACAAGGGCGCCTCGCTCGGCCGGGACGCCCCGTGCCTGACCGCCGGGGACACCACCCACAGCTACGGGGAGGTCCAGGAGGTCAGCTGGCAGGTCGCCCGGGCGCTCGCGCGCTCGGGCGTCCTGCCCGGCCAGACGGTGGCGGTCCTGTCCGCCAACGACCCGGTCGCGTTCTCCTGCGTCTTCGGCATCGCCCGGGCCGGCGCGGTCTGGGCGCCGGTCAACCCGCGCAACCAGGCCGCCGAGAACCAGGAGCTGCTGGAGCTCTTCGGCTGCACCGCGCTGCTCTTCCAGGCCTCCTTCGCCCCCCTGGTGGCCGCGATCCGCGACCGGCTGCCGGCGCTGACCACCCTGGTCTGCCTGGACTCCGACGAGCACGGGGTGCCCTCGCTGGCCCAGTGGCTCGACGGCGTCCCGGCCGAGCCGCTGCAGGTCGAACCCGTGGACGACGTGGTCATGGTGGTCGGCACCGGCGGGACCACCGGGCGCCCCAAGGGCGTGCTGCTCACCGACCGCTCCATCGAGACGATGTCGGCGATCACGCTGATGAGCTACCCCTTCCCCGACCGGCCCGTCTACCTGGCGCTGGCCCCGCTGACCCACGCCGCCGGGGTGCTCTGCTTCCCGGTCATGGCGCTGGGCGGACACGTCGTGGTGCTGCGGACGCCGTCGCTGGACGACCTGCTCGACGCCGTCCCGCGGCACCGGGTGAGCCACGCGTTCCTGCCACCGACGCTGGTCTACATGCTGCTGGACCACCCCCGGCTCGACGCCACGGACCTGTCCTCGCTGCGCTGCTTCTGGTACGGCGCAGCACCGATCTCGGCCGCCCGGCTGGAGGAGGCGCTGCACCGGATCGGCCCGATGGCCCAGCTGTTCGGCCAGTCCGAGGCGCCGATGATGGTGTCCACCATGGCCCCGGCCGACCACTGGCGGGCCGACGGCACGGTCGCGGTGGAGCGGCTCACCTCGGCCGGGCGGCCCTCGCCGCTGGTGACCGTGGCGGTGATGGCCGAGGACGGCACCCTGCTGCCGGCCGGGGAGCGCGGGGAGGTCGTCGTCCGCAGCTCGCTGGTGATGGCCGGCTACCTGGGCGACCCGGCGGCCACCGCGGCGGCCGGGGAGCACGGCTGGCACCACACCGGGGACATCGGCTACCTGGACGCCGACAACTGGCTCTACGTCGTCGACCGGGCCAAGGACATGATCATCTCGGGCGGGTTCAACGTGTACTCCGCCGAGGTGGAGAACGCCCTCATGGCCCACCCCGACGTCGCCGACTGCGCCGTCGTCGGGGTGCCCGACGAGAAGTGGGGCGAGCGGGTCGTCGCCGTCGTGCAGGCCCGGGCCGGGGCGCAGGTCGACACCGCCGCGGTGACGGCGTTCGTCAAGGAGCGCATCGGCAGCGTCAAGGCGCCCAAGGAGGTGTGGGTGTGGGAGGACCTGCCGCGCTCCACCGTCGGCAAGGTGCTCAAGACCGACGTCCGGGCGCGGGTGCTCGCCGCCCGGTGACACAGACCGCCGTCCGGACCGTGGAGACCACGCCGGTCCGGACGGCCTGCCGGCTCGCGGGTCGTCGTGGGGCAGCGGCGACCCGCGACGCCGGTGTCAACACCGTGTGACGTCTGGTCGCAGGGTCTTGCCACCGTCCCGGTGGGGCCACTTGCATGGTGGGCAGAGCCGCGGCGTCTGCCGTGCGGCCTCCCCTCGGGGGACACCACGATGACCACCACCCTGACCGAACTGGACCGCGAGTCCCGGATGGGCGCCGTCGGCACCCTGACCACCGACCGGGAGGTCCGCCGGGTCTCCCTGGCCGACTTCGAGGCCCGCCGGGCCGAGGTCACCGAACAGCTGTGGCAGGCCGCCACGGACATCGGCTTCTTCCAGGTCGTCGACCACGGCATCACCGCGACGGACGTCGATGCCGCCTTCGCCGCCTCGCAGGCCTTCTTCGCCCTGCCCGCGGAGGTGAAGGCGAGGTACCCGATGAAGAAGGGCCTCAACGCCGGCTGGGAGTCCAGGAGCCAGGTGCGGCCCTCGGTCGGCACCCCGGACCAGAAGGAGTCCTGGCAGCTGACCCGGCCCTTCATGGACGGGCTGTGGCCCGCCGAGGAGGAGGTCGCCGGCTTCCGGGACACCCTGCTGGCCTTCGAGTCCCGCTGCTGGGCCGTGGCGATGCAGGTGCTGTCCTGCTTCGCCGACCGGCTCGGCATGGACCGGGACTTCTTCGCCGGCGTGCACGACCCGTCGTCCCCGCAGTACCGGTCGTGCCTGCGGCTGATCCACTACATGGCCTTCCCGGAGGACCTGCTCGACACGCCCGGGACGTGGCGGGCCGGCGCGCACACCGACTTCGACTGCCTGACCCTGCTCTTCCAGCGGGCCGGCCAGGACGGGCTGCAGGTCCTGCCCGGCGCCGAGGCCGCCCGACCCACGGACGAGGGGTACGCGTGGACCCCGGTCCCGGCCTCCGACGAGGCCATCACCTGCAACGTCGGTGACATGCTCATGCGGTGGAGCGACGACCGCCTGCCGTCGAACTTCCACCGGGTGGCAGCACCCGGTCGCGGCGACTCGCTGGCACCCCGGTACTCGATGGCCTTCTTCGCCCAGGCCGACGCCGACGCGCTGATCCAGACCCCGGCGGGCACCCACGAGCCGATGACGGCCGGGGACTTCCTGCTGCAGCGGATCCAGGCCAACTTCCGGGCCTAGCCCGCGGCCTGCTCCTCGCGGCCGCCCTGGGTGCGCTCACCGGGGTGGCCGCGAAGGCCGCCGACGCCTCCGGCGTGGGCTGGCTCGCCGACCTCGGCTCCCACCCCGCGGCCTGGGTGCTGGCCGTGGCACTGCTGGCCCGGGCCGCACCCACGGGCCGGCTGGCAGCCGTGGGCAGCGCCGTCTTCTTCGCGGTGATGAGCCTGGCCTACTACGCCTTCGCCGTCGTCGTGCTGGGGTTCGACCTCCGGGGACAGCTGGTGCTGCTGGCCGCCTGGACGGTCCTCTCGCTGACCGCCGTGCCGCTGTTCGCCGTCGTGGTCCACCTGGCGACCCGCCACCGCGGCGTGCTGCCCGGCGCCGTCCTGGCCGGTGCCGCCGCGCTCGCGCTGGCCGACCGGACGCTGTGGGAGCTCTGGCTGGCCGCCACCGGGGACGCCCCGGGCGTGCTGCACCCGGTCCAGGCGGTGGCCGGGGTCGTCGTCGCGCTGGTGGTGGCCGGGGTGCTGCCCCGGCACGGCCGGACCCGGGCGGTCGCGCTGGTGCTGCTGGCCCCGGCTGCGGTCGCCGCGACGTGGGGCGTGGACCTGCTGTACGGGCTGCTGCCCGGCTGAGGTCTGGGCGTGGTCAGCCCCGACCCGGTCACCCCAGGGCGGCGCGGGCGGCCCGGGCGACGGCGTCGGCGACCAGGTCCAGGCTCGGGGAGCGCAGCTTCCACTGCTGCCACCAGAGCACGACGTCGACCGCGCCGGCCGGGTCCAGGTCGACCAGGTCGTCGTCCGGACCGGTCTGCAGGTCGGGCAGCATGCCCCAGCCGAACCCGAGCCGGACGGCGTCCAGGTAGTCCGCCGAGGACGGCACGTGGTGCGTCGGCGGGTGGACGACGGCGTGGGTGCGGCGCCGCAGGTAGGCCGCCTGCAGGTCGTCGGTCCGGTCGAAGGCCACCAGCGGTGCACGGCGCAGCGCCGCCGCCGTCGGGCCTTCGGGGAACCAGCGCTCGGCGTGCGCGCGGCTGGCCATCGGCCGGTACCGGGCCACGCCCAGCCGGGTCGACGAGCAGCCCGGCACCGGGTCGGCGTCCGCGGTGACGGCGGCCATCACCGTGCCGGCGCGCAGCAGGGCGGCGGTGTGCTCCTGGTCGGCGACCCGGACGTCCAGGCTGACCCGGTCGGCGACCGGGGCCAGCGCGGGCAGGAACCAGGTGGCCAGCGAGTCGGCGTTGACCGCGACCGGGACCACGGGCGGCGCGCCGTCGTCGGTGCCCCCGGCCAGCGTGGCGGTGGTGTCGGCGACCAGCAGCTCGACCTGGCGGGCCAGCCGGAGCACCGCGGCGCCGGCCTCGGTGGGCACGACCGGGCGGCTGCGGACCAGCAGCACCTGCCCGGTGGCGACCTCCAGGGCGCGGATCCGCTGGCTCACCGCGGACGGCGTGACGTGCAGCCGGCCGGCGGCGGCATCGAGGGTGCCGGTCTCGACGGCGGCGACGAGGGCGCGGAGCTGGGCGAGGTCCATCGACAGCACAGCTTACGGTAGGTGCGCATCAACAACGGCGCTGTCGGTCAGGGCGCCTCAGGATGGGTCCGTGGTCCTCTCCGCCGTCCTCTCCGGCCTCGGTCTCGGTCTGTCCCTCATCGTCGCCATCGGCGCCCAGAACGCCTACGTGCTGCGCCAGGGCCTGCGCCGGGAGCACGTGGCCACCGTCGTCGCGGTCTGTGCACTGTCCGACGTGGTGCTGATCCTGGCCGGCGTGGCCGGCACCGGCGCCGTGCTGGAGCGGGTGCCGTGGCTGGTCACCGTCGTCCGGGTCGCGGGCGGGCTGTTCCTGCTCGGCTACGCGGTGCTCGCCGCGCGACGGGCGGTCCGCCCCTCCGCGATGGACACCTCCGCCGGGGGTGCCCGGGTCGGGACGGCCGCCGTCGTCGGCACCTGCCTGGCGCTGACCTGGCTGAACCCGCACGTCTACCTGGACACCGTGCTCCTGCTGGGCTCGGTCGCCGGCACCCACGGCGACCAGCGCTGGTGGTTCGCCGCCGGGGCGTGCGTGGCCAGCGTGCTGTGGTTCACCGGGCTGGGGGTGGGGGCCCGTGCACTGCGCCCGGTGTTCGCCCGGCCGGCCGCCTGGCGGGTGCTCGACGGGGTCATCGCAGTGGTGATGGCAGCCCTGGCCGCGTCGCTGCTGGCGGGAGCTGGTGGGATCGGGGCATGAGCTCCGACCTGTCACTGCGCTGGCTGACCTCCCCCGACGAGGTCACCCCGGCCATGGCCACCGAGCTCGCCACCGTCTGGCGCGAGGTCAGCAACGCCGGCGGCGCCGTCGGCTTCCCCCAGGTCCCGGTCGACGAGGCGACCGTCGCCGCGGCCGCCGACGCCGTCGTCGGTGCGCTGACCCCGGACGAGCGGCTGCTGTGGGTGACCGCCCCCGACGGGTCCCTGGCCGGCTGGCTGGTGCTGGCCCGCAACCCGCAGCCGATCTTCCGGCACTGGGCCACCCTGCGGCGGGTGCAGTCCTCGCTGGGCTCCCGGGGCACGGGCGTCGGGTCGGTGCTGCTCACCGAGGCCGCCCGCTGCGCCCGCGAGCTGGGCCTGGCCCACCTGCACCTCTACGTCCGCGCCGGACAGGGCCTGGAGCCCTTCTACCTGCGGCACGGGTACCGGGAGATCGGCCGCTGGCCGCACGCCCTGCACCTGGGCGACGGCGACTTCCGCGACGAGGTGCTCATGTTCCTGGAGCTCTGAGGCCCCCGCGCGTGGGTCGACGACCCCGGGTCGCGCCGGCTGCGCCCGCCCGCCCGGCGAGGACCGCGAACGCCTCGACCAGCTCCCGGGGCTGCACGTCGGACAGCTCGGCGTCCAGCCGCAGCAGCTCGGCCGCCAGCCCGGTCCACGACCAGGAGCCGGTGGACACCCGGCAGCGCCCCCCGTCCAGTGGCTCGACGGCGCCGTTCCCCACGAAGGGCGCCACCGTCTCCGCCGGGACGGCGAGCACCGCGCGACCCCGGCACGGCCACCCACCGCCGGGGTCCCGCGAGCCGCGGAACAGCGCGGCGACGAAGGCAGCGGGGTCACCGCCGGGCACCTCCCGGGGCGCGAACCGGGCGCCCAGCGGGGTGCGTGGGGCGATCCGGTCCAGCCGGGGAGTGCGCCAGTCGTCCCGGTCGACGTCCCAGGCCAGCAGGTACCAGCGGCCGTCCCGGGCCAGCACGGCGTGCGGCTGCACCCGGCGGGGCACCCCGTCGCCGCCCGGGGCGTCGTAGCGCAGCTCCTGCCGCGCGCGGACCGCCGCGGACACGGCCAGGAGCACCTCGGGGTCGACGTCGACGGCCGGGCGGCCGGGCACCGCCGCCACCTGGACGGCGTCCACCCGGTGCCGCAGCCGCGCGGGCAGCACCTGCCGGACCGTGGCCAGCGCGCGCTCGGCGGCGGCCCCGGTGCCCGTCCCGCCGGCGGCGGCCAGCTGCAGGGCGACGGTGAGCGCGACGGCCTGGTCGTCGTCGAAGAGCAGCGGGGGCAGGTCGGCCCCCGGGGCCAGCCGGTAGCCGCCGTCGGGGCCCATCGACGCCTGCACCGGGTAGCCCAGCTCGCGGAGCCGGTCGACGTCCCGGCGGACAGTGCGCGGGCTGACCTCCAGCCGCTCCGCCAGCAATGAGCCCGGCCAGTCGCGGCGGGACTGCAGCAACGACAGCAGGCTCAGCAACCGTCCCGGCGTCCCGCTCATGCCTCCCAGGATGGCCCACGAGTAGGTCAGGAGCTGACCGTGACCCTCGGCAGAGTGGTCCTCACCCACCGAGCAGAGGAGCCACCATGAGCGTCACCACCACCACCCACCTGAACTTCCGCGGCCAGGCCCGCGCAGCCCTGGAGCACTACGCCGACGTCTTCGGCGGCGAGGTCCAGGCCTTCACCTTCGCCCAGGGCGGCAGCGACCGGGACCGCGCCGACGGCGCCGTCGACGACCAGGTCATCTGGGGCGCGGTGCAGTCGCCCTCCGGGTTCTCGGTCATGGCCTTCGACGTCCCGCCAGGCCGGGCGTACGACCCGGGCACCGACGCGCTCTACGTCTCCGTGCGCGGGGACGACGCCGACGAGATCACCCGCTGCTTCGACGGCCTGGCCCAAGGGGGCACCGTGCGGGCGGCCCTGGGCCCGGCCGGGTTCTCCCCGCACTACGGGATGGTCACCGACCGGTTCGGCGTGACCTGGGTGCTCGACGTCGCCGTCGCCTACTGACGGGCGAGCGTGGATCAGGGTCCCTGATCAGAGTCCGTCCTCCCCCATGAGATGTGGTGTGGGAGGACGGACTCCGGTGAACGCCCCTGATCCACGCTCACGGCGGGGAGGGGCGGGCCGGGGCGGCGGGGCGGGGCGCGGCGGCGGGGCGGCGGGGCGAGGTGCGGGGCTCAGGTCAGGGGCGAGCGGGGCAGCATCCGGTCGGAGATGATCCGCTTCTGGATCTCGCTGGTGCCCTCGAAGATCGTGGTCAGCCGGGCGTCGCGCCAGTGCCGCTCGACCTGGCGCTCGGTGGTGTAGCCGTTGCCACCGTGCAGCTGCATGGCCTGGTTGGTCACCCGCACCGCCATCTCGGTGGCCTGCAGCTTGACCATCGCGGCCTCCCGCTCGCAGGGGACGCCGACGTCGAGCAGGTGCGCGACCTGCCGGTAGAACGACCGGGCCTGCTCGACGTCGGCGGCCATCTCGGCCAGGGCGAAGCGCAGCGCCTGGAAGTCGCCGATCGGGTGACCGAACTGCTCGCGCTCCTGCAGGTAGGTCGTGGTGTCCTCGACCGCGGCGCGGGCCAGGCCCACGGCGCGGGCCGCGGTGTGCACCCGGGCCGTGTTCAGGAAGGCCTGCGCCTCGGCGAACCCGGCCTTGGAACCGCCGTCCCCGTCGGCGTCGCCCGGGGCGACGATCAGGTCGTCGGCCGGGATCCGGACACCGTCGAACTGCAGGTCCCAGGTCAGGAAGCCGTGGTACCCGACCTTGTCGATCGGGTAGCCGCTCAGCCCGGCGGGGAACGAGCCGCGCTCCTTGGCCAGCAGCACGTTGCGCAGCCCGCGCGAGCGGGACTCCCCCGGCTGCGGGTCGCTGACCCGGACCAGCACCTGGATGAAGTCGGCGGCCTTGGCGTTGCCGCACCAGCGCTTGTGCCCGGTGAGCACCCACTCGTCGCCGTCCCGCACGGCGCGGGTCTGCACGTTGGCGAGGTCCGAGCCGGCGTCGGGCTCGGACAGTGCGACGGCGCCGATCCACGAGCCCGCGGCTGACCTCCGCAGCAGGTCGTCCCGGCGGGAGGCGTCGGCGACCGAGGTGCCCATGCCCTGCGAGCGGGCCAGGATCGAGGCGACGCTCATCCAGGCCCGGGCCAGCTCCTCGCTGACCATGCAGTACTCGAAGACGCCGAGGCCCATCCCGCCGTGCTCGCGGTCGATGGTGATGCCGAAGTACCCGAGCTCGCCCAGGCGCTCCAGCAGGTGCTGCGGGATCTCGCCCTTCTGCGGGTCCAGCTCGTCCGCGACCGGCAGGACCTCGTCCATCGCGAAGGCGCGCGCCTGCAGCTGCAGTGCCTCCCGCTCCGGGGTGTGCCACGGCGGCAGCAGGTCGGGACGACGGGGCTCCATCTGCACGGTGCCCGTGGTGGTCTCGTCGGTCTGCGGGGTGCTCACAGCGCTCTCCTGCACGTCGTCGGGCGGGTCGCCGTCCAAGTTACCGGCCGGTAACCGCACCCGCGCCCGGACTGCCCTCCCGCCGCTCGATGTCACATCCAGCGGCATCCCGGCCGGCCGACCCCGCTCGAGGTCACATCGAGCGGGGGGAGCCTCAGCGCACGCCGCGCTCGGCGGCCAGGTCGACGTAGTGCTGCACGACCCCGGCGTCGTCCACCGCGCCCAGGTTGAGCGCCTTCTCCGGGGCCACCCCCTGGAACAGCCGCTTGAGCGGGACCTCCAGGCGCTTGCCGGTGCGGGTGTGCGGCACCCCGGGGACGACGATCACCTCGTCGGGCACGTGCCGCGGGCTGGCGTTGCGCTTCACCGCCTCCCGGATCTCGGTGACCAGGGCGTCGGTGAGCTCGAAACCCTCGGCGAGCTGCACGAACAGCGGCATCCAGTAGCCGCCGTCGCGCTGCTCGACCCCGAGGACGACGCAGTCGGCGATGGCCGGGATGGACTCGACGGCGGCGTACAGGTCGGCGGTGCCCATCCGGACGCCGCCGCGGTTGAGGGTGGAGTCCGAGCGGCCGGTGATGATGCAGCTGCCGGTGGGGGTGATCTCCAGCCAGTCGCCGTGCCGCCACACGCCGGGCCACGGCTCGAAGTAGGCCTCCCGGTAGCGGGAGCCGTCCGGGTCGGCCCAGAAGTACAGCGGCATGGTGGGCATCGGCTCGGTGACGACGAGCTCGCCCAGGTCGCCGAGCACCGGCTGCCCGGCCTCGTCCCAGGAGGCCGCGGCGACGCCGAGCATCGGCCGTTGCAGCTCCCCGGCGACCACCGGCAGCAGCGGCGAGGAACCGATGAACCCGGTGGCGACGTCGGTGCCCCCGGACAGCGAGCCGAGGAACACGTCGGGCACGACGGCGGCGTAGACCCACTCGAACGCGGCCGCGGGCAGCGGGGAACCGGTGGACCCGATCGACCGCAGCGCCGACAGGTCGTGGTCCTCCCCGGGCCGCAGGCCGGCCTTCTCGCAGGCGGTCAGGTAGCCGGCGCTGGTGCCCAGGTAGGTGGTCCCGGTGCGGGCGGCGACGGCGAACTGGGCGTCCAGCGTCGGGTACCCGGGCGCCCCGTCGTAGACGACCAGCGTGGCGCCGGACAGCAACGAGCAGCTGGCGATGTTCCACATGATCCAGGCGGTGGAGGCGTACCAGGAGAACCGGTCGTCGGGCCCGACGTCCAGGTGCAGGCCCAGCTGCTTGAGCTGCTCGACCGCCACGCCGCCGTGCGAGTGCACGATCCCCTTGGGCAGGCCGGTGGTGCCCGAGCTGTAGACGATCCACAGCGGGTGGTCGAAGGGCAGCGGCTGGAAGACCGGCGGCTGCAGGTCCGCGACGGCGTCGGCCCAGGCGAGCGCGCCGTCGGCGACCTCACGGGGGAAGAGCCGGGGCAGCACGACCGTCGTCCGCACCGTGGGCAGCGCGCCCCGCAGCTCGGCGACGACGTCGCGGCGGTCGTGGTCGCGGCCGTTGAACCGGTACCCGTCGACGGCGACCAGCACGACGGGCTCGATCTGGGCGAAGCGGTCCAGCACGCTGCGGGTGCCGAAGTCCGGGGCGCAGGCCGACCAGACGGCGCCGATCGACGCGCAGCCCAGGAACGCCACGACCGCCTCGGGCACGTTGGGCAGGTACCCCGCCACGCGGTCGCCGGCCTGCACGCCCAGCCGGCGCAGGGTGGCGGCGAAGGCGCCGACCTCGCCGCGCAGCCGGGCCCAGGACACCTCCTCGGGCTCGGCGTCCTCGCGGACGCCGATCACCGCCGGCTGGTCCTCCCGGGCGTGCCGCAGCGCGAGCTGGGCCAGGTTGACCTGCCGTTCCGGGAACCAGGTGGCCCCGGGCATCGAGCGGTCGGTGAGCACCTCGTCGTCGCGGACCGGGTCACCGCCCTCGAACACGTCGAACCAGGTGGCGACGTCGGCCCAGAACTGGTCCAGGTGCTCGGTCGACCACGCCCACACGGCGTCGTAGTCCTGCCCCAGGGACGTGCCGCGGCGCTCGTCGACCCAGGCGGCGAAGCGCCCCAGCTGGGACGCCGCGATCGACTCGGGCGTCGGGGACCAGAGCGGGGTGTCGGCCGTCACAGGCCCACCCTGCCAGAAGTCCGCGCCCGGGGGTTCGGGGCAGGGACGAACGGGCAGGTCAGCGGGCACGACGAGCCGACACCCGAGGAGAACCGTGCCGACCCGCCCCCTGACCCGAACCCGTGGTCACCTGCCCATCGAGGACCACGGCCTGATCGGGGACGGCGCCACGTGCGCGCTCGTGGCCCGCGACGGCTCCATCCCGTGGCTGTGCCTGCCCGACTTCGACTCCCCGCCGTTCCTGGCCGGACTGCTGGACGCCGAGCGGGGCGGCGAGTTCTCGATCTCGCTGACCGGGCTGGAGTCCGCCGGGCAGCGGTACCTCGACGACACCGGCGTGCTGCTCACCGAGCTGCAGGGCCCCGACGGCACCGTGGAGATCACCGACTGCCTGACCCTGCGGGCCGGCGCCGACCTCACCGAGCTGGTGCCCGCGGGCCGCTCGGAGCTGCTCCGGCTGGCCCGGGTGGTGTCCGGTTCGGCCGAGCTCACCGTCCGGCTGCGCCCCCGGGACGACGTCCAGGTCCGCCGCGAGGGCGGTGGCTGGGCGCTGTCCTGGCCCGCGCGGCCCGAGCTGCGGCTGACCCTGTGGTCCTCGCACCCGCTCGAGGTCGGCGAGGACGGCTCGCTGGGCGGCACCGTCACCCTGCGCGTCGGCGACCCGCTCACCGTCGCGCTGCACTGGTCGGGCAACACCCGGCTGCAGGACCGCCAGGACCCGGCCGCGCTGGTGCACCAGACCGCCACCGCCTGGCGCGCCTGGGCCGGCCGGATCCGGTACGAGGGGCCGCAGCGCCGGCTGGTCCGTCGCTCGGCGATCACCCTCAAGCTGCTCGACCACGCCCCGACCGGGGCGATCATGGCCGCGGCGACGTCGTCCCTGCCCGAGGAGGTGGGCGGCGTCCGGAACTGGGACTACCGCTACACCTGGGTGCGCGACGCCTCGTTCTCGGTCTACGCGCTGCGCCGCATCGGGCTGACCACCGAGGCCGACTCGTTCCTGGCCTGGACGCTGACCAACGCCGAGCGCGACGGCGGCCCGAAGATCATGTACGCCCTGGACGGCGGGCAGCCGCCCGAGGAGTGGGAGGACCCGGGCCTGTCCGGCTGGCGGGACTCCGGCCCGGTCCGCTGGGGTAACGGCGCCGCGGGGCAGACCCAGCACGACGTCTACGGCGAGCTGATGGACGTCGCACACCAGTGGGCCTCCGACGGCGGCTCGGTCGACGAGCACCTGTGGACCGCGCTGTGCGCGCTGGCCGAGCAGGCCATCGAGATGTGGCAGACACCCGACCAGGGCATCTGGGAGATCCGCGGGGCCGGGCGGCCCTTCACCTACTCGGTGGCGATGTGCCAGGTCGCCGTCGACCGGGCGCTGCGGATCGCCGAGAACTGCTCGCTGGACCACCCGCGGGAGCGCTGGACGCAGGCGTCGCAGGAGATGCGGGCCGCCGTCCTGGAGCGGTCCTGGGACGAGGGGCGCGGCACGTTCACCGAGCACCTGGCCGAGGCCGGTGAGGCCAACGACGGCGGGCTGGACGGCTCGCTGCTGGCCCTGCCGTTGCGTGGCGTCGTCCCCTTCGACGACCCCAAGATGGTCTCCACCGTCGAGGCGGTCCGCGAGCACCTGGACGCCGGGGACGGCCTGCTCTACCGCTACCTGCACTCCGAGTCCGACGACGGTCTGCCCGGTCAGGAGGGTGCGTTCCTGCTGTGCAGCTTCTGGCTGGTGGACAACCTGACCGGCCAGGGCCGCCTCGACGAGGCCGAGGCGCTGTACGACTCGCTGTGCGCCCGGGCCACCCCGCTCGGCCTGCTCAGCGAGGAGATCGACCCCACCGACGGGTCGTTCCTCGGCAACTTCCCGCAGGCGTTCAGCCACCTGGGGGTCATAGCCTCCGGGTACAAGATCGCCCAGGCCCGACGTGCAGAGGCAGGCCGCAAGTGAAGCGTTCGTTCGTCGTCCTCGGCGGTTCCGGTGACCTCACCGGTCGCCTCCTCCTCCCCAGCCTGGCCCAGCTGTACGAGCGCGGGGTGCTCGACGGCGACGTCGAGGTGCTCGCCGTCAGCCAGCAGGACTGGGACGACGAGGCCTACCGGGACTGGGCGCGGGCGCGGCTGACCGCGCACGCCGGCGACCTGCCCGAGGACGCCCGGGAGCGGGTCGTCGCCCAGCTGGGCCACGAGCACGGCGACGTCACCTCCCCCGACGACCTGCGCCGCGCGCTGGCCCGGGTCGACGGCGTCCCGGTGGTCTACCTGGCGCTGCCCAACACCGTCTTCCTGCCCACGCTGACCGCACTGCGCGAGGTCGGGCTGCCCGAGGGCGCCCGCGTCGTGGTGGAGAAGCCCTTCGGCACCGGGATCGCCGACGCCCGCGAGCTGAACGAGGTGCTGCACGGCCTGGTCCCGGAGGAGGGCGTCTTCCGGATCGACCACTTCCTGGCCAAGCAGACCGTGCTCAACGTGCTGGGCCTGCGCTTCGCCAACCGGGTCTTCGAGCCGGTGTGGAACGCCCAGCACGTGGACGCCGTCGACATCGTCTTCGACGAGGACCTGGGGCTGGAGGGCCGGGCCGGCTACTACGACAAGGCCGGCGCACTGCGGGACATGCTGCAGAACCACCTGCTGCAACTGCTCGCCGTCGTCGCCATGGAGCCGCCGCAGTCGCTGGACGCGGCCACCCTGCAGGCCCGCAAGTCCGACGTGCTGCGGGCGGTGCAGCCGGTCGTCGCGCAGAGCGTCCGGGGCCGCTACACCGCCGGCACGATCGAGGGCCGGGAGCTGCCCGACTACGCCTCCGAGGACGGCGTGGACCCCGCGCGGATGACCGAGACCTTCGCCGAGTTCACCGTGACCATCGAGAACTGGCGCTGGTCCGGGGTGCCGTTCCGGCTGCGTACCGGCAAGGCCCTGGGCACCCGGCGCAAGGAGATCGTGGTCCGGTTCAAGCCGGTGCCCCACCTGGCCTTCGCCGACGAGCAGCCCGAGCCCGACGTGCTGCGCCTGCAGCTGTCCCCCGACGGCATCGCCCTGGAGGTCAACCTCAACGGCGCCGGCGACCCCTTCGACCTGGAGCGCGAGGTGCTGCAGACGACCTCGCCGCCGCAGGACCTGCCGGCCTACGGCCTGCTGCTGCGCGAGATGCTCTCCGGGGACCCCACGCTGTCGATCTCCGACGTCGAGGCCGAGCAGGGCTGGCGGATCGTCCAGCCGGTGCTCGACGCCTGGGCCGCCGACGAGATCCCGCTGCAGGACTACCCCGCGGGCTCGGACGGCCCGGCGTGACCGAGCCCGGCGAGCGCAACGTGCTGGGCGGTCCGCTGGAGCTGTGCGGCACCGACCCGGTCACCGGCTTCTACCGGGACGGGCACTGCTCCAGCGGCCCGGACGACGTCGGCAGCCACACCGTGTGCGCGGTGGTGTCCGCGGAGTTCCTGGCCATGCAGGCCGCCCTGGGCAACGACCTGACCACCCCGCGCCCGGAGTACGGCTTCCCCGGCCTGGTGCCCGGGGACCGGTGGTGCGTGGTCGCCGTCCGGTGGCGGCAGGCTTTCGAGGCCGGCGCCCCGGCCGGCGTGGTGCTGGCCGCCACCAACGTGCGGGCGCTGGAGGTCGTGCCGCTGGAGATGCTGCGGGCGCAGGCCGTCGACGTCCCCGACGACCTGTCCGGGTGGCCGGGACCGCCCGGCTCGGGTTCTGTCCAGACGTGAGCACCGACCTGCTGGGCCTGCCCCTGACCACGCTCGACGGGACGCCCACGACCCTGGCCGAGCTGACCGGGGGCGGGCCCGCCCTGGTGGTGAACGTGGCCAGCCGTTGCGGGCTCACCCCGCAGTACGCCCAGCTGCAGGAGCTGCAGCAGGAGTACGGCAGCCGCGGGTTCACCGTCGTCGGCGTGCCCTGCAACCAGTTCGCCGGCCAGGAGCCGGGCACGGCCGAGGAGATCGCGTCCTTCTGCTCGGCGACCTACGACGTCACGTTCCCGCTGACGGCGAAGCTCGACGTCAACGGCCCGCACGCCCACCCGCTGTTCCAGGAGCTGACCGCCGTCCCCGACGTCGCCGGCGAGGCCGGGCCGGTGGCCTGGAACTTCGAGAAGTGGCTGCTGTCGGGCACCGGGGACGTCGTCGCCCGGTTCCGGCCACAGACCCAGCCCGACTCCCCCGAGGTGCGGACGGCGATCGAGGCGCAGCTGACGTCATGAGTCACAGGCCGAGGGACGGTTGCGCACGACCGTTCGTGGGCAACCCCGCGGCGACACGCTCCGAGACCACGGAGCACTGCTCCCCTGGAGGACATCGCATGATCCCGGCAGGCAACATCCGCGACTGGCGCGGCGAGAACGTCGTCGACCCCGACGGCCACAAGATCGGCTCGCTGGAGTCGATCTACGTCGACGTCGTGTCCGACGAGCCCTCGTTCATCGGCGTCGAGGTCGGCGGCCTCATCGGCGGCAAGAGCATTGTCTTCGTGCCCCTCAAGGACGCGACCGTCGGCCCCCGCGAGGTCCGGGTGTCCTACCCCCGGGACCTGGCGAAGGCCGCCCCGAACATCGACACCGACGGCGAGCTCACCGCCGACGAGGAGCCGAAGGTCTTCGCGCACTACCAGCTGCCCTACTCCACCGGCGCCAACGGCGAACGGCAGCTCGCCCGCCGCTGAGCGCACCCGGAGGGGTGGGCCCGTGGGCTCACCCCTCCAGGGCCGACGGGTCCATCCAGACGGCTTCCCAGACGTTGCCCGACGGGTCGGCGAAGCTGGTGCCGTACATGAAGCCGTGGTCCTGCGGGTCGCTGAACCGACGTCCGCCGTGCGCGAGGGCCTTGGCCAGCAGGTCGTCGCACTCCTCGCGGCTGGCTGCCGACAGCGCGTTCATCACCGACACCTGCTGCGCCGGGTCACCGGCGCTGGCCCCGGCGGGGAGGAACCCGGTGAACTTCTCCCGGGTCATCACCATCGCCACGATGTTCTCCTCGATCATGAACGACGCGGTCTCGGCGTCGGAGAACTGCAGGTCCTGCTCGAAGCCCAGACCGGCGTAGAACGCCTTCGCGGCCTCGACGTCGGTCACGGGCAGGTTCACGAAGATCATGCGCACGGGGTGCTCCCTGGGTCTCGGGCCGGCCGTCCCGGCCCCGTCACAGCACAGGACCAGTGTCCGGCCGCAGACTCATCGGCCCCCGTCGCACCCGGTCGCCGCACCCGGCCGCCGCGCCCTCCCGCCCCCGGTGCGCGCCCACGCCGGTCCACTGTCGACGACCCCCGCCTGGGCGCGCACCCGCGCCGGGACCGCGCGCCCACGCCGGGCACCGGGCGGCTGACACGGCACCGGCGCGCACCCAGAGCGTGAGTGCGCGCCGGGGGCCGAGCTGCTCAGCCGATCCGGACCAGCTTCTTGTTGACGAACTCGTCGGCGGCCAGCAGGCCCATCTCGCGCGAGGTGCCGCTGCGCTTGACGCCGCCGAAGGGCAGCTCCGGGGAGTCGGCGAGCACCAGGTTCACGTAGACCATGCCGGCCTCGATCCGGTCGGCGACGCGCTCGCCCTGGGCCGGGTCGGTGGTGAAGACGTAGGAGCCCAGGCCGAAGCCGGTGTCGTTGGCCAGCTCCACGGCGGCGTCCTCGTCGGGCACGGAGTAGACGACGGCGACCGGGCCGAAGAACTCCTCGCCGTAGGCCGGGTTGTCCGGGGTGACGTCGGTGAGGACGGTCGGCTCGAAGAACGCGCCGGTGCGGGTGCCGCCGGCGACCAGGGTGGCGCCGTGGGCGACCGCCCGCTGCACCTGGGCGTCCAGGGTCTCGGCGGCCCGCAGCGAGGACAGCGGGCCCAGCTCCGTCTCGGCCTTCGTCGGGTCCGCCGGCACGATCGCGGTCATCGCCGCGGTCATCTTCGCCAGGAAGTCCTCGTAGAGGTCGGTGTGCACCACGAAGCGCTTGGCGGCGTTGCAGGACTGCCCGCTGTTGTCCATCCGGGCCTCGACGGCGGCGGAGACGGCGCCGTCCAGGTCGTCGGTGGACAGCAGCACGAAGGGGTCGGACCCGCCCAGCTCCAGGGCCACCTTCTTCAGGTGCCGCCCGGCGACCTCGGCGACCGCCGTCCCGGCCCGCTCGGAGCCGGTCAGCGAGACGCCCTGCACGCGGGGGTCGGCGATGATCGTCGCGGCCTGGTCGTTGCTGGCGTAGACGTTGACGTAGGCGCCCTCGGGGAAGCCGGCGTCCAGGAACACCTGCTCGATGGCCGCGGCGGACTCCGGGCACTGCGGGGCGTGCTTGAGGACGATCGTGTTGCCGACCGCCAGGTTCGGGCCGGCGAACCGGGCCACCTGGTAGTACGGGAAGTTCCAGGGCATGACGCCCAGCAGCGGGCCGAGGGAGGCCCGGCGGATCACCGCGGTGCCCTGCGAGCCCTCGACCAGGTCGATCGGCTGGTCGGCGGTCACCGTCTCGGCGTTGTCGGCGTTGTACTCGTAGATGTCGGCGGCGAAGTCGACCTCGCCCTCGGCGGCGGTGACGGTCTTGCCCATCTCGCGGACGATCAGCGCGGCCAGCTCGTCCTTGCGCTCGCGGTGCAGCTCGGCGACGCGGCGCAGCAGCGCGGCCCGCTCCTGCACCGTGGAGGACCGGGACCACCCGCGGTGCGCAGCCGACGCCGCGGCGATCGCCTGCTCGACCTGCTCGTCGGTGGCGGTGGGGTAGCTGGCGACCGTCTCCCCCGTGGCGGGGTCGACGACGGCGTACTCGGTCATGGGTGCTCCGATCTCGGGACGGCGTGTCTCGGGCTGATCATGGCCCGCCGAGCGGCTCCGTGGCGCGTCAGGGCCCACGCAGCAGGACCGGGAGGCCGGAGAGCCTCGACGGATACGGTCGTCGCGGTAGCCTCCACCGACGGATTCCGTCGCCTCAGGAGGACCAGCATGGCCCGCTACGGCGCGCAGTACGGCCCGGACGTCACCTACCTCGGCGTCGACCGGTGCGACCACACCGACCCGGCCTCGATGGCTGGCGCCGACGTCGTCGTCCTGGGGGCCCCGTTCGACGGCGGGACCAGCCACCGGCCGGGCACCCGGTTCGGGCCGCAGGCGATCCGGATGACCGACTACCTGCCGCACGACGGCTCCCGGCCCAGCCTGGCGCTGCGCACCGACGGGCTGCGCGACCTGCGGGTCCTGGACGCCGGCGACGTGGAGATGTACTCCGGGGACATCGAGGTGGCGCTGCCCGCCCTGCGTGCCGCGGTGGCCGACGTCGTCCGGGCCGGTGCGATCCCGGTCGTGCTCGGCGGGGACCACTCGATCGCCTTCGCCGACGCCGGCGGGGTCGCCGACGTGCTCGGCCACGGCCGGGTCTCGATGATCCACTTCGACGCGCACGCCGACACCGGGGACATCGAGTTCGGGTCGCTGTGGGGCCACGGCCAGCCGATGCGCCGGCTGATCGAGTCCGGGGCGCTGCGCGGGGACCGGTTCCTGCAGGTCGGGCTGCGTGGCTACTGGCCACCCCCGGAGACGCTGGACTGGATGGCGGAGCAGCGGATGCGCTCCTACGAGATGACCGAGATCGGGCACCGCGGCCTGGCCGCCTGCCTGGCCGAGGCCTCCACCATCGCCACCGACGACTGCGACGGCGTCTTCCTCTCCGTGGACATCGACGTCTGCGACCCCGGGCACGCGCCGGGCACCGGCACCCCCGAGCCCGGCGGGCTGACCGCCCGCGAGCTGCTGGACTCGGTCCGCCGGCTGTGCCTGGAGCTGCCCGTGGTGGGCATCGACGTCGTCGAGGTGTCCCCGCCCTACGACCACGCCGACATCACCGCCGCCCTGGCCAACCGGGTGGTGCTGGAGGCGCTGTCCGCGATCGCCCGGCGCCGCCGCGACGCCCGCGGGGGCACCCCCTGGGACCCCGCCCTCCCCCTGCTCGCCGATCGACCCGACCGACCCCACGGAGCGACCTCATGACCAGCACGGCCCCCACCGCCCACCCGCTGGACCCGCTGTCCGCCGAGGAGTTCCGCGCGGCCGCCGCCGTGCTGCGCCGCGACAAGGGCGTCGCCGAGGGCTGGCGCTTCGCGAACATCGAGCTCCGCGAGCCCGCCAAGGACGTCGTCCGCAGCTGGCAGCCCGGTGACCCGAACCCGCGGGAGGCGCTGGTCACCTGCTTCGACCGGGCCGCGAACGCCGCCTACAAGGCGGTCGTGTCGCTCACCGACGACGCCGTCCTGGAGTGGACGCCGGTGCCCGGCGAGCAGCCCAACATGACCGTCGACGAGTGGCACGAGGCGCACGTCGCGCTGATCGCCGAGCCCCGCGTCGTCGAGTCGCTGGCCGCTCGCGGCATCACCGACCTGGACCTGGTGCTCATCGACACCTGGGCCTACGGGCACTCGCTGATCCCGCAGCAGTTCGCCGACCGCCGGGTCGGCTGGACCGACGTCTGGGTGCGCGCCACCAAGAACGGCAACCCCTACGCCCACCCGGTCAACGGCCTGCACCACGTGGTGGACCTCAACACCATGGAGCTCCTCGACGTCGAGGACACCTTCTCGGTGGCCGCCCCGACCGGCGCGATGGGCGAGTACGTGCCCGCCCTCGTCCCCGGCCTCGTGCAGCGTCAGGACGTCAAGGCCTTCGAGGTCACCCAGCCCGAGGGCGTCTCCTTCACCCTGGAGGGCAACGAGCTGACCTGGCTGGGCTGGTCGATGCGGATCGGGTTCAACCACCGCGAGGGCCTCGTGCTGCACCGCGTGGGCATCGACGGGCGCTCGGTCGCGCACCGGATGAGCTTCGCCGAGATGGTCGTGCCCTACCGCGACCCCGGTGAGGACCACTACCGCCGCACCGCCTTCGACATCGGCGAGTGGGGCCTGGGCTTCATGACGACGAGCCTGGAGCTGGGCTGCGACTGCCTGGGCGAGATCACCTACGTCGACGCCGTGCTGCACGACAGCCACGCCGAGCCGTACACGATCAAGAACGCGATCTGCATCCACGAGGAGGACGACGGCGTCCTGTGGAAGCACGTCGACGAGAACGCCGGCGCCGAGGTCCGCCGCTCCCGCCGCCTGGTGGTCAGCTTCCACGCGACCGTCGCCAACTACGAGTACCTCGTCTACTGGCGCTTCTACCAGGACGGCCAGATCGAGTGCGAGGTCCGGGCGACCGGGATCATGGTGACCTCGGCGTTCGAGCACACCCCGCCGCCGCACGGCACCGTCGTCGACGACCACACCTACGCCCCGATCCACCAGCACTTCATCGTGGCGCGGCTGGACATGGAGGTCGACGGGCCGGCCAACACCGTCGTCCAGACGCACACCGAGGCGCTGCCGGTCGGCGAGCGGAACCCCTACGGCCTGGCGCTGACCCAGAAGTCGACGCCGATCACCACCGAGGGCGGCTTCGACCCCGACTGGGCCTCGCAGCGGGCCTGGAAGGTGACCAGTGCGGAGAAGACCAACGCCTGGGGCACGCCGACGGCCTACAAGCTGTCCCCCGGGGCGGCGATCCCCGCACTGGCGGGCCCGGAGTCACCGCTGGTGCAGCGCGCCGGTCTCGTCGAGCACGCCGTCTGGGTGACGCCCTACGACCGCGAGGAGCGCTGGCCGGCCGGGGAGTTCTGCAACCAGAGCTCGCGGGACGCCGGACTGCCGGAGTGGACGAAGGCGCAGCGGTCCACCGAGGCCACCGACGTCGTCCTGTGGCACGTGTTCGGCATCCACCACGTGCCGCGGGTGGAGGACTGGCCGGTGATGCCGGTGGACATCGTCCGGTTCGAGCTCAAGCCCAGCGGCTTCTTCGACCGCAACCCCACCCTGGACGTGCCGCCGTCGAAGGGCTCGCACTGCCACTGAGCCGGCGGCTCAGGGGTAGCGGACGGCCCGTCCGGGGGCGCCGACGCGGGCGATGGCCAGGCCGAGCGCGGCCAGCCGGAGCACCTCGACGGCGTCCCGGCCGGGGACGCCGGGGCTGACCCCGGCGGCCGCCGGGACCTCGAGGGCGCCCAGCAGCCGGGTGGCGGCGTCCTCGGGGACGTCGTCGGTGACGACGGCGAACTCGGCCGGCCCGCAGCGGGCCAGCCACTCGCCCTCGAGCAGGACGCCGGCGAGCGCGTCGGAGACGGCGACCAGGGTGCCGGCGCCCAGCGGTGCCGTGTCGCGGACCAGCCCGAGGACCACCAGCCCGGAGACGGCGGACCCGGCGACGGGTCGGCGGAGTGCGAGGACGTCGAGCAGGGCGGCCCGTCCGGGCAGCAGGGTGACGGCGTCGGTGTCGGGGGCCCCGGGCGGGGTCGACGTGCGCGGTCCGTCGAGCAGCGTGGTCACGCGCTCACTGTCGGACCGGTCGGTCCGGACCTGGAGTCGGCGCGCCGGGACCCACCCGCAGGGGTGACGGGTGGGGCGGGATCAGCTGCCGGCGGACCCCGCGGCGCCGGCGACCGGCCGGAAGGCGCCGGTCGAGGGGCCGGGCCAGAGCGCCTCGAGGGCCTCCAGGGTCTCGTCGCGCCCGCTGCCCGCGGCGCCGACGGTGCGGTGCCGGGCCGGCAGGACGGGCCCGGCGACCACGTCGGCGACCACGACGGTGACGTTGTCCGAGGCGGGGGCGGCCAGTGCCGCGCCCAGCAGGGTGGCGGCGGCCTGGTCGGGGTTCTCGGCCAGCGCGAGGTGCTCGGCGATGGTCTGCGGGGAGAGCGCGCCGGACAGGCCGTCGGAGCACACCAGCAGCCGGTCGCCGGGGACGACGTCCACCCAGTGCACCTCGAGGCCCTCGGTGTCGTCGGTGCCGCCGTGCAGGGCGGCGTAGACGGCGGAGCGCTGGGGGTGGACCAGCGCCTCCTCCTCGGTGATGCTGCCGGCGTCGATGAGCGCCTGGACCAGCGTGTGGTCGCGGGTGAGCTGCACCAGCTCGGGGGCGCGGTAGCGGTAGGCCCGGGAGTCGCCGATGTGGGCGAGCACGCCGTGGTCGCCGACGACGCCGATGGCCGACATGGTGGTGGCCATGCCCTCCAGGCGGGGGCGCTGGCCGACGGCGGCGCGGATGCGCTCGTTGGCCCCGGACACCACCTGGGCCAGGCCGCCGTCGGGCTCGTCGTCCAGGGTGCCGCGGCCCAGGGGGGCCAACCAGGACACCACCAGGGACGACGCGACGGCGCCGCCGACGTTGCCGCCGACCCCGTCGGCCACCGCGATCAGGGACGGCGCGGCGAGCCCGGAGTCCTGGTTGTCGGGGCGGGGACCGGTGTGCGAGCGCGCAGCGGCCACGAACGACAGCGCCACACCCACCTCGACCTCGTCATCTCCCTCGGGGAACCCGTGATCAGTAGAACAGCCCGGCCGCTCGTGTGCCCGCCCGAGACGCCGTGACGTGACCCGGGCGGGTGGGTGACGCCCACCTCCTGGACGAGGAGCAGCCGGCAGCCACCCGTGGGCACAGGTGTGCGGTGCAACCACCTCACCTGCACGGACGCGGTGCTCGGACCGTCACCGACTCGTGACCCACCGCGGCGATGCGCTGGTTAGATTCGTCGGGGCGATCCGAGACCGGTGGTCGCCAGAAACGATCACGGGGTGAGTGGCGGCGTGAGCGGTACGTCCTGGGTGGCGTGGGAGGTCGACTGCGCGCAGCGGTCGGGCCGGTGGTCGGCGACGGTCCGGGGGACGGGTCTGCCGGCGTCCACGGGGCACGCGGACCCGGCGGCACTGGTCTTCGCCGCCGTCGACCTGATGACCGCCCGGGCCGGTGTCCACCCGCACCGGATGCGCCTGCACCCGCCGGCCGGGACGACGTTCGGGGCCTGGTTCCCGCCCGGGCGCAGCGACCACCGCACCCGCACCGTCGACGGCCAGGACTGGTCGGACACCTGGACGGCGACGCCGGACCCCGACGCCCCGGCCGCGGTGCTGGTCAGCACCCGCAGCGTCGCAGTGCCCGTTCGCGCCGTCCCCACCCCGCGCCGTCCCGAGCAGGCGCGCAGCACCGACCCGACCCCCTGACCCCCGGCGGGTGCGTCCGGCCGGTCACGGGGCCGGCCGGACGCACCCGTCGGCGCTCGTCAGCCGAGCCAGTCGAGGGAGCCGCCGTGCGGGGCGGTCCAGGCGACCGGCGTCCCGTCGACGGCGAGCAGGAAGCGCTCGTCGGTGGCGGGGTGCGGCGGCACGGCGAGCTCGGTGAACACCTCGGGCCCCTCCTGGGACACCCAGTGCACCGGCAGCGACCGCACCAGCTCGACGAACGCCGACCGGCTGGCCGCGGGCAGGTAGGTCAGCACCGCGGTGTGGAAGACCACCGGCGTCACCCCGGCGGGCAGCGAGGCGACGGCGTCGGGCAGCACCTCGAGCAGGTCCCCAGTGACCATCCGGGCCGGCTCCCGACCGGCGACCGCCGCGGCGGCGGACAGCCGGGCGACCCGCTCGTCGTGGCCGGGACCCGGCCAGACCAGCGCGCGCAGCCAGGCGGCGTCCGCGACCGGGTCCAGCGGGTTCAGGTCGATCCCCACCCGGACGGCGACCTCGGGCAGCCGGGCGGGCAACGGCGGTGCGCCGGTCACCTCGCACCCGATGACCAGCTCGGACTCCCCCAGCCGGCCACCGGGGCGGTAGTCGTAGGCGTACCGGTCCGGGTACAGGCACAGCCCGGCGGAGGCGCCGACCTCGATCAGCGCGAGCGGTCCGGGCAGCCCCGCCAGCGCGGGCAGCAGGGCCGCGCAGCGGGCGGGCTCGTTGGTCTGGGTGGCGCGGGCGAGCACCTCGGTGCGCACCCGGTCGACGTCGTCCAGCACCCAGGCGCGGAGCTCGGCGTCGTCCGCCGGTGGCCGGTCGTGCAGCAGGGTCAGGACGCCGAGCAGCAGGTTGGGCTGGCGCTTGAGCGGAGGCAGGGCGGCCAGGAAGGCGAGCAGGTCCGGGTCGGCAGCGACCCCGGTGGCCAGGGCCGCGTAGTGCGGGGAGCGGACCGGGGCCTCGTGGTCGGCGAAGGCACGCCAGCGCCGGGCGACGGCAGCAGGGTCACCCACGTCAGAGCCCGATCCCGCCGACCAGGGCCCCGATCGCGAAGGTCACCGCCATCGCCAGCGCCCCACCGGCGACCAGCCGGACGACGGCCGGCCGGACCGGTGCACCGCCCAGCCGGGCGCTGAGCACCCCGGTCAGCGCCAGCGCGAGCAGCACGACCACGAAGGTCACCGGCACCCGGGCGCCGGCCGGGGGCAGCAGGATCGCGGCCAGCGGCAGCAGGGAGCCGACGGTGAAGGCCACCGCGGAGGCGCCCGCGGCGTGCCAGGGGTTGGTCAGCTCGTCGGGGTCGATGCCCAGCTCGGCCTCGACGTGCGCGGCGAAGGCGTCCTTGGCGGTCAGCTCCTCGGCGACCGTGCGGGCGGTCTGCGGGGACAGGCCCTTGGACTCGTAGATGGCCGCCAGCTCGGCGAGCTCCTGCTCGGGCATCTCGGCGAGCTCGACCCGCTCCTTGTCCAGCAGCGCCTGCTCGCTGTCGCGCTGGCTGCTGACCGACACGTACTCGCCCAGCGCCATGGAGACCGCCCCGGCGACCGGGCCGGCGACCCCGGCGGTGAGCACCGGCGCGTGGGCGGTGGTCGCCCCCGCGACGCCGACGACCAGCCCGGCGGTCGACACGATCCCGTCGTTGGCGCCCAGGACGCCGGCGCGCAGCCAGTTCAGCCGGGTGCCCAGCGCCCCGGCGTGCGGTTCGGCGGGGTGGGTGCCGACCGGTGCGGCGGGTTCGTCGAGGCTCACGGGGGCGAATGTAGGTCGATCCCCGGGCCCCGACCAGCATGGTCAGGCTGCGCTCAGTCGCCGTCTGCCGTCCCGCCGGAGGACACGTCGGACCAGGTGGCCTCGGCCCCCGAGTGCCCGATCCGGACCACCTGCTGGGTGACACCGACGACCGCGATGACGGCCAGCACCGCGGCGACCAGACCAACGACCCGGCGCGCTCCGGCGGGACGGCGACCGAGCAGGTGGACCACCACGGCCATGACGAACAGCGCCACCATCCAGGGCAGCAGGCCGTCGGCGAGCTCGGAGTGCGCCTCGATGAGCGAACTGCGCCCGACCATCCGCTCCAGGTCCTCCCCGCTCGCCGTCGACAACGGGGTGAGCACCAGGCCGACGAGTGCGACGAGCGGGGTCACGATCCCCAGCCGGCGCCGGGCGGCAGGCCAGAGGGCGTGCAGCAGGACGAGCAGCGCGCCGAGCGGGACGAGCACGACCGTCGCGTGCACGATCAGCGGGTGGGCGGGCAGGCCGAACAGGGTCTCGGGCACGTCGTGTCTCCTCCGGTGAGGAGGTCAGTACGTCACGCCTGCGTGTGCCGGGACTGTGCGCCGCACACCGTCCTCACAGGACGGGCGGGTCCCCACCGTCGGCCCGCCGGGTGCCCCAGGCGTAGGTCTGCTTCCGCAGGCCCAGGTACAGGAAGGTCTCGGTGGACTCGACGCCGTCGACGGCGCGGATCCGGCTGACGGTGTCCAGCAGCTGCTCGTCGTCGGCGCAGACCACCTCGACCAGCAGGTCCAGCGAGCCGGCGGAGATGACCACGTAGTCGACCTCGTCGAAGGCGGCGAGCGCGTCGGCGACGACCCGGGTGTCGCCGAGGGTGCGGATGCCGACCATGGCCTGGCGGGGGAAGCCGACCTGCCGGGGGTCGGTGACGGCGACGATCTGCATGACCCCGGCGTCCAGGAGCCGCTGCACCCGCTGCCGGACGGCGGCCTCGCTCAGCCCCACGGCCTCGGCGATCCGCGCGTAGGGACGGCGACCGTCCTGCTGGAGCTGCTCGATGATGGCCCGCGAGGTGTCGTCCAGCGCCAGCGCAGGGCGTTCCCGAGACGTCATGCGGCCCTCCCCCACGGACACCGTCGCCGGACGGCTGCCGGACGACGAGAAGCGTAGTGCGACGGCGGCCCGCCGGGAACGCTCACTCGCTGAGGGCAGCCCGGCGGCGCACCCGCCGCTCGAACCGGTCCAGCCGCCCGCCCAGCGGTCGGCCCAGGTAGCGGCCGAGCACGACCCCGGCGGCCAGGGCGAGGCCGACGGCGGCGGCACCCACGAGTCCGGAGGCGCCGCCGGCCACGTCGCCGTCCACGACGACGGCGAACAGCCCGCGGTAGATGGCCAGGCCGGGCAGCAGGGGCACGATGCCGCAGACCGCGACCAGCAGGGCCGGGACGCGGAGCCGGTCGCCGAGGGCCTCTCCGCAAAAGCCGACGACCACGGCCGCGGCGGCGCTGGTCACGGCCGCCCCGCCACCGAGCCCGGCGGCGACCGACGACGTCGTCCAGGCCAGCGCACCGGAGAGCACGGCGACGGCGATGGCCCGGGGCCGGGCGTAGGAGGCCAGCGCCCAGGCGCCGCCCATGACGGCCGCGGCGACCAGCGTGATCCCGAAGGGCACGGTCACCGTGGCCGGGTCGACCACCCGCAGCGGCACCTCCCAGCGCTGGGCCAGGTCCAGCACACCCGCGATGCCGACGACGATGCCGGTGGTCAGCGTGACCACCTCGAAGGCCCGGGCGGCCGCGGTGACCGGGAACCCGCTGATCGCGTCCTCCGCGGCGCCGACCAGCGACAGCCCGGCCAGCAGCACGACGATGCCGGCGGCGACCACCAGCGACGCCCGGACGTCGACCCCGGCGACCACGAGCAGCACCGCCGTCCCGGTGGCGATCGCGGCGCCGGCAGCCTGCTGGAAGAACACCGGCAGCCCGCGGCGGTTCAGCGCGCGGATGGTGCGCTCGACGACGGCGGTGGTGACCGCGGCGACCAGGGCCACCAGCCAGTCCCCGCCGAGCAGGAACGCGACGCAGCCGGCGACCCCGGACCAGCCGAGGGCGTGGATCTGCCGCCGGTAGGGGTGCGGGGCGGCCAGCACGTCGTCCAGGCTGCGGTGGGCCTCCTCGAGGTCCAGCCGGTCGCCGGTGACCCGGGCGGCGAGGTCGGTGATGCCCTGCAGCCGGGTGTAGTCGACGCCGCGCGGGCGGACGATGCGCATCAGCACGACCGGGGGGAGGCCGTCGGGGTCGTGCCCGATGGTCAGCGAGGTGAACGTCATGTCCACCTGGCAGTCGGTGAGCCCGTAGGCGGCGGCGACCCGCAGCACGGTGGCGGTGACGTCGGCAGCGGAGGCGCCGACGGCCATCATCGACTCCCCGATCCGCAGCGCCAGGCCCAGCGCGGAGCGCGCGGTCTCGGCGTCGACACCGCTGGGCCGGGCCCGCAGCGCCAACGGCTCGGTGGGCGGTCCGGTGCCGGAGACGGCGCGCCGGGCCTTCTCGGGCAGTCGCCCCCAGCCGTGCCGGGGGACGGCGGGCCGATCGGTCACTGACGCAGGCTACGGACCGCGGCGCCCAGGCCCTTGCTGCCCGTCGGCGCGGCGCCCTAGCCTGCGCGCGTGTCCGATACCACCGTGGCCGGCCCGCCGCAGGTCGGTGCCGCGCGGGTGGCTGCCGTCGTGACGCTGGTGCTGGCTGGTGCGGCGGCGGCCGTGTTCGGTGGCCTGGCGGTCGCCCCGGAGTCGCTGGGGGCCCTGCTGTGGCTGCTGGGCTGGGTGCTGCTGACCTGGGCGGTGCTCGTGGGCAGCGTCTGCGCGATCCAGCTGGGACGCGGGTTGCTCGCCGGTCGTCCGGCCGCCTGGCCCTCCTGGGTGCTGCTCGGCGTGGGCCTCGCGGTGGTCGCCGTGCTCGTCACGGCGCACCCGCTGTGGGGCAGCGGCTCGGGCGTCGGCTGACCGGTCAGGTCGCCAGGGCGAGGGTGCTGCGGGCCTGCCGGGCGACGGCCTCGTCCAGCAGCCTCCCGTCGGCGCCGACCGCCACCCCGGGGGACGCCGCGAGCCGGGCGAGCACGTCGCGGGCAGCGGCGACGTCGTCGGCGCTGGGCCGGCAGACCCGTTCGACGACGGCGACCTGCGCCGGGTGGATGCAGGACCGGCCGCGGAACCCGAGCGCCAGCAGCGCCCGGGTCTGCGCCTCGAAGGCGTCGAGGTCGCGGAACTCGGTGGACACCGCGGCCGGCGGCGGCGCGATGCCGGCGGCGGCCGAGGCGAGGACGACGGTGCTGCGGGCCAGCAGCAGCTCGGCGCCGTCCGGGCCGGGGGTGACGCCGAGGTCGGCGGCCAGGTCGACCTCGCCCAGCTGCAGGCAGCGCACCCGGGGGCCGGCGGCCAGCGCGGGCGCGGCGAGCACGCCGGCTGCGCTCTCCACCAGCGGGCTGACGCCCAGGCTGCACGGGGCGCGGCCGGTGGCGGCCTCGGCGGCGGACAGCTGGTCGTGCACCCGGTCCAGCAGCGCCGGGGACCCGGCCTTGGGCAGCACCACGCCGGTCAGGCGCGGGGTCCGGGCGACGGCGTCGACGTCGTCCCGGCCGCGGCCGCCGGTGTTGACCCGCACCCAGACCTCGCCGTCCCCGGCCTCGCCGCGCAGCCACTCGACGACGGCGTCGCGGGCGGCGTCCTTGCCGGCGGGCGGGACGGCGTCCTCCAGGTCCAGGACGACGGCGGCCCCGGTGCGCACGGCCTTGTCGAACCGGTCGGGCCGGTCGCCGGGCACGTAGAGCCAGCTGCGGACGCTCACCCGACGACGGTGGTGCCGGCGACCAGGGACTTGGCGATGACGGTGCGCAGCACGTCGTTGGTGCCCTCGCCGATGGCCATCAGCGGGGCATCGCGGTAGAGCCGCTCGACGACGAACTCGGTGGAGTAGCCGTAGCCGCCGTGGATCCGCATGGCCTCCAGCGACAACGCCAACGCGGTCTCCGAGGCGAACACCTTGGCCATGCCGGACTCGGCGTCCACCCGCTGGCCGGCGTCGGCCTTGGAGGCGGCCCAGTAGGTGAGCAGCCGGGCGGCCTGCAGCTGGGTGGCCATCTCGGCGAGCTTGAGCGCGATGGCCTGGAACTCCGCGATCGGGTGGCCGAACGCCTCGCGCTCGCCGGCGTACTTCAGCGCGGCGTCGTAGGCGGCCTGCGCGACGCCGACCGAGCGGCCGGCGATGTTGAGCCGGCCGATCTCCAGGCCGCTCAAGGCCTGCTTCATGCCCAGGCCCTCGACGCCGCCGAGCAGGTCGGTGGCCGGCACCCGGACGTCGACCAGGGAGATCTCGCAGGACTCGGTGCCCTTGTAGCCGAGCTTGCCCAGGTCCCGGCTGACCTCGAAGCCCTCCGACGACGTGTCCACCAGCAGCAGGGACATGCCGCGGTGCCGGGGCTCGGCCGCCGGGTCGGTCTTCACCAGGACGGGCAGCACGTCGGCGTGCCGGGCGTTGGTGATCCAGGTCTTGGTGCCGTTGACGACGTAGTGGTCGCCGTCCAGCACCGCCGTCGTCGCGATGCCCTGCAGGTCGGTGCCGGCCCCGGGCTCGGTGAGGCCGACGCCGGTGCGCCACTCGCCGGTGGCCAGCTTGGGCAGGAAGCGCTGCTTCTGCGCCGGCGTCCCGTGCTTGGCGATCATCCAGGCCGACAGGCCGTGGCTGCCGAGGATGCCGGCGATGCCCATCCAGCCGCGGCTGATCTCCTCGTAGACGAGGGTGAAGCTGACCATGTCCAGCGCCAGGCCGCCGAACTCCTCGGGCGTGGTCAGGCCGAACAGGCCCATCGCCTTGAGGTGGTCGACGATCTCGGTCGGGTAGCGGCCGGTGCGCTCCCACTCCGAGGCCACCGGCACGATCTCGCGGTCGACGAAGCGGCGCAGCGCCTGCTGGAAGTCGCGCTGCTCCTCGTTGAGGGTGAAGTCCACGTCAGCTCCTGGTCTCGCCGAAGGCGCCCGCTGCTTCGAGCGCAGCCACCTTCTCGGGTGGGTAGCCGAGCAGGTCGGCGGTGATCTCGTGCTGGTGCTCGTTGCGGTGCGGGGCGCGGCGGTGCTCGGTGTGCTGCTCGCCGAAGCGGACCGGACTGCCGACCTGCCGGACGGTGCCCCAGTGCGGGTGCTCGGTCTCCAGCAGCAGCCCGCGGGCGGCGGCCTGCGGGTCGGCCAGGGCCTGGTGGACGTCGTTGACCGGCGACGACGGCACCCCGGCGGCGGCCAGCAGCGCCAGCCAGTGGGCCACCGGGTGCTTCGCGAACTCCCCGCGCAGCTCGGGCAGCAGCACGGCGCGGTGCACGTCGCGGGCGGTGAAGCTGGCGAACCTCTCGTCGTCCCCCAGGTCGGGTCGGCCGAGGACGGCGACCAGCCGCTGCCAGAACTTCTCCTTGGCACACCCCACGACCAGCCAGCCGTCGCTGGCCGCGAAGGCCTGGAACGGGACGAGCGAGGGGTGCGCGGAGTCGACGGTGCGGACCGGTTCGTACCCGGCGTTGAGCGCCCAGGTGGCCGGGTAGGTCAGCAGCGACATGGCGGTGTCGTAGAGGGAGACGTCGCAGTCGCCACCGACGCCGTCCCGCCTGGCGGCGTGCAGGCCGGCCATCAGCGAGAGCGCGGCGACGAAGCCGCTGGAGAAGTCGACCAGGCTCAGCCCGGTCTTGGTGGGCGGGCCGCCGGGGTCACCGGTGAGGCTCATCCAGCCGGCGATGCCCTGCAGCACGTAGTCGTAGCCGGGTTCGGCGGCGCGCGGGCCGGTCATGCCGAAGCCGGTGAGGCTGCAGCACACGATGGCGGGGTTGAGGTGGGCGAGGTCGGCGTACCGGATGCCGATCTTGGCCGGCACGTCGCCGCGCAGGTTGGACCAGACGGCGTCGCTGGTGCGCACCAGGTCCTCGAACACCTCGCGGCCGGCCGGGGTGGAGATGTCGAGGCTGAGGCTCTGCTTGTTGCGGTTGAACGTCTCGAAGAACAGCGACTCCTCGCCGGCTGCGTAGGGCGGGACGTAGCGGCCGATGTCCCCGCCGGTGCGCGGGTCCTCGATCTTGATGACCTGGGCGCCGAGATCGGCCAGGTGCACGCTCCCGAACGGGCCGGCGCCGTACTGCTCCAGGGCGACGATCCGGACGTCCTCCAGCGGCCTCATGCGGTCAGCGGCCCGGTCTTGGCCTCGGGGAAGTGGCCCTGCCCGATCCCCGACTCCCTCGTGGCGACCATGACCGAGCGCGTGAACGAGATGCACTCGTCGCCCTCGGAGGTCAGCCCGCGGGTCACCATCGACACGATGCCCGCGTACGGCCGGGACTTGCTGGCCCGCAGCCCGGTGCACAGGCTCTCCGCGTAGAGGGTGTCGCCGACGTAGACCGGGTGGGTCAGCCGGACGTCGGTCATCTCCAGGTTCGCCACCGCGTTCTGGCTCATGTCCAGGACGCTCAGGCCCAGCGTCAGGGCGATCGTCAGCCCCGAGTTCACGATGACGCGGCCGCCGGTGATGGGGTTCTGGGCGGCGAGGTGCGCGTTGACGTGCTGCTGGTTGGTGTTCATCGTCAGCATCGTCAGCCAGGTGTTGTCGGCCTCGGAGATCGTGCGGCCGAGCGGGTGCTGGTAGACGTCGCCCACGACGTAGTCCTCGAAGTACCGACCCAGGACGGCTGGGTGTGTGGCCATTGGAGACCTCCCTCGACAGCCGGACGGTAAACGTCTGATGATTAGCCGCGCAAGCCCCCGAACCCGCGGAGGACCCATGGACGACGCCGGCACCAACTCCGTGATCCGCCAGGTGGACCGGCCTGTTCCCGGCCCCGGCCCGCTGTCCGGGGTGCGACTGGGGGTCAAGGACAACATCGACGTCGCCGGGGGTCCGACGACGTGCGCGTCGGCGTTCTTCGCCGATCGGGTGCCCCTCGAGGACGCCGAGGTGGTGCGCCGGCTGACCAGCGCGGGGGCCGACCTGGTGGCGACGCTGAACCTGAGTGAGTTCGCCGTCGGGGTGACCAACCAGAACTCCGCCGCCGGCCCGTGCCGGAACCCGTGGGACCCGTCCCGGGTGCCCGGCGGCTCGTCGGGCGGCTCCGGCGCGGCGGTGGCGGCCGGCATCGTCGACCTGGCGCTGGGCACCGACACCGGCGGCTCGATCCGGCTGCCCGCGTCGGCGTGCGGGGTGGTGGGGCTGCGGCCGACGCACGGCTCGATCCCACTGGACGGCGTCTTCCCGGTCTGCGACGACGTCGACACCGTGGGCCCGCTGGCCCGGGACGTCGCGCTGGTCGCCCGGGCCCAGCGGGTGCTCACCGGCTCCACCGCACCGGTGCCCGCAGCCGCACTCCCCCGCCGCATCGGCCTCCCGGTCCAGCTGCTGACCGACGTGGACCCCGGCGTGCGCGGTGTGGTGGACACGGCCCTGGAGGTCTTCGCGGTGGCCGGGTCGACGGTGGTGCCGGTGCAGGTCGAGGGCCTGCTCGACGCGCAGGACATCGTCTACACGCTGGTCTACGCCGACCTGGCTCGGACCCACGCTGCCCGTCTCGACGCGGAGCCCGAGCGCTTCCACCCGGACACGCTGGTCCGGGTCGGGCTGGGCCGGTCGATCACCGCCGACGAGCGGGCGGCCGCCGTCCTCGCCCGGCAGGCGCTGCAGGGCCGGATCTCGGCTGCGTTGGACGGTGTCGACCTGCTGCTGACGCCCACGATGCCGGTGGACGTGCCCCGCGCGGACCCGGACGACGTGGTGCGGGTGTCCCGGCGGCTCGGGCAGCTCACCTACCCGTGGTCGCTGCACGCCGGGCCGACGCTGGCCCTGCCGGTGGGGAGGCACCCGCGGTCCGGGATGCCGGTGGGGGTGCAGCTGACCGGTCCCGTGGACGGCGAGGACTCGCTCTTCGCGGCCGGGCTGTGGTTCCAGGAGCGGACGGCGTGGCACACCGCGCGGCCGCCGGTGGTCAGCGGCTGAGGCCGAGGACCAGGTCGCGCACCTCGGCGGGCCGCGACAGGAACGGGTGGTGCCCGGCGTCGATCTCCACGACCCGGCCCACCCGCCGCGCGAACCCCCGCTGCCGGTCGGCCGGCGACCTGCGTCTCGCAGCGCGATGGGGTTCTCAGGACCCCGGGCCGACAGGCGCCATGTGTCCGCTTACGACCGTCTACCGGGACACACCCCGGTGGCCTCATGGCTCGCTAATCTGGCGCTGTGGATCGAGACCCGGCACGGCTCAGGGCTGCCGCGGCGCGCGTCGAAGGGGATCTGCAGCGGACAACTGGGGCTTCGTGGGCGCTGACCCTTGGCACCGACCTACGCCTCACTATCAGGAACGGCCGACAGACCGCTCAGGTGGAACTGGACGCGGAGGTGGACGAGGCTCTAGTCGACGGAGTGTCGCCCGCATCGATGAATGCGTCGCTCGATGCCGATGCAGACGACGCAGTCGCCTACGAGGTCAGTGAAGGGCTCGCCGACCTGGGGGTGACCTGGCCGGTCTGCCCGGACCATCAACGGCCCATGGGCGTGTGCTCTGGCCTGTGGTTTTGCGAAGGGAAGCCGTACCACGACCTGGCGGACGTCGGGCACCTCGAGGCTGGGTAGCTCGCTCGCCACAAGCGCCCTATGGGACGACCTGCCCACGACGAGTTCACGCGCTAAGCGGCTTGAACTCCCTCAGCACAGCCGTCCGTGGCCGACCGTCTACCGGGACGAGAGTTCGATCCAGGCGGAGACGAAGGCCGAGCACCGCCGAGCGCGCGCTGCTCAGCCTTGCTGGTGGGCATCAAGCGCGACCCTTGCGGCGAGGACAGGGCCCGTAAGGGCTGGCATGATCGTGATCATGAGCGGGAAACGGAAGAAGCCGCCCCTCGATCAGGATGCGGTGCTGACACGTCTGGCCCGCGCACAGCAGAACCAACTGCTCGTCACCGTTCGACGCTGGGTACCAGACGCCGACCGACTCGAGGGCTTCGTGGTCGGCATCAGCCCCAAGTGGCTAGCGCTTCAGAGATTGTCGGATCGCATTGCATTTGACGGCTGGCACCTGATCCGGGTCAAGGACATCCAAGCGGTATCGCTGGACCCCGACCCTGAATGCTTCGAGGTGAAGGCACTGCAGGCCCGCTCGTTGTGGCCCCCGGCTGCGCCGGAGCTGAGCCTCGGCGATGTAGTCAGCTCCCTCAAATCGGCGTCAGCAATCACGGGCATGGTGTCGGTCTTCGACGAGTTCGCCCGGCCGGACGTCTGCTGGATCGGTGCCGTCACGTCCCTTGACGACTCCAAGCTGCACCTACGCGAGGTCAACACCCGCGGCGGCTGGGCCAGCAAGCCGCACACCTTCGATCCCGCCGATGTCACGCGCATCGACTTCGGCGGCGGATACGAAGAGGCCCTGCGCCTTGTCGCTGGTTCGCCCCCGACCGCGTAGAAAGCTGCCGTCGGCATGAACACCGAGGCTGACCCGAAAGAGGCGGCCGAAACCCGCTGTCCGCTGACGACCGTCTACTGGGACCCGGGGCGCCAGCCACGCGCAGCACCACCATATTCGGCCAGCCCGTGGCAGCTCAGTGGCGCCATGAGGTCGGCCGTCGACTAAATCGCGGACGCTACTTTCGTTGCGGGCGACTGCCGGACCGTCTTTCTCGGCTGGGTTTCCTCGACGCCGGACCCACTTCGTAGGCCACGCCGTCCGCCCTTCGCTTGGCCTGAAGCGACAGCCCAAGCAGTCAGAATTCCGGTTCGCCACGCCCACGTCTGATCGGACCAACTTGCCGACCCGTACCGAGACAGGACCTCCCGCTGCTGCTCGCTCGAAAGCGGGGTCTCTGCAGCAGCGTCCAGCAGACCACGAACATTGGGCTTTGAGAGGCAAACGACAGCGACATCTCGGTCCTGCAGTGGATTCGCCTGAGCCAGGATAGCTCGTCCTTGCGCCGTGGCTCGAACTACCGCTCCATCGTCCTCAATGAGGTCTAATGACCGCGCGTCCCGCATCACCGAACCGACCTGGCTGGGCCCCAATCGCTCCCGCGCGACTGCTCGAGGGATTCCCCCGTCGCGGAGCATCTCTAGAAGCTCCCGAACCTTTCCCGGTCGTACGCTTGGAACGAATACATTAGTTGCGAAATTTCCCAGATTGAAAGCTCGACGAAGCACAAGCTCATCGGAAGCCGACTCCCTTGGCTTAACGTGCTCTCCCTCGACATCAACCATTCCGGCATATCTGAGCCAGTTAATAAGAATACTGGCATAGCTAGTCCAGGTGTTGTCGCTAGCCTCGATGTGCGGCAGTTCCGACCGAAGCAACAACGTTACGTCGCGGAGGTCGACACTGTCTGATCGACTGATGAGGTCAAGCACACTCGACACCAGAGCGTTCGCTCTAAGCGCTTGGCGCAAGAAAGATCCCATCTGATCAGCCTCAAGCGCCGCCTCTGCTTCGGAAGACAGCCGAACCTTACCTACCTCTGGCGCAAGAATCCCGAGGAGTCGGAGTTCTCGAAGTTTGTTATAGGTGGCGGTGGCGTTGCCGCCGAGTCGGCGCGCAAACGTAGCCGTGTCCGCCCCCCCTTCCTCTACGATTGAGGTCAGGAGACCTAGAGCTGGCCCAGGCGTTACACGGAACACATACCGAGCCTGGAACGGAATTCGTCCAGTCAGAAGATAAGACTTAAAGACATCGTTATATGTGTCATAAACATCACCGCTCAAGCGGAGCAACTTTCGACCAAGGAAGTCGTTCAGTTTTACGGTAAGACGCTTAAAGCTCACCTCACCTTCGAGTCGGCGGCTCAACTCTCCGGCATTGTTCGGAAGATGTGCGGCGAGTACGCGGAGTAGCGCCTTATCTGCCTCGTCTAGGCCAGCGAGATCCTCATCGAAAAGATCTTCGGCGCGAAGTCCTCCCCGAGTCAATTCGGTTTGAGTGGCACCAACGCGCGACATGCTCAATACATGCGAACAGACTCTCTTGAGCAGCCAAGGGAAACCCGCAGAAAACGTTAGAAGAGCTTCTGCCAGCTCCTTCGATAGTTTGGCGCCCATCTCAGTTGACAACCGATCCAGGAGAGCTTGCTCCTCGGGAGGTGTGAAGTCCACGAGGTGCACGGGCAAACTCAACTCATTGAGCCGTGCCAAGTCGACGGCCGCACCTTCATCATACGTAGCTGCTAGATCGTTCTTCCGAGCAAGAACCCAAACAAGAGGAAGCGCTCTGTCTGTTGTAGCCGCGACGAGGTCCAAAAAGGTACGAAACACATCTGGACGACCCAGCAGAGCCTCAAACTGATCAATCTGCACTAGGGCAACGCGGGACCTTAGAGCGAGTTCCTGTGCCGCTTTCTCTAGCCCCGTCAAGGCATCTTCCTGACGGCTAGGCACCGGGAGTTCGACTTCGAAGGCATCCTGGACGGTTCGCAACAGCGCAGCTACGACCAGCCGAAGATCGCCGGGCGCAAGCAAGTTTCGCCCGTCCACCGTAGCGCTGACCTGAGTGGTCTCGTCGGAGGAGGCACCAATTTTGAGAAGCAGTGAGCTCTTCCCAACCCCAGACCGGCTTAATATCTGGATAGCCCTGAGGGTTGTGGCGCCCTCGGCCACGGTTTGGATGAATTTTTGTACAGCGGCGATGGCTGTGTCGCGGCCCACGAAGCAGTCGGGCGGGCTCGGGAACTTGTAGTCGAACCAGCCCGCACCCGCTAAGACACCAGGCAGCGATGGCGTGCTGATGTCTGGTGCCGGCATCTCGTCAGGCGGTAGGTAGGTCAAGTTCGAAAGGTCGACAAGCTGTCGACGGAGGCGACGCACATCGTCATTGGTCAAGACGCACCGATGGCCGGCGAGATCGAAGCCCACGAAGTGAGTGGCAGCTGAGGCAGCACTCGGCCCCGCGGACACGATAATGATGTCGCCGCGTCTGCCAAGAACAAGCCACGAGTCGTTGGGGTGCAACCGCGTGTCGGCGGCGAGCGTTCTCTTAATGGACTCTTCCGATGCGCAATGGCCGCGCTCGCTCAAGAATTGGGGAATTTTTTCACCGACGAGTGTCGTGAAAGTCATTCGGAGGCCACTCAAGACTTCAGGGGTGAGATCTCGAAGAAAATCCTCCCCGTCGGGCGTCAACCGACTGGTGCTGATGAATAAACCATCGAGCCCATTCTGGCTCGAATGCGCGAGGGGAACGAGCTTACCGAAAAATGCCGTGACCTCCTTCCCGGAGATCGCGGCCTCGTGCGCTTTGGCTTCACCGTTGAGCTGGCGACCGTTGAGGCTCGATCGCGCTTCAACGTCATACTCGAGGCTAGAACGCTTGACCCGCAAAACAACGTCGCGGTGACCCGTGTACTCGACCAAGCGCTTCGCGAATTGCTCAAAGATGTGCCCTTTTGTCTGGGGACTTATCTCGTCCTCAGTCGGATCGAAGAAGCTGATCTGCATGAGTCCCCCGCGTCATCGCCCCTGGATGCCGTCCAGCCACCCCGTCTAGCAGTGGGCTCGGCCTACCTCACACAGGACGGTAACGGATCTCGAACGTCCGACCGTGGGTCGAGCACTTCGGGTGTCCGGAGACGGCCGTCTGTCGGGACGGAAATGCCTCGCGCCGACGCGCTGACCTGCAGCGTTGTCCAGGTGTCCGATAGACCCGTCCGATTTGGTTTCCCGCAAAGGGGCGTCATACGGCACAGGTTGAGGCGCTGTTGTCAGCCCCTGCCCTCGTCGGCATGATGCAACGCCGAGCGCTTGTCGATGGTCTCGCGCTGGGTCCTGTGGATCACCGGACGGCGCCGAGATCGCCGACCCGCATGGGCTCTGCCCATCAGTCCCACCCCAGCGACGCACCTGCTTCGTCACAGCCCCAGGTACGTGCGCAGCTGGACCGCCAGCCGCTCCACCTCGCTGGGCACCAAGCGTCCGCGCTGGCGCACCAGCGCCGCCCGGTCCACGGGTTGGAGCGCCGTGACGTCCGCGTAGGACTGGTCGTAGCGGGTCAGTCCTGCGTCGGCGGTGAGGGGGATGTGGGTGGCCGGCGGACCGGGTGTGCCGGTGACCGGGACGACTGCCACGTGCCCGAGTCGGCTGTTGAGGGCGTTGACGCTCAGGATGACGGCCGGGTGCAGGCCGAAGTCCGGGAAGTCGACGTCCCAGATCTCTCCGCGAAAGGGCTCAGGAAGGGGCACCGGTGTCAACGACCTCGTCGCGCCGTAGGGCGGGGCGGACGCCGATCGGCAATGGAGCGGGCTGGTCGCCGTAGAAGTCCTCCACGCTGCGGGCCATCCGCTCCTCGGCGGCCCGCTGGTGCAGCAGTTCGAGCGCGGTCCGCACGATCTCGGTGCGCCCCTTGAGCCCCAGGACCGCAGAGTCCTCCCGGAGTGCGGCTGCGAGGTCGGAGTCGATGCGGGCCTGCCAGACCTCGGTTGGCCCCGGTGAAAGCGTCATGCGAATACAGTCTGTCGTACAGATGCCCCTGTCAAGGCGCAGGGCTCAGCCCCGACTCAACCGGTCCATCTGCCGATAGGCCCCGGTCAGGTGGTCCAGGTGCCGCCGCATGGCCACGACTGCCCCGTCCGCATCCCGCGCTGCGACGAGATCGTGCAGCTCCGCGTGGTCGTCGGCGACGCACGCCCAGAACCCGTCCGGCGCGTGATCCCGCCCGAACCGCGTCGACAGCACCCGGAACAGCGGCGCGGTGATGACCTCCAGCAGCGGGTTGCCGGTGGCGCGCAGCAGGACCAGGTGGAAGTCCTGGTTGGCCGAGTAGGTCTCCGGGCCGGACGCCCGCTGGGGGTCGAACTCGGCGCGGCGGAGGTCCTCGAGGTGCTCGTCGGTGCGGTGCAGCGCGGCCTCGCCGGCGGCGGGGACCTCCAGCAGGTGCCGGGTGGTCATCAGCTGCTCCACCGTCACCCGCTCGGCGGCCGCCATCAGCGCCACGCCGGTCTCCAGGTGGGCCGAGAGGTGCGCCGGCGTCGGCACGCTGACGAAACTCCCGCCGGACACCCCGCGCGTGGTCTCGATCAGGTGCTCGCTGGTCAGCGACCGCAGCGCCTCGCGCACCGTGCTGCGCCCGACCCCGAACTCGGCGGACAGCTCCTGCTCGTTGGGCAGCCGGTCCCCCGGGGTCAGCTCGCCCGAGACGATCCGGGCGCGGATCCGCCCGGCCAGCACGGCGTAGGCGGGCCCTGCCGGCTCGGCGCTGGTCACCGGCACAGTCTGCCAGCGGTCCCCCGGTTCACACGGTGTTGACAGCCGAGGCGTTGACGTCGGCAATCGTCTGACACTTGGATGAGGACCCCCGACCCGAGGAGTCCTCCCGGTGCCCGCCACCCCCCGCATCGCCGTCGTCTTCTACTCCTCCACCGGCAACCTGGCCGCCATGGCCGAGGCCATCGGGAAGGGCGCTGAATCCCACGGCGCCGAGGTCCGGCTGCGGATCGTCCCCGAGCTGGCTCCGCCCGCGGCCATCGCGGCCAACCCGAAGTGGCAGGCCTTCGTCGACGCCGCGCGCTACGAGACCGCCACCACCGACGACCTCGACTGGGCCACCGGCTTCGCACTCGGCAGCCCCACCCGCTTCGGCCTCCCCGCCGGTCAGCTCAAGGAGTTCCTGGACACCACCGGCGGCCTCTGGGCCCAGGGCAAGCTCGCCGACAAGGTGGGAACGGCGTTCACCAGCGCCTCCACCGGCCACGGCGGCCTCGAGTCCACGATCCTCGCGATGAACAACGTGCTCTACCACTGGGGCTCGCTGGTCCTCCCCCTCGGCTACGGCGAGCGGCACCTGATGAAGGAGTCCGGCAACCCCTACGGCGGCTCCTTCGTCTCCCGCTCCGGCGCCGAACCCGACGCCGTCGCCCTGGAGGCCTGCCGGCTGCAGGGTGTCCGGCTCGCCCGGTTCGCCGGCTTCGTCGCCGACGGGCTGGCGGGGGCATGAGCAGCGGCGAGGCGGTCCGGGTCGGGATGGGGCGCCTCGCCACCACCGAGCGGCCCGGGCTCGTGCTGGTCGACTGCCAGCGGCTCTTCACCCTGGGCGACGACCCCGCGGTCGCGGCCGCCGCGGAGGGCTGCGGCCGGGCCGCTGCGGCCGCCCGGGAGGCCGGCGTCCCGGTCGTCTGGCTCCGGGTCCTCTTCGACGACGACGACCAGCTCGGCCCGGTCTGGACGGCGAAGGCCCCCGCCCTCAAGCAGCTGCGCCCCGGCGCCGAGCTGTCCGGCTTCGACGACCGCGTCGGGTACGTCGAGGGCGAGCCCGTCGTCACCAAGACCCGTGCCTCGGGCTTCGTCCGCACCGACCTCGACGACCTGCTGCACGACCTGGACGTGCACGCCCTCGCCGTCGCCGGGTTCACCACCGCCGGCTGCGTGCGCGCCACCGTCGTGGACGCCGCCTCGCTGGACTACGCCCCCGTCGTCCTCGCCGACGCCGTCGCCGACCGGTCCGCGGCCATCCACGACGCCGCGCTGGTCGACCTCGACGCCCGGTACGCCGACGTCGTCCCCGACGGTGCTGCCTGGTTCCAGGCGCTCAGGGGTTCCCAGAGCTAAACGTCTGACCTATCGTCGCCGGTGATCGCCGTCACAGACCAGGAGGACCCGTGAGCAGCTCCCCCAGCCTCGCCCGCCAGGTCGCCGACGTGGTCACCGGCCTCGACCTCGACGACGTCCCCGACGCCGTCCAGCAGCGCGCCCGGCACCTCGTCCTGGACGCCGTCGGCCTGGCCTTCGCCGCCACCGCGCACCCCTTCCCCGACGTCGCCGCCCAGGCCCTGGGCACCCTCGGCTCCGGCGACCACCCGGTGCTGGGCACGAAGACCCGGCTCGCCCCGCGCGACGCCGCCGTCCTCAACGGGGTGCTGGTGCACGGCCTGGACTTCGACGACACCCACATCGGCGCCATCACCCACGTGTCCGCCTCCGCCCTGCCCGCCGCGATCTCCGCCGCCGTTGCCGCCGACGCCAGCACCCGCGAGCTGCTGCTGGGCTACGTGCTCGGCGTCGAGGTCGCCGCCCGCGTCGGCCTGGCCGGTGCCGGCGCCTTCCACGACCTGGGCTTCCACCCGACCGCGCTGGCCGGGGCCTTCGGGTCCGCCGTCGCCGCCGGCAGGGTCGCCGGGCTGGACGCCGACCAGCTCGCCGCCGCCCAGGGCGTCGTCGGGTCGATGGCCGCCGGCCTGCTGGAGTTCCTCGAGGACGGCTCCTGGACCAAGCGCCTGCACCCCGGCTGGGCCGCCCAGTGCGGGCTCACCGCCGCCGCGTTCGCCAAGGCCGGCTGGTCCGGGCCGGCCGCGGTCTACGAGGGCCGCTTCGGCCTCTTCAACACCCACCTCGCCGGCCGCGAGGTGCACCCCGAGCTGGTCGCCGAGGGCCTGGGCACCCGGTGGGAGACTGCGCAGACCGCGGTCAAGCCCTACCCGGTCTGCCACTTCGCGCACGCCTTCGCCGACGCCGTCCTCACCCTGCGCACCGAGCACGACCTGCGCCCGGACGACGTCGCCAGCATCCGGTGCGCCATCCACCCGGTGCCCGGCAAGGTCGTCTGCGAGCCCGCCGCCGCCAAGTGGGAACCCAGAGACGAGTACGACGCCAAGTTCTCGCTGCCCTACGTCGTGGCCACCACCCTCGCCCGCGGCCGGTTCACCCTCGCCGAGCTCTCGGACGACGCCCTGCGCGCCCCCGAGGTGCTCGCCCTGGCCCGCAAGGTCGAGGTCGTGCCGGACGACGAGAGCGCCTTCCCGAAGGCCTACTCCGGCTGGGTGCAGATCACCACGACCGACGGCCGGGTGCTCACCCACCGCGAGCAGGTCAACCGCGGGCACGCCGACCGCCCGCTCACCGACGCCGACGTCGTCACCAAGTTCCGGGGGTCCATGGCCCCCGTCGCCGACGAGAGCACGACCGAACGGGTGCTGGACGCCGTCCTCTCCCTCGGCGAGGACCGCCCCGCCCGCGCGTTCGCCGAGGCCTGCGCCGCCGGCTGACCCCCACAGACCCCCGGCAACGACGCCGGAAACCCCCTTCTAGCCACAGGAGCAGGCATGGACTTCGGCGTCTTCATCCCGATCGGCAACAACGGCTGGTTGATCAGCGAGAACGCACCGCAGTACATGCCGAGCTTCGAGCTGAACAAGCGGATCGTCCAGGAGGCCGAGGCGCAGGACTTCGCCTTCGCGCTGTCGATGATCAAGCTGCGCGGGTTCGGTGGGAAGACCGAGTTCTGGGACCACAACCTGGAGTCCTTCACCCTGATGGCGGGCCTCGCTGCCGTCACCGAGAAGATCAAGCTGTACGCGTCGACCGCCGTCCTCACCCTGCCGCCGGCACTGGTCGCCCGGATGGCCACCACCATCGACTCCATCGCCCCGGGCCGGTTCGGCGTCAACATCGTGTCCGGCTGGGCGTCGGGCGAGTACTCGCAGATGGGCCTGTGGCCCGGCGACCAGTACTTCGGCGAGCGCTACGACTACTCCACCGAGTACGTGCAGGTGCTGCGGGCGCTGTGGGAGACCGGCACCTGCGACCTGGACGGGAAGTACTTCCAGATGACGGACTGCAAGCTGTCCCCACAGCCCAGTGCGCCCATCGACATCGTGTGCGCCGGACAGTCCGAGCGCGGGATGCGGTTCTGCGCCGAGCACGGCGACTACAACTTCATCCTCTCCCCGGGCGTGAACACCCCCGAGACCTACCGGGAGCCCACCGAGAAGCTGGCCGCCGCGGCCGCCGCCAGCGGCCGGGACGTCGGCTCGCTGCCGCTGTTCATGGCGATCATGGCCGACACCGACGAGGAGGCGCAGGCCAAGTGGAAGAGCTACCACGACGGTGCTGACCTGGGCGCCCTCGGCTACATGAGCGACGAGGGGTTCAAGGACACCTCCGCCGACTCCGGCGGCACCGCGCGGACGATCAACCTGCCCGAGGGGGCGGTCAACTTCAACATGGCCACCCTGGTCGGCAGCCCGGAGACCGTCGCCCGGCAGATCGACGAGGTCGCCAAGATGCCCGGGGTCAAGGGGATGATGTTCACCTTCGACGACTTCGAGAAGGGCGTGAAGACCTTCGGTGAGAAGGTCCGGCCCCTGCTCGGCTGACGCTCCGCTGGTGGAGTGGGAGGGGCGCGGTTCTCGCGCCCCTCCCGCTCCACCGACACTCGAGAGGACCCCCGTGAGCTCGTTCGTCGCCCCCCGCCCGAACCCGCGTGCCCGGCTGCGTGAGCTGCTGGCAGCCCCCACGCCGCTCATCGCGCCGGGCGCCTACGACGCGTTGAGCGCCCGGCTGGTGCAGCAGGCCGGTTTCGACGTCGTCTACATGACCGGCTTCGGGACGTCGGCGTCCCTGCTCGGGCGCCCGGACGTCGGACTGCTCGGCGGGGCCGAGATGACCGACAACGCCCGCCGGATGGCCCAGGCGGTCGACGTCCCGCTCATCGCCGACGCCGACACCGGCTACGGCAACGCGCTCAACGTCGTCCGCACGGTGCGGGAGTACGAGCAGGCCGGCATCGCCGGGCTGCAGCTGGAGGACCAGGTCTCGCCCAAGCGCTGCGGGCACATGGCCGGCAAGGCCGTCATCGACGTCGAGGAGGCCGTGGCCAAGGTGCGGGCCGCCGTCGCCGCGCGCACCGACCCCGACCTGGTGGTCATCGCCCGCACCGACGTCGCCCAGGTCGAGGGCACCCGCGCCGCGATCGACCGGGCGCTGCGCTTCGCCGACGCCGGCGCCGACGTGCTCTTCGTCGAGGCCCCGCGGACGGCGGAGGACGTCGAGCTGGTCGCCACCGAGCTGGCCGGCCACCACCTGCTCTTCAACTGGGTCGAGGGCGGCCAGACCGAGGGCCTCACCATGGACCGGGTCGCCGAACTGGGGTTCTCCCTGGTGCTCTTCCCGATCAGCACGCTGCTGGCCGCCACGCACGCCATGCAGGCGGCGCTGTCGACGCTGAAGCAGACGTCGTCCACCGCCGGGGCGCCGATGGGCGACTTCGACGGGTTCCTGCAGACCATCGGCCTGCCCGAGCTCCGCGCCGACGAGGCCCGTTTCGCGACCTGAGCGCCTGTGGAGTGGGAGGGCGCGGTTCCCGCGCCCCTCTCACTCCGTCAGCGACGCGAGGCCAGGATCGCCGACACCGTCAGCACGTCCAACCGCAGCGCGTCCGGACGCCCACGCAGCCAGGCCGGCTCGGCCGTCGTCCGGAACCGGTGGACCACCGCCACGGCGGCGTCCTCGGCGGGGGCGCCGGTACCCAGCACGCGCTGGAGCCGGCCGAACACGTGCGTCAGGTGGTCCAGGGGGACTGCGGCTGACGTCATGGGGACACCGTCTCTCGTGTCGTGCCACTCGGTGTGGCACGACACAGCGTGAGGCCTCCGGAACGGAAAAGAACGGATCGCCACGCCGTCCCACCCGGTCGGGCTACCGCAGCACCACCAACAGGTCACCGCCCTCGACCTGCTGCACCGCGCTGATCGCCACCCGGGACACCGTCCCGGCCTGCGGCGCGGTGATGCCGGCCTCCATCTTCATCGCCTCGATGGTGGCGATCGTGTCCCCGGCAGCGACCTGGTCGCCCTCGGCCACCTGCAGGGTCACGACGCCGGCGAACGGCGCGGGCACCTGGCCGGCGTCGGCACGGTCGGCCTTCTCCGCGGCCTTGACCGCCGAGTCCACCGACCGGTCCCGCACGCTCACCGGGCGCAGCTGGCCGTTGAGGGTGCACATGACGGTCCGCATGCCCCGCTCGTCGGCGTCGCTGACCGCCTCGACCCCGATCAGCAGCCGGACCCCGGGCTCCAGGTCGACCGCGTGCTCGGTGCCGCGGCGCAGGCCGTAGAGGAACTCCTTGGACGGCAGCACCGAGGTGTCGCCGTAGGTCTCCCGGTGCGCGTCGAACTCCTTCGTCGGCCCGGGGAAGAGCAGCCGGTTCAGCGTCGGCCGCGGCGTCTCCGCCAGGCCGGCCAGGTCCTCCTCGGACAGCTCCGCCGCGGGCTCGGCGGCGCGCCGGCCCTCCAGCGCGCGGGTGCGGAACGGCTCGGGCCAGCCGCCGGGCGGGTCGCCCAGCTCGCCGCGCAGGAAGCCGACCACCGAGTCCGGGACGTCGAACTTCCCCGGGTCCTCGGCGAACGCGGTGACGTCGACCCCGGCGCCGACCAGCTGCAGCGCCAGGTCGCCCACCACCTTGGACGACGGCGTCACCTTCACCAGGTGCCCGAGCAGCCGGTCGGCCGCGGCGTAGGCGTCCTCGACCTCCTCGAACCGCTGCCCCAGGCCCAGCGCGATCGCCTGCTGGCGCAGGTTGGACAGCTGGCCACCGGGGATCTCGTGGATGTAGACCCGCCCGGTCGGGCTGGGCAGCCCGGACTCGAAGGGCGCGTACACCCGCCGGACGGCCTCCCAGTACGGCTCCAGGTCGTTGACCGCGGTCAGGTCCAGTCCGGTCGCCCGCGGGGTGTGGTCCGTGGCGGCCACGATCGCCGACAGCGGCGGCTGGCTGGTGGTGCCCGCCATCGACGCCACGGCGCCGTCGACGGCGTCCACACCCGCCTGCCAGGCCGCCATCAGGGTGGCCAGCTGGCCGCCGGCGGTGTCGTGGGTGTGCAGGTGCACCGGCAGGTCGAACCGCTCCCGCAGCGCCGTCACCAGGGTGGCCGCGGCCGGCGGGCGCAGCAGACCGGCCATGTCCTTGATCGCCAGCACGTGCGCGCCGGCCTCGACGATCTGCTCGGCCAGCCGCAGGTAGTAGTCCAGCGTGTACAGCTGCTCGGCCGGGTCGGACAGGTCGCCGGTGTAGCAGAGCGCCACCTCCGCCAGCGCCGTCCCGGTCTCCCGGACCGCCTCGATCGCCGGACGCATCTGGGACACGTCGTTGAGGGCGTCGAACACCCGGAACACGTCGATGCCGGTGCGGGCGGCCTCGGCCACGAACGTCGTCGTCACCTGGGTCGGGTAGGGCGTGTAGCCCACCGTGTTCCGCCCGCGCAGCAGCATCTGCAGCGCCACGTTGGGCACCGCCTCGCGCAGCGCTGCCAGCCGCTCCCACGGGTCCTCGTGCAGGAAGCGCAGCGCCACGTCGTACGTCGCCCCGCCCCAGGCCTCCAGGCTCAGCAGCTGCGGCGTCGTCCGGGCCACGTGCGGGGCGACGGCCAGCAGGTCCTTGGTGCGCACCCGGGTCGCCAGCAGCGACTGGTGGGCGTCCCGGAACGTCGTGTCGGTGACGGCGAGGGCCTCCTGGGCGCGCAGCGCCGCCGCGAACCCCTCCGGGCCCAGCTCGGCCAGCCGCTGCCGGGACCCCGCCGGCGGCTCCCCGACCAGCTCGACCGCGGGCAGCTTGGACATCGGGTCCACCAGGTGCGGGCGCTCGCCGTGCGGCTGGTTCACCGTCACGTCGGCCAGGTAGGTCAGCAGCCGGGTGCCGCGGTCGGCGGACTGCCGCGCCGTGAGCAGCTCCGGGCGCTCCTCGATGAACGACGTCGTCACCCGGCCGGCGCGGAAGTCCGGGTCGTCCAGCACGGCCTGCAGGAACGGGATGTTCGTGGACACGCCGCGGATGCGGAACTCGGCGACGGCGCGGCGGGCCCGGGCCACGGCGATGTCGAAGTCCCGGCCGCGGCAGGTCAGCTTCACCAGCATCGAGTCGAAGTGCGCCCCCACCTCGGCGCCCAGGGAGGACCCGCCGTCCAGCCGGACGCCGGCGCCGCCGGGTGAGCGGTAGGCGGTGATCCGGCCGGTGTCCGGGCGGAACCCGTTGGCCGGGTCCTCGGTGGTGATCCGGCACTGCAGGGCCGCCCCGCGCAGCTGCACCGTCTCCTGGCTCAGCCCCAGGTCGGCGAGGGACTCACCGGCGGCGATCCGCAGCTGGGACTGCACCAGGTCGACGTCGGTGACCTCCTCGGTGACCGTGTGCTCCACCTGGATCCGCGGGTTCATCTCGATGAAGACGTAATGGCCGCTCGCGTCGAGCAGGAACTCCACGGTGCCGGCGCAGGTGTAGTCGATGGCCCGGGCGAAGGCGACGGCGTCCGCGCACATCCGCTCCCGCAGCTCCTGGGGCAGGTTCGGCGCGGGCGCCAGCTCGATGACCTTCTGGTGCCGGCGCTGGACGGAACAGTCCCGCTCGAACAGGTGCATGACGTTGCCCTGGGTGTCGGCCAGGATCTGCACCTCGATGTGCCGCGGGTCCACCACCGCCTGCTCGATGAACACCGTGGCGTCGCCGAACGCCGACTCGGCCTCCCGCATCGCGGCCTCGATGGACCCGCGCAGCGCACCCTCGTCGTCCACCTTGCGCATGCCGCGCCCGCCACCGCCGGCGACCGCTTTCACGAACAGCGGGTAGGCCATCTCCCGGGCCTGCTCCAGCAGGGTGTCGACGTCGTCGGTGGGGTCGGTGGAGCCCAGCACCGGCAGCCCGGCGGCCTTCGCCGCGGCGATCGCCCGGGCCTTGTTGCCGGTCAGCTCCAGCACGGCCGCGCTGGGCCCGACGAAGGTGATGCCGGCGTCCGCACAGGCCGCGGCCAGGTCCGGGTTCTCGGACAGGAAGCCGTAGCCGGGGTAGACGGCGTCCGCACCCGCCCGCTGCGCCGCCGCCACCACGGCCGCGACGTCGAGGTAGGCGCGCACCGGGTGCCCGGGCTCGCCGATCTCGTAGGACTCGTCGGCCTTCAGCCGGTGCACCGAGTTCCGGTCCTCGTGCGGGAAGACGGCGACCGTGCCCGCCCCGAGCTCGTAGGCGGCGCGGAACGCCCGGACGGCGATCTCCCCGCGGTTGGCGACCAGGACCTTGGAGAACACGCGTCGACCTCTCAGCAGAGCAACGGGGTGTGGGCACGGTATCGGTCGGGGTAGCTCCGGAGGTGTGGAGACCTCACGCACCGCCCTGATCACCGGCGCCTCCAGCGGCATCGGCCGGGCCACCGCCCTGCTGCTCGCCGAGGAGGGTGCCCGGCTCGTGCTGCTGGCCCGCGACCGCGGCACCCTCGAGGACGCCGCCGCCGAGTGCCGGGCCGCCGGGGCGACCGACGTCGTCGTCGAACCCTGCGACGTCAACGACCGGGCCGGGCTCGGGGACGTCGTCCGCCGCACCGTCGAGCGGTTCGGCAGCCTGGACCTCGTCGTCCACTCGGCGACCGTGATGGCCTACGGCGACGTCGAGGACCTGCGCGCCGAGGTGTTCGAGCAGGTCGTGGACACCGCCATCCACGGCACCGCCAACGTCGCCCGCCCGGTGCTCGCCCAGTTCCGCCGGCAGGGCCGCGGCGACCTCGTCGTCGTCAGCTCGCTGCTGGCCTCGATCACCGCCCCCACGATGGGCGCCTACGCCACCGCCAAGTGGGGCCAGCTCGGGCTGGTGCGTACCCTGCAGCAGGAGACCCGCGACGTCCGCGACATCCACGTCTCCGCCGTCTCGCCGGGTGGCGTCAACACCCCGATCTACTACCAGGCCGCGACAGTGCTGGGGAACACCGGACACCCACCGCCCCCGGTGTACTCCCCCACCCGCGTGGGCCGGGCGATCCTCGCTGTCGCCGAGAACCCGCGCCGGCTCAAGCAGTCCGGCATCGCCAACCCGCTGATCATCGCCGGGTACCGGCTGCTGCCGCCGGTCTTCGACACCCTGGTCGGGCCGCTGCTCAAGGTGTTCGGGATGAGCCGGGACTCCGTGCCCGCCACCGACGGCAACGTCTTCGAGTCCCGCCCGGAGAAGAACGACAAGACCGGCCCCTGGCGCGACATCTGACCCCACGCCAGGCCCCCTCCCGCCAGGCCCCTGCCGCCGGCCCCCTGCCGCCGGTGATCATGGGGTCGTCGCCGGTCGACACGCCGTCCACGGCGTGTCGGATGACGACGACCCCGTGATCACCGCGGGCTGGGCGGGCCCGGGCGGGTGCGAACCCGCACGATGGGTGGGTGTGGAAGCCCAGTGACCTCGCCGACGCCGCGCGGGCGGCGTTCCGCGGCCGGGTGTCCGGCGACCCGACCGGCGCCCCGGACTGGGTGCGTGACATCGCCCGGGTCGGTGAGGGCGACGGCTGGTTCGACCCGGACGGCGTCGTCTGGCGGGTGCACGGGGACCTGTCCACGCTGGTCGGCGGGGTGGCCGCGCTGCTCGGGCAGGGCGCGCACCCGCTCGCACTGGCCGGCGTCCAGCGGCACTCGGCCTACCGCGAGGACCCGTGGAAGCGGCTGGCCGGCACCGCCCGCTGGCTGGTGGTCAGCACCTTCGGCTCCGCGGAGCTCGCCGAGCGGGAGTCCGCCCGGGTCCGCGGCATGCACCGCCGCGTGAAGGGCACCCTGGACGACGGCCGGGCCTACTCCGCCGGCGACCCGGACCTGCTGCGCTGGGTGCACCTGGCCTTCACCGACGCCTTCCTGGCCGCCCAGACCGCCGTCGGCCGGGACATGAGCCGCTTCGGCCCGCGCTGGGGCGACACCTACGTGCACGACTGGGCCCGCACCGCCGAGGCCCTGGGCGCCACCGACCTGCCGCACTCCCGGGACGAGCTGGCCCAGGCCCTCGCGCAGTACGCGCCCACCCTGGAGCCGGTGCCCGCGGACCTGCTGGCGTTCCTGTCCGCACCGCCCGGGCTGTCCGCCCCCGAGCGGGTCGTCTACTCCGGGTTCTCCGGCGGGGCGGCGCTGCTGGTCTCCCCCACCATCGCCCCACTGGCCGGCGTCCCCGGTCGGGCCGTGCGCGGGCTCCGCGAGCGCGGCCAGCTCGCCGTCACCACGGCGCAGCTGCGCGGACTGAACCTGGCCCTGGGCTCGCACAGCCCGTCGGAGGAGGCCGCCCGCTGGCGCCTGGGCACCGGCCCCGCCCCCGCCTGGGCCGCCTGACCCCGTCGACCATCGTGCGGTGGTCGCCCCGACACGCCCTCCCGAGCGCGGCGCGCGACCACCTGACGATGATCAACAGGAAGCGGGCGGGGAGGATGGGCCGGTGACCTCCTCCTTCTCCGCCGAGGTCGGGGCTGCCGTCGGGCGGCTGGCCGGGGTCGCGGTGACCACGCCCGTGCAGCGCAACGACCGGCTGTCGGCCGTCACCGGCGCCGACGTCTGGTTCAAGCGCGAGGACCTGCAGGTCGGCCGCTCCTACAAGGTGCGCGGCGCCTACAACACCATCGCGCAGCTCCCGGCCGGCTCCACCGCGGTGACCGCCAGCGCCGGCAACCACGGCCAGGGCTTCGCGCACGCCTGCCGCACCCTCGGCGTCCGGGGGCACGTGTTCGTGCCCGGGACGACGCCCAGGCAGAAGCGGCAGCGCATCGCCGCCCTCGGTGGGGACGCCGTCACCCTGGTCGTCGAGGGCGACACCTACGACGACGCCGCCCGGGCCGCCGCCGCGCACGCCGCCGGCACCGGGGCGACGCTGGTGCCCGCGTTCGACGCGCTGTCCACCGTCGCCGGGCAGGCCACCGTCGCGGTCGAGGCGCTGTCCCAGCTGCCGTTCGTGCCCGACGTCGTCGTGCTGCCGGTGGGCGGGGGCGGGCTGCTGGCCGGCTGCGCGACCTGGCTGGCCGAGCACGCGCCCGGCACCCGCGTCGTCGGCGTCGAGCCGGTCGGCGCGGCCAACATGGCCGCCGCCCTCGCTGCGGGCGAGCCGGTGACGCTGGCCGACATCGACACCTTCGTCGACGGCGCCGCCGTCCGCCGGGCCGGCGACGTCACCTACCCGCTGGTCCGTGACGCCGGCGTCGAGCTGGTCACCGTGCCCGAGGGCGCCATCTGCACCGAGATGCTCGAGCTGTACCAGGTGGACGGCGTCATCGCCGAGCCCGCCGGGGCACTGGCCAGCGCGGCCCTGACCTCGGGCGCGGTCGTCGTGGAGCCGGGGCAGACCGTGCTGTGCCTGCTGTCCGGGGGCAACAACGACGTCAGCCGGTACGCCGAGGTCGTCGAGCGATCGCTGGTGCACCGCGGGCTCAAGCACTACTTCCTGGTCGAGTTCCCGCAGGAGCCCGGGGCGCTGCGCCGCTTCCTGGACGAGGTCCTCGGCCCGGACGACGACATCGTGCTCTTCGAGTACGTGAAGCGGGACAACCGGGAGACCGGCGCCGCGCTCACCGGCATCGAGCTGGGCAGCGTCGACGGCCTGGCCCCGCTGCTGGGCCGGATCGAGGCCGGGCCGCTCAAGATCGAGCACCTGGCCCCGGGGACGACGGCCTACCGCTTCCTGGTCTGAGGCCGCCGTCGCGGCGTCCTCAGTCCACCAGGTCCAGGGCGGCGCCGACGATGGCGTCGGTGTCGATGCCGTGGTGCCGGTAGATGCTGGCCAGGTCACCGGACTGCCCGAACCGGGTGACGCCCAGGTGCACCGCGGGCACCCGGTGGACGCCGGCCAGGAACGCCAGGGTGTGCGGGTGGCCGTCGAGCACGGTGACCATCGGGACGGCGCGGTCGGCGGGGAACACCTGGTCCAGCACGGCGGTGGCGGCGTCGTCCTGACCGCGGCGGGCCTGCAGCGCACGGAACAGCAGGCCCGGGCTGGTGACGACGACGACGTCGGCCGGGAACCCCAGCCCGCCGAGCCTGTCGGCGGCGGCCAGGCCCTCGGTGACCATCGCGCCCATCGTCACCACGGTGACGGCGGGGGCGGCGACACGGCGCAGCGCGTAGGCCCCGGCCACCACCTGGCGACGGCGGCGCTCCCGGGCAGCCGGGTCCTCGGGCACCGCGGCCAGGGTCTGGTCGACCGGCCGGGTGGACAGCCGCAGGTAGGCCGAGGTGCCGTCGGGGCGGCCCAGCCGGCCCAGCGAGGCCAGCAGGCACCACTCGGTGTCCAGCGCGAACGCCGGCTCGTAGGTGACCACGCCGGGCTGCTCCAGGCCGATGGACGGCGTGGTGATCGACTGGTGCGCGCCACCCTCGCCGGCCAACGTCACCCCGGACGGCGTCCCCACCAGGATCGACTGCCCGCCGGCGTAGACGCCGAAGCTCCAGGGCTCCAGGGCCCGGGAGACGAACGGGTCGTACATGACGCCGATCGGCAGCAGCGGCTGCTGCCACCGGTTCCACGTGGAACCCAGCTCGCCCATCAGCGACACCAGGTTGACCTCGGCGATGCCCAGCTCGATGTGCTGCCCGGACGGGCGCTCCCGCCAGTGCAGGATCGTCTCGGGGTCGTCGGAGAACCAGTCGTGCCGGTCCTCGGCCGACCAGACGCCGACCTTGTTCACCCAGCCGCCCAGGTTGGTGGACGAGGACACGTCCGGGCTGACCGTGACCACCCGGGCGCCGGCCTCGGGGGCGGCCCGGTTGAGGTCCAGCAGGGTGCGGCCCAGCGCAGCCTGGGTGGTCGCCGTCCCCGACGGGGTGCGGCCCAGGTCGCCCGGCACCGACGGCGCCGGGGCACCCTCGTGGTCGGTGCGCCCCAGCCGGTCAGCCGCGGCGGCGAGCAGCCGGCCGCCGGGGGAGCTGGGCTCCAGCCGGGCCCACGGGTCGGCCGGGTCCACGCCCACCCGGGCGGCGAGCTCGTGCAGCTGGGCCTCGGTGAGCAGCGCCGAGTGGTTCTGCGGGTGCCCTTCGGTGGCCAGGCCGTAGCCCTTGAGCGTGTAGGCCAGCACGACGGTGGGGCGGGTGTCGTCGATCTGGGCGAACGCCGTCCGCAGCGCCGTCAGGTCGTGGCCACCCAGGTTGCGGACCGCGGCCAGCAGGTCGGCGTCGGGGACGTCGGCGATCAGCCGGGCGACGTCGTCGGCACCGTGGCCCTCACCGGGCAGGTGCTGGCGCAGCTCCTCGGGTGTGCGGCGCAGCATCCGCTGGTACTCGGGGTTGGTCATGGTGTCGATCCGGTCGCGCAGCGCCGGACCGCCGTCCCGGGTGAAGAGCTCCTCCAGCAGCGCGCCGTACTTCACCGTCAGCACCTGCCAGCCGGCCGCGGCGAACATGCCCTGCAGCCGGGCGGCGCCCATCGTGGGGACGACGCGGTCCAGCGACTGCCGGTTCAGGTCCACCACCCAGACGACCTCGCCCAGCTCGGCGACCATCGGGTCGACCACGGCCTCCCACACCGCGCCCTCGTCCAGCTCGGCGTCCCCGACCAGGGACCACTGCCGACCGGCACCGCCGGTGCCGAACTGGGTGTTGACGTACCGGCGGGCGATCGCACCCCAGATCGGGGCGGTGGCCCCGATGCCGACCGAGCCGGTCGAGTAGTCGGCGGGGACCGGGTCCTTGAGCCGCGAGGGGTAGGACTGCAGACCACCGAACTCGCGCAGCGTCGTCAGCTTCTCCGCCGGCAGCTGGCCGAGCAGGTACTCCAGGGCGTGCAGCACCGGCGAGGCGTGCGGCTTCACCGACACCCGGTCCTCCGGGCCCAGGGCCTCCAGCCACAGCGCCGTCATGATCGTGGTGATCGAGGCGCTCGACGCCTGGTGGCCGCCCACCTTGAGCCCCGACGGGTTCGGCCGCACCCGGTTCGCGTGGTCGACGATCGCACTGGCCAGCCACAGCACGCGCTCCTCGACCTCACGCAGGGCGGCGTCGGGACGGGTGTCGGCAGCGGCGCCGAGGGTGGCGGTCATGGGCCCAGCATCCCAGTGCGACCGGCTCTACGCTGCGCCCAGGTGGCCTGCGCCACACCCCCAGACCCGGAGGGCCCGATGGACTACGCCGAGCTCCAGACCGCCTTCCTCGGGGAGCCCGCGCCCGGACGCCCCGCCCCCCGGGTGCCCGACACCCCGGCCCGGCGGCTGCGCGACGCCGCCGAGCCGCTGGCGACCGTCGGCTTCTGGGGCCGCCCCGCCTACGCCGCCCTGGAGGCGCTGGGCCTGGAGTTCCTCACCGGCTACGTCTGGGCGCGGACCGCGCCGATGGGCGAGCCGACGGCGCCGGTCGTCGTCGCCGCGTTCGGGGTGTTCGAGCCCGGCCTGGTGACGTCGCTGTACGACCAGGCGCGGGCCCTGGCCGGCCGGGACCACGTCCTCGCCGCCCGGGAGCGGGGTGCGGTGGAGTCGCTGCGGGAGCTGCTGGCCGACGTCCCCACCCGGGAGGTGGAGACGGCGGTGGCACAGCTGCGTCGGGCCACCGACCTCGTCGTCGCCGATGTGGCGGGCCGGCCGCTGACCGCGGGCCTGGCCTCGCTGGAGTGGCCGGCGGACCCGCTCGGTGCGCTGTGGCACGCGACCTCGCTGCTGCGCGAGCACCGCGGCGACGTGCACCAGGCGGCGAACGTGGCCGCGGGGCTCAGCGGCGTCCAGATGAACCTGGTGACCGAGCACTGGGTGGGCTGGGAGCCCGGCGCCTACGCCGGCACCCGCGGCTGGTCCCCGGAGGTGATGGCCGCCGCCGGCGCCGACCTGGCCGCCCGCGGCTGGGTCGCCGACGGCGCGCTCACCCCGCTCGGCCAGACCGAGCGCGACCGGATCGAGGCGCAGACCGACGCCGCGATGGACCGGGTGCTGACCCCCGTCGGGGAGGACCTGCCCGCGCTCACCGAGCAGCTGGACGCCTGGTCGGCACTGGTGCTCGCCGGCGGTGCCGCACCCCTGGACCCGTACAAGCGCGTCTCGGGCTGACCCCGCGGGCGGCGAGCGTTGATCAGGGTCCCTGATCAGAGTCCGTCCACCCTCACGACACGTCCCGAGGGAGGACGGACTCCGGTGAACGCCCCTGATCCACGCTCGCCCCCCGCCGGAGACGACGAACGCCCCGGGGCGGCGGGCACCCGGGGCGTTCGTCCGTACTGCGTCAGGGCTCGACGGTCACCTTGATGGCGGTGCCGGCCTTGACGATGTCGAAGGCCTCCATCGCGCGCTCCAGCGGGAGGCGCGCGGTGATCAGGTCCTTGACCGGGACCTGACCGGTGGAGATGTACTCCAGGGCGCGCTTGTTGTGCTCGGGGGCCGAGCCGTTGGCGCCGTGGATGTGCAGCTGGCGGTAGTGCACGACGTTGGAGTCGCAGGTGATCGTCGGGTTGGTCTTGGGCAGACCGCCGAAGAAGGAGATCCGGCCGTTGCGGGCGGCCATCGCGATGGCCTGCTCCTGGGTGACGTTGGCCGCGGTCGCGGTGATGACGACGTCGGCACCGCGGCCGCCGGTCAGCTCCATGACCCGCTCGACGACGTCGACCTCGGCGCCGTTGATCGTCTCGTCGGGCTGGACGGCGTCGGCCGACATCTGCAGCCGCTCGGCGTTGACGTCGACCAGGAACACCTTGCCGACCTTGTGCACGCCGCGGGCGATGCGGATGTGCATGCAGCCGATGGGGCCGGCGCCGAAGACGACGAGGGTGTCGCCCTCCTCGATGCCCAGCAGCTCCTGGGCGTTGATGGCGCAGGCGAAGGGCTCGGCGGCGGAGGCCTCGTCGTAGCCGACGTTGTCCGGGATCCGGTTGAGGCCGTCGACCTTGAGGACCTGCTGCGGGACGATCATGAACTCGGCGAAGCCACCGTCGTACTGGTAGCCCACCGAGGTCTGGTTCTGGCAGACGGCCATCCAGCCCTTGCGGCACTCGTGGCACTCCCCGCAGGGCACCGCGGCGATGACCTGGACGCGGTCACCGGGGGCCCAGCTGCTGCCGTGCGTGCTGTTGACGTCGGCGCCGACCTCGACGACCTCGCCGGCGATCTCGTGGCCGATCGTCCGCGGCGGGGTCAGGTTCTGGTGCCCGTTGTGGAAGATCTTGACGTCGGTGCCGCAGGTGGAGCAGTTCTTCACCGCGATCTTGACCTCACCGGGCCCGCACTCGGGCTCCGGCACGTCCTCGAGGCGGACGTCTTCGGGGGCGTAGAACCGCAGGGCCTTCATGGGTGTCCTCCACAGGGGTGGGTCGAGAGCCGGTCGCCGCTCCACGCATCGCTCGTCGAGCATGTGTCGGCGATCACTGTAGTGGCGCGTTCCCGAGCCACTTCTCCGGAACCGCAACAGAGCCTATTTCCGACTACGTTTGCTTCGATCCGGAACGGCTTGACTCTAGGCCCTTGACCGCAGCCGTGCGCCCGTATACAAACGCATACGCAGATCCGTGACTGTGGTCACAGGACTGCACCACACTCAAGACCCGGGCCCGGGACACCGCCGATCGAGGCGCCCGCGGCCCCCACGGAGGAAGGCTCACCATGGCCAGCACCACAGAGGCAGCGCCCCGAGGAGGAGCCCGGCTGCACGTGCAGCGGTTCGGCACCTTCTTGTCGAACATGGTGCTGCCCAACATCGGGGCGTTCATCGCCTGGGGCCTGATCACCGCGCTCTTCATCGAGACCGGCTGGATCACCCTCATCGGCGACGCCCTGGGCCACCAGGGCGGCTACGGCTTCGTCGAGAAGCTCGGCGCCTGGGGCTCCGGCGCCGACGGCACCGGCATCGTCGGCCCGATGATCACTTACCTGTTGCCGCTGCTCATCGGCTACACGGGTGGCCGGATGATGTACAACGACAACCTCCGCGGCGGCGTCGTCGGTGCCATCGCGACCATGGGCGCCATCACCGGCGCCAGCGTCCCGATGTTCCTGGGCGCCATGGTCATGGGCCCGCTCGGCGGCTGGTCGATGAAGAAGCTCGACGGCCTGTGGGCGCACAAGATCCGCCCCGGCTTCGAGATGCTGGTCAACAACTTCTCCGCCGGCATCTGGGGCGGCTTCCTCGCCGTCGTGGGCTTCGTGATCGCCGGCCCGTTCGTGCAGGCCTTCTCCAACCTGGCGTCCAACGTCGTGGACACCCTGGTCAGCAACAACCTGCTGCCGCTGACCTCGATCTTCATCGAGCCCGCGAAGATCCTGTTCCTCAACAACGCCATCAACCAGGGCATCCTGACCCCGCTGGGCACCAACGAGGCCGCCAGCGCCGGCCAGTCGATCCTCTTCCTGCTCGAGGCCAACCCCGGACCGGGCCTGGGCCTGCTGCTGGCCTTCGCGCTCTTCGGCCGCGGCGCCGCCAAGTCCTCGGCCCCCGGCGCGATCCTCATCCAGTTCGTCGGCGGCATCCACGAGATCTACTTCCCCTACGTGCTGGCCAAGCCGAAGCTGGTCGCGGCCGTGATCCTCGGCGGCATGGCCGGCGTCGCCACCAACGTCGCCTTCGGCTCGGGCCTGCGGTCCCCCGCCTCGCCCGGCTCGATCATCGCCGTCTGGGCCGCCTCGCCCCCGAGCAGCCTGCTCGGCGTCACCGCCTCGGTGATCGTCGCCGCCGGCGTCTCGTTCGTCGTCGCCGCGTTCCTGCTCAAGATCGACAAGACCCCGGACGACGGTGACCTGTCCGCCGCCACCGCACAGATGGAGGCCGCGAAGGGCAAGAAGTCCTCGGTCGCCGGCATGCTCGGCGGCTCGTCCACCGGGACCACCGGGCCGATCCACTCGATCGTCTTCGCCTGCGACGCCGGCATGGGTTCCTCGGCCATGGGCGCCTCGGTGCTGCGCAAGAAGGTGCACGGCGCCGGGTTCGGCGACGTCACCGTCGTCAACAAGGCCATCAGCAACCTGACCGACGACGCCGACCTCGTCGTCACCCACCAGGACCTCACCGCCCGCGCCCAGCCGAAGACCCCCTCCGCCGCGCACGTCTCGGTGGAGAACTTCATGGCCAGCCCGCGGTACGACGAGATCGTCGACCTGCTCCGCCAGCGCAACGGCGGTGGCAGCGCCCAGACCGCGGCCGCCACCACCAGCGGCGGCGTGGACAGCTCCCTGCTGTCCCGCGAGTCGATCGTGCTGGACGCCGCCGGCGACAAGGCCGCCGCGATCAGCCAGGCCGGTGAGCTGCTCGTCGCCGCCGGCGCCGTGGACGCCTCCTACGTGCGGGCCATGCACGAGCGGGAGACCTCGGTGTCGACCTACATGGGCAACCTGCTGGCCATCCCGCACGGCACCAACGAGGCCAAGCCCTCCATCAGGCGGTCGGCGATCTCCTTCGTCCGTTTCCCGCAGGGCGTGGACTGGAACGGCAAGCAGGTCAAGTTCGTCATCGGCATCGCCGGCGCCGGCGACGACCACCTGAAGCTGCTCGGCCGGATCGGTGAGGTCTTCACCGACGACGCCCAGGTCGCCCGCCTCGAGGCCGCCCGCACCCCGGACGACGTGCTCGCCGTCCTCGGGAGCATGCAGCCGGCGTAGTCGGCACCGCACGCGAACGGCCCCGGTCCCTGCGGACCGGGGCCGTTCTGCGTCCCCACCCCCGCGACGCCCCGGCATGGGATCCCCCGCATACAGCTGGAGCCGCCACCGGTATGCGAGGGATCCCATGCTGAGGCCGCGGGAGCATGGGGGCATGACCCGACCCCTCACCGTCGTCACCGGCGGCAGCCGCGGCATCGGCGCCGCCACCGTCGCCGCGCTCGCCCGGGCCGGACACGACGTGGTCGTCGGCTACCGGGCCGACGGGGACGCCGCCGCCCGGGTGGTCGCCGACGCCGAGGCGGCCGGGGCGCGGGCCGTGGCGGTGCGGGCCGACGTCACCGACCCCGACGACGTCGACCGGCTCTTCGACACCCCATTGGGCACGGTCACCGGCCTGGTCGCGAACGCGGGCCTCACCGCGCACCTGGGCGACCTCGCCGACACCCCCGTCGACGTCGTCCGCACCGTGCTGGACACCAACCTGCTGAGCGCGGTGCTGTGCTGCCGCCGAGCCGCCCAGCTGCTGTCAACCGACCGCGGCGGACCCGGCGGCGCCATCGTCTGCATCTCCTCCTCGGCGGCGACCCTGGGCTCCCCGCACGAGTACGTGCACTACGCCGCGGCCAAGGCCGGCGTCGATGCACTCGTCGTCGGGCTGGCCAAGGAGCTGGCCACGGCCGGCGTGCGGGTCAACGGCGTCGCCCCCGGCCTGGTGCTCACCGACATCCACGCCGGCGCCGGGGACGCCGACCGCCCCGCCCGGGTCGTCGCCCGGATACCGATGGGCCGGGCCGGGGAACCGGCCGAGATCGCCCCCGCCGTGGTCTGGCTGATGGGCCCCGACGCCGGCTACACGACCGGCACGGTGGTCCGGGTGGCGGGCGGTCTCTGACCCTCCTGCGTTGCTCGACGTTGCAGTCCCGGAGATGCCCAGGTGACCGGGGTCACCACGACTCAACGGATGCGTTTATGGTCACACCTGCACGTGGCACCAGGTGCCACCCAGTTCGAGCGAAGCACAGGAGCAACGATGCCCACCACCACTCGCGCCTCGATCATCCGTTCGTCCCCCGGGTCCTACGAGACCGTCACCCTCGAGCTCGACGACCCGCGTCGCGGCGAGGTCCAGGTCAAGCTGGCCGCCTCTGGGCTGTGCCACTCCGACGACCACCTCCAGACCGGCGACCTGCAGGTCATGACCTACCCGTTCTGCGGCGGCCACGAGGGCTCCGGCGTCATCACCAAGGTCGGCCCCGACACCCCCGGCTTCGAGGAGGGCGACCACGTCGTCTTCTCCTTCGTCCCCTCGTGCGGCCAGTGCATGGCCTGTCGCCGCGGCGACTTCAACCTCTGCGACAAGGGCGCCCTGCTGCTCGTCGGCTCCCGCGCCGACGACGCCGAGGACTTCCGGATGAAGCTCGACGGCGAGAACGTCGGGCAGATGTGCGGCATCAGCACGTTCTCCGAGTACACGACCGCCGACGTCGCCTCGGTCATCAAGATCGACAAGGACATCCCGCTCAAGTCCGCCGCCCTCGTCGGCTGCGGCGTGCCCACCGGCTGGGGCACCGCGGTCGAGGCCGGCGGGGTCAAGCCCGGCGACGTCGTCATCGTCATGGGCATCGGCGGCATCGGCATCAACGCCGTCCAGGGCGCCAAGCACGCCGGCGCGACCAGCATCATCGCCGTCGACCCGACCCCCTTCAAGCGCGAGATGGCGCAGGAGTTCGGCGCCACCGACGTGTTCGAGGACATGGACCAGGCCACTGCCTACGCCCAGTCGATCACCCAGGGCCAGGGCGCCGACGTCACCCTGATCACCGTGGGCGTGCTCAAGCCCGAGCACCCCGCCCAGGGCCTGGCCTCCATCCGCAAGGGCGGCACCGTCGTCGCCACGGGCCTGGGCGCCATGACCGACATGTCCCCGATCTCGATGTTCGACCTGACCCTCATGCAGAAGCGCCTGCAGGGCGCGATCATCGGCGCCCAGTCGCCACACTCGGACATCCCGAAGCTCCTGCGCATGTACCAGGCCGGCCAGCTCAAGCTCGACGAGCTGATCACCAAGGAGTACACGCTGGACCAGGTCACCGAGGCCTACGAGGACATGCACGCCGGCAAGAACATCCGCGGCGTCATCGTCTTCGACTGAGGAAGGACCTCGTCGCCCCCCCGCACCACGCTCCGCGCGGTACGGGACCCTGCGACGAGGCCGTTCCATCACGTCACCTGAGGGCCCGGGACCACGTCCCGGGCCCTCAGCGTGCGTAGCGGGCTGCGGCCTTCTCGCGGGCGCGGGCGGCGAGGACCTCGCGGTCGCGCGGGGGTGCCGACGTCGTCAGGTCGGCCAGCAGGTGCCGGGTGGCGTGCGCGATGTCGGCCACCGCCCGGTCGAAGGCCTCCTGGTTGACCTGGGAGGGCTTCACCGACCCGGACACCTTGCGGACGAACTGCAGCGCGGCGGCGTCCACCTCGTCGGGCGTGGTCTCCGGTTCCAGGTTGTGCAGGACCCTGATGTTGCGGCACATGCCCCCGGACCCTAGGTGGAGTGCCCCGGCGCAGGGAACCTCCACCAGGGCACTCCACCGGGGGACTCCAGCAGGGCACTCCAGCGGCGGCTCAGGCGAGGGCGAACTCGGCGGGTGCGACCGCCGTGGTCACCGCACCGCCCTTGGCCAGCGCACGGCTGATCACCAGCCGCTGGATCTGGTTGGTGCCCTCGAAGATCTGCATGACCTTGGCCTCGCGCATGTAGCGCTCCACCGGGAAGTCACGGGTGTACCCGGCCCCGCCCAGCACCTGGACGGCGTCGGTGGTCACCTTCATCGCGTTGTCGGTGGCCACCAGCTTGGCGATCGAGGCCTGCTGGGAGTAGGGCAGGCCGGCGTCCTTGAGCCGGGCGGCGTGCAGCGTCATCGCCCGCGCGGTCTCGACCGCGGCGGCCATGTCGGCGAGCAGGAAGCCCAGGCCCTGGTGCTCGATGATCGGGACGCCGAAGGTCTCGCGCTCCTTCGCGTAGGCCAGCGCGTCGTCCAGCGCGCCCTGCGCCAGCCCGACGGCGACGGCGGCGATGCCCAGCCGGCCGGCGTCGAGCCCGGCCAGCGCGATCGGCAGGCCCATGCCCTCCTCGCCCAACCGGCGGTCGGCCGGCACCCGGACGCCCTCGAAGCGCATCGTGGCGGTGGCCTGGGCGGTGAGGCCCATCTTGCGCTCGGGCGGCGCGGCACTGAGGCCCTCGCTGTCGGCGGGGACAAGGAAGCAGGAGATGCCGCGCGAGCGGTGGTCGCTGGTGCGGGCCATCACCTTGTAGAAGTCGGCATGCCCGCCGTGGGTCACCCAGGCCTTCTCCCCGGTCAGCACGTAGTCCCCGCCGTCCCGGACGGCGGTGGTGCGCATCGCGGCCGGGTCCGAGCCGGCGTGCGACTCCGACAGGCAGTAGGCGCCCAGCTGCTCCCCGCCCAGCATCCCCGGCAACAGGCGCTGCTTCTGCTCGTCGGTGCCCTGGGTGACCAGGCCGAAGCAGGACAGCCCGTGCACGCTCACGCCCACCCCGACGCCGGCCCAGACGCGGCTGATCTCCTCCAGCACCTGCAGGTACACCTCGTAGGGCTGGGCGCCGCCACCGAACTCCTCGGCGTAGGGGAGGCCCAGCAGCCCGGCGCGGCCCAGGGTGGCGAACACCTCGCGCGGGAACACCTCGTCGGCCTCGGCGGCGACCACCCGGGGGGCGAGCTCGGCGCGGGCGATGTCGCGGGTCAGCTCGAGGAGGTCGGCGGCCTCCTGGGTGGGAACCAGACGCTGGACCGGCATGGCGGGCACCTCTCATCAGTACTGCAGGACGGCGTGCAGTACAGAAGATAGCCTGGACGACGTGACCACGGCCAGGCTGGCGACCCGCGGCCCCGCGCGCCGCGAGGCACTGCTGGACGAGCTGGTCGACGTCTTCCTCACCGAGGGGTTCGCCACCTTCACCCTCGACGAGCTGGCTCGGCGACTGCACTGCTCCAAGTCCACGCTCTACGCCGTCGCCGGGAGCAAGGAGCAGCTGGTGGTGGCCGCGGTCCGCCGCTTCTTCGCCCGGGCCACCCTCGCGGTCGAGTCCCGCGCCGCCGAGCCCACCGACGCCGGTGAGCGGCTGCACGCCTACCTGCTCGCGGTCAGCGACCAGCTCCGCCCGGCCGGTCCCGCCTTCTTCGCCGACCTCGCCGCGTTCCCGCCGGCCGCAGAGGTCTACGCCCGCAACACCCGCACCGCCGCCCGACGCGTCCAGCAGCTGGTCAGCGACGGCGTCGACGCCGGCACGGTCCGCCCGGTGCACGCCTCCTTCGTCGGGGCCGCCGTCGCCGAGGTCATGGCCGCCATCCACTCCGGTGAGATCACCGCCGCCACCGGCCTGGACGACGCCGCCGCCTACGCCGAGCTGGCCGACCTCGTCGTCGCCGGCCTGCGCCGCCCCTGACCCCCCGACCGCCCCCTGGGGCAACGTCCGGTTCCCTGGCTCGACCTGGGCCACCGGACGTGGAGCCGCGCCGTGTCCCGGCTCAACGTCCGGCGAAGCGGGTGGACACAGCCCACCGGACGTTGACCGGGCTGGCAGGGAGTGGCGGTGCGCACACTCGGGTTGACCTCGGCCGCGGCCCCAGAGGTAAGGTGAGGCTTACCGATCATGGTCCTGAGGGCCGTGCCCCGCCGCCCCCAGGAGACCGTCCGTGGCCCAGCGCTCCACCGCGCCGTCCTCGGCCGAGCCCTCGGCAGGCGGGACCCGGGCGCCCGCGCCGGAGGACCTGGCCCGCGAGCAGAACACCGAGCAGCGACGCCGCGGACTGCTGCGCGGCCCGGCCACCCGACTGGGCGGCCTCTGGCTGCTGCTCGTCCTCACCGTGGTGGTCTGCGCGCTGAGCATCGCCGTCGGCACCCGCTCGATCGGGCTGGGCACCGTCTGGCAGGCCCTCACCGACAGCTCGCTGCCCGGCGACGAGGGCGTCGTCATCCGCGAGCTGCGGGTCCCCCGCACCCTGCTCGGCATCCTGGTCGGGCTCTCGCTCGGCGTCGCCGGCGCGCTCATGCAGGGCCACACCCGCAACCCGCTCGGCGACCCCGGCCTGCTCGGTGTCGCCGCCGGCGCCTCGGCCGCGGTCGTGCTGGCCATCTTCGTGCTGGGCGTCTCCACCCCGTCGGGCTACGTCTGGTTCGCCTTCGCCGGCGCCCTGCTCGGCAGCGTCGCGGTCTTCGCGATCGGCTCCAGCGGACGCGGCGGGGCCACCCCGGTGAGCCTGGCGCTCGCGGGGGCCGCCATCTCCGCCCTGCTGTACGCCCTGGTCCGCGCCGTGCTGGTCAGCGACCAGCAGACGCTGGACAGCTTCCGCTTCTGGGTCGTCGGCTCGCTCGCCGGCCGGGACAGCTCGATCGCCTGGCAGGTGCTGCCCTTCATCGCCGTCGGACTGCTGCTGGCCGTGGTCAACGCCCCCGCCCTGAACCTGCTCGGCCTCGGCGAGGACGTCGCCCGCGGGCTCGGCCAGAACGTGTTGCTGGCCCGCACCACCGGCATCCTGGCCATCACCCTGCTCACCGGCGCCGCCACCGCCGCCTGCGGGCCCATCGGCTTCGTGGGCCTCGTCGTCCCGCACGTCGCCCGGGCCATCACCGGCCCCGACCACCGGTGGCTGATCCCGTACTCGGGGCTGCTGGGCGTGGTCCTGCTGCTGGTCGCCGACGTCGTCGGCCGGGTCGTCGTCCGCCCCGGGGAGCTGCAGGTCGGCATCGTGCTGGCCCTGGTCGGCGCACCGTTCTTCATCGCCCTGGTCCGTCGCAAGAAGATGAGCGCGCTGTGACCGCCACGATCAGCACCCGCGCGCCCGAGCGCCGCCCCGACAAGCGCCGCACGCTCCGGATCGGCCCGCTGTCCGGCGTCGTCCGCAGCCGCCAGCTGCTGCTGCCGGTGGTCACCGCCGTCGTCCTGGTGCTGGTCAGCGCGCTCAGCATGGGACGCGGGGACTACCCGATCGGCCTGGTCGACGTGCTGCGCACGGTGGTCGGGGCCGGAGACCCCACCCAGCAGTTCATCGTCACCGAGCTGCGTGCCCCGCGGATCGTCGTCGGCGTGCTCGTCGGGCTCGCACTCGGCGTCTCCGGCGCCCTCATCCAGACCTTCGCCCGCAACCCGCTGGCCTCCCCGGACACGCTGGGCATCAACGCCGGCGCCTCGGCCGCCGCGGTCGCCGTCATCGTCATCGGCGGTGGCTCCTCGGCCGCCGGCGGGCTGCTGGGCGGACTCGGGCTGCCGGTCGCCGCCCTGGCCGGCGGCCTGCTCACCGCGCTGCTGATCTTCGTGCTGGCCTGGCGCGGCGGCGTGGACGGCTACCGGCTGGTGCTGGTGGGCATCGGGCTGGGTTCCGTCGGCTACGCCCTCGTCGACTGGCTGCTCACCCGCTCCGACATCCAGGACGCCGCCGCGGCCACCGTCTGGCTCACCGGCTCGCTCAACGGCCGCAGCTGGGACCAGGCCTGGCCGCTGGCCACCGCGCTGCTGCTGCTGGTGCCCGTCGCGCTGGCGCTGTCCCGGGTGCTCGGCGTCCTCCAGTTCGGCGAGGACACCGCCCGCGCGCTCGGCGTCCGGGTCGGGCTGGCACAGGCCGTCGTGGTCCTGGTCGCCGTCGCGCTGGCCGCGGTGTCCGTGGCGGCTGCCGGGCCGGTCCAGTTCGTCGCCCTCGTCGTCCCCCAGGTCGCCGTCCGGCTGGCCGGGGGTTCCCGCCCGCCGCTGCTGGCCTCCGGCCTGCTCGGGGCCCTGCTCGTCGTCGGCGCGGACCTGCTGGCCCGCACCGTGCTGCCCATCGCGCTGCCCGTCGGGATCGTCACCGCGGTCATCGGCGCCCCCTACCTGCTCTGGCTGCTCGTCCGCGGCCGCCGCTCGATCACCTGAGAGAGAAGGAGCCGACATGACAGCGACCCTGGCCCACCCGGCCACCGGCACGACGTCCCGACCGCAGGTGCGGTTGGCCGCCGAGCAGGTGCGGCTGGCCTACGGCGAGCACGTCGTCGTCGACTCCCTGGACCTCGAGCTCACCGACGGCTCGTTCACCGCCATCGTGGGCCCCAACGGCTGCGGCAAGTCCACCCTGCTGCGCGCGCTGGGCCGGCTGCTGCGGCCCAGCTCCGGGCAGGTCGTGCTGGACGGCCGGCCGATCGCCAAGACCCCCACCCGGGAGGTCGCCCGGGTGCTGGGCCTGCTGCCGCAGACCCCGATCGCCCCCGAGGGCCTCACCGTGGCCGACCTGGTCGCCCGCGGCCGGCACCCGCACCAGTCCTGGCTGCGCCAGTGGTCCCGGGACGACGAGGCCGTCGTCGCCGAGGCGCTGAGCTGGACCGACATGACCGACCTGGCCGACCGCCCGGTCGACGCACTGTCCGGCGGCCAGCGCCAGCGGGCCTGGATCTCGATGGCCCTGGCGCAGGGCACCGATCTGCTGCTGCTCGACGAGCCGACCACCTACCTGGACCTCTCGCACCAGATCGACGTCCTGGAGCTGGTGGCCCGGCTGCACGCCGAGCGCGGCCGCACCGTGGCCGTGGTGCTGCACGACCTGAACCTGGCCGCCCGGTACGCCCAGCGCCTCATCGCCATGAAGGACGGCGTCATGGTCGCCTCCGGCACCCCGGCCGAGGTGCTCACCGAGCAGCTGCTGGACGAGGTGTTCGACCTCGAGGCGCGGGTCATCCCGGACCCGGTCTCCGACACGCCGATGGTCGTCCCGGTCCGTCGCATCCGCTGAGGCGGAAGCCCAGCTCAGCGGCCTGTCGACTCCTCCGACCGGGTGGTGAGGCGAGGCTCAGTTGGCTGGCGGGCGCCCGCGCGGGCTGTCACCGTGACCCCATGACCACCACCCAGGAGATGCCCCAGGTCCAGGACTGCTCGGTGAGCAGCTGCTCCTACAACGCCGACGCCGGCTGCCACGCGGGCGCCATCACCATCGGCGGCGACCACGCCCACTGCGGCACGTTCGTGGAGATCTCGTTCCGCTCCGGGATCGAGCGCACCGGCGTCGTCGGGGCCTGCCACCGCACCGAGTGCGTGCACAACGAGAAGCTCGAGTGCGGCGCGGCGTCCGTGCAGGTCGGTTCGGCCGCCGACAAGGCCGACTGCCTCACCTACTCCGCCCGCTGACCCCCGCCGTCCCCTCGCGGGGCGGTCAGGAGAGCAGGGGCTGCAGGGCGTCCGCGTCCGGCAGCCGCTCGAGCTCCACGGCGCCGTCCGCGCCCACGCGCAGGACGGCGTCCGCGACGGCGAGCACGGCCACCGGGTCGACGTCGTCCACGACGACGGTCGCACCCCGGCCGGCCAGGGAACGGAGCCCGGACAACGCGGTCCGGCGCTCCGATGCCCCCAGGCCGTCGGTGAACCGCGAGACCAGCACGACCGGTGCCCGGACCGCCTCGGCGGCCTCGAGCCGTGCCGCGAGCGTGTCCTGCGCGTGCGCCTCCAGGCGCACCACGGACAGGCTGGCGTGACCGCCGGCGCAGCGGGCCGAGTCCTCGTCCAGCGCGGCGCACACGGCAGCGCGGACCGGGGCCGGGCCCAGCAGGGCGACGACGGACGAGACGGGCAACCTGAGCGACACGGACGACCTCCAGAGCGAGTGAGGTCAGGCTAACCTGACCCCACCGCCCTGTCGAGGAGTCCGGCTCACTCCCGGGGCGAGACCTCGCCCATGGCGCCCCAGGTGTCCTGCCCGACCTCGACGTTGATGATCTTCGGGGTGTCGGTGACCAGGTACGACATCTCGTCGATCGCCTTCTGGAAGTGCGGCTCGGCCACGTGCGCCTCGCCGGCGGCGCCGTCGGCGAAGGCCTCCAGCAGCACGAACGTGTTCGGCTCCTCCAGGCTGCGGGACCACTCGAAGAACACGTTGCCCGGCTCCGCCCGCACGGCGGCGGTGAACTCGGCGGTGACGCGCTCCCACTCCTCCAGCCTGTCGGGACGGACCGGGAACTTCACGGCGATGAAGATCATGGCCCCATCGTCGCCGACGCCTCGGCGTCCCGCAGGCCGACCGGGGTGACCGGGAAGGGGTGCCCGGGCGGGCGATCGTGGATCAGGGGCGTACAGCAGAGTCCGTCCTCCCCCACGACATCTCGTGGGGGAGGACGGACTCTGATCAGGGACCCTGATCCACGCTCCGGTGCGGGTCGCGGGCAGGGCCACCCGCCGTGCGGAGGGTGTCGCGGGGGCGGTCGGTCAGTCGCGCGGCTCCTGCGGCCGGCCCGCGCCGACCCGGTCGCTGCCGGTCACCGGCACGTCGGTCGGCGCCGGGACCGGGGAGCCCACCGAGGCGGCCGTGTTGGCCTGCCCGGTGCGCGCCTGCACCGTGCGCGAGGGGGTCGGGCCGTCGGCGACGCCGTCGCCGTCCTCGTCCGGGGCGTGCTGCACGCTGAGGACGAAGTCGTCCCCGTGCGTGGTGAGCCCGTGGACGACGGCCTGCTCGACCGCCTCGGTGGCCACCACGCCGCGCAGCACCATCGGGTCGGTCCGCAGGTCCTTGGCGAGGGAGAACGCCAGCCCGACCATGACGATGGCGAAGGGCAGTGCCGCGATGATCGTCAGGTTCTGCAGGCCGGTGAGGGCCTCGTCCCCGCCGACCAGCAGCATGATCGCTGCCACCGAGCCCATGACGACGCCCCAGAAGACGACGACCCAACGGGAGGGCTCGAGGGTCCCGCGCTGGGACAGCGAGCCCATCACGATCGAGGCGGCGTCGGCGCCGGAGACGAAGAAGATCGCCACCAGCACCATGACCAGCACGGTCGCGACGCTGGCCAGCGGGTACTGCTGCAGGACGCCGAAGAGCTGCCCCTCGCTGGTCGACTGCCCGGCGACGTCGGTGCCGCTCTGCTGGGCGGCGATGCCGGCCCCGCCGAAGACGGCGAACCAGACCAGGCTGACGACGCTGGGGACCAGCAGCACACCGGTGACGAACTGGCGGATGGTGCGGCCGCGGGAGATGCGGGCGATGAAGAGCCCGACGAACGGGGTCCAGCTGATCCACCAGGCCCAGTAGAAGACGGTCCAGCCCTGCAGCCAGGTGGCCATGGCGTCACCGCCGGAGGCCTCGGTGCGGGCGGCCATCTCCCCCAGGTCGGAGAAGTAGCTGCCGATCGCGCCCGGGATGAGGTTGAGGATCAGCACGGTCGGGCCGACGACGAAGACGAAGACGGCCAGGATGAGCGCCAGCACCATGTTGGTGTTGGACAGCCACTGGATGCCGCGGGACACCCCGGAGACCGCGGAGGCGACGAACGCCATGGTCAGCACGGCGATGATGACGACCAGGACGCCGTTGCCGACGTCACCGGCCCAGCCCAGGATCTCCACGCCCGACCCGATCTGCAGGGCGCCGAGGCCCAGCGAGGCGGCGGAGCCGAAGAGGGTGGCGAAGATGGCCAGGACGTCGATGACCTTGCCGGCGGGGCCGCTGGTGCGCTTCTCGCCGAAGAGCGGGGCGAAGGCGGCGCTGATCAGCTGCTTGCGGCCGCGGCGGAAGGTGCCGTAGGCGATGGCGAGCCCGACGACGGCGTAGATGGCCCACGGGTGCAGGGTCCAGTGGAAGAGCGTGGTGGCCATGGCGGTGGACACGGCGTCGGGCGTCTCGGCCTCGACGGTGCCCGGCGGCGGGGACACGTAGTGCGACAACGGCTCGCTGACACCGAAGAACATCAGGCCGATGCCCATGCCGGCGCTGAACATCATCGCGATCCAGGACACGGTCCGGAACTCGGGGCCCTCGTCGTCGCGGCCCAGTGGGATGCGGCCGTAGCGCGAGGCGGCCAGCCAGATCACGTAGACGACGAAGCCCGACGCGATGAGCACGAAGAACCAGCCCAGGTTGGACTCGATCCAGCCCAGGGCGGTGCCGCTGGCGTTGCCCAGGCCCTGGGGGGCGGCGAAGCCCCAGGCCACGAAGGCCAGTGCGATGACGGCGGCGACCCCGAACACGACGGTGTCCAGGTGGCCCTTCTCGTCGGCCCGGGCGGGCGGCGGTTCGGCGATCGCGGGGTGGCCCCCGGTGTCGGTCGGCTCTCGGTCGGTGGTCGTCACAGGCAGGCGTGGCGCACGGTCTCGGCGCCCCTCCGTTCAGTCTCGGGGACAGGGGACGGCCCGCGCCGGGGTGGTGCCTCGGCGGGGCCGACCACCCACCGTCCGCCCCACCTGCCCCAGAAAGCAAACCGAGAACCGCCGGTGCAACCCGATCGAGACACGGCGACGCCCCGCCCGGCGGGTGCCGGACGGGGCGTCGGGGAACCCGCCGGAGGGGGTCAGGCGGGGACGATCTCCTGCAGCTGCGGCAGCAGGGCCTCCAGCGCGAACGGCACGCTGAGCACGTCGTTGTAGCTGATGGCACCGCCCTCGGCGGAGGGGTCCAGGTACAGCACCCGGCCCGCGGCGACGGCCGGGACCGCGGAGAACACCGGGTCGGCCTCCAGCTGGCTGCGGGTCTCCGCCAGGTCGAACAGCGCCGGGACGACGACGAGGTCGGCGTCGAGCAGGTCGGCCTGCTCCGCGGAGACGGTGGTGAAGAAGGAGTCGGTCTCCAGGGCCGAGACCGCGTCGGTGAGCTCGAAGCCCAGGCTGCGCAGGAACTCCACCCGGGTGTCACCGGCGACGTAGACGCCGTAGCCACCGGCGCCGGTGGTGTCGGGCACGACGACGGTGACGGTCGAGCCGGTGAACTGCGGGTTGGCCTCGGCGGCGTCGGCGAGCTGGGTGTCGACGTCGTCCAGGAGCGCCTGCGCCTCGTCCTCCAGGCCCAGGGCCTGCCCGATGGCCAGGGTGGCCTCCTCGCGGCCGACCAGGAAGGGCGCCGAGCCCTCGGGTCGGGCCAGGACCGGGACGACGCTGGAGAGCTGGTCGTACTCCTCCTGCTCCAGCCCGCTGCCCACGGCGATCACCAGGTCCGGCTCGAGGGCCAGCACCTCCTCCAGCGAGGGGGCGGCGGCGACCGGGAAGACCTGGATGTCCTCGGCGGTGGCGGCCGGCTCCTCCTGGGCCCAGGGACCCAGGGCCGGGACGGCGGCGTCGGGGAAGGTGGCGAACTCCTGGAAGGCGACCGGGGTGACGCCCAGGGCGAGCACGGTGTCGACGTCGGTGTAGCCGGTGACGACGACGCGCTGGGGCTGCTCGTCGATCGTGGTCTCGCCGAACGCGTTCGGGATGGTCACCGGGAAGGCGCCGTCCGAGGACGACCCGCTGTCGGGGGCGGCGACGTCGGAGCTGTCCGAGCTGCCACCACAGGCGGTGAGCGTCAGGGCAGCAGCCGCGGTCAGCGCGGCCAGGGTGGTGCGGCGGGACATGCGGTTCCTCACGGTCGTCGACAGGTGAGGACAGCCTCACCTGACCGGGCCATCGCGAGAAGGGCCTCCGGCCCGTCGAGACCCGATCGTGACGCGCTCAACCACCCAGCCGGTGCAGCAGCGCCGTCCGGATCGCGGGCCGGGACCCGAAGACCAGCAGGAAGAGCGCCTCCCGGGCCAGCCGCTCGACCGGGTGCCCCCGGGACACCGACCGGCTGCCCGTGGCGACGGCGAGCAGCCCGGTGGCCCGGTGCGCCAGGGCGGCGGCCGCGGCCCGGGCGTCGGGCAACCCGTCCGGGCCGGCGGCGTCCAGCTGGGCGCGCACGTCGGCCAGGTCGGCGTCCAGGCTGGGCAGCTCGGCCAGCCGGGCGCACCGCGCGGTGAGCCCCAGCGCCAGCGAGCCGTTGAGCCGCAGGCCCGCGGGGTCCCCGGCCTGCCAGCGGTCCAGCGGCACCGAACGGACCAGCCGCGACACGGGCACCGCGTGCCCGGTCAGCCGCAGTCCCACCGTGGAGCTGGCCTGCACCGCGACCAGCTGCTGGGGGACGACGTCCAGCCCGTCGCCGGCCACCGCGTCGACGAGCAGGAAGTGCACGACGTCCGCGGCGTCCCGGGCGGCGACCAGCACGACGTCCACGTGCGCCCAGCCGGTGACCCAGGGGACGCCGCCGTCGAGCACGAACACGTCGCCCTCGCGCCGGGCGGTGATCGCCGGCGGCCCCGGCCGGGTCGCGGCCAGCAGTGCGATGCCCGAGCGGACCCGGCCGGCGCACAGGTCGGCCAGGAACCCACCGCGCAGCGGCTCCGGCGCCTCGGCGATCATCCCGGGGGCGAGCAGGTGCTGCAGCCAGACGAACGTGGTGGACAGGTCCCCGCCGGCCAGCGCCTCGACGACGCCGTGCACCGTCGCGCGGTCCGCGGCCAGCCCGCCGGCGGAGACCGGGCCGGTCAGGCCGTAGAGGCCGGCGTCGGCCAGGGCGTCCAGGTGGGCCCCGGGCACCTCGCCCGCAGCGTCCACGGCGCCCGCGGCGGGGAACAGGAGGTCGTCGGCCAGGGCCCGCGCGCGGGCGACGATGTCGGACACCCGCACATGCTCCCCCGGGGTCCCGACCTGCACACTGGGCAGCGATGGACCTCCTCGCGATCGCGCCGCTCACCGACCTGACGAACTGGGTCCGCGGCCGGGGCCTGGCGGTGCTCCTGATCGTGCTGGGCTCGGTGCTGCTGGCCCGGTTCGCCACCTGGGTCGGCGGGCGGATCACCGCCCGGATCGACGCCAGCGCCGGTGGTTCCGACGCCCTGGTCCGGTCCGAGGCCGCCAAGCACCGGCACTCGCTGACCCAGGTGCTGCAGTGGGTCGCCGTCGTCGTGATCTACACCGTCGCGACCGTCACCGTGCTGTCCACGCTGGGCCTGCCGGTCACCAGCCTGGTCGCACCGGCCACCGTGCTCGGTGTCGGGCTGGGCTTCGGCGCGCAGCGGATCGTGCAGGACGTGCTGGCCGGGTTCTTCCTGATCACCGAGCGGCAGTACGGCTTCGGCGACGTCGTCTCCATCGCCGTGGTCGGTGGCGGGGACCCGGCCGAGGGCACCATCGAGGACGTCACGCTGCGGATCACCCGGATGCGGTCGGTCGACGGCGAGGTCGTCATCGTCCCGAACGGGCAGATCGTGAAGGTCGTGAACCTGTCCCGCGACTGGGCCCGCGCCGTCATCGACGTGCCGGTGCCGGCGACGACCGACGTCACCCACGTGCAGGACGTGCTGCGCGAGGTCGGCGAGCAGGCCTTCGCCGACGAGCGGCTCAAGCGCCTGCTGCTGGACACCCCCAGCGTCATGGGCGTCACCAGCCTGGGCCTGGACGAGGTCAACGTGCGGATCGTCGCGCGCACCCTGCCCGGCAAGCAGTTCGACGTCGGCCGGGACCTGCGGTCCCGGATCGCGCTGGCGTTCCGCCGCGAGGGCATCGTCGTGCAGCCGCAGCTGCCCGAGGAACCCGTCACCCGCCACGACCCGCGCGAGGTGTCGTCATGACCGACGCCTCCGGTCGGCAGCCGACCACCCCCGTCCCGCAGCTGACCACCGAGCCGGTGGCCCGGCGGGCCCGGATCTGGCCGAGGAAGGTGCCGGCCCGGATCGGCCGCGCCCGCACCTCGACCGTCGTGCTCGCCGTGCTGTTCCTGGGCCTGTTCGTGCTGTGGATCGGCGTCCGGCCGGCGAACACCGACGGGGTGCCCGCGACCCCGGCGAGCTCGACGACCGGGGTCGAGCAGCCGGCCCCGACCACCGAGCCCCCGGCGACGACGTCCGAGCCGGTGCCCACGTCGACGGCGGAGGAGACCACGACCACCCCGCGTACGACGACGTCCCGGCCGACGACCACGGCGCCGACGACGACCACCGACGAGGACGAGCCGACGTCGACGCCGACGACCACCGCGCCCGAGCGGACGACGGCGGCGCCCAGCACCACGCGCCCGGCCCCCACGACCACCGCGCCCGTACCGACGTCGCGCGCCGACCCGACCGACTGAGCGACCGCCCGGTCAGAACCGGGTGACGACCGTGACGCCCGGGCTGCGGCCGACGTCGACCAGGGCCTGACCGGCCTCGTCCAGGCCGATCTCGCGGGTGACCAGGTCCTGCGGGCGCAGTCGGCCGGCGGCGATCATCGACAGCATCGCCGGGTAGTCGTGGGCGGCCATCCCGTGGCTGCCCAGCACGGCGAGCTCCCGGGCGACCACCAGCTCCATCGGGACGACGGCCCGGCCGGCGGCGGGTGGCAGCAGCCCGACCTGCACGTGCCGGCCGCGCGGGCGCAGCGAGCGGATGCCGGCCTCGCAGGTGGCCGGGGAGCCCAGGCAGTCCAGCGCGACGTGCGCACCCCCGCCGGTCAGCTCCGCGATGCCGGCCGGGTCGGCGAGCACGTGCTCGGCGCCCATCGCCGCGGCCAGCTCGCGGGCCCCGGGCGAGCGGTCCACCGCCACCACCCGCGCACCGACGGCGACGGCGACCTGCACCGCGGACAGCCCGACGCCCCCGCAGCCCAGGACGGCGACCCACTCCCCCGGCGCGACCCGGCCCACGCCGGTGACCGCCCGGAAGGCGGTCGCGAACCGGCAGCCCAGCGCGGCGGCGGTGCTGGACGGCAGGTCCTCCGGCAGCGCCACCAGGTTGACGTCGGCGGCGTCCAGGGCGACGGCCGAGGCCATCGAGCCCCAGTGGGTGAAACCGGGCTGGGTCTGGCGCAGGCACACCTGCTGGTCGCCGTCCCGGCAGGGCGGGCACGTGCCGCAGGCGCAGACGAACGGCGTGGTGACCCGGTCCCCGACCGACCAGCTGCGCACCCGGTCACCGACCGCGACGACGGTGCCGGCCAGCTCGTGACCGGGCACGTGCGGCAGGACGACGTCGGCGTCGTGGCCGGACCAGGCGTGCCAGTCGCTGCGGCAGACCCCGGTCGCCCCGACCTCGACCACGACCCCGTCCGGGGCGGGCGTGGGGTCGGGCACCTCGCGGACCGTCAGCGGTCCGCCGAACTCCTCGAACACCAGGGCGCGCACGCACCCACCCTGCCCGACCCGTACCGGGACGGGGAGATCAGGAGGTGGCGCGGGTGGGCTGCGCCTCGGCGTGGGCCCGGGCCGCGCGGGCGCGGGCCTCGAGCGCGGCGGTCTCGGCCGCCGTCGCCTCCCGCTCGAGGGCCGCTGCGTCGACCGGGGCCTGGACCGGGGCCGAGACCGGGGCCGGGGCCGGCACCGGCGTGGCCGGGGACGACGCGCGGGCGTCGTCGTCCTTCATGCCGCCCATCTCGCCCTTGAAGATGCGCAGCGACCGGCCCAGGGAGCGGGAGGCGTCGGGCAGCTTCTTGTAGCCGAAGAGCAGGAAGACGGCCAGCACGATCAACGCGATCTCGGCGGCACCCAGGTTCATGCCCCCAGGGTGCCCGCTCCGGCTGTGGAGCAGCTGGACGTCAGGTGTCCACGAAGCGACGGAGCAGCCGGGCCAGCTCGGCGCGGTCGTCGGCCGGCAGCCGGGACAGCGCCTCCCGGGCGTCGGCGGCGCGGGCCGCGCGGACCTCGGTGAGCACTCGGGAGCCCTCCTCGGTGAGCCGGACCAGGACCGCCCGCCGGTCGGTGGGGTCCGGGACGCGCTCGACCAGGCCACGCCCGGCCAGGCCGTCGACCACCTCGGTCGCCGACCGGGGGGCGATGTGCAGCGACTCGGCCAGCCCGGACAGCCGCAGGCCCTCCGCGCGGGCGACCACCATCAGCGCCCGCACCTGGTGCGGGGAGAGGTCCCAGGGCTCCAGCGCCTCGCGCCAGCGGCCGCGCAGCGACCGGGCGGCCCGGACGATCAGCTCACCCAGGTCGTCGTCGGGGGCGGGGGCGGACACGGCGGGAATGCTAACGGACTTGCCGTTGCTACCTCACCGTGAGGTAACCTCAGCATCGTTCCACCGACAGAGAGGGGGACGTGGATGCCACGCCCCGAGGGCCGGCCCGACCCGGCAGACGAGACCCAGCTCGAGCGCTCCCCCGTGTCCCTGCGACGCGTGCTGGCGCTCTTCGCCCCCCACCGGTTCCAGGTGGGCACCGTCATGGCGCTGATCGTGCTCAGCTCGCTGATCGCCCTGTCCACCCCCTTCCTGGTCCGCACCGTCATCGACGACGCGCTCCCGCACGCCGACGTCCGGCTGCTCGCCTGGGCCGTGGCCGGCATGGTCGCCGTCGCCGCGTCCACCGCACTGCTCGGCGTCGTCCAGACCTGGCTGTCCACCACCGTCGGCCAGAAGGTCATGCACGGCCTGCGGACGTCGGTCTTCACGCACCTGCAGCGCCAGTCGCTGGGCTTCTTCACCCGCACCCGCGGCGGTGAGGTGCAGTCCCGGCTGACCAACGACATCGGCTCCATGCAGTCGGTGGTCACCTCGGCCGCCACCAGCCTGGCCTCCAACGCCACCACCGTCGTCGGCACCGTGGTCGCCATGGCCGCGCTGAGCTGGCGGCTGTCCCTGCTGTCCCTCGTCGTGCTGCCGCCGGCGATCTGGCTGACCCGCAAGGTGGCGCTGATGCGCCGCGAGGTCACCGGCGAGCGCCAGCGCCGGATGGCGGACATGCAGACCCAGGTCGAGGAGGGGCTGTCGATCTCCGGCGTCCAGCTCGGCAAGACCCTGGGCACCGGCCCGGCGCAGTCCCAGCGCTTCGCCCGCACGTCGGAGGAGCTGGTGGCCCTCGAGGTCCGCTCCCAGCTGGCCGGCCGCTGGCGGATGGCCTCGATGAGCATCGTGTTCGCCGGGATCCCGGCGCTGATCTACCTCGTCGCCGGCCTGCCCGCGACGTCGGGTGGCATGACGATCGGCACGCTGGTCGCCTTCACCGCCCTGCAGGGCACCCTGTTCCGCCCGCTGATGGGCCTGCTGGACGTCGGCGGCCAGCTGATCACCTCGATGGCGCTGTTCAGCCGGGTCTTCGAGTACCTGGACCTGCCGGTGGACATCGACGACCCGGCCGAGCCCGTCGCCCTGCCGCACGTGCGCGGCGAGGTCCGCCTCGAGCACGTCGGGTTCTCCTACGACGGCGCCCGCGCCGCCCTCACCGACGTCGACCTGGTCGTCCCGGCCGGCAGCACGCTGGCCCTGGTCGGCGAGACCGGCTCGGGCAAGTCGACGCTGGCCTCGCTGGTGTCCCGGCTCAACGACGTCACCACCGGCCGGGTGACCATCGACGGCGTCGACGTCCGCGACCTGTCGCTGGCCGAGCTGGCCCGGGTGGTCGGCGTGGTCAGCCAGGAGACCTACCTGCTGCACACCACGATCCGGGAGAACCTGCGCTACGCGAAGCCCGACGCCACCGACGCCGACATCGAGCAGGCCGCCCGGCGCGCCCAGGTGCACCAGGTCATCGCCGCGCTGCCCGACGGCTACGACACCATGGTCGGCGCCCGCGGCCACCGGTTCTCCGGCGGGGAGAAGCAGCGGCTGGCCATCGCCCGCACACTGCTGCGCGACCCGCGGGTGCTGGTGCTCGACGAGGCCACCAGCGCGCTGGACAACGAGACCGAGCGCGCCGTGCAGGCCGCCCTCGACGAGGTCGCCCGCGGCCGGACGACGATCACCATCGCCCACCGGCTGTCCACCGTCCGGGACGCCGACACCATCGCGGTGCTCGACGCCGGGCGGGTGGTCGAGCAGGGCAGCCACGACGAACTGGTCGCCCGCGGCGGCCGGTACGCGCTGCTGGCCGGGGGCACGGCGGCCGTCCCCGCCTGACCCAGGGTGACGCGGGCCGCCGGGTCGTCCTACGATCGTCACGGCTCACGAGAGGCAGCGACAAGCACCTGGCTGGCTGCCCGGCAACCGCTACTCCGTCTGCGGTGCTCCAGGGGAAGAGCCGGTGTGGACGGCGCCCGCCGTCCGCGCAAGCGACGGAGTGCCCGTACGCCCGGGCCCTCCCGATCACCAGGAGGACGTGGCGCATGACCGACCCCAGCGGCTGGAGCTTCGAGACCCGGCAGATCCACGCCGGAGCGAGCCCCGACCCCACCACCGGCGCCCGCGCGCTGCCCATCTACGCGACGACCAGCTACCAGTTCCGCGACAGCCAGCACGCCGCGGACCTGTTCGCCCTCGCCGAGATGGGCAACATCTACACCCGCATCATGAACCCGACGCAGGACGCGCTGGAGCAGCGCGTCGCGTCGCTGGAGGGCGGTGTCGCCGCCCTCGCCGTCTCCTCCGGGCAGGCCGCGGAGACCCTGGCGATCCTCAACCTGGCCGAGGCCGGGGACCACGTCGTGGCCTCGGCGTCGCTGTACGGCGGCACGTACAACCTGCTGCACCACTCGCTGCCCAAGCTGGGCGTGACGGTGTCCTTCGTCGAGGACCCCGACGACCCGCAGGCCTGGCAGGCCCTCGTGCAGGACAACACCCGCGCCTTCTACGCCGAGACGATCGGCAACCCCAAGGGCGACGTCCTGGACATCTCCGCGGTCAGCGAGGTCGCGCACCGCAACGGCGTGCCGCTGATCGTGGACAACACGATCGCCACCCCGTACCTGATCCGGCCCATCGAGTCCGGTGCCGACGTCGTCGTCCACTCGGCGACGAAGTACCTGGGCGGGCACGGCACCGCCGTGGCCGGCGTGATCGTCGACAGCGGCAACTTCGACTGGACCGGGGGCAGGCACCCCATGTTCACCACCCCGGACCCGACGTACAACGGCGTGGTCTACGCCGACCTCGGCGCCCCGGCGTTCGCGCTCAAGGCCCGGGTGCAGCTGCTGCGCGACCTCGGCCCGGCCATCTCGCCGTTCAACGCCTTCCTGGTGGTGCAGGGCATCGAGACCCTGTCGCTGCGCCTGGACCGGCACGTGGCCAACGCCCAGCGGGTCGCGGAGTGGCTCGAGGCCCGGGACGAGGTGGAGTCCGTGCACTACGCCGGGCTGCCGTCCTCCCCCTGGCACGCGGCCGGCAAGAAGTACGCCCCCAAGGGGACCGGCGCCGTGCTGGCGTTCGAGATCGTCGGGGGCGTCGCCGCCGGCAAGGCGTTCGTCGAGGCCCTGGAGCTGCACAGCCACGTCGCCAACATCGGCGACGTGCGCAGCCTGGTCATCCACCCGGCGTCCACCACGCACTCCCAGCTGACCCCCGAGGAGCAGCTGACCGCCGGCGTCACCCCGGGCCTGGTGCGCCTGGCCGTGGGCCTGGAGGGGATCGAGGACATCCTCGCCGACCTCGACGCCGGGTTCCGCGCGGCGAAGAGCGCCTGAGCCGGTGACGGGGGTCCGGGAGACCGCTGCCCGGGCCCCCCACCGCTCCGGCGGCTGGGTCGAGGGGGACCCGGTCGGCGACCGGCGCTTCGTCGACCTCGGGCCGCTGGACCTCGAACGCGGGGGTCAGCTGCCCGAGGTCCGGGTCGCCTACGAGACCTGGGGGACGCTCGCGCCCGACGGCGCCAACGCCGTGCTGGTCGAGCACGCGCTCACCGGCGACAGCCACGTCGTCGGGACGACCGGCCCCGGCCAGCCGACCCCCGGCTGGTGGGACGGCCTGATCGGGGACGGCGCACCGCTCGACGGGCGGTTCGTGGTCTGCGCCAACGTGCTCGGTGGCTGCCAGGGCACGACCGGGCCGTCGTCCCCGGCTCCGGACGGGCGCCCGTGGGGCTCCCGGTTCCCGGAGCTGACGATCCGCGACCAGGTCGCGGTCGAGGCCCGGCTGGCCGACGCGCTGGGCGTGGGCACCTGGTCGGCGGTGATCGGCGGCTCGATGGGCGGCATGCGCGCCCTGGAGTGGGCGGTCGCGCACCCGCAGCGGGTGGAGCGGCTGTTCTTCCTGGCCTCCGGGGCAGTGGCCACCGCCGACCAGATCGGCACCCAGACGACCCAGCAGGCCGCCGTCACCACCGACGTGCGGTGGGCCGGCGGCGACTACGCCGCGGGAGAGGGCCCGGTCGCGGGCCTGGGCACTGCCCGGCGCATCGCGCACCTGACCTACCGCAGCGCCGAGGAGCTGGAGACCCGGTTCGCCAACACGGTGCAGCCCGACGGCCGGTTCGCGGTGGCCAGCTACCTGGACCACCACGCCGACAAGCTGGCCCGCCGCTTCGACGCCGGCAGCTACGTGGTGCTCACCCAGGCCATGAACACCTGGGACGTCGGCCGGGGCCGCGGGGGCGTGGAGGCGGCACTGTCCCGGGTGACGGCGCGGGCCGTCGTGGCCGGCATCGACTCCGACCGGCTGTACCGGGTCCAGGAGCAACAGCGGGTCGCCGACGCGCTCGGCGTGCCGCTGCGGGTGGTGACCTCGCCGTACGGGCACGACGGCTTCCTGGTCGAGGTCGACGCCGTCGGCGCGCTGGTCCGCGAGCTCTTCGCCGACTGAGGCCACGTCGACTGAGGCCACGCACGGACGTGGACCAGCCCCGAGGGGGACTGGTCCACGGCCGTGCAGCGGATCAGGCCAGGACGACCGACAGCCCGCCCGAGCCGTAGCCGGCGACGGCCACCTCGAGGTCGATCCGGTTGGTGGAGGCGGTCAGCCCGGCGATGTCCCCGGGCAGCGGCTGCCCCGGGGGCACCAGGGTGTCCAGCTTGGAGTGGGTGACCCCACCGGCGTTGAGCAGCGCGGCGGCCACGTTGACCACCTCGTGCAGCACCTCGACGTGCATGTCGGACAGCTCGCCCTCGTCGACGGCGTCCTCGAGGCCGCCCTTGGGCAGCAGCGCGAGGGCACCGGCGCACCAGGCGGCCAGCGGCAGGTCGACCAGGCAGATCGCGGTCACCCGCGAGGTCGGGTCCACGTAGACGGCGACCGCGGCGGGACGCGACGGCGTGGGGGTGACCGGCGCGCCGGGGCCCACGGTGACGTCGCGGCCCAGCAGGCCCTCGAGCAGGTCGCGGACGTCCTTGGGCGTGGGCAGCGAGGTCGCGGCGACGGCGGAGGTCACGCGAGCACCCCGTCCAGCTGGTCGCGGAAGGTGTCGGCGGTGAACGGCTTGGCGATGAGGAACAGCGCCCCGGCCTCGGAGGCGGTCTCGCGCATCTCCGGCGAGCCCTCCGAGGTGACGAACCCGAACGGGACGGCGGAGCCCTGCGCCCGCAGCGCCCGCAGGCACTCGATGCCGGTCATCTCGGGCATGTTCCAGTCCGACAGGACCAGGTCCGGGGACTCCTCGGCGACCTTCTCCAGGGCGTCCTTGCCGTCGACGGCCTCGACGACGTCGACGTCGTCGTAACCGGCCTGACGCAGGGTGCGGATGACGATCTGCCGCATGACACGGCTGTCGTCGGCGACCAGGATCTTCACAGCGGGACCTCCGTGGTGGTGAGCTCAGGGGCCTCCGTGGCGCCCTGGACGGTGATGGCGATCGGGTGGCCGCGCCAGCTGACGGCGACCGTGGAACTGCCCGGGCGGGCGGGCGGCGGCGTGCCCGTCTCCGGCAGACCGAGCACCGAGGGGCCCGGCAGCAGGGACTTCACGTTGCCGCCGAGGATGTTGGCCAGCTCGCGGAGCACGTCGTCGACGTCCTCGGCCTCGGGCTCCTCGTCGGGGCGCAGTTGGAGCACGGCGCGGGTCAGGTCGTCGGTGGCCGACGGGCTGCAGGTCAGCACGACGGCGCCGTTCCAGGGCCCGGTCACGGTGACCCAGGCGCTGGTGCCGGCCGGGGCGGACCCGCCGTCGGGGACGAGCACCTCGTCGGCGCCGACCATGGCGCTCCAGACCTCCCCGGCGACGTCGGTGACGGTCTCGACGGTGATCAGCTCGGCGATGGTGGCGGTCATGCCGACACCTCGCTGGCGGTCGGGAGCAGGCCCAGCAGGGACAGCTTGTCGGCGAACGCGTCGGGGGTGAAGGGCTTGATGACGTACTCGTGCGCACCGGCGGCCAGCGCCCGGACGATCTGCCCGTGCTCGCTCTCGGTGGTCACCATCATCAGCGTCACCGAGCGCCAGGACGGGTTGGCCCGGACGGCGGAGACGAACTGCAGCCCGTCCATGACCGGCATGTTCCAGTCGATGCAGGCCAGGTCGGGGACCCAGCCCTCCTCGAGCACGTCCAGGGCCTCGCGGCCGTGGCCGGCGGGTCGGGTCTCGTAGCCGAGCCCCTCCAGGATGGAGCTGACGATCCGGCGCATCGCGCGGGAGTCGTCGATCACGAGCGCTCGCATGTCACTTCCCTCTCATGGGTCGGTAGGCGGAGCCGCGGCCGCAGGGGACCCGCTCCCAGGTGTCGTCGACACCCAGCGTCGTCTCGGCCGCGCCGAGGAACAGCCAACCGTCCGGGCGCATCAGCTGACGCACCTTCTGGAGGACCGTGCGCTTCGTCGGCGGGTCGAAGTAGATGAGGACGTTGCGCAGGTAGACGACGTCGAAGGGGCCGAGCCGGGGCAGGGGCGCGGCGAGGTTGAGCTCACTGGCGGTCACCATCTGGCGCAGGGCGGGGGCGACCTCCCACTCGGCTCCACTGCGGGTGAAGTGCCGGACCAGCATCGAGGCCGGCAGCCCGCGGTTGACCTCCAGCTGGCTGAACCGGCCGGCGCGGGTGCGCGCAACCATGTCCCGGGAGAGGTCGGTGGCGGTGATCTTGACCCGCGAGGTGGCGTTGGGCAGCGAGTCGGCCAGCAGCATGGCGACCGTGTAGGCCTCCTGGCCGCTGGAGCAGGCCGCGGACCAGATCCGCAGCTCCTCGCCGGGCCGGCGGGCGGCCTGCAGCGCGGGGACGACGGTGCTGGTCAGCGCGGTGAACGGGTCGCCGTCGCGGAACCAGGACGTCTCGTTGGTGGTGAGCGCCTCGACGATCTTGCGGTTGACCGCCGGGTCGGGGCGGCTGCGCACCCGGTCGACGAACTCGGCGACGCCGGAGAGCCCGAGCTGGCGGGCCAGCGGCAGCAGCCGGGCCTCGACGAGGTACTCCTTGCCGGGGGCGAGCACGATGGCCGACTCGCGGCGGACGAGCTGGCAGACCCAGTCGAACCCGGCGGGGCCCAGGGCGGTGGCGGCGGTCACGGACGGACTCCTGAGAGGACGGCGCGGCGCGAGCCGACGGAACGGAGCACGGTCTCGGCGACGCGGTCCAGCGGGACCACCTCGTCGGCGTGACCGGCCTGGACGACGGACCCGGGCATGCCCCACACGACGGAGCTGGCCTGGTCCTGGGCGATGACGGTGCCGCCGGCGGCCCGGACGGCGCCGGTGCCCAGCCTGCCGTCCGAGCCCATGCCGGTGAGGACCACCGACAGGACGGCGCCGTCGTAGGCCGCGACGGCGGAGCGGAAGAGGACGTCGACGGCGGGCCGGCAGAAGTTCTCGGCCGGCCCCTGGTTGAGCTGGGTGCGGCGCAGCCCACCGCTGGCGACGACGGTGAGGTGGAAGTCGCCGGGCGCGATGTGCACGGTGCCCGGGCGCAGCTGGGTGCCGGCCACGGCCTCCACGACCTCGAGGGACGACAGCCGGTCCAGCCGGCCGGCGAACTGCTTGGTGAACACCGGCGGCATGTGCTGGACGACCAGGACGGGCAGCGGGAAGTCCGCGGGCAGCTTGGGGATCACCCGGGTGAGGGCGTCCGGGCCGCCGGTGGAGGACCCGATGACCAGCACCGCGGGGTCCCGGCGGACGCCGGTGCGCGGGGCGGGCGGGCGGGGCGCGGCCGCCACGACGGGGGCCAGGTGGGCCGGCAGGCCCAGCGGGCGCCCGGTGAGCAGCTTGATCCGCGGGATGAGCTGCTCGCGCACGCTCTCCTTGGACTCCCCGACGCTGCCCACGTTCGCGGGCTTGGTGACGTAGTCGCTGGCACCGGCGGCCAGCGCCTCCAGGGTCGCGCTGGCACCCCGCTCGGTCAGCGTGGAGAACATGACGATGGGGACACGGCTGCCCGACGCCCGGATGGCGCGCACCGCCTCGATGCCGTTCATCTCGGGCATCTCGATGTCCATGGTGACCAGGTCCGGACGCAGCTGCTCCAGCTTGGTCAGCGCGGCCCGGCCGTTCACGGCGGTCCCGACGACCTCGATCGACGGGTCCTCGGACAGCACGTCGGTGACGATCTTGCGGACGACGACCGAGTCGTCGACCACGAGCACCCTGATCGGGGCCACGGCGTCCTCTGCTCTCTACGGTGGGGGCCCAGCCGGGCTCCCGTGATGGTCTTTCGGCACGTCAGTGGCCGGTGTTGAGCCGGCGGCCTCACCCCTGCGGGTGGTCCCTGGGACCAGGCACGTCCGGCGGGGCAGGCGGCAGGCCGGGGCGCGGACCGCCGGTGACCAGCGCCCAGGGGGCGCTCAGCTGGTCCAGCGAGGTGCCGTCGAGCAGGTCGCTCATCGCCACGCCCTGCACCACCCCGGCGACGGCGTTCCACACCCCGCGGGCGCCGTCGCCGGGGGTGAACCCGCCGTCGACGAACGCGCGGGCGGCGAGCAGCTGGCCGGCGGCCAGGGCACGGGTGCGACCGGAGACGTGTGCGGCCCAGGAGGCTCCGTGCATGGCCGTGGCCCAGGAGCGACGGCCCTCGCGGACCTCGTCCACGGCGTCGCGCCAGCGTTCGCGGTCGGGTCCGGTGGCCCCGCGGAGCCGTTCCAGGAGGTCGTGCAGGGCGTCCGCGGCGGGCCCCAGGTGCGGTTCCGGCGCCGGGCCGACCCGGTCCAGGGCGTCGGTGAGCGCCCGGCGGTCCCGGGCGGGCAGGACCGCTGCGGCCCACCCGGCGACGGCGGCGTCGGACAGCACGTCGGCGGCGAGCTCGCGGACGTCGGGGGACACGTCGGGCACCGCGGAGGACTCGGGCCCCAGGACGTCGTCGCGCAGCAGCCGCTCCACGGAGGCGGCGTCGCCCACGGTGCCCTGCTCGAGCAGGTCGACGAGGGCCGCGGCCCGGGTCTGCGGGTCCAGCCCGGTCGTGGAGGCCCGCAGCGAGGGCACCCCGGACTGGGCGAGCTCGCGGACCCGGCGGGAGCGGACCACCCAGCGGGCCCGCTGGGAGGGGGTGCCGCTGGCGACCGGGTGGGCGGCGGCGAGCCGGCGCAGGTGCCCGGCGTCGGCGCCGAGCCCGGTCAGCAGGACCCCGGCGACGTCCCGGCCGGCGGGCAACCGCACCAGGTCGAAGCCGAGGGTCGCGGCACTGACCAGCGAGTAGGGCACGGCCGGCTCAGTGGGTGAAGCGCGCGACGGCGCCGCGCAGCTCGGTGGCCATGGCGGAGAGCTCCTGCACCGACACCCGGGTGGCGTCCAGCGCCTGGGTGGTGGCCCCGGCGGCGGTGCTCACCCCGGTGATGGTGGCGGCGATCTCGGTGGACCCACCGGCGGCTTCGGCGACCGACCGGGACATCTCGTTGGTGGTGGCGGTCTGCTCCTCGACGGCGCTGGCGATGGTCAGCTGGTAGTCGTTGATCTGTCCGATGACCTCACCGATGCGGCCGATCGCGGCGACCGCGCCACCGGTGTCGGCCTGGATCGCCTCGACGCGGCGGGCGATGTCCTCGGTCGCGCGGGCGGTGGCCTGGGCCAGCTGCTTGACCTCGTCGGCCACGACCGCGAAGCCCCGGCCGGCCTCACCGGCGCGGGCGGCCTCGATGGTCGCGTTGAGCGCCAGCAGGTTGGTCTGACCGGCGATGGCGGTGATCACCTTGACCACGTCACCGATCTCGGCGGAGGAGACGCCCAGCCGGCTGATCGTGGCGTTCGTGGCCTCGGCCTCGGTCACCGCGCCGGCCGCGACGCGGGCGGCCTCGTTGGCGTTCTGGGCGATCTCCCGGATCGACGCCGACATCTGCTCGGCACCCGCGGCCACGGTGGCCACGCTGCGGGAGACCTCGTCGGCGGCACCGGACACCTGGCCGGAGCGGGCCGAGGTCTGCTCGGCCGAGGAGGCGATCTGGGCGGAGGACGCGGACAGCCCCTGGGCGGACGCGGCGACCGCGTCGGCGGAGGCGTCGAGCTGGGCGACCAGCTGCCGGACCTCGGTGACGGCGGCGTCGAGCGCGGCACCGGTGCGCCCGACCTCGTCCCGTCGGTGGAGCCCGGTGGTCCGGGTGAGGTCACGGGCGCCGACGGCCTCGGCGACGGCCCGGATGGACTCCAGCGGGCGCACCAGGGAGCGGGTGACCAGCCAGGCCAGCAGCGCGGCCAGCAGCACACCCACGACACCGGCGACGGTCAGCAGCCAGCCGGCCCGGTTCTGTGCCGCGGCCTGCTCCTGCTCCAGCCCGGCCAGCCGGGCCTGCGCCGAGGCGGCGATCTCGTCGGCGATGTCCAGCACGATGCCGTAGGCCTCGCCGGCCTCGCCGCCGTTGATCGAGGTCTGGGCGGTGGCCAGGCCCTCGCGGGTGCCCGGCCGGATCCACTCGACCACCTGGTCGTCCCAGCCGAAGTAGCTGTCCCAGGCCGGTCGGAGCCCGGCGAAGGCGGCCAGCTCGACGTCGTCCATGCCCGAGGTGTCCACGGTGTCGAGCCACTCGTAGACGGAGTCCCGGCTGGCCAGGAAGCCGGCCCGGTTGTAGCCGTCCTCGCCGAGGGCGACCTCGGGGCCGAACGCGGCGACGTCGGCCAGCACGAAGCCCTGCCACCCGGTGGCGTCGGCGATCTGGAAGCGCATGGTCTCGGCGTCGCGGACGACGCCGTCCACGGCGGTGACCTGCTGGGCCAGGTCGCGCTGCTCGCCCACGGCGACCACGCCGGCGACGGCGCACCCGACCACGAGCAGGGCCACCCCACCGAAGGCCAGTCCGAGCCGGGCGCGCAGGCCCAGGTCGGCGGGCCCGCGGCGGACCGGCGGGGCGGTCACCACGAGAAACGGCCCACGGTGGCGCGCAGGTCGGCGGCCATCCGGGACAGCTCGTCCACGGCGACCCGGGTCTGGCCCAGCGCCTCGGTGGTGGTGCCGGCCGCGGAGGAGACGCCACCGATGTTGGCGGCGATCTCGGTCGTGCCCCCGGCGGCCTCCGCGACGCTGCGCGACATCTCGTTCGTCGTCGCGGTCTGCTCCTCGACGGCACTGGCGATCGTGAGCTGGTAGTCGTTGATCTGACCGATGACCTCACCGATCCGGCCGATCGCCGCCACCGCACCACCGGTGTCGGCCTGGATCGCCTCGACCCGGCGGGCGATGTCCTCGGTGGCGCGAGCGGTCTCCTGGGCCAGTTCCTTGACCTCGTTGGCCACCACGGCGAAGCCCTTGCCCGCCTCACCGGCGCGAGCGGCCTCGATCGTGGCGTTGAGGGCCAGCAGGTTCGTCTGCTCGGCGATGCTGGTGATCGCCTTGACCACCGCGCCGATCTCCTTGGAGGAGGCACCCAGCTTCTGGATGGTCGCGTTGGTGGCCTCGGCCTCGGTCACCGCACCGGCGGCGACGCGGGCGGCCTCGTTGGCGTTCTGCGCGATCTCCCGGATGGAGGCGCTCATCTGCTCGGCGCCGGCGGCGACGGTGGCCACGCTGCGGGACACCTCGTCGGCGGCACCGGACACCACCCCGGACTGCAGGGCCGTCTCCTCCGCCGAGGAGGAGATGCGCGCCGAGGACGAGGCCAGCTGCTGGCTGGAGGCCGCGACCGCGTCGGCCGAGCCGACGACGGAGGCCATCAGGGTGCGCAGGGCGGACTGCGCGGACCGCAGGGCGACCGCCGTCCGGCCGAGCTCGTCGTCGGTGGTCACCTCGGGCTCGACGGTCAGGTCGCCCCGGGCCAGGGCGTCGATGGACCCGCGCAGCGAGCGGATGGTGGCCAGCATGCGGCGGACCACCAGCAGGGTCAGCGTGACGGCGGCCAGCACGCCGATGCCGACGACGAGCCAGATCGTGGTGAGCGCGGAGCCGGCGTCCTCGGCGTCGGCGTCGGCGCGGTCGGCCGCCCGGGCGGCCTGGGCTGCGGCCTCGACCTGCAACGGCTTGCCGACGGCGGCGGCGAGCGGCCGGACCATGTCGCGGTAGACCCGGGTGAACTCGGCCTGGTCACCGGAGTCGGCGCGGGCGAAGAGCACCTCCTCCGCCAGCGTGTAGTACGACCCCAGCATCTCCTGGAAGTCCGCGAAGGCGGCCGGGTCGGCGGCCACCGGCTCGTAGGCGGCCACCTGGGCGGTGATCTCGGCCCGGCGCGTGGTCAGGTCGGCGCGCAGCGACTCACGACCCTCGGCGTCGGAGACCCCGTAGGCCACGACCCGGGCGCGGTCGCCCTGGAAGGAGTCCTGCAGCTGGGCCAGCTGGGTCAGCGGCACGACGGTGTCGCGGTAGAGCTCCTGCTCCCCGGCACGCAGTGCACCGATCCGGACGGCGGCCACGCTGGCCACCGCCAGGGCCACCAGGACCAGGGCGAGCACCGCGGCGCCGATCTTGACCCCGACGGGCCGGTCGACGGTCCAGCGCCGGGCGCGTGCGGCGCGGCTCGCCTGCTCTGACGTGCTCATGGTGGTTCCCCCGAGGGTGCTGCGCTGTGGCCGGCGCGGGTCTGGCGCCGTCTGGTGGTGCCGGTCGTGCGGTGGTGCCGGTCGTGCGGTGGTGCCGGTCGTGCGGTGGTACCGGTCGTGCGGCGGTGCCGGTCGTGCGGCGGTGCCGGTCGTGCGGTGGTGCCGGTCGTGCGGCGGCGAGATGGTGCGGCGGCGCGGTGACCGGCGGGCCCCCGGTGCGGGGGGAGGGGTCACCAGGTGAAGCGGCCCACGGTGGTGCGCAGGTCGGCGGCCATCCGGGACAGCTCGTCCACGGCGACCCGGGTCTGACCCAGCGCCTCGGTCGTCGAGCTGGCCGCGGTCGAGACCCCGGTGATGTTCGCGGCGATCTCGGTCGACCCACCGGCAGCCTCGGCCACCGACCGGGACATCTCGTTGGTCGTGGCCGTCTGCTCCTCCACGGCACTGGCGATCGTGAGCTGGTAGTCGTTGATCTGACCGATGACCTCACCGATCCGGCCGATCGCCGCCACCGCACCACCGGTGTCGGCCTGGATGGCCTCCACCCGGCGGGCGATGTCCTCGGTCGCCCGGGCAGTCTCCTGCGCCAGCTCCTTGACCTCGTTGGCGACCACCGCGAAGCCCTTGCCCGCCTCACCGGCACGAGCGGCCTCGATCGTGGCGTTCAGCGCCAGCAGGTTCGTCTGCTCGGCGATGCTCGTGATCACCTTCACCACGTCGCCGATCTCCTTCGACGACAGCCCCAGCTTCGTGATCGTGGCGTTCGTGGCCTCGGCCTCGGTCACCGCACCCGCGGCGACCCGAGCGGCCTCGTTGGCGTTCTGCGCGATCTCCCGGATCGACGCCGACATCTCCTCCGCACCCGCGGCGACCGTCGCCACGCTCCGGGACACCTCGTCAGCAGCGCTGGACACCACCCCCGACTGCAACGACGTCTCCTGCGCCGACGCCGAGATCTGCGCCGAGGACGCCGACAGCTCCTCACTCGACGCCGCGACCGCATCGGCCGAACCGACGACCGAGGACATCAGGGCGCGCAGGTCGACCAGGGCCCCGTCGAGCAGCTTGGCGGTCTGGCCCACCTCGTCGGCGGAGTCGACCCCGGTGCGCACGGTGAGGTCGCCGCCGGCGAGCGCGGAGACCGCGGCCTGCAGCTTGTGCAGCCGCCCGACGATGGAGCGGGCGACGGCGATGCCCAGGCCCAGGGCCACGGCCAGGCCGACGACCAGCGTGGTCAGCAGCACCCAGCGGGTCTGCTCGTAGGCCGCCGCGGCGGCCTCGGCGTCCGCCTGGGCGGCCGCCGACCGGTCCTCGGCGAGACCGTCCAGGGCGTCCACCACGCCGGTCATCAGCGGGGTCACCTGGGTGTCGCGCAGGTTCTGCCAGCCGGCCCGGTCACCGGCCGCGGTGAACGCGTCCAGCTGGGCGGTCAGGTCCACGTACCGGTCGACGCCGGCGGCGGCGTCGGCGACGACCTGCTGGTTGGCCTCGGACAGGCGGACCGAGTCCGTCAGCTCCGCGGCGGTGTCCTCGAAGGCCTGCACCGACTCGCCGCGGGTGGCCGTCCAGCGCGCCAGCGCCTCGTCGTCCTCGGCATTGGTGGCGTTGGTGCGGTTGAGCTGGGCGAAGCGGATCGAGATGAGCTGGAAGCGCATCTCCTGGGCGAGCTCGACGCCGCGGACGTCGTCGGCGTAGACGACCTGGGTGCGGTCGGCCGAGTCTGAGAGGGCCGAGAGCCCGACGACGCCGACGACGGCTGCGGCCACCGCGGCCACCGACACCCCGGCCAGGATCTTGGTGCGGACGCCCAGGGAGCCCAGGCGGTCGGAGACGGTGGTGCTCATGGTGGTTCCCCCGTGGTGGGTGGCTGGGTGGCTGGGCTGTGCGGGCAGAGCGGGCAGAGCGGGCAGAGCGGGCGGTGTGGGCAGTGCGGGCGTGGGAGGCAGCGCCGCCGGACGTCCGGCGGCGCTGCGGTGCACGGGTGGTGCGGGGCGCGCCGGGACCGGCGGCCTCGGGGGTCAGTCCGCGACGACCCGGGCGACGTCCAGGGCCAGCAGCAGCCGGCCGTCGAGCTTGTAGGCGCCGCGGATCAGCTCGCGGGCGCGGCCGTCCAGGGTGTCCGGCGGCTGCTCGAAGTCCGCTGCGTCGACGTGCACGACGTCGGCGATGCCGTCGACCAGGAAGCTGACGGCCTCCCCGTGCATCCGGACGACGATGACCACGGAGTCCGCGCCCTCGGGCCGGGCCGGGCGGCCCAGCCGCTCGCGCAGCTCGATCGCGGTGACGACCTGGCCGCGCAGGTTGATCAGGCCGGCCACCGCCGGCGGTGCCAGCGGGACCCGGGTGAGCTTCTGCGCCCGGAGGACCTCCTGCACGTGCGCCACCTCGACGCCGTACAGGTCGCCGTCGAGCCAGAAGGTGGCCAGCTGGGTGGTGGCCCGGGTGGTGGTGGGTGCACTCATGTCAGACCGCCAGGAGACCGGTCGGGACGCCGGTGGCGTCGGGGTGGGCAGGGGCGTCGAAGGCGTAGAAGGAGGGGTCCGCGGCGAGGATCGCGGCCCGGACGTCGAGCAGCTCGGTGACCTTGTCGCCGAAGACGGCCGAGCCCAGCAGGCCGGCGTCGTCGATGTCGGAGTGCAGGACCTCGGAGTCGTCGACGATGTCGAGGATCTCCTCGACCACGATCGCGACGGACCGGTCCCGGTCGGCGTACACGATGACCTCGAGGACCTCGCGGGCCGCCGTCTCCTCGCCGTAGCCGTAGCTGGGCATGGCGCCCAGGTGCCGGTCCAGCCGGACGATCGGCAGGATCGCGCCGCGGTACTGGACCACCTCGCGGGAGCCGACGCGTTCCACGCTGTCGGCCCGCAGCTGCTCCAGCCGGGTGACGGTGTCCAGCGGGATCGCGACCCGCCGTCCGCCGCCGATGGCCGCCAGCAGCATCCGCTGCCGCTCGGCCGGGCCGGCGGCGTGCGCGTCGGCCTGGGACTGGGCCCGCTGCTCGGCACGCTCGACGCTCTCGGCGCGCAGCGCCCGTCGGGCCAGTGCCTGGACGTCCAGGATGAGGGCGACGGTGCCGTCCCCGAGGACGGTCGCCCCCGAGTAGAGGCCCATCGACTTCAGCTGCGCACCGACTGCCTTCACGACGATCTCCTCGGTGTTGATGACCCGGTCCACGACCAGGCCGAAGCGACGCCCCTCCGACCGCAGGACGGCGATGACGACGTGGCCGTCGTGCCGGTCCGAGGTCAGACCGAAGACGTCGGCCAGCCGGACCAGCGGCAGGAGCTCGCCGCGCAGGCGGTAGACCTGGGCCCCGCCGATCTCCTCGACCGCGCTGGCGGCCTTCTCGGCGTCCAGGCTGACCAACTCCTGCAGGCTCACCTGCGGGATGGCGTACCGGTCACCGGCGCACTCGATGGTCAGCGCCGGCACGATCGCCAGCGTCAGCGGGATGCGCAGCCGGGTGCAGGTGCCCCTGCCGGCCTCGGACTCGATCTCGATGGTGCCGCCGATGGCCTCGATGTTGGTCTTGACCACGTCCATCCCGACACCGCGGCCCGAGACGTTGGTGACGGCGGCCGCGGTGGAGAAGCCCGGGGAGAAGATCAGCTGCAGCACGTCGGAGTGGCTCATCCGGGACAGCGCGTCGGCGGTCACCAGGCCGCGCTCCACGGCCTTGGCCCCGACCCGGGCGGCGTCGATCCCGCCGCCGTCGTCGGCGACCTCGACCACGACCTGGCCGGACTCGTGCCGGGCCCGCAGGCTCAGGACGCCGTCCGCGGGCTTGCCGGCCGCGCGTCGGGCCTCCGGGGTCTCGATGCCGTGGTCCACGGAGTTGCGGACCAGGTGGGTCAGCGGGTCCTTGACCGCCTCGAGCAGCGTCTTGTCCAGCTCGGTCTCGTTGCCCTCCATCGCCAGCCGGACCTGCTTGCCGCACTGCTGGCCCAGGTCGCGGACGACGCGGGGCAGCTTGGACCAGATGTGGTCGATGGGCTGCATGCGCGTCTTCATGACGCCCTCCTGCAGCTCGCTGGCGATCAGGTTCAGCCGCTGCCCGGCTCGCACCAGGTCGGTGTCGGCCTGCCGGGAGACGTACTGCACGATCTGGTTGCGGGTCAGCACCAGCTCGCCGACCAGCTGCATCAGGGCGTCGAGCAGGTCGACGTCGACCCGGATGGTCGAGTCGGCGACCGCGCGGCGGCCGGGGGCCTGCTCCTCGTGGTGCTCCTCGGCGGCGGCCCGGGCGGGGGCCTTCGGCGCCGGGGGCGGGGTCTGGTCGGTGCGGCGGACCGGGACGGCGTCCACGACCTCGGCGGCCTCGGCCAGCACGGCGCTGGCCTCGGTGACGGCCACGCCGGCCGGCAGGTCGTCGAGGACCGGGTCGGGGGCGGTGCCCTCGGCGGTCGCGGGGGGCTCGGTGGCCTCGGCGGCGGCCGGTGCGGCGGTGCCCGTCGTCCCGGGGCCGGCGGCGGCTGCCACGGCCACGGGCTCCATCGAGGCGACGATCGCGGCCACGGCCGGGGACACGTCGACGGCGCCCTCGCTGCCGGCGGTCTCGATCGAGCCGAGCAGCTCGCGGACCGTGTCCACCATGGTCAGCAGCGCGTCGGTGCGGTGCGGGGTCAGCTCCAGGACGCCGTCCCGCAGCTTGGAGAGCATGTTCTCCCCGACGTGCGTGACCTCCTCGAGCTTGCCGAAGGCCAGGAAGCCACTGGTGCCCTTGATGGTGTGGATCGTCCGGAAGATGCTGGACAGCCGCTCCCGGGACCCGGGGTCCTGCTCGAGGGCGACGAGGTCGCGGTCGAGCTGGTCGAGGTTCTCGTGGCTCTCCACGAGGAAGTCCTCGACGATGTCGTCCATGCCGTCCACGCGTCACCGTCCAAGCGAGTCATCGCAGCGGTCGTGCTCCGCTGTCGAAGGCGGTTACGGCCTGGCCGGGACGTTCTCAACCCGAAGTGGTGAGCCTTTCTCCGCGCATTCCGCGAGTGCGGCGACGACCATTCCGAGAATGGTCGACGCCTGAGGTGTCACCGCCCCTGCGGCCCCACGGTCACCACCCGTACCAGGTCGACACGAGCCCGGAGCAGCGGTGTTTACGCAGCCAACGACACCGAACGAGGGCGTCCGGCCGGGCGGTGACGTCGTCCGCCGGGTCGACACGGTGACTCGCCGGGAATGGTCACCGCGACGCTCGTGTCGACTCGACGACCGGCGGCGGACGACCATTCCCGGAGAGTGCGTCCGACGTCACCGGATCGTCACCGGGGAGGCCGGTCGACCGAGCGACCGGGGGCCCGCCGCCGACCGCCGTAGACTCGGGGGTCCCGTACGACCCCAGCACCGTGTCCCTGCCTCCGGGCGCGCCGGTGAAGACAGGAGCACCGTGAGCACCGCCGCCACCGAGGCCGCGCGCCGGCGCACCTTCGCCGTCATCAGCCACCCCGACGCCGGCAAGTCCACGCTCACCGAGGCGCTGGCGCTGCACGCGCACGTCATCGGCCGGGCCGGCGCCGTGCACGGCAAGGCCGGCCGCGGGGCCACCGTGTCCGACTGGATGGACATGGAGAAGGCCCGAGGCATCTCCATCACCTCCGCGGCCCTGCAGTTCGCCTACCGCGAGGCGGTGGTCAACCTGCTGGACACCCCCGGGCACGCCGACTTCTCCGAGGACACCTACCGGGTGCTCACCGCCGTCGACGCGGCCGTGATGCTGGTCGACGCGGCCAAGGGCCTGGAGACCCAGACGATGAAGCTCTTCGCCGTCTGCAAGCACCGGGGCATCCCGATCATCACCGTGGTCAACAAGTGGGACCGGCCGGGCCTGGACGCCCTGGCGCTGATGGACGAGATCCAGGAGCGCACCGGCCTCACCCCCACCCCGCTCACCTGGCCGGTCGGCATCGCCGGGGACTTCCGCGGCGTGCTGGACCGCCGCGACGGCAGCTACCGGCACTTCACCCGCACCGCCGGCGGCGCCACCATCGCCCCCGAGCAGGTCATGGACCCCGACGCCGCCCTGGCCCAGGAGGGCGAGGCCTGGACGACGGCCCTGGAGGAGAGCGAGCTGCTGGAGTCCAGCGGCGCCGAGCACGACGAGGAGCTCTTCCTCGCCGGCGCCACCACCCCGGTCCTCTTCGCCTCTGCGGTGAGCAACTTCGGCGTCGGCCTGCTGCTGGACACCCTGGTCGACCTGGCTCCCCCGCCGGCCGACCGGCCCGACGCCGACGGCAAGCCGCGCGCCCTCGACGACCCGTTCAGCGCCTTCGTCTTCAAGGTGCAGGCCGGCATGGACACCGGCCACCGCGACCGGCTGGCCTACATCCGGGTGTGCACCGGGGTCTTCGAGCGCGGCATGGTCGTCACCAACGCGGCCAACAACCGGCCCTTCGCCACCAAGTACGCCCAGCAGGTGTTCGGCCGGGACCGGGAGACCATCGAGACCGCCTACCCCGGCGACGTGGTCGGCCTGGTGAACGCCAGCGCGCTCGGCGTCGGCGACACCCTGTTCGTGGACGCACCCGTCGTCTACCCGCCGATCACCACGTTCGCCCCCGAGCACTTCGCCGTCGCCCGGGTCGCCGACACCAGCAAGTACAAGCAGTTCCGCAAGGGGATGGACACCCTGGCCGGCGAGGGCGTCGTGCAGGTGCTGGTCTCCGAGTGCCGCGGCGACGGCGCCCCGGTGCTCGCCGTCGTCGGGCCCATGCAGTTCGAGGTGGCCCAGCACCGGATGGAGCACGAGTTCGGCGCCAAGGTGAGCCTGGAGAACCTGCCCTACAGCCTGGCCCGCGCCACCGACGCCGAGTCCGCCGCCGAGATCTCCAAGGCCCGGGGCGCCGAGGTCATGCAGCGCCCCGACGGCGAGCTGCTGGCGCTGTTCACCGACAAGTGGTCGCTGCGGGCGCTGGAGCAGAACAAGCCGCACCTGACCCTGACGCCGCTGGTCGCCGCCCAGCTCTGACCCGGGGTCTCAGACCTCGCGCAGGGCGCGGTGCTGGTCGAGCCGGTCGGTGTAGCTGACCGCGTTCGCCCGGATCCGCTCGACCGCGGCGTCGCCCATCTCGCGGACGACCTTCGCCGGGACGCCGGCGACGAGCGACCCGGGCGGCACGAGGGTGCCCTCGGTGACGACGGCTCCGGCCGCGACGATCGAGCCGGCCCCGATGTGCGCGCCGTTCATGACGACGGCGCCCATGCCGACCAGCACGTCGTCGTCGACCCGGGCGCCGTGGAGCACGACCCGGTGCCCGACGGTGACCCGGTCTCCCAGCACCAGCGGGGAGCCCGGGTCGCTGTGCAGCGTGGAGCCGTCCTGCACGTTGGAGTCGGCGCCCACGACCACGACCTCGGCGTCGGCACGGACCACCGCGCCGTACCAGACCGAGGCCCGGGGGCCGAGGGTCACGTCGCCCACCACCACGGCGGTGGGGGCGACGAAGGCGGTGTCGTGGACGGTGGGGACGCGGTCGCCCAGGGCGCCGATCAGAGGAGGCTGCACGCCTCCTGCCTACCTCACTGGCGGGTGCGTCGCGCCTTCAGCACACCCAGCCGCTCGGTGAGCAGCTCGTCGAGGTCGGAGATCTCGCGACGCTCCAGCAGCATCTCCCACGGGGTCTTGCTGACCCGCGGGGGGCCGGTCTTGCGCTGGCGCCCGGTCGTCGGGGGCTCTTCACCCTCGGCGAGCACCGGCGCCTGCGGCGTCTGGGGGGTGACCACGAGGACCGAGACCCGCCCGTGGTTCGGGCAGGCCCAGGCGTTCGGGGGCACGGCGTCGGCGGCCATCGTCACGCGGACGTCGTGGCCGGCCGGGCACTCGTAGGTGTGGGTCAGGGTGTCGGCGAGGACGGCGCCGCGGACGTTCTCCAGGCTGGTCGCCCCCATCCGAGACCCACGCAGGTTGTCAGCCACGACGGGCTCTCCTCGGGTCGGTGGGGTGTTGTACTACTCCACAGTAACCCCACCCGACGATGCGCAAACGCGGTTTACGCCGCTGGGGTCGACAGGAGACCCCGGCGACCGCTCAGCTGAGCGGGCTGGGCACGATCCGCGGGCCGGGACGACGGGCCGCGGGCTGTGCCGCCGTGGCTGCCGTGGACGCCTGGGCGAGCGCGGCGCGGTGTGCGGAGACCAGCTGGGACACCCGGTTGCGGGTGACCCCGGCCTCCCGGGCCACCGCGGAGGGGGCGTAGCCGGCCTCGACGGCCGCCACCAGCGCCGCCTCCCAGGTCCGCTGCGCGTCCCGGGCAGCGGACTGGGCGGCCTGCCGCTCGGCATCGGCGAGCCGGATGGCCCGGATCGCAGCGTCCGTCGTGGTGTCCTGACTGCCGTTCATCTGGCCCACGATAGGCGGGGAACCGGTCCCGTGGGGTCCAAACCGCTCACGAGCCCTGCGACTCCCCCTCGGGCGAGGCGCCCCGGACCAGCCCGAACGCCGCTTCCGCCACCCCGTCGGCGAGCCGGACGGCGGCGGGGTCGGTGCTCAGCAGCGTGCCGATCCAGGCGTCGACCCGACGCCCCCGGGAGACGCACAGGCCGCGCACCGTGCCCTCGACCCGGAACCCGCAGCGCTCGGCGACCCGCCGGGAGGCGTCGTTGCCGACGTACGCGCGCCACTCGACCCCGACCAGGCCGCGGGTGCCGAAGCCCCACCCCAGGGCGAGGTCGAGGGCCCGCGCCATCACACCGCGCCCGCGCGCCCAGGGCGCGAGGCCGTAGCCGATCTCGGCCCAGTCCCCCTCCTGCAGGCGCAGGTCGACGGTCCCGGCGAACCGGCCCTCCACCTCGACCGCCCAGGCAGCGAGCCATCCGTCGCGCCAGCCCGCATCCACCGCCGCGAGGAAGCCCGCGGCGTCGGCGGCCGTGTAGGGCGCGGGCACGGCGGTGAAGCGCTGCATCTCCGGGTCCTGGCACTGGGCCACCACCTCGGGCACGTCGTCGGGGCGGTGGGCGCGCAGCCGGACCACCCCGTCGGTCTTCTCGGGTGCGGTGTCCACGCCCCCATCGTCAGACGGCGGGCAACCGGGTTCCCACGGCGGGCACCGGGTCGACGTCCACGACGGCCGCCGGCCGGTCGCCGGCGCGGACCAGCACGATCCCGGCCAGGACGACGACCCCGCCCACCAGCTGCACGACACCCGGTTCCTGGCCGAGCAGCAACGCGGCGAACAGCACGGCGAAGAGCACCTCGGTGAGCCCGATGAAGGAGCTCAGCCGGGAGCCCAGCCGGCGGATCGCGGCGACGCCCGAGGCGTAGGCGAACGCGGCAGCGACCAGGGCGAGGCCCAGCACGGGCACCAGCCAGCTGGTCGGGGAGCCGGCCAGCTCGACGTCCGCGGTGGCGGTGTGCCAGGGGACGAGGCCGACGGCGGCGGCCACCCCGAGGACGACCGCTCCGACGCCGAGGCCGCCCCAGGCGCTGACCAGCGGCGGCAGCGCGCCGTCGGACCGGGCCGAGACGATGAAGTAGACGGCGAGCCCGACCGCGGCCATCAAGCCGTAGACGACGCCCAGCGCGTCGATCTGCGCACCGCGGACGACGTCGAGCACCAGCACCAGCCCGACTACGGCGACGACGACACCCGCCGCGGTGACCGGGCTCGGGCGCTGCCCGTGCCGCAGCCAGGTCCACAGCACGACGAGGACGACGCCGGAGTACTCGAGCAGCAGGGCGACGCCGACCGAGAGCCGGGAGACCGCCAGGAAGTAGGTGAGCTGACAGCCGGCCACGGCCAGCACGCCGAAGGCCAGCACCGCACCGGCGTTCTCGCGCAGCAGGTGCCAGCGGCCGCGCAGCTGGAGCACGGCAGGCACGGTGAGCACGAGGGCGGCCAGCCCGACGCGGACGGTGACCGCGGCCGCCGCACTCCAGCCGGCGTCCATCAGCCCGGTGGCGAACACCCCGGAGGTGCCGAACGCGGCCGCGGAGGCCAGGGCGAGCAGGAGGCCGGTCGACCCGGTACGACGGTCCAGCACGGCAGTTCTCCTCACGACGGCGTCAGGACCATCGGGACGTACACTCCTGACGTGCCGGACCGTAGCAGAAGTCAGGAGCTACATGCTCTTTGCCCATGACACCGAGGTGGGGCTGCATGCCGCCGCCGGCCTGGTGAACACCGCCAGCGGTTCGGGGGCCGGCACCGAGCTGCTCCCCGACCCGGCCGCACTGGACGCGTTCCTGGACACCTGGGCGTTCACCGGCGACCGGGTCGGCGACCTGCCCGAGCTGACCGCGGTGCACGCGCTGCGGGCCGAGCTGGCGCAGATGTGGGACGCCGACACCGACGGCGTCGTCGCCGTGGTCAACCGGCTGCTGCAGGAGGGGCGCGCCCTCCCCCAGCTGGTCCGGCACGGCGACTGGGGCTGGCACGTCCACGCCACCGAGGCCGGCGCGCCGGTCGCCCACCGGATGGCGGTCGAGGCGGCGATGGCGGTCACCGACCTGGTCCGCACGGAGGAGCTGGACCGGCTGGGCCGCTGCGAGGCCGAGGGCTGCGGCGCGGCCCTGGTGGACCTGACCAAGAACCGGTCCCGCCGCTTCTGTGACGCCAGCTGCGCCAACCGGACCCACGCGGCCGCCTACCGCGCCCGCCGCCAGCGCGGCTGAGCCGCTAGAGGTCGACCTCGCTCAGCACCCGGGGGACCTCCGCCGGCAGCTCGCGGGCCAGGAAGCCCAGCCGGCCGACCTGGGCGGCCAGCCGCTCCCCCGCACGGCCGTGCAGGTGGGCGGCCCACACCGCGGCCTGCGCGGGCTCCGCGCCGCGGGCCAGCAGGCCGGCGACCACCCCGGCCCGGACGTCGCCGGACCCCGAGACGCCCAGCCCAGCACCGCCGCTCTCGTCCCGCCACAGCCGACCGTCGGGTGCCGCGACCCAGCTGGTCTCCCCGCCCAGTGCGACCACGGCCCGCGCCCGGGCCGCCATCTCCCGGGCGGCCTGCGGTGGGTCCTCGACCTCCTCCACGTGCAACCCGAAGGCCAGCTCGGTCGGGTTCGGCGTGAGCACCACCCGGCCCTCCAGGTGGTGCAGACAGGCCGGGTCGGCCGTGACGGCGGCCAGGCCCAGCGCGTCCAGTGCCAGCGGGCCGGACAGCTCGGGCAACAGCCGCTGCACCAGCAGCCGGGTCTGCTCCTCGTCCACCATCCCGGGCCCGACCAGCACCGCGGCCGCGCTCTCGGCCAGGTCCAGCACGCGGTCGGCGGCATCGGCGCGCACCGCACCCTCGTCGGTCTCGGCGAGCCCGCGGACCAGCGCCTCCGGCAGCGCGGACGACGTCACCGGCGCCAGGCTGCGGGGGACGGCGACCTGGAGCTTCCCCGCCCCCGACCGCAGGGCGGCCTCGGCGGCCAGCAGCACCGCGCCCAGGGTCTCGGTGCTGCCACCGACGACCAGGATCGAACCGCGGGCCTCCTTGCCGCCGGTGGGTTCGGGCAGCCGCCACCCACGCAGCACCTGCGGGGTCACCAGGGTGGGCTGGGGCTCAGGGGTGCCGGGCTCAGGGGTGCCGGGCTCAGGGGTGCCGGGCTCAGGGGTGCGGGACATCGGCTTCCTCGGTGACCTCGGGGGCACGCACGTCCGCCAGGTGCTCGACGGAGTTGAACGACTGCAGCGACCAGCCCCCGTCGTCCGCACGGTGGCGGGTGACCGAGGTGTTCGCGACCTGCTCGTGCCGGTCGACCTCCAGCAGCTGGGACTCGGTGAGCTCCTCGAGCACGTACCGGAAGACCATGACCACGGCCTGGTGGCTGACGACGAGCAACCGCTCGCCGTCGTGCCGCAGCGCCTCGGTGGCCAGCACGCTGCGCACCCGCAGGGCGACGTCGGCCCAGCTCTCCCCGCCCGGCGGGCGGTACCAGAACTTGCCCAGCAGCTGCCGCCGCTGCGCCTCCTCGGGGTACCGGTCCCGGATGCCGCCGGCGGTCATCCCGTCGAAGGCACCGAAGTCCCGCTCGCGCAGCCGTTCGTCGAACCGGACGGACAGGCCCAGCCCGGCGGCCGCTCGGTGCGCGGTGTCGGCGGCCCGGGTGAAGGGCGAGCTGAGGACGGCGGTCGGTGGACCGGGCTGCCCGGCCAACCACCGCCCCAGCGCGTCGGCCTGCTGCTCCCCGGTCGGGGACAGCGGCACGTCGGGGTCGCGGACGTCGAGGTCCAGCCGGTCCACACCGAGTTCCTGGGCGCGCGCGTCGGCGAGGTTGCCCACGCTCTCCCCGTGCCGCACCAGCCAGAGCTCCTCGGGGCCGGGCGGTCTGCGGGACACCCGGACACGGTGACCGTCGGTACCGGTTCCGAAACCCCGACCGGGAGGCCACGATGGCGGCCATGCCCGACGACTTCGAGCGCCGCTCCTTCGCCACCGCCGACGAGGCGCACGCCTGGTTCGACGAGCACGGCGCCGACACCCCGGGGCTCTCGGTGCTGCTGGCCAAGAAGGGCGCCTTCCCGTCGCTGACCTGGGCCGGGCTGGTCGAGGTGCTGCTGTGCCACGGCTGGATCGACGGTCGGGCCAACGCGGTGGACGAGACCTCCTGGACGATCCGCACCACGCCCCGGAGAGCGAAGAGCATCTGGTCGGCGAAGAACGTGGCCACCGTCGCCGAGCTCGAGGCCGCAGGCCGGATGCGCCCGGCCGGACTGGCCCAGGTCGAGGCCGCCCGGGCCGACGGCCGGTGGGCGCAGGCCTACGCCGGCCCGGCCACGATGACCGAACCCGAGGACCTCACCGCAGCACTGGCCGCCACCCCCGGCGCCCGGACCGCCTTCGACGCACTGACCAGGTCCCAGCGGTACGCGGTGCTGCACCGGGTGCAGACCAAGCGGACCCCGGCCGGCCGGGCTGCGACCATCGCCGACCTGGTGGGGCGGGTCGCCGGAGGTCGCCCACTCTGACGAACGGTCTCGTCAGGAGAGGGGTCGTCTCGCTACGCTCTCCGTCGTCGAGCCGTCGTCCGGCGACGGGATCCGCAGCCCCCGGGAGTGACCCATGACCACCACCGAGCAGCCCGTCACCGAGCCGGGGCGCTACGGCCCGGACAGCGTGGACAACCTGTGGCTGCACTTCTCCCGGATGGGCGGCTACACCGAGCACGCCCCGCCGGTGATCGTGAAGGGCGAGGGCCACTGGATCTGGGACGACCGGGGCCGCAAGTACCTCGACGGGCTCGCCGGGCTCTTCGTCGTCCAGGCCGGGCACGGACGGCGGGAGCTGGCCGAGGCCGCGGCGAAGCAGGCCGAGACGCTGGCCTTCTTCCCGCTGTGGTCCTACGCGCACCCCTCCGCCATCGAGCTGTCGAAGCGGCTGGCGGCCGAGGCCCCCGGCGACCTCAACCGGGTCTTCTTCACCACCGGCGGCGGCGAGGCCGTCGAGACCGCGTGGAAGGCGGCCAAGCAGTACTTCAAGCTGGTCGGGAAGCCGGCCAAGCACAAGGTGATCAGCCGGGCGGTGGCCTACCACGGCACCACCCAGGGGGCGCTGTCCATCACCGGCCTGCCCGCGCTCAAGCAGGACTTCGAGCCGTTGGTGCCCGGGGCGTTCCGGGTGCCCAACACCAACATCTACCGGGCCCCGTACTTCGGCGACGACCCCAAGGCCTTCGGTCGCTGGGCCGCCGACCAGATCGAGCAGCAGATCCTCTTCGAGGGCCCGGACACCGTGGCCGCGGTGTTCCTGGAGCCGGTGCAGAACGCCGGCGGCTGCTTCCCGCCCCCGCCCGGCTACTTCGACCGCGTGCGCGAGATCTGCGACCAGTACGACGTGCTGCTCGTCTCCGACGAGGTCATCTGCGCCTTCGGCCGACTGGGCACCACCTTCGCCTGCAGCAAGTTCGGCTACGTGCCGGACATGATCACCTGCGCCAAGGGGATGACCTCGGGCTACTCCCCCATCGGCGCGATGATCGCCAGCGACCGGGTGATGGAGCCCTTCCTGCGTCCCGGCGTCTCCTTCCCGCACGGCTACACCTTCGGCGGCCACCCGGTCTCGGCCGCCGTCGGGCTGGCCAACCTGGACCTCGTCGAACGCGAGGGGCTCAACCAGCACGTGCTGGACACCGAGCACGACTTCCGCCGCACCCTGGAGAAGCTGAACGACCTCCCGATCGTGGGCGACGTCCGCGGCGACGGGTTCTTCTACGGGATCGAGATGGTGAAGGACAAGGCCACCAAGGAGACCTTCGACGACGCGGAGAGCGAACGCCTGCTGCGCGGGTTCCTCTCCCAGGCGCTCTTCGATGCCGGCCTCTACTGCCGCGCCGACGACCGCGGCGACCCGGTCATCCAGCTCGCCCCGCCGCTCACCTGCGGCCAGCCCGAGTTCGACCTGATCGAGCAGACGTTGCGCTCGGTGCTCACCGAGGCCTGGTCCCGCCTGTAGCCCGTCCCCGCCCTTGCCCCCCCCGCCCCCGAGCGTGGATCAGGGGCGTTCACCAGAGTCCGTCCACCCGCACCACATGTCGTGTGGGTGGACGGACTCTGATCAGGGACCCTGATCCAAGGTCCAGGGGCGGGACGGGTCAGGCGGCGGGGTCGGCGGGGACGCAGAGCACCGGGCGGGTCGACAGGTGCAGCAGCTTGTAGGCCACCGAGCCCAGGAAGGCGCCCTTGAGCGGGCTCTCCCCGTAGGTGCCGACGACGATCACCCGGGCGTCGTGCCGGTCGCCGGCGGCCAGCAGGGCCGGCACCGGCTTCTCGGCCACGACCTCGACGACGGTGGTGACGCCGGCCGCCTCGGCCTCGGTGACGGCGTGCGCGAGCGCCGTCCGGCCGATCTCGGTGAGGGCCCGCGCGTGCTCGCCGGCCTCCTCGCCCACGACGCCGGGCGGGGCCGCGCCGTAGACGAGCACGAGGGGCTCCTCCAGCTTCCCGGCCAGGTCGATGGCCAGTCCCAGGGCGCGACGGGCGCCCGGGGACTCGTCGTAGCCCAGCACGATGCTCACTCAGTTCTCCTCAGGGACGACGGGGCAGGGGTCACGGGGCGGGGTCACGGGGCTGGGTCACGGGGCTGGGTCCTCGACGACGGCGGCGCTGCGGCCGGCGGCGATGTCGGCCTGCAGCCGCTCGGCCGTCGTCGTCTTCTCGGCCCAGAAACGGGCGTCCTTGAGCCGCCAGACCAGCATGAAGACCACGCCGACCAGGAAGATGCCGACGCCGATGACCAGCGGCGGGCCGAGGCCGAACCAGGCCTCACCGCTGTAGGAGTTCGCCGGGTCGGCCAGGTCCCCGATGCTCTCGACGAGCAGCCAGATCAGCAGCAGCGAGCCGATGACCGGGCCGACCCCGATGAGCAGGAAGTCCTTCACGCTGCGGGTCAGCTGCCGGCGGTGGAACACCGCGCAGGCGATGCCGGTGAGGGAGTAGTAGAAGGCGATCAGCAGCGACAGCGCGGTGAGCGAGTCGAAGAGGGCGTTCTCGCTGATCAGGTTGACCACCAGGTACCAGGCGATGGCGATCGCCGCGACGGTCCAGGTCGACACGTCCGGGGTGCGGAAGCGCGGGTGGATCCGGGCCAGCGCCGGGGGCATCGCGTGCCGCCGGGCCATCGACAGGCCGGTGCGCGAGGCCGGCAGGATCGTCGTCTGGGTGGAGGCGATGGCCGAGGTGGACACCGCCAGCAGCAGCACCCAGTCCCAGGGACCCATGACCTCGGTGGCCAGGGTCGCGAAGATCGTCTCCTCCTCCCCCGAACGGTCGGCCAGGAACGCCGGGCCGAAGTAGCTGAGGATCGCGATCGTCACGCCCAGGTAGGTGACCAGCAGGACGACGGTGGAGACGATCGCGGCCTTGCCGGGGGTGGACTCGGCGTCCTGGGTCTCCTCGGTGAGGTTCACCGCGGACTCCCAGCCCCAGTAGATGAAGACCCCGAGCAGCAGCCCGCCGGTCAGCGCCGCACCGCCGGCTCCGAAGGGGTTCAGCCAGGACAGCGAGGGGGTGAGACTGCCCCCCTCCTCGCCGTTGCCGCGCAGGCCCGCGGTCAGCGCGATGCCGGCGAAGACCAGCAGGGCGACCACCTGGGCCACGATCAGGCCGTTCTGCAGCTTGGCACTGATCTCGGTGCCCAGCACGCAGACCGCCGTCATGGCGATGATCAGCAGCACCGTCAGGGTCCGGACGACGAACACGTTGCCGGCCAGGCCGTCCAGCTGCAGGGCCAGCAGCCCGAACCGGACGCCGACGTCGGCCAGCGAGCCGATGACCAGCACCCCGGTCATGGCGATCGCCCAGCCGCCCAGCCAGCCGATCCACGGCCCCATCGCCCGGGTGACCCAGGAGAAGGTCGTCCCGCAGTCCTGGTCGGCGCGGTTGAGGTAGTAGAAGGCCGAGGCGATCAGCAGCATCGGGATGAACGAGGCCAGGAAGACCCCCGGCGCGTACACCCCGACCAGCGCCACCACGGCACCGACGACGGCGGCCAGCGAGTACGCCGGTGACGTCGAGGCCAGCCCGATGACGAGGGCGTCGACGAACCCGATGGCCCCCTGCTTCAGCTGGGGCTGGGCGTCGGCCCGGTCGGCCGGTGCGCTCACCGCTCGCTCTCAAGTCCGGTCATGCGACGGTTATCGCAGGTGCCGAGGGGCTGCACAAGGGTTTCGCGTGTTACGAGTTGGTGCGGCGACGGAAGCCGTCGCCAGTGACGACGATCTCCCCTAGGGTCGCAGCACCGTCCCCTCTGAGAGGTCCTCATGCGCATCCTGCTGGTCGGCGCCGGTGGCGTCGGCAGTGCCATCGCCGCCATCGCCGCCCGTCGTGACTTCTTCGAGGCCATGGTGGTCGCCGACTACGACGGCGCGCGGGCCGAGAAGGTGATCGCCGCCGCCGGGGGCGACGCCCGGTTCACCGCCGTGGGGTCGCTGGACGCCGGGGACGAGTCCGCCGTCGCGGCCGTGCTGGCCGAGCACCGCTGCGACGTGCTGATGAACGCCGTCGACCCGCGCTTCGTGATGCCGCTGTTCCGGGCCGCACTGGCCGCCGGGGCCGGCTACCTGGACATGGCGATGTCGCTGTCCAGGCCGCACCCGGAGGACCCGTACGCCAAGACCGGCGTGAAGCTCGGCGACGAGCAGTTCGAGATGGCCGGGCAGTGGGAGTCCGCCGGGCAGCTGGCGCTGGTGGGGATGGGCGTGGAGCCCGGCCTGTCCGACGTGTTCGCCCGGTACGCCGCCGACCACCTGTTCTCCGCCATCGAGGAGCTCGGCGTGCGGGACGGCGCGGACCTGCAGGTCGCCGGCTACGACTTCGCACCCTCCTTCAGCATCTGGACCACGATCGAGGAGTGCCTCAACCCGCCGGTGGTCTACGAGGAGGGGCGCGGGTTCTTCACCACCCCGCCGTTCAGCGAGCCCGAGGTGTTCGAGTTCCCCGAGGGCATCGGACCGGTCGAGTGCGTCAACGTGGAGCACGAGGAGGTGCTCCTCATGCCGCGCTGGGTCGACGCGAAGCGGGTCACCTTCAAGTACGGCCTGGGCGAGGAGTTCATCGACGTCCTCAAGACCCTGCACAAGCTGGGCCTGGACCGGACCGACCCGGTGACCGTCAAGGGCGTCCAGGTCAGCCCGCGCGACGTCGTCGCGGCCGCGCTGCCCGACCCGGCCACCCTCGGTGACGTGATGACCGGCAAGACCTGCGCCGGGCTCTGGGTGAAGGGCACCGGCCAGGACGGCGAGCCCCGCCAGGTCTACCTGTACCACGTGGTCGACAACGAGTGGTCCATGCGCGAGTACGGCCACCAGGCCGTCGTCTGGCAGACCGCGGTGAACCCGGTCGTGGCGATGGAGCTGCTGGCGGCCGGCACCTGGTCCGGCGCCGGGGTGCTGGGCCCGGAGGCCTTCGACAGCACCCCGTTCCTGGAGCTGCTGACCGCCTACGGCTCCCCGTGGGGCATGCGCGAGGGCGGCTGACGCGCGGGGCGCACCGTCGCGGGGGCCAGGGCTCCTGACCCCCGCGACGGTGTGTCCTCAGCGGGTGACCGTCACCCGCCCCTGGGCCACCGGGTCACCGTCACTGCCCCTGGCGGTGAGGGTGGTGGCCCCGGCCACCGTGTCGGCCGGCACCTGGAAGGTGATCCGGGCGGACCCGTCCGCGCCGGTGAGCACGGTGGACACCTGCGCCGGTCCGAGGGAGAGCGTGGTCAGGTCCCACCGGTCGAAGCCGGCGACGGCCACCGTCAGGTACCCACCCGCCGCGACCCGGGACGACAGCGCCCGGACGCTGGGCGTGACGTCGGCGGTGATGGCCACCGTCAGCGACCGGACGGTGCTGACGTTCCCGGCGACGTCGGCCGAGCGGTAGCTGACCAGCGAGCTGCCGACGGTGTCGAACCGGACGCCGTCGGCCGGGGCAGCGGTCCACGCGCCGTTCCCCACCCGGTACTCGATCCCCGCCAGACCGGAGTGCGCGTCGGTGCCGGCGAAGGTGAGCCGGACCGGGTTGCGCGGGGTCCCCGATGCGCTGGGTAGCGCCGCCACCGAGACGGTCGGACGCGCGGTGTCGACCGAGACCGACACCTGCCCCTCGGACCCGGCGACGACCACGGAGGAGCGCAGCAGTCGGTGGTCCACCGTGTGCGCGCCGTTGGCGCTGACCGTGAACGGCCGGCTGTAGGTCCGCCAGCTGCCGCCGTCGACCCGGTACTGGACGGCCGACGCCGGACCGGCTGGCTTGGTCAGCGTGACCAGGACGGACCCGCCGTACCAGCCGGCCACCGGCTCGTCGGCCGAGGACAGGGACGCGGTGGCCCCCGCCACGGCGGCCTCCACGGTGGACTGCTGTCGAGCCGAGTTCCCGGCGACGTCCACGGTGCGGACGACGACGTCGGTCCGGGCGGCACCCACGGTCACCGGGGCGGTGTAGGGCGACCACGTCGTCCCACCGTCCAGCGACCACTCGGTGGCGGCGACACCGGAGGTGGCGTCCGCGGCGGTCGCGGTGACCGTGCGGGCCGCCCGGTCGACCCTCAGGGTCAACGTCGGGTCGGTGGCGTCCACCTGGACCGGCACGTCCTGGACGGCCGAGTACTGGCCAGCGGAGTCGACCGCCCGTACGCCCACCACGTGCGGGCCGTCGGTGCCCACGACCAGGCCCGTGGTCGAGGCGGCCCACGCCCCGCCGTCCAGCCGGTACTCCACCGTCGGCGCGGGTGCGTCGTCGGTGGCCGTGCCGGTGACGGTGACCGGGCCGTCGACCCAGCCCGCCGCGTTCGGCGCCGGCGCGGACGTCGTGCTCAGCGTGGGCTCCGCGTCCGCGGTCGAGACCGTGGTCGGGGTGCCGAGCACCGTCGGGGCGATGGTGACGGCGTTGACGTCGGGGGCGAACGCCCCGGCGTTGCCGAACACCAGCGGTGCGTCCGACGTGGTGAGGGTGACCGGGATGGTCCGGTTCTGGAAGGAGTTCCAGGCGTAGGTGTAGCGGAAGTACGCCTCACCCACGGCCGTTCCCGCCTCGGTCACCTGCAGCCTGCGGTCGATGACCTGCGGGTTGTAGGCGTGCTGCCCGATCGTCTCGGCGTTGGCGTAGGAGACGACCACCTCGTAGTCGCCGGGGGCCGCGAACCCCGCCTGGCGGGGGATCGTCAGGGTGGCGCCCCGACCGAGGTAGCCCACGGAGGCCCCGCCGGTGACGTTGCTCCCGCTCGATGCGGCGATGGTGCCCACCCGGGCGCCGCCGGCGAGGACACCGGACTCGGCCTCGATGCGGGTGGCCGCCGCATCGGCGTCCGGGGTGCGGACGGTGCTGACCTGCTGCAGCAGGGTGCCCCCGGCGGAGCGGACCTCGATCTCGTTGATGCCCTCGGAGAGGAACACCCGCGCGGTCGACGCCCAGGAACCGGCGCCCGGTGTGGTCATGGCGGGCACGGCCCGGCCGTTGACCGTGATGGAGACCGACGAGGCGCCCTGGGTGACGTGGTCCAGGACGACGTCGTGGTAGCCGTCCTCCCAGGCGCTGACGTACAGGTCGGCGCGCTGGTCACCGCTGATGGAGGCGAACCCGCGGGCGTCCGGGGTGGTCCAGTCCAGCCCGGCCCCGTCGTAGAAGCGCAGCGTGCTGGCGGGGTGGACCGTCCGCTCGCCGTCGGTGACGTCGGTGAGCAGGAACCGGTCGAGGGTGATGTCGGCGTTGGGCAGCACCGTCGTGCCGTCGGCGCTGGCGCGCACGGACAGCGTGTGCGACCCCGCGGTCAGCTCGACCTCCATCTCGGTGGACCCCCGGTACTTCCACCGGCTGGTGTCGTTGAGTGCGAGGTTCGCGGCGTACTGCACCGTGCCGGCGGCAGCTCCGTCGACGAACAGCGCGTGCTGCCCGGGTCGGCCGGGAGTGGCCCCGACGACCTGGAACCGGTACGTGCCGTCGCGGGGGACCTCGACGGTCCAGTCGGCCCGCGAGCCCGCGTTGTTGAACGAACCGACGTCCCGGCCGCCGGAGGCGAGGAAGTTCCAGCCACCGTTGGCCGTGGGGCTCTGGGTGTAGACCTGCGCGCCGCTGAGCCGGGTGTCCTCCGCCTCGACGGCGGCCGACCAGGCCTGCTCGGCACCGACGGTGGAGTCCCCGGCCGGGGTCACGACGACCTGGTAGCCGGCGTACCGGTCCAGGTTCGACACCGTCAGGGTGAGGTCGCCGTCGGACAGGGCGACGTCCTGGGCCGCCTGCACGACCCGCGGGGTGGCGGAGAGACCCTCGGCCCCGGACAGCGGGGCCTCCCGGACCTCGACGTCCACGGCGCCGCCGAAGACGGCGGGGTCCAGGTCGGTCATGGCCACCTGGACCTGGTCGGCCGCGGACCCCCCGTAGAGCACGGTGGCCCGACGGTCGGAGGTGTCGACGGCCCCGATGCCCTGCAGGGTGTCGGGGACGTCGGGCTGCGGCGGGGTGACCGCCACGGTCCGGCTGCCCTCGAGGTCGCCGTACCACTTGAACAGCCACCAGCCGGCGTTCGCACCGTTGGCCCGCGCGGTGTTGTCCGACAGGTTGCCGGCGTAGTTCCAGTACGCGGTCTGGGCGTCGACCTTGGCGTCCTCGAACATCGAGAACCACTGGATCAGCTGCCCGGGCACGCTCATGTCGCGGAGCAGGCCGTACTCGGTGATGTTGACCGGGAGGTCGGCGATGCCCAGCCGGTCCTCGATGGCGCGGTACTCGGCCAGGTGGGCCGGGAACGTGGCCAGGTTGTCGATGCCCAGCTCGTGCCAGATCGCGATCTCGGGCAGGTTGCCCGCCTGCTGCGCATGGGTCATGAAGACGTCGGTGCGCTCGCGCTGCCAAGAGGCGTCGCCGGGACCACCGATGCGCGGGACGGGCTTGCCGGCTGCGGTGTAGACCTCGCTGATGACGGCGTGGACGGCGTCCCAGTCGCCGAGGAAGAACTGGTCGAAGACCCCTCGGTCGCCGTACCAGTTGCCACCGTCGGGCTCGTTGAAGGGGATCAGCACGTAGTCCGAGGCACGGTCGGGGTCGCTGGCGAGCTCCGTGGCGACGATCCGCACGACCTCCAGGTAGTCCCAGGTGCCGTTGGGCTGGTTCGCGTACTCGCCGGTGGCCAGGTCGTAGCTGCGGTCGTCGCCCGGGCGGCGCCCGCCGTTGTAGGCCCAGTCCGGGTAGTAGTCCTGCATGTAGACGTACATGTCCTGGCCGTGCTTGGCGTAGAAGTCGCCCTGCACGTCGAAGATGTCGCCGCTGGGGTGCTGGGTGCCGAACGGCGGCTTCTGCGAGGTGTTGGTGACGTGGGCGCCGTTGACCAGGGCCCGGGTGGGTGCGCCGGTGTCCCCGAAGCCGTACAGGGTGCCGCTGGCCCCGCCGCGGAACTCCCCGGTGTCCTGGTCGAAGTCGACCGCGAGGGTCTCGCTGGTCGCGGCCGCCGCCGTCGGGGGTGGGACGGCGAGCGTCCCGCCGATCACGAGGCTGGCCGTCAAGGCGGCCAGGGTGGGGAGGGATCTCTTCGTCATGGGCGTCGTCGCTCCTGGACGTAGGGCCCGGTGTGAGCCGGGTCTCGCATGTCCCGCTCTGTGTAACCGCTTACAGAAAGCGGTGTCAAGCCCTGACGCGTCGCTGACCTGGGCTGATGCGTCGAGGTACCGGAACACGCCAGCAACCCCCTCCCGCATGCGGGAGGGGGTCGCGGGGAGAGCGGTCAGACGAGGACGACGACCACGCCGGGGCCCTGGTCCTGGGCCAGCAGGTGGGCCAACACCTCCGGCGAGGTGCTCGCCGGGACCTCGCGGAGCCTGAACCCCGCCGCGTACAGCGCCGCCGCGACGCCGGCGGGGACCGAGCCGGCCGCCACCACCGGGGTGCGCGACGGCGGGGCACTGCACCCCGGGTCCCCCGGCACCTCGCAGGGCAGGTCCGGTCGCGGGGAGTTGCGACGACCCAGCGCCTGCGCCGCCGGGTCGGGCGCCCAGTCCAACACCGTCATGGCCGCCTGCACCCGGGCCCGGGTGGCCACGGCGACGTGGGGGTGCTCGTTGAGCACGCGGGACACCGTCTGCCGGCTCACCCCGGCCATCCGGGCGACGTCCTCGACCGTGGTCGGGTGGTCCGGCGCCACCCGAGCACGGTCGAGCGCGGGCGGGTCAGCCCGCAGCGTCGACGCGGGCACCGTCGCCTCCCCGGAACAGGTGCACCTCGTCGGGCCGCAGACCCACGTGCACGGTGCTGCCGGCCCGCGGCGGGGTGCGCCCGTCGACCCGCACCACCAGGGGGCGACGGCCGTCGCCGGCCCCGAGGGAGCCGTGCAGGTAGGCGTCGGCGCCCAGCTCCTCCACGACGGCGACGTCGAGCCGCAGGCCGGTCCCGTCGCCGGTCAGGTGCAGGGCCTCGGGACGCACCCCGAGCTGGGCGCCCTCCCCCGACCCCAGGGCGCCGCGGGCCGCCGGGCCGACCGGGACCGTGAGGTCACCCAGTTGCACCCCCTCCGCCGTCAGCGTCACCGGCAGCACGTTCATCGCCGGGGAGCCGATGAAGCCCGCGACGAACACGTTCACCGGCCGGTCGTAGAGCTCCCGAGGGGTGGCGACCTGCTGCAGCACCCCGTCCTTCAGGACGGCGACCCGGTCGCCCATCGTCATCGCCTCGGTCTGGTCGTGGGTGACGTAGACGGTGGTGGTGCCCAGCTCCCGCTGCAGCGAGGCGATCTCGGTGCGGGTCTGCACCCGCAGCTTGGCGTCCAGGTTCGACAGCGGCTCGTCCATCAGGAACACCCGCGGCGAGCGCACGATCGCCCGGCCCATGGCCACCCGCTGCCGCTGGCCGCCCGACAGCGCCTTGGGCTTGCGGTCCAGGTGGCCGGTGAGGTCCAGCATCGCCGCGGCCCGGGCCACCCGGGTGGCGATGTCGGCCTTGCCGACCCCGGCCAGCCGCAGCGCGAAGCCCATGTTCTCCCCCACCGTCATGTGCGGGTACAGGGCGTAGGACTGGAACACCATCGCGATGTCACGGTCCTTGGGCGAGGCGTCGGAGACGTCGACCCCGTCGATCCGGATCTCCCCCGAGGTCACCTCCTCGAGCCCGGCCAGCATCCGCAGCGCGGTGGACTTGCCCGACCCCGACGGACCGACCAGCACCAGGAACTCCCCGTCGGCGATCTCCAGGGACAGCTCGTCGACCGCGGGGACCGGGTTGCCCGGGTAGAGCCGGGAGGCCTTGACGTACTCGACGGTGGACATCAGTGGCTCTCCGGTGCGGTCGGGGGTGGGGGTGCGGTGCTGTCCCGGAGGACCAGCAGGGGTCGGTCGGCGGAGAAGGCGGGCACGTCCTCGTCGGAGAGCAACGCCAGCAGCAGGCCGAAGGCCCGCCTGCCCAGGGCCGCGAAGTCCTGGGCCACGGTGGTGAGGCTGGGCGACCAGAGCTCGGCCAGCGGGTGGTCGTCGAAGCCGACGACGCTGACGTCCTCGGGCACCCGGCGGCCGGCGTCGGTGAGGCCGCGGACCACGCCCATGGCGATCTCGTCGTTGCCGGCGAAGACCGCGGTCACCTCGTGGTCCTCGGCCAGCGCGCGGCCGATGGTGCGGCCGGTGGCCGCCGACCAGTCGGCGTCCCACAGTGGGGGGACCGGGGCACCGGCGTCGGCCAGCGCCCGGCGCCACCCGGTGGTGCGCCCGTCCTCGTCGCGCGAGGGCGGGATGCGGACGTGGTGCACGGTCCGGTGCCCCAGGGACAGCAGGTGCTCGATGAGCTCGACCGCCGCGCTGTACTCGTCGAGGACGGCCTGGGGTGCGTCGCTGCCCGGCGCCCCACCGGCGACGACGAGGGGCACGTCGGCCGGGATGCGCTCACGCAGGGCCACCCCGGCCGGGTCGAACTTCAGCAGCACGATGCCCGCCGCGGTCTGGCCGAGCACCAGGTCGATGGCGCGGTCGACCTCGGCGTCGTCGGTGGTCTCGGCGACGGTGATGGACACCGTGTAGCCCGCGGCGCGGGCGGCTTCCTCCACCCCGCGGATGGTCTCGGCGTAGCCGTAGTGCGAGGTGTTGCCGGCCAGCAGCGCGATGTTGCGGGTCTGCCGCAGCGACAGCGCCCGGGCCGTGGCGCTGGGGCGGAAGTTCAGCTCGGCGATGGCGTCGAGCACCCGGTCGCGCTTGTCCGGACGGACCACGGCGGACCCGTTGAGCACCCGGGAGACGGTGGGCACGGAGACGCCGGCGAGCTTGGCGACGTCGGCCATGACAGCCGGCCGCTGACGTCGGACAGGAGGGGCCATGGGGGTCATGGTGCCGGGCTCCCCGGCACCCGCGGGTGCTGGATGCGGCGCACTGGTGGGGGCGTGCGTGAGGGTCACTTCACCGCACCCCCGGTGATGCCCGAGATGATCTTCCGCTGGGCGATGACGAAGGTGAGCAGCAGCGGCAGGCTCATCACGATCACGTAGGCGAAGATCAGGTGCCAGTTCTGCAGGTACAGCCCGGCACTGGCCACCCGGAACAGGTTCAGCGGCAACGTGTCCAGCTGCCCGCCCAGCACGAACAACGCGTAGAACACGTCGTTCCAGATGTAGAGCACGATCAGGATCGTCGCGGTCGAGAGCACCGGGGTGAGCAGCGGCAGGATGACCGTGAAGAACACCCGGACCGGGCCGGCCCCGTCGACGCGGGCGGCCTCCTCCAGCTCGTGCGGGACCGTGCGGATGAAGCCGGTCACGAAGAACACGACCGTGGACAGGTACATCCCGGTGTAGACCCCGACCATCCCGGTGGGCGTGCCGGCCAGGCCGAGCTGACGCAGCAGCAACACGATCGTGACCACGGCGGGCGGCAGCACGATGCCGCTGATCATCAGCGCGTAGACCACGGCCATGCCGCGGCCGCCGCGGCGGGCCAGCACCCAGGAGGCCATGGACCCCAGCACCAGGACCAGGAAGACCGAGGGCGCGACGACCAGGACGCTGCCGAAGAACGCTCGGACCATGTCGCCGTCGGTGACCACCTCCCGCACGTTGGTGAGCAGCTGCCAGCTGCCCGGCGGGGACAGGTCGGGGTCGAAGGCCTCGGCCTGGCTCTTGCTGGCGGTGGACACCACCAGCCAGAACGGCACCCCCAGCAGCGCCAGGGTCGCCAGCACCGCGACGACCGGCTGCAGCGCACCGCGTCCGCGGCGGCGCCGGGACGCCGGCTGCCGGGTGGGGGCCCGCAGGTCGGCCGGGACGGGGGCAGCGGCGATCGTCACAGCACGTCCTCACGCTTGCGCAGGTACCAGATGACCGGGACGGCCATGAGCGTGACGGTCACGAACAGGACCAGGCTCATGGTCGTGGCCTGGGCGAACAGCCCCTGCCCGAAGGTCCGGAAGATGAAGATGTTGAGCAGCTCGGTCGTGCCGCCGGGCCCGCCCTCGGTGGTGGCCTGGACGACGTCGAAGCCGTTCATGGACCCGAGCAGGGCGGTGGCGAAGTTGAAGGTGACCGCCGGGGCCAGCAGGGGGAAGCGGATCCGGCGGAAGGTGTCCCACCAGGTGGCGCCGTCGAGGCGGGCGGCTTCCAGCACGTCCTCGTTGATGGTCTTGAGACCGGCGAGGTAGATGAGCATCGACAGGCCCATCCACTTCCAGGCGTGGATGAGCGCGACGACGACGATGGTCCAGGTCGTGTTGCCCAGCCAGGCGATCTGGACCTCGGTACCGGAGAGGAACCCCAGGGCCTGGTTGAGGCCGCCGTCGGGCTTCAGCAGCGCCTGGAAGACGTAGCCCACGGCGAGCGCGGACATGATCACCGGGATGAAGAACAGCACCCGGCAGACCCGGTTGAGCCGGTTGTCCCGCTCCAGCAGCAGGGCCAGGACCAGGCCGAAGAGGTTCTGGAAGACCGCGACCAGCACCGCGTAGACGACGGTCACCCGCAGGGCGTCGAGCAGGGTGCCGTTGTCGAAGAGCGCCGTGAGGTTGTCGGTGCCGACGAAGGAGATCTCGGACTTGAAGCTGGACCAGTCGGTCAGCGCGTAGAAGAAGTTCGACAGGGTGGGCAGGAAGAAGAAGACGAAGACGACCACGAGGGCGGGGGCCAGGAACCACAGCGGGTGGTCGCTGCGTCGTCGTCGCTTGCCCCGGGGGGCCGCGGGTGGCTGGTCGCCGCCGTCCAGTCTCGGGCGTTCCCGCAGGTCGGTCATGGTCATCGCGAGTCCCTCGTCGGAGTCGGGAGGGGCGACCCGTGGCGGGTCCCCCACCTCGTCGTGGGTCGAGCTGGTGGTGGACCGGTCCGGGACGCGGACCGGTGGTGCCGGGGCGGGCGGTGCGCCCGCCCCGGCACCGTGGGTCAGAAGCCGTCGGCTCCCTGGGCGCGGGCCAGCTCGGCGAACTGCGCCTGCGTGGCCTCGGCGACCTCGGCCGGGGTCTTCGTGCCGGCGATCATGTCGGCGAGGTAGATGTACAGGTCCGGGTTGGCGATCGCCAGGGCCTGCATGGAGCCCACCGAGCCGGACACGGAGTCGGCCGCGGCCTGCAGGGCGTCCGGCACGGTGTCCGGCGTCGTCACGTCGGGCATCAGGGAGACCGTCGACTGGTCGTCGACGAAGTCCTGGTACCCGTCGCCCAGCCAGTAGGACAGCAGCTGACGCGCCGCGGCCTCCTGGTCGTCGTCGCCGGTGTTGAAGGCGACCAGGGCGTTGGTCTGGTCCGGGATGTAGGTGGCGGTGTTGCCCGAGGGCGAGATCGGGAAGAACCCGATGTCGGAGTTCAGGGTCTCGGTGTCGCTGAGCTCCTGCAGCTGGTTGAAGAAGCTGTTGACCTGCACGACCATCGCGGCGTCACCGGCGAGCAGGGCGGCGCCCTGGTCCTCGAAGGTGGCGGTGGCGATGTCCTCGTTGAACAGCCCCTCCTGGATGAGGGCGTCGTAGCCGTCGATCGCGCCCTGGATGGTCGGGTCGGTGAAGGACTCCTCGTTGGCGTTCACCCGGTCCCAGAGCCCGTCCTGCGCTGCGTCGGCGAGCTGCACCTGGACCCACCACTGGGTGGCCCAGCGGTCCCCGCCCATCTCGAAGAACGGCGTGACGCCCTGGCTGTCGAGCTGCCGGCCCAGCGCCAGGAAGGAGTCCCAGTCGGTGGGCAGGTCGGTGACACCGGCGGTCTCGAAGACGCTCTTGTTGTAGTAGACGCCCTCCACGGAGGGCATCGAGACCAGCGCCGCGTACCGGGTGTCGTCCAGGATCCCGGTGATGTCGCGCAGGTCCGGGTCGTAGCCGTCCAGCCACGGCGCACCGTCGAGGGACTGCAGGTTCTCACTGGCGTTGAGCGCGGTGAGCTGGGACGCAGTCGGCTGCCAGAAGGCCAGGTCCGGCATGTCACCGGTGGCCACCCGGGTCTGCACACCCTGCTCGTAGGGGTCGGCGATGGTCTCGACCTCGACCTCGGCGCCGGTGAGCTGCTCGAACCCGGCGATGACCGAGTCGGGCACCGAGGTGGAGTTCTGCGCCGCCCAGATGGTGAGCGTGGTGCCGGACAGGTCGCTGTCCTGGGCGGGCCAGGACGCGGCCTCCCCCGACCCGTCACCGCCGCCGGTACCAGGGTCGCTGCAGCCGGTGAGCGCCATGGACGCGGCCACGACGGTGACCGCCATGCCTCGCAGGGCCTTGGACATGGGTGTGCCTCTCTCGTACAGGGGACGTCCGGACCAACGGTGGTCCGGACGATCGTGCCGGTGGGGTCGTGGGCTCACGACGGCCTCGGGACGACGTCGAAGACCCGGGCGCCGACCCCGGGTGCGGGCGCGTGCACGGTGAGCACGCCGGCGGTGTGGTCCCAGGAGGTGTCCCAGGACGGGAGACCGGCCGGGAAGGCGACGGTGACGTCGACCTCGCGTCCGGCCAGGTGCGGGAGGTGCAGGTGCACCGGGGTGGCCGCCTCGCCGCGCTGCCAGACGGCCACGAGGTCGCCCTCGGCGGTGCGCAGGCCCAGCGACAGCGTGGGGTCGGTCCACCCGGGCAGGCCGGTCGGCCACACCGGGGACGACGTCCGGATGCGGTGCCGCAGGACCTTCGCGACCTCCACCGCCTCCACGACCAGTGCCAGCTCCGACGGGGCCATCCGGTTCAGGTAGCCGGACAGGTAGAACCGGCCGAGCAGCCCGGTGACCAGGCAGAAGGCCACCTGCTCGGGGCTCATGCCCGGCTGCGGGTAGGCCCAGTTGGCGACCTGCTCGGGCAGCACGGACAGCGGGGTGCTGGCTGCGATCGGCGGGTACTTCCACGGGTCCTGCTGGTCGGAGCTGGACTGCATCGCGCTGCGGGACAGGATGGCGGCGTCGGCGCGCATGGCGCCCGAGGAGCAGCTCTCCAGCACCAGGGTCGGGTGCCGGTCCAGGACACCGTCGAGCCAGGCCAGCACGGCGCGGCTGTGGCCGAGCAGCCCGTCGCCGAGGCTGTCGCTGTCGTGGTCGGTCCCCGCGCCGGGGTCGATGTTGTAGTCGAGCTTGAAGAAGCCGACCCCGAACTCGGCGACCAGCCGGTCGACGACGGCGTCCAGGTGCGCGACGGCAGCCGGGTGCCGCAGGTCCAGGTGGTACCGGTCGTGCTCGACCACGCGCTGACCGTGCCGGAGCAGGAACGCCTCGTCGGGCAACCGGCCGGCCAGCGGGCTGGCGACCCCGACGACCTCGGGCTCCAGCCACAGGCCCGGCACCATGCCGGCTGCGCGGATGTGCTCGACGACCTCGCCCAGTCCGCCGGGGAAGCGGGTGGTGGAGGGCAGCCACTCACCGACGGAGTCCCACCAGTGCCCGCTGTCGTCGTACCAGCCGGCGTCGATGCAGAAGACCTCGGCACCCACCGCCGCCGCGGCGTCGACGAGCGGGAGCAGCTTGTCCGTCGTCGGGTCGCCGTCGAGGGTGTTCATGTAGTCGTTGAAGACCACGGGCATCGCGGTGTTGTCCGCGTGCTCGCGGCGGGCGGCCCGGCGGTGGGCGGTGAGTGCCGCAGCAGCCCCGGGCAGCCCCGCCCCGACGGCCACGGTGGCCGGCACCGAGGTGAACGAGGCGCCGGGCGCCAGCACGCAGGTCCACCCGGCGAGGCGCTCGGTCGGTCCGGACAGGGTCAGCGTCCACCCGGCCGTGTCCTCGGCGACCTCGGTGGCCCAGGGGCCGTTGTGCTCCACCTGCCAGGCCCAGGCCAGGTCCCACGGCTCGGAGACCAGCAGCCCCACGGGGAGCGGACCCGAGGTGGACCAGGTGCCAGTCGAGCTGGCCGTGTGGGCGTCCCTCGGGTCGTGACCGGTCAGCTCCTCGGCCAGCTCGGGGAACAGATCGGCCCGCAGCGACCGGGTGCTCCAGCGGTTCTCGGCGAGCCAGTCACTGCGCCCGGAGACCAGCTGCCACTCCGCGGGGAGGTCACCGGTCGAGCCGGCCGGGACGCCCAGCGACATCGACCAGGAGGGGACCGCCTGCAGCACGAGGGGCCGGTCGGAGGTGTTGGTGACGGTGACGGTGGCGCGGAAGGCGGCCACCCCCTCGTGGGCCTGCAGGCTCAACCGGGCGCGGAGCGCGCCGTCCGGGGTCTCCTGGTCCACGACCAGCCCGTCGTCGACCAGCTCGTGACCGGTGTACCGGAGCCGGCCGCCCAGGGTCGTGTGGTCCAGCCGGGGCGACGCCGGTGCGTGCCCACCCCCGACCGCCAGCAGCTCGACCACCGGGACACGGTGGGCGAACCGGACGTCGTGGTCGGGGGTGCGCACGGCGGCCAGCGACACGGGTCCGTCGATGGGTCGGTCGAGGGTCAGCGTCAGCTCGGACGAGCCCCAGACCAGCACAGGTGCCTGCTGGTCGGTGCTGCTCGCACGGTCTGTGATTGCGGTCACGAGCACAAGATACCGATTTCAAGGAGCTTTGCAAGCGCTTTCTCCGCGGTGGCTGACACGTGTCCCGCCTCCGGGTCCGCTGGTGAAACCGCTTGCACCACGTGCATGATGCCGGGCATGCAGACACGAGCCCTCGGGCGCAGCGGATGTGCGGTCTCGGCCCTGGCGCTGGGCACCATGACCTTCGGGGCGGAGGCCGACGAGGACACCTCGCACGCCCTGCTGGACGAGTTCGTGTGCGCGGGCGGCACACTCGTCGACACCGCCGACGTCTACGGCGCCGGGGTGTCCGAGGAGATCATCGGCCGGTGGTTGCGGACCCGACCCGCCGACGTCACCGCCGAGGTGGTGCTGGCCACCAAGGGCAGGTTCCCGATGGGCGAGGGTGCCAACGACGTGGGCCTGTCCCGGCGACACCTGCGCCGCGCCCTGGAGGACTCCCTCCGCCGCCTGGGGGTCGAGCACGTGGACCTCTACCAGGTGCACGGCTTCGATCCGGCCACCCCGCTAGAGGAGACGCTGTCCTTCCTCGACGACGCCGTGCGCAGCGGCAAGGTCTCCTACGTCGGGCTGTCGAACCACACCGGCTGGCAGGTGCAGAAGACCGTCGACCTCGCCGTCCACCGGGGTCTGACCGTGCCGGTGACGCTGCAGCCGCAGTACAACCTGCTGGTCCGCGAGGTGGAGTGGGAGATCGTGCCCGCCTGCGTCTCCACCGGGCTGGGGCTGCTGCCCTGGGGCCCGCTCGGCGGCGGCTGGCTGACCGGCAAGTACCGCCGGGACGAGCAGCCGACCGGGGCGACGCGGCTCGGGGAGGACCCGGCCCGCGGGGTCGAGCACTGGGCCCGGCGCAGCAGCCGGGAGCGGACCTGGGACGTGGTCGACGCCGTCGTCTCCGTCGCCGACTCCCGTGGCTGCACCCCCGGCGAGGTGGCCATCGCCTGGCTGCTGGCCCGTCCCCAGGTCAGTTCGGTGCTCCTGGGCGCCCGGGACCTCGCGCAGCTGCGGGCCAACCTCCCCGCCGCCGACCTGGTGCTGGCAGTGGAGGAGACCGCCGTCCTCGACCGGGCCAGCGACCCCGCTCCGGCCGACTACCCCTACGGGGCGTTCGGCGAGGAGCAGCGGGCCCGCTCGATCTGAGCCCCGGACACGACTGCGCCCCCGGGCCCCGACAGGGCACGGGGGCGCAGCCCGGAGAGGTCAGGCGGTGGGGCGGCGCGCGCCGGCGTAGCCGGGCTTGTCCACGCTGGTGACGGCGACCGGGCGGCCGGAGACGCTGGCGTGCACCATCTGGCCGTTGCCGATGTACATGCCGACGTGGCTGACCGGGCTGTAGAAGAACACCAGGTCACCGGGCTGTAGGTCACCGCGGGAGACGGCGGGGCCCATGCCGGACTGGGTGCGGCTGGAGTGCGGCAGGGAGACGCCGGCCGCGGCGTAGGCGTACTGGGTCAGGCCGGAGCAGTCGAAGCCGTCGGGGCCGGCGGCGCCGACGACGTAGGGCTTGCCGACCTGGGCGAGAGCGGTCTGCACGGCGATGGCGGCGGCCTCGGTCGGCGCAGCGGCCGGGGCTGCCTCCGCGGCGGCCGCGGTGGCGTCCTCGGACACCGCCGGGCCCACGACGGTGCGGAAGACGGTGGCCTGCGCGGTGGCGGTGAGCCGGGCGAAGTCGGCCTCGTAGCCGGCGAGCTGGGTCTCCAGCTCGGCCTGCTGCGCCTGGACGGCGGTCAGTGCCGCGGTGGCGGTCGCGGCGGCCTCGTCGGCGGCGGACCGGGCGGCGGCGGCCTCGGCCTGGGCGGCGGTGAGCTCCCCGACGGTGGCGTTGGTGCTGCGGGTCAGCTGCTCCAGCGTGGCCAGCCGGGTCACCAGGTCCTCGGCGGACGTGCTGGTCAGCATCGCCTCGAGGCCCGAGGGGGTGCCGCCCATGTAGCCGGTGGTGACGATGGCGTGCACCCGCGGGGCGAGCCGGGCGACGGCGGCGTCCGCGGCGTCGGCGAGGGCGTCGGCCTGCGCGGCGGTGGCCAGCTGGGTGTCGGCGGCCAGCTGGGCGTCGTTGACCTGCTCGCCCAGTGCCTCGACCTGCTGGGCGGCGGCGGCCACGGCGGCAGCGGCCTCGGCCGGGGTGTCGGGGGCCGCCGTGGCGGTCCCGGGCACCAGGGCCACGGCGAAGCCGGCCGCCACGGCGAGCGCGGCGACGCGGGTGCTGCGTCGGGTCGTCCAGGTCACGAGGGCCTCCAACGGTGCGCCGTCCACCGGGGAAGGGGTGGATCTCCGAGCGCGTCTCGACGGACGGTAACGACGAGTTGGCTCAGCGTGTGCTCGCCACGCGGGGCACGATCGACGTGTCGACCGGCGCGTCGGGCTCGCGGATCAGCCGGCGGCCGGCTCCTGGCACTCCAGGGCGGCGACGGCGGCGGTGTCCCGGAGCACGGCGAGGAGCTCGGCCGACGTCCACGGCTCGCAGCAGTCGCACTCCCCGCCGTCGGCGAAGCTGCGCAGCCCGAGGGTGCCCCCGGCCCCGTCCTCCCTGATGCGGAGCTGGCCGTCGGCGGGGTCGCGGTGGCACGTGCACTGGGAGGCACACATGCCCAGCCCCCAGCCGGCGACGACGGTGGCGTCCCCGTCCTCCCGGACCTCGCCCAGTTGGAAGACCGACGGCTTCTGGCTCCGCGTCACGCTGCTGCCCCCTCGCCCCGCCCCGTCCTGGACGGACTCGTTCCTGCCGGGCCCCGAGTCTGGGACCGGGTCGTTTCCGGGCCGTGTCGGTGCCGTGAGGGGTGGGTTCCGATCACCGCAGGTCGTCGTAGAGCCCCAGGTGGGCAGCGGCAGCGGCATCCCAGTCGTGCGCCCCCGCCAGCACCCGGCCCGCTCGGGCACGGGCCGGGTCGCGGGTCCCGGCGGCGCTCACCAGCGCGTCGGCGAACCCCGGTGGGTCGACGGCGAAGGCGGCCGTGGCACCGAAGACCTCGCGCAGCACCGGCAGGTCCCGGGTCACCACCGGCACCCCCGCGGCCAGGGCCTCCATCGCGGCCAGCCCGAAGCCCTCCTTGGTCGAGGGGAAGGCGAACACGGCCGCGCCGGCGACCAGCGCGGGCAGCTCGTCGTGGTCGACCGGGCCCAGCACGACCGGCCGGACGCCGAGCTCCGCGGCCCGGGCATCGACCTCGGCCCGGTAGGTCCGGTAGTCGAAGAGCGTCTCCCCGCCGGCGACGACGAGCTCGAGGTCGGGCCGCTGCCGGTGGACCAGGGCCATCGCCTCGACCAGGTCGCGGGTGCCCTTGCGCGGCTCGATCCCGCCGACGGCCAGCACGTAGGCCCCCAGCCGGTCCCGCCACCGTCGTCGCCCGGCCGCGCCCGCCGGGCCGGCGGACCGGGCGAACCGGGCGGCGTCCACGCCGTTGGGGATGACCGTGGCCACCCGACCCCAGCCGGTCGCCACCTCGGCGGCCACGGCGGCCGAGACGCAGACCAGTGCCCGCGGTTCGACGACGGCCCGCTCGTGGCAGGCCGCGAGCTCCGGGGTGGTGAACACGTCCAGGTGGTGCACGGTGCGGACGCAGCCGGGCACGGCGTTGGCCGAGATGCAGTCCTGGGCGTGCACGACGTCGTAGGCCTCGTCCCGGAAGGCCGCGCCCAGCACCGCGATGGAACGCAGGATCCGCGCCCCGACGTCCTCACCCGGGACGTCGGGGAAGGGCACCAGTCGCAGGGTCACCCGGGGGTCGACGGCGCGGAAGAACGCGCTGTCCCCGCCGCGGCCCAGCGACCAGACGTCCACGTCGTGACCGGCCCGGGCCAGCGCCTCGGCCAACGCCAGGGTGTGCACGACCCCGCCGCGGGGCTTCGTCGAGTAGGTGAGCAGCGCGAGCCTCACGAGTAGGCGTCCGGACGGCGCTCGCGCAGGTGGGACAGCACCAGCCGGGAACGGCTGACCTCGCCGGCGACGTCGAGGTCGGCGACGGCGAGACCGGCCTTGGCCCAGGTCCGGGCCAGCACGTCACCGCCGGGTCCGACCACCTTGGACTGGCCCAGGAACCGCAGTCGGCCCATCGTGCCGGTCTGGTTGGCCGAGACCACCACGACCTGGTTCTCCGCGGCCCGGGCGCAGTCGTAGAGGTCGAAGAGCCGGGACTGCCGGTCCTGCAGCAGCCGCGGCGCCCGGTCGGTCAGCGAGGCCGGCCACGCCGACAGGCAGGCCAGCAGGTGGACGCCGTCCCCGGCGAGGGCGCGGGCGGCCTCGGGGAAGGTCTTGTCGTAGTCGACCAGCATGCCCAGCCGGCCGACCGGGGTGTCGAAGGCGGTGAACGCGTCACCGGCCGAGTAGGCGGCCACCTCGCCCGCGGGCTGGTGCACCTTGCGGTGCCTGCCCAGCACACCGTCCCCGGTCAGGCAGACGGCGCTGTTGAAGAACCGGCCGTCAGCGGCCTCGCGGTAGGCCAGGCAGACCACCGTCGGACCGGCCGCGGCGGCCACCCGGGCGAAGACCTCGTCGTCGGCGGCCAGCGCCGGCGGCAGCCCGGTCTCCCCCACCGCACCGAACCCGCCGAGGTAGCCGCCCAGCGTGGCGTCGGGGAAGACCAGCAGGTCCACCCCCTGTGCCCGGGCGTCGGAGGTGATGGCCTCCACCTTGGCCACGCAGGCGCCGACGTCCCGGCCGAAGTGCGCCGAGACCGCGGCGAGCCTCACGCCGTCCGGGACGCCGACGCCGCGGCGGCCGTGTCCGGTGCGCTGCCCAGCCCGGTGCGGGTACCCGCCGCCGTGAGCTCGGTGATCCGTTCGGCGACGAACTCGGCGTCCCGGGCGATGCCGGCGAACCGGCCCGATCCCCAGGTGTGCAGCCACGGCAGCCCGAGCACGAAGAGCCCGGGCGCGGCGGTGACCCCACGGACGTGGGTGGGGTACCCGGCGCCGTCGAAGACCGGCACGTCCACCCACGACCAGTCGGCCCGGAACCCGATCGCCCAGACCACGCTGCTGATCTCGGCGACGTCGAGTGCGGTCGGGTCCTCGTGGGGTGCCCAGACCGGCACGTAGCGGGGCTCGGTGGGCGCGTCGATGCCGGCGGCGTCCACGTGCCGGTCGATGACGTCCTTGGCGCTGTCGTCCACGGCGTCCGCGCGGTCCAGGTGCTCGGTCAGGTTCGGCGCGAAGGTGAGGGTCGTGCCGGCCAGCCCGGTGAGCGTGCCGTAGAGCCGCATGCCCTCCGCGGCGAACGTGCGCAGGTCGATGTCGCGGCCGCCGTCCCGGCCGGTGACGTAGTGGTTGGTGCCGACCCGGGCGGCCTCGCCGTCCCGGTGCTGCTCGACGGGCAGGTCGTAGTGGCCCATGTCGTGCAGCCAGGCGACGACGTCGCGGCCGCGGTACCGGCGCGCGATCCGGGGCGCGCTCCCCACCGCCAGGTGCACCCGGCGGCCGGCCAGGTGCAGGTCCTCGGCGATCTGCGCGCCGGACTGCCCGGTGCCGACGACGAGCACCTCGCCGTCGGGCAGCTGCCCGGGGTTCCGGTAGGCCTGCGAGTGCAGCTGGGTGATCCCGTCGGGCAGCGCCGAGGCGTAGGGCGGGACGACGGGCAGGTGGTAGCCGCCGACGGCCAGCACGACCTGGTCGGCGTGCAGCTCCCCGGCGCTGGTGGCCAGCGTGTAGCCGCCCCCGGCGGCGGGGGCGAGCCGGGTGACGGCCACGCCCTCGTGCACCGGCGGGTCGAACGACGCCGCGTAGGACCGCACGTAGTCGACGATCTCCTCGCGCAGCATGAAGCCGTCGGGGTCGTCACCGGCGTACGGCCAGCCCGGGAGCTGGCACTGCCAGTTGGGCGTGACCAGGCAGAAGGTGTCCCAACGGGCGTCGACCCACTCGTGTGCGACGGTCTCCCGCTCCAGCACGACGTGCTCGACGCCGCGCTGGACCAGGTGCCAGCTGATCGACAGCCCGGCCTGGCCCCCGCCGACGACCGCGACCGGCACGTGTGCCGGCAGGCCGGTGCGGGTGCCGGCGGCCTCGGTGAGCGTCATGCCGGCACCGCCAGCCCGTAGGTCTCGGGACGGCGGTCCCGCAGGTGCCCCATCGACCGCCGCGCCCCGGCGAGCACCTCGCCGACGTCGACGGTGGCGACCGCGGTCCCGGGCGCGACGCCGGTCGTGGCCAGCACGTCACCGCCCGGTCCGACCACCTTGGCGCTGCACACGAAGCGCAGCGAGCCGAAGGTGCCCGACTGGTTCGCCGACACCCAGACGATCTGGTTCTCCAGCGCCCGGGCCTGGTCGAACAGGTCGAACCGGCGGGTCCAGCGGTCCTCCGCCAGGTCGGCGGCAGCACCGGTCCGCGAGCCGGGCCAGGCCGACATGCAGACCACGATCTCGGCCCCGTCGACGGCCAGCGTGCGGGCCGCCTCGGGGAAGGCCTTGTCGTAGCAGATCATCATCCCGATCCGGCCGACCGGCGTCTGGAAGGCACGGAACCCGTCGCCGGCCGCGTAGGAGTTCGACTCCCCCAGCGGCTGGTGCACCTTGCGGTGCACGCCGAGGACGCCGTCCCCGGTGACGGCGACCGCGGTGTTGTACCGCCGGGTGCCGTCGGACTCGCAGAACCCGGCGGTGACCACCACGTCGCCGGCGATCGCGGCCAGCCGGGCGACCTCGGGTCCGTCGACGTCCAGGGCGGGGGGCAGGGCGTGCTCAGGAAGCACCTCGGTCACGCCGTGGTCACCCAGGGATGCCAGGTACCCACCGAGGGTGGCCTCGGGCAGGGCCAGCAGGTGGACGCCGCGGGCCCGGGCGTCGTCCACCAGGGACTGGATCCGGGCAAAGGTGGCGTCGAGGTCGCGGCCGAACGGTGCGGCGACGGCGGCGAGCGTGGTGGTCACGAGCTCTCCTGGGGGTTGCCGGGTGGAGTGCCACGGCGCGGGATCTGCGTCCCTGCCACTCCACGGGAGGCGCCCAGACCGGTCACCGGACCGGTCAGGGCGGAGGTGGTGGAGCCGTCGGGCCAGCGCAGTCGCACGCCGGAGCCGGGGACGAGCTCGCCGCAGGTGCCGGTCGTCGCCGGCCCGGCGGGGGCGACGGCGCGGTCGGCGTCGTCGGTGGTGAGGAAGGCCGAGCCGGGGAAGCAGGTGAACCAGTCGCCGACGTTCGCAGCGTCCGGTCGGGGCACGGCCGCGACGTCCAGGACGGCGCCGCACCCGCTGGCCTCGGCGAGCATCCCCAGCGTCCCGACCAGGCCGGCCATCGAGACGTCCTTGGCCGCGGCGGGGGCGGTCCGGGCGACGACCGAGCCCATCAACTGCAGCTCGGCCGTCGTCCGGCCGGTGGTGGAGTCCCACTGCCGGCCGGTGGCACCGGGCCGCCAGTCCCCGCCGAGGTCGGCCGTCAGCCGGACCTGCTGGCCCGGTCGCCCGCCCGAGGCCGGGACCGGGCGGTCGGTACGACCCAGCGCGGTCACGCTCAACGCCGCGGGGACGCCGAGCTGGGTGTGCCCGCCGAGCACCGGCACGCCCCAGGCCTGCGACCCGGCGCGCAGGCCGGCGACGACCCGGGCCGCGAAGGAGGCGTCCCGCGCGCCGACGGAGTCCAGCAGCCCGAGCGGGGCCGCACCCATGGCGCTGAGGTCGTTGACGTTGACCAGCACGCCGCACCAGCCGGCCCAGCCCGGGTCGCGCTCGACCATCGAGGGCAGGATCGCGTCGCACGCGGCGACGACGTCGGTGCCCGGGACCGGGGCGCCGTCGTCGCCGACGAAGCCCGGGCCGCCCAGGTGCAGGCCGGCCAGCAGGCCGCCCAGCGGGGACTTCGTCGCCTGCGCCAGCGCGGCCAGCCGGCCGATCGGCCAGGTGACGGCGGTGTGCGGCCGCCCGGCGACCTCGGCGGGGCCGACGGTCAGCCAGCCGAGCCGGGTGAACATCGACACGAAGCGGTCCTGCACGGTCGCGTCGAAGCGCAGCGCCCCGGCCTGCTCGGCGCGGGCGCAGGCCGCGGCCACCAGGGCCGGCCCGGTGCCCGGTGCGCTGCCCGGGGCGACGACCAGGCGGGAACCGGTCCACCAGCCGACGTCCGGGCCGTCCGGGTCGGCGGGGGCGAGCCGCACGCCGCCCAGCACCTCGCCCGTTGTTCCACGTGCAACCAGGACGACGGTCCGCCCGTCCAGGTCGGTCGCGTCCAGGTCGGAGCCCGCGAAGAGGCCCTGGTCCTCGACGAACGCCCGCCGCCGGAGCTGCTGGTGCGCCCGGACCCCGTCGTCGTCGGCCTGCTCGAGGCGCCATGCCGGCGGCACGGCGGGCAGCCGGTGGTCGACCAGCAGCACGTTGCGCTCGAGGGAGTCCACGGGCGCCCTCATGCTCCGGCTGCCTGGAGCGCACTGCAGGCACCGCATGCCGCGCACCCGGCGCCCTGGTCGGCACCGCGCATGCCCAGCGCGCGCAGCCCCGCCGCGACCCGGGTGGTGACGTCCTCGAGCACCGCGGGGTCCGGGGGGCCGACGCCGTCGGCCACCGCCAGCGTGCCGGCGAGCGGGCGGTAGGGGACGACGAAGGGGTAGACACCGCGGCGGGCGAGGTCCAGCGCGCCGGCGACCAGCTCGTCGGGGTCCTCCCCCAGCCCGACCAGCAGGTAGGTCGAGACCCTGTTGCGCCCGAAGACGCGCACCGCCTCGTCCCACGCGGCGTCGTACTGGCTCATCGGCACGGTGGCCTTGCCGGGCATCCAGCGGGCCCGTACGTCGTCGTCCAGGGACTCGACGTGGATGCCGATCGCGGTGGCCCCGGCGTCCTTCAGCTCACCGATGGCATCCAGGTCCTGCGGGGCCGGCGGCTCGCACTGCACCTGGACCGGCAGCCCGGGCACCGCCGCGGTGACCGCCCGGACGCAGCGGGCCAGGTGCCGGGCGCCCCGGTCGCGGCCGTTGGTGGTGCCGGTGGTCATCACCATCTGCGCGACGCCGTCCAGCCGCACGGCGGCCTCGGCGACCTCGGCCAGCTGGGCCGGCGTCTTCACCGCGGTGGTCGACCCAGCCGTCAGCGAGGCCTCGATGGCGCAGAACCGGCAGCGGTCGGCCTCGTCGTACCGGATGCAGGTCTGCACGACGGTGGTGGCCAGGACGTCCTTGCCGTGCAGCCGGGCCAGCTGCTCGTAGGGCACGCCGTCGGCGGTGGTGAGGTCGTAGAAGCGGGGGCGCTCGATGGCCTCGGCGTCGAAGCCGAGGTCGGCGCCGTCGAGCAGCAGCCGGCCGCCGCTGATCGAGTACGGGCTGTCGGCGTTGAGCGGCAGCGCCGTCCCCATGCCGTTGAGCAGGACGTGGCCGTCGTCGCTGGGGCCAGCCCCGGCCCGTCTCCGGACCGGGGCGTCGACCCGGACGCCGAGGATCGCGACGTCCACGCGGGTGCTCGTCGTCCGGGTCATGGCCGCGCGACTCAGAGGTTGTAGGTGCTGTTGATGATCGCGCCCTTGCGGGCGTAGTGGATGAGCGCGTCCTGCACGTCCAGCGGGTGGCAGGGGATGCAGCCGGCGATCAGGTCCTCCTCGCGGAGGCCGTGCAGGCTCAGCCCGAAGCGGCAGACGTAGACCGTGCCGCCCTCCTCGATGAACTTCTCGATCTGGGAGTTGATGTTCTGCTCGCCCGGGAAGGCGGAGTCCCCGGTGGTCGGGAAGCCACGGGTGGCCATCGCGTTCATCGCGGCCGGGCCGTAGAAGTACAGGACCGAGTCGTAGCCCTTGCGCAGCGCGCGCAGCGCCTGCAGGCACGCCACGAAGCTGACCGAGGACTCGTGCGCGATGCCGTGCACCAGGGTCAGGTAGCTCTCGCCCTCGCCGGCCTGGTAGTCCGGGAAGATCTTCGTCGAGCCGTAGAGGTTGCTGCCCTTGGGCAGCGAGGGGTGCGGGATCTCGGCGAGGCTGGCCTCCGCGTTGGCCTTGATCTCCTCGGGCGATGCGAGCGGGGTGGTCACAGGGTTCCTCCGTGGGTGTGGGTGGGTCAGGTCAGGCGGTGGAGCTGCTCGAAGTTGCGGCGGAAGACCAGGTCGGCGAGCTCGCCGTCCCCGGTCGCCGCCGCGAGGCGGGCGTGCTCGCCCGCGAAGTCGCCCCAGGGCTGGTCGGAGGCGAAGAGGACGCGGTCGTGGCCCGTGCCGTGCCGCTCGATCTCGGCGGCGAACCAGCGCGGGGCGAAGCCGATGGCCCAGCTGGTGTCGGTGTAGACGCGCTTGCCCCCGGCGACCCAGGCGAAGAACTTCTGGCCGATCAGCTTGATGTGGCCGCTCATCCCGCCGCCCATGTGCACCAGGTGCACGGCGACGTCGTCGGCGTACCGGTCGACCAGCAGGCCGACCTCGTCGATGTCGCTGGCCGCGCCCGGACTGGTGTGCACGTGGACGACGAGGTGGTGCTCGCGGGCCGCTGCGAAGATGCTGTCCAGCTGCGGTCGGCAGGCCTCGTCGGTGGCCCGACCACCCAGCAGGAAGGACAGCTTGAGCGCGCTGACGCCCTGCTCCCCGGCCAACGCCAGCGCCTGCGCCGTGGCGTCGGCGTCCTGGGGGCGGGGGCTGGTCCACAACCCGGCCCGGATCCGCTCGTCGGTCTGGGCGGCCTCGACGACCAGCTCGTTGAGCGCGAAGGACGCCGTCGGGTCGGGCACGCCGTAGTTGGGGATGACCAGGGCGAACTCGGTGCCCTCGCGGTCCAGGTCGGCCTGCAGCTGGGCGATCGTGCCGCGCGCCGTGGTGTCCGGGTTGACCGGCGGGCCGCCGTAGAAGGGGTGAGCGGGCAGCACGCCGAGGTGGCGGTGCGCGTCGTGCACCCACTGCCGGGCCCCCGTGGTCATGGGGAGAACGGTGGTCGCGCGCGGTTTCGGTGTGGTGACGTCCGGAACGAGATGTCGTTACGTGTGACGGGCTCCGGGGGGCCGTGCGTCTCGCCGGTGTTGCCGAGTACGCACGGCCCCGCCCTCAGCCCTGCCCTCAGCCCCGCAGGGCCGCGGCGATCGCGCCGACGTCCTCGACCTTGCCGGTGACGATCGACGTCACCAGGGCGACCGCGGCCTCGTCGGAGATGCCGGCGGGCTCGTCCTCCATCGCCATCAGCGCGAGCGTCGCGGCCAGCGCGAAGGGCCGGTTGCCGTCCACCAACGGGAACGAGGTGGCCAGGGAGTGCAGCAGGGCCGCGCCCTTCTCGGGCACCGTCGGGTAGACCTCGACCCCCGCCGCGGTCGCCCGGGTCCGGGCCAGGGCGGCCACCAGCAGCCCTGCGTCACGCACCCGGACGTCCTCGCCGACCACCCGGGCGGCGATCTGCAGCAGGTCCTCGACGGTCAGTCCCTCCACCGGCCGAGCTCCTGCAGTGCCACCCCGTGCCGGGAGATCTCGTCGTCGAGCACCAGGTCCAGCGGCGTGCGCCGGTCGTGGGCGGCCAGGTACTCCGTCAGCGCCCGCTTGGCGACCTCCTGCATGGAGGCGTGCTCTTCCTGCGCGCGGCGCCGCAGCGCCTCGGTCTGCGCGGCGGTCAGCCGCAGCGTCATGGCCATCTGGAACCCCCGACAGAGTGATACCACCAGCGGTACCACTCCGAGCCGTTTGTGCCGTCTCGTGACTCTGTGCACCCGGGACGAAACGGTTCGTGCCTGGTTTCAGCGCGACACGCCGTCATCGTGCCCGATCCGGGGTGACGGGTGGTGATCGGGGCCACGGCTTCCTAGCTTTCGCCCCGTGACCCAGCCCGCCGTGCCCACCGAGGACGGCCGCCCGCCGTCCGGTGGCCGGCCGTGGCTGCGGCGCGTGCTGACCGGAGCCGTCCTGGGCCTCGGTTCGGCGGCCGCCCTCACCGCCCTCGCCGGACCCGCGGCCGCCGACGACCAGTCGCCCGCGGAAGACCCGGTCGCCACCCAGAGCGCGGCCCAGCCGGCACCCGGGGACGGGCCGTCACCCGCCGACGCCGACCCGGGCGCGGTCCCGGACGCGGCCACCACCAGCCTCCCGGTCGATCCGACGGCCCCAGCCGACCCCGGGTCCGCACCAGGGTCCGTGGACGACGTGTCCGCCGCGACGGCGCCGGCCGGCGACCCACCACCCGCCGACGAGCCCGGGGACGGCGACGGCGACGGCGCCACGACCGACACGACCCCGACCGGCGCGGCATCGTCCGCCGTCACCACCACCGCGGCCGTCCTCGACGGGGACACGGCGGTGGCCCCTGCCGACCCGACCCCGGACACCACCGGGACCACCACCACCGGGACCACCACGACCGCCGGCACCCCGTCGACCGCGGGTCCCTCGACGGCGGGTCCCTCGACCTCGGGTCCGCCGACCGAGGACCCGACCGCCGGCACCGCGACGGCCCCGGCCACCGACGACACCCCGGCCGAGGCCGACGGCGAACCCCGCACCGTCGACGGCGCCGCCGGGTCGACCGCCACCCCAGCCGCGGACGGCACCGTGACGGCATCCGACACAGCGACCGCGGACGGCGCCCTGCCGGTCGCCGTCGCCGGCACCGCGGTCGACCCCGGCGTGCACTGCCTGGCCCCCGCCGGCACCGCCGCCGCGGCGGGTCCCGCCGGCGGCGCCTGGTCGGCTGCGGCCGGCGCCGAGCGCGGGGCCCGCCCGACGCACGCCGGCACCACCGCCACCGCACTGACCGAGTCCGCCCAGCTGCTGCCCACCCCGGCCGGCTCCGCGGTGCCCGCCGGCGCGGACACCGGCCTCCCCCTGGTCCCCCTCGCCCCGGTGCCCGGCAGCCCGGAGGCCCCCGTGGCCGTCTCGGCCGGGTGCAGCACCAGCAGCGCCGGGACCACCGGCAGCGGCCCGGTCGGCGCCCCCAGCGTCGTCGTCCCGCACCCCCCGTCGTCGGCCCTGCTGGCCGGCACCGCCACCGCGCGCAGCCTCGCCGCCGTGGCCCCGGTCGTCGCCGTCGCCGACGACCCCAGCGCCCGCCCCGACTGACCCGGTCGCCCGCGCGCCTCGCCCCGTCCCCGCTGTGTCCGCGGGGGGCACACCACGACGGGCGACCCGGCAGGCAGAACCGGACTGCCTCCCGGACCGCGCACACGGCCCCGCCCACCGAGCACCGCTCGGGACGCCGGCACCACGGGTTCGCGCCACCCACGGGGGCTCGACCGCACCACCCCGCAGCACCCATCCCGCACCACCGTTCGTGCGCAACGACGCACACAGCGCGAAGGAAAACGTCACAGATGAAGCGAACAGTGCGCAACGGCCTCGCCGTCGCGACGATGGCCGGAGGGCTCTTCCTCCTCGGCCAGGCAACCGCCAGCGCGGAGGACGTCAGCGCGACGTCCGAGGCCGTCGGCTCGACCTCGGTCACCGTCGTCGACGTCGGCACCGCCGCCGGGGGCGGCGAGGCCGTGGGCAACACGGCCAGCAACTCCGGTGACGTCACCGGCGGGGACGGCGACAACTCCGGCTCCGCCACCAGCTCGGCCACCACGGTCGTGGCCTCGGTGGACGTGCACAGCGACGGCAACTCCTCGCCCACCACCAGCTCAGGGCCGGCGACCAACACCAGCGACGGCGGGAACGGCGGGGCGGCCACGAACACCACCACCGCCACCGGCGACACCACGGCGGGAGGCGGCACCGCGACCGGCGCCGACGTCGACGCCAGCTCCGAGTCCGTCGGCGGCGGCGGCTCCTCCGAGGGCGGAGCCGGGGGCGGCGCGGTGACGGCGGTCGACGCACCGACCGTCGCCGGCGGCGGCGAGGCGGTCGGCAACGAGGCCGACAACAGCGGCGACGTGACCGGTGGGGACGGCGACAACTCCGGTGCGGCCACCAGCGGGGCCGGCGGGCTCGTCCTGTGCGCGAACGTGCACAGCGACGACGACTGCAACCCGGAGACCTCGTCCGGGGCGGCCACCAACACCAGCACCGGCGGCAACGGCGGGGCGGCCGGCAACACCACCACCGCCAGCGGCACCACCAGCGCGGGCGGCGGCACGGCGACCGGCTCGGACGTCGACGCCTCCTCCGAGAGCGTGGACCTCAGCGCGTTCCTGGAGTGGCTGGCCGGCCACCTCGGCGGCCAGCAGGGCACCGGTGGCTCCGGGGGCGCCGGGGCCGGGACCGTCGTCTACGCCCCGACCGCGGCCGGCGGCGGGACGGCGACCGGCAACACCGCCGTCAACAGCGGGGACGTGACCGGTGGGGACGGCTGGAACAGCGGCTCCGCGGACAGCAGCGCCACCGTCTACGTCGTCTGCTTCAACTACAAGAGCGACATGAACTGCAACCCGGTGACCACCACCGGGCCGGCCACGAACACCAGCACCGGGGGCAACGGCGGGAACGCCGCGAACAACACCTCGGCGTCGGGCAGCACCTCGGCCGGTGGCGGCAAGGCCGTCGGCGGCGGGGTCTCCGGCAGCTCGGAGTCCGTGGGCGGTGGCGGCGCGGGCACCCTGGTCATCGCCCCGACCGTGGCCGGCGGCGGCAGCGCCGAGGGCCAGTACGTGCACAACAGCGGCAACGTCACCGGCGGCAACGGCCACAACAGCGGCTCCGCCACCAGCAGCGCCACCGTCTACGTCATCTGCTTCAACTACAAGAGCGACAACAACTGCAACCCGGTGACCACCACCGGCGCCGCCACCAACACCAGCACCGGCGGCAACGGCGGCTCCGCCACCAACGGCACCTCGGCCTCGGGCAACACCTCGGCCGGCGGTGGCTGCGCGGTGCACGCCGCCGGCGGCTGCCCGGTCGACCACGTGGCGCAGCCGGGCACCCCGGCCCACCCGGGCACCCCGGCCCAGCCCGGCACCCCGGCGCACCCGGAGACCCCGGCTGCCCCGGCCGCCCCGGTCGTCCACCCGGCGGCCCCGGCCGTCGCGCCGGTCGCCGTCCACCCGGTCGCCGTCGTCCACCCGGTCACCGTCGTCCACCCGGCCTCGGCCGCGGCGGTCCACACGGTCACCACCGGCTACACGCCCGTCGCCGCCGGCTCGTCCTCGGACTCGCTGGCCTACACCGGTGCCGACCTCGCCGCCCCGCTGTCCCTGGGCCTGCTGGCCCTGGGCGCCGGTCTCGGCCTGTCGCTGGTCTCGCGCCGGCGTCAGCTGCAGGAGGTCTGACCCACCCCCGGACCGCCGTCCCCTGCCCCGGGGCGGCGGTCCGGAGCACCACCCACGACTGCCCCGTCCCCGCTCCGGGGGCGGGGCGGTCGCGCGTGCGGGTCAGACCAGCTCGACGCCGGGGTACAGCGGGTGGGCACCGACGATCTCGGCGGCGCGGGCCCGGGTGCGCTGGGCGACGGCGGCGTCCAGCCGGTAGCGCACCTTGGACTCCCCCTCGGCCTGCGTGGCGGTGAGGACGTCGGCCACCAGCTCGCCCACCTCGGTCAGCTCGGCCTCCCCCAGCCCGCGGGTCGTCAGCGCGGGGGTGCCGAACCGGATGCCGGAGGTGTACCAGGGGCCGTTCGGGTCGGCGGGCACGGCGTTGCGGTTGGTGACCAGCCCGGCCTCCAGCAGCGCCGCCTCGGCCTGGCGCCCGGTCAGGCCGGCGGCCCCGACGTCGGCGAGCACCAGGTGGTTGTCGGTGCCACCGGTGACCAGCCGGACGCCGCGGCGCAGCAGCCCCTCGGCCAGCGCCCGGGAGTTGGCGACGACCGCCTGCGCGTAGTCCGCGAAGTCGGGACGACGGGCCTCGGCGAAGGCGACGGCCTTGGCCGCCATCACGTGCGGCAGCGGCCCGCCGAGCACCAGCGGGCAGCCCCGGTCGACCGAGGGCGCGTACTCCGCGGTGCACAGCACCATCCCGCCGCGCGGCCCGCGCAGCGACTTGTGCGTGGTGGTGGTGACGACGTCGGCGTGCGCCACCGGGTCCAGGTCACCGGTCAGCACCTTCCCGGCGACCAGTCCGGCGAAGTGCGCCATGTCGACCATCAGGGTGGCGCCGACCTCGTCGGCGATCTCCCGCATCGCGGCGAAGTCGACCAGCCGCGGGTAGGCGGAGTACCCGGCGACCAGCACCAGCGGGCGGAACTCGCGGGCCTGGGCGCGCAGCGCCGCGTAGTCGATCAGCCCGGTCTCCGGGTCGGTGCCGTAGCTGGCCTGCTCGAACATCTTGCCGCTGATGTTGGGCCGGAACCCGTGCGTGAGGTGGCCGCCGGCGTCCAGGCTCATGCCCAGCATCCGCTGGTCCCCCAGCGAGCGGCGCAGCACCGCCCAGTCCTCGGTGGTGAGCGCGTCGACGTTCTTCACCCCGGCCTCGGCGAGGGCCGGGGACTCCACCCGGTGGGCCAGGATCGACCAGAAGGCGACCAGGTTCGCATCGATCCCCGAGTGCGGCTGCGGGTAGGCGTGCTCGGCGCCGAACAGCGCGCGGGCGTGCTCGGCGGCCAGCTCCTCGACGGTGTCGACGTTCTGGCAGGCCGCGTAGAACCGGCGCCCGGGGGTGCCCTCGGCGTACTTGTCGGAGAACCAGTTGCCCATCGCCAGCAGCACGGCGGGTGAGGCGTAGTTCTCGCTGGCGATGAGCTTGAGGCTCTCGCGCTGGTCGGTGAGCTCCTGGCCGATCGCTGCGGCGACCCGCGGCTCGACCTGGGCGATGACCTCGAGGGCGCTGCGGAAGGCGGTGCTCGCCGCGGACGCGGTGGACACGGTGGACGGGGTGCTGGTCATGAGGGGTGCCTCCGGGCTCCGGTGGGTGCCCAGGCGCGCGGCGTCACGACGGGACCGCTCCCCGGTGGTGACCCACCTGTGCGCCAGTCACGGTCCGCGGCGAGGGTACCCGGCGGCACCGGGCACCCTCGCGGTCTCAGCCGGCCGGCGTCTCAGCTGGCCGGGCTGACGGAGCTCATGTTGAAGTCCGGCACCCGCAGCATCGGCATCCGGGCCCGGGTGAACCAGTCGTTCCACTCCCGGGGCAGCGTCTGCTCGCTGCGGCTGGCCTGGGTGGCCCGGCCCAGCAGGGACACCGGGGACTCGTTGAACCGGAAGTTGTTGACCGCACCGGTCACCTCGCCGTCCTCGACGAGGAAGACGCCGTCCCGGGTGAGCCCGGTGAGCAGCAGCGACTGCGGGTCGACCTCGCGGATGTACCAGAGCGTGGTCAGCAGCAGCCCGCGCTCGGTGGAGGCGATCATCTCCTCGGTCGACACCGTCGACGTCGGGTCCTCCAGCACCAGGTTGTCCAGCGCGGCGGTGGCCGGGGCGGTCTGCTGCAGGGCCCAGGCGCGCGGCCGGATCAGGTTGGTCAGCGTGCCACCGGAGATCCAGTCGATCGCCGGGGTGGCCATCCCGTTGTCGAACACCGAGGACATGCCCGAGGAGCCACCGACCACCTGGAAGGGCGCGCACTCCAGGCCCGGCTCGTTCGGGTCGCTGCGCAGGGTCAGCGGCAGCGCCGCGATCCGCTCGCCGATCCGGTTGCCGCCGCTGGCCCTGGCGTAGACGTTGCGGCCCTCGTCGGCGTCCCGGGCCTCCATCGTCCAGTAGGCGTAGATCATCAGGTCGCTGACCGTGGAGGGCGGCAGCAGCGTCTCGTAGCGGCCGGCCGGCAGCTCGACCCGGCGCTGGGACCAGGCCATCTTGCGCTGCACGTCGGCGGCGAGGGCCTCGACCGAGACGTCGGAGAAGTCCCGCGTCCCGACCCCGGCCCACACCGAGCGGCCGAAGTCGCGGCTCTTGCCGTTGAGCTCCACCCGGCCGGTGGGCTGGTCGTGCCGCAACCGCAGGCCGGTCGAGGTGCCCAGGTAGGTGGTGGACATCTGGTGCTCGGCGAACCCGAACAGCAGCTCGTCGCGGGCGCCGGCCTCGCCGAAGGCCTGGCCCAGCGCGGGGGCGAAGTCCCGGAAGACCTCGATGGAGGTGGAGGCGGGCTCGGCGTCCCAGTCCCCCGACCCCGGGGGCACGTCGCTGACCAGCGGCACGGCGTCCTCGGCCGGGCCGGCGTCGCGCGCGGCCTGCTCGCTGGCGGCGACCAGCGCAGCGACGTCCGGGGTCCCGGTGCGGGCGACCGTGCCGGTGGCCATGCCCGCGCCGCCGTCGACGAAGCTGATGACGACGACCTGCCGCGAGCGCATCGCGCCGTTGGTGGTCAGGCTGTTGCTGGCCCAGCGCAGGTTCGCCTCGGAGCTGTCGACGACGTAGGTGACCTGCCCGTCGACGGTGGAGGCGGCCAGCGCGGCCTCGACGATCTGCTGTCCGGTCATGGCGCTCACTGACCGCCCTCCTGCACCGTGTTGAGGATGGTCGTGTTCTCGAACAGCGCGCTCGGGCAGCCGTGGCTGACCGGCGCGACCTGGCCCGGCTGGGCCTTCCCGCAGTTGAAGGCGCCGCCCAGGACGTAGGTCTGCGGACCGCCCACCCGGGTCATCGAGCCCCAGAACTCCGTCGTCGTCGCCTGGTAGGCGACGTCCTTGAGCTGGCCGGCGAGCTGGCCGCCCTCGATCCGGTAGAACCGCTGCCCGGTGAACTGGAAGTTGTACCGCTGCATGTCGATCGACCAGCTCTTGTCACCGACGACGTAGATCCCGCGGTCGACGCCGGCGATGATCTCCTCGGTGCTCGGCCCGCCGGGTGCCGGCTGCAGGGAGACGTTGGCCATCCGCTGCACCGGCACGTGCGCGGCGCTGTCGGCGAAGGCGCAGCCGTTGCTCCGGGAGAGTCCGCCCTTGGGCGCCGTGTTGCGGTCCACCTGGTAGCCGACCAGCACGCCGTCCCTGACGATGTCCCACTGCTGGCCGGCGACGCCCTCGTCGTCCCAGCCGACGGTGGACAGGCCGTGCACCGCGGTGCGGTCCCCGGTGACGTTCATCAGCGGCGAGCCGTACTGCAGGCTGCCCAGACCGTCGACGGTCGCGAACGACGTCCCGGCGTAGGCGGCCTCGTAGCCCAGCGCCCGGTCCAGCTCGGTGGCGTGCCCGATGGACTCGTGGATGGTGAGGAACAGGTTGGACGGGTCGACGACCAGGTCGTAGCGGCCGGCCTCGACCGAGGGCGCCTTCGTCTTCTCCCGCAGCAGCTCGGGGATCTCGGCGAGCTCGCCGCGCCAGTCCCAGGTGTCGCCGGTCAGGTACTCCCAGCCGCGCCCGGCCGGCGGGGCCAGCGTGCGCATCGACTCGAAGCCGCCGGTGGCCCGGTCGACGGTCAGCGCGGTGAACGTCGGGTGGATCCGGACCCGCTGCTGGCGGGTGCGGGTGCCAGCGGTGTCGGCGTAGTACTTCTGCTCCTTGACGTGCATGACGTCGCTCTGCACGTGCTCGACGCCGTCGGCGGCCAGCAGCCGCTCGGACAGCTCGACCATCAGCCCGGTCTTCTCCGCCTCCGGGACGGCGAACGGGTCGACCTCGTAGGCCGAGACCCACTCGGCGTCGGGGTACACCGGCTCGGGGGCGAGCTCCACCCGGTCGGTGTTCACCGCGGCCGACACCTGGGCGACCAGCATCGCCTCCTCGGCCAGCCGGACCGCCTCCGCGGCGGTCAGCACGACCCCGGCGGCGAAGCCCCAGGTGCCCTCGTGCACGACCCGGACGGCCAGGCCCAGGTCCTCCCCGTCGGCGGCCGCCTCGACCCGGGCGTCGCGCAGCCGCAGCGTCTGGGTGCGGATCCGCTCCACCCGGATGTCGGCGTGCTCGCAGCCCAGGTCGACGGCCCGGGTGAGGGCCGCGTCGGTGAGCGCGGACAGCGGGAGAGCGAGGAACGACTCGTCGACCGAGCGGTGTTCTGCCACGTCCCTTGTCTACCAGCCGGGACCGACGGAGGAGACTCGGTTCGTGAGCACTGCTGAGGACCCGTACCGCGTCTCGATGGTCTGCCTGGGCAACATCTGCCGCTCCCCGATCGCCGAGGTGGTGCTGCGGCAGATGGTCGAGGACGAGGGGCTCGGGGACCGGGTCGTCGTCACCTCGGCCGGCACCGGGCACTGGCACGTGGGCGGCCCGATGGACCCCGGCTCCGCCACCGAGCTGCGCGCGCACGGCCTGGACCCCTCCCGGCACGTGGCCCAGCAGATGACGGCCGACCGGGTCGGGGAGTTCGACCTGCTCGTCGCGATGGACACCGCCAACCTCGCCGACCTGCAGGAGATGGTGGGCGACCGGCGCCGTCCCCGCGTCGTGCTGCTGCGCGACCTGGACCCCGACGGCGACCCGGACCAGTCCGTCCCGGACCCCTACGGCGGGGGCCCCGAGGGCTTCAACACCGTGTACCGGCAGGTCGAGGCAGCGTGCGCCGGCCTGGTCGCCGGACTGCCGGAGCTCCTCGCCGACCGGTGAGTCGCCCCGGGGACGCCGGGTAGGGCCTCGGGGTGCCCGGAGACGACGTCACCCTGACCTTCGGCGGGACCGCGACGACCCTGCTCCGGCTGGGCCCGTTCACCCTGCTCACCGACCCCAACTTCCTGCACCGCGGCCAGCTCGCCCACCTGGGGTACGGGCTGCGCAGCCGCCGGCTGACCGACCCGGCGATCACCCCGGCCGACCTGCCCGAGCTCGACGCCGTGCTGCTCAGCCACATGCACGGCGACCACTGGGACCGGGTCGCCACCGCCGAGCTGCCCAGGCCGCTGCGGGTGGTGACGACGCCGGAGGCCGCGCGCTGCCTGGCCGACCGCGGGTTCACCGCCACCGAGGACCTCCGCCCCTGGCAGACCACCACCCTCGACCGGGACGGCGCCACGCTGCGGGTCACCTCGGTGCCCGGCGTGCACGGCCCCGGCCCGCTGGCCCGGCTGCTGCCGCAGGTGATGGGCAGCGTGCTGGAGCTGGTCCGGGACGGTGCGGTCACCTGGCGGGGCTACGTCACCGGGGACACCCTGCTGCGCCCGGTGCTGGCCGAGGTGCTCGAGCGCTGCGGCCCGCTGGACGCGATGGTGCCGCACCTGGGCGGCACGAGGATCGGACCGTTCCTGGTGACCATGGACGCCCGTCAGGGCACCGACCTGGTCGAGCTGCTGCGCCCGGGGCTGACCGTGCCGGTGCACTACGACGACTACGGGGTGTTCCGGGACCCGCTGGGGGCCCTCGTGCAGGAGGTGGCCCGGCGACGGGCGCCCGGCGTCGTGCGGACGGTGGCGCGCGGGCAGACCGTGGACCTGCGCCCCTGAGCTCAGCCGCGGGCCTCCGCGGCCAGCCGCATCGCCCGCTCCTGCACCTGCGCACGCAGCTCCCGCTCGTCGACGGTGGTGGAGACGCCGTCCCGGACCACCTGCCGGCCGGCGACCCAGGTGTCGCGCACGTGCCGGGAGCCGACCGACCAGACCAGGTGGGTGAGCAGGTCGGTGGGGTCCCCGACCGGCACGAAGGCGATGTCGTCGCTGTCCACGTGCACCAGGTCCGCGCGCCGGCCCGCGGTCAGCTGGCCCAGGTCGGGCCGGTCGACGGCGGCCGCGGCCGCGCCGGTGGCCAGCCAGAAGGCCTCCGGCGCGGTGATCGCGGTGGCGTCCCGCTCGCGCAGCCGGGCCAGCTGGGCGGCCAGCCGGAGGTCCTCGAAGAGGTCCAGGTTGTCGTTGGACGCCGGCCCGTCGGTGCCCATGCCGACCCGGATGCCCAGGTCCAGCATGTCCCGCAGCCGGGCGGTGCCACTGGCCAGCTTGGTGTTGGAGCCCGGGCAGTGCGCGACAGCGACGTCGTACTCCCGCCACAGCTCCAGGTCGGCGTCGTCCATGTGCACGCAGTGGTCGGCCAGCACCCGGCCACCGAGGACGTCGTGGGCGGCCAGCAGCTGCGGGACGCTCAGCCCGTGGGTGGCCAGCAGCTCGTCGCCTTCGGTGGCGGTCTCCGCGACGTGGATCGTCAGCAGCAGGCCGTGCTCCCGGGCTGCCACACCGGCGTCCCGGAGGACCTCCAGGGGCACCGTGTAGGCCGAGTGCGGGCCGATGCCGAACTCGACCTGCGGGTCCGAGGAGGCGGCCAGCGACACCGCCGTCTGCAGCTGCTCGTCGAAGGTCCCGTGGCCGGGCAGGCCGATCAACGGGTTGGCCACGATCGTCCGGGCGCCGGTGGCCCGCACCGCCGTCGCGATCCGCTCGGGCTGGAAGTACATCTCCACGCTGGTCGTCACGCCGTGCCGCAGCATCTCCGCCGACGCCGCGGTCATCGCGACCTCGATGTCCTCGGGGGTCAGCCGGGCCTCGCGCGGCCACATCACCTCGCGCAGCCAGCGGTCCAGCGGCAGGCCCTCGCCCTGCCCCCGGAACAGCACCATCGGCGCGTGCGAGTGGGTGTTGACCATGCCGGGGGTGAGGACGCCGGGGAGGGCGGTCACCTCGGCCCCGGGGGCCTCCGGGGCGTCGCCCGCGGGGCCCACCCAGCTGATGACGCCGTCCTCGACGTCCAGCACGGCGTCGGGGACGACGGTGCCGGCCCGGTCCCCGACGACGACGGCCCGGGCGGTGAAGCGCTGCATGTCCCCGGACGGTAGTGCGCCTGACGCCGACCCCGCCGATACCGTGGGCCCATGTCCGTCCTCGCCGCAGCAGCGTCCGCCGACCAGGGCGGGATCACCGGGTGGCTGCTCGACGTCGTCCAGACCCTGGGCCCGGTGGGCGTCGGGTTCGCGATCCTGCTGGAGACCGTCGTCCCGCCGATCCCCAGTGAGGCCGTCCTCGGCCTGGCCGGGGTGCTGATCAGCGAGGACACGAGCCTGCTCGTCCCGATGATCGTGGCCGCCACCCTCGGGTCCGTCGTCGGAGCTGCGGTGCTCTACCAGGTCGGCCGGTCGCTGGGCCCCCGTCGCTCGCACCTGTTCCTCGACCGGCTGCCGCTGGTCAAGACCGAGGACGTCGACCGCACCTTCGACTGGTTCGTGCGGCACGGTCGGTCCGCGGTGTTCTTCGGCCGGATGGTGCCGATCGTGCGCAGCTTCGTCTCGGTGCCCGCGGGCGTGGTGAAGATGCCGTGGCCGCAGTTCCTGCTCTACACCGCGGCCGGGTCGCTGATCTGGAACAGCCTGCTGATCGGGCTCGGGGTCGCCCTGGGCCCGGTGGTCAACGACTACCTGCACTACGTCGACTACCTGATCTACGTGGCCGTCGTCGGTGCCGTCGTCTGGTTCGTCTACCGGGCCGTCAAGGAGAAGCGCGAGCAGCGCCGCACCGGCCCGCCCGGCCGGCACTCCGCCGACCGGGTCGTCGAGCGGCACGGCGAGCGCGAGGACGTCGACACCCCGTGACCGGTCGGTCCCGGCCGCGGGTCGTGGCCTTCGACGTCAACGAGACGCTGCTGGACCTGGCCCCCGTCCGGGACGCCCTGGTCGCGCACGGCGTGCCCGGCGAGCTGTTCGGCACGGTCTTCTCCCGCACCCTGGGCACCGGGTTCGCCGCGGCCACCGCCGGCACCTGGTGCTCCTTCCGGGAGGCATTCGACGCCGCGCTGACGCAGCTGACCGACCTCTCCGCCGCGGACCGGTCCGGCGTGGCCGACGCCTTCGGTGGGCTCTCCCCGCACCCCGACGTCGCCCCGGCGTTGCAGCTGCTGGCCGACGCCGGCGTCCGGGCCGTCACGCTGACCCACGGCGCACCCGGGGTCGCCGAGGCCGGCCTGGCCCGCGGCGGGGTGGACCACCTGGTCGAGCGGTCGCTGTCCTCGGAGGCGATCCGGGCCTGGAAGCCGGCCCGCGAGGTGTACCTGTGGGCCGCGGGGGTGTGCGACGTCGTCCCGGCGGACCTGGCGCTGGTCGCCGTCCACGCGTGGGACGTGCACGGCGCCCAGCAGGCCGGGCTGACCGGTGGCTGGGCCGCCCGGGCCGAGCGTCGGCACGCCGCGGTGTTCGGCGAGCCGCACGTGCGCGGCGCGGACCTCGTCGAGGTGGTCCGCGGCCTGCTGGCACTGCCCCCCACCGGGTGAGCGGACCTGCCGGGACCGGATGGCTGCACTAGCGTGACCGCGACGCTCACCGGCGCCTCGCCGGTGCCTCTCCGAGCACGATGCAGACCACGATGGGGGCCACCCGTGTCCGACCGCCCAGACGACCGCCGAGCCGACGACGACGCCGGCCGAGCCGCCGGGGACGACGTCGAGGCCCCCTCGCAGGACGCCCCGCGCCGCACCGACGGCGACCGGTGGCAGGCCTCGGTGGACAGCTGGTCCGGCAGCGGGACCGAGAGCCCCACCGAGTCCACCCGGGAGATCCGGCTCGACGGCTCCCCCGAGCCGGCACCGGCTGCCGCGGACTGGGCGCAGTCGGCGAGCTGGGAGCAGTCCAGCTGGCAGACCCCCGCCGCCGCCCCGGCGGCCGCGTCGTGGGAGCAGTCCGCCGCGCAGCCCACCACGCCGGCCGACGAGCGCAGCTGGGAGCAGACCCAGCAGGACCAGATCGCCTCCTGGCAGCAGCCGCCGTCCTGGCAGCAGGACGCGCAGGCCGAGAGCGCGAGCACCCCGGCCCAGCCCGCGGGCCCGGCCCAGCCCGCGAGCCCGGCCCAGCCCGCGAGCCCGGCCCAGCCCGCGAGCCCGGCGCCCGCCGCGGAGAACGGCGCGGCCTCCTGGCGCCCGGCCGACCAGCCGCCGCCGGCCTGGGAGCCCAGCGGCGCCTGGCAGTCCCCCACCGCGACCCCGGGACAGCCGTCGGCCCCGCAGCAGCAGGCCCCGCAGCAGCAGGTTCCGCAGCAGCAGGCCCCTCAGCAGCAGGCCCCTCAGCAGCAGGCGTGGGAGCCCCCGCCCGGCGCCCGTCCCTGGGAGCAGCAGGACGGTGCCCGGCACCAGTCCCCGGCCACCCCGCCCCAGGGCCAGCCGCAGGGCCAGCCGCAGGGACAGCAGGGCCCCTACGGCCAGCCCGCCCCGCAGGACCAGTCCGGCCAGCAGGGCCAGCAGTGGGGTCAGCAGCAGCCGTCCTCCGGCGGGTGGGGCAGCCAGGGCAGCACGTCCTCGAGCTGGCAGCCGCAGGGCCAGCAGTCGGCCGGCCCGCCGCCGTCCCTGACCTCCCAGTCGCTGCTGCGCCAGACCACCGAGACCCCGACCCGGGGCTGGCGCCGGTTCGTGCACAAGGCCAGCGGCGGCACCTACAACCCGGGGCTCTCCCCCGCCGAGGTCGAGCACCGGGCGCTGGTCGCCCGGGTGACCACGCCGGTGCGTGGCAGCAACCGGATCGCCGTCGTCAGCCTCAAGGGCGGCATCGGCAAGACCACCACCACCTGCTGCCTGGGCCTCACGCTGGCCCACCACCGCGGGGACCGGGTCGTCGCCGTCGACGCCAACCCCGACGCCGGCACCCTGGCCGAGCGGCTGACCAACGTCACCGACGTGACCGTCCGCGACCTGCTCGCCGCGGTCGAGGAGATCCGGTCGTTCACCGACGTCTCGGCGTTCACCTCGCTGGCCGGTCGCCTGCAGGTGCTCGCCTCCGACCAGGACCCGGCGCTGTCCGAGGCGTTCAGCGAGGAGGAGTACCGCACCGTCGCGGACATCCTGGCCCGCTACTTCAACATCATCCTGACCGACTCGGGCACCGGCCTGTTGCACTCGGCGATGTCCGGGACGCTGGCCATCGCCGACTCCCTCGTCGTCGTCGGCGCGCCCTCCGTGGACGGCGCCAGCCGGGCCAGCAAGACCCTGGACTGGCTGATCGCGCACGGCCACGAGGAGCTCGTGTCCCGCTCGGTCGCCGTCATCTCCAGCGTCCGGCCCAACACCGGCGACGTCGACATGGGCATGGTCCGGGACCACTTCGCCGCCCGCTGCCGCGCCGTGGTCGAGATCCCCTACGACCAGCACCTGGTCACCGGCGGGCTCATCGACCTGGACCGGGTCGGCGCGCCCGCCCGGCAGGCGTTCCTGGAGCTGTCCGCGCACGTCGCCGACGGCTTCGCGATGCCCCCGCTGCAGCGCAAGCCCGTCGCCTGACCCCGGTGCAGCGGCTCGTCGACACCCCGCACGGCCCCGCGCGGGTCACCGTCGACGAGCCGGCCGGGGCCGTCGTCGGCATCTTGCTGCTGGGGCACGGCGCCGGCGGCGGCATCGAGGCCCCGGACCTGCTGGCCGCCACCGCGGCCGGCACGGACGCCGGGTGGCGGGTGCTGCGGGTCGAGCAGCCCTGGCGGGTCGCCGGCAAGCGGATCGCCCCCGCCCCGCCCCGGCTGGACGAGGGCTGGCTGGCGGTGCACGCCGGGGTCACCGACCTGCTGGCCGGCCCGGTCGTCCTCGGGGGCCGCAGCGCCGGTGCCCGGGTGGCCTGCCGGACCGCCGCCGCACTGGGCGCGGCCGGTGTGCTGTGCCTGGCGTTCCCGCTGCACCCGCCCGGCAGGCCGGAGAAGACCCGGATCGCCGAGCTGACCGGCGTCGTCGTCCCCACGCTGGTGGTGCAGGGCCGCACCGACGCCTTCGGCGGGCCCGACGAGGTGACCGCCGCGCTGGCCGGTCACCCGGCGCTGGTGGCCCCCGTCCGCGGCGACCACGCGATGAAGGCCGACCCGGACGCCGTCCGCGCCGCCGTCGCCGGCTGGCTGCCCACCCTCGGCTGAGCCGCCCTCACCCGAGCCGGACGCACCTGCCCCTGGACGCACGACCGCCCGGCACCTGACGGGCAGGTGCCGGGCGGTCGGGACGTGCAGGGCTCAGCGGCGGAAGCGGCGGACCACCAGTGCCACCAGGACCAGGGCACCGACGCCGATCGCGGCGGGCTTGGCGAACTGGGTGAACGCAGCACCGCCGGCGACCTCGAGCAGGTCGATCGGCTCGGGCTCGGACTGCACCGGGCGCGGGCGCGAGGCGGCCGGGCCGGAGGTGCCGGGCTTGTTCGGCGGGGCGGTGGTGCCCGACGGCGGCTTGCTGGGTGCCTTCGCGGCCGAGGATGCCTTGTCCGCGGCCTTGTCGGCGGCCTGGGCGGTGGCCGCCCCGGCGGTGCGGGCGGCCTCCGCGACCGGGTTGTCGGCGTCGGTCGAGGCGACCGACTCGGCCACCTCGCCCACGGCACCGGCAGCCGTCGCGGCGGCCTCGGCGACCGCGCCCTTGACGGTGGGCTCCTGCTTCTCGGCAGCGGCGGCCTGGTCCAGGGCGTGCTGCTCGTCGCTGGTGCCCAGCTGGGCGGCGAGCTTGTCGGCGAACTGGCCCAGCAGCTTGTTCCCCACGTCGGTCATCACGCCGCGGCCGAACTGGGCCGGGCGGCCGGTGATGTTGAGGTCGGTGAGCACGTTGACCCGGGTCGAGGTGCCCTCGTCCTGCAGCTGCGCGGTCACGACGGCGGCGGCCGTGCCGTTGCCGCGCTGGTCCTTGCCGCGGGCGTCGATGACGGCCTTGTGGGTGGCCTCGTCCTTCTCGATGAAGGAGGCCTTGCCCGCGTAGGTCAGGTTGATCGGGCCGAGCTTGACCTTGACCCGCCCGGTGAAGTCGTCACCGGTGACGGAGTCCAGGGCCGCGCCGGGCATGCAGGGCGCGATCCGCTCGATGTCCAGCAGCACCCGCCAGGCGTCGTCGATGGGCACGGGGACGATGAACGAGTTCTCCAACTGCACTGCTGGACCTCCAGGTGGGTGGCGGACAACGGCCGGCCCGCCCCTCTCGGGACGGGCCGGCCGGTGCACGAGGAACTGCTGTGGTGGGGCCTTGATCCGACGCTACAGCCCAGCGGCCGCGGTCACAGCTCGTCGGGTGAGCACCCGGGCGAGGTGCTGGCGGTAGTCGGCCTGGGCGTTCAGGTCGCTGCTGGGCTCGGTGCCCTCGGCGGCCTGGGCGGCGGCCGCGGTGACCGTCTCCAGGCTGACGTCGGCCCCCACGAGGGCCGCCTCGACCGCGCGGGCGCGGATCGGGGTGGACCCCATGTTGGTCAGTCCGATGCGGGCCTCGGTGATGCGCGAGCCCTCCCGGCGGACGGCCGCGGCGACGGCCACGATCGACCACGCCTGGGCCACCCGGTTGAACTTCTCGTACCGGACGCCCCAGTCGCTGCCCAGCTTGGGCACCCGGACCTCGACGAGGAGCTCACCGTCGGCCAGCGCGGTGGTCAGGTAGTCCACGAAGAACTCCGTGGCCGGCACCGTGCGCCGCGCGCCGCCGAGACCGGCGATGACGAACTCGGCGTCCAGGGCCAGCGCCACGGCCGGCAGGTCACCGGCCGGGTCGGCGTGCACCAGGGCGCCGCCGAAGGTCCCGCGGTGCCGGACGGCGGGGTCGGCCACGGTCTCGGTGGCCTCGGCGATCAGCTTCCCGTACTGCGCGATCAACGGGTCGGTGATCACGTCGTGGTGGGTGGTCATCGCACCGATGACCAGGCTGTCGCCGTCCTCGCGGACGCCGCGCAGCTCGGTCACCCGGGTGATGTCCACGACCGTCTCCGGTGCGGCCAGCCGCAGCCGCATGACCGGGATGAGCGACTGCCCACCGGCCAGGATCTTCACGTCCTCCCCGCCGGCGGCGATGGCCTGCAGGGCCTCGTCGACGGTGGTGGGGCGGGCGTAGGCGAACGACGCTGGGATCACTTGGCTGCCTCCTCGATGCCGGACTCGGTGGTGCGGGCGCCGCCGTAGGCGTTGCTGCCCTCGGCAGCGCGGGCCCCGCCGTCCCCGCCCTGGTGGATGGCCCGCCAGACCCGCTCGGGCGTCATCGGCATCAGGATGTCCTTCACGCCCAGGTGCCGGACGGCGTCCAGCGCGGCGTTGACCACGGCCGGGGTGCTGGCGATGCAGCCGGCCTCGCCGACGCCCTTGGCACCCAGCGGGTTGTCCGGGGCGGCGTGCGTGGTGTTGCCGGTGTCGAAGTGCGGCAGGTCCATCGCCGAGGGCACCAGGTAGTCCACGAACGTGCCGGTGGTCAGGTTGCCGTCGGCGTCGTAGATGGCCTCCTCGTACAGGGCCTGGCTGATGCCCTGGGCGAGCCCGCCGTGCATCTGCCCCTCGACGATGATCGGGTTGACGATGTTCCCGATGTCGTCGACGCAGGCGTACTTGCGGATCTTGACGAAGCCGGTGTCGGTGTCGACCTCCATCGCGCACAGGTGGGTGCCGTGCGGGAAGGAGAAGTTCGTCGGGTCGAACGCGGCCTCGGCGTCGATCGAGGGCTCGATGCCCTCCGGGTAGTCGTGCGAGGCGAAGATCGCCAGCGCGATCTCCTGGATGGCGAGCCCGGCGCCCGGCGTCCCCTTGACCGAGAAGCGGCCACCGGAGAACTCCAGGTCGTCCTCGCTGGCCTCGAGCAGGTGCGCGGCGACCTTGCGGGCCTTGGCGACGACCTTCTCGGCGGCCTTGACCACCGCGGTGCCACCGACGACCAGCGAGCGCGAGCCGTAGGTGTCCAGGCCGCGGGCGCTGACGGCGGTGTCACCGTGCAGCACCTCGACGTCGTCGAAGGGCACGCCCAGCTCGTCGGCGACGATCTGGCTCCAGGCCGTCTCGTGGCCCTGGCCGTGCGGGGTGGAGCCGGTGACGACCTCGACCTTGCCGGTGGGCAGCATCCGGATGGAGGCCTGCTCCCAGCCGCCGGCGCCGAAGGACAGCGAGCCGAGCACCCGGGAGGGGGCCAGGCCGCACATCTCGGTGAACGTGGAGATGCCGATGCCCAGCTGGACCGGGTCGCCGGACTCGCGGCGGCGCGCCTGCTCGGCCCGCAGCTCGTCGTAGCCCAGCAGCTCGAGCGCGGCCTGGGTGGCCTGCTCGTAGTCACCGGAGTCGTAGGACAGCCCGGCCACCGTGGTGAACGGGAACTCCTCGGCGTTGATCCAGTTCTTGCGGCGCAGCTCCATCGGGTCCATGGACAGCTCGACGGCGAGCTCGTCCATGATCCGCTCGATCGCGAACGTCGCCTCGGGCCGGCCGGCGCCGCGGTAGGCGTCGGTGGGCACCTTGTTGGTGAAGACGCCGTCGCACTCGAAGCGGTAGGCCGGGAACTTGTAGATGCCCGGGAACATGAAGGCGCCCAGCGCCGGCACACCCGGGGTGATCAGGCGCAGGTAGGCGCCCATGTCGGCCAGCAGCCGGACCCGCAGGCCCTTGACGTTGCCCTCGCGGTCGGCGGCGACGTCGATGAACTGGACCTGGTCGCGCCCGTGGTGGGCGGTCATCAGGGACTCCGAGCGGGTCTCGGTCCACTTGATCGGCTTGCCCAGGCGGCGCGCGATCAGCAGGGCCAGGATCTCCTCCGGGTTGACCTGCAGCTTTCCGCCGAAGCCGCCGCCCACGTCGGGGGCGATGACGCGCAGCTTGTGCTCGGGGATGCCGGTGGTCAGCGCCGCCATCACGCGCAGGATGTGCGGGATCTGGGTGGCCGACCACAGGGTGTAGTTGTCGCCGGTGACCCCGACGACGACCGAACGCGGCTCCATGAACGCCGGGATGAGGCGCTGCTGGACGAAGCGGCGGGACACCACGACCTCGGCGGCGTCGAACGCGGCGTCGGTGTCGGTGCCCGTGCCGGCCTCGCCGGCGTCGAAGACGAAGTGGTAGCTGGTGTTGGACTCGGTGTGGTCGTGGACCAGCGCCGAGCCCTCCTTCACCGCCTCCTCCATGTCCAGCACGACCGGGAGGGGCTCGTAGTCGACGTCGATGGCCTCGACGGCGTCCACGGCGGCGGTGCGGCTGCGGGCCACCACGATCGCCACGGCCTCACCGACGTGGTTGACGCTGTCCACGGCGATCGAGGGGTGCCCCGGGTTGACCATGTCGGGGGTGACCGGCCACGCGCAGGGGATCGAGCCCTGCTCGTCCTTGAAGTCCTGGCCGGTGTAGACCGCGACCACGTTGGGCCGGTCCTTCGCCGCACTGACGTCCAGGTTGCTGATCGTCGCGTGCGCGATGGGGCTGCGCAGCACCGACATGTAGAGCATGCCGGGCAGGACCATGTTGTCGGTCCAGGTGGTCTTGCCGGTGATCAGCCGGGCGTCCTCCTTGCGGAGTCGCGCCGAACCGACCTCCTTGGCCGGGGCGTCCGGTGTCGCGGTGCTCGGGTCCTCGGTGAGGGTCATGCCTGCGCTCCCGTCGTCTCGACGGAGTGGGCGCCCGCCGAGCTCATCTCGCCGGCGGCCTGCTGGACCGCCTTGACGATGTTCTGGTAGCCGGTGCAGCGACAGAGGTTGCCCTCGATGCCCTCGCGGATCTCGTGCTCGCTGGGGTCCGGGTTGTTCTTGAGCAGGTCGATCGAGGCCATGATCATCCCGGGCGTGCAGTAGCCGCACTGCAGTCCGTGCTGCTCGTGGAAGGCCTTCTGCACCGGGTGCAGGGTGGCGCCGTCGGCGACGCCCTCGATGGTGGTGACCTCGCTGCCGTCGGCCTGCACGGCCAGGACGGTGCAGGACTTCACGCTCTCGCCGTCCAGGTGCACGGTGCAGGCGCCGCAGTTGCTGGTGTCGCAGCCGACGACCGTGCCGACCTTGCCGAGCTGCTCTCGCAGGTAGTGGACCAGGAGGGTCCGGGGCTCGACGTCGTCCGAGTAGGACGCCCCGTCGACCCGCACGTTGATCTGCGTCATGTCCTCCGCCTCGTTGCAGGGTGCTGTGGCAGCGGTCACCCGCTCCGCCCTGGAGTGTGCCGACGCACACAGTCCTTAGGCCACGCTTACCTGTCGACGACGCGAGGACCACACCCGCACGGGCGTCGCTGCGACCCACTCGGGGCCGCAAGCACGGGCGATCCGGCCTCAGGCGTCCGCAGTCGCCCGCGGGGGCAACGTTGCAGGCCGTTGCAGCTGACGGGCCTCCCGGCGCCGCAGCACCGCCGAGACGGCGAGCACCCCGAGCCCGACGACGGCCAGCGCCACGCCCACCGGCGACGTCGCGCGGTACCCCAGGCCCGCCGCGATGACCGACCCGCCGAGCAGCGCGCCCAGCGCGTTGGCCGCGTTCAGGGCCGAGTGCCCGGCCGCCGCGCCGATCAGCTCGGCGTCCCCGGCGACCTCCATCAGGCGCAGCTGCAGGGTCACCACGAGCACCGAGGTCACCACCGAGACCAGGCACGCGACGACCAGCAGGGACACCGGGTGCAGGGCGGCGACGCCCATCAGGCCCAGCAGCAGACCGGTCGCCACCATCGCCCCGACCAGCGAGCGGAACAGCGCGACGTCGGCCAGCTTCCCGCCCAGCAGGGTGCCCAACACGCCGCCGATGCCGAAGGCCAGCAGCACCACGGGCACGAAGCCCGCGCCGGCGCCGGTGACCTCGGTGGTGATCGGCGCGATGTAGGCGTAGAGCGCGAACACCCCGCCGAAGCCGAACACCGCGGCCCCGATGGTCAGCCAGACCTGGGGCAACCGCAGCGCGGCCAGCTCGGTGCGCACGGTGGCCTCCGGGGTCCCCGGAGTCCGCGGTACGACGGCGACGACGGCCACCGCGGTGAGGACGGCGACCACCGCGACCGCCACGAAGGCCGACCGCCAGCCCAGCTGCTGCCCCAGCCAGGTGGCGGCGGGGACGCCGGCGAGGTTGGCCGCGGCCAGCCCGAGCATCACCGCGCTCACCGCCCGGCCCTTGAGGCCCGGGGCCACCAGCGAGGCGGCGACCAGCGACGCGACGCCGAAGTACGCACCGTGCGGCAGCCCGGCCAGGAAGCGGGCGACCAGCAGCGTCCCCTGGCCGGGGGCGAGCACGGTGAGCACGGTGCCGGCCAGGAACGCGGCCAGCAGGCCCAGCAGCAGGGCCCGGCGGGGCAGCCGGGCGGCGGTGGTCGCGATGACCGGCGCCCCGACGACGACGCCGAGCGCGTAGGCCGACACCAGGTGGCCGGCGCTGGGGATGTCGACGTCGACACCGCGGGCGATCTCGGGCAGCAGGCCCATGGTGACGAACTCGCTGACCCCGATGCCGAAACCGCCCAGGCTCAACGCGCCGATCGCCAGCGCCACCTGCAGCCGGCCGAGACCCCGGGGCGTCACGGGTCGGGTCGCCGTCGCGGCGGGCTCGGCGCTCAGGGGCTCGGTGCTCAAGGGCTCGGCGCTCAGGGGCTCGGCGCTCAGGGGCTCGGCGCTCAGGGGCTCGGTGCTCACGGAGCAGGCCAAGGGCAGCGGGGCGCGGGCCATTCCGCCCGTCGGCCGGTCGGGCCGGTCAGCGGGAGGGACGCCGCAGCCGCAACAGCTGGCCGGCGGCGGCCGCCCGCCGCGGGGAGCTCACCGGGAGGACGTCGAGCAGGCCCTGCCAGACGGCGGCGTCGTCGGCGGCCTCGGGCAGCCGGCTGTAGCGCAGCAGCAGCTCCGGGCGCTGGGAGCGCAGCACGGCCGAGCGCAGCGAGCCGGTGAGCCGGGCCCGCGCGGTGCGCACGCCGGGGGCCTCCGAGCGGGGCAGCAGCGCCCCCGGGTAGCGCTCGAGCGCGGGGCCCACGGCGCCGCGGGCCAGCAGCCGGCGGACCTGGTCCAGGTCGGTGTCCAGCGCGCTGGTCAACCGGTAGGGCCGGGAGCCCAGCAGCTCGGTGCCCTCCCCGAGCAGCCGGCGCAGCCGGGACAGCTCGGCGCGCACGGTGACCGCGGCGGCGTCCCCGGGGTGCACCTCGACGGCGAGCTGCTCGGCGCTGCGGCCCTCACCGGCGACGGCGGCCTCGGCCAGCAGCAGGAGCAGCTCGGAGTGCCGCAACGACAGCTCGGTGCGTCCGGCCGGGGTGGTGAGCCGGGCGCGCTCGCGGCCCAGCACCTCCAGCAGCGGGCTGACCGGCCGGGCGGCCGGCGGCGGCGCGGACGAGCGCCCCAGCTGGTCGCGGTGCAGCCAGCGCAGCTCGGACTCCGCGGCGGCGACGGTGGCCCGGACGAGGGTGAGCACGTGCGGGCTGGCGACGTGGTCCCCGCCGGTGACGTCGATGGCGCCCAGCACCAGGCCGGTGACCGGGTCGTGCACCGGGGCCGCCGAGCAGCTCCAGTGCTGCACCGGGCGGCTGTAGTGCTCGCCGCCGTAGATCTGCACCGGGGTGTCCAGGGCCAGGGCGGTGCCCGGGGCGTTGGTGCCGGCGACGTCCTCGCCCCAGCGGGCGCCGGCCACGAAGTGCATCCGCTCGGCCTGGCCACGCAGCTGGGAGTCCCCCTCGACCCAGAGCATCCGGCCGGCCGCGTCGGTGACCGCGACGATCATCTTGTCGGCCTCCGCATCGGCGACCAGCAGCCGGCGGATGACCGGCATGACCGCGGCCAGCGGGTGCGCCTCGCGGTAGGCCAGCAGCTCGTCGTCGAGCAGGTCGACCGGGGGCGGGGCACCGTCGGGGTCGACGCCGTTGCCCAGGCTGCGGCGCCAGGAGTCCCAGACCACCGAGCGCACCTGGTCCCGGCGGGGGGCGCCGCCCCGGGTGACCATCGCCTCGTGGGCGGCCCGCAGCCGGCGGGTGGCCACGGCGGTGGGCGCGCCGTCGGGCAGCGCGAACCAGGGGTTCAGCGTCGTCACGCGTCACCCTGCCCCGTCGTGCCCGCCCAGTGGCTCATGTCACGCCCATCGTGACCGGTGCGACCCGATTACGCCAGGAGTGCCGTCCCCGGCGGGGGGAGGGGTCAGTCGCCGGTCTCCCAGGCCGGCAGCTGCCACGGCCGCACGACGGTGGCCAGCACGACCCCCGCGAGGGCGAAGGCGGCGACCACGACGGTGCCGATGGCGGCGCCGTCGTTGCCCAGCACCCCGACCAGCGGGGCGACGACGGCGCCGACGCCGAACTGGACGGCGCCGAGCATCGCGGCGGCGGTGCCGGCGGACTCCCCGTGCCGGCTCAGCGCGATGGCCGGGGCGTTGGGCAGGGCCAGGCCGCTGCCGGCGAGCACGACCCAGATCGGGATCGCGACGCCGAACAGGCCGCCGGTGCCGGTGGAGGCGAGCACCAGCAGGACGACGCCGGCGGCCCCGGCCAGGGCCAGGCCGCCGACCAGGATCGCCTGGGGCTGGAAGCGGCGCAGCAGCAGCGGGTTGAACTGGGTGGCCCCGATCAGCCAGATCGCACCGGCACCGAAGAGCAGCCCGAACTGCTGCTCGTCGAGCCCGAACTCGTCCTGGTAGACGAAGGAGGCACCGGAGACGTAGCTGAACAACCCGGCCATGGTCAGCCCGGCGACGACGACGAGACCCACGAACACCCGGTCGCGGAACAGCCCGGCGTAGGCCCGGACGGTGACGCCGAGCCCGGCCGCGGCCCGTCGCTCGGGCGGCAGCGTCTCCGGCAGCGCGGCGCCGACGACGAGCACCAGCAGCAGGCCGTAGACGGCCAGCGCGACGAAGACGCCCCGCCAGGAGGTGTAGCGCAGCAGCTCCCCGCCCAGCGTGGGCGCGAGGACGGGCGCCGCGCCGATGACCAGGAACAGCCGGGACAGCAGCGTCGCCGCGGCCCGCCCGGTGTAGAGGTCGCGGACCACGGCCAGCGCGATCACCGCGCCGGCGGCGGTGCCCACGCCCTGCAGCACGCGCAGGGCCCCCAGGACGGCGATGTTCGGCGCGATGAGCACCAGCAGCGAGGCGACCACGTGCAGCGCGGTGCCGGCGATCAGCGGGCGCTTGCGGCCGAAGCGGTCCGAGAGCGGGCCGAGGACCAGCTGGCCCAGGGCGAGCCCGAGCAGGGTGCCGGTGAGGGTGAGCTGCACGGTGGCCGACGACGTCGCCAGGTCCTCGGCGATCGTCGGCAGCGCCGGCAGGTACATGTCGATGGTGAGCGGCCCCAGCGCGACGAAGGCGCCCAGGGTCAGGGCCAGCTTGGCCCGACCGGGCGGCGGCTTCGTGCCCGTGCGGGCGGTCTGCTGGGTGTCGGTGGCGGTGCTGATGGCGGTGCTCCTCGCGTCGTCGTCGTGCCGCCCCGGAGGAGGACACAGCAGACGCCAAGCCACCGGCGGACGGTCCTGTTCCCCGACCCGCCCGACGTCACCCGCTGTTCACGTCGGCGCTCAGCCGCGCGGCGGCCTCGCGGGCAGCAGCGCCCGGACGTCCCGGGCCCGCCAGGCCCCGCGCCAGAGGCCCACGCCGTAGGCCAGGTCCTCCAGCCGGCGGGCCGCGGCGAAGCGGAGCAGCCCGACCCGCTGCCGGTGCGGCCACCAGGCCCCGACGGCGTCCACGGTGGCGGCCAGCAGCACCAGCCGGCGGGCCCGCCGGCTGCCCAGCAGCGGGACGGCGAGCGGCCAGTGGTGCCGGGTGACCGAGCGGGCCAGCGTCCGGCCGGCCGCGAACGACCCGCGGACGACCAGCGTCGCGGCCAGCCCGGTCGGTGGCGGGTCCCCCAGCCGACGGGCCAGTCCCCGCGTGGCCACCGCGAGCACCCCGGCCGCGGCCAGCGCCCCCGCCCGGCCGCCGAGCAGCACCAGCGCCCAGGCCGCCGCCGACCACGGCGACATCACCACCGGGGCCACCGCCGAGCCGTGCCGCTGGGCCAGGAGTGCCGCACCGGTGCCGTAGAAGGCGCGGCGGCGCAGCCACTCCCCGGTCCGGGCGGGGTGCTCGTGGGCGACCCGGGCGGCCGGTTCGTAGCGGACCCGCCAGCCGGCGGCGGCCAGCCGCCAGACCAGGTCGACGTCCTCGGCGACCTGCATGGACTCGTCGAAACCGTCGCCGAGGGCCTCCCGGCGGGCCAGCAGGGCGGCACTGGGCACGTAGGACACCCCGGTCAGCGGGGCGACGGCGGCCGGGTGGTCCCCCATGTCCAGCGCGCTGACGGCGTCCTCGTAGCCGGTGACCCAGCCCGGCCGCTCCCCCGGCAGCGCCGAGATCCGCGGTGCCACGAGGGCCAGCCGGGGGTCGGCGAGGTGCGCGGCGAGCACCCCGAGCCAGCCCGGTCGCGGCACGCAGTCGGAGTCCAGGAAGGCGACGGCACCGGTCCGGGCCGCCCGCAGTCCGGCGTTCCGGGCGGCCGAGGGGCCCCGGCTGGTGTCGTGCCGGAGCACGTCGGCCCGGTGCCGGGCGCTGACCGCGGCGAGCCCGGCCGGGTCCGCGGACCCGTCGTCGACGACGGTGACAGGGAGGTCCGCGGTCTCCGGGTCGGCGCGCAGCGCGGCCAGCAGCCGGTCCAGCTCGGCGGCCCGGTCCTTGACCGGCACGACCACCGTGACGTCGGCGGGGACCACCGGCGTCGGCCGGGGGTGGGCCAGGCCGCTGTCCAGCAGCCGGGCGGCCAGGGTGCCCGTCGTCCGGTCCCGCACGGTGAGCCCGCCCTCGACCAGCAGCGCGCGGGCGCGCGGGGTGAGCCGCAGCAGCCGCAGCGGGGAGCCGCCGAGCAGGGTCCCGCCGTCGTCCCGGTGCCGGGTGCGGGGGTCCAGGACGACGGCGAACCCGTCGGGCAGCCGGGCGTCGGGCGCCGGCCTCACCGGGGCGGGGAGACCGGGACGTCGTACCTGTGGACGGAGTCGTCCACGGTGACGAGGACCAGCCCCTCGACGAGGGCCTGGGCGATGAGCATCCGGTCGGAGGGGTCCCGGTGGTGTGGCGGGAGGTGAGCCAGCACCGCTGCGTGTGCCGACGTGAGGGGCAGTTCCGTGAACGACTCGTCCGGGCTGGTCCCGAGCAGGTGGTCGGCGACGTCGAGCTTGCCGAGAGCGGACTCGACCGCCAGCTCGGCGGTGGTGACCGCCGAGAAGAACACGTCGTCGGTCGAGTCGGCCAGTGCCCGCCGCACCGGGTCCGGGAGCAGTGACTCGTCCCCTCCGGCCCACCGGACCAGGACGTGGGTGTCGAGCAGGAACCTCACTCGCCGTACCAGTCCTTCTCGTCCTGCTCGGTGGACTCGTCGGAGTCCGGCGCCATCTGGATCTGGCCCTTCCAGCGTCCGGGGGCGCGGCTCGGGACGGCGTCCACGATCGGGGCCAGCCTCGCCACGGACCGCCCGTGCCGGGAGATGACGATCTCCTCACCCGCCTCGACCCGCTTGAGCAGCGCGGACAGCTGCGCCTCGGCGTCGTACACGCTGACGACCGTGGTCATGACGCCCAGGATGTCTGGTCGGAGTTGGTCAGACCAGTTCCTGCGCCGCCACCGCGGGCCGCCGGAGGGCCAGGGTGCCCAGGAACCCGACGAGCAGGGCGAGCAGCACCCCGAGGTTGGCGTAGGCCCAGTCCCCGGTGCGACCGCCCAGGCCCAGCGGACCCAGCAGGTAGCCCTGCCAGTCCAGCCAGCCGGCCATCGCGTTGGTGACCAGGCCCCAGCCCAGCAGCGTGCCGACGACCAGCAGCGCCAGCGGCACCGGCGGGACCGAGCCGTAGCGGCCCCGGGCGTCGTAGAGGTCGGCCTCGGCGTAGTCGCGGCGTCGCAGCGCGATGTCGGCCAGCACCACCCCGCACCAGGCGGCGACCGGGACGCCCAGGGTGATCAGGAAGCCCTGGAACTGCACGATGAAGTCGCCCTCGGCGACGAAGACCACCCAGACGGCGCCCAGCACCATCAGCACGCCGTCGACGCCGGCCGCGGCCGCGCGCGGGATGCGGACACCGGCGGCCAGCAGGGCCAGGCCGGAGGAGTAGATGTCCAGCAGCGCGCCACCGACCAGGCCGAGCACCGCCACGACGACGAAGGGCACCAGGAACCAGGTCGGCAGCAGCTCGCCCAGCGCGCCGATCGGGTCGGCGCCGATGGCGGCGGCGAGGTCGCTGTCCGAGGCGGCCAGCAGCAGGCCGGTGACGAGCAGGACCACCGGGGCCAGCGCGGAGCCGAACGTGGTCCAGCCGACGACGCCGCGGCTGGAGGCGGTGCGCGGCAGGTAGCGGCTGTAGTCGGCCGCGGCGTTGACCCAGCCGAAGCCGTAGCCGGTCATCACGAAGACCAGCGCGCCGACGACGAACGCCGTCGACCCGGCGGGCACCGCACCGACCGCGGCCCAGTCGACCTGCGGCAGCACGAGCACCAGGTAGACCACGGTCAGCACGCCGCTGACCACGGTGATCACCGTCTGCATCCGCAGGATCGTGTCGAAGCCCAGCACGCCGCCGACCACCACGAGCCCGGCGACGACCAGCAGCGCGACCACCGTCGTCGCCGTCCCGCCGCCCCAGCCGAGCTGGGTGAACACCGTCGCGGTGGCCAGGGTCGCCAGGCTGGTGAGCACCGTCTCCCAGCCGACGGTCAGCACCCAGGAGAGCACCGCCGGCACCCGGTTGCCGTGCACCCCGAACGCCGCCCGGGACAGCACCAGGGTGGGCGCGGAGCCGCGCTTGCCGGCGATCGCGATGAACCCGCACAGCGCGAAGCTGACGACGATCCCGACCAGCCCGGCCAGCGTGGCCTGCCAGAACGAGATGCCGAAGCCGAGCACGAACGAGCCGTAGGACAACCCCAGCACGCTGACGTTGGCCCCGAACCAGGGCCAGAACAGCTGCCTGGGGGTGCCCCGCCGTTCGTCCTCGGCGATCACGTTGATGCCGTTGGTCTCCACCGCCACGGCGGGACCCTACGTCCGCCGCGGTGCCGCGCTCAGCCCAGCAGCCGCCCGGCCGGGTCGACCCGCCAGGTGCGGACGGCGCCGACCAGCCGGTCGACCATCCCGGCGAGCAGGACGGCGCCCTCCCCGGCGGAGGCCCCGGTCGGGTCACCCAGCACGCCGTTCGGACTGACCCCGGCCACGCCCTCGGCCCGCAGCCGGGGCAGCAGCGCACCGATCGGCGTCGTCTCCCCGGGCTCGGCGAGGTCCTCCCGCACGGTGCGCGGTTCCACGTGCAACAGCAGCGAGGTCTCGGTCCGGCCCGCGTGCGCGTCGCCGCCGGGGACGCCGCAGGGGAACCAGGCGACGTCCCGGCCCTCCTGGCGGAGCAGCGGGACGGCGCTGCGCAGCGCCTCCAGGTTGCCGCCGTGGCCGTTGACCACCAGCAGCCGTCCGGCCCACCGCCCGGCGGAGCGGCCGTACTCGACCAGCAGCCCGGTCAGCGCCTCGGTGCCCAGGGAGATCGTGCCGGGGAACCCCTCGTGCTCACCGCTGGCGCCGTAGGCCAGGGCGGGGGCGAGCAGCAGGTCGCCCAGCTCGTCGACGGCGGCCTCGGCCACGGCGCAGGCCACGGTGGTGTCGGTGCCCAGCGGCAGGTGCGGACCGTGCTGCTCCACCGACCCCAGCGGCACGACGACGGTGGGCAGTGGCGGCAGCTCGGGCGAGCGGGCGGCGCGCAGGACGCTCACAGCTCCCCCGCCACCCGGTCGGCCTCCACGCTCGCCGCGACCGCGGTCCGGGGCGCCAGCACGTCACCGACCCGGTGCACCTCCAGGCCACTGGCGGCCAGCTGCGCCCACAGCGCGTCGTCGGGGGTCGGGGGGACGGCGGTCACGACCCAGTCCACCACCCGGGTCTCCTCGACCCCGGTCAGGTGGTGCAGCAGCCGGACGACCCGGCGTCCGTCGCTGCGGGCGCGCACACCCAGGACGACCCGCTCCACGGTCTGCGCGATGCCCGCGACGGCCGCCCGCCGGTGCCAGAGCTCCCGGTCCAGCGTGGGCCCCAGGTCCTGCGCGGACACCAGCGCCCCGGTGACCACCTCGACGGTGCACCCCGCCGCAGCCAGCGCCTCCGCGGTGGAGGGGGCGTGCGGACCGCCCAGCTCGTCGACCACCAGCACCGACCCGGAGGGTGTGACGGACCGGTCCAGCACCGCGCGGACGTCGGCCACCCGGGCGTCGTCCCCAGCCCAGTCGGGTCGCGCCGGGCGGGCGCCGGTGGCCAGCACGACGACGTCGGCGTCGGTGGGGACGCCGTCCACCCGGCAGCCGGTCCGCACGGTCACCCCGGCCCGGTCGCAGTCGGCCACGGCCGCCGTCACCAGGCCCCACAGCTCGCCCCGGCCCGGCGCCCGGACGGCGTCGCGCAGCTGGCCGCCCACCTCGTCGGCGGCCTCCAGCAGGCACACCCGGTGGCCCCGGCGGGCGGCCGCCGCAGCGGTGCGGAGCCCGGCCAGGCCGGCGCCGACGACGACCACCGACCGCGGCCGGGTCGGGACCGGCAGCGGGACGGACTCCCGGCCGGTGCGCGGCTCCTGCAGGCACCCCAGCCAGCGGTTGGCGCCGACCCGGGCGGCGCACTCGCCGTTGCAGCCCACGCACGGCCGGACCGGCTCCCCGCGCCGCACCTTCGCGACGAAGTCCGGGTCGGCGACCTGGCCACGGACCACCCCGACCAGGTCGCAGTCCCCGCGCTCCAACGCCGCCTCGGCCTGCTCCGGGGTGGTGACCCGGCCGACCCCGACCACCGGCAGGTCGACGGCGGCCCGGATCCTCGCCGCCAGCGGCAGCGCGTAGCCCGCCGGCGTCGCCATCGAGGGCTCGACCAGGTAGAGCGACTCGGTGGCGACACCGACGGTGGTGGACAGCCAGTCGACGTCGCCGGTGGCCGCGAGCAGCCCGGCGACCGCGACGGCGTCCTCCGTCGTCGTCCCGCCGGGCTCGGCGGCGGCCAGCCGGACACCGAGCAGCCGGTCCGGCCCCAGCACCCCGCGGACCGCGGCGACGACGTCGAGCAGCAGCCGGGCCCGCTGCTCGACCGGGCCGCCCCACCGGTCGGTGCGCCGGTTGGCTGCCGGGGACAGGAACGCCCGCAGCAGCGAGGACTGGCTGGCCTGCAGCTCCACGCCGTCCATCCCGCCGGCGACGACGTGCCCGGCGACCAGCTCGAACCCGGCGACGACGGCGGCCAGGTCGGCGTCCGTGGCCTCCCGGGGCACCTCGCGGAACAGCGCGTCGGCGACCGGGGAGGGCGCCAGCAGCGGCACCCGGGACAGCAGCGAGCTGCCCTGCCCGCCGTTGTGGCCGAGCTGGGCGACCACCAGCCCGCCGTGCCCGTGCACGGCGTCGGCGATCGCGCGGCAGCCGGCCACCACGGCCGGGTCGGTGCCGTCGACGACCTTCTCGTAGGGCCGGTCGTCGGCCGACACCGACAGCTCCTCGGTGACCACCAGCGCGGCCCCGCCGGCGGCGCGGGCGGCGTAGTAGGCGGTGTGCGCCGGCGTCAGCCGCCGGTCCACCGCCTGGTTGGTCAGGTGCGCGCAGAAGACCACCCGGCCGGCCAGCACGTGCCCGCGCAGCCGGAGCGGCTCGAACAGGCGCGGGAACGGCACACCGTGACTCTGCCGTACCGCCCCACCCACCTGCGCCAGCCCGGTTGCCACCCCTCGCGCCGGGGCACACCCCGCCCATGACTGACGACTCCACCCGCAAGGTCTCCGGCCTCCTGTCCGACCAGCGCCTGGGCATGCTCACCACCACCGACCGCGACGGCACCCTGATCAGCCGGCCGATGGCCCTGCAGGAGGTCGAGTTCGACGGCGACCTGTGGTTCTTCGCCGCCCGGGACTCCCGCAAGGTCGCCCACATCACCGCGAACCCGCACGTCAACGTGGCCGTCGGCTCCGGCAGCACGTGGATCTCGCTCACCGGCACCGCCGCCGTCGTCACCGACGACGCGAAGAAGAAGGAGCTGTGGAACTCCGGCGTCGCCGCGTGGTTCCCCGACGGCCCCGACGACGACGAGATCGTGCTCATCAAGGTCGACGGCGACTCCGCCGAGTACTGGGACACCCCCGGCGGCCGCGTCTCGACGCTGCTGAGCTTCGCCAAGGCCAAGGTCACCGGCGAGGCGTACTCCGGCGGGGAGAACGAGAAGGTCGACCTGCCCTGACCTCGCAGCGGCTGCACAGCGGGTCCTTCTGCTGCTCCCGCCGCCCCGCCGCCCCGCCGCCCCGCCGCCCCGCCGCCCCGCCGCCCCGGGAGCGTGGATCAGGGGCGTTCACCAGAGTCCGTCCTCCCACACCACATCTCGTGGGGGAGGACGGACTCTGATCAGGGACCCTGATCAACGCTCCTCGGGCGGGGGCGGGCGTGGGCGGGCGGGCGTGGGGCTGCGGGCGGCGGGCGGCGGGGTCAGTCGGTGAAGACGGCGGTCAACGCGCGGGCGACGTCGGTGTGGTCGCGGACCAGCCGGATCCGGCCGCGACCCCTCCTGGCGAGGTCGCGGCCCAGGTCGACGTCGTCCTCGCCGGAGGTGTCCAGCAGGACGTCCAGGCGGGGCAGCCGGGCGGCGGCGGTCCGCGGGTCCGGGCCGGCGTTGTGCACGCAGTCGCTGAGCAGCAGCACCCGGGCGTCGCGCTGGGGCACCCCGGCGAGCAGCCGGCCCGCCGTCTCCAGCGCGAAGGACACGTTGGTCAGGCCCTGGGTGGGCACCCGGAGGAGCAGGTCCAGCACGCCCAGCGGCTCGACCGGGGCGCCGAGCGGCACCAGCACCGCCGCGTCGGACCAGAAGGCGACGACGGCCAGCCGGTCCCGGCCCAGCTCACCGGCCAGCGCGCCGACGGTGGCCGCCGCGGTGCGCAGCCGCTCGCCCTTCATCGACCCGGAGACGTCGACGACGAGCACCACCGAGCGGGTCCGGCGGAGCCGCTCGCGGACGACCACGTCGTCGTCCTCGGGCAGCGGGGTGCCGGCGATCGCGTCCAGCGTGCGTTCCAGGTCCAGCTCGTCGGAGCCGCCGGTCCAGCGCTGGGAGGTGAGCTCTCCGACGCCCCGGCGGGAGCGCCGGTCCCGCGGCGGGCGGGGCACGGCGAGCCGGCGGGCGATCTGCCGGGCCCGCTGCCGGGTGCGCGCGTCGGCCTCGGACTCCACCGACAGGTCGGCCAGCGCGATCAGCTCGGCCGGCTCGTCCGTCGTCCCGGGGCCGGAACCGCCGCGCTGGGCGGCGGTCTGCCGTTGCCGGCGCCGGTCCCCCGAGGACAGCGCCAGCCCCGAGCCGCCCTTGGACGGCTCGTACGTCGAGGGCTGTTCGGTCAGCTGCTTGGGCCGGCGGCGCAGCGGCGTGGTCCCGCGGTGCTGTCGAGCGCTCCCCGGCCGGTCGCGGCGGGTGACCGGGGAGTCGGCCTCGACGGTCCTTCAACCCGGCTCGGCCGTCGCGGGCTGCAGCAGGAAGTGGTCCTCCCAGATCTCCCGGAGCACGCCCTCGGGGGTCTGCTCGGCGATCTCGTCCAGGTGCACCCGGCCGCTGAGCGCGACCAGCACCGCATCCCAGACGACGCCGGTGTAGTCCGCCGGCAGGTCCCGCGGCGGGGCGACGTCGGGGGCCGGGGGCAGCGCGACCCCGCGCATCGCGGCCAGCTGGGCGGCCACCAGCGCGACGTCGATGGCGCCGCGCACCGAGCTGCCCTGCCGGACGTCGTCCCGCTCCCGGGTGGCCCGGGTGAGCGCCACCGCGTCGGCGACGAGCCGGGCCGAGCCGACGCCGGTGCGGCGGGCGACGATGCCGCGCTCGGCGTCGGCGTCCTGGTAGTCGACCGCGAGCCGGCACATCCGGTCGGACACCGAGGTGGGCATCCGCGTCGTCCCGACGGCGTCGTAGGGGTTCATCGAGGCGACCACCCGGAAGGTGGGCAGCGCCTGCACGGTGCCGACCGTGGGCACGGTGATGGTGCGCTCGGCCATGGCGGTGAGCAGGGTGTTCAGGGTGTCCTCGGGGGCCCGGTTGAACTCCTCGACGTAGAGGAACCCGCCCTGCCGCATCGCCTCCACCAACGGCCCGGGCACGAAGTTGTCCGCGGTGTAGTCCTCGCGGAGCACCCGGGCCGGGTTGTGGTGCCCGACCAGCCGGGTGGGCGTGAGGTCGGCGTTGCCCTCGACGAGCAGCAGCGGGATCCCCCACTCGCCGGTGATGGCGCGCAGCAGCGTCGACTTGGAGGTGCCGGGCGGGCCCTCGATGAGGACGTCGCGGCCGGCGGCGACGGCGGCCAGCAGCAGGTCGGTCTCGCGTTCGCGGCCCACCAGGTGGGCGGCGACGCGGTCGCGGACGGCGCGGACGTCGGCGGTCGCCGACGTCGTCGTCCGGTGGTCCAGGTCCATGTCGTCCCGTCGTGAGGGGGGCGGCCGGGGGTGTCCCCGGCCGCCCCGGTGGTCACTTGACCGTGTAGCCGGCGTCGACCGGGAGGGTCACGCCGGTGATGTAGCGCGCCTCGTCGGAGACCAGGAACAGGACCGCGTTGGAGATGTCGACCGCCTCCACCCACGGGACCGGCAGCGCGTTGGTGGACTCGAAGACCGGCGCGGCCTTCTCCCGGGTCGGCGACGGGTCGTCGGGCGCGAAGAGCCCCCAGGTCTTCTCGTTCTGGATCATCACCGTGTCGACCCCGGTGGGGTGCACGCTGTTGACCCGGATCGAGTGCTGGGCGAACTCGTTGGCCAGCGTCCGCATCACCCCGACGACGCCGTGCTTGGCCGCCGTGTAGTGGATCGTGTTCGGGGTGCCCTTGAGGCCCGCCGTCGAGCTGGTCAGCACGATCGACCCGCCCCGGCCGCCCTCGATCAGGTGCGGCAGGGCCACCTTGCAGGTGTTCCAGACGCCGGTCAGGTTGATGTCGATCATCTCCCGCCAGGCCTCGTCGGTGAGCTCCAGCGCGGGCTGGACCTCGAACACCCCGGCGTTGCCGAGCACGATGTCCAGCCGGCCCAGCTGGGCGACGCCGTCGTCGACCGCGGCCTTCATCGCCGCGGAGTCCCGGACATCGGCCTTGGTGGCCACGATCCGCCGGTCCAGCGCCTCGACCTGGCGGACGGTCTCCGCCAGGTCCTCCTCGGTGGCCGGCGGGTACATGCCGATGCTCTCGATCGGCCCGCAGACGTCGACGGCGATGATGTCGGCGCCCTCCTGGGCCAGCCGCAGCGCGTGGCTGCGGCCCTGGGACCGGGCCGCACCGGTGATGAACGCGACCTTGCCCTCGACCCTCCCCGTCACTTCTGCACCGCGCCGGCGTCGACGGGCAGCTGGACGCCGGTGACGTACCGGGCGTCGTCGCTGACCAGGAAGAGGATCGCGTTGGAGATGTCGACCGGCTCGACCCACTCGATCGGCAGCGCGTTCATCGTCTTGAAGGACTCGGCCGCCTCGTCCCGGGTGACCTCGGACTTGGGCTTGTCGGGCCGGAAGAGCCCGTAGGTCTCCTCGTTGTGGATCATGTCGGTGTTCACCGACGTCGGGTGCACCGAGTTGACCCGGATCATGTCCGGGGCGAACTCGTTGGCCATCGTCTTCACCAGCCCGACGACGCCGTGCTTGGCGGCCACGTAGTGCGACAGGTTGGCCAGGCCCTTGATGCCGGCCGTGGACGAGGTCAGCACGATCGCGCCGCCCCGCCCGCCGGCCCTGATGTGCGGCACCGCCGCCCGGACGGTCTTGAAGACGCCGGTCAGGTTGACCGCGATCATCTCGTCCCACATGTCGTCGGTCAGCTCCTCGACCGGCGCGAACGTGGCGATGCCGGCGTTGGCCAGCACGATGTCCAGCCGGCCCAGCTGCGCGACGCCGTCGTCGACCGCGGCCTTGAGTGCCGCGGAGTCCCGGACGTCGGCGACGCTGGCCACGATCCGCCGGTCCAGCGCCTCGACCTGCCGGACGGTCTCCGCCAGGTCCTCCTCGGTGGCCATCGGGTAGCCGACCGACCCCATCTGCGCGCACAGGTCGACCGCGATGACGTCGGCCCCCTCCTGCGCCAACCGGATGGCGTGGCTGCGGCCCTGACCGCGTGCCGCACCGGTGATGAAGGCGACCTTGCCCTCGAGCTTGCCCATCGGTTCGTTCCTCTCGTCGGGTCCCCCGCTGCGTGACTGAGCGCGGTCCGACCCAGCGGGGGTCGGACCGTCAGGGCCCCTGCGGGGCCGCGGCCACCGGCCGCCCGGTTCGCGGCTTCCACGCCGCGGGGCCGCGGAGGTACCAGGGCTTGCTGACCGGGAGCGACTCCAGCGCCGGGGTGGGGCTCACGCGTCCACTGCCTCGCGGTCGGAGACGGCGAGCGCGGCCCGCCGTCCCTCGAGCACGGCGTCGAGCACGGTGCGGGGCGCGACGACGTCCCCGGCGAAGTGTTCGCGTCCCTCGTCGGGCAGCACCCGACCGGGCAGCCGGTGCCCGGCGTCGACGACGGCCGCGCACGGCACCTCGACGACCGCGCCGCTCCACCGGTGCTCCAGCACGGCGACCCCGGCCGCCCAGGACCTCAGCAGCACCGCGGTCTCCCGGCGGACCCCGGCCCGGGCCAGCCGGCCGTTGGCGTCGGCCAGGTCGCCGGTGGCCCCCAGCCCCGAGCCGACCAGGTCGTCGGGTGTGGCCAGGGTGACGGCGCGTCCGGTTCCGGCCAGCAGCTCGGCGACCCCGACGCCGACCGGGCCCCCGACCGGGTCGTGCACCACCACCGGGCCGTCGGGGAGCTGCCCGCCGGCGAGCACGTCGGCCGCCGGGACCGCGCCGGGGACCACGGGGACCCCGGCCAGCCCGCCGGTGGCGACGACGTCGGCGTCGTCGGTGCGGCCCTCGGTGACCGTGACCCCGAGCCGGGCGCACTCGCCGACCAGCCAGTCCGCGAAGTCCTGGAATCGTTCCCGCCGCGGGGCTGCGGCGACCACGGGTAGCAGCCCGGCGACCGCCGGGGCCACCACCTCGACGTCGTGCCCGCGCAACGCGAGCACCCGGGCGGCCTCCAGACCGGCCGGACCGGCCCCCGCGACGACCACCCGGGGACGCGTCCCGGGGTCGGCCACGTCGACGTCGGGCTCGGTGGTCTCGTGGCCGCTGCGCGGGTCGACCACGCAGCTGACCGGCGGGTTGCGGGTGTCCAGCACCTGACAGGCCTGGTTGCACAGCAGGCACGGCCGGGGACGCCGGCCGGCGCGGACGGTGGCCACGAGGGTCGCGTCGGCGATCTGCGCGCGGGTCATCTCCACCGCGGCGTACCCGTCGGCCAGCAGCTCCTCGGCCCGGTCGACGTCCACGACCGAGCCCTGCGCCACGACCGGGGTCGGCCCGGCGGCCGAGACGAGTTCCACGTGGAACGCCGGGACCCGGTGCGCGGTGGGCCGGTACGCGGCCAGGTCCAGCGCACTGCCGCGGACCAGGGTGAGCAGGTCGACCAGCGGGGCCAGCCCGGCGACCAGCGCCAGGCACGAAGACGGCGTCAGCCCGGCCCAGGGCGCGGACTCGTCCACCGAGAGCCGCAGCGCCAGCAACCGGTCCGGGCCCTGCGCGGCACGGACCGCGGCCAGCACCTCGCGCAGCAGCAGCGACCGGTCGGCGCCGTGGGCGTCGGTGCGCCGGTTGGTCAGCCCGGAGAGGAACTGGCGCAGCAGGGAGCGCGGCCCGGCATCGACCTCGACGCCGTCCAGCCCGGCGGCCACGGCGGTGGCCGCCGCCCCGGCGAACCCGGCGACCAACGCACCGAGCGCCTCGTCGTCCAGGGGCTGCGGGACCTCGCGGGTGACCACGTCGGGCACCCGGGACGGGCCCCACAGGGCCGCCCGGGTCCAGGCCGAGGAGCCCTGGCCGCCGGTGTGGGTCAGCCCGGCCAGCACCACGGTGCCGTGCGGGCGGCAGGCGTCACCGACCGCGGCCCACCCCGGCGCACAGGCGGCGGCGAGCGGGGCGCGCTCGGAGGGCTGGTCGGAGGGGTGCACCGACGCCGCCTCCACGACGACGACCCCCGCGCCGCCCACGGCCCGTCGCGCGTAGTACGCGACGTGCCGCGGCGAGAGAGCCCGGCCGGAGCCGAGGTTCGTCTCGTGCGGGCCGAACAGCACCCGGGAGGGCGCCGTCCGACCCGCGAGCGGGAGGGGGTCGGTCAGGCGCACGCGCTACCGGACGTCCAGGCCGGCCAGCGGCGACTCGTCGCAGATCTTCGCCGGCGGGATGGAGGGCATCCCCAGCAGCGTGGGCTGGCCGCGGACGGGGCCCTTGTGCGAGTGGTCGATGTGCGACTTGGGCGTGACCAGCTCCAGGTCCCGGGCGGCGAGGGCGTTCTCGCCGTAGCCCTGCACGCACTCGGGGTCGGGCCCGTCCAGCGGCAGGCCGGTGAAGAACTTGGCGGCCATGCAACCGCCCCGGCAGGAGTCGAAGTGCTGGCACTTGGTGCAGGCGCCACCGGTCTGCGGGTTGCGCAGGTCGGCGAAGAGCTCGCTCTGCTGCCACACGGTCTGGAAGCCACCGGGGCTGCGCACGTTGCCGGCCAGGAAGTTCTCGTGGATGGCGAACGGGCAGGCGTAGACGTCCCCGACCGGGTCGATGAGACAGACCACGCGACCGGCGCCGCACAGGTTCAGCCCGGGCAGGGCCTCCCCGAACGCGGACAGGTGGAAGAAGGAGTCCCCGGTCAGCACGTTGTCGCCGTTGGCCAGCAGCCAGTGGTACAGGTCCTTCTGCTGGGCCATCGTGGGGTGCAGCTCGTCCCAGACGTCGGCCCCGCGACCGGAGGGCCGCAGCCGGGTCAGTCGCAGCTGGGCGCCGTAGGAGTCGGTGAGGGCCCGGAACTCGTCGAGCTGCCCGGCGTTCTCCCGGGTCACCACGACCGAGACCTTGAAGTCCTTCATCCCGGCCTCGGCCAGGTTCTCCAGGGCCGTGATCGCGGTGTCGAAGGAGCCGGTGCCGCGGACCCGGTCGTTGACCGCGGCAGTCGCGCCGTCCAGGGAGATCTGCACGTCGACGTAGTCGGTGCGGGCCAGCTGGGCGGCCCGCTCCTTGTTCAGCTTCACGCCGTTGGTGGAGAACTTGACCCCGACGTCGTGGCCGATGGCGTAGTCGAGCAGGTGCCAGAAGTCCGGGCGGACGGTGGGCTCGCCGCCGCCGACGTTGACGTAGAAGACCTGCATGCGCTGCAGCTCGTCGATCACGCCCTCGGCCTCGGCCGTGGACAGCTCGCGCGGGTCGCGGCGGCCCGAGGAGGACAGGCAGTGCGCGCACGCCAGGTTGCAGGCGTAGGTGAGCTCCCAGGTCAGGCAGATGGGGGCGTCCAGGCCGTACTCGAACTGGTCGATCAGCTTGCCGCCGGTGGGCCGTTGGACCGGGGCGCGCGTGGGGAGGACGGCAGTCACAGCGAGCGACCTTCTTCCGGTTGCTGGTCGGCCTCGGTGCAGGGGCCCACCACGAGCTCGCTCGTGGTGGGGGACACCGAGGTCCTGATCTCGATCATCTGGGAGCGCGAGAGCGTCGCGAGTGCGGTCACGTAGGCCGGGTGCTGGGCCTCCGGGACGTCGCAGGCGCGCAGCGTGCTGGGGACGTCGGGGTGCTCCTCGAGGGCCTTCACGACCGCGACCAGGGGCATCGACTTCAGGAACGACAGCTTGCGGTTGCCGAAGTGGTAGACCAGCGCGCCGAAGGGCTCGGGGCGCAGCGCCACCGACCGGGACTTCCGCCAGGGCAGCGCGGGGTCGAAGGGGCGTTCGTCAGCGGGGACCGTGACCTCGCCCGCGGCCGGCGTGGCGCCGGCCGCGGGGTCGGTGACGAGTGCGGTGTCTGCCAACGGCTCAGTACACGCCGCACATGCCGTCGATGGAGACCTCCTCCACCAGGGAGTCCTCGACGAGGACCTCCTCGGTGGCTGCAGCCTGGGCGGTGGTCTCGGCGGCCTGCGTCTGCTCCGGCACGGGTGCCTCCTGGTGAGCTGGGTCACTGACTCCCCGGACGCTATGGCACCGAGTGTCACCGGGCAAGAGGGGGGCGCCACGGTCGGCGGGTGTCGGCGGCGCCGGTGCCCGGGAGCATGATCTGCGCGTGACCGAAGCAGCCGGGGACGCACGCGAGGCCACCCGGGCCCGGATCGAGGCCGCCGCACTGGAGCTCTTCACCGGCCGCGACTTCGAGACGGTGACCGCCGACGAGGTCGCCGACGCCGCCGGGATCAGCCGCCGGACGTTCTTCCGGCACTTCGCCACCAAGGCCGACGCGGTGTGGGGTGACTTCCACGCCCACGTCGTCCGGCTGGAGGAGCTGCTGGCCGGCACCGACGACGCTCAGCCGGTGCTCGCCTCGATCTGCGCGGCCTACGTCGAGGTCAACGACTACGCCGCCGAGGACCTGCCACTGCTGCGCCAGCGGATGCGGCTGATCCTCACCGAGCCCGCCCTGCAGGCGCACTCGCAGGTCCGGTACGCCGACGTCGACCGGGTGGTCGCCGAGCACGTGGCCCGGCGGACCGGGGACGACCCGCACTCGCTGGTCCCGCGCCTGGTCGCCACGGCCACCCGGGCCGCGGCGACGACGGCGTTCGAGACGTGGCTCATCGGCGAGGGGTCCCTGGCCGAGGACCTGCACACGGCCTTCGACCAGCTGGCCGGGGGCTTCCCGGGACTGCGCCGACCGGACTGACCGGACGGGTCAGGCGGGGACGGGCGAGGTCATCGACAGGACCTGGCTCAGGTAGCCGGGCAGCATCCGGCCGACCTGCTCCAGGGACTCCGCCAGCGGGGTGCCGGCGATGACGCGCTGCCGGTGCTCGTGGGCGTGCACCCGGGTGGTGGCCAGCAGCAGGGCCGCGGTCAGCCGGGGGTGCGAGCTGACCCCGGCGGTGGCCAGGTGCCCGGCCAGGGACTCCTCGGCGCGGGTGTGCACGGCCCGCTCGTAGCGGTTGAGCGCCGGCACCGACTCCACCTGCGCGGCCATGTCCAGGTAGGCGGGGTCGGCCAGGCCGCCCAGGTAGCCCACGGACGCCTCGGTCAGCTGGCGGACCAGCGCCTCGGCCCAGTCCTCACCGGGCGCGGGGCAGGGCGCGGAACCGATCATCACCGCCCACGGCACGCGGTCGGCGAAGAAGAGCTCCTCCTTGCTGGACACGTGGTTGAACACGGTCTGCACGGCGACGTCGGCGGCGCGGGCGACGTCCTCGATCGTGGTGTGCTCGAAGCCGCGGTCCCGGAAGAGCTCCTGGGCCACGGTCACCACGGTGGAACGGGTGCGGGCGCGTTTGCGCTCGCGCCGACCCGGCTCGTCCGTCACACCAGGCTCCCCCCGCGGAGAGTCCGCCCCGGACCACTCGCCGGGACCTGCCCGCACGACTTTAGACCCTTCAGTGCCGCTCCACACCGGTGAAGTCCCGCAGCCCCGCCAGCAGGCGGTCCACGTCGTCGGCGTCGGTGTAGGGCGCCAGGCCGACCCGCAGGCCGCCCGCATCACCCAGCCCCAGCCAGCGGGAGGCCTCCAGGGCGTAGAACGACCCGGCCGGGGCGTTGACCCCCCGCTCGGCCAGCGCCCGGTACGCGTCGCCGGCGTCCCGGTCGGCGAAGGTCAGCAGCAGGGTCGGCGTCCGGTGCGCGGCCCGCGACCACACCGTCACGCCGGGCAGCTCGGCCAGGCCCTCCTCCAGCCGCACCCGCAGGGCGTCCTCGTGCTCCTCGAGGGCGGCCATGGCGGCCAGCAGCCGGGTCCGGCGGGGCCCCTCCGGACCGGCGATGCCGGCCAGGAAGTCCACGGCCGCCGTGGTGCCGGCCAGCAGCTCGTAGGGCAGGGTGCCCACCTCGAACCGCTCGGGGACGGCGTCGGTGGAGGGCAGCAGCTTGTCCGGGTGCAGCGTGCCCAGGAACGCGGGGTCGGCGACCAGCACCCCGCAGTGCGGGCCGAGGAACTTGTACGGCGAGCAGACGAAGGTGTCGCAGCCCAGCTCGGTCAGGTCGACCGGCGCGTGCGCGGTCAGGTGCACCCCGTCGACGTGCAGCAGCGCACCGGCGGCGTGCACGACCTCGGCGATCGCGGCCAGCGGCGGGCGGGTGCCGATCAGGTTGGACGCGCCGGTGACGGCGACCAGCCGGGTGGCCGGGCCGACCTGTGCGGCGACGTCGGCGGCGGTGAGCTCACCGGTGGCCGGGTCGAAGCCGACCCAGCGCACGGTGGCGCCGGCCCGCTCGGCGGCCTGCACCCAGGGCCGGACGTTGGCGTCGTGGTCCAGCCGGGTGACCACGACCTCGTCGCCGGGACCCCAGCCCGCGGACAGGGTGCGGGCCAGGTCGTACGTCAGCGCGGTGGCGCTGCGGCCGAACACCACCCCGCCGGGGACGCCGCCCACCAGGTCGGCGACCGCCTGCCGGGCGGCCAGCACCACGGCGTCGGCGGTGCGCTCGGCGGCCGTCACCGAACCGCGGTTGGCGATCGGGGACACCAGCGTCGCGTGCACCGCGTCGGCCACCGGCAGCGGCACCTGGGAGCCGCCCGGGCCGTCGAAGTGCGCGGTGCCCGACCGCAGCGAGGGGAACGCGGCCCGCACCGCGGCGACGTCGTAGGTCATGGGCCCAGTCTCACCGGCGGGACACCGCGGCCACCACCCGGTCCGGGCGCACCAGCACCCAGTCCCGGTGCAGACCGGGCCCCAGCGGGGGCAGCGCGGACGCGTCCAGGACCCTCGGCCGGACCCCGCGCGGCAACCGCGGCCGGGCCCCGGACCGGGTGAGCAGCGCCCACCCCTCGCCCAGCAGGTCGTCGAGGCGACGGCCGTCGGGCAGGGTCGGCTGGGGCAGCAGCACCCCGACCGGCCCGGCCGGCCCCAGCCGGGGACGGCGGACCAGCGGCCCGCGGCGCAACGCCGGTGTGCGGCTGGCCAGCACCTGGGAGGACAGCCCCGGCACCCGGCGGGCCACCGCCAGCAGCAGCCGGCGCAGCACCGCCGTCCGGTCCCCACCGCCGGTCATCAGCCAGCCCAGCAGCACCGCGAGCCGGACCAGCGCGCGGGCGTGCGGCTCCCGCTCGGCCCGGTGGGTGTCCAGCAACGACCCGTCGGCCCCGGCCAGCACGGCGTCGAGCTTCCAGGCCAGCTGGTGCACGTCCCGCAGGCCCAGCCCCAGGCCCTGCCCGATGAAGGGCGGGGTCAGGTGCGCGGCGTCCCCGCAGAGCAGCACGCGGCCGGCACGCCACCGGGCGGCGACCCGGGCGCCGTAGGCGTACTCGACGGCGCGCAGCACCCGGGTGTCCGCCGCCCCGAAGCGGGCCAGCAGCGCGGGCAGGTCGACGTCGCCGACCTGCTCGCCGTCCCGGAGCCGGAACTCGGCCCGGTACCGGTCGCCGGCGACCGGCATGAAGGTGGCTGCCCGGTGCGGGTCGCAGACCTGGTGCACCCCGGGCCACACGTCCAGCGGGGCGTCGGCCTGCAGGTCGGCCACCAGCCAGCGGTCCGGCCGGCCCAGCGGCACCTCGCCGGCGCCGATCAGCCGGGCGACGGTGCTGCGGGCGCCGTCGCAGCCCAGCACCGCCTCGGCCTCCAGCCGTGCACCGGACCGGTCCGTCACGGTGACGCCGTCCGGGTGGAGCACCAGCCCGGCGACCTCCACCCCGGTGCGCAGCTGCACCAGCGGCCGGCGGGCGACCTCGGCGCGCAGCAGCTCCTCCAGGTCGGGCTGGGAGAACATCGAGGCCTGCGGCCAGCCGTGCACCCCCGCCCCGGGCGCCCGGGCGAACTCGACCAGCACCCGGCCGTCGGCGTCCAGCAGCCGCAGCCCGGCCATCGGACGGCTGACCCGGGCGAAGGCCTCGGCCACCCCGGCGGCCTGCAGCACCCGCACGCACTCGTCGTCCAGGTGCACGGCGCGGGGCAGCCCGTAAGGGTGCTCGTGCTTCTCCAGGACGGTCACCTCGCGGCCCCGGCGGGCCAGCAGCAGGGCTGCGGTGAGTCCCACCGGCCCGGCCCCGACCACCACGATCAACCGGTGACCGCCTGCGGGTGCCGGTAGAGCATCAGCGCGACGTCGTCGTCCTGGTCGTCGCCCAGCAGCTGGTCGACCAGCACCGCGGCCAGCACGTCGGGGGACAGTTCCCGCCCGGCGACGACGGCGGCCACGGCGCGGGCGATGCCCTCGTCCAGCGCCTCGTCCCGGCGCTCGACCAGGCCGTCGGTGTAGGCCAGCAGGCTGTCCCCCGCGGTCAGCCCGACGACGCCCTCGGGCCGCGGCCACCCCGGGACGACGGCCAGCGGCAGCGACGAGGCGCCCTCCAGCAGGCGGCTCGAGCCGTCGGCACCGACCAGCACGGCAGGCAGGTGCCCGGCGCTGGACCAGGTCAGCGTGCCCGCGGCCTGGTCGACGACGGCGCAGAACACGGTGCTGCAGGTGGCGCCCTCGACCAGGCCGGCGAACCGGTCCAGCGCGCCGAGCACCTGAGCCGGGCCGTTGGCCTCCAGCAGCAGGGCCCGGCCGGCGCTGCGCAGCTGGCCCATCACCGCGGCCGCGGCCAGGCCCCGGCCCACGACGTCCCCGACGACGACGCCGAAGACCCCTGCCGACAGCTCGACGACGTCGTACCAGTCGCCGCCGACCTCCAGCGCCGACGCAGCCGGCTCGTAGCGGACCGCGAAGCCCTCGGGCAGCTCGACCGGGCCCAGGATGGAGCGCTGCAGGGTCACCGACACCTCGGTGGAGAACCGGGCGGCCTCGCGCTCGGCCTCGGCCCGCTCGGCGGCCCAGCGGCGCTCGGCGGCGTGCGCCTGCGCGTCGGCGACGACGGTGGCGACCTGGCCGGCGACCAGCTCCAGGAACGCCCGGTGGTCCTCGTCCAGGCGCAGGTGCGGGTCGACCCCGGCGACCAGCACGCCCACCGGACGGGTCTGCCCGGCGACGACGAGCGGCAGCGCCACGGCCGTGTCCACCGGGACCCGGCCCACCCCCGCCGACGACGTCAGGCCGGGCACCCGGTCGATCAGCCCGGTGACGGTGGTGGCCGTGCCGCTGGTGAGGGCGTCCCACACCCAGGCCTCGTCGGGGCCGGCGGGCAGCCGGGGCACGACGCCGTCGGGGACGGTGTCGGGCAGGCCGGTGGCGGCGGCGAGGTGCGCGCCGGCGCCGTCCTCGTCGAGCAGGTAGACCACCGCGAACGGGACGTCGTCCCCGGCGCCGGCCAGGGCCTGCACGGCGGCGGTCGCGGCCCGGTCGCTGTCGCCGTGCCGGCTGGAGCCGATGGCGCCGAAGGCCTGCAGGGCGGTGAGCCGGCGGGCGGTGAGCACCCGGGCGGTGGTGTCGGTCGTCGTGTTGAGGACCCCGGCCACCCGCCGGACGCCGTCGGCCCCGAGCTCGAGGACCGGGGAGTAGGCGAAGGTGAACCAGGTGGCCTCGTCGAAGCCGTGCCGGTGCATGAGCAGCGGCAGGTCGACGTCGTAGGTGGCCTTGCCCTGCAGGACGCCGTGCAGCCGGCCACTGATCTGCGGCCACAGCTCGTCCCAGACGACCTCGCAGCTGCGGCCCATGGCGGCGGGGTGCTTGTCGCCGAGGATCGGGGCGTAGGCGCCGTTGTAGACCATGGTCAGCTCGGGGCCCCACATGAGGAGCATGGGGAACGGGTTGTTCAGGCAGATGCCGACGGCGGTGCGCAGCGTGTCCGACCAGCTCCCGACCGGGCCCAGCGGGGTGGCCGACCAGTCGGTGGCCAGGACCAGCTCGTGCATCGGGTCGCCCTCGCCGACGGAGGTGAAGAGCTGGCGTGTCGCCTCCGGCACACGACCACCTCCCCCGTCAGGTCCGCAGACCGCTCCGGCCCGTTCCGATCATCGTAGGTCCGGTGCCGCGGGTCCCCGTGTGCCGCGGCACCGGCGCGGCGACCGGCCCCGCCGGCCCCGCCGTCCACGCGGGACGACGGGGCCGGTGGGTCAGCCCAGCGAGCGGGCGGTGCCGCGCGGCAGGTCCAGCTCGACCCGGGTGGGCAGCCGCTGCACCTCCAGGGCCTGCCGGGCGTGCTCGAGGACCTGGCCGCTGACGTCGCGGTGCACCTCGGCCGGGTCGACCCGGCCGTCCAGCCGCACCCGCAGGTGCAGCCGGGGCGCCGACGACGTGCCGGACAGGTGCGCGGAGGCCCGGGTGACCCCGGCCAGGCCGGACACCTCGTCCTCGATGGCGCGGGTCAGCGCGGCGCCCTCGAGCATCGTGCGACCGGTGGTGGCGTCGTCGTCCAGGCGGAGCCGGGCGAGCCGGTCGGTGCGGGCCTGGGCGACCAGCCACCAGCCGCTGAGCACGGCCACCAGCAGGGCGACCACCCCGACGACCGGCCAGAACCAGCCCATCCGGGCGACGTCGTCCACGGCCGGGTCCACGACGGTCCGGTCGGCCTGGCCGGCACCCAGCACGCCCAGCCCGAGCAGCAGGGTGGCGACGCCGGCTGCGGTGAGCAGCAGGCCCAGGACGGTGAGCACCGTCCGGTTGGTCCGCACCGCACCGGGGGTGCGGGTGACCGGTGCGAGGGCCGCGGGGCGGCTCATGCCGACACCCGCCGCAGGTCGACGTGCAGCGTGGGGCCGGCCACCAGGTCCAGGCCGGCGAGGGCCTGCGCGGCCCGGTCCCGGACCTGGGTCTCCAGGTCACCGGTCTCGCGCAGCGCGGTCCGCACGGTCAGCTTCGCGCTGCGCCGGCGGACCACGGAGGAGGTGCCGTCGACGCCGGAGAGCCCGGACACCGACTGCTCCAGCGCACGGCCGACGCCGGTGCGGGACACCGCGGTGACCACGTCGTCCTCGGGTTCCCCGTCCAGGACGAGCAGGGTCTTGCGGCGGGGCTTGAGCTCGGCCAGGACGAGCAGCAGGCCGACGGCGACGAGGACGCCGCCGATGGTCAGCACGGCGCCGTCGGACCAGGCGTGCTCGCGCAGCCAGGAGGCGGTGCCGCTGTAGGGCAGGACCAGGTGGCCGGGGCGGCCCAGCAGGCCCTGCACGACCTCGGCGGCCACGACGATGCCGAGCCCGAGGCCTGCCAGCCCCAGCACCAGTGCCAGGACGCGGTCGACGGTGCGCATCAGTGCACCCTCTTCTCTTCGGGGGAGCGCTCCAGGGGGAGCGCGGCGACGTGGACGTCGACCCGCGCGCTGCGCAGGCCGACCAGGGAGACCAGCCGCTCGCCCACGTGCTCGCGGACGCGGCGGGTGACCTGGCGGACCGGGGCCGGCCAGGAGACGGACATGTCGATCTCGACGGTGGCCTCGTCGCCGTGCACGCGGGCGGTGACCCGCGGCCGGTCGGCGCTGCTCACCGCGACGCCGAGCACCCGCCGGGCGGTGCCGGTGGCGGCGTCGACCTCGGCGGCGGCCGCTGCGGCGATCCGCTCGACCACCCGGTCGGCGACGGTGGTGCGGCCGCGGTCCGCACGGGGCGCCAGACCGTCGTCCAGCCGACTGTCCCCGCCGTCGAGGGCCGGGTCGGCCGCGGTGGGGGCGGTCACCGGTCCCGGCGGGATCGGTCGCCGGAGCCCATCAGCGAGGACAGGTCGAGCTGCCCCTCGACGACCTTGCCGGCGACGAAGCCGAGCGCGGCGAGGACGGCGACGAGGACGAAGGCGCCGAAGCCGCCGAAGGCGCCGGCGAGGCCGAGCACCATCCCGACGACGAGGCCGACTGTGCTGGGACGCATGGGTGTCTCCTGGGGTGTGTCGCGGGGGGTCACTGGAGCCGGGTGGAGCGGCGGGAGCGCTGTCGCGCCCGGCGCCAGCGGTGGAACAACCGGGTCGGCGCGCTCCGCAGCCGCCGGGTGGCGACGACGGTCACCGACCCGGGCGGGGTCGGGGTCCGACCGGCCCGGAGGGCGGCGAGCCCGGCGGCGAAGGCCGCCGGGTCACCGCCGACGTCGGGGTGGTGCGCCCGGACGAACGCCCGCTCCGCCGCGCGCCGGGAGCGCTCGTCGTCGGGGGTGTCGGGTCCGGGGGTGCTCACGGGTGGCTCAGACGCCCGGGGCCGGGGGCCCCGCGGGTGGCACCGGGTCCTCGACGGGAGGTGCCGCGTGGTCGACGTCGTCGACGTGCACGTCGACCCGGGAGCCCGGGGCCGCGGCGGTGACCGCGGTGCGGACCTGCCCGGCGACGTCGGCGACGGGCACGCCGTAGAGCGAGACGACGTGCACCGCCACGTCCGGCGGGCCGTCGGTCTCGCGCACGACGACGCCGGTCACCCGGTCACCGGGCAGGTAGGTCGCCGCGGACCCGAAGGGCCCACCGGAGAGCCGGACCACGCCCGGGCACGCGAGGACCGCCGCGGCGACGACCCGGGGGTCGACACCGCCGACGAGGGCGCGGCCCGGGACGGTCACTGGACCCGGCTGGGCGTGGGCTCGGACTCGTCGCCGTTCGAGGACTCGTCGGAGGGCAGGTGGATGTCGTCGACGGCGATGTTGACCTCGACGACCTGCAGGCCGGTCATCGACTGGATGCTCTGGATGACGTTGCGGCGGATGCCGGCGGCCAGGTCGGCGATCGCGACGCCGTACTCGACGACGACGTCGATGTCGATGGCGGCCTGGGTCTCGCCGACCTCGACGGAGACGCCCTGGCTGACGTTCGGGCCGCCGGAACCCGGGATGCGCTCGCGGATGGCGCCGAAGGCGCGGGCGGTGCCGCCGCCGAGGCGGTAGACGCCGTTGACCTCACGCGCGGCCATGCCGGCGATCTTGGACACGACGGTGTCGGCGATCGTGGTCTTGCCCTGGCTGGAGACCAGCTCGGTGCTGCTGCTGGTGCTGGCGGTCTTCGTGGACTCGGTCATCGGACGTCCTCTCGGTTGCCGGCCCGAGCTCAGGCCGTTCTGTGCTGCTCAGGGGGTTGGAGTCGGCCTGCGCCGGATCCTCACGGCCCGTTCAGGTGACCTGCGTCACTCAGCCAGGTCGGTGACGTGCACGTCGACCTCGACCACGTCCAGCGCGGTCAGCTCGCGCACCCCGGTGACCACCGCGCGCCGGACCGCCCCGGCCAGCCCGGGCAGCGGCACCCCGGGCCGGGCGGTGAGCTGCACGGTGACGACGACCTTCCGGCCGGCGACGCCGATGCCCATCGCGCCGGCCCGCTGCGCCGGGGTGGGGCCCGCGTCGGCGTACTCGGCCCGGACCGCGGCGACCGCCGCCGGGGGCGGGGTGGCCTGCCCGCGGACGTCCCCGACGCCGTCCACGGTCAGCGCGGCGCGGCGGGCGACCAGGGCGACGACCCAGGCGGCGATCCGGGTGGTGCCGTCCCGCTCGGGCACGACGGCGTGCCAGCCGTGGGTGGCCATCACCCCGACGCGCTCCATCACCCGGTCGCCCAGCCCCGTGGGGGGCGGCGCCGGCTCGGCGGCCAGCCCGCGCAGCTCGTCGTCCAGCTCGCGCAGGTCGGCCAGGGCCGCCCGGCAGTGCGGGCAGACCCGCTGGTGCGCGGGGTCCTCAGGCCGCCGCCCGTCGGCGACCTGGGCCACCAGCGCGTCGAGCTCCACGCCGCACGGCAGCACGCCCTCGGACGGGCGCGCACTGCTCCCCGGGGTCGTCACTGCCACCCCCGCATGCTCTGCAACAGGGCCCGGCGGGCCCGCGCGACCCGGCCGCGCAGCGTCGGCTCGGGCACCTCCAGGGTGCGGGCCGCCTCCTCGTAGGACAACCCCTCGAACTGGACGAGCACCAGCGCGGCCCGCTGGTCGAACGGCAGTGCCCGCACCGCGGCACGCAGCGCCTCCGTGCGCGCCGCGGCCACCACCCGCTCCTCCGGGAGATCCCGCTCGGGGACCGGCTCGTCGCCGTCCAGGGGCGCGGTGGGGCGTCGGCGGGTGAGCAGCTGGCGGGCGGCGTTGGTGGTGATCCGGTGCAGCCAGGTGCCGAACGCGGAATCGCCACGGAAGCCGGGCAGCGCCCGCCAGGCCGACACGAGCGCGTCCTGGGCGACGTCCTCGGCGGCGGCGCGCTCGCCGATCAGCCGGTGCGCGACCCGGAACACCTGCTCCTGGTGCCGGGACACCAGCACCTCGAAAGCCGCCGTGGACCCCTGCTGCGCGCGCCGCACCAGGTACTCGTCGTCCAGGTGCCGGCCGTCGGTGAAGACCGCGTCCAGGTCCGCCGGGACGGCGGGGCCGGTGTCGGGGGGCGGTGCCGTCATCAGCACGGACCGGTCCGCTCGAGCACACCCGCCCGGACGCCCGACACGCCCTGCACCTGCCCCGATGCGGCCCCTGCCAACCCCCGCGGCCGGGGGCGTCGGTCAGGAGCTGGGGACGGCGACCTTCGCGCCGGACTGCAGCAGCGCGGCCGCCTGGACCAGCGGCACGGGACGGGACCACAGGTAGCCCTGCCCGAAGGTCGCACCCGCCGAGGTCAGCCAGGCCGCCTGCCCCTCGTCCTCGACGCCCTCGGCGACGGTGGTCAGCCGCAGCGAACGGCCCATCGAGATGATCGCCTCGGCGAGCGAGGCACCCTGCTCGGAGGAGACGACGTGGTCCACGAAGGACTTGTCCACCTTGAGGACGTCGACCGGCAGGTCCCGCAGGTAGGACAGCGAGCTGTAGCCGGTGCCGAAGTCGTCGATGGCGATCCGGATGCCGAGCTCGCGCAGCCGGGACAGCTGCGGGGCGACGACGTCCATCCCGGCCAGGACGGCGGTCTCGGTGATCTCCAGGACCAGCAGCCGCGGTGACAGACCGCTCTCGGCCAGGGCGGCGCGGACCAGGTCGACGAAGCCGGGCGCGGTGAGCTGCGCGACGGCGACGTTGACCGACATGGCCACGTGCGGCCGACCGGGCTGCTGGAGGGACACCGCGGCGCGGCAGGCCTCCTGCAGGACCCAGGTGCCCAGCGGGACGATCAGGCCGGACTCCTCGGCCAGCGGCACGAAGTGGTACGGGGCGAGGAGCCCGCGGACCGGGTGCTGCCAGCGGACCAGCGCCTCGAAGCCGTGCACGGTGGGCCGGCCGTGGTCGGGCACGTGCAGGTCCATGGTCGGCTGGTAGTGCAGCACCAGCTCGCCGGCCTCCAGGGCCCGCTCGAGGTCCGCGCGCAGCTGCAGCCGGTCCAGGGCGGCCGAGTGCAGGGAGGGCTCGTAGACGGCGGTGCCGTGCTTGCCGCCGTCCTTGGCCATGTACATGGCGACGTCGGCGTTGCGCAGCAGGTCCGCACCGGTGATCCCCTCGGCGGGCACCTCGGCCAGCCCGATGCTGGCGCTGACGGTGAGCGAGTGACCCTCCACCAGCACCGGCCGGGACAGCCACTCGTGCACCCGGGCCGCCACGGCGCGGGCCTCCTCGACGTCGGAGCCCTCCAGCAGCAGGGCGAACTCGTCGCCCCCCAGCCGGGCCACGGTGTCGCCCTCGCGGGCCACGGTGCGCAGCCGGGTGCCCACCTCGGTGAGCAGCTGGTCCCCGACGTCGTGGCCGAGCCGGTCGTTGACGTCCTTGAAGTCGTCCAGGTCGATGAACACCAGGGACAGCCCGGCGGCCTGCTGTCCGCGGCGGCGCAGCGCGTGCTCGAGCCGGTCGCCGAACAGCCGGCGGTTGGACAGCCCGGTGAGCGGGTCGTGCAGGGCCTGGTGGGTCAGCTGGGTCTCCAGCTCGACGCGGGTGGTGACGTCGCGGACGGTGAGCACCAGCCCGGCGACGGCGGGGTCGTCGAGCAGGTTGCTGAACACGCCCTCGACGTGCACGACCCGCCCGTCGGGGCGCTGCAGGCGGAAGCCCACGTCGGAGTCGCCCTCGGGGCGGGCGTCCAGCAGCGCGACGAGTGGTTCGACGTCGGCCGGGTGCACCCGGCCGTGCACGGTGGAGCCGACCAGGGACTCGACCTCGGCGTCGAAGAGCCGGACGGCGGAGCCGCTGGCGTAGGTGACCCGCGCGTCGGTGCCGAGCACCACGATGACGTCGGAGCTGCGGCGGACCAGGCTGGCGAGCCGGCTCTCGCTGACGGCGAGGGCCTGCTGCTCGGTGACCTCGGCCTGCAGCCGGCGGTGCCGGGAGACCAGCCGGCGGAACCAGGCCATCCAGCCCACGGAGGCGACCACGAGCATGCCGGCGTAGATCAGCCCGGCCTGGACGTCGAGGACCGCGGCCCGGTCCGCCAGCTCGGTGGACAGCTCGGCGACGGCATCCCGCGCGGCGACGGGGGAGTCCACGCCGAGCGCCAGGGAGGTGGCGGCGGAGGTGAGGCTCGCCGCCTGCTCCGGGGACGCACCGAGGTCGCGCAGCTGCGCGGCGGCGTCCTGCAGCGAGCGGGACAGCGCGGCGGTGTCCGTGGGGGTGGCCATCGACAGCTCCCCGGCGACCCGGGAGACGACCTCGCGCTGGTCGGCGACCGGGCTGGACCGGACGTAGACGCCGAAGAGGAGCAGGAACTCCACGCCGATCACCGTCAGGGTGCCCAGCAGGGTGAGCACGACGCGCACCCTGGAGGCGCGGGGTGCGCTCTCGTCGACCGACCTGCTCATGCTGCCCTCCGCTGGGCGCACCGGTGGCGCCGTCGCGGAGGACATCGGGCGGTCGGCCGGCGGACTGCACCCCGGCGCGGACGGGATGCCCCGGCCGGGTGAGACGGATGCGTTCCGGTGTGTTCCGGATCAGGTCCGGTGCCGGAACGCTCCCGCCGGTTCCACGTGGAACGGTCTCAGCCGCGCAGGTCCGGGAAGTCGGTGTCGCTGAACTCCCGGCTCCCGCCGGCGCCGGCCTCCTCGCGTTGCCGCAGCTCGACCCGGCGGATCTTGCCCGACACGGTCTTGGGCAGCTCGGCGAACTCGATCTTGCGGACCCGGAGGTAGGGGGCCAGGTTCGCCCGGGCGTGGGCCAGGATCGACCTCGCGGTCTCCGCCGTCGGCTCGTGCCCCGCCGCCAGCGCCACGTACGCCTTGGGGACGGCGGCCCGCACCGCGTCCGGAGCCGGGACCACCGCGGCCTCGGCGACGGCCGGGTGCTCGATCAGCACGCTCTCCAGCTCGAACGGGCTGATCTTGTAGTCGCTGGCCTTGAAGACGTCGTCCGTGCGCCCGACGTAGGTGATGTAGCCGCGGGCGTCCCGGGTCGCGACGTCCCCGGTGTGGTACCAGCCGCCGGCCATCGCCTCGGCGTTGCGCACCGGGTCCCCGGCGTACCCGGTCATCAGCGGGAGCGGGTGCGCCGAGAGGTCCAGGCAGATCTCGCCGTCGTCGCCGACCTCGCCGGTGACCGGGTCGACCAGCACGACCGGGCAACCCGGCAGCGGCCGGCCCATCGACCCCGGGGTGACGTCGGAGCCCGGCGTGTTGCCGACGACGGCGGTCATCTCGGTCTGCCCGAACCCGTCGCGCAGGGTCAGCCCCCACGCCTGCTGCACCTGGGAGATCACCTCGGGGTTCAGCGGCTCCCCGGCTGCGATGACCTCGCGCAGCGAGCCCGGCCCGCCGGACAGGTCGGCCTGGATGAGCATCCGCCACACCGTGGGCGGGGCGCAGAACGTGGTGATGCCGGCCGACCGGATGCGGTCCAGCAGTGCCGCCGCGTCGAAGCGGGCGTAGTTGTAGAGGAACACCGTGGACTCGGCGATCCAGGGGGCGAAGAAGCAGGACCAGGCGTGCTTGGCCCAGCCGGGCGAGGAGATGTTGAGGTGCACGTCGCCGGGCTGCAGGCCCAGCCAGTACACCGTGGACAGGTGCCCGACCGGGTAGGAGACCTGGGTGTGCTCGACCAGCTTGGGCCGCGACGTCGTCCCGGAGGTGAAGTACAGGAGCAGCGGGTCCCCCGGCGCGGTGCCCGGGTGCTCGACCGGGGCGTCGTCGGCGTCGGCCGCGTCGGCGTAGGACAGCCAGCCCGCGGCGCCCCCTCCGACCGCGATGCGGGTGTAGTCGCCGTCGACGCGCTCGAACTTCGCCACGTCGGCGGCGTTGGCCACCACGTGTGCGGCCCCGCCCCGCTCGATCCGGTCCGCCAGGTCCGCCGGGCCCAGCGCGGTGGTCGTCGGCATGATGACCGCGCCGATCTTCATCACCGCCAGCATCGACTCCCACAGCTCGACCTGGTTGCCCATCATCAGCACCACCCGGTCGCCCCGGCCGATGCCGACCGAGGAGAACCAGCGGGCCACCTGGTCCGAGCGGCGGACCACCTCGGCGAAGGAGAACCGGGCCTCGCTGCCGTCCTCCTCCACGATCCACAGTGCGACCCGCTCGTTGCCCCGGGCGTAGGTGTCGAACCAGTCGTGCGCCCAGTTGAAGCGGTCACCCAGGTCCGGCCAGGAGAACTCCGCGACCGCCCGCTCGTGCTCGCCCCGCAGGCCCAGCAGCTGGTCGCGGGCGGCGCGGTAGACGTCGGTGACGCTCATCGGCGGTGTCCTCCTGGGGGCGGTCGGGACGCGATCGTCACCCGTCGTGGGGAGCGCCACCACCCCCGGACGTGCCGGACGGTTGCCTGCGCCCTGGCCCGGGTAGAGAGGGTCCACCCGCGCGGCCGCACTCCCGGCCGCCGCCTCACGACAGGAGCACCACCCCATGGGGATCATCGGATTCCTCGTCTTCGGACTCGTCGTCGGCGCCGTGGCCCGCCTCATCAAGCCCGGCAAGCAGAACCTCTCGATCCTGGCCACCCTGGGCCTGGGCGTCGTCGGTTCGCTGATCGGCGGCGTCGTCGCCACCCTGCTGGGCACCGGCCGGTTCACCGAGCTGAACATCCTGGGCGCGATCGTCGCCATCGTGGCCGCCGTGCTGCTGATCGGCGTCGCCGAGAGCGTCACCGGCAAGCGCTCCGTGCGTCACTGACCCACCCCCAGCCCGACGGGCCCGGACACGTGCTGGTGTCCGGGCCCGTCGTCTGCCCGGGTCCGGCCGGGATGGTCTCGTTACGCCTCGGGGACGGCGGGTAGGCGGCGGTCTCACCCCGTCCGCGACACCCCCGGAGGTCCCCGTGGCCCGCAACACCCTCTCCCGCTCCCTGCACGACGTCGGCCTCGCCGCCTGGTTCGGCGGCACCCTCGCCAACGCGGTCGCCCTCAACGCCGCCGCCTCCGAGGCCGGGGGTGACCAGGCCACCGGCGACGTCGCCAACGCCGGCTGGGACCGCTGGACCCCGGTCAACGCACTCGCCATCGGTGCCCACCTGGTCGGCAGCATCGGCCAGCTGGCCGGGAACAAGGGGCGGGTGGCGAACCAGCAGGGCGTGGCCGGCATGTCCACCGCCAAGACGCTGCTCACCGCCGCCGCGCTGGGCGTCACCGGCTACAGCCGGCTGCTGGGCCAGAAGGTGTCGGCCGCCGGCGCCCCCGGCCGCGCGGGCACCAAGCCCAGCAAGAAGACCCGGTCCGACGCGGCCGCGGCCCAGCTGCAGCTGGACCGGCTGCAGTGGGTGGTGCCCGCCCTGACCGGCGCCCTGGTCGTGGTCAGCAGCTACGCCGGGGAGCAGCAGCGGCCCTCCGAGGTGTTGAGCGGCACCCGCGCCTGAGACCCGCAGCCGGCGGACGGGGCCCACCTGCCCCGTCCGCCGGGCCTGGAACCGGACCGGGCGACCACACAGTTGCGCGGTGCAACATGTGGGTCGTGTCGACGACGATCCCGACCCGCCTGGCCCTGGCCCTGCCCCTGCTGGTGACCGGTGGTCTGCTCCTCAGCGCCTGCTCCTCCGGGGGTGACGGGACGGGACCCGCGGCGAGTCCCACCAGCTCGTCGGTGGCCACCCACGCGGCGACGGGCACGACCGGCCCGGCCACGGCACCCGCTCCCACCGCCGCCCCCGAGCCCAGTGGCGCGGACCCGACGGCCGCCGGCGGTCCGGACCGCTGTCACACCAGCGAGCTCACCGGCCGCCTGACCCCGGGCGACTCGGGCGCCGGCCACACCGGCGCGACGCTGACGCTGACCGACACCGGCGGCGAGGTCTGCACGGTCTACGGCTACGGCGGCCTGGGGCTCATCGCCCAGGACGGGGCCGCCGCCCCGACGGTGCAGGACCGGGTGGCGAGCCCCGCACCGCGGACGGTGACCCTGCAGCCCGGGGACGCGGTGTCCTCGACCCTGTACTGGAGCGACGTCGCCTCGGGCTCCGAGCCGACCACCGGCGACTGCGAGCCGCAGCCGGGCCAGCTCACCGTCATCCCGCCGGACGAGACCGACGCGCTGTCGGTGACCTGGCCCGGCGGCCCGGTGTGCGGGGGCGGGGAGATCCAGCAGACCGCCTACGTCGCGGCCTGAACGGGCGGGCGGGGTTGCACCGACGTGGCACCCGGTGCCGCCCGGCGTTGACCCGCCGGGACCACGCGTGGTCCAGTGACCGTGGTCACTGCTGGTGCCGACGACGACGTCGGCGGGTGGAGAGGGGTGCCGGTGCGGTCCAGCGCCACACACGGGACGGACGCCGGGGTGCACCCCGACAGCACGCGGCCGCACGACCGGGACGCGCTGCGCGCCGTGCTGCGCGACGTGGTGGGCAGCTCGGGGATGGCCATCGCCTTCGGCGGGCAGGTCGCGACCTCCCGCGGTCAGGTCGCGGCGTCCGGGGTGCGGGACGCGGTGGTGATCAGCGAGCTGCTGGGCACCCGGACGGCGTCGCTGCGCGGGCTGGCGGTGCACGCCGGCGCCGGGCTCGGCGGCCGGGTGCTGGCCGAGGGCCGGCCCGCGGGCGTCGAGGACTACGGCGTGGCGCGCGGCATCACCCACGACTACGACGTGCCGGTGCTGGCCGAGGGGTTGTGCACCGTCGTCGCCACGCCGGTGCTGGTGCAGGGCCGGCCGCGGGCGGTGGTCTACGCGGCCAGCCGGGAGCGCGGGTCGGTCGGGGACCGGGTGCGCGACTCGCTCACCCGCGCCGCCGGCCGGATGGCCGCCGAGCTCGCGGTGCGCGACGAGGTGGACCGCCGGGTCGAGATGCTGCAGGCCGTCGCCGTGACCGCGCGGTCCGACGGTGCCGACGCCGCCCGCCTGGAGGAGGTGCGCGCCGTGCACTCGGACCTGCGGCTGATCGCCCAGGACCTCACCGACGACGCCCTCCGTGATCGCGTCCACGCCGCCTGCTCCCGGCTCGCCGCCCTCGGCTCGCCCCCGCGGAGCACCGTGCAGCTCAGCGCCCGCGAGACCGACGTGCTGGCCCAGGTCGCGCTGGGCTGCTCCAACGCCGAGACCGCCCGCCGGCTGAGCATCCGGCCCGAGACCGTGAAGAGCTACCTCGGCTCGGCGATGGGGAAGCTGGACGCGCACACCCGGCACGAGGCCGTCGTCCGGGCGCGGGCGGCGGGGCTGCTGCCCTGAGGGCGGGCGGCAAGCCAGCGCAGCCGACCCCCGTTCAGGCGAGTCGACCTGGCCGGCCGCGCGATGAGCTCCCTCGTGGAGCTGGCACCGGCGTTCACCTTCCCTCGGCACCACGGGGCCAACTGGGACGCCTTCGACGACTGCACCGACGACCTCGTGGAGCCCCTGTAGGCAGCTGGGTGTCGTGTGGGACATGGTCACCGAGAACGAGCTCACCCCCGTCGCCGCGGGTGGAAACTGTCGAGCGTGACCAGGCACCCGAGCACTGCCCAGAACGTGGTCGGCATCGTGGGCCTGCTGATCATCGCCGCCCTGAGCTTCGTGTTCGACGGCCCGTGGTGGCTCCTCGGCCTCATCGTCGCCGTCCCCTACGGCCTGGCCCTGTGGCTGGCCGGCCGGCATCGCAGGAGTGCCGGTCCCACCGCCGACCTGTGAGCATCGGAGCGGTGGTGGCACCCACCCGGACCGCCACCACCTCACCGATGCTTCCCAGCCACAGGCCGCCGCGTCTGGGTCGAGCCCGATCCCAGAGCTCGAGGCTCACCGCGCGACAGAGGGAGTGGGTTACCGGACAGTCGGTCGGGGCAGGGTCTACTGCAGTCCCCGAAGACTCTGAGATCTTTTTCGGATGATCATCTGGATCAACGGGGCTTTCGGCGCCGGCAAGACAACCCTCACCGAGCGACTCCTGTCGGCCATCCCGCACGCGATGACATTCGACCCGGAGTACGTGGGGTTCATCCTCACCCGATGGGTGCCCGCGGCTGACAGCGGCGACTTCAGGGATCTACCCGTGTGGCGCCGACTGGTCGGCGACTTCGCCATCGGGCTGTGCCAGGAGTACCGCCGACCTCTTATCGTGCCTATGACCCTGGTCAACGGCGAGATCCGCGACGACATCTTCGATCGCATCCGTGCCAGCGGAGAAGACCTCTTGCATGTCTGGCTGGACGTCTCCGCCTCCGTGCTTCGTCGGCGGATCGAGGAGCAGGTCCTGATCACAGACGACGCAGCCGCCGACCAGGAGGCAAGGCAGTTTCGACTGGCCGCTGTGGATCGCTGCAGCGCAGCGGCTAACCAGTTGCCCCCATAGACGATCGTCCTGGACGCGGAGCATCAATCAGCAGCAGCGTTGGCCGACGGCCTCCTGACCCGCCTCGCACTGCCACCAGTCAGCTAGCGACCAGTTGCGTTGACCCAAAGCCGACCGTCTACCGGGACGCCGGCGGGTCGTCCTCGTCGAATGACAGGTGCAGCCGACTCATGTAGGCCTCGGAACTCGCCTGGGAGACTTGCTCGCCCTCGGCGTCGAAAGAGACCCCGACAGGGCAGCACCGCGTCGCGCGGAAGTCGTACCCGTCCTGCTCCCCCACCTCCGCGACCAGCCAGACGGTGTCGCCCGCAGTCAGGCGACGGAAGCCGGGGACAGCAAGGACGGAGTAGTGCACCCAGCACCCGCCCGGGAACTCCTCGGCCGAACACACGCCCCAACCCTCAACGTCATCCCACGTCTGCACGACGGCGAGCACTGCGTCCATAGATGGAGCCTGCCCCAGCGGGGGTCCCGGAAGCCACCGTCCACTGGACACTGCACGTCCACCGACTCGAGGCGAGGCAATGCCTTGGGCAGCGAGCATGACAAGATCCACGTGTGCCCAATGCGAAACAGGCTGCGATCGCACAATGCCTGGAGACCATCCGTTCCGCGGGGGGAGCCTGGGCTTGGGGCTCTGAAGGCGGCCTGATCCCTTGGGAAGACTCGCAAGGGCACATGATCGCTGTCCTGTGGTCCACCGCCTCAGCTGCCCGAGCAGAATCCTGGGATGGGCAGGCCCGTGACGAAAGCGCGATCTTTAAGACCCTGGGGGAGATCTGGGCTCGATATGACCGTTGGCATGAGGCCGGCGTCGAAGAGATAGGTCTAGAACCCACAAACGGACGGATTCTGCTGACGTGCTCCTTGGACGAGTTTCGACAGGTCGTCACGACAGGGCGCATGCGCAAGGATTCGTTGCCCTAGCAGCGTCCACCGTTCGCTGATGACCGTCTACCGGGGACGGAGCGTCGCCGTCGGGTGGGCGGACAGGACGCTGACCGCCGCTCTCGACCGCACCGAGGCTGCCGCCAGCGATGGCGACACTCGCCGACCGCGCGAGTGGCGGCCACGCCCCGCCGCCTCGGTGCGGCATCCGGCCGTACGGATCCCCTCCGCACTCGTGATGAAGTGAGGTCATGAAGGTCATGACTGCCGCCATGGCGGAGGCCCTGTCTGAACGGGGTTTCGTGCAACGGAAGAGACGGTGGGTGGCGCTGCGTCCCACCTTGCCGGTCCAGGTCTACGACGAGAAGGCGCGGTTTGGGCCCCACCATGGGATTGGCGTTCTCTTCGGCGGTCCAGGTATCAATGACCACGTCGACGAGAACGTGTGCCTACAGATCAGCCAGCGCGAATCCGCGGGTGACCGCCTAACCTTCTACTACGACTTCGCCGACCCTCAAGGGGCTGCGCGATGCGAAGGGACTGCTGCACAAGGTGGTGACATCTGATCTGTGGTGCCGAGAGGTGCCGCTGGAAGGATGTTCACCGTGCCTAAGCCTTACCCGCAGGAGTTCCGCGACGACGTGGTCAACGTCGCCCGCAACCGTGAGCCCGGCACCCATCTCAAGCAGGTCGCCGCGGACTTTGGGATCAGCGAGTCGTGTCTGACCAACTGGATGAAGGCCGCCGATGTCGAGGCCGGGATCAAGCCCGGGACGACCGCGGCGGAGAACACCGAGCTGCGTGATGCCCGCCGGCGGATCCGGCTGCTGGAGCAGGAGAACGAAGTGCTGCGCCGGGCGGCTGCCTACCTGTCGCAGGCGAACCTGCCGGGAAAATGATGTACCCGCTCGTCCGTGAACTGGCCGCGGTCGGCACCCCTGTGCGGGTGCCGGTCACGGTGACGTGCCGGGTCCTCAAGCTGGCCCGCCAGCCCTACTACCGGTGGCTGGCCGCCCCGGTCACCGACGCCGAGCTCATCGAGGCCTACCGGGCCAACGCCCTGTTCGACGCCCACCGCGATGACCAGGAATTCGGCTACCGGCTGCTGGTCGATGAGGCAGCAGATGCCGGACAGCCGATGGCAGCCCGGACCGCATGGGCGATCTGCTCGGCCAATGGCTGGTGGTCAGCGTTCGGCAAGCCCCGCCGCGGCAAGTCGAAGAGGCCCGGCCCGCCGGTCCACGACGACCTGCTGGCCACCGTCGATTCCCACGGGGTGACCCGGCACCAGTTCGCCGCCGAGGCACCCAACACCGTGTGGTTGACCGACATCAGCGAGCGCAAGACCGGCGAGGGCAAGCTCTACCTGTGCGCGGTCAAGGACCTGCACTCCAACCGCATCGTCGGGTACTCCATCGACTCCCGGATGAAGTCTCGACTCGCGGTCACCGCCCTCGCGAACGCGGTCGCGATGCGTCGCACTGCCGGTGCGGACGTGGCCGGCTGCATCGTGCATAGCGACCGCGGATCTCAATTCCGGTCCCGAAAATTCGTCCGGGTCATCGGCGCTCACCAGATGGTCGGCTCGATGGGCCAAGTCGGGGCCTGCGGGGACAACGCGGCCATGGAGAGCTTCTTCGCGCTGCTGCAGAAGAACGTCCTGGACCGCCAAACCTGGACCACCCGCCAGCAGCTGCGAATCGCGATCGTCACCTGGATCGAACGGACCTACCACCGCCGACGACGACAAGCCGCCCTCGGCCGACTGACACCCATCGAGTACGAGATGATCGACCCCACACAGGCAGCTCAAGCCGCCTGACCCAACCTGTCACCTATCCGTGCAGCAGTCCCGAGGTCTTCGACCGAGCGTCCGAGTCGGTCGATTCGCCACACCGCGAGGGTGTCGCCGGAACGCAGATACTCCAGGCAGGCGATGAGTTGCGGCCGCCGCGCCGTGGCACCGGACGCGAAATCCGTGAAGACCTTCTCGGCGCCGACGGCGGCCAGGGCATCGTGCTGGAGCGCAGGGTCCTGCTCGAGAGTGGACACCCGCGCGTACCCGACGATCGTCATGCTCCGACGCTAGCGGATGCGTCGATCCACAAGACGTCGCGCACGGGTTTCTGGGCCGTTGATTTCGGAACGGGTTTCGGGCCTAGGGCGCGGGCAGGTGGCCTGGGGTTCTTCGGACCCTCGACTGCGTGCGACACGTCGTTTCACAAACGGGGGTTTCTGGTCCTACGTCAGTGCGTGTAACAACGTCCTCCCTGTGAGTAGCAGCGAAGCATGGCGGCAGGTCAACAGACCTCGGTGGCGGGGTTCAGCTTCCTGACTTGGTCGTGGAGCCCTGCCCGAACCGCAGGACTCCGGTAGTTAGCGAACTGCGCCAGAACGGATTGCCGGTGGCATACGTGGTCTAGGTGACGGAATGCCGGTGGGCCGCAGCCATGCGCGTGATGGCTTCGCGGAGAACGTCAGGGTGGCAGGCAATGTTTAGACGGATGAAGCCGTGCCCGGCTGGCCCGAAATCCGCACCAGCGCTGACCGCTACTCGGCCGTGGTCAAGGAAGACAGGAGCCGGATTAGATCCCAACCCCAGATCGCGACAATCAAGCCAAGCCAGGTAGCTGGCCTGCGGAACGCCGAAACGAACTTGAGGCAAGTGCTGCTGGAGCAAATTTGCCAACAGTAGGTAATTGCTTGCAAGGGCGCCCAGTAGGCCGTCCAGCCACGACTCACCCTGCTCGTAGGCTGCGGCTGCGGCCAACATCCCGAAGTGCCCCACTGACCACGGAACCTCGTGCGGGAGAGCGCCCAACCGTTCCAGTTGCCTAGGGTGGGCCGCGGTGATGAGCGCGCTCTTGAGCCCAGCTAGGTTCCATGCCTTGGACGCGCTGTGAAAGGCGATGCCAGTCGCAGCAGCGTTGTCCGAGACGGCTAGGTAGGGACTGTACGAGGATCCGGGCAGGGTCAGCGGGGCATGAATTTCATCGGCCAGAACGGTGACATCGTGACGAGCGGCGAGGGTGGCCAGTGCGCGCAGATCGTCAATTTCGTGTACCAGCCCCGTGGGGTTGTGGGGGGAGCAGAGCAACATCACTTTGGAGCCCGCGGCCATTGCTTGATCAATAGCGGCCAGATCTAGACGCCCGCCGTTGAGCGACTCAAGCAGAGGTACCTCTACTGGTGTGGCTCCGACGGCTTGCAGCCAGCTCCAGAAGGGGGGATAAACCGGCGGTGTCAGGATGACCTTGTCGCCCGGAACGGTCAACAGCCGCAGAACCTCAGTAACCCCGGCCGCCACGTCTGCGCATGTGCGCACAGAGGACGGGTCTACATCCCAGTGCCACCGACGAGCCGCGAAGCCAGAAAATGCCCCACGAAGGGCGGTCGCGTCGCCACAGTAACCAGTATCAGACTGTTGGACTGCTGCATGCAGCACGGCGGCGATCGGCGGGGCCAGATGGACGTCCATCTCGGCGACAGGTAACGGAAGTACGTCGACCGGGTAAGACGTCCACTTCGCACTGCGACGAGTACGCAGCTCGTCTAGACCGACATCAAGCGGCGCGCTCACAAGGTCATACTGCCATCCCCCACTCGCCCGCCACACCACCTCGCGGATTGAACGCACACGCCAGCAGCGGCCGGTGAACTCCCAGTGGCCTATACTAACGTTTTCGCTACAAGCTGCTGAACCGGCGCGTTCGAGCTCATCCAAGCAGGACGATTTGTAGCGGAACCCAGTCCCGCTATCTACGTGCCAGGACTACCTCGGGCGGATGGGTTTCGCTACGTTCTGGGGGTGGGTCATCTGCTGGGGTAGGCCCGGGTGTCGACAACCGATCAGGACGCGGCGCTGCAGCTGGACGCCCTGACTGGCGCCGGTTGCTACCGGGTATTCGTCGACACGATGTCCGGGTCGCTGGAGCGGCGCCCGGAGCTGGACAAGCTGCTCGACCAACTTCGGCCCGGCGACACCCTGGTGGTGTGGCGGCTGGACCGGTTGGGTCGCTCCATCCGGCACCTGATCGACCAGCTGCAGGCGCTCGCCGACCGCGGGATCGGGTTCCGCTCCCTCCAAGAGACGATCGACACCACCTCGCCGGGCGGCCGGCTGGTGTTCCACGTGTTCGCCGCACTCGCCGAGTTCGAGCGCGACCTGATCCGGGAGCGCACCAACGCGGGCCTCTCTGCAGCCCGGGCCCGCGGCCGCAACGGCGGGCGGCCCCCGCAGCTGAGCGCCGATCAGGTGAAGACAGCTCGGCGGATGTATGAGCAGCAGGACATGACCGTCGCCCAGATCGGCAACGTCCTGGGCGTCAGCCGCACCACCATCCACCGCACCCTGAACCGGCAACCCGAACCCACCGCACCCCGGCGGGCGTCCCGGACCGGCACGGCCGGGTAGCGGTCGTGGACGCCGGTCAGCGGTGGCAGGTCCTTCGACTGCACGTCGAGGACCGGATACCGCTGACCACCCTGTCCCGGGACTGCGGCATCGGCGAGCGCACCCTGCAGCGCTGGCACGCCCGCTACCGAGCCGGCGGGTACGCCGCACTGGGCGATAGACACCGGGCTGACCGCGGCCGTCGGCGCACCGACCCGGAGCTGGTGCAGCTGGTCGAGCGTGTGGCGCTGACCAGGCCGCGCCCGACCGCGGCGACCATCCATCGCGCCGTGCTGGAGCACTGCGCAGCCACCGGGACGCCCGCGCCGTCCTACTCCACCGTCCGGTCGGTAATCGCTGGGCTGGACCCGGGCATGGTGACCCTGGCGCTGGAGGGGCCAGCCTCCTACCGCAACCGGCACGAGCTGGCGCTGAGGCGTCGCGCTGACCGGCCCAATGCGCTGTGGCAGGCCGACCACACGATGCTCGACATCCACGTCCGCGACCAGCGCGGTGACCCTGTGCGGCCGTGGCTGACGATCGTGCTCGATGATCACTCGCGGGCCGTGTGCGGTTACCTGCTCGCCACCGGCGCACCGTCGGCGGCCAACACCGCGCTGGCACTGCGGCAGGCGATCTGGCCCAAGACCGAACCCGACTGGCCCCAGTGCGGTGTGCCCAACGCGCTGTACACCGACCACGGCTCGGACTTCACCAGCCACCGCATCGGCGACACCCTTGCTGCCTTGCACGTCAGGGTCATCCACTCCGCCGTCGGCCGGCCCCAGGGCCGCGGCAAGATCGAGCGGTTCTTCGGCACCGTCAACACCGAGCTGCTCGCCCGCCTGCCCGGCCACATCGCCCCGCGCCGGCCGCCAGCACCGACCCTCACGTTGACCGAGCTCGACGCCGCCCTCACCACCTGGCTGCGCACCTACAACGCCAGACCCCACCGCGAACTGCGGCAACCCCCGAACACCGCGTGGGCCGCCGACGGGTGGCTGCCCAGTCTCCCCGACACCCTCGAGGAGCTCGACGGGCTGCTGATGACGGTGCCGACCTCCCGGGTCGTGCAGCGCGACGGCATTCACTTCCAGGGCCTGCGCTACACCGCAACCACCCTGGCCCCCTACGTCGGAGCCGCGGTCACCATCCGATACGACCCCCGCGACATCACCGAGGTGCGGGTCTTCCACCAAGACGCATTCCTGTGCACCGCCATCGACGTCGAGCACTCCCGGCAGACGATCAGCCTCCGCGACATCCAGGCCGCCCGCACCGCGCACCGACGCCGGCTCCGCGAGCAGATCCGCGAGCGCGTCACCGTCGCTCCCCTCGGCGCAGACAGGTCCCCAGGTGGTGAGGAACCTGCGGCGTCTCGCCCCGGCCCGCGGCCCAAGCTGCGCACCTACCAGGAGGGCTGATGACAGAGCACTTCATGGCCACCCGCGAACACCGCCGCTTCGCCGAGTTCGCCGGGGCCGTCCGCAAGCAACGCACCATCGGGATCTGCTTCGGCCCCGCCGGAGTCGGCAAGACCGTCTCGGCCCGCCGCTACGCCCAGTGGGAAGCCGTCGGCCCCGTCGCCGACACCTGGGGTCCACGCAGTCGCGACGTCGACCAGAAGGCCTACACCGCCGCCAGCCGAGCCCGCACCGTGCTCTACACACCCCAGGTCGGCGGCACCCTCAAGGCCCTACGCGAGGACATCCAACGCGGCCAGCGACGCGTCGACATCTGCATCGGCGAAGCCCTTGCCGACCAGAGCCAGTCCATCCAGACCACCCACGCGGGGTCGTCACAGGTCGAGATGATCGTCGTAGACGAAGCCGAGCGCCTCAGCTCCACCGGCATCGAATGGCTCCGCGATCACCACGACCGCACCAGCATCGCCCTCATCCTCATCGGGATGCCCGGCATCGAGAAACAGTTCGCCCGCTATCCCCAGCTCTACAGCCGCATCGGGTTCGCCCACCAGTACCGGCCCCTCGGTAACGATGAACTCCTCTTCGTTCTCGACCGCTACTGGCGCCGCCTCGGCCGGACCCTGAACCCCGAGGACTTCACCGACGCGCAAGCCGTCGCCGCCATCCAACGCATCACCCGCGGCAACTTCCGACTCCTCGAACGCCTCCTGCCCCAGATCCAACGCATCCTGAAGATCAACGAACTCGACACCATCACCGACGACGTCATCGAAGCCGCCCGCAGCACCCTCGTCATCGGAACCACCTAACGACCCGCCACCCACCAGTGCCGAGACGCCGCCACGCATCGCTGCTGCTCACACCTACGGGTCGACGTCGGCCCGAGGTGCGTCGGAAACGACGGTTTATGATGACCGCAGGTTGATCAGGTGCGCCCGATCATCGAGCGAACGCAACGTTCGATTGCCGAAGGGCCCCCCATCGACGAGGGTCGTTATCCCTCCCGATCCCAGCTCGAAATGGGCGTAGCTGCAGGCCTCTACAGGCAGGCGCAACCACGCCGCGATGACCCAGTTCGCCGTCCCGGCGTGGGTCACCACCACCCGTTGCTCTGCGCCATCGCGCTCGATTTCCTCGAGAGCTCGATAGGCCCTGGTGACCCACTGCAACTTAGTCTCCGCCCCCTCGATGCCCTCATCGTGGGCCATGCGTTCACCCACCTCCGGCGGAAAAATAAAACGCTCATCAAGCCACCGCTGGGGTCGACCTCCGGCGACCCCGTATGACTTCTCCCGCAGGTCGGCGAGCTCCACCACCTCGACGCCCAGCCGCTCACCAATTGGGGCCGCGGTCTGCAACGTGCGGGTGAGCGTCGAGCTGTACAGCGTCGTCTGCCGCCCCTCGAGCAGCTCTACGAGACGCCGCGCAATGGATTCGGCTTGCCGATGACCGCGGGTAGTCAGTGTGGAGTCGAACCAGCCGCCCACCAGCCCATCGGTGTGATGACTGGCCTCGGGATGGGTCACGACATAGACGGTCGACACGCATCTAGCTAACCCTGGGACCCAAACCATTAGAGAGCCCGCCATCAACCGCTGGCAGAACACCGCCACCAGGCGCTGCTGCCCACATCCTCCCCGACACCGCCAAGGCCGCCCTCCACGCCCAAGGTGCGAGGCCCGGCCTGGCCTCGATCTGACCAAAGCCCCGCTGCGCCCCCACCTGGCGACGTTGTCCACCGCTGTCGCCCCGCGGCGACCAACGCCCGCGGAATAGCCTGCTGACGTGCGGTTCGCTGATGCCGGGGTCGAGGTGGCCGTCCACCACCCCACCTCCGGAGGCTTCACCAGGCACAGCCACGACGAGTTCGTGATCAGCGTCAACCTCACCGGTTCCGAGCGGGTCCGGCTCGACGGGCGCGTCTTCGACGTCGGCACCGACGCAGTGACCACCTACAACCCCGGACAGGTCCAGTCCTGCACGACGGACGTGGCCGACGGCCAGCGGTGGGGCTGCGCCTCCATCTACGTGGACCCCGGCGCGGTGACGCGATGGACAGGCCGGGACACCGTGGACATGCCGACCGCTGTCCTCCCCTCGGCCCAGCTGCACACAGCCGTCGTCCAGTTCGTCCGCCACTGGCGGACCCAGCCGCAAGGCCAGGAATCCGAGGAACGCCTGGCCCAGGACACCGTCGCGCTCCTCGCCCGCCTCATCCCTGCTGACGCGGCCAGCCCCGGCCCCGTGCCGCCAGGCGACGCGCGCGTCCAGCGCCTGCTGGACCGGCTACGCGGGGATCTGGCCAACCCGATCCGCATCGCCGACCTGGCCGACGAGGAGGGCTGCAGCCGAGAGCAACTCATCCGAACCTTCACCGCCGCCACGGGAACCCCGCCCTACGCATGGCAGCTCCAGACCCGCCTGATCGAGGCACGCCGACGCCTGCGAGCCGGCGGCCACATCGCGACGATCGCCGTGGACCTGGGATTCGCCGACCAAGCGCACCTGACCCGTCACTTCACGTCGGCCTACGGCCGGAGCCCCGCCCGCGACCGGCGCGGCTGAAGCCACCCCCGAACGTCAACAACGGACAAGACCGCTCCCCCGACCAGCCCGCAGTCTTCCCACGCCGGGCACGTCGCCCGGGAGACGGGGGTTGTCGATGGGCGAGGTCTTCCTGCTGGCGATGGGTATCGGGCTGATCTTCAACGCAGCCCCGGGAGCAGTGTTCACCGAGTCCCTGCGCCGCGGTGTCCGCGAGGGCTTCCCGGCCGCCCTGGCGGTCCAGCTGGGCTCCCTGGTGGGCGACGCGGCATGGGCAATCGCCGGGCTGGCCGGCATCGGTGCACTGTTCACCGTCCCCGGCGTCCGGGTCGGTCTCACCGTCACCGGCTGCGCGCTGCTGTGCTGGCTGGGCATCAGCAGCATCATCGGTGCCCTCCGAGCCCCAGCGCCTGCACCAGAGCAGCAGTCGGGGCGCGGTCGGGGCGGGGTCCGTGAGGCCACCGTCGTCGGGGTCACCATGTCCCTGGCCAACCCCTGGAACATCGTCTACTGGGCGGGGGCAGCCAGCGCCGTCAGCGGCCTGTCGGACACCGGCGGGAGTCCGGGCTGGACGGCCCTGTCTGTCTTCTTCGCCGGGTTCATGACCGCCTCGGTGGGCTGGGCCGTCATCTGCGCCGCTGGCATCGCTGTGCTCCGCCGGGCCCTCAACCCGACAGCGGTGCGGGTCGTCGAATTCACGTGCGGCATTGCCCTCCTCGGGTTGGCCGTGGCCCTGGCACTGCGCTCAGCATCGGGAGGGTGAGAGATCCTTGTTTGCCGCCTCAAGGGACCTGGCCGATAAGGCGCGGTCGCGTGCAACCCGCTCCAGTACCTCCAGGCCCGCGTCGACCCAGGCCCGCCTTCTAGGCGACCAACGACCGACGGCTGATGTCGTCCGGCCAGCACCTATCGATACCTCGCAGCACACCAAGCCTTCTCCGCTCGTTACCAGGTCTGGTTGACAGCCCATTGAGTGCCACCTGCGTCACTCGACAGCCTGGGGTTTTGGAACTGCTTTCGACACGGATTCCGTCGATCCGCATACGGGGGTTTGTGAGCCTCTACGCCACCGGTGGTGCCAGCGGTCCATCGATGGCAAGTCCCGGAAGTCGATGCTCTGGCCTCCGGGACCTACCCGGCCGTCGGACGGTGCCGCTAGCTGCGGACGGAGCGCTTGCCGCTGATGGTCTCGGCGACGCCGATGAGCAGGACGGCGGCGACGATGGCGACGATGGCCCCGATGATGTTGAGCTCGAAGATGCCGCCGGTGCCCAGCAGGTTGGCGACCAGGCCGCCGATGATGGAGCCGACGAGGCCCAGCAGCAGGGTGGCCACGATGGACAGGTTCTGCTTGCCGGGCTTGATGAGGCGTGCCACGGCGCCGACGACGAGGCCGAAGAGGATGAACCCGATCATGGGGTGCTCCTGTCGTGAGGTCGCCAGCCGGGATCCCGGTTGCGCTGAGATTGGCTGGTACCCGATCCGGTGGTCCCCAACCGGACCCGTGACCCTGCCGAGTGATCTCTGAACGCTGACGAGTGCTTGACAAGCCTCAGGAAGTGAACGGTTCCGTTCCGGGTAGCCCCCGGGCATGAGTGCACTGGACAAGATGAAGAACAAGGCCGAAGAGCTCGTCGGAAAGGGCAAGGAGGCCGCCGGTGAGGCGACCGACAACCCCGACCTCAAGGCCGAGGGTCAGACCGACCAGGCCAGCGGCAACGTGAAGCAGGCCGGCGAGAACGTCAAGGACGTCTTCAAGTAAGACCCCCCGGGGCCCCAGTAGCCCCGTCGTGTCGAGCCGCAGCGGGCCTCCGTTGCGGCTCGACGCGTTTCTGGTCCCCCGGCTGTGGGGCGGCTGGGAACGAGGTGCCCCGGCGGTTCGTTGCCCAGGCGATCTCCGCAGTCCTTCCGTGCCGGCCATCCCCCTCTTGAAGAGAGTCATGAGCGAACCTCACAGTCCTTGCACCGGTCACCAGCCCGTCGTCTGGCTGGTGGGTGACCGGTGATTTCGGCGGTTCTGACTCTCCTGCTCGGGGTGCTGGTCGTGGTGGCCATCACCGCGGTGACCGGCTACTTCGTGGCCCAGGAGTTCGCGTACATGAGCGTGGACCGCTCCCGCCTGGCGGCGCGGGCCGAGGCCGGGGACGCCGCGGCGAAGCGGGCCCTGACGGTCACCAAGCGGACCTCGTTCATGCTGTCGGGCGCCCAGCTGGGCATCACCGTGACCGGTCTGCTGGTCGGCTACGTCGCCGAACCCCTGATCGGGCAGAGCCTGGGCACGCTGCTGGGCGGGGTGGGTATCCCCACCGCCGTCGGCATCGGCGTGGGTGCGGTCGCGGCACTGTTGCTGTCCACCCTGGTGCAGATGCTGTTCGGCGAGCTGTTCCCCAAGAACCTCGCGATCGCCCGCCCGGAGCCGGTCTCCCGGTGGCTGGCCACCTCCACGGTGCTGTACCTGAAGCTGTTCGGCTGGCTGATCTGGTTCTTCGACCAGTCCTCGAACCTGCTGCTGCGGGCCCTGAAGATCGAGCCGGTGCACGACGTGGAGCACGCCGCCACCGCGCGGGACCTGGAGTCGATCGTGGAGGACTCCCGGGACAGCGGGGACCTGCCCGGTGAGCTGTCGGTGATGATCGACCGGATCCTGGACTTCCCGCACCAGGACGTCGAGCACGCCATGATCCCCCGGCCCCGGGTGGACGTCGTCGCCGACACCGACACCCTGGGCGACCTGCGCGCCCAGATGGCCCACGGCCACTCGCGCTACCCGGTGCTGGCCGACCAGGGCGGGGACGTCGTCGGCGTCGTACACCTGGAGGACCTGCTCGCCACCGAACACGGCGACGACGCACTGGTCACCACGATCACCCGCCCGGCACTCGTTGTCTCCCACCTGACCTCCCTGCCCGACCTCGTCCGCGAGCTGGCCGCGACGAAGAACCAGCTGGCGTGCGTGGTCGATGAGTACGGCGGGTTCGCCGGTGTCATCACCGTGGAAGACCTCGCCGAGGAGCTCGTCGGGGAGATCACCGACGAGCACGACCCCGACGTCAGCCCCCAGTACGTGCCCGTGGAGGGCGACGGGGTGTGGGAGATGGCCGGTGACGTGCACGTCGACGAGGTCGAACGCGCCGTCGGGGTGGACCTGCCGACCGGTGACTACGAGACCGTGGCCGGCCTGGTGATCGCCGCCCACGGCGGACTGCCCGAGCAGGGCACCCGGCTGCGCATCGAGCTGCCCCCGGACCCCGCCGACCTCGTGCATGACGACAAACCGACCGTGCGCCACATCGACATCGAGGTTCTCGCCGTCGACCGGTACGTGCCCTCCCGGGTCCGCATCGAACTGCCCGACCCCCAGAAGACCACCGGGGACGGCGCGACCGATGCCACCGCCGATGGCGCGACCGAGCACACCCAGACCGTGGAGCAGGCCCGATGAGCAGTAGCGCGATCACCACCATCGGCCTCACGATCCTGTTCGTTGCCCTCAGCGCGTTCTTCGTGGCGGTGGAGTTCGCCGCGCTGGCCGCCAAGCGGCACCGCTTGGAGGAGGCCGCGCCGCGCAGTCGCAGCGCCCGAGCAGCATTGCGCAACTCCTCCGAGCTGACCCTGGTGCTCGCCGGCTCGCAGCTGGGCATCACCGCCTGCACCCTTGCCCTGGGCGCGATCAGCAAGCCCGCCGTGCACTACGCCCTGACCCCGGTCTTCGAGACCTGGGGCATCCCCGAGGTCGCCGCCGATGTCGCCGGGTTCGTGCTGGCGCTGTTGTTCATCACGTTCATCCACCTGGTGGTCGGGGAGATGGCCCCCAAGTCCTGGGCGATCGCTCACCCGGAGAAGTCCGCGACCCTGCTCGCCCCGCTGATGCGGGCGTTCATGGCCCTGTTCCGCCCGGTGCTGCGGCTGCTCAACGCCTCGGCCAACGCCATGCTCCGCAAGGTCGGGGTGACCCCGGTCGATGAGGTCGCCTCCGGACACAGCCCGGCCACCCTGCGGCACCTGGTCGAGCACTCGGTGAACGTCGGCGCCCTGGACCCCGGGTTCTCCACCCAGATCTCCGGTGCACTGGCCATGCAGGACCTCACCGTCGCCGAGCTCGTGCGGCCCGGCGCGCAGGTCGCCTCCGTCCCGGCCGACGCGACCGTCGGTGACGTGCGCGCGGCGACCCGGGCCACCGGACACCTGCGGATCCTCCTCGGCGACGCCGGGGCGTTGGGCACCGTCGTGCACGTCCGGGACACCCTGACGCTGCCCGATGACGCCCCGGCCGCCCCGGTCGGCCGACCGGTGTACGCGCTGGCTGCGGGTACGACGATGCACCTGGCGCTCAAGCAGATGCGCGAGACCCGCAACCACCTCGCCGTCGTCACCGAGGACGACCGGGTCGTCGGGGTGGTCACCATGACCGACGTGCTGCGTCGGCTGTTCCCCCAGCCCGAACCGCAGCCCGAGCCGGTCGCCTGAGCCGGTCGCCTGACGTGGGCGGCTCCCTGCAGGACTGGTGGCCCCGGGTGCCCGCGGAGACCCGGGCCTGGCTGGTCGAGCACAACGGGGAGCCGCTCCCGCCCCGACGTGGTCGCAGCCATCGTGGGTGCAGGTGGTCTCGTCACCACTGATGCATGGTGGGTGGGGTCGACCGGCCCGACCGGGCTTGCCCTGTCCGACGCTGCGGTCGACTGGGTGGAGGCCATCGCCAACGGGGAGGACCCACCCGCTCCGAGCAGCTGAGCGGGTTCGCCCTCGGCGGCCGTGGCCTCGGCGGCCTCGCCGAGGCCCCGGCTGAGTCGGACTAGAAGTCCCCGAAGTCGCCTCCGCCGAAGTCGCCTCCACCGGAGAAGTCCCCGCCCTCACTGCCGGAGTCCATCCCCGGGTCCCCGCCGCCGTCGGCGTAGGACTCCTCACCGCCGAACTCACCGCTGTCCCCGGCGCCGGTGTCGAACAGCGCGTCGGCCACCGCGGTGCCGACGACGACCCCGGCGACCGTGCCCAGCAGGCTGGCCCCGAGCATCGACCCGAAGCCGGCCCCACCGCGGCCGCCCATCGGACCACCACCGGAGAAGGACCGCTCCAACGTGCCGGGCTGTCGCACCTCGGCGCGGGTCGCGGCCCGGGCGAGCTGCTGCGGGTCATCCCCGGTCGGGCGCTCGTGAGCGGGGACCGCGTCACCGAGCTGGGTCAGCACCTGCTGCCGCTGCTCGGGGGTGAGCTGGGCGAAGGCCTCGGCGTGCGCGGCCTCGACCTGGTCCGGGGGTGCTGTGCGCAGCAGGTAGCGGTAGCGCTCGACGGCCTGCTCATCGGTGCTGGGAGCCGGCCGCGGCGCAGCTGTCTGCTGCGCCGGGGCACTGGCGGTCGGCTGGGGGTCACGGCCCAGGAGCCGGTCAAGGAATCCCATGTCGTCCTCTCATCTGCCGCGTTGATCACTCCGGATGACACTTCCCGTCCCGCACTCTCCCGACACTCGGGTTCGCGCTGCGCCCCGGTCAGCGGGCTCCGACGCCAGCCAGCCCGTCGTCGTCATCGTCGTCCCGGCGGGACCGCCCGTGCTGCGGCCGGTCGTCGGGGTCGGTCGCTTGGCGGTGGTCGTCCTGGGTTGGTGGGGCGTCGGCGACGCCGGTGCCGTACAGCCAGCGGGTGAGGCGGTCGCGGATGCTGCTCATGGCGGTCTCCGGGGTAGCTGCGGCCCGGCGAGGTGCCGGGTCGTGCACAGCCAACGCTCAGCCGCCGGACGCTGTCCCCCACACGCATGCTCTACTATCCGCGAATGGATGCAGATAGCGGGGCAGGGCGACCGGTGTTGCCAGGCGAGCAGGTGGACTTGGCGGTCGAGGTGTTCCGGATGCTGTCCGATGCCACCCGGATCCAGCTGCTGTGGGCCCTCATCGACCGTGAGCTGTCGGTCAACGAGCTCGCCGCGCAGGTGGGCAAGACCCCCGCCTCGGTCTCCCAGCACCTGGCCAAGCTGCGGATGACCCGGCTCGTGCACACCCGGCGGGAGGGGACGTCGGTGTACTACCGGCTCGAGAACGACCACATCGCCCAGCTGGTCACCGACGCGGTCTACAACGCCGACCACGCCACCGCCGCCGTCCCCGACCACCACCGCCCCGACACCGGCCTCACCGCTCTCCCCACCCACCGGGGCGAGGTCACCTCGTGAGCACACCAAGCGAGTACCGCTACGACGGCGTCGAGGACCCCACAGGCCCCCCGGTCTCGAGACGACACGACCACGGGTCGCACGACCACCCCCACGACCGCTCTCACCAGGCAGCCGGGCACGAGGACTACGACCACCCTCACCCGCATGCCCCGGGGGCAGGCCACAGCCAGGACGACCCGCGCAGCGGCGGCGACCACGACCACCCGCACCACGGTGGCGCCGACGACCACGGGCACGACCACCCCACCGGCCTCAAGGGCTTCGTGCTCGGCATCGTCCGACCACACAGCCACGACTCCGCCGACTCCATCGACACCGCCCTGGAGTCCAGCGCCGAGGGCATCCGCGCGCTCAAGATCAGCCTCGTCGTGCTCCTACTGACCGCCGTCGCCCAGGCCGTGGTCGTCTGGTTCACCGGATCCATCGCCCTGCTCGCCGACACCGTGCACAACTTCTCCGACGCACTGACCGCCGTCCCGCTGTGGATCGCGTTCGTGCTCGGCCGCCGCGCCGCCTCCCGCCGTTACACCTACGGCTACGACCGGGCCGAGGACCTCGCCGGGGTCTTCATCGTCGCGATGATCGCCCTGTCCGCCGTGCTGGCCGGCTACGAATCCATCCGCCGCCTGCTGGACCCCCAACCCATCACGAACGTCGGGGTCGTCATCGCCGCAGGCCTCATCGGCGCCGCCGGCAACGAGCTCGTAGCCCTCTACCGGATCCGCGTCGGGCGCCGGATCGGCTCCGCGGCACTGGTGGCCGACGGCCTGCACGCCCGCACCGACGGCCTCACCTCCCTCGCCGTCGTCGTCGGCGCGCTGGGGGTGCTGGCCGGGTTCCCGCTCGCCGACCCCCTGGTCGGGCTCGCCATCACCGTGGCCATCCTGCTGGTGCTCAAGAGCGCAGCACGCGACGTCTACCGGCGCCTCATGGACGCCGTCGAACCCGAAGTCCTCGACACCGCCGAAGCCACCATCCGCGCGACCCCCGGAGTCCTGGACGTCGAACGGCTCCGGGTGCGCTGGACCGGCCACCGCATCCGCGCCGAGGTCGCCGTCACCGTCGACCATGCCCTCACCGTCAGCGCCGGCCACGACATCGCCGTCGACGTCCACCACCGACTGCTTCACGACGTCCCCAAGCTCGTCGACGCCACCGTCCACATCAGCCCAGCCACCGCAGATCACGACCCGCACCACGCCCTCGCCCACCACCACAGCGGCACCTAAAAGACGCCAGTGACCCCCGTCGAACTTTCAGAACGACTTGTGGGCCGGAATCCGTAGAACCGGATACCGGGGTTTGTGGGCTGCTCTCATCAGCAGCTTGCGTCCACGGCACCACTAGATGGCGGGGCTACTACCTCGTGGGGCACGTCCAGGTCGTAGAGGCCGCTGTGCCATCGCGGGGTGTGGTCACAACCACCGTGAGGGCCGGTGGTCCGTCGGCCCCACCGGTGGGCTGTCCACCCAGCCCACCCACGGTCCGATCGTGGCCAGCGAGGCCCGCCCCTCAAGGAGACGAACTCCTCGACCACGACGAGTCGGCCTCCACCGGGTCCGCTAGGGCTCAAGATCGACGCGGTGCGGTCCGTCATCACCGCGACGGTGGCCGAGACCACGGGTACCAGGACGCCCTGACCGTGAGGGTCACCCGCAGGTCATGCCGCCGAGGTACTTCCACCCCTTCGAACGCGGCGGCCGACCCTCGCCGCCGTTCTCTGCAGAAGACGGGAGCTGCGCCTGCGCATTGGACGGTCTTCAGTGGTGGCCGACGGAGATGGCTCGGTCAGCCGGCAGCCGCGATGTGGCGCACGTCGTCCGCGGTCAACCGTGCCTCGTACGGGTCGCTCATCGAGCTTGGGATCGTCGGGCTCGCCCAGTCCATGATCTGAACCCAGGTCTCGTCATCGGGGTCGTCAGACCGCAGGTGGTCGGGAAGTTCGAGGGCGTCGAGGCCAGCGGTCGCCATCTCCCGGTCAGGTAGGAGCAGGTAGTAGGCGGTCCACGCTCGAAGGAACGCATTGAGGTCTTCCCCGACGATGCTCATGCAGCCGGGCTCGAAGATCGCACCGATTCTCACGACGATCGGCCGTGTCGGGGAGGCCGGTAACCACAGTCCCACCGGGTCTCCGCCCCCGTCGCTCCCGAACAACACCAGCTCGTCTGGGACCGGCCAGTCCCATTCGCGATGCGCTCCCGATGCCTGAGCGACGCTGAGCTCACCGCCGGTCTGCAACGGCAGCAGGACGCAATCGCCCCCGAGCCAGGAACCGCCGTCGTGTCGCTGGTACAGCTCTCGGAACGCGTCCGGCAGGGGGCGCCCGATCGACTGCTCGACGGAATCCAACTCGTCGGGTGACGCGGGCGGCCGAGGCTCGTGGAGCCACCCGGTCGCCATCCAGGCCCGCCAGACGCGGTCGTCGAGGTGGGACATGCTGGGACCCTAGGCCGACGCGACCCCGCTCGCGCGCGAGCCATCACGTCGCCACGGGCTACATGAGCGACGCCTTCCGGAACCCGCGCAGAAGCCGTTCCAGTTTCGAACCAGGTTCTGAGCCGGGTTCATCAGGACCGCACATGGGGTTGGTGAACTGACCGGGGCCACGTGGTCAGCCGCGGCCGCTGCCTGGAGAGGCGGCGGCCGCTACTCCACGAGCGTCCCGCACGCCGCCCCCGGGCAGCAGCGCTGCAGGTCCAGGTCACGTCGGTGTCACCCGGGGCCAGGGAGCACCCGGTGTGCCAGAACGCGTCGTCGGTGTCACCCCAGGGCAGTTGGCCCAGAGCAGCGCCGCGATCGGGCCAGCAGGAGCAGGGCGGCCCCACCCACGCCGGCCTGCAGGCGGCGGTGCAGCGGCGCCAGGCGCTCCGGCTTCCCAGCGGACCGTGGTCCTTCGTCGGGCACGGTCACAATCGATCTGCAGATGGCATCTGCCGCCCCGTCCAGGCCGGCGCCGGGTGGTGGGGCTCGACACGGGGCCAACGCAGACCTGGTCCGGCCCCCGGGCCTGCTCGCCTGCCGTGGGGGGTCAGGGGCGGATGAGGACCTTCAGGGCCTGCCGGTCGTCCATGAGGCGGTAGGCCTCGGCGATGTCGGCCAGCGGCATCTCCCGGTCGAAGACCCGGCCGGGCTCGATGGTGCCGTCCAGCACCTGGGGCAGCACGGTCTCCAGGTAGGCGCGCACGGTGGCCGGCCCGCCGGTGAGGGTGGCGTTCTTGCCGAACAGGCTCATGAAGCCGACGGGGGCGTCCTCGTACTGAGGGACGCCGACCCGGCTGATGGTGCCGCCGGGACGGACGACGCCGTAGGCCTGCTCGTAGGCCGGCATGTGGCCCACGGCTTCGAGGACGACGTGGGAACCCTCACCGCCGGTGATCTCCATGACCTCGGCGATGCCCTGCTCCCCGCGGGCCGCGACGACGTGGGTGGCGCCGAACTCCCGGCCCAGGTCGGTGCGGTCGGTGTGCCGGCCCATCAGGACGATCGTCTCGGCGCCCAGCTGGGCCGAGGCGAGGACCGCGGACAGGCCGACGGCGCCGTCCCCGATGACGGTGACCGTCTTGCCCGGTCCCACGCCACCCTGCCGGGCCGCGTGGTAGCCGGTCAGGTAGACGTCGGACAGGGTCAGCAGCGAGGGCATCAGGGACTCGTCGGTGCCGGCCGGGATGACGACGGCGGTGCCGTCGGCCTGCGGCACGAGCAGCTTCTCGGCCTGCGTGGCCGAGGGGGCGCCGTCGAAGAAGCCCCCGTGCACGCAGGAGGTGGTGATGCCGTCCCGGCAGAACGCGCAGGTGTTGTCCGACCAGGCGAAGGGCACGATGACCGTGTCCCCCACGGACAACCGGGTGACCGCGGAGCCGATCTCCTCGACGACGCCGATGGCCTCGTGACCCATCCGGCGACCGCCCGGGGTGTCCTCCAGGTCGTGGTAGGGGTGCAGGTCCGAGCCGCAGACGCAGGCGAAGGTGACCCGGACGAGGGCGTCGGTGGGGGCGGTGAGAACCGGGTCGGGGACCTCCTCGACCCGGACGTCGCCGGCGGCGTACATGACGGTGGCGCGCATGGTGGTCTGCTCTCTCTCGATGGGTGTGCCGGTGCCCGGCTCAGGCCGGGTAGCTGTACTCGTCGTCGGTGACGTGATCGCCCCAGGCGGTCTCGTCGCCCTCCCACAGCGCCTGGTGCGCCATGGCGTGGTCGGGGGCCGCGCCGTGCCAGTGCTCCTCGCCCGGCGGGGTCCACACGACGTCCCCGGGGCGGATCACCGTCACCTCACCGCCGCGGGACTGCACCAGGCCGACGCCGTCGGTGACGATGAGGACCTGTCCGCGGGGGTGTGAGTGCCACGCGGTGCGGGCGCAGGGCGTGAAGCGGACCAGGTTCATGCGGACGGCCGAGGGTTCGGGGTTGCGGACGACGACGTCCATGTGGACGTCACCGGTGAACCACTCGGCGGGGCCCTCGGCGGTCGGCTGGGGGCGGGAGAGTTCCATGGGGGTGCTCCTGGTGGGGTGGGTGGGAGACGGTGCCCGGGAGGCGGCCGCGAACCCGCTCGACCGCCCGCGGACTCCACGTCATGGCGCGCGGCAGACCTGGTCAGGGCCACAGAGGGGGGCGCTCGTCCCCCCTTCAGCACTCCCTCTGATCAGTCGGTGAGGCGTTCGTAGGTGACGCGGAACCCCTCGCTGGGGTCGGTCGGGGTGAGGACCAGTTCGTCGTCGATGACCTCGAACGTGCGGGTGAGGGTCTGGCCGACGAGGTCCCGGGCCGCGGCGGACTCGACGTCGATCGCGAAGACCCCGGCGGCGTCGTCGACACTCAGGCCGCCGTAGTAGGCCTCGTAGCCGGCGACGGCGTACGGGGTGTCGGGGGCCGCGGTGTCGGGGTTGCTGGCCTGGACGGCCACCGTGTCCGCGGTGAACGCGATCTGCCCCGAGTAGGGCACCGGCTCCCCCGCGACCGTCAGGGAGGTCATCTCCCACACCCCGGTGAGCGGGGAGCTGTCGGCGGACGGCACGGCGTTCGTGGTGGCTGCGGCGCTGGAGTCCTCCACCGGTTGCGAGCAGGCGGACAGGACGACGGTGAGGCCGAGGACGGCGGCGCCGAGGAGGGACTTCTGCTGCACGGGGCGGACTCGCTTCCGTTCGGGGTGGTCGCTGCTACATGCCAGCCAAACCCACCGGGGCCCGTCGCGGCAGGGCGCGTCGATGGGGGGATCGGCTCCACCCCCCTGCGCGCCTGGACCCTGGGTGACTCAGTGCCGGGTGACGTCGTGCCGGATCGCGAGGATGGCCAGGTGCACCCGGTCGGGGCTCCCGGCGCGGTCCATCAGGTTGCCGACGTGGGTCATCACGGTGGTGACCCCGATGTGCAGGCGGGTGGCGCGTCCCCGACCGCGGGGCGCACCCCGTGAGGGGACACCGGCGGACCGGTCAGGCCCGCTCGTCCTGGGAGGTGACGGGTCCGCTGACCCGTCCGGGCTCGGTGACCGCCCAGCTGGCCAGCATCGCCAGGGTGTCGGCGGCCGCGGACCCCGGCTCCCCGGTGTAGGCGGTGAGGTTCAGGCCCCACAGCTCGTCGGTGGGCAGGTCGAAGGCCTCGAAGGCCAGGTCCATCGTCCCGACCACCGGGTGCACGAAGGTCTTGGTCCCGGTGTGGTGCAGCCGCACGTCGTGACCGGCCCAGCGGCTGCGGAACTCCTCGCTGCGGGTCGCCAGCTCACCGACCAGGTCGGTGATCGCCTTGTTGCCCGGGTCCCGGCCGGCCGCGGTGCGCATGATGGCCACCGTCGTGCTCGCCGCCGCCGGCCAGTCGGCGTGGAAGTCCTGCGCCCGGGGGTCCAGGAACTGGAACCGGGCGATGTTCACCGGTCCTCCCTGGGCGAACGCGTAGACCGGTGAGTACATCGCCCGGCCCAGCGGGTTGGCCGCCACGATGTCCATGCTGCCGGTGCGCACGATGGCGGCCGCCTTCGTCATCGAGTCCAGCATCCACTGCACACTCGGGCGGATCTGGGTGCTGGCCCGGCGGCGCGGAGCCCGGGTCGGGCGGGCAGCGCGAGCCAGGTCGTCCAGATGGGACCGCTCGGCCTCGTCCAGTCGCAGCGCCCGGGCCACCGCGGCCAGCACGTCCTCGGAGACCTCGGCGATGTGCCCGCGCTCCAGCCGCACGTACCAGTCGGTGCTGACCCCCGCGAGGACCGCGACCTCCTCCCGGCGCAGACCTGGCACGCGGCGACGCCCGGAGGTCGGCAACCCGACCTGCTCGGGTGTCAGCCGCCCGCGGCGGGTGGCCAGGAAGTCACTGATCTCGGCCCGGTTGTCCATGTCCACGACCGTAGGACGCCCCCTGCTCCGCGTGGAGTCTCGACGGGGGGAGAGCTCCTCCCCCTGTGGACCGCCCCTCCCTCACGCCCCGCCGACCAGCTTGGCTGGGCGGCGACCCGCCCGAGACGAGAGGCCGACTCGTGGACCAGTGCCCGCGCCCCCATCCGGCAACGGCCGTCGTCCTGGCCGCAGCCGCACTCCTGTCCGGCTGCTCCGCCGACCCGAGCACCCCGGCAACCGCGACGGCAGCACCGACCGCGTCGCCGTCCGGCATTCCGACCGTCGAGGTCAGCGACCCGGCTGCTGACCCCTCGCCCGCCCCCATCCAGGAAGGCAGCACCGTGCAGATCCGACTCACCACCAGCGACGTCGTCCTGACCGCCACCCTGGCTGACAACCCCACCGCGGAGGCCTTCGCGGCCCAGCTCCCCATGACGGTGCCGATCAGCGACCACGCCGACACCGAGAAGGTCTTCCACCCACCGTCTGGACTGACCACCCAGGGCGCCTCCGATGGCTACGACCCCTCGGCCGGCGACATCGCCTACTACGCCCCCTGGGGCAACGTCGCCGTCTACTACCGCGACTTCTCCTGGTCGGCCGGTCTCGTGCCTGTGGCCCGCCTCGACGGTGACCCCACGGTGCTGGCCGCACTCCCCGATGACACCCAGATGCGCATCGACCTGCTCTGAGCGCGGCGCCCAGAGGGGTGGAGCCCCTCCCCCCATGAGCTCGCCTCCCCCAGGCAGGCGTGGCTCGTCGGGTCCGGGACACCTCAGACCCCAGCAACGGCTGCACCCAGCCGCCCCCCACCCAGGAAGAGGACACCGTGTCCGAGTCAGCAGCGCAGCGTTTCACCGACAAGGTCGCTTTCGTCACCGGCGCGGGCACCGGCATCGGTCGGGCCACGGCCCTGGCCTTCGCCGCCGAGGGAGCCCGGGTCGCGGTCGCAGGACCGGCCGACAGCGGCATCACCGAGACCGCCGACCTGATCACCGCGGGCGGTGGGCAAGCCCTGGCCCTGACCCTCGACGTGACGGTCGAGGCCGACGTGCAGGCCGCCCTGCAGCAGACGGTGCAGACCTTCGGCCGCCTCGACCTCGCCTTCAACAACGCCGGCGTCGAGCAGTCCCGGACCCCGCTCGCCGAACTGCCCACGACGGACTGGACGCGACTCATCGCCGTCGACCTCACCGGGGTCTACCACTGCATGAAGCACCAGATCCCGCTCCTGAAGGCCGCAGGCGGCGGGTCGATCGTGAACACCTCCTCCGGCGCCGGCGTCATCGGCATCCCCGGCCAGGCCGCCTACGCCGCCGCCAAGTGGGGCGTGATCGGGATGAGCAAGTCCGTGGCCCTGGAGGTCGTCACCGACGGGATCCGGGTCAACGTGGTCGCCCCCGGGATGATCGACACCCCGATGATGGGTCGGGTGTCCGGTGGCACCGACGAGGGCTACGCCCACATCGTCAGCCAGGAGCCGATCGGCCGGATGGGCCGCCCCGAGGAGATCGCCTCGGCCGTGCTGTGGCTGTCCTCCGACCTCGGCGCCTTCACCGTCGGCCACACCCTCGTCGTCGACGGCGGCCAGACCGTCGGCTAAGCCTCCGGCCCGAGCCGGATCTGTGGCCGAGTGACGGAGCCACCACCCAGGGCCAGCCGGGCCGGCGCCAACCGATCTGCCGCGGTGCTGCCGGCGGGCGACGCCGGTTTCGGGACGAGTCGTGGGACGAGATCTGCAGGACCGGACATCGGGGTCGGTGGTCCAACAGGTCTCCGCGGCCGTGGCGCAGGAAGGCCCCCGACCTGCAGCAACGTCGTCAGGTGGGGGCGCGCCTCCCGAGCGCGCCATGGCATGCCGGCCACAGACCGATGGCGGGGTCGGACGCTCCCACCGCACACGACTGACGGCTGGGCCACGCCCACGGCCACCACCCCCCAGGAGCAGCCGGCGCGACGCACTGACACGGTGGCTGCACGGGTACGACCGCCACCGACCCCGGACGCCTGCGGGAACGAGGTCACTCCACGACGAGGTCCAGGGCGGTGACGCTCCCCGCACGCAGGGTGGCCGTGGTCGATCCGCTGCCGCTGTCGCACGTGGCCGTCACCTCGTAGGTGCCGGGCGGGAGGGGGTAGGAGAACCGACCTCGACCGTCGGTGACCGCAGCGAACTCGGGGACCGGGCCCTCGACGTCGGTGCCGGCGACCACGTTCACGCGTCGGGCGACGTACCCGCGACGGCCCCGGCGGCCGCCGTCGACGAGGCGTGTTCCCTGCTCGCAGCGCGGCTGGTCCTGATCACGACGACGGCGATGCCCAGCGAGACGGGCACCGTCATGAGGCCCTGCACGGCGACTCCCCACAGCGCTGACCGCTGCTCGGCGACGGTCCAGGGGAACCGCAGGGCGACGAGGGGTGCCAACGCACACGCCACCACGCCCCCGTACACCAGCGGCCCCCGCCCCGGGAACCGACCCCGGCTCCTCAGGGCGTGCATAACGACACCGGCGAGGACGGCGTTCCCCTGGGCGGCCACGCCGGGCATGAGGGCGACGCCGGACTGCCCGCGGGCCCGGCGGACGAGGGGCACGGCCAGCTCCGCAGGGGCCGCCAGCAGCCGGGCCACCTGGACGACGGCGAGCTGCACCCCCACCCGCTCCGTGACGGCGGCCTTCGCGGCATCCCGCTCGGCCTCGCGGCCACCGGACGGGGAGGCGGGTCCACCGGGTGCATCCACCGCCCCAGCCTGGCATCCCCGCGGGCGCTCGAGCCACGCGCGCCGGTCCCGTGACCGAGCTGGCAGGACGGCAACGGCGACGCGCCGGCGCGCGGGGTGTCGGCGTTGCCGATGTGCGATCTCGGCCGGCGGGAGGGGCTCAGCCCAGCAGCCGCGTCAGCGCCGGCCCGATGTCCAGCAGCGTCCGCACCATCTCGGCCCGTCCGGCGCCGCGCGCGGCGAGCGCCCGGGCCGCGGTCTCGGCCTCATCGGTGGGCAGCGGGCACAGCACGTGCAGCCGGTCGATGCCGCCCAGTGCGGTCTCCGGCGGGGCGCCGGTGGTGTGCAGGCAGTCCGACAGCAGGACGACGACGCGCTCGTCGGCGACCGCGGGCAGCAGCTCGGTGCGGGCGGCCTTGAGGGCCCCGGCGAGGTCGGTCATGCCGTGCCCGCGCAGGCTGACCAGCTGCCCGACGAGGTCCTCGGCCGAGCGGCGCTGGCCCAGCCGCTGCAGCTGGGTGACGTCGGAGGCGAAGGTGATGACGCTGGTCTCCAGCTTCTCGTCCGAGGCCAGCACCACCCCGGCCGCGGCGACGGCGGCGATGGCGACGCCCAGGCCGTTCATCGACCCGGAGCTGTCCACGACCAGGCAGACCGCGCGCCGGTGGCCGGTCCAGGTCCGGGTGACCAGGTCCTCGGTCGCCGGGGGCCACTGACCGGTCCAGCGGTCCAGCGTGCGGTCCAGGTCCAGGTCGCCGTCCGAGCGGCGGTTGTGCGCCAGCCGGCGGGTGCCGCGCGAGCGCGTCGTCCCGACCCGGCCGACCTGGATGAAGACCCGGCAGGCCAGCCGCTTGGCCGCCGCCCGCAGCTCGCGGTCGGTGGCCAGCGCCATGTCGGCGAGCATCGCGGCCGCGGCGTCGGGGTCCTCGGCCATCAGCTGGGCGAAGGCCTCCTCGTCGAGCTCGCCCACCTCGGGGCTGACGTCGTCGAAGGACTCGTGCTTGGCCTGCATCTCCCGCCGGCCGTTCTGCCGGCGGGACTGGGAGCCGCCCTTGCGGTCGCGCCGCAGGGAGCTGGCCGACTCCGGGCCCGCAGGCTGCTCAGCCTGCGGGCCACCCCCTTTTGGGTCTGCCCCACCCTGCTCGTCCTGGTCGGGGGAGTCCGGGTCCGAGGACTCGTCCGGTGGTGGCGCGTCCTCGGGCCAGACGTCGTCCAGGATGTCGTCGATCACCGACTCCGGTGTCCGCTCGACGCCGTCGACGACCTTGATCCGGCCCGACAGGGCGGCGTGCGCGGCGTCCCGGGCGGTCTCGCGGGCGCCCTCGGCGCTCAGGCCGTAGCCGCCGCGGACCCGCAGCAGGCCGCCCAGCAGCAGCACCAGGTCGATCGCCCCGCGCACCGAGGAGCCCATCCGCAGGTCGCGGTGGTCCCGGGTGGCCCGCACCATCCGCACGCTGAGGCCGATCGGCGAGGGGTCGGCGCCGGTCACCTGGGCGACGATCGCCCGTTCGGCCGCGGCGTCCTGGTAGCCCAGCACGACCCGGCACATCCGGTCGGCGATGGCCTGCCCGACCCGGGCGGTGCCGATCGCGTCGAAGGGGTTCATCGCGGCGATCAGCCGGAACCCGGCGGCTGCGCGCACCCGGCCCAGCCGCGGGACCGCGATCTCGCCCTCGGTGAGGACGGTGATCAGGACGTTGAGGGTCTCCTCCGGGATCCGGTTGAGCTCCTCCAGGTAGAGCAGGCCCGAGCCGCGCATCGCCGTCAGCAGCGGACCGTCGGTGAAGCTGGAGGGCACGTAGCCGTCGGTCATCACCGCGGCCGGGTCGTACTGGCCGACCAGCCGGGCCGGGGTCAGCTCGGCGTTGCCCTCGACGAAGACCACCTCGGTGCCGACGTCGGCGGCGATGGAGCGCAGCAGGGTGGACTTCCCAGTGCCGGGCGGGCCCTCCAGCACGACGTGCCGGTTGGTCTGCAGGGCGACGGTCAGGACCTCCCGTTCCTTGCGGAGCCCGATGACGGCGCTCACGGGGGCGGGGGGTGTGTCGAGGTCGGTCACGTCGCTCCAGGTCAGAGGGGGCCGGACGGCGACCGTGGCCGCACCCCCGCAGGGGTACGGCCACGGCTGGTGCTGGGTCTCAGGCGCTGGCGCCCTCGAGCGGTGCCGTGTCGAACCGGATCACACCACGGATGTTCTTGCCGTTCACCAGGTCGTCGTAGCCCTGGTTGACCTCGTCGAGCGTGTAGTAGGTGGTGATCAGCTCGTCGAGCTTGAGGTCGCCGGACTGGTAGAGCTCGACCATCTTCGGGATGTCGTGGAAGGGGTCACCGGAGCCGAACAGGCTGCCCTTGACGGTCTTCTCGAACAGGGTGAGGGCCGCGCTGTTGAGCTCGATGTTGTTCTTGGTCGGGTCGGCCAGCCCGGTGATGACGACGGTGCCGCCCTTGCGGATGGTGTTCACCGCGTTGCTCACCACGGCGGAGTCGACGACGCCGACGGTGATGATCGCCTTGTCCGCGCCGAGGCCGTTGGTGAGCTGCTGGATGAGCTCGTGGGCCTCCTCGGCGGTCTCGCAGGTGTGCGTGGCGCCCATCTGCTCGGCGGCCTCCCGCTTGTTGGCCAGCGGGTCGATGGCCACCACGTTGCGGGCCCCGGCCAGGGACGCGCCCTGCACCGAGTTGATGCCGATGCCGCCGATGCCGTAGATCGCGATGGTGTCGCCGGCCTCGGTGGCGGCGGCGTGCACGGCCGACCCCCAGCCGGTGGGGACGCCGCAGCCGATGAGCACGACCTTCTCCAGGGGCAGGTCCTTGTCCACCTTGACCGCGGAGTTCTCGCTGATGACGGCCCGCTCGGAGAACGTGCCGAGCATGCACATGCCGCCGAAGTCCTCACCGCCCTCGCCGTGGAAGCGGTAGGTGCCGTCGGTGAGGCAGCCGTCGAGGATCGTCGCGCCCATGTCGCAGAGGTTCGACTTGCCGGTGGAGCACCAGCGGCAGTGCCCGCAGACCGGCAGGAACGAGCAGATGACGTGGTCGCCGACGGCGAGCCGGCTGACGCCGGGGCCCACCGCCTCGATGACGCCGGCACCCTCGTGGCCGCCGACGATGGGGAAGCGCGGCACGATGTCGCCGTGCCGCAGGTGCTCGTCGGAGTGGCACAGACCTGCGGCGACGAAGCGGATGAGCACCTCGTTGGCCTTGGGCTCGTCCAGTTCCAGTTCGACGATCTCGAACGGGGTCCCGGTCTGCTTCAGCACGGCTGCTCTGGTCTTCATCGACCCTCCAGGTGTGCGCAGCCCCCGGAGGACTGCTACGGCGGAACGCCCCACCGTCACCCGACTGTCGCAGATGCTGGGCCGCGATGGCCGGGAGCGGGGCGCCCAGCCATCGTGTCCCGCGCATGTGAGCCCGGCCACCCCCGGTCGGGGGTGCCCGCGCAGCCCGGCTCAGACGCGGGCGAGCCGGGGGCCCAGCAGGGCCGGCAGCAGCACCTCGTCGGCGAGGTGCTCGGTGCAGGCGGCCGGCAGCGGGCCGGTCGCCAGCCGGTGGGCCAGCAGGGCGCGCAGCGCCCGCGAGGCCGGCGCGGTCAACCGGACGGGCTCGTCGCGGGCCAGGGCGCGGGCGGCCAGCTCGCCGAGGAGCGCCTGCAGGGCGCGGTCGAGGGCGGCGGTGAGCTCGGGAGAGCAGTGGCGGTCCCCCAGCAGCGCGGCGACCGCCTCCTCGGTGGCGCTCAACGGCCGGCCCAGGCCCTCGGCGACGGCGACGAGGTCCGCCCGGAGGGAGCCCCGGTCGGCGGGGGCGGGCAGCAGGTGCGCGGTCGCGACGACCTCCACCGCGAGCGCGCTGCGAGCCGGCCACCGGCCCAGGACCACGTCGGGGGTCACCCCGGCGCGGCTGGCGAGGAGCCCGGGGGTCACGACGGACCAGCCCTCCTCGGCCGCCAGCCGCACGGCGGCGGCACGGAGGGGGTCGGGCGCACGGGAGGTCATGAGCGGGTCTCCGTTCCCGGGCTCGCTACTCGGCCCGTGTGGTGCCGGAACGTACCGGATCCGCAACTCACCGTCCGGACCTCAGACCGGCGTGGCGCACAACTCGGCGGGGCCCAGCCGGATCGTCCCGGTCGACTCCGGCCGGCACCGCACACCGCCGCGCCCGCGCATCCCGCGGTGCGCACCCGGTGCCAGCACGACGTCCATCCACCGGCACGGGTTCGCCGCCCGCCCGCCGACCAGCCGGACCACGCCCAGCCCGCAGTCCAGGCTGAACTCCCTCCCCCGCAGCGCGTCGACGTCCACCCCGCGCAGCACCACGTTGCGCCGGGCCAGCACCGGGTCGAAGGGCGGGACCCCCAGCTCGGCGGCGAGGGCGTCCAGCGCGTCGGCCGAGACGACGGTGACCGAGGCGTCCCGGTGCGCGGGCCGCCCGGCGTACCGGTCACCCACGACGCCGTACCCGGCCCGGACCTCCAGCTCGGTGCGCCGGTCCTCGGCCTGCTCGGGCGTCGTCGTCCCGGGGCGACCGTCGTACCGGTGCCCCGGGGACGCCACCAGCGCCACGACCTCGACCTGCACGGCGACCCCGGTCAGCGGTCGGCGGTCGCGTGGATCGGGCCCTCCGCGCCGGTCAGCCGCTCCCCCGACCCACCCCAGCGCCCGGCGATGATCTCCGCCGCGATCGAGATGGCGGTCTCCTCCGGCGTGCGGGCACCCAGGTCCAGGCCGATCGGCGAGGACAGCCGGCCGAGCTGCTCGTCGGTCAAGCCCGCCTCGCGCAGCCGGTCCAGCCGCTCGTCGTGGGTGCGCCGCGAGCCCATCGCACCCACGTAGGCGACGTCGAGGTCCAGAGCGACCTCCAGCAGCGGGACGTCGAACTTCGGGTCGTGGGTGAGCACGCAGAGCACGGTGCGCTCGTCGATGCGCCCGGCGTCGACCTCGGTCTGCAGGTAGCTGTGCGGCCACTCCACGACGACCTCGTGGGCGTCGGGGAACCGGCGGGCGGTGGCGAACACGGGCCGGGCGTCGCAGACGGTGACCCGGTAACCCAGGAACGCCCCCACCCGGGCCACGGCGGCCGCGAAGTCGATGGCGCCGAAGACGACCATCCGGGCCGGCGGTGCGAACGAGGAGACGAACAGCGTCAGGTCGTCCCCGCGGCGCTCGCCGTCGTGCCCGAAGTCCAGCGTGGTGGTCCGGCCGGCGGCCAGCATGCCGCGGGTGTCGGCGGCCACGGCGTCGTCCAGGCGCTGGGAGCCCAGCGTGCCCGAGGTGCGGTCGTTCCAGACCACCAGCCGGTTGCCCAGCCGGTCGTCGGCGCCCTTGACCACCGTGACGACGGCGACCGGCTCGTGCCGGCCCACCGACTCGGCGACCTCACCCAGCTCCGGGAAGGACTCCCGGGAGATGGACTCGACGTAGACGTCGAGGATCCCGCCGCAGGTCAGCCCGACGGCGAAGGCGTCGTCGTCGCTGACGCCGTAGCGCTCCAGGGTCGGGGCGCCCGACGCCACGACGTCCTTGGCCTCCTCGTAGACCGCGCCCTCGACGCAGCCGCCGGACACGCTGCCCACCGCGGTGCCGTCGGGGCCCACCAGCATCGAGGCGCCGGCCGGGCGTGGGGCCGACCGCCAGGTGGCGACCACCGTGCCCACGCCGACGGTCTCCCCCGCCTGCCACCAGCCGACCAGGTCGTCCAGGACATCACGCATGGGTCGTCTCCTCCGAGGGGTCGTGTGGTGGGCAACACTCAGGCACGCTCGATCACTCCCGCGAGCTGCTCGAACGCCGCCAGGCTGTGGCCGGCGACGAAGTGGTCGACGGCCGGGAGCGCGGCCTGCATGCCGCCGGTGAGCGGCTGGTAGCCGACCCGGCCCTTGTGCGGGTTGACCCACACGACGCTGTGCGCCAGCCGGTGCAGCCGGGTCATCTGCTCGCCCAGCAGCTCGGTCCCGCCGCGCTCCCAGCCGTCGCTGCACACCACGACGACGGCGCCGCGGGCCGTGCCGCGCTGGCCCCAGCGGTCCAGGAAGGCCTTGAGCACCTCGCCGATCCGGGTGCCGCCGGACCAGTCGGGGATGGCGTGCCCGCTGGCGGCCAGCGCCTTGTCCGGGTCGCGCAGCCGCATCTCCCGGGTGACCCGGGTGAGCCGAGTGCCGATGGTGAACACCTCGGTGGACGCCGGCCGGGCGCGGACGGCGGCGTGCGCGAAGCGCAGCAGCGCGTCGGCATAGGGGCTCATCGACCCCGAGACGTCGACCAGCAGCACCACCCGGCGCGGCCGCGGCCGGGCACGGCGACGGGCCAGCGAGGTGATCTCCCCGCCGTCGCGCAGCGCGTGCCGGATGGTGCGCGCCATGTGCACCTGGCCGTGCAGGTCGGGACGGCGACGCCGGGAGGGCCGCATCGGCGCGGCGGGCACCAGCAGCGCGAACAGCCTGCGCAGCTGGTCCCGCTCGGCGATGGACAGCTCGGAGACGTCCCGGTGGCGCAGCACCTCGGACTCGCTCGCCGCGGCCTTCAGGTCCGGCGCCTCCTCGGAGTCCTCACCGGCACCCTCGTCGGACGCCGACAGCGGCGCCGACTCGGCCATCCGCTGCTCCTGCTGCGCCGAGGACTGCGGGCGCCGCGGCGCCTCACCGGCGAAGTAGGCGGCGAAGGCGGCGTCGTAGCGGTCCAGGTCGTCCGGGCTCGCGCACAGCGTCAGCCGGCCCGACCAGTAGACGTCGGTCGGGTCCAGCACCCGCAGGTGCGCGACCGCGGTCAGCATCGCCTCGACCCGGTCCGGGGACGCCCCGACCCCGGCGTGCCGCAGCGTGCGCGCGAACCCCAGGACGACGTCGACGACGTCCCGTTGCCGGGGAGGTGCGGTGGCTTCAGCCGCCACCGAAGAGGGCTCCCCGGGTCAGCGCGTGCACCCGGTCGGTGTCCTCGCGGTACTTGAGGACCGCGCCCAGGGTGCGCGCAGCGGTCTCGGGGTCCAGCTCGCGGGCGCCCAGGGTGTGCAGCGCGGTCGCCCAGTCCATGGCCTCGGCGATGCCGGGGGGCTTGAGCAGGTCCAGGCTGCGCAGCTTCGCCGTCGCGCGGGCGACCTGGCGGGCGAGGTCCTCGGTGACCTGGGGCAGCCGCTGGCGCAGGATGGCGACCTCGCGCTCGAAGTCGGGGTGCTCCAGCCAGTGGTAGAGGCAGCGGCGCTTGAGGGCGTCGTGCACCTCGCGGGTGCGGTTGGAGGTGAGCACCACCAGCGGCGGGGTGGTGGCCCGGATGGTGCCGAGCTCGGGGATGGAGATGGTGAAGTCGCTGAGCAGCTCGAGCAGGAAGGCCTCGAACTCGTCGTCGGCACGGTCGATCTCGTCGACCAGCAGCACCGAGGGCGCGTCCTCCAGGGCCTGCAGCAGCGGCCGGGCCAGCAGGAAGCGACGGTCGTAGAGGCCGGCCTCGAGCGTGGCGGTGTCGGCCCCGGAACCGGCAGCCTCGGCGGCGCGCAGGTGCAGCAGCTGGCGGCCGAAGTCCCAGTCGTAGAGCGCCTGGCTGGCCTCCAGGCCCTCGTAGCACTGCAGCCGGTACATCGGCCGGCCGGTGACCTCGGCCAGCGCATGGGCCAGCGCGGTCTTGCCGACCCCGGCCTCGCCCTCCAGGAACAGCGGCCGGCCCATCGCCAGGGCGAGGTAGGCCGCCGTCGTCAGGCCCTCGTCGGGCAGGTAGCCGGTGGCCTCCAGGGCGACGGCCAGGGCCTTCGGGTCGGCCGGGAGCACCTCGGCCGGACGGGGGGTCGCTGTGGGCTGGCTCACCGGCCCACTCTCCCACCTCGCCCAGCAGCGCGCGTTGCAGCGTGGTTGCACACCGGGACTGCTAGCGTCGCTCGTCTCATCGAAGTCACTAGCACAATCGGAGCACCCGTGTTCATCGCCACCGTCGCGGTCAGCGTCCTGCTGTCCCTCGCCCTGCTCGCCTCCGCCGCGGGCAAGCTCACCAAGAACCCGGGTGCCACCCAGGCGGTCCTCGGCGTCGGCGTGCCGGCCGGGCGGATCCCCGTCCTGGCCGCGCTGGAGATCGCCGGCGCGCTCGGCCTGCTGGTCGGTCTGGCCTGGGCACCGCTGGGCATCGCCGCCGCCGGGGGCGTCGTCCTCTACTTCGTGGGCGCCGTCGTCGCACACCTGCGCGTCCACGACAGGCAGTTCGGGCCCGCGGCCGGGCTGATGGTCCTCGCCGTCGTCGCCCTGGTCCTGCGGGTGCTCACCGCCTGACCCGGCACGTACGAGAGGCCCAGGACCGTCGCGGTCCTGGGCCTCTCGTCGTCCTGGATCAGCCCAGCGGGGCGTTGGTCCAGTCGCTGGAGTACTCCAGGCCCGAACGCTGGAACATCTGGGTGACCGGGCAGCGACGCTCGGTCTCGGCCTGGAACCGGGCGAAGGTCTCGGCGTCGGCGTCGGTCTCGACGGTGGCCCGCACGGTGACCGCGTCGAAGTTCGCGTTGCCCTCGGCCCCGGTGACCATGACGGCGGTGTCCAGGTCGCCCTGCACGTCGAAGGTCCAGGCGCCGGTGGTGATGCCCAGCTCCGCAGCCACGATCGAGGCGGTGACCTGGTTGCAGGAGCTCAGGGCCGCCAGCAGGTAGGACAGCGGGCTCGGGGAGGCGTCCTGGCCGCCGAACGCGGGGTAGGTGTCGACGTCGACGACGTGGCCGGCGTCCCCGCCGACCGTGACGCGCTGCGCGACGCCGGTGCCCTCGGCGTGGTGGGTGAACGGGACGACGGACGACTTGGGCCGGGTGGCCATGCGGTTCTCCTCGGGTGGGCGGGACGGGTCTGTCCCGGTGTTCGGGTCGGGCTGGTCCACCGGTCGGGGTGACGGTGACCACCGCGACCAGCGACGGTCGGCGTGGGCAGCGGGCCCACCACCGAGCGGGTGGACCAACCCCACCACTCCGATCGAGATGGTGCACATCGGAGCGCCGACCGGACTGTCGGTGCTCCGGGGCAGACTGCGCGGCGTGGAGGTGTCCCCGGAAGCCGTGCTCTCCCGACTGCGCCCACTGCTGCTCGCGGTGCACGAGGCGCTGGCGGCCGGGGTGGCGGTGAGCCACCAGATCCACCGGCAGCACGGCTGGCAGCCCTCGGCGGACCCGCACCTGGACCGGCAGCTGGTCCGGCGGCACGCCATGGAGCAGCTGCGGCCGTGGGCGGCGTCGGTGGGCGAGCAGCTCACCTTCGACGTCGGGGACAGCGGGGCCGAGAGCCTGGGGCTGCCGATGTCCGGGCTGATCGTCACCACCGACACCGACGTGCTGCGCGTGTGGCACTCCGAGGACGGCGAGCTGCCCCCGGGGGACACCCGGGCCCTGCAGGCCTACTACGACCAGTCCCCCACCCGGCAGACGCAGCTGGTGCTGGAGGGCGCACCCCCGGCCGGCAACCACCTGGCGCTGCTGTGGGCCGACCGCGCCGGCGCACTCAGCCGGCTGGAGCTGGTCCGGCCCTGGTGGCGCGGGGGCCGACACCCCGAGGCCGACTGGCGGGTGGACCTGCTCCGCCAGCCGGCCTGAGGACGCGCCGGGAGGTCAGACCACGTGCGCCTGGTCCGGGGTGCCCAGCACCCGCGGCCAGTTCGCCGGGACGACGACGTCCTGCGGGCGGAGGTCCTTGACGTCGCGGTGGCCCAGGCCGAGCACGGCCGAGTCGATGCCGCTGCGCAGGATGTCCAGCACGTTCTCCACCCCGGCCTGCCCGTTGGCCGCCAGGCCCCACAGGTAGCCGCGGCCGATCATCGCGGCCTTGGCGCCCAGGGCGAGGGCCTTGACCACGTCGGAGCCGCGGCGGATCCCGCCGTCGGTGACGACCTCGACCTGGTCGCCGACGGCCTTGGCGATCGCCGGCAGCGCCCGGATCGAGGCCGGGGTGCCGTCGAGGTTGTTGCCGCCGTGGTTGGACACCGAGATCGCGGTGACCCCGGCGTCGACGGCGCGGTGCGCGTCGTCCACGCGCATGACGCCCTTGAGCATGAACGGGCCGCCCCACTGCTCCCGCAACCACTGGACGTCGTCCCAGGTGGGGAGGGGGGTGCCCATCCACTCGCCGTAGGCGCCGAAGAACGTGGGGGCCTCGCCGCCGCCGGGCGGGGCCAGGTTCGGGGTCTTCAGGTCCGGGATCCTGCCGGTCTTGGCGAAGGTGTAGAGCCACTGCGGCCGGAGCAGCACCTCGGGGGCGAACTTGACCGCCGTCTTCAGGTCGATCTTCTCCGGGATCGAGGGGCTGCCCCAGTCCCGGCCCATGGAGAACGACCAGTCCAGGGTCATGATCAGCCCGACGCAGCCGGCGGCGCGGGCGCGCTCCATCCGCTGCACCAGCACGTCCCGGGACCCGACCCAGTACATCTGGAAGAAGGTCTGCGGGCTGGCCGCGGCGACCTCCTCGACGGACTTGGAGGCGAAGGAGCTCAGGCCCATGGTGATCCCGCGGGCCGCGGCGGCACGGGCGACGGCGACCTCGCCGTCGGGGTGCACGGCCTGTACGCCGGTGGGGCTGATCATCACCGGCATCGACAGCGGCTGGCCCATGACCGAGGTGGTCAGGTCACGCTCGCCCTGCAGGCCGGCCACGTGCGGGGCGAAGCCCAGCTCGGAGTAGGCGAGGGTGTTGTCCTCGACGGTGGTGCCGCGCTCGGAGCCGGCGATGAGCGCGCCGTAGACCGAGGCGGGCAGGCGCTTCTTGGCCCGGCGCTGGGCCTCGGCGACGGTCTCGAACCACTGGTTGGCCATGGGGTGTCCTCCTCGAGCGGCTGCGGTGCCGCTGTGCTGTGGGTCTCAGGATGCCCTGTGACACTCAGTGCCACCACCCCTCGGGCGGACCGTCCTCCCGCGTCCGCGGACCGGCCCCCGTCCCGGCGCAGGCCAGGCCGGGGGCCGGGGGTCAGCGGCCCTTCTGCGAGATGGCGTCGACCGTGGCCTTCGTGCTCGGTGCCGAGGCGTTGGTCTTGGCCTTCGCGGCCTTGGGCTTCTTGGCCTCGCGGCCGCCCTTGTTCTTGCCTGCCATGGGGACTCCTCACCGCCGGCGCACCGGCGGGGGTCGCGGAGCGCGGTCCGTCGGCGGGGTGCACCTGCGGTTGGAGTGCGGACGGTACGCCCGCAGACCACGAGGCCGGGGGCCGGTGACCCTGCTGACGCCGGCGCCCGCCCCGACACGAGGTCGGGACGGGCGCCGGCGGGTGGTGCGGGGGGTGGGTCAGCGGGTGGTGTCGCGCCCGGTGACGCCGGTGCCGCGGGTCGTGTCGCCCTCGACCTGCTCGATCTCCTCGTGCGCGACGGTCTCGTTCACCGTCTGCTGCTCGGTGACGGTCTGGGTGTCCAGGCGGACCCGCTCGACCGGCACGGTCTCCTTCTCCACGACCGGGCGCTCGGCGTGCAGCGTGACCTCGTGCTCCTCCTCCGACAGCGCGGGGCCGTCGAGGGCGTCGCCGCGGTTGGCGTCGGTGATCGGCTCGCGCTCGATGCGGACCTCCTCGTGGGAGACCGGCACGGTGCGGGTCACGTTCTCGGTGACGACCTCCTCGGAGCGGGTCATCGCGTCGTCCGTCGTGGGGCCGGAGGTGTCCCGCCCGACGGTGCCGCGGGAGTCGTCGTCGCGGGTGTCGGCGCTGTGCTGACCGGTCAGCGTGGCGTCCCGGTCACCCGTGCGGCCCACGCCCCCGGCGGCGGGGCCGGCGGCAGCCTGGCCGGTGGTGGTGGTCTCGGCGGTCGTGGTGGTGTCGCGGCCCGTCAGGGTGTCCTGGCCGGAGACGCTGTTGCCCTCGAAGCCGTAGTGCCGGTACAGCTCCTGCTCCTCCTGCGGGGAGAGGTGCTGGTCGGCGTCCACCTTGGGGGCGTCCTTGACGGCGGCCTTGGACACCGGGACCCGCAGGCCCTCGCCGGTGAGGTCGGCGTCGCGCAGGGGCACGAAGGTGGACTTGGTGCCGAAGAGGCCGGTCTTCACGGTGACCCACTCGGGGTTGCCGGACTGGTCGTCGAGGAAGACCTCGTTGGCGGTGCCGATCTTGTCGCCGTCGGCGTCGTAGACGTCGCTGCCGATGACCCGGTCGATGCTCTCGGTGGTGATCACGGTGGTGTGCTCCTCAGCTCGGGGCGGTCTGTGGTCGTGCAGGGGTGGTGCGAAGTCGTGACCCCCAGGTGCCCCGCCGAGCCGGAGGTGGAAACAGGATCGCGGAACTCGAACTGTCTAAACACCGTCCGGGCGTGTCGTTCCCGCGGCCCCGCGGGGGTCGTGCGCAGACTCGGTCGGTGCCTCCCCGCTCCCCGTACGACTCGCTCGTGCACCCCCGGACGCAGAAGAAGCCGCTCCCGCAGGTCGAGGCGGACAAGGACCTCGTCGTGGAGGACCCGAGCTCGGGCTTCGTCGGCGCCGTCGTCCGCTGCGAGAAGGACGTCGTCCACCTCGAGGACCGCTTCGGCCGGGTGAAGGGCTACCCGCTGGGTCCCGGCTTCTGGGTCGAGGGCCGCCCGGTGGTGCTGGTGCGCCCGAAGCAGCAGGGCCCGGCCGGCCCCTTCCGCAGCGCGTCGGGCTCCACGTACGTCGCCGGTGCGCGGGCCCGGGTCGCCCGCGAGGGCCGCGTGTACGTCGAGGGCAAGCACGACGCCGAGCTGGTGGAGAAGGTGTGGGGCCACGACCTGCGCATCGAGGGCGTCGTCGTCGAACCGCTGCACGGCGTCGACGACCTCCCGGCGATCGTCCGGGAGTTCCGCCCGGCGTCGGGACGACGGCTCGGCGTGCTGGTCGACCACCTGGTGACCGGGTCCAAGGAGTCCCGCATCGCCGGGCAGGTCACCGGCGCGCACGCCCTGGTCGTCGGGCACCCGTTCATCGACATCTGGCAGGCGGTCAAGCCCTCCGTCGTCGGCATCACGGCCTGGCCGACGGTGCCCCGGGGCGAGGACTGGAAGACCGGCGTCTGCCGCCGGCTGGGCTGGGAGGACGACACCGGCTACGTCTGGGCGCAGCGCATCCTCGCCCGCGTGCAGACCTGGACCGACCTGGAGCCCGAGCTCATCGGCCGCGTCGAGGAGCTCATCGACTTCGTCACCACCGACTGACCCTCTCGGCCACCTCCCGGCCACCCCCGGCCGTGATCATGGGGTTGGTGCACGACGACACGCCGGCCCCGGCGTGTCACCGTGCACGAAGCCCATGATCACCGCCGGCGGGAGGCGGGCCGGGGACGACGGAGGGCCCGCCCCCCGTGCGGGGAGCGGGCCCTCTGGGCGTGCGGTGTCAGCTGGGGATCATGTTGAACGTGTCCGGGTCGGGGCCGGTGCGCTCGTTGCGGTCCAGGGCCGAGATCGCCGTCATGTCGTCCTGGGACAGCTCGAAGTCGAAGAGCGCGAAGTTCTCCTCGACGCGGCTGCGGGTGACCGACTTGGGGAAGACGATGTCGCCGCGCTGGACCGCCCAGCGCAGGGTGACCTGGGCCGGGGTGCGGTGCACGCGCTCGGCGACGCGGACGATCGCCGGGTCGTCGAGGACCTTGCCCTGCGCGATGGGCGACCAGGCCTCGGTGAGGATGCCGCGCTCGGCGTTGTAGGCGCGCAGCTCGTCCTGGGCCAGGTAGGGGTGCACCTCGATCTGGTTCACCGCGGGGGTGATGTCGGCCTGGTCGCGCAGCCGGTTGAGGTGGTTGGTCTGGAAGTTGGAGACGCCGATCGCGCGGGCCTTGCCGTCGCGGTACAGCTGCTCCATGGCCTTCCAGGTCTCGACGAAGTCGATGTCGATGCCCGGCAGCGGCCAGTGGATGAGGAACAGGTCCAGCTGCTCGACCTGCAGGTCGGCCAGCGACTGGTCGATGGCCTTGGCGACGTCGGCCTCGGCGTGGAAGCCGTTGTTCAGCTTCGAGGTGAGGAAGACGTCCTCGCGGGCGAGCCCGGAGTCGCGGAAGCCCTCACCGACCTCCTTCTCGTTGCCGTACATCTCGGCGGTGTCGATGTGCCGGTAGCCGACCTCGAGGGCCACGCGGACGGCCTCGCGGGTGTTCTCGGGCTCGATCTGGTAGGTGCCGAAGCCCAGCTGCGGGATCTCGACGCCGTTGTTGAGGGTGATCGTGGGGACGGTCATGGAGCTCCTCCTCGTGGTGGTGCGGGGTGTGTGGGGCACACGCCATCGGCGCGGCCGCTCCCTCCCGCCCTACCCGGTGGTGTGCCGCTCAACCAGCGAGGAACCCCACATGACCTGTGGGAACACCCTCAGAAGTAGTCGCGCAGCTCGGCCCGCGGCCCGGAGGCGAGCAGGTCCAGGGCGGCGGGGTCCCCGGCGCCCCCGGTGAGGCCGGTCTGCGCCAGCGCCCGGCCCGACGTCGCCGAGCAGTAGAGGACGGCGAACCCGCGGACGTCGAGCCACCGCTCCGGCTCGGTGCCGGTCCGCCGCAGGGTCGCCGAGCCGCCCTCGACCTCGAGCTGCCAGTCCCCGGCGTTCCACGGCGCGACGTCGTCCCGGAGCCGGAAGGCGACCCGACCGGTGACGTGCGTGGGCCAACCGCGGTCGGCCACCGCCCGGACGACGTCCACCGGCCGGTGCATCCAGGGCACGGCGGACCCCTCACCGCCGGGCCAGGAGGACCGCTCCAGCGGCAGCACGGTGGAGAACACGTCACCGGCCAGCAGCGGGACCCGCACCGATCGGGTCACCGTCGTCCAGCCGGCGAGGACGCCGACCAGTGCGCGGGCGGCCGCCGGGGTGGTGGCGAGCAGGTCGTGCACGGTGAGCCGGGCGTCGGTCCCGTAGCCCTTGCCGCGGCCGAAGACGAGGGCGCCGACCAGCCGGTCGCCCTCGTGCACCAGCGAGAGCCCGTCGACGCCCTCGGGCAGCGGGGTGTCGGTGGGGGCGTCGAAGAACCCGCCGCGGCGGGTCAGCAGGCCCTGCCGGTCCCGGGCGACCTCCTCGTACAGGCCGGTGACGGCGGCCAGGTCGTCGGCGCCCCCGGGCCGGACGACGAGCCCGTCCCCGGCGCGGGTGCGGGGCAGCGCGGCGGTGTCCAGCTCGGTGGCGGTCAGCGTGCCGGCGACCTCCCAGCCCAGCGACCGGTACACCGCGGAGACCGTCGGGTACAGCGCGCTGACCGCGGCCCCCCGGTCGCGGGCCCGGACCAGCAGCTCGGTGAGCAGCCGCCGGGCGTGCCCGCCACCGCGGGTCTCGGGTGCGACGGCCACGCCGCTGACGGCCGCGGTGGTCACCCGGCGGCCGCCCCACCAGGACTCGAGTGCGTGGTCGGTGACCTTGCCCAGCAGCCGGCCGGCGTCGTCGAAGGCGCCCAGCCGGTGCACGCCGGGATCGGCCCGCAGGGCCCGGGCCGGTGCCTCCGCCGGGCCGCCGAAGGCCAGCCGGCCCAGTTCCCAGGCGTCGGGGAGGTCGTCAGCGGTCAGCTCGCGGATGGTCGTGGGCACGACGTCGACCCTCTCAGGCGGCCCGGTCAGGCGGCGGTGCGGGCGGCCCACAGGTCCGGGAACACCTCGCGGGCGGCGCTGCGCTCCAGCCACGCCAGCCCGGCCGAGCCGCCACTGCCGGGCTTGGCGCCCATCGCCCGCTTGACGGCGGTGACGTGCCGCTGGCGCCAGACGGTGAACTCCTCGGCGACGTCGGTCAGCGTCTCGGCCAGCACGAAGAGCTCGTTGCCCGGCCGGGGGTCGCGGTAGACCGTGGCCCACGCCGCGGTGACGGCGTCGTCGGCGGGGTGCGTGACGGATCGGTCCCGCTCCAGCACCGCCGGGGGGACGGCGACGCCGCGGCGGGCCAGCAGGGCCAGCACGTCGTCCTCGACGGAGTCGGCGGCCAGTGCGCGCTGCAGGTCGGCGTGCACGGCGGGCAGCCCGCGGTGCGGCCGGACGACGGACTCGGCCTTGAGCCCCAGCAGGAACTCCACGTGCCGGTACTCGTAGGACTGGAAGCCCGAGGCCTCCCCGAGCTGGTCGCGGAAGCCGTTGAACTCCGCCGGGGTCAGCCAGGACAGCGACCCCCAGCAGGCGTTGAGCGCCCGCAGGTGGTGCACCGAGCGGCGCAGCGAGGCGATGGCGCCGTCCAGGTCGTCGGCCCGGAACTGCCGCTGGGCCAGCTCCCACTCCCGGCGCAGCAGGGTGAACAGCAGCTCCATCACCTGGGTGACGACGAGGAACGCGGGCTCGGCCGGGGAGTCGGTGACCGGCCGGACGAGCGCCTGCAGCTGCCGCACGCCGACGTAGGACTCGTACGGCGTGGCCTCGGCGAACTCCAGCGTGGGCTCCCCGGCGTTGGCCGCGGCCCGGGTGAGCCGGGTGCCGGCGTCCAGCGGGCGGGGGGCGGTCGGCACGGTGCGGGTGGTCACCGGGAGATCGTCGTCGCGGCGGGGGGTCCCCCGGAACGGCCGAGCGCACCCGGCAGCGCCGTGCCGCCTGACGGGTGCGAGGGATCTGCGGGGGTCAGCCTGACAGCGGCCGCACCGGCGCCGCAGGCAGTGGGCTGGCCAGCACCATCGTGGAGCTGGGCGGCCCGAAGACGGCGAGCCGGTCGACCAGGGCCTCGAAGCCGGCCATGGTCGCCGTCCCCACCTTGAGCAGGGAGCAGGCGTCGCCGGTGACCCGGTGCAGCTCGAGGACCTCGGGCCAGCCGGCCACCTCGGGGTCGCGCAGCACGCAGCGCGGGCCGTAGCAGGACAGCCGCACGTAGGCGACGACGCCGCGACCGGCGGCGGCCAGGTCGACCGTGGCCCGGTACCCGGTGAGCACCCCGGTCTCCTCCAGCCGGCGCAGCCGGTCGGCGACCGAGGGCGCCGACAGGTGCACCCGGCGGGCCAGCTCGCGCAGCGAGAGCCGGGCGTCGTCCTGCAGCTGGGCCAGGATCGCCCAGTCGGTGGCGTCCAGCGGGCGGGTCACCGCACCGCCTCCGCGGGCGCCGGCTCCACCAGCTCGGCGGGGCGGCGCAGCAGCAGCGCGCCGGCCAGCGCGAGCACCCCGGCGGCAGCGGCACCCAGCGCGGGCACGAGGAAGGCGTCCTGCGCGCCCCAGGAGTCGACGGCAGCGCCGGCCAGCGCGGCACCGGCGGTGACGCCCAGGGTGAGCCCGGTCGACGTCCAGGTCAGGCCCTCGTTGAGCGCCGAGCGCGGTACCCGGGACTCCACCAGCGACATGCCCGAGACCAGCACCGGGGCGATGGCCAGCCCGGCCAGGAACGCCGCCGGCACCAGCCAGGCCAGCGACCCGACCAGCAGCAGGCCCTGGGCGGCGAGGCCGAAGAGGACCGCGCAGCCCACGAACCGGGCCAGCAGCGTCCCGGGCAGCCGGACGACGCCGTAGGCCAGCCCGGACACCAGGCTGCCCCCGGCGTAGGCGGCCAGCGCGACCCCGGCCATCACCGGGGCACCCTGCAGCTCGGCGAACCCGACGACCACGACGTCCATGGCGCCGAAGACGGTCCCCACGGCCAGGTAGGCGGTGGCCACGACCAGCAGGGTCGGGCTGAGCACCGAGGTGCGCGGGCGCGGCTCGTCGGAGGTGTCCCGGTGCACGGGGGGCTGGGTGGCCTGCTGGCGGGCCAGCCAGACGGCGCCGGCGACCCCGACGACGAGGCCGACGACGAACCCCGCCGGCGGGGCGACCAGAGCGGCCAGGAAGGTGATCGACGGGGGCCCGACGACGAAGACGACCTCGTCGACGACGGACTCGAAGGCGAACGCGGTCTGCCGGTCCTCGGCGTCGGGCAGTGCGTTGGCCCACCGGGCCCGGACGGCGGCACCGACGTTGGCCCCGCACGCGCCGGTCAGGGCAGCGAGCACGAACCAGGACCAGCGGGGGCCGTCGAGCACGACGGCCGCGACGAAGACCAGACCCAGCAGCAGGTAGGCCGCCGAGGACACCACCAGCACCCGGGCCTGGCCGACGCGGTCCATCCCGCGGGCCCACTGCGGGCTGCCGACGGCGAAGGCCAGCGCGAGAGTGCCCGCGACGGCACCGGCCAGGCCGTAGCTGCCGGACTCGCCGGCGACCATCAGCACCGAGCCCAGCCCGACGGTGGACATCGGCACGCGGGCCAGCCAGCCGGCGAAGGAGAAGGACCGCGAGCCCGGGACGGTGAAGATGCGGGCGTAGGGCGAGAGGGGGTTGTGCACGGGGATCGATCTCGACTTCCTGGCCACAGGCGGAGACAGGGGGGCCTGCCGTGTTCCCGGGTGGCAGCCCGATCCTAGGAGAGGTCCGGGGAGGATGCCCCGGTGACCGAGTCCCGGGTGTGGCGCCCGCTCACCCGCCGCCGTGACGACGTCGACCCGCACCGCGCGCAGAGCCGGGTGGCCGCCTACGTCTACGGGAACGTCCTGGTGCTCGCCGCGGTCGTCGGCACGTCGCCGGCCGCGGTGGACTCCGGTGCCGCCGTGACGATCGTCGTGGGCACCGTGCTGTCGACCTACGTGGCCCACGTGCTGGCCCACTCGGTCGGGGCGCTGTTCACCGGCGGGGAGCGACGCGAACTGCGCGACGCCGCCCGGGACGCGACGCCGGTCCTGAGCTCGGGTGCGCTGCCCGCCGCGGTCCTGGCCGCGACCGCACTGGGCTGGCCACCGGAGGTGTGGGGCCAGTCGCTGGCGGCCGCGGTCGGGCTGGTCCGGGTGGCCGGCATCGGGCTGGTGTACCGCCGGCTGCAGGCCGACGTGCCGCTGGGCCGGGCGCTGCTGGTGGGTGCCGTCGCGGCGGCGGTCGCGCTGGTCGCCGTCGTCCTCAAGCTGGTGCTGACGCACTAGCGCCCCACGGGTGCTGACGCACCGGGGCAACCTCGTGCAACCCGCTCGTGCGGCGGCGCACCGACTCTGGACCCGCAGGCGCGGGAGCGCGGGTGACGACGGCCACAGCCGCCGGGGGAGCCGCCCGGCGCGGCTCTACAGTCGGGAGGGTGACGACGCCGAGCCCGCTCCCCGACCCGGTGGTCCGCGTGCCCGAGCCGGCCCCGGGTGCGCCCGGCAGCGGCGGGCTCGTCGACCGGCACGGGCGCACCGCGACCGACCTCCGGGTCTCCCTGACCGACCGGTGCAACCTGCGCTGCAGCTACTGCATGCCGCCCGAGGGCCTGGACTGGCTGCCCAAGGTCGAGCAGCTCACCGACGACGAGGTCGTCCGGCTGGTGCGCATCGGCGTCGAGCACCTGGGCATCCAGGAGGTCCGCTTCACCGGCGGCGAGCCGCTGCTGCGCCCGGGCCTGCCCGGCATCGTCGCGGCCACCACGGCGCTGCTGCCCCGTCCCGAGGTCAGCCTGACCACCAACGCCGTCGGGCTGTCCCGGATGGCGCCGGCACTGGCCGCCGCCGGGCTGGACCGGCTCAACGTCAGCCTGGACACCCTGGACCGGGACCGGTTCAAGCAGCTGACCCACCGCGACCGGCTGCCCGACGTGCTGGCCGGGCTCAAGGCCGCCAAGGAGGCCGGGCTCACCCCGGTCAAGGTCAACACGGTGCTGCTCAAGGGCATCAACGAGGACGACGCCGTCCCGCTGCTGGAGTACTGCCTGGAGCACGGCTACGAGCTGCGCTTCATCGAGCAGATGCCGCTGGACGCCCACCACGCGTGGACCCGCGCCGAGATGGTCACCGCCGAGGACATCCTGGCGAAGCTGTCGGCCACCCACACCCTGGTGCCCGACGTCGAGGAGCGCGGCGCGGCCCCGGCCGAGCGCTGGCTGGTCGACGGCACCGGGCTGACCGTGGGCGTCATCGCCTCGGTGACCCGCAGCTTCTGCGGCGCCTGCGACCGGACCCGGCTCACCGCCGACGGCCAGATCCGCAACTGCCTCTTCGCCCGCGACGAGTCCGACCTGCGGACGGCGATGCGGGACGGCGCCACCGACCAGGAGCTGGCCGACCGCTGGCGGATCGCGACGCTGACCAAGCTCCCCGGCCACGGCATCGACGACCCGTCGTTCCTGCAGCCCTCCCGCCCGATGTCGGCGATCGGGGGCTGAGCGTGACGACCACCGAGGCCGGCACCGAGACCGGCACCGTGACGGTGCGCTACTTCGCCGGTGCCCGCGCCGCCGTCGGCGTGGACACCGAGACCCGCCACGCCGGGTCGCTGGAGGAGCTGGTGGGCCAGATCGTGGCCGACCACGGTGAGAAGCTGGAGCGGGTGCTGACGGCGTGCTCGTTCCTGGTCGACGGAACGTCCACGCGTGATCGTGCGTTGGTGCTGTCGCCCGGGGCAGTCGTCGACGTGCTGCCCCCCTTCGCCGGAGGTTGATCCACCCCGCTCGTGAGCTCGCTGCCTCACCTACCTGAGACACCTGCCCGTCCCCAGCCGGGGTGCACGCCGTGATCGAGTGGCTGCTCGTCCTCGTCGGCGTCCTGCTGATCGCCGCCTGCGCCGCCTTCGTGGCCTTCGAGTTCGCCCTGGTGACCGTGGACCGGGCCACCGTGGAGCGCCACGCCGCCGACGGTGAGCGCGGCGCCGACGGCGTGCTGGCCGCGATGCGCACGCTGTCCACCCAGCTGTCGGGTGCCCAGCTCGGCATCACCGTCACCAACCTGGCCATCGGCTTCGTCGCCGAGCCCTCCATCGCCGCGCTGCTGGCCGGGCCGCTGGAGTCCGTCGGGCTCTCCGGCGGCGCCGCCCGCTCGGTGTCGATCACCCTGGCGCTGGTCCTGGCGACCGCGCTGACCATGGTGTTCGGCGAGCTGGTGCCCAAGAACCTGGCCATCGCCGAGCCCTTCCGCGTCGCCAAGGCCGTCTCGGGCTTCCAACGCGGGTTCACCAAGGGCACCGCCTGGGTCATCCGGGCGCTCAACGGCTGGGCCAACGCGATCCTGCGCCGGCTGTTCAAGGTCGAGCCGCAGGAGGAGCTGGCCTCGGCCCGCTCGGCCGAGGAGCTGACCTCGCTGGTCCGCCGCTCGCGCACCACCGGCACCCTGGAAGCCGGCACCGCCGCCCTGCTGGAGCGCGGGCTGGCCTTCGGCGAGCTACGCGCCAGCGACGTCGCCACCCGGCGGGTGCAGATGTCCAGCGTGCAGGCCACCGACCCGGTCGCCGTCGTGCTGGCCACCGCCCGCGACTCCGGGCACTCCCGGTTCCCGGTGCTGTCCGCCGACGGCGTCGACGACGTCGTCGGGTTGGTCCACGTGAAACACGCCCTCGGGGTGGAGCGGGCCCACCGGACCACGGTGACCGTCGCCGACGTGATGGTCGAGGCGCTCTTCGTGCCCACCTCCCGCCAGCTCGACGACCTGCTGGTCGACCTGCGCCGCGGGTCGCTGCAGATGGCCGTGGTGGTCGACGAGTACGGCGGCACCGACGGCGTCGTCACCATCGAGGACCTGGTCGAGGAGCTGGTCGGCGACCTGACCGACGAGCACGACGACGACGCCGACGAGGTCGACGTCGAGGACCTGGGCGACGGCACCTGGTCGGTGTCGGGCCTGCTGCGTCCCGACGAGGTCGCCGCGGTCACCGGGCTCACCGTCCCGGGCGACCGGCACTACGAGACGATCGGCGGCCTGGTGCTGCACCAGCTGGGCCGCATCCCCGAGGTGGGTGACCGGGTGGAGGCGCTGCGCCAGCTGCCGCCCGAGCTCGCCGAGGAGGCCGAGGGCCACCCCGGTGGCGTCTGGGTCGAGGTGACCCTCGTCGACGGCACCCGCGTCGAGCGCGCCCGCCTGGGCGAGCTGCTGCCCGAGACCGCCGACGACGAGACCGAGGTGTCCGCGTGAGCGACTGGATCGGCGTGCTGGTGGCCGTCGTGCTGCTGGGCGCCAACGCCTTCTTCGTCGGCGCGGAGTTCGCCCTGATCTCCGCCCGGCGCTCCTCCATCGAGCCGCTGGCCGAGGCCGGCAGCCGCCGGGCCCGGACCACGCTGGGCGCGATGGAGCAGGTCTCGATGATGATGGCCGGCGCCCAGCTGGGCATCACCGTCTGCTCGCTGGGCCTGGGCGCCATCGGCGAGCCGGCCGTGGCACACCTGCTGGAGCCGGTGTTCGACGCCGTCGGCGTCCCCGAGGGCGCGGTCTACCCGATCAGCTTCGTGATCGCGCTGACCGTCGTCGTCGCGCTGCACGTGGTGATCGGCGAGATGGTGCCCAAGAACCTGGCGCTGGCCGGCCCGGACAAGGCCGCCCTCGCCCTGGCGCCGCCGCTGCTGCTGGTCGTCACGGTGCTCAAGCCGGTGATCTTCGTGCTCAACGCCCTGGCCAACGCCGTCCTGCGGCTGCTGAAGGTGGAGCCCAAGGACGAGGTGACCAGCTCCTTCACCCGCGACGAGGTCGCCGGGCTGCTGGACGAGTCCCGGGCCGGTGGCCTGCTCGACGACGCCGACCACGACCTGCTCACCGGCGCGCTGACCCTGGAGGACCGGGAGACCCGGACCGTGCTGATCGCCCGCGCGGACCTCACGGTGCTCAGCCCCGACGACGACGCCCTCGCCGTCGAGCGGGTCGCGGCGCAGACCGGGTTCTCCCGCTTCCCGGTGGTCACCGACGGTGAGCTGTCGGGCTACGTGCACGTCAAGGACGTGCTGGTGGCCGACGGCGAGCCCGACGTGCGGGTCGCCGACATCACCCGTCCGCTCCCCCGGGTCGAGGCCTCGGCGGACCTGCGGAGCACCCTGCAGACCATGCAGGCCGACCGCGCCCAGTTCGCCGCCGTCGTCGACGGTGGTGCGGTGCTGGGCGTCGTGGCCCTGGAGGACATCCTCGAGGAGCTGGTCGGCGAGATCCGGGACAGCGTGCACCGATGAGAGCGACACCGACCAGGAGGACCGTGCGATGAGCGTGTTCGACAAGGCGAAGGCCAAGGCCGAGGAGCTGCTGGGCCGGGCGACCGAGGTCTACGGGGAGTCCCACGGGGACGCCGCGGCCGAGGTGGCCGGCGAGGCCCGACGCCTGGAGGGCGAGGCCGAGGAGGAGGCGCTCGAGCGCGCCGAGGGCCGCGAGTCCGGGCACCGCGACCCCGACGACGACGGGCTCGCCGGCGCCCGCTGAGCCCCGCCCTGCGGCTCAGGGTCCGGCGGGGTCACCCGGGACCTCGTCGGGCACCCGGCGGGGCCCGGCCTCCGGCGGGCGAGGTCGGTCCTGCGGGTGCAGCCGGACCGCGACCAGCGCCACGTCGTCGTCGGGACGGCCGTGCACGAGGCGCTCGACCAGCTCGTCACAGAGCACGGTCAGCGGCTCGTCGGCCAGCTCGGCGACGACGGCCCGCATCCGGGCGAGCCCGGTGTCCAGGTCCTCCCCGCGCCGTTCGATGAGCCCGTCGGTGAACAGCAGCACGGTGGACCCGCGCACCAGCACCAGCTCCTGCTCCCTGCGCAGCGCGGTGCTGTCGACGCCGAGCAGCAGGTCGCCCTGCCAGCTGGCCGGCTCGGTGATCGAGCCGTCCGGGCGCAGCACCATCGGGTCCAGGTGGCCGGCATTGGCCCAGCGGAGCACGGTGCGGTCGGCCGCGACGTCCTCCGGGGTCTGCTCCAGCCGGGCGACCGCGGCGGTGGCCAGGGTCTGCAGGTCCAGCAACGACATGGCGGCGTCCAGCCCGCGGAGCACCTCGGCGGGCCCGGCGTCGGAGTAGGCGGCGATGCCGCGCAGCAGGCTGCGGAGCTGGCCCATCATCGCGGCGGCCGCGGTGTCGTGGCCGACGACGTCGCCGATGACCAGCATCATCGTGCCGCTGGGCTGCAGGAACGCGTCGTACCAGTCCCCGCCGACCCGGGCCGCCTCGACGGCCGGGGTGTACCGGACGGCGACCTCGGCGTGGTCGGGCTGGAAGGGCTGGGTGAGCAGGCTGCGCTGCAGCTCCTCGGCCAGCTGGGCCTGCTGGCGGTAGAGCCGCCCGTTGTCCAGGGCCAGGCCGATCCGGTCGGCGACCTCGCGGGCGGCGGCCAGCTCGTCACCGGCCAGCGCCCGGCCGGACTGGCACCACAGGGTCAGCAGGCCCAGGGTGCGTCCGCGACCCAGCAGCGGCAGGTAGACCCCGGTGCCGTCGGCGAGCTGGCGCTGCAGGTCCCGGGCCTCGCCGGGGGCGAGCGTCTCGGCCACCTGCTGGCCCGTGACGTGCACGGGCGCCTCGGTCGTGAGTGCCTGGATCAGCGGTGCGGTCACCGGCAGCGCGGACAGCCGCAGCTCCACGTAGCGCGAGAGCACCTCGCGCAGCCGGGCGTCGGCGTGCCAGCTGCCCACGTCGGCGGGCCGGCCGTCGTCGTCGATCACCGTGACGACGGCCCAGTCGGCGATCGCCGGGACGACCAGCCGGGGGATCCGGGCCATGCTGTCCACCGGGTCGGGGTTGCCGGCCAGCTCGGCGCTGACCAGCGCGAGGACGGCGAGCCGCTCCTGGGCCCGGCGCCGCTCGCTGACCTCGGCGAAGAACAGGTCCAGCCCGTCCCCGGCCGGGACGGCGGTCACCTCGAACCAGGTGTTCAGCGGCTCGGGGTACCAGGCCTCCAGGGACTCCGCGACTCCCGTCTCACGGACCCGGCGGTAGCTCTCGCCGAACGCGTTGTGCCGGTTGTCCGGGAAGGACTCCCAGTAGTCGGCGCCCAGCAGCTCCTCGCGGGTCTTGCCGATGACCCGCAGGCCTGCTGCGTTGACCCCGCGGACCACCCAGTCGGCGTCCAGCGCCAGCCAGCCGACGGGCATCCGCTCGACGACCTGGTCCCTGCAGCCGTCCACCGGTCCGACTCCCTGCCGCTCGTGGGTCGTCCCGTCCTCGGACCCGCCCGGACGAGTTGTGTCACACCGGGGCGCCCCGGGGCAAGCACCGCAGGTCAGCGCCCCGTCACGGACAGGCGACCCACTCCTCCTGCCCGTCCCCGAACACCTGCCGCTTCCAGATCGGCAGCCGGGCCTTGACCTCGTCCACCAGCTCCGCGCAGGCGGCGAAGGCCTGCCCCCGGTGGCTGGTGGCGACCGCGCAGGCCAGCGCGACGTCGCCGATGGCGAGCAGGCCGACCCGGTGGCTGACCGCGACGCTGTGCACCTCGGGGCGGGCGGCGAACTCGGCGGCGATCTCCTCGATCAGCGCCTGGGCGGTGGGGTGCCCGACGTACTCCAGCTCGGTGACCGACCGGCCGCCGTCGTGGTCGCGGACGACGCCGGCGAAGGACACGGTGGCCCCGGCGGCGGGGTGCGCGACGGCGTCCTCGTGGGCGGCGACGCTGATCGGCTCGTCGGTGACCAGGGCGATGGCGGGGGAGACGGTGGGCGCGCTCACGTCTGGACGCTACCCGGCGGGACGTCCCAGTCGGTCGGGTCGGCGAGCCCGGTGCAGTCGACCTCCACCACCTCCGCGGCGTGCTCGGCCAGGTAGGTGCGCGCACCCTCGTCCCCGGTGGCGCCGGCGAGCACCCCCGCCCAGTGGTCGCGGCCCAGCAGCACCGGGTGCCCACGCACCCCGTCGTAGGTGGGGACGACGAGCGCATCTGCCGCGGCGTGCCCGGCGAGGCGGTGCAGCGTCTCCGGCGTCATCCCGGGGACGTCGACCAGCAGCACCAGCACGGCCTCGATGCCGCTGCCCAGCGCCTGCAGGCCCTGGATGCCGGTGCGCAGCGAGGAGGCCATCCCGGTCTCCCACTCCCGGTTGCCCACGACGGTGGCGCCGTCGAGGTCGGCGCGCTGCCAGACCTCCACCATGGCGGCGCCGAGCACGACCAGCACCGGGTCGCACGCCGCGCGCGCCGTCCGCACGGCGCGTTCGACGAAGAGCGACCCCTCGTGCTCGACGAGGGCCTTGGGCATGCCGTACCGGCGGCCGCCGCCGGCGGCCAGGACGAGGGCTGCGACGGACACGCCCCCCACCCTCTCAGGAGGTCCCCGAGGCCACCTTGCCCACATACTCCTCGAAGGTGATCACGCCGCCCTCGCCCTGGGTGCGGTCGGCGTCGGGCAGCACGTCCTGGACGACGTCGAGCCGCTTCCACGACGGGCGCGGGGCGCTGCCCCCGGCGTCCGGGACGTACTCGCTGGCCCGGACCCGCTCGTGCACGTGCACGTACCGGCCGCAGTTGGGGAACACCTCGTCGACGACGGCCCGGGTGACCAGGGTGGCGCCGGGCCAGCGGGCGAGCAGCTCGTCGTCGGCGCTGACGGTGGCGGTGGCCTGGACGCGGACCCGGTTGGGCGTCTCCAGGTCGATGAACAGCAGCCCGACCTGCCCGGTCTCGGTGGCGTTGCCCATCGACAGGAACATGCCGTTGCCGTCGTAGTGCGGGAAGGCCAGCGTGCGCTCGTCCAGGACGGCGACGACGCCGGTGGGACCGCCCTTGTAGGACACGGTGGGCCGGCCCGCCCCGTCGACGGTGGACAGGAAGAAGAAGTCGCGGGAGGCGATGAAGGCCGCCGACCCGTCGTCGAGCCGGTCGGCGACGATCGCGGCCTCGAGCCGGTCGGCCAGCGGCCGGGAGTCGAAGTGGTCCTGCCAGGAGCGCTGCTGCTCGGTGTAGAACGCGGTCACGGGTGCCTCCGTCCGCGGCCCGCGACGCTGCGGACCGGCTCCTGCGCACCCTGCCCCAGCGGCAGGGGCCCCGCCCGGTGGAGGGGGTCAGGCGTCGGTGCGCGAGCGGGTGCGGTGGTCGGCGTGCGACAGGGCCTGGCGGACGAGCTCGCCGATGTGGGAGTCGGCGAGAGCGTAGAAGACGAAGGTGCCCTCGCGCCGGTTGGCGACCAGGCCGGCCAGGCGCAGCTTGGACAGGTGCTGACTGACCGCGGTGGGGCTGGTGCCGGCCAGCTCGGCCAGGCAGGCCACCGACGTCTCGCCCTGCATGAGGGCCCACAGGATGTTCAGCCGGGTGGGGTCGGCGAGCATGCGCAGGGCGTCCGCCGCCCGACGCACGTCGTCGGGGGCGGGCATGTCGAAGTCGTCGATGCCCTGGTGCACCCCCGCAGCGTACCGACGTGGTCCCGGAACGGACGCCGACCACCTGCACACCTTCACGCATGCGCAGGTAGTGTCCCGTCTGTGACCGCCCCGACCCTCACCCGGCCCGTGCGCGCCGCCCTCCCGCCGCGGCTCACCGTGGCCTGGACGCTGCCCGAGGTCCGCTGGGCCGCGCTGTCCCTGGGCCTGTTCGCCCTGGGCGGCCTGCTCCAGCTCGGCGGGGCCCCGACGCCCCTCTACTGGGCCGTCCACCTGGCCTGCTACGCCGCCGGCGGCTGGGAACCGGCCGTCGCCGGTGTGCAGGCGCTGCGCGAGAAGACCCTGGACGTCGACCTGCTGATGGTCGTGGCCGCGATCGGGGCCGCCGCGATCGGGCAGGTCGTCGACGGGGCGCTGCTGATCGTCATCTTCGCGACGTCGGGTGCCCTGGAGGCCTTCGCCACCCGGCGGACCCGCGACGCCGTCCGGGCGCTGACCGAGCTGGCCCCCGAGCAGGCCTGCCGCCTGGAGGACGGCGTCGAGGTCGTCGTCCCCGCCGCCGAGCTCGCGGTGGGCGACCGGGTGCTGGTCCGGCCCGGCGACCGGCTGCCGGCCGACGGCGTCGTGGTGGACGGCGCCTCGGAGGTCGACCAGGCCTCGGTGTCCGGCGAGCCGCTGCCGGTGGACAAGCAGCCCGGGGGCGAGGTCTTCGCCGGCACCGTCAACGGCACCGGCACGCTGACCGTGCAGGTGGCCAAGGCAGCGCACGACAGCGTCGTCGCCCGGATCGGTGCCCTGGTGGAGCAGGCCTCGGAGACCAAGGCCGGCACCCAGCTCTTCATCGAGAAGGTCGAGCAGCGCTACTCGGTGGGCGTCGTAGTCGCCACGCTGGCGGTGTTCGGCATCCCGCTGCTGCTGGGCGCGGACCTGCAGAGCGCCCTGCTGCGGGCGATGACGTTCATGATCGTGGCCTCGCCCTGCGCCCTCGTGCTGGCCACCATGCCGCCGCTGCTGTCGGCGATCGCGACCGCCGGCCGGCACGGCGTGCTGGTCACCTCCGCGGTGGCCATGGAGGGGCTGGGCAGCGTGACCGCGGTCGTGCTGGACAAGACCGGCACCCTCACCGACGGCACCCCGACGGTCGTCGCCGTCGGCGCGACCGGCCCGCACACCGAGGACGAGCTGCTCGCCCTGGCCGCCGCGGCCGAGGGCCCCAGCGAGCACCCGGTCGGCCGGGCCGTCGTCGCCGCCGCCCGGGAGCGCGGCCTCACCGTCGCGTCCTGCACCGGGTTCCGGGCAGCCGTCGGCCGCGGGGTCACCGCCACCGTCGGGGGCCGGGTCGTGGCCGTCGGCTCCCCCGGTGACGCCTCGGGTCCCGACGTCGCGGCCGAGCAGGCCCGCGGCCGCACCGTCGTCGTGGTGACCGTGGACGGCGTCCCGGCCGGCCACCTGTCACTGGCCGACCGGCTCCGCCCCGCCGCGGCCGACACGGTGCGCGCGCTGCGCGACTCCCTGGGCCACTCCCCCGTGCTGCTGACCGGCGACAACGCCCGCGCGGCCAGCGCCCTGGCCGCCGAGGTGGGCATCACCGACGTCCGCGCCGGGCTGCTGCCCGAGGACAAGGTGGCTGCGGTCCGCGAGCTGCAGGCCCAGGGCCACCGGGTGCTGGTCGTCGGCGACGGCGTCAACGACGCCCCGGCCCTCGCCGCCGCCGACGTCGGGGTGGCCATGGGCGGGATCGGCTCCGACCTCGCCGTCTCCAGTGCCGACGTGGTCGTCGTCCGGGACGACCTGGCCACGCTGCCGGCGCTGGTCGACCTGTCCCGCCGGGCCCGGCGGCTGGTGGTGCAGAACCTCGTCGTCGCCGGGACGGTCGTCCTCGCGCTGGTCACCTGGGACCTGGTGGCGCACCTGCCGCTGCCGCTGGGGGTGGCCGGGCACGAGGGCTCGACGATCCTGGTCGCCCTGAACGGGCTGCGACTGCTGCGCCGGGGCGCCTGGCGCTGAGCGCCGCGACCGGCGCAGCGGCTCAGTCGGCCCGCCGGGCCGCCCGCCGGTCGGCGAGCAGACCACGCAGCTCGTGGCGACGCCGGGACGTGCGGGCGTGGTCGGCGGCCGACCGCCGGGCGTGTGGCTCGGCCTCGTCCAGCAGCTGCCGGGCCGCCAGCAGGGACGGCGAGGGCTGACCCACCGCCGCCGCGCGCGTCACGGTCACCAGCCGGTCCTCGGCCCCGTCGGTCAGGGGGTCGGGCACGGGCGGCTGGGCCACACCGGTCTCCGGGAGGGGGGTGGACGCGAGGGTGGTGCTCATGGGGACCGGCCTGACCGCAGCGGTCCGGCGCGGCCGAGGGCCGCACCACAGAAGACCGGAGACGCCTCCGAACGTACGCGCCCCGTGGTCAGGAGCGGACGAGCCGGTCCGCACCCGGGAGCCCGGAGACGGCTGCGTCCAGCGCCCCGGGGACCGCGGAGTACCAGGCCCACACCCCCCGCTTCTCCCGGTCCAGGAGACCGGCGTCCACCAGCACCTTGAGGTGGTGGGACACGGTCGGCTGGGACAGCCCCAGGGGCTCGGTCAGGTCGCAGACGCACGCGGCGGCGGTCGGGCTGTCGGCGATCAGCGACAGCAGCCGCAGCCGGGCGGGGTCGGCGAGGGCCTTGAGGACGTGGGCCAGCTCGGTGGCGGCCTGGGCCGTCATGCCCCCGGTCAGCGGCCCGGCCGAGCAGCCGGCGTCGGGCAGGACGGCGAGCCCGGGGTGTGCCGACGGGGTCCTCCGGCTGCTGTCCACCGGCCCATCGTGGCGCAGTGATTGACGTCTGTCGATGCCTGCTGCACAGTGGCGACCGCATCGACGTGTGTCGATCCCCTGTCGTGCCCCCGTCGTGTGGAGGACCCGCAGCATGAGCGACCCCGTCGCCGAGACCGCCCGCCCGGGCACGGACCTGGACACCCCGGTGCTGGCCAGGCTGTCGACCCTGGACCGTTTCCTGCCGGTGTGGATCGTCGCCGCGATGGCCGTGGGCCTGCTGCTGGGGCGTTTCGTCCCGGGCCTGGCCACGGCCCTGGAGGCGGTGACGGTCGGCGACGTCAGCCTGCCGATCGCCGTCGGCCTGCTGCTGATGATGTACCCGGTGCTCGCCAAGGTCCGCTACGACCAGCTGGACCGGGTCACCGGCGACCGGAAGCTGCTGCTCGCCTCCCTGGGGCTGAACTGGGTCCTCGGCCCGGCGCTGATGTTCGCCCTGGCCTGGCTCATGCTCCCCGACCTGCCCGAGTACCGGACCGGGCTGGTCATCGTCGGGCTGGCCCGCTGCATCGCGATGGTGCTGATCTGGAACGACCTGTCCTGCGGGGACCGGGAGGCCGCCGCCGTCCTGGTCGCGATCAACTCGGTGTTCCAGATCGTGGCCTTCGCCGCCCTGGGCTGGTTCTACCTGCAGCTGCTGCCCGGCTGGCTGGGCCTGTCCACGACGTCGGCGGAGTTCAGCGTCTGGGCCATCGTGGTCTCGGTGCTGGTGTTCCTGGGCATCCCGCTGGTGGCCGGGTTCCTGACCCGCACCATCGGGGAGCGCACGAAGGGCCGGGACTGGTACGAGAGCCGGTTCCTCCCGACGATCGGGCCGGTCGCGCTCTACGGGCTGCTGTTCACGATCGTGATGCTCTTCGCCCTGCAGGGCGAGGCCATCACCTCCAAGCCCTGGGACGTCGTCCGGATCGCGCTGCCGCTGCTGGCCTACTTCGCGCTGGTGTTCGGCGGGGCGTTCCTGCTCGGCATGCGGCTGCGGCTGGGCTACGCCAAGACCGCGACCCTGGCGTTCACCGCCGCGGGCAACAACTTCGAGCTCGCCATCGCCGTGGCCATCGGCACCTTCGGCGTCACCTCCGGCCAGGCCCTGGCCGGGGTCGTCGGCCCGCTCATCGAGGTACCGGTGCTGGTGGCCCTGGTCTACGTGTCGCTGTGGGCGGCGCGCAGGTGGTTCCCCGGCGACCCCACGGTCCCGGCGCCCACCCCCACCCGTCGAGAGGCCCGGTCGTGACCCCCAGCGTGCTCTTCGTCTGTGTCCACAACGCCGGTCGATCCCAGATGGCCGCCGGGTGGCTGACCCACCTGGCCGGGGACCGGGTCGAGGTCCGCTCCGCCGGCTCGCTGCCCGGCGACCGGGTCAACCCGGCCGCGGTCGCCGCGATGGCCGAGGTCGGCATCGACATCTCCGCCGCCACCCCGAAGGTCCTCACCACCGAGGCGGTGCAGGCCTCCGACGTCGTCATCACCATGGGCTGCGGCGACGCCTGCCCGGTCTTCCCCGGCAAGCGGTACCTGGACTGGGCCCTCGAGGACCCGGCCGGGCAGGGCGTCGAGGCCGTGCGACCGATCCGCGACGACATCGAGGGCCGGATCCGCGGCCTGCTCACCGAGCTCGGCGTCGCACCGGCCTGAGGCCGTCCGCGCTCAGCGCAGGGTGGTGTCGTGCCCCAGCTGCTCGGCGAGCGAGGCGATCTCGGCGGCGTCGTCGGCACGGACGACGACCAGCGGGTAGGCGTCGGAGTCCTCGTCCAGGTACACCAGGCACAGCCCGGCCGGGGCCAGTGCGGCGTCGGCGGCCCGGACGGCGGTGGGGACGTCGCCGTCGGTGTCGGTGACCGGCCCCAGGTCGACGCCGGCCGCGCGGACCCGCGGGATGCCGGCGAGGGCGTCGGCCAGCTCGGAGCCCTGGTCGGCCCGGTCCAGGTAGGCCAGCGCCCCGGCGTCGTCCAGGCCGTCGACGAGGGTCACCCAGGGGTCGATGGCAGCGGGGTCCTCGATGCCGCGGTCGGCCAGCGCCTCGGCGTGCTCGGCGAACGAGGACGCCGGGTCCAGCAGCGCCTGGCGGACGGCGGGCCACAGCTGCGGGTCCTCGTCGAGCAGGGCGCACAGGCGTTCCCAGAGGGCGAGGGTGGCGCCCTCGGGGGGCACGGGGAGGGGTCCGGACACCTGGACGACGGTAACGGCCCCCACGTTGGCTAATTGTGATAGCTTCTGGCTAACGCACTGAGCCGGTGCGTCCGACACCCGGAGGACCCCGTGACCCAGTTCCTGACCACCGAGGGCGGCACTCTCGCCTACGACCTGACCGGCACCGAGGGCCCGCTGGTGGTGCTGGCCCACGGCATGGGCGACACGCGCCGCGCCTACCGCTCCCTCACCCCCGCCCTGGTCGCCGCCGGGTACCGGGTCGCCGCGGTCGACCTGCGCGGCTGCGGGGAGTCCAGCGTCGAGTGGGACTCCTACTCCCGCACCGCCATCGCCGGGGACCTCGTCGCCCTGGTCGCCCACCTGGGCGGCCCCGCCGTCTTGGTCGGCCACTCCATCGCCGGGGGCGCCGCCACCATCGCCGCGGCCACCGCGCCGGAGCTGGTCAGCGCCGTCGTCGAGCTCACCCCGTTCACCCGCGCGCAGAGCATCGGGCTGGGCGTCCTGCGGGTGCCCCGCGTCCGCCGCGGCATGACCCGCCTGCTGCGCGCCACCCTGCTGGGCAGCATCCCGCAGTGGGTCGCCTACCTGGACGTGGCCCACCCCGGCGCCAAGCCGGCCGGTTGGGAGGCCCGGATCGAGGAGATCCGCCGCTCGCTGGCCGAGCCCGGCCGGATGGCCGCGCTCAAGGCCATGGGGGCGTCCAAGCCCACCGACGCCGGCGCCCAGCTCGCGCACGTCACCTGCCCGGTGCTCGTCGTGCAGGGTTCCGAGGACCCCGACTGGGTCGACCCGCGCGCCGAGGGCGAGGCCATCCTGGCCGACCTGCCCGCCGGTCTGGGCCGGCTCGAGGTCGTCGAGGGGTCCGGGCACTACCCCCACGTCCAGCACCCCGACCGGGTCGCCGCACTGATCGTGGACTTCCTGGCCGACGCGCGTGCCTAGGGCCGGCCTGCACCCCGACGCCGTCGTCGGCGCCGGGGCGGCGCTGGCCGACGAGACCGGGTTCGCCGCCCTCACCATGGGCGCGCTCGCCGAACGCCTCGGGGTCCGGACGCCGTCGCTGTACAAGCACGTCGCCAGCCAGGAGGACCTGCACCGCCGGATCGCCGCACTCGCCCTCACCGAGGCCGGCGACGCCGTCGGCGCCGCCATCCAGGGCCGCTCGGGACGGGACGCGCTGGCCGCGGCCGCGCACGCGCTGCGCGACTTCGTCGTGACCCACCCCGGCCGGTACGCCGCCACCGTCGGCCTGACGCCCACCGGCCCCGACGACCCGGTCGCCGTCGCCGCCGCCCGCGGCCTGGCCCCCTTCGAGGCCGTCCTGCGTGGTTACGACGTCGCCGCGGAGGACCGGGTGCACGCCCTCCGCGCGCTGCGCAGCGTGTTCCACGGCTTCGCCACGCTGGAGGCCGACGGCGGCTTCCAGTTCTCCACCACCGTCGACGACAGCTTCGACTGGCTCGTCGACCTGGTGCACCGGGGCCTGGTCGCGGCGGGCGGCACGGCACAGGTGCCGCAGCACGGGGCCTGAGGGCACCCGGCAACACCGGTGCCGACCCACTCACCAGCGGACGGGCAGGGACTCCAGACCGAAGACGATCGACCGCTGGCGGAACGCCGGCCGGCCGGCGGGATCGGCCAGGGCCAGGCCGGGGAACCGGTCGAGCAGCGCGGGGAGTGCGATCTGCAGCTCGAGCCGGGCCAGCGGCGCCCCCAGGCAGTGGTGGATCCCGTGGCCGAAGGCCAGGTGCTGCAGGACCGGGCGCCCCAGGTCCAGCGTCTCCAGGTCCGCCGCCCAGCGGGGGTCCCGGTCGGCACCGGCCAGCGAGCACAGCACCAGCTCGCCGCCGGCGATCGGCTGGCCGGCCAGCACCGTGTCCGCGCGGGCGAAACGGGGGAAGGCAACCTGCACGACGCTGAGGTGGCGCAGCAGCTCCTCGACGGCCCGCTGCACCGCCTCGGGCCCCTGCCGAAGCCGGTCGGCGGCCGCGGGATCACGGAGCAGCACCAGGCTGGACAGCGCCAGCATGCTCGCCGTCGTCTCGTGCCCGCCGACGAGCAGGCCGTCGACCAGACCGGCGAGCTCGGCGTCGCCGACGGTGTCACCGTGCTCGCGGACCAGGTCCCCCAGCAGGCCGGGCCGCGGCTGCTGGCGCACCCGGGCCACGAGCTCGCCCAGCACCACCAGCGACCGTGCCGCGGAGTCCAGCGGGGCCACCACGGACTGCAGCAGGTCGAAGCGGCCGGCGGCCAGGGCCGCGACGTCGACCCCGTCCTCCGGGGTCAGCCCCAGCAGCTCCCCGATGACCAGGGCCGGCACCGGTTCGGCGAACCCGGCGACCAGGTCGGCACCGGGCCCGGCGGCCTCGAGGGCGTCCAGCCGGGCCTCGACGACCCGCCGGACGGCCGGTGCCAGCGCGGCGACCGATCGCGCGGTGAACGCGGGGGCCAGCATGCGGCGCAGCCGGGTGTGGTCCGGCGGGTCCCGGAACCCGAGGCCACCGGGGTCGGCGAGGCCCAGGTCGCCGTCCTCGTCGGCCGCGGCCAGGTGCGCGAAGTCGTTGCTGAAGGTCGCGGTGTCGGCCAGCACGGCCCGCACGTCGGCGTGCCGGGTGACCAGCCAGACCGGGTTGCCGAAGAGGTCCAGCCGGGTGACGGGCCCGGCCTCCCGGTGCCGGGCCAACCAGGGCAGCGGGTCGACGTCGGTGCGGGTGAGCGGTCCGAAGACGTCGTCGGGCGCGGGTCCGGGCAGTGCGGTCGGACAGCCGGTGGTGGTCAGGGTCGGGCTCCTCGGGGTGTTGCGCGTGGTGCGGTCCGGACGGGTGGGCCGGGGCGTGCTCGGTGACGACCGCCGTGGTGGCGGCCCGGGTCAGGTCCCCTGGGCCGCGTCCACCGCAGCGGTCAGCCCGGCCGCGGTCCGGTCCGTCAGCGGCCGGCCGTCGACGAGGACGGTGGGGGTGCTGCTCACCCCGTCCTGGCTGGACTGCTCGGTGACCCGCTCGGTCCACCCCTCGAAGCGCAGGTCCCGGATGCCCTCCTCGACGGCGGTCCCGGTGGCGCCAGCCTCGGCGGCCAGCTCGACCAGGCGGTCGTCGCTCAGGCCCGCCCCGCCCTCGGCCGGCTGCTCGGCGAACAGCGCGTCGTGCAGTACCGGGAACGCCTCCGGTCCCGCGGCGTCGACGACCACCGCGGCGGCGTTCAGCGACCGGGTCGAGTAGTCGTCGGTCGAGGCGCGGTCCAGGATCGCGATCGGCTGGTAGCGCAGCTCGATGTCGCCGTCGGCGGCCAGCTGGGTCAGCGTGTCGCCCACCGTGGACTCGAACTGCCGGCACGCCGGGCACAGGAAGTCCTCGTAGACCTGCACGACGACCGGGCCGCCCTCGTTCACGACGACCGCACCGTCGGTCACACCGGCGGGCGAGGCCGCGTCCTGCTGGCCGGAGGTGCGGGCGGTCTGCACGACGATGACCACGATCATCGCCACGGCCACGACCACGGCCGCCGTGGTCGCGCCGATGATCCCGCGCCGCTTGCGGGCCGCGGCGTCGGCGGCGGCCCGCTCGGCCGCACGCTTCTGGTCGATGCGCTGGCGGGCAGCGGCGCGCTTGCCGGGGGCGGGCCGGGCGCCGGGCCCGCGGGTGGGGTCAGAGCTGGGAGACACGGACGTGGTCCTCATCGGTCGGGGACGCGGCACCGGGGCCGGCGTCGTCGGGGTCGGTGTCATCGGGGTCGGGGTCATCGGTGCCGTGGTGGATCGGGGGCCCCGCCAGGACGGAGCGCAGGGCGAGACGGGTGCGCGGCCACCGGGCCAGCGCTGCCGCGACGGCGAGGAGCGCCACGTCTCTCAGCACCTCGCTCAGGTACGCGGTCTCACCGGCCTCCACCTGACCGCCGCCGCCGAAGCACCCGCAGTCGATCTGCAGGCCCCGGGCCCAGGCCGAGGAGACCGCGGCGATGAAGACCACCAGGACGACGGCCGACGTCACCGCGGCTGCGCGCACGGCCACCCCGGCGACCAGCGCGAGGCCGACGAGGACCTCCAGGGCCGGCAGCCCGAAGGCCACCGGACCGACGAGGGCCTCGGGGAGCAGCTGGTAGGCGCGGACCGCTCGTTCGGCGGCGGCCGGGTCGGGGAACTTCAGCGCGCCGGCGACCAGCCACACCACGCCCAGTCCGATGCGGGCCGTCGTCCCCAGCCAGGGGGTCGCTCTGCTCAGGTGCACGGTGGAGTGGTCGTCGGCCGGGGCCCAGGAGTTCCCGGCGATCGGTCGTGTGCCCCTCGGGTCGCGCCTCCGGGGTCCTCGGCCCGGATCGGGGCGCCAGCACCCCGGCAGTGCACCCCACCAGCATCAGTGCACTTGACGTAACCGGTGCATGGCATGCACCAATGGTGGCCATGACCTACATCGTGCACGGCGCCACCGGCGCCCAGGGCGCTCCTGTCCTCGCCGCCCTCACCGCCGCCGGACTGTCGGCCACGGCCGCCGTCCGCAACACCGCAGCCGTCCAGAGCCACCCCGCCGTGGCCGTCGACAGCACCTCGGCGGACTCCCTCGTGGCCGCCTACACCGGCGCCGACGGCGTCTTCGTCCACCTGCCCGTCGGCTCCCCCGAGCAGCAGATGGCGGCCGCCCGGGCCATCGGCGAGGCCGCCACCCGGGCCCGCCCCGGACGCGTGGTCTTCTCCACCAGCGGCTTCCCGATCGGCGTCCCCGGCCAGGAGGGCCCCGGTGACGTCCTGCTCGGCCTGCTCGCGGCCGGCGGGGTGTCCCACGCCGTCCTCGCCCCCAAGCTCTTCCTGGAGAACCTGCTCCTGCCCGTGGTCGTCGGGCCCGCCCGCGAGGAGGGCGTCCTGCCCTACCCCCTGCGCGAGGACTACGCGGTCTCCTGGTGCTCCCACCTGGACGTCGCCGATGCCGCCGTCGCCCTGCTGACCGACACCTCGGTGTCCGGGACGATCGGGGTCGGCGCGCTGCCCGCCCTCCTCGGTGCCGACCTCGCCGCCGGCTTCGCCGGCCACCTCGAGCGCGACGTCCGGTTCTCCCCCGTCACCCCGGAGGAGTTCGGCCGGCAGATCATCCCGATGTTCGGTGAGGCGGGTGCACGCCCCGTCATCGACTCCTACGTCTGGCGCGCGACCCAGTCCGGCGAGGTCATCGACACCGCCACCTCGGCGCAGACGGTCCTGGGCCTGACCCCCCGCACCGTCGGGCAGTGGCTGCGCGACCTCGGCCTCTGAGCAGCGGCCGCCGTGGGCACGGGGCCCACGGCGGCACCTCAGTGCGCCGAGCCCAACTCGATGAGCAGCACACCGCTGACGATGACCGCGATCCCGGCGACCATCGTCCGGGTCAGCGGCTCGGCGAAGAGGACCCGGCCGGCCACCGCGGTGAGGGCGACGCCCGAGGCCGCCCAGATGCCGTAGGCCACGCCCAGGCCGATGCCCTCGCGCAGCACGAGCGCGAGCAGCCCGAAGGCCACCACGTAGCCGACGACGACCGGCACGTACCACCGCCGGCTGCCCCGGGACGCCATCCGCAGCGACAGGGTGGCGCTGACCTCGGCCACGATCGCCAGCACCAGGAAGAGGTACCCCATCAGGCGGTCCCACCCGGGGCGCGGGCGGCCTGCTGGCTGCCGATCTCGACGGTCAGCACGCCGACGACGACCAGGCCGATGCCCACACCCGTGAGCGCGGACAGCGGCTCGCCGAAGACCGCGGCCGACAGCAGCGCCGTCGCCACCACACCCGAGGCCCCCCAGATGCCGTAGGCCACCCCGACCGGCATCTGCCGGCGCAGCACACCGACGAAGAACGCGAAGGACACCAGGTACCCGAGCACGACGGCGGCGTACCAGCCCGGGTGGTCCTGGGCGGCCTTCAGCGACAGCGACGCGGTCACCTCGGCGGTGATGGCGCCGACGAGGAACGGCCAGGCGCCCATGCGGTCCCTCCTGGTGGTGGGGTCCTCAGCTGGTCGCCGAGACGACCAGGTTCGAGCCGGCCAGCGCGCTGCCGGTGCCGAGGGCCGCGGTCCAGCCGTCGGTGTCGGTGACGGCGGCCCAGTTGGAGTTCAGCAGCGCCATCAGCGTGGTGTGCACGGTCCGCGCGTCGACCGAGCCGGCCTCGTTGCGGATGTTGATGGCGCCGGTGGCGTCGGAGAGGACCTCGACGGACAGTCCGTGGGTCTCGGCCTCGGCGGCCGAGGCGAGCACGCAGTTGTTGGTCATGTAGCCGACCAGCGTGATGGTGTCGACCTCCCGCTCGCGCAGCCAGTCCACCAGGCCGGTGCCGGCGAACACGGTGCCGAACTGCTTCTCGGAGTGGAACGACCCGGCCGGCACGCGCTGGGCGACCTCGGGGTGCAGCTGCCACTCGGGCGTCGTCGGGTCGAAGACGGGGGCGCCCTCACCGGTCGTGTGCTGCAGCACGGCGACCGGGACGTCGGCGGCGGCCGCGGCGTCCAGGGCGGCGGCGATGCGGGGCAGCGACTCGGCGTGCGGCGGGAACTGCACCTCCAGGGGGCCGGCGAAGTACTGCTGCTGGACGTCGATGACGACGAGGGCGCGGCGGGGCTGGGTCACGGGGTGCCTCCAGGGCTGGGTGGACGGTCGGGACCCACTCTGCGGTCGTGCCACCGATCCGACCACTGGCACGGCGGCAGTCTTACGATGGTTCCGTGCCAACCCCCACCCGGGTCGCCGTCTACGCCTTCGACGGCGTCACCACCTTCCACCTCGCCGTCCCCCAGATGGTGTTCGACGAGGTCCGCCGCCAGGGTCTCGGCGACTGGGAGACCGTGCTGTTCGGCGACCGGCCCGGCAGCATCCGCACCGACGAGGGCCTCACGCTGGGCGAGGTCGCCGGCCCGGAGGCCGCCGCCGGCGCCGACCTGGTCGTCGTCCCCTCGTGGTCCGCCGACGGCCGCCGAGCCCAGCCGGACCTGGTCGACCTGCTGGTCACCGCCCACGCGCGCGGGGCGACCGTCGTGGGGCTGTGCCTGGGCGCACTGGTCGTGGCCGACACCGGCCTGCTGGCCGGGCGCAGCGCCGTCACCCACTGGCAGGCCTTCGACGCGATGGCCCGCCGGCACCCCGACGTCGCCCTGGACACCTCGGTCCTCTACATCGACCACGGCGACGTCCTCACCTCGGCGGGCACCGCCTCGGGCATCGACGCCTGCCTGCACCTGGTGCGCACCCGGCTCGGTGCCACCGCCGCCAACCAGGTCGCCCGCAGCCTGGTGGTCGCCCCGCACCGGCTCGGCGGGCAGGCGCAGTACATCGAGCGGCCGCTGCCGGCCTCCACCGAGCGCGACCCGATCGCCGACGTGCAGGAGTGGGCGCTGACCCGGCTCGAGGGGTCCCTCACGGTGGCCGAGCTGGCCGCGGCCGCGCACATGAGCCGGCGCACCTTCATCCGGGCCTTCCAGGCCTCGACGGGCACCACCCCGGCGGTGTGGGTCCGCTCCCGCCGGCTGGACCTGGCCCGGCGCCTGCTGGAGAGCACCGACCGCCCGGTCGACCAGGTCGCCACGGCGTGCGGCTTCGGCAACCCGGTGACCCTGCGGCAGGCCTTCGCCGCGGCCTTCCGCACCTCGCCCTCGGAGTACCGGCGGCAGTTCAGCACCCGGGCCGGGACCGGAGCGGCCTGAGCAGGCACGGTCGGGCGTCGAGCGGTCAGGCGTCGGGCGGGCCGACCAGCCGGCGGGCCGTCCGCACGCCGGGGTGCAGGGCCTGCAGGTCCCGCTCGAGGGCGTCTGCGGCCGCGGTCAGCCCCTCGACCCCCAGCGGTCCCAGCCCGTCCAGGACGAAGACGGCGCGGGTGGTCGCGTGCGTGATGCGGGTGCGGGTGCCCTGGCGCCAGTTCCACCGCCGGCAGGTCACGCCGGCGTCGTCGCGCCAGACCACCTCGCCGGGCTCCGGGTGCTCGACCACGGCCTCGCCGCCGGCCGTCGTGTCGAAGACCTCGGTCCCGTCGGCGCGGACCAGCGCGGCCGGGCCCTCGTAGTGGTCCAGGTCCTCCCCACCGATCGGCAGCAGGTGGGCGATGGACACCGCGTTGTAGGCGTCGGTGACCCGGTCGACCCGGGGCAGACCCGGGTCCAGCCGCCGCAGCAGGGCCTCCACGCTGGGTCGGGTGCGCTGCGGTTTGGCACCGAACGCGCGGTAGGCCTCCCGCCAGGCGGCCGGGTGCGGCAGCGCCTCGGGCGCCCCCTCCCCGACCAGCGCCCGGGCGCGGGCCTCCGCGGCGCCCAGCAGCCGCTCGCTGTCCTCGTCCGGGGGACCGCCTCGCAGTCCCTCCGCGACCAGCAGCAGGGCGCGGTAGTCCGGGCGCAGCGCGAGCACCGCGTCGTCCACCGAGGCCGCCGCCAACCAGTCCGCGGCCGCGGTCACGACGCCACCCCCGCACCGACGCCGGGCTGGAAGACCGTCAGGGTGAACCGGCAGCCGTCCCCGTCGGCGGGCGCGGCGTACCCGTGCGCGACGTCGCCCGGGAAGGCCGCGGAGTCGCCCACGGCCAGCCGCTCGACCCGCTCGCCGACGTGCAGGTCGACCGCCCCGTCGCGGACCAGCAGCAGCTCCTGGGTGCCGGCGCTGTGCGCCTCGCTGCGGTGCTCCTCCCCCGGCTGCATCGACCAGTCCCACAACTCGACGACGTCCGGCGGGTGCGTGCCGGCGACCAGCACCGCACGGCCGCCGCGGGCCCCGCGCCACAGCACGGGGGCGTCGCCGTCCCGGGTGACGGTGGTCGTGCGGGCCTGGTCGACGTCGACCAGGACGGGCAGGCCGACGCCGAGTGCGTCGCTGAGCCGCAGCAGGGTGGCGATGCTCGGGTTGCCCTCGCCGTGCTCGATGGTGATCACCATCCGACGGCTGACGCCCGACCGCTCCGCGAGCTCGTCGAGGGTCCAGCCGCGGGCGGTGCGGTGCCGCCGCACCCGGTCCCCGATGAGCTCGTTGACCACCAGGGTGTCCTTCACGCCGACGCCGCCTTACGCTGCCTCATGTGGTGCAACATAATGCACTCACCGGACGGACGTCGAGGAGATCGCGGATGGACACCGAGCAGCCCCACAGCCTCCGGGTCGAGACCCGGCTCGTCGGCCTGGGACGTGGACAGCACCGGGCCGGCCAGCCGCTCAACGTGCCGGTCGTGCTCGCCTCCACCTTCCGCGCCCCCGGCTCCAGCGAGGTCGGCCGCGAGTACGCCCGGGACGACGGCACCCCCGGCTGGGAGGCGCTGGAGGAGCTGGTGGACGACCTCGAGGGCGGCCCGGCGGTCGCCTTCTCCTCGGGCATGGCCGCCATTGCCGCCGTGCTGGAGCTGCTCCCGGTCGGCGCCCGCGTCGTCGTCCCCCAGGACAGCTACACCGGACTGCGGGGACTGCTCGCCGACGGCGCCGCGGCGGGAGGGCGCTGGGACGTCGTCGAGGTCGACGCCACCGACACCGACGCCCTGCTGGCCGCCGTGGCCGAGGCGGACCTGGTGTGGGTGGAGAGCCCCAGCAACCCCCTGCTGCACCTGGTCGACATCGAGGCCGTCACCCGTGCGGCACACGCGGCCGGCGCCCGGGTGGCCGTGGACAACACCTTCGCCACCCCGCTGCTGCAGAACCCGCTGCAGCTGGGCGCCGACGTCGTGGTGCACAGCGCCACCAAGGCCATCGGCGGCCATTCGGACCTGCTGCTGGGCCTGGTCGCCGTACGCGACCCCGCCGACCGCGAGCGGCTCACCCGCCGCCGGGAGGTCGGTGGCGCCACCCCGGGATCGCTGGAGTGCTACCTGGCCCTGCGCGGCGCCCGCACCCTGGCCCTGCGGGTGGAGCGCGCCCAGGCCTCCGCCGGCGAGCTCGCCCGGCGCCTGGCCGCCCACCCGGCCGGCCTCCCGGTGGGCTACCCGGGCCTGCCGGACCACCCTCAGCACGCCCTGGCCGTCCGGCAGATGCGCGGGCCGGGGATCGTGCTGACCCTCGAACTGCCCGACGCCCGGCTCGCCGATGCCTTCTGCGAGCGCGTCACGGTGGTCGCCCACGCCACCAGCCTCGGCGGTGTGGAGTCGACCCTGGAACGGCGCGCCAAGCTCCCCGGCCAGGAGCACGTGCCCGCTGGACTGGTCCGGATCAGCGTCGGGTGCGAGCACGTCGAGGACCTGTGGGCCGACCTGTCCGGGGCGCTGGACGCCGTCCTCGGGGAGCAGACCCCCCGCCACTGACCCGCCGCCGAACCGCCCCAGCACCCCCAGGACAGCCCCGGACCGACGCCGTCGGCCCGGGGCTGTCTTCGCTGCGGGCACCGTCGGTGACGGCGTCACCCGGCCACTCCCTCTGTCGCGGTCATCTCCGGGAAACGCTTTCGGTGTTGCACAGGTCACTGCTAGGTTCCGCTGACCTGCACTTACTCGTGCACGTGCCCCGCCTCATCAACGACGAAGAGAGCTCCGTGAAACTCTTTCGGTATCGACCCGTGATGGCCACGGCCGCCGTGACCGCCGTCCTCGTGACCCTGACGCCGGCGTCCACCGCCTCCGCAGCCGACCCCTGGGACCCCTACGGCGAGGGGCTGTCCAACACCGTCGCCGACCTCGACTACCCGGTCTTCGTCAACGGCGACCAGGCCGTCCCCGACACCGGCCTGGACATCGACCCCTCGACGTCCTACCTGCGGGAGGTCTTCGACGCCGACGTGGCCGAGGGCGCCGGTTCCCGGCCCGGGCAGGACTTCTGGGTCGACGAGATGCTGTCCCGGGACGGGGCGCCGCCGGACGAGCCCGGCGGGCTGTCGTTCAACACCAGCCAGCCGGAGAACATCAACTACGACAACAACGCGGTGCTCTTCTCCCGCGGTCGTGCGCTGTACATGGAGGACTCGACCGCCGGCCTGGGCTTCCAGGGCGACGTCGCCTACATCGAGAGCCTGGGCAACCGCTCCGCCTACACCCTCACCCTCACCCTCACCGTCGGCGGCCAGACCGTCACCCTGACCGAGGACACCGCGAAGCGGCACAACACCCCCAGCTACTGGTCCGGTGAGTTCACCGGGTCCGGGCTGCGCGTGGTGCAGGCCAAGTTCATCGATGCCGAGAACGTCCTGGCCGAGTGGGTCTCGATCAGCACGACCGACGGCAGCACCAGGGACGTCACGCTGACCGCGGCCTCGCCCTTCACCGACCGGGCCGAGGGCGACGAGCTGCGCGGCAGCGTCACCACCCCGCACAACGTCACCCGGGTCGAGACCCGACTGTCCGGCGACGGGTTCACCGCCTCGGGCAACCAGCTCACGCGCACCGTCCAGGCCGGCTCCACCGGCACCGACGTCAAGGTGCAGATGGGCTTCCTGACCACCGAGATCCCCGCGGCCGGGCAAGCCTACGACCGGATCCGCGCCGCCGCCCCGCAGGCCGCGTACGCCGCGCAGACGACGTCGTACAACGAGTGGTGGGTGGAGAACGTCCCCTACCTGGAGACGCCGTCCCCCGAGCTGGACAAGTCCGCCTTCTACCGGTGGTGGCTGCTGCGCACCAACTACCTGGACGCGAACGTCTCCGGCAACGACTTCCAGTTCCCGACCGCCATCGAGGGCGTCTTCGGGCAGGCCTACAACAACGCCATCGTGCTCACCACGGGCATGTTCGTCGACGACCTCAAGTACTTCCGCGACCCGGCGTCCTCCTACGGCTCGTGGCTGTCGGCAGGTGAGGTCGCCCGGCACCAGGCCTTCATCGACAACCCGGGCAACCCGGTCAACTGGAACGCCAACTACTCCAACTACATCGCCGAGTCCGCCTGGGAGAGCTACCAGGTGCACGGCGGTGACAGCTCGATCGCCGAGCAGATCGCCGACTACGCCCGCGACGACGTCACCGGGCAGCTCGCCCGCTTCGACAGCAACGACAACGGTCTGATCGAGTACACCAGCCCGGCCTGGCCCGGCAACGACACCGACGCGGTGTCCTTCTCCTGGCGCGGCCCCGACCCGTGGCACTCGACCGCGATGGACCGCCCCGAGAGCGCCTACGTCTACGCCGGCGCCATGTCCGCCGCCGAGGCCTACGAGCTCGCCGGCGACACCGCCGCGGCCGCCGAGATGCGGGCCCAGGCCGAGCAGATCAAGGCCTCCGTGCTCGACGTCCTCTGGGAGGACCAGCGGACCACGCCGGACGAGGCGGGCCTGTTCGGCAACCTGGTCAAGGCCTCCTACGCGGCCAGCGACTACGGCGCCGTCGCCGGGGAGCAGATCCCGTGGAAGGAGGTGAACATGTACTACCCGTACACCGTCGGCCTGATGCCGCAGCCCGGTGACGCGGACTTCGACCCCAAGTACCTGGAGTCCTTCCGGCTCTTCGTCGACGAGGCCCAGTACTCGCCGTTCCCCTTCTACACGGCCAACCAGGTCGACGCGCAGGCGCGAGCCGAGCGCGACCCCGGCCGGGTCTACTCGAACAACTTCTCGACCATCAACTCCACGGTCATGTTCCGGCTGCTGTCCTCGACGATCCGGGACTACCCCAACCACTACCTGACCTCGGAGTACTACAAGAACCTCCTCTACTGGAACGCCTGGGCCTCCTACGAGGAGGGGGACGTCACCCGGCAGAACGAGAACGAGTTCTGGGCGCACGGTTCCACCGAGGACGGCGGGTCGATCCAGTACCGCTCGTGGATCCACCAGACCCAGCTCGGGACGACCAACTTCACCCTGATCGAGGACGCGATGGGCCTGCAGACGCGGGCCGACGACCTGATCGAGGTGTCCCCCATCGACATCGACTGGGACCACTTCGCGGCGAACAACATCCGGTACCACGACCAGGACCTGAGCATCGTCTGGGACGCCCCCGGCGGCGAGGACCACTACGAAGCCGCACCGGAGGGCTACTCCGTCTACCTCGACGGGGAGCTGGCGTTCACGCTGGACTCCCTCCAGCCGGCCGTCTACGACCCCTCGACCGGTGAGGTGACCACCGAGGCCGGCGTCACGACCTCGACCACCAGCACCCTCGCCAGTGCCGACGACGTGCGGTTCGACTCCGACGACCGGGTCGTGGACCTGATGGCCCTCGCCGGTGTCGACATCGACCCCGCGACCTCCGAGGCGCCCGACCTGGCCACCGGCCGGCCCGTCACGGCCTCCTACTCCGCCGGGGGCAACACCCCCAGCGGCAAGCCACTGGCCCCCGCCGGTGCGGTCGACGGCTCCACGGTCAACGAGCCCTTCTGGGGCACGGCCGGCTCGCCCGACGAGTCCGACTGGATCCAGATCGACCTCGGTGAGCCCACCGCCGTCGACGAGGCGCAGGTGCACTTCTACCGCTCGTCGTCCTCGACCACCGTCCCGGGCTACGCGGCCCCCAGCCGCTACGCCGTGCAGTACCAGGACGCCACCGGCGCCTGGGTCTCGGTGGCGAACCAGGCACGCACGCCGGTCACCCCGCAGGGGAACCTGAACACGGTCAACTTCGAGGAGGTCACCGCCCAGCAGTTCCGGGTCCTGGCGTACCACGCCCCGGGTGCCCGCACCGGTGTGAAGGAGGTGCGGCTGCGCGACACCGGTGCCGAGTACACGCCGGCGACCAACGCCGCACCGGTCGTGAGCTTGGACCGCGACGCCGCCGAGGGCTCCCCGCGGGTGCGCTTCACCGGCAACGTCACCGACGACGGGCTGCCCTCGGGCGCGCTCACCTCGTCGTGGACCGTGGTGAGCACGCCCTCCGACGACGCCCGGGTCTCCAACACCAACCCGACCAGCCCCAGCACGGTGCTGACGTTCTCGGAGAAGGGCGACTACCGCCTGGAGTTCACCGCCACGGACGGGGAGTCCACCACCACGGTGCCGGTCTCGGTCACCGTCAGCGGCGACCTGCCCCCCGGCCCGGACATCAGCGGGACGTCGCAGGCCACCGCGAGCCACACGGCGGCGTGGAACCGGCTGGCGGCCCTGGCCGACGGCCGGGTCGTCTCGGCCACCGACCCGGCACAGACCGAGCTCTGGGGCACCTACCGTGACGGGGCCCGCCCCGCACAGGACACGGTGACCCAGACCTGGGCCTCCCCGCAGCGGGTGTCCGGCGTCTCGGCCTGGTTCTGGAACGACACCGCACCGGGCACCGGTACCGGTGTCGCCCTGCCGCAGAGCTGGCGGGTCGAGCACCTGGCCGCCGACGGGTCCTGGCGGCCCGTGGACGCGACCACGTACCCGACGTCCCCCCGGGGACAGGAGAGCCGGGTCGGCTTCACCCCCGTGGAGACGACGGCCCTGCGCGTGGTGTTCACCGCGAGCCCGGGCAACGGCAACAACGCCGCGATCGCCCTGTCCGAGCTGGACGTGTTCACCACGGCCGTCGACGAGGTGGAGCCCATCGCCCTGCGGACCGCCGCGGGGACGCCGGCCACCCTGCCGGCGACCGCCGTGGCCGTGTACGCCGACGGTCGGCGGGTCACCGTGCCCGTCGACTGGGAGGCCGTCGACGCCTCCCGGTACTCGGTGCCCGGCCAGCTGGTCGTGAACGGCACCCTCGCCGGGTCCGCCACGGCCGTGACGGCCACCGTCAGCGTCGGTGCCAGCTCCAACGACATCGCGTCGCTGCAGCCGGCCACCGCGCGGACGTACGTGGGTTCGGCCCCCGACCTGCCGCGCACCGTCGTGGCGGTCTTCGCCGGGGGCAGCGGGGCCCAGGAGAGCCGTCCCGTGGTCTGGGACGCCGTCGACGCCGCGCGCTACGCCCAGGAGGGCACCTTCGACATCGCGGGCACCGTGGCCGGCACCGCCGTCCGGGCGCTGGTCACCGTGACCGTCGAGCAGAACCCGGACGGTGTCGCACCCGCGGCACCCGAGGGGCTGCGGGCCGACGTCGCCGGCACCGACGTGACGGTCTCCTGGACCGCCCCCGCGGCGGACTCCGGCGTCACCTCCCACGAGGTCGTGCTGACCTCGCTGGCCGGCGGCACCCCCGTCGTCCGGACGGTGCCCGCCGACGCCCGCCAGGTGGTCTTCACCGGCACCGCGGTCGGTGAGTACACGGTCGCGCTGCGGGCCCAGGGCGAGAAGCTCTTCTCGCCGGTGGTCTCGGCCCCGGTGGGCGTCGTGGCCCGGCCGGGTGCCCCGGTGGCGACGGTCGCGCCGGCCGCCGCCGACGGAGCGGCCGGGTGGTACGTCACCGCCCCGACCGTGCAGGTCCGTCCCTCGGCCGGTGCCCTGGCCGGCACCGCCGCGCCCGCCGCCGCCTACACGGCCCCGTGGAACACCCTCGCGGCCCTGGCCGACGGCCGGGTGTCCTACACCGGCGCGACCAACCCGGTCTGGGGCACCTGGTCCCCCGACCGACCGGCCAGCCGGACCGTGGAGTACCGCTGGGCGACCCCCAAGGTGCTCACCGGCTCGACGGCGCACTTCTGGAGCGACACGACGGCGGCCTCCCCCGGTGACGGGGTCGGCCTGCCCGCCGGCTGGTCCCTGCAGCAGCTGGACGCCGCCGGCCAGTGGGTCGATGTCGAGGGGGCCTCGGCCTACCCGGTCGCGGCCGGCCAGCCCAACACGGTCGCGTTCCCAGCGGTGACCACGACCGGGCTGCGGATGGTCCTGCAGGCACGCGGCAACGGCACCTCATTCGCCGGTCTCGCCCTGAGCGAGTGGACCGTCGAGGGCTGGGACGCCGGGACCCGGGTGCAGCAGCTGCGCGAGGGAACCTGGACCGCCGTCACCGACGGCGCCGTCACCCTCGACGGCGCACCGGGCCCGCAGGAGCTGCGGACCCGCTCCGTCGCCTCCTCCGGGCTGGTCTCGGAGGAGACCACGACGACGGTGCAGGTCGACCGGGTCGCCCCGGTGTCCTCGGCCAGCACGAACCCGGCCGGCGGCTCCGTCCCCGAGGGCACGACGGTCACGGTGACGTTCGCCGCGACCGACGCCGGCTCCGGGGTGGACCGGGTGGAGTACTCCACCGACGCCGGGACGACGTGGCAGCCGGCCACGGCGGCCGGGGTCGGCTTCACCGCCGTCGGCCCGCACGTGGTCCAGTACCGGGCCGTCGACACGGCTGGGAACGTCGAGGCGGCCAAGCAGGTCACCGTGACCGTGACGGCGCCGCAGAGCGCTGCCGCGACGGTCGCGATCACCTCGGCGGACCAGCCCAGCGACGCCGGGTGGTACCAGCAGGACGTGCTCGTGCGGCTGACGCCGCCGGTCGCCGGCCAGCGGGTGCAGTACCAGGTGAACGGTGGGGCCTGGCGGACGGTGACCTCCTCGATCACCGTCAGCAGGAACGGCACGACGGTCATCGGCCACCGGGTACTGAGCTCCAACGTCGTCGTCGCCGGATCGGAGGCCGAGACCGTGGTCAAGCTGGACAAGGTGGCGCCGACGGCCGCGGTCACGCGGACGCCGACCAGCGGCACCATCACCCCGCGCAACCCGCTCTCGGCGGTCTTCGCCGCGACGGACGCGCAGTCCGGGGTCACCCGGGTCGAGTACCGGGTCAACCAGGGTGACTGGCAGGCCGCGACGGCCGACCCGGTCGTCTTCGACCGGGTCGGGGACTTCGTGGTCACCTACCGGGCCACCGACGCCGCGGGGAACACCTCCACGGCGAAGGCCTTCACCCTCACGGTGAAGGAGGACGTCCCGACCCGGGTCACGACCAGCTCCAGCCGGGTCGCCCCCGGGGCGGCGGTCACGCTGAGCCTGACCGGGCACGCCCGCTGGGACGACGTGGCGGTGACCGTCGGCGGCGTCGAGGTCGCCCAGGTCCTCACCGACGTGAACGGTGCGGCCCGGGTGACCGTGCGGGTGCCCGCGACCGCTCCCGACGGGGCCACGACCGTGGTCACGACGGGGACGACCACCACCGCCCAGGTGGTGATCACCGTCCGGCGCTGACCCGGCGCCCCCGACCGGGGCGACGAGGAGACACCTGCTGCAGCCCCTGGCCGACACCGGCCAGGGGCTGTGGCGTTCCTGGGGGCTGTGACGTTCCCGGGGGCTGTGGCGTTCCCGGGGTCAGCCGACGGGCACCCCGGCCAACCCCGCCGCCAGGCCCAGGACCGCACACACCCCGAGCGTCGTCAGCACTGACGTCCGGACCCGGAACAGCAGCACGGCGGCGACGACGACCAGCGCGACGGCCAGCGGCCGCAGGGTCGACAGGTCGGGCACCTCGAGCGCCACCGGCCCCCAGGAGGTCTCGCTGCTCTCCCGGAACAGGGTGTGCACCGCGAAGTAGACGCCCAGGTTCGCGATCACCCCGACGACGGCGGCGGTGATGCCGGTGAGCGCCGCGGACAGACTGCGGTTGCCGCGCAGCCGCTCCATGTAGGGGGCACCGAGCAGCACGAAGAGGAAGCTCGGCACGAACGTCACCCAGGTGACCAGGAGGGAGGCCAGCACCGCGGCCACCCAGGGGTCCAGGTCGCCCGGGGACCGGTAGGCGCCCAGGAACGCCACGAACTGCACCACCATGATCAGCGGCCCGGGCGTGGACTCCGCCAGCGCCAGGCCGCGGACCATCTCCCCCGGTCCGAGCCAGCCGTAGACCGACACCGCCTGCTGCGCCACGTAGGCCAGCACCGCGTACGCGCCGCCGAAGGTGACCACCGCGGCCCCGGAGAAGAAGAGGCCCTGGTCGGTGAGGGTGCTGCCCGCCCCGGTGAACGCCGCGACCAGGGCGATCGGCACGCCCCAGGCGACGAGGCCGACGACCAGCACCCGCAGCGTGCGCCGCCACGAGGGCGCCTCGGTGTGCAGCACGTCGTCGGACACCACCGGTGGCGGCCCGTCGTCGACCTGGGCGGCCTTGGGGCGCTCGGCGAGCAACGCGGGCCGGAACCGCCCCATCGCCCACCCGACGGCACCGGCCAGGCCGACCACCACCGGGAAGGGCACCGCCAGGAGCGTCAGCGCCAGGAAGGCGCCGACGGCGACCGCCACCAGCGCCGGGCTGGTCAGCGCCCGCTTGCCGACCCGGGTGACGGCCTGGGCGACGACGGCGAGCACCGCCGGTGCGAGCCCGGCGAACACGGCCAGCACGGCCACCGTGGTGCCGAAGGCGACGTAGACCGCCGACAGCCCCAGCAGGGCCAGCAGGCCCGGCAGCACGAAGAGGCCACCGGCCACCAGCCCGCCGCGGGTGCCGTGCAGCAGCCAGCCCACGTAGGTCGCCAGCTGCTGCGCCTCGGGGCCGGGCAGCAGCATGCAGTAGTTCATCGCGTGCAGGAACCGCCGCTGACCGATCCAGCGCTTGTCCTCCACCAGGCTGCGCTGCATCACCGCGATCTGCCCGGCCGGCCCGCCGAAGGTCTGCAGGGAGATGGCGGCCCAGGCCCGGACGGCGGTCCGGAAGGGCACCACCTGCCCGACCGGGTCGGGCGTGCGGTCGTCGACGTCGTCCATGGGGTCCCCCGTCACGTGGTCAGGCCGGCTCGTGGCCCGCGGAGCAGCCGCTGGTGGTGGAAGGCGTACAGGCCGTCGAGGACCGCATCGGTGACGGCGAGGGTGGCGGGGTCGGTGCCGGTCATCGTCAACCCGCGGACGACGGCGTCCAGTCCGGGGGCCTCAGGGGCGTCGAAGAGGTCGTCGTCGAGGTCGGCGACGTGCACGACCTCGGCGATCCGCCACAGCACCGGGTCGTGCAGCTGGTGCAGCCGCAGCAGGGTCTCGAAGGTGCAGTCCCGCCCGCGGTGGCCGATGCCGACGCCGGGGACGTCGAAGAGCACCAGGTCCGCCGGCAGGCTCGCCGGGTCCGACCAGTCGTCGAGGAAGACGAACTCGGCCGCGGGGTCGATGTGCCGGCGGACCAGCCAGGCACAGGCCGCCCGGTCCACGTGCACCCCGGCCCGGGTCGCCCACCTCACGGGGCACCCCCCGCGGGCGCGGTGGCCCCTCCCGCGGGCGCGGCGGCCTCGTCGGCCAGGGTCTCCGCCAGGTCGGCCAGCGCCCGCTCCGCGGCGTCCCGGCCGGGCGGTGCGGTGAAGTCCCGCCGGGTGACGGCGCGCAGCTCGCGGCGCAGCCGGCGCAGCTCGCGGACCCGCTCGTCCCGGCCCCCTGCCCACGTCAGCGCGGCGCGGGCGGCGGCGGCCAGCTCGGCGTACTCGGCCTCCCGGGCGGCGCCCATCTCGGCCAGCAGCGTGCGCTCGTGGTCCGCGGTGACGGCCCGGGCGACCCAGACCCCGGCCCGGCCCCCGCCGGCGACGACGTCGGCGGCCAGCCACTCGAACTCCTCACGGGTGCGGGGGTCGGCCGGCAGCGCGACCACGCCGTCCCCGAGGGCGGCCACCCCCAGCCTGCGCAGCCGCCGCCACAGCGTGGTGCGCGGTCCGGAGGGCTCGCGGGGCAGCCGGTGGCTGAGCACGACCCACTCACGGGTCGGGACGTCGTCGGGCACGGCGGGATGCAACCACGGTTGCATCGCCGACGTCCAGTTCGCTGGGGCTGGGCTCAGCCCAGGGTGGACTCGCGCAGCACCAGCCGGGTCGGCAGCCGCTGCACGCCCGCGCGCGGAGTGCCTTGGACCGCCTCCAGCAGCGCCCGCGCGGCGGTCTGGCCGACGGCCTCCAGGTCGGGGTCGATGCTGGTCAGCGGCGGGCGCGACCCGGTGGTCATCGCCTCCCAGTTGTCGTACCCGACGACGGCGACGTCCTGCGGGATGCGCAGACCCCGGTCGCGCAGGGCGTCGGTGACGCCGCGGGCGATGGCGTCGCTGCCGCAGAAGACCGCGTCGACCTCCCCGGCACGCAGCACCATGTCGGTGGCGACGCGGCCCCACTGCTCGGTCCAGTCGCCCAGCAGCGGCCCGGGAGGGACCAGCTGCAGCCCCTGGGCGGTGAGGGTGCGCTCGACGGCGGCCGCGCGGCGGCGGGTCGCGGCGAAGTCCACCGGGCCGGTGACGTGGGCGATCCGGCGGCGGCCCAGGGCCAGCAGGTGCTCCACCGCGGTCGCCGCCCCGGCGTCCTCGTCGGGGACCACGGAGAAGTCGGCCGGGTCGGTGGAGGCGCCGTAGGCGTAGACCACCGGGACCCCGATGTCACCCAGCGAGGGCTGGTCGTCGGTGGTGGAGGCCAGCGTGATCAGCCCGTCGATGCCGTGCTCGAGCAGGGTGTGCAGGTGGTGCCGCTTGCGGATGTCGTCCCCACGGGAGTCGCACAGCAGCACGGACATGCCCTCCGCGCCGACCGCGTCGCCGGCACCCAGCAGGACCGGGGTGCTGAACCGACCGACGCTGTCGCTGGTGAGCATCCCGACCGTGCGGGAGTACCCGCTGCGCAGCCGCCGGGCGTTCCCGTTGGGCCGGTAGCCCATCTCCGCGGCCAGTGCCCGCAGGCGGTCCCGGGTGGCCATGCTGACGTCGTTGCTGGACCCCAGGGCCTTCGACACGGTCCCGACCGACACCCCTGCGGCCTGGGCGACGTCGCTGAGCCGGACGCTCACCGGCGCCGTCGGGCCGGGGGGTGGGCGGGGCGGTGGTCCCGGCCGCCGGCGGTGCGTGCGGCGCCGTCAGCGACCGGGGACATGGTCCCGCCAGGTGTGGGCCGGCACCCAGCCCAGCACCCGCCGCGCCTTCTCGGTGCTCATCAGGGCGGTGTGCTGACCCAGCTCGCAGTGCACGGGGACACCGGGGAACTCCAGGGCAGCGAGCTCCGCGGTGGGCCGGCTCATCACGGTGTCGCCGTTGGCGATGACGAACACGTCGGCGCCGCGGTCGGGGTGCCGCAGCCCGGCCGAGATCGCGCGGGCGGCGTCCCGGGCGTCGATGTAGCTCCAGCCGTTCCAGCGGCGCAGCGCCGCGTCGGCGTCGAAGGAGGGGAAGGCCGCGTAGTCCTCGACGGCCATCACGTTGGACAGCCGCAGCCCGACCAACTTCATCTCCGGGCACCACCGGGCGAACTGCCGGGCCATCTCCTCCTCGAGGGTCTTGGACAGCGAGTACGAGGTGGTGGGGGTCGGCCCGGTCTCCTCGTCCAGCGGGAACGAGGGCGGCGGCACGTCCAGCGGCAGCCCCAGGACGGTCTCGCTGGAGGCCCACACGACCTCGGTGATGCCCACCCGGCGCGCGGCGGCGAAGACGTTGTAGGTCGTCGTGATGTTGGTGGCGAACAGGGTGGCGTCGGGCAGCAGCCCGGGCGCGGGGATCGCCGCCAGGTGCACGACGGCGTCCGGGCGCTCCCAGCGGTCGTCGATCCCGGACAGCACCTCCAGCGCCTGGCCGGGGTCGGTCAGGTCCGCCCGGGTCCACGGGACGTCGGGCCGGTGCGGGGCCACCAGGTCCACGACGACGACCCGGTGGCCCTCGGCGAGCAGGTGGTCCACCGTGGCCCGTCCGAGCTTGCCGCTGCCGCCGGTGACCAGCACCAGCGACGACGGTCGGGTCCCCCCGGCCGAGGCGTCGTCGCCAGCCCCGGCCGGGGTGGTCTCGTCGACGTCCGCGGTCCCGTCGAGGGACGCGGGGGTCGGACCGGGCGCGGCCGACACCAGCACCGGTCGCACCGCGCCCGGGTTCTCTGCGCCCGGGGTCTCCGCGCCCGGGGTCTCCGGGACCGTCCGTCGTCGGCTCAGCGACTGGGCCGCCTCGTTGGGTGACCACCCGAGCACCTCGATCGCGGCCAGCACCCGGGCGCGGGTGCTGGCCCGGACCGGACCGGAGGCGTTGATGACCCGGGAGACCGTCTGGTAGGACACCCCGGCCTCCCGGGCGACGTCGGTGATCACGGGGAGGTCACCGTGCTGCGCGGCGGTCACCGGGTCAGCCCAGACGCAGGCCGGAGGCCGGGTCGAAGAGGTGCACCTGGCGGGGGTCGACGTCCAGGTGCAACGTCTGTCCCGCCCGGGGCACGCCGCGACCGGGCACCCGGACGACGAAGGGGGTCTTCTGGTCGGTGGCGTGCTGGGGGCGCCCGTAGACGAAGGCGTCCGCGCCGATCTCCTCGACCACGTCGATCTCGACGGCCAGCCCGGTGGGTGCGTCGGCGGGCCAGACGGCCTCCGGGCGCATGCCCAGCAGGACCTCACCGGAGGCCTGCACACCGGCGGGCAGCGGGATCGGCAGACCGCCGACGACGACCTCACCGCCCTCGACCCGGGCGGGGAGCAGGTTCATCGCCGGGGAGCCGATGAAGCCCGCGACGAAGGCGTTGTCCGGGTGGTCGTAGAGCTCGCGGGCGGTGCCGACCTGCTGCAGGACGCCGTCCTTGAGCACGGCGACCCGGTCGCCCATCGTCATCGCCTCCACCTGGTCGTGGGTGACGTAGACGGTGGTGACCCCCAGGCGGCGCTGCAGCGAGGCGATCTGGGTGCGGGTCTGCACGCGCAGCTTGGCGTCCAGGTTGGACAGCGGCTCGTCCATCAGGAAGACCTGGGGGTTGCGGACGATGGCCCGGCCCATCGCGACCCGCTGCCTCTGACCACCGGACAGCGCCTTGGGCTTGCGGTCCAGGTACTCGGTGAGGTCGAGGATCTCAGCGGCGTCGGCGACCCGCCGGGAGATCTCGGCCTTGTCCATCCCGGCGATCTTCAGCGCGAAGCCCATGTTCTGCCCGACGGTCATGTGCGGGTAGAGGGCGTAGTTCTGGAAGACCATCGCGATGTCGCGGTCCTTGGGCGGCAGGTCGGTGACGTCCCTGCCCCCGATCAGGATGCTGCCCTCGGTGACGTCCTCCAGGCCGGCCAGCATGCGCAGCGAGGTGGACTTCCCGCAGCCCGACGGGCCGACGAGCACCAGGAACTCGCCGTCGGCGATCTCCAGGTCCAGCCCGTCGACGGCCGGGCGGTCCGACCCGGGGTAGCGCTGGGTCGTCTGGGCGAAGGTCACTGCGGCCATGTCAGGCCTCCTGGGGGGTCGTGGTGGCGGGAGCGGTGGTGGAGGCCGCGGGCAGGAAGACGCGCATGGTCGTGGGACCGCGCTCGGCCCAGTCCGCGTAGGGGGCCAGGCGGACCGGCTGCGTCGGGGTCGACGCGGCGGGCGCCGGCTCCCCGGGCGTCCCGTAGGGCCAGGCGGCGTCGGCGTGCGGCCGCAGCCAGCCCTGCACCTGGACCTCGCCGTCGACCTCCACCGGGGGCTGGGAGGTGTCCACGACGAGCTCGTCGACGTGCACCCGGCCCGGCAGGTCGACGGACTCCACGCAGAGGACCTGCGGCCCGCGCTCGACGGCCACGGTGCCCCGGACGGCGTCGATCCGGCCGTCGGCCACGGTGAACCGCGGGGCGACCGGCAGGTCGAGGCGGACGACGTCCCCGGCGGCGAACACCCGGGTGACCGCAGCCGACCCCGGCGCCACCGGGGAGGTGGTGCCGCCGTCGGACAGCGTCGCGCCCACGGCCCAGGACGGCACCCGCAGGGTGAGCGTCACCGGGGTGCCCGGGGCCTCGTCGACGACGACCTCGACCCGACCGCTGCGCGGGTAGTCGGTGACCACCCGGACGGCCATGCGCCGGTCACCGGGCAGGTCGGCGGTGAGGGTGGCCGGGGCGTACTGGTGGACCTGCACGCCCTCGTCGTCGGTGGTGGCCAGCAGGGTCTGCAGGCTGGCGAAGGTGCGGGCCACGTTGGTCGGGCAGCAGGACACCGCGAACCAGGGGGCACGCAGCGAGGAGGCCGCGCGGGGCACCGCCTGGTCGGGGTCCGGGACGGTGCCCAGGACCCGCTGGTGCAGCGTGTTCGTGTAGAAGAACGCGGTGCCCGAGGCCGAGGGACCGGCGTCCACGACGTTGTAGAGGGTGCGCTCGATCAGGTCGGCGTAGCGGGGGTCGCCCTGGGCCAGCAGCAGGCGCCAGGCCAGCTGGACCGAGCCGATGCCTGCGCACGTCTCGGAGTACGCCCGGTCCGGGGGAAGCACGAAGTCCTCGCCGAACGCCTCGTCCTGGTGCCGGGAGCCCATGCCACCGGTCAGGTAGGTGCGGCGGGCGACGGTCGCGTCCCACTGCCGCACGACGGCGGCCAGCAGCTCGTCGTCACCGGTCTCGACGGCGAGGTCGACGGCACCCGAGGAGAGGTAGGTGGCGCGCACGGCGTGCCCGCGCAGCACCTCGGCGTCCCGGATCGGCTCATCGTCCTGGAAGTAGGAGCGACCGAACTCGATCTCGGAGAGCACCTGGTGGCCGCGGCGTTCCAGGAAGAGCCGGGCCTGCTCCAGGTAGCGACGCTCACCGGTGACCCGGTAGAGCTCCACCAGCGCCGGCTCGATCTCCGGGTGCCCGCAGACCGACTCGATGCCGCCGGGTCCGAAGACGTCGCACACCAGGTCGGCGGCGCGGGTGCACACCTGCAGCAGCAGGTCCGGGCCGGCCGTCCGGGCCCGGGCGACACCGGCCTGGAACAGGTGGCCCAGGCAGTAGAGCTCGTGGCCCCACTCCAGGTCGGTCCACCGGTCGGGGGTGCCCGGGCGCCCGAAGGCGGTGCTGAGGTACCCGTCGGGGGCCTGCGCGGCCGCGACCCGGGCGACGATCGCCTGCAGTCGCGCGTCGAGCTCGGCGTCACCGGTGCGGCCGTGCTCCCAGGCCATCGCCTCGAGGAGCTTGTAGGTCTCGCTGTCGGCGAACTCGCGGCCGGCCCGGTCGGCGCCGGAGGCACCGGCGGCGGTGGCGTCGAAGTTGCCCAGCCAGCCCTCGCGCTCGAGCCAGTGCTCGACGTGGGCCAGCGTGGCATCCGCGTTGACGTCCTGCCGCCGGCCCCAGGGGCCGCCGGTCACCGCGACCTGGTCCAGGCGCAACGGCTGCAGCGTGCCGCGGGAGGGGGCCACCGGTCCGCGGGCGGACGGCGTCCGGACGACGTCGTCCGATGTGGTCGTGGAAGTGAGGGTCACGGTCATCCCTTGAGTGCGCCGGACATGAAGCCGCGCACGTAGTGGCGCTGCAGGAGGAGGAAGATCAGGACGCAGGGCAGCGCGAGGACGACGACGCCGGCCTCGGTGGCGCCGTAGTCGACGATGCCCATGGTCTGGCCGCGCAGGTTGGCGACTGCCAGCGGCAGCGGCACCTTGGTGGAGTCGGAGATCAGGATCAGCGGGGTGATGAAGTCGTTCCAGGCCGCGAGGAACGCGAAGATCCCCACGGTGATCAGGCCGGGCCGGACGGCGGGCAGGAGCACCCGGACGAGGGCGGTGAAGCTCCCGCAGCCGTCGACGAGGGCCGCCTCCTCCAGCTCCTTGGGCACGGCCTCGAAGGAGATCCGCATCATGAAGGTGGCGAAGGGGAGCTGGAACATCGTCAGCACCAGCGCCAGGCCGACCAGCGAGTTCTGCATGCCCAGGTCGTTGAGCAGCACGTAGAGCGGGATCAGCAGGGTCGCGTAGGGGACCATGAGGATCGCCAGCGTGCCCAGGAAGAGCAGGTTCTTGCCGGGGAACTGGAAGCGGGCGAAGGCGTAACCGCCCAGCAGCGAGACCCCGACGGTGAGCAGCACGGTGAGCACCGAGACGATCGTGGAGTTGAGCAGGTACTGCCCGATGCCCGCCTGGTAGTTGGCCAGCGTCTCGTAGTTGGCGAAGCCGTAGCCGTCGGTCTGCGCGGTGCCGCCCTGCGGGGAGACCGAGGAGACGGCGGCCCACAGCATCGGGAAGAGGAACAGCAGCGCGAGCCCACCGGTGAAGGTCCGCTGGCCCATGCTGGCCAGCGAGGCCGAGGGACGTCGGGGGCGCCGGCCCATGCTGGCGGTGGTGGGGGTGGCGGCCGGGTCGGCGCCGTCGGTCAACGGCGCGGCAGAGGCCACGGGTGTGGTGGTCATGCGTCCTTGTCCCCTCGCAGACCGAGGAACTGGACGGCGTTGAGCACGATGAGCCCGCCCAGCACGACGATCGACAGGGCCGCGGCGCGGCCCAGGTCGTTGGAGCCCTGGAAGGCCATGGAGTAGACGAGCTGGACGATGGTGACCGTGCTGTTGTCCGGCCCGCCCTTCGTCAGGATGTAGAACTGGTCGAAGGCCAGCAGCGAGCCCGTGACGCACAGGATCGTGCAGAGCGCCAGCGAGGGCTTGAGCAGCGGCAGGGTGATGCGGCGGAAGGTCTGCAGCGCGCTGGCGCCGTCGAGGCGGGCGGCCTCGTAGACGTCGCCGGGGATCGACTGGAGCCCCACGAGCAGCAGCAGCATGTAGAAGCCGGCGAAGCGCCAGACCACCAGCGCGACGGTCGACCACAGCGCGCGGTCCGGGCTGCCCAGGAAGGACACCGGGTCCTCGCTGATCCCGGTCCACTCCAGCACGGCGTTGAACGGGCTGGCCTGCGGTGAGTACAGCGCGTAGAACAGCAGCGACGCCGAGGCCAGGCCCAGCGCGCTGGGCACCAGGAACGAGGTCCGCACGAAGGCCGACCAGCGGCCGGACTCCTGGACGACCAGGGCCATCGCCAGCGCCAGGCCCAGCAGGATCACGGTCGTCACGACCGTGTACTTCAGGGTGAACCAGACCGCCGGCCAGAAGAGCCGGTCGTCGAGGGCCTTGGTGAAGTTCTCGGGCGCGTTGAGCCCCAGGTCCCCCGTGAACAGGCCCCAGTCCGAGACCGACATCCGGAACACCAGGATGACCGGGACGACGAAGAAGACGATGAGGAACAGCGCGGTCGGGGCGGCGTAGAGCGCGCCCTGACGTCGTCGCGCACGGGCCCGGCGGGTGACGCGCGGGCGCACGGCCGGACGGCGGGGACCGTCCTCCGTGGGGGGAGGGGCCGTGCTGTGGGTGGTCGCCATGGAGTTCTCCTCGTCCAGGTCGGCGCTCGGTGGGGCTGCAGGGTGCCGCCGGCCCGGAGGCCGGCGGCACCGTGGGAGCGCTACTGCTGGAGTGCCTCGGTGATGGCCTCGTTGTCGGCCTCGAGGGTGGAGGCGTCGCCGAAGACCTGGTTGCGGAACAAGGTGCTCCACGGGCTGCCGACGGCGTTGAAGGCCTGCTGGAAGTTCAGCGCGATCGGGGTCTGGCTGTCAGCGGCGGTCGAGACCTCGTTGATCAGCTGGACCCGGGGGTCGGTCGCGTAGGAGTTGTCCAGGAAGTCCGCGCGGGCCGGGGTCACGTTGTTCGCGGCCAGCACCTCGACCTGTGCGTCCTCGCTCATCAGCCACTGCATGAAGTTCCAGGCCTGGTCGGGCGTGTCGGAGTCCTTGCTGATGCCCAGGCCGTCACCACCGACGAAGGTCGAGGTGCCACCGTCGATCCCGGGGATGGCGGTCACGCCGACGTCCACGGTCTCGTCGGCGGTCTGCAGCAGGGTGGCCGGGTACGGCATGACGCCGATCTGGCCCTCCTGGAACGCGGCGGTCCAGGTCGCACCGGTCTCGTCGGCGGCGCCGGGCGCGATGGCGCCGGCGTCCTCGAGGTCGCGCCAGATGCCGTACACGTCCTGCGCGGTGTCGCTGGCCAGGTTGGCCGTGGTGCCGTCGTCCTCGAGGACCTCCTCGCCACTGGCCCAGAGCATCGGGAACCAGGTGAAGACGCCGCAGCCGCCGCAGTTGCCACCGAAGTAGGTGCCGTAGGTGTCGGGCTTGTTCAGCGCCTGCACGGCCAGCGCCTGGTCACGGAACTCGGTGAGGGTCGTGGGGCCCTGCTCGGGGTCCAGACCGGCCTCGCGGTAGAGGTCCTTGTTGTAGAACATGACCGAGAGGTCCAGCACGAAGGGCAGCACGTACTGCTGGTCCTCGTAGGTGCCGGCGTCCAGGACGGCGGGGTTGATCTGGTCGGCGTAGTCCAGGTTGCCGATGCGCTCGGTGATGTCGCTGAACAGGCCCGCGGAGGTCCAGTTCGGCAGGTAGACGACGTCGGCGGCGAACAGGTCGGGCAGGTCGCCGGAACCGGCGGCCGCGCCGACCTTGGCGACGTAGTCGTCGTTGGGGACGACGGTCAGCTCGACCTGGTTGTCGTGGCTGGCGTTGTAGGCGTCGACCAGCAGGTTGGCCTGGGCCTCCAGCGGGGCGCGCGTCCAGAGCGTGAGGGTGGTGCCGTCGTCGACGCCCTCCACGTTGGAGGCGTCACCGGTGGCGGCGGGCCCGTCCGAGCCACCTCCACAGGCGCCCAGTGCTGCGGTCATGGTGGCCACAGCGAGCGCTGCGGCAACCCGGGTGGTGCGGCGGCGTGGTGTCCACGTCATCGTGTCGTGCCTTCCTGTCAGCGGCGTGGTCTCGCCGCACCTGTACTTCAGAAAACAGTTTCGGACGAGCATGGCGCCCCAGGCGGTCGGGATCGAGCTGCCCTGTTGGTACAAGACCCCTCGACGCCGCGCTCGTGATCCACGTCGCTAAAACGTTTTCGGACCATATCGACGACACGGCATGCGGTCAAGGGCCTCGCGCTAGAGTCCCGATGTGTCGCAGTAGACACTCGGCAGGGAGGAGATCCGTGACGCTCGACGAGGTCGTCCCTGCGCGCCGTGGGCGGGCGGTGACCCTGCGGGAGGTGGCTGCCCGGGCCGGGGTCTCGATCGCCACGGCGTCCAAGGCGCTCAACAACCGCCAGCACGTGGGCGCGGCGACCAGGCTCCGGGTGCAGAACGCTGCCGAAGAGCTGGACTTCTCCCCGAACGCGATGGCGCAGGGCATGGTGTCCCAGCGCAGCGGGACCGTGGGGCTGCTGACCTCCGACCTCGTCGGCCGGTTCAGCATCCCGGTGATGCGCGGCGTCGAGGACGCCTTCGGCTCGGAGAAGATGTCGGTGCTGCTGTGCGACGCCCGCGGTGACCGGCTCCGCGAGCAGCACCACCTGCGCGCTCTGATCTCCCGACGGGTGGACGGGCTCATCGTGGTGGGGGCCCGGCCCGACCCGCGGCACTCGCTGGGGCACCTGGGCGTCCCCGTCGTCTACGCCTACGCCCCCTCAGACGACCCCGCGGACATGTCAGTGGTCGTGGACGAGCAGGCCGGCGGGCGGATGGCCGTCGAGCACCTGGTCACCTGCGGCCGGCGCCGGATCGCCCACATCACCGGGGACCCCAGCTACGGCGCCTCGCACGATCGGGCCGCCGGCGCACTGGGCGCCCTGTCCGACGCCGGGCTGGCGCTGGCCGGCGGCGAGGTCATGTACGGCAGCTGGAGCGAGGCCTGGGGGCGCGGGGCGACCCGGCTGCTGCTGGACCGGGACCCGGACCTGGACGCGGTCTTCGCCGGCTCCGACCAGATCGCCCGAGGCGTGCTGGACGCCCTGCTTGAGGCCGGTCGGAAGGTGCCCGAGGAGGTGTCGGTGATCGGCTACGACAACTGGGAGGTCCTCAGCCTGGACTCCCGGCCGCCGCTGACCACCGTGGACCCGGGGCTGGAGAACCTGGGCCGGGTCGCCGCGCTGCGGCTGGCCGCGGCGATCGAGGGCCGCGAGGGGCACGGCGTGGAGATCCAGGCCGGCCGCGTCGTGACGCGCTCGTCCACCGCGCCGCTGCACTGACCGCTGCCGGCTGAGCCGGCAGGCAGGCGGGCGGGACGTCGAGACGCCCCACCCGCCCGGCCATCCCGGCTCAGAACACCTGCCACTCCTTGATGCCCAGGCTGCCCTTGCCGCTGACCGTGCCGCGCGCGTTCAGCACCAGCCGCAGCTTGGTCGTCGTCACCGGGGTGAACGTCGCGGTGTTGTAGGTGTTCGCCGCGGTCGGGTAGCCGCTCGCGCCGGCGACGGCGCGCCAGGTGCTCGTCCCGGCGTCCCACCACTGCACCGACCAGGACGCCGGCACCGTGATGCCGTTGCCGTTGGCGTCCAGGTTGTCCACGAAGTAGACCCCGACCCGGCGCAGGCTCCGCACCGCGGGCCAGGTGTACTCGACCCACTGCTGGCTCACCTGCGGGTAGGCCCCCCAGGTGGTGGCGTTGTCATTGGGGGACACGTCGCGGGAGGTGGTGGGCTGCGCGCCGTCGTTGAGGCCGCCCACCCGGTTCCAGGCGGCGGTGAACGAGGCGGCCGCCGCCGCGGCCCCGGCGACGTTGGTCTGCGCCGTCAGCGCCACCACGCTCGAGGCCCCGGTGAGGCCGGGCACCTCGACGGTCGCCCGCCGGCCGTCGCTGACCAGCTGCGTGCCGGTGACCGCACCGTCGACCGAGACGGCGTAGCTGCCCGCGGGCAGGTTGGTGACCGTGATCCGCGGGGAGTACGTGCCGCCGGAGACGTTCTGCAGCGTGAGGGTGATCCGGCTGCGGTCGGTGGCGACCTCGGCCCGGGTGTAGCGGGTCCGGGCCAGCTGCACACCCAGGGTGCCCAGGTTGTACATCGTGAACGCGGTGCGGACGCCGTCCTTGGGCACGATCGTCTGCACGCCCGAGGTCAGCGTCAGGTCACCGCCGTAGGCGTAGAGCCCCACGACGTCGTCGTCCACGACGTTGACCGACGCCGACCTCAACCCGCCCCAGAAGCCCAGGTCGGCCTCGCCGGACCAGGCCCACCAGCCGTCCAGGATCGGGATGTTGCTGTAGTTGGCGATCGCGCCCTTCTCGCTCTGGAAGATCCAGGCCGCCGCCCCGGTGTTCACCGCCGCGGGGCTGATCTGCCCGGAGTTGATCAGCGCCCACCCGGCCAGCCAGGCACCGTAGGTCGAGCGCATGGCGTCGTCGAAGTCGCGGTCGGTGGGTGCGGCGTAGGTGCTCAGGTAGTCCTGCTGCTGCCAGGCGCCGAGCTGGCACTCGTAGCCCAGGTTCCACCAGGACTCGCCCATGTGCCGGTTGTCCGAGCCGTAGAAGTACCAGAGCGGCTGCATGCCGCGGCAGGCCAGCGACGCCGTCATGCACTTGTCGGCCAGCGCCCGGTTCCCGTACGTCTTGGCCAGGGTGTAGTTGGACTCGAAGCCCGTCGTGTCGATGCTCATCTCGGACGCGAAGGGGTACTCCTGCCCGAAGAGGTAGTCGCGCTTGGCCTCGATGAGCGAGCGCAACCGGGCGGACTGGGTGGTCTGCCCCTCGGCGTCCAGCGCCGCAAGGATGTCCGGGTAGGTCGACTCCCCCATCATCCCGTGGATCCGCGCCGCGTCACCGATCGGCGTGGGCAGCGGGATCTTGGTGAACATGGCGTTGAGCGTCTGGTAGGCCATGTCCAGGTACTGCGCCGGCGTGAACGCCGTGGTCAGGGCCGGGTAGGCCTTCTTGACCTGGTACATCAGGTAGTACGTGTTCGCGATGTGCACGTAGTTGTAGGCGCGCCACACCTGCTGGTCGTTCGGGGTGTCGTCGCGGCCGTCGTACCAGCGGTACACCTGCCAGGTGCGCTGGCCGTTCTCGGTGCGACTCTGCATGTAGCCCAGGATGAAGTTCTGCAGGTAGTAGTCGATCGAGGTGATCTCGGCCTGCTTGGGCGAGCGCAGGTTCTTCTCGGCCAGGAAGACGGCCGGGCCCAGCCCGAGGTCGTCGGAGCCGCCGGCCATCCACTCCTTCCAGCCACCGGGGGGGTAGTCGTCCCAGGTGATGAGCCGCTCGCGGGTCATGTCCCACTGCAGGTAGGCGCCGTCGTACCCGCGGGTCGTACGGGCCTGCTGCTTGGTGGTCAGGAAGGTGGTGCGCGACTCGATGAGCTCCTCGATCGGGCGCATCGAGGCGTACTGCAGGACCGACTCCCGGCCGGTGCCGTACTGCACGGTCACGAAGCGGGGCCCCAGACCGGTGAACCGCAGCTCGTAGAGCTGGTACCCGTTGCGCGTGCCGCGGGGGGTGATGGTCGTCTGGGTGCCCTGGGCCACGACGCCGGTGATGCCGTCCTTGGCGCGGACCGCGAGGGTGGCGGCGGTGTCCTGCGGGATGACCATGCCCGGCAGCGAGACGACGTCGACGACGCCGGCGTCGAACAGGACGTCGCGCAGGTCCTTGTAGTCCCCGGCCCAGCGGAAGGTGAAGCCCCAGGTCCTCTCGGCGCCGGGGGCCAGCGTCGTGGAGGTCGCCGGCAGGTACTGGGCGGCGTCGTTGCGGCGGGCGAAGGCGACGGCCTTGGAGTGGATGTAGAACTCCACGACCCCCTCGAAGCTGGGGGTGACCTCGCCGAAGGGGCCCTCCCCCTCCCCCGCCTTGTTCTTGAACTCCAGCCCGGTCCCGGGCTGCGGGGTCATCACCAGGTAGGGACCCACGCCGTTGGGGCGCTGCCAGTACACGTAGGAGCCGTCCTTGCCGACGAAGGAGTGCCGGCCGACGTTCTGCTCGTAGATGCCGGTCTGGTCACCGGCGTTCCAGAAGGCGTTCATCAGCACCGGGAACCCGAGGTCCTGGATCTCCAGGGCCTCGGTCGAGGTGTTCTTCAGGGTGATCGTCCAGGACAGCCGGTCCCGCGCGGTGCCCGTGAGGCTGTAGGCCGACGTCAGCGACAGACCGCGGATCCCGTTGGCGTTGGCCGGGGTGCCGGCGTAGGTGACCTGCACGCCGGCAGCGCTGGAGGTGACCTGGCGGATGTCGTCGGACAGGCTCGTCGTCATCGGGGTCCCCGCCGTCGCGCTGGCGCGACGCACGTTGAGCAGGACGTCCCCGGTCCACCGGGAGTCGTTGATGTCGAAGGCGGGCCGCGACGTCGGGTTGGCCACGTAGTTCGTGCGCAGCCCGTCGGCGGGGTTGACCAGCGTGTGGATCGCCCCGGTCGCCTGGTCGATCCGGACGTCGAAGACGCCGGAGGCCAGGTCGAAGCTGGGCCCCGCGGCCAAGGCCGCCGTGGGCAGCGCCCCGGCCATGGTGACGGTGAGCCCGGCAGCGGCCGAGCCGGCGAGGAAGCGGCGCCGGGACAGGTCCCGGGAGGGCAGGGTGGTGTCGGACATCGGTGTCCTCCAGGTCGATGGGGGCTCGTCCCCGCGGGCACTGCGGGGGCCGGCCGACGCGGGCTCCCGTCGGGTCGACGGGGCCAGGCCTGAGAGCAAGCTATGTCACACCACTGGGGTCAGGAAAGGCTTTTCGGACTTTCGCTGACCACCGCGCAGGTTGCGGTGTTTGCGCTGATCAGAGACGACTCGGTCCGCCGGCGGGCGGCCCTCTCAGCGCGGGTAGACAGCGACCTCGGAGGCCTTGACCGAGGCCCAGACCGAGGACCCGGGCACCAGGCCCAGCTCCGCGAACGCCGTCGCCGTGACGTCGGCGGTCAGCGGCACCTCACCGCCCAGGTCGCAGCGCACCGTCGAACCGTGCGGCGTCGCGCCGACCAGCCGGACCGGCCAGACGTTGCGCGGGCTGCCCTCGGGACGGGCCGGGTACAACGCCACCGTCTCGGGCCGGACGGCGACGAACACCGGTCCCTCGGCCGGCTCCCCGACCGCCACCACTCCCCCGCCGTCCAGCACGACCGTCGTCCCCCGGCCCTGCCCGGGCAGCAACGACAACCCGACCAGTCGGGCCACGTAGTCCGTGCGCGGCATCCGGGCCACCTCGGCCGGGGTGCCCTCCTGCACCACGACGCCGTCCTCGACGACGACGACCCGGTCGGCCAGCGCCATCGCGTCCACCGGGTCGTGGCTGACCAGCACCGTGCAGCCGGCGAACTCGGCCAGGTGCCGGCGCAGCTCCGCGCGCACGGTGAGCCGGGTGCGGGCGTCCAGGGCCGACAACGGCTCGTCCAGCAGCAGCAGCCGGGGCTCCCCCACCAGCGCCCGGGCCAGCGCCGCCCGCTGCGCCTGCCCCCCGGACAGCTGGGTCGGCCGCCGGTCGCCCAGGCCCGCCAGGCCGACGCGGTCCAGCCACGCGCCGGCCGTCGTCCGGGCGGCGGCCCGGCGGACCCCGCGGGTGCGCAGCCCGAAGGCCACGTTGTCGGTCACCGACAGGTGCGGGAAGAGCAGGTGGTCCTGGAACACCACGCCCAGCGGCCGCTGGTGGGGCGGGACGTGCACCTCGTCGTCGTCCCAGACCACCTCACCGCCCGGGACGTCGAGCGCCACCCGGCCGCCGTCCGGGGCGAGCAGCCCGGCCAGCACCCGCAGGACCGTGGACTTGCCGGCGCCGTTGGGGCCCAGCACGGCCAGCACCTCGCCGTCGGCGACGGTCAGGTCGACGTCGACCAGCAGTGCCCCCCGCCGGACGACGACGTGCGCGCGCAGGCTCACGCGACCGGGCTCCCCGAGCGGCCCAGCCAGCGGTCGCGCAGCAGCAGCAGGGTGGCCAGCGAGACCCCCAGCAGCACCAGCGACAGCACGATCGCCGCCTCCGGGTTCGACTGCAGGGCCAGGTAGACCGCCAGCGGCATCGTCTGCGTCGTCCCCGGGAAGTTGCCGGCGAAGGTGATGGTGGCGCCGAACTCGCCCAGCGCCCGGGCCCAGCAGAGCACCGCGCCGGCCGCGACCCCGGGGGCCACCAGCGGCAGGGTCACCCGGCGGAACGTCGTCCACCGGTCGGCCCCCAGGGTGGCGGCGGCGTCCTCGAAGCGGGCGTCGGCGGCGCGCAACGCGCCCTCCACGCTGATCACCAGGAACGGCATGGCCACGAACGTCTCGGCGATGACCACGGCGGTCGTGGTGAACGGGATCGTCAGGTCGAACTGCTCGTACAGGAACCGGCCGACGATCCCCTGCCGGCCCAGCACCAGGAACAGCGCGACGCCGCCGACCACCGGGGGCAGCACCAGCGGCACGGTCACGATCGCGCGCAGCACCGACCGGCCGGGCAGCGTCGAGCGGGCCAGCACCCACGCGATGGGGACGCCGAGGACCAGCGACACCGCGGTCGCCAGGGTCGCCGAGAGCAGCGACAGCCGCAGCGCCTGGCCGACCTGGGGCTCGGCCAGCTGGGGCAGCAGGTCCGACCACGGCGCCCGGACCAGCAGCCCGACCAGCGGCAGCACCAGGAACGCCACGCCCAGCAGCGCCGGGACCAGCAGGGGTGCGGGCACACCACCGCCCCGGGGCCGTCGACGACGGCGCCGGGGCGGGGCGGGCGCGGTGCTCAGTTCGACGGGCTCCGGAACCCGGCGTCGGTGAGCGCCTGCTGCCCGGCGTCGGACCCGACCAGGTCCAGGAACGCCCGGGCGGCCTCGGGGTTGGGCGCATCCGACAGCTGCGCGATCGGGTAGTCGTTGACGGCGTCCTCGGCCTCGGGGAACGCGATGCCCTCCACCCGGCCCGCGGCGGACTGCACGTCGGAGGCGTAGACCAGCGCGGCGTCCACCTCGCCGAGCTCCACCTTGGTCAGCGCGGCGCGGACGTCCTCCTCCAGGGTGTCGGGCTGCGCGGTGACCCCGGCAGCCTCGAAGACCTGCTCGGCGGCCGCCCCGCAGGGCACGTCCGGTGCGCAGACCGCCAGGGTCAGGTCGGCGTCGCCGAAGTCGGCGATGCCGGTGACGTCGGCCGGGTTGCCCTCGGGGACGGCGATGGCCAGCACGTTCTCGGCGAACACCGTCGGGTCGCCGTCGGCCAGCCCGGCGTCGGTGACCACGGTCATCTGGGTCTGGTTGGCGCTGGCGAACACGTCGGCCGGTGCGCCCTGGGTGACCTGGGTGGCCAGCGCGGAGCTGCCGGCGAAGTTGAAGGTGACCGTCAGCCCGGGGTTGTCGGCCATCAGCCGGTCCCCCAGGTCGGTGAACACGTCGGTCAGCGAGGCGGCGGCGAAGACGGTGAGCGTGCCGGTCAGCCCGCCCCCGGCCGCCGTCCCGTCGGCGGGCGACGCGGCGTCCGTGGTGGACCCCCCGCAGGCGGTGAGGGCGAGCAGCCCGGCGGCAGCCAGGGTCAGGGGAGCACGCAGACGCACGGGGCCTTCTCTCGTCGTTCCGGCTCTTGTCGTTCCGGTGGGATCAGGGGACGTCGACGCTGACCTGGGTGGCCTTGACCGTGGCCACGGCGCGCACGCCGGTCTCCAGACCCAGCTCGTCGGCTGCCTCGCGGCTCATCAGCGAGACCATCCGGTAGGGGCCGCACTGGATCTCCACCTGCGCCATCACGGTGTCCCGGACGACGCGGGTGACGATGCCGGTGAGCCGATTGCGGGCACTGGAGCCGCTGGTCGTCCCCGGCGCCGGCGCCTCGCGCAGCTCGGTGGCCACCCGGGCGAGGTCGGCGCCGTCGACCTGGGCCGGCCCGCTCCCGCCCCGGGAGGCGGCGAGCCGGTCGCTGTCGATCCAGCGGCGGACCGTGTCGTCGCTGACCCCGAGCAGCTCCGCGGCCTCGGCGATCCGGTAGGTGGCAGTCACATCGCGCACCATAGACACGCATCTGCGGATCGGCAACGCGTCGTCGACCGCAGCAGCGGATGCGTCGCCGTCCCCGCTGGGTGGCTGAGCCGTCCCCGCTGGGTGGCTGAGCCGCCCCCCAGGTGGATGAGCCCTCCTCGCTGGGTGGCTGAGCCGCCCAGCTGGGGGTTGGGCCGCCGTCTACCGCGGCCTGTCCCCCAGCCAGGTGGCTCAGCCACCCAGCACGGCGGGTTACGGCCGCGGGCGGGGGTCGCGGGCGAGGCGCGGTGGGGACGACGGGGGGCCGGGGGCGGCGGGGAGGGCGGGGACGGCGGGGAGGGCGGGACGGCGGGGAGGGAGGCCGGTGGGACGGCGGGACGGGAACCGGACGGGGACGGCAGCGGGAGAGCGGGCGGGGCTGCGCGGGGCGCTCACCTGCGGGGGGTTTGACGATCAGCGGAACCGGGGCAGCAGCGCCCCGTGACCGACTCTGCCACCGCAGCCACCAGCGCCAGCGCCGTTTCCGCACGACCCACGGCCGGCGCCACGGCCGCAGTGCGCACCCGCCGCATCCGCCAGGCTGCGCGTGAGCTGCTGGGCACCGGCGGCTTCCGGCCGGGCCAGGAGGAGGCCCTGCAGGCGGTCTGCGCCGGGCGGGACACCCTCGCGGTGCTGCCCAGCGGCGCCGGCAAGTCGCTGGTCTACACGGTGGCCGGGGAGCTGCTGGAGGGCCCAGTGGTCGTCGTCTCCCCGTTGATCGCCCTGCAGCGCGACCAGGTCCAGCGCCTGCACGACCTGGGGCTGACCGCGGCGGTGCTGAACTCCACCGAGTCGGCGACCGACCAGCAGGCCGCCCTGGACGGCCTGGGTGACGGATCGGTCCGTTTCCTCTTCCTGGCCCCCGAGCAACTGGCGAAGGCGCAGGTCACCGCCGCGCTGCGGGCGACCGCCCCCGCCCTGCTCGTCGTCGACGAGGCGCACTGCGTCTCCTCCTGGGGGCACGACTTCCGCCCGGACTACCTGCGCCTGGGTGCCGTCGCCGAGCAGCTGGGCGGCCCGACGGTGCTCGCGCTGACGGCGACCGCCGCTCCCCCGGTCCGCGCCGAGATCGTGGAACGGCTGCGGATGGAGGACCCCGCCGTCGTCGTCGCCGGGTTCGACCGGCCGGAGATCCGGTTCGAGGTCGAGCACCACGCCGACGCCGACGCCAAGACCGCCGCCCTGCTGGACCGCGCCGTCGCCGAGGCCCAGCGCGGGAACGGCATCGTCTACAGCGCCACCCGGCGGGGCACCGAGGAGCTCGCCGAGGCCCTCGCCGGCCGCGGACTGCGCACCGGGGCCTACCACGCGGGGCTGGCCAAGAAGGCCCGCACGGAGGTGCAGCGGGCGTTCATGGCCGGTGAGTTCGACGTCGTCGTCGCCACCAGCGCGTTCGGCATGGGCATCGACAAGCCCGACGTCCGCTTCGTCCTGCACGCCGAGCCCGCTGACTCCCTGGACAGCTGGTACCAGGAGATCGGCCGCGCCGGCCGGGACGGCGACCCCGCGGTCGCCGTCCTCTTCTTCCGGCAGGAGGACCTCGGCATCCGCCGCTTCTTCGCCGCCGGGGTGCCCGCCGAGGAGGACCTGCAGCACGTCGCCGGGCTGGTCCGGGCCGGGGACGCCGCGGGCGCGGAGGTCGACGTCCGGGCGCTGCGGGAGGAGACGCACCGCGGCGCCACCCCGCTGACCCGTGACCTCAACCTGCTCGAGCAGGTCGGCGCCGTCACCCTCGCCGACGACGGCACCGTGCTCCCCTCCCCCGACGCCCCCGCGCCCGGCGAGGCGGCCACCGCGGCCCGGCAGCTGGCCGAGCACCACCAGCGCGTCGACGAGAGCCGGGTGGAGATGATGCGGGCCTTCGCCGACACCACCGGGTGCCGCCGGCAGTTCCTGCTCGGCTACTTCGGCGAGGAACTGGACGGCCCGTGCGGCAACTGCGACACCTGCACGGCGGGCAGCGCCCAGCAGGCCGCCGAGCAGCGCGCGCACGACCCGGCCGCCGGCACCTTCCCGGTGGACACCCCGGTCGAGCACGCCGAGTGGGGACCGGGTGTGGTCATGCGGGACGAGGGCGACCGGATCGTCGTCCTGTTCGAGCGGGCCGGGTACCGGACGCTGGCCACCCGCGCCGTCACCGAGCACCACCTGCTGCGGCCACGCTCGGCGGCCTGACCGTTTCCCGCTCCGGCCAGGACGGGTAGACCCCCGGGACGCCCAGCCCCCGGCGTCGGCACCACCCCCGGGAGAGCCCCGTGACCACACCCCGCACTACCGGCACCCGACCCACCAGCGGCTGGCCCCGCACCCTCGCGCTCGTCGTCGGCGTCGTCTACACCCTGGTCGGCATCGCCGGCTTCTTCGTCACCGGGTTCGACGACTTCTTCGGCATGAGCGGTGACACCCTGCTCGGCTTCATGGTCAACCCGTTCCACAACGTGGTGCACCTGGTCATCGGGCTGGCCGGCATCGCGTTGTCCCGCACCCTGAGCGGGGCCCGGACCTACGGCTGGTTGCTCGGCCTGGGCTACGGCGCCGTCTTCGTGTACGGCCTCTTCACCGTCGGCGAGAGCTGGGACCCGCTGAACCTGAACTGGGCCGACAACTGGCTGCACCTGGCCAGTGCCCTGATCGGCTTCGTGATCGCCCTGGGCCCGGTCCGCCGGGTCGACACGGTCGACCACGGCCGGACCGAGTCCCTCGGCCCGGACCGCCGCCGCTGAGCCCCCGACCCGGGGCGGGACACCCGCGACAGCGGGTTACCGTCCCGGGCATGGACTTCGCACTCTCCGCCGCAGCCGAGGACGTCAGTGGCCGGATGTGGGACTTCATGCGCGAGCGTGTGTTCCCCGCCGAGGCCGTCTACCACGCATGGCGACGGGAGCGTGGCCACGACGACCACTCCCTGCCGCCGGTCATCGAGGAGCTCAAGGCCGAGGCCCGCTCCCGGGGCCTGTGGAACCTGTTCCACCACGAGCTGGCCGGGCTCTCCAACCTCGAGTACGCCTCCATCGCCGAGATCACCGGCTGGTCGCCGGTCATCGCCCCCGAGGTCGTGAACTGCGGGGCGCCGGACACCGGCAACATGGAGACCCTGATGCTGTTCGGCACCCCCGAGCAGAAGCAGCAGTGGCTCGAGCCGCTGCTGGCAGGGGAGATCCGCTCCGGGTTCGCGATGACCGAGCCCGACGTCGCGTCCTCCGACGCCCGCAACATCCAGACCTCGATCGTCCGCGACGGCGACGAGTACGTCATCAACGGCCGCAAGTGGTGGATCACCGGCTCGGCCGACGAGCGCTGCGCCGTGTTCATCGTGATGGGCAAGACCGACCCCGACGGCCCCGCGCACCAGCAGCAGTCGATGGTGCTGGTCCCCCGCGACACCCCCGGCCTGGAGATCGTCCGACACCTGCCGGTCTTCGGCTACCAGGACCAGCACGGGCACTCCGAGCTGCGCTTCACCGACGTCCGGGTGCCGGTCAGCAACATCCTGGCCGGGGAGGGCGAGGGCTTCATGATCGCCCAGGCCCGCCTGGGCCCGGGCCGGATCCACCACTGCATGCGGGCCATCGGCATGGCCGAGCGCGCCCTGGGCCTGATGGTCGCCCGCGCCCAGGACCGGGTCGCCTTCGGCCGCCCGCTGGCCGAGCAGGGCACCGTCCGGGAGGACATCGCCCGCTCCCGCATCGAGATCGACCAGGCCCGGCTGCTGGTGCTCAAGACCGCCGACCTGATCGACAAGTACGGGGCCAAGGGCGCCCGCACCGAGATCGCCGCCATCAAGGTCGCCGCCCCGCGGGTGTGCCTGGACGTCATCGACCGGGCCATCCAGCTGCACGGCGGCGCCGGCGTCAGCGACGACACCCCGCTGGCCGAGTTCTACGCCCACGCCCGCACGCTGCGGATCGTGGACGGGCCGGACGCCGTCCACATCAGGTCGGTGGCCCGGGAGGAGCTGGCGCGCGAGCGCCCCTACGTCGGCTGACCCCGGCCCGCGCGCCGAGCGTGGATCAGGGGCGTTCACCGGAGTCCGTCCTCCCACACCACATCTCGTGGGGGAGGACGGACTCTGATCAGGGACCCTGATCCACGCTCAGGCGCGCGGGGGTCACATGGCCAGGTTGCCGCCGATGGCGCCGCCGGCGAGGTGGCCGAGCAGGGTCTGCTGGTCCAGGCCGACCGCGGTGAGGGCGTCGGCGTCGCGAGCTGTGTCGATCGTGTCCGGCAGGTCCGCGGCCTCGACCCGCTCGGCGGTGTCGTTGTCGCCCTGCCCGTGCAGCAGCTGGACCAGGTCCTTCTTGGCGAGCTCCACGCGTGTTCTCCCGTCGTCCCCGGGAGCGCCGTCGGCCCCCGCCCGTGCCGACGCGGTGCCCGTCACACCGCGGGGTAAACGGCGTTTCCGCTCAGGCGGTTGAGGACCGCTTCACCAGGAACCCGCCGACGCCGGCGAGCAGCAGCCCCACGACGACCTGCGCGATGCCCACCGTGCCGCGGTCGCTGGAGAACCAGGTGGGGCTGGACAGCAGCAGCACGACGGCGACGCCGAGCACGAACAGCCCGACCAGACGCTCGCGGCGGGCGTTGCGGGTGCGGGGCTCAGCCATGCCTCCCACCCTAGGGACGCCCTCCCCGCCTCGGCATGGGATCCCCCGCATACCGCCTGACGCGTTGGCAGTATGCGAGGGATCCCATGCCAGGGCGAGGGGTCAGCGGACGCCGAGGAGGTGGTCCATGGCGAGCTGGTCCAGGCGCTCGAAGGCCATGCCGCGCTCGGCCATCGCCTGGACGTCGAAGGACTGCTCCCGCACGGTCGCCAGGGTCTCGCCGGCGGCCAGGGTCGGGGTGCGCAGCTCGGCGACGCGGGAGGCGGCCAGCGCCTCCTGCACCTCGGGGTCGGCCCGGAACGCGGCGGCCTTGGCCTTCAGCGCCAGGTAGTTGGCCATGCAGCCGCGGGCGGACTCCCAGACACCGGCGGCGTCCTCGGTGCGCGGGGGCTTGAAGTCGAAGTGCAGGTAGCCGTCGTAGCCGCCCTGCTCCAGGGCGTCGACGGTCCAGAAGGCACCGCGCAGGTTGCCGGCGCCGAAGCGCAGGTCCTGGTCGTAGCGCGGGCCGTGCTGGCCGTTGAGGTCGACGTGGAAGAGCTTGCCGTGCCACATGGCCTGGCTGATGCCGGCGGCGAAGTTCAGCCCGGCCATCTCCTCGTGCCCGACCTCGGGGTTCAGGCCGACCATCTCGGAGTGCTCGAGCTCGTTGATCAGCGCCAGGGCGTGGCCGATCGTGGGGAGCAGGATGTCGCCGCGGGGCTCGTTGGGCTTGGGCTCGATCGCGAAGCGCATGTCGTAGCCCTGCTCGATCGCGTACGAGCAGAGGGTGTCCATGCCCTCCTTGTAGCGCTCCAGCGCCGCACCGATGTCCTTGGCGGCGCCGGACTCGGCGCCCTCGCGGCCACCCCAGAAGACGTAGGTGGTGGCGCCCAGCTCGGCGGCCAGGTCGATGTTGCGGGCGGCCTTGGCCAGGGCGTAGCGGCGGACGTCGCGGTCGTTGGAGGTGAACGCGCCGTCCTTGAAGACGGCGTGGCCGAAGAGGTTGGTGGTGGCCATCTCCACGCCCATGCCGGTCTCGGTCAGCGCGGTGCGGAAGCGCTCGAGGGTGGCGTCGCGGGTGGCGTCGTCGGGCACCAGGTCGTCGTCGTGGAACGTGACGGCGGCAGCACCGAGCTCGGCGAGCTGGTGGACGGCCTCGACCGGGTCCATCGGCGGGCGGACGGCGCCGCCGAACACGTCGACGCCCTGCCAGCCGACGGTCCAGAGGCCGAAGGAGAAGCGGTCGGCGGGGGTGGGCTTCAGGGTGGTCATGCGGAGGCCTCCAACGGCACGGTGGTGGGGTCGTGGAACACCGGCTGCAGCGCGACGTGCGCGCCGCCCCGGACGGCTGCGGTGAACCCGAGGGTGGACAGGACCACCCGGCGGGGGCCCTCGACCCGCGCGGCGAGCGCGCTGGTCAGGGGGTCGAGCAGGAACTCGCCGACCACGGCGAAGTACCCGCCGAGGACGACGACGGCGGGGTCCAGCAGCGACACCAGGACGGCGGCGCCGACGCCCAGGCCGGTGCCGATGTCGGTGAGCGCGGCCAGCGTGCGGGCGTCGCCGGCGCGGGCCCGGGCGACGACCTCGGCGAGCCGGTCCTCCAGGTCGCGGCCGGGGTCGCAGAGCGGGTCGCCGGGGTCGGCGGCGGCGCGCAGCAGGGCACCGAGGCCGACGACGGTCTCCCAGCAGCCCCGCCGTCCGCAGCCGCAGGGCGCGTCGCCGGGGGTGAGCGCCAGGTGGCCGACCTCGCCGCCGAGCCCGGTGCTGCCGCGCAGCAGCCGCCCGCCGCTCACGACGCCGCCGCCGACACCGACCTCGCCGGTCAGGTAGACCAGGTCGGGGGTGCGCGCGTGCGGGCCGGCCGACCACTCGGCCAGGGCGGAGAGGTCGGCGTCGTTGGCCACGGTGACCGGCAGTCCGGTGCCGGCCAGGCCGGCGGCGACGTCGAGGCCGGGCCAGCCGGGCAGGTTCGGGGCGGTGGCGACGACGGTGCCCTGCACGCTGCCGGGGACGGCGACGGTCAGGCCGACCGGGGTGGCGTCGACGTCGGCCAGCACCGCGCGGACCAGCGTCGTCACGGCGTCCAGCACCTGGCCCGCGGGGGAGCCGGCGACGTCGAGGGCCAGCCGGCGTTCGGCCCGGACCTCGCCGCGCAGGTCCAGGACGAGCACGGCCAGGTAGTCGACGTTGACCTCGACGCCGACGCCGCAGACGCCCCGGCCGCCGAGCTCGACGAGGGTGCCCGGGCGGCCGACGGAGCCGGGCCGGTGCAGGGCGCCGTCGGCGACCAGCCCACGGTCGACGAGCTCGCCGACCAGGCTGGAGACGGTGGCCTTGGTGAGCCCGGTGTCCGCGGCCAGGCGGGCCCGGCTGCGCGGGCCGTCGTCCCGGAGGCGGGCCAGGACGGCGGCCAGGTTGGCGCTGCGCACCTGTCCCTGGGTCTGCACGCGCCACCCCCCAGCCGTCTCGTCCCGCCATTCGTTTGGTCGTTGCACTATTGTCTGCGTCACGCTCGCCCGTCAACCCAGGAGGTCCCCGTGCCGCTCGTCGCCGGTGTGGACAGCTCGACCCAGGCCTGCAAGGTCGTCGTCCGGGACGCCGAGAGCGGGGAGCTGGTCCGCGAGGGCCGGGCCCCGCACCCGGCGGGCACCGAGGTCGACCCGGCCGCCTGGGAGGCCGCGCTCACCGAGGCGCTGGCCGGCGCCGGGGGTCTGGACGACGTCGCAGCGCTCGGCGTGGGCGGGCAGCAGCACGGCATGGTCTGCCTGGACGAGGCCGGGGACGTCGTCCGCCCGGCGCTGCTGTGGAACGACGTCCGCTCCGCCGGTGCCGCGGCCGACCTGGTCGCCGAGCTCGGTGGCGGACAGGCCTGGGCGGACGCTGTCGGCATCGTCCCGGTGGCGTCCTTCACCGCCTCGAAGCTGCGCTGGCTCGCCGACGCGGAGCCCGCCAACGCCGACCGGACGGCGGCCGTCTGCCTGCCGCACGACTGGCTGACCTGGCGACTGTCGGGCGCAGCCGGGCTGGACACCCTCGTGACGGACCGGTCCGACGCGAGCGGCACCGCCTACTGGTCGGCGGCCACGGGGGAGTACCGGCCCGACCTGCTGACCCTGGCGCTGCGCGGGCGCACGCCGGTGCTGCCGCGGGTCGCCGGGCCGCACGAGCTGGTCGGCGCGCACGGCTCGGTGCAACTGTCCGCCGGCGCCGGGGACAACGCGGCCGCCGCGCTCGGGCTGGGCGCCCGGCCGGGGGACGTGGTGGTCTCGATCGGCACGTCCGGGGTGGTGTCGGCGGTGTCCGAGGTGGCCGCGGTCGACCCGACCGGCACCGTCGCCGGGTTCGCCGACGCCACCGGCCGGCACCTGCCGCTGGTCTGCACGCTCAACGCCGCCCGGGTGCTGGACTCGGCCGCGGCGATGCTGCGGGTGTCCCTGGACGAGCTGGCCGAGCTGGCGCTGCAGGTCCCGGCGGGGGCCGACGGCCTGGTGCTGGTGCCCTACCTGGAGGGCGAGCGGACCCCGGACCTGCCGCACGCCACCGGCTCGGTGCACGGGCTGACCCTGCGCACCTCGACGGCGGCGCACTGGGCCCGGGCCGCGGTGGAGGGCCTGCTGTGCGGGCTCGCCGACGGCATCGAGGCCCTGGTCGCCCAGGGCGCGGCGGTGGAGCGGGTGCTGCTGGTCGGTGGGGGAGCCCGCTCCCGGGCCGTCCAGGAGATCGCCCCGGCGGTCTTCGGCCGGCCGGTGCTGGTGCCCGAGCCCGGCGAGGCGGTCGCCGACGGTGCTGCCCGGCAGGCCGCCTGGGCGCTGACCGGGAGCCTCCCCGAGTGGGCCGCCGCCGGCACCCGGCTGGTGGAGGCCGACCCGACGCCGTCGGTGCGCGAGCGTTACGCCGAGGTCCGGGACCGCACCGACCGCTGACAGCAGGAGCCCGGTGGTCCTGGGGACCACCGGGCTCCTGTCGTGCTGCCGAGGGCCTAGACGGGGGCCCTGACCGAGACCTCCGCGACCTGCACGTTGCGGGCGGCCGCGGGAGCCCGGCCGTTGTCGTAGGCAGCCGTGACGACCAACCGGAGCTGCCGGGCCAGGACGTCGGGGGTGTCGAAGGTGGCTGCGGCGTTAGGCATCTCATAGGTGCCCAGCGTGGTCCAGGCCCCGTTGACCAGGGCCTCGATCCGCAGGCTCCGGGGGCCGTACCCGACCCGCGGGGTCACCGTCACCGAACCGATCGCCTGGGCGGTGCTGGCGCTCTGGCCGTACGTCACGGTGAGCGTCTCCGGGCGGGTCGGCTGGGGACCCTGACCCTCGGTGGTCCCGCTGCTCACCCAGAAGGTCGACGCCCTGCCGTCGACGGCCAGGGACGCCGGGTAGGCCGGCTGGCTGGTCGATGCGGTGGCAGTGGGGGCCGGGACCAGGCTTCCGGTGTAGTCCACCGGGGCCGGCTGTGGTGTCGTGTCGCGCTGAGCATCGGCACCCGTGGCGCCAGGACCGGTGCGCAGGTCAGTCACCCGGAAACCGCCTCGGATGCCATCGCCGACCTGCAGGTAGGCCATGCTCAGGACGCCGTCGCGCTGCAGCCGGGTCCGGTCGACGACCAGCTCGGCCAGCGGGTCCGCGGCGGGGTCGCTGAAGGCCAGCTGCCAGTCCGACCAGGTGCTGGCGGCCGTCGCGGTGACGACCCGCCCGTCGGGCAGGACCACCCACGCCGTGTCCTGGGCGTCGAAGAGCAGCTTCGTCCGACCGGCGCTGTTGCTGTAGAAGGGCAGCTCCATCGACCGCCACGTTCCCTGGGCGTCCCGCCAGTGGTGGAAGGGCTTCGCGTACTGCGCCCGCTGGGAGTAGGTGGAGGTGTGACAGCCGCCGATGGCGGCCAGGTCGGCGTCGTTGAACTGGGAGGTCATCACGTGGACCCGACCCTGACTGTCGAAGGTCTGCGCCTCCTGGTTGATCAGCCCGCGGTTGATCGAGATCGGGACGACGACGTGTGGGTCACGCACGGAGATCCGGTCGCTGGTCCCGGTCCGGCCGGTGACCCGACCGCTGTCGTCCGTCCAGGTGAGGCCGCCGTCCGAGCTGCGGGCGTACCCCAGGTCGTGGTTGCCCAGGCCGCCGCTGTTGCACCAACCGGCGCGCTCGCGCCACGAGAAGCTGATCTCGAGGTCCCCGGTCACCGGGTTGGTGCCGAAGCCGTGCAGGTAGCTGTACCGGGACGAGCTGCTCCCGTAGGGACCGGTCCACGTCCCGGTGGAGTCGGTGAAGCGTCCCAGGTAGGTCCAGGTCCCGGCCGCGTCGCCGTTGTAGCGGACCAGCGTCTGCTCGCCGGCGTGGGTGATGCCCTCGCGGTAGGTCAGCAACAGCTGCCCGCGGTTGACCTCGAACTGCGGGTAGGTCCACAGGCCGGTGTTGCCCGTCCCACCCGGGTTGGTGAACGGCAGGACCCGGACGACCGCCTCGAACGATCGGGACGTCCAGGCGGCCGTGGCGATGTCCGGCACGGACTTGACGTAGAGCTGGGCGCCCGTGTGGGTGCCCAGGGCGAGGTGGAGTCGCCCGTCGGACGGGGAGACGGCCATCGAGATCGTGTTGTGCGAGTCGTTGGCGGCGAGCCGGCCGTCGAGCTCGAGGCTCTGCCAGGTCCCCCCGGGCAGGGTCCGCCGGGACACCACGACGGTGCCGTCCTCGCGGTACCACGACGTGTACTGCAGGTTGTCGACGGTGAGCAGGACGTCCTGCTGGAAGCTCCCGATGTTGACCGAGCCCTCGTAGGTGACACGGGCGTGCGCCGCAGGGTCCAGCAGGTGGTCCGAGAGGCGCTGAGCTGGTGCCGCCTCGGCGGCGAACGCGCGGGACGGGGCGAGAGCTGTCTGACCACCGGCGAGCAGAGCCGCCAGGGTGACGAGGAGGACCACGGCGCGGGAGCGCCTCAGGGGGATCGTCATCGTTCCTCCGGTGTGTTGATACGTTTCAGTGCCAATGTGTCCCGGCACACAGCCACCTGACAAGGCGATGGCCGGAAGCGGTCAGTCCTCGCTGCCCGCTGCGCGGGGTGCAGCGCGTCGGGCCCGCACGGGCCTCAGACCAGGTCGTTCCGAACCGCCCAGACCACGGCCTCCACCGGGGTGCGCACCCCGAGGGCGCTGCACACGGACGCCGTCCGGCGCCGCACCGTCCGCGGCGAGGTCACCAGCTCCCGCGCGATCTGCTCCACCAGCAGACCCCGAGCGAGCAGGCTCAGCAGCAAAACGTCCTCGCCCGAGATCGGCCCGGCCCGACCCGGTACGGCTGCCTCAGGCACGACCGGTACGGCGCTCGGCGGCGTCCCAGGGGCCGGGGTCGCCGACGGGCTCGTACCGGACGACGTCCTGGGTCACCCGCAGCAGCGCCCGCATCTCGGCGAGACCGCCGGACACCGCGCCGCCGGCTCTGGCCTGGACCAGGACGTTGCCCAGTGCGGCTGCCTCCACCGGACCGGCCACCACCGGCAACCCGCAGGCGTCCGCCGTCAGCTGCATCAGCAGCGCGTTGCGGGCACCACCGCCCACCACGTGGACGACGTCCACGTCGCGGCCGGACAGCTCCACCGCAGCCCGGACGGTGCGCCGGTAGGCCAGCGCCAGGCTGTCCAGGATGCAGCGGACCGTCTCGGCCTGGGACTGCGGCGGCGTCTGGCCGGTCTCCCGGCACAGGTCCGCGATCCGGGACGGCACGTCGCCCGGCGGCAGGAAGCGGGGGTCGTCGCAGTCGACGACCGCGGTGAAAGCCGGCACCCGGGCTGCGGCGTGCAGCAGTTCACCCAGGTCCGCCGGCAGCCCGGCCGCCGCCCACGTGCGCAGTGACTCCGACAGCAGCCACAGGCCCATGACGTTGCGCAGGTAGCGGACCGTGCCGTCCACGCCCAACTCGTTGGTGAACCCGGCGGACCGGCTGGGCTCGGTGAGCACCGGGTCGGGCAGCTCGAGGCCGACCAGCGACCACGTCCCGCAGGAGACGTAGGCGAAGCGCTCGGACTCGGCCGGTACCCCCACCACGGCCGAGGCAGTGTCGTGGGACCCGACGGCGGTCAGCGGCACGGGACCCACCAACCCGGTCTCACCGAGCACCTGGTCGGTGAGCAGGCCGAGCCGGTCGCCCGGCGTGGTCAGCGGCGGGAGGAGGGTCCGGGGCAGGCCGAGCGAGTCGACGACGGTCCAGGACCACTGGCGACTGCGGGCGTCGAGCAGCCCCGTGGTGGAGGCGTTGGTCACCTCCGCGCCCACGGCCCCGGTGAGCCAGTGGCCCAGCAGGTCGGGGACCAGCAACGCCGTGCGGGCGGCCTCCAGCTGAGCACTGCCGCGGAGCGCGGCGAGTTGGAAGACCGTCGTGAAGGGCAGGTGCTGCAGTCCGTTGACCCGGTACAGCTCCGCCACACCGAGCGCAGCGTGCACGGCGGGCACCGCCGTCTCGTGGCGGGCGTCGCGGTAGTGCACCGGGTTGCCCAGCAGCACGCCGTCGGCATCCAGCAGGCCCACGTCGACCGCCCAGCTGTCGATGCCCACACCGTCGACCGGTCCGGTGCGCCCGGCGGCCCGGAGGCCGTCGAGCACCCCGGCGTACAGCGCCAGCACGTCCCAGTACAAGCGCTCGCCGACCGGGACGGGCCGGTTGGCGAAGCGGTTGACCTCGGTGAGCTCGAGCCGCCCGTCCCCGACCAACCCGGTCATCACCCGCCCGCTGGAGGCCCCCAGGTCGACGGCGGCCAGTCTGAGGAGGCTCACCCCAGCCGCACGTGCAGGAAGTCCAGCTCGCACAGCTGGGCCACCCGCTCGAGCTCGGCTGCGCGGTGGCCGACCCCCAGCGCCCAGTGGTGCCCGACGCCCGATGCACTCCACTCGTCGGTCCACTCGCCGGGGTCGACCCCGAAGTCGACGCGCGAGGTCGTGTTGCCGATGGCCAGCAACGGCCCGTCCACGACGGTCCCCTCGGCTGCGATCAGCCGGAACGAGCCGTCCCGCAGCTGCCCCAGCCCGCAGAGCGTCACCGGTCCGTGCTGCACGTCGAACTCGACAGAGACGCCGTAGCCGCGCTTGCCGTGGAAGACGCCCAGGCCGCGCAGCAGCGGGCGGCGGGCGCTGATCGCCAGGTGCGCCGGCCCGTCGTGGCCCATCTCGACCACGCCGGCCCGGAAGTCCAGCGCCTGCAGCTCGGTGAACGACCCACCGCCGCCGAGACGGTCCATGACCAGCATCGCGATGGAGGTGCGCAGCTCGTACTCCCCGACGAGGGGGATGCCGCGGGCGGTGAGGAGGGAGGCGCCCAGGATCATCCCGGCGGCGACCCGCTCGTGGGCCTCACCGTCCAGGCCACGGTGGTAGTAGGCCATCGAGTCCAACGCGAAGTCCTCGACGAGTCGGTCCAGGGCCACCGACACCTGCGCACCCCACCGCAGCTCGGGTTCGGCGACGGACTCGTCCAGGGTGAACACGTCCCGGGCCAGCTGCACGCGGGCGTCGACCTCGGCCTCGGTGACCTTCTCCACCCGCACCCGCAGGTCGTCGATCTCGAGCACCTCGACGTGCCCGCCGAGCTGGGTGGAGATGCTGGTCAGGTCGGTGGAGACGTCCAGCATGCCCGGGTAGAGGTGTCCCATCAGCCCGTGCCTGCCGTGGCGCAGCATCCCGCGGACCCCGGCGGCCTTCACCCAGTGGGCGATACGCCCCCAGGCCCGCTCGTCTTCCACGTAGCCCGACACGGAGCGGAACGGGATGCCGGCGCGACGGAAGGAGTTGGCCATCTCCGGCAGCGGGCAGGCCCCGCAGTAGGCGAGCCACTCCCCGGTGCCGAAGGTCGCGTGGTCCATGACCTCGGTGGGCTGCAGGTTCAGCAGCAGCACCGGCGCGCCCGCCCGCTGGGCGACCGGGACCAGCATCGACGCCGTCATGTAGGTGGTCAGGAACCCCACGATCAGGTCGCAGCCGGCGGCCCGCAGCCGCTCGGCGGCCACGGCCGCCTCCTGGGCATCGGACACGAAGCCGACGTCGACCACCTCGCAGTCCAGGTCCTGCATGCGCTCGGACACCCGGCGCGCACTCGCCTGCAGCTGAGGGAGCAGCTGCGGGAACTGCGGCCAGTAGGCGCCGAGCCCGCCGGCCACCAGGCCGACCTTGACGGGGCGGGTGCGCACCCGGGCGAGGCCGGCGTGCACCTGGTCGAGAGGGCTGCTCATCGTGGGGGCTCCAGGGGGTTCGGGACGGTCAGCGGAGGAAGGCGGCGGCGACGCCGGAGTCGACCGGGACGTGCAGGCCGGTGGTCCGGGTCAGCTCGCCCCCGGTCAGGGCGAAGACGGCGTCGGCGACGTGCTCCGGGAGCACCTCGCGCTTGAGCAGGGTGCGCTGGGCGTAGTAGGCGCCCAGCTCCTCCTCGGGGACGCCGTAGACGGCGGCTCGCTTGGCGCCCCAGCCGCCGGCGAAGATGCCCGATCCGCGGACGACGCCGTCGGGGTTGATGCCGTTGACCCGGATGCCGTGCTCGCCGAGCTCGGCAGCCAGCAGCCGGACCTGGTGGGCCTGGTCGGCCTTGACCGCGGAGTAGGCGATGTTGTTCGGCCCGGCGAAGACGGAGTTCTTGGAGGAGATGTAGACGACGTCCCCACCCAGGCCCTGCTCGATCATGACCCGGGCGGCCTCGCGGGAGACCAGGAAGCTGCCCTTGGCCATCACGTCGTGCTGCAGGTCCCAGTCCCGCTCGGTGGTCTCCAGCAGCGGCTTGGAGATCGAGAGCCCGGCGTTGTTGACCACCAGGTCGACCCCGCCGAAAGCCAGGGCCGCGGCAGCGAACGCGGCGGCCACGGCCTCACCGTCGGACACGTCCGCGGCCACCCCGACGGCGACGTCGGTCGAGCCGATCCCGGCTGCGGCCTCCTGGGCCTTGGCCAGGTCGAGGTCGGCGACGACGACGCAGGCGCCCTCGGCGGCGAGCCGCTCCGCGATGGCCTTGCCGATGCCCGACGCGGCACCGGTGACCAGGGCGACCCGGGAGGCCAGCGGCTTGGGCTCGGGCATCCGGGCGAGCTTGGCCTCCTCGAGGGACCAGTACTCGATCCGGAACTTCTCGACCTCGTCGATGGGGGCGTAGGTCGAGACGGACTCGGCGCCCCGCATCACGTTGATCGCGTTGACGTAGAACTCCCCGGCCACGCGGGCGGTCTGCTTGTTCGCACCGAAGCTGAACATGCCGACCCCGGGCACCAGCACGACTGCCGGGTCGGCTCCGCGCATGGCCGGGCTGTCGGCCGAGGCGTTGCGCTCGTAGTAGGCGGCGTAGTCGGCGCGGTAGGCCTCGTGCAGCTCCCGCAGCCTGGTGGTGACCTGCTCCAACGGCGCGGTCGGCGGCAGGTCGAGCACCATCGGGGCGACCTTGGTGCGCAGGAAGTGGTCGGGGCAGCTCGTGCCCAGCGAGGCCAGCCGGGGGTGCTCGGCCGAGGCCAGGAAGTCCAGGACGACATCGCTGTCGGTCAGGTGGCCGACCTGCGGCTTGTCGGTGGAGGCCAGCCCGCGCAGCAGCGGGAACACAGCGGCGGCCCGGGCACGGCGCTCGGGCTCGGGCAGCGGCTCGAACTCCGGCAGCCGGGCTCCGAACGGCTCGGGTCGGCCGTGCTCGGCGAGGAACTCCTCGGCGGTGCGGATGATCTCCAGGCTGTTGGCCTGGCACTGCGCGGAGGTGTCGGCCCAGGCGGTGATCCCGTGCCCACCCAGGACCGCGCCGATGGCCTGCGGGTTGGCCTCCGCCAGCGCGGCGATGTCCAGCCCCAGCTGGAAGCCCGGCCGGCGCCACGGCACCCAGACCACGCGATCGCCGAAGCACCGACGGGTCAGCTCCTCACCGTCCGCGGCGGTGGCCAGCGCGATGCCGGAGTCGGGGTGCAGGTGGTCCACGTGCGCGGCCCGCACCAGCCCGTGCATGGCGGTGTCGATGGACGGCGCCGCCCCGCCCCGGCCGTGCAGGCAGTAGTCGAACGCGGCGACCATCTCGTCCTCGCGGTCGACACCGGGGTAGACGTCGACCAGTGCCCGGAGCCGGTCCAGCCGCAGGACGGCCAGTCCGGGCTCGGTCAGGGTGCCCAGGTCACCGCCGGAGCCCTTCACCCAGAGCAGCTCGACCGGCTGGCCGGTGACCGGGTCGGTCTCGCTGCCGGCTGCGGAGGTGTTGCCACCGGCGTAGTTGGTGTTGCGGGGGTCGGCCCCCAGCGCGTTGGAGCGCTGGAGCAGCTCGCTGACCACGGGGTTCGTCACGTCGTCGTCCTCAGGTCGGTGGGGTGTGCGGGGCGGTGCCGGACGGCGCTCACGCGCCCCAGGAGGCCTGGGTGCCGCCGACGCGGTCGGCGGCGAGACGGTCCTGGTGGCCAGAGGCTGCGTAGGCGGCGTTGGGGTCGGGGTGCAGGCCGGCGGACTCGCGCAGCTCGGCGAGCAGCGGACGTACGTCGGTGGCGAAGGCGTCGGTGAGCGCGGCGTGCGCCCCGAGGACGTCACCGGCCTGCTGGGCGGCGTGCAGCGCATCCCGGTCGACCAACAGCGCCTTGGCGGTGGCCTCCTGCACGTTGGTCACCGAACGGATCTGGCCCGGGATCTTGGGCTCGATGTTGTGGCACTGGTCCAACATGAAGTTGACGCCGGACTCCGGGCGCAGCGCGTCGGCCTCGACGATCTCGTTCATGATCCGGAACAGCTGGAAGGGGTCAGCCGCTCCGACGATCAGGTCGTCGTCGCCGTAGTTGCGGCTGTTGAAGTCGAAGGCGCCCAGCCGGCCCACCCGCAGCAGCTGCATGACGATGAACTCGATGTTCGTGCTGGGCGCGTGGTGGCCGGTGTCCAGCACGACCTGGGCCTGGTCCCCCAGGGCCAGGCAGTGCACCAGCGAGGTCCCCCAGTCGGGGATGTCCATCGCGTAGAAGTACGGCTCGTAGATCTTGTACTCCACGAGCAGCCGGTGCTCGGGGTCCAGCAGCGCGTAGATCTGCTGCAGGGAGTCGGCGAGGCGGTCCTGGCGCGCGCGCAGGTCGTCCTGGCCGGCGTAATTGGTGCCGTCGGGCAACCAGAGCTTGAGGTCGGTGGAGCCGGTGGCCCGCATGACCTCGACGCACTCGGCGTGGTGGGCGATCGCCCGGTCCCGGACCGCCTTGTCGGCATGGGTCAGCGAGCCCAGGCGGTACTCGTCGTCCTGGAAGAGGTTGGAGTTGATCGCGCCGATCGTGACGCCCTCATCGGCGGCGTGGGCACCCAGCTTCGCGTAGTCCTCGACCCGGTCCCACGGGATGTGCAGCGAGACGCGCGGCGCGGCGCCGGTCAACCGGTGGACGACGGCGGCGTCGGAGATCTTCTCCCACGGGTCGCGGGCGACCCCGGGGGCACCGAAGACCTTGAACCGGGTGCCGGAGTTGCCGAACGCCCACGACGGCAGCTCGATGGTCTGGGCGCGCAGCGCCTCGAGGGCTGCAGTGCGGAGGTCGCTCATCGGTGGTCCTGCTCTCGTACGTGGGATGGGGTGTCAGTGGGTGTGAGCTGGTCCTCCAGGTGGAAGACCTCGGTCAGCAGCAGCAGCCCCTCGTCGGGGCGCCGGCCGGCCAGACCGGTGAAGAAGGGGGCCATCTCCGCCTGCCACCGGGCGTTGACCTCGGTGGCCTCCATGGCGGCCTGCGCGGCATCGAGGTCGTGCGCCTCGACGTAACCGACCAGCAGGCCGTCGGGCCGGGCGAAGAGGGAGTAGTTGTGCCACCCGGACTCGGCCAGGGCGGTCGTCATCTCCGGCCAGACGCTGGCGTGCCGGCGGGTGTACTCCTCCAGCATCTCCGGACGGACCTGGAGGAGGAAGCAGTAGCGGGGCACCGGAGGTCTCCTCGGGCAGTCGGGGCGGGGAGCGGGTGCTGCCCGGGGGTGTACGGGTCGTCGTGGTGACGGCCCGCACACCCCCGGGGCGCGCGACTCAGAAGTCGAAGTCGGCGATGTTGCTGGCGTCGAACACGGTCGGCGGGCCGAGCACGATCGAGGGGCCGGTCTCACCGGTGGGGGCCAGGACGGTGTACTCGCCCAGCCGGCCGGCCTCGAAGGTCGCGCCCTCGTCCAGGTTCGTGGTGCCCGAGGCGAGCGCAGCCGCGGCGTAGCCGGCCAGGTAGCCCAGGTCGTTCGGGTTCCACAGCTCGAAGCCCTGGACGGTGCCGTTGTCGACGTACTCGCGCATCTGCGAGGGCAGGCCCAGACCGGTCAGGGTGACCCGCGAGGCGACATCGGGGTTGTTCGACAGGTACTGGGCGGCCGTCGAGATGCCCACGGTGGTCGGCGAGATGATGCCCTGCAGGTCCGGGTAGGCCGAGAGCAGGCCCTGCAGGACGGTGAGCGAGGTGGCCGGGTCGTCGTTGCCGTAGACGGTGTCGACCAGCTCGAGGCCGGGGTAGTTCTCGGCGATGTAGGGCTCCATGGCCGCGATCCAGGAGTTCTGGTTCGTGGCCGAGGCGGCCGCCGACAGGATGGCGATCTGGCCGGTGTCGGTGCCCATGTAGTCCACCAGCAGGTCGACCTGGGAGGTGCCGATCTCGGTGGTCTCCGCCTGGTTGATGAACAGGTGGTCGAAGGCGTCGCAGGCGATGTCGGAGTCGAACGCGAGGACGGCGATGCCCGCAGCGTCAGCCTGCTGCAGGGTCGGGCAGAGCGCCTGCGGGTCGTTGGCTGCGATCACGATCGCGTCGGCCTGGGCCTGGATCGCGGCCTGGATCGAGGGGATCTGGGCCGCGGCGGTCGCCTCCGTGCCGCTGCTCACCGTCACCGTGCCACCGAGCTCCTCCAAGGCGGTCTCGCCACCGTCGAGGGCCAGGAGGGTGTAGGGGTTCTGGGTGTCCTTCGGGATGAAGTAGACGCTCAGGCCCTCCTCGACGGCGGTGGCCGTGGCCTCGCCACCGGCGGAGGCGCTGCCTCCGCCGTCGTCGCTGGAGCCGCAGGCGGCGAGGGTCAGGCCCACGACAGCCGTGCTGACGACGGCGGTCATCCGCCGTCGGTGGGATCGGATCTGCGTCATTGCTGGATTCCTTCCGGGTGGTGCTGGGGAGGGCTCGGCGGCGGGGGACCCGCCGGACGAGGGCCTGACCGGGCCAGGGTCGGTCCGGCGCGCGATGCGGACCGGTTCCGGAGTCGAGGTGGTGCGAGGGGGAGATCGGCGAGACGGACCCGTGGGGCGCTCAGGTCCGGGTGGGTGGGGTACGCACCCGGTCACGCAGCCGTCGCCAGACGGCCGGGGTGTTGGGGACCAGGACGCTGATCAGCAGCAAGAACCCGGTGACGATGTTCTGCACCTCGGCCTGGACCTGCTGCTGGGTGAGTGCCTGCTGCAGGACTGCCACGATCGCCACCGAGAGCACCACGCCCAGGACCGTGCCGCGCCCACCGAAGATGGACACGCCACCGAACAGGACCACGGCGACCACGGTCAGCTCGAGCCCGAACCCGGCGCTGTAGCTCGCCGAGGAGTTCTTCAGCGCGAACAGGACACCGGCCAGCGAGCACAGCAGACCCGACAGGACGAAGAGACCGAACCGCACCCTGGTCACCCGGATGCCGGCGAACTCGGCGGCCTCGGGCTGCAGGCCGATCGCGTAGAGCGACCGCCCCGACGGCGTGGCGTGCACGAAGGCCGCGGTCGCGACGGCCAGGACGGTGAAGACCGCCAGGGAGTAGGGCACCTGGGTGCCGGGGATCGGGAGCACCCCCAGTGTCGCCACCTCCGACGGGAAGGGCGTGGTGGTCGGGTTGGGCAGGATGATCTGGGCGATGCCCCGGAAGAGGGTCAGCGACCCGATCGTCACGGCGATCGACGGCAGCCCGAGGTAGGCGACGAGGTAGCCGTTCAGCGCCCCGCCCACGAGGCCGGTCAGCAGCGCGGCTGCCACCGCGACACCGAAGGGCGTGCCCGCTTGCCACAGGACGCCCATGACCGCCCCGGACAGGGCCAGCATCGCCGCGACGGACAGGTCGATCTCACCGATCAGCACGATCATCAGCAGCGGCAAGGCCATGATCGCGATCTCGCCGATGTTGAGCCCGGCGAAGAAGAACGTGGTGCCGGTGAAGAAGTTCTCCGAGCCGGTGGACCCCACCACGAGGGTGAGCAGCAGGAGCACCACCAGGGCGCTCTCCCAGCGGATGCCGGCCTTCCACCAGGCCTTCGAGGTGGTGTCCACGCCGGTGTAGCTGGGTGTCGGCTCCTGGGCCCGGGCGGGCTCGGGGCGGACAACGGTCTCAGACATCGCGGTGGGCTCCTTCCTGGGAGCGCAGTCGCCGAGCGATGCGCAGGGACAGCGAGCGGTCGAAGGCGATGGCGCCCAGCAGCAGCGCCCCGGCGATGGCGTCGGTCCAGAAGCCGGAGACCCGGCTGGCGACGAGCGCCTGGTCGATGGTGTTCAGCAGGAGGGCCGCCAGGGCCGCGCCCACGACCGTGCCGCTGCCCCCGAAGATCGCGACGCCACCGACGACCACCGCAGCGACCACGAGGAACTCGTAACCGCGCCCGGCCGTCACGTCCACCTGTGCGTAGAGGGCGACGAAGAGGGCCCCGGTGAGTCCGGCGAGCGCGCCGCTCACCAGGAACGCGGTGAACACCCGCTTCTCCGACGGGATGCCCGCCAGCTCGGCCGCGGCGGGGTTGGACCCGATGGCGTAGAGGTCACGCGCCGAGCGGAAGGAACGCATGACGTAGGCGGCGATCACCACGACGGCCAGCACCAGGAGGAAGAGGACCGGGATCCCGAGGACCGTCTCGTAGCCGATCCGCTGGAACTCCCGCGGGATGGACTGCGGGTTGATGATGACGCCGTCGACGAGCAACCCGTCCAGGCCGCGGATGAGGTAGAGCCCGGCCAGGGTGACCACGAGGCTGGGCACCCGGAAGACGGTGACGACCATCCCGGTGATCGCACCGAAGACGGCGCCGAGCCCGATGCCGATGAGGAAGCCGAGGAACACCGGCATGTCCGGGTTGTCCCGGAAGCTCATGCCCACCACGTAGGCGGTGATGCCGACGACCGAACCCACCGAGAGGTCGACGTTGCGGGTGACGATGACCATCGTCTGACCGACGGCCAGCAGGGCGATCAGCGAGGCACCCAGGAGCAGCTGTTGGACGCTGTTGGCACTGGCGAAGGCCTCGTTCTTGGCGGTCGCGGCCACGAAGACGACCACGATGAGGACGGCGATGCCCGTCTCCCTGGCCCGCAGCACCCCGCCCACGCGCTGCTTCAGCGGGGTGCGGGACGACGCAGCCGACCTGGGCGCCGAGGTGGAGGTGGTCATGCAGCAGCTCCAGAGGTCAAGCCCGACGCCGCGCGCATGATCGAGTCCTCGGTGGCCTCGGCCCGGGACAGCTCCGCGGTGATCCGGCCCTCGTGCAGGACCAACACCCGGTCGGCCATGCCCAGGACCTCGGGGAGCTCGGAGGAGATCATCAGGACGGCCATGCCGTCGGCGACGAGAGAGTCGATGATGCGGTGGACTTCGGCCTTGGTGCCGACGTCGATGCCGCGGGTGGGTTCGTCGATGATCAGCAGTTGCGGGTCACGGCTGAGCCACTTGCCCAGCACCACCTTCTGCTGGTTCCCGCCGGACAGCGTGGACGCGGCGTTGCCGAGGCGACCGAACTTCAGCTGCAGCCTGCGGGCCCACTCGACAGCCAACGAGCGCTCGCTGGAGCGTCGCAGCAGACCGCCCGTGGCCAGCCGGTCCAGAGAGGCCAGGGCCATGTTCTGGTCGATGGGCATGTCCATGACCAGACCCTGCTGACGGCGGTCCTCGGGGACCAGGGCGACGCCCGCTGCCATCGCCGCGCGCGGTCGGTGACCGGGCAGCTCCCGACCGAGCACGGTGACCCGCCCCCGCGAGCGCGGGTCGATGCCGAAGACCGCTCGGGCGACTTCGCTGCGACCGGCCCCCACCAGACCGGCCAGGGCCACGATCTCGCCGCGCCTGACCTGGAAGGAGATGTCGGAGAAGACGCCGTCCTCGCCGATCCCGTCGACGTCGAGCACGACCTCACCCGGGGCGGTCTCGCTCTTGGGGAACAGGGCGTCCAGGTCCCGGCCCACCATCGACCGGATGATCTCGTCGACCGAGACCTCCTCGATCGGGGCGGTCCGCACGAACCGACCGTCCCGCATGATCGTGACCCGCTGGCAGCTGGCGTAGACCTCTTCCAGGCGGTGGCTGATGAACATGACCGCCGCCCCGTCGGCGCGCAGTGTCTCCATGACGCTGAACAGGCGCTGGACCTCGACCCCGGTCAGGGCTGCGGTGGGCTCGTCCATCACCAGCACGCGGGCGTTGAGCGAGAGGGCCTTCGCGATCTCGACGATCTGCTGGTCGGCCACCGACAGACCGCGAGCCGGACGGGCGGGGTCCAGCACGACCCCCAGCCGGGCGAACACCTCACGGGCGGCGGCGTTCATGGCCCTGCGGTCGATCCGGCGACCGGCGACCGTGGGTTGCCGGCCCATGTAGATGTTCTCGGCGACCGTGAGGTCCGGGAAGAGGGTCGGCTCCTGGTAGATGATCGACACGCCGGCGTCGCGGGCGTCGGAGGCGCCGTTGAAGACCAACGGCACCCCGCCCACACGCAGCTCACCGGCATCGGCCCGGTGCACCCCGGCCAGGATCTTCACCAAGGTGGACTTGCCGGCGCCGTTCTCGCCCAGGAGGGCGTGGGCCTCGCCGGGGAACAACTCGATCGACCCGTCGACGAGTGCCCGGACCGGGCCGAAGCTCTTCTCGGCGCGCTCCAGGACGAGCAGTGGATCGGCCGTCGCTCGTGGCTCCACGTGTCGCCTCCTCCAGCGGTTGTGAAACGGTTCATCCGTTCTGTGGCGCAGACCATAAGAGTGGCGTGGATCGCGTGTCAAGCACCACGTTGAGCTCGTTTAAGCACCGACTAGCCACGACCTGCCGGGCGGTTGACACGTTTCATCCCCATGGCACCATGGCCGTGGTCCACGTCACCGCCCGTCCGGCGACCGGCCCCCCGCCCCGTGTCGACCGAGGAGCCACCGTGACCGCCAGCATCCGTGACGTCGCCCGCCGGGCCGGGGTCTCGCTGGGCACGGTCAGCAACGTGCTCAACCGGCCCGACCAGGTCGGCGCCGCCAGCCGCGAACGGGTGCTCGCGGCGATCGCCGAGCTCGGGTTCGTGCGCAACGAGTCCGCCCGTCAGTTGCGCGCGGGCACCAGCCGGACGATCGGCCTGGTGGTGCTGGACATCGCCAACCCGTTCTTCACCGACGTCGCCCGCGGGGTCGAGGACGTGGCGAACGAGGCCGGCCTGGCGGTCATCCTGTGCAACTCCGACGACCTCCCCGCCAAGGAGGGCGCCTACCTGGACCTGCTGGCCGAGCAGCGGGTGCAGGGCGTGCTCATCACCCCGACCGCCGAGCTGTCCCCACACCTGGCCGCCCTGCGGCGACGGGGGGTGCCGGTGGTGCTGCTGGACCGGCGGGCGCCGGGCCCGGGCCAGTGCGCGGTCACCGTCGACGACGTCCTCGGCGGACGCCTTGCAGCCGACCACCTGCTCGAGCGCGGGCACCGGCGGATCGCCTTCGTCGGCGGCTCGTCGGGTCTGCCGCAGGTCGAGGAGCGGCACGCCGGCGTGGTCGCCGCCGTCCGCGAGGAACTCGGCGGGGAGGACGCGCTGACCGTCTTCTCCCCGGAGAAGCTCACCGTGGCCGCCGGCCGCGAGGCCGCCGCGGAGATCATCGGCATGCCGGCCGCGCGGCGACCCACCGCGGTCGTCTGCGCCAACGACCTGCTGGCACTGGGCATGCTGCAGGAGATGGTCCGGCACGGAGTCCGGGTCCCCGAGGAGTTCGCCATCGTCGGCTACGACGACATCGACTTCGCCGCGGCTGCCGCCGTCCCGCTGACCTCGGTGCGCAAGCCGCGCCAGGAGCTGGGCCGCCGGGCCGCCCTGCTGTTGCTCGACGAGGCCACGCGCGGCCCCGACCACGTGCACGAGCAGCTGGTGTTCGAGCCGGTGCTGGTCGTCCGGGAGTCCTCGATGGTGCGTCGCACGGGGCGCTCGAGCGCTGGTGGCACCACCACCCCCGACACCCGTCGTACTGTGGTCGGACCACACACCACCACCCCGGCCGGCGAGAGCCCGGTCACCGAGGAGAGCGCGTGAAGGTCGCCGTCTTCGCCACCTGCCTGGTCGACACCCTGACCCCGCAGGTCGGCATCGCCACCGTGCGGCTGCTCCAGCGGCTGGGGCACGAGGTCGTCGTCCCGCCGGGCCAGAGCTGCTGCGGGCAGATGCACGTCAACACCGGGTACCGCCGGGACGCCGTCTCCATCGTGGCCAACCACGTGCGGGCCTTCGCGGGCAGCGACGTGATCGTGTCGCCGTCCGGGTCGTGCGTGGCCTCGATCCACCACCAGCAGGCCCAGGTCGCCCGCCGGGCCGGGGACACCGCGCTGGCCGAGGCCGCGCAGGAACTGGCCGGCCGCACGTACGAGCTGTCCCAGTTCCTGGTCGACGTCCTGGGGGTCACCGACGTGGGCGCCAGCTACCCGCACCGGGTCACCTACCACCCGACCTGCCACTCGCTGCGGCTGCTGCGGGTCGGTGACCGGCCGCTGCAGCTGCTGCGCGCCGTCCGCGGCCTCGACCTGGTCGAGCTGCCCGGTGCCGAGCAGTGCTGCGGCTTCGGCGGCACCTTCGCGGTCAAGAACGCCGAGACGTCGACGGCGATGCTCACGGACAAGATGGCCGCGGTGCTCTCCACGCACGCCGAGGTGTGCACCGCCGGGGACGCGTCCTGCCTGCTGCACATCGGCGGCGGCCTGACCCGGCTGACCTCGGGCACCCGCACGGTCCACCTGGCCGAGATCCTGGCCTCGACCGACGGCGCCCGCACCGCCACGCAGGTCACCCAGCCGGCGGTGCTCGCGTGACCGCCGTCCACCTGGGCATGCCCACCCTGCCCACGGCCCCCCGGGGCGTGGGCCACCTGCGCGGCACCCGCTCGTTCCCCGACGAGGCCCGCGACTCCCTGCGCAACGGCCAGCTGCGCGCCAACCTGGGCCACGCCACGACGACGATCCGCGGCAAGCGGGCCGGCGTCGTGGCCGAGCTGCCCGACTGGGAGCAGCTGCGGCAGGCCGGGGCCGCGCTCAAGCGCGCCACCATGGCCCGCCTGGACGACCACCTCGAGGAGCTGGAGCGCCAGGTCACCGCCCGCGGCGGCACCGTGCACTGGGCCCGGGACGCGAACGAGGCCAACGAGATCGTCGTGCGGCTGGCCCGGGAGGCCGGCGCCCGCGAGGTGGTCAAGGTCAAGTCGATGGCCACCCAGGAGATCGGCCTGAACGAGGCCCTGGAGGCCGCCGGGATCGACGCCTTCGAGACCGACCTGGCCGAGCTGATCGTCCAGCTGGGGGAGGACAAGCCCAGCCACATCCTGGTGCCGGCGATCCACAAGAACCGGTCCGAGGTGCGCGAGATCTTCGCCCGCACCATGCCCGACGTCGACCCCGACCTGACCGACGACCCGCGCCAGCTGGCGATGGCCGCCCGCGCGCACCTGCGCGAGCGGTTCCTGCGGGCGACGTTCGCGGTCAGCGGGGCCAACTTCGCCGTCGCCGAGACCGGCACCCTGTCGGTCGTCGAGAGCGAGGGCAACGGCCGGATGTGCCTGACCCTGCCCGACACCCTGGTGACCGTCATGGGCATCGAGAAGCTGGTGCCCACCTGGCGCGACCTCGAGGTGTTCCTGCAGCTGCTGCCCCGCTCGAGCACCGGTGAGCGGATGAACCCCTACACCTCGACCTGGGCCGGGGTCACCCCCGGCGACGGCCCGCAGGACTTCCACCTGGTCCTGCTGGACAACGGCCGGACCGCGGTGCTGGCCGACGAGGTGGGCCGCGAGGCGCTCAACTGCATCCGCTGCTCGGCCTGCCTGAACGTCTGCCCGGTCTACGAGCGCGCCGGTGGGCACGCCTACGGCTCGGTCTACCCGGGCCCGATCGGGGCGATCCTGTCCCCGCAGCTCACCGGGGTCGAGGACAACGCCTCGCTGCCGTACGCCTCCTCGCTGTGCGGGGCCTGCTACGACGTCTGCCCGGTGGCCATCGACATCCCCTCGATCCTGGTGCACCTGCGCGCCGAGCACGTCGAGGCCCAGACCCACCCGACCGCGGAGTCCACCGCGTTCGCCGCGCTGGCCCGGGTGATGTCCCGGCCGCGGCTGTGGCGCGCCGCCCAGCGCGCCGCCGGCCTGGGCCGCTTCCTGTCCCGCGGGAAGCCGGTGCTGCCCCGGCTGCCCGGCCCGGCCGCCGGCTGGACCCGGTCCCGGGACCTGCCGACCCCCCCGGCCGAGACCTTCCAGCAGTGGTGGGCCAAGGAGAACGGCGGTGGCCGCTCGTGAGCGCCCGCGACGACGTGCTGTCCCGCATCCGCAGCGCCCTGGGTCCGGACCGGTCCGTCCCACCCGAGGCGGTCCGGGACTACCGGCTCACCGACGACCGCCCCCTCGACGTGCTGCTCGACGTGCTCGTCGACCGGGTCGAGGACTACCGCGCCACGGTGGCCCGCTGCGGCCAGGACCAGGTGCGGACGACGGTGCAGCGCCTGCTCACCGAGACCCTCGGCGAGCACGACCCGGCCGACGTCGTCGTCGCCCCCGGGCTGCCGGCCCCCTGGCGGCCCGAGGGCAGCACCGAGGACGACGACCGGCCCGCCGTCGAGCTGGCCGCCCGCGCCGCCGCCGTCACCGGGGTGGCCGTGGCGATCGCCGAGACCGGGACGCTGGTGCTGGACGGCTCCCCGACGTCGGGACGGCGCGCGCTGTCCCTGCTGCCGGACTGCCTGGTCTGCGTGGTCACCGCCGACCAGGTGGTCGGCAACGTGCCCGAGGCACTGGCCCGGCTGGACCCGCTGCGGCCGCTGACCATGGTCAGCGGGCCCTCCGCGACCAGCGACATCGAGCTGGAACGGGTCGAGGGTGTCCACGGCCCGCGCACCCTGCTCGTGGTGCTCGTGGCACCGGCGACAGACTGAGCAGCGTGGAGACCGACTGGGCAGGGACGCACACCTTCGAAGCACCCGTGCAGCGGCCGGGGTCGGTCGCCGAGCTGCAGGAGCTGGTCGCCGGCGCCCCGGCCGTACGGGCGCTGGGGACCCGGCACACGTTCAACGGCCTGGCCGACGGACCCGGCGTGCTGGTCGACCTGACCGCGCTGCCCGACGAGGTCGCCGTGCACGACGACGGCACGGTCACCGTCAGCGCCGGCACCACCTACGGCGCTCTGGGCCGCGAGCTGCACCGGCAGGGCCGGGGGCTGCACAACACCGGGTCGCTGCCGCACATCTCCGTCGGGGGAGCGGTGTCCACGGGCACGCACGGGTCCGGCGACGGGGCCGGCTGCCTGGCCACCGCGGTCCGCGGTCTGGACGTCGTCGCGGCCGACGGCACCCTGAGCCGGGTGGCGGGGGAGGACCTGGAGGCCCGCGCGGTGGCCCTGGGCGCGGGCGGCGTCGTCGTCCGGGTGGTGCTGCAGACCGAGCCGACCTACCTGGTGCGGCAGGACGTGTACCGCGGGCTGTCGCTGACCGCGCTGGTCGAGGACCCGGCCGCGGTGACCGGCGCGGGCACCAGCGTCAGCGTCTTCACCCGCTGGGACGGCGTCGGCGACGTGTGGGTGAAGACCCGGCTGGCCGGCAGCGACCCCGGCACCGTGCCCGGCACCGTGCTGGACGCCGTCCTGGACCCGGAGAGCCGGGACCGGATCACCGACGAGATCGTGGGCAACGTGACCGCCCAGGGAGGGCAGCCCGGCCCGTGGCACGAGCGGCTGCCGCACTTCCGGCACGACGCGACGCCCAGCAACGGCGACGAGGTGCAGAGCGAGTTCTTCGTGGACCGGGCCGACGCCGGGGCCGCGATCGCCGCGGTGGCGGCGGTGGGGGAGCAGCTGCGGCCGCACCTGGTGGTCAGCGAGCTGCGCACGATCGCCGCGGACCGGCTGTGGCTGTCCCCCGCGTACGGGCGGGACTCCCTCGCGCTGCACTTCACCTGGCGCAAGACGCCCGAGGTGGGCAGCGTCGCCGTCCCGCTGGTGGAGCAGGTGCTCGCCCCCTTCGGCGCCCGACCGCACTGGGGCAAGGCCCACGGCGTGCGCGACCTGTCCGGGCTGGTCCCGCGGCTGGCCGACGCACGGGCGCTGCTGGACGGTCTGGACCCCTCCGGCGTCTTCTCCTCGACGCGACTCACCCGCCTGGGGGTCCGGGGGTCGCGGTACTCGTCATGACGACTGGTATTGTGAGCGTTAACACTCTTCTGATCTTGGAGCACCATTCTCATGCCGAGCATCGACGGCTCCGCCGTCCGCAAGCTGGTCATCGCCTGTGACGCGGGGATGGCCAGCAGCGTGCTGATGAGCACCCAGCTCCGCAAGCACCTGGCCCCCCGGGTGCTGGTCACCCACAGCCCGGTCGACGCCCTCCCGGCCGACGCCGACGTCGTGCTCACCCACGACAAGCTGGCCGCCCGCGCCCGGCTGGCCGCCGGCGACCGGCCGGTCGTCGCCTACGACAAGCTCATCGGCGACCCCGCCGTCGCCGACCTGGTCCGCGCCATCCGCGAGGGCGAGCTCATCCAGGCCTGAGCCGTGGCCCAGGTGCAGGCCGAGACCGTCGTCGCCGTCCCCCCGGACGTCGCGTTCGCGGTCTCCCAGACGACCGGGGGCACCCGCTACCGCTGGGACCCGTTCGTCCGCGAGCAGCACTTCCTGGACGGTGCGACGCTGCCGGCGAAGGGCGTCCGCACCGCGACGGTGTCCCGGCACCGGCTGCGGATGGTCAGCCGGTACGTCAGCTGGGCACCGGGCTCGCACGTGGGCATGACGATGACCGAGGGCCCGTGGTTCTTCGAGGTCTTCGCCGGCAGCTGGCGGTTCACCCCCACCGGGGACGGCGGCACCCGGGCCGTGTGGCGCTACGTCTTCCGCTGCCGGCCCCGGTGGGCGGCCGGTCCGATGGAGGCCGTCGGCCAGCTGGTGCTGGGCCGGGACGTCCGCCGCCGGATCGCGGGCTTCGCCCGCGGCTGCGCCGACCCGGTCGTGCTCGCCGCCGTCCGCGGCTGACCGGGTCTCAGCCGCGGGTGGGCGGCTCGCCGGCGTCCAGCGCGGCCTGGGCGGCCGCCGGGTCGTAGGCGCAGGCGTTGCTGACCTCGTCGACCGGGCCCGCGTCGGTGGCCGGCGCCGGTGCGGCCGACGTCGTCGGCGCCGCGCTCGAGCTCGGCGCGGGTGCCGGGGCGGGCGCCGGCGCGGCGCCCAGCGCCTGCTGGACGAGCAGGCGCATCGCGTCGTAGTCCGGGTAGGCCGGGGTGATGACGGTGTCGTCGAAGACCACGCTGCGGATGCCGGCGTCCTTCACCAGGAACGCCAGGTCGACGAACTCCCCGAGCACCGCCTGCGGGACGTCGGTGCTGACGATGTCCGACGTGGTCGCGGCCAGCTGCTGGTACCGGGTCAGCAGGGTGACCGGGTCGGCCGCCGCCACGATCGCGTCCAGCACGCAGCGCTGGCGGTCCATCCGCTGGTAGTCCGAGAGGCCGAAGCGCCCGCGGGCGAAGTCCAGCGCCCGGGGCCCGTCCATCTCCTGGCCGGGGCCGGGGGCGATGTAGGCGTCGGGCAGCACGCCCAGCGAGGGCTCGCCGCCGATCGGCACGTAGTAGTTGACGTTGACCGTGATGCCCCCCAGCGCGTCGACCAGCTGGCTGAAGCCGTCCAGGTTGACCAGCACGTAGTAGTCGATCGTCAGCCCCAGGGCCGCCCCGACCCCGAGCTTGAGCCAGTCGGCGCCCGGGTCGGCGCTGGGCACGCCCAGGGCGTCGGGGTAGAGCGCCGGGCCGTTGCGGTAGACCGCGTTGAGCAGGCTCTCGCTCTCGCTGCCGGCGTCGAACCCGTCGGGGAACAGCTCGGCCAGCGGACTGCCCTCGGGGAAGGGCAGGTCCTCCAGGTTGCGCGGCAGGCTGAACAGCGTCGTCGCACCGGTGGCGGTCTCGATGCTGGCCACGATCACGCTGTCGGTGCGGACGCCCTCCCGGCCGTCGCCGCCGTCACCGCCCAGCAGCAGCACGTTGACCCGCTCCTTGTCCCCGAAGGGGTCCACCGGGTCCGCGGGCGGGACGACCGTCGCGCTCTCCCGGTCGGCGAAGACGGTGTCCACCAGCTCGCGCTGCGCGGTGGCAAGCTGCACCACCGTCACGGCCGGGACGACGACGGCCGCCGACAGCGCCAGCACCAGCACCGCGCCCAGGCCCTTCTGCAGCCGGCTGGTCCGCCGGGGCACCAACAGGCCGTAGCCCGCCCCGACGACCGCGACCCACCCCAGCGCGAGCACACCCACGCCCACGGCGGCGCCCAGCAGCAGGTCCGGGTCGACCGCGGCCCGGACGGCCGTGCGCCGGCCGGCCGTCGCCAGCCAGAGCAGCCCGGCCAGCAGGACGACGAACACGGCCAGGACGACGGCGCCGACCCGCTTGCGCCCGGCGGCCAGCAGTGCGGTCCCCGGCACCAGGGCGCCCAGGGCGGTGAGGCCGGCGGCCCGGCCGAAGGTGGAGGCGCGGCGGGTGCGCTGCCCGGTGCGGTGTGAGGCGACTCCGTCGTCGTCGTGGTCGCTGGACCCGTCGGCGTCGGGGTCGTCGGTGTCGGGGTCGTCGGTGTCGGGGTCGTCGTCCCGGTCGACCGGCGCCTCGGGCCGGGACCCGGCGGGCTCGACGACACTGGGCACCCGGGCGGTCTCGTCGTCGGCACCGGGGACGTCGGCGCGGCCGCGCTCGCCGCCCCCGCCGGGGGCGCCGTGGGGAGGCTCGGCCGGCTCCGGGTCGTGCGCGGGCAGGCCGGCGGCGGCCCGGGCGCGGGCGGCGGCCTCGGGGTCCAGGGCGCGGCCGCGACGGCCGGCGCGGCCCCCGGTGTCGGGACCGCCGACCGGCGGTGGGGGGCCGGCAGCCGGGGACGGCGGGACGGGCGGCAGCCTGTTCGGGAGGGCGCCGGGGTCGATCCGCGCGGTGCGGTCGTCGGGCACGTCGGGGCGCTCGCTCACGCCCGCACCGCCTCGATCAGCCCGTCGTCCACCCCGCCATGGTCCCACCGGCGGGCCCGCCGAGGGGACCGGCCGGTGCCGGGCGACCCGGACGGGTGGGGTGTCCCCGCGGTCAGTCGCGGACCGTCGCCAGGCCCTCGCTCCGTGCAGCCGACACGGCGGTCGAGCGCAGGGCCTCGACGTCCAACTCGAAGTGCACGGTCTGCAGCTCGGCGCCCGGGACCCGCTCGTCGAGCACCTCGCGGACCGGCAGCGAGCGCCAGAACGCCTCCGCCCCGGCGACCGCGGTGTCGGTGTGCAGGTACACGGTGCGGTGCCCGCCCTCGTCGACGGCCCAGCGCGCGGCGGTCTCGACCAGGGCCCGGGCGGCGCCGCGGCGACGGTGCTCGGCGAGCACCCACACCCGGGCCAGCTGGGCCACCGAGCGGCCCCGGTAGTGGTCGACGAGCACCTGCGGGCTGCGCGGGCCGCCGACCTTGACCGCCGTCGTCCCCAACAGGGTGCCGTCGGCGTCCTCGGCGAGGAACAGCGCCTGACCGGGCGTCTGCAGGTAGGCCGCCGCCGGGTCGGCCAGGTCGGCGTGCCACTCCGGGCGGAAGCCGTAGCCCAGGTCCTCGGCCAGCACCCGCAGCATGAGCGTGCGGGCGGCCTCGACGTCGGTGGTGCCCGCGTGGCGGACCCGGACCCTGGTGGCGGTGCTTGTTGCGAACATCAGGCAACAGGGTGGCACAGGCGTGGGAACGCCCGCCACGGGGAACCACCCGGGAGCCGCGGCCGCGTAGGTTCACCGGTAGCCGCAAGTCCTCCCGGAGGTGCACCGTGCCCGAGACACCCGCCACGACCGCCCTGCTCACCGAGCTCGAGCCCGTCGTCGAGGAGAACCTCAACCGGCACGAGAAGATGGCCCAGGAGTGGCACCCGCACGACTACGTGCCGTGGTCCCAGGGCCGGGACTTCGCCTTCCTCGGCGGCGAGGACTGGGCACCCGAGCAGTCCAAGCTCGACGAGACGGCCAAGGCCGCGATGATCACCAACCTGCTCACCGAGGACAACCTCCCCAGCTACCACCGGGAGATCGCCACCCGGTTCAGCCGGGACGGCGCCTGGGGCACCTGGGTCGGCCGCTGGACCGCCGAGGAGAACCGGCACGGCATCGCCATCCGCGACTACCTCGTCGTCACCCGCGGCGTCGACCCGGTCGAGCTCGAGCGGGCCCGGATGGACTACATGACCTCGGGCTACGACTCCGGGGACAAGACCCCGCTGGAGGCCGTGGCCTACGTGTCCTTCCAGGAGCTGGCCACCCGGGTGAGCCACCGCAACACCGGCAAGGCCACCGGCGACCCGATCGCCGACCAGATGCTCGCCCGGATCGCCAAGGACGAGAACCTGCACATGGTCTTCTACCGGAACATCGTCGGGGCGGCCCTGGACATCTCCCCGGACGAGACGATGCGGGCCATCGCCGACGAGGTCATCAACTTCGAGATGCCCGGCGCCACCATGGCCGGGTTCCGGAAGAACTCCACGATCATCGCCAAGGCCGGGATCTACGACCTGCGCCTGCACCACGACGACGTCGTCGCACCGATCCTGCGGCACTGGAAGGTCTTCGAGCGCTCCGGCTTCGGCCCCGAGGGCGAGAAGGCCCGCGAGGAGCTGGCCCAGTTCATGGTCGGCCTGGACGCCCAGGCCACCAAGTTCGTGGAGTCCCGGGACCGGATGCGGGCCCGCCTGCAGGCCCGCGCCGACGCCCAGATCGCCCCGCTCGCCCAGGCCTGACCCCGCCCGCCCCGGCAGCGCCCGCCCCGCGCCGCCCCGGCATGGGATCCCCCGCATACCGCTGAGCAGCTCCGCCGTATGCGAGGGATCCCATGCCCAGGAGGGCCCGTACCGTCGACGTCGTGCGCCTGGCGACCTGGAACGTGAACTCGATCCGCACCCGCGTCGACCGGGTGGTGGGCTTCCTCGAGCGCAGTGACGTCGACGTCCTGGCGCTGCAGGAGACCAAGTGCCGGGACGCCCAGTTCCCCACCGAGCGGTTCACCGCGTTGGGCTACGAGGTCGCGCACGTGGGCCTGGACCAGTGGAACGGCGTGGCCCTGCTGTCCCGGGTCGGCCTGGAGGACGTGCAGGTCGGGTTCGAGGGCGTGCCGACCTGGTCGTCGAAGGAGGGCGTCGAGCCGGTGCGCGAGGCCCGGGCGATCGGCGCCACCTGCGGCGGGGTGCGGGTGCTCTCGCTCTACGTGCCCAACGGCCGGCAGCTCGGCGACCCGCACCTGGCCTACAAGCTGGAGTGGCTGGAGGCGTTGCGCGCGGACGCCGCCGGCTGGCTGGCCGCCGACCCGCAGGCCCAGGTCGCCCTGGTCGGTGACTGGAACATCGCCCCGCAGGACGACGACGTGTGGGACATCGGCGTCTTCGCCCACTCCACGCACGTCAGCCCGCCCGAGCGCGCGGCGTTCGCCGCCGTCGTGGACGCCGGGTACGCCGACGTCGTCCGGCCGTACACGCCGGGGGAGTTCACCTACTGGGACTACACGCAGCTGCGGTTCCCGCGCCGCGAGGGCATGCGCATCGACTTCGTGCTCGCCTCGCCGGCGCTGGCCGCCCGGGTGACCGGTGCCGAGATCGACCGCCAGGAGCGCAAGGGCAAGGGCGCCAGCGACCACGCCCCGGTCGTCGTCGAGCTCGCCGGGTGAGCGTCACCGCCGCGTTCGAGCTGGCCCGCACCGCGCACACCGGGCAGGTCGACAAGGTCGGGGAGCCCTACGTCGGGCACCCGTTGCGGGTCGCGCTGTCGGTGGTGGGCGACGAACTGCGCCAGGTCGGCGCGCTGCACGACGTCGTCGAGGACACCACGCTGACCCTGGCCGACCTCAGCGCCCGCGGGTTCTCCGACGCCGTGGTCGCCGGGGTCGACGCGATGACCAAGCGGCCGGGGGAGACCCTGCGGGCCTCGATGGCCCGGGTGTCGGCCGACCCGCTGGCCCGGGTGGTCAAGCTGGCCGACGTCGCCGACAACGCGAGCCCGGTCCGGCTGGCCCGACTCCCCACCGAGGAGCAGCGCAAGGAGCTCGCGCTGAAGTACACGGCCACCTGCACGCTGCTGGGCGCCGACGTCATGGCGGTCATCGGCACGGTCCCCGCCGAGCCGGCCGTCGCCCTGTCCCGCGAGCTGCCCGAGCGGTTGCTGGGGACCGGGTTCCGGGTCGTCGACCACCTGCGCGGGGAGTGGGTGCGCGTGGTCGGCGACGACGCCGTGCTGGCCGTCGTCGGCACCACGGAGGACGCCCGGCTGTTCGTCGACGACACCCCCACCCCGTGGACGTCGCTGGCGGGGGCGTTCCGCGGCCTGTGGGCGGCCGTCCGGCCCGACGAGCCGCTCCCCGAGCACCTGCGGGGCTGACCGCCTCAGGCCGGCGGGACCACCCTCAGGTGGTGCGGTGGGAGGACGGGCGGCGGCGCGGTCCGGCGGGACGCGACCCGGGACAGCGCCCGTCGCCACGCGGGTGTCCGGGCGTGCGCCTCCAGCCGGGCCAGCCGCGCCTCCAGCTCCTCGACCCGCCCGGCCGGGCGGACCGACGGCGGCGGTGCCTGCGCCAGCTGGCCCAGCTGCTCGGACAGCGCCCCGACCAGCTGGGCGGCCTCCTGCGGCGCGAGCTGGACCGTGCCCACGCAGACGCCGGCCCGCCAGACGCTGAGGTTGATCGCGCCGAGCTCGGGGTGCCGGGTGACCCGGACCCCGCGGCCCTCGCCGCGCCGGTCCAGCACCCACACGCCCAGCCGTCCGAGGAGGGGGGGCGGCCGTCATGCGACGACGGTCCTCTGGTCCGGGACCGGGCGTCAACCGGGGAAGCGGACCCCCTGGTGCCGGTGTTGTCACCGGTGATGCCTGCTGCGCTCACCACCCCCGCCCCCACCCGCGTCTGGACCCCGAAGCGCATCCTGGTCACCCGTTCCGCCGCCGCCCTGCCGTACGGCCGGCAGGTGCTCGAGCGGGTCCGCGCCGCCGGCGTCCCCGACGTCGAGGTGCTGACCGGGGACCGGCTGCCCAACCTGCGCGGGGACGGCGACCGGGCCGCGTTCATGGCCGCCAAGGACACGATGGCCGTGGTGGTGGGCGCACCGTCCAAGCGCCGGCTGCAGCCGATCCCGCCGTCGGCGGACTGGCGGTTCGACCTGGCCGAGGGCTGCCCCGCGCACTGCCAGTACTGCTACCTGGCCGGCTCGCTCACCGGCCCGCCCATCACCCGGGTCTTCGCCGACCTGCCCGACGTGCTGGCCTCGCTGGAGGGGTACGTGGGCCGCGGCGGGGTCACCTCGGGCACCCTCGAGCGCGGCCACGAGGGGACCACCTTCGAGGCGTCCTGCTACACCGACCCGCTGGCGATCGAGCACCTGACCGGCGGCCTGGCCACGGCGGTGGAGTTCTTCGGCACCCACGACTGGCCCGGCCCCGTGCAGCTGCGCGCCACCACCAAGTTCGACGACGTCGAGCCCCTGCTGGACCTGCCGCACCGCGGCCGCACCCGGCTGCGCTTCTCGGTCAACGCGGCCTCGGTCGCCCGCCGCTTCGAGGGCGCCACCTCCCCCGTGCCGGCCCGGGTCGCGGCGCTGGGCCGGGTCGCCGAGGCCGGCTACCCGGTCGGGCTGACGATCGCCCCGATCATGCCCACCGAGGACTGGCGCACCGAGTACGGCCAGCTGCTGGACAGCGTGGCCGCCGTCCTCCCGGACGGGGCCGACCTGACCGTCGAGTGCATCACCCACCGGTTCACCCCGAACTCCAAGGCGACGCTGACCGACTGGTACCCGCGCACCAAGCTGGAGATGGACGAGGACCTGCGCACCCTCAAGCGCGGCAAGTTCGGCGCGGTCAAGCACGTCTACCCGAAGGACGTGATGGCCGAGCTGCGGGGCTGGTTCACCGATGCCGTCGACGCCCGGTTGCCCGGGGCGCGCTTCCTCTACTGGACCTGAGCCCGGATACGGCCCCGGAGCACTCCCGTCCTGAGCTGCAGAAACCGGCAGACGGGAGCTGGCGACGTCGCCAGCCTGGCGCCGGTGACCGACGCACCGCTGCCCGACCGCCCCTTCGACGTCCCCGCCTTCGCGCGACAGTTCCAGGAGTTCCTGACCTGGGTGCACAGCCCGGACAACGGCGTCCGGGGCGACTCGGTGACCGGCCGCCTGCTCGCCCACCTCGGACTGACCGGGGGCGACCAGGAGCGGCCCCCGGTCGTGACCCGGGAGCTGCCGCCCTTCGAGCAGGTGAACCTGCAGATCGCACTGGAGGCCTGGGCCGGCGACCGCACCGCCGAGGTGCTGGGCTGGTCGGTGCCCCTGCACCACCAGAGTCCCGACCTCGGCCAGCTGCTGAGCGGTGAGGGCCTGCCACACCTGCGGCCCACGGCACCCGAGCTCGCCGACCTGCCCTCGGGCCCGGGTCGCACGACCGCCGTCTGGCGGACCGTGGCGCTGCTCGTCGAGGACGACCGCGGCCGCTACGTGCTGACCGCCCGCGGCCCCGAGAGGCACCACGAGCCGACGCTGACCGTCGAGGTGGCCGGGCTGCCCACCGGGTCGGCCCAGCAGGTGCTCGCCGAGCTGGACGCGCTGCGCTCGGCGCACAACGTCTACCGGGGCCAGGTCCTCGAGCTCCAGCAGGGGATGACCGGCATGACGGTCGCCTTCCCCGTGCTGCCGCCCACCCGGCGCTCCGACGTCGTCCTGCCCGAGGCGGTGCTGGCCCGGGTCGAGCGGCACAGCATCGGGATCGCCCAGCAGCGGGAAGCACTGCGCGCCGCCGGACAGCACCTCAAGCGCGGCCTGCTGCTGTACGGACCGCCCGGGACCGGCAAGACGCACACCACCCGCTACGTCCTCCAGAACGTCCCCGGTGCGACGGTCCTGCTGCTGTCGGGCCGGTCGCTGCACCTGGTGGGGGCGGTGACCGCGCTGGCCCGGGAGCTGGAGCCCGCCGTCGTCGTCCTGGAGGACGTCGACCTGGTGGCCGAGGACCGCGACCACGGGCACGGGTCGCAGCCGGTGCTCTTCGAGCTCCTGGACGCCATGGACGGGGCGGCCGGCGACGCCGACCTGCTCTTCCTGCTCACCACCAACCGGGCCGAGGCTCTCGAGCACGCGCTGGCCGCCCGTCCGGGCCGGGTGGACGTCGCCGTGGAGATCGGCCTGCCCGACGCCGACGCCCGTCGGCGCCTGCTGGAGGTCTACAGCGCCGGGACCGGGCTGCAGGTGGAGCCCGCCGACGTGGAGGCCGTGGTCGCGGCGACCGCCGGTGTGACGGCGTCCTTCATCAAGGAGCTGGTCCGCCGCACCGTCCTGGAGTCGCTGCTGGAGCACGCCGACGTCGTCGGCGGGGTGCACCTGCGTCGGGCACTCGCGGACCTGCTCGACAGCACGCAGGGGGTCACCCGGGCGCTGCTGGGAGCGCCGTCCGCCGGGTGACCGGGGCCGGGGACCGGCACCTAGGCTGGCTCCCCGTGCTCGTCCTGCTGCCCCCCTCGGAGACCAAGCACGCCGGCGGGGACGGCGCCCCGCTCGACCTGGGCGCGCTCAGCCACCCAGAGCTGGACCCGGTCCGGGAGGAGCTGCTCACCCGGGTCGAGTCGCTGGCCGGGGACGTCGAGGCGTCCCGGGCAGCACTGGGCGTGAGCGCCAGGCAGGACGCCGAGATCGCCCGCAACGCCGCAGTCCGGACGTCGCCGACGATGCCCGCGCTGGACCGGTACACCGGCGTCCTCTACGACGCCCTCGACGTCTCGTCGCTCACCCGCGGGCAGCGCGCGAGGGCCGACCGCCGGCTGGCGGTCGGCTCGGCGCTCCTGGGCCTGGTGCACGGCGGTGAGCCGATCCCGGCCTACCGGCTGTCGGCGGGCTCCCAGCTGCCCGGCTCGCCCACGCTGCGGGCGCTGTGGAAGCCGGTGCTCGGGCCGGTGCTGGCCGGCGTCGACGAACTGGTCGTGGACCTGCGCTCGGGCGGCTACGCCGACCTGGCCCCGGTGGACGGGGCGGTGACCGTGACGGTGCTCAGCGAGCGGGCCGACGGGAAGCGCTCGGTGGTCAGCCACTTCAACAAGGCGCACAAGGGCCGGATCGCCCGGCTGCTGGCGCTGACCAGCGCGGAGCCGGACTCCGTCGTCCGGCTGCGGGCACTGCTGCGCCGGGCGGGGTTGCACGTGGAACACGACGGCGGGGACGACCTGGTGCTCGTCGTCCCCGCCTGAGGTGGAGTGCGAGGGCGCAGGATCGCTGCGCCCTCACACTCCGATCAGAGCCGCGCGGTGTCGATGACGAAGCGGTAGCGGACGTCGGAGCCGACGACGCGCTCGTAGGCCTCGTCGATCTGGTCGCCACCGATGACCTCGACCTCGGCGCCCAGGTGGTGCTCGGCGCAGAAGTCCAGCATCTCCTGGGTCTCCCGGATGCCACCGATCTTCGAACCGGCCAGCGATCGGCGGTTCTGGATCAGCGAGAAGGCGGCCTCGGTCATCGGCTGCTCGGGGGCGCCGACCTCGACCAGGGTGCCGTTGACCCGGAGCATGCCCAGGTAGGCGTCCAGGTCCAGGGTGGCCGAGACGGTGTTGATGATCAGGTCGAACTCGCCTGCGAGCGTCTCGAAGGTGCTCTCGTCGCTGGTGGCGTAGTAGTGCTGCGCGCCGAAGCGGAGGCCGTCCTCCTGCTTCTTCAGCGACTGGGACAGCACGGTGACCTCGGCGCCCAGGGCGGCGGCGATCTTGACGCCCATGTGGCCGAGCCCGCCGAGGCCGACGATGGCGACCTTCTTGCCCGGGCCGGCACCCCAGTGCTTGAGCGGGGAGTACAGGGTGATGCCGGCGCACAGCAGCGGGGCGGCCTGCTCCAGCGAGATGCCCTCGGGGATGCCCAGCACGTAGTCCGCGTCCACGACGATCTGCTCGGAGTAGCCGCCGTCGGTGGGCTTGCCGTCCTGCATGCCGCCGTAGGTGCCGGTCTCGCCCTCGAGGCAGTACTGCTCCTCGCCGGCCTTGCAGTTCTCGCACTCACGGCACGAGTCGATGAAGCAGCCGACGCCGACCCGGTCGCCGACGGAGTACTTGGTGACGGCGGAGCCGACCTCGGCGACGGTCCCGGCGATCTCGTGGCCGGGGACCAGCGGGTAGTTGGCGGCACCCCACTCGTCGCGCGCGGTGTGGATGTCGGAGTGGCAGATGCCGGCGTAGGCGATCTCGATGCGGACGTCGTTCGGGCGGACGTCGCGGCGCTCGATGGTGGTGCGCTCGAAGGAGCCGCCGGCGGAGGCGGTGGACCGGGCGGTCACGGTGGTGGGCACGTGGATCTCCTCGGTTCGGAGTACGGGGGAGCGCCGGGGTCCGTGCGGGACCCGGCAGCGCACTCCTCACCTACCCGGGATGCGATCCATTGCACGCGACACATGTGGAGAGCTGCGTCACCGACCGCCGAGGGGCTTCTCGAACCAGGCGATGTCGACGAACCGGCCGAACTTCCGCCCCGCCTCGGTGAACAGCCCGACCCGGTCGAAGCCGAAGGACCGGTGCAGCGCCTCCGACGCGGGGTTCGGCTGGGCCACCACCGCCAGCACCCGGTGCACGTCCTCGTCGGCCAGCAGGGCGAAGAGCTCGGTGTACAGCGCCCGCCCCAGCCCCCGACCGACGGCGTCGGGCGCCAGGTAGACGCTGCTCTCCACGGTCGTCTCGTACGCCGCACGCGGGCGGAACGGGCTGCTGGAGGCGAAGCCGACGACGACGCCGTCCCGTTCGACGACCAGAGCCCGGTGCCGGCCGCCGGCGTGCTCGGCCAGCCACTGCAGGCGGTCACCGGCAGTGGGCGGCACCAGGTCGAAGGTGGCCGTGGAGTGCAGCACGTGGTGGTCGTAGACGGCGCTGATCGCTGGGGCGTCTGCCTCGGTGGCGGGTCGGACGGTCACCGGGGGAGTCTGCCGGACCGGTGTTCCCCGAATGTGTCTCACCACTGAGGTACTTCCCGCGCTACGGTCGCCCGGTGACCGACGAGCTGTGCACCCGTCCCGCCACCGAGCTGGCCGCGCTGGTCCGTGACCGGGAGGTCAGCGCGCGCGAGCTGCTGGAGGCGCACCTGGCCCGGATCGACCGCTTCGACGGCCCGGACGGCGTCAACGCGATCATCACCCGCGACGACGACGCCGCCCGCGCCGCCGCTGACGAGGCCGACGCGCAGACCGCCCGCGGCGAGGTGCTCGGCCCGCTGCACGGCGTCCCGGTGGCGCACAAGGACACCCACCAGACCGGCGGCATGCGCACCACGTGGGGCTCCCCGCTGCACCGGGACACCGTGCCGGCGCGCGACGAGCTGGTGGTCGCCCGACTGCGGGCCGCCGGGGCGATCCGGGTCGGCAAGACCAACGTGCCGGAGTTCGCGGCCGGCTCGCACACCTTCAACACCCTCTTCGGCGCGACCCACAACCCCTACCGGCGCGGGTTGTCGGCGGGCGGCTCCTCCGGCGGTGCGGCCGCGGCGCTGGCCTCGGGCTTCGTGCCGCTGGCCGAGGGCAGCGACATGGGCGGCTCGCTGCGCAACCCGGCCGCCTTCTGCAACGTCGTCGGGCTGCGGCCCACGCCCGGCCGGGTGCCCTCGCACCCCACCGCGATCGGCTGGTCCCAGCTCTCGGTGCAGGGCCCGATGGCCCGCACCGTCGGCGACGTCGCGCTGGGCCTGTCCGTGCTCGCCGGCGCCGACCCCCGGGTGCCGATCTCGCTGACCGACCCGGCCGCGGCCTTCGCCGCCCCGCTGCCCACCGAGCTGCGCGGCCTGCGGATCGCCTGGACGCCGGACCTGGGCGGCCGGGTCCCGGTGGACCCGGCCATCACCGAGGTGCTCATGGCCCAGCTGCAGGTGTTCCGCGACCTCGGCGCCACCGTGGACGAGGACTGCCCCGACCTCACCGGCGCCGACGAGGCCTTCGGGGTGCTCCGCGCCTGGCTGTTCGAGGCCAGCTTCGGCGACGCCGTCCGCCGCGCGCCCGACCAGGTCAAGGACACCATCAAGTGGAACGCCGCGAAGGGCGCCGAGCTCACCGGTGCCGACGTCGGCCGCGCCGAGGTCGCCCACACGGAGCTGTACCAGCGGGTGGTCGAGTTCTTCACCCGCTACGACGTGCTGCTCGCCCCGGTCACCCAGGTGCTGCCCTTCCCCGTCGAGCAGGAGTACCCGACCTCGGTCGCCGGGGTGCAGTTCGAGGACTACCTGGGCTGGATGCGCTCCTGCACGCTCATCAGCGCCACCGGCTGCCCCGCGCTCAGCGTGCCCGGCGGGTTCACCCCCGACGGGCTGCCGGTGGGCCTGCAGGTCATCGCCGCACCGCGGGCCGACCGGCGGGTGCTCGAGGTGGGGCACGCCTTCGAGCAGGCCACCGGCCACGGGCTCCGTCGTCCCGACCTGGCGGTCGTCGGCGGCTGACCGGCGGGGGCGCGCACCCACGGCGGGTCTGCGCGCCCAGGCCGCTGGACGCCCCCCTCGACCGGCGTGGGCGCGCACGCCCGACGAGACTGCGCGTCCACTCCGCTCCGCGCCCCCATCGACCGGCGTGGGCGCGCACCCGCGCCCGGGGGCGCGCCCAGGGCAACCGGGGGCGGCACCGGGCCGCGGCACGCGCGCTCGCCGTGGCACCCGCTGCGGGGTCGGCGGGGGGTCGGCAGGATGGGGGCGGTGACCTCCGCGAACCCGCCCTGGTGGACCTCGGCCGTCGTCTACCAGGTCTACCCCCGCTCCTTCGCCGACTCGAACGGCGACGGCATCGGCGACCTCGAGGGCGTGCGGGGGAAGCTGGACCACCTGGCCGACCTGGGCGTCGACGTCGTCTGGCTGTCGCCGGTCTACCGGTCCCCGCAGGACGACAACGGCTACGACATCAGCGACTACCGGGACATCGACCCCTCGTTCGGCACGCTGGCCGACTTCGACGCGCTGCTGGCCGACGCGCACGCCCGGGGCATCAAGATCGTGATGGACCTGGTGGTCAACCACACCAGCGACGAGCACCCCTGGTTCGCGGAGTCCCGGTCGAGCACGACCAACCCCAAGCGGGACTGGTACTGGTGGCGCGACGCCCGGGAGGGCATGGCCGCCGGCGCCCCGGGCGCGGAGCCGACCAACTGGCAGTCCTTCTTCTCCGGGCCCACCTGGGAGCTCGACGAGACCACCGGGCAGTACTACCTGCACCTGTTCAGCCGCAAGCAGCCCGACCTGAACTGGGAGAACCCGCAGGTCAGGGAGGCCGTCTACGAGATGATGCGGTGGTGGCTGGACCGCGGGGTCGACGGCTTCCGGATGGACGTCATCAACATGATCAGCAAGCAGCCGGGGCTGCCCGATGGCCCGCCGATCCCCGGCACCCCCTACGGCGACGGCACGGTCGCCACCTTCTTCGGGCCCCGGCTGCACGAGTTCCTGGCCGAGATGCACCAGGAGGTCTTCGCCGGCCGGGACGCCGAGCTGATCACCGTGGGGGAGACCCCCGGCGCCACCGTCGAGCAGGCCCGGCTGATCACCGACCCGGCACGGCGCGAGCTGGACATGGTGTTCCAGTTCGAGCACGTGCAGCTGGACCAGGGCGCCACCAAGTGGGAGCACCGGCCGCTGCGGCTCACCGACCTCAAGGCCTCACTGGGCCGCTGGCAGGCCGGGCTGGCCGACGTCGGCTGGAACTCCCTGTACTGGGACAACCACGACCAGCCGCGCGCGGTCTCCCGGTTCGGCGACGACTCCCCGGCGCACCGCCGGGACTCGGCGACCTGCCTGGCCACCCTGCTGCACGGCCACCGCGGGACGCCGTACGTCTACCAGGGCGAGGAGCTGGGGATGGCGAACGCCCCGTGGGCCTCGATCCGGGACTTCCGGGACATCGAGTCGCTCAACCACTTCGCCGAGGCCACCGCGGCCGGCGCCGACCCGGAGGAGGTGCTCGCGACGCTGCGCCCGGCCAGCCGGGACAACGCCCGCACCCCGGTGCAGTGGGACGCCTCCGAGCACGCCGGGTTCACCACCGGCACGCCGTGGATCGCGGTCAACCCCGACCACGTCGAGTGGAACGCCGCCGCCCAGCGGGAGGACCCGCACTCGGTGCTGGCCCACCACCGGGCGCTGATCACCCTGCGCCACGACAGCCGCACCGTCCAGCTCGGCGACTTCACGATGCTGCTGCCCGACCACGAGGACGTGTACGCCTACACCCGCAGCCTGGACGGCGAGACCCTGCTCGTCGTCTGCAACGTCAGCGGCACCCCGCACCCGCTGGCCGACCTGCTGCCGCAGGCGGCCGGCGCCGAGCTGGTGCTGGGCAACCGGGACCACCTGCCCGACCACGACGACGCCGTCCTGGCCCCCTGGGACGCCCGGGTGCTGCGCCTGCCCGACTGACCCGGGCTGCGCGGCCGGCCCGGTTCCGCCACGATGGCCCGCGTGAGCGACCCGGACCGGCCCAGCGCCCCGCAGCAGCCCGCCCAGCCCCACCGGCCGGGACCCCCGCAGCCGTGGACCCAGGCGCCCGGGCAGGCACCGGGACACCAGCCGGGTCAGCAGCCGGGCGGGCAGCCCTGGGGTGGGCCGCCTGGACAGCAGTCGTGGGGCGGGCCTCCGGCGGGCCAGCAGCACTGGGGGGCAGCCCCGGCCCGGCCCGCCACCGGGGGGCTGCCGCTGCTGGTGCTGGCCCTGGTCACCGGGGTCCTGGTGCTGGCCGCGTCGGTGCTGCCGACCTACGACTACGGCACCGACATCGGCTCGTTCAGCCCGCTGCTGCAGCGCTTCGGTGACGAGACGGTCTTCCAGGCGCCCGGACTGGTCTTCCTGCTCGCCGCCGGCGTGCTGGTCACCGGCGGCCTGCTGAGCCGGGTCCGCAGCGCACTGGGCGCCGGGCTGGTGCTGCTGGGTGCCGGGGCGATCCTGCAGCAGGGGCTCGGGCTGCTGCTGGCCCTGGTGCAGAGCCTGGTCTCCTCCGACTCCTCGTTGCAGCTGCGCATCGGGGGCGTCGTGCTGCTGCTGGCCACCGCGTGCGCCGGTGCCGCCGCGGTGCTCGCGCTGGTCGCCCTCGCCCGGGGTCGCCGCACGACGGGTCCCGGCAGCTGGTGACGGGGGGTCACCCCCACCCCTGGTCGGTCACCGAACGGAACAGTTCCGGACTCAAATGGGTGGAACACCCCGGAGGGGTGTGACCCGACTGCGGACGGCCCGTTGAGGTGGGAGTACCCGTCCCCGGGTGACCCGGGACGGGACCACCGACCCCGGAGCGTGTGCCGTGCCCAGCTCGCCCCTCACCGTCCTCGTCGTCGACGACGAGCACGACCAGGCCACGCTGCTGTGCCACCACCTGCACCGCGCCGGCTGCCGGACCGAGCGGGCCGCCAGCGCCGAAGTGGCCCTCGCCCGCACGGCGTCGCCCGCGCCGGACCTGGTCGTCGTCGACCTGCTGCTGCCCGGCCTGGACGGCTGGGGCCTGGTCCGCGCGCTGCACGACCGCTGGCCCGGGACCCCGGTCGCCGTCTGCTCCGTGCTGGACCGCCGGGACTACCCCGCCTCGGCCCTCGCCCTCCCCAAGCCCTTCACCGGGGGCGACGTCCGGGCGCTGCTGGCCGGGCTGGCCGCGCCACCCCGGCCGGACCGGCACGCCCGGGCGGTGACCCCGTGAGGCCCGCCGCCGAGTGCGGCTTCCGCCGTCCCGACCTGGCCGGCGTCGCCGAGCGCAGCACCCCGTTCCTCGTGCTGTACGCCCTGAGCCTGCTGCTCCTGCTCACCCCCGAGGTGCAGGTCGGGTCCGGCGCCCTCGTCGTGCTGTCCGTCGGCACCGCGGTAGCCGCCCAGCTGGCGGCCTGGCTGGCCCCCTGGGACCGGTTGCCGACGGTCGTGCAGCTCGCCGTCCCGGTGCTGCAGCTGGCCGCCGTCGGCCCGCTGCGGCAGACCACCGGGGGCGCCGCCTCGCTGTTCACCGCCCTGGTCATCCCGCCGGTCATCGCGATCGCCAGCGACCGGCGCCGGTTGTCGGTGCTCGTCGCGGTGGTCGGGACGGCGGGGGTGCTGCTGCTGCCGGCCGTGCTCACCGGCGCGGTCACCACCGTCGTCGACCTGGTCCGCGCCGTGGTCACCCCGGTCGCGCTCGGCGTGGCCGCGCTGACGGTCAACGAGCTGTCCCGGCGGCTGCGGGCCCGGCTGCAGACCGTCACCGAGCTGCAGGCCGAGCAGACCGCCCTGCTGGCCCAGGCCGAGGCCCGCACCGCCGAGCTGGAACTCCTCAGCCGCCGCCTCGCGGCCACCACCGAGACCATCACCAGCGTCATCGACGCCGTCACCCAGCACGCCGTCATCGGCACCGACCCCGACGGGCTCGTCCGGGTGTGGAACCCCGGCGCCGAGCGGATGCTCGGCCTGCCACGGGCCGACGTCGTCCGGACGCGGTCGGTGCTGGACTTCCTGGAGCCGGCCGAGCTCGACCCCGCCGACCCGGTGGCGACCCTGGTCGCCCGCGCCGGTGACGAGCGGGCCCGGGACGCGACGCTGGTCCGTGCCGACGGGACCCGGCTGACCGCGACCCTGGCCGTCACCCCGCGACACGACAGCGCCGGGGCGCCGGCCGGGTGGAACGTGGTCGCCACCGACGTCAGCGCCGAGCGGTCCGAGGCGCGGCTCAAGGACGAGTTCGTGGGGCTGGTCTCGCACGAGCTGCGCACCCCGCTGAGCTCGATCCTGGGCTACCTGGAGCTGGTCGTGGACGACGAGGACACCCCGCTGGACCCCGGGCACCGGGCGCACCTGCTGATCGTGGAGCGCAACGCCCAGCGCCTGCTGCGGCTGGTCGGGGACCTGCTCCTCACCGCCCAGGTGGAGGCCGGCCGGTTCTCCCTCGACGTGCGCGAGGTCGACCTGCGGACGGTGGTGACCGCGGCCCGCGACACGGCCTGCCCCGCGGCGCTGACCGCCGGTGTGGAGCTGCTCGTCGAGCTGCCCGACGAGCCGCTGGTCGTCGCCGGCGACCCGGACCGGCTCGGCCAGGCCGTGGACAACCTGCTGGGCAACGCCGTCAAGTACACCCCCCGCGGTGGCCGGGTGACGGTCGGGCTGCACCGCGGGTGGGCCGACCCGGACGGGCTGGCCGGTGCCCCCGACGACACGTGGCGCCGCGTGCCGGTCGAGGTCGCCCGGATCACCGTGCGGGACACCGGTCTGGGCATCCCCGCCGACGAGCAGGGCGAGCTGTTCAGCCGGTTCTTCCGCTCCTCGAACGCCCGCCGGCAGGGCATCGCCGGGGTCGGCCTCGGGCTCACCGTGACGCAGGCGATCGTCACCGCCCACGCCGGGCGGACCGACCTGCGCAGCAGCTGCGGGGAGGGCACCACCGCCACCGTCAGCCTGCCGCTGGCCGTGCCGGTGCCGGCCGCCCCGGGGACCGTCGGGGCAGGTGCCCGGTGAGCCGGGGTTCGGTCCTCGTCGTGGAGGACACCGAGGAGATCCGGGTGCTGGTGACGACGGTGCTCGAGCGCGCCGGTCTCGGCGTGCGGGCGGTCGGCACGGCCCGGGAGTGCCTGGCCGAGGTGGCCGCCGAGCCGCCGGACGTGATCGTGCTGGACCTGGGGCTGCCCGACGCCGACGGCACCGAGCTGTGCCGGGAGCTGCGCACGCTGACCCAGGCCTACGTGCTGATGCTCACCGCCCGTGCCGACGAGGTCGACGTGCTGGTCGGGCTGGCGGTGGGCGCCGACGGGTACATGGCCAAGCCGTTCTCCCCGCGGGAGCTCACCGCCCGGGTGCAGACCTTCCTGCGCCGTCCGCACGTGGTGGCCGCGGCGGCCCCGGCCCCCGAGCAGGTGACCGCCCGGGTGCCCGCGGCGACCGTGCTGGGCGACCTGGAGGTCGACGAGGGCACCCGCGAGGTGCGGGTCCACGGCGCCGACGTGCCGCTGACCCGCACCGAGTTCGACCTGCTGCACGCCCTGGCCAGCCGGCCCGGGCGGGTGCTGCAGCGCGAGACGCTGCTGCGGGAGGTGTGGCAGAGCGAGTGGGAGGGCAACCTGCGGCTGGTCGAGGCGCACATGTCCAACCTGCGCCGCAAGCTGGTGGCCGCCGGGATGCACCGGCCGGAGATCCGCACCGTGCGCGGGGTCGGCTACCGGCTGGTCAGCTGAGCCAGCGCCGTCCCGTCGACCCGCCCGGCGCGCGCCTCCCGCTCCACCGTCCGGCACAGCACCGCGGTCTCCAGCCGGCCCAGCTGCGCGCTGGCCCCGGCCAGCGCGTGCGCGGCCGCGGCGAGCGCGGCGGTGTCCACCGCCCGGGCCGCCTGCCGCAGCGCACCCAACCGCTGGGGCAGCGCCCGGGCGTAGAGCGCGTCGAGCACGGCGCGGAGCTCGTCGTCGAGACCGTCGTCGGGCTGGTCGGCCCGCGGCACGTGCCCGCCGGCGATCCTCTGCAGGGCCGCGGCGTCCACCGGCTTGGCCAGCACCGCACGGGCGTCGAGGGCCACCGCCCGCTCGCGGACGGCGGCCGACGGGTCGCTGGTGACCACCAGGGCCGGGGTGTCCCGACCGTCCGCGCGCAGCTGGGCGAGCATCGTCAGCCCGTCCCCGTCGGCCATCCACACGTCGGTGACCACCAGGTCGGGGGTGTGCAGGTCGTGCAGCACCCGGGCCTGGACCGGCCCGTCGGCGACGAGCACGTGCCACCCGGCTGCCTCCAACGCCGCACGGACGGCGTGCCGGCAGCCGGCGTCGTCGTCCACGACCAGGGCGGTCAGCACCGGAACGTCACCGTCGCCGGCACAGCGGTCCAGCCGTAGTCGGTGCGGGCCACGATGCTGAACGCGTGGGTGGCGGTCTGCAGGGCCGGCTTCGTCGCCGCCCGCTGGGCCGAGGTCCCGGCGAGCGTCACCGGCGCCCGGGCCACGCCGTTGACCGTCTCGGTGACCACGTAGCCGGTGACCCGGGCGGTCGTGCTGGCCGTCCAGCTGATCCGGACCGTGTAGCTGGTGGTCAGGCTCAGCACGCACGCCGTCGACCCGGCGGTCGTGGGTGCGGTCGCCGGGGCGACCGTGGCGGTGCCGACCGTGAGCGGGGCCGCCGCCCGGGCGGCGAACGCGGCCGAGGCGGCGCTGGGCGAGGTCACCAGCACGGCACAGGCCAGCGCGGGGACCACCAGGGCGCGGCGCACCCAGCCCGTCCTCACGCGTCCTGCTCGGCCCGGGTGGGGCGCCAGACCGTGAGCAGCACCCAGGCGGCCGCCAGGGCGGGGGCGCCCCACACCAGCACCTCGGTGAGCACCGGGGTGCGCAGCAGCTGGACGACGTGGCCGACCTCCGGGACCGTCGCCCGGACCTGCCAGGCGGTGTCGCCGGCGGCGAAGGTCGCCGTCCAGGGGTCGGCCGCGTCGTTGGCGTCGCCCCTGGTCTGGACCGTGACGGACCCGTCCGGTCCGACGTCGGCGCTGACCACCCGGTGGGTGACGACGCGGCGGTCGCCGACCGGGATGTGGTACGTGAGCACCATGCCGGGCTCGATGTCGGCGACCGGCAGCGCGGTGTCCACGACGACGTCCCCGGGGGCGATGCCCGGCGCCATGCTGGTGGTCAGCATCGTGACCGTGCGGTAGCCGAACACGTGCGGGCCGACGGCCAGCGCGGCGAAGGCGAGCACCGCGACGACCAGCGCCAGGTCGACCAGTCGGCGGGCCACCAGGCGGGCCATCCGGAGCGCCAGGGGCAGCGGGCGGGTCCCGACCCGGCCGCCGGCGCGGTGCGCCCCGGCGTCCACCGGGTGGAGGACACGGGACGGGCGGTGCGGCAGGACGGCGGTCACGGGGTCTCCTCCCTGTGGACGGCGGGGTGGGGGGCGGTGCAGCGGGCGCGGGCGGTGCGCCCGCCCCGGTCAGCGGGCGGTGCCGTTGCGCTGCGTGCCGACGAACTCGAAGGCGATGACCGAGGACTTGGTCTGGAAGGTGTTGTCCGCCGTCTGGGGCAGGGTCAGGGTCACGACCAGGTTCGACGTGCCACCGACCGGCAGCGTGGCGGGCACGGCGACCGCGGTGGCGGCGCCGATGACCGGGCGGGAGGCCAGCACCGCGGTGGTCGTGCCGGTGCAGGTGTAGGTGTAGGCGGGGGCGACGCCGGCCTCGGTCCAGGGCACCGAGCAGGCGTTGACCGACAGCTGCAGGCCGTTGGTCGCATCGGTGTTGAGCAGGCTCGAGGTCGTCGCGGTCGTGTTCAGCACGACCCCGGCCAGCGCCTGGTCACCGGTGTTGGACAGCGTGACCGCGCGGCTGATCGTGTCGCCGGGGACGATGTTCGCCGCAGTGGCCGAGAGCCGGTTGGCGGCCGTGCCGGTGGCGCCCAGCGCGATGGTGACGGTGCCGCTGTTCACCGTCTCGCTGGCGCTCGTGCTGCTGGTGAACGTGCCGAAGGTGCCCATGCCGGCGACGGCGGCCGCGACGCCGACGACGCCGAGGGAGACGACGACCTTGCGGCCGGTCGAGTGGACGGTGCGGGCGGCGCGGCGGTGGGTGGTGCTCATGGCGGGTGCTCCAGGGTCTGCTCCGGGGGCCGGTGGTCTCCGGCGTCAGGGAGGACACTGACGAGCGACCCACAAGACGGACCGCTGCGTTCCGCAAGGTCTCCACAAGACACTGGCGCCGCGGTCAGGCCTCCCGGTCGTTGTCCAGCCGGTGCAGGTCCAGGGCGACGAAGACGGCCATCCGCAGCTCGGCGTCCCCGACGAAGTCCCCGATCGAGGCCTGCAGCTTGGCCAGCCGCTGCCGGAACGTGTTGTGGTGCAGGAAGAGCTGCCGGGCGGCCTCCATCGCGTTGCCGTGGGTGGCCCGGAAGGCCCGCAGCACCCGCCGGGCCTCTGCGGCCGCGGGGTCGTCCCCGGCGACGCTGCCCAGCACGTCCCGGGTGAAGGCGCTGCGCTCGTGCGCGGGCAGCTGGACCAGCAGGCGGTGCACCCCGAGCGTGTCGTAGCGGTTCACCCGGTTGACCGCGCCCAGCTGGCGGCCGATCGCGGCGGCCCGCTGGGCCTGCCGGTGAGCACCGGGAAAGCCGCGCACGTCGTCCACGGCGCGGCTGGCGCCGATCACCAGGGGCACGGTGACCCGGCGGTACATCGAGCGCTGCAGGCGCTCGAGGCCGACGTCGTCCCCGACGACGAGGACGACCGCACCCTCGTGGACGACGGTGAGCGCGCGCTCGTCCACCATCCGGACGGCCGGTTCCAGCAGCCGGGCCAGCCGGGTCAGCCCGGCGGTCGCCACGTCCACCCCGAAGGGCGTGACGACGAGGAAGACCGCTGACCGGGCCGGGAAGGCGGCCAGCCGCTTGCTGCGGCGCACCGCCCGCTCCCGGGCCGCCAGGTCCTCCCCGAGCACCGCGCCCAGCAGCTCCTGCACCGGGGTGGCAGCCCGCTCCTCGGCCACCGTCACGCGCATGCCGAGCACCAGCACCGGGGTGACCTGGTCGACCAGCGCGAGCTCGTCGGCGGCCAGCGGGGTGGCCCGCTCGACCCGCCACAGGCCCAGCTGCCGACCGCCGTGCACCAGCGGCACCGGGACGACGTCCAGCCCGTCGTCGGGCTGCCCGTCCTCTGACGTCGGGTGCTGGGCGACCTCCCGGCCCCCGCTGTCGACCAGGGTCACGCGGGCGTCGAGCAGCTCGGCCACCCGACGCACCACCCGGTGGACGTCGACCTCGCCCTCCAGCACCCGGGCGAGGGCGTCGGTGAGGCGGGCGGGCCCCTCCCCGGTCCCCGCCGTCCGCAGCCGGTCCAGGACCACGGCGGGGCTCACGTCCTCGTCCACCCACAGCAGGGCGACGCCGGCCTCCCGCACGAGGTCCACGGCGTCCGCCGGGGGGCGGACCACCCGGCCACCGCCGGGCAGCACGAGGACGCCCGCGGGCGAGCCGCCCAGCAGCGGGGCCAGCAGCGAGCGCAACGGCGGCAGGGCCGACCCGCGCCGGGGCGGGGCCCAGACGGCGAGCAGCAGCTCCCCGTCCCGGGCCGGCCCGGTGCGTCCGTCCAGCAGCCGCACCGAGGTCACCACCCGGTCGGCGCCCTCGGGCACCAGCAGCTCGGCGCCGAGGGCGGCGGCGTGGTCCGCGACCGTCAGCGGCACGGCACACTCGCCCCGTGCGCACGATCCCGGTCATCGACCTCGCCCCCGGCCGCGCCGATGCGGCCGACCGGGCCCGCACCGCGGAGCTGCTGGGGCACGCCTGCGACGAGGTCGGCTTCTTCCAGGTCACCGGTCACGGGGTGCCCGCCGAGCTGGTCACCGAGGTCTTCACCGTCACCCGCCAGTTCTTCGCGCTCGCTCCCGATGTGAAGGCCAGGGTCGCGCAGCCGGCCGCCGACCAGGTGCGCGGGTGGTCGGGGGTGGGCAGCGAGGGGATCACGTACTCGCTGGACGAGGAGTCCCCGGCCGACCTCAAGGAGAAGTTCGACATCGGCCCCTGGGGCCTGGACCCCGCCGACCCCTACGTCACCGACCAGGCGGCCGGACCGCACCTGGCACCGAACCTGTGGCCCCGGGAGCTGCCGGGGCTGCGGCCGCTGTGGGAGGACTGGTACGCCGAGCTGGCCCGGGTGGCCGGTGAGCTGATGGTGCTGCTGACCGATGCCCTGGGGCTGCCCCAGGACACCGTGACGTCCCGGACCGACCGTGCGGTGAGCATGCTGCGGGCGCTGTTCTACCCCGATCAGCCCGAGCCGCCGCTGCCCGGTCAGATGCGGGCCGGCATCCACTCCGACTACGGCACGCTGACCGTGGTCAGCGCCGAGGACCGGCCCGGCGGCCTGCAGGTGCTCGACCGCGGCGGGGAGTGGGTGGACGTCCCGGTCATCCCGGGGGCGCTGATGGTGATGGTCGGGGACCTGCTCACCGAGTGGACCGGGGACCGGTGGCCGGCGACCCTGCACCGGGTGGTGAACCCCCGCCGGGACCGGGCGATGGACTCCTCCCGACTGGCCTTCGCGTTCTACCACCACCCGGCCTACGACTCCCTGGTCGACGTGCTGCCCGGGCTCCCCGGGGGCGGCGACCCGCCCCCGGGGACCCCGACCGCCGGGGAGCACCTGCGGGAGAAGTACCTCCGGCAGACCTCCTTCGGCGCGGGCCACCACTGACCTACAGGGGCAGGAAGTTCACCCGCAGCACGTGCCCGTCCGGGTCCCGGACGACGGACTGCCAGGCCCCGTAGTAGGTCTCCGCCGGGCCGGCGAGCACCGTCCCGCCGTGCGCGACCGCCCGCTCGGTGAGCGCGTCGACCGCCGCCCGGTCCTCGGCCTCGAAGGTGAGGAAGGTGTCGACGCCGGTCTCACCGTCCGGGGGCACCGGCAGGGCCAGCAGCTCGTAGGCGTGCGGCCCGCTGAAGCCCAGCACCGTGCCCTCCACCCACAGCCCCCGGAAGTGCGGGGAGGCCAGGTCGGTGACCTCGTCGAGGTCGAAGACGTCCCGGTAGAACTCCACCGAGGCGTCCGGGTCGGCCACCAGCAGGCTGGCGAAGGAGAGCCGGACGCCCATCAGATCGACGCCTGGTCGGCGAACTGCTCGTACCGGTAGGGGTTGGCCTCGATCGCTGCGGCGGCGTCCTCGGCGGTGACCATCGACTGCTCGACCACGTTGTCGAAGGTGACCTCGCCGCCCTCCAGCGCAGCGCGGACCGCCTGGGCGGCGAGCAGACCGGTCTGGGCGGCCGAGTAGTAGCGGGTGGCCGACAGGTACGGCGTCTCCAGCCAGGTGAACATCTCGTCGTCGGCGTCGCTGGACACGTGGGCGATGCCGGTGAGGCCGTTGGCCTCCAGGTAGGCGGAGATGCCGTTGGACATCGAGGCGGAGTAGGCCACGATCGCCGTCACCCCCGGGTTGGCCTGCAGCCCGGACTCCACGATCGAGGTGGCGGTGTCCCGGGCGAAGAAGCCCTGCTCGCGGATGACGACCTCGAACCCGCTGCCCTCCAGTGCCGCGTCCAGGCCCTCGTCGATGCGCTCGGAGAACCCCTGGCCGACGATGCCCTGGACCACGATGACCGGGCCGGGCGTGGCGTTGGCGATGAGCCACTCGCCGATCATGGTGCCGCCCTCGACGGAGTCCAGGTCGGCGACCCCGGCGTAGTACTCGTCGGCGTCGGACTCCCCGGGCCACAGCGCGTTGCCCACGGGCACGTCCTGCTGGGCGGCCAGCTGGGCCGCGCGGGCGATCGTGGTGGCGTCGGCCGGCAGCACGACCAGCCCGGCGATGCCCTGGCTGAGCAGGTTCTGCACGTTGCCCAGCTCGGTGGAGGAGTCGAAGTCGTTCTGCACGCCGGCGAAGGAGTACTCGGTGCCCTCCAGGGCCTTGAGCACTCCCTCGGCCACGTAGCTGGAGTAGGCGTTGTTGCCGTTCAGGGAGAGCCCGATGGTCTTCCCCGTGCCGACCGCGCCGCCGCCCCCGGACGCGGCCGAGGACCCGGGGTCCCCGCCGCAGGCGGAGACCAGACCGCCGACGGCGAGACCGCCGCCGATCAGCCCGGTCAGGCGGAGGAAGTCGCGGCGGGCAAGCGGGGAGCGGGACAGCAGCGAGGCAGGGGTCGCGGCAGGGGTCATCGTCACGAGGGGGCTCCAGGGAGGACGCAGGGGAGGGGCGGCGAGCGGCCGGGCGACGTCGACCGGGTGGTGTGCGGGCCGGTCAGTCCGGCGGGTCGGCGTCCCGGCGCGAGGGGCGGCGCAGCAGCGGGTCGGTCGAGGCACGGACCGCGGAGCGGACGGCCGAGGCGCGCCCTGCCCCCCGGCCGCGGGCCACCCGGGCGTCGGCCGCGGCGGTGACCGTGACGGCGAGGATGAGGATGCCGCCGGAGACCAGCTCCTGGTAGGCGCCGGGGACCTGGAGGAAGGTCAGCGAGGCGCTGATGACGCCGAAGACCAGGACACCCAGGACGGTGCCGACCATCGTGCCGCGCCCGCCGGACAGCGCTGCTCCGCCGAGCACCGTCACCGCGATGACCGCGAGCTCCAGGCCGGACCCGGCACGCGGGTCGCCCGAGGCGAGCCGGGCCATCAGCACCAGCCCGGCGAACGCGGCCAGCGTGCTGTTGCCGACGAAGAGCAGCACGACGTGCCGGCGCACCGGGATCCCGGCCAGGAACGTGGTCTGCCGGCTGGATCCCAACGCGAACGTCGTCCGGCCGAAGCGGGTCAGGTGCAGCACGACCCCGGCCAGCAGCACGACGACCACCAGGAAGACCACCGGTGCCCGGACGCCGGCCCACTCGCCGAAGCCCCAGCTGTCCAGGCCCGAGGCGACCGGGACCGGGGTGTTGTCGCTGAGCACCAGGGCCAGCGAGGCGAAGACGCTGAGCCCACCCAGGGTCAGGATGAACGGCGGGACGTCGAGGAAGGCGACCACCAGGCCCCAGACCAGACCCACGGTGGCGCCCAGGGCCAGGCCGAACGCGATGACCGCGACGTCGGACCAGCCGGCCGCGAACTGGCGGGCGGCGACGACCCCGACCAGGGAGGCCAGGCTGCCGACGGACAGGTCCATCTGGCCACCGATGAGCAGGAAGGTCTGCCCGGCGGCCAGGATGCCGAGCACGGCCACCTGGGAGAGCACGTTCTGCAGGTTCGCCTCGGACAGGAAGGCCGCGTTCTGGCTGTTCGTGTACAGCGACAGCGCGACCACCACGACCAGCAGCGGGACGACGGTGCGCAGCGCGGCCGTCGTCGTGTGCTGCAGGCGGGGGCGGCCGGCCGGTGCCGGCGGCGGGTCGGCGGCGGGGGACTGCGGGGTGGCCCGGGGCGGGGCGGTCGACGTCATCGGGGGTCCTCCTGGGGGGCGCTGGTGTGCTGGTCGAGGGTCTCCAGCGCGTAGAGGCGTTCGGGGGTGGCGTCGGCGCCGTCGACGGTGGCGGTGACCCGGCCGCCGCGCAGCACCACGACCCGGTCGGCCAGCGCGGCGATCTCCTCGTAGTCGCTGGACACCACGACGACGGCGACGCCCTCGGCGGTGAGGTCCAGCAGCTGGGCGTAGATGTCGAACTTGGCGACCACGTCGACGCCGGCGGTGGGCTGGTCGAGCACCAGCACGCGGCAGCCGCCGGCCAGCCAGCGGGAGAACACGACCCGCTGCTGGTTGCCGCCGGACAGCACCCGGACCGGACGGCCGGGGTCGTCGGCCCGCACCCGACCCACCCGCAGCGCCTCGACGGCGGCCCGCCGGGCCCGGCCGGGCAGGTGCACCAGCGGTGCGGTCGGGCCCAGCGCCAGGTTCTCGGTGATCGAGCGCTCCAGCAGCAGGGCGGACCGCTTGCGGTCGGCCGGCACGAACCCGATGCCGGCCGCCGCGGCGGCCGGGCGTCCGGTCAGCGCGCCGTGGCCCTCGAGCTCCACCGACCCGGTGTCGGGACGGCGGACCCCGGCGAGCAGCTCGGCCAGCACCGAGGTGCCCGAGCCGGCCGGGCCGGACAGCGCCAGCACCTCACCGGGCCGGACGTCCAGGTCGACCGGCTCGAGCGACCCGGCGACCGACACCCCGACGGCGCGCACTGCGGGTGCCGGTCCCGCGCCGGGCGCCGGCCGCGGCGTGCGCGGCAGCCGCTGGTGGACGACGTCCCGGTCGAACATGGCCCGCAGCAGGCTGTCGGTGTCGGTCTCGGCGACCGGGACGTCCAGCACGTGCCGGCCGTTGCGCAGCACCGTGGCGGTGTCGGCGACCTCGAAGACCTCGTGCAGGTGGTGGGAGATGTAGAGCAGCGAGGTGCCCCCGGCGCGCAGCTGGGCGATGACGCCGAACAGCGTCTCCACCTCGTCCCCGGCCAGCGATGCGGTCGGCTCGTCGAGCACCACGACCGCCGCCGGGCGGGCGACCGTGCGGGCCAGCTCCACCAGCTGCTGCTGCGCCGGCGACAGGTCCCCGGCGCGGGCGCGGGAGTCGATGGCCAGACCGAGCCGGTCCAGGTGCTCCTGCGCGCGGCGGTGCACGGCGCGGGCGCTCACCAGGCCCAGGGCACCCCGGGGCAGGGAGTCCAGCAGCACGTTGTGCCCGACGCTGAGCTCGCCGGCCACGTGCCGCTCCTGCGGCAGCACCCGGATGCCCAGCCGGCGGGCGGCGACCGGGGTGTGCGCCCGCATGGGCACCCCACCCACGACGACCCGGCCGGCGTCGGGCCGCTCGGCGCCGGTGAGCACCTTGATCAGGGTGGACTTGCCGGCACCGTTCTCGCCGAGCAGGGCGTGCACGCTGCCCCGGCGCAGACCCAGCGAGACGCCGTCCAGCGCCCGGACGCCCGGGTAGGTCTTGACCACGTCCTCACAGGCCAGCGCGTACCCGGGGTCGGTGACGTCGACCGGGTCCACCGGCAGGGTGGCGGTCACAGGTCCAGCACCAGCACCGGGTCGACCGACCGGTCCACGCACAGCGCCATCCGCCGACCCGCCGCCCGGGCTCGGGGCGAGAGCACCGTGCAGCGGTGGTCCACCCGGCCCTCCAGGACCGAGCTGACGCAGGCCCCGCAGTCCCCGGCCCGACAGGTGGAGTCCACCGGGACCACCTCCTCGACGACCTCCAGGACCGAGCGGTCGGCCGGCACGGCCAGCGTCACGCCGCTGCGGCGCAGTTCCACGTGGAACGCAGCGACCGGGGACCCCGCTCCGGCCGGCACCCCGGGCACGCTCAGACCCGCTGGTGGGTCTTGACGAACTTCGAGGTCAGGTGGTCACCCGAGGTCGTAGGCGCGTAGCGCGGCTCCTCGCCGGGGGCCACCGTGGTGGGCAGCGCCTCGATGACGGCGTCGTAGTTGGGCTGGTGGAAGAAGACGATCGACATCCGCTCGGTGTCCGCGACGACGTCCCGCGGCGGGTTGGCGACCCGGTGCCGGGTGGAGATCCACTGGTCGTTGGTCCACTGGGCCATCAGGTCGCCGATGTTGACCACCAGGGCGCCGGGGATGACCGGGACGTCGAACCAGTCGCCGTCCTGGGTGAAGACCTGCAGGCCACCGGGGGCCTCCTCGGGCCGCACGATGGTCAGGCTGCCGTAGTCGGTGTGCGCCCCGGCCCGCATCTGGCCCCGCAGCGGGGGCTCGTCGCGGTGCGGGTAGTGGATCGCCCGCAGCATCGAGATGTCCTTGTCCACGTACGGGGCGAAGAACTGCTCGTCGAGGTCCAGCCCGAGCGCGAAGCCGCGCATGATCGTGCGGCACAGGTCGTTGGCGGCGTGGAAGTAGGCGGTCCAGGCCTCCTCCATGCCGGCGGGCTCGGCCGGCCACTGGTTGGGGATGAAGTGCGGGCCGGCGTTCTCCACCGAGAAGTACGGGTCGTCCGGGACGCCGACCGGGCCGATGTCGAACTTCTGGTGCAGGTCACCGGGGGCACTGGTGTCGTCGTTGTAGGCGAAGGCCTGCTCACCGACGGCGGTGTAGCCGCGCACGGTCTTGGGGTCGGGCTGGGCGACGGCGCGCTTGGCCTCCAGCGGCTGGGCGAAGAACGCCTTGGCCGAGTCGTAGACCCCGGTCACCAGCTCGGGGTCCAGCCCGTGCCCGGTGATCTGGAAGAACCCGATCTCCCGGCACGCGGCGTCGATCTCCTTGCCGACCGCGCGGCGACGGGCCTCGTCGTCGCTGGACAGGTCGCTGATGTCGATGACCGGGACCACGCTCACGGTGTTCGCTCCTCGCCGGGGGGATGGGGTGCGCGACCAGTCTGGCCAGCGGCGCCCTCCGGGCGACATGTGCAGCGTTCACCGTGCGGATGTCTCGCCGATGGGTGGTCTTCACACCCGAAACACGTGCGAGACCCGCTCGATCCCGGGCCGCCACACCGCCCGGGGCGACCCCGCCCCGGGCGGTGTGCGGCGGGTCAGCTGCGGGCGCGCAGCCCCCGCAGCGTGCGGACGGCGACGACCAACTCGGCCAGCTCGTGCGCCTCGCCGGCGGCGAGCTCGGCCAGCTGGGCGGCGGCCCGCCGCTGGGCGGTGTCCCAGCGGGTGGCCCAGCGCTCGACCAGGGCGTCGGCGGGGTCGTCGTCCCCGGTGCGGGCGCGGAGCACCTCGGCGGTGAGCACGGCCTGCTCCGCGGCGAGGTCGTCGCGCAGCGAGGCGCGGGCCATCGCCGGCCAGCGGCGGTCCCGGGGCAGGCCGATGACCAGCTCGCGCAGCGGGACCAGGTCCAGCCGCTCGGCCAGGCACTGCCAGACCCGACCGGCCAGCCCGATCGGCGCCCCGGTGTCCTCGGCGACGACGGCCAGGTCCAGCGCCGCCGGCAGCAGCGCGGCGACGGCGGTGTCGGCGGCCAGCTCCGGGGGCACCCCGGCCGAGCGCAGCGACGCGGCCCGGTCGGCGTAGGCACCGGCGTCGGCGCCCAACAGCCACTCGGGCAGCTCGCGGGCGACGACGGCGACCGGGCCGGCGAACCGGGCGGTCACCGTGGCCACCGAGACGGCGGGCTCGGCGGCGAGCTCGGGCACCCGCAGCAGCCAGCGGGCGGCCCGCTCGGCCAGCCGGGTGGCCTCGGTGCGCAGCTGCACCTGGACGGCGGCGGGCACCCGGTTGTCCAGCGCGCGGGCGGCGTCCCACAGCCGGTCGACGTCGAACACGGCGCGGGCCACGGTGTGCGCCCGCACGACCGCGACCAGCGGCGCCCCGGTCTCCTCGGCCAGCCGGAACAGCCCGGTGACGCCGGCGGTGTTGACCGCCCGGTTGGTCAGCGCGGTGGCCACGATCTCCCGGCGCAGCGGGTGCGCCTCCACCGCAGCCGGGAACCGGGTGCGCAGCTCGGTGGGCACGTACTCGGTGAGCAGCCGGCCCAGGGCGGGGTCGTCGGGCAGCGTGGAGTGCAGCACCGCGTCGTCGACCTCGAGCTTGGCGTAGGCCAGCAGCACCGAGAGCTCGGGGGAGGTGAGCGCCTGGCCGTCCCGGCGCCGCTCGGACAGCGCCCGGCCGTCGGGCAGCGCCTCGACCGCCCGGTCCAGCCGTCCCGAGCGCTCCAGGGCGCGGATGAACCGGCCGTGGGCGTCCAGCAGGCTGCGGGCGGCGGTGGACTCGGCGGCCAGCGTCGCGTTCTGCGCGTAGTTGTCGGTGAGCACCTGGGCGGCGACCTCGTCGGTCATCGAGGCCAGCAGCGCGGCGCGGCCCTCGGCGTCCAGCTGGCCGTCGTCGACGACCCGGTTGATCGCGATCTTGATGTTGACCTCGTGGTCGGAGGTGTCCACGCCCGCGGAGTTGTCGATCGCGTCGGTGTTGACCCTGCCCCCGGACAGCGCGAACTCGATCCGGCCGCGCTGGGTCAGGCCCAGGTTGCCGCCCTCGCCGACGACCCGGACCCGCAGCTCCCGGCCGTCGACCCGCACCGCGTCGTTGGCCTTGTCCCCGACGTCCAGCGCGCTCTCGGTCTCGGCCTTCACGTAGGTGCCGATGCCGCCGTTGAAGAGCAGGTCCACCGGGGCCAGCAGCACGGCGCGGACCAGCTCTGCCGGCGTCAGCTGCTCGACGTCGGGCTCCAGGCCCAGCGCCTCCCGCATCGGGCCGCTGACCGGCACGGACTTCGCCGTCCGCGGCCAGACGCCGCCGCCGGCGCTGATCAGCATCGGGTCGTAGTCGGCCCAGCTGGACCGGGGGAGGGCGAAGAGCCGCTGCCGCTCCGCGAAGGAGGTGGCCGCGTCCGGGGTGGGGTCGACGAACACGTGCCGGTGGTCGAAGGCGGCCACCAGCCGCAGGTGCTCGGACAGCAGCATCCCGTTGCCGAAGACGTCGCCGGACATGTCGCCGACGCCGACGACGGTGACCTCCTGGCTCTGGGTGTCGATGCCCAGCTCGCGGAAGTGCCGGGTCACCGACTCCCAGGCGCCGCGGGCGGTGATGCCCATGGCCTTGTGGTCGTAGCCCACCGAGCCGCCCGAGGCGAAGGCGTCGCCCAGCCAGAACCCGCGCTCCAGGGCGACGGAGTTGGCCAGGTCGGAGAACGTCGCCGTCCCCTTGTCGGCGGCGACGACCAGGTAGGTGTCGTCGGCGTCGTGCCGGACGACGCCCTCGGCGGGGGCGACCGCGGCGGGGGCACCTCCCTGGGACACGAGGTTGTCGGTGAGCGACAGCAGGGCGCCGATGAAGAGCTTGTAGCAGGCCTGGCCCTCGGCGAGCACCTGCTCGCGGGAGGCGCCGTCGGCCGGCGGCCGGAGCACCACGAACCCGCCCTTGGCGCCGGTGGGCACGATGACGGTGTTCTTCACCGTCTGCGCCTTGACCAGGCCGAGCACCTCGGTGCGCAGGTCCTCGCGCCGGTCGGACCAGCGCAGCCCACCGCGGGCGACGGCGCCGAAGCGCAGGTGCACGCCGATCACCCGGGGCGAGGACACCCACACCTCGCGGGCCGGGCGCGGCTCGGGCAGGTCGGGAACGGCGTGCGGGTCCAGCTTGACCGCCAGCGGCGTGCCGTCGGTGAACGCACCCGCGACGTAGGCGGTGGTCCGCTGGGTCGCCTGGACCGCGGCCAGCAGGGCGGTGAGCACCCGGTCGGCGTCCAGGGACTCCACCGCGCCGATCCGCTGCCGCAGCCGGTCGGCCAGCTCGCGCTCGGCGGCAGCCCGGTCCCCGGTGTGACCGGGGTCGAAGCGCACCGCGAACAGGTCCACCACCCCGGAGACGACGTCGGGGTGCGCGGCGAGCACGGACTCCACGTAGCCGGCGGAGAACGGCAGCCCGCCCTGGCGCAGCCACTGCACGTACGCCCGGACGACGGCCACCTGCTGCCAGGTCAGCCCGGCCACCAGGACCAGCGCGCCCAGGCCGTCGTCCTCGGCGTCCCCGCGCCAGACCGCGGAGACCGCGTCGGTGAACCGGCGGGGGAGGGAGTCCAGCGCGGGGATCGCACCCGTCGGGGTGGCCAGGCCGAAGTCGTAGACCCAGGCCAGCGGCGCGCCGATCCGGTCGATCTCGTAGGGCCGCTCGTCGACGACGTCCACACCCAGGTGCTGCAGCACCGGCAGCACGTCGGACAGCAGCAGCCGCTCACCCACCCGGAAGACGGTCAGCCGGCGCTCGCCCGGGGCGGCGTCGCGCGGGGTCCACAGCCGCAGCGACAGCTCACCCTCCGACAGCGACTCCAGCCGGTCCAGGTCGGCGACGGCGGTCGAGGCCGGGAAGTCCTCCTGGTAGGCGGCCGGGAAGGCGTCGGCGACCTGGGCCAGCCGGCGCTCGGCGTCCGCGCCGTACTCGGCGCCGAGCACGTCGGTGAGGTCGTCGGTCCAGCTGCGGGCGACCGCGGCCAGGGCGCGCTCCAGCTCACCGGCGTCGACATCGGGCAGCGAGGAGGCGCCGCGCTTGCCGATCGGCACCCGGACGACGAAGTGCAGCCGGGTCAGCACCGACTCGGTGGACCGGGCGGTGTACTCGACGCTGGTGCCGCCCAGCCGCTCCAGCAGCAGCTTCTGCATCGCCAGCCGGACCTCGGTGGTGTACCGGTCGCGGGGCAGGTAGACCAGCGCGGAGAAGAACCGGCCGAAGGGGTCCCGGCGCAGGAAAAGGCGGGTCTGCCGACGCTCGCGCAGGTGCAGCACGGCCAGCGCGACCGGCAGCAGCTCGTCCACGTCGACCTGCAGCAGCTCGTCGCGCGGGTAGGTCTCCAGGACGTCGAGCAGCTCCTTGCCGGTGTGGCTGTCGGCCTCCACGCCGGAGCGGGCCAGCACCGCCGCGGCCGTGCGCCGGACCAGCGGCACCTCGGTGACGCTGGCGGTGTACGCGCCGGTCGGGAACAGCCCGACGATCCGGTGCTGGCGGCCGCGGGTGCCCTGCGGGCCGGGCAGCGTGACGGCGACGACGTCCAGCCAGGCCGGGCGGTGCACCGTCGAGCGGACGTCGGCCTTGGTCACCACGACCCGCCGTCCCACGACGTCGCGGGCCGCCGCGCCGATCGGCACCACCGGCGTGGACATGTCACCGTCGGCGCGCAGCACGCCCAGCCCGGTGCCGGGGACGGCGGCGGTCGCGGGGGAGCCGTCGGCGTCGACGACCAGGTCGACGTCCTTGGCGCCGAGGAAGACGAACGCGCCCTCGGCCATCCAGCGCAGCAGGGCGGCGGCCTCGTGCGGGTCGCCGAGCGCGGCGTCGGCCGGGTCGGACTCGTCCCACGGCTCGGCGTCCAGGAAGTGCGCCAGGTCCAGGGCGCGGTCACGCAGCTTGGCGGCGTCCTCGTGCACCCCGCGGACGTCGGCCAGCACGGTGCGCAGCCCGGCGACGAGGTCGGCGGCGGCCTCGTCGTCGACCGGGCCGGCGAGGACCACGGCCATCCAGGACTCGGCGAGGGCGTCGGCGCCGCAGGTCTGCGGGTCCCCGGAGTCGCAGAACTCCAGCAGCTGCCCGGTGACGTCGCGGCGGACCACCACGACCGGGTGCACGACGTGCTCGAGCCCCACGCCCTGCCGGACGACCTCGGCGGTGACCGAGTCCACCAGGAACGGCATGTCGTCGGTGACGACGCGCAGCACGCCCGGGGTGCCGTCGGTGGGGCGTCGCAGGTCCACGGTGGCCGAGCCCTGCGGGCGGGTGGCGGCCAGCCGCAGGTGGTCCAGGGCCAGGCCGACCAGCTCGGCGGGCTCGTGGTCGACGACCTCGGCGGCCGGCTCGCCCCGGTAGTAGCGGTGCACCAGCGCCGGGACGTCGTCGGCGGTCAACCCGGCCGGCAGCGCACCGACCTCGGCGGTGCCCAGCTCGGCGGCCCGGTCCAGCAGCTGCTGCTTCTCCCGGCGGGCCGCCTCCAGGGCGGCCAGGTCCGCCAGCCGCCCGCTGCCGCCCCCCGACGCCGTCCCCGCCGTCGAGGGCGGGGGACCAGGGAGGGTGCCGGGGCTCGCCATGCCTGGACGCTAGCCCTCCCGCGGCGCCTCGTCAGGTGGCGCACCGGTGGTCGTGCGGCTGCCCGCCAGGTCGCCGTGACGACACGGGCCGGGGGGTGACCCACCCGGCCGGCCGCAAGTCGGTCACACCCGCCGACTCCGCTGTCGGCGAGCCGTCCGGGGCCGAAACCGGTTCAGGACCCGGTCCCCCCGGAACCCCACCGATCGATGAAGGAGAACCGTGAGCTCGCCTCAGCCCCTCCGCCGCCGCAGGTTCTCGGACCTCCGCACCGGCACGAGGTTGTCCCTCGGTTTCGCCGCCGCACTGCTGCCCCTGGTCGTGACCTCCTGGCTGACCGTGGACAACCTGCACACGCTGGACCAGAACACGGCCAGCGTGCTCCACACCAACGACGTGCTGGACCGCTTCCAGGACGTGCGCAGTGCCATCACCGCCGCCGAGACCAGCCAGCGGGGCTACCTCGTCACCGCCGAGGAGAGCTACCTGGCCCCGTTCACGACCGCGCAGCGCGACGTCGGGACGGCGCTGGACGCCGTCGCCGAGCTGACGGCCGACAACGCCGTCCAGCAGGACCGGATCGCCACCCTCCGACCGCTGGTCCAGCAGAAGTTCGACGAGATGCAGTCGACCATCGACGTCCTGGGCGACGCCGGCTTCGAGGCCGCCCAGGCGATCGTGCTGACCAACGCGGGACAGGCCGTCGGCGAGCAGATCGACGGCCTGATCACCGACGGCGAGGACACGGAGTCCGCGCTGCTCACCACCCGGTCGGACTCCTCGACGGCGGCCGCCACCCAGACGCGGAACACCGTGTACCTGGCCCTCGTGCTGGGCGCGCTGGCCGTCGTCGCGATCGCCGTCCTGCTCACCCGCGGCATCTCCGGGCCCCTCCGGCGCAGCGTGCACGTCCTCGAGGGGCTGGCCGACGGACGACTGGACCAGACCCTCGACGTCGACACCCGCGACGAGGTCGGCGACATGGCCCGGGCGCTCAACCGGGCCGTGGGGTCCCTGGCCACCGCGATGCGGGCCATCGACGCCAACGCCCAGACCCTGTCCGCAGCGTCGGAGGAGATGATGGCGACCTCCACCCAGCTCTCGGGCAACGCCTCCTCCTCCGCTCGCCAGGTGGAGGCCGTCTCGTCGGCCACCACACAGGTCTCCACCGCCGTCGGCACCGTTGCGGCCGGCACCGAGGAGATGGGGGCCTCCATCCGGGAGATCGCCCAGAACGCCACCCAGGCCTCCGAGGTCGCCCAGCGGGCGGTCGCCTCCGCCGCCACGACCACCACGACGGTCGCCAAGCTGGGGGCCTCGTCCCAGGAGATCGGTGCCGTGGTCAAGGTGATCACCAGCATCGCCGAGCAGACCAACCTGCTCGCCCTCAACGCCACCATCGAGGCCGCCCGCGCCGGCGAGGCCGGCAAGGGCTTCGCCGTCGTCGCCAACGAGGTCAAGGAGCTCGCCCAGGAGACCGCGAAGGCGACCGAGGACATCACCCGCCGCATCGCCGCCATCCAGAACGACACGGTGGAGGCCAGCGCGGCCATCCAGGAGATCTCCGACATCGTCAGTCAGATCAGCGACCGGCAGGCCACCATCGCCTCGGCCGTCGAGGAGCAGACCGCGACGACCACGGAGATGGCCCGCAACGTGTCCGACGCCGCGTCCAACGCCCAGCAGATCGTCGCCAGCGTCGCCGAGGTGTCGACCACCACCGCGGAGACGACGGCGGGGGCGGCGAACACCGCCCAGGCGGCCGACGAGCTGGCCCGGATGGCCGGCGGCCTCCAGCAGCTGGTCGGTCAGTTCCGGTACTGAGCGAGCGGTCGTGGGTGGTCAGTCCGCGCGGACCCGCAGCGGGAGCAGCAGCTCGGCGATCCAGCTGAAGACCGCGATCAGGAAGCCACCCACGACCGCCGTCCAGAACCCGTCGACCTCGAGCCGGTCGCTGATCGCCGCGGTGATCCCCAGCAGGGCCGCGTTGACCACCAGCAGGAACAACCCGAGCGTCAGGACGACGAAGGGCAACGAGAACAGCCGCACCACCGGGCCCACGATCGAGTTCACCACCGCGAACAGCAGCGCGACCCACAGGAAGGTGCCGGTCTCACCGAACGTGCCGTCGGGGTTGCCGATGACGGTGATGCCGCTGACCAGCTGGGTGACCACGTAGATGATCACGGCCAGGACGACGACTCGGAGGGCGAACTTCACGAGTGTGGACACGCCGCAGACGGTAGCGGCGGTGATCACGGTCGGCCCGTCCGGCGCCCCGCCGCCGAGCTGCCCTGCTGTCCCACTGCCTGCTGCCCTGCTGCCTGCTGCTCAGCCGCCCGCCGAGCGCCGCCCCGCCCGGGAGCCCACCCACACCGGCAGCGGCCACCCCAGCAGGGCCAGCGTCGCCAGCGCCGGTCCGGCGCTCGGGCCGCTGGACAGCGGCCCGACCCCGGTGGCCGCCGTCGTCCAGCTGCACGACCAGCCCGGCGGCGCCCAGGTCCACTCCGCCCGGCCGTACACGGAGGTGCCCGCACCCAGCTCGCAGCTGTCGCCGGCCCACAGGTACACGCCCCACCAGCCGATGACGAGCAGCGCCCCGACGGCCCACGACAGGATCAGCAGCATCCGGGTCATGCCCCCACGCTCGCGCACGGACCCCGGCCGGGGCATCCACCCGTGGGCTGACCGGAGCCCGGTGGGGCCGTGCCCGGGTGGGACCGCTCCCGGTGGGGGCACCCTGTGCCGGTGACCGACCACGACACCCGCCGGCCGCGGCCCGGCGGGGTCGACCTCCGGGTCCCCACCCGCGAGCTGGCCATCGAGGCCCTGCTGGTGGCCCTGCTCGCCGGCGCGGGAGCGGTCCTGTGGCCGACCACCCTCACCCCGCTCGCGGTCCTGTGCCTCGCGCTCGCCGTCGGCGTCGGCGTGGGCGCCGGTCTCCGGGCGGTGGGCGGTGCGGTCGCGCACCCCGAGGGACACCTGACCGTGGGCTCGCTGTCGGGCACGGCCCGGTACGAGATGGAGGACGTGCTGGACGTCGTCGCCGCACCGGTGTCCCACGACCCCGGACAGGGCCCGCCGATCCCCCTGGGGTGGGGTGCCGAGCTGGTGCTGAGGTCCGGGGTCGACGTCCCGCTGCCGTGCACCCGGGTGCCGTCGCTGCCCGCCCTGCGCCGACGGCTGGACCGGCAGGTCGAGGACCTCAGGGCCTGGCTCGAGGAGGGGCCACCCTGACGGCACCCTCGCTCGGCCTGGGCGGGACCCGATGATGCCCTCGTCTGGACCTCTCTAGCCCACGGCCTAGACAGCTGCAGACGACGACATGCGGGGCTCCGGCGCGGCGGGAACAGCCGGCGCCCCGGCGTGCTTGACTACGGGTGGCCGGTCCGGTCCATGCCCCCGGGCCTCACCCACGTCGCCACGAGCGACCACTCGCCGCGAGGCGGCTGTCGGACCGGCCCCCACTCCTCGATCGCTCAGCCCAGCAGCGCCGAGACGCCCAGCAGCACCGGGATCGAGCCCGCCGTCGTCAGGGTGACCGTCTGCTGGGCGATGCGCTGACCGGTGTCGTAGGCGACCGCGTACGTGTAGACGTTCTGCGCCGTCGGCAGCGCGCACAGCACCACGGCGACGAAGAGGTCGGTGCCGGTGAGGCCGAGCGCGGCCCCCAGCGCCCACGCCGTCCCCGGCATGACCACCAGCTTGAGCGCGGTCGCCAGCAGCACCGCCCCACGGTCGGGGCCGCGGCCGGGCACCGGCGCCCCGTGCAGCGAGATGCCGTAGGCCAGCAGGACCGCCGGGATGGCGAAGGAGGCCAGCAGGGTCAGCGGCTCGAGCACCAGCTCGGGCACCGTCCACCCCAGGGCGCCGACCACCAGGCCGAGCACCGAGGCGACCAGCACCGGGTTTCGGAAGGGCGCGGTGAGCCGCACCCAGCGGGGGGTGCCGTCGTCCGGGCCGGACAGGTCCAGCGCGACCACCGCGGCCGGCACGAAGACGACCAGCTGGAACAGCAGCAGCGGGGCCACCAGCGTCGCGTCACCCAGCACGTGCACCGCGATCGGGATCCCGAGGTTCGCGCTGTTGACCATCCCGGCCGACAGCGCGCCGATCGTCGTCCGGCCCACGCCCCACCGGCGCACCGCGCCGACCGCCAGGAACACCCCCGCGCAGACCAGCGCAGCGGACGAGGTCACCCACAGCGTCCCGGAGAACACCTGCCCCAGATCCGCGGCGACCAGCGTGGTGAACAGCAGCGCCGGGGTGGCCACCCGGAACGACACCTGGGCCAGCACCACCTGCGCGCCGTCGGGCAGCACGCCACGCCGGGCCGCGACGTAGCCGACCGCGATGATCAGCCCGATCACCACGAACCCGGTCAGGACCCCCGTCACGCGGGCGGCAGGCGGGTCGGCACGCCCCCCAGTCTGCGGCCCGGCCCCCGCGTGGCACCGAGTGCACCCCTGGTCTGCCCACCGGGCCCGGGAGACCAGCACCACCGCCCACTCGACGGGCTACGGCGCCGGGACGACGACCTCGGCCTCCGTCGGGCCGCCGCACTCGGCGGTGCCGCCCACCCGCACGAACTCCGGCTCCACCGTCGACTCGGTCACCACGACACCGGACTCGAGCACCCGGACGGTGACCTCTGAGGGGCGGCCCTCCAGCAGGGCGCACGCCGCGCGGCCGGCCGCGTCCACCTGGAGGGTCGGGTACCCGGGCTCGCCGAGTGAGCAGTCACGGTCGCTTCGGGCGCCCCGAAGGGACCGTGGGTGCTCACGCGACGGGTGGGGACGGGTCACAGGGCGGGCGGCAGACTGGGGGAGTGCGACGGGGCCGGGTGACGACGGCGCAGGCCGTGCGGGCCGGGCTGCTGGTCGCCCTGGTGCTGACCGGGCTCGTCGTGGCGCTGACCGTCGACCTGCCGTCGGTGACGGTGGTGCGGGGCTGGCTGGCCGACGCGGGCGCGTGGGGCTGGGTCGGGCTGATCGCGCTCAGCGCGCTGGCCACGCTGGCGCCGGTGCCGCGGACGGCGCTGAGCGTGCTGGCCGGGGTGGTCGCCGGGTTCTGGGGCGGGCTGGCGGTGGCCTGGGTGAGCGGCGTGCTGGGCGCGGCGGCCGGCTACGGGCTGGCCCGGGCGCTGGGCCGGGACACCGTGGAGCGGCTGGCGGGCCCGCGGCTGGCCCGGGCCGACGCGGCACTGAGCGGCCGCGGGTTCCTGGCCACGGTGCTCGGCCGCCTCACCCCGGTCGCCCCGTTCACGCTGGTCAGCTACGCGGCCGGGCTGTCGGGCATCCGGTGGTCTGCCTACCTGGCCGGCTCGGCGCTGGGGCTGCTGCCGGGCACCGTGCTGCACGTGGGCATCGGCGCGACCGTGGGTTCGACGGGCGGCGGCTGGACGCTGCTGGTCAGCGCCGTCCCGCTCGTCGTCGTCGTGGTGGTGGCCGTGGTGCTCACCCGCCGACGGCGTCTGCAGCGTTCTACACCCCTCTAGCGTCAGGGGAAGACAGCCCCAGACGGGTCTAGGGGACGTCGACCGTCGTCGTCACCCGGACGACGGAGGGCTCCGCGGGGACCGAGCCGAAGCCGAACCGCACCGGTGGGTCGACGCGGGCCAGCCCGCCGAGGGGGGCGCCGTCCCAGCTGGCGGAGACGGTGCGCAGCCGGTGCAGGTCCTGCACGCCGTACCACTCGGTGCGCCCGTTCCCGGCCGAGCCGCGGGTGTGCAGGCCGGTGAGCAGCTGTGCCGGGCCGTCGAGCAGGCCGACCCAGGCGGGGGTGCGGGCCAGCGGGGGAGGGACGGCGCGCAGCAGCCAGCCCAGGCCCGGACGGCGCCCGGCGCGCACCCGCAGCCGCAGCGGTCCGGCGTCCACCGCCCAGTGCTCGGCTTCCCGCCCGACGGCGACGTCGACGACCCGGACCTCGTCGAAGGAGTAGGTGGCGGCGACGAAGTCGGCGAGCTCGGCGGTCTGGGCGAGCAGGGTGCGGTGCCCGTCGGCGCGCTCGACCATCACGTCGGACACCGCGCCCAGCGGGGAGCGCGGCCAGTGGCCCAGCACGAGCCGGGTGCCCGACGTCGTCCCGGTGCCGAGGATCCAGCCGTCGAAGCGTTCGCGCGTCACCCCGGGGGACTGCCCACCGCGACACGCGCTAGTCGCTTCTACCAGCTTCTACGTCGGGGACTAGAGAGCGGAATACGGTGCGACACATGGACCCCGTGCGGAACCCGTACGCCCCCGGCGCCGGTCAGCGGCCGCCCGAGCTGGCCGGCCGCGACACCGAGCTGTCCGCCTTCGACGTCGTGCTGGAGCGCATCGCGCACGGCCGGCCCGAGCGCTCGCTGGTGCTGACCGGGCTCCGCGGCGTGGGCAAGACGGTGCTGCTCAACCAGCTGCGCTCGGCGGCGATCGCCCGCGGCTGGGGCACCGGGAAGATCGAGGCCCGGCCCGACCAGTCGCTGCGCCGGCCGGTGTCCAGCGCGCTGCACATGGCGCTGCGCGAGCTGGGCCCCCGGCACGGGGACCAGGAGTCGGTGCAGGAGGTGCTCGGCGTGGTGAAGGCCTTCGCCCAGCGCCAGGCGCCGGACGCGAAGGTGCGGGACCGCTGGCAGCCGGGCATCGACGTCCCGGCCGCGACCGGGAGGGCCGACAGCGGGGACATGGAGATCGACCTGGTCGAGCTGCTCTCCGACGCCGCCGGGGTGGCCGCCGACGTGGGCAGCGGCATCGCGCTGTTCATCGACGAGATGCAGGACGTGCAGGCCGACGACGTCAGCGCCATCTGCGCGGCCTGCCACGAGCTGTCCCAGCAGGGCGCCCCGCTGATCGTCGTCGGGGCCGGGCTGCCGCACCTGCCCGCGGTGCTGTCGGCGTCCAAGTCCTACTCCGAGCGGCTCTTCCGCTACCTGCGCATCGACCGGCTGGACCGGGCCGCCGCCGACCGGGCGCTGGTCGGCCCGGCCGAGCGGGAGGACGTCGTCTTCGAGGCCGACGCCCTGAACGCCCTCTACGCCGCCGCCGACGGCTACCCCTACTTCGTGCAGGCCTACGGCAAGGTCACCTGGGACGTCGCCGCCACCAGCCCGATCACCGCCGCCGACGTCGCGATGGCCGCCCCGGCCGCCGAGGCCGAGCTGGCAGTGGGCTTCTTCGGCTCCCGCTACGACCGGGCCACCCCCGCCGAGCGGGAGTACATGCACGCCATGGCCGACCTGGGCGGGCCGGGCGGGGCCGCCGTCGGCACCTCCGACGTGGCCGTGTCCCTGGGCCGCAAGCCCGCCTCGCTGTCCCCGGCCCGGGATGCGCTGATCAAGAAGGGCCTGGTCTACAGCGCCGAGCGCGGCCAGATCGCCTTCACCGTGCCGCACTTCGGCCGCTACCTGCTCCGTCACCCGGACTGAAAGACCGGCGGCGGTCCCGGACAGAGCACCCCGTGAGGACCGCACCGGACCAGCGGCGGGCCGACCTCGAGCGCGTCGTGCGCGCCGTGGTCGAGCCCGTCCGCCGACACCTGCACCGCCGCACCGACCCGGCCACCGCCGACGACGTGCTCGGCGAGACGTTGCTGGTGCTCTGGCGGCGACTGGACGACGTCCCGGCCGACCCGGTGCCGTGGGCGATCGGCATCGCCCGGCTGCAGCTGGCCAACGCCGAGCGCGGGCGGCGTCGACAGGGCCGGCTGGCGCTGCGGTTCGGCGGGAGCGAGCCGACGTCGGTCCCCGACCCCACGGAGCCGGTCGCCGGCCGGCTGGACGACGCCGCCGTGGTGCGCGCGGCCCTGGACCGGCTGCGCCCCGCCGACGCCGAGCTGCTCCGGCTGGCCACCTGGGACGAGCTGACCACCGCCCAGCTGGCCCAGCTGCTGGGCATCACGCCGAACGCGGTCGCCATCCGGCTGCACCGGGCCCGCGGGCGGCTGCGCGAGGAACTCGGAAGAGCCGAGCCCCGGCCGGACACAGGACTGCGAGGAGAGGGGACCCGATGACCGACGACGACCTGGACCGGCGACTGCGCGCCGCCGACCCCCTCCCCGACCTGCCCGCACTCCGGCCCGACCGGCTGGACCAGCTCCTGGAGGACACCGTGACCAGCACCGCCCCGACCAGCACCGCCCCGACCAGCAGCACCCCCGACACCCACCGCCGTCCGCGCGCGCTGCTGCTGGCCGGTGCCGCCGCGGCCGTCGTCGCCGTCGGCGGGGGAGCGCTCTGGCTGACCGCCGGCGGGGACCCGACCGTGCTGACCGCCCAGCCCGGCGGCGGCCCGGCAGCCAGTTGCGCCGCCCTCACCCCCGAGACGCTGGCCCGCAGCGACGTCGCCTTCGCCGCCCGGGTCACCGGCATCGCGGGCGGCACCGTGACCCTGGAGACGACGGAGCGCTTCGCCGGCGACGTCGCCGACACCGTCGAGGTGGTGCAGGGCGACGCCGGCGACGTGGTGGACGGCGCCCCGCTGGAGCTGCAGCAGGGCACGACGTACCTGCTCACCGCCGACGGCGGCACGATCGGCTCCTGCGGGGGCAGCGGGGTGGACAGCCCGGAGCTGCGGGCGCTGTTCGAGGCCGCGTTCGGCTGAGCGTCAGTCGTCAGTCGTCGGTCGCGGTGATCCGCGGCGGCCGGCGCAGGTGCTCGTAGACGACGCTGGTGCGCACGTCGCCCACCTCGGGCCGCTGGGTGAGCCGGTCGACGACGAAGGCGTACAGCGCCTGGTTGTCGGCCAGCGCCACGTGCACCAGGAAGTCCTCCGCCCCGGAGACGACGAAGAGCCCGATGGTCTCGGGCTGGGCCTGCGCCCAGTCTCGGAAGGCCTCGATCGCCCGGCGGGACGGCGGCCGCACCCGGATGGCGATGAGCGCCTGCACCGGGCGGCCGACGGCGGCGAGGTCGACGTCGAGGGTGGCGCCCCGGATCACCCCGCGGTCGCGCAGCGCCCGGGTGCGTTCCAGCGCGGTGGACGGCGCGACCCCGACGGCGGCCGCCACGTCCCGGTTGGTCCGCCGGGCATCGGACTGCAGTTCCCGCAGGATCGCCGCATCGAGTTCGTCCACGCGTCCATCCTGGCGGCTCCAGCCGAACGACGTACGGCAGGCGCCCACACAGGGCGTCGATCTGCCTAGCGTGACCTCATGACAGCGAACGACATCGGCTTCCTGCCCGACGAGGTGGTCACCGCCGAGCCGACCCGCAACGCCCGGCTGAAGTGGGTGGTGGTCGTCGACGCCGCGGTGCCCGCCGGTGAGCTGGTGAACGCCGTCGCCTGCGTGGCGGCCGCGACCGGGGCGGCGGTGGACCACCTGCTGGCCCACGGCGGCCCGGACGCCGACGGAGTGCACCACCCGGGCCTGCCGTGGGCCGGTTGCTCGGTGCTGACCGCGACCGCCGAGGAGCTGGCCGCCGCCCGGGAGAAGGCGGTGGGGTCGGTCGGTGTCCTGGTCGTGGACATGCCCCGGGCCGCACAGACCCACCGGGTCTACGACGGCTACCTCGCCGAGCTGGCGACCACGCCCGGTGCCGGGCTGGCCTGCCGGGCGGTGAGCCTGGTCGGACCCCGGAACCGGGTCGCCGCGATCACCAAGCGCCTGGCCCTCCTGACCGGTTGAGCCCTGCGCCGGTGGGCACCGCCGTCCCCGACGACGGGAGGTGGGCGGTGCCCACGTGGTTGGAGGCCGGGCTCTGGGGCCTGCTCGGTGGCGGCGCGCTGGTGCTGGGCGCACTGGTCGCCTGGTCCCTGCGGGTGCCGCAGGTCGTCGTCGCCTCGGTGATGGCGTTCGGCTCGGGGGTGCTGATCTCCGCGGTGGCCTTCGACCTGATGGCCGAGGCGGCCGAGACCGGCGGACTGCCGGCCACGGCCGTCGGGTTCCTCGGCGGTGCGGTGGTCTACCTGGGCGCCAACGCCCTGCTGGCCCGGCGGGGCGCCCGGCACCGCAAGCGCTCGGGCGGGCAGCAACCCAGCGAGGACGAGCAGTCCGGCAGCGGGGCGGCGATCGCCGTCGGTGCCCTGCTGGACGGCGTCCCTGAGTCGGTCGTGCTGGGCGTCGGACTGCTGTCCGGCGGGGCGGTGAGCCTGCCGGTGCTGGCCGCGGTGTTCATCTCCAACGTGCCCGAGGGCCTGTCCAGCGCGGCTGGGATGAAGCGCAGCGGACGCTCGGCCCGCTACGTCTTCGGCGTCTGGTCCGGCATCGCGGTGCTGTCCGGGCTGTCGTCGCTGGTCGGGTACCTGGTACTGGGCAGCGCCCCGCCCGAGGTGATCGCGGTGATCACCGCGGTCGCCGCGGGCGCGATCCTGACCATGATCGCGGACACGATGATCCCGGAGGCGTTCGCCGAGACCCGGACCTGGACCGGGCTGATCACCGCACTGGGCTTCCTGGTGGCCTTCGCCATCGAGATGGCCTGAGGCCGGTTCCACGTGGAACGGGGTGGGCAGGGGGAGCCCATGAGCGAACCCGTCGCCCCCGAGGAGATCCGCGTCCCGGTCGAGGGTGGTGAGCTGGCTGCGTTGTACTGGGCGGCCGACGCGCCCTCGGCGCCCCTGGTCGTGCTGGTGCACGGCATCACCGCCAACGCCGCGGCCTGGACCGCCGTCGGCGCCGCCCTGGCCGGCGAGCACGAGGTGGTCGCCGTGGACCTGCGCGGGCGCGGCGGCAGCGCCGAGGTCCCCGGCGTCTACGGCCTGCAGGCGCACGCCGACGACGTCACCGCGGTGCTCGATGCGTACGGCGCCGACCGGGAGGGCGGAGCGAACGCGGCGGTGCTGGTCGGGCACTCGATGGGCGGGTTCGTGGCCGCCCTGGCCGCCGCCGGCCCGGCCCGCGACCTGGTCCACGGGCTGGTGCTGGTCGACGGCGGGCTGCAGCTCGCCGTCCCGCCGGCCGGTGACGTCGACGCGATGCTGGCCGCCGTCCTCGGGCCCTCCCTGGAACGCCTGGACCTCCGTTTCGCCGACCTCGACGACGCCCGCGCCTGGTGGGCACAGCACCCGGCGGTCGGGCCGTGGCTGGAGGACCCGGCGGTGGACGCCTACGTGCAGCGGGACCTGGTGCCCAGCGGCGACGGGCTGCGCAGCGCCGTCGTCGACCGGGCCGTGCGGGTGGACGGCGGCGAGGTGCTGCTGGACGAGATGGTGCGCGAGGCCAGCGCCTCCCTGCCGGTGCCGGCGACCCTGCTGTGGGCGACCCGTGGCCTGCTCGGTGAGAGCCCCGGGCTCTACGACGAGGTCCGGCTCGCCGGCCTCGGCCTGGAGCCGGCCGGGATCACCGCGGTCGAGGTGCCCGACACCGACCACTTCTCGGTGCTGTGGTCCCCACAGGGCGTCACCGCGATCACCGACACCGTCCCGGCGGCCGTCACCCGCTGAACCCGGACAGCACGACGCCCGCGTCCCCTCGTGGGGGGCGCGGGCGTCGGCGTCAGGGGGTGCGGATCAGGTCAGCGAGTCCTTGGCGAGGGACCGCTCGGCGTAGCCGGCGTCGCGCTGGCCGGGGCCGGCGTTGGTGCCGCTGGCCGGGGCGGCGTCGACCGGGTCGCCCTCGGTGGTCGAGGGGCCGTGGTCGTCGTCGAGCATCGTGGTCTCGTCGAAGGGGCGGTCGCCGGCCAGCACGGCCGACATCTGCTCCCGGTCCAGCTCCTTGGTCCAGGTGGCGACCAGCATGCAGGCGATCGCGTTGCCGGAGAAGTTGGTGACCGCGCGGGCCTCGGACATGAACCGGTCGATGCCGACGATCAGGCCGACGCCGTCCAGCAGCTCGGGGCGGTGCGAGGAGAGGCCACCGGCCAGCGTGGCCAGGCCGGCGCCGGAGACCCCGGCCGCACCCTTCGAGGCGATGATCATGAAGACCAGCAGGCTGATCTGCTCGGCCAGGCTCAGCGGGTCGCCGAGGGCCTCGGCGATGAACAGCGAGGCCATCGTCAGGTAGATGGCGGTGCCGTCGAGGTTGAAGGAGTACCCGGTCGGGACGACGATGCCGGCGACGGGCTTGCTGACGCCGATGTGCTCCATCTTGGCGATGAGCCGGGGCAGCGCGGTCTCCGAGGACGACGAGGAGACGATCAGCAGGTACTCGCGGCCCAGGTACTTCAGGAACGTGAAGACGTTGATCCCGACGACCATCCGCAGGATCGCGCCGAGGAAGACGAACACGAAGACCGCGCAGGTGGCGTAGAAGCCCAGCATCAGGATGCCCAGGCTCTTCAGCGCGTCGATGCCGGTGGCGCCGACGACCGCGGCGATGGCACCGAAGGCACCGATCGGGGCGACCCACATGATCATCGCCAGGATGCGGAAGACCAGCTTCTGGATGTGCCCGATGCCGGTGAGGATCGGGGCGCCGGCGCGGCCCATGGCCTGCAGGGCGAAGCCGACGAGCAACGCGACCAGCAGCGCCTGCAGCACCGAGCCCGCAGTCAGCGAGGACAGCAGCGTGGTCGGGATGAGGGAGAGGATGAAGCCGGTGGTGCCCTCGGGTGCGCCCTCGGCGCTGGTGTCCACGAGCTCCTGGCCGGCACCGCGGACCTCGTCGGTCAGCTGCAGGCCCTCACCCGGGTGCAGGATGTTGCCCACGACCAGGCCGATGGCCAGGGCCACGGTCGACATCGCGATGAAGTAGCCCAGCGCCAGGCCGCCGATCCGGCCGACCTGCGCCGCCTGCCGGATGGCGCCGATGCCCAGCACGATCGTGCAGAAGATGACCGGCGCGATGATCATCTTGATCAGGCCGACGAACGCGGTGCCCAGCCACTTGAGCTCGACGCCGAACTCCGGGAAGACCAGCCCGACGACGATGCCGGCGACCACGGCGATGATCACCGCGATGTAGAGCCAGTGCGTCTTGTCGCGCTTGACCTTCGGTGCCCCGTCGAGGGGGGCGCTGCGCTGTGCCATGGACTGCTCCTGTGGAGTCGGTGGCGGGCGATCGGTGGATCGGGCCGGCCTGGAGTGCGGTCGCCGGGGACCGGCGACGGGTAGACCATGACCGGTCGCGTGATGGCGGTCACCCTTGCGTTCATTGCGTGCACGACCGGTGGCGCCGGACAGGGCGCTGGGCAGCGCGGACGCGGCACACTCGCACCGTGCGCATCCCCGCCGTCCTCGCCCGCGGCCCCGTCGGCCGCCCGGGCCGTGGCGCGCGCTCGGACCGTCGCAGCCTGGCCCGGCAGCTGCTGGGGCTGCAGGCCCTGGTGCTGGTGGTCGTCGTCGTCGCGCTGGGCTGGGTCGCCGTCCTGGACGCCCGCACCGCCGTGGAGGACCGGGCCACCAACCAGGCCCGCAGCATCGCCGAGACCCTGGCGGACTCCCCGCTGGTCCGGGAGACGGTGCTCACCGAGGACCCGACGTTCGTGCTGCAGCCCTACGTGGAGCAGGTCCGCGCCGACACCGACACCTCCTTCATCACCGTGATGGCCCCCGACCGCACCCGGTTCACCCACCCCGACCCGGCGCAGATCGGCAAGCCGTTCGTCGGCACCATCGACGACGCCCTGGCGGGGGACACCTTCACCGAGACCTACGCCGGCACGCTGGGCCCCTCGGTCCGTGCCGTGGCGCCGGTGTTCCGGGTGGGCAGCACGACCGACGTCGTCGCGCTGGTCAGCGTGGGCATCGTCCTGACCGCCATCGGGGACGACGTCACCGCCGCCCTGCCCGAGCTGCTGGGCGTGGCCGGCGCGGTGCTGGCCGTCGGCGCGCTGGGCAGCTGGCTGATCAGCCGCCGGCTCCGCCGGCAGACCCACGGCCTCGGCGCAGCCCCGCTGGCCCGGATGCTCGAGTACTACGACGCGGTGCTGCACGCCGTCCGCGAGGGCCTGCTGCTGCTGGACGGCGACCGGACCGTGCAGCTGGTCAACGACGAGGCCCGCCGACTGCTGGACCTGGACGGCGACGTCACCGGCCGGCACGTCAGCGAGCTGGGGCTGTCCCCGGAGCTGGCCGCCACGCTGTCCCAGCAGCGGCTGGCGGTCGACGAGGTGCACGTCAGCGGCTCCCGGGTGCTGGTGGTCAACCAGGCGCCGGCGACGCCGAAGGGCCGCTCGGTGGGCGCCGTCGTCACGCTGCGGGACCACACCGACCTGCAGGCGCTGACCGGGGAGCTGGACAGCGTGCGGGCCTTCGCCGAGTCGCTGCGCGCCCAGGCGCACGAGGCGGCCAACCGGCTGCACACCACGGTGTCGCTGGTGGAGCTGGGCCGCAGCGCCGAGGCCGTCGAGTTCGCCACCGCCGAGCTGGCGCTGGCCCAGCGGCTCACCGACCGGGTGGTCGGCGCGGTCGAGGAGCCGGTGCTGGCCGCGCTGCTGCTGGGCAAGGCGGCCACCGCCCACGAGCGCGGGGTGGCGATGGAGATCGACCCGGCCACCTCGGTGGGCAGCACCGGCATCCCCGGCGGCGACCTGGTGACCATCGTGGGCAACCTGCTGGACAACGCCATCGACGCCGCCCTGGCCGGGGACGCCCCCCGGGAGGTGCAGCTGTCGCTGTGGGAGGAGGACGGGATGCTGGAGCTGCGGGTGGAGGACACCGGCCCCGGCGTCCCGGACCCCGAGCAGGTGTTCCAGCGCGGCTGGTCCACCAAGGCCGACGGCCCGCGCGGGAACGGCCGCGGCCTGGGCCTGGCGCTGGTCGCGCAGGCCGTGCGGCGCAACGGGGGGACCGTGTCGGTCCGGCCCGGGCCGGGCGCGGAGTTCCGGGTGTCGCTGCCGCTGCGCAGCACCGCGGGAGTGACGTCGTGAGCGACCTGCGGGTGCTGGTGGTGGAGGACGAACCGGTCGCCGCCGACGCGCACCGGGCCTACGTCGACCGGACCGCGGGCTTCGTCGCCGTCGCCGTCGCCGGGACCGGGGCGGCGGCCTGGGACGCGCTGGGCCGGCTGCCGGTGGACCTGGTGATGCTGGACATGAACCTGCCCGACACGCACGGCATCGAGCTGGTCCGCCGGCTGCGCGCCGCCGGCCGGGACGTCGACGTGCTGGCCGTGACCTCGGCGCGCGAGCTGTCCACGGTGCGCGCCGCCGCCGCCCAGGGCGTCGTCGGCTACCTGCTCAAGCCCTTCACCTACGCCGCGCTCCGGGACCGGCTGACCGCCTACGCCGACTACCGCGCCCAGCTGCGCGCCGACGGCGACATCGCCGGGCAGGACGCCGTCGACCGGGTGCTGGAGGCCGCCCGCCCGACCCGGCCGGCCCCGCTGCCCAAGGGCATGGGCCGGGAGACCCTGGACGCCGTCGTCGCCGCGGTGCGGACCGGGGACGGGCTGTCCGCGGCCGAGACCGGCGCCCAGATCGGCGCCTCGAGGATCACCGCCCGCCGCTACCTGGAGCACCTGGCCGAGGCCGGCCTCGTCGTCCGCACGCCCCGGTACGGCGGGACCGGCCGCCCGGAGCTGGAGTACCGCTGGCGCTCCGAGGGCTGAGGGTCCGCGCCGGGTCGATCATCGGGTGGAGGTCCCGGTGGGGAGCAGGACGTCGCCCTCGGCGGGGGCGGGCTCCTCGCGGCGGGACACCGGGTGCGGCCACCAGACCCTCTTGCCGGTCAGGTACACCAGCGCGGGCACCAGCAGGCTGCGGACGACGAAGGTGTCCAGCAGGACGCCGAAGGCGACCAGGAACGCGATCTGGAGCAGGAAGAGGATCGGCAGCACGCCCAGCGCGGCGAACGTCGCGGCCAGCACGATGCCGGCGCTGGTGATCACCCCGCCGGTCACCGCCAGGCCGTGCAGCACGCCGGGGCGGGTGCCCTGCAGCAGCGACTCCTCGCGCACCCGGGTCATCAGGAAGATCGAGTAGTCGATCCCCAGGGCGACCAGGAAGACGAACGCGTACAGCGGCACCGTCGGGTCGCCGCCGGGCAGGTCCAGCACGTGGTCGAAGACCAGCGAGGCCGCGCCCAGGGTGGCCGCGAAGGACAGCACGTTGGCCACCACCAGCAGCAGCGGGGCCAGCAGCGAGCGCAGCAGCACCGCGAGCACCACGAAGATCATCAGCAGGATCACCGGGATGATCCGGTCCCGGTCGGCCGTGGAGTACTCCCGGATGTCGAGGGCCTGGGCGGTGGTCCCGCCGACGACCACGTCGCGGTCGACCTCGTCGAGGTCGGTGCGCAACGCGGCGACGGCGTCCTCGGCCGCGGGGGAGTCCGCGGCGTCCACCAGGGTGACCTCCAGCTGGACCCGGCCGTCGGAGACCAGCGGCTGCCCCGCCTCGTCCAGGGTGGGCACGACCGAGGAGACGCCGTCGGCGTCCTGCACCACGGTGGTGACGACGGACAGCTCGGACTCGGGGGCCACGACCAGCGTGGGGGAACCCGAGCCGGCGGGGAAGTGCCGGGCCAGCGCCTCGCCACCGACGACGGACTCGACCCGGTCCAGGAAGGTGTCGCTGATCGAGACGCCCCGGGTGTCCAGGGTCGGGGCGAAGGCAGCCAGGACGAGGAGGGCCAGCGTGCTGACCACGCCGACCGCGACCGGGCGGCGGCCCACCAGCCGGGCCACCTTCGCCCACACCCCGGTGACCTCGGGACCCTTCGAGCCGACCTGCGGGACACCGGGCCAGAAGACCCAGCGGCCGTGCTGGCCGGGCGAGGTGCGTCCCGGCAGCACGAGCAGCGCGGGCAGGAAGGTCAGCGCGGCGAGGACCGCGGACACGATGCCGACGGCGGCGACCGGGCCCAGCCCGCGGGTCGGGCCGATGTCGGCCAGCAGCAGGCACAGCAGGCCCAGCACCACGGTGGCGGCGCTGGCCGTGACGGGCTCCAGCGTCTGCCGCCAGGCCCGGCGCATCGCGGTGTAGCGGTCGTCGTGGCGACGCAGTTCCTCGCGGTAGCGGGCGACGAGCAGCAGCGAGTAGTCCGTCGCGGCGCCGACGACCAGGATCGACAGGATGCCCTGGCCCTGCCCGTCCAGGGTGACGACGTCGGCGTCGGCGAGCAGGTAGACGACCAGGCTGGCGGTGGTGAGGGCGAACCCGGCGGTCAGCAGCACGAAGAACGGCAGCACGGGGGAGCGGTAGACGACCAGCAGGATGACCAGCACGGCGATCCCGGCGACCAGCAGCAGCGTGCCGTCGATGCCGCCGAAGGCGGAGACGAGATCGGCGGTGGTGGCGGCCGGCCCGGCCAGGAAGACCTCACCGCCCAGGTCGGGGACGACCGTGCGGAGCTGCTCGACGGCGGCGACGACCGGGTTCTGGCCGTCGGCGAGGGTCTCGAGCACCTGATCGGTGTCGAAGGTGAGCAGCGCGAGCACGGCCAGGCCGTCCTCGCTGGGCACGACGGGGATGTCCCCGGGCAGCAGGAACTCCCCGACCCGCTCGGCCGGTGCCCCGGCCACCGGCACCTCGATGTCGGGGACCGACGCCGCGAAGTCGGCGAAGTCGGTCAGCTGGGCCGGGGTCAGCGGGGTGTCGGACTCCAGCAGCACGAAGGCCGGGAAGGCCTCGCTGTCGCTGAACCCCGCGGACAGCTCGGCGACCCGCTGGGACTCCGCCTCCGAGGGCAGGAAGTCGCTCTGGGAGTTGGACTGGACCTCCGACAGCTTGCCGCTGTAGGGCCCGGCGACGGCGGACAGCGCCAGCCAGGCGAGCAGCAGCACCGCGGGCAGCAGCCAGCGCAGCCGGCGGTGGGAGCGGGTGGGGGTGGTGCCGGCCATGGGGGCTCCTGGCTCGCGGTCGGGCGGGGGGCGGCGCAAGATGGTCAGCCTGCTGAGGAAACCTAGCAGGTATGTTCAGCAAGCTGAGCAATCGTCACCGGATCGGGGTGTCACGTGGACGAGCAACCGGTGGGCAACGACCCCCGGACCTGGGCGACCGGGCGGCTGCTGTCCACGGCCGCCCGGCTGGCCGAACACGCCTGGGACTCCCACCTGGCCGGATGGGGTCTGAACCACGCCTCGTTCGCCGTGCTCTGGATGCTCGGGTCGGGACCCAGGTCCCAACGCGAGCTGGCCCAGGCCATGCAGGTCGAGGACCAGACCATGAGCCGGGTGCTGGAGCGACTGGAGCGGCACGGGCACGTCAGCCGGGCCCGCTCGACCACCGACCGCCGGCGCGTCGAGGTCTCCGTCACCGACGGCGGACGGACGGCCCTGGCCGAGGCGGGTTCCGACGCCGCTGCCGAGCGGGTGCTGGGCGACGCCGTCGCCGACCTCCCCGGGCTGCGCGAGCAGCTGGTGACCATGATCGAGGACCTGTCGGCCCGACGGTGGTCCACCGAGCGCTGACCCCGCCACCGGCTGCGATGCTGCTGCCGTGCCCCCGGTCGACGACGTCCTCGCCACCCTGCCCGCGCACCGGCAGGAGCTCTTCCGGGCCCGCGTCGACCGGTGGCTCCCCGACCTGCTGGCCGGGCTCACCCCGCTCTACCCCGACCCGCAGGCCGTCGCCGACCGGCTGCTGGCCGCCGCCGCCGCGGCCTTCGCCGAGCGGGACGAGGAGCTGCACGCCCTGGACCTGCGCCGCACCCTGGCCCCGGACTGGTTCCAGCGGCCCGGGCTGGTGGGCTACGCCGCCTACGCCGACCGGTTCGCCGGAGACCTGGCCGCCGTCGCCGCGCGGGCCGGGTACCTGCAGGACCTCGGCGTCGGCTACCTGCACCTCATGCCGGTGCTCACCCCCGGCCCACCGCCCAACGACGGCGGGTACGCCGTCGCCGACTTCGGCGCCGTCCGCCCCGACCTGGGCACGACGGCCGACCTGCGGGCGCTGACCCGGGAGCTGCGCGGCCGCGGGATCAGCCTGTGCCTGGACCTGGTGCTCAACCACGTGGCCCGCGAGCACGCCTGGGCCCGGGCGGCCCGGGCCGGCGACCCGGCCGCGCGCGCCTTCTTCCACGTCTTCCCCGACCGGACCCTGCCCGACGCCCACGAGGCCACGCTGCCCGAGGTCTTCCCGGACCTCGCACCGGGCAGCTTCACCTTCGACGCCGAGCTCGACGGCTGGGTGTGGACGACGTTCAACAGCTACCAGTGGGACGTCGACTGGGCCAACCCCGACGTCTTCTGCGCCTACGCCGACGTGGTGCTGGACCTGGCCAACCACGGCGTCGAGGTGCTCCGGCTGGACGCGATCGCCTTCACCTGGAAGCGGCTGGGCACCGACTGCCAGAACCAGCCCGAGGTGCACGCGCTCACCCAGGCGCTGCGCACGGTGGCCCGGATCGCCTGCCCGGCGCTGCTGTTCAAGGCCGAGGCGATCGTCGGCCCGCGGGACCTGGTCGCCTACCTGGGCACCGGCGAGCACTGGGGGAAGGTCAGCGACCTGGCCTACCACAACGGGCTCATGGTCCAGGTGTGGTCGATGCTGGCCTCCCGTGACGCGGTGCTCGCCTCCCGGGCGCTGCAGGCGCTGCCGGTCCCGCCGTCCACGACGGCCTGGACCACCTACGTGCGCTGCCACGACGACATCGGCTGGGCGGTCGACGACGGCGACGCGGCCGCCGTCGGGCTGTCCGGCCCGGCGCACCGGGCCTTCCTCTCCGACTGGTACTCCGGGCAGTTCCCCGGCTCCTGGGCCCGCGGTCTGGTCTTCGGGGAGAACGAGGCCACCGGCGACCGGCGGATCTCCGGCACCGCCGCCTCCCTGGCCGGCCTGGGCGCCTGGGACCCGAACGCCGTGGCCCGGGTGCTGCTGGCCCACGCGGTGGTGTTCGGGTTCGGTGGCGTCCCGGTGCTGTGGTCCGGGGACGAGCTGGGCCTGCTGGACGACCCGCACTGGGCCGAGGAGCCCGGCCACGCCGAGGACAACCGGTGGGCCCACCGGCCCCGGCTGACCTGGACCCCCGACGGCACCCCCGCCCCGGACTCCCCGGCGATCGTCGCCGGGATCGCCGCCCTGACCCGGGCCCGGGCGACGCTGCCCCAGCTGCACGCCGCGTTCCCCGCCCAGGTGCTCGACCCGCGGGACCCGGCGGTGCTGCTGGTCGCCCGCCGGCACCCGCTCGGTGCCGTGCTCGGCGCCTACAACGCCGCGCCCGAGCCGCGGCACGTGCCGCTCGACGTGCTGACCGACCTGGGACTGGACCCCACCACCGTCGTGGACCACCTGACCGGTGAGCGGCCCCGGGTCTCCGACGGTGCCGTCCAGCTCGCCCCGTACCAGGCGGTCTGGCTGGTCGCGCCGACCCGCGCTCAGCGGACCGGCGACAGCACCACCCCGCTGCCGAGGTCCTTGGCGTAGAGGTCGCGCAGCCGGTTGCCGTCGCTGGGCAGCAGCGCCTGGGACGTCGTCAGCAGCACCAGGTCACCGGTCACCGGCAGCACCCGGCCGTACTCGGCCGTCGTCACCGCGCCGGTCGGACCGGTGGTCGGCCGCCCGGCGGCGTCGGCGGTCACCAGGGTGAGCGCACCGGTGTCCAGGTCCCGCCGGGCCACGTCGGTGTGCCCGTTGGTGTCGGCGGCAGCGAGCGGCGCGGTCGTGGAGTAGAACGCGTACCGGCCGGTGGGGTCCAGCCCGACCTGGTGCTCCCAGCTGCCGGTCTGCCCGGTGCCCAGCGGGTCCAGCGCCCCGGTGACGGTGTCCTTGCGGTACGCCAGCCCCGTCGACCAGCTGGTCCCCGGCGCGGCCGGCTTGGCCGCCGTCACCAGGACCACGTACCGGCCGTCGTCGGAGACCGCGACGTCACCGGCGTCCCGGTAGACCGCGACCTCCGTCGTCCGCCCGGCCGCGACCACGGTGGAGACGACGACCGCCTCGCCGGCACCGGGCCCGCTCAGCGTCTTGCGGTAGAGCACCAGCGGGCCGCTGGAGCTGGTCGCCGGGAAGACCACGGTGCGGCCATCCGGGGTCAGCGCCAGCGCGGGCCCGGTCGCGGTGCGCGGCAGGTCGGTGCCGGTCGCCGTCGTCGAGACCCGGGTGACGACGCCGGTGGAGGGCCGCTTGGCGTAGACGTCGACGGCGCCGTTGGTGTCCCGGGGTCCCAGGTCGGCCCGGGCGGAGTAGAAGACGACCAGGTCGCCGTCGGCGCTCATCGCCACCGTCGGGCTGGTGGCCGCGACCGACGCGCCGGACTGCAGCACGGTGCCGGCCACGGTGGGGCTCACCGTCCCGGCCACCGGGACGCTGACCAGCGACCAGGTCCGGGTGCGCAGGTCGAGCCGGTAGACGTCGGCGAGCCGGTTGGTGTCGGCCGGGACCAGCGCCGCGGTGGTGGCCAGGGCGACGTAGCGGCCGTCGTCGCTGACCGCCGGGGCTGCGGTGTTGGTCGGGTCCGACGCCCCGGTGGCGGTGGCCGGCAGCGGCGCGATGCGGGTCGCCGTCCCGGCGGTGCGGTCCAGCAGGTACAGCTCGTAGGCGGAGTTGGTGTCCGCGGGGTCCAGCTGCGCCCGGGTGCCGACCACGACGAACCGGCCGTCCCGGCTCGCCGCCAGCCCGCCGGTCTCCCCGGAGCCCAGCGTCGGCACGGTGGTGGCCACCGGGACGACGGTGACCGCGACGGACTCCGCGGAGGCGTTCCCGGTGCCGTCGACCGCGACCACGGTGAACCGGTACGGGGTGCCGTTCACCAGACCGCTCACGGTGGCGGTCGTCCCGGTCACGGTGGCGACGACGACGCCGTCCTGCAGCACCCGGTAGGAGGCGAGGTCGGCGTCGCCCACCGGCTGCCAGGACACCGTGGCCGTGGCGTCCCCGGCCCGCCCGGCGACGCCGGTGGGCGCCGCGGGGGCGGTGGTGTCGTGGGGGGTGACGGTGACGGCGGCCGACGCGGGGGACACGTTGCCGTGCCCGTCGACGGCGACCACGGTGAACGTCACCGCCGTGGGCTCCAGGCCGGTGAGCAGCACCGAGGTGCCCTGCGAGGTGGCGACGACGACGCCGTCGCGCAGCACCCGGTGCTCGACGACGTCCACGGCGGTGGGCGGCGCCCAGCTGACGGTCGCCCGCCGCTCCCCGGGGGTCGCCACGACGTCGACCGGGGCCGGCGGCGCGGTCAGGTCCGTCGGGGTGGCGTCGGCGGGGGCGGACTCGGGCGAGCGGTTCCCGTGGGAGTCGACGGCGACGACGGTGTACCGGTACGCGGTGTCGTTGGTCAGCGCCGGGTCGGCGTGGGACGGGGCGGTGACGGTGGCGACCTCGACACCGTCGCGCAGCACCCGGTAGGAGGCCAGGTCCGGCTCGGTGGCCGCCGCCCAGGTCAGGTCGACCCGGCCGTCCCCACGGGTGGCGGTCAGCCCGGTCGGGGCGGCCGGCGCGGTGAGGTCGGTCGGGGTGGCCGGCACCGCCGGGTCGGAGGTGGCGGAGACGTTGCCGTGGGTGTCGACCGCGGAGATGGCGTAGCGGTACGTGGTGTCGTTGGTCAGCCCGGTGTCGGCCAGCGTCGTGGTGCCGGCCGGGACCGTGGCCAGCACCACGCCGTCCCGGTGGAGGCGGTAGGACGCCAGGTCCGGCTCCGGGCTCGCCGCCCAGGCCAGGTCGACGCGGCCGTCCCCGCGGACGGCGACCAGCCCGGTCGGCACCGCCGGCGCGGTCAGGTCCGTCGGGGTGGCCGGCACCTCGGGGGCCGACGCCGCGGACCGGTTGCCGTGGGTGTCGACGGCGACCAGGGAGTACCGGTGGGTCGTGTCGTTGGTCAGCCCGGCGTCGACGAAGGCGGGGGTGGTGACCGTGGCGACCTCGACGCCGTCGCGCAGCACCCGGTAGGAGGCCAGGTCGGGCTCGGTGGCGGCCGCCCAGGACAACGTCACCCGACCGTCCCCCCGGCCGGCGGTCAGCCCGGTCGGCGGGGCCGGCGGGGTGAGGTCGGTGGGCGTGGCGGACACGGCCGGCGCGGAGGCCGGCGAGGCGTTGCCGTGGGTGTCGACCGCGGTGATCGTGTACCGGTACGTGGTGTCGTTGGTCAGCCCGACGTCGGCCAGCGAGGTCGCCGGCGCGGCGACCGTGGTGAGCAGGACACCGTCGCGGTGGACCCGGTAGCCGGCCAGGTCGGGCTCGGTGTTCGCGGTCCAGGTCAGGTCGACCCGACCGTCCCCGCGGGTGGCGGTCAGCCCGGTGGGCACCGCCGGCGCGGTCAGGTCGGTCGGCGTCGCGGCCACCGGGGGCGCGGACGCCGCCGAGCGGTTGCCGTGGGTGTCCACCGCCACCAGGGCGTACCGGTAGACCGTGTCGTTGGTCAGCCCGCCGTCCACGTGGGCCGGGGTGGTCCGGGTGGCGACCTCGACGCCGTCGCGCAGCACCCGGTAGAAGGCCAGGTCGGGCTCGGTGGCGGCCGTCCAGGACAGCGTCACCCGGCCGTCGCCGCGGACCGCGGTCAGGCCGGTGGGCACCGCGGGCGGGGTCAGGTCGGTCGGGGTCGCGGACACCGCGGGGGCCGACGCAGGCGACCGGTTGCCGTGGGTGTCCACCGCGACCAGCGTGTAGGTGTAGGTCGTGTCGTTGACCAGCCCGGTGTCCACGGTGGTGGTCGTCCCGGTCACCGTGGCGACCTCGGTCCCGTTGCGCAGCAGCCGGTAGGAGCCCAGGTCGGGCTCGGTGGCGGCCGTCCAGGACAGCGTCACCCGGCCGTCGCCGCGGACCGCGGTCAGCCCGGTGGGCGCCGCGGGTGCTGTCAGGTCCGTCGGGGTCGCCGACACGGCGGGCGACGAGCCCGCCGACCACTGCCGGCTCACGTCGACGGCCTGCACGGTGTAGCTGTACGCGCGGTCGTTGACGAGGCCGGTGTCGACGAAGGTGCGGGGACCGGTGACCGTCGGGCTGACGACCACGCCGTCGCGCAGGACGCGGTAGCCGGCCAGGTCGGTCTCGGTGTTCGCCGCCCAGGAGACCGTGACCCGGTTCTCCCCGCGCGCCGCGGTGACTCCGGTCGGTGCAGCGGGGGCGAGACCGTCCTGGGGGTACGCGGAGGCCGTGGTGGCGACCGTGCCGGTGGCCGACGCCAGGTTCAGGAACCCGTAACGGGTCTGGGTGACCACCTCGACGGTGTAGTCCGTGCCGTTGGTCAGCCCGGTGAAGGCCGGGGCGGCCACGGTCCCCGTCGAGGTGGCGTCGGCGCCGTTCACGGTGATGGAGGTGGACCCCAGCCGGACCAGGTAGCCGCTGCGGTTCGGCTCGCTGGACGCCGTCCAGCTGATCGTGGTGAACCGGCGGTCCCCGACCGTGATCTGCACGTTCGTGGGCGGGAGCGGGTCGGCGTCGCTGACCGTGGCCAGCGCCGGGCTGTCGACCGGCACGGCGCGCTGCGCCGGACCGACGGTGAGCAGCACGGCGCCCAGCAGCAGCAGTGCGACAGCGGCTCGCGCCGTCCGCAGTCGTCGGCCCGTCGTCTGGTCCACGTGGAACACCCCTCGTCCGGACTGCCCACCGGAGGGTCGTCCGGAGTTCAGGTCGGCACAGGGTCGGAATAGTTGAGTCCGGACCTGTTTTGTTGATTTATCAAGTACATCGGCCTAGGGTGCACCCGTGACCTCGATCTTCGACCCGCAGGTGCCCGCCGGGGCGTTCGACGACTTCCTCGTCGACGCCCTGCCGGCCGCGCGTGAGCAGCGCTCCTGGACCGACGGGGACGACGCCCTGCCGAGCCTCTACCTCAGCCACGGCGCGCCCCCGCTGTTCGACGACGGCCCGTGGATGCGCGACCTGCACACCTGGGCGCTGTCGATGCCCAAGCCCAAGGACGTGCTGATCATCAGCGCGCACTGGGAGTCGGCGCCGCTGTCGCTGTCCGGGTCGGCCGCGGGCACCCCGCTGGTCTACGACTTCGGCGGGTTCGCCCGCCGCTACCACGAGATGGAGTACCGGACGCCGGACGCCTCGGCGCTGGCCCGCCGGGTCGCCGCGGCCATGCCGGACTCCGAGCCGGTGTACGAGCACCGCTCCCGAGGCCTGGACCACGGCGCCTGGGTGCCGCTGAAGGTCATGTACCCCCTGGGCGACGTCCCGGTGCTGCAGATGAGCCTGCCCACCCACGACCCGCACCGGCTGCTGGACCTGGGCCGCCGGGTCCGCGAGCTCCGCGAGGAGGGCACCCTGGTCATCGGCTCTGGGTTCATGACCCACGGCCTGCCGTTCCTCACCCGGGAGTCCGTCACCAGCGGCACGGTGCCGTCCTGGTCCGCGGACTTCGACGCCTGGGCCGCCGACGCCCTGGCCCGCGGTGACGTCGAGGGCCTGGCCGACTACGCGGCACAGGCCCCGGGCCTGCCCTACGCCCACCCCACGGTGGAGCACTTCACCCCGCTGTTCGTCACCCTCGGCGCCGCCGCGGACCCCGAGCAGCCGGTCACCACCACCGTCGAGGGCTGGATGATGGGCCTGTCCAAGCGCTCCTTCCAGATCGCCTGAGCGGAGGGTGGGGGCGCAGGTCTGCTGCGCCACCACCCTCCGCCCCGCCCGCTCTCAGAAGCGGAAGCGGCCGACGGTGGTGCGCAGGTCGTCCGCCATCCGGGACAGCTCGTCCACGGCGACCCGGGTCTGCCCCAGCGCCTGGGTGGTGGCCCCGGCGGCGGAGTTGACCCCGACGATGTTGGCGGCGATCTCGGTCGAGCCGCTGGCCGCCTCGGCCACGCTGCGCGACATCTCGTTCGTCGTCGCCGTCTGCTCCTCCACCGCGCTGGCGATGGTCAGCTGGTAGTCGTTGATCGACCCGATGGTCACCGAGATCCGGCCGATGGCCTGGACCGCAGCGGCGGTGTCGCCCTGGATGGCCTCGACCCGGCGGGCGATGTCCTCGGTGGCGCGGGCCGTCTCCTGGGCCAGCTCCTTGACCTCGTTGGCGACGACGGCGAAGCCCTTGCCCGCCTCGCCTGCACGGGCCGCCTCGATGGTGGCGTTGAGCGCCAGCAGGTTCGTCTGCTCCGCGATGGACGTGATCACCTTGACCACGTCCCCGATCTCCTTGGAGCTGTCGCCCAGCCGGACGACGGTGGCGTTGGTGGCCTCGGCCTCGGTGACGGCGGTGCCGGCGACCCGGACCGCCTCGTTGGCGCTCTGCGCGATCTCCCGGATCGACGCGCTCATCTCCTCGGCGCCGGCGGCGACGGTGGCCACGTTGCGGGAGACCTCGTCGGCGGCACCGGACACCACCCCGGACTGCACGGACGTCGCCTCCGCGGAGACGGCGATCTGGGCGCTGGAGCCCGACAGCTGCTGGCCGGAGGCGGCGACCGCGTCGGCGGCGGCGGCCACCTGGCCCACCAGGGTGCGCAGCGAGGACTGGGCGCGCTCCAGGGCGGCACCCATCCGGCCGATCTCGTCGTCGGAGCGGACGTCGGGGCTGACCGTGAGGTCGCCCCCGGCGAGGGCCTCGAGGGCCTTCTGCACCCGGCCGACGGGACGGGTGATGGACAGCAGCGTCGTCCGGCCGACCCAGCCGATCACCAGCAGACCGGCCAGTGCGACGGCGACCGCGGTCCAGCCGGTGGTCGCCGTGGTGGCGGTCAGCGCCGCGCCGGCGGCGGCGACCTCGGCGGCCAGCGCGTCCTTGGCGGTGCCGACGGCCTCGTCGGTGACGTCGTTGGCGGTCTGCACGTCGGCCCACCGGGAGCGGGTGCCCTCCTGGTCGGCGACGGCGTCGTCGACGAAGGAACCGATGTCGGCCACGTAGGTCTCGAAGGCGCCGGTCAGGCCGGCGACGGCGGCAGCGCTGTCCCCGGTGAGCGGGATCTCGGCCAGCTGGGCGAGCAGGTCGGTCACCTGCCCCTGGTCGTCGACGACGTCGGCCTGCTGGGCGGCGGGGTCCTCACGGACGAGGGCCTTGTAGCCGTCGACCTTGAGCTCGCTGGCCCGGGTGTCGAGCTGCAGGACCAGGGTCTGCGCGGTCGACAGCTGCTCCAGGCGGCTCGTCTCCTCCGAGATGCGCGCGTTGCCGACGAGCAGGGTGCCCACGAGGGCGCCGACGGCGGCCAGGACGACGGCGAGCAGGACGGCGGCCTTGGTGCGCAGGGAGCGGTGGGCGAGGCCCCGGCGGGCGTGGGCGGGGACAGCGGTGTCGGGCACGGGGGGACTCCTGAGGACGGGCAGGCGGCCGGTGGTCTCCGGCACCACGCGTCACTTCGGCCCCATCAGTCCCGGTATCGCGCCGTTCCGTTGCGTCGTCACCGAACTGCTGCCCGGGAGGCGGGTCACCGTCCGCGGGACGTCGACACGGCGACCGCCCCGCACCCACGGCAGAGGGGCCGGGCAGCGTCTGCTGCCCGGCCCCTCCGATCGTGCTGTGCTGCGTCGGTGCTGCGTCCGTGCTGCTCAGGCGCCCGTCGGTGAGGACTTGACCCCGAGGATGGGGCACTCGACGTCGAGCAGGATGCGCTGCGCGGCCGAGCCCATGAGCAGCTTGCCGACCGCCGACCGCTTCTTCAGCCCGATGACCAGCAGCTCGGCCCCGGTCTCCTCGACCACCGCGGTGAGCTCCTCGGAGACGTCCCGGCCGCGGACCGGCTGGCGCACCTCGGCGCGCACCCCGGAGGCGGTGAGCTCCTCGTGCAGGTCCAGCAGCGCCTGGCCCTGCAGGAAGTCCGAGTCCACCAGGGCGTCCCCGCGGGAGCTGTTGACCACCACGAGCAGCGCGTCCCGGCGACGGGCCTCGACGAGAGCGTGGTCGAGCGCTGCGCGCCCGCGGGCATTGGGGACGTACCCCACGACGACGACGGCCATGGCCTGATCCTCTCCCATCACTGGTCCTTGCCCGACGTGACGCTGCGCTCGTCACGGTGCTCCAGGTGCCCGTCGGCCTGGACCTCCTCAGGCGTGGCCCGCCGGCCCTTGACCAGGCGCAGCAGGAACGGCCCGACCAGCGCGAGCAGCGCCAGCAGCAGCACGACGCGGCTGAACCAGGTGTCGACCAGCACGCCCAGGTCGCCGTCGCTGATGGCCAGCGCGCGACGCAGGTTGTTCTCCGCGATCGGGCCCAGGATCAGCCCGATGACCGCCGGGGCGACCGGCCAGCCGAAGCGCCGCATGACGAACCCGAGCAGGCCCAGCACCATGAGGATGACCAGGTCCAGCGGGTCGGCGTTGACCGCGAAGGAGCCCAGCGAGGCGAAGACCAGGATGCCGGCGTACAGGTAGGGCCTGGGGATCTTCAGCAGCTTCACCCACACGCCGACCAGCGGCAGGTTCAGCACCAGCAGCATGACGTTGCCGATGAACAACGAGGCGATCAGCGCCCAGACCAGCGGGCCCTCGGTGGTCAGCAGCGTCGGGCCGGGCTGGATGCCGTAGCCCTGGAACGCGGCCAGGATGATCGCCGCGGTGGCCGAGGTGGGCAGGCCCAGGGTCAGCAGCGGCACCAGCACACCCGCGGCGGCCGCGTTGTTGGCCGCCTCCGGCCCGGCGACGCCCTCGATGGCGCCCTTGCCGAACTCCTCGGGGTGCTTGGTGAGCTTGCGCTCGGTCGCGTAGGACAGGAACGTCGGGATCTCGGCGCCACCGGCGGGCAGCGCACCGAACGGGAACCCGAACGCCGTCCCGCGCAGCCAGGGCTTCCAGGACCGGGCGAAGTCCTGCTTGGTCATCCAGCTGCCCTTGTGGTCGATGACCTGGACGGCGCCCTTGCGCAGCCGGCTGGCCACGAACAGCGACTCGCCCACCGCGAACAGCGCCACCGCGACCACCACGACGTCGATGCCGTCGGACAGCTGCGGGATGCCCAGGGTGAACCGCTCCTGGCCGGTGATCACGTCGGTGCCGACCAGGCCCAGGTACAGCCCCAGGCACAGCGAGGCCAGCCCGCGCAGCGGGGAGGACCCCAGCACCGTGGCGACGGCGACGAAGGCGATGACGGCGAGGGCGAAGTAGTCCGCCGCGGTGATCCCGATGGCCAGGTCGACCACGGTCGGGGCCACCAGCGCCAGCAGCAGGGTGGCGATCGTGCCGGCCACGAAGGAGCCGATGGCGGCCGTGGCCAGGGCTGCCGAGCCCCGCCCGGCCTTGGCCATCTTGTTGCCCTCGAGCGCGGTCATGATCGAGCTGGACTCACCGGGGGTGTTCAGCAGGATCGACGTCGTCGACCCGCCGTACATGCCGCCGTAGTAGATCCCGGCGAACATGATCAGCGCCGCGGTCGGCTCCAGCACGTAGGTGGCCGGCAGCAGCAGCGCCACGGTCATCGCCGGGCCGATGCCCGGCAGCACGCCGACCGCCGTGCCCAGGACCACGCCCAGCAGCGCGAAGAGCAGGTTGACCGGCGTGATCGCGTCGGCGAACCCGCCCAGCAGTGCGTCGAAGCCCATCAGAACCAACTCGTCACGAACTCGAGGACCGTGCCGCCGGGCAGCGCCACGTTGAGGGCCTTCACGAACACGACCCAGGCGATGCAGCCCACGGCCAGGCCGATGAGGAAGGGCCGGACGATGCCGACCGCCCCCAGCGCCCAGGCGACCGCGGCGAACATCAGCGCCACCGCCAGCGGCCAGCCGATGACGTTGATCAGCAGCGCGTGGGCCAGGAAGGCCACCGCGATGACGGCGACGGCGCGCCAGTCGGTCGGGGCGTCGGGGTCGACGTCCTCGCTGTCGTCGGAGGCCGCCCGGTCACCGCGGAGCACCCGCAGGGCCAGCAGCGCACCGGTGGCCACGGTCAGCCCGCCCACCAGGTAGGGGAAGAACCGCGGGCCCAGGGTGTTCGTCGACCCCGGGACGGCGATCGCCCCGGCGTCGACCAGCAGGTAGACGCCCAGGGCGGCCAGCAGCAGGGCCAGCACCAGCTCGCCGGTGTTCCGGGCGGTGGTGCGGGGCTCGGTGCCCGCGCTCGCGTTCGCACCCGTGCTCACCGGCCCTGCTGGACGGTCCGTCTCGCTGGCGCTCACTGGCTCTGCTGGACGGTCCATCTCGCTGGCGCTCACTGGATCAACCCGATCTCGGTCAGGACCTGGCGCACGCGGGTCTCCTCCTCGGCGAGGAAGTCGCCGTACTCGTCGCCGGTCATGAAGGTGTCCAGCCAGCCGTTGGTGTCCAGCGCCTCCGCCCACTCGTCGGTGTCGTGGGCCTCGGTGACCAGCGCGATCAGGTCCTCGCGGGCGCTGTCGCTCATGCCCGGCCGGGCCATCAGGCCGCGCCAGTTGGTGACCTCGACGTCGTAGCCGCTCTCCAGGATCGTGGGCACGTCGGGCACCTGGTTGGACCGCTCCGCGGTGGACACGGCGATGCCTCGCAGGTCACCGGACTGCACCTGCGGGCCGTAGTCGGCGGTGCCGGAGATGCCGGCCGCGACCTGGTTGCCCAGCAGCGCCGCCAGGGACTCCCCACCGCCGGAGTAGGCGATGTAGTTGACCTCGATCGGGTCGATGCCCACCGCCTGGGCCAGCAGCCCGGCGAGGATCTGGTCGGTGCCACCGGCCGAGCCGCCGGCGATCGGGGTGCCGCGGGGGTCCGCGGCCCAGCCCTGCACGAAGTCCTCGAGCGTCTCGTACGGCGACTCCGCCGGGACGACGATCAGCTCGGTCTCGGCGATCAGCTGGGCGATCGGGGTGACGTCGGTGAGCCGGGTGGTCGAGTCGTTGGTGTCGATGGCCCCGACCATGACCAGGCCCATCATCATCAGCAGGGCGTCGTCGTCCTCACGGGCGAGCTGGCCCAGGCCGATGGTGCCGCCGGCGCCCTCGACGTTGAACACCTGCACGTTGCGGGCGACACCGGTCTGCTGGACGACCCGCTGCAGGGTGCGGGCGGTGGTGTCCCACCCGCCGCCCGGGCTGGCCGGGACCATCATGCGCAGGCGGGACAGGTCACCGGGTGAGACGACGGTGCCGGCACAGGCCGACAGGGCGGACAGGGCCGGCAGCGCGAGCGCTCCGGCGAGGAATCCTCTTCGGGTCAGCTGCACGGGAGGTGCACCCCCGACGCTGGGGAGACGGCGATCACGTCACGGGACGCTAGGGGTGCGCGCGACCCACGTCACACGATCGGCGCTGTCCCTTGGTTACACAACCACCGCACAGCGGGCCCGGGCTCAGTCCAGCCAGGTCAGCAGCGGGTCCCGGACGACGTCGGCGAGGCGGGCGTAGCCGGCGGCCAGCGGGTGCACGCCGTCCCCGGCGCGGACCGAGGAGGCCCAGGTGTCGTCGTCGGCGAGCCCGGCGGCGACGTCGACGAAGGGCACCGAGCACTCCTCGCACACCTGCGCCATCCCCAGCGACAGGTCGATCGCGCGGGCGGTCTGCGCCGGGTCCAGCGAGGGCGGCGGGCCGACCACGAAGGTGGCCCAGCCGGAGGCCCAGGCGTCGTCGAGCAGGTCGGTGAGGACGGCGAGGGTGCGCTCGTGCGGCACCCGCGGCCGACCGGCGGGCGCCGAGACGTCGTTGGCCCCGAAGGACAGCACCACCCGCCGGTCGTCGCCGTCGCGCAACCGGGCGGCGACCTCGTCGTGGAAGCGGCGCGCCACGTCCAGCGAGGTCTCCCGGCGGACGCCTAGCTCGTAGGCGGTCAGCGCCGTCCCGCTCGCCCGGGCCTCCGCGACCAACGGCCGCACCCACCCCGACCCGGTCTCGTCCCCGGTGCCGGCGGTGAAGGAGTCGCCGACGAAGCACACGCGCAGGTCCCTGGCCACGCGCGCAGTCTGCCGCCTCCCCGTGACGGTGAGGTGACGCGCTGCTGCGGGCTCAGAGCGCTGCGGGCTCGGAGGCGCTGCGGGCTCAGACGGCCAGGGCAGTCGCGAGCCGCTCCAGCAGGGCCCGCACGGAGTCCAGGTCGGCGACCCGGTGCTGCGCGGCCGTCGTCCCGGCGCCGACCTTGACCGTGACGTCCTCCCGGCCCAGGGCGGTGAAGGCGTCCTCGTCGGTGACGTCGTCGCCCAGGTAGAGGACGGCGTCGGCGCCCAGCTCGTCGCGCAGCCGGACCAGCGCGGTGCCCTTGTCGGCCGCGGTGAGCGCCAGCTCCATGACGTCCTTGCCGGGCTTGCGGGTGACCTCGGGCTCGGCGGCCGCGTCCGCGGCGGCCAGCAGCGCGCCGGCCGCGTCCCGGTCGGGAACCGTGCGCACGTGCACGGCGACGGCGGCCGGCTTGACCTCCAGCCGCGCCCCGGGCACGCCCTCCACCAGCGGTCCGACAGCCGCGACCAGCCGGTCCCGCGCGGCCAGCACCGCAGGGTCCAGGTCGCCGTCGAACTCGGCGCCGTGGCTGCCCACCCACCGGTAGGGGCCGGTGAAGCCGCTGGTGGCCCGCAGGTCGGCGACGCCGCGGCCGCTGACCAGCGCGACGGTGACACCCTCCGCGCCGGCCAGGCGGGTCAGCAGGTCCGCCGCCCACGGCTCGGGGCCGGCGGCCTGCGGGTCGTCGGCCAGCGCGGACAGCACGCCGTCGTAGTCGCTGGCCAGCAGCAGCGGTCGCCGCAGGGCCAGCACGTCCAGCGCGTCCTCCAGGTGGAGCCCCAGCTCGGTGGTCACGCCTGCGCCTCCAGGGCGTCGAAGAAGGAGTTCGCCCAGTGGTCCAGGTCGTGCTTGAGCAGGTACCGGCGCATCGCCTTCATGGCCTTGGCCGACTCGGCGGGGTCGGCCCGCAGCGCGCGCAGCAGCGCCTTCTTCACGCCGTCCTTGTCGTGCGGGTTGACCAGGTAGGCCTGCTTGAGCTCGGCGGCGGCCCCGGCGAACTCGCTGAGCACCAGGGTGCCGGCGTTGTCGCTGCGGGCGGCGACGTACTCCTTGGCGACCAGGTTCATGCCGTCCCGGTACGGCGTCACCAGCATGACGTCGGCGGCCCGGTACAGGGCGGCGAGCTCCTCGCGCGGCATCGACTGGTTGAAGTAGTGCACGGCCGGCCCCGACGTGGAGCCGAAGACGCCGTTGATGTGGCCGACCTGCTGCTCGATCGTCTCGCGCATCGTCACGTAGTGCTCGACCCGCTCACGGCTGGGCGTGGCCACCTGCATGAAGACCGTGGACGGCGCCTCGACCTGCTCGTCCTCCAGCAGCTCCAGGAAGACCTCGAGCCGGACGCTGATCCCCTTGGTGTAGTCCAGCCGGTCGACCCCCAGCACCATCTTCTCGGGGTTGCCGAGCTCTCGGCGGATCTCTGCGGCCCGCTCCAGCACCGCCGGCGTGCGGGCCAGCTCGTCGAACGCGGCGACGTCGATGGAGATCGGGAAGGCCCGGGCGGTGACGGTGCGCCCGTCGTAGTCGATCGTGCTGCCGCGGGTGGGCAGGTCGTGCAGCCGCTTGGCCAGCTGGACGAAGTTGGTGGCTGCGGCCGGCATCTGGAAGCCGATCAGGTCCGCGCCCAGCAGGCCCTCGACGATCGCGTTGCGCCACGGCAGCTGGGTGAACAGCTCGTAGGGCGGGAACGGGATGTGCAGGAAGAACCCGATCGTCAGGTCCGGGCGCAGCTGGCGCAGCATCGCCGGGACCAGCTGCAGCTGGTAGTCGTGCACCCAGACGATCGCGCCCTCGGCGGCGACCTCGGCGGCCTTCTCGGCGAACCGGCGGTTGACCTGCACGTAGCTGTTCCACCAGGTCCGGTGGTACTCCGGCTTCTCGACCACGTCGTGGTACAGCGGCCACAACGAGGCGTTGGAGAAGCCCTCGTAGTACTGGTCGACGTCGTCCTCGCTCAGCGCGACCGGGACCAGCTGCATCCCACCGGACTCGAAGGGCTCGGGAGCGTCACCGGAGGACCCCGACCAGCCCACCCACGCACCACCGCGCCCGGCCACGAACGGCTCCAGGGCGGTGACCAGGCCGCCGGGGCTGCGGGTCCAGCTGACCGACCCGTCCGGGGCCACCACCTGGTCCACGGGCAGCCGGTTGGCGACGACGACGACGGGGCTCTCGGACTTCTGCTCAGCTGCCATACCGACCCCGACCCTACTGAGCGCCCGCGTCGGTCGCAGGTCAGCGGACGATCACGTACCCGATCGTCGCCGCACCGACGCCCAGCAGCAACGAGCCGGTCAGGTACACCAGCGCCCGGCCGACCCGCCGTCCCTCCACCAGCCGGACGACGTCGTACCCGTAGGTGGAGAAGGTGGTGAGCGTCCCGCAGAAGCCGACGCCGACCAGTGCCACCACCGCGGGGGACAGGTCCCGCGCGCCGACGACGAGGCCCAGCACCAGGCTGCCCACGACGTTCACGACCAGGATCCCCACGACGCTGCCCGCGCCCCGCCACCGCACGGCCAGCCGGTCCGCGGCGAGCCGGACCGGGGCACCGACCAGCGCGCCCAGCACCACCCACAGCGCCGTCACGACCGGCCCTCCCCGGCCTCCGCCACACCGGGACGACCGACCGCCGCCCGCCCCAGGACCAGCCCGACCACCACGGCCGCCAGCCCGCCCACCACGCTGACCAGCAGGTACCCGAGCGCCACCGGCCAGCGGCCGGCGTCGGCGAGCTGGACGGCGTCGACGGCCAGGGCGGAGAACGTCGTGTAGCCGCCGAGCACCCCGGTCGCCAGGAACGGCCGCAGCCACGGGTGCCCCGGCGCCCGGGCCAGCAGCACCGCCAGCAGCAGGCCGATGAGCAGGCAGCCGGTCACGTTCACCGTCACGGTCGCCCACGGCCAGGCGCCCGGACCGTGCGGCAGCCCGCGCCCCACCGCCCACCGGGCCAGCGCCCCCAGGGCACCGCCGGCGGCCACCACCCCGTAGGTCCGCACGGTGCGGCAGCATGCCACCGAGGAGCCCGCGCCCCGCTTCGGCATGGGATCCCCCGCATACCGCTGGACGCGCGCGCCGTATGCGAGGGATCCCATGCCGGGGCGAGGCGGGGCGACACCGCGAGGAGAGGACGGCACCGTGGCCGGACCGTTGCAGGGAGTACGCGTCGTGGAGTTCGCCGGGCTGGGCCCGGGCCCGTTCTGCGGGATGCTGCTGGCCGACCTGGGCGCCGACGTCGTCCGGATCGACCGGCGCAGCGCCTCGACCGGGCTGGTCGGTTCGATGGGGGCGACGTCGCTGCTGGACCGCGGCAAGCGCTCGATCGCCCTGGACCTCAAGGACGACGCCGACCTGACCGTCGTCCGGGCGCTGGTGGAGCGGGCCGACGTGCTGCTGGAGGGCTTCCGGCCCGGCGTCATGGAGCGGCTGGGCCTGGGCCCGGAGCCGGCGCACGCGCTGAACCCGCGGCTGGTCTACGGCCGGATGACCGGCTGGGGCCAGACCGGCCCGCTGGCGCACAGCGCCGGGCACGACATCGGCTACATCGCGCTCACCGGCGCACTGGGCGCCTCCGGGCGGCCCGACGAGCGACCGGCTCCGCCGGTCAACCTGCTCGGCGACTTCGGCGGTGGCGGGGTCTTCCTGGCCCTGGGCGTCGTCGCCGGCGTCCTGCACGCCCGGACGACGGGGCAGGGCCAGGTCGTGGACGCCGCCATCGTCGACGGCACCGCCGTCCTCACCACGATGCTGCACGGGATGCTGGACACCGGGGCGTGGACCGACGCCCGCGGGGTGAACCTGCTCGACACCGGGGCGCCGTTCTACGACGTGTACCGCTGCGCCGACGGGCAGTTCCTGGCCGTCGGCGCGCTGGAGGAGCAGTTCTACGCCGCGCTGCTCACCGGTCTGGGCCTGGCCGACGACGCCACGCTGCCCGACCGGGCGGACCCGGCCGCCTGGCCGGCGCTGCGTGAGCGCTTCACCGAGGTCTTCGCCGGCCGGACCCGGGACGAGTGGTGGCGGGTGTTCGCCGGCACGGACGCGTGCGTGGCGCCGGTCTGGTCACTGCTGGAGGCCACCGCGGACGAGCACAACCGGGAGCGCGGGGTGTTCGTCGAGGTGGAGGGCCGGGTGCAGCCCGCCGTCGCCCCGCGGTTCTCGGCGACCCCGGGGTCGGTGGGGTCGATCCCGGCCGTGGGCGAGCACGACGCCGAGGTCCGGGCCGAGCTGGGCCTGTGAGGGGACACCTGCCGGGCGGCGGATCGGCCACCGCCCGGCAGGGGGTCTCGCGTCGGCCTCAGGCGGGGGAGAGGGCGGCCAGCGCCTTGTCCGCGTGCTTGCCGAACCGGAACTCGCTCTTGAAGACGTCGCGGACCAGTCCGTCGGTCCCGATCACGTAGGTGTGCCGCTTGACCGGCGCCGCGGTCATGTTCCGCTTGGTGCCGTAGGCCTCGCAGACCGCGCCGTCGACGTCGGCCAGCAGCGGGTAGTCGAAGCCGTTGCCCTCGGCGAAGGCCTTCTGCTTCTCCACGGAGTCCCGGCTGACGCCGATGCGCTGGGCGCCGACGGCAGCGAAGCGGGAGGCCTCGTCGCGCACGGTGCACATCTCGGTGGTGCAGCCCGAGGAGGACGCCAGCGGGTAGAAGAAGAGCACCACCGGGCCGTCGGCCAGCATCGTGGACAACCGCCGGGGCGTGCCGTCCTGGTCGGGCAGCTCGAAATCAGGGGCCACGTCACCGCGCTTCATGTCCGGTGTTCGTGCCCGGGCCGAGATCGGTTCAGGTTCCACGTGGAACCGCTGTGCGCGGTCAGCGCAGCGAGCGCTGCTCCTGGTGCGTCCGGGGGCCGACGACGCTGCCGGGCTCCTCGCAGAGCCGCGCGGCCACGTGCTCCCGGGCGGCCTCACCGAGCCGGGCCGACAGCGCCGTCCAGGTGTCGCAGGCCTCCTGGCCGGGCCAGTCGGCGGGCTTGAGCTCCACGGGAAGGAAGGGGTCGCGGCCCACCGCGGCCGTGAACGCGTGCAGCGAGCGCAGGTGGGCGCGCAGCGCGGCGGCACCCGTCGGGCGGGGGGCCTCCAGCTGGGCTCGGAAGCCGGCGGTCAGCTCCCGCCAGCCCGCCGCCAGACCGTCGAGGTCCCAGCAGCGGTGGGCGAGCTCCAGGTCGGTGGCCGGCATGTCGGCGTCGGCCATCTGCGCCCGCAGCACGTCGAGGCGGGCGAAGGGCTCGGTGGCCAGCTCCGCACGGACCTCGTCCAGCGCGGCCTCCTGCGGGGAGATCCACGTCGCCGGGCCCAGCATCCCGAAGCCGTGCCGGCCCAGCGTGCGCCGGACCCGCTCCCGGGTGGCCCGCTCGGTCTCGGGCACCGTGTAGATGACCATCCGCCACAGCCCGTCCCAGGGCTGCAGGCGCTGCTCGAGGCGCTCGGCCGCCCGCATCCGCACGGCCCGGAGCTGGTCGGTGGGCGTGTACAGCGTCTCCCGGCCGCAGCGGCTGGCCGCGAAGACGCCCTCGCGGCGCAGCCCGGCCATCGCGACCCGGGTGGTGGGCTCCGCGACCTCGAGGTCCTCCAGCAGGCCGACGAGGACCTGCAGCCGGACCGGCTCGCGGGTGATCCGGTCGACGTGGGAGTCGAAGAGGTCCCCCACGAGGTCCTTGACGGTCATGTCGTGAGTCTCCCTCACCACCCCCCGCCCGGTCAGCCCTCGGCGCCGGTACGAGACCGTTTCGTAGTCGGAGCGACCGCCGGTGGTCCGGGGCACGCTGGGATGATGACCCGGTGACCACCGCCCGAGGACGCCGATGATCCCGGCTCTGGTGGTCGCCGCGACCGTGGCGGCCCTCGTCGTCGCCGCCCTGGGCGGTCTGTCGACGGTGCTGCGCCGGCGCACCGGGCTGGCCCACCTCGTCGCCGCCGGGGTCCTGCAGCTGGTGCTCCTGGTCCAGCTCGCGTTCGTCCTGGTCGGCCTGGCCCTCGGTGAGCGGCCGCCGGAGACCGCGACGTTCCTCGCCTACCTGTTCAGCGTCGTCCTCGTCCCGGTCGCGGGCGTGCTGTGGTCCCGCTCCGAGCCGACCCGCTGGGCCGGCACCGTGCTGGCCGTCGCCGGCCTCGTGGTCGCGGTCATGGTGTGGCGGCTGCTGCAGCTGTGGGAGGCCACCGGTGCCTGACCGCCTGGGCGCACCCGCCACCGGCCCGGCCGACGGCTCCACCTCCACCGGCCCCGGCCGGGTCCTGGTGGCCCTCTACGGCACCTTCGCCCTGGCCGCGGGTGCCCGTGCCGCCGTCCAGCTGGCCACCCAGTTCGACGAGGCCCCGCTGGCCTACCTGCTGTCCGCGTTCTCCGCCGTGGTCTACCTGGTGGCCACCGTCGGGCTGGCCCGCGGCGGCCGGTCGGGACGCCGCACCGCCGTCGTCGCGTGCCTGGTGGAGCTGGTCGGCGTCCTCGTCGTCGGCACCCTGTCGCTGGCCGACCGGCAGGCCTTCCCCGACGCCACCGTGTGGTCGGGCTTCGGGCAGGGCTACGGCTTCATCCCCCTCGTGCTCCCGCTGCTGGGTCTGCTGTGGCTGCGCCACCTGCGCGAGCTGGACCGGGACGCCGAGTCCGACCGGGACGCCGAGCCGGGCCCGGACGGAGCAGCGGAACGGGAGCGTCCCAGCTGACGCCGTCCCGTGGTGCGCAACAGACACCCCGGATAGGCTGTGTCGGTGCCGCCTGAGCGCGACGACACGCGGGACGACGCCGCGACGATCCCCCCGGAAGCCGCAGCAGTGGTCTCCGGTGCCTCGGCGTCCGCTGACGAAGCCGGTGGTGAGCGCGGCCGGCAGGCCGACATCGTCGGTGCGGCCAACGCCGCCGTCCACTCCACCGAGCACACCGGCCGCAGCGCCACCTCGGCCCTGCCCGGGGTGCTGTCCGACGTCCCGGTCGCCGTGCTGGTCATCGACCAGAACGAGGGCACGGTCGTCTACGCCAACACCGCCGCCGTCGAGTTGGCGGGCAGCGTGGGCCTGCCGCTGCCGATCGACGAGTGGGGCGCCTCGGCCGGCCTGACCGACCTCACCGGCGCCCCGCTGGCCAGCACCAGCAGCCCGCTGTCCGAGGTCGCCGGCGGCCGCCCGGTCGTCGGCGAGGCCGTCCGGCTGCTCCCGCACCGCAGCTCCGACGCCGACCGGGCCGACGCCGCGGACGAGGTCGACGGCCAGACCCTCTGGGTCACCGGCTTCCCGCTCTCCCAGGACGGCGACGGCGACCGGCTGGCCCTCGTGGTCTTCCTGCAGGTCGACGCCGGCGCCTCCGGCGACGACCCGGAGGCCCAGCTGCAGGCCCTCCGGGACCGTGCCGTGGTCGCCACCGACATCTGCTTCACCATCACCGACCCGCGGCAGCCCGACGACCCGCTGGTCTGGGTCAACCCCTCCTTCGGCCGGGTCACCGGCTACTCCTACGAGGACTCGGTGGGCCGCAACTGCCGCTTCCTGCAGGGGCCGGCGACCTCCGAGGCCTCGGTGGCGGCGATCCGGGCGGCCCTGCGCGAGCAGCGGCCGATCACCGAGACGCTGCTGAACTACCGCAAGGACGGCACGGCCTTCTGGAACCAGCTGTCCATCAGCCCGGTCTTCGACGGCCAGGGCGAGCTGGTCAGCTTCGTCGGCGTGCAGACCGACGTCACCGAGCGGGTCCGGGTCGAGGGCGAGCGGGAGGCCGCCTTCGCCGCCGAGCAGGCTGCCCGCCGGGAGGCCGAGACCGCGCAGGCCATCGCCGAGCAGGCCCGCGCCGACGCCGAGCGGGCGCAGGCCGAGGCCGAGATCGCACAGAGCCGGCTGGCCCTGATGGCCGAGGCCACCAGCACCCTGTCGGCGACGCTGGAGATGACCGAGCTGCTGGACCGCCTCGCCGGGCTGTGCGTGCCGCTGCTGGCCGACTGGGTCTTCATCACCCTCGTCGACCCCTACGGCGACGTCCGGGAGACCGCCGCGCGGCACCGGGACGGGATGGCCGAGGAGCTGCGCCAGTTCAGCAACCTGCACGCCATGCACCTGCCCGAGGGCTCCCCGAGCCGGCAGGCACTGGAGGGCTCCAAGCCGGTGCACGTGCCCGAGATGACCGCCGAGCGGATGGGCGCGATCTTCACCCACCCCTCGACCGAGGCGCTGTTCCGCAAGCTGGGCGGCACCTCGGTGCTGACCGTGCCGATGGTCGCCCGCCGCCGCACGCTGGGCGCGATGGCGCTGGTGATGACCAGCACGGACCGGGCCTTCGCCCGCGAGGACGTCGAGCTGGCCGACGACCTGTCCCGCCGCGCCGCGCTGGCCATGGACAACGTGCGGCTCTACCAGCAGGAGCACGAGGTCGCCGAGACCCTGCAGCGCTCCCTGCTGCCGCAGCTGCCGACGATCCCGCGGATCGCCTCGGCCGCGCACTACGTCAGCGCCTCCACCGCCGCCGACGTGGGCGGGGACTTCTACGACCTGCTGCAGCTGCCCGACGGCACCATCGGCATCGCCATCGGCGACGTCGTCGGGCACGACGTGGCCGCAGCGGCCGCGATGGGCCACCTCCGCGGGCTGCTGCGCGCCTGCGTCTGGGAGCCCACCGACCCCGACCCGGGTGCCGTGCTGGGCCGGGTCGACCGGCTGGTGCAGGGCCTGCACGTGGCCTCGATGGCCACGATGGCCTACGTGCGGGCCACCCCGCCCGAGGGCGAGGGCCGGCCGTGGACGTTGAGCGTGGCGAACGCCGGACACCCGCCGCTGCTGCTGCGCCGTCCCGACGGCGGTGTCGACGTGCTCGACGGCGTCAGCGGGCTGCTGGTCGGGGTGGACACCGGGTCCAGCCGGGAGTCCCTGCACCTGGAGGTGCCGGTCGGGTCGACCCTGCTGGGCTACACCGACGGGCTCATCGAGCACCCCGGCGCCGACCTGGACGAGGGCATCGCCACCCTGGTGGAGCGGCTGCGCGCCGCTCCGGTGGGCGCCTCGCCGGCCGACCTCTGCGACCACGCCGTCGCCGCCGAGCTGGACCGCCGCGACGACGTCGCGGTCATCGCCGTCCGCTTCGACTGACCGGCCGCCCTCCGGCCACGGCGGGAGGGCGGGGTCAGACCCCGGGCGGCGGGACGACGGCGGCCTGCAGGCCGTAGGCGCCGCGGTGGAAGACCAGCGGGGTGCGCTCGGCGGTGGCGCCCAGGTCCAGCACCCGGCCCACGACGATGGTGTGGTCCCCGCCGTCGTACTCCGACCACAGCTCGCAGTCGATCCAGGCCACCACGCCGTCGAGCACGGGGGAGCCGTGCGCGCTGGGCGACCAGGTGACCCCGGCGTACTTGTCCGTGCCGGAGCGGGCGAACGCGGAGGACAGCGCGGTCTGGTCGTCGGCGAGCACGTTGACGCAGAACCGGCCGATGTCGCGCAGCCGGGGCCAGGTGGTCGACGTCCGGGCGGGGGCGAAGGCGACCAGCGGCGGGTCCAGGCTCAGCGAGGAGAACGACTGGCAGGTGAAGCCGATGGGGCCGTCCGCGGCGATGGCGGTGACCACGGTGATGCCGGAGGCGAAGTGGCCCAGCACGTCCCGCATCACCCGGGGGTCGACGATCTCGGCCGGCGTCTGCTCGCTCATGCCGTCGATCCCACCACCTCGGGCGGGAACACACCGCGTGGGGCGTTGCGACCTCCGGCACGCAGCAGCGAGCTGGGCAGCTCCCGGCCGACCGCCTCGGCGGTGACCCGGCCGGCCGCGAGCACCGCGTCCAGGTCGATCCCGGTGGCCACGCCGGCGTCCTCGAGCCAGTAGACGAGCTCCTCGGTGGCGATGTTGCCGCTGGCGCCGGGGGCGAACGGGCAGCCGCCCAGCCCGCCCACCGAGGAGTCCAGCTGGGTGACCCCGGCCTGCACGGCGGCCAGCGCGTTGGCCTGCCCGGTGCCGCGGGTGTCGTGGAAGTGCACGCCCAACGGGACGCCGGGGGTGGCCCGGCGGACCTCGTCGAGCAACCGGACCACCCGCAGCGGCGTCGTCGTCCCGATGGTGTCGCCCAGGCACAGGGCGTCGGCGCCGGCGGTCACCGCGGCCCGGGTGACGTCGACGGTGCGGTCCAGCGGGGTGCGCCCGTCGAAGGGGCAGTCCCAGGCCGTCGCGACGATGACCTCCAGGCTGCCGCCGGCGCCGTGCGCCAGGGCCGCGATGTCGGAGACGGCGCCGACGGCCTCGGAGGTGGACCGGCCGGCATTGGCCCGGCTGTGGCTGTCCGCGGCGCTGACCACGTACTCCAGGTCGGCGATGCCGGCGTCCACCGCGCGCTGGGCGCCGCGCGTGTTGGCCACCAGCGCGGAGAAGTGGACGCCCTCGAAGCGGTGCAGCTCGGCGGCCACCTGGTCGGCGTCGGCCAGCGCCGGGACCGCCTTCGGGGAGACGAACGACGTCACCTCGATGCGGCGGACCCCGGTCGCGACCAGCGCCTCCAGCATCGCGAGCTTGGCGGCCAGCGGGACCGGCGCCTCCAGCTGGAGGCCGTCGCGCATGCCGACCTCCCGGACGTCGACGGCCGTGGGCAGCACCAGCTCGAAGTCGTTCACCCCCCGATCATGCACCGCCCACGTTGAACATCCAGGGGGTGCCGAAGCGGTCGGTGCAGGCGCCGTACTCGTCGCCCCACATCTGCTTCTCCAGCGGCGTCTGGACCGTGCCGCCCTCCGACAGCTGCGCCCACCAGCCGCGCAGCTTCTCGGTGTCCGTGCCGCTGATGCACACCGTCATGCCGGCGGCCGCCTCGAAGCCCATGCCGGGGCCGGTGTCGGCGCCCATCAGCCGGATGCCGTCGGGGGTCTCCAGCTGGCCGTGCATGACCCGCTGGGCGTCGGGGCCCTCCATGCCGAACTCGGCGAAGGTGTTGAGCACCAGCTCGCCACCGAGCACGCGCTGGTAGGTCTCCATCGCCTCGCGGGCGGTGCCGTCGAAGGACAGGTAGGGGCACAGGTCGGCGGTCATCGGGCTCTCCTCGGGTCGGGTGTGCAGTGAGGACGCCGCGGACCGCGGGAACTCATCGCACCGGGCCACCGGGGACCAGCGCGGCCGCGTGGAACTCGACCTCCGCGGCCAGCACCGCGGTGTACCAGCGGTCCAGCTGCCCGTCGGTGACCTCCGGGCCCAGCGCGTCGACGTCGGCGGCCAGCGCGTCCACCTGGGTCAGGAACGGCGGCTGCGCGTGCAGGTCGACCCAGGCCTGCAGGTCCGGCTGCCGGGGGACGTCGACGCCGGCGGCCGCGGTGCACCAGCGGGCGTACATCGTCTCCGCGGCGTACATGCCGACCACGGCGGCGGCCCGGCCGCCCTCGGCGACCTGGGCGAGCACGACGTCGGCGAGCACCGCGGCCCGGGCCAGCACCGCCGGGGCCTCACCGGCGTCGACCGGGAACCGGCCGCGCAGCCCGGCGAAGTACTCCCGCTGGTCGGTGACCAGGTTGGTCAGCGACCGGGCGTGCGGCAGCAGCTCCTCCCAGGTCGGGGACTCCCAGACCACCCGGCCCAGCACCCGGGAGGCGGTGAGCACGAAGGCCTCCTCGACGAGCAGGTACCGGCCCAGGTCTGCCTCGGCCAGCGTCCCGTCGGTCACCTGCCGCACGAAGGGGATGCCGCAGGCCGCGTCCAGGGCGGCGGCCTGCCGCTCCAGCAGCGCCGCCGCCCGGCCGGTCACGCCCGGACCAGCCAGCGCACCAGCCCGTCGAACAGGTCCGTGTAGCCCGGCCACTGCTCGCAGAACGCCGGCGGCGCCCAGTGCGGGGAGCAGTCGGAGGTGAAGACGCCGGCCCGGCCCGAGCCGTAGGCGTCCACCGCGACCAGCGGGTCGTCCCCCACGAGCGCGGGGACGACGGCGCCGGGACGGGCCACCACCCGGTTGTAGCCCAGCAGCAGGGGCCAGTCCGCGCCGGCCCCGCCCAGGGCCGGATGGTCGGCGTCGACGACGGTCGGGGTGACCCCGGCCGGGGCCTCCACCCGGTCGTCCTCGGGCAGCATCTCCACCGGCAGCACCTCGGCGATGGCGGTCTGCCGGAAGGCAGCGCGGGCCTGGAACCCGGAGAAGGACAGGTAGCCGCCGATCATCAGCAGCGCCCCGCCGGCCCCGACCCAGTCGCGCAGCGCGGCGAGCCGGTCGGCGCCCGGGGTGAACCGCTCGAAGACCTGGGGGGCCAGCTGGATGGAGTTGGCGCCGATGTCGGAGAGCACGACGAGGTCGTAGGCGTCCAGCGCCGCGGCGTCGTCGGGGAAGTCGGTGGGCACCAGGTGCGCGGGCAGGTGCACCACCTCGTGCCCGCGGGAGGTGAGGGCGTCGCGCAGCGGGCCGACACCCTCCACGTAGGAGTGCACGGAGAACTCGTCGACGCCCTTCACGTGCGTCGAGGTCGTCATCCAGCTCTCACCGGCGATCAGGATCCGGGCCACGTCAGCGTCCTCTCGATGCGCGCTCGAAGAGCGCGCGGGGGTTGGCGGTCATCAGGTCGGTCACCGTGGCCTCGGCCAGCCCGCTGCGGCGCAGCCGGTCGGCGAAGACGACGGGGACGTAGGCCAGCCCGTTGCCGCCGAAGCGGCTGAGCATGGCCTTGAGGAACAGGTCGTGGGACAGCAGCAGCCGGTCGCCGTGCCCGGCGTGCACCAGGGCGACGACGGCGGCGGCGGTCTCGGTGGGGGAGGGCGACTGGCCCTCACCGGGGTAGTCGAAGGGCATGCCGACCATGTCGAACTCCAGCACCGGGCCGCGGTCGGCGACCGCCCGCTGGTAGTCCCGGTCGGCCCCCGAGGGGTCCATGTGGCACAGCACGACGGCGCCGGGGTCGACGCCCTCGGAGTCCAGGACGACGTCGAGCACCTCGTGCGCCCGCCGCTGCCAGCCGGGCAGGTGCACGAAGAGCGGCACGCCGACCTCGCGCTGGGCCCGGCAAGCGGCCCGCAGCGCCGTCCGCTCGTCGTCGGTGAAGGCGGGGGAAACCCCGATCTCGCCGATGACGCCGGGGCGGACGGCGTGGTCGGAGCGGAACTCGGCCACCAGCTCGGCAGCCAGCTCGTCGGGGGTGGAGGTGGCCACGTGCGGCGGGTGGGTGGCCTGCAGGTACCAGCCCGAGCCCATCACCACCTGCACGCCGGTCTGCCGGGCCAGCTCCAGCAGCCTGCCCGGGTGCCGGCCGATCCCCGGCGGGGTCAGGTCCACGACGGTGCGGCCGCCGACCGCGGCGAACGTGGTCAGGTCCGCGGCCATCGCGGCGGCGTCGTCCAGCCGGCAGTTGTCGGCGTTCTCGTAGGGGTGGTCGGCCAGCAGCCAGGCCAGGTCGGCCGACACCGGGGCGTCCAGCAGCTCGCGCAGCCGGGGGTCCGGCGAGGGCCGGTAGGCCACCGCGTTGTCGTTGACCAGGTGCTCGTGCGGCAGCACCAGCCCCAGGTCGGCTGCGTCGACGTCGCCGGTGACGGTCCGGACGGTGGTGGGGGTGGTCATGTCCGCCGGGTGAGCCGCTGGACCAGGTACCCCAGGTCCTTGCCGCGCAGGTTGATCCACACGACCAGGACCAGCACGGCGCCGGTGATGATCGGGGTCAGGTAGGGGCTGACCGACAGCAGCGTCAGCCCGTTGGCGATCACCCCGGTCAGCAGGGCGCCGATCATCGTGCCGACGATGGTGCCGCGGCCGCCCAGCAGGCTGGTGCCGCCCAGCACGACGGCGGCGATGACGGTGAGCTCGAAGCCCTGGGCGCTGTTGGCCGAGCCGGAGCCCAGGCGGGCCGCGATGAGCAGCCCGGCCAGTCCCGCGGCCAGCCCGGAGAAGCCGAGGGCGGCCATCGTCACCAGCTTCACGTTCACCCCGGCCCGGCGCACCGACTCCTGGGCGGCGCCGATCCCGATCACGTACTGGCCGAAGCGGGTGTGGTGCAGCAGCACGATGCCCAGCACGACGACGACCAGCGCGATCCAGGCGGTCGCCGAGAAGCCCAGCCAGCGGGCGGTGCCCAGCCGCGCCACGAAGGTGGTGGAGGCGATCGGGACGGAGAAGCCCTCGGTCTGGAACAGCGCGAGCCCGCGGACCACCGACAGCGTGGCGAGGGTGACGATGAAGGCCGGGATGCCCTGGTAGGCGGTGAACCAGCCGTTCACCAGCCCCCAGCCCAGCCCCATCAGCAACGCGGCGACGACGACCAGCGAGGAGTCCCAGCCGCTGAGCAGCAGCTGTGCGGAGATCGCGGCGACGAAGGCGACGATCGACCCGACGGACAGGTCGATCTGCCCGGCGGTGATCACGAACGTCATCGCGACGCCGACGATCAGCACCGGGCCCACCTGGGTGGCCAGGTTGGAGATGTTGGCGAAGGTCAGGAAGTTCTCGTCGGCGACGGCGAAGAAGACGACGACCGCCAGCGTCACCGCGGCCATGACCAGGGTGGCCTTGTTGGTGCGCTCCCAGAAGGAGCGCTGGGCGGCCAGCCGCTGCACCGTGGGTGCAGGGCCGGCCCCGGCGGCGGGGGTCTCGGTGGTGGTCATGCCCGGCTCCCCTCGATGCGGGTCTGCTGCGGTGTGCGGGTGATGAGGCCGACCAGCTTCTCGATGTCCAGGTCGGCGATGGCCGCGTCGTCGACGCTCTGGCCCTCGTACATCACGGTGATCCGGTCGCAGACCCGGAACAGGTCCTGCAGCCGGTGGGTGATGAGGATGACGCCGACGCCCTGGGCGGCGACGTCCCCGATGAGCTTGAGGACCGACTCCACCTCGGCGACGGCCAGCGCCGCGGTCGGCTCGTCGAGGATCAGCACGTCGGGGGCGAAGGACACCGCCCGGGCGATGGCGACGGTCTGCCGCTGACCGCCCGACAGCGTGCCGATCTCCTGGTGGGTGCTCGTCACCTTCACGTGCAGGTCGGCCAGGATCCGGGCCGCCTTCTCGTGCATGGTCTTCCGGTCGATGAACGGGCCGCGGCGCGGCTCCCGGCCCAGGAAGAGGTTGCTGGCGACGTCGAGGGTGTCGCACAGCGCCAGGTCCTGGTAGACGATGCCGATCTTCTCGGCCTGGGCGTCGGCGGGGGTGCTGAAGCGCACCGGCTTCCCGTGCACCCGGATCTCGCCCTCGTCGTGCTGGACCGCGCCGGCCAGCACCTTCATCAGCGTGGACTTGCCGGCGCCGTTGTCGCCCACGAGGCCGAGGACCTCCCCGCGTCGCAGGGTCAGGTCGACGCCGCGCAGGGACTTCACCGGCCCGTAGGACTTGGTGATCCCGGCCAGCTCGACGAGCAGGTCGGCGGGGAGGTCTGGGCTCATGTCGGTCAGTCCTCCAGGTAGAAGGTGTAGTCGTCCACGTTGTCCGGGGTCACGATCTCCGTGGGCACCGGCTGGTCGGCCTCGACCGGGTTGCCGCAGGCCAGGTCGATCGCGGCGGCCGCGGCGCGGTAGCCGAACTCGAAGGTCTGCTGCTGCACGACGCCGGTGATCCAGCCGTCGCGCAGGCCCTGCACGGCCGGGTCGGACAGGTCCCAGCCGACGACGTCGACCCGGTCCTGGGCGCCCTGGCCGCGGACGGCCGCGGCCAGCCCGATCAGCGCGGGCTCGCCGGTGGCGTAGACGTAGGCCAGGTCCGGGTTGCCGGTGAGCAGGTTCTCCGCGGCGGTCTGGGCGGTCTCCTGCACGTTCTTGCCGTCGACGACGGTGCCCACGGTCATCCCGCCGGCGGTGACGACGTCCTCGAAGCCCTGCTGGCGCTCCAGCTGGATCGTCGAGTTCAGCGCACTGACGATGCCGACCTCGCCCTCCCCGCCGGACTGTTCCAGCAGCGCCTCGGCCATCAGCGCACCGCCCTCGGAGTTGGCGGTGCCCACCTGGGCGTCGATGGAGGGGTCGTCGATGATCGCGTCGACGGCGACCACCGGGATGCCGGCGGCGTCGGCGGCCTGCACGGAGGGCTTGATGCCCTCGGTGTCGATGGCGGCGACGATGATCGCGTCCACCCCGTCGGCGACCAGGGTGTCGATCGCGTTGGCCTGGGTCACCGAGTCGTCGTTGCCGCTGATGATCTGCAGGTCGACGCCCTGCTCCTCGGCCATCGCCTGCGCGGCGGCGTTGATCTGGTTGAAGAACAGCGCCTGCAGGTTGATGGTCACCAGGCCGATCTGCAGCGGGCCGTCGGCGGGCTCCGCGCAGCCGACGGGCTGTGCGCTGGGGGCCGGCAGCTCACTGGGTGCCTGGCTGCCGGGGGCGGCGTCCGAGCTGGGGGCGGCGCTGTCGCACGCGGCGAGAGCGAGCAGGCAGGCGCCTGCGGTGAGGGCGAGAGAGCGCTTCACGGGGTCTCCTCGGGGTGGGGGCGGTGCGGGGTGGCGGTGCCGTGCTGGGCGGTGCTGGGTGCTGGGTGCGGGTGCGGGTGCTGCCGGGAGGGTCAGGCGGTGCGGGTGGTCGCGCGCTCCAGGGCCGCGGTGACCTCGGCGGGGCCGGGTGCGGCGCGGGCGCCCTCGCGGGTGCAGGACAGGCTGGCGGCGACGGCGGCCCGGGTGGCGGCCCGGACCGGGTCCAGCCCGGCCGCGAGACCGGCCAGGTGGGTGCCGACGAAGCAGTCCCCGGCACCGGTGTCGTCGACCACGTCGACGGCGAGGGCCGGGCCGTCGGCGGCCCCGTCGGGGCCGGTCAGCGTCCAGCCCCGCGGCCCGTCGGTGACCACGAGGGTGGTCCGCGGGCCGGCGACGGAGGGGTCCAGGCCCAGCAGGCCGGTCAGCCGCTGACGGCCGACGACGACGTGGTCGGCGGTGGCCAGCGCCGTCCGGGCCAGCGCCGGGTCCTCGCAGCCGTCCAGGTCCACGGCCAGCTGCACCCCGGGCCGGACGGCGTGCGGCAGCTCGGCCGCCCGGTAGCCGTCGAGGTAGAGCAGCCCGCCCCCGGCGGTAGCCAGCCGGTCGGCGACCCGGCCGACGTGGGCGCCGTCCAGGGCGTCGTCCTGGCTGACCACCGAGCGGCGGCCCTCGCCGTCGACCAGCACGATCGCCGTGGACAGCCAGCCGGCCCGGTCGGTCCAGGAGGTGTCGACGCCCTCGGCGTCCAGCTGGGCCAGGAACAGGTCGCTGGGCAGGTCGGCGCCCACGACGCCGGCGAAGGCGGCGTCGGCCCCGGCCCGGGCCGCCGCGACGGCGGCGTTGGCGCCCATGCCGCCGGGCAACTGGTCGATCGCGGTGGCGTGCACCCGCTCGTCGGGGGCTGGGAAGCGCGGGACCCGGCCGACGACGTCGAGGTTGGCGTAGCCGCAGAAGACGATCGGCCGCGCCGTCCCGGCGGTGCTCACTTGCCGGCGGCGCGGGCCACGGCCCGCACCTTCTCCGGGGCGACCCGGCCCCACCAGCGGCCGTTCTCCTTGGCCGCCGAGGCCACGATGGCCCCGTCGCACTCGGCCAGCAGCGCGGCGGCGTTGGTCGGGTCGACACCGCTGCCGATCACGACGGGCAGCTGGGTGTGGTCCCGGATGCCCACGACCTCCTCGACGGAGGTGGCGTGGCCGGTGCGGGAGCCGGTGGCGATGAGCACGTCGGCGTCGAAGAACTCGGCGTCCTCGGTCTGCTCGGCCAGCGTGCGGTCGGCGACGATGGCGTGCGCACCGTGCTTGACGTGCACGTCGGCGAAGACCTTGACCGGGTCGGCGCCGATGCCGTGCCGGTAGCGGGTGGTGCGGGCGGCCTGGCCCTCGATGAGGCCCTCGTTGGCCACGTAGGCGTTGACCCACTGGTTGACCCGCACCCAACCGGCCCCGGCGGCCCAGGCGCTGGCGACCGAGCACTCGCCGGCGTTGGACAGCACGCTCACCCCGACCCGCGGGCCCAGCTCGGCGACGACGGCGGCGGTGACGACGCCCATCGAAGCGGCCACCTCGTAGCCGTGCTCGCCGGGCTTGAGGAAGGGCAGGTCCCAGTGGTTCTCCACGATCACCGAGTCGAAGCCGTTGGCGGTGTAGGCCTGGGCCTCCTCGACGGCGAAGCGGGCGATCTCGGCGACCGGCTGGCCGCGGTAGGCGGGGCTGCCGGGGAGCGCCGGCAGGTGCACGGCGCCGATCAGCGTGGTGCCGCCACCGAAGAGCTCGGCCATCGCCGAGGGCTTGCGGGGGAAGACCCCGAGCGGAGCAGACACCGTCGTCACCATCCGTGTAATCGATTGCCTTGACGTGACCGACGTTACTGCGCACTGCCCGGTCGCCGTCAAGAGGCAATCGTTTACATTCGTGTTGCGGCTGGTCAGCGACATGACGGTCACGTGACGCCGAGACGGTCCCGTACCGATCGGACATGATGTGCCCGACGGCGGCCCACGACGGGCCAGGACGGGGGTGACGGTGGGCCGGGTGACGATCCGGGACGTGGCCGAGCGGGCCGGCGTCTCGACCGCGACGGTCTCCCGGGCCCTGTCGGGGGCCAAGCCGGTCTCGCCCGCGGTCCTCGAGCAGGTCACCCGGGCGGCCACGGACCTGGGCTACTCCGGCAACGGCATCGCCAGCGCGCTGCGCCGCAGCCGCACCGACACCGTGGGCATGGTCGTGCCCAGCATCGCCAACCCGTTCTTCACCGCGCTGGTGGAGAGCGTCGAGCACGCCCTGCAGCAGGCCGGCCGCCAGCTCTTCCTCTGCTCCTCCCGGTCCGACCCGGCGATGGAGGCCCTCCGGCTGCGCAGCCTGGTCGCCCGCCAGGTCGACGGCATCGTCATCAGCCCCGTGCACGGCACGCTCAGCACCGAGGCGGTGGCCTGGGCGGCGGGCCAGCTGCCGCTGGTGCAGGTCGACCGGTACGTCAGCGGCGTGACCAGCGACTGGGTCGGGGTCGACGACGACGCGGCCCTGCGCCTGGTCCTGGACCACCTCGCCGGCCGCGGCGTGCGGTCCGCGGCCTTCGTCAGCTCCACGCTCACCAACTCCTCCACCGAGCTGCGCGTCGCCGGGTTCACCGCGCACACCGGCCGGCTCGGCATCGACGTCGCCGAGGTGCTGCTGGGCGACTACTCGATCGACTGGGGCCGGGAGGCCACCCGGCGGATGCTGGCCGCGGGCCCGCTGCCCGACGCCGTCGTCTGCGCCGACGACCTGATCGCGCTGGGCGTCCTGCAGGCCTGCGCCGAGGCCGGGGTCTCGGTGCCCCGCGACGTGCTGGTCACCGGCTTCGACGACATCCCCTACTCGGCGCTGTCGGACCCCCCGCTGACCACCGTGCGCCAGCCGCAGGACGAGATCGCCGTCGAGGCCGTCCGGCTGCTGTCGGCCGCCCTGGGCACCAGCCGGGACTCCCCGGCGTACACCGCGCTGACCCCCTCCCTCGTCGTGCGGGCCAGCACCGGGGGCGGGTCGACCCGCCCCCGGTGAGAGGTCAGCGCCCGCCCAGCAACGAGCCGAGCGCCCCGCCCAGACCGCCCTCGCCGGCCTGCTGCCCGGAGCCCTGACCGGCCAGCGCGCTCACCGGGGGCTCCTCCGAGGCCTGCACGACGACGAAGCCGCGCCCGGAGAACGAGAGCGTGAAGCGCTCCCCGGTGGTCCGCCCCAGCAGGGTGCCCAGCCCGAACGAGTCGTTGGCCTGCACGCCGGTCTGCAGGCTGGAGGACCAGGCGACGGCGGCCTGCGGGTCGGCGTAGGTGGGCTGGTCGACGCTGAGCACCACGGGCTGGCCCTTGGTGGTGATCGCGATCCGGCCCACCCCGGTGAACACGCAGTTGAACAACCCGGCGCTGCTGGACATCCCGGCCCCCGACACCCGGCGGACGTCGTAGGACAGCGTCGGGTCGAAGGCCAGCACGTTGGCCCCGTTGATGGTCAGCCCGTCGGAGCCGTCCAGGTCGATGAGGTGCACGTCCTGGGCGGCGTCGGCGAGGAACAGGTCGCCCTGGCCGCTGACCTTCATCAGCGGGACGCCCTCGCCGGTCAGCTTCTGCTTGACGAAGCGCGCCAGACCGCCCGAGCCGAGCGCGTCGAACTGCAGCTGGCCCTGGTAGGCGACCATCGAGCCCGCCCGGGCGTAGACCTCGCCCTGCAGGCCGACGCGGCACATCTTGCCGCCCTGCTTCTGGATGCCGGGCGCCTGGCTCTCGGCGAACTGGGGTGCGAACAGCTCACTGTGCACGTGCTGACCTCTCGAGACGACGACCCCGTGGCGCCGTCATCCTGCCGGGCCTCACCGCCAGCGCGCCACCACGTCGGCGAAGGCCACCGCGGCCGCCTGCACCTCGGCCACCTCCACGTACTCGTCCCGGGCGTGCATGACCGCCGGCGTACCGGGCCCCCAGACGACGACGGGCGCACCGCCCACGGCCTGCTGCAGCACCGAGCCGTCGGTGAAGTAGGTGGCGGGCTCGGGCCGGACGACGGCGGGCAGCCCGCGCACCCACGGGTCGTCGGCGTCGGTGCGCAGTGCCGGCAGGTCCACCCGGACGTCGACGCCGGCCACCTCGGGCTGGGCCCGCCACCAGGCCTGCAGCGCGGCGCCGTCCCTGACGGTGCGCATGTCCACGACCACCTCGGCGGCGTCGGGCACCACGTTGGGCACCGTGCCGCCGGCGATGACGCCGGGGTTCCAGGTCTCGGTGCCCAGGAAGTCGTGGGTGGCCAGCGGCAGCTCGGCACCGGCGCGGGCCAGCACCGCGACGAGGTCCAGCACGGCGTTGTGGCCCAGGTGCGGCGTGCTGCCGTGCGCGGCCCGCCCGGCTGCCCGGACGGCGAGCCACAGCGCACCGCGGTGGCCCAGCACCAGCTCGTTCGCCGTCGCCTCGGGGACGACGACCGCCCCGGTGGGCACGTCGGCCAGCGCCCGGGCGGCGGCCACCGCGCCCTTCGAGCCGATCTCCTCGTCACTGGTGAGCAGCAGGCCCACCGGGGTCTCCGGGTCGGCGCCGGCGATCGCGGCGACGGCGGCGACCAGGCCGGCCTTCATGTCCGAGCCGCCCCGGCCCCAGACGCGGCCGTCCTCGAGGTCGGCGCCGAACGGGTCGCGCTGCCACTGCGCCGCGTCCGCGGCCGGCACCGTGTCGACGTGGCAGGCGAAGAGCAGCCGGGGCCGCTGCGGGTCCGTGGGGGTGGTCAGCAGCGTCCACGGCTGGTCGGCGTCGCCGCCGTCGGTGCGCTGCAGGTGCGGGGCCCGCTCGGCGAGCACGTCGGTGACCAGGCCGATGAGGTCGCGCTGCGGGCGCGGGTCCCCGGACACGGTGGGACGGGCGACGAGCTCACGGACCAGGGCGACGACGTCGGTGCTCACCGGGCCCACCCTGCCCGACGGGTGGCGGGCGTTCCACGTGGAACGCCCGCCGGTGTCACCAGCGCTGGACGCCCTGCGGCGGCGGGGCCTGCTGCCCCGTGCCGCGCCCGGCGGCGATCCAGCCGCCGACCAGCGGCAGGGCGGCGAGCACGGCGGCGACCGTCGGGACGGGCAGCAGGAAGACCACGAGGGTGGCCTGGCCCGACGCCGTCCCGTAGCTGGACGCGGCGCTGACCACGGCCTGCAGCAGCACGGTGACCGCCAGGGCGGCGGCGCCCCCGACGAGGAACCAGCGGTCGGTGCGGGCCAGCAGCCGGATGGCGCCGTAGATCAGCGCCGCGCCGGCGGGCAGGCCGACGACGACGCCCAGCCAGGTGGAGCTGCCGCCGTCCGAGCCGGCCAGCAGGACGATGCCGACCAGGCCCCAGAGGATCGCGGCGCCGCCGGCGACGAAGCCCAGCACAGCGGCCGAGGAGGCCTGCGAGGGACGGCCCGGGCCCTTGGGCCAGGGGGCCGCCACGGGCACCGGCGCCCAGTACCCGGCGCCGTAGCCGGGCGGCGGTGCCGCGCCCCACGGGCCGGGCGGCGGCGGGGCGGCACCGTAGGAGGGCGGCGGGGCGTACCCGCCGGGCGCCGCGTTCCCGGCGGGGGGCCCGGGCCGGCCCGCGGGCGCACCGCCCGGCGTCCAGCCCTGCCCCGGAGGGGTGGCGTCCCAGCTCTGTCCGTCGTCGCGTGGCCCGGTCATGGCGCCAGTCTGCCGGTCCCCGGCGCGTGCGGGGCCCACCGCCACGGGCGGGCCACCCGCAGGGGGCAGCCCCCTCAGCGGCGCTCGAGCGTCCGGGTCATCTGCTCCTCGGTCTCGTCGGCCAGCGTGGCCAGCGCCGGCTTGAGCAGCGGCCCGGCCAGGGCGGCGAGCCCGTGGAAGTCGAAGTCGGCGTGGTAGCGGATCTCGGTGGTCTGCGGCGTGGGCGCGGTGAACGTCAGGTCGTCGGTCGACGTCGCGGTCGTGTTCTCCCCGACGAAGACCAGGTGGTCGGGCTCCCAGCGCTCCAGCCGGTACTCCAGCTCGGTCTCCCGGCCCAGGAACTCGCTGACGTTGTGCCACCGCGCGCCGACCGCCAGCGGCAGGCCGTCGGTCCGGGTGCAGGTCTTCGTCCCGGGGTCCCACTCCTCGGCGTGCGAGAAGTCGGCCAGGTACTCCACGACCTCCTCGAGGGGTCGCTGGACGGTGAAGGTGCGCTCGACGCTCGGCACGGGGGATCTCCTCGGTCTGGGGGATCGGTCTGGGGGATCGGTGGGGAGGACTGCCCTCCACCTGCCCCGCCCCGACCAGGCCGACACCCGCACAACGCGACGCGCCCCCTCCCCAGCGGGGAGAGGGCGCGTCGGTGTGGCGGGTCAGACCAGCGCGCGGCCCACGGCGACGGCGCGGGTGTCCGGGGCGGCGACCCGGACGGCGTCGGCGGCCTGGTCGTCGGACTCGGTCTGCGAGCGGCGCTCGGCCTCCACGCGGGCGGCGTAGGAGGCCACCTCGTTGGCGATCCGCTCGTCGTCCCAACCCAGGACGCCGGCGACGGCGCGGGCGACGGGCTCGGCGGACTCGGTGCCGCGGTGCGGGGTCTCGATGGAGATCCGGGTGCGGCGGGCGAGCAGGTCGTCCAGGTGCAGGGCGCCCTCGCGGGCGGCACCCCAGACCATCTCGACCATCAGGTACTCCTCGGCCCCGGGGACCGGCTGCAGCAGCGAGCTGTCCTCGTCGGCCAGGGCCAGCACGTCGGGGGTCAGCGAGCCGTAGCGGTTGAGCAGGTGCTCGGCGCGGAAGCGCGGCACGCCCCACTGGTCGGCGAGCCGGTCCAGGGAGTTGACCATCGCGAAGTAGCCCTCGGCACCCACCAGCGGGACGTCCTCGGTGACCGACTTCGGGATGGTGCGGGTGACGTCCTCGGCGACGGCGTCCACGGCGTCGGCGGCCATCGGCCGGTAGGTCGTGTACTTGCCGCCGGCGACGGAGATGACGCCGGGCGTGGGCCGGGCGACGGCGTGCTCGCGGGAGAGCTGGCTGGTGTCCTCGGACTCACCGGACAGCAGCGGGCGCAGGCCGGCGTAGACACCGGAGATGTCCTCGTGCACCAGCGGGGTGGTCAGCACCTTGTTGACGTGCTCGAGGATGTAGTCGATGTCGGCCTTGGACGCCGCGGGGTGCGCCTTGTCCAGGTCCCAGTCGGTGTCGGTGGTGCCCACGATCCAGTGCGAGCCCCACGGGATGACGAACAGGACCGACTTCTCGGTCTTGAGGATCAGCCCGGTCTCGCCGTTGATCCGGTCGCGCGGGACGACGATGTGCACGCCCTTGGAGGCCCGCACGTGGAAGCGGCCGCGGCCGCCGACCAGGGTCTGCAGGTCGTCGGTCCACACGCCGGTGGCGTTGACGACGACCTCGCTCTTGACGTCGACCTCCTGGCCGGTCTCCACGTCACGCACCCGGGCGCCGACGACGCGGCCCCCGGCGTGGATGAAGGAGACGACCTCGGCGGAGTTCAGCACGGTGGCGCCGTACTTGGCGGCGGTCATCGCGACGGTGAGGGTGTGCCGGGCGTCGTCGGCCTGCGCGTCGTAGTAGCGGACGGCGCCGACGAGGGCGTCGGGCTTGAGCGCCGGGAAGAGCTGGCGGGCACCGGTGCGGGTCAGGTGCTTCTGCCCGGGCATCGGCTCGGACAGCGCGCCGAAGCGGGCCAGGCCGTCGTAGAGCGCCAGGCCGGCGGTCACGTAGGGCCGCTCCCACACGCGGTGGGTCAGCGGGTACAGGAAGGCCAGCGGCTTCACCAGGTGCGGGCTGATCCGGTTCACCGCGAGGTCGCGCTCGTGCAGCGCCTCGCGGACCAGGCCGAAGTCGAACTGCTCCAGGTAGCGCAGGCCACCGTGGAAGAGCTTGGAGGACCGGGACGACGTCCCGGAGGCGTAGTCGCGGGCCTCGACCAGGGCGGTCTTCAGGCCACGGGTGGCCGCGTCCAGCGCGACACCCGCGCCGGTGACGCCGCCTCCGACGACGAGGACCTCGAACTCCTCGGCGGCCAGCGCGGCCCAGGCGGCAGCGCGCTGCTCGGGGCTCAGCGTGGTGGGTGCGGACATGGGGGACTCCTGGTCTCGCCGCCACGTGGACGGCGTCGTCCTGGCGGGTGCCCCGGGACCGGTGCACCTCGGTGTGCGGGCCGCGGGTGTGACCCCGGGCTCTTGACGTCCACGGTAGGTCGGCGGCGGGAGCCCCGCGAACCCCGGCGTCCGACAATCTCGGACACCGCAGGTCAGGGGTAGGGCGCGCCCCAGGCGATCGACAGCGCCACGGCGCGCTCCCAGGTCGGGTACTCCGCGGTCAGCTGGGCGGCGCGCGCGGGCACCGGTGACCACTGCGCCGACCGGTGCCAGTTGCGGCGCAGCGCCTCGACGTCGGCCCACAGCCCGACGGCCAGGCCGGCGGCGTAGGCGGCGCCCAGCGACACCGTCTCCCCGACCATCGGCCGGACGACGGGGGTGTCCAGCACGTCGGCGACGAACTGCATGAGCAGGTTGTTCGTCGTCATCCCGCCGTCGACCCGCAGTGCCGGCAGCGCGAGGCCGGAGTCCGCGGCCATCGCCTGGACGACGTCGCGGGTCTGCCAGCCGGTCGCCTCCAGCACCGCGCGGGCCAGGTGGCCCTTGGTGACGTAGGAGGTGAGCCCGGCGACCATGCCGCGGGCCTCCCCGCGCCAGTGCGGGGCCAGCAGCCCGGAGAACGCCGGCACGACGTAGCAGCCGCCGTTGTCCTGCACGGTGCGCGCCAGGGTCTCGACCTCGGGCGCGGTGGCGATCAGCCCCAGGCCGTCGCGCAGCCACTGCACCAGCGCCCCGGCGACGGCGACCGACCCCTCCAGCGCGTAGTGCACCGGCTCCCCGGCCAGCTGGTAGGCCACCGTGGAGATCGACCCGGAGCGGGTGCGGACCAGCTCGGTGCCGGTGTTCTGCAGCAGGAAGCTGCCGGTGCCGTAGGTGCACTTGGCCTCGCCCGGGGCGAAGCAGGCCTGCCCGAACAGCGCGGCCTGCTGGTCGCCCAGCGCCCCGGTGATGGGGATGGCGGGGGACAGCGCGGTGGCCACCCCGAGCTGGCCGACCGAGGGCCGGATCTCGGGCAGCAGGGCCGCCGGGACGCCGAAGAAGTCCAGCAGCGCGGGGTCCCACTCGCAGGTGCGCACGTCCATCAGCGACGTCCGGCTGGCGTTGGTGACGTCGGTGACGTGCACACCGCCGTCCGGGCCGCCGGTCAGGTTCCAGACCAGCCAGCTCTCCATCGTGCCGAACAGCAGCTCGCCGCGTCCGGCGCGCTCCCGGGCGCGCGGGACGTGGTCGAGCACCCAGCGCAGCCGGGGTCCGGCGAAGTACCCGGCGATGTCCATGCCGCTCCGCTCGGCGACGATCCCGGCGTCCGGGCGGGCGCAGAGCTCGCGGACCAGGTCGGCGGTGCGGGTGTCCTGCCAGACGATCGCCCGGGTGACCGGCCGCCCGGTGACCCGGTCCCAGACGACCGTGGTCTCCCGCTGGTTGGCGATGCCCAGCGCGACGACCTCGCCCTGCGCGGCGCCGACGTCGTGCAGCACCTGGGCCGCGGTGCGCTGGGTGTTGGCCCAGACCTCCATCGGGTCGTGCTCGACCCACCCCGGGCGCGGGAACCACTGCCGGTGCTCGCGCTGGCGGACCGCGACCATCCGACCGGCCCGGTCGAAGACGATGGCCCGGGTCGACGTCGTGCCCTGGTCGACGGCCAGCACGTACCGCTCAGCCACCGGACACCCGCTGCCCCCGCCAGCCCAGCTCGCGGGAGACGGCCTGCGCGGCCTCGAGCACCATCGACACCAGCCGGGCGCGCGGCTGGCCGTGCCGGTCCAGCACGACGTCCAGCGGCCCGGTGACGCCCATCGCCGCGACGACCAGACCCGTGGACCCGCGGACCGGGGCGGCGACCCCGCCGGTGCCGCTGGTGTGCTCGCCGTGCTCGGTGGCCCACCCGCGGGTGCGCACGGTGGACAGCTCGGCGCGGCCGGCGTCCTGGGGGCCGCGGGTGGAGCGGTGCGGGGCGAACGCGCTCAGCACCCGGCCCAGCGCCGTCCGGTCGGCGGGCAGCGCGGTGCCGACGTCGAGGGTCTGGGCGGAGTCGTCGGGCCGGAACACGTGGTGGACGACGACGACGTCCCCGCCCTCCAGCGTGGCCAGCCGGACCGACTGGCCGCTGCGGGAGGCCAGCGCGTCGGCCCAGTTCGACGCCCGGGAGCGCAGCTCGTTGACGTCGAGGTGGCTGGTGCCCAACCGCAGCAGCCCCGGACCCAGCGCGTAGCGGCCGACCCGGTCCTGCTCCACGAAGCCGACGCCCAGCAGCGTGCGCAGCAGGCTGTGCGCCGTCGTCTTGGGCAGCCCGACGGCCGCGGCGATGTCGGTGACGCCGAGGGTGCCGGCGCTCCCCGCCACGACCTGCAGGATCGCGGCGGCCCGCTCGATCGACTGCACGGTGCCCGGCACACCGCGGACGGTAGGGCATCGGGTCACCAGCCGACCGGGACACGACCCCGTCCGGTTCCGTCCGACGATGTCGCACCAGGCGTCTTCCGGAGAGTGATCGGGCGCACCTAGCGTCGCCCGGACAGCGCTGGAGGGTGATCGGGGACACAGGCGGACAGCCTCTGGCGTTCACAACCGGCCCGCACCGCCGCGGGCCCGTAGACAGGAGTTCCCCCTTTGACCACCAGTCTGTGGACCGTCTTCGGCAGCGAGGTCACCGGCACGGCGATCCTCATCCTGCTCGGCGTCGGCGTCGTCGCCAACGTGCTGCTGGCCAAGTCCGGCGCACTCGGCGGCGGGTACATCGTGATCATCTTCGGCTGGGGGCTCGCGGTCTTCGCGGGCGTCTTCGCCGCGGCCTCCTCCGGGGCCCACCTGAACCCCGCCGTCACGATCGGGCTGCTGGTCAGCGGCGCCGACGAGTACGCACCGGGCGTCGCGGTCACCCTGACCTCGACGCTGGTCTACTTCGCCGCCGAGTTCCTCGGTGCGTTCATCGGCGCCGTGCTGGCCTGGCTGGCCTTCCGCAAGCACTACGAGGCCGAGACCGAGGCCGGCACCATCCTGGGCACCTTCTCCACCGGGCCGGCGATCAAGAGCCCGATCGACAACATCGTCACCGAGGCGCTGGGCACCTTCGTCCTCGTCTACATCGTGCTGCGCTTCGGCGACACCCCGACCGAGATCGGCCCGCTGGCCGTCGCGCTCATCGTCGTCGGCATCGGCGCCTCGCTCGGTGGTCCCACCGGCTACGCCATCAACCCGGCCCGCGACCTGGGCCCCCGCATCGCGCACTTCCTGCTGCCCATCAAGCACAAGGGCACCAGCAACTGGGGTTACGCCTGGGTGCCGATCGTCGGCCCGGTCATCGGCGCCGTCCTCGCCGGCCTGTTCGCCGCGCACATCTCCATCTAGCCAGCACCCGCACCCCCGAGCCACACCTCAGAGCAGAGGAGACACCCCATGGCCCAGTACGTGGCCGCGATCGACCAGGGCACCACCAGCACGCGCTGCATGCTCTTCGACCACGACGGCAAGGTCGTCGCCGTCGGGCAGAAGGAGCACCAGCAGATCTTCCCCCGGGCCGGCTGGGTCGAGCACGACCCGCTGGAGATCTGGGCGAACACCCGCGAGGTCGTGGGCCAGGCCCTCGCCCGCGGCAACGCCTCCACCTCCGACATCGTCGCCGTGGGCATCACCAACCAGCGCGAGACCACCGTCGTCTGGGACAGGACCACCGGCCAGCCGGTCTACAACGCGATCGTCTGGCAGGACACCCGCACCGGGAAGATCTGCGACGAGCTGGCCGCACTGGGCGGTGGCGACGAGCGCTACAAGGACCGGGTCGGCCTGCCGCTGGCGACCTACTTCGCCGGCCCCAAGGTCCGCTGGATCCTGGACAACGTCGACGGCGCCCGCGCGAAGGCCGAGTCCGGTGACCTGGTCATGGGCACCATCGACTCCTGGCTGATCTGGAACATGACCGGCGGCACCGACGGCGGCCTGCACCTCACCGACGTCTCCAACGCCTCCCGCACGATGCTGATGGACTACCGCACCCTGGAGTGGCTGCCCGACATCGCCGAGGAGATGGGCATCCCGATGTCCATGCTCCCCGAGATCCGGTCCAACTCCGAGGTCTACGGCAAGGGCCGCGCCGCCGGCTTCCTCGCCGGGGTGCCCATCTCCGGGTCGCTCGGCGACCAGCAGGCCGCCACCTTCGGCCAGGTCTGCTTCGAGAAGGGCATGGCCAAGAACACCTACGGCACGGGCAACTTCATGCTGCTCAACACCGGCGAGGAGGCCGTCCCCTCGGAGAACGGCCTGCTCACCACGCTCTGCTACAAGCTGGGCGACGCCAAGCCGGTGTACGCCCTCGAGGGTTCGATCGCCGTCACCGGCTCGCTGGTGCAGTGGCTGCGGGACAACCTGGGCATGATCAAGGACGCCCCCGAGGTGGAGACGCTGGCCGCCGGCGTCGAGGACAACGGCGGGGCCTACATCGTCCCGGCGTTCTCCGGGCTCTTCGCCCCGCACTGGCGCTCCGACGCCCGCGGCGCCCTGGTCGGCCTCACCCGGTTCGTCAACAAGGGCCACATCGCCCGCGCCGTCCTGGAGGCCACCGCCTTCCAGACCCGCGAGGTGCTGGACGCGATGAACGCCGACTCCGGGGTCGACCTCACCGAGCTGCGCGTGGACGGCGGCATGGTCGGCAACGAGCTGCTCATGCAGTTCCAGGCCGACGTCCTCGACGTGCCCGTGATCCGACCGGAGATCGTGGAGACCACGGCCCTGGGCGCCGCCTACGCCGCGGGCCTCGCCGTCGGGTTCTGGTCCTCCCTGGACGAGCTCACCGCCAAGTGGGCCGAGGACAAGCGCTGGGAGCCGCAGATGGCCTCCGATGAGCGCGAGCGCACCTACCGCAACTGGCAGAAGGCGGTCACCAAGACCCTGGACTGGGTCGACGACGACGTCTCCTGACGCCGCCCCCTGAGCGTGGATCAGGGGCCCTGATCAGGGTCCGTCCTCCCTCACCACATGTCGTGGGGGAGGACGGACTCTGTCGTAGGACCCTGATCCACGCTCCCGGCGTCAGCTGCCCAGCGCGGCGCTGACGACGGCGCGGGCCTCGTCCTGCACCTGGGCCAGGTGGTCGGCGCCCCGGAAGGACTCCGCGTAGATCTTGTAGACGTCCTCGGTGCCCGACGGGCGGGCGGCGAACCAGGCGTTCTCCGTGGTCACCTTCAGCCCGCCGACCTTCGCCCCGTTGCCCGGGGCCTCGGTGAGCTTGGCGGTGATCGGCTCCCCGGCGAGCTCTGTCGCGGTGACGTCGGCCGGCGACAGCTTCCCCAGCTTCGCCTTCTCCTCGCGGGACGCGGCGGCGTCGACCCGGGCGTAGGCGGACTCGCCGAACCGGGCGGTCAGCTCCCGGTGGTGCTCGGAGGGCGACTTCCCGGTCACCGCCTGGATCTCGCTGGCCAGCAGGGCCAGCAGGATGCCGTCCTTGTCCGTCGTCCAGACCCCGCCGTCCCGGCGCAGGAACGAGGCACCGGCGGACTCCTCGCCGCCGAAGCCGACCGACCCGTCGAGCAGGCCGGGCACGAACCACTTGAAGCCGACCGGCACCTCGCGCAGCTCCCGGCCGAGGTCGGCGACCACCCGGTCGATGAGTGACGACGACACCAGCGTCTTGCCCACCGCGGTGTCCGCACCCCAGCCGGGCCGGTGGCTGAAGAGGTACTGGATCGCCACGGCCAGGAAGTGGTTGGGGTTCATCAGGCCGCCGTCGGGGGTGACGATGCCGTGCCGGTCGGCGTCGGCGTCGTTGCCGGTGGCGATCTGGAACTCGTCCTTGCGGGAGATCAGCGAGGCCATCGCCGAGGGCGAGGAGCAGTCCATCCGGATCTTGGCGTCCCAGTCCAGCGTCATGAACCGCCAGGTCGGGTCCACCAGCGGGTTGACCACGGTGAGGTCCAGGCCGTGCCGTTCGGCGATCTCGCCCCAGTAGGCGACGCTGGCGCCACCGAGCGGGTCGGCGCCGATCCGGACACCGGCCGCGCGGACGGCCTCCAGGTCCAGCACCTCGGGCAGGTCGTCGACGTAGGTGCCCAGGAAGTCGTAGGAGCCGGCACCGGCGCGGGCCGCCGCGAACGGCACCCGCTGCACGCCCTCGAGGCCGGCACGCAGCAGCTCGTTGGCCCGGTCGGCGATCCAGCCGGTGGCGTCGGAGTCGGCCGGGCCGCCGTGCGGCGGGTTGTACTTGAAGCCGCCGTCGCGGGGCGGGTTGTGCGAGGGCGTGACGACGATGCCGTCGGCCAGGCCGCTGGTCTTCCCCCGGTTGGCCCGCAGGATGGCGTGGCTGACCCCGGGGGTGGGGGTGTACCCGTCGGCGCTGTCGACCAGCACCGTGACGTCGTTGGCGGCCAGCACCTCCAGGGCGCTCACCCACGCCGGCTCGCTCAACCCGTGGGTGTCCCGGCCCAGGAAGAGCGGCCCGTCGAAGCCCTGGCCGCGGCGGTACTCGACGATCGCCTGGGTGGTGGCCAGGATGTGCGCCTCGTTGAAGGCACCGTCCAGGCTGGACCCGCGGTGCCCGCTGGTGCCGAAGGCGACCTGCTGGGCGGGGTCCTCGGGGTCGGGCTGCGTCGAGTAGTACGCGGTGACCAGGTGGGCGACGTCGACCAGGTCGGACGGCTGGGCCGGCGTGCCGGCGCGGTCGGAGCTCATGGGTCGATCCTGGCCTGCCCCGGGCCGCAGCGGCGACCCGGCGTCCCCCGTCCGGGGTCAGAACCCGGTGGACACCCCCACCAGGGCGCCGAGCACCAGGAAGCCCACGCCGATCCAGCCCAGCACGATGCCGGCCACCGCCAGTCCGCCGCCGGCGTCGCCGCGCTGGCGGATCTGGTTGCGGGCCACGTAGCCGAACACCAGCGCCAGCACGCTGCCGATCCAGTACAGCCAGAGGATGCCCAGCACCAGCGAGGCGATCGCCATGCCGTTGGTGGGGCGGGCGATCTGGTAGCCGTAGGGCACCTGCGCGTACGGCGGCTGCCCGTAGGCGCCCTGCGGGTACTGCGCGGTGGGGTACTGGCCCTGCGCGTACTGCCCCTGCGGGTACTGGCCGTACTGCTGCTGCCCGTACTGGGCCTGGCCGTACTGCGGCTGCCCGTACTGGGTCTGGTCGTACTGCGGCTGCCCGTGCTGCGGCTGGTCGTGCGGCCCGGGGGTCGGCTGCGGGCCGGTCCCGTCACGGTCGTGGTCGGCCACGTCAGGTCTCCTCGGTCGCGGGGGCTGGCGTCCGGGGAGCTTACGGGCCGGCCGAGCCCGGACGGGGCCGCAACCCCGCGTCGGGCGCCACCGGCTCGTGCGGCGCCGCCGTGTCGTACCCCCGCCGTAGCCTGGCGGGGTGCTCGAGGCGTGGGGGGTGGAGGCGACCGACGCCGCCCTCACCGCGCACGTCGGCCCCGAGGTCTTCCGGCGGGCCCTCGCGGTCGCCGACTCCGGCGGCGTGCAGTCCGTCGAGCCCTCCCCGGACGGCCGGCGGATCAGCGCCACCGTGCGCGGCTCGGCCCCCCAGCCCTACCGGACGACGATGCTGCTGGCCGGCCGCGACCGCGAGGGCTGGACCAGCGTCTGCACCTGCCCGGTCGCGGTGGAGTGCAAGCACGCGGTCGCCGCCCTGCTGGTGCTGCGCTCGCGCACAGCGACCGACCCGGGCCCCGTCGTCCCCGAGTGGGAGCGCGCCCTCGCCGAGCTGGTCGGCGCCCCCGCCGGCCGCGGGTCGGCCCCGGTGCCGGTCGGCCTGCAGTTCGACGTCGCCGCCGAGCTCGCCGGCCGGGCCTCGGTGGGCGCACCGGGTGCGCGGCCGCGACTGGTGAAGCTGCGCCCCGTCGTCCCCGGGCGGAACGGGCGGTGGGTGCGTACCGGCATCACCTGGAAGCAGCTGCAGTACGACAACGCGCAGGCCGGCTGGGACCCCACCCACGTGGCCGCGCTGCGCGCGCTGTTCGCCACCCACCAGGCCTCGCGCAACCAGTACTACTCCTACGCCCCGACCGACGTGTACCTGCACGAGTTCGGCCCGGGCCTGTGGCGGATGCTCGACCAGGCCGTCGGCGACGGCGTCGCGCTGGTCAGTGCCGGCAGCCGGCCGCGGCCGGTCCTCCTGCTCCAGGACGCCGCCGAGATCGCCGTCGACGCCCGCCGCGGACCCGACGGCGCCCGGCTGCACGCGGTGCTGCGGGCCGGCGGCCGGGTCCGGGAGGCCGCCCAGCTGTCCTTCCTGGGGCACCCGGCGCACGGCGTCACCGTCTACGAGCCCGACCCGGGGACGGCGCTGCTCATCGCCCGCCTGGACCGACCGGCCGCCCCGGCGCTGGCCGGCCTGGCCGCCCGGGGCGGCAGCGTCGCCATCCCCGCCGGCGACGTCGACCGCTTCCTCCGGGACTGGTACCCCGACCTGCGGGCCCGGGTGCCGGTGGTGTCCGCCGACGACTCGCTGCCACTGCCCGAGGTCGTCACCCCCCGGCTGTGCCTGACCGTCCGGTACCCCGGCGACCTGTCGGTGGACCTGTCCTGGGAGGTGCAGTACGGGCCGGACCGGTCCTTCCCGCCCGCCCTGGACGACACCGAGGAGCCCGGCACCGGCCGGGACCTGCCCGCCGAGCGGGAGCTGGAGCGCCAGCTGCCCGGCGTCGCCGGGGGTCTGCCGGAGCTGTGGACGCTGGACCGCCGGCTGGCCGTGCACGCCGAGCTGCGCGGCATGGAGGCGATGGAGTTCAGCACCGAGGTGCTGCCCGCGCTGGAGGCCGACCCCGGGCTGGACGTCGTCCTGCAGGGCGCGCCGCCGGACTACCGGCAGTCCACCTCGGCACCGCAGATCGCCTTCACCGCCAGGGACAACACCTCCTCGGACTGGTTCGACCTGGGCGTCGCGGTCACGGTCGAGGGCCAGGTGGTGCCCTTCGCGCAGCTCTTCCAGGCCCTGGTCAGCGGCCGGACCCGGCTGATGCTGGTCACCGGCACCTGGTTCTCCCTGGAGCGCCCGGAGTTCGACCGGCTCCGCGAGCTCATCGAGGAGGCCCGCGGCCTGGAGGACGTGCCCGCCGACGGCGTCGTCGCGGTCAACCGGTTCCAGGCCGGCTGGTGGGAGGAGCTGCTCACCCTGGGCGTGCTGGAGGAGCAGAGCACCCGCTGGACCCGCGACGTGCAGGGCCTGCTCGACGGCGGCACCGCCGACCCGCCCAAGGCCCCCGCCGGGCTGGCCGCGGACCTGCGGCCCTACCAGTACGACGGCTACGCCTGGCTGTCCTTCCTGTGGGACCGGCGGCTGGGCGGGGTGCTCGCCGACGACATGGGGCTGGGCAAGACCCTGCAGACCCTGGCGCTGCTGGCCCGCGCGCACGAGGCCGGCGAGCTGGACGAGACGCCGGTGCTCGTCGTCGCCCCGACCAGCGTGCTGTCCACCTGGGCCCGGGAGGCCGCCCGGTTCACCCCCGACCTGCGGGTGGCCGTCGTCCGGGAGACCGAGCGCCGCCGCGGGACGACGCTGGCGCAGCACGTGGCCGGTGCGCACGTCGTCGTCACCTCCTACGCGGTGTTCCGGCTGGAGGACGAGCAGCTGCAGGCACTGCCCTGGCGCGGGCTGGTGCTCGACGAGGCGCAGACGGTGAAGAACCACCAGGGCCGCACCTACCAGTGCGCCCGCAAGCTCGACGCCCCGTTCACCCTGGCGCTGACCGGCACGCCGCTGGAGAACAGCGTGATGGACCTGTGGTCGCTGCTGTCGATCACCGCGCCCGGCCTCTTCCCGGACCCCTCCGCCTTCACCCACCACTTCCGCACGCCCATCGAGCGCGACGGCGACCGGGAGCGGCTGGCCACGCTGCGCCGCCGGATCCGGCCGCTGGTGCTGCGCCGCACCAAGGAGGCGGTGGCCCCGGAGCTGCCGCCCAAGCAGGAGCAGGTGCTGGAGGTGACCCTCAACCCCGAGCACGAGAAGCTCTACCAGACCCACCTGCAGCGGGAGCGGTCCAAGGTGCTCGGCCTGGTCGAGGACATGGCCAAGAACCGGTTCACCATCTTCCAGTCCCTCACCCTGCTGCGGCAGCTGAGCCTGGACCCGGCGCTGGTGGACCCCGAGTACGCCGACGTCGCCTCCAGCAAGGCCGACGCCTTCGTCGAGCACCTCACCGAGGTCGTCGAGGAGGGCCACCGGGTGCTGGTGTTCAGCCAGTTCACCCGCTTCCTCAAGCGGATCCGGGACCGGCTGACCGCCGAGGGCATCGACTGGGCCTACCTGGACGGCTCCACCCGCGACCGGGACGCCGTCCTGGAGGGCTTCCGCACCGGGACGGCGCCGGTGTTCCTGATCAGCCTGAAGGCCGGCGGCTCGGGCCTGACCATCACCGAGGCCGACTACGTCTACGTGCTGGACCCGTGGTGGAACCCGGCGACCGAGGCCCAGGCCGTGGACCGGACGCACCGGATCGGCCAGGACAAGACCGTGATGGTCTACCGGCTCGTCGCCGCCGGGACCATCGAGGAGAAGGTCATGGAGCTCAAGGCGCGCAAGTCCGAGCTGTTCAGCAACGTGGTGGGGGAGGGCGCACTGTCCTCGGGGGCGCTCACCGCCGACGACGTGCGCGGGCTCTTCGCCTGACCCCCTCGCTCAGTCCTCCACCTGCACCAGGAACCGCCGCACCGCCTCGGTGAACACCTCGGGCTGCTCGGAGTGCACCCAGTGCCCGGCGTGCTTGACCCGCAGCAGCCGCACCCGGGGGAACAGCTCGGTCATCCGCGGCCGGTCGGACTCCAGCACGTAGGTGGAGGAGGCGCCGGCGATCCACAGCACCGGGCCGTCGTAGACCGCACCGGGCGGCGGCTCGGGGAACTGTCGCAGCACGCCCAGGTCCCGGCCCAGCAGCTCCAGGTTCAGCCGCCAGCGCCACCCCTTCGTGCCGTCGCGCACCAGGGACTGCAGCAGGAACGCCCGCACCATGTCGCTGGGCACCGCCGGGCGCAGGGCGGCGTCGGCGTCCTCCCGGCTGGTGAGGGCGTCCAGGTCGATGGCCCGCATCGCGGCGATGAAGGCCGCGAACGGCGACGCCTCCTCGTCCGGGTCCCCGGTGCGGCCGCCGGACTCCGGGTAGACCGAGGGGGAGATGTCGACGACGACCAGCGCGCGCAGCAGCTCCGGGTGCCGCAGCGCCAGCTGCATCGCCACCTTGCCGCCCATCGAGTGCCCGACCAGGGTGACCGGCTCGTCCCAGGAGGCCAGCAGCCGGGCCAGCTGCTCGGCCATGTCCACGTAGTCGACCCGGTCGGTCCACGGCGAGTGGCCGTGGTCGGGCAGGTCCACCAGCGTCACCCGGTGGCCCTCGTCGGCCAGCCGCCGGGCGATCGTCGTCCAGTTGCGTCCCTGACCGAACAGCCCGTGCACGAAGGCGACCCGGGGGCCGGCGTCGCCCAGCGTGCGGGTGGCCAGCTCGAGGTCGGCGCTCACGCCGCGACCCCGGCCAGAGCGGCCAGCAGCTCGGCGGCCGGGGTGCTGGTCGGCCGGTCGCTGACCTGCCCGTCGCCCAGCTCCACCACCCGCCAGACGCCGTCGGCGCGCCGCACCAGGTCGACGGTGACGAACGGCAGGCCCAGCGCGGTCACGCCGGCGGCGGGGACGGCGAGGTCGGGGTCCTGCGGCACCTCGCCCGGGGTGTCGGGGTGCGCGGTGACCAGCGCGCACCGGCCCCCCACCCACCAGGTGCGGGCCTCGGGGCCGGTGAACTCCTCGAACCGGCGGACGACGACCGACCCCACCAGGTCCTCACCCCGCAGCTCCACGAACCGGTCAACGACCCGGCGGGCGGCCACCGCGTCGGTGACGTCGGGGACCAGGCAGGCCTCGTGCCAGGAGTGCTTGAGGGACTTGGTGTGGTCGCGCAGCACGGCGGCACCGCTGCCGAGCCAGGCCGCGTCCCCGCCGGTGTCCCAGCGCGACTCCGGGGTGACCCCGGCCAGCGCCGGGTACCAGCCGGGCAGCTCGTGGGCGGTCCGGTACTGCTCCGGCGACGTGCGCAGCCGGGTGCCACGGGCCGCCAGCGCCTCGGCCAGCCCGGCGTACTGCCCGCTGCGCAGCATCCAGCCCCGGTAGACGGCGTCCTCGTCGGCCGGGACGCCGCGCACGGCCCGCGCGAGGTCGGGCTCGGACCGGGTCAGCTCGTCGTGGTCGACCAGCGCGACGGTCAGGCCCAGCTCCGCGGCGGCGGCCGCCTCGGGCGCCCAGTGCTCGTCCACCCGACGGGGCGCGAGCGGGTCACGGGGCAGGAGCAGCAGCACGGGACCAGTGTGACGTGCCCGGTAGTCCCCCGACCGTGTCGTGCACCCGGACGGGTGGTCACCCAGGGTCATGGTGTCCCGGTGATGAGCGGAGAGGCGGTGGTCTGGGCGGGCAGCGGCACCGCCTGGGCGTCGGTCGGGTGGGGCGAGCCGGTCGCCGAGGTGCTGACGAGCCTGGGCTGGCACGTCTCCGTCGTCCCGTGGGGCGACCCCGCCGCCGAGCACCAGGGCCGGCCCGGCGTGCTGCACGTGTTCACCGGCGGGCTGGAGCCCGTCTCCTCCGGCACCGCCGCGATGGCCGACCGGCTCGACGCCGTCCGCGCCGGGCTGGCCGCCGCCGACGCCGACCGGGCCTCCGTCGTGGGCATCTGCCTGGGCGCCCAGATGATCGCCGCGGTCAGCGGCGACGTACTGCCCGAGGCCGTCCCCGGCGGCGGCGAGGTGGGGACGACGACGCTGCGCGGGCGCGGCGTGCCCGACGTCCACGTGGCCACCGCGCACGTCCAGCAGGTCCCCGCGTCCTACCTGCGCACCCCCGGCGTCCGGCTGACCTGGACCGACGAGGTCAGCACCGTGCAGGGCTTCACGGTGGGCCCCCGGGTGGCCGGCGTCCAGTTCCACCCCGAGCTGTGCGTCGTGGAGGCCGGCTGGGCCGGCGCCGCGTTCACCGACCTGCTCACCGTGCCCGCCGCCGTCGGCGCCCGCGGACCACTGGACCCGGCCCGCTCGCTGGGATCGGTGCTGGCCCTGGCCGGGGCGCAGCGGGTGGTCCGGACGCTGGCCGCCTGACGCCGTCCGACCCCCGGCCCGGCGCCGGTCGGGCCGCCTGACACGGTTGTCGGACCCCTGACCCAGCGTCGCTCGGGTCCCGCCCCACCCAGCCGAGGAGCCCCGTGCCCGGTCGCCGTCGTCGTGCCAGCCCGACCCGCCGGTCGACGTCGTCCGCGACCCCGCGGGCCGCCGCACCCCGCACGGCCGCGCCCCGCAAGGCCGCACCCCGGAAGGCGGCACCCCGGAAGGCGGCCGCACCCGTCACCAGGCCCGCCGCCGGCCCGGGGGAGCGGGTGTGGGTGCTGGCGGTGCCCTTCCGCGCACCCGCGCCCGGCGCGGTCTGGGACGCCGACCTGCAGGCCCACGTCTGGGTCGGCGCGCAGCCCCCGCCCGAGCTCGCCGGCTACGTCCCCGGGCCGTACACGTTCGAGCGCTTCCTGGAGGACGAGCTCAACGCCGAGCCCCGCCCGCTGCCGGCCGGTGAGCCGATGACCCCCCGGGCCGAGCAGGTCAGCGGGGCGGCCGCGATCGCTGCGCACGCCGCGGCGGGTGGCCGGATGTTCCTGCTCGGCGACGACCCCGGCGTCGGCAAGACCGGCACCGCGGTGCTGGCCGTGCAGCAGATCGCCGCCCAGCGCGGCTCCCGGCGGGTGCTCGTCGTCGCCGACCGGCCGGCAGCCATCACCGTGCCGCACTGGACCCGGTCGATCGCCGCCTTCGGGGACGGCGGCCTGCGCTGGTGCGTGACCACCTGGGACCGGCTGGCCAAGGTGCGCTCGCTGTCCTTCGACGTCGTCGTCGCCGACGAGGCGCACATGGTGCGTCACACCACGACCCAGCGGTGGAAGCACTGGAAGGCGGTGTCCGGGTCGGGTCGGGTGAAGGACGCGCCCTTCGTGCTGCTCACCACCGCCACCCCGGCGCACTCCCCGCTGGAGCTGCCCTACCTGGCCCCGCACTTCGCCGCGCTGCACGACGAGCCGCTGCGCGCCTGGTCGGACCTGCCGACCCGGCTCACCGAGCACGGGTTCCACGTGGAACGGGGCCGGTACGGCGCCACCTGGACCGAGGACCCCGACGAGCGCCGCGCCGACCTGGCCCGGCTGCGCGGCTGGCTGACCGACACCGACCCGCCCTCCACGCTGCACCGCGCGGCCCCCTGGGGCGACGTGCAGGTGACCGGGACGGCGGTCGAGCTGACCCCGGCCGAGCGGGCGCAGTACGACGCCGGCTGGCAGGAGTTCCGGGCCGAGATGCAGCTGGCCCGACGGGCGAAGCAGACCGCCCGCGGCCGGGCGGCCCTGCTCCGGTTCCGGCAGAAGGCCGGGCTGATCCGGGTGCCGGCGACCGTCGACTGGGTCAAGGCGCAGGTGGAGGCCGACCGGCAGGTCGCGGTGTCGGTGGAGTTCGTGGAGACCGCCGCCGACCCGATCCGGCAGGCCCTGCTGGACGCCGGCATCGGCGTATCGGGCATCTACGGCCGGGACCGCTTCGACGTCGAGGCCGAGCGGCTGCGCTTCCAGACCGGGGAGTCCCGGGTGTGCGTGTTCACCGTGACCGCCTCGATCAGCCTGCACGCCGGGGAGCAGCTGCCCGGTCGGCGCACCGCCTCGACCACCCCGCGGGTCGGGCTGTTCCACCAGCCCCGGTTCTCCGGCATCGCCGCCCGCCAGGTCACCGGCCGCACCCACCGGGACCACCAGGTCTCCCCGTGGCGGATCGCCTTCGCCGCCGACACCGTCGAGGAGCAGGTTGCCCGGGTGATGGTCGAGCGCCTCGCCGTCACCGGCTCGACCGCCGGCGGCGACACCGCCGGCCTGCAGCAGATCGCCGAGCTGCTGGACGCCGACTGGCTCCCCGCCGCCTCCCTCACCGGCGCCGACTGACCGGCCCTCACCCCGCAGCCGCCGCCACAGCCGACATCGCAGAACGGCGACGCCGACACCGGCGGTGGTGGGCGCGTCGGCGTCGCCGTCCTGACGTCTCGGCCCCGCGCGACCCTCGGGCGGGGGCTCAGGCGGGAGTCGGGCAGGGGCTCAGGTGGGGGCGACGACCCGCATCGGGAGGTGCGGGATGCCGTCCTCCAGGTAGTCCTCGCCGGAGCGCACGAAGCCGAAGCGGCCGTACCAGGCCTCGAGGTACGCCTGGGCGCCGATGTCGACGGTCCGCCCGGCGCACAGCTCCAGACCCCGCGCGATGAGCTGGGCGGACAGGCCCCGGCCGCGGGCGCCCTGCGCCGTCGCGACCCGGCCGATGGCCCGGTCCTCGCCGTTCTCCAGCACCCGGATGCAGGAGACGGGCACGCCGTCCTCGGCGACCCACACGTGCACGGTGCCGGGCTCGGTGTCCCGGCCGTCGAGCTCGGGGTAGGGGCAGGTCTGCTCCACCACGAAGACGTCGACCCGCAGCTCGAGCAGGCCGTACAGCTCCAGCGGGGTCAGGTCGGCGAAGCGCTTCTCCACGATCACCGGACCATCCTCACGCAACCGGCCGACCGGGTGGACCGGTCGGCCGGGCGCGGGTCAGCTCGGGTGGCCGTCGACGGTGCCGTCGACCGGGACCGGGGTGCCGTTGCCGGTGCCCCTGCCGGTGAAGGACTCCGCAGCGTCCCCGGACAGCCGCTTGAGCAGCGAGGCGACGTCGATGCCGGTCAGGTCGCCGGACAGCTGCAGGCCCTGGGCGACGTTGGAGGCCACCGAGCGGGACAGCGAGCCGGGACCGTCGGCGCTGATCACGGTCATCTTGTCCACGCTGGAGAGCGGCGCGGCGGCGGCGGCCACGACCTCGGGCAGCACCTTGACCAGCAGGTCCAGGATCGCGGCCTCGCCGTAGGTGCTGAACGCCTGCGAGCGGGCGTCCATCGACTCGGCCTCGGCCTTGCCCTTGGCCAGGATCGCGGCGGCCTCGGCCGAGCCCTCCCGCTCGACGGCCTCGGCGATGGCCTGGCGGCGCAGCTTCTCGGCCTCACCGCGCTTGGCGCCCTCGATGGCCTCGGCCTCGGCCAGGGCGGAACGGCGGGCTCGCTCACCCTCACCGGAGAGCTTGGCCTGCTCGGCCGCGGCCTGGGCGGCGGCGATGGTGGCCTGCCGGTCGGCCTCGGCGGTGAGGATGCGCGAGTTCTTGCGGCCCTCGGCCTCCTGCTCGACCCGGTACCGCTCGGCGTCGGCGGGACGGCGGACCTGGGTGTCCAGCTGGGCCTGGGTCAGCGTCGCGGTGCGCGCGGCGACCTTCTCCTGCTCGGCGAGCACCTGCTGGTCCTGGGCGGCCTGGGCCAGCGGGCCGGCGGCGGCGGCGCGGGCCTTGGCGGCGTCGGTCTCCGCGGCGATCTCGGACTGCTTGAGGGCCAGCTGGCGCTGGGAGACCGCGATGGCCTCGTCGGCGAGCAGCTGCTCCTGCTGCGCGGCCTGGCGGGCGCGGGCCTCGGCGATCGAGGCCTCCTTGAGCACCCGGGCGGCCTCAGGGCGGCCCAGGTCGGCCAGGTAGGTGCCTTCGGCCTGGATGTCCTGCAGCTGGAAGGTGTCCAGCACCAGGCCCTGGCCGGTGAGGGAGGACTCGGCCTCCTCGGCGACGGCGGAGGCGAAGGCCGCGCGGTCGCGGATGATCTCCTCGATGGTCAGCCGGCCCACGATCGAGCGCAGCGCACCGGCGAGCACCTCGGAGGTGAAGGTGTCGATGCCGCCCTGCTGGTTCAGGAAGCGCTGGGCGGCGGCCCGGATCGAGGACTCGTTGCCCCCGACCTTGACGATCGCCACGCCCTCCAGGTCGCACTTGACGCCCTGCTTGCTCACCGCGCCGCGGATGCCGACCGGGATGCGCCGGCTGGACAGGTCGATGGAGTGCAGCTTCTGGACCACCGGCAGCACGAAGACGCTGGCGCCCATGACGACCTTCTGGCCCGACATGTCCCGGCTGACGGCGCCGTCGGCGGCGGTGACGGAGCGGCCCTGCCGTCCGGTGACCAGGAAGGCTTGGTTGGGACCGGCCACCTTGATCCGGGACAGCACCAGCAGGACGAGCAGGACCACCAGCACGGCGATGCCGCCGATGGCGTAGAGCAGGGTCATGAAGGTCCTCCACGGAGCTCGGGAGCAGGGGGGTGCGGGTTCTCGGGTGCGGTCGAGACGACCTCCACCGAGGTCGGCGACGGGGTGTCGACGACGTACACGGGCGTGCCGGCGGGCAGCGTGACGTCGCTGCGCGCCGCGTACTTGAGGTGCTGCCCGGCCACGGTCAGCCGGACCTCGCCGTAGCCACCGGCGGGCACGGTGGAGACCACCACGCCCTGGCTGCCCAGAAGGTGGCCGGCGGTGAGCGTGGGTTCGGTGGGCATGTCGCGCAGGCCCGCGGACAGCTTGACCGCGCCGGCGGCGAGGGGGAGCGCGACGACCAGACCGGCCACCAGGCACAACAGCACGGTGACGACGCCGGGCAGCCGGGGGAGCAGCGCGGACGCCGCGGCGCCGCCGAAGCCGACGCCGCCCAGGCCGGCGGCCAGCGCGGGGACGGAGAACGGGCCGTCGACGTCGCCGCCGAACTCACCGATCTCCCCGACCACCAGGGACAGCACGAGGACGACGATCCCCAGCCCGCCCACGGCCAGGAACGTCACTGCGATCGGGTCCAACCGTGCCCCTTCCCCGTGTGTGGTCCCCCCACCCTCACAGCCCGGTCCCGGTCGATCAAGCACGGGACCGTCTCGGTGGACGGACCTCACCCCTGTGGACGACGTCGGGCACGCCCTGCCAGGATCGGTGTCGACACGGGGTGTCCCGACCGCGGGACTGAGAGCACACCCGTCGAACCTGCTCCAGCTGACACTGGCGAAGGGATGTCGACCCTGATGGACGCTGCCGACCTGCGGGCTGCCCGCACCGCGCTGACCGACTCCGCACCACTCGTGCACTGCCTGACCAACACCGTCGTCCAGACGATCACCGCGAACGCGCTGCTGGCGGTGGGCGCCGCGCCGGCGATGGTGGACGCCCCCGAGGAGGCGGCCGGGTTCGCCGCCATCGCCTCGGCGGTGCTGGTCAACGTGGGCACCGTCAACGCCCGGACGGCGGAGGCGATGCGGCTGGCCGCCCGGTCCGCCGGGGACGCCGGCACCCCGTGGGTGCTGGACCCGGTGGCGGTGGGCGGGCTGCCGTTCCGCACCGGACTGGCCGCCGAGCTGGTGCAGCTGCGCCCGGCCGTGGTCCGGGGCAACGCCTCGGAGGTGCTCGCCCTGGCCGGTGCGGGCGCCGGTGGGCGCGGCGTGGACAGCACCCACAGCACCGACGACGCACTGGAGGCCGCGGCCGACCTGGCCCGGCGGACCGGCGGCGTGGTCGCGGTCAGCGGGGAGGTCGACGTCGTCACCGACGGCACCACGACGGTCCGGGTCGGCGGCGGGCACGTGCTGCTGACCCGCACCACCGGCGCCGGCTGCGCCCTCGGCGCGCTCACCGCGGCCTACGTCGCGGCGACCGGCTCCCCGCTGCTGGGCGCGGTGGCCGCGCACGCGCACGTCGCGGTGGCCGCCGAGCGGGCCGCGGCCACCGCCGCCGGGCCCGGCAGCTTCGCGATCGCCTGGCTGGACGCCCTGGACGCCGTCGGCCCCGACGACCTCGCCGCCGCTGACCTCGCCGCCGCCGACCTCCGATGAGGTTCGACCCCACCCTCTACCTGGTCACGGACACCGCGTTGTGCGCCCCCCGGTCGGTGCCCGAGGTGGTCGCCGCCGCGGCCGCCGGTGGGGTGACCGCCGTCCAGGTGCGGGACAAGACGGCCTCGCGCCGGGAGCTGCTGGAGCTGACCCGGGCCGTGCGGGCGGCGCTGACCGACCGGCCCGACGTCGCGGTGGTGGTCGACGACGCGGTCGACGTCGCCCTGCTGGCCGGCGCGGACGGCGTGCACCTGGGCCAGGACGACCTGCCGGTCACCGAGGTGCGGGCGCTGGCCCCACACCTGCACCTGGGCCTGTCGATCGGCTCGGCCGCGGACCTCGACGCCGCCCTCGCGCTGCCCGCCGGCACGGTGGACCTGGTCGGGCTGTCCCCGCTGTGGTCCACCCCGACCAAACCCGACGCCGGCCCCGAGCTGGGCCTGGACGTCGTGCGGGAGCTGGCCGCCCGGGCACGGACCGCCGGGATCGCCGCGGTGGCGATCGGCGGCATCCACGCCGACCGGGTCGCCGAGGTGTCCGCGACCGGGGTCGACGGGCTGTGCGTGGTGTCCGACGTCTGCGCCGCGGCCGACCCCCGGGCCGCCGCCACGCAGCTGCGCCGGGCGCTGACCGGGGCGCCGGCGTGAGCGCCCGGGTGGCGTTGACCATCGCGGGCTCGGACCCCAGTGGTGGTGCCGGCATCCAGGCCGACCTGGCCACCTTCGCCGGGCGCACCACCTACGGCACCGCGGTGCTGACCGCGCTCACCGCACAGAACACCCACGGCGTCACCGGCGTGCACCCGGTCCCGGCGGCGTTCGTCAGCCAGCAGCTGGAGACCCTGCTCGACGACGTCACCGTGCACGCCGCCAAGACCGGGATGCTCGGCTCGGCGGCCGTGGTGCACGCCGTCGTCGACGTGCTCACCCGGCGGTCGGTCGGCCCGCTGGTCGTCGACCCGGTGATGGTCGCGACCAGCGGGGACCAGCTGATCGACGACGACGCCGTGGACGCCGTCCGGACGGCACTGCTGCCCATCGCCGACCTGGTGACGCCGAACGTGCCGGAGGCGGCCCGGTTGTTGCACGTGGAACCGGCCCGCACCGTGGCCGACCTCCGCGAGCAGGCCGTCGCCCTGCTCGCGCTCGGCCCCGGTGCGGTGCTGGTCAAGGGCGGGCACCTGGCCCACGAGCTGGGGGAGAGCGTCGACGTCCTCGCCGTGCGGGAGCCGGACGGGTCGACGTCGGTGCACCTGAGCCGCCGTCCCCTGGTGGACACCGCGAACACCCACGGCACCGGCTGCACGCTGTCCGCGGCCCTGGCGGCCGAGGCCACGACGGCCGGGTCCGCCGGCACCAGCCCGGACTGGCCGTCCGCGGTCGAGGCAGCCCGGGACGTGCTGCAGGCCGCCCTGCTGCACGCCGACCGGCTGGGCGTCGGCTCGGGCAACGGCCCGGTGTCGCACGGCGCGTACTCCCAGGGAGAGCTGTGAGCTTCTCCGACGACGCCTGGACCCGCACCGCCGTCGTCCGGGCGGAGATCGAGGCACTGGAGTTCCTCGCCGAGCTCGCCGACGGCACGCTGGACGCCGGTGCGTTCCGGCAGTACCTGGAGCAGGACGCGCTCTACCTGGCCGGCTACGCCCGGGCGCTGGCCCTGCTGGCCGCCCGGGCACCGGACGCCGCGGCCACCTCGTTCTGGGCCCGGTCCGCGCACGGCGCCGGGGTGGTGGAGGGCGCGCTGCACACCGACCTGCTGGAGGTCCTCGGCGGTGCCGAGCGCACCACCGAGCCCAGCCCGTCGTGCCTGGCCTACGTGTCCTACCTGGTCGCCACCTGCGCGACGGAGCCCTACGCGGTGGGCTGCGCGGCGGTGCTGCCCTGCTTCTGGGTCTACGCCGACACCGGCGTCCGGCTGGCCGCCACCGCCCGGGCCACGCCCGACCACCCCTACGCCCGGTGGGTCGCCGCCTACGACGACCCGGCGTTCCAGGAGTCGACCCGGCAGGCCCGCACCCTCACCGACACCGCCGCCCGGGACGCCACGCCCGCGCAGGTCGAGGCCATGCACCGGGCCTTCGCCGTCGCCACCCGGTACGAGCTGGGGTTCTGGCGGTCGGCGCACCAGCGGGAGGGCTGGGGCTGAGTCACCGCCAGTCGGGCGGGTCCGCGGGGGTCAGGTCCGGGTCGTCCCCCGCGAAGGTGCGCACCCGGCCCGGCCCCGTGTTCGGGCCCTCGAAGCGGACGGTCACCCGGTTCAGCCCGGCACCCCACACCCAGCCGGTGCCGTGCTCGGTGTGCGCGACGTCCTGGCCGGGGTGCCAGACCCGCAGCGCCGGGCCGGGGGTGGGGTCGGCCGGCACCGTCTCGTCGTCCTGCGGCTCGTCGGTGACGGCGACCGGTTCCTGCGCCGGGGCGAACAGGTCGCCCTGCACGTAGGTGGCCAGCCCGCTGACGCCGACGCCGAGCAGCCGCAGGCCGCCGGTGCGGTCCACCCCGGCCAACAGCCGCTGGGCGACCTCGGCGATGGAGCGCGGGTCGTCGACGGGCTGGGCCAGGGTCTGCGAGCGGGTCAGCGTGGAGAAGTCGTAACGGCGGACCTTGAGGGTGACGGTGCGGCCCGCCGTCCCGTTGCGGGCCAGCCGGGTGCCGACCCGGCCGGCCAGGTGCTCCACCTCGGCGGCCAGCCGGACCGGGTCGGTGAGGTCCTGGGCGTAGGTCTGCTCGGCGCTGACGCTCTTGGCCTCCCGGTCGGCGACGACGGGCCGGTCGTCGTCGGCGCGGGCCAGCCGGTAGAGCCCGGCGCCGTGGGCCTGCCCGACCAGGGTGGTGAGGTCGACCAGGGTCAGCCGGTGCAGGTCGGCGACGGTGGACACCTTGATCTGGGCCAGGCGCTCCGCCGTCGCCGGGCCGACACCGCCCAGCGCGCGCACCGACAGCGGGTGCAGCACGGCCAGCTCCTCGCCCGGGGCGACGACCGTCAACCCGTCGGGCTTGCGCAGCTCGGAGCCGATCTTGGCCAGCGACTTGGAGCTGGCGACCCCCACAGACCCGGTCACCCCGCCGGTGGCCTCGGCGATCCGGGCCTTGAGGTCCTCGGCCAGCGCGGTGACGCCCGCGACCGAGGTGTCGTGGTCACCCGCGGCCAGGTCGACGTAGGCCTCGTCGATGCTCACCGGCTCCACCAGCGGCGACAGCTCCCGCAGCAGGTCCATCACCAGCGCCGACGTCTTCGCGTACGCCGGGAACCGCGGGCCCAGGAACGCCGTCCCGGGCGGGCAGCGGCGGCGCGCCTCGGCCGTCGGCATCGCACTGCGGGCACCGAACACCCGGGCCTCGTAGGACGCCGTGGACACCACGCCCCGCCCACCGGTGCCGCCCACGATCACCGGCCGCCCGCGCAGGCTGGGCTTGTCGCGCTGCTCGACGGCGGCGAAGAACGCGTCCAGGTCCAGGTGCAGGACACTCGCCTCACGCCGCACCCGGTCGATGATCCTCCTGTGCCGGGGATGATCGACCGGTGACCGAGACGAACGAGTGGGCCCGCATGTCGGCCGCGGACCCCGAGCACTCCTCCCGCTACGTCGCGCGCTTCCGTGGGCTGGCCGCCGACGGCGTCGACCTGGACGGCGAGGCCCGGCTCGTCGACGCGATGCTGGCCCGCGGCTCCCGGGTGCTCGACGCCGGCTGCGGCCCCGGCCGGGTGGGTGCCGCGCTGCACGCCGCCGGCCACGAGGTCGTCGGTGTCGACGCCGACCCGGTGCTGGTCGCCGCCGCGCAGGCCGACCACCCCGGCCCCACCTGGCAGGTCGGCGACCTGGCCGAGCTGTCGGTGCCCGGCCGGTTCGACGTCGTCGTCTGCGCGGGCAACGTGATGGCGTTCCTGGCGCCCTCCACCCGGCGGCGCGTGCTGGCCGGGTTCCGCGCGCACGTGGTGCCCGGCGGGCGCGCCGTCACCGGCTTCGGCGCCGAACGCGGCTACCCCTTCCCCGAGTTCCTCGACGACGCCCGCGCCGTCGGCTGGTCGGTGGACCTGCTGCTGTCCACCTGGGACCTGCAGCCCTTCACCGACGACGCCGACTTCCTGGTCGCCGTCCTCAGCTGACGCCCCGGCATGGGATCCCCCGCATACAGCGTGCGCCCTCTGCCGTATGCGAGGGATCCCATGCCCAGTCAGACGAGGCCCAGTCAGACGAGGCGCAGGGTGCGGGGGGAGCGGCCGACGGCCACCTGCTGCCCCCAGGACAGCGTCAGGTGGTCGTCCTCCAGGCCGTCGCCGAACGCGACCAGCCCGTCGGACTCCACCGTCATGCGCAGCACGTCGTCGCCGGTGAGCAGGCCCTCGGTGCAGGTGGTGCCGGTGACCGGAGAGGGCCAGGCCTCCCGGACGAACCAGGCCAGCGCCGCGTCGGTGGGGCCGGGCAGGGCCAGCGGGCTGCGCCGCTCCTGCGCCGCCGACCGGCACCACCCGGTCGCCCCGGTGCCGGTGGCCACCAGCACCCCGGACGACGCCTGGCGCTCGGCGTCGGCACCGGGGGCGTGCAGCCGGTAGCGGGCGGTCTGGTGGGTGGGCTGGCCCAGGTAGACCTCGTTGAGCGCGAGCAGGGTCTGCCCGTCGTCCGCGGTGGCCTGGACCATGGTGAGCTCCCGGACCCGGTCCCGGGTGGCGAGCAGCCGGCCGACGTCGGCGGCCCGGTGCCGGACCAGCACGCCGGCGTTGCGGCCGGGTTCGGGGTCCACCCCGACGACGGGCTGCCCGTCGAGGTACTTGGCCACGTTGGCGACCAGGCCGTCCTGCCCGACCACCAGGACGACGTCGTCCGGGGCGAAGAGGAAGCGCGGCAGGTCGGCCCGCTCGACGCTGCCCCGCCGCCAGTCCAGCGGCACCTGGGCCAGCGCGGTGGCGACGGCGGCCTGCTGGGCGGTGTCGTGCGCGGCGACCTCCTCGACGTCCCGCCCGCGGCTGCGCAGGAAGAACGCAGCCTGCCCGCGGGTGCCGTGCCGGGCCACCAGCTCGCTGAGCTCGGTGGCCCGGTGCACGAGCACCACCCGGGGCGCCAGGCTCACGGCCGGCCGCCGTCCCCCGAGCCGCCGGCCCCCAGCTTGGCCAGCAGGCCGGTGAGCAGCTCCGGGGTGACGGTCAGGTTCTGCACCTGCGGCAGGTTCGCGGCCATCTGGCGCAGGGCCAGGGCGTAGACCGTCTCCACGGGCATGTCGACCCAGGCGGCCAGCTCGGCGGTGTTGGCCGCGCCCTGCGCCTCGCCCAGCACCCGCTTGCGCTCGGCGTCCACGTCGGCGGCGGCCCGGTCCCGGCGGGCCTTCGACTCCGCGGCCACCTCGGCCGCGGCCGCGGCGTTCTCCGCCTCCCGCCGGGCGTTGACCCCGCGCTGGGCGACCAGTTCCTCCTCGCGGCGGGCCAGCTCGACCTGGTTGGCCAGCTCGTTCTCCGCGATCGCCCGCTCCCGCTCCACCGCCACGGCCCGCCGTGAGTAGGTGGCGGCGTCGGCGTCGGCCTGCACCTGCTCCCGGGTCGGCGTCCGCAGGGCCCGCTCGACGTCGGGTTCGGGCCGGATGGCGACCACCCGGACGTCGATGACGGCGATGCCGGTCTCGACCAGCCGACCGTCAGCGGCCAGCCCGGCCGCCACGGTGTCCCGCACGGTGCGGACGCCGCCGGTCAGCGCCACGGTCATCGGGGTGGCCGCGAGCAGGTCGATCGCGTGCTGCTGGGCCGACTCGGTGAGCAGGCCGGCCACCTGCTCCAGCGGGGTGCCCCGCCAGCGGCCGGTGTCCGGGTCGATGGAGAAGTCCACCCGCCCGGCGGCCAGCACCGGGTCGGCGAACCGGAAGGTCAGGGTCATCTGGACGGTGGTGTCCTGGAAGTCCGCGGTCCGGGCGTGGAAGAGCAGCGGGAGCTCCCGGTCGTCGACGGGGATCTCGCTGAGCACGGCCGACAGCGGCCGGAACCAGAAGCTGGCGCCGGTGCCGGCGTGCCGCAGCCGGCCGGCGGTGACGTGCTGGACGTGGGCGGTCGCGGAGCCCCGCAGGTGCCGCACGAGGGGGTACCGGGCGATGTCGGCCATCTCTGCCTCCTGTTGTTGTCGTCAGCCAGACGATAAGCAGGTGCAGGGCTTGTCGTCAAGGTGACGCTAGGGTGGGGTCATGGGCCACCCGGCAGTCGCGGTCACCGTCGACCTCGTCGTCCTCACCGTGCGGGAGGACGCGCTCTGCGTGCTGCTGGTCCGCCGCGGCGTCGAACCGCACCGGGGCCGAGAGGCCCTCCCCGGCGGCTTCCTGCGCCCGGACGAGGACCTGGCCGCCGCGGCCGCCCGCGAGCTCGCCGAGGAGACCGGCCTCACCGTCGGGCACCTGGAGCAGCTGGCCTCCTACGGCGCCCCCGACCGGGACCCCCGCCAGCGCGTGGTCACCGTGGCGCACCTGGCGCTGGTGCCCGACCAGCCGCTGCCCACCGCCGGCACCGACGCCGCCGACGCCCGCTGGGTCCCCGTCGCCGACGCCTGCGGGCTCGCCTTCGACCACGACCGGGTGCTCGCCGACGGCGTCGAGCGGGCCCGGGCCAAGCTCGAGTACACCGCCCTGGCGACGGCGTTCTGCCCGCCGGCGTTCACCGTCGCCCAGCTGCGCCGGGTCTACGAGGTCGTCTGGGGCCGGGCCCTGGACCCGCGGAACTTCCACCGCAAGGTCACCGGCACCCCCGGCCTGCTGGAGCCCACCGGCGAGACCACCACGAGGGACGGCGGCCGCCCCGCGCAGCTGTTCCGCCGCGGCCCGGCCGACACCCTGCACCCGCCCTTCCTCCGCACCGACGCCTGACCCGGCCGAGCCCGGGCCTGCGTCGCGGCGGGTTCAGCGGCGGAGCCCCGCGGGTGCCCGGCAGCGCCAGGCGTCGGTGACCAGCTCGGTGAGCAGGGCAGGGTCGACGTCGTCCAAGCGGACCAGCACGGCGGGGTGGCCGTCGAAGTGCGGGACGGTGAAGCAGACGTCGGGCTCGGCGGCCAGCAGCTCCGCCTTCTCGCCCTCACCCGCGACCCGGACGGCGAGCACCTCGCCCGCGGGGACGTCGTCCCCCAGGTCGGCGCGGTCTTCGACGCCCAGCGGCCGGGCCCACACGAAGGTCTTGCCGGCGACCTCCCAGGCGCGGTTGCCGTAGCTGGTGCCCTCGGTGACCTCCGGCAGCGCGGAGGCGGTGCGTTCGACGTCTGCCCAGGTGGCCATGCCGGTCACCCTGGCCCGGTCAGCCGGCCCCGGCAAGGGCCGACCGCACCCGGTCGGCCACCTGGGCCATCGTGTCCCGCGCACGGACGGGGTCCTCGGTGAGGAAGTAGTGGTCCACCCCGGGTGTCTCGTGGTGCCAGACGTCGACGCCGGCCTCCCGCAGCCGCTGCACGTAGCGCACCCCGTCCCGGCGCAGGGTGTCCCGCTCGGCGGTGAGCACCAGCGCCGGCGGCAGACCAGCCAGGTCCGGGGCCAGCAGTGGGGACGCGTAGGGCTCCGACCGGGTGGCGACGTCGGGGAAGTAGACCCGGCGGACCAGGCCGCGCAGCGCCGGGGAGATCATCCCGGTCCCGGCGGGGAGCTCCGATGCCATGTCCAGGGCAGGGATGCCCAGCACCTGCAGCACGGGGGCTGACGAGCCGCGGTCCCGGGCCATCAGCGCCACCGCGGCCGCCATCCCGCCGCCGGAGGAGAACCCGCCGACCGACACCCGCCGGTGCCGGCCCGCGACCCAGGCGGCGACGTCGTGGCACTGCTCCTGGGCGACCGGGTACGCGACGTGGGGGCCGGTGCGGAAGTCGACGTTGTAGACGGTCGCCCCGGTGCTGGCGGTCAGGTAACGGCACCACCAGTCGTCCATCTGCGGGTACCGCATCAGCCACGCACCGCCGTGGGCGTGCACGTGGGCGCCGTCCCCGGTGCCCCGGTAGACGTGCACCGGCACCCGGCCGTACGCGGTGCCCACCCGGACCACCTCGGGGTCGGGCAGCTCGGAACCGGCGAACCGCAGCTCCTCGCCGTACCGGACCGTCCACCGCGCGGTGGCGTGCATCGTCATCGCCTGGAGCCGATCGGTGAGCCGCATGCCCGGTGTTCGTCACCGGTCGACGGACGGTTGGTCCCGCTGGTAGGACCGGGGAATGAGCTACGTCCCCGACCCGGCGACCGTCTCCCGGCAGCGCGACCAGGAGCTCGCGGGGCGGACCCGCTTCATCGCCACCGGCGCGCAGACCCGGGGCGACTTCGGGCTCTTCGAGGTCACGCTGCCACCGGGCGGCGGGGGCCCGGGTCCGCACGTGCACCGCACGTTCAGCGAGTCCTTCCACGTGCTGGAGGGCCGGCTCGCCGTCCTGGACGGCGACACCTGGACCACCGCCGGCCCCGGCGACCTGGTCTACGTCCCCCGCTCCGGCGTGCACGGCTTCCACGCCGCCGACGCCGACGCCGGCTGCCGGTTCCTGCTGCTGTTCACCCCGGGCGCCCCGCGGGAGGACTACTTCCGCGGCATGGTCGAGCTGCGCGCCGGCGGCCACGTGCCCACCGCCGAGGAGCTCGACGAGCTCGCCGCCCGGTACGACCAGCTCAACCTCCGGGACTGACCTGCAGGTCGTCCCGGTCCTGCTCTCCCTGGTCCTGCTCGTCCCGGTCCTCCCAGGTGCAGACGCAGATCTCGTTGCCCTCGGCGTCGGCCAGCACCCAGAACGAGCGCGCGTCGGCGTCGGAGAGCAGCCGGCCACCGGCCGCCAGCGCTGCGGCCACCCGGGCGTCGGCCTCGTCGTGCGGCACGGTGACGTCCAGGTGGATGCGGTTGCGCTGGTCGCGGGGGGCGTCCATCTGCTGGAACCAGACCGTCGGCAGGACACCCGCCGGGTCCACCAGCGCCTCGTCGTCCCCGGGCTGCGGCACCAGGCCCAGGACGGCGGCCCAGAACGGCAGCACCGCGGGGATGTCCAGGGCGTCGACGGCGATCTCCAGTGCCTGCACCGGGTGCGCGCCGCCGGGACGCACCGGTCGGTCCAGCACCTCGGTGACCCGGTGCGCCAGCTCGACGTCCCGCGCCGTGACGACGCCCCCGGAACGGGTCTGCAGACCCAGCTCGACCCGGCCGGGGCGCAGGTCCACCCGCAGGTGGCCGTCGGCGTCGGCACCGAGCACGTCGGTGACGGCGGCCGCCAGACGGGCCCCCTGGGCGAGGGAGTCGACGGGCACCGAGGTGCACAGCTCGGCCAGCAGCAGCCGCCAGCCGATCGCCTCGACGGCCCGGGAGGCCTCGGTGCGGGTGAGCGGCACGTCGGGGGTGGTCACGGTCAGTTCGCCATGTCCACGAAGCGCGAGTAGTGACCCTGGAAGGCGACGGTGACGTTCGCGGTGGGGCCGTTGCGGTGCTTGACCAGCATGATGTCGGCCTCGCCGGCCCGCGGGGACTCCTTCTCGTACATGTCCTCGCGGTGGATCATCATCACCATGTCGGCGTCCTGCTCGATGGAGCCGGACTCACGGAGGTCGGACAGCATCGGCTTCTTGTCCTGGCGCTGCTCGGAGCCACGGTTGAGCTGGCTCATCGCGATCACCGGGACCTCGAGCTCCTTGGCCAGCAGCTTGAGGGCACGGGAGAACTCCGAGACCTCCTGCTGGCGGGACTCCACCCGCTTGCCCGACGTCATCAGCTGCAGGTAGTCGATCACCACGAGCTTGAGGTCGTTGCGCTGCTTGAGCCGCCGGGCCTTGGCCCGGATCTCCATCATCGTCATGTTGGGGGAGTCGTCGATGTAGAGCGGGGCGTCGGCGACCTCGCCCATCCGGCGGGCCAGCTTCGACCAGTCCTCGTCGCTGAGCGAGCCGGCGCGCATGTGGTGCAGCGGCACCTTCGCCTCGGCCGACAGCAGACGCATGGTGATCTCGTGCTTGCTCATCTCCAGGCTGAAGATGCAGGCGGCCTGGTGGTGCTTGACCGAGGCGTTGCGGGCGATGTCCAGCCCCAGGGTGGACTTGCCGACGCCGGGTCGGGCCGCGATGACGATCATCTGACCGGCCTGCAGGCCGTTGGTCAGCTCGTCGAGGTCGCGGATGCCGGTGGGCACACCGCGGGCGGTGCCACCGCGGCTGGCGATGGCGTCCAGCTCGTCCATGGTGGGCTGCAGGACGTCCTCGAGGCGCGAGTAGTCCTCGCTCATCCGCTTCTCGGTGACGTCGTAGATCTCCTGCTGCGCCCGGTCGACGATGTCGTCGACGTCGCCCTTGCCGCCGGCCGCGCCGTAGCCCAGCTGGACCACCCGGGTGCCGGCCTCGACCAGGCGGCGCAGCACGGCCTGCTCGGCCACGATCGCGGCGTAGTAGCCGGCGTTCGCCGCCGTGGGCGTGGACTGGATGAGCGTGTGCAGGTAGACCGCCCCGCCCATCTTGGACAGCTGGTCGGTGCGGTTGAGCTCGGCGGAGACGGTGATCGCGTCGGCGGGCTCACCGCGGCCGTAGAGGTCCAGGACGCAGTCGAAGACGATCTGGTGGGCCGGGCGGTAGAAGTCCGCCCCGTGCAGGACCTCCACGACGTCGGCGATGGCGTCCTTGCTCAGCAGCATGCCGCCGAGCACCGACTGCTCGGCAGCGACGTCCTGAGGGGGCTGGCGGTCGTACTGCGGTGCCGCGGCCACCGGCCTGCTGATGTCGTCGACCACTGCCACTGTCGTGAGCCCCCATCTGTTGCGCGCCACTGCCGGGACGGGGCACCTCGGGGTGCCCCGTCCGTCGTCGTCCTTCGTATCGCGGGGCACCGACAGAACCGGTGCTGACCACCCCGCGCGGTGGATCCAGCGGTGACGCTAGGCAGCCGGGGGGCCGCCGTCCACGAGCGCTGTGCACAGGCCTCTGCACAACCTGGGGACAGAGCCGTGGACGGACGGTGCCTCCGTGTGGAGGGGACGGGGACGGCTGCCCGTCATCGGCCGTCCGGGCCCCGGCCACCTGCCGGTCTCCTGCGCGGAGCCTGTGGACGGGAGAAACTTCTGCTCCGCCGCGGGGCCCGGGCGCGTCGCGGCGCCCGCCCTCGTCCCGGTGTCCAACGTCGACGTGCTGTCCGCCGTGGTCCGGCGTCACCGGCCGGGCGGGGACCCCGACCCGGAAACGCCACGAGGGGCGCCGGACCGGAGTCCGACGCCCCTCGTGGGCGGTGCTGGGTGCTGCTGTCAGGCTGCGACGACCTCGATGGCCAGCGCGGCGCTGACCTCGGGGTGGACGCGCACCGTGACGGTGTGCGAGCCGGTGCTCTTGATCGAGCTGGGCAGCTCGACCCGGCGGCGGTCCAGCGAGGGACCACCGGCGGCGGTCACCGCGGCGACGACGTCGGCCGTGGTGATCGAGCCGAACAGACGACCGCCGTTGCCGGCCTTGGCCGGGACGGAGACCGACAGCGAGGAGAGCTGGCCGGCGATCTGCTTGGCCTCCTCGAGGGTGGCGACGTCGCGGGCGGCCCGCGCACGGCGCAGGCCCTCGACCTGCTTCTGGGCACCGCGGGTGGCCATGATGGCCAGGCCGCGGGGCAGGAGGTAGTTGCGGGCGTACCCGCCCTTCACCTCGACGGTGTCCCCGGCAGAGCCGAGGCCGGTGACCTCCTGGGTCAGGATCAGCTTCGATGCGCTCATGGTCAGCGCGCCGTGGAGGTGTAGGGCAGCAGGGCCATCTCGCGGCTGTTCTTCACGGCCACGGCGACGTCACGCTGGTGCTGGCTGCAGTTGCCGCTGACGCGGCGGGCGCGGATCTTGCCCCGGTCGGAGATGAACTTCCGGAGCAGGGTGGTGTCCTTGTAGTCGACACCGGTCGCCTTGTCCTTGCAGAACTGGCAGACCTTCTTCTTGGGCTTGCGGATGGGTGGCTTGGGCACAGGGTTCTCCTGGATTGCTTGTGGAGTACGAGATCAGAAGGGCGGTTCGTCCGAGGACGACGCCGGGGTCGACCAGGGGTCGCTGGAAGCGCTGCTGCCGCCACCGCCGCCGCCGCCGGAGGAGCCGAAGCCCCCACCGCCGCCGCCGCCGGAGCCGCCACCGAACCCGCCGCCGTCACTGCCGCGGTTGGCCTTGGTGACCTTCGCGGTGGCGTAACGGAGCGAGGGGCCGATCTCGTCGACCTCGAGCTCGATGACGGTGCGCTTCTCGCCCTCCTTCGTGTCGAAGGAGCGCTGCTTGAGGCGACCGCTGACGATGACCCGGGAGCCACGGGTGAGCGACTCGGCGACGTTCTCCGCCGCCTGGCGCCACACGTTGCACCGCAGGAAGAGCGCCTCGCCGTCCTTCCACTCCGACGTCTGACGGTCGAAGGTCCGCGGCGTGGAGGCCACGGTGAAGTTCGCGACGGCTGCGCCGGACGGCGTGAAACGCAACTCCGGGTCGGCGGTCAGGTTGCCGATGACGGTGATGACGGTCTCGCCGGCCATGGTCAGTGAGCCTCGGGCCGCATCAGCTTGGTGCGCAGGATGGACTCGTTGAGGTTCAGCTGACGGTCCAGCTCGGCCACCGCAGCGGGCTCGGCCTGGATGTCGACGATGGCGTAGATGCCCTCGACGTTCTTCTTGATCTCGTAGGCGAGACGTCGACGACCCCAGATGTCGGTCTTGACGGTGCCACCGGAGTTGGTGACGACCGACAGGAACCGGTCCAGGCTGGGAGCGATGGTGCGCTCCTCGAGCTCGGGGTCGAGGATGATCATCAGTTCGTAGTGACGCACGGAGAACCCCACCTCCTCTGGTCTCAGCGGCTGCAGAGGATCTGCAGCAGGAGGGCTGTACACGCGTCGCGCGCCCTGAGGACCGCACCTGACGGTCGACCGGACGCGCTCGTTCCACAGTACCAGCCGGTCAGACGCACGCCCGGCCCCCGTCCACAGGGGACGAGGGCCGGTCGCGGCGGTGGGACTAGGCAGCGGCGGCGCGGTCCGCGGTGCGCTGGGACAGGTGGGTCCGCACCAGGGCGGCGCTGACCCCGGCCAGGGCGACGACGGCGGCCAGGGCCGGCACCGACAGCGCCGGGTCGGGACCGGCGGCCGCGGTGTCCGAGGCGGTGGCGACGTCGTCCCCGGCGCCCTCGCCCAGACCGGACCCGCCCAGGCCGGCGAGCTCGCCGAAGACCGGGACCGAGGCGCCGTCGTAGCTGCCCGCGTTGCCGCCGCCGCCGCTGGCCGCGGAGGGCTGGGTCCGCGGGCTGAAGCGGGTCGGGTCGAACGCGGCGGCCGCCGAGGTGTCCACCGGGGCCATCTGACCGGCGGACGTGGTGGTGCCGTAGGAGTAGGCCGTGCCCTCCAGCGGGGTGCCCGTCTCGGCCGGCGCCGAGGCGGTCGGGGTCTCGGCGACCGGGGCGGTCGGGGTGACCGGGACCGGCGCCTGGGGCACCGGCAGGGAGGGGACGACGGCCGGGGGGACGGTCACCGGCGGCAGGGTCGGCAGGTTCACCGAGGGCAGGTTCGGCAGCGGCACCAGCGTGTTCACCACGAACGGGGTGGGCACCGGCAGCGCCGGCAGCTGCCCCAGCGTGGCGTCGATCAGACCCTGGGTGAGCGCCGGCCCGCTGCTCACCACGCGGTAGGCGTAGGTGATCGAGCAGACGGCGCAGCTCTGGCCGAAGGACTCCGAGACGCTCGCCCCAGCGGGCAGGGGCTTGGTCCCTGACGGCAGCCGGAGGGTCACGTCGGTCGAGACGGTGACGTCCACCAGGGAGGGGAGCAGCCCGCCGCCCACCCGCAGCGGCTTGTCGGCGATCTGGTTGCTGAAGGTGACCGTGCCGCCGGCGTCCACGGACACGATCGGCGGCGTCAGGTCCCGGATGGCGACCGTGGCGGTCGGCGCCGCGCTCGCGGTCGGGGCGGCGAGCACCGACCCGGCCACGGCCAGCAGCCAGCCCAGGGTGGCCACGGCGATGCCGCGTCGTGCCGTCCGGCGGAGTCGCCCGCTGTCCACCGCGCTGTCCATCTGTGCCTCCACGTCGAGGTGTCCACGCTCACCTGTACCCACGAGTGACGGGTACCACGGTGGAGAACGATGATGTGACCCAGGCGATACGGGCGCCACTCGAGAGACCCACCCGTCCGGTGCCGGCCGGGACCGTCGGTGGTGCGTGGCAGGGTCGGGGCATGTCGAACCAGCCCGTCGGGGTGCACGTCGGATCCGGTCTGACCGAGGCCAACGAGGTCGCCGACGGCGGGGTGCTGGCCAGGGCCGCCGAGGTCGACGCCGCCGCGGTGCAGGTGTTCCTGGCCGACCCGCAGGACTGGAAGGCCCCGGAGCCGCGGCCCGACGTCGAGGAGCTGCGCGCCAGCGACGTCGTCGTCTTCGTGCACGCCCCCTACGTGCTCAACCCGGCCTCGACGAACAACCGGATCCGGATCCCCAGCCGCAAGCTGCTCGGCCAGCACGCCGCGGCCTCGGCGGCCATCGGCGCCGCCGGGATGGTGGTGCACGGCGGGCACGTCACCGGCCGGGACGACCCCGCCGCCGGGTTCGACAACTGGCGCAAGACCTTCGCCCGACAGGCCGACGACGGCGGCTTCCCGCTCCCGGTGCTGATCGAGAACACCGCCGGCGGGGACAAGGCGATGGCCCGCGAGCTGGACGCGCTGGCCCGGCTGTGGGAGGCCGTCGGCGAGTTCGGGGCCGGGTTCGTGCTGGACACCTGCCACGCCTGGGCGGCCGGCTGGGACCTGGCGACCGTGGTCGAGGACGTCCGGGCGGTCACCGGCCGGATCGACCTGGTGCACCTGAACAACAGCCGGGACGCCGCCGGCTCGGCCCGGGACCGGCACGCGCCGCTGTCGGCCGGGGAGATCCCCACCGAGCTGCTGCTGGAGGTGGCCCGCACCGCCGGCTGCCCGGTGGTGCTGGAGACGCCGGGCGACCCGGCCTCGCACGCCGAGGAGATCGCCCTGCTGCGTCAGACGCTGGGCTGAGGCGCAGGAGCCCGCTCGGCCACCGGTCGACCGACCCTCTCCAGCCGCCACCCGCGCAGCCGGAACCGGTCCGGAGCGCCGTCCAGCACGCCACCGCCGGGGTCGTCGGTGCCCGGCCAGCTGCGCCGGACCCGGTCCCGTGCGGGGTGCCACACGTCCCGGACGACCAGCCCGACCAGCACCAGGACGGCGACGTCGCGCACCCCCACCGCCAGGAAGAACCACTCGACGTCGATGCCCCGGTTGTCCGTGCCGAGGTACCAGAGCAGCCGGGGCACCCACAGCAGCGCCTCGGTGGCCTGCCAGGCCAGCAGCGACCGCCAGCCGGGCCGGGCCAGCACGGCCAGGGGGAGCAGCCACAGGGAGTACTGCGGGCTCCACACCTTGTTCACCAGCAGGAAGCCCGCGACCAGCAGGAACGCGAGCTGGGCGACCCGGGGGCGCACCGGTGCGGCCAGCGCGAGCCAGCCCACCGCCGCCGCCATCGCCACCAGCCCGACGGCCACGACGGCGTTGAGCACCTCGGGGCTCTGCCCGGCGGCCAGCGGGCCGTCCAGGAACCGGCCACCGGAGGCGGTGATCGCGAGGTTCCACAGCGTGTCCGGGTCGGCGGGCCGGCTGTCGTTGAGGGCGAAGAAGCGCTGCCAGTTCTCCGGCGCCAGCAGCGCCACGGGCAGGTTCGTGGCCAGCCACGCCCCGGCGGCGGCCACCGTGGTGGTCAGCCAGGGCCGCAGCGTGCCGGTCCGCAGGCACAGCACCAGCAGCGCGCCCAGCAGCAGGACCGGGTACAGCTTGGCCGCCACGCCCAGCCCGATCAGCACCCCGGCCAGGGCCGGGTGCTCCCTGGCCCACGCCCACAGGCCCAGCATCGCCAACGCCACGGCGAACAGGTCCCAGTTGGTGAAGGCGTGCACGAGCAGCAGCGGGGAGAGCCCGACCATCGCGGCGTCCCACGGCCGGCGACCGGCCAGGCCGACGACCGAGCGGGTCACCAGCAGCGCGCACACCGACAGCAGGAGGCAGGTGACGACGTAGTAGCTCTGCACCGGCACGACCGCGGGCAGCAGCCCGACCGTGCGGGCCAGGGAGTCGTAGCCGCGGGCGAGCACCGAGGCCACCCACTCGAAGCCCCCGGTCAGCACGGGGTACTCCACCGGGGAGTCCAGGTAGGGCACCTGCGCTCGGTCCAGCCCGTGCAGGCTGAACAGCGGGATCGTGTCGGAGTAGCAGAAGTGCGTGTACTGCTTGGAGCCCGTCCAGTCCCCGTCCGAGCAGGGGCTCTGCTTCGCCCAGGCGAAGGCCAGGCCGATCACGGTGAACAGCAGCGACACCCGCAGCGGGGTCCAGAACAGCGCCCGCCCGGTGACCGCGTGCCGTCCCCACGGCCCGCCGAACGCCTCGCTGGCCTGGGCGACGACGCGGTCGGTCCAGCTGGGCACCACCCGGTCCGGCCAGGGCGGGGCGGCGATCCGAGGCGGCTCGCTGACCGCGGCCGCGACCGGCCGCCCGGGGTCCCCCGGGGACGGCGCGGGCCCGTCGTCCGGCTGGTCGGCCGGGGACGGGCCCGTGTCGTCCGTGGTCACCGGGTCAGTGTGCCTAAGCCGTCGGCTGTCCCGGCACCACCGGCGGGACGACCGGCGGGTTGGGGTTGGGGTTGGGGTTCGGGGCGGGCGCCGGGGAGGGGCTGGGGCTCGGCGGCGTCGTCACGGGAGGAGTGGTCGGCGGCGCGGGCGCCGGCTCCACCTCCGAGGACGGGGCCGGGGCCGGGGCCTGCGTCGAGGGTCGCGGGGCCTGGGTGGTCGGCTCCGGGGCCTGGGTGGTCTCCACCGGTACCGGGACGCTGTCCCCGGTGTCGCCGTCGATGACCGGCTCGTCGGGCAGCGGCTCCTCCGGGGTGCCGGCGAGGACGGCGTCCATGTACTGCTGCCAGATGGCCCCCGGCAGGCCGGAGCCGAAGACGATCGCCCCACTGGCGTTCACGATCGGGTCGCTCGGGCTGTCGTTGCCCATCCAGACCGCGGTCGAGATCGACGGGGTGAACCCGACCATCCAGGCGTCGGAGTTGTCCTCGCCCTGGCCCTGGGTGCCGGTCTTGCTGGCCACCGGCCGCCCGCCGTCCAGCGAACGGCGGGAGTACTCGGCGACGCCCTCCATGGAGAACGTGGTGTCGGCGGCGACGTCGGCTGGCATCGCCTGGGTGCCGGCGTCCACGGTGGACTCGGGCGCGACGAGCACGCCGCCCTCGGAGTCGGTGACCGAGCTGACGATGTGCGTGGCGTGGTGCACGCCGCCGTTGGCGATGGTCGCGAAACCGGCCGCCTGGTCGATCGGGCGCATCTCGTACTCGCCGATGCCGATCGCCGAGCCGGTGTCGCCGTCGGCGTTGGCCAGCGTCTTCAGCGGGCCGCCCTCGGCGTTGCCCAGCACCGTGCCGACCGGCCACGTCTCGGGCATGCCGGTGGCCGCCAGCGCCGTCGTCCGCACCGCGTCGGGGCCCACCTCGTAGGCCAGGCCGTAGAACGTGGTGTTCAGCGACCGGGTCATCGCCTGGACCAGGGTGCAGGACCCGCAGGAGGCACCGCCGGAGTTGCGGACCGGGGCCTCCCGGTCCGGGAAGGTCTGCGGGGAGCTGCCGTCCCGGCGGGAGTTCACGCCGATGCCCTGCTCCAGCGCGGCGGCCATCACGTAGGGCTTCATCGACGAGCCGGGCTGCCGCTGCACCTGGACGTAGTCCGTCGCCGTGGAGGTCACCGGGCTGAAGTAGGTCAGCACGGCACCGGTCCGCGGGTCCACCGAGACCACGGCCTCGCGCAGCCCCTCGGGCTCGCCCTCCATCACGTCGGCGACGGCGGCACCGGCGGCGTCCTGGTAGCCCTTGTTCACGGTGCTGACCACGCGCAGACCGCCGGCGAAGACGTCCTGGTCGTCCAGGCCGTACTTGCTCTGCAGCTCGGCGACGACCTGCCGGGCGACGAAGCCCTCGGGACCGTCGGGGTAGCTGAGGTTCGCCGTGGAGGCGGCCAGCACCTCGGGGTAGACCGATGCGCTGCGGTCGCCCGGGGTCAGCCAGTCCTGCTCGACCATGCCGTCGAGCACCAGGCCCCACCGGTCCTGGGCACCCTCGGGGTTGGCGGCCGGGTCGTAGGCGCTGGGGCTGCGGATCAGGACGGCGAGCACCGCGCCCTGCTGGGCGGTCAGCGCGGAGGCGTCGACGCCGAAGTAGGTCTGCGCCGCGGCCTGGATGCCGTAGGCCCCGCGACCGAAGTAGATGGTGTTCAGGTAGCCCTCGAGGATCTCGTCCTTGGAGTAGCTGTTGTCCAGCTTCACCGCGAGGAAGAGCTCCTGGAACTTGCGGCTGAACGTCTGGTCGGCCGTCAACAGGGTGTTCTTCACGTACTGCTGGGTGATCGTGGACCCGCCCTGGGTGGAGCCGCCGGTCAGGTTGTTCCAGGCCGCCCGGGCGATGCCGGTGACCGAGATGCCCGGGTCGTCGTAGAAGTTCCGGTTCTCCGCGGCGAGCACGGCTTCCCGGGCGGGCTCGGAGACCTGGTCCAGCGGCACGCTGATCCGGTTCTCCTCACCGAGCCGGGCCATCTCGGTGGTGCCGTCGGAGTAGTAGATGATCGACAGCTGCTTCTGGGCGACGTCGTCCAGGGAGGGCACGGTCGTGTTGGCGTAGACGACGCCGACGAAGACGCCGAGCAGCACGAACGAGGCCACCACCAGGCCGGCGAGGACCTTGTAGACCCGGCGCCGCTTCTGCTTGGCGGTCCGCTTGCGTCCCTTGCCCCGGGGGGCGGGCTTGCGGGCCGACACCTGGGCGCCGCCGGTGCTGCGCGCGGCCGTCGTGCGGCCGCGGTCGGCGCGGGCCGGGCGCCGGGGGTCGGGCCGGGAACCGCCGCCACCGGACCGGGCTTCCCGGGCGGGCGGTGGGCGGCGGCGCGAGCCGGCGGGCGGCCCGACGGGGGAGGTCTCGTCGTGGGGAGGCACGGCGGTGGCCCCTCTCTCGGGTCGGTGGGCGGACGCGGGTGGGCGTCACGCCAGGATGGCGGGTGGAGCTGTGCACGACCTGGGCGGTCGGGGCGGGCGGCTCGGTGTCGAGCTAGTCGGTGGCCGCCCGGCGCCGGGTCTTGCGCGGCGCACGGCCGGGCTCGGGCACTGCCCCCAGGACGTAGGACGAGGCCAGGTGGTTCCACCCGCAGCCCTGGCACACCTCGACGCTGTAGACGGCGAACTCGTCCTGCATCGCGTGCATCCGGGCCAGTTCGACCTGGGTCTTGGCCTGTCCGGCGACCGGGCCGAGGGCGTCGCCGTAGACGTAGTTCACCATCGTCAGCCGCTGGTTGCGGCAGACCGGGCAGGGCTCCTCGGTGAGCTCCCCGTGGTGCTTCGCGGCCCGGGTCAGGTAGGGACTGGCGTCGCAGACCTCGAGCAGACCCGTGCGGCCGGCGTGCACGTCGGCGAGCAGGGACCGGCGGCGGAGCGAGTAGTCCACCACCGCGCGTCCCAGCACCGAGCGTCGTCCGGCCACGGGCCGATGTTACGCACGCCGGGGCCCGCCGTCCCCTCTCCGACGGTCGTCTCCGGCGAGACCCGTGGGGCTCGGCGTGACCGGACCGTGACCGCTCACAACCGGTGCCCCGACCCCGGGACGTCGTCCCGAGTTGTGCTGCGCGACACCTCCCGATGTATCGTGCCGATACATCGATCCGAGCGGGACCAGCAGGGACGAGGTGGGGGAGCTGCTCGAGTTCGCCATCCTCGGCCTGCTCATGCGGGCCCCGATGCACGGCTACGAGCTGCGCAAACAGCTCGCCGGCGTGCTCGGCGGACTGCGGAGCATCTCCTACGGCTCGCTGTACCCGGCACTGAAGCGGATGCTCGCCGCCGGTCTCGTCGACACCGTCGACGCCGACCCCAAGGCGCTGCTCCCCGCCGACGCGCCACCGCTCACCGGACGCCGCGGCAAGGTCGTCTACGCCCTCACCGCCGAGGGCGAGCAGCGCTTCCACACCCTCGTCAGCCAGACGGGACCGGAGGCCTACGACGACGAGGGTCGGTTCGGCGTCCACCTGGCGTTCTTCGGCTCCACGGCAGCCGACGTCCGGCTCCGGATCCTCGAGGGCCGCCGGCGGACCGTCGAGCAGCAGCGCGACGGGCTGCGGGCCGCCCTGGCCCGCACCCGGGCCCGGGTCGACCGCTACACCCTCGAGCTGCAGCGCCACGGCCTGGACGGCGTGGACCGCGAGGTCCGCTGGCTGTCCGAGCTGATCGACCGCGAGAGGAACGACAGCAACCGTGCCGACCCGGCAGCGCCGCCGGGCCCGGACAGCAGCACCAGCACCACCTGAACCACGTCGTCATCGAGGCCGCGCACACACCGTGCAGGCACAAGGAGGTCCCATGGGACAGGTCAAGGTCGCCATCGTCGGCGTCGGCAACTGCGCCGCGTCGCTCGTGCAGGGCGTCGAGTACTACCGGGACGCGGACGAGACCCAGTCCGTCCCCGGTCTGATGCACGTCCGCTTCGGCGAGTACCACGTCTCCGACGTCACCTTCGTCGCCGCGTTCGACGTCGACGCCAAGAAGGTCGGCCGGGACCTCTCCGAGGCCATCGTGGCCAGCGAGAACAACACCATCAAGATCGCCGACGTGCCGCCGCTCGGCGTCACCGTGCAGCGCGGCACCACCCTGGACGGCCTGGGCAAGTACTACCGGGAGATCGTCGAGGAGGCCGACGACGAGCCCGTCGACATGGTCGCGGCCCTCCGCGAGTCCGGCGCCGACGTCCTGGTCTGCTACCTGCCCGTCGGCTCCCAGCAGGCCGCCGAGTTCTACGCCCAGGCCGCCATCGACGCGGGCGTGGCCTTCGTCAACGCGCTGCCCGTCTTCATCGCCGGCACCCCGGCGTGGGCGCAGAAGTTCACCGACGCCGGCGTGCCGATCGTCGGCGACGACATCAAGAGCCAGGTCGGGGCCACCATCACCCACCGCGTGCTCGCCAAGCTCTTCGAGGACCGCGGCGTGCAGCTGGACCGCACCATGCAGCTCAACGTCGGCGGCAACATGGACTTCAAGAACATGCTCGAGCGCGAGCGCCTGGAGTCCAAGAAGATCTCCAAGACCCAGTCGGTGACCAGCCAGGTCGACCGCGACATGGGCAAGGGCAACGTGCACATCGGCCCGTCGGACCACGTGCCGTGGCTCTCGGACCGCAAGTGGGCCTACGTCCGGCTCGAGGGCCGCGCGTTCGGCGACGTCCCCCTGAACCTGGAGTACAAGCTCGAGGTCTGGGACTCCCCGAACTCGGCCGGCATCATCATCGACGCCGTCCGCGCTGCCAAGATCGCCCTGGACCGCGGCATCGGCGGCCCGATCCTGTCGGCGTCGTCCTACTTCATGAAGAGCCCCCCGGAGCAGTACAGCGACTCCGAGGCGCGCGACGCCGTCGAGGCCTTCATCCGTGGGGACGTCGAGCGCTGACGCAGCACCCGCACGACTGACCGCAGGGGCCCGGACACCACGTCCGGTCCCCTGCGGCGTCCTTAGGGTGGGGGCATGTCCGCTCGACCCCGCACCCTGGCAGCGCTCGTCCTCGGCCTGGTGCTGACCCTGCTCGTGGGGTGCGGCTCCGACGGGTCGTCGGCCACCGACCGCGACCCCGGTGACCCGATCAGCGAGGAGGAGGCGGACACCCTCGCCGGCCTGCTGCACCGCGACTTCACCGAGGGCGGCGCCGACTTCACGGTCACCGCGCCCTACGCGGAGGACACCGTGCTCACCCTGACCGGGGAGGTCGACTTCCGCAGCGGCACGTCCCGCTCCCAGGCCGTCACCACCTTCGGCGACGGCCGCCCCGACGACAGCCGCACGCTCTTCGCCACCACGCAGGACCTCTGGATCGGCGACGTCCCCGGCCTGACCGACGCCCTGGCCGCCGCCGGGCGCCCGGACACCGGCTACCTGCGCCGCCCGCTGTCCTCCACCCGGGCCGACGGGACGGCGTCGCTGGTCGACGTGCTGGTGCAGCTGGTGCCACGCCTCTCGGCCCGCGCCGACGACGACCCGCGGGCCTTCCTGGAGCGCGACTACACCTGGCAGGGGCAGACCTCGGTCAACGGGCAGCTGGCCGTCGTCTACGGCTTCGGGGCCGGGACGACGGTGACGGTGTCCGCGGAGGACCGGCTGCTGCTGCAGTACCGGACCCGGCTGCCCGACCAGACCTTCGACGTCACCATCACCCTCGCCGACCACGGGCCGCGGGAGATCACGCTGCCCGGGGACACCGAGACGGCCCTCGCCGCCGACTACCCGACGGTGGCGGCCGAGCTGGGCTTCTGAGCGGGGGTCCGGAGCCGGCGGGGCACCGCGGGCCGGGCATGGGAGCGGGGAGGACGGTCTCTTCCCCAGACCGTCCTCCCCGCAGGTCCTTGTCTACCAGCCGAGGGGGGCCGCGTCACCGCGACACGCTGTGACGGAGCGGTTCCCCGCGCTCAGTTCTGGGTGGGGTCCGGGGTGGCGGTGCTCAGCACCCCGCGGGCGCCGCGCTGGCGGCCCAGCACGCGGTGCCACAACCGGTCCCCGGCGACGGTGGCGACGACGTCGTCCGGGTGGCTCTCCACGCACGCCCAGGCCCCCTCGCCGAGCTCGCCGGCCAGCTGACCGGGGGACCAACCGGCGTACCCGGCGAAGACCCGCAGCCCGGTGACGACGGAGCCCAGGCCGTCGGGGTCGGCGTCCAGGTCGACCAGGTGCACGCCGCCGTCGACGACCCGCAGGCCCTCGGAGGGACCGTCGGCGACCGCCAGGCACAGCGCGGTCTCGCTCTCGCACGGGCCGCCCACGTGGAAGACCCCCGGCTGCACGGCCAGGTCCGACCAGCCCGGGAGCACGTCGTTGATCCGGACCTCGCTGGGCCGGTTCAGCACGACCCCGACGGTGCCGGTGTCGGAGTGGTCCAGCACGTAGACGACGGTCCCGGCGAACGAGGGGTCCACCAGACCGGGCATGGCCACCAGCAGCGCGCCGGGGCGGACGTCGTCCAGGCAGCCGATCGACACCGGGGGGACGTCGGCACGGGGGATCCGACCCGCGGCCGAGGCTGCGGGTCGACGGTCCGGGTCAGGCGACGAGGGCACCGCGTTCATCACCTCCCAGTGTGCAACAGGTTCGGCGTCGTGGGGGCCAGCCGTGCGTGCGTCCGCTGCCGCGTGCCGCGGTCGTAGGGTGCGCAGCATGGCGGGGCGGGGGACGACGGCACGCCGGCTGCTGGCCCGCGCCGACTTCCGCCGGCTGCTGCTGACCCGGCTGTCCTCCCAGTTCGGGGACGGCGTCTTCCAGGCCGCCCTGGCCGGCACGGTGCTGTTCAACCCGCAGCGGGCCGCCGACCCGATCGACGTCGCGCTGGGCTTCGCGGTGCTGCTGCTGCCGTACTCGCTGGTCGGCCCGTTCGCCGGGGTGCTGCTGGACCGGTGGAGTCGGCGCCAGGTGCTGCTGGTCGCCAACTGCGTGCGGGCGGTGCTGGTCGCCGTCGTCGCCACGCTGGTGTGGGCCGGGGTGGGCGGCGCGCCGTTCTACCTGGCGGGGCTCAGCGTGTTCTCGGTGAACCGGTTCGTGCTGTCCGCGCTGTCGGCCGGCCTGCCACACACCTGCGACCGCGCCGGACTGGTGTCGGCCAACGCGCTCACCACCACCTCGGGCGCGGTGTCCACGGTCGTGGGCGGCGGGGTCGCCGTCGGTGCGCTGGGCCTGCTCGGCTCCGGGGACGGCGGCTACGCGCTGCTCGCGCTGCTGTCGGCCGGGCCCTACCTGGTCGCCTCCACCATCGTCTCGGGCTTCCCGCGGCCCTACCTGGGCCCCGACCACGCGGCCCGCGAGGCCCGGGTGACCGCCCGTCAGGTGCTGGCCGGGATGGCCGCCGGTGCCCGCCACGTGCTGGCCCACCCGCCGGCCACCGCGGCGCTGGGCGTGATGGCGGTGCACCGGGTCTTCTACGGCGTCCTGACGCTGATGACGCTGCTGCTCTACCGGAACACGTTCACCGCCTGGGGCCCGTTGTTCCCCGCCGGGCTGGCCGGGCTGGCCCAGGTCGTGGCCGCCGGCGCCGTCGGCACCCTGCTGGCCGCCGCCGTCACCCCGTGGGCGGTGCGCCGCTGGGGCAAGCAGCGCTGGACCACCGCCGCCCTCGTGCTGGGCGGGGTGGGCCAGCTGGCCCTGGGCCTGCCGTTCGTGCCGCCCTCGATCGTGGCCGCCGGCTTCGCGCTCGGCTTCGTCGCCCAGTCGGTGAAGATCTGCGTGGACACCACCCTGCAGGAGGTCGTGGACGACGACTTCCGCGGCCGGGTCTTCTCCGTCTACGACACGGTCTTCAACGTGACCTTCGTGGCCGCCCTGCTGCTGGCCGCGCTGCTGCTGCCCGAGTCCGGGGTCAGCTACACCGTCCTGGTCGTCGTCGGCGTCGGCTACCTGCTCCTCGCCGCCACGTACCGCTTCGGAGTGACACGGCGCGGGTTCCGCGCCCCTGTCACTCCATCAGAGGTCCAGGGCGGCGCGTAGCTCGCGGCCGCACGACCACGGGTCAGCTCGCATGCGGGGCACCGGGAAGCGGAAGAGCCGGATGCGGGTGCGTTGGACGGCGTTCTGCCGACGGAGGTCGGCCTGCCAGTCGGCGGCGCCCAGGTGGAACGTCGTCCCGTCGGCCTCGGCACCCACGGCGCGGTCCTCCCACAGGGCGTCCAGGTGGAAGGTGCCCTGGTCGGTCCGGACCGCCGCGTTCCAGGTCGGCTCGGGCAACCCCTCCAGCAGGACGACCCGACGCAGGTCCGACTCACCGACCGACCGCATCCCCCGGCCCGCATCGGTCAGCGTCTGGCGCAGCCACGGAGTGGCCAGCCGGCCGAGTGCCCGGGTCTCCTCGACCAGGTCTGCGAGGTCGGTGAGATCGCGCTGCAGAGCGTCGCTCACCACGTGCTCGACGTCCTGACGGCGTCGGGCGGTGACGGCGGTGTCCACCACGGCCCGCGCCGGTGTGGTGACCGCGAGGCCGTCCACGACGAGGTCGCCCAGCGGACGTCGCGTCTGGTGGACGACGACGAAGGCCCGGGAGTCCAGGTGGCGACCGTGCGGCACCGTCACCTGCTCGAGCCCCCCGTCCTCCGGGGCGAGGAACGCCCCACGCACCCCCGCCACCCGGCCCGCGGCCCGCGGCGGGTCCACCCGTGCCCGGTGCACGGCCAGTGCGCTGGTGTGCGACAGCCTGACGCCCTCACCAGCCCAGCTCAGCGCCACGGCACAGCGTTCGCGGACGCTGAGCGCCCCGGAGTGCCTGACCACGACACCCGGCACCGGTTCCTGCCACCGACCCGAGCGGATGGCCCTGCGCACGCGGTCCTTGTCCACCCCGGCGCGGCGCAGGTCCCGTCGGTGGACGACGGACGGCAGGTCGAGGGGCACGCCGGCAGCATCGGGCAGCGGGCCATGGAGCCGCTGCCGTCGTCCACAGGCACCTCATGGAGTGGGAGGGGCGCGGAACCCGCGCCGTGTCACTCCACAGAGGCTCAGCGAGAGCGCCACCAGGTGAGCAGCTCGGCCTCGGCGACCTCGGGGTCCAGCGGGCCGCGTTCCAGGCGCAGCTCCTTGAGGAACCGCCAGGCCAGGCCGACGTCGGGGCCGGGGGAGATGTCCAGCAACTCCATGATCCGGTTGCCGTCGAGGTCGGGGCGGACCCGGGCGAGGTCCTCGGCCTCGGACAGCTCGGCGATCCGCTGCTCCAGGGAGTCGTAGGTCGCCGAGAGCATCGCCGCGCGCCGCTTGTTGCGGGTCGTGGAGTCCGAGCGGACCAGCTTGTGCAGCCGGGACAGCAGGTCACCGGCGTCGGTGACGTACCGGCGGACGGCGGAGTCGGTCCACTCCCCGGAGCCGTACCCGTGGAAGCGCAGGTGCAGGAACGTCAGCCGGGAGACGGCCTCGATGACGTCCTTGGGGTACTTCAGCGCCTGCAGCCGCTTGCGCACCAGCTTGGCCCCGACGACCTCGTGGTGGTGGAAGGACACCCGGCCGCGCTCCTCGTGCCGGCGGGTGGCCGGCTTGCCGATGTCGTGCAGCAGCGCCGCCAGCCGCAGCACCAGGTCCGGGGACGGCGCGTCCGGGTCGGCCAGCTCCAGGTCGATCGCCTGGTCGAGCACGGTCAGCGAGTGGGTGTAGACGTCCTTGTGCTGGTGGTGCTCGTCGATCTCCATCCGCAGCGCGGACAGCTCCGGGAGCACCACGTCGGACAGCCCGGTGGAGACGAAGAGCTCCAGGGCCTCCCGGGGCGCGGGGTTCAGCAGCGTCCGGGAGAACTCGTGCTGCACGCGCTCGGGGGTGATCCGGGCCAGCTCGGGGGCCAGCGTGGTCATCGCCTCGAGGACGTCGGGGGAGGGCACCAGGTGCAGCTGGGCGACGAAGCGGACGGCGCGCAGCATCCGCAGCGGGTCGTCGGCGAAGGAGTCGGTCGCCGCGCCGGGGGTGCGCAGCCGGCGGGCCAGCAGGTCGCCCAGGCCACCGAAGGGGTCGGTGACGGTGCGGTCGGGGCCCAGCGAGACGGCCATCGCGTTGACGGTGAAGTCCCGGCGGGCCAGGTCGTCGACCAGCGAGCTGCCCCAGGCGACCTCGGGGTTGCGGGACTCCCGGTCGTACCGGTCGGCCCGGTAGGTGGTGATCTCCAGCCGCTCGCCGCGGACCTCGGCGCCGACCGTGCCGAAGGCGATCCCGGTGTTCCACGTGGAACTGGCCAGGCCCTCCAGCACCGCGAGCGTCTGCTCGGGTGTGGCCGACGTCGTCAGGTCCAGGTCACCCACGTGCGGGGTGCCGGACTCGGCGGACAGCAGTGCGTCGCGCACCGACCCGCCCACCAGGTGCACCTCGTGGCCGGCCGCGGTGAACCGCTCACCGACCAGGCCCAGGACCGGCGTCAGGTCGACCAGTTCGCGGACGGTCGCCTGCACGGCCTCGGGGACGGGAGGAGGCGTGGCGGGGAGACGACGCGGGGGCTCGGCGGACACGACCAGCCAGGCTACTGCCGTCTCCCGCGCTACCCTCCTGGCATGGCTGGGACGGGCGGGCGACGACGCCCGGGCCGTCGGTTGCGCCGGGTCGACGAGACCTCCGCCGGTGGCCTGGTGGTGGCCGACGACGACGGCACCGGCCCGCGCGCCGCGCTGATCGGCCGCACCGACCGCCGGGGACGCCTGCTCTGGTCGCTGCCCAAGGGCCACATCGAGGCCGGTGAGACCCCCGAGGACACCGCCGTGCGCGAGGTGGCCGAGGAGACCGGCATCACCGGTGAGGTCATCGCCCCGCTGGGGATCATCGACTTCTGGTTCGTCGCCGACGGGCGCCGGGTGCACAAGACGGTGCACCACTTCCTGCTGCGTGCGGTGGGGGGCGTCCTGTCCGACGAGGACGTCGAGGTGACCGAGGTCGCCTGGGTCCCGCTGACCGAGCTGTCCGGCCGGCTGGCGTACGCCGACGAGCGGGCGCTGGTCGAGCGCGCGCCCGGGCTGCTGGCCGACACCGCGTGAGGCGTCGGGCCGCCGGTGGCGCCGGCCGCCCCGCCGTCGCCACCCGGGTGTGGGTGCTGTTGGCCACCGCCCTGGTGTCGCTGCTCGCCGTCCCCGCGCTGGCGACCCCGGCGTCGGCAGCGCCGGACCCCGGCAGCTCGGCCGCACCGACCAGCGCCGGTGACCGGCCGGTGCGGGTCGTCGTCGACACGTTCGAACCGCGCACCCTCGTGCTGGGCGGGACGGTCGCGGTCAGCGGCACGCTGGTCAACGACAGCGACGACACCATCACCGACCTCTCCGTGCGCCTGCAGCGCGGTGACCGGCTGAGCACCCGGGCCGAGCTGGCCGCCGACGTGGCGGCACCCTCCACCGGCAGCGCCGTCCAGGCGCCCTTCCTGCCGGTGGACGGCGTGCTGGACCCCGGCGACGACCTGCGCTTCACCTACACCGCCACCACCGACGAGCTCGGGCTCACCGCCGACGGCGTCTACCCGGTGCTGCTCAACGTCAACGGCAGCCGGGACGGCCTGGTCGAGCGGATCGGCGAGCTGTCCACGCACCTGCTGGTCCAGCCCGCCGTCCCCACCAGCCGGACGACGGTCGCCTGGCTGTGGCCGCTCACCGACCGTCCGCACCGCGACGCCTCCGGTGCCTTCACCGACGACGAGCTGGCCGACGACGTCTCCGCCGGCGGTCGGCTGGACCGCGCGCTGGACGTGCTGGAGGAGCTGCCCGACGGCGGGGTCGCCGTCCCGGTGACGCTGGTGGTCGACCCGGCTCTGGTCGAGGAGCTGCGGGCGATGGCCGGCGGCTACACCGTCGACGGGGTCGCGGGCTCGGGCACCGCGGCCGCCACCGACTGGCTGGACCGGTTGCGCGCCCTGGCCGCCGTCCACCCGGTGGCCGCGCTGCCCTACGCCGACGTGGACGCCGACGCCCTGCAGGCCGCCGGGCTCGCCGACGTCCTGACCCGGAGCCTGCCGGGGACGGCCGAGGGCACCGCCGCGCAGCCCACCGACGCCGACGGCGACCCGGCCGTGACCCCCGCCCCCGGGGCACCCCCCCGCACCGAGCCCGCCGGCGACACCGGCGCCGGGGCCCGGATCCTGGCCGACACCCTCGACGTCGAGCCGGCGACCGACCTGGCCTGGCCCACCGGCGGGACGGTCCGCGCCGACACCCTCGCCACCCTGCGGGCCGGTGGCGCCGACCGGGTCGTGCTGGCCGCGGGCGCCTACAGCGACCCCGGGGCCGCACTGGGCAGCACCGGCGGGACCGCCGCCGCCCGCGTGCCCCTGGAGACGGCGGACGGGGAGACCACCACGCTGGTCGCCGACGGCACGCTGTCCGCGGTGGTGGCCTCGGCCGCGACCGCGGCCGCCGGTCCGCGGGTCGTCGAGCAGCGCTACCTGGCCGAGCTGGGTGTGCTGACCAGCCAGCTGGCCGCCGTGGACCCGGCCGTGGCGCAGACCGTGCTCGTGGTGCCCCCGCGCGAGGTCGACGCCGACCCGTCCTGGGCGACGCCGATGATCGCCGACACCGTCACCCAGCCCTGGCTGGCCGCGGCCTCGGTCGAGGACCTCGCCGAGGGGCCCGAGGCCGATGCCGGAGAGCTGGTGGAACCGACCGGTGACCGGCAGCTGGCCCTGGCGGGGATGGCCGAGATCGCCGGCAGCGTGGCCGTCCGGGACGACGTCGCGACCGCCGTCGTGTCCGACCCGGCGACCGTGCTGGCCGGGTACGACGCCGCGATCGCCCGGGCGAGCTCCTCGGGCTGGCTGGGCGACCCCGAGGGCTTCGCCACCGCCGCCACGGACCTGGATCGGACGGTGGCGGCCCTGCGCGGCCAGGTGACCCTGCTGGCTCCCGCCGACGGCGCCTACAGCCTGGCCTCCAGCGACGCCCCCCTCGTGCTGACCGTCCGCAACGACCTGCCCTTCGCGGTCTCCGCGCAGCTCGCGCTGAGCTCTCGCGGCGGCCTGGGGTTCTCGTCGGACCCGGTGCCCGCGACGGTCCTCGAACCCGGCAGCCGGACGACGATCACCGTCCCGACGCAGGTCCGGCAGTCCGGCTCGTTCACCGTCGCGGCGATGCTGTCGACGCCGTCGGGCGGACCGCTCGGCGAGCCGGTCCAGCTGCGGGTGACCAGCACCGCCTACGGCCCCATCACCCTGGCCATCACGATCGGCGCCGCGGCCCTGCTGGGCCTGCTGTTCCTGCGCCGGCTCGTGCTCTTCGTGCTGCGCCGTCGCCGCGGCGAGCCCACCGCTGCCGACGAGGACGTGCTGGTGCCGGTCGACGCGGAGATGCCGGACGGCGACCCCGCCCCCCGACCGCGTGACGCCGGTCCGCCGACCCGGAGCAGGGTGTGAGCGGCGGGCACCACCGCACCGGCGCGCCCGCCGAGGAGTCGGCGCCGACGGTGCAGGAGATCGTCGAGCGCTCCCGGGCCGAGGGCCTCACGGGGGAGCACGCCGCCGCCCCGTCCGACCGTGCGCAGTCGGCCGGGGAGGACACGACCGGCGCCGCCCCCGAGGGGGACCGCGCCGACCCGACCGGGGACGCCGCACCCGCGGCCGCAGCACCCCCGGCCGCAGCACCCCCGGCCGCCGGACCCCCGGCTGCCACACCCCGACGACCGGCGTCCCGCACCGACCTGCCCCCGGTGCCCGGCACCCCGTCGACACCGCCACCGTCCGCCGAGCGCCCCGCTGCCCGCCCGGCCCGGCCGGCGACCGGCTCCGCCCCGCTGCCGCCGGCCCCCTACGGCGCGGTGCCCCCGCCGCTGGCCGCGCCGTCCTCGAGCGCGCTGGCGGGGCACCCGACGGGTCCGCCCCGTCCGGGCACCCGCCGTCCGCCGCAGGCCCCGCCGTCCCGGCCCGTGCCGCCGGCGGAGCGCCCTGCCTCGTCCTCCCGGCCGACGGGGTCCCCGGTCGCGACCCCCGGCCAGGGGTCCCCGGTCGCCACCCCCGGCCAGGGGTCCCCGGACGCGACCCCCGACGAGGGGCCCCCGGTGGCCGCGCCCGGTCCCCGGACCGGCGACCGCGGTCCGAGCACCCGGGTCAGCCCGCTGGGTGCCGCCCTGGCACCGCCCGCGAGCGACCGGCCCCGCTCCGGCGAGCAGCCGGGCCTGCCGGTGCTGCCGCGGACGCCCAGCGGTCCCGCCGCGCCCTCCACCCCTGCGCCCCACAGACCCGAGCCCTCCAGCCCCGAGGCACCAGCGGGCACGCCCCCGGTCGGCGAGGCCGGTCCGCGCCGCGACCGCTACGTGCAGCCGGTCGAGGACACCCAGCTCATCCCGGTGCTGCCCCCGGTGCCCAGCCGCTTCGAGCAGCAGGAGACCGACCCCGGGCAGCCCACGCTGCGCGAGGAGGAGTCCGGCCGCAGCCGCGGCATCCTGCGCGCGGCCGGGACGATGGCGGTGGCCAGCCTGGTCTCCCGCATCACCGGGTTCCTGCGCACCGTCGTGCTCACCGCCGCCCTGGGCCTGGGCCTGGTCAACGACGCCTACACGATCTCCAACACCCTGCCCAACATCGTCTACGAGCTGCTGATCGGCGGCGTGCTGACCTCCGTGGTCGTCCCGCTGCTGGTCAGTGCCCAGGAGAAGCACGCCGACCGGGGGGTCGCCTACACACAGCGGCTGTTCACCCTCGGGGTCTCCGCACTGGCCGTGCTGACCGTGGTCGCCGTGCTCGCCGCCCCGGCCCTGACCTGGCTGATGGGCATCCGGGACACCGGTGGGAACCCGGAGCAGGTGGACCTGGCGAACTGGTTGGCCCGGATCCTGCTGGTGGAGATCGTCTTCTACGGGATCGGCGCCTTCGCCACGGCCGCACTGAACGCCCGTCAGGTGTTCGGCCCGCCGGCCTGGGCCCCGGTCCTGAACAACGTCGTCGTCATCGGTGTCGGTGTGGTCTTCCTGCTCGCCTCGGGTCCCGGCGACCTGACACCCCTCACCCTCGAGCCCTGGCTGGTCTGGCTGCTGGGCATCGGCACGACCGTCGGCATCGCCCTGCAGGCCCTGGTGCTGCTGCCGCTGCTGCCCCGCCACGGCATCCCGCTGCGTCCACGGTGGGGGCTGCGCGGGACCGGGCTGGGCGAGGCCGGCTCGCTGGGCCTGTGGGTCATCGGCTACGTCCTGGTCAGCCAGGTCGGCGTCGTCGTGGCCAGCGTGGTGGCCAACGCCGCGGCCCGGCAGGAGGGCGGCCTGGGGCCGGCGGCCTTCAGCAACGCCAGCCTGCTCTTCCAGATGCCCTACGGGATCATCGGCGTCGCCCTGTTGACCGCGCTGCTGCCTCGGATGAGCCGTGCCGCCGCCCGCCGCGACGTCCCCGGCGTGGTCGCCGACCTGTCCCTGGGCATGCGGCTGTCGGCCCTCGGCCTGCTGCCAGTGACCGCCCTGCTCGTGGTGCTCGGGCCCACGGTCGGCACCCTCGCCTTCGCCCGCGGCAACGCCGACCCCTCCGATGCCCGCGCGGTCGGCGTCGCTCTGGCCGTCGGCGCCTTCGGACTGCTGCCGATGGCGGTCACCCTGCTCCAGCTCCGCGTCTTCTACGCCATGAAGGACGCCCGGACGCCGACCCTGATCCAGGTCGCCATGGTGGCGGTCCGGGTGCCCCTGCTGCTGCTGGTGCCGGTCCTGGTCGAACCCCGGCACGTGGTGGCGGGTCTCATGGTCGCCACGTCGGTCACGTACCTGGTCGGCTGGGTCGCCGGCGACCTGGCTCTGCGTCGCCGTCTGGGCACGCTGCGTACTGGCGACGCCGCGTCCACGGTGCTGCGGGTCCTGGTGGTCAGCATCGTCGCGGCCGCTGCGGGCTGGGGGGCGGTGCGGGTCACCTCCGACCTCGTCGGCACCGCCGTCGTGGGCTCGCTCGTCACCCTGGCGGTCGGTACGGTGGTTGTTGGCGCCGTCGTGGTCGGTGGTGTCGTGCTGGCACGGGTCCCGGAGGTCGCGGGGCCGGTCGCCGCGGTCCGGGCTCGCCTGGGCCGACCACGCCGCTGACCGACCACTCCGGCACCGCAGCAGCACAGCACGGCAGACCTGACGCGCACGCGTCCGGCGGGGACCAGGGGAGGTCGGCAGCGTCCGTGACGTCGACGACCACCGGCCTGCCCGACCGTTACCGCCCCCTGGACCAGCTCGCCCCCGACGAGCCGACCAGCACCGGTGTCATCCGTTCCTGGCGGGCTCGTGACCGGGTCCTCAACCGGGACGTCGCGCTGCGCGTGCACCACCCCGGTGGACCGGCCGCCCGCGCCTGGATCACCCGCGCGCTGACCGCCGGCGGACTGGCCACCCCCGCGCTGGCCATGGTCTACGACGCCGCCGAGGGCACCCCGGACGACAGCCCCGCCGCCTACGTCGTCAACGAGTGGATCGAGGGCCAGACCCTCGCCCACCGGCTCGAGGCGGGACCGCTCCCCGAGCGCGAGGCGCGCACCGTCGTCCGCCGGCTGGCCGAGGGCGTCGCCGAGGCCCACCGGGTCGGACTGGCCGTCGGCGGCCTCACCCCCGAGCACGTCGTGCTGCGCTCGGGCGGGCTGGTCGGCCTGCTCGCCGTCCCCGCTGCCGAGGGCACCGTCCCCGGCGACATCGCCGCGCTGGGTGCGCTGCTCGAGCTGTGCCTGACCGGCCGCCGCGGTGACACCCCTGGCGCGGTCCCCCCCGTCATCACCCAGCCCGACCTGGCCGCGCTCGTGCGCCGGGCGCGCTCGACCGAGCCGGGCACCGCGTTGTCCAGCGTCGCGGCGATGGTCGCGCTGCTGGGCGAGCGGGTGCGCACCGACCAGACCGGCCCGCTCCCGACCGTGCGGGGCGACGAGACCGAGAGCGGCTGGCTGCGCAAGCTGCGCGACCGCCGGGACGCCGCCGACGCCGAGGGGCTCACCACCGGCGCCCCGCCGGCCGGTGCCCGCCCCGCCGTCACCCCGCCGGTGCCGGCCCCCGCCCACCGCGGCCTCGTCGACGACGACGACGACCGGGACGACCGGGACGACCGGGCGGCCGAGGACGACCGGCTCGACTGGGGTTCGGCCTTCCACGACGGCAGCGACGACGACCCGGTCGAGGACGACCTGGACACCGACGGCGCGGGCTCCAGCTGGCGCCGCCGGCTGGTCGTCGTGGGCCTGCCGCTGCTCGCGCTGGCCATGGTGATCGGCGTGGGCTGGTGGTTCGGGACCAACGTCATCTCCGCCGCCAGCAGCGTCGAGGACCCGGTCGGGTCCACCCCCACGTTCAGTGCGCCGGCCGAGAGCCCGGCCCCCAGCGAGGAGCCCCCCGCGGCCGCACCGCTGCAGATCACCGCAGCCGAGGTCTTCGACCCCTTCGGCGACGGCGAGCCCGAGAACGACGACGACGTCCCGCTGTCCTACGACGGCGACCCGGCCACATCCTGGCCGACCTTGAACTACCGGGGCTCCGCCGAGTTCGGCAACCTCAAGCCCGGCGTCGGCGTGCTGTACGACCTGGGCAGCGAGCAGGCCCTGTCCGGCGTCACCATCGCCACCGACACCCCCGGCGCGGTCGTCGAGGTCCGCACCGGGGACTCGGCCGACGGCGACCTCGAGAGCTACCCGGTCGCCGCCGGCGGGGAGCTCAGCGGCACCGACGAGCTGACCTTCGACGAGGCCGTGACCACCCGCTACGTGCTGGTGTGGGTGACCGGGCTGGTGTCCGGGGACGAGGGCTTCAGCGCCGACATCGCCGAGGTCACCCCGGTGGCCGCGGGCTGAGACCGGTCCCTCCCTCGGGCGCCCACCGGCTGCCGGTCGGGAATGCTCCCCCTACCCTGGCCGTTGTGCCGCCCGTGACGACGAACCAGCCCACCCCCGGCCCCGCGGTCTCGGCCCCGGGTGACCCCGGTGCCTCCCCTGCCGCGATCCCGCCGGCGGAGCACGACGGCGTCCGCGACCTGATCATCATCGGCTCCGGCCCGGCCGGGTACACCGCCGCGACCTACGCCGCGCGGGCCAACCTGCACCCGCTGGTCTTCGAGGGCAGCCAGTTCGGCGGCGCCCTGATGACCACCACCGAGGTGGAGAACTTCCCCGGCTTCCCGGAGGGCGTCCAGGGCCCGCAGCTGATGGACGACATGCGCACCCAGGCCGAGCGCTTCGGTGCCGAGCTGGTGCCCAGCGACGTGACCGAGGTCGACCTCACGGCCACCCCCAAGGTGGTCAAGGTCGGCGGCGAGACGCACCTGGCGCACGCGGTGATCGTGGCCACGGGCTCCAAGTACCGCTACCTGGGCCTGGACAACGAGCAGCGCCTGCTCGGCCACGGCGTCTCGGCCTGTGCCACCTGCGACGGCTTCTTCTTCCGCGACCAGGACATCGTGGTCGTCGGCGGCGGTGACTCCGCGATGGAGGAGGCCACCTTCCTCACCCGCTTCGCCAAGTCCGTGACCGTGGTCCACCGTCGTCCCGAGCTGCGCGCCAGCAAGATCATGGTCAAGCGCGCCCAGGACAACGAGAAGATCCGCTGGGCACTGGGCAAGCAGGTCACCGACGTGCACGGCGAGAACCAGGTCGCCTCGGTCGAGCTCACCGACACCGAGTCCGGTGCCACCGAGACCCTCGACGTGACCGGCCTCTTCGTGGCCATCGGCCACGACCCGCGCAGCGAGATGTTCGCCGGCCAGCTCAAGCTGGACGACGAGGGCTACGTCCAGGTCGAGCACCCGACCACCCGCACCAACATCGACGGCGTCTTCGCCTGCGGGGACGTGGTGGACCACATCTACCGCCAGGCCATCACCTCGGCCGGCACCGGTGCCGCCGCCGCGATCGACGCCGAGCGCTGGCTCGCCGACACCTTCGACGAGCGCTGACGCCGCCAGGCGTCAGCTCCGACACCCACCGCCACGCGCACACCCCAACCGAAGGAGCCATCCCCATGGCAGGCAACACCGTCAAGGTCACCGACGAGAGCTTCGCCGCCGACGTGCTGGGCAGCGACAAGCCCGTGCTCGTCGACTTCTGGGCCGAGTGGTGCGGTCCGTGCAAGATGGTCGCCCCGGTGCTCGAGGAGATCGCCTCCGAGCACGGCGACAAGCTGACCATCGCCAAGCTCAACATCGACGAGAACCCGCAGATCGCCCGGGACTACCAGGTCATGTCGATCCCGACGATGACCGTCTTCCAGGGCGGCAAGCCGGTCAAGAGCATCATCGGCGCCAAGCCCAAGGGCGCGATCCTCTCCGACCTGGCCGACTACATCTGAGCCACGACCCCGGTCCAAGCGGACCGGGGCCGGCGCGCCACGGGCCCGGACGCCGCACGACCCAGCGTCCGGGCCCCTGCGCGTCCTGACCACCCTGGTCTCGCCGGAGTGACCGGCGAGGACGACAATCGGTGCCGACCCACCCCGACCCCCTGGAGCGACCCCCGCGTGGAACCCCTCGTCCCCGGCGCCACCGGCCCGGCCGTGGCCGACGTCCAGGCCGCGCTGCGCAGCCTCGGGCTGCTGCACACCGAGCCCACCGCACCCGAGGCGGCCGCCGTCTACGACGAGCCCACCGCGCTGGCCGTGCGGCACTTCCAGCAGGTCCGTGGGCTCTCGGTGGACGGCCGGGTCGGCGAGGAGACCTACCGCGCGCTGTCGGAGGCCCGGTGGTCCCTGGGCGACCGGGTGCTGCGCTACGACCCCGAACGCCCGCACCGTGGGGACGACGTCGCCGGCCTGCAGGAGCGCCTGCTCGAACTGGGCTACGACGCCGGGCGGGCCGACGGGATCCTGGGCGTGGAGACCGAGAACGGACTGAAGTCCTTCCAGCGCGACTACGGGCTCACCGTCGACGGCACCTGCGGCCCGGGGACCCTGCGCGCGCTGCGCCAGCTGGGCCGCCGCGTCACCGGGGGCCGCCCGCAGCTGCTGCGGCAGAGCGCCTCGCTGGTCGAGTCCGGCCCGCACCTGATCGGCCGGGTCATCGTCATCGACCCCGGTCACGGCGGGGACGACAGCGGCTACACCGCCGGGGAGACCACCGAGTCCGACCTGGTCTACGACCTGGCCACCCGGATCGAGGGTCGGCTGGCCGCCGCCGGTGCCACGGTGTACCTCACCCGTGGCCGCACCGGAGGGCCGACGCTCGCCGAGCGGACCGGCTTCGCCAACGACGCCCGGGCCGACCTGTTCGTCTCCCTGCACATGGAGGCGCACGACTCCCAGCACGCCCGGGGGGTGGCCAGCTACTACTACGGCACCGGGTCGGGCGCCTCGTCCACGGTCGGTGAGGAGTTCGCCAACCTGCTGCGCCGCGAGGTCGTCGCGCGCACCGGCATGCTCGACTGCGGCTCGCACGCCAAGACCTGGGACCTGCTGCGGCTGACCCGGATGCCGGCCATCCGGATCGACTGCGGCTACCTCTCCCACCCCGTGGACCGGCAGCTGCTGCTCGACGCCCGGCTGCGCGGCACCATCGCGCAGTCCGTGCTGGCCGCCGTCCAGCGGCTGTTCCTGCCCAAGGACGCCGACCCGCCGACCGGGACGTACCAGCTGTCCACCAGCGCCTGAGGCGTGTCGGCAGGCCGGGTCCTTACACTCTGACGATGTCCTCCTCGACGCCCGACCCCACGGTCAGCGCGTCGGTCCCGGTCCCGGCGCGTCACCCGCGGCTGGACCCGCTGGCCGACCGCTACGCCGCCCGCACCCACGGCATGAAGAGCTCGGAGATCCGGGCCCTGTTCTCCGTGGTGAGCCGGCCGGAGGTCGTGTCGCTGGCCGGTGGCATGCCCGCCGTCACCGCCCTGCCGCTGGACGCCGTGGGCTCCATGATCGGCGAGCTGGTCAGCGGGATGGGCGCCCAGACCCTGCAGTACGGCTCCGGCCAGGGCGACCCCCGCCTGCGGGAGCGGATCTGCGACGTGATGGCCCTGGAGGGCATCACCGACGCCTCGCCGTCCGAGGTCGTCGTCACCGTGGGGTCCCAGCAGGGGCTGGACCTGGTGACCCGGGTGTTCTGCGACCCCGGTGACGTGATCCTGGCCGAGGCGCCGTCCTACGTGGGTGCGCTCGGGGTCTTCCAGGCCGCCCAGGCCCGCGTGCAGCACGTCGCCATGGACGACGACGGCCTGGTGCCCGAGGCGCTGGAGGACGCGCTCATCGAGTGCCGTGCCCGCGGTGACCGGGTCAAGTTCCTGTACACGATCCCGAACTTCCACAACCCCGGCGGCGTCACGCTGACCGAGGAGCGGCGGGTCCGGATCATGGACATCGCCGACCGGTACGACCTGCTCGTCATCGAGGACAACCCCTACGGCCTGCTGGGGTTCGAGCACGAGCCGATGCGCGCCCTGCGCGCCCGCAACAGCGAGCGGGTCGTCTACCTGGGCTCGTTCTCCAAGACCTTCTCCCCGGGTCTGCGGGTGGGCTGGGTGCTGGCGCCCCTCGCCGTCCGGGAGAAGCTGGTGCTGGCCTCCGAGGCGCAGGTGCTGTGCCCGCCCTCGCTCACCCAGTACGCCGTCGCCCGGTACCTGGACACCCAGCCCTGGCAGCAGCAGATCAAGACCTTCATCGAGCTCTACCGCGAGCGCCGCGACGCCTGCCTGGACTCCCTCACCGCACTGATGCCGCCGGGCACCACCTGGAGCCGGCCTGACGGCGGGTTCTACGTGTGGCTGAAGCTGCCGCACGGCTTGGACGCCAAGCTGATGCAGCCCCGCGCGGTCAGCGCGCACGTGGCCTACGTGCCCGGCATCGGCTTCTACGCCGACGGCCAGGGCAAGGAGTTCATGCGGCTGTCCTACTGCTACCCCGAGCCGGACCAGATCCGTGAGGGTGTGCGTCGTCTGGCGCGGGTGATCGAGGCCGAGCTGGACCTGCACTCGACCTTCGACGGCGTGGACACCGGCACCTTCCGGGCGGCCCGCCCGAGCACCCCCCAGGTGCCCACCACCGAGGCGATCACCGGCCCGGCGTCCACGGACCAGCTGGGGGACCCGTCATGAGCGACACCACGCCGGTGTCGACCGACACCGACCTGCTGCGCGCCGTCGTGCTCGCCGGTGGCCTGACCTTCGAGCGCGAGGTCAGCCTGTCCTCGGGCACCCAGGTGGTCGAGGCGCTGCTGCGCGCCGGCCTGGACGCCGAACTGCGGGACGCCGACAGCGAGCTGCTGCCCGGCCTGGCCGCCACCCCGGCCGACGCCGTCTTCATCGCCCTGCACGGCTCCACGGGTGAGGACGGTGCCGTCCGGGCGGTGCTGGACCTCGCCGGGGTGCCCTACGTCGGGTCGCCGGCTGCGGCCTGCCGGCTGGCCTGGGACAAGCCGGCCGCCAAGTCCGTGGTGCAGACCGCCGGGGTGACGACGCCGGCATGGGTCGCGTTGCCGCACTCGACGTTCCGCGAGCTGGGCGCTGCAGCCGTGCTCGACCTCATCGTCGCCCGTCTGGGCCTGCCGCTGATGGTCAAGCCGGCCTCGGGCGGATCGGCCCTGGGTGCGCAGAAGGTCAGCCGGGTCGAGGACCTGCCGGCCTCGATGGTCAGCTGCTTCGCCTACGGGGACACCGTGCTCGTCGAACGCTTCGTCGAGGGCATCGAGCTGGCCGTGTCGGTGATCGACCTGGGCGAGGGACCGCAGGCGCTGCCCGCGGTCGAGATCGCCCCCGAGTCCGGCGTCTTCGACTACACGTCTCGCTACACCCCGGGGCTGACCGAGTACCACACCCCGGCCCGGGTGACCGAGGACGTCGCCCGCCGGGCGGCGGAGACCGCGGTGACCGTGCACCGGGCGCTGGGCCTGGCGGACCTGTCCCGCACGGACCTCATCGTGGACGCCGACGGCGAGGTGCACTTCCTGGAGGTCAACGTCTCACCCGGCCTCACCGAGACCTCGATGTTCCCGATGGCCGTCGAGGCCGCCGGGTACCGGCTCGGGGACGTGCTCACCCGGTTGCTGCGCCAGGCCGCCACCCGGGGCTGAGTCCCGTCCCGGTTCCGTCTGTGACGGAACCGGGGCCGTCCTCGGTGCTGCTACTGCGCGGAGCTCCGACCGGTGATGTCGGGGGCCATCACGCCGATGATGCGCTGCAGGTCGTCGACCGAGCCGAACTCGACGACGACCCGGCCCTTCGAGCGGCCGATCTGGATCTTGACCTTGGTCTCGAAGACGTCGGACAGCCGGCCGGCCAGCTCCTCGACCCCGGGGGCGGTGATGGTCCGCCGGGACTTCCGCTTGGCCTCGGGCTCGGCGGCGACCGCCATCGCGACGGCCTCCTCGGTGGCCCGCACGCTCATGCCCTCGGCGACGATGCGGGTGGCGAGGGCGTCCATCGCCTCCGGGTCGGGCAGACCCAGCAGCGCCCGGGCATGGCCGGCGGACAGCACGCCGGCAGCGAGCCGGGTCTGCACCTTCACCGGCAGCTTCATCAGCCGGATGGTGTTGGTGACCTGCGAGCGGCTGCGGCCGATCTTGGCGGCGAGCTCCTCGTGGGTGGCGCCGAACTCCTCCAGCAGCTGCTGGTAGGCCGCCGCCTCCTCGAGCGGGTTGAGCTGCACCCGGTGGATGTTCTCCAGCAGGGCGTCGCGCAGCATCGCGTCGTCGGAGGTGTCCCGGACGATCGCCGGCACGGTCTGCAGCTCGGCCGCCCGCGCGGCGCGCAGCCGGCGCTCGCCCATGATGAGCTCGTAGCCGCCCTCGGGCCGCTCGCGCACGACGATCGGCTGCAGCAGGCCGAACTCCCGCACGGAGTGCGCGAGCTCCTCCAGCGCCTCGTCGTCGAAGACCAGGCGGGGCTGCTTGGGGTTGGGGACGACGTCGTCCACCGAGACCTCGCGCAGCTGGGCACCGGGGACGCCGGCCACCTCGGCCGGCAGGTCGGCGACCGGGGAGAGCGCCGGCGGCGGGGGCTCCTCGGTGAGACCGGCGGCCGCGCGCTCGGCGGCCGCCTCGACCGCCTCGGCGGCGCGGGCCGCCGGGGTGGCCGTCGGTGCGGGGGCGCTGGTGGGGATGAGGGCCGCCAGGCCCCGGCCGAGTCCGCCGCGCTTGCTCATGAGTTCTCCTGGGGACCTGATCGGACGCTCGCCACGGTCTCACCGAGGACGAGCGCGGACAGCGGGTGGGCCGCCGGGGGAGCGGCTGCCACTGCGGGGGTGGGCTGCACGGGCACCAGGGGTTCCAGGTCGACCCCCCGGAGCGCGAGCTCCCGGGCGGCCTCCACGTAGCTGGTGGACCCGCGCGAGCCCGGGTCGTAGGTCAGCACGGACTGCCCGTAACCGGGAGCCTCGCTGACCCGCACGTTGCGGGGGATGACCGAGGACAGCACCAGGTCCCCGAAGTGGTTGCGCACCTCGTCGGCGACCTGGTCGGCGAGCTTGGTCCGCCCGTCGTACATGGTCAGCAGGATGGTGCTCACCGAGATGCCCGGGTTCAGGTGCGCCCGGACCAGCTCGATGTTGGACAGCAGCTGACCCAGCCCCTCCAGCGCGTAGTACTCGCACTGGATGGGGATCAGCACCTCGTCCCCGGCGACGAGTGCGTTGAGCGTCAGCAGCCCGAGGGACGGCGGGCAGTCGATGAGGACGTAGTGCGGGCGCTCCTCGGCGGGCAGCGCGTGCAGGTGCGTCTCGATGGCCCGGCGCAGCCGGTGTTCCCGCGCGACCACGCTGACCAGCTCGATCTCGGCTCCGGCCAGGTCGATGGTGGCCGGGATGCAGCGCAGGTCGGGGGACGCGGTCGTCGGGTGGGTGACCTCGGCGAGCGTGGACTCACCCACCAGCGCGTCGTAGATGGACGGCGTGCCCACCGAGTGGTCCACACCCAGGGCCGTGCTGGTGTTGCCCTGCGGGTCCAGGTCGATCACCAGCACGCGCAGGCCGAACAACGACAGCGCGACGCCGAGGTTCACCGTCGAGGTGGTCTTCCCGACGCCGCCCTTCTGGTTGGCGATGGTGATGACCCGGATCCGCCCGGGGGCGGGGAAGGGCTCCTGCTCGTTCGCGTGCAGCACCCGAGTGGCCCGCATGGCCTCCATCGCGATGGGGCTGTCGAACTCGACACCGGCAGGCGGGGAGTCGGCGGCGAGACTGCTCCGCAGCCGTTCGCCTGGATCCGTCATGCCTGCGTCCTCCTCGCCCGACCGTGTTCCACGTGGAACGGGTCGGGTCCTGTAGCCAGTTCCACGTGAAACGCGCTCGTGGACTCGTTCCACGACCCAGCCTACGGGTCGCAGGTGGGTGTGCGGACCAGCCGCTCAGCGACCGCCGCGGGTCATGACGACGACCGTGGTGGCCGCCGACCCCAGCGACTCACCGACCGCCCGCACGTGCACGTCCCGCATCCCGGCCGCCGCGAACCGGGGGATCAGCGAGGGCACCTCGGCCGCCGCCTTGGCTCCGACGAGGGCGACCAGCTGGGCACCGGGCCGCAGCAGGGGCGTGCACCAGCCCACCAGCCGGGGGAGGGGTGCCACCGCCCGGGCGGTGACCACGTCGACCGGACCCACGGCGCGGCCGACGGACTTCTCCTCGGCCCGCCCGCGGACGACCCGCCAGTCCGTGCCCAGCGCGGCGACGACGTCCTCGAGGAACTCGACCCGGCGGGCCATCGGCTCCACCAGGGACAACGTCAGGTCCGGTCGCGCCAACGCCAGCGGGATGCCGGGCAGCCCGGCCCCGCTGCCGATGTCGACGACCCGGGCACCCTGGGGCACGGCCTCGGCGACCGCGGCGCTGTTGAGCACGTGCCGCTCCCACAGTCGGGGGACCTCGCGGGGACCGATCAGCCCGCGCACGACCCCGTCGCCGGCGAGCAGCTCGACGTAACGCCGAGCCAGTGGCAGGGCGTCACCGAAGACCGCCGCGGCGGTCGCCGGCTCCTCCGGCAGCTGCGGGGCGGTGGGTTCGGTGGGTTCCTCGGGCGACGTCACTTCTCGGGCAGGACCACGACGCGGCGGTTCGGCTCCTCGCCCTCGGACTCGCTGCGCACGCCGGCCGCGGCGGCGATGACGTCGTGCACGACCTTGCGCTCGAAGGGGTTCATCGCAGCCAGCCGCTCGGGCGCGCCGCTCTCGGCGACCCGGCTGGCGGCATCGCCGGCGAGCGCGGTGAGGTCGGCGCGACGCTGCGCCCGGAAGCCACCGACGTCGAGCATCAGCCGGCTGCGGGTCCCGGTGGACTGCGCCACGGCGAGCCGGGTCAGCTCCTGCAGGGCCTCCAGCGTGGCGCCCTCGGGCCCGATCAGGGTGGTCAGCTGACCCCCGACGACGGCGACGGAGGCGCGGTCGCCCTCCACGTCGAGGTCGATGTCACCGTCCACGTCGAGGATGTCCAGCAGCCGCTCCAGGTAGTCCCCGGCGACGTCGCCCTCGCGCACGAGGAGGTCGTCGGCCCCCTCGTCGTCGTCCTCGTCGTCCTCGTCGTCCCCGGCCTCCGCAGCGTCCCGTGCCGGGGCGTCCTCGGAGACGACGTCGACCGGCTCGACGACCGCGTCGGCCGAGGCCTCGTCGGCGTCGGGGAGCAGGGTCTCCCCGCCGTCGGTGGGCAGGACGGCGCCGGAGGTGGCCTCGGCGGTGACGGCGGTGTCCGGGCTCGCGGTGCTGTCGGTGCTGCTCTGCGGTGCGCTCACGTGGGTTCCTCCGGAGGAGTGCAGGCGGCCGGGTCGAGCCCGGTGAAGTGGGGGCCGGCGACGAGGCGACCGGCCGGGGGCCGCCTCACCGGGAGGGAGGCGGCCAGCGGCTCAGCGGCGTTTGCGCTTGCCGCGGTTGGCCGGGCCGGCGGACCCGCCCGAGGACCCGGACCGTGGGCGGGTGGTCCCCGATGCCGGGCGGCTGGCCCCGGTGCCCTCGGAGGCCGCGGTGGAGCCGGCGCCCTCGGCCGGGGTGTCGATGACCCCGTCGAGGTCGGCGTCGACGGCGGACGCGGGGCCCGAGGTCACCGCGGGGCGGCCCGTCTTGGGCCGGACGGGCTTGGCACCGGGCTTGGGCGCGAGCAGCTTGGGGTCGATCCGGGGCTTGTCGGCCTCGGCCTTGGCCAGGGCGCCGGGCGACCCGGGCGGGGGCAGCTTCTTGAGGATGTAGAACTGCTGGCCCAGGGTCCACAGGTTGTTGGTGAACCAGTACAGCAGCACCAGGATCGGGAAGAAGAAGCCGGAGACGAAGAGGCTGATCGGCATGCCGTACAGCAGCAGCTTCTGGATCGTGGCGGCCTGGCCCTCGACCGGCCCGGAGCGCTTCTGGATCTGCTTCTGGGTGTAGAAGGTCGTGAAGCACATGATGATGATCAAGATGCCGGCGACGACCCGGATGCCGGTGTAGCTGCCGTCCGTCAGGCCCAGGATGGCCCGCTCCTTCTCGCCCACCATGTTGAACGAGGCGGCGATCGGGGCGGTGAACAGCTTGGCAGCGGCGGCCTGCTCGGTGAGGGTGTCCGACCAGCTGTACAGCCCCTCCTTGCCGGGCGCGATGCGCCGCAGCACGTGGAACAGGCCGATGAAGATCGGGATCTGCGGCAGGATCGGCAGGCAGCCGGCCAGCGGGTTGACCCCGCGCTCCTTCTGCATGGCCATCATGGCCTGGCTGAAGCCCTGCTTGTCAGAGCCGTACTGCTTGCGCAGCTTCTGGATCTCGGGCTGGATCTCCTGCATCGCCCGCTGGCTCTTCACCTGCTTGACGAACAGGCGGAACAGCAGGACGCGGATGGTCACCACCAGCATGACCACCGACAGCGCCCAGGCGATGCCGCCCGCCGGGTCCAGGAACGTGGAGAACAGTGCGTGCCACTGCTTCATCACCCACGCGATCGCGGTGTACAGCCAGTCAAGCAACGCCAGCCTCCTGCTGCGGGATCCGGCCGCCGGTGGGCCGGGGAGCTCGGGTGGGGCGGACGGCGGCTGCCGGTCCTGCCCCCGTGTCCGACGAGTGGACGTGCTGTGCGGTTCCTGGATCGGTGGCGGACCGTGTGGTGCCGGGCACCAGGTCGACGCCGCCGGGGTGCCAGGGGGCGCACTTGGCGATCCGGGCGACCGCCAGCCAGCTGCCCCGGGCCGCACCGTGCACCTGCACGGCCTCCTGGGCGTACTCGCTGCAGGTCGGGACGAACCGGCAGCGCGGGCCCAGCACCGGGCTGATCGCGCGCCGGTAGAAACCGACGGCGGACAGCAGCGCCCGGGCGGCCGGGCTGCTCACGGCCTGCCCCCGGAGGAGCCGGTCGTGCGGGCCGGCCGGGCGTCGAGCACCCGGTCCAGGCCGCGGCTGAGGTCCCGGCGCATCGTGCCGACATCGGCGATGGCCGCCTCGGGCCGAGCCCGGACCACCAGGTCGGCCCCGTCGGGCAGCCGGTGCAGCTCGTCGCGCACCAGGTGGCGCAGCTGACGGGTCACCCGGTGCCGACAGACCGAGTTGCCGACGGACTTGCCCACCACGAAACCGGCCCGCGGTCCGGCCGGAGGGTCCTGGGGACCCCCGGTACGGACGACGGGCCGTTCGGGCAGGTAGTGCAGCACCATGGTCGGACGCCCGGCACGCCGGCCGGAGCGGACGACCACGGTGAACTCCGGACGCCGGCGCAGGCGTGCCTGCGCGGGCAGCACCTCAGGCGGAGAGCTTGTCGCGACCCTTGCGGCGGCGGCCGGCGAGGATGGCGCGGCCGGCGCGGGTGCGCATCCGGAGCCGGAAGCCGTGCGTCTTGGACCGACGGCGGTTGTTCGGCTGGAACGTGCGCTTGCTCACGAGGTACTCCCACTGACGACGTCGAGGCGGTGGCCGGCCTGTCGGGCCGGCCACGCGGCGGTGCTGGTGGGCGCACGACGTGTGTCGCGGCCCGGTCCGCACCGAGGCTGGTCTGCTGCGGTCACGCACGGACAGCACGCAGGGCACACGTGCAGGACCGTCCGCTGTCCACAGACGCCGACAAGCATAGCCGAGGAGGCCAGCGGCCCGGCGGACGGGAGGACAGCGGACCCGCCATGTTGCACCACGCACCCCCGGCGGGCCCCGGACGACGCGCCGGTGGGTGCCACCGGGTCCGGTGCCGGTCGTTGCCCGCCTGTGGATCCGGCTGTTAGCGTCGCCGCGCTGCCCGACTCCCGGGAGAACCCCCCGAACGCCGTCCCCGGACGGGTCCCGGACACCCGTCCGACCCGCCGTCCGGACCGGCCCACGGGCTCCTGACCTGGACGGACGCCCCGCACGCCGCGGGACAGCCGCCCACCGCCCCACCACGTCCCGACCTCTGTCCACAGACTGTGGACCCCGGTGTGGACGCCGAGGGTGGACGGGTCCACACCTGGGGAACGAGCGGGGGACGGAGCGGTCCGCCGCACCCGGCCCCCCAGCGGCCCCGCCACCGGACGACGTCGTCCGCACGGGTGTCCGGCGGGTGGCCACCGGCCCCCACGGGGGTGACGCCGGGGCACACGGCAGGGCAGGCTGCAGTCCTCCCCGTGCGCACGGGGACCATCGGCGCGACGCGAGCGACACGAGGAGCTCGGCACGCGACGCAGCGCGAGCACCGTCAGCACGACCAGCACCGCACCACCGGCACGGCACGGCACGGCACGGCACGGCACGGCACGGCCAGCAGGGACCGCACCACCAGCACGGACGGCACGACCGACACGGCACCACCGCCGGCACGCGGCACGCACACGGGGACGCAGGGAAGGGGACACAGCCGATGGCCGACTCTCAGGTCGACCTGGCCACGGTCTGGGACGGCATCCGGGAGCGACTGGCCGGCAGCCTGTCCCCCCAGCAGAACGCGATGCTGAACCTGACCCGGCCGCTGGGTCTCGTCGAGGGCGTCGCCGTCCTGTCGGCGCCCAACGAGTTCACCCAGACGGTGCTGGAGTCCCGGATGCGGACGGCCCTCACCGACGCCCTGTCCGCGGAGTTCGGCCGGGAGATCAAGGTCGCCGTCCAGCTGGAGGACACCCCCAGCGAGGCCGCCCGCGACGCCGCCGCCGAGACCGCCGACAGCGGCTGGGACCGGCCCGCCGACCGGGTGGCCGAGCAGCGCGACCGTCGTCCCGAGTGGGAGCGCGAGGACCGCGCGCGGGAGGACCGGGCCCGCGAGGACCGCGCCCGGGAGGACTGGCAGCGTGACCGCGAGGACGAGGACCGGGCCGCCCGCGCCCAGCTCGACGACGGACGCAGCGCCTTCGGTGTGCGCAGCGACGCCCCGCGCACCGACGTCTGGCTGCCCGAGTCCGGTGACGGCCGGGACTGGTCGCGCGGCACCGCCTCGCGGGACTCCTACGACCGGGCCCCCGCCTGGGACCGGCCCCGCAACGACCCCCGACGACCGGCGCCCTGGGACGTCGACGACGAGCGGGACCGCGACCGGGGTGGCAACGGCGGCGGGAACGGCAACGGCCGGGGCAGCGTCCCGCTCTTCGCCGACCGTCGGTCCGGCGGCGGGGACCTGGGGCTCAACCCCAAGTACGTCTTCGACAGCTTCGTCATCGGCAACAGCAACCGGTTCGCCCACGCCGCCGCGGTCGCGGTCGCCGAGGCGCCGGCCCGGGCCTACAACCCGCTCTTCGTCTACGGCGACTCCGGGCTGGGCAAGACCCACCTGCTGCACGCGATCGGGCACTACGCGGCGCGGATGTTCCCCAACGTCCGGGTCCGCTACGTCTCGACCGAGGAGTTCACCAACGAGTTCATCAACCTGGTGCACTCGGGCCGGGCCGAGGACTTCCGCCGTCGCTACCGGGACATCGACTTCCTGCTGATCGACGACATCCAGTTCCTGGAGCGTGCCGAGCGCACCCAGGAGGAGTTCTTCCACACCTTCAACACCCTGCACAACGCCAGCAAGCAGATCGTGATCACCTCCGACCGGCCGCCCAAGAAGCTGACGACGCTGGAGGACCGGCTGCGCACCCGCTTCGAGTGGGGGCTGATCACCGACGTCCAGGCGCCGGACCTGGAGACCCGCATCGCGATCCTGCGCAAGAAGGCGTGGGGGGAGCGGCTGCAGGCACCCGACGCGGTGCTGGAGTTCATCGCCAGCAAGGTGCAGACCAACATCCGCGAGCTCGAGGGTGCGCTGATCCGGGTGACGGCGTTCGCCAGCCTGAACAAGCAGCCCGTCGACCTCGCGCTGGCCGAGCTGGTGCTCAAGGACCTGATCAGCGACGAGCAGGGCCCGCAGATCACCGCGGCCATCATCATGGCGGCCACGGCCGAGTACTTCTCCGTGACGATGGAGGAGCTGCAGGGCGCCAACCGCTCCCGCACGCTGGTCAACGCCCGGCAGATCGCGATGTACCTGTGCCGTGAGCTGACCGAGCTGTCGCTGCCCCGGATCGGTGCCTCCTTCGGCGGCAAGGACCACACCACCGTCATGCACGCGGTCAAGAAGATCACCGGCCTGATGAGCGAGCGGCGGGCCACCTACACCCAGGTCACCGAGCTCACCGCCCGGATCAAGAGCCGCGCCCGCCAGTAGGGACGACGTCCACCCGAGAGGCCCCCGACCCACGCGGTCGGGGGCCTCTCGTCGTCCTGGGCCGGGCAGCACGCGGGGTCCGTCGTCGACGGCCGCGGACCGGTGACCACTGTCCCGCCACGTCGGTCACCGATCGGGTGACCCCCGGCGACCCGCCCGGGGGGCGTCGCCGTGTCGACCGCCGCGCCTCACTCGTCCTGGTGACTGTGCGCAGTCGATCCGGGACCCCGCCGTCCCACGGATCCCGCTGTCCCCAGCTCTGTGCACAGGTTGGGGAGATCCCGTGCCGTCCGGGTCACGATTCGTGACGACGGACGGTGACCCCGTGTCCGTGCAGGTCAGCGGCCCGGTCGGTGACCTGCACCGGTGACCGGCCGGCCGGGGACGGTCACCGGCCCTCGTCGTCCACACCGTGTCCCCATGTCGACCGCCCTCCTCCCCACCCCCTCCACCCCTGGTCCCCCGGTCCGTCCCCGGTGACGTCCCCCCTGCGGGGGGTGACCGGCGCCCTGTGCAGTCGAGGGGGGCGGAGCCGGGACAGCGGGTGGACCAGGGGTGGAGGCAGCCGGTCACCGGTGGACCGAAGCCGCTGTGTCCCCATGTCGACCCCAGGCAGACGGTCACCGGCCCACACCGGGCCAACAGCCCCACTCGGTGCCTGAGCAGCGGAAACAGGGCCTTTCCCCAGTACCCACACCCGTGATGACGGTGATGAGTGATGTCCCTCGGAGATTCCTTGAACCACACACTGGGTGTGCACGTGCCGGTCGCCGAGTCGACACCGACGAGCAGCAGCAGGGGCAGGGGTGCCGGTGGGGGGCTGTCGACGCCGGGCCCCCGGGCAGGGGAGACTGACCGCCGCAGGTGACCGGCGCGGCCGGTGACCGGACCCGGCGTGCACCAGCACGACCGCCGGCGGCACGGACCAGCGAGCACGGACCGAGCACGGACCAGCACAGCGCCAGACGAGCAGGGGTGGACACGACATGAAGTTCCGGGTGGCACGCGAGGTGCTCGCCGACGCGGTCGCGTGGACGGCACGCAGCCTCCCGCCGCGACCGTCGGTGCCGGTCCTGGCCGGGATCCTGCTGGAGGTCGAGGGCAGCTCGCTGTCGGTCTCGGGCTTCGACTACGAGGTCTCGGCCCGCTCCGAGGTCGACGTGTCCTCCTCCGAGGGCGGGCGCGCCCTGGTCCCGGGCCGGCTGCTGGCCGAGATCACCCGGGCCCTGCCGCCGCACCAGGTCGAGGTCGTCGCCGAGGGCGCCCGGCTGTCGATCACCTGCGGCAACGCGAAGTTCTCGCTGCCCACGCTGCCGGTCGAGGACTACCCCTCGCTGCCCTCGATGCCCTCCACCGCGGGCGTCGTGGACAGCGACGCCTTCGCCGAGGCCGTCGGACAGGTCGCCGTCGCGGCCGGGCGGGACGACACGCTGCCGATGCTCACCGGCGTCCGGCTCGAGATCGAGGACGACGTCGTCACCCTCGCCGCCACCGACCGCTACCGGCTGGCCGTCCGGGAGTTCGCCTGGCGCCCGGAGACCCCGGGTCTGTCGGCCGCCGTCCTGGTGCCCGCGCGGACCCTGGCCGATGCCGCCAAGACGCTGACCAGCGGCCCCGAGGTCGTGCTGTCGCTGTCCTCGGGCGGCTCCGGCGAGGGCATCCTCGGCATGAGCGGCAAGGACCGCCAGACCACGACCCGGCTGCTGGACGCCGAGTTCGTCAAGTACCGCGCGATCATGCCCAGCGAGTCCGCCTCGCACGCGACGCTGCCGGTCGGCCTGTTCACCGACGCCGCCAAGCGCGTGGCCCTGGTCGCCGAGCGGGGCACCCCGCTGCGCTGCGAGTTCACCCCGGGCCAGGTGACCCTGCGCGCCGGTGGCACCGACGACGAGGGCCAGGCCGAGGAGCGGTGCGACGTCGAGTTCGACGGTGACCCGCTGACCATCGGGTTCAACCCGACGTTCCTGCTGGACGGGCTGGCCGCGGTGCACACCGAGCGGGCCCGGATGGACTTCACCAGTGCGCTCAAGCCGGCCGTCCTGTCGGGCTCCTACGAGCCCGCCGGCGACGGTGACGGCGCGGCTCCCAAGCCGGGCAGCTACCGCTACCTGATCATGCCGGTGCGTCTCCCGGGGTGACCTGAGCTCGAATCGCGCCCGGCACCGCCGGGCGCGCACCATGGGTCCGCCACCGGGGCAGCGCCGCCGAGACCGGAGCAGGGCGACCCACCACTGATGCGAGGAGGACCGGCGTGCAGCTGGGGCTGATCGGACTGGGCAAGATGGGCGGCAACATGGCCGAGCGGCTGCGCCGCGCGGGCCACGAGGTCGTCGGGTACGACAACGCACCGGGCAAGCGGGACGTCGACAGCCTGCAGGGCCTGGTCGACGCGCTCGAGGCCCCCCGCGTGGTGTGGGTGATGGTCCCCAGCGGCGACCCGACGCGGCAGACGGTGAGCGCGCTCAAGGAGCTGCTCAGCGAGGGCGACGTCGTCGTCGACGGTGGCAACTCGAAGTTCACCGACGACAAGATCCACGCCGACGACCTGGCGACCGTGGGCATCGGCTACGTCGACGCCGGCGTCTCCGGTGGTGTCTGGGGCCTGGAGAACGGCTACGCGCTGATGGTCGGCGGCTCGAAGGAGGACGTGGCGAAGGTCCAGCCCGTCTTCGACGCCCTCAAGCCCCCGGCGCCGCAGGACGAGTCCGGCCAGGCCGTGCCCGGCGCGGGCTTCGTGCACGCCGGACCGGTGGGTGCCGGCCACTTCGCCAAGATGGTCCACAACGGCATCGAGTACGCGATGATGCAGGCCTACGGCGAGGGCTACGAGCTGCTGGCCGCCGTCGACCTGGTCGAGGACGTCCCGGGCGTCATCGCCTCCTGGACCCAGGGCACCGTCATCCGCTCCTGGCTGCTGGACCTGCTGGTCCGCGCGCTGCAGGAGGACCCGGGCCTGGACGACATCACCGGCTGGGCCGCCGACTCCGGCGAGGGCCGCTGGACCGTCGAGCAGGCGATCGAGCACGCCGTCCCGATGCCGGCGATCTCGGCGTCGCTGTTCGCCCGCTTCGCCTCCCGCCAGGACGACAGCCCGACGATGAAGGCCGTCGCCGCGCTGCGCAACCAGTTCGGCGGGCACGCCGTGCAGGCCAAGAAGCAGGAGGTCGAGGACCCCGCCTGAGCGGGAGCGTCGACGACTCCAGACTGGTCGGCCCCCTCGCAGGGGCCCGAGCCGAGCTCGCGAGGCTCGGGGCGCGAGGGGGTCCTCCATGTACGTCCGGCACCTCCAGTTGGGGTCCTTCCGCAGCTGGGACGCCGTCGACCTGCCGCTGACACCGGGGCCGACGGTCTTCGTCGGCCGCAACGGCCAGGGCAAGACCAACCTGGTCGAGGCGGTCGGCTACCTGGCGACGCTGGGCAGCCACCGGGTGTCCAACGACGCACCGCTGGTCCGGCACGGTGCGCAGCAGGCCGTCGTCCGGGCCGCGCTGCGCAAGGACGACCGCGAGCTGCTGGTCGAGGTGGAGATCAACCCCGGCCGGGCCAACCGGGTGCGGGTGAACCGCTCCCCGTTGCCCCGGCCGCGGGAGCTGCTGGGCCTGGTCAAGACGGTGCTCTTCGCGCCGGAGGACCTGGCACTCGTGCGGGGCGACCCGACCGAGCGCCGCCGGTTCCTCGACGACCTGTTGGTCAGCCGCACGCCGCGGCTGGCCGGCGTCCGGTCGGACTACGACCGGGTGCTCAAGCAGCGCAACGCCCTGCTCAAGACCGCGAAGCTGGCCCGCGGCGGGGCCATCGCCACGCTCGAGGTCTGGGACGGCCACCTCGCCGACCTGGGCGGCCAGCTGCTGGCGGCCCGGCTGCAGCTGGCCACCGACCTGGCCCCGCACGTGACCGCGGCCTACGCCGAGGTCGCCGGGCCCGGCAGCGACCCGGCGACCCTGGGCTACACCAGCACCGTGCCGATGGCCGGGGACGGGACGGCGTTCGTGCCCGGCCTGGGCCTGCCGACCGCGGCCGAGCTCACCGGGGCGTTGCGTCAGCGGGTCGAGGAGCGCCGCAAGGAAGAGGTCGACCGGGGGGTCACCCTGGTCGGCCCGCACCGCGACGACCTGGTGCTGCACCTGGGGCCGGCCCCGGCCAAGGGGTACGCCAGCCACGGGGAGTCCTGGTCGTTCGCGCTGGCGCTGAAGCTGGCCTGCTTCCAGCTGCTGCGCGCCGACGGCGAGGAGCCGGTGCTGGTGCTCGACGACGTGTTCGCCGAGCTGGACGCCGGCCGGCGGACCGCGTTGGCCGAGGTGGCCGGCACCGCCGAGCAGACCCTGATCACCGCCGCCGTCGCCGAGGACGTGCCCGAGGCGCTGCGCGGCACCCGGGTGCTGGTCGCCGGCGGCACCGCGACGGTGCTGGAGGACGGGCCACCGGACGACGGGCCACTGGACGACGGGCCACTGGACGACGAGGCACCGGACGACGAGGCACCGGTCGACGGGCGACTCGAGGACGGGGAGGTGGCCACCCGTGGCTGAGGAGCGACCGGCCCGGCCCAGCGACATCGCCCGGGCCGCGCTGGACGCGGCGCGGGCGGCGTCCGCGGCCCGCCCCAAGCCCACCCGGCGCCGGGTCGCCGGTCCGCGCCGGTCCTGGACCGGTGCGCACCCCGGCGCGGACGACCCGCAGACCCTGGGTGCACTGGTCGACTCCCTGGTCAGCCAGCAGGACTGGAGCGAGCGGACCAAGGTCGGGTCGGTGTTCGGCCGCTGGGACTCCCTGGTCGGCCCGGAGATCGCCGCGCACTGCGCCCCGCAGTCCCTGAGCGAGGGCGAGCTGACCGTCGTCGCGGAGTCCACCGCGTGGGCGACCCAGCTGCGCATGATGGCCCCGACGATCCTGGCCCGGCTGCACGGTGGGTTGGGCGGCGGCGTCGGTGGGGACGTCGTGACCCGGTTGCGCGTTGTCGGACCGACGGCACCCAGCTGGAAGAAGGGCCCGCGCACGGTCCGCGGCCGCGGACCCCGCGACACCTACGGCTGAGGCCCCACCCCGAGCCACCACCCCCCCGAACGAGAGCGAGCCCCGATGACCACCCCCCGCGACGGCGACCCCGGCGGCGCAGACGAGCGTCCCGAGGACCAGCGCGGCTGGTCCGAGCCCGACCACCGCAGCGGTGCCGACGCCGCCCGCCGCGGGGAGACCCCGCCGGACGGCGGTGCACCGTCCGGCGGCGCGACCCCGGCCGGCGGCGCGACCCCGGCGGGTGGCGACGCCGACCGGGGCTGGGAGCCCCCGGGCTGGTCGCTGCCCAGCGCCGAGCCCGAGCGGCCCCAGCAGCCGTGGCAGCCCCCGCAGTGGCAGCAGCCCCAGGGCGACCAGCCGCAGAGCCACCAGCCCCAGCAGGACTGGGACGCGACCCCGCCGCCCCCCGGCACCCCGGCCGCGGACCCCTGGGACGCGCCGCGGTCGCCCGAGCCCTGGGACACCCCCCAGCAGCAGCCCCAGCAGGCCCCGCCCGAGCGCCGCCGCGGTGGGCTGTTCGGCGGCCTCTTCGGCGGCGGCCGGGGCGCGTCGGGCCCGGAGACCCAGGGCTGGGAGCAGCCCGCCCCGCCCCCCGTCGACCCCACCGACCGGTACGGCCTGCGCGCCTGGGGCACTTCGCTGGGCTGGACGGCGACCGACGGCACCGGCCCCGAGGACGCCGCGATCACCGCGCTGGTGCGCACCGCCCCGATCCGGCCCGGCAAGGACGACGTCCCCACCAACGTGCTGCGCGGGCGGGCCGACGGGCTGGACCTGGTCGCCTTCGACGTCGTCTCCCCCTACGGCCGGGGCTGGGTGGCCACCCACGCGGTGACCGCCGCCCCGCTGCTGGGCCAGGTGCCCGCGCTGCGGCTGGGCCCGGCCCGGCTGTGGCGGCACGGCACCGGCGGCATGCTGCAGATCCCCAGCGGCGACCCCGAGTTCGACCAGCGCTGGGTGCTGCTGACCCGCGAGGACGGCCCGCAGGTCCGCCGCCTGGTCGACGACCCGGTGGTCCGGCAGGCCCTGCTGGGCAGCGACGACGGCGACGAGCTGTGGACGGCGGAGGGCTTCGTGGCCGCCGTCCGGCCCGACGCGCAGCGCCCGCTGCTGGTCCAGCACCACGCCCGGCTGCTGGCCGCGGTGACCGCCGCCCTGGCCGCGGGGTGACCCAGCCCCCTGCCGGGGGCCCGACACCGACGCCGGCGGCGGGGCTGCGCGAGCTGCTGCCGCTGCTGCGTCCGCACAAGCGGGCGCTGGTCGCGGCCGCGGTGCTCTCGCTGGTGTCGGCCGCGGCCGCGCTGGCCCAGCCGCTGCTGGTGTCCCGGGTGGTGTCGGCGGTCGGTTCGGGCGGCGCGCTGCTGCCCGGCGTCGCCACGCTGGTGGTCGTGCTGGTCGCGGCCGCCGTGCTCGGTGCCGGCCAGCAGTACCTGCTGCAGCGCACGGCCGAGGGCGTCGTGCTGTCCACCCGCCGGACGCTGGCCGACCGGCTGCTGCGGCTGCCGGTCGCCGAGTACGACCGGCGGCGCACCGGGGACCTGATGAGCCGGGTCGGCTCGGACACCACGCTGCTGCGGGCCACGGTCACCAGCGGTGTCGTCGAGGTCGGCGGGTCGCTGGTGCTGGGGGTCGGTGCGCTGATCGCGATGGCGCTGGTCGACGTCTGGCTGCTGCTGGTGACGCTGGCGTCGGTGTCGATCGGCGTGGGCACCGCGATCGCCGCGGCTCGCCGCGTCCGGGTGCTGTCCCGGCAGGCCCAGGAGCAGGTCGGCGCGATGAGCGCCGCGGTGGAGCGGGCACTGTCCGCCGTCCGCACCATCCGGGCCAGCGGCGCGACCGGCCGGGAGGTCGACACGGTCGGCTCGTCGGCGGAGAAGGCGTTCACCGCCGGGGTCGCCGTGGCCCGGCTGCAGGCGCTGGTCGCCCCGGCCAGCGGCATCGCGATCCAGGGCGCGTTCCTGGCGGTGCTGGGCCTGGGTGGCTACCGGGTGGCCACCGGCGCGATCTCCATCGCCGACCTGATCGCCTTCATCCTCTACCTGTTCCTGCTGGTCCAGCCGCTGGGCCAGGTCATCCGGGCCTACACCGAGCTGCAGACCGGGCTGGGTGCCCTGGCCCGGGTGCAGGAGGTCCTCGCCCTCACCCCCGAGGACGACGACGTCCCCGAGCGCCCCGGGACGACGACGGCGCCGCGACTGCCCGCGGCCGGTGACCCCACCCCGCTGCTGGAGCTGCGCGACGTCGACTTCGACTACCCCGACGGCACCCGGGTGCTGCACGGGGTGTCCTTCGCGGTCCCCGCCGGCACCCGGACGGCGCTGGTCGGGCCGTCGGGTGCGGGCAAGTCCACGCTGCTCGCGCTGGTCGAGGGCTTCTACCCGCTGTCCGGTGGGTCGGTCCGCTGGGCCGGCACCGACGTGCGGGAGCTGCCGCGGGCGGTGCTGCGGGCCGGGATGGGCTACGTCGAGCAGGAGGCGCCGGTGCTGGCCGGCACGATCCGGGAGAACCTGCTGCTGGCCGCCCCGGACACCGCCGAACCGGCGCTGTGGGCGGTGCTCGAGGCGGTCGGGCTGACCCCGGTGGTGGCCCGGTCCCCGCTGGGCCTGGACGTGCTGGTCGGCGACGACGGCGTGCTGTTGTCCGGTGGGGAGCGGCAACGGCTGGCGATCGCCCGGTCGCTGCTGGCCCGCCCGGCGCTGCTGCTGCTGGACGAGCCGACCGCCAGCCTGGACGCCCGCAACGAGACCCTGCTGCGCCAGACGCTGGCCACCGCCGCGCAGGACCGGGCGCTGCTGGTGGTGGCGCACCGGCTGTCCACGGTGCGCGACTCCGACCAGATCGTGGTCCTGGACGGCGGCCGGGTGGTCGCCGTGGGCACGCACGACGAGCTGGTCGAGAGCGACCCGCTGTACCGGGAGCTCGCCACCGCCCAGCTGCTGGTCTGATGGGACCCGTGTCGCGCGTCCGCACCGCCGTCCTGCCGGCCACCGTCCTGCCGGCCACCGTCCTGCTGGTGACCGTGCTGCTGGGGGGCACCGCCTGCACCCAGCAGGTGAGCGGGTCGGCGTCCCCGGGGGCGACGACCGCCGCGGCGACGTCCGCACCCCCCAGCACGCCGGTGCCGACCCCGTCCCCGACCGCGGCCCCCGCGCCGGCGACGCCGACGGCCCCGGCGCAGCGGCTGGACGCCGGCCCGGTCGCCGACGGCGCCGCCGCGACGGTCAGCGGCACCGGCCCCGCCACGGTGACCTACGGCGTCGGTGCGTTCGCCCTGGTCACGGCCCTGGACTGCACCGCCTGCACCGCCGACGGGGTGCTGACCGAGCCCGGTCGGAGCACCCCGCTGGTCGGCGGGGTCGCGCCCTGGTCCGGGCAGGGCCTGACCAACGTCACCGACGACGGCACCGTGGCCGGTGAGCTGTGGGTCCTCGCCCAGGGCCCCTGGACCCTCACGCTGAGCAGCTGGAACGACCTGCCGCCGACCCACGGCCCACAGACGGTCACCGGGTCGGCGGTCATCCGGCTGGCCGACGCCGCCCCGGTGTTCCGCTTCGACTGGGCTCCCGCCGCCCCCGGTGACGAGCTGTGGGCCCGGGCGTACTCGAACCCGGCGCCCGAGGAGATGCGGGTCTTCGGCAACACCGAGGCCTACTCGACCGTGGTGGAGACCCCGATGCCCGGCGTGCTGGCCGTGCGGACCTCGGGCACCTGGACGGTCACGCCCGGGGGCTGACCGCCCCACCCAGGGCCTCGCGGACGGCGTCCTCGAAGCCCAGCCGCGGCGGTGACCCGATCAGCCCGGCGAGGTCGTCCTCGCCGGCGACCACGGTGTTGCCCAGGCTCTCGACCAGCGAGCGGGCCAGCTCCCGGGACACCGGGGTGAGCAGGTCGATGCCCAGCGCGGCCAGCGCCGGGCTGCCGACGGGCACCGGCAGGAACCGCCGTCGGCCCAGTCCGGCCACCGCGGCGTAGCGCTGCACCAGCTCGGCGTAGGTCATCACGTCGGGACCGGCGACGTCGAAGGCCCGGTTCACGTGGGCCGGGAGAGCGGCCGCGCCCACCAGCGCCGTGACGACGTCGCGCAGCGCGACCGGCTGCACGCGGGTGCGCACCCAGGCCGGGGCCGGCAGGACGGGCAGCCGTTCCGTCACGTGCCGCAGCATCTCGAAGCTCGCCGACCCCGCGCCGACCACGATCGCCGCACGCAGCACCGCCGTCGGCACCCCGGAGGACAGCAGCAGCGCGCCGACCTCCTCGCGGGAGCGCAGGTGGTCCGACAGCGCCTCGCCGGTGGGGCGCGGCCCGCCCAGGTAGACCAGCCGGGACACCCCGGCCCGGCGGGCGGCGCGGGCCACGATCCGGGCGGTGGCCCGGTCGGCCGCGGCGAACCCGGGCCCGGCGTCCAGGGAGTGCACCAGCCAGTGCACGACGTCGACGTCCGCGCAGGCCCGGGCCGTCCCGACCGGGTCGGCGGCGTCGGCGACGGTCAGCTCGACGTCCTCCCGCCACGGCCGGTCGGCGACCCGGTCGGCGTCGCGGGTCAGCACCCGCACGGTGTGCCCGGCGGCCAACAGGGCGGGGACCAGCGCACCGCCGACGTGCCCGGAGGCACCGGTCACCAGCACGCGCAGCGGGGGGATCACGCCCACGAGTGTGCTGGCCGGGCGCCGAGTGGACGAGACGGCGCCGTACCGACACGATCGCCCGCACACCGACGGCGCCGTCGGCACACCCCCACGAGAGGTGCACGCGATGGCCACCACCGAGAAGACCGAGCAGCCCCAGCTCAAGCGGGTGATGGGCCCCGGTCTGCTGCTGCTGTTCATCATCGGCGACGTCCTGGGCACCGGGATCTACGCGCTGACCGGTCAGGTCGCCGCCCAGGTCGGCGGCATCGTCTGGCTGCCGTTCGCCGTCGCGTTCGCCGTCGCCCTGGTGACCGCGTTCAGCTACCTGGAGCTGGTCACCAAGTACCCGCGCGCCGCCGGCGCCGCGCTGTACACGCACAAGGCCTTCGGCGTGCACTTCCTGACGTTCCTGGTCGCCTTCGCCGTCATGAGCTCGGGGATCACCTCGGCCTCGACCGCGGCGCGGGCGTTCAGCGCCAACGCCGCCGAGGTGTTCGGCCTGGACCTGGGCGACGGCATCGGCATCACCCTGATCGGGCTGGGCTTCATGGGCCTGGTCGCGCTGGTCAACCACCGGGGCGTGGGCGAGAGCGTCAAGGCCAACGTGGTGCTGACCTGTGTGGAGCTGACCGGTCTGCTCATCGTGATCGGCGTCGGGGCGTGGGCCATCGGCATCGGCGAGGGCGACTTCTCCCGGGTCACCCAGGCCGACACCGGGGAGATGAGCCTGATCGGCGGGGTCATCGCCGCGACCGGGCTGGCCTTCTTCGCGATGGTCGGCTTCGAGGACTCGGTCAACATGGCCGAGGAGTGCAAGGAGCCACGGCGGATCTTCCCCAAGGTGCTGCTCACCGGGCTGGCGATCACCGGCGTCATCTACGTGCTGGTGTCGGTCTCGGCCATCACCCTGGTCCCCGCCGAGCAGCTCTCCCAGGGCGACACCCCGCTGCTGCAGGTGGTCGCGGCCGGGGCGCCGGGGTTCCCGCTGGGCCTGTTCGGCGTCATCACCATGTTCGCCGTCGCCAACTCCGCGCTGATCAACATGCTGATGGCCAGCCGGCTGGTCTACGGGATGAGCCGGGAGGGCGTGCTGCCTCCGCTGCTGGGCCGGGTCAGCGCCCGCCGGCAGACCCCGACCGTGGCCATCGGCTTCACCACCGCCCTCGCCTTCGGCCTGATCACCTTCGTCGGCGCGGTCCCCGACCTGGGCGGGACGACGGCGCTGCTGCTGCTCGTCGTGTTCGCCGTGGTCAACGTCGCGGTGCTGGTGCTGCGCCGCGACACCGTGGACGGCGACCACTTCCGCACCCCCACGTTCCTCCCCGTGATCGGGGCCCTGGCCTGCGCTTTCCTGGCCACGCCGTGGGCCGGGCGGCCCGTGGTGCAGTACCAGATCGCCGGTGTGCTGCTGCTGATCGGCGTCGCGCTGTGGGCGGTCACGGTCGTGGTGGACCGGCGGACCGGGACGACGGCAGCCCTCGACCCGGAAGCGCTGTCGGGCGACGGCCCGAGCGGCCCGCGGAACTGACCGGGCCGCCCCACCCGTCTCACCCGTCCGAGGAGGGCGTGTCACCCGCCGGGCCAAGACCGGTGGTGGTCGGGGTCCCGCTGGGACGGCAGGGACGACGTGGGGGCGCGGACGGTGCCGTCTGGTGACCGGGACCCGGTACGATGAGGAGGTCACACCGCCAGCAGCCCGCTGAGCGCCGTTCTGGGCCCTCGACTCGACGTCGTCGCCACCCGTGCGGCCCGGCGGCGTCGCGCGAGCAGAAGGGCCCCCCGTGGTCAGCACGACCGAGCAGAACGCCTACTCAGGCTCCTCCATCACCGTCCTCGAGGGGCTGGAGGCGGTCCGCAAGCGCCCCGGCATGTACATCGGCTCGACCGGCGAGCGCGGCCTGCACCACATGGTGTGGGAGGTCGTGGACAACGCCGTCGACGAGTCGCTGGCCGGGTACTGCGACACCGTCCGGGTGACCCTGCTCGACGGCGGCGGTGTCCGGGTCGAGGACAACGGCCGTGGCATCCCGGTCGACGAGCACCCGGTGCAGAAGCGCCCGACCGTCGAGGTCGTGCTGACGATCCTGCACGCCGGCGGCAAGTTCGACGGCAAGTCCTACGGCGTCTCCGGTGGTCTGCACGGCGTCGGCGTCACCGTGGTCAACGCGCTGTCCACCGAGCTCGACGTCAACATCTGGCGCGACGGCACCGAGTACTTCCAGCACTACACCGAGACGGTGCCCGGCCCGCTGCAGACGGTCGGGTCCACCGACAAGCGCGGCACCGCGATCACCTTCTGGGCCGACCCCTCGATCTTCGAGACGACGGTCTACTCCTTCGAGACGATCCGCCGCCGGCTGCAGGAGATGGCGTTCCTGAACAAGGGGCTGACCATCATCCTGCGCGACGAGCGCCGCGGGCAGACCCAGGCCGAGACCGGGCTGGGCGACGTCCCCTCGCTGGCCGAGGCCGCCGCACCCGTGGAGGCGGCCGCCGAGCAGGAGGCCTTCGAGCCCACCGAGGTCACCTACCGCTACGACGGCGGTCTGTCGGACTACGTCCGGCACCTCAACGCCAAGCGCGCCCCGATCCACAAGTCCGTGGTGGCCTTCGCCGCCGACGGCGTGGGCAAGAACGACACCGCGATGAGCCTCGAGGTCGCGATGCAGTGGTCGGAGTCCTACTCCGAGTCGGTGCACACCTTCGCCAACATCATCAACACCCACGAGGGCGGCACGCACGAGGAGGGCTTCCGCGCGGCGCTCACCTCGATCGTGAACCGGTACGCGGTGGAGAAGAAGATCCTCAAGGACAAGCCGGAGGACAAGCTCACCGGTGAGGACATCCGCGAGGGCCTGGCCGCGATCGTCTCGGTGAAGCTGGGCGACCCCCAGTTCGAGGGCCAGACGAAGACCAAGCTGGGCAACACCGAGGTCAAGGGCTTCGTGCAGAAGACCTGCAACGAGCAGATCGGCCACTGGTTCGAGGCCAACCCCGCCGAGGCCAAGACGATCATCACCAAGGCCAGCTCCGCCGCCCGGGCCCGCCGCGCCGCACAGGACGCCCGCAAGCTGGCCCGCAAGAGCCCGCTGAACTCCACCGGCCTGCCGGGCAAGCTCGCCGACTGCCGTTCCACGGACCCGCGCAACTCCGAGGTCTACATCGTGGAGGGCGACTCGGCCGGCGGTTCGGCCAAGTCCGGCCGGGACTCGATGTTCCAGGCGATCCTGCCCATCCGAGGCAAGATCATCAACGTCGAGAAGGCACGCATCGACCGGGTGCTGAAGAACACCGAGGTCCAGGCGATGATCACCGCCTTCGGCACCGGCATCCACGACGAGTTCGACATCGCCAAGCTGCGGTACCACAAGATCATCCTGATGGCGGACGCCGACGTCGACGGCCAGCACATCCGCACCCTGCTGCTGACCCTGCTCTTCCGGTTCATGCGCCCGCTGGTCGAGGCCGGCCACGTCTACCTGGCCAACCCGCCGCTGTACAAGGTCAAGTGGGGTGCCAAGCACGCCGACGACTACGTCTACACCGACGCCGAGAAGGACGCGCTGCTCAAGGCGCGTGCCGCCGAGGGCCGCAAGCTGCCCAAGGACGACGCCATCCAGCGGTTCAAGGGCCTGGGCGAGATGGACGCCAAGGAGCTGTGGGAGACCACGATGAACCCGGACTCCCGGATCCTCTCGCTGGTCACCCTGGACGACGCCGCGGCGGCCGACGAGCTGTTCAGCATCCTGATGGGCGAGGACGTCGAGGCCCGGCGCTCCTTCATCACCCGCAACGCCAAGGACGTCCGCTTCCTCGACGTCTGATCGAGGACCCCTCGCCCCCGTGCCTCGCCCCCCGTGCCGCGCCCCGCGCGGCACGGGGGTCTGTGAGGGGGCCGGGCAGACACCCGACGGCCATCTCGACGACACCTGAACCCGTTGTCGACCTGGCGTTTTGTCCACCGCTGTGTACCGACCTGTGGAGAACTGAACCGTGACGGAGACCCCGAGCCGCGACCGCATCGAGCCGGTCGACCTCCAGCAGGAGATGCAGCGCAGCTACATCGACTACGCGATGAGCGTCATCGTCGGGCGTGCGCTGCCCGAGGTGCGTGACGGGCTCAAGCCCGTGCACCGTCGCGTGCTGTTCGCGATGTACGACCAGGGCTTCCGCCCCGACCGCGCCACGGTCAAGTGCGCGCGCGTCGTCGGTGAGGTGATGGGCAACTACCACCCGCACGGTGACTCCTCGATCTACGACGCCCTCGTGCGGCTGGCCCAGCCCTGGTCGATGCGGTACCCGCTGATCGACGGGCAGGGCAACTTCGGCTCCCCGGGCAACGACCCGGCCGCGGCCATGCGCTACACCGAGGCCCGCCTCACCCCGCTGGCCATGGAGATGCTCGCCGACATCGGCGAGGACACCGTGGACTTCCAGCCGAACTACGACGGCAAGAACATGGAGCCCCTGGTCCTGCCCGGGCGCATCCCGAACCTGCTGGTCAACGGCTCGGCGGGCATCGCGGTCGGGATGGCGACGAACATGCCCCCGCACAACCTGCGCGAGGTCGCCCAGGCCGTCTACTGGATGCTGGACCACCCCGAGGCCGAGCACGAAGAGGCGCTCACCGCCTGCATGGCCGTCGTCCAGGGGCCCGACTTCCCGACCCACGGCCTCATCGTCGGCCGGGACGGCATCGAGGACGCCTACCGCACCGGTCGCGGTTCGGTCCGGATGCGCGCGGTCGTCTCGGTGGAGGAGGACAGCCGGGGCCGGGTGCAGCTCGTGGTCACCGAGCTGCCCTACCAGGTCAACCCGGACAACCTGGCCGAGGCGATCGCCGAGGGCGTGCGCGACGGCCGGCTCCAGGGCATCTCCGAGATCGCCGACGAGTCCTCCGACCGGGTCGGGCGCCGGCTGGTCATCACCCTGCGCCGCGATGCGGTGGCCAAGGTCGTGCTGAACAACCTCTACAAGCACACCCAGCTGCAGACGACCTTCGGCTGCAACATGCTCTCCATCGTCGACGGCGTGCCGCGCACGCTGCGCCTGGACGAGCTCATCCGCTACTGGATCACCCACCAGATCGAGGTCATCCAGCGGCGCACGCGCTACCGGCTGCGCAAGGCCGAGGAGCGCGCCCACCTGCTGCGTGGCTACGCCAAGGCCCTCGACCAGCTCGACGCCGTCATCGCCCTGATCCGGGCCAGCGCGTCGGCCGAGGCCGCCCGCACCGGCCTGATGGAGCTGCTCGACGTCGACGAGGCGCAGGCGCTGGCGATCCTGGACCTGCAGCTGCGCCGCCTCGCGGCCCTGGAACGGCAGCGGATCCTCGACGAGCTGGCCGAGATCGAGGCCCGCATCGCCGAGCTGCAGGCCATCCTGGACAGCCCGGAGCGGCAGCGCCAGATCGTCCGCGACGAGCTCCAGGAGATCGTCGACAAGTACGGCGACGACCGGCGGACCAACTTCGTCGCCCACGACGGCGACGTGTCCATGGAGGACCTCATCGCCGAGGAGCAGGTGGTCGTCACGATCACCCGCACCGGCTACGCCAAGCGGACCAAGGCCGACCTGTACCGCTCCCAGCGTCGCGGCGGCAAGGGCGTCATGGGCGCCACGCTCAAGCAGGACGACCTGATCCAGCAGTTCTTCGTGGGCTCGACCCACGACTGGATCCTCTTCTTCACCAACAAGGGCCGGGTGTACCGGGCCAAGGCCTACGAGCTGCCCGAGGCGGCGCGCACCGCCCGTGGCGCGCACGTGGCCAACATCCTGGCCTTCCAGCCCGACGAGAAGATCGCCCAGGTCATCCAGATCAAGGACTACCAGGTCGCCCCCTACCTGGTGCTGGCCACCGCGAACGGCCAGGTCAAGAAGACCCGGCTGGCCGACTTCGACTCCCCGCGCAGCGGCGGGGTCATCGCGATCAACCTGCGCGAGGGCGACGAGCTGGTCGGTGCCGCGCTTATCGCCCCGGACGCCAACCTGCTGCTGGTCACCCGCAAGGCCATGTCGATCTGCTTCAAGGCCGACGACAGCCAGCTGCGCCCGATGGGCCGGGCCACCGAGGGCGTGCGCGGCATCTCGCTGTCCGACGACGACCGGCTGCTGTCGATGATCGTGGTGACCGAGGGCGTCGACGTCCTGGTCGCCACCGAGGGCGGCTACGCCAAGCGGACCGGGATCGAGAACTACCCCGAGCAGAACCGCGGTGGCAAGGGCGTGCTCACCGCCGACCCCAAGTCCCGCAAGGGCGTGCTGGTCGGAGCGCTGTCGGTGGTGCTGGGCGACGAGCTCTACGCGATCACCTCGACCGGCGGGGTCATCCGCACGCCGGTCAACGGCGTCCGTCACAACAAGGACCGGGCCACCATGGGTGTCAAGCTCATGAACTTGCCGGAGGACGTCTCGATCGTCGCGATCGCCCGGACGACGGACAACGACGAGCCCGACGCCTAGGCTGAGGCCGATGCCAGACCCGGGACCGGACCGACCAGTCCGGTCCCGGTCGGTCTGGAGCGCACGGGCATGACCGATGCGCGGACGTCCTCCCGTCGCGGGGGGACGCCGGGCGCAAAGGGGCGACGAGGGTCGTCCGGGGACGGGAGTACGGCATGAGCGACCGGACGCAGGGCTCGGTCAGGGCCGACAGCCGTGAGCAGGCGCCCTCGGCGCCGCAGACCCAGGCGATGCCCGTGGGCGGCTCGACCAAGGCCGAGGGCAAGCCCGCGGCCACCCCCGAGGCGGCCGCGCCGGCCAAGCCCGGCAAGCCGGCGGCCGCACCCGGCTGGGGCGGGGCCACCCCGGCCCGTCCGACCACCGGGACGGCGTCCGCTGCGGGTGCCTCCGCCCCCGCCGCCCGGGCCGCTGCCCCCGCGACCAGCCAGACCCCGGCCGCCCGCGCACCCCGCGAGGCGCCCGCGCAGCAGCGGCCCGCCGCCGCCAGCGCCCCCACCCGCGGGGCCGCGTCCACGGCGCCCCCCCGCACGCCCGCCGGTGAGCCCGCGCGCAGCGGCCAGGCCCGCACCGGCGCGGCCACCCCGGCCACCGGTGGGCCGGCCGGCCCGTCCGGTCCCGGCGGCCCCGGTCGCCCCACCGGCGGCAACGGCGGCAGTGGTGGCTCCGACGAGTCCGGCAGCGGTCGGGTCCGAGGTGCCGGCAAGGACAAGGGCCGCGGCCCGCGCCGGGCCCGCCTGCAGCTGCGCCACATCGACACCTGGTCGGCGCTGAAGATCTCCCTGGTGCTGGCCATCGCGCTGTTCTTCGTCTGGATGGTCGCCGTGGGCGTCCTCTACGGCGTGCTCAACGGGCTGGGCGTGTTCACCACCCTCAACGACCTCATCGGCCAGCTGGGCTCCACCTCCGGTGACGCCGAGGGCGCCGGTGCGGTCATCACGCCCGGGATCGTCTTCGGTGGTGCCGCCGTCATCGGCGCGGTCAACATCGTGCTGTTCACCGCGCTGTGCACGGTGGGCACCTTCGTCTACAACCTGTGCTCAGACCTCGTCGGTGGCCTCGAGGTCACCCTCGCCGAGCGCGACTGAGAGAGGATCTCCTCGCCCCCCGACCCACGCTCCGCGCGGGCCGGGACCCTGCGAGGGGGCCGTCCCATCCGCTCGGTGTTCGCGCGGGGGCCGTTCCGCTTCGACCCCGCGTGTGAGCGCGGTGAGGCGGGCAGGTATGGTTTCGGAGGTTCACGGGCCTGTAGCTCAGACGGTTAGAGCGCATCCCTGATAAGGATGAGGCCGGAGGTTCAAGTCCTCCCAGGCCCACCCGTGCACCGCCGTGGGGCCTCCCGGCGCCGCGACGGACACCGGCCCCCGCACTCGTGGGGGCCGACTCGTCGAGGAGGTCCCCACCCGTGCTGAAGTCCCTCGCGGTGGCAGCACTCGCCGCCGGCGCCCTCGTCGCCGTCCGGAAGCGGACCGCGGCCAAGGGCGACCAGGACCTGTGGGCGCAGGCCACCACCGGTCCGCAGGCCGTCAGCACACCGCCCACCCGCTGAACACCCGCGGCTCGCGCCGCGACCCGGGGACGTAGCTCAATTGGTAGAGCACCGCCTTTGCAAGGCGGGGGTCAGGGGTTCGATTCCCCTCGTCTCCACCCACCGCACCGACCGTGCAGCACCACCCGCACCCCCGCCGCGCCCCCGTGACCACCCCGGGCGGGCAGGGGATGATCGCCGGGTGCGTGCTCCCCGTTGGCTGCTGCCCTGTGTCGCCGTCCTCGCCCTGACCGCGTGCGGCAGCGAGCCGGACGCCGCCGCCCCGACGAGCCCGCCCACCGGCGCGCCGGTCAGCAGCACCCCGGCGGCACCGACGACGCAGAGCGCCGGCCCCACGCCCGCGCCCGAACCGGTCACCACCGAGCAGGACTGCCCCTACCTCGACACCGCCACCGTCCAGGACACCGTCGGGCAGCAGACCCCCACGGTCACCACCACCGGCGTCCCCGGCGGCGCACCGCCCACCTGCACGTTCCTCAAGCCCGACGACGAACCCGCCGCCGTCGTCGAGGTGCTCCAGACCGCCGACCCGGTCGCCGCACGGACCGCCGCGGTGCAGCGGGTGGCCGACATCGGGGGCACCGCCGTGGACGACGTCGCCGACGGCGGCGGCATCGCCTCCACCGACGACGGCACGGTGATCGCCGTCGCCGACGGCACCCTGGTCGTCGTCGTCACGATCAACCAGCAGTCCAGCCTGCAGGCCCGGGAGCTCGCCCAGGCGGTCACCGCCGTGCTCTGAGCGGCCGGGCTCGGCCGGACTCGGCCGGGAGCGGCCGGGAGCGGCGCTGCCCGGACCGGTTCGTCCCGGGTCGCCGCAGGTGGGACCATGGGGGGCGTGACCGAATCGACTCCTGCACGGCGCGCAGTCCTGCACACCAACCACGGCGACATCACCGTGGACCTGTTCCCGGACCACGCCCCCAAGACCGTCGCCAACTTCGCCGAGCTCGCCGAGGGCAGCCGCGAGTGGGTCGACCCCCGCACCCGGGCCAAGACCACCGAGAAGCTGTACGACGGCACGATCTTCCACCGCGTCATCGACGGCTTCATGATCCAGGGCGGCGACCCGCTCGGTCAGGGCACCGGTGGCCCCGGCTACCGCTTCGGCGACGAGTTCCACCCCGACCTGCAGTTCTCCAAGCCCTACCTGCTCGCCATGGCCAACGCCGGCCCGGGCACCAACGGCTCGCAGTTCTTCATCACGACCAGCAACACCCCGCACCTGAACAACAAGCACACGATCTTCGGCGAGGTTGCCGACGACGCCTCCCGCCAGGTGGTCGACGCGATCGGCAAGGTCCCCACCGCGCGTGGCGACAAGCCCCTCGAGGACGTCGTGATCACCTCGGTCGAGGTGCAGCGCAGCTGAGCACTCCCGACGGTCCGGGTGGCGTCGGCGGCGACCAGCCGCCGGCGCCCCCGGCCACCACCTGCTACCGGCACCCCGACCGCCCCACCCGGATCTCCTGCGTCCGTTGCGGGCGGCCGATCTGCCCGGAGTGCATGCACCCCGCCTCGGTGGGCTTCCAGTGCCCCGAGGAGATCGCCGATGCCCGGCGCACCGTGCGCCAGCCCAAGCGCAGCACCGGCCTGCGGGTCGCAGGCCGCCGCTGGGGCGTCGTCACCGTCGTCCTCATCGCGCTCAACGTGCTGGTCGCCGTCGCGACCGCCGTGTCCGCGATCTCGGTGGGCGTCAGCCCGCTGACCTCCTTCTCCTCCCCGCTGCAGACCGAGCTGCTCACCGCGCCGGTCCTCGTCGACGACGGCCAGTGGTGGCGCGTGGTCACCAGCGCCTTCACCCACGCCTCGCTGGTGCACCTGGCGCTCAACATGTTCGCGCTGCTGCTGTTCGGCTCCGAGCTGGAGAAGCAGTTCGGCAAGGCCCGCTACCTGACCGTCTACCTGGTCGCCGCCCTGGGTGGCGCGGCCTCCCTGCAGCTCTTCGGCGCCTACTTCGGCGGGGTCGTCGGCGCCTCGGGTGCGATCTACGGGCTGCTCGGCGCGTTCGGTGTGGTGCTGCTCAAGCAGAAGCAGGACCTCCGCGGACTGCTGACCCTGCTCGCGATCAACCTGGTGATCAGCTTCCTGCCCGGCGTCTCGCTGCTCGGGCACCTCGGCGGGCTGGTCGCCGGCGCGGCCACCGCCGCGGTCCTGGTGTACGCCGGGCGCCGCCGGACCCTCGCCGTCGGTGGCGTCGCGCTCGTCGTCGCGGTCCTGCTCGTGCTGACCTTCGGCGGTCTGCGCTAGCGGTTCAGTCCTGCGCGGACGGCCGGGCGGTCAGGTCCTGCAGCGCTGCTGCGACCTGCGCCGGGTCGACACCCAGGTCGCGGCGGCCCAGCACGACCAGCACCGTGTCGTCCCGGGCGTCCTCCAGCTCCAGGGTGGTGCTGCGCAGGCCGAGCCGACGTGTGGTGTGCACCTGCACGCGCAGGGCGGGCCAGCCGATCACGGTCGTGCCCGTCGTCGTGCGGACGTGGACGCCGTCGTCCTCCGCGCGGACCCGCGGTCGCAGCACCAGGTCCCGCACGACCACCGCGACGAGCAGCACCGCGGCGGCGCCGACGAGGAACCGGCCCACCGGGTCGACGACCAGCGCGGCGACGGCGAGGCCGACGGCGACCAGGCCGGCGACGGTCGTCTCCTCGAGCCGGGTGGACCACTGCACGCCCCCACTGTCCCACCCGGGGGCCGCCGTCCCCAGGTCCGTGGACAGCGGTGGGCAGGCCGTGCGGACCCGCCGACCGGGGCGTCCGGGGACCGTGTGACGCGCGGTGCGAGCTGCACCGACGTGCCCGGCGTGTCCGGGTGGACGACCCGCCGGTGACCGCACCCGCACAGGGGTCGCCGGCCTCGACGAGTCGACTCGTCCACACCTGTGTGCACAGGTGGGGACAGAAGCACAGGTGTGTAGTTACGCGGCTGCGCTCCCGGTCCCACGAGTCACACGGCAGGCGTCCGTGCAGGTCAGGGGCGCGGTCCGGGCCGTCCACAGTCCACACTCGGTGGACAACCCTGGGGGCGGCGCCCGCGGCGCGCTGTGGACGGTGACCCCCCGGTGTGCACACTCACCGATGACCACGCCGTCGTCGTGTCGACTCCCATGCCGCCCCGGATCGCGGAGACCGTGCACAACCCCGACGCTGGTGTCGTGCAGGTTCTGGTGACGGGTGCGTCGGGTTTCGTGGGTGGTCGGCTGGCGCCGGCCCTGGTCGAGGAGGGACACCGCGTCAAGGCGATGACCCGCCGTCCGGAGTCGTACTCCGGAGCGGGTGAGGCCGTGGCCGGCGACGTGTCCGACGAGGCCTCGCTGCGGGCTGCGCTGGAGGGCTGCGACGCCGCCTACTACCTCGTCCACAGCCTCGGGGACGCCGACTTCGTGCAGGAGGACGCCGCCGCCGCGCGCTCCTTCGGCCGGGCCGCCGCCGACGCCGGTGTACGTCGGATCGTCTACCTGGGTGGCCTGGGTGACGACGCCGACGACCTGTCCGACCACCTGCGCAGCCGGCGCGAGGTCGAGCGCCTGCTGGGCGAGGGCGGGGTGCCGGTGACCGTCCTGCGGGCCGGCATCGTCGTCGGCCACGGCGGGGTCTCCTGGGAGATGACCCGCCAGCTCGTCGCGCACCTGCCCGCGATGGTGACCCCGCGGTGGGTGCACACCAAGACCCAGCCGATCGCCGTCGCCGACGTCGTCCGGTACCTGGTGGGTGTGCTCGAGGCACCCGAGGCCGAGGGTCGCACGTTCGACGTGGGTGGGCCCGACGTCTTGGAGTACCTGGAGATGCTCACCCGGGTCGCCGACATCCAGGGCCGGCACCTCTTCGTGCTCCCGGTGCCGCTGTTGAGCCCCCAGCTCTCGGCGCGCTGGCTGGCCCTGGTCACCGACGTCGACGTGCAGACGGGCAAGTCGCTGATCGACTCCATGACCAACGAGGTCGTGGTCAAGGACGACTCGATCCGCCGGGTCGTGCCCTTCGAGCCGATGGACTACGACCAGGCCGTGCTCACGGCGCTGGGCGAACGCGCGGCCGAACGGCGACAGGAGACCGGGAAGGCCCCGCGGCACGGAGGTCTGCTGGCGCGCGGAGCCCGGTCGTGAGGCTGCGCCGCCAGGGGCGTCCGACAGGGACCCTGGACCGTGCGGTGACCCGCTGGGCCCAGAAGGCCCCCGCGTGGCTCATCGACCCGGTGCCGCGCGACCACCGGGAGACCGACACCGCGTTCCGGCGCCGGCGCCGGGTCACCGCCGGGGTCTCGGTCCTGGGGGCCGGGCTGCTGGGGGTCTCGCTGTCCCAGAAGCCGGACTCGAAGGAGTTCTACGGCCTGACCATGGCCGTGGCCGGCACCTGGGTGGCCGGTGGCATCGCCTCCGGGCCCCTGCACCTGGGCTGGATGCGGTCCAGCAAGGCCGTGCTGCACCGCCCGCTGGTGACGCCGGTCGTCTCGGGCGTGGCGGTCTTCGGGCTCTTCTACAGCGCCGCGCTGGTCGCCCGACGCATCCCGGTGCTCAACCGGGCCGTCACCCGGGTGCTGCGCTACGCCCACCAGGGCAACCCGGCCCTCGTGGCGACGACGACGCTGACCAACGGCCTGGCCGAGGAGGTCTTCTTCCGGGGGGCGCTCTACGCGGCCGCCGGCACCACGCACCCGGTGCTGAAGTCGACCGCGGTCTACGCGCTGGCCACCACGGCGACCCGGAACCCGGCGCTGGTGCTGGCCTCGGTGGTCATGGGCCTGCTCTTCGGCTGGCAGCGCAAGGTCACCGGCGGCATCCAGGCCCCGGCGCTGACCCACCTGGTGTGGTCGACGTTGATGCTGCGGTACCTGCCGGCGCTGTTCGACGACCAGCCCTCGATCGACGTCGAGCAGCCCCAGGACGAGGCCACCGGCACCGCCTGAGACGACGACGGCCCCCGTCCCGGGAGGGACGGGGGCCGAGGTGCGTCAGCGCGTCGATGAGTCAGCGCGTCAGCGCGTCAGCGCCAGCGCATCGACATCACGAGGCCGGCGACCATCGCGCCGAAGCCGATCGCGAAGTTCCAGGCCGACAGCGAGACCATGAACGGGATGTCGTCGCCGGCGACGTAGTAGACGACGATCCACAGCAGGCCCACGACCATCAGGGCGACCATCACCCCGGCGTACCACCGCGGGCTGGGCTGCTGGGCCCGCGCCCGGGCAGCGCTGGCGGGGAGCACGCCCTCGGGCGGGGTGTAGGCCGACTTCTTGCGCACCTTGGACTTGGGCACCGCGCGGACTCCCTCGCAACTCGCGGGACGGCGCCGGGGGGTCCCGGCCGCCTCCCGACCGGTCACACGACCGGTCTGGACTGCCCCCAGCCTAAGCTGCAGGCGGGCCCGTGGGTGGGCACGGCCCGCAGGGGGACCCGGGAGGTGGCCGTGGACGCAGTCCGAGACGAGTCAGGACCGGCCCCGGAGGGCCGCGCCGCCCGCCGTCGCCGGGGGCGCCCGCGGCGCACCGTGTGGACCGCGCTGGTGCCGGTGGTCGCGTTGTGTGCCGGGCTGCTGTTCGCCACGTCGGGCCAGACCGCGCGCGGTACGGACCTGCGCGCCGGGGACACCACCGAGCTCTCCCAGCTGATCCGCCAGCTCAACGCCGCCGCCGACCGGCAGGACGACGAGCTGGTCGCCCTGCAGGGCCGCAGCCAGCAGCTCACCGAGGCGGTGGCCGGCCGGGACACCGAGGTCGCCGCGGCCGTCGGGGAGGCCGACACGGGCCTCACCTCCGCCGGGCTCACCGCGCTGCGCGGCGACGGCCTGGAGATCACCCTGGACGACGCTCCCGGCACCGCCGACGGCACGCTGCCCCGCGGTGCGGAGCCCGACGACCTGGTGATCCACCAGTCCGACGTGCAGGGCGTGGTCAACGCGCTGTGGGCCGCGGGCGCCGACGGGGTGACCATCATGGGCCAGCGGCTCATCGCCACCAGCGCGGTGCGCTGCGTGGGCAACACGCTGCTGCTGCAGGGCCGGACGTGGTCCCCGCCGTTCGTGGTGACCGCCGTGGGGGACGCCGAGGAGATGCGCAGCCGCCTCGGGGAGTCCTACGAGGTGTCGCTGCTGCAGAGCGCCGTCGACCGGTTCGGGCTCACCTACCGGGTGCAGGAGCGTCGCGACGTCCAGCTGCCCGCCTACGATGGCGCCCTGGACCTGCAGTACGCCACAGCCGCCGGCTGAGGTGGCCGGTCCCACCGAGGGGGCGGGGACGACGATGGACGGCGAGGACGACGAGGGCACGCGTCGGGGACGGCACGCGCACCGTCCGGCCGAGGGCGTGACCGGGTCGCCGGACGCCGGACGCCCCGCCGACGCCTCCCCGGCCGACGGTGCCTCCCCCGAGCGGGACGGCGACACAGCCTTCCGGCCCGGTGGCCCGGCCGTCCCGGTGCCCGGCGCCGTCGGTGCCACCCCGGCCGCTCGCGCGGCCGGTGGGTCCGGCCCGCAGGCGTGGGGGACCGACGCCGCGTCCGGGACCACCGCCGGCTCCCGGGACCCCGACCCCCTCGACCCCGACGACTCCCTCGACCACGACGACGCCTCGGACACCGCCGGTGCCACCGACCGGCGGGCCGCCCGCCCGGAGCGCACCCGCGGGGACCTGGTGCGCACCGGTGTCCGCGGCGTGGGCCAGCTGCTGGTGACCGCCGGCCTGGTGGTGCTGCTGTTCGTCGTCTACGAGGTGTGGGTCACCGACCTGTTCAGCGAGCGCAAGCAGGACCAGCTCTCCACCGAGCTGCGCGAGGACTGGGACACCGGCAGCGACGACCCGACGGTGCCCACGCTCCCCGGTGGCGGCCTGTCCGACATCCCGCTGGGCGAGGGCTTCGCGTTCATCCGCATCCCGCGCTTCGGCGAGGACTACGTCAAGGTGATCCTGGAGGGCACCGACGAGGAGGAACTCGTCGAGGGCCCCGGGCACTACGTGGACTCCGCCATGCCCGGCGAGGAGGGCAACTTCTCCCTCGCCGGACACCGCGTGGGCAAGGGCTCGCCGTTCCTGGACCTGGACCAGCTGCAGCCCGGTGACCCCATCGTCATCGAGACCGTGGACACCTGGTTCGTCTACCGGGTCGTCGGCCCGGACGACCCCAACGGGGTGCCCGCCCAGCAGATCGTGAGCCCCAGCGACGTGTCGGTCATCGCCCCGACCCCCAACGGCCCCCTCGACGGGCCGACCAGCGGGTCCTACCTGACGCTGACGACCTGCCACCCCAAGTTCTCGGCCCGCGAGCGGCTGATCGTGCACGCGGTGCTCGACGGCGGGCCGGTCAGCAAGGCCGACGCCCCCGACGGGCCGCCGGCCCTGACGGAGGGCTGAGCCCGTGTACACCTGGATCTGGCGGCACCTCCCGGGCGGGACGGCGGCCAAGTCGCTGCAGGCCCTCGTGCTCGTCCTGGCGGTCTGCGCGCTGCTGCTCTTCGTCGTGTTCCCCGCGATCGAGCCCTCGCTGCCCTTCAACGACGTGACGGTGGACCAGTGACCACACCCGAGGGCCCCCGGGTCCTGGTCGTCGACAACTTCGACAGCTTCGTCTACAACCTCGTGCAGTACCTGGGTCAGCTGGGCGTCCCCAGCGTGGTCCGGCGCAACGACGCGGTGACCGTGGACGAGCTCACCGACCTCGACGTCGCCGGGGTGCTGCTGTCCCCCGGCCCGGGGACGCCCACCGACGCCGGCGTGACCGTGCCGATGGTGCGCGCCGCCGCCGAGGCCGGGGTGCCCGTGCTGGGCGTCTGCCTGGGCCACCAGGCCATCGCCGAGGCCTTCGGCGGGGACGTCGTCCGGGCACCGGAGCTGCTGCACGGCAAGACCAGCCAGGTCGTGCACGAGGGCGCCGGCGTGCTCGCCGGGCTGCCCTCGCCGTTCACCGCGACCCGGTACCACTCGCTGGCCGTGGAGTCCTCGACGTTCCCGGCCGAGCTGGAGGTCACCGGCCGGACGCCGTCGGGCATCGTCATGGCGCTGCGGCACCGCGAGCTGCCGATCGAGGGCGTCCAGTTCCACCCGGAGTCGGTGCTCACCGAGGGCGGGCACCAGCTGCTGGCCACCTGGCTGGACAGCTGCGGCCTGGCCCCGGACCCGGCCCTGGTGGAGAGCGCCTCCGCGGCGGCCCGCCGGCTGCTCACCGCCGTCGGCTGACCCCGGGCCCGGCGGGGCCCCAGTACGCCTCAGCACGCCCCAGCACGCCTCAGCACGCATGACGACGCCTCAGGGCGACGCTGCCCCCGCACCTGACCGGGTGTGGGGGCAGCGGTGTCGGTGGATCAGTTCTGCGGCGGGACCGGCACCGGGATCGGCGGGGTGGTGGTCGCCGTCGGAGGGGCCGAGCTGCTCGGTGCCGCGGTCGTCGTCGGCGTCGGGGTGGGCACCGCGATCAGCAGGGTGATCTCGTCACCGGCCGCCAGCTGGGTGGCGGCCCCGGGCTGCGTGGCTGCCACCAGGCCCTGGGCGACGTCGTCCCGCTCGACGTTCTGGGCGGTCACGTTGGTGAACCCGGCGTTGCGCAGGTTCGCCTCCGCGGTGGCCCGGTCCTGGCCCACCACGTTCGGCAGCGGCAGCGTGCCGCCGGAGACGCCGAGGGTGATGGTGGTGTCCGGGGCGACCTGCTGGCCGGCCGCCGGGTCGACCGAGACCACGGTCCCCTCGGGTTCCAGGGAGTCGACCTCGCGGGAGTTGACGTCGCCGGTGAAGCCGGCGTCCTCGAGGTTGGCTCGGGCGTCGTCCTCGGACAGGTTGACCACGGCCGGCACCCGGATGGGGTTGGGGCCGGCACTGACGACCAGGGCCACCGTGGTGCCCTCGTCGACCGTGGCACCGGCCTCCGGGTCGGTGCTGACGACCTGACCGGCGGGCACGGCGTCGTCGGCCTGCTCGGTCACCGCACCGACCACCAGCCCGGCCGAGGTGAGCGCGGTGGTCGCGGCCGCCTGGTCCTGCCCGACGACGACGGGCACCTGCACGCTGGCCACCGTCGGCTCCACCGGGGTGTCGTCCCCGCCGCTGTTGAGCGCCACGATCAGGCCGATCAGGCCGACGAGCACCAGCACGCCGGCGACGACGAGGGCGATCACGCCGCGGCGTCGACGCTTCGCAGCGGCCTCGTCCTCGGCGTCCCACTCGTCGTCGTGGCCCGGGTAGCCACCGGCGCCGATGAAGGAGGTGCGCTCGGCGTCGCCGAGGACGGGGGTGGCCTCGACCTGCTGGCCGGCGACGGCGCGGAGCAGGTCGTTGCGCATCTCGGCGGCCGACTGGTACCGGTTCGCCGGGTTCTTGCTCATCGCCTTGAGCAGGATCGCGTCCAGCTCCGGCGGCACGACCGGGTTGATCGAGGACGGCGTGCGGGGGTCCTCGCGGACGTGCTGGTAGGCCACCGCGACCGGGGAGTCCCCGGTGAACGGCGGGGCGCCGGTGACGAGCTCGTAGAGCAGGCAGCCGGCGGAGTAGACGTCGGAGCGGGCGTCGACGCCCTCGCCGCGCGCCTGCTCCGGGGACAGGTACTGGGCGGTGCCGATCACGGCGGCCGTGGAGGTCATCGTCGCCGCGGAGTCCGAGACGGCCCGGGCGATGCCGAAGTCCATCACCTTGACGGTGCCCTGCGGGGTGATCATGACGTTCCCGGGCTTCACGTCCCGGTGCACGATCCCGTTGCGGTGCGAGAAGTCCAGCGCGGCGCAGATGTCCGCGGTCAGCGACATGGCGCGCTCGGGGGGCAGCTGGCCCTCCCGGCGCAGCACGTCGCGCAGGGTCTCGCCCTCGACGTACTCCATGACGATGTAGGGCGTGGCGCCCGTGGTGGTGCGGTCCTCGCCGGTGTCGTAGACCGCGACGATCGCCGGGTGGTTCAGCGACGCCGAGGCCTGCGCCTCACGGCGGAAGCGGACCTGGAAGGACGGGTCGCGGGCCAGGTCGGAGCGCAGCACCTTGACGGCGACCTCGCGGCCCAGCCGCAGGTCCCGCCCGCGGTGCACCTCGGCCATGCCGCCGCGGCCGAGGACGCCCCCGATCTCGTAGCGCTCGCCGAGCACCTGCGGGGTGGTCATCGGGGGTCCTCTCGGGCGACACGGGCTCGGGGTCCCGGGAGCAGCAGGGCCGCACGGCCCTCGGGCAGCGTAGGTGATGCGGGGGGTCCGACCGGGGAGACGCGAGGGGGGGTGGTCACTGTGTGGCTTCCCCCGTGGCGGGCGGCTCCGTGGTGACCGGGGGCGGTGGGGTGGTCGTGGTCGGCGGGGTCGTCGTGGTCGCAGCCGAGGTAGTGGTCGCCGGCGGCCGTGGGGGCGTCGAGGCCCGCGTCGTCGCGGCCGGCGGCGGGGCCTGCGTGGTCTCCTCCGGGGCCTCCTCGGTCGGCTCCGGCTCGGGCGCCGGCTCCTCCTCGGTCGTCTGCTCGGCCGTCGTGCTGGGGGCCGTCGTCGTCGGCGCGGGCGTGGTGGTCACCGGGGCGGTGGTGGTGGGGCTGTCGTCCCCGCCGCCACCGGTGTCCCCGCCGTCGCCGAGCAGGGTGAAGGCCAGCACGCCGCCCAGCACCAGCAGCAGGACCGCGGCAGCAGCGACCCAGGGCCAGGGCGAGCGGCGGCGGCGCGGCTCGTCGTCCCAGGCGTCACCGTCGGGGTCCTCGTCGACGGGCGGGCCCTGCAGCGGGGGCATGGTGCGCGGAGCCGTCCGCGGCCCGCGGGGGGTGGCGGCGGCCGCGGCACCGGCGGCGCCGAACCCGGCAGCGGCGATGGTGCGGGTGCTGCCGTCGTCCTCGACGGCGGGCAGGTAGGTGGTGGTGGCCGCGGCGGTGTCCGGTCCGGGGCCCCCGGCGGCGACCCGGCGGGCGGCGTCGGCGAAGGCCCCGCCGTCGGCGAAGCGGTCGGCCGGGTTCTTGGCCAGCGCCTTCTCGACCAGGGCGCGCACCGGTGCCGGGATGCTGGTGGGCAGCGGCGGCGGGGGCCGGTTGATCTGGGCGAGGGCGATCGCGACCTGGGACTCGCCGTCGAAGGGCCGGTTGCCCACCAGGCACTCGTAGCCCAGGACGCCCAGGGAGTAGACGTCGGAGGCGGCGGTGACGACGTGGCCCTGGGCCTGCTCGGGGGACAGGTACTGGGCGGTCCCCACGACCATGCCGGTGCGGGTCAGGGGGGCGGCGTCCCGGGCGTAGGCGATGCCGAAGTCGGTCAGCTTGACCACGCCGTCCGGGCGGACCATCAGGTTGCCCGGCTTGATGTCGCGGTGCACGACGCCGGCCCGGTGCGCGGCCGACAGACCGTCGCCGGCCTGGGCGAGCACGTCCAGGGTCCGGGCCGGGGTGAGCGTGTGCTCGCGCTCGAGCACGCTGACCAGCGGCTCGCCCTCGACGAACTCCATCACCAGGAAGGCCAGGGTCTGACCGTCCTCGACGGTCTCGCCGTAGTCGTAGACCGAGGCGATGTTGGCGTGGGTGAGTGCGGCGGTGTGCCGGGCCTCGTTGCGGAAGCGCTCCAAGAAGCTGCGGTCGCCGGTGTACTCGCTCTTGAGCACCTTGGCGGCCACGGTGCGACCCAGGGTCCGGTCGGTGGCCCGCCAGACCTCCCCCATCCCACCGGTGGCGATGGGGGCGGTGATCTCGTAGCGACCGGCCAGCAGGCTGCCGACCCGCAGGGCCATCAGTTGCCGCCCTGTGCGGCCAGGAACGCCGACATGACCTGCTGGGCGATCGGCGCCGACAGGTCACCGCCGGTGCCCTGCCCGCCCTCGATGAACACGGCGACGGCGATCTGGGGTTCTCCCTCGGGTCCGGCGAAGCCGACGAACCACTGGTTCTCGTCGCCGCCCTCGGTGGTCTGGGCGGTGCCGGTCTTGCCGCCGACGGTGACCCCGTCGATCTGGGCCCGTCGGCCCGAGCCGTTCTCCACGACGCTGACCATCATCTGCTGCAGCTGCTCCGCGGTGTCGGCCGAGACGGGTTCACTCATGACCTCGGGCTCGGTCTGGTCGATGACGGTCAGGTCCGGTGCCTGCACCTGGTCGACCAGGAACGGGGTCATCAGGTCGCCGTCGTTGGCGATGGCCGCGGCGATCATGGCGCCCTGCAGCGGGGTGATCTGGACGTTCTGCTGGCCGATGGAGGCGTTGGCCAGCTGCGCGTTGCCGTCGATGTCACCCACGGTGCTCTCGGAGACCGCCAGGGGCATCTCGAACCCGCCCTGGTCGAGCCCGAAGGCCTCGGCGGCCTCGCGCACCCGGTCGGCACCCAGGTCGACGCCGAGGCCGGCGAAGGCGGTGTTGCAGGAGATCGTCAGGGCGTCGATGAGGGACTGCTGACCGCTGGGGTCGCACTCCTCGCGGCCGAAGTTGTACAGCGGCCGGCTGCTGTCGGAGGCCGTGTAGCTCTGCGGTGCGGGGACGACGCTCTCGGCGGTGTAGCCGTCCTCCAGGGCCGCCGCGGAGACGATCAGCTTGAACACCGACCCGGGGGAGTACCGCTCGGCGACGGTGGTGTTGACCCGCGGGTCGGGGTCGGCGGCGTCCAGGGAGGCCGAGTAGTCCCGGATGGCCTGCGGGTCGTGGCTGGACAGCTGCGCCGGGTCGTAGGTCGGCGTGCTGGCCATGGCCAGCACCGCGCCCGTCTCGGGGTCCAGCGCGACGACGGCGCCGTCGACGTCCCCGAGGCCGGCGACGGCGGCCTGCTGGGCGGCCGGGTCCAGGGTGAGCTCGACGTTGCCGCCGGAGGGGTCGCGGCCGGTGAACAGGTCGGCGATCCGGCGGAAGGTCAGCCGGGCGTCGGAGCCGGAGAGGATCTCGTTCTCGGCGCGCTCGATGCCGGTGTTGCCGTAGACGAGGGAGTAGTAGCCGGTGACCGTCGAGTACAGCTCGGCCTGCGGGTAGGTGCGCAGGTAGGTGAGCGTGTCCTCGGTGGGCACCGACTGGGCGACGAGGTCGCCGTCGACGACGATCGAGCCGCGTTCCCGGTCGTACTCCTCGGCCAGGACCCGGGTGTTGCCGGAGTCCTTGCGCAGCTCGGAGGAGCGGATGACCTGGATGTAGTTGGCGTTGAGGATCAGCAGGGTGAAGAGCACCAGCACGCTGATCGCGACCTTGCGCAGCGGGGCGTTCACCGCTTCACCACCTCGGTCAGCGCCTCGCCCAGCTTGGGCGGCTGGGGAGCGGGCGGGGTGGCCGGCCGGCGGGCGGCGTCGCTGATCCGCACCAGCAGCGCGACGAGGGCGAAGTTGGCCACCAGCGAGGACCCGCCGTAGGCGACGAACGGCGTCGTCAGGCCGGTGAGGGGCAGCAGCCCGGTGACGCCGCCGAGGACGACGAAGACCTGCCAGGCGACGCCGAAGGCCAGCCCGGCGGCCAGCAGCTTGCCGAACGCGTCCCGGACGACGAGCGAGGTGCGCAGCCCGCGCTCCACGAGCACCAGGTAGACCACCACGATGGCGACCAGGCCGAACAGGCCCAGCTCCTCACCGATCGCGGCGGCGATGAAGTCGCTCTTGGCGACCGGCACCTGGTCCGGGCGCCCGCCGCCGAGGCCGGCGCCGAACAGCCCACCGGTGCCGAGCCCGAACAGCGACTGCACGATCTGGTAGCCGCCGGTGTCCCGGTAGGCGAAGGGGTCCAGCCAGGTGTCCACCCGGACCCGGACGTGGCCGAAGAGCTGGTAGGCCACCGACGACCCGGCGGCGAAGAGCATCACGCCGATGAGCAGCCAGGAGGCGCGCTCGGTGGCCACGTAGAGCATCACCACGAAGATGCCGAACAGCAGCAGCGAGCTGCCCAGGTCGCGCTCGAAGACCAGCACCAGGATCGACAGGCCCCAGGCCAGCAGCACCGGGCCCAGGTCGCGGGCCCGGGGGATCTCCAGGCCCAGGACGCGGCGGCTGGCCAGTGCGAGCACGTCGCGCTTGTCGTTGAGGTAGGCCGCGAAGAAGACGACCAGGCAGATCTTGGCGAACTCGCCGGGCTGGATGGAGAACCCGGCGACCCGGATCCAGATCTTGGCGCCGTTGACCTCCGACATCGAGGCGGGGAGCAGTGCCGGGATCGCCAGCAGCACCATGCCGACCAGCCCGATCGTGTAGGCCAGTCGGGACAGTGCCCGGTGGTCGCGCACCACGAGCAGCACGGCGATGAACAGGACCAGCCCGATGGTCGCCCACAGCAGCTGGGTCGGTGCGTCCTCGCGGGTGGTGGTGGCCTCGCCCAGGGCGTTGGCCGCGATGTCGAGCCGGTGGATCATCGACAGGCCCAGGCCGGTGAGCAGCGCGATGCAGGGCAGCAGCAGCGGGTCGGCGTAGGGCGCCCACCTGCGCACCACCAGGTGCGCGCCCAGCCAGATGCCGGAGAACCAGACGCCGAAGGTGGCGATCTCCGGGCTGGGGGAGCCGGTGACGGTGATGTCGACGATGGTCTGCGCGGCGAGGGTGATCACCACGGCGAAGGCCAGCATCGCCAGCTCGGTGTTGCGGCGCTTGGGGGGCGCGGTCACGCCCGGCACGGCCTGGCGCGGGTCGGTGCCCGGGCCGACGCTGAGCGGACCCCCGGGGATGGCGGCGGTCATCAGCCCGCCTCCCGGCAGTCCACTCCCGGCTCCTGCGTCCGGGTGGACGTCGTGGTCGTGGGCGCCGTGGTGGTGGGCGCCGTGGTGGTGGTGGGCGCCGCGGTGGGCGCCGCGGAGGCGTTCGGGTCGACCGGGACGACGGCCGTAGACGGCGCGGCGGTGGTGGTGGGGGCGCTGCTGGTGCTCGGCGCGCTCGCGGTCCGGCAGACCGGCAGCCGCTGCTCGAGCAGGTTGGCCAGGATCCGGTCGGCGTCGTCGCGGTCGGCGGCCTCGATCCCGGCGACCACCCGGCTGCGGGCAGCCTGGGTGAGGTCGGTGAGGGCCAGCTCGGTGGGGGTGTCCAGGCTGAACAGGTCGACGCCCACGATCGAGGCGTTGACCCCGCGGTAGACCCCGACGTCGCCCTCGTCGACCGAGCGGACGAACCAGTGGTCCATCACGAACAGGTAGGCACCGACCGCGGCGGCGCCCAGCACGACCACGGTGCCCAGCGCGATGAGCGCCGTGCGCAGCGGCCGACGCCGTTCCACCGGCGGTGCGGAGGCGGTCATCTGCGCGGCCGGCGTCGGCGGGCGGGGGTCGGCCAGCGCGGCGCGGCCGGCCGCGGACCGCGGGTCGACCTCGCGCTGGCCGCGGTTGTCCCCGGCCGCGCCGTCGATGACCGGGTCCATCCGGGCACTGCCGTCGTCGTCGACGACGTCGGCCACGATCACGGTGATGTTGTCCGGTCCGCCGCTGCGCAGGGCCAGCTCGATCAGCCGGTCGGCGGTGGCCTGCGGGTCCGGGTCGTGCAGGGCGTCGGCCATCGTCTCGTGGCTGACCACGCCGGACAGGCCGTCGGAGCAGATCAGGTAGCGGTCCCCGGCGCGCGCCTCGCGCATCGACAGGTCCGGCTCGACGTCCTGGCCGTTGAGGGCGCGCAGCAGCAGCGAGCGCTGCGGGTGGCTGTTGGCCTCGTCGGCGGTGATCCGGCCGTCGTCGATCAGGGTCTGCACGAACGTGTCGTCGTGGGTGATCTGGGCGAGCTGGCCGTCGCGCACCAGGTAGGCGCGGGAGTCACCGACGTGGCACAGGGCCAGCCGGCCGCCGGCGAACAGGACGGCGGTGAGCGTGGTGCCCATGCCCTCCAGCTGCGGGGACTCCCGGATGACCTCGCGCAGGTGCTCGCTGCCGTCGAACACGGCGCTGCGCAGCGACTGCAGCATGTCCCCGGTGGGGGCGTCGTCGTCCAGGTGCTCCAGGGCGGCGATCACCACCTTGCTGGCGACGTCGCCGGCGGCGTGCCCGCCCATCCCGTCGGCGACGGCCAGCAGCCGGGGCCCGGCGTACACCGAGTCCTGGTTGCTGCCGCGGATGAGGCCGCGGTCCGACCGCGCCGCGTACCGCAGCACCAACGTCATGAGCGCAGCTCCAGCACGGTCTGTCCGATCCGGATGGGTTGTCCCGGGGCCACCAGCAGCGGGCCCTGCACGCGCTGCTGGTCCAGGTAGGTGCCGTTGGTCGAACCGAGGTCCTCGACGTACCACTGTCCACCACGGTTGGTCAGCCGTGCGTGGCGCGAGCTGGCGAAGTCGTCGGTGAGCACCAGGGTGGAGTCGTCGGCGCGGCCGATGAGGATGGCCTGCTCGCCGAGGGTGATCTTGGTGCCGGACAGCGGTCCGGCGGTGACCACGAGGGTCTTGGGCCCGCGGGGGCCCTTCTTCTTGCCGGCCTGCGCGCGCGGGGGCACCGAGGAGACCCGACCGGCGCGACCGCCGAGGAGGTCGGCCCGCACGACCCGGAAGGCCGCGAAGACGAACAGCCACAGCAGCAGCAGGAACCCGAAGCGGAAGACCTGCAGCACGATCTCCGCGGTCATGCGCCTTCCGCCCGGTAGACCAGCACGGAGTGGCCGATCCGGATGACGTCGCCGTCGGCCAGCGGCTGGCGGCCGACGCGCCGGCCGTTGACCAGCGTGCCGTTGGTGGACCCCAGGTCCTGCACGGCGGCGGTGCCGCCCTCGAGCTGGACGTCGACGTGCTTGCGGCTCACGCCGGTGTCGGGCAGCCGGACGTCGGCCTCGGTGCCGCGGCCGATGACGTTGCTGCCCGGCTGCAGGACGTGCCGGGTGCCCGGGCCGTCGACGACGAGCACGTGGGTGACGCCGGGCCGCGAGCCGGACCGGCCGATGACCGAGGGGCCCGCGGGGGCGGCCGTCTGACCGGTGTCGGTGCGCCCGCGCAGCGGCGGGAGCGGGGGCAGTGCGGGGCGGCCCGGGGCGGGGACGGGCGGCGGACCGGTGGGGCCGGGGACGGGGCCACCCCAGTCGTCGTCGAGGCCGGCGTCCAGGCGCGGGCGGGCCTGCGGTGCGGCCGGGCGGCCGGGGTCGGCGACGTGCGAGGCGACCTCGAAGACGCCGGTGTGCAGCTCGTCGTCGCGCTCGAGCCGGACCTGGACGTCGCCGAAGGTCTGGAAGCCCTCGTCGGAGATGTGCTCCACGACCATGTCGGCGAGCTCGGCGGCCAGCTGCTCGGACCACTCGGCCAGGTTGTCGTAGTCGGCGGGGCCGAGCCGGACGTCGTAGACGTTGGGCACGAGCACGCGGCCCTCGCCCATGACCTTGCGCTGCTCGGTGGCCTCGCGTTGCAGGGCCTTGGCGATCTCGGCCGGGTGGACCTTGCCCTTGAAGATCCGGGCGAAGGCCAGACCGACCATGCCCTCCAGGCGTCGCTCGAAGCGCTGCAGCACACCCACAGTCGCTCCCTACCCTCGGCTGACCTCCCACTGACTCCGACGGCGATCGTAACCGGGGACGGACCGGACTCCCGTGCTGGCGCGTGCGACTCCCCGGGACGATCTCGCCGTCCGGACCCACCCGCGGATGCCGCGTGGGGGGCATGTACTGTTCTCCCTCGCCAGGGCAAGTGGCGGAATGGCAGACGCGCACGGTTCAGGTCCGTGTGTCCGAGAGGACGTGGGGGTTCAACTCCCCCCTTGCCCACCAGCACGAGAGGCCCCACCCGAGTCCGGGTGGGGCCTCTCGTCGTTGCTGGGCCGGTACGGGCGGCTCAGCCGCGGGACAGCGCGCCGCGGGTGCTCACGGTGCGGGCCACGAGCGCGGCGCCCCACGGGCCGACGACCCACACCGGCCACGGGTACTGCCAGTCGCCGGTGCCCAGCACGCTGGCCAGGTAGACCGTGACGACGATGCAGGCGACGGTGAGCCAGGCCCGCCAGGCGCGGCCCAGGTCCTGACCTCCCGCGGCGCAGCCGGCCGGCGCCGGGGTGGGCGCGGGGACCGGGGCGGGCAGGTCGCCGGTCAGCGGGGCCAGGTCGCCCAGGGTGCGGGCGCCGTAGGCGGCGGCGAGCCGGTCGTCGTACTCGGCCACCGTCAGCCGTCCGTCGCGCAGGGCCTCGCCCAGCAGCTCGGCGACCGCGGCCCGGTCGGTGTCGGCGGCGCGGAGCTCGGGCTGGGTCACGGTGGCCTCCTGGATCGGCATGCCCCGAGTCTTCGCCCCGGGCCCCGCCCGGCACCACTGACGCATGTCACCGATGTGGGCTCCCGGCCGTCACCGGGTAGCGCAGGCGCATGAGCGACCGCGACACCGCCGCCCGGGTTCTGGACGAGCACGGCACGTCCCACGCCGCCGATGCCGGCATCACACTGGCCGACACCCCCGCCCCGCTGTTCCAGCTGCTGGTCCTCGCCGAGCTGCTCTCGGCCCGGATCTCGGCCGACATCGCCGTCGCCGCGACCCGGGAGCTGCTCGCCGCCGGTGAGACGACCCCGGCGCACACCCTGGAGGCCAGCTGGCAGGACCGCGTCGACGCACTGGGCCGGGGGCACTACCGCCGCTACGACGAGCGCACCGCCCGCCAGCTCGGCGACCTCGCGGCCCAGGTCCGGGACCGCTGGCAGGGTGACCTGCGCCGGCTGGCCACCGAGGCCGACGGGGACGTCGGTCGCGCCGCGGAGCTGCTGCAGGACTTCCCCGGCATCGGCCCGACCGGGGCCGCGGTGTTCCTCCGGGAGGTGCAGGCGGTGTGGCCGTGGGTCCGCCCGTACCTGGACGACCGGGCCCTGCGCGGCGCCGACCGGGTGGGCCTGCCGGGGGACGCGGCAGCCCTGGCCGACCTCGTCGACGGCGACGACCTGGCCCGGTTCGCGGCCGCCCTCGTCCGGGTCTCGCTGCTGCCGGCCTCGGCCGACCCGCTGGCGCGCTGACCACGGGGTCGCTGGTCGGTCGGCCACGTGGTGAGCTGACCGCATGCCGCTGGACCCGCACTTCCCGCCCTTCCTGGCCCGGCTGACCGAGGCCGGCTGGACCCCGCTGGTCACCGGCGACGCCGTCGCCGACCGGGACCGGTACCGCCGGCTGTCGCTGGTCCGCCGGGGCGAGGGGTACCGGCCCGAGCCGGTGGCCGACGTCGAGGACCGCACGATCGAGGGCCCGGCCGGCGACCTGGCGGTCCGGGTCTACCGGTCCGGGCTGGGCCGGGTGCAGGGCGGTCGGACGCCAGGGGCCGCCCGCCCGGTCGTCGTCTGGCTGCACGGCGGTGGCTGGGCGGTCGGCGACCTGGACACCCACGACCCGGTGTGCCGGGCGGTGGCCAACCGGCTGGGCGCCACCGTCGTCGCGGTGGACTACCGGCTGGCCCCCGAGCACCCCCACCCCGCCCCGCTGGAGGACGCGATGGCCGCGCTCCGGTGGGCCGCGCGCCGCTGGCCGACCGCCCCGCTGGTCGTCGCCGGGGACAGCGCCGGTGCCGCGCTCGCCGCCGGCTGTGCGATCCGGGCCCGGGACGAGGACGGCCCGGTGCTGGCCGCCCAGCTGCTCGCCTACCCCTGCCTGGACCCCTCGCAGTCGATGCCCTCGGTGGCCGAGAACGGCACCGACCTGTTCCTCGAGGCCTCGGACATGGCGACCTTCTACGACTGGTACGTCCCCGGCGACCTGGCCCGGGACCCGCTGGTCGCGCCGCTGGGCAGCGACCTGACCGGGCTGCCGCCGGCCGTCGTCGCCACCGCGGAGTTCGACCCGCTGCGCGACGAGGGCGACACCTACGCCGTCGAGCTGGCCGCGGCCGGGGTGCCCGTCGTGCACCTGCCCGGGCCCGGCCTGGTGCACGGGTACTTCGGGCTGACCGAGGTCGCGCCGTCGGCCGCCGTCCGCCGGGCCGAGGTGCTCGACGTGCTCGCCGACCTGCTGGGCACCCCCGGCGGCAGCCCGGACGGCGAGGCGTGGCCGACGACGGAGCCCCTGGGCGCCTGGCTGGAGCGCGGCGCCGCGCGGGTGGCCGTGGACCTGCGCGGCGGTGGGCTGCGCCGCCTGGCCGTCGGCGACTGGGACGTGCTGGACGGCTACCCGACCGGCGTGGTCCCCAAGGGCCGCCGGGGCGGACTGCTGCTGCCCTGGCCCAACCGGCTGCGCGAGGGGCGCTGGAGCTGGGAGGGCGCGGACCTGCAGCTGGACACCGCCGGCCCCGGGGGGCACGCCATGCACGGGCTGCTGTCCTGGCAGCCGTTCACCGTGCTGGACCGCACCCAGGACTCCGTCACCGTCGGCACCGTGCTCGAGCCGCGCTCGGGGTACCCGTTCCGGCTGGCCGTCGCGCTGGACTACCGGCTGGACCCGGGCCGGCTGTCGGTCACCGTCCGGGTGCGCAACGCCGGCACCCACCCGGCGCCGTTCGGGGTCGGCATGCACCCCTACCTGCACGTCGGCGCGCAGGCCGACGGCGACGTCGGGCTGGCGGAGCTGCACGTGCCGGCGACCACGGCGCTGGACGTCGACGGCGGCCTGCCCACCGGCGGGCGCACCCCCTTCGACGGCGCGGTCGGCGTCATCGGCGACCGAGAGCTGGACGACCCGCTCACCGACCTGGTGCGCGACGAGGACGGCTGGGCCCGGGTCCGGCTGGCCGGCCCGGCGGGGTCGCTGGAGCTCGCCGTCGACGAGCAGTGGCCGTGGCTGCAGGTCTACAGCGGCGACACCCTGCCCGAGGGGCAGCGCCGTCGCAGCCTGGCCGTCGAGCCGATGACCTGCCCGCCCAACGCGCTCGCCGACGACGCCGACCTGGTGGTGCTGGCGCCGGAGGAGACCTGGTCGGGCAGCTGGACGCTGTCCTGGACGCCCGCGGCGGGCTAGCCCCGGCGGGCCAGCTCGCGCAGCCGTTCGAAGACCCGGGCGCGCAGCTGGTCCTGCTCCCGTTCGCTCAGGTCGGTGAAGACGACGGAGGCCTCCAGCCAGCCGTCGCCGCTGCGGAAGGCCCGGCGGACGTCGGCGGTGCCGGTGACCCAGCGGCCCATCGTCAGCTCGACGGTGGCGGTCACCGTGTCACCGGTGTCCGGCCAGTCGGTGGTGACCGGCCAGCGGCCCCGCAGCCCGGTCTCGCTGAGGTCCAGGGACGTGCCGCGCAGGACCTGGTCGCCGTCGGCCAATTCGGTGGGCAGGGACAGCGGGGCGCGCACGGCGCCGCGCCGCTGGGCGCTGCGGGAGTGGCCGCGGAAGGCCAGCCGCCAGGTGGGCTCGGCGCCCAGGTCGACGGCGAGCAGCTCGGCGGTGCGGGCGCGCGGGGTGTCCCGGTCCAGCCAGACCAGCTCCAGCTGGTCGCCCACCGGCACCCGGACCCGTCGCCCGCCCCGGTCCTGGGCGACGGTGACGACCAGGTCGGGGCCCGCCGTCCCGCCGTCGGGGACGAAGGAGACCAGCAGGTCCTCCCGGTCGGGCAGTCGTACGTCGACGACGCTGCGCTCCTCGGGGTGGTCCTCGCCGGGCACGCCGTCGGCCATCGGGTCGCTCCTGGGCTGTCGGGCCGTCCCCGGGTGGGACGACGACCGGCACAGGCTGGCAGCCCGACGGGGCTGACGGCGGCCGCCTCGCCGCGCCACACTGTCCCGGTGCGCGTCCTGGAGCTGTGGCGGTACCCGGTGAAGTCCCTGCAGGGGGAGCGGTTGACCGCGGCCGACGTCGGTCCGGAGGGCATCGAGGGCGACCGCGCCTGGGCGCTGTTCGACACCGGGACCGGGTTCGGGCTGACCGCGCGGCGGGTGCCCGACCTGCTGTTCGCCTCCGCACGCACCACCAGTGGGCGGCCGGAGGTGGTGCTGCCCGACGGCACGGTCACCGACGACGACGCCGTCCTGTCCGACTGGGTGGGGCGCCCGGTGCAGCTGCGCCCGGCCGCCTTCGAGGGGGAGCGGCTCTACGAGAACCCCGCCGACCTGGAGACGGAGTCCCGCTGGGACCCCTTCCGGGGGGCCGACGGCGCGTTCCACGACAACGCGACGGCGCGGGTGACGCTGCTGTCCACCGGCTCGACCGGGAGCTGGGCCCCGCGCCGGTTCCGGGCCAACGTGCTCCTCGACGGTGCCGGGGAGGACGCCCTGGTCGGCACCCGCGTGCGACTCGGCGGTGCCGTGCTCGACGTGCTGGACCCGGTGCCGCGCTGCGTCATGACGACGCGGCCCCAGCCCGGCGGGATCGGCCGGGACACCGGCGTCCTGAAGACCATCCACCGCACGCACGAGGGCACGCTGTCCGTCGGGGCGATGCCGGTGACCGGCGGGCGGGTCTCCGTGGGCGACGAGCTGCGGGGAGACTGAGCCGGTGCAGACCATCGAGCTCCGTGCCGGCGAGGACGTCATCCGGCTCGGCCAGCTGCTCAAGCTGATCGACGCCGTGCCCTCCGGCGCGCAGGTCAAGGACGTGCTGACCAGCGGGGACATCACGGTCAACGGCGAGCCCGAGGAGCGCCGGGGCCGCCAGCTGCGCCGCGGGGACGTCGTGGGCGTCGAGGGCCTGGACTCCTTCCGCATCGCCTAGCGACCCCGTCGACGCCCACTCCGAGGGGGTCGGGCGGGGTCGTGCGGCCCTGCGACGGGGCCGATCAGGTCCCCAGCGGGGCTGTGGAAGGACCCCGTCGCCCCCCACGGCACGCTCCGCGCGCCGCGGGGCCCTGCGACGGGGCCGATCAGGTCCCTAGCGGGGCTGTGGAAGGACCCCGTCGCCCCCCACGGCACGCTCCGCGCGCCGCGGGGCCCTGCGACGGGGCCGATCAAGTCCCTAGCGGGGCTGACAGATGGGGCACCACCAGACCTTGCGGGTGCCCATCTCGGCGACCTGGATGGGCGTCCCGCAGCGCAGGCAGGGCTCGCCCTCCCGGCGGAAGACGTAGAACGCGTCGTCCCGGCTGACGTGGCCGTCGGTCTCGGGGCGGTCGGCCGGGTCGGTGGTGATCTCCGCGCCGCCGCGTTCCACGGCGGCCTCCATCACCCGGCGCAGCTGCGCCCACATGGTCGTGAACTCGTCCTCGGTGACGTCGACGCCCGGGCGGTGCGGGTCGACGCCGGCCAGGAAGGGCACCTCGGCCCGCCAGATGAGGCCGGCGCCGGCGGTCACCGCCTGGTCCAGCAGCAGCCCGCCGATCGGCTTGCGGGACTTCCGCACCTTCGCCCAGGCGAGGCCGGGGTCGGCGTCCTCGCGCAGCGGGTCGGGACCGAGCTTGGCGACGGCGCGGTCCAGGCCCTCCTCGTCGACGAGGGTGCAGGTGATCGCGCCGCGCAGCTCGGCGCTGCGCTCGGCGTCCCCACGGCCCGTGCGCAGCCGGAGCCGGACGTTGCTGGAGTCGGCGTTGACCACCGGGCGGCCGGAGAGCTGCCGGTGGTCGGCGTCCCACCAGGTCCAGCCGCCGATCAGGCCCAGGTGCACGTGCAGGTACTGCGGGGAGTCCCCGGAGAACCGCAGGAACAGGTTCTTGCCCCAGGCCTCGGTGCTGCGCAGGGTGCGGCCGTCCAGCGCGGCGGCGCCCTCGGCGAAACGGCCCTGCGGGCTGTCGGTGTGCACCACGTGGCCGCCCATCGCCTCGTCGAACCGGCGGGCGTCGACGTGGATCATGTGTCCTTCGGGCATGGGGCCTGTCTACCTGCCTGCGCGGTGGCACCCGGCGCCGCGGTCTGCCAGTCTCCGTCTACACGGAATTCCGGATGGACGGAGAACCTGGTGCACCGACGACTGCTCACCACCCTGCCCGCCGGCCTGCTGACGGCCGGGCTCCTGGCCGGCTGCGCGGGGGAGCGACCCGCCCCGGCCGCCGCGACCAGCTCCGCGGGCTGCGCCACCCCGGCCACCCCGGCCGCCGCGGACACCTCCACCCCCGAGGGCTTCCTCGGCTGGATGGCCGAACACCCGGACGACGTCTCCCTCGTGCTCGGCGAGGACACCCACCTCCCCGACGAGCAGCGCCCGCTCGCCTCGGCCCGCAAGGTCGTGCACCTGGCCGCCTGGGCCGCCGCGGTCCAGGACGGCCGGCTGGCTGCGGACCGGACCGTCCCGGTCGGGGTGTGGGAGCGCTGGTACCTCCCGGGCACCGACGGCGGCGCGCACCCGGCAGCACTGGCCCGGCTGGGGATCCCGACCGACGGCCTCCGGGCCGCCGACCCCGCGACGCCGGTGCTGCTGTCCGACGTCGTCTCCGCGATGGTCCAGGAGAGCGACAACGCCGCCCCCGACCTGCTGCGCGAGCTGCTGGGCCCCGACGCGCTGGCGGCCACCGCAGCCGACCTCGGCTGGGAGGACGCCCCCACCGGCACGCTGCTGGGCGACGTGCTGACCCTGGTCGACCCCGACGTGACCGACCCCGACCAGGCCGCCCAGGACTACGCCGACGACCCGGCCGAGGCCACCCGCGTGCAGGCCCTGCCGCTGCCGGACGCCGCCACGCAGGCGGCCTGGGCAGCGACGACGTCGGCCGGCAGCGCCGCCGGGCTCGCCGCGCTGCACCGGGCCCTCAGCGCCGGCGAGCTGCCCGCGGCACGGGACCAGCTGGAGTGGCAGGTCCCGCCGCCCGGGTACGCCGGCCTGGGGTTCAAGGGCGGGTCCTTCCTGGGCGTGCTCACCGAGGCGGTCGCGCTGCGCACCGAGGACGGCGACGTCACCGTCGGCGTGCTGCTCGTCGAGGGCCTCACCGCCGAGGAGACGACGGTCGCGCTCACCTCCGGGCTGCCCCAGCAGCAGGTGCTGCTGGCCGCGATGACCGACCCGGACGCCGCGGCTGCGCTGGACTGCGTGCTGGGCTGAGCCCCGGGTGTGACGATCAGCGGGTGAGCGAGGACGTGGGTGAGCGGCTGGCTGCCCTGGAGGCCCGGGTCGCCGCGCTCGAGGGCCGTCCACCGGACGAGCCGGCCGGTGCGGCCGGCACGGTCTCCTACAGCGGGCAGGTCCGGCTGCACGGCGAGGTCTCCTGGGACATCGCCTACGACGCGGCCGCGGTCCTGGACCTCCCGCCGGCCGCCGGCGTGCGGGTGCTCGCCGCGCTGGGGCACACCGTCCGGCTGGAGCTGGTGCGCCGGTTGCTGCACGGGCCGGCCACGGTCGCCGAGCTGGTCGAGGCGGTGGGCGGGTCGTCGTCCGGGCAGGTCTACCACCACCTCGCGACGCTCACCGCCGCCGGCGTGGTCGAGGCCGACGGGCGCGGCCGGCACCGGGTCCCGGCCACCGGTGTCGTCCCCGTGCTGGTGACGCTCCTGGCTGCTGCCGACCTCGGTGGCAGCCTGCGCTGACCGGCTCGTTCCACGTGGAACCGCGCGCTGTGCCACGGTGGCGCCGTGGCTCGCGTGCTGAGGGTGTCCGGTCCGCTCGACTTCGCCGCGATCAGGGCGGAGGCCGGGGTCCCCGAGGAGTTCCCGGCCGACGTGCTGGCCGAGGCCGACCGGGTGGCGGCCGACCCGCCGCTGCCCGAGCACGACGCCACCGACCTGCCGCTGGTCACCATCGACCCGCCCGGCGCGCGCGACCTGGACCAGGCCGTGCACCTTGCCCGCACCGACGGCGGCTACCGGGTCTCCTACGCGATCGCCGACGTCGGCGCCTTCGTCCCGCTGGGCAGCGCGATGGACGCCGAGGCCCGTCGCCGTGGCCAGACCGTCTACTGCCCCGACGGCCGGACGCCGCTGCACCCGCCGCAGCTGTCCGAGGGCGCGGCCAGCCTGCTGCCCGGCGAGCTCCGGCCGGCTGCGCTGTGGACCATCGACCTGGACACCGAGGGCGAGGTCACCGCGGTCGACCTGCGCCGGGCCCGGGTCCGCAGCCGGGCCCAGCTGGACTACGAGTCGGTGGGCGCCGACGTGCCGCCGGAGCTGGAGCTGCTGCCCGAGATCGGCCGCCTGCTGCAGGCCCGGGCCCGCGACCGCGGCGCGATCGAGCTGGGCACGCCGTCCCAGGAGGTCGAGGCCGGCCCGGACGGCGGGTGGACCGTCGTGTTCCGCGGCCAGTCCGACGTCGAGGGCTGGAACGCGCAGATCTCGCTGCTCACCGGACGCTGCGCGGCCCGGCTGATGCTCGACGGCGGGGTCGGCGTGCTGCGCACCCTGCCGCCGCCGGACCCGGGCGCGGTGACGGCGCTGCGCCGGCTGGCCCCCGGACTGGGCGTCGACTGGCCCGCGGGCGCCACCCCCGGTGAGGTCATCGGCGGGCTGGACCCGGCCCAGCCCCGGCAGGCCGCGTTCCTGGACGCCGCTGCCTCGCTGCTGCGCGGCGCGGCCTACACGGCCTTCGACGGCACCCTGCCGGCCCAGCCCGGGCACGGCGGCGTCGGTGGTGAGTACGCGCACGTGACCGCCCCGCTGCGTCGGCTGGTCGACCGGTTCGGCACCGAGGTGTGCCTGGCGCTGGCCGCCGGCGAGCAGCCCTCGGCGGAGCTGCGGGCCGCACTGCCCGAGCTGCCCGCGCTGATGGCCGCCTCGGACCGGCGCACCCACGAGGTGGAGCGCGCCGTCGTCGACCTGGTGGAGGCCACCCTGCTGGCCGGCCGGGTCGGGGAGGTCTTCGACGCGGTCGTGCTGGACGCGGAGGAGAAGCGGTCCACCGTGGTGCTCACCGACCTCGCCGTCCAGGCGCGGTGCGACGGGCGGCTGACCCCGGGTGCCGAGGTCCGGGTGCGGCTGACCGTCGCCGACCCGGCGACCCGGGCGGTCCGCTTCGAGCGGGCGTGAGCGCGTCGTTCACCGACTACCGGGGCGATCCGATCGCCGCCGGCGACCGGGTGCGGATCGTCCCCACCCGCACCCGCCGGGGCGTGCCGGCCTACCTCGGCGGTGAGGTCGGCGTGATCGCCTCCCTCGGCCGGAGCAAGGTCACCGTCGTGCTGGACCGCTACCCCGACCGGCCCTGGGTGGTGCCACCGGACGTGCTGGTGGCCGTGCGGTGAGGGAGGCTCGGGCCATGAGCACCCCGCACCTCGCCCAGCGGCTGCAGGGCTTCGGGACGACGGTCTTCGCCGAGATGAGCGCGCTCGCCGTCGCCACCGGGTCGGTCAACCTGGGTCAGGGCTTCCCGGACACCCCGGGCCCCGCCGAGGTGCTCGACGTCGCCCGGGCCGCGATCGGGACCCCGCTGGACCAGTACCCGCCCGGCCCCGGCCTGCCGGTGCTGCGCGAGGCGGTGGCGGCGCACGTGCAGCGCTTCCGCGGGCTGTCCTACGACCCGGACACCGAGGTGCTGGTGACCGCCGGGGCGACCGAGGCGCTGGCCGGGGCGCTGCTGGGGTTGCTGGACCCCGGCGACGAGGTGGTCGTCTTCGAGCCGCTGTACGACTCCTACGCGGCCGGCATCGCGATGGCCGGCGGCGTCGTCCGCCCGGTGCCGCTGCACCCACCGACGGAGGACGGCGTCAGCACCGACCCGTGGGTCTTCGACGAGGCCGACCTGCGCGCCGCCGTCGGCCCGCGCACCACGCTGGTGCTGCTGAACACCCCGCACAACCCGACCGGCAAGGTCTTCTCCCGCGCCGAACTGGAGCTGGTGGCCGAGCTCGCCCACGAGCACGACCTGCTGGTGCTCACCGACGAGGTCTACGAGCACCTGGTCTTCTCCGGCGCCGAACACGTCTCGCTGGCCGAGCTGCCCGGCATGCGCGAGCGCACCCTGGTGGTCTCCAGCGGCGGCAAGACCTTCTCCACCACCGGCTGGAAGATCGGCTGGGTCTGCGGCCCGGCCGAGCTCGTCACCTGCGTCCGGACGGCGAAGCAGTTCCTCACCTACGTCAACGGCGGGCCGTTCCAGCCGGCGATCGCCGTCGGGCTGGGGCTGCCCGACGCGTACTTCCACGCGCTGGCCGCGGACCTGGAGCGCAAGCGGGACCTGCTGGTCGCCGGGCTGGCCGCTGCCGGGCTGCCGGTGGTCCGCCCGCAGGCCACCTACTTCGCCACCGTCCGGGTCCCCGGGGACGGGCTGGCGTTCTGCCGGGAGCTGCCGCACCGGGTGGGCGTCGTCGCCGTCCCCAGCTCGGCGTTCTACACACCCGAGCACGCGGACCTGGGCCGGCACCTGGTCCGGTTCGCGTTCTGCAAGCGCGACGAGGTGCTCACCGAGGCCGTGGGGAGGCTGACCGCGTGAGGATCGCCGTCGTCCAGCACGACATCGCCTGGGAGGACCGGGCCGCCAATCACGCCCGGCTGGCCGACCACGTCGCGCGAGCGGCCGCTGCAGGCGGCCAGCTGGTGCTGCTCAGCGAGACCTTCTCCACCGGGTTCTCCATGACCGAGGGCATCGGCGAACCCGAGGGCGGCTCGTCGGCGCAGTGGCTCACCGCGCAGGCGCAGCAGCACGGCGTCTGGGTCGGCGGCTCGTGCGCCGAGGTCGCGGCCGACGACCCGCGGCCCTACAACTCCTTCGTGCTGGCCGGGCCCGACGGCACCGTGCACCGGTACCGGAAGCTGCACCCGTTCACTCACGCCGGTGAGCACGAGCGCTTCCGGGCGGGCTCCGCGCCGGTGACCGTGCAGGTCGGGGACCTGCGGGTGAGCCTGTTCGTCTGCTACGACCTGCGCTTCGCCGACGATTTCTGGGCCCTCGCCCCGGACACCGACGTCTACCTGGTGCCGGCCAACTGGCCCGCGGCTCGGCGGCTGCACTGGCAGACCCTGCTGCAGGCCCGGGCCATCGAGAACCAGGCCTACGTCGTGGGCTGCAACCGGGTGGGCACCGCCGGCGACGGCACCGAGCACGTGGGGGACAGCCGGATCGTCAGCCCGCTGGGCGAGCTGCTGGCCACGGCGGCGGGGGGCGAGACGATCCTGCTCGCCGACGTCGACCCCGCCGAGGTCGCCCGCGTCCGGGCCCGGTTCCCCTTCCAGGCCGACCGCCGCTGACCCGCCCCGGCATGGGATCCCCCGCATACGGCAGAGGGCCCACGCCGTATGCGGGGGATCCCATGCCAGGTCGGCCCCGGGTGGGACGAGAGTTCACCGGGAAGCAACACGGCGCAGGTGCAGGCCGGCACCGGGCTGGGCAGTGAGCGCCTGCCCGGGCGGCGGTGTGCGCACCCGCCGCCCGGGGCGCCTCCCCCGGGCGCCGGTCAGGCGGTCGGCAGCACCAGCTCGGCGACGACGGCCCGGTGGTCGCTGCCGGCGACGCGGCGGACCCGGACCGAGCGGACGCCGACCCGGGCGTCGACGAGGACGTGGTCGATGACCAGCCGGGGCTGCGGCACGGACTGCGGGCTCCAGGTGGTGGTCAGGGCCTCGCCGGCGGCACGGGCGGCGTCCACGTACCCGCGGCCCAGCAGTCGGCGGAAGGCGGCGTGGTCCAGCGTGCCGTTGTAGTCCCCGGCCAGCACCCGGACGACGTCGGGCGCGGGGTCGGGGAGCTCGTGCAGGTCGGCCTCCCAGCGGGCGACGTCGCGCCGGGACCGGGCCGGCGGCTGGGTGTGCACGGCGGTGAGGTCGACGGGCGGTCCACCGGGCACGGCGAGGAGGGCGCGGGGCTGGTCGAACCGGCCGGGCACCCGGCCGCGCCGGGTGAGCGGGTGCCGGGACCAGACCGCGCCACCGGCGCCGGGCGGGTTGCCGGGGCGGGCGTGCAGCACGTGGTCGTGGGGGAGCAGGTCGCCGATGCCGGCGGCCCGCAGCGCGGCCTCGGCCTCGGGGGTGACCTCCTGCAGGGCCAGGGCGTCCAGGTCGTGGTCCCGGACCAGGGCGACGAGGCCGCCGGCGTCGGCCCGGCCGTGCAGCATGTTCACGGTGGCCAGCCGGAACGGGCGGCCGCCCTCGGTGGGTGTGGGGCAGGTGCCCCGACGGCCGAGGACGGCGGCGCCCAGCGCCCCGGTGGCGAGGGCGGCGAGCGCCGTCCCGGGGGCCGACCGGCGGGCCAGCGCGACGCCCAGGGGGAGCACCGAGGTGACCGCCGCGTAGGGGGTGAAGGACATCGCCGGCACCCACGGGAAGCCCCGTTCGGCACCGGTCGCGCGGAGCCCGGCCCACACCGCCCAGGGGGTCGCCAGGGCCAGGGGCAGCAGGTCACGCGGTCGCCGTCGCATCGTCGGCCACGGTAGGCGCCGTCGATCCCAAGATCGACTCGACGGTTGCCGTTCACCTGGATGCGGTATCAAGCCCCTGACATCCGCCCAGGTCCGGGCGGACCGACGAGCAGGGGTGTGTGCACCGTGGCGACCGAACACGTGGAGATCGAGCGGAAGTTCGACGTCGAGGAGGCGTTCGCACTGCCCGACCTCAGCGGGGTCCCGGGGGTCGCCTCGGTGGGTGCGCCGGTGGTGCACGAGCTGGCCGCCACCTACTACGACACCGCCGACCTGCGGCTGGCCCGCGCGCACGTCACGCTGCGCCGCCGGCTGGGTGGCACCGACGCCGGCTGGCACCTCAAGCTGCCCGTGGCGGCCGGTGCCCGCCGGGAGTTCCACTCCCCGCTGGGCCGCGCCGTCAAGGCGCCGCCGCGCGCGGTGATCACCCCCGTGCTCGGCATCGTCCGGCGTGCGTCCGCGGCCGCCGTCGCCACGCTGGCCACCCGGCGGACCGTCGTGACCCTGCTGGCCGAGGACGGCCGGGTGCTGGCCGAGGTGGCCGACGACCTGGTCACCGGCACCCAGCTGCCCGCGGGCCCGGGCCAGGCCGCCGTCGTCACCACGTGGCGCGAGGTGGAGGTCGAGCTGGTGGACGGCGACGAGGAGCTGCTGTCCGCCGTCGGCGCCGAGCTGGTCGTCTCCGGGGCCCGCGCCTCGGCCTCGCAGTCGAAGCTGGCGACGGTGCTGGCCGGGCGGCTGGCGCCGCAGCCCACCGAGCCCGACGACGAGGACGACGACGTGTCCCCGGTCGGGGAGCCCGAGGACGCCGAGGACGCCGTCCAGGAGCCGACCGCGCAGGAGACCGAGCCGGCCGAGGAGGAGCCGCTGCCCGAGGGCAAGAAGGCCCGGGCCGCGGAGCTCGCCCGCCGGGCCGCGGAGGCCAAGGCGGCCGCCAAGGCCGCGGCGAAGGCCGAGAAGCAGCGTGCCGCCGAGGAGAAGGCGGCTGCCAAGGCCGCGAAGAAGGCCCGCAAGGAGGCCGAGGCGGCCGCCGCCGAGGAGGCCCGACTGGCCGCGGTGCCCCAGGCCGGTGACGTCGTCGTCGCTGCGGTGGCCGCGCAGCTGGCCGCCCTGCAGCGGGCCGACCTGATGGTCCGCACCGACGTGCCGGACGGCGTGCACCAGGTCCGGGTCGCCAGCCGCCGGCTGCGCAGCATCCTGGCCGCCTACCGGCCGGTGCTGGTCCGGGAGCAGACCGACCCGGTCCGCGCCGAGCTGCAGTGGCTGGGTCAGGAGCTGTCGGGGACCCGGGACGCCGAGGTGTCCCTCGAGCACCTGCGGGCACTGGTCGCCGCGCAGCCGCCCGAGCTGGTGCTGGGCCCGGTCGCGGCCCGGCTGCAGCAGGCCGAGCTGCAGGGCGAGGCCGCCGGCGGGGACCGGGCGGGCGCCGTGCTGGGCACCGCCCGCTACCTGACCCTGCTGGACACCCTGTTCGAGCTGGTCGAGCACCCGCCGCTCACCGAGCGGGCCGGCGAGCCCGCCGAGGACGTGCTGCGGGAGGTGCTCAGGCACACCGTGAAGCGGATGCGCCGCCAGGTCGAGACCGCCGAGGACGCCGAGCGCGGGGGCGCCCCGATCGGCACCACCCCGCCCGCCGAGTCCCCGGGTGCGGTCGAGTCGCCCTACGAGCTGGCGCTGCACGAGGTGCGCAAGTCCGGCAAGCGGGTCCGCTACACCGCCGAGGTCGCAGCGCCGGTGCTCGGCGGGTCCGTGATGGGCCTGGTCGACGCCATGAAGAAGGTGCAGGACGTCCTCGGTGACATGCAGGACACCGTCGTCACCCGGGAGCAGTGCCGCCAGCTGGGCATCGCCGCGTTCGGGGCCGGGGAGAACGCCTGGACCTTCGGCCGCCTGCACGCCCTGGAGGAGGCCCGCGCACTGCGCGCCGAGGAGGACTTCTGGGAGCTGTGGCCGACCATCGGCCCGGTGCTGAACGGGGCTGTCGGGAAGCGCTGAGGACGTGCTCGACGGCCACCGTCTCGTCGACGCGCACGTGCACGCGGCCCGACTGCCCACGCTGAAGCCGGCGTTCGCGCAGTGGGCGGACCGGTTCGGCGACCCCGCCGTGCTGGGCCGCGTGTACGACGCCGACGGGACGGTGCGCCCGGCGCAGCTCGACGCCCTCTTCGCCGCCGAGGGCGTCGACGTCGCCCTGCTGTTCACCGAGCACAGCCCCAAGGCCACCGGCATCCAGCCCGCCGAGGACGTGCTGCCGGTGGTGGCCGCGAACCCCGACCGGTTCAAGCTGGTCGGCAACGTCAACCCGCACCTGCACTTCCCGATCGGGGAGGAGGTCGAGCGGCAGCTGGACCTGGGTGCGGTGGCGCTCAAGCTGCACCCGGTGCACGGCGGGTTCGCCTGCAACGACCGGGCGCTCTACCCGGCCTACGAGGTGTGCCGGGCCCGCGGCGTCCCCGTGGTGGTGCACTGCGGCACCAGCTCGTTCCCGGGCTCGATGAACCGGTTCGCCGACCCGGTGCTGCTCGACGAGGTCGTCGGGGACTTCCCCGCCATGGACGTCGTGCTGGCCCACGGCGGGCGTGGCTGGTGGTACGACGCCGCGGCGTTCATGGCGCTGGCCAGGGAGAACGTCTGGCTGGAGCTGTCCGGGCTGCCGCCACACCGGCTGCCCGGGTACTACGCCGGGCACTCCTGGGCCCGGCTGACCCGCAGGATGGTCTTCGGCACCGACTGGCCCGGCGTCCCCGGTGTCGCGGCCAACGCGCGCGCCGTCGCGGCACTGCTGCCCGACGAGGAGACGGTCGGGCTGGTGCTCGGCGGGAACGCCGCGCGCGTCTTCGGCGTCTGACTCACGACCCCTCTGACTGGAGCACCCCCTGTCCCTGATCGCCCTGCTGGGCTTCGGCTCCGTGGTCCTGCTCGCGATGCTGCTGCTGCACGCGTTCCTCTGGCTGCGGCTGGTCCGCAGCACGACTCGCCCGGGTCGGCTGCGCCGCTGGCTCACCGTGCTGACCGTCGTCCTCGCAGTGCTGCCCACGGCAGCGGTGGTCGGCCGCCGGTCGTTGCCGTTCTCCGTGCAGGGGCCGCTGGACTGGGTGGGCTACAGCTGGCTGGGGGTGGCGTTCTACGCCTTCCTGGCGCTGCTGGTGCTGGAGCCGGTCCGCTGGGTGCTGCGGGCGGTGCAGCGCCGCCGTGCCCCCGCCCCCGCCCCCGCCCCCGCCGCGGAGCCGGCCACCGCGCCGGGTCCCGAGCCCGACGCCGAGCCGACCGCCGAGCCGACCGCCGAGCCGACCGCAGTGCCGGCCGCAGCGCCGGCCGACGTCTCCCGGCGGTTGTTCCTGGCCCGCTCGCTGGCGGTGACCGCGGGCGTCGCGGCACTGAGCACCGCCGGCTACGGCGCGTGGGCGGCGAACTCGGCACCGGTGGTGCGCCGGGTGCCGATCCGGATCGCCGGGCTGGCCCCGGAGCTGGCCGGCTACACGGTCGTCACCTTCTCCGACGGGCACCTGTCCGCGACCTACGGCGGACGCCGGTTCGAGCGGCTGGTGGAGACGGTCAACGCCCAGCAGCCCGACGTCGTCGCGATCGTCGGGGACCTGGTGGACGGGTCGCTGTCCGAGCTGCGTGAGGACGTCGCGCCGCTGGGTGACCTGGTCAGCCGGCAGGGCGCGTTCTTCGTGACCGGCAACCACGAGTACTTCGTGCCCGACACCGAGGACTGGCTGCGGCACCTGCCCACCCTGGGTGTGGACGTGCTGCGCAACGAGCGGGTCGAGCTGGGCCGGTCGGGGGCCTCCTTCGACCTGGCCGGCATCGACGACCGGACGGCCGCGGAGTCCGGGCTGCCCGGCCACGGCGCCGACCTGGACGCGGCGCTGGACGGCCGGGACGACAGCCGCCCGGTGGTGCTGCTGGCCCACCAGCCGGTGCAGGTCGAGCAGGCCCGGGCCGCCGGGGTGGACCTGCAGCTGTCCGGGCACACCCACGGCGGGCAGCTGTGGCCCTTCGACTACGCGGTGCTGCTGGACCAGCCGGCCGTGGAGGGGCTGTCCCGGCAGGGCGACACCCAGCTCTACGTGACGGCCGGGGCCGGGTACTGGGGTCCGCCGATGCGGGTCGGCGCCCGGCCGGAGGTCACCGTCATCGAGCTGCAGCCGGCCTGAGGCTCAGATCGAGCGGAGCGCCTCGAAGGCCTCGTCGACCAGCTCGCCGAGGTCCCGTTCGCCGTCGGTGGCGGCCCAGCGCAGGAACGCCGTCGTCGAGGCCGCCATGCACGCCCCGATGACGACGACCTGGGCGGCGCCCTCGGAGGTGGACAGGTCGATGCCCAGCACGTCGACCAGCGCCGCGGTGGACGCGGTCTCCCGGTCGGCCCCGCGGGAGCGCAGCGCCGGGACGGTGAGGGCGAGCCGCCAGCGGTGCAGCAGGGCCTGCGCGTCGCTCTCGGTGAGCTGGGCGACCAGGCGCTGCAGACCGCGGCGGACGCGCTCGGGCAGCGGCAGGTCCGCGGGCTGCTCGGTGAGCAGGCCGGCGATCCAGGCGCCGTCCTGGTCGGGGAACACGACGTGCTCCTTGGTGCGGAAGTAGGCGTAGAAGGTCGGCACCGACACGTCGGCGGCGGTGGCGATGTCCCCGACCGAGGTGGCCTCGTACCCGTCCCGCTCGAAGAGGGCGAAGGCAGCCTGGGAGAGGCGCAGGCGGGTGGCGCCGCGCTTCTTCTCCCGCCAGTCCTCCCTGGTCACGGTGGCATGGTGACAGGTGGCCGCCGGAGCGGCCGAGCCGGGTCGGGCCCCACGGGTCTCGGTATCCCCGCAGTGGGTCAGGCGGTCGCCAGGTGGGGGACGACGAGGGCCTCGACGAGCTGGTCGACGAGGGCCTCGTCGGGCGTGCCGACGTGCATCAGCCACCGCTGGGTCACCAGGGCGGAGGCGGCGCGCAGGGCGAGCACCGGGAAGGCGCCGGGGGCCACCTCGCCGCGGGCCTCCGCCCGGGCGAGGACGTCGTCCATCGCCTGGGTCCAGGCCCCGGCGAAGCGCGTTCGGTAGACCTCGGCGATCTCGGGGTGGCTGGCCAGCATCGGCATCAGCTGTCGGGTGGCCAGCGCGAGCGGGGTCTCCAGCGACGCGACCAGGCCGGCGAGCAGTGCGCGGGCGTCGGCGGCCAGGCTGCCCTGGTCCGTGCTGGGGACCTCCATGGGCGGGGAGTACCGGAAGGCGTCGACGACGAGGGCGTCCTTGCTGGCCCAGCGCCGGTAGATGGTCGCCTTGCCGACGCCGGCCCGGCGGGCCACCTCGTCCAGGGCGCACGCCTCGATGCCGCCCTCACCGATGAGCTCGATGGCGGCGGTGCGGATGGCGATGTCGAGGCCGGGGTCGCGGGGTCGACCGGCCGGCCGGGGGGTGGCCTGCTGGGGGTCCATCGAGGCGTCCTGACGCACGTGGGGGCGGGGCGCGTCGCAGGGTAGACCCGTGCTCGGCCTGCGTCACAGCCGCATGGCATCGATCCCAGGTGCGTTGTGCGCGATCCTGTTCCGCTTCCTGGTGACGGGATCGGTACCGAAACGGATCCCTCCTGCCCTCAAATGCCGTGCGACGTCATGACGTCTAGACGTCTCCTGATCGAGTACCTTTCGGTCGTGGCGAGCCCGGAAGCAGGTCCCAAGTACCTCGCGGTCCGAGAGCACCTGCGCCGACGGGTCGCCGGACTGCCCGAGCACGCCCTGCTGCCGCCGGAGCCCGTGCTCTGCGAGGAGTACGGCGTCAGCCGGATCACCCTGCGCCGGGCCGTCGACGGCCTCGTGGCCGACGGCCACCTGGTGCGCGAGCAGGGGCGCGGCACCTACGTGACCCGGCCGGGCATCCGCCACGAGTACCGCGAGAGCTTCGTCCACCGGATCGCCGGGTTCCACTCCGTGATGACCGAGCAGGGCGCCCAGGTGGGGACGACGGTGCTCCAGCAGCACGTCGTCCCCGCGCCCGTCCCGGTGGCCACCGAGCTGCTGCTGGACCCGGCCGACGAGGTCGTGGAGCTGGTGCGCCTGCGGTCGGTGGACGGGCTGCCCAACCACGTGGTGCGCTCCTTCCTGCCCGCCGAGGCCTACCCCAAGGCCGCCACCGAGGACTTCGGGCACGGCTCGCTCTACGAGTTCCTCCGCCGCGAGTACGAGGCCGACCTCGCCCACGCACGCCTGGTCGTCGACGTCGGCACCGCCGGGGTCGAGGAGGCCGACGTGCTGCAGGTCGTCGCCGGCTCCCCGCTGCTCGTCGTCCGCACGACGGTGCGCGACACCGCGGGCCGGCCGCTGGTGCACTCGTTCTCCCGGCTGCGGCCCGACGTCAGCCAGGTCGAGTTCGAGGTGTCGGTCAACGGTCGCTGAGCGGCACCGGCCGGCCCACCGCCCACCCGCCGCCCACCGCGGACGCGAGGCAGGTCACCCAGCCAGGCCGGATACCGTCGGGGACGCCGCCGCACCCGACGTCTGGAGCCGCATGACCACCGCCAGCGGTACCCGCCGCGTGCCCGACCGCCGCGAGGACGTCTGGCGCGCGCTCGCCGTCCTGCACCCCTACTGCGCGGTCTGCGACGTCTCCTACGTCGCCGACGGCCCGGCCGGCACCGGGACGACGTTCGTCTGCGCGCCCGGCCGGCTCGACGAGGGGCGCGCGCCGGACGAGGGAGCGCCGAAGGGCACCATCGTCGAGTGGACGCCGGCCCGGGTCGTCGTCACCAGGCTGGACCTCACGCCGGAGACCTGGACGACGAAGATCGAGCTCGCCGACGCCGGCAAGGGCGGCAGCGAGGGCACCGACGTCACCATCACCGTCACCCACCAGCCCCGCGGCGGCTCGGGGCTGGTCCGCTTCGTGCAGAGGAACGCCACCCGGCGCATGGTCCAGCGCACCGTGGACGGCGAGCTCGCCAAGCTGCCCGAGCACATCGCCCAGGTGGACGGTCGGGGCTGAACCCGGCGGGAACCCTGCGTCAGCTCTACCGTTGACCAGGAGAGGGTCGAGTGACGCGGCCCGCCCCGAGGAGGACGGCGTGAGCCCCGCAGCACCCCGCACGAGCGTGCCCCGATGAGCGCCGTCGTCCAGGCCGTCGAGTGGCAGGCCGCCGCCGCGGCGCTGATCCGCGCGATGCCCCGCCACCGGATGGTCGGCAACGGCATGCAGGCCGGGGACGCCGACGCCCTGCACGCCGGGGTGTCCGCCGGCTCCGCGTGGTCCGACGTCGCCGGCAGGCTCGCCGCCCGGCAGACCCGCGCCGCCGTCGCCGCGATGGAGGTCGGGGACACCGCCACCGCCCGGGACAGGTTCCTGCGTGCGGCGGCCTGCTACAGCTTCGGCCAGATCCCGCTGGAGGACGGCCCCGCCAAGCAGGCGCTGTACCGCGACCTGGTCGACTCCTTCGGCGCCGCCGGCGCGCTGCTGGACCCACCGGCCGAGCACGTCGAGGTGCCGTGGGCCGGGAAGAGCCTGCGCGGCTGGCTGCTGCGCCCGCACGGCGCCGTCCGGCCACCGGTCGTCATGGTGCTGGGCGGCATGGACGCCTGGCGCGAGGAGTACGCCGCCGGTGCCGAGCTGGTCCGCGACCGCGGGGTCGCGCTGTTCCTGCTGGACGCCCCCGGCCAGGGCGAGACCCGGGTGCTGGGTGGCCTGCACCTGGACCGCGACGTCCAGCTCGCGCTGTCCGCCGCCGTGAGCCACGTGCTGGCCGACGACCGGCTCGGGGACCGGGTCGCCGTCTGGGGCAACAGCATGGGCGGCCACCTCGCCGCCCTGCTCGCCGCCCGGGACGACCGGATCGCCGCCTGCGTGGTCACCGGCGGCACCGTGCGGCCCAGCGAGACGCACACCCGCTTCCCGCGGTTCCTGTCCAAGGTGCAGGCGATGCTCGGCATGGCCGACGACGCCGACGGCGCGAAGACCCTGATGGACGACCTCGAGCTGGACGCCGCGACGCTGGCCGGGCTGACCTGCCCGCTGCTGGTCCAGCACGGCAAGCGGGACGCCGTCTTCAAGATCGCCAACGCCCGGCCCATCCACGACCTGTCCGCCTCGACGGACAAGACGTGGCAGGAGTGGGCCGACGGCGACCACTGCGTCGACAACCACGCCGACGAGAAGTACCTCGCCGTCGCCCGCTGGCTGGCACCCCGGCTGACCGGGGTGCCCAGCACCCTCTGACCCAGCACCCTCTGACCCCGGTCCCGCGGGCACCGGGGCGACGGCTCAGCTGGAGACGGCGTCCTCGTAGTCGTCGTAGCTGGCCAGCAGGTCCTCGATCTCGACGATGTCGGGGAAGTCCGCGACGTCCTGGTGCTTCTTCAGGAAGTCCACGGTCCGGGCGACGAGGTCCTCCTCGTCGTCCTCGCTGACCCCGAGCCGGTCCAGAGCGGCCGGGCTCAGCCGGAACCAGGTCTCGACGGTCTCTCCCTGGTCCACGAGCCGCACGACGTACTCGTGGTCGCCCTGCTCCTCGATGTCGTAGTCCTCACGGGCGTCCTCAGCTGGCATGTGCACGGTCTACCCCACGCGCACCGACGACGAAGCGTGGGCCTGCACTCAGACCGTCACGGACTCCCCGGGCGCGATCCGGGTGACCGTCGTCGGGGTGCCCGGACCGCGCTCGCCGACCATCCCGGTGATGGCGCCGAGACCGGTGTCGTTCAGCAGCCCGTCGTGCACGGCGTAGGCCTGCGGGGCGGCCACCTGGCGCAGGTAGTCGATCAGCTCCCCGGTCTTCGACCAGGGCGCGTGCAGGGGCAGCAGCAGCGTCGGGACGGCGACGCCGGGGTCGGTGAGCGCGTCACCGGGGTGGAACACCTGCCCGTCGACGAGGAAGCCGACGTTGGCGATCCGCGGGATGTCGGGGTGGATGACGGCGTGGAACTCGCCGTGGGCCTGCACGTCGAAGCCGGCGGCGGTGAAGGCGTCCCCGTGGCCGACGACGTGCACCCGGTCACCGGCGTCCAGCTGCTCGGCGACCGAGCGGTTGGTCCAGACCTCCAGGGCCGGGTCGTCGGCGAGGGCCTGCTTCGTGCGGCTGACGTCGAGGTGGTCGACGTGCTCGTGGGTGATGAGCACCGCCGTGGCGCCGGCCCAGGCGCTCTCCTCGGTGAGGGACCCGGGGTCCAGGACCAGGCGCCGGTCGCCGTCGGAGAGGACGACGCAGGCGTGACCGTGCTTGGTGAGCTGCATGCGCCCGACGCTATGTCGGTCCGCGCCGGTCCGCTGGGTTTCCCCGGACGACCGGACGGGGCAGGAGGGGACGGTGACGACACCCACCCCCACCGTCCGGCTGGACAACGGCGTCGAGATCCCGCAGCTGGGCCTGGGCACCGCCCGGGTCGGCGACGAGGAGATCCGCCGCATCGTCCGCGAGGCCCTCGCCGTCGGATACCGGTTCGTCGACACCGCGGCCGAGTACGAGAACGAGGTGGGCGTGGGGCAGGGCCTGCGCGACGCCGGCCTGCCGCGGGGGGAGGTGTTCGTCTCCACCAAGCTGCGCGGCGCCGACCAGGGGTACGCCCAGGCCAAGCAGGCCCTCACCGACAGCCTGCGCCGCCTGCAGCTCGACCACGTGGACCTGTACATCGTGCACTGGCCGTTGCCCCGGCTGGACCGCTACGTGGAGTCCTGGCAGGCCCTGCAGGAGCTGGCCGCCGAAGGACTGACCCGGGCGGTCGGCGTCTCCAACTTCCTGCCCGAGCACCTGGCCCGCCTGGGCGAGGAGGCCAGCACCGTCCCGGCGGTCAACCAGATCGAGGTGCACCCCCGGCTGCCCCAGCGTGAGCTGCGCGCCGAGAACGACCGGCGCGGCATCGTCACCGAGTCCTGGTCCCCGCTGGCCAACGGCGGCGACCTGCTCACCGACGACGTCGTCACCGGGATCGCCGCCGAGCACGGCGTCACCCCGGCCCAGGTGGTGCTGCGCTGGCACGTCCAGCAGGGTCTGGTGACCTTCCCCAAGGCCAGCTCGGTGGAGCGGCTGCGGGAGAACCTCGACGTCTTCGGGTTCGCCCTCGGCGAGGACGACCTGGCCCGGATGGACACCCTGGCGACCGGTGAGCGGACCGATCCCCGGCAGGACCCGGCCACCTGGGAGGAGTTCTGAGGGTCGCGGACACGCATGCACACCTGCGCGTTCCCGGCCTTGAGGGCGAGATCCTGACCAACCCGTCCGGGTGAGTTCGTCAGTGACGCGGCTGCACATCACCCGCGCAGACGCCGACGGTGGGGTCATGACCAGCGAACTCGTCCTCACCCTCGCCGCCGCCCAGGGCCGCACCTCGGGCCTGTGGCACGCCGTCGAACTGCACCGCAGCCCCTCCGAGGTCGACGGCGCCTGCGAGGTCGCCGTCTGTGGCGCCCTGGCCCGCGTCGACGTCGAGCAGCGCTGGGACGGCGCCGACGCCGAGTCCTGCGAGGCCTGCGCGGACCTCCTGTACTGACCCCGACCAGGACGGACCGACCCGGCCGACCCGGGTCAGACCGGCGGCGCCACCGTGGTGTCGACGGCGCGGAAGGGCGGCACGTGCGGGCCGTAGCGCTCGCAGACCCACCCCTGCGCGCCGACCGGCGCCAGGACCACCAGCTCGGTGTTCGCCAGGTGCGTGGACACCGCGAACGCCGCGGGCACGTCGGACACCGACGTGGTGACCCACCGGATCGCCGCCCCGTGGCTGACCAGCACCACCGACCGCTGCGGATCGGCCTCCAGCCGCGCGCGCAGGTGCGCCACCACGGGCAGGTACCGGTCCAGCACCTCCGTGCCGCTCTCGCCCCCGGGCGGGCGGACACCCGGGCTGCCGGCGAACCACTGGCCGTAGGCCCGGTCGTACTCCTCCAGCACCGGCCACCCGGCCCGTCCCTCGAGGTCGCCGACGAACGTCTCCTGGACGCCGTCGACCACCTCGACGTCCAGCCCGAGCGCCGCTGCCAGGGGGGCCGCCGTCTGTTGCGCCCGGGTCGCCCGGGAGGCCAGCACGGCCGACACCGGCGTGTCCGCCAGCGTCTCCACCAGCACCCGGGCCTGCTCCTGTCCGTCGCCGGTCAGCGGGGCACCCGGCGGCAGCGAGTCCAGCCGCAGGGCCACGTTGGCCTCGGACTGGCCGTGCCGGACCAGCAGCAGCCGGCCCGCGGGCAGCGGACCGGTCACCGGCCGGTGAAGTCCGGGGCCCGCTTGGCCAGGAACGCCTCGACCGCCTCGATGTGGTCGTGCGTCTGCCCCAGGGCCTTCTGCAGCCGCCCCTCCAGCGCCAGGGTGTCCTCCAGGGAGTCGGTGGCCGCCGTCGCCAGGACCTCCTTGATCGCCCGGTAGGCCGCCGTCGGGCCGGCCGCCAGCCGCCCCGCCAGCTGCTGGGCGGTGGCCAGCACGTCCTCGGCGGGCACCACGTGGTGCACCAGGCCCCACTCGCCGGCCGTCTCCGCGGTGAAGGTGTCCGGGAAGAGCAGGAGCTCGGTGGCCCGCGAGCCGCCCACCGAGTGCACCAGCGCCGAGGCCAGCGCGGAGTCGCTGCCCAGCCCGATGCCGGCGAACGCGGTGCCGAACTTGGCCCCGGCGGCGGCGACCCGCAGGTCACCGCGCAGCGCCAGGCCCAGCCCGGCGCCCACGCACGCGCCGTTGACCGCGACCACGGTGGGCACCCGCAGCGCGGCGAACGCCAGCACCATCGGGTTGTAGGAGTCCGCGACGACGTCCAGGGAGGTGCTGGCGTCCCCGCGCAGCGCCTGGACGTGCTCGGCCAGGTCCTGCCCGACGCAGAACGCCCGGCCCGAGCCGGTGAGCACCACCGCGCGCACCGACTCGTCCGCAGCGACCGCCCGGATCGTCTCGGTCAGGTCGGCCCGGGACTGCCGGGACAGGCCCGGCACCAGCAGCGTGATCGTGGCGACGCCGTCGGCGTCCGTGCGCGTGACGGTCTGGCTCTGAGACATCGTCGTCCCCTCAGGAGTAGTCGTGGAACCCGCGGCCGGTCTTGCGGCCCAGGTCACCGGCGGCCACCTTGTCACGCAGCAGCTGCGGCGGGGCGAAGCGGTCGCCCAGCTCCCCGGCCAGGTACTCGGCGATCGCCAGCCGCACGTCCAGCCCGACCAGGTCGGTCGAGCGCAGCGGGCCCATGGGGTGCCGGTAGCCCAGCTCCATGGCCTGGTCGATGGCCTCCGCGGAGGCCACGCCCTCCTCCAGCATCCGGATCGCCTCCAGGCCCAGCAGCACACCCAGCCGGGAGGAGGCGAACCCGGGGGAGTCCCGGACGACGACGTCGGTCTTGCCCAGCTCGCGCACCCACGCCTGCGCGGTCGCGACGACGTCGTCGGCGGTCTCGGCGGCCACGACGACCTCGACCAGCTTCGACGCCGGGACCGGGTTGAAGAAGTGCATGCCGACGAGCCGGGCCGGGCGCTGCAGGGCCGCGGCCAGCTCGGTCACCGACAGCGAGCTGGTGTTGGTGGCCAGCACCGCGTCCGGGCCGATCGCGGCCTCGGCGGCGCGCAGCACCTCGATCTTCAGCGCCGGCACCTCGGGCACCGCCTCGACCACCAGCGACAGGCCCGGCGGCAGGTCGGCGGGGGTGTCCACCAGGACCAGCCGGGACAGCGACTCCTCGACGGTCCCGGTGAGCTTGCCGCGCCGGTCGGCCTCCTCGAGCCCGGCGGCGATCCGGGCCCGCGCGGCCTCGGCCGCCTCGTCCCCGGCCTCGACGACGTGGACCTGCGCGCCGGTGCCCAGCAGGCCCTGGGCGATCCCGCCGCCCATCCGCCCGCCGCCGACGACGCCGACCTGCCGCGGGGTCACACCCGCTCCACGAGCATCGACACGCCCTGGCCGACGCCGACGCACAGCGTGGCCAGCCCGCGCCGGCCGCCCTCGCGCTCCAGGCGGCCCATCAGGGTGACCAGCAGTCGGGCGCCGGAGCAGCCCAGCGGGTGGCCCAGGGCGATCGCGCCACCGTCGGCGTTGACGACCTCCTCGTCGATCCCCAGGCGCCTCAGCACCCCGAGGGACTGGGCGGCGAAGGCCTCGTTGAGCTCGACGGCGTCCAGGTCGGCGACGGTCCAGCCGGCCTTGGCCAGTGCCTTCTCGGTCGCGGGCACCGGTCCCAGGCCCATCACGTTCGGCGCGACGCCGGCGCTGGCCGAGACCACGACCCGGGCGCGCGGGGTCAGCCCGTGCCGCTCGACGGCGTCGGCGCTGGCCAGCACCAGGGCGGCGGCGCCGTCCGAGAGCGGGGAGCTGTTGCCCGCGGTGACCACGCCGCCGGTGCGGAAGACCGGCTTGAGCGTGGCGAGGGACTCCATCGAGGAGCCCGGGCGGGGGCCCTCGTCGGCGCTGACGGTGGTGCTGCCCTTCCTGCCGGGCACCTCCACGGCGAGCACCTCGGCGTCGAACCGTCCGGCCTCCTGGGCGGCGACCGCGCGGGTGTGGCTGCGGACGGCGAAGGCGTCGCAGTCGTCCCGGGTCCAGCCGTCCAGCGCGGCGATCTCCTCGGCGGTCTCGCCCATCGACAGCGTCACCTTGCGGGTGGCCGGGTCCTCCGGGTGCTCGACGGCGCGGTCGGCGGCGGCGAAGACCGGGTTGGTGAACCGCCAGCCCAGCGAGGTGTCCACGACCTCGCCCGGGCGGGCCCACGGGGTGCCCGGCTTGGCCATCACCCAGGGCGCCCGGGTCATCGACTCGACGCCGCCGGCGATCGCCAGGTCCAGCTCGCCGGCCCGGATCGACGCCGCGGCCGAGGCGGTGGCGGTCAGCCCCGAGGCGCACAGCCGGTTGGTCGTGTAGCCGGGCACGGTGTCGGGCAGCCCGGCCAGCAGCACGGCCATCCGGGCGACGTCCCGGTTGTCCTCGCCGGCCTGGTTGGCCGCGCCCAGCACGACCTCCTCGACGGCGTCGGCGGGCGCGCCCGAGCGGCGCAGCACCTCGGCGACCACCAGCGCGGCCAGGTCGTCGGGCCGGATGCCGGCCAGTGCGCCGCCGTAGCGGCCCTGGGGTGTGCGCACCCCGTCGACCAGGAAGACCTCGCGGGTGGACGCCATCGTCGCTCCTCAGGACCGGTTCACTGACCGTGCGGTCAGTAATGCCCACCCTCGTGCAGGACGACGGGCCGGGCAAGTCCCCGCTCCCGTCCAGCGGGACCGGGGGAGCGGGGACCGTGGGCGCGTCGGCGACCTGCCCCGTCGCCGCCGACCCCTGCCGGGGACACGGCGTCCGGAGGCGGGCCGCGGTCCCCGTGTCGCGGACACCGTGGCGACCGGCCCCCGCGCTGTCAACGGGTCCTGCCCCGTCCCGTCGTCCGGCGGCCACCCGGTCTTTCCTTGACTCGTTCAAGAACAACCGGCATGCTCGGGTGGTGCCCACGACGTCCGAGCTCGAGCAGTCGCTGCGCGGGGTCGCCCTGCGCGTGACCCGCCCGCGCCTGGCCGTGCTCGCCGTCGTCCGGGAGAACCCGCACGCCAGCACCGACACCGTCATCCGGCGGGTCCGGGAGCAGCTGCCCGAGGTCTCCCACCAGGCCGTCTACGACGTCCTCAAGGTGCTGACCGGCTCCGGCCTGGTGCGGCGCATCGAGCCCTCCGGCTCGGTGGCCCGCTACGAGGCCCGCGTCGGGGACAACCACCACCACGTCGTCTGCCGCTCCTGCGGCGTCATCGCCGACGTCGACTGCGCCGTCGGCGAGGCGCCCTGCCTGAGCCCCTCCCAGGACCACGGCTTCGTCATCGACGAGGCCGAGGTCATCTACTGGGGCCGGTGCCCCTCGTGCTCCGCCGCACCGATCGAACCGCTCCCGCTCGACCGTCCCGAAGAGAGAGGCACTCCGTGACCGAGTACGACAAGTCCACCGTCGACGCCGCCGACTACGACAAGACCGAGGTCGCCAAGACCGAGTCCGCTAGCACCAGCGAGAGCGAGAACCCGGCGATCAAGGCGCCGGAGCCGGTGCACGGCGGGCGTCCCCGCTCGGTGCAGGACTGGTGGCCCAACCAGGTCGACCTGCGGGTGCTCGACCGCTCCGCCGCCGACGCCGACCCGCTGGGCGCGGACTTCGACTACGCCGCCGAGTTCGCCAAGCTCGACGTCGAGGAGCTCAAGCGCGACCTCGTCCAGGTCATGCGCACCTCGCAGGACTGGTGGCCGGCCGACTGGGGCCACTACGGCCCGCTGTTCATCCGGATGTCCTGGCACGCCGCGGGCACCTACCGCAGCGCCGACGGCCGCGGTGGCGGCGGCGAGGGCGGACAGCGCTTCGCCCCGCTCAACAGCTGGCCCGACAACGCCAACCTGGACAAGGCCCGCCGCCTGCTGCTGCCGATCAAGCAGAAGTACGGCCGCAAGATCTCCTGGGCCGACCTGCTCGTGCTCGCCGGCAACGTCGCCCACGACGACATGGGCCTGCCGACCTTCGGCTTCGCCTTCGGCCGCAAGGACTCCTGGCAGCCCAACGAGGTCTTCTGGGGCCCCGAGGACACCTGGCTCGGCGACGAGCGCTACGCCGACGACACCCCGCTGGACCTGGAGGACGGCCACCTCGCCGCCGTCACCATGGGCCTGATCTACGTCAACCCCGAGGGCCCGCAGGGCAAGCCGGACCCGCTGGGCTCGGCCCACGACATCCGGGTCACCTTCAGCCGGATGGGCATGAACGACGAGGAGACCGTCGCGCTCGTCGCCGGCGGGCACACCTTCGGCAAGACCCACGGCGCCGGGGACCCCGAGCTGGTCGGCCCCGAGCCCTCCGGCTGCCCCGTGCACGGCAACGGCCTGGGCTGGATCAGCCAGTACGGCACCGGCAAGGGCGCCGACACCATCACCAGCGGCCTCGAGGGCGCGTGGACCCCCACGCCCACGCAGTGGGACAACACCTACTTCGAGATGCTCTTCAGCTACGACTGGGAGAAGACCCTCAGCCCGGCCGGCGCCAAGCAGTGGGGCCCGACCAACCCCGAGGCGCAGGAGCTCGTCCCCGACGCCCACATCGAGGGCAAGCGCAACGCCCCGATGATGAGCACCGCCGACATGGCCCTGGTCGTGGACCCCGGCTTCCGGGAGATCTCGCGGAACTTCTACGAGAACCCCGAGTACTTCGCCGACGTCTACGCCCGCGCCTGGTTCAAGCTGCTGCACCGCGACATGGGCCCCAAGAGCCGCTACCTGGGCCCCGACGTCCCGGCCGAGGAGCTCATCTGGCAGGACCCGGTCCCGGCCGTCGACCACGAGCTCGTGGGCGAGGCGGAGATCGCCGACCTCAAGGCGCGCCTGCTGGCCTCGGGCCCGACCGTGTCCCAGCTGGTGCACACCGCCTGGTCGGCTGCGGCGTCCTACCGCGACACCGACAAGCGCGGTGGCGCCAACGGCGGCCGCATCCGGCTCCAGCCGCAGGTCGACTGGGCGGTCAACGCCGGCGTCGCCGACGTGCTGCCGGCCATCGAGTCGGTCCAGGCCGCCTTCGAGGCCGAGACCGGCAAGAAGGTCTCCTTCGCCGACCTGGTCGTCCTCGCCGGCACCGCCGCGGTGGAGAAGGCCGCCGCCGACGCCGGCGTCCCGGTGACCGTGGGCTTCACCCCCGGCCGCACCGACGCCACCCAGGAGCAGACCGACCCGGAGAACTTCCGGTGGCTCGAGCCCAAGGCCGACGGCTTCCGCAGCTACCTGCTGCCCGGCAGCAAGCTGCAGCCCGAGCAGCTGCTGGTCGACAAGGCCTTCAACCTGGGCCTCACCGCCCGGGAGATGACGGTCCTCGTCGGCGGGCTCCGCGTGCTCGGCGCCAACACCGGCGGCGTGCAGCACGGTGTCTTCACCGACCGGGTCGGCGTCCTGTCCCAGGACTTCTTCCGGACGGTGCTGGACCTGGGCATCTCGTGGCGGACCTCGCGGGACGACGAGGGCGTCTACGACGGTGTGGACGCCGAGGGCACCGTGGTGCGCACGGCCACCGCCGCCGACCTGGTGTTCAACTCCAACGCCATCCTGCGCGGCATCGTCGAGGTCTACTCCTCCGACGACACCACCGAGAAGTTCGCCCAGGACTTCGCGGCCGCGTGGACCAAGGTCATGGAGCTCGACCGGTTCGAGCTGCAGCGCTGACCGTCGGGTAAACCGCGGTTACCCAGCTCCACCCACGACGCCCGGGTCGGTCCTCACCAGGACCGGCCCGGGCGCCGTCGTGACCAGGGTCCCGCTGGGAACTGTCTGGCAGGCCTGTACGTACCGGCAGACGGCGCCTAAGGTCAGCCTGCCCTCAGTCGGACCGGCCGGGGGCGTCGTCGTGCCAGGAGGTGTGTCCCGTGGGATCGGTGTTCTTCCCCAGCTACCTCATCGGTCTGCGTGAGGGCCTGGAGATGGTCCTCATCGTCTCGGTCCTGGTCGCCTACCTGGTCAAGACCGGCCGTCGGCAGCACCTGCTCCCGGTCTGGGGCGGGGTCGCCGCGGCCGTGGTGCTGTCGGTCGGGTTCGGCGCCGCGCTGTCCTACGTGTCGACGACGGTGCTCGGCGGGCCCGGTCAGGAGCTCTTCGACGCGATCACCTCGGTCATCGCCGTCGCGCTGGTGACCTGGATGGTCTTCTGGATGCGCCGCACCGCCCGGAAGCTGTCCGGTGAGCTGCGCGGCCGGCTCGACGACGCCGTCGGCCTGGGGCTGGGCGCCGTCGTGGGCATCGCGTTCGCCTCGGTGGTCCGGGAGGGCCTGGAGACGACGCTGCTCTTCTTCGCCTCCGCGCAGGGCGCGGTCAGCTCCACCCCGCTGGTCGGCCTGCTCGCGGGCCTGGCCACCGCCGTCGTGCTGGGCTTCGCCCTCTACGCCGGTGCGGTGCGGATCAACCTGTCCCGGTTCTTCACCGTCTCGGGTGTGCTGCTGATCTTCATCGCGGCCGGGATCTTCAAGTACGGCGTGCACGACTTCCAGGAGGCCGGCGTGCTGCCCGGCCTCACCACCTACGCCTACGACGCCTCCGGCTGGCTGGACCCCGGCAGCTGGTGGGGCGCGGTCCTCGACGGCGTCTTCCACGTCTCGGCGCAGCCCACGGTGCTGGAGATGGTGGCCTACGTGGCCTACCTCGTGCCGGTGCTCGCCCTGTTCCTCCTGCCCGGCCGCTCGGCCGCCCAGGCACCCCGCACGACCACCCCGGAGAGCACCCAGCATGTCGACGCCCCTGCGTAACGCCCTCGCCGCGACCTCCCTCGCGACCCTCACCCTGCTCGCCGCCTGCGGCGGGGGGTCCACCGACTCCGGGTCCACGGCGGGGGAGGCCAGCGACGACATCGCCGTCGCCGCCAGCGACGACACCTGCGACGTCGCGACCAGCGAGCTCGAGGCCGGCACCCACCAGTTCACGGTGACCAACTCCGGCAGCAAGGTCACCGAGTTCTACGTCTACGCCGAGGGCGACCGGGTGATGGCCGAGGTCGAGAACATCGCCCCCGGGGTCGCCCGCGAGCTGCTCGTGGAGCTGCCCGCCGGGGACTACGAGACCGTCTGCAAGCCCGGCATGGTCGGCGACGGCATCCGCAACGCCCTGGTCGTGAGCGGCGAGGCCGCGCAGCTGTCCGAGGACGAGAACCTGCAGCAGGCCGGCGAGGACTACCAGCGCTACGTGCAGAGCCAGACCGGCGCCCTGCTGGAGCAGACCACCGCGTTCGTCGAGGCCGTCAAGGCCGGTGACGTCCCGGCCGCGCAGGCGCTGTTCCCGGTCGCCCGCACCTACTGGGAGCGGATCGAGCCGGTCGCCGAGAGCTTCGGTGACCTGGACCCGCTGATCGACGGCCGCGAGGGCGACCAGGCCGAGGGCGAGGACTTCACCGGCTTCCACCGCATCGAGCAGGCGCTGTGGGAGACCGGCGACGTCTCGGACATGGGCCCCTACGCCGACGACCTGCTGGCCAACGTGCAGGAGATCGTCGCCCGGGCCAACGAGGTCACCCTGGACCCGCTGCAGCTGGCCAACGGCGCCAAGGCCCTGCTCGACGAGATCGCCACCGGCAAGATCACCGGCGAGGAGGACCGCTACTCGCACACCGACCTGTGGGACTTCGCGGCCAACCTCGAGGGCTCCGAGGCCGCCGTCCAGGCGCTGCGTCCCTTCCTGGAGGAGGCCGACCCCGAGCTGGTGGGCGAGATCGACGAGCGCTTCGCCGCCACGGAGGCCGAGCTGGAGCAGTACCGTCAGGGTGACGGATGGGCGTTGCACGACACGCTCACCGAGGACCAGCTGCGCGGTCTCAGCGACAGCATCACCGCGCTGAGCGAGTCCGTGAGCCAGGTGGCGGCAGTCGTCGCCGACCAGTGACCCGACCGGTGAGTTGACGGGCAGAGGAGCAGTCGTGGGTGCCGAGCAGGGCGGGTTGTCCCGTCGACGGTTCTTCGGCGTCGCCGGCGCGGGCACCGCAGGGGTGCTCGCCGCCGGCGCGGCCGGCGGGGTGATCGGGCGGGCCACCGCCGACGAGCCGGCCGCCGCCGGTGCGGGCGTCACCGAGGCGGTGGCGTTCCAGGGCGCCCACCAGGCCGGGATCGTCACCCCGGCCCAGGACCGGCTGCACTTCGTGGCCTTCGACGTCCTCACCGACGACCGGGACGCCCTGGTCGAGGTGCTGCAGGCCTGGACCGCCGCCGCCCGGCGGATGACCCAGGGCCAGGACGCCGGCCCCATCGGGGCCACCGCGGGCAGCGAGTACGCCCCGCCGGACGACACCGGCGAGGCCATCGACCTGCCCCCGGCCGGGCTCACCCTGACCGTCGGGTTCGGCCCCACCCTCTTCCGCACCGCCGAGGGCGTCGACCGCTTCGGCCTCGCGGACCGACAGCCCGCCGAGCTCACCGAGCTCCCCGCGTTCCCCGGCGACGCCCTCGACCCGGCGATCAGCGGCGGCGACGTCTGCGTGCAGGCCTGCGCCAACGACCCCCAGGTCGCGGTGCACGCCATCCGCAACCTGTCCCGGCTGGCCGCCGGCGTGCTCGGCGTCCGCTGGTCGCAGCTCGGCTTCGGCCGGACGTCGTCCACCTCCTCGGCCCAGGCGACCCCGCGCAACCTGTTCGGCTTCAAGGACGGCACCGACAACCTCAAGGCCGAGCAGCCCGAGACCCTGGACCGGTTCGTCTGGGTGTCGGGGACCGGGTCCTGGATGGACGGCGGCTCCTACCTGGTCAGCCGCCGCATCCGGATGCGGATCGAGCCCTGGGACACCTCCACGCTCATCGAGCAGGAGCAGACCATCGGCCGGAAGAAGGGCAGCGGCGCGCCGCTGGGCCAGCGCGGGGAGTTCGACCCGGTCGACTTCACCGCCCAGGTCGACGGCGAGTTCGCCGTCCCGGAGACCTCGCACGTCTTCCTGGCCCACCCCACCAACTCGGGGACGGCGATCCTGCGCCGCGGCTACAGCTTCGTCGACGGCTCCGACGGCCTGGGCCGCCTCGACGCCGGGCTGTTCTTCATCTGCTACCAGTCGGCGCCGGAGACCGGGTTCGTCCAGGTGCAGCGCAACCTGCGGCTGGACGCGATGAACGAGTACGTCCAGCACACCTCCTCGGCGGTCTTCGCCTGCCCGCCGGGCGTCCAGGGCCCCGACGACTGGTGGGGGCGCGCGCTCTTCGGCTGAGCGGTCCGTCGACGTCCCCGGGGCCACCGGGCACCATGGGCGGGTGGACCCAGCGACCCGCGTCTTCGGTGACCGGTACGAACTCCGGTCGCTGATCGCCACCGGCGGCATGGGCCGGGTCTGGCGGGCGCACGACCAGCGGCTGGGCCGCCCGGTCGCGGTCAAGGTGCTGCGCAGCGAGTACGCCGGGGACGAGGGGTTCCTGGCCCGCTTCCGCGCCGAGGCCCGGCACACCGCGCTGCTGCACCACCGCAACGTCGTCGCCGTCTTCGACTACGGCGAGACCGAGGCGACCGACGGCGAGCACCTGGCCTACCTGGTGATGGAGCTGGTCGTCGGGGAGTCCCTGGCCGACGTCGTCCGGCGGGAGGGGGCGCTGCCGGCCGACCAGGTGCTGGAGGTGGTCGCCCAGACCGCGGCCGGGTTGGCCGCCGCGCACGAGGTCGGCATCGTGCACCGCGACGTGAAGCCGGGCAACGTGCTGGTCCGCTACGACGGGTCGGTCGCGGTCACCGACTTCGGCATCGCCTGGTCTGCGGAGAGCGTCTCGCTGACCCTCACCGGCCAGGTCATCGGCACCGCGCACTACCTCTCGCCCGAGCAGGCCGAGGGCCGCGCGGCCACGCCGGCCAGCGACGTCTACGCCCTGGGCATGGTCGCCTACGAGCTGCTCGCCGGCCGCCGCGCCTTCGAGGGCGAGAGCTCTGTGGCGGTGGCGCTGAGCCAGATCCGGGACGAGCCGCCGGCGCTGCCGTCCTCGGTGCCCGCGCCGGTCCGCGACCTGGTGGCCGCGATGCTGGTGAAGGACCCGCACCGGCGGCTCGCCGACGGCGACGCCGTCGTCGCCGCGGTGGCCCGGGCCCGTGCGGGCGACCCCTCCACCGCCGGCACCGAGCTGCTGGACCTGGTGCCCCCGGCCGGGGTGACGGCGCTGCTGGACCCGGGTCTGGTGTCGGGGGAGACCCCGCTGCCCGGCCACGGGCCCGGTGACGAGGGTCCCGATGACGAGGGTCCCGAGGACGCCGGGCCCGACGACGACGGGCCCCGTGGACGGCGCCGGCCGCTGCTGCTGGCCGGTGTCCTGGGCGCGCTGGTCCTGGTGGGGGTGGGCGTCGCGCTGCTGCTGGGCATCGGCCGGGACACCGAGGAGCCGGTGACCGCAGCCGGGCCGACCACCACGTCGGCGGCCCCCGCCGAGACCGAGCCGACGGTGACCCTGGACCCGGCGGCCTACGTGGGCCGGCCGCTGGCCGACGTGACCGCGGAGCTGACCGCGCTGGGTCTCACCGTCGTCTCCGTGGAGACGGCCGCGGGCGACGCGGCAGCGGGGGTCGTGGTCGAGGTGGCGCCCGCCGGGACGCCGCTGGCGCCCGGTGCCGAGGTCACCGTCACCCACACCGGTGAACCGGTGCCCGCACCGGCGACCACGGTGGGCGCGCCCGCGCCGACCGTCGGCGAGCTGCCACTGCCCGCCCCCGAGCCCACCGTCGCCCCGGCCCCCACCCAGGACCGGCCCGGCGGCAGCGGGAACGGCGGTGGGAACGGGAACGGCGGGGGGAACGGGAACGGCGGTGGGAACGGCAACGGGAACGGCGGCGGTCGGGACGACGAGGACGACGACTGACCCGTCCCGTCGCGCCCCGGGCCCTGCTGGCGTGCCCCGGTCGTCGTTCTCCCCGGGAGTGTCGGTGACCCGGGCTAACCTCTGCGGGACCGCCCGGACCCGGGTCCGGGCGAGGCGAGGGGGTGGGACGGTGGCCGGCGCAGCAGCCGAGGTCGACTTCGAGGCCGTCTTCCGGGCCATCCCCACGCCCTACCTGGTGATGGACGCCGGTCTCACGATCGTCGACGCCAACCCCTCCTACCTCGCCACCACCGGGCGGGTCCGGGACGAGCTGGTCGGTCGGCACGTCTTCGACGCGTTCCCGGCCGGGCCCAGCGACTCCGAGGCCGACGGCGGTGTCAGCAAGGTGCAGGCCTCCTTCGAGCGGGCCCGCGACACCCGGGTCCCCGACGTGATGCCGCTGCAGGAGTACGCCATCCCCGACGGCAGGGGTGGGTTCTCCCAGCGCTTCTGGAGCCTGATAAGCACCCCGGTCCTCGACGCCGGGGGCACGTGCACCCACGTGGTGCAGCGCGCCGAGGACGTCACCGACTACGTGCTGGAGCAGCGCCGGGCCCAGGCCGAGGGCCACTCCAGCGAGGACTGGCAGCGGCGGGTGCTGGAGGTCGAGTCCGACCTGTACGCCCGCGGTGTCGAGCTGACCGCGGCACGGGACGCCGAGGCGCTGAGCGCCAGCCGGCTGGCCGCGCTGAGCACCGTCGCGCTGCGGCTGGCCGGGGCCGAGACCGTCGACCAGCTGCTGGCCACCGTCACCGGTGAGGGCATGGCCGTCTTCGGCTCCCCCGGGGGCGCGGTAGCGGTCCGGGACGGCGACGTGCTGCGCTCGCTCATCTCCTCGGAGCTCGGTGGTGCGGCCACGCAGCGCACCTACGGCGAGGTCCCGCTCGACGGCCCGCTGCCGGTCAGCGTGGCCACCCGCACCGGGCAGCCGGTGCTGTTGGCCGACCGGGCGGCCTGCCTGGCGTTCACCCCGGAGATGGCCGGCGTCGTCGAGGCCACCGGTTCGGTCGCGTTCGCCAGCCTGCCGCTGGCCTCCGGCGGCCGGGTGACCGGGTGCCTCACCGTCTCCTGGGCGCAGCCGCGGACCTTCCTGCCCGCGGAGGTCGAGGTGCTCGTCGCGTTCGCGGCGCAGTGCGCGCAGGCGCTGGACCGGATCCAGACCCGCGAGGCCGAGCTGCGCAGCGCCCGCCGGCTGGCCACCATCGCCGAGGTCGCCATCGCGCTGTCCCGCACCGAGGACGTCGTCGCGCTGACCCGCGTCGTCGTCGAGCAGGGACTGTCGGCGCTGGGTGCCGACGGTGGTGCCGTCGCGGTCCTGGACGAGGAGGAGCAGGAGCTCCGGCTGGCCATCACCGACGGGCTGGGCGAGGGCACCCAGGACCAGTACGGCGTGCTGCCGCTCGACGGCCCGCTGCCGGCCTGCGTGGCCGCCCGGGAGGGCCGCACGGTGGTGCTGCACGACGCCGCGGAGTCCCTCGCGTTCACCGCCGACATGGGCCCGGTCGTGGAGCAGACCGGGGCGCAGGCCTGGGTGGCACTGCCGCTGCGCACCGGCGGCCGCATCCGCGGCTCGCTCACCGTGGGGTGGGCGCACCCGCAGGCCTTCACCGCCGAGGAGTTCGAGGTCGTCACCGCCTTCGCCGCACAGTGCGCGCAGGCCCTGGACCGGGTGCTCACCCGGCAGGCCGAGCGGACCGCGCTGCGGGCGCTGGCCGGCACCGTCGAGGCGCTGCAGCGCAGCCTGCTGTCCGAGCCCCCGGAGCCCGACCACCTGCAGGTCTCCGTCCGCTACCTGCCGGCCGCGCGTCAGGCCCAGGTCGGCGGCGACTGGTACGACAGCTTCCTGCTCGGCGACGGCCGCACGGTGCTGGTCATCGGCGACGTCACCGGGCACGACTCCTACGCCGCGGCCGCCATGGCCCAGGTGCGCAACGTGCTCCGCGGGGTCGCGCACAGCCGTGGCGGGACGCCGGCGGAGATCGTCACCGGCCTGGACCGCGCCATGCGCGACCTGGACGTCGGCACGCTGGCCACCGCCGTGCTGGCGACGGTCGAGCAGACCCCGGACGACGCCGCCCGCGGGGAGCGGGTGCTGCGCTGGACCAACGCCGGGCACCCCCCGCCGCTGCTGCTGCACCCCGACGGCCGGGTCGAGCTGCTGGAGGCCCGCCCCGACCTGCTGCTGGGCGTGGACCCGGAGCGGTCCCGCGGCGACCACGAGCGGGTGCTCGAGCCCGGGGCGACCGTGCTGCTCTACACCGACGGCCTGGTCGAGCGCCGCGGCGTCGCCATCGACGAGGGCATCACCTGGCTGTCGGAGCTGCTGGCGGGGCTGCGCCACCTGCCGCTGGAGGACCTCTGCGACCGGGTGCTCGCCGAGCTGTCCGGCCGGGTCGACGACGACGTGGCCCTGCTGGCCATCCGGGCGCACCCCGAGGACCAGCCGCGGCCCGCATCGGCCGGTCCCGAGCTGGTCCCTGTCGGGCACAGCGCACTCGTCTGACGCATGATCGCCGGGTGCCCGCACCCGTGCTGCCCGACCTGACCGACCGCACCGTGCTGGTGACCGGCGCGAACGCCGGGCTCGGCTACTGGGCCACCGAGCAGCTGGCCGCGCGCGGGGCGCGGGTGCTGCTGGCCTGCCGGTCGGCGTCCCGGGCCGCCGCGGCCGTGGCCGCCGTCCGGGAGCGGGTGCCGGGCGCCCGGCTGGACGTGCTGTCCCTCGACGTCGCCGACCTGGCCTCGGTCGCCGCCTGCGCGGCCGCCGTCGACGTCGGGCTGGACGCCGTGCTGTGCAACGCCGGGGTGACCGAGACCCGCGGTCGGCAGACCACCGCCGACGGGTTCGAGCTGATGATGGGCGGCAACGCGCTGGGGCACGTGGCGCTGGTCGCGGCCCTGCTGGACCGGTTGCGTCCCGGCGGCCGCGTGGTCACCGTCGGTTCCATCGCCCACCGGTGGTCGCCGCTGGACCCCGCCGACCTGCAGGCCGAGCGTGGGTTCCGGTCCTTCCGGCAGTACGGCCGGTCCAAGACCGCGGCCATGGCGTTCGCGTTCGAGCTGGACCGCCGGTTCCGGGCCGTCGGGCGCGATGCCCTGGCCCTGGCCGCCCACCCCGGCTTCGCGCTGGACTCGTCGACACCGCAGCGCAGCGGCGTCAACGAGGTCGCGGTGCCGCTGCGGGTGGTCGCGCAGCCGGCCCGGGCCTTCGCCCAGGGCAAGGACGCCGGCGCCTGGCCGCTGGTGCACGCCTGCGTCGGGGACGGCGTCCGCGGCGGGGAGTACTGGGGTCCCGGCGGCTGGCAGGAGATGACCGGCCGCCCGGCACCGAGCCGCGCCCGCGCCCACGTGCGCGACGAGGTCGCCGGGGCGCGGTTCGTGGCCGCCGCCGAGCGGGCCACCGGGGTGCGGCTAGGCCTCTGAGCAGGCCTCTGAGCGGGTTTCTGAGCGGGCCTCTGGGGCCGCAGCCGGGGACCGCTCGGCCAGTGCGGCGAGGACCAGGCAGGCGACGGCACCGGCCAGGGCCAGCCGGCCGGGGGTCGCGTCCAGACCGCCCAGCAGGACGCCCACCGCGCCGACGGCCGCAGCCGCGGTGAGCAGCCGGGCGCGGCCGGTGCGCAGGGCCAGCGCGGCCAGCACCGCCGCACCCAGGACGGCGACCCGGGCCGGGTGGGCGGTCCCGGGCAGCACACCCCAGGGCAGGCCCGGGGACAGCACGCCGAGCACCCCGGCGACGGCGAGCAGCAGCCGGGCGCGCGGCCCGGCCGGGGCGTGACCCGCGGTGTCCGTCACTTCCGGCGGTCGTGCACCAGCCAGAGCGCACCGGCCGACAGCGCCACCCCGGCGGTCAACACGAAGCCCTGGTCGGTGGCCACGCCCGGGAGCACGACGAGCACCCAGAACAGCAGCAGCCCGGCGCCGCCGGCCGCGCCGACCTGCCAGGCCTGGCGGCGGCTGAGCCCACCGCGGCTGGGCACGAACGGCACCAGGGCGACCAGCGCCGCCAGGGTCGCGAACCCCGACCAGGTGGGCAGCGCCGACCAGACCGAGGACCCGAGGCCGAAGGACAGCGACAGGCCCAGCTCCAGGACGACGAGACCCAGCACCCCGAGCACGGTGGCGGTCAGCGTGGCCCGGTCGGCTGGGGTGCGCTGCGAGGCGCTGACCCGGGGGGCGCGGCCGGTGTCGTGAGCCTGACCCTGGGCGCTGCCGACCGGGGCGCTGGGGTGCGGCGGGGGCTGCTCGCCCGGGAAGCCGGGGACCCAGTCCATCGGGCCGGTCGGCGCGGCCGGGTAGGCCGGGTCGTAGCCCTGCGGCAGCCGGTACTCCTGGGGCCCGGTCATCCCGGGCGGCGGACCCTGCGGACCGGTCGCGTGCGGGCCGGTCGCCTGCGGGCCGGGCGGGACGTGTCCCTGCGGGCCGGTGTGCTGCTGCCCCTGCCCCTGCCCCTGCCCCTGCTGACCGGGCCGCTGGCCCTGGTGTGCGGCGGGCTGCGGCGGCGGGCCCTGCGGGGGCAGGCCCTGGTGGAAGACCGGCTGCGAGGGCTGGTGCGGGTGCGCGCCGGTGGACGGGCCCTGGGCTGCGGGCAGCTGCGCGGTGCGCGGGTCCTGCGGCCCGTCGGCCGGCGGGGGCGGGTAGGGCGGCTGGCTCACGGTTCTCCTCGGTGCGGTCGGGCAGCGGTCGGTCGACGGGGCAGGTCGGCGGGGTGGCCGACGGGTCGGTCGGACGGTCCCCCGTGGACACCGGCGCCCGGACCGGGTCGTCGGCCACCGTATCGGCGGGCTGGTGGGGGTCGGGGGACCCGCCGGGGTGGGTCGCCCGAGCCCCCGGCCTGCCGTGGCCCGCCGGGCACCCCGGCCGTCACCCCGACAGCCACCCCGACCGCCAGACCCCACCGGCCGGCCCGCGCGACCGGGCGGGACCCCGTGCACCCGCCTAGGGTCGCCGACGTGGGAGCGCGCGCGGGCATCGTGGTCACCGGCACCGAGGTGCTCACCGGGCGGGTGACCGACCGCAACGGCCCCTGGCTGGCCGAGCAGCTGCGCACCCTGGGCGTCGACGTCGGCCAGGTGGTGGTGGTCGGCGACCGGCCCGAGGACCTGGCCTCCGCGCTGCGGTTCCTGGCCGCCACCAACGACCTCGTCTTCACCTCCGGGGGGCTCGGTCCGACCGCCGACGACCTCACCGCCCAGGTCGTGGGCGACACCCAGGGCCGGCCCAGCGCGGTCGACGAGGCCCTGGCCGACCGGATCGGCGCCATCGTCGACCGGCTGATGGCCCGCCGCGGCTGGCGGGTCGACCCGGAGGCGACGCTGGCCGGCACCCGCAAGCAGGCGCAGGTGCCCCACGGAGCACTGGTGCTCGAACCGGTCGGCACGGCGCCCGGTCTCGTCGTCCCTCCCGCCGAGGGTGACGGCCCGCCGGTGGTCGTGCTGCCCGGCCCGCCGCCGGAGCTGCAGGCCATGTGGCCCGCCGCCCTGGCGGCCGAGCCGGTCCGCGCCGTGCTGGCCCGGGCCACCGAGCTCCGCCAGGACACCCTGCGGCTGTGGGGCACCCCGGAGTCCGAGCTGGCCGCCACCCTGCGCCGGATCGACGACCAGCTCACCGGCCTGGAGGTCACCACGTGCCTGCGGGACGGCGAGCTGGAGATCGTCACCCGCTACGCCCCCGACGCCGCCGACGCCTACGCCCGGCTGGTGGACGCCGTCCGCGGTGACTTCGGCGGCACGCTGTTCAGCGAGGGCGAGGACGTCGACACCCTGGTCACCCGCGCGCTGGCCGACCACGGCTGGACCGTCGCCACCGCCGAGTCCTGCACCGGCGGCCTGCTCGCCGCCCGGCTCACCGGCCGTCCCGGCGCCTCGTCGGCCGTGCTCGGCGGGGTGGTCGCCTACGCGAACACCGCCAAGGAGCAGCTGCTCGACGTCCCGGTGGCGCTGCTGGAGGCGCACGGTGCGGTCAGCCCCGAGGTGGCCCGCGCCCTCGCCGAGGGTGCCCGCTCCCGGTTCGGTGCCGACGTCGGCATCGGCGTCACCGGAATCGCCGGCCCCGGCGGTGGGACGGCGGACAAGCCCGTCGGCACCGTCCACCTGGTCGCGGTCGGCCCGGACGGCGTCGCCTCCCGCTCGCTGGTCGTGCCCGGGGACCGCACCGCCTTCCGCACCCGCACGGTCACCGTGGGCATGCAGGTGCTGCGCTCGCTCCTGCTCGGCGGTCCGCCGGCATGACCGCGTTCCACGTGGAACCGACCCGGGCACAGCACCGGTCATGACGACGCTGAGCACCCACGCGACCGGCACCGTGGACCCCGACGAGGCCTGGTCGCGGTACCTGCTGCCCGCCCGCTGGTCGGAGTGGTCCCCGCAGATCCGCTCCGTGGACGCCACCGCCGACCAGATCGCCCCCGGGGTGACCGGCCGGGTGCACGGGCCGCTGGGTGTGGCCGTGCCCTTCGTCGTCGACTCGGTCGACGAGGCGGCCCGCGAGTGGGTGTGGACCGTCCGCGTCGGCCCGACGTCGATGACGCTGGTGCACTGGGTCCGCCCCGGCCCCGGCGGTGGGACGACGACCGGCCTGCGGGCCAGCGGCCCCGCCCCGCTGATCGTGGGCTACCTGCCGCTGGCCCAGCTGGCGCTGCAGAAGCTGGTCCGCAGCTGAACCCGCCCGACGTCCTGGTGCTGGGGGCCGGTCCTGCCGGCCTGGCCACCGCCGTCGCCTGTGCTGCGCGCGGGCTGACCACGACGGTGCTGGCGCCGTCGTCCCGACCGTGGACGCCGACCTACGGCGCCTGGGCCGATGAGCTGGAGCCCGCACTGGACCGGTTGGGCGTCGTCCCCGGGGACGCGGCCCGGGTGTACGACGCGACGGTCGTGCGCACCCGGCGGGCCGGCGAGCAGCGACTGGGCCGGCGCTACGCCCGGCTGCGGGAGGGCGTGCTGCACGCCGAGCTGACCCGCCGGGCCGAGGAGCTGGGCGTGGTCCGGGAGACCGGCAGCGCCCGGGGCGTGGACGCCGACGGCGACCCGGCCACCGTCTGGCTCGCCGACGGCCGACGGCTGACCGCTCGGGTGGTGGTCGACGCCCGCGGCTCGCTGCCCGGCACCGCCCAGCAGCGCGCGTGGGGGGAGCTGGTCGCAGGTCCCGCCGAGGAGCTGGTGCCCGCGGGGACGGCACTGCTGATGGACTGGTCGGCTCTGCGTGGCGACGACGAGCGCGTGCCGCTGTTCCTCTACGGGCTGCCCCGGGAGGACGGCACCACGCTGCTGGAGGCCACCTCGCTGGCCGCCCGGCCCCCGGTGTCGCTGGAGCGGCTGCGTCTGGCACTGCACCGGGTGCTCGACCGGGCGGGGCTGCGGGTGGTGGGGGAGCCGGAGCGGGTGGCGATCGCGCTGGACGCCCCGGCCCGGTCGCACTCCGACGCGGTGCCGGTGGGTGCGGCCGCCGGGATGGTGCACCCGGCGACGGGCTACAGCGTGGCGTCGTCCCTGGCGCTGGCGCCGGTGGTGGCTGCGGCGCTGGCCTCCGGCGGGCTGGACGCCGTGCGGCGCGCCGTCCGGACGCCCCGGCGGCGGGCGACCGCGGCCCTGCTGGCGGCGGGCCGGGAGGCGTTGCTGCCGTTGGACGCCGGGGCCACCGACGACTTCTTCGCCGGCTTCTTCGCCCTGCCCGAGGACGCCTGGGCCGCCTACCTGTCGACCGACTCCGGGCCCGGTGCGGTGGCGGCGGCGATGGCCCGCTCCTTCACCGGTGCGGCCCCGGCGATGCGGCTGCACCTGGTGGCCAGCACGGTGTCGACCGCGACACGACCGGCCCGCCGGGCCCTGCGCCGTCGGGGTTGAGCGGGCGACGCTCCGTACGGTGCAGGGCATGAGCAGCGCCCCCGCGGACACGCACGAGGTCACCAACCAGGTGCCGCCACTGGTCGGGCACGACCCCATCGCCGGGGACACCGTGCTGGTCGAGGCGTGCCTGCGGCACGCCGACGCGCTGACCCTGGACTCGCTGGAGGACCTGGGGACGGTCGCGGGCAGCGAGCAGGCCCAGGAGTGGGGTCGGCTGGCGAACGAGAACCCGCCGCGGCTGCGCACCCACGACCGCACCGGCCACCGGGTCGACGAGGTCGAGTTCCACCCGGCCTGGCACGAGCTGATGCGCACCGCGGTCGAGCACGGCCTGGCCGGGGCGCCGTGGGCGTTGGCGTCGGACGCCGAGCACCCGGACCCGCACGCCCACGTGCGCCGCGCGGTGGGCTACCTGGGCTGGACCCAGGTCGACATGGGGCACGGCTGCCCGGTGACGATGACGTACGCCGCCGTCCCCGCGGTGCGGCGGGCGCCCGAGCTGGCCGCGGTGTTCGAGGCGGGGCTGACCAGCACCGCCTACGAGCCCGGGCTGGTCGACCCCCGGCTGAAGGCGGGCCTGGTGGCCGGGATGGGGATGACGGAGAAGCAGGGCGGCTCCGACGTCCGGGTCAACACCACCCGCGCGGTCGCCAACAGCGACGGCACCTACTCCCTGACCGGGCACAAGTGGTTCACCTCGGCGCCGATGAGCGACGTCTTCCTGGTGCTCGGGCAGCTGGAGGAGGGTGTGTCCTGCTTCCTGGTGCCGCGGATGCTGCCCGACGGTGACCGCAACGTGTTCCGGCTGCAGCGGCTCAAGGACAAGCTGGGCGACCGGTCCAACGCCAGCAGCGAGGTCGAGTTCGCCGGCACGACCGGCTGGCTGCTGGGGGAGCCGGGTCGGGGGGTGCCGGCGATCCTGGAGATGGTCAACACGACCCGGTTGGACTGCGTGCTCGGCTCGGCGGCCACGGTGCGGGCGTCGCTGACCCAGGCGCTGCACCACGCCCGGCACCGGTCGGCGTTCGGTGCCCGGCTGGTGGACCAGCCGCTGATGCAGAACGTGCTGGCCGACCTGGCGGTGGAGAGCGAGGCCGCGACGGCGCTGGCGGTCCGGCTGGCTGCTGCGCAGGACGCCGGGGAGACCGACTTCCTGCGGCTGGCCGGGGCGGCGGCGAAGTTCTTCGTCTGCAAGCGCACCCCCGGCGTCGTCGCGGAGGCCCTGGAGGTGCTGGGTGGCAACGGCTACGTGGAGGAGTCGCTGATGCCGCGGCTGTACCGGCAGGCGCCGCTGAACTCGATCTGGGAGGGCTCGGGCAACGTCATCGCGCTGGACGTGCTGCGCGCGATGGACCGCCGCTCGGAGTCCGCCGCCGCGGTGCTGGCCGAGGTCGAGGCCGCCGTCGGCGCGGACGACCGGTACGACGCCGCGGTCGCCCGGTTGCACGCCGAGCTCGCCGACCACGAGCAGATGGAGGTGCGCGCCCGCCGGATCGCCGGCCTGCTGGCCCAGTGCCTGCAGGGCTCGCTGCTGCTGCAGCACGCCCCCGGCTCCGTCGCAGATGCGTTCTGCGCCACCCGCCTGGGCGGCGACTGGGGCTCGGTGCTGGGCACGCTGCCCGCCGGGACGGCGGTCGCGGAGATCGTGGACCGCGCGGTGGTCGCCCCGGCCTGAGCCCGGGTCAGCCCAGCAGGGCAGTACGGGGCCACCCGACGACGATCTCGCTCCCGCCCTCGCGGCGGGTCCGCCATCGGTGGTCGTCGGGGTCCCAGGTGACGGAGAACCCGTGGTGCACCTTGGTGTGGTGCCGCTCGCACAGCAACGCGGTGTTCTCGACCGACGTCTCCCCGTGGTCGGCCACCCACTCGCGGACGTGGTGGGCGTCGCACCACCAGGTGGGTGCGTGGCAGCCGGCGAAGACGCAGCCGCCGTCGCGGGCCTCGGCCGCCTTCCGGATGTGCGCGGGCACCAGGCGCTGGGCCCGTCCCACGTTCAGCGGCATCCCGTCGGGTCCGAAGAGGACCCGGGTGACGATCGAGTCGCAGGACAGCTGCTGGACGACGGTGTTCGACACCGTCTGCCCGGAGCCGAGCCGGGCGGCGTCGCGGACCAGGTCGGTGTCGAGCAGGTCCTCGGCGGAGACGGTGGCGGCGACCTGGGCGCGGTGCTTGCGCAGCACCGGGACGTCGTCGCTGCACGCGAGCTGGACGTCGGCCAGCTGGACGAGGGCGTCGCCCATCTGCTGGGCGTGGCTGCGGTCGTCGTCGGCGACCCGGCCGGCCTGCTGGAAGGCGGTCAGCACGGTGGCCACCTTCTCGAAGCCGAGGGCGTCCAGGCGGCCGTGGATGCTGCCGCCGCCGCCGGGCGAGGGGGTCAGGTGCAGCTCGCGCTGCCGGGTGGGGTCGGGCTCGGGGCCGTCCGGGTCGATCCAGTCGAGCAGCCGCCTGGTGACGGCGGTGAGCGTTCCTGGTGCGGTGCCGGTGGCGGTCCCGAGCAGGGTGCGCTCGACCGCGGTGACGTCGGCGCCCATGGCCTCCGCGGCCGACAGCCGGGCGGGCGTGGCCACCGCGGCGACGACCGCGGTCTGGTCGGGGGTGACCCGGCCCTCCGCGGCGGCCGCGGCCCAGTCCGCCAGCCGTTCCAGGGTGCGGCCGGCCCGGACGGTGCGCGCCGCGGTGGCCGGTGAGACGTTGAGGTGGCCGACCTGCCAGGCGGCCATCGACCGGTGGCCGTCGAACTCGGCGGCCTGGGCGCACTCGGCGGCACGCACGGCCCGGGCCCGGGCGGTGTCGATGACGCTCTGCAACCTGGTGAGCCCGCGCACCCGGGCGAGCAGCGCCGGCGCCTCCAGGGCGGGACCACCGACCGGTGGCTCAGGGTCCACCAGGCCCAGCGCGCCGGCCAGGACGGCGGCGACGTCGGCCGGGAGCTCGAGCGACAGCTGCCGGGCTGCGTCGCGGGCGGCCGCCCGCTCGGTCGCCCGCCGCTCGGCCAGCGCCACATCGTCCTCACCCCACGGCTGCCAGACGTCGGGGGAGGTGTCCGGGGCGGTGCTGCAGCTCTGGTCCAGACCCACCGCTCCGCCTCCTCCTCAACTCGAACACCTGTACGAAGAGTACCGCGTCCGGAGCGGCGGGACAAGACGAAATGCCAGCTCAGAGCCCTGTCACGCTCGACCAGGCAGGCGTGGGACCGCGCTCCGAGACGCCGTGCGTGACGCTCGGGTCGGGTCGGGTCGGGTCGGGTCGGTGCTGTGGGGTCGGCCCCGGCCACCCAGCGCATCAGCCGTTCGTCACCGAGACCGGCGCCGCTCGTCACCGACCGGCCTGGCCTGTGACCTCCGGGGCGGACCATCGGTCCTGAACGGCCGGATCGCGCGCGGCGGGGTGGGCAGGGCGAGGGTCTGGCCGGCGGCGCCGGCGGTGCGGCCCCACAGCGAGCCCCGCCTAGCAGGAGGGCAGCGGCGGGGGTCACGCCCGCGAGGCGGTCGTCCCGCCCCTCGGCTGGGAACCTGGAGCGGGTGACGCAGCGCAAGCCGGAGGGCATGCCCTTCGAGACCTGGGTGGAGCACCAGATCCGCACGGCCGCCGAGCGCGGCGACCTGACCGACCTGCCGCTGTCGGGCAAGCCGCTGCCGCGCCGGGACGGGCCGGAGGACTCCTACGCCTGGGCGCTGTCCTGGGCGCGTCGGCAGGAGCCGGACGCGAACTTCCTGCCGCCGTCCCTGGCGCTGCGCCGGGAGTACGACGACCTGCCCGCGCGCCTGCTGGAGCTGACCAGCGAGGAGCGGGTCCGGGCCGCGATCGGTGAGTTCAACGACCGGGTGGCGGCGGCCTGGCGGCAGCCGCTGGACGGGCCGCCGATCGTCGTCCCGATGCGGGAGGAGGAGCCCGCGGTGGAGGCCTGGCGGGCCTCGCGCCCCCCGGAGCCCGAGCCGGTACCGGCACCGGTCGACCCGCCTCGCCGGGTCTCCCGGTGGCGCCGCCGACCCCGGTGACGGAGGACGACGCGCTGGTCGGGCTCACGGCTCTCAGCGGCGTCGCGGTCTAGCGTGGTCGTGATGGCGATCGACGGACGGTGGCGTCTCAGCGCCCCGCAGCTCCCCGCGCAGGGGCCCGTCGTCCCCCCGGTGGTGACCCCGCGGCTGCGGCTGCGTCCGGTCCGCCCCGCGGACGGGGACGACGTCGTCGCGCTGCACGGGGACCCCGAGGTCATGCGCCACCTGGGCGGCGGCCGGCCGGTGCCCCCGGCCCGGGTCCGCGGCCTGGACCTGCCCCGGCTGCTGGCCGACTACGGCCCGGTGCCGCTGGGCTGCTGGGCCGCCGAGGACCGGGCCACCGACGAGTTCGTCGGCTGGTTCGAGCTGCGCCCCATGGTCGGCGGCAGCGCCGACGCCGTGGAGCTGGGCTACCGGCTGCGCCGTTCCGCCTGGGGGCGTGGGCTGGCCACCGAGGGCGCCCGCGCGCTGGTGGACGCCGTCTTCACCGCCACCGACGTCGACGAGGTCGTGGCCACCACGATGGCGGTCAACACCGGCTCCCGGCGGGTGATGGAGAAGGTCGGCCTGACCTGGCGCCGCACCTACACCGAGGAGTCCCCGGACCAGATCCCGGGGGCCGAGCACGGCGAGGTCGAGTACGCCCTCTCCCGGGAGGACTGGCGGCCGCTGCGCCCGCAGGCCTTCCACCGTCGCCAGCCCCGCCGCTGGCCCCCGCGCCGCGGCTGAGCGGACCGCTCAGCCGCGCCGGTGCAGCCCGACGACGGCCCAGGCCGCCAGGGACGGCGCGTCGGTGAACCGGCCGTCGAGGACCCGGGCCACCAGCTCGGCCTCGGTGACGAAGGCGTGCACCATGTCGGCCTCGCTGGCCTCCCGGGCGGTCGGGCCCGGGGTCAGGTCGGTGGCCAGCCACACGTCGAACTGCTGGGTCATGATCCCCGGCGCCAGGTCCAGGTGGGCCAGGTGCTCCAGGCGCCCGGCCCGCAGCCCGGTCTCCTCGGCCAGCTCCGCGCGCGCCAGGTCCTCGGCGGTGCCCGAGGCGCCCGCCGGCCAGCCGCCCTGCGGGAACTCCCAGGTCCGCCGGTCCACCGGGTGGCGGTGCTGCTCGACCAGCCAGAAGCCGTCCCGCTCGGCCGGCACGACCATCGCGAAGTCCGGCCGCTCCACCACCCCGTAGACGCTCGTGGACCCGTCGGCCAGCTCGACGACGTCCTCCCGGACCGTCGTCCAGGGGTTCCGGTAGACCTCGCGACTGCTCGTGGTGCGCACCTGGCCATCCTCCCGGGGCGCACGGACGGTGTGCGCGCTGACCCGCTCGGGTGACGACGCGGCCACTGGCTGCGCAAACGTACGATCCTGATCCGTAAGGTCCTGGGTGAGGTCCAGGAACGGCCGACGACGGGGCGAGACATGCGCGGGCTGGCAGGGGACGGGTCCTTCGACGACCTGGCAGGGGTGCTGGACGCTGTCCCGGCCGCGACCGTGGTGCTCGACGCCGGGCTGACGATCCTCGCGGTCAACCGGTCGTGGCGGGAGAACGGCGGCCGGATGCTCGCCCCGGGACTGGTGCCCTCCCGCACCGGGGCCTCCTACCTGGGTGCGCTGGGCAGGCTGGTCTCCGCGGACGACCAGGCCGCGGTGCTCGCCGGGCTCCGCCGGGTGGTCGACCACGGCGAGGTCCCGCCGGCCCTGCGGATCTGCGTGCGCGGCTCCCGCCGCACGGTCTGGGTGCAGTGGCAGGCCGCCCCGCTGGACCACGGGACCACCGGGCCGGCGGTCGTCGTGACCCACACCGACGTGACCGCGCTCGTGCACCGGGAACAGCAGCTGGCCTGGCAGGCCGACCACGACCCGCTGACCTCGCTGCCCGGCCGGGCCCGGATGCACAGCCTGGTCGCCGACGCCGTGCACGGCCGGGACCGCACGGCCCTGCTCTTCCTCGACGTCGACGGCTTCAAGACCGTGAACGACTCCCTGGGCCACCGGGTCGGGGACCAGCTGCTCACCCAGGTCGCGGCCCGGCTCGCCGCCCGCACCCGCCCCTCGGACACCATCGGCCGGCTCGGCGGGGACGAGTTCCTGGTGATCGCCCGCGACTGCGACGCCGAGGGCGCGCTGGCCGTCGCCGAACGACTGCGCGAGGCCTTCAGCGAGCCGTTCACCGCCGGCGGGGTCCGGCTGGTGCTCACCGCCAGCACCGGCATCGCGGTCAGTCCGGTGGCCACCGGGGTCCGCGACCCCGACGGCGTCATCGCCGACGCCGACGCCGCCCTCTACGCGGCCAAGGCCGCCGGCCGGGACCGCGCCGTCGTGTTCACCAGCGCCCTGCGCGACGCCGCCCGCTGGCGCCTGGAGGTGTCCGGCCGGATGCAGGAGCTGACCACCTACGAGGAGCTGGAGGTGCACTACCAACCGGTCGTGCACCTGCCCTCCGACCGGGTCACCGGGGTGGAGGCCCTCGTCCGCTGGCGGCACCCCGAGCGCGGCCTGCTCTACCCCGACGCGTTCGTGCCGGTCGCCGAGGAGACCGGCGCCGTGGTGCCGATGACCCGCTGGCTGCTCGGTGAGGTGTGCCGGCAGGCCGCGGTCTGGGCCGCCGCCGGCACCCCGGTCGTCGTGGGCGTCAACATCAGCGCCCGGCACTTCTGCGGCGGCACCCTGGTCGAGGACGTCGTCACGGCGCTGGACGCGGCCGGCCTGCCCGCCGGTCAGCTGGTGCTGGAGCTGACCGAGACCGCCCTGGCCGACGACGCCAGCCGGGTCGCCGACCAGCTGCGGGAGATCGACGCCCTGGGGGTCGGCATCGCCGTCGACGACTTCGGCACCGGCTGGTCCACGCTGGCCCGGCTGCTCGCGCTGCCGCTGGACACCCTCAAGATCGACCGGTCGCTGCTGGCGGCGGTGGACGGGCCGGAGGCGGGGAAGGCGCAGGCGGTGCTCGCCGCCATCGTCGCCCTGGCCGAGACGCTGGACATCCGGGCCCTGGCCGAGGGCGTGGAGACCGCCGAGCAGCTGGCCCGGGTGCGGGCCGCGGGCTGCGTCTTCGCCCAGGGCTGGCTGTTCGGCCGGCCTGCCCCGGCCGCCGAGCTGGGCCCGCGGCTGGCCCGGCTGACCGGTCGACGACCGCACGGTGCGGCAGCCGCCGGGTGAGCCGGCCGTCCGCCGGGCTGGGATCATCGCCGGCGTGGACAGCAGCCCGCCCCGTCGCCGCTCGCGGCGGGCGACGTCACCGGCCGGGCCCCCCAGCCGGGTGGTCCTCCCGGACTCGGGACACGCGCCGGTCCCGCCCACCCGGCACACTGCGGGGGTGACGGTGACCGCTGACCCCGACGTGCAGCCCGACGCAGACCCCGTCGTCCTCGACGCGACAGCCCCCGGCGCGGCCGGTCGCCCGGCCCTGGACCTGCTGGTCTGGGACGCCCCGAACATCGACATGACGCTGGCCACCGTGATCGGTGCCCGGCCGACCGCCGCCTCCCGCCCGCGCTTCGACGCGATCGCCGCCTGGTTCGTCGGCGGTGCCGGGGAGGCCGGTGCCGGCGGCGCCGACGACGTCGAGGCCTGTGTCTTCGCCAACGTCCCCCCGCAGCACGTCACCACCCTGCGCGGCTGGGTCGAGGCCCTGCGCAGCTTCGGCTACTCGGTCTTCGCCCGACCCAAGAGCCGCCCGGACGACGACATCGACCAGTCGATGCTCGACCACATCGAGGTCCGCGCCCACAGCCACCAGCTGCGCCGCCTCGTCGTGTTCTCCGGTGACGGCCGCAACTTCCGCGAGCCGCTGGAGGAGCTGGCCCGGGCCGGCACCGAGGTCGTCGTCGTCGCCTTCTCCGAGGTCGCCGGCTACGCCAGCACCTCGGACCTGCTGCACTTCGTGGACATCGAGGACGTGCCCGGCGCGTTCGCCGCCCCGCTGGACCGGGTCCGGCTGGACTCGCTGCCCGTGGACGGTGCCTGGCTGCGCCCGACCAAGAGCCTGCGGGACGCGGCCGCCACGTTCGCCAGCAAGCGCACCGCGTGAGCGACCAGGAGGCCGTGGACGCCGACAACACCGGCGACGACACCGGCGACGGCACCGCCGACGGCACCGGCACCCGCACCGACCCGGACACCGACGGCTTCTCCGCCGTCGTCCCCAGCCCGCGGGAGCCGGTGGACCCCGACCCGGTCCGCGGCAGCGTGCTGGTGCCGGGGGAGACGGTCTGGCGGATCGAGCGCGCCGACCAGCACGCCGTCTTCGTCGACGCCGCGGACTACTTCGCCACCCTCAAGCAGGTCGTGATGCGGGCCCGCCGGCAGGTGCTGTTCATCGGCTGGGACTTCGACCCGCGCATCCGGCTGGACCCCCGCACCCCCGGCAAGGGCCGCGACGACCGCGTCGGCCGGGTGCTGGAGGCCGCCGTCCAGCGCAACCCGGATCTGTTCGTCGGCGTCCTGCAGTGGGACCTGGGCATGCTCGAGGCGTTGGGCCGCGGCCTGGTGCCGATCGTGCTGCTCAACCGACGGACGTCGGACCGGTTCCAGATGAAGGTCGACGCGCACCACCCCCTCGGCGGCGCGCACCACCAGAAGATCGTCGTCGTCGACGACAGCCTGGCCTTCGCCGGCGGCATCGACGTCACCGCCGACCGGTGGGACGACTCCGAGCACCTGGACCGCAACCGGTACCGGCACCGCCCGCGGTCCCGTCGCGCCACCCAGCCCTGGCACGACGTCACCAGCCTGGTGTCCGGCCCGGCCGCCAAGGCACTGGGCGACCTGGCCCGGCGCCGCTGGGCCGCCGGCACCGGCGAGCAGCTGGACCCGGTCGACGACGTCACCCACGAGTGGCCCGAGCAGGTGCCGGTGCTGCTGCACGACGTGGACGTCGCGATCTCCCGCACCCGGCCGGAGTTCCGGCAGTGGGAGCTGGTGCACGAGATCGAGGACCTGTGGCTGGCGATGATCGCCAGCGCACAGACCTGCGTCTACATCGAGAGCCAGTACTTCGCCAACCGCCGGGTCGCCGAGGCGATCGCCGTGCGGCTGGGCGAGGAGGACGGGCCGGAGTTCGTCGTCGTCAACCCCGAGACGGCCGACGGCTGGCTCGAGGAGAAGGCCATGGGCACCGCCCGGGCCAAGCTGCTGGCGAAGGTCCGCGAGTCCGACGTGCACGGCCGGTTCCGGCTCTACGTGCCGGTCACCGCCTCCCGCACGCCGATCTACGTGCACGCCAAGGTCTGCGTCGTCGACGACCGGCTGCTGCGGATCGGGTCCTCCAACCTGAACAACCGCTCGATGGGCATGGACACCGAGTGCGACCTGACGATCGAGGCGACCGCGGACGACCCGCGCCGCGAGGAGATCGCCGGATCGGTGCTGGGCATGCGCGACCGGCTCCTCGCCGAGCACCTCGGGGTCGGTCCGGACGACGTCGCCGCCGCGATCGCGGCACACGACGGGTCGCTGGTGGCCGCCGTCGAGTCGCTGGTGCGCCCGGAGGGCCGGTCGCTGCAGCCCTTCGAGATCCCCGAGCAGGGGATCATCGACACGGTGCTGGCCGACACCGAGCTGCTGGACCCCGAGCACACGCCCAACCGCACCCAGCGGGTCGTCGCCCGGTTCCAGCGCCGCGGGCACCACGGCTGACGCACAGCTGACCGACCCCGCGGGTTAGGGTCCCCTCACATGGACGGGGACCCGCGCACCGCCGGTGCGCTGCTGCGACGTGCTCTGCGGCGGCACCCCCGCCGGCTGGGCTGGTCGACTCTGCTGCTGTCGTTGCACCAGGCCTGCGAGGCGCTGGTGCCGGTGGCCATCGGGGTCACGATCGACCGCGCGGTGTCGACCGGGTCGGTGCCGGCGCTACTGGCCTCCCTCGGCGGCACGGCGCTGCTGTTCCTGGTGCTGTCCCAGGCCTACCGCTACGGCGCGCGGCACGTGGTGACCGGCTGGTTCACCGAGACCCACCAGCTGCGGGTCGAGGTCGCCGCCCGGGTGCTGGACCCGCACGGGATCACCGACGCCCCGCCGACCGGCGAGCTGCTGTCCATCGCCACCTCGGACGCGGAGAAGGCCGGCCGGGTCATCGAGGCCGCCTCCATCGTCGTCGCCGGCACCACCGCGCTGGTCGTCTCGGCGGTCAGCCTGCTCACCATCAGCGTCCCGCTGGGCATCGGCGTGCTGGTCGGGACGCCGCTGCTGGTGGGCGCGCTCCAGCTGCTCTCGCCCTGGCTGACCCGGCGCACCGCCACCCAGCAGCGTGACGTCGCCCGCACCGCGGGCCTGGCCACCGACCTGGTCCGCGGCGTCCGGGTGCTGCGCGGCATCGGCGCCGAGGACGCCGCCACCGAGCGGTACCGGCGCACCAGCGGCGTCGCGCTGGCCTCCACGCTCCGCTCGGCCGGGGCCATCGGCACCTACCGCGGCGCCACCGTGCTCGGCAGTGGGCTGTTCCTGGCCGCCGTGGCCGGGGTCGCTGGGGCGCTCGCGCTGGACGGGCGGATGTCGGTCGGCGAGCTGGTCACCGTCGTCGGGCTGGCCCAGTTCCTGGCCGAGCCGGTCGGGCTGCTCGGCTTCGCCGGGCAGAAGGTCGCCGAGGCCCGCGCCTCCGCCGCCCGGGTCGTCGGCGTGCTCACCGCCCCGCCGCTGCACCCGCCGGGTGCGCAGCCCGGGTCCGGCCCCGGCGCGCTCGCGCTCCCGGGCCTGGGGTTCCATGTGGAACCGGGCAGCACCGTCGGTGTCGTCGCCCCCGAGCCGGCGGATGCGGAGGCGCTGGTCGCCCTGCTGGCCGGCCGCCGCCCTGCCGCGCCCGGTGAGCTGCTGCTCGACGGGCAGGACGTCGCCGGGCTGGACCCGGCCGCCGTCCGGGCGCGGGTGCTGGTCGAGCCGCACGCGGTCGTGCTCTTCGAGGGCACCTTGCGCTCCGCCGTCGACCCGGCCGGTGCCGCCGACGACGACGCGCTGACCGCCGCGCTCACCGCCGCCGGCGCGGCCGACCTCGCCGACCTGGAGCTGCCGGTCGCCGACCGTGGCCGCTCGCTGTCCGGCGGGCAGCGCCAGCGGGTCGGCCTGGCCCGCGCCCTGCTGGCCCGCCCCGACGTGCTGGTCCTGCACGACCCGACCACCGCCGTGGACGCGGTCACCGAGGAGGAGATCGCCGCCGGGCTGACCGGCCTGCGGCACGGTCGGACGACGGTGCTGGTCTCCAGCAGTCCCTCGCTGCTGGGTCGCTGCGACCGGGTGGTCGTCCTCCGCGAGGGCGCCGTGGACGCCGCCGGCACCCACGCCGAGCTCACCGCCCACCCCGCCTACGCCGCGGCGGTGCTCCGGTGAGCGCGGTCGAGGTCGACCCGGTGCTGCTGCCGATCGCCACCGGCCGGCGCGCGGGCCGGGTCGTCTGGGAGCACCTGCGGGCCCGTCCCGTCGTCACCGCGCTCACCGCGCTGTCCGCCGTCGCCGCCTCGGCCGCCGGGCTGATCGCCCCAGCCGTGCTGGGTGCCCTGGTCGACGCGGTCACCGCGGCCCAGGGGCGCTCGGTCTGGCCGTTCGTCTGGGCGCTGCTGGGGTCCGCGCTGCTGGTCGCCGTCCTCACCGGACTGTCCGCGGTGCTCATCGGCCGGCTGGGGGAGACCGTGCTGGCCCGGCTGCGCGAGTCCGTCGTGGACCGCGCGCTGCACCTGTCCTCGGCCCGGCTGGACGCCGTCCGCGGCGGGGACCTCCTCTCCCGCGTCGGGGACGACGTCGCCAAGGTCGCCGACGCGGTCACCGGCGCGCTGCCCCAGGTGGCCGGCGCCGGGCTCACCGTTCTGCTGACGGTGGTCGGGCTGGGCGCCCTGGACTGGCGGCTGGCGCTGGCCGGGCTGGTCGCCATCCCGCTCTACGTGCTCGCGTTGCGCTGGTACCTGCCGCGCTCGGCCCCGCGGTACGCCGCCGAGCGGGTGGCGATGGGCGAGCGCTCGCAGGCCCTGGTCAGCTCGGTGCAAGGCGTGGAGACGGTGCACGCCTACGCCGACGAGCAGCGCCACCGCGACGTCGTCACCGACCGCTCGGCACGGTCGCTGGGCCTCACGCTCGGGGTGTTCCGGCTGTTCACCGACTTCGGCTGGCGGATGAACCGGGCCGAGTACGTCGGCCTGGCCGCCGTCCTCGGGGTTGGGTTCTGGCTGGTCCGGGACGACGCCGTCACCGTCGGTGCGGTGACCACGGCGGCGCTGCTGTTCCACCGGCTCTTCGGCCCACTGGGGCTGCTGCTGTTCACCTTCGACGACGTGCAGTCCGCCGGCGCCTCGCTGGTGCGGATGGTCGGGGTGGCGGACCTGCCGGCCGGCCCGGAGCGGGAGGTCCCGCGGACGCCGGACCGCCCGGCGGTCCAGCTGCGCGGGGTCTGGCACTCCTACGGCGGCCCCACCGTCCTCACCGACGTCGACCTGACGCTGGCGCCGGGCGAGCGGGTCGCCCTGGTCGGTGCCTCCGGTGCCGGCAAGACCACCCTGGCCGGGGTGCTGGCCGGCGGCCTGGAACCCACCGCGGGCACCGTGCTGCTGGACGGCCGGGCCGTCGAGGACCTGCGCGACCACGTCGGGCTGGTCAGCCAGGAGGTGCACGTGTTCGCCGGTCCGCTGGTCGACGACGTGCGGCTGGCCCGGCCCGACGCCACCGACGCCGAGGTCGCCGCGGCGCTGGCGGTCGTCGGGGCCGGCTGGGTGACCGCGCTGCCCGAGGGCCTGCACACCCTGGTCGGGGAGGGCGGCCGCGAGCTGACCGCCCCGCAGGCCCAGCAGCTCGCCCTGGCCCGCCTCGTGCTCGCCGACCCGCCGGTGGCCGTGCTCGACGAGGCCACCGCCGAGGCGGGCAGCGCCGGCGCCCGGGACCTGGAGGACGCCGCGCTGGCCGCCACCGCCGGCCGCACCACGCTGGTCGTCGCGCACCGGCTCACCCAGGCCGCCCGTGCCGACCGGGTGGTGGTGCTGGCCGCCGGCCGGGTCGTGGAGCAGGGCACCCACGCCGAGCTGGTCGCCGCCGGCGGCCGCTACGCCCGGCTCTGGTCGGCCTGGAGCGCCCGGGGCTGAGCGACCCGCACGCGACGCTGCACGCGACGACGGCCGTGGTCCCCGGGTGCGGGGGCCACGGCCGTCGTGTGTGTGCGGGTGCGGTGCGGTGCGGTGCGGTGCGAGCGCAGCGTCAGGCGCGGCGACGCCCCGCGACGACCGCGCCGGCCCCGGTGAGCACCAGCAGGCCGGCCAGTGCGGCCCAGGTGCCGATCTCGGCGCCGGTGCTGGCCAGCGCCGCCGGGGTGCCCGGACGGGGTCCGGCGACAGGCTGGGTCGCCGGCCGGGTGACCGGCGGGGTCACCGGCTGCACCGGCGCAGGCTGCACCGTGCCCGGCTGGCTCGTGCCCGGCTGGGGCGTGCCCGGCTGGGTCGGGCCGGGGTGCGTCGGGCCGGGGTGCGTCGGGCCGGGCTGCGTCGGGCCGGGGCCGGGCGGGGTGCCCGGTCCGCCGGCGCCCGGCTGCTCACCAGGGGGGCCCTCGCCCCCGGGGTGCTCACCGCCGGGGTTCTCACCGCCCTCGTCGACGCAGGACAGCGTGCCGGTGCGCAGCGAGAAGCCGTCGGTGTCCGCGTCGTCGGCGTAGAACGTCGTCCGGACGCCGTCGACGCAGGTCGCCTCGGTGTCGACCGCGAAGCCCTCGTTGGCCAGCCCCGGGTCGGCGTCGGCCGGCGGGAGGAACTGGGCGGCCTCGGTGAACGCGCCGTCCGTCAGCTCGAAGAGCGCCGTGCGCCCGCCGCACGCCTCGTCGCAGACCACCCACAGGGCGCCCAGGTCGGCGTCGAACTGGACGTCGGCGACCAGGTCGAAGCCGGTCGGGACGGTGGCGACCCGGTCGGCCGAGCCGTCCTCGGACAGTGCGTAGGCGTACACGGCGGCGGTGCCCTCGACGCCCACCAGGAACAGCCCGTCCCCGTGGCCGGGGTACCGGGCCGGGTCGTAGGCGGCGCCGGTGGAGGCGTCCAGCAGACCGCCGGCCGTCAGGAACGAGTCCGGCACCCAGGTGATGCCCTCCAGGCCCGCGTTGGCGCCCAGTCCGGGGAAGTCCGGGGCCAGCGCCCACTCCCGGGTGGCGGTCAGCGTGCCGCCGACGCCGGTGGGCTCGTAGCGCAGCACCGAGGGCCGGCTGACCGAGCCGACCGAGTTGTCCCGCTCGCTGGAGACGTAGACCCCGCCCGCAGCGGAGTCGTCGGCGACGGTGACGCCCTCGGCGTCGACCACGCCCGCGCCGCCGCCGGGGTAGGCCAGCGTCCACGGCTCGCCGACCGTCCAGCCGCCCGCGCCGTCGGAGACCGCCCGGTAGAGCAGGCCGTCGCCGTTCTGCACCGCCCACAGCGTGCCCGGCGCGGCGGTGCCCGAGGGCTCGACGTCCAGGCCGCTCAGGTCACCGGCGAAGGTGTCCTCCGCGTCGACCGGGGTCTCCTCCGGGCCGCCGGGCCAGGGCAGCGGCGCGCCCTCGCAGGCGTTCGCGGTGCCCTTGGTCGGGGCCAGCGTCGTGCCGAGGTCGCCGGTGCCGTCCGGGCAGCGGCCCCAGGTGGTGGTCGCGTGCGCCGTCCAGGCGTAGGAGTCGACCTCGGTGCCGGCGGCGTCGGTGAGCGTCACCGAGTCCGCACCGCCCAGGCCGTAGCCCAGCTGGTCCAGCACCAGGAACCCGCCCGGGGCGAGGGTGCTGCCGGCCGGGAGCACGGAGCGCCCGCCGCCGGCGTCGGTCAGCGCGTAGCCCGAGACGTCGACCGCGGTGGCGCCGATCGAGGTCAGCTCCACCCAGTCGCCGGGCTCGCCGTCCTGGGACTCGACCTCGTTGACCCGGACCGGCGAGGAGCAGTCGTTCGCCTCGCCCTTGGTCGAGCGGGTGGTGTCGACCAGGTCGCCGGTCCCGTCGGGGCAGCGGCCCCAGCTCACCGTGGCGTGCGCCGGCCACGAGTACGAGGCGGCCGGCGCGCCGGTGCGGTCGAACAGGCGGGCGGAGTCGGCGTTGCCCAGCCCGAAGTCGAAGCCGGCCGGGTTCGAGCCGCTGGCCTGGTCGACGACGAGGAAGCCGCCGGGGGTGACCACGGAGCCGGCCGGGAGGGTGTACGGCACCCGGCTGTCGTCGTCGTCGCGGAAGGTGAAGCCGCTGACGTCCACCGGGCTGTCCCCGGTGGTGGTCAGCTCCACCCAGTCGGTGTCGTCGCCGTTGGACTCGACCTCGTTGACCACCAGCGCGCCGGGCACGGCGGGCACGGTGGGCGGGGTGGTGGGCGGGGTGGTGGCGGGAGGGGTGCAGTCGTTCACCTCGCCGCGGGTGGCGGCGCCGGTGACGACGAACCCGCCGGTGCCCTCCGGGCAGCGGCCCCAGGAGGTCGCCGGCTGGGTGGGCCAGGAGAACGAGTCCAGCAGCGTGGTGCCGTCGGCGGCGAACAGCCGGGCGGCGTCGGCCTTGCCCAGGCCGAAGCCCGCCTCGCCCAGTGCGTCGGCGTCCGTGTCCAGGACGACGTGGCCGCCCGGGGTCAGCACGGTGCCCGCGGGCACGACCACCCCGTGGTCGTCCGCGTCGTCGCGCAGCACGAGGCCCGAGGCGTCCTGCGGGGTGGCGGTCGTGTTGACCAGCTCGACCCAGTCGGCGGAGGGGTCCACCTCGTTGACGGCGATGCCGGTGGGGGCCGCTGCGGCAGCGGCCTGCGGGTCGGGGGAGGGGCCGGCCGCCGAGGCGGGGACGGCGGCGCCGAGCACCAGGCTGCCGGCCAGGCAGACCAGCGCGGTGCCGAGCACGCCGGTCCGGGGGAGGGGTCGCATCGTGGGGTGGGTCCGTTCGCCGAGGGTCGTGACCGGTCGAACCTGTCGACACCGGACGACCGGCAGGTGAACGGGGCGCGGGCAGCAGGTGCCGGCCGCCGTGACACACGCCATGGGCGTCCAGGTGGCTCTCCGTGACCGGTTGGGTACGGCGACCTGCACCGGCGCGCCCGCGGGGAGGGCCGGGTGTCAGCCCTCCCTGCGGGGCAGCGAGCCGGTGGTGCTCAGCTCCTCCGCGACGTCCCACAGCCGCCGGTTGGTCAGCGAGGAGGAACGGACCAGCATCGCGAACGCCTGGTCGGCGGTCGTCTTGTACCGCTCCATCAGGATGCCCTTGGCCTGCCCGATGAGGTCCCGGTGGTCGATGGCCGAGCGCAGGTGGTGCTCGTGCTGGGCGCCGGCCAGCGCGACCGCCGCATGGCCGGCCAGCAGCCGGCCGTGGTCGACCGACTGGTCGTCGAAGGCCCGGGGCGCGGCGGAGTACAGGTGCATGGCACCCAGTTCGTCGCCGCTGACGTACAGCCGGAAGCAGAGCATGCTGCCCACTCCGGCCTCGGCGGCCGCTGCTGCGAACGCCGGCCAGCGCCCGTCGGTGGCGACGTCGTCGACGCGGACGGCCTCCTGGTCCCAGACCACGTCCATGCACGGCCCCTGGCCCAGGCGCTCCTGCAGTGCGTCCACGACCACCGGCAGCCGGCTGGAGGACGCCCGCGGCTGCACCCGGGACCGCTCGAGGACCAGGCTGATGCCGCAGTGCTGCGCACCGGGGACCGCGTCCACCGCCGTGGTCGCGATGGCCTGCAGGGTGGCCCCCACGTCCCCGTGTTCCTGCTGCAGCTCCCGGGCGATGCGGCTCATCACCGCGCCGAGCGAGGAGTCCGGCGAACCGGCACGATCAGTTCCGGTCATCTGCGCACCGTAGTCACCTCGGCGCGCCGGCCGTCAGCCCGCGGGCGCGGCTCGGACCGCCAGCAGTGCGATGTCGTCGTCCCGGCCGTGGGCCAGGTCGCGGAGCAGGCCGTCCAGCAGCTCGTCCAAGGGCTGGTGCCGGCGGGTGTGCACGGCCGCCAGCAGCGAGGCGGTGCCGACGTCGAGGTCCTGGGTGCGGCTCTCCACCAGGCCGTCGGTGTAGAGCAGCAGCGTGCTGTCCGGCGGCAGGTCGACCACGTGGTCGGTGCGCGGCACCGCGAGGTCCAGGCCCAGCAGCATCTCCGGCCGGGTCTCCAGCAGCTCGACCCGGCCGTCGGCGTGCAGCAGCACCGGCGGCGGGTGGCCGGCGTTCGACCAGCGGAGCCGGCCGTCGGCCTCGACGCGGGCCACCACGACGGTGGCCAGCGTCCCGACCCCCAGCCCGGCGGCGGTGGTGTCCAGCCGGGTCAGCGTGGACGCCGGGGGCTCCTCACGGTCGTGTGCCAGACCGCGGAGCAGGGTGCGCAGCTGGCCCATCGCTGCCGCGGCCGACATGTCGTGCCCGGTGACGTCGCCGATCGCCAGCACGGTGGTGCCGTCGGGGGTGATCAACGCGTCGTACCAGTCGCCACCGACCTGCTGCTCGGCCGAGGACGGCACGTAGCGGGCGGCCAGCTGCAGGTGCGTGGGCGCCGGGAGGTCGGTGAGCATGGCCAGCTGCAGCGTCTCGGCGGTGCTCCGGCGGTCCTCCAGCAGCATCGCGCGCTGCAGGCCCTGGCTGACGAAGCCGGCGAAGGCGCGGGCCGTCGTCCGGACGTCGGTGTCCAGCTCGCGCGTCACCGGCCAGCTCAGGCTCAGCACGCCGGTGACCCCGGGGCCCAGGTCCAACGGCAGGTGCAGGTCGGCCTGCCAGGTCGCCGGCAGCCGGCCGGCCAGGCCCGGGAAGGCGGCCAGCAGCTCGCCGGCGTCGCGGTGCTGGCGCTCCACCCGGTCGGCCAGGGTGCGCGCCGCGGGGTGGTCGGCGTCGACCGAGACGCCGCGCCAGGCGGCCCGGCTGGCCGCGGTGAGCTCCTCGACCGCGAGCGGGCGCAGCTCCCGGGTGTGCTCGGTGGCCAGGCAGACGACCGCGGTGTCCGCGCCGAAGCCCTGACCGGCCAGCCGGCCGACGGCGGCGCCGATCTCGGTGGTCGTGGTCGCCTGGTTGAGCAGGCTCGAGGTGCGCAGCAGCATGCGGGCCTGCCGGCCGCGTTCGGCGAGCACCGTCGCGGTCTGCTCGGTCCGGGCCTGCAGCTGGCGCAGCTGGAGCTCCGAGGAGCACGCCGCCGCCAGGTCGGTGAGGACCGCGATCTCCAGCGCCGTCCAGGCGTGCGGCTGGTGGTCGATGGCGCACAGCGACCCGATGACGTCGCCGTCGACGTCGGTCAGCGGGATGCCGGCGTAGCCGATGACCCCGAGGTCCGGGATCGCCAGGTTGTGCACGACCAGCGGGTCGAGCCGGGCGTCGGCGATCACCAGCGGCTCGCGGGAGGTCACCACGTGCTGGCAGAAGGAGTGCGTGAGCGGGGTCGTGCGGGTGGTGGCCCACGGTTCGGGGAGTCCGACCGCGCCCGGGAAGACCTGCCGGTCCTCGTCGACCAGGCTCACCAGGCTGACCGGCACCCCCAGCTGGTGGCGGACCAGCCGGGCGAACCGCTCGAACGCCTCGTCCGGGATCGGCGGCAACGGCGTCCGGCGGGGGAGCCGCACGACGGCGTGCGGTGCCGTCCGGTCGACGGCCGTCACGCGCTCAGCGCCACGGCGACGGCGGCGATCCGCCGGGCCCGCGTCTCGGGGGTCTTCGCGGAGCCGACGGAGACGACGTGCGCCTTCTGCCGGGACGGGGACAGCGCGGCGAAGGCGGCCCGCTGCGACGCGTCCAGGACCTCGGCCAGCTCCGCGGGCAGCTCGACGGTGCGCGGGGCGGTGTCCACCACCAGGTCGACCAGCACGTCGTCCCCGGCGGAGACGCCGGCGGCGGTGCGGTGCTCGGCGGCCAACGGGATGAGGTGCTGCCCGCCCATGACGGCCAGGGTGCTCGGGTAGCTGTACCCGGCCAGGGTCACCGTGACCGGCGCCCGTGCGCCGGCGCCCAGTGCCTCGACGACGTCGGCCGGCACGACCAGACCGGTGGCGGTCTTGCCGGCCAGCAGCACGGTCGAACGGAACTCCATGGGCCACAGTCTGCCGCACGGAGGGCTTCTCCAGGGCCCCGGAAGCGCCGCTTCCCCCGGACGGCGGCGCCGTCCGGGGGAACGGGCGCTCACATGGCGGCGGCGGCCGCCTTGATGGCCTCCCGGATGCGCGAGTACGACCCGCACCGGCAGACGTTCTCGATGGCGTCGATGTCGGCGTCCGTGGGGTTCGGGGTACGCCGCAGCAGCGCCACGGCGGCCATGATCTGGCCGGGCTGGCAGTACCCGCACTGGGCGACGTCGCGCTCCAGCCAGGCCTCCTGGACCGGGTGCAGCTCGTCCGGGTCGTCGGACCAGGTGCCGGCGAGCCCCTCGATGGTCGTCACCTCACGGCCGGCGACGTCGGCGGTCGGCGTGACGCAGGGGTTGATCGCCTCGCCGTCCAGGTGGCTGGTGCAGGCCTTGCACACGTCGATCCCGCAGCCGTACTTCGGCCCGGTGACGCCGAGCTTGTCGCGCAGCGCCCACAGCAGCGGGAGGTCGGCGGGGGCGTCGACGGTGACGGTCTCCCCGTTGAGCTGGAAGGTGTAGTTGGGCATGTCGTCTCCTGGCTCAGCGGGGGAAGGGGTCGAAGTCGACCGGGAAGTTCACCGGGAAGCTGCGCGGCTTGGTGCCGGTGGCCCGGGCGTAGGCGTTCGCGATCGCACCCACGGCGGCCGGCACGCCGAGCTCGCCGGCCCCGCCGGGCTCGCCGTTGGCCGGCATGACGAAGACCTTCGTCTCCAGCGGGCTCTCGGCCTGCCGGGTGTAGTGGAACTGCGAGTAGCTGCCCTCCAGCGGGAGGCCGGCGTCGATGTGCAGCCCGGCGCGGAACGTCGTCCCGATGGCGTCGGTGAGGCCGCCGATCAGCTGGGACTCCAACCCGCGCGGGTTGATCGGGCGGCCCACGTCGGCGGCGATGGTCGCCTTGGTGACCCGCGGGTTGCGCGGGTCGCGGGCGTCGACCTCGACCAGGATCGCGGTGCACGACTTGTACTCGGCGTGGAAGGCGATGCCCTGCGCGGTGCCCCGCGGCATGGTCTTGCCCCACTGGCCCTCGGCGGCGACCTTGTCCAGCACCGCGCGGTAGCGGTCCTCCTTGAGGAACTCGCGGCGGAAGGCGAGCGGGTCCTTGCGCATCTTCGCCGCGATCTCGTCGATGACGATCTCCTCGGCACCCCGGGTGTTCGCCGAGTAGACCGAGCGCCACGACCCGGTGTGCATCTGCAGCGGCACCTCGTTGAGCAGCTGCGTCGTCACCCCCAGGTGGTACGGGGAGTGGATCGTGGTCAGGAAGATCGTCTGGGCGAAGCTCAGGTTCCCGGCCACCGGCAGGCTGGCCGCGGTCGCGGTGAGGATCTCGCCAAGGCCGTGCTTGGTGTCGGTCTCCACGCTGGCGACGCGGTGCTCGAAGCTGACCACCTGGCCCAGTGCCACGGTCGCGCGGACCCGGTGGAAGCTGGCCGCGCGGGCCCGGCCGTGCCGCATGTCGTCGATCCGGGACCACATCAGCTTCACCGGCCGCCCCGCGGCCTTCGAGATCCGGGCCGCCTCCAGGGCGGCGTCGAAGAACAGCCGGCGGCCGAACGAGCCGCCGCCCTGCGTGACGTGCACGGTGACGGCGGACTGCGGCAGGCCCAGGTCGGCGGCGATGGCCTGCTGGGCGACGATCGGGGACTTCAGCCCCGACCAGATCTCGGCCTTCCCGCCCGCCACGTCAGCCACGGCGGAGTTGGTCTCCATCGGCGCGTGGCTGACGGTGGCGAAGTCGAACTCGGCGTCCACGGTCGTGGACAGCAGCGGCGGGACGACGAAGGGCAGCGCCGCCCCGCGGAGCTTGGCCTTGATCGTCTCGTCGTCCTCCCCGTCCACGGTGCCGGGGCCCCAGGTGACCTGCAGGGCCTCCTTGGCGTCCAGCGCCTGGCCGAAGGTCTCGGCCAGCACGGCGACCCCGGTCGGGATCGTGACGACGTCGACCACCCCGGGCATCGCCTTGACCGCGGCCAGGTTCGCGACCGACCGCACGGTGCCGTTGATGGACGCCGGGCGGCGGACCATGGTGGGCAGCGCGCCGGGGACGACGTCGAGGTCCAGCGTGTAGTCCATCTGGCCGGTGACCATCTTGCGGGCGTCGACCCGGTTGGTCGGGGTGCCCACGAGCTTCGCGGCCGAGGCCGGCTTGGGGGTGGCCAGCACGACCGACAGCGACGGGCTCGCCGCGGCGGCGGACAGCTCGCCGTAGGTGGCGGTCCGGCCGTCGGGGGCGGTGACGACGCCGTCGGTGACGGTGAGGCCGACGGTCGTGGTGCCCCAGCGGGCGGCGGCGGCGGCCAGCAGCCGGGCGCGGGCCTGGGCGGCGGCGGACCGGACCGGCCCGTAGACGCTGCGGATGGTGTTGGACCCGCCGGTGAGCTGGTTGAACAGCAGCTCGGGCCGGGAGTCGGCCAGGGTGACGTCGACCCGGTCCAGCGGGACGTCGAGCTCGTCTGCCAGCAGCATGCCGACCGCGGTGGTGATGCCCTGGCCGACCTCGGCGCGGGGCAGGGCCAAGCCGACGCGGCCGGCCTCGTCGACGGTGACCACGATGAGCCCGGAGGTGGGCGCACCGGCCAGGATCAGCACGTCGCCCAGGTCCAGGATCTCGGCCGGGCCGGGCAAGGAGGGGACGACGGCGTTCGCGACGCCGGGGGCGACGGCGTCGGCGCCCAGGCGGGCGGCGACGGCCAGGGTCGGTGCGGCGACCAGGTAGGTGAGGAAGCGGCGGCGGCTGTGCGACCGGCGCTCCCCCTCGGACTGCCCCTCGGCGGGGAGCGGGACGGACTCGGACGTTTCCAGACTCACAGGTGACCCCTTCGTCAGCTGCAGCGGTTCCGGTGGGCGGCCGGGGTGCTGGGGTGGGTCCCGGCGGCGGTGCCCTGTCCCGGGGGTCGCCCGTCACGCGCACGCGCCTACGCACGGTCAACGCACAGGCGCCGCCCGGGTCACGGTCGTCCTCCACCTTTCTGGTCGTCCAACGGAACTCCTGGAGCAGGAACCGCAGCTCGTGATCGACTCCCCCGGAGGGGACCGCGGACGCGGTGCGGGCATGATCGCGCCGTGGCCGACTGGTTCGAGCGCGTCTCCCTGACCGGCTCCCGCGTGCACCTGGTGCCGCTGGGCCCCGAGCACGCCACCGGCTGGCTGGCGGGGCTGACCGGCCCGGTGGCCGAGCACCTGTCCATCGGCCCGCCGGCCGACCGGGCGGGCGCGCTGGACCAGATCGCCACCGCGCTGACCCAGGCCGACCGGGTGCCGTTCGCCCAGCTGTCACCGGCGGGGGAGTTCCTCGGCTCGACCTCGTTCTACGACGTGGACCCGGGCAACCGGTCACTGGCGGTCGGCTACACCTGGCTGGCTGGGACCGCGCAGCGCAGCGGGGTGAACCGGGAGGCCAAGCTGCTGTTGCTCACCCGGGCGTTCGACGAGCTGGGTGCGGTCCGCGTCGTGTGGCACACCGACGAGCGCAACGCCCGGTCCCGGGCCGCCATCGCGGCGCTGGGCGCGGTCGAGGAGGGCCGGTTGCGCAAGCACCGCCGTCGCCGGGACGGGACCTGGCGGACGACGGTGCAGTTCGCGATGACCGACGAGGACTGGCCGGTCGCCCGCGAGGGGCTCACCCGGGGGCTGGCGACGGGCTGACCCGCCGCCCGCGCCTCAGGTGCAGGAACCCACGCTGACCCCGCGGGCGCTCAGCCACGCGACCGGGTCCCGGCGCTCGGCGTAGAGCCCGCCGTAGTGCGTCTCGACGTGCAGGTGCGGCCCGGTCGACTGGCCGCGGTTGCCCACGGTCGCGATCTGCTGCCCGGCGGTCACCACCTGGCCGGCACGCACGGTGAAGGTGTCCACGTGGCCGTAGAGGCTGATCACGCCGTCGGGGTGCTGGACGTAGACGGCCTGGCCGAAGCCGTTGGCCGGCCCGGCCTGCAGCACGACGCCGTCCTCGGGGACGTAGATCGGCGTGCCGATCGGTGCGGCGATGTCGATGCCGTAGTGCGTCGTGCCCCAGCGGCTGCCGTAGCAGGAGGTGACCCGGCCGGTGACCAGTGAGCCGGTCCCGGCGCTCGCGACGACGGTGGCCTGCTCGGCCTGGGCGGCGGCGACCTCGGCGGCGTCGGCGACGCCCTGGGCCTCCAGCAGCGCGGTCTGGGCGGCCAGCAGCTCGGTCTCCAGCGCCGCCCGCTCGGCGGCGACCTCGTCGTAGGAGGCCTGGGTGGCGGCCAGCTGGTCCTGCGCGGCGACGTCGGCCGCGGCCGCGGCGGCGGCCGCGGCGTCCAGCGCGGTGACCGCGTCCCGGGCGGCGCGGTCGGCGTCCTCCTGGTCGGCCTGCACGGCCTCGACGGCCTCCAGTCGCTCGGACCGGTCCACGCCCAGCTGCTCGAGCGTGGTCGCCCGCTGCAACAGCTCCTCGGGGCCCTCGGCGCCCAGCAGCACCTCGGCGTCGCCCAGGGTCTGCCGGCCCATGAAGGCCTCCCGGCCCAGCGTGGCGACGTCGGCCTCGGCGACCGCGGTGGCCGCCTGGGCGGTCTGCAGCTGGGCGGCGGTGGTCGCGGCGGCGGTCTGCGCGGCGACCAGCTGGTCCTGCGCGGCCCGGTCGGCGTCGGCAGCGGCCTCGGCGGTGACCGTGGCCCGGGCCAGCTCCTCCTCGGCGGCGGCGACCAGCGCCGAGACCCGGTCCACCTCGGCGGTGGCGGCGGCCACCGCGGAGGCGTCGACCGGGGCGGCGACGGCGGCCGGCGCGGCGAGCCCGCTGAGGGTCACCGTCGCGAGGACGGCGACGAGCGTCGTCAGCACCCGGCGTCGACGAGGGGGCGGATCGTGGCGCAGGGCGAGCAGGACGGGCCTCCGGGGGCGCTGTGGCGTGCTGGCCGTCAGGGTGACGACGCGACATGACGCTGTGACGGATGGTGTGGCTGGGACCCGTGGGCCCCGCCGACCGTAACCGCACCCCGGGTCGGATGTCACGGCCAGGTCACGGACGGGGGACGGAACGGTCCCGCGCGGGGTGCCTGTGCACGGCGGCTGGGCGACCGGGCCCCGTCGAACTACGATCGGCCGCGTGCGGTCTGATGACACGGGACTGCGCCCCGAGTCGTCTGCCGGGGTCCCCGCGTCGACCCCTGGTCCGGCCCCCCGGGGTCCCGGCCCCGCGGCCGTGGCGCAGCAGGACGAGGTGCTGGGTGCTGCGGCGGCCGGCCTGTCCGGCGACCCCGCCGGGGTGCGGTCGCTGCCGCGCGTCCTCGGTGACGCCCCGGTCGCCGTCGTCCTCATCGATCGCGCGAGCGCGCAGGTCACCTACGCCAACTCCGCCGCGTGGGAGCTCGCCGGGGACGTGCCGCTGCCGGTCGGCGCCGACGCCTGGGGCACCGCCGCCGGACTGACCGACCTCGACGGCCGCCCGCTGGCCGGCACGGACGGACCCCTCACCCAGCTGGCCGCGGGCCAGCCGGTGGCCGGACAGGCGGTCCGCCGCAGCGTGGCCGGCGAGCCCGACCAGCTGGTCTGGGTCACCGGCTTCCCGCTGGCCCCCGACGAGGGCTCGCTGTCCCTGGTCGTCCTGCTCGGCGTGGACGACGAGGGTGGCGACGCCGGCACGGACCTGCTGCTGCAGTCGCTGCGCGAACGCGCCGTCGTCGCCACCGACATCTGCTTCACCATCAGCGACCCGCGCCGCCCCGGGAACCCGCTGGTCTGGGTCAACCCCTCCTTCACCCGGGTCACCGGGTACTCCGCCGAGGAGTCCGTGGGGCGCAACTGCAGCTTCCTGCAGGGACCGGCCACCGACCCGGCCGCAGTCGACGCCATCCGGGCCGGCATCGCCGCCCGCACCCAGACCACGGTGACGCTGCTCAACCACCGCAAGGACGGCACCGCGTTCTGGAACCAGCTGTCCATCAGCCCGGTGCTGGACGGGCGCGGCGAGCTGGTCAGCTTCGTGGGCGTGCAGTCCGACGTCACCCAGCGGGTGCTGCTGGAGACCGAGCGCGAGGCGGCGCACGCCGCCGAGCGGGCCGCCCGCCGGGAGTCCGAGCTCGCCCAGGACCGGCTGCGGCTGATGGCCGAGGCGACCAGCCAGCTCTCCAGCACCCTGGACACCACGGTGCTGCTCGACCGGCTGGCCCGGCTGTGCGTGCCGTTGCTGGCCGACTGGGTCTTCATCGCCCGGCTCGACGGCGACGGCGTGGTCGACGAGGTGGCCGTGCACCACACCGGCGTCCCCGTCGAGCAGCTGGTCGACATCCGGACGGCGTTCCTGGGCCGGCACCTGCCCGACTCGGCGCCCGGCCGGGCCGCGGTGAAGTCGGGTCTGCCGGTGGTCCTGGGCGGGCTGCGGCCCGAGACGATGACCGGCTACACCCGGGGGCTGGACTGCCGGCTGCTGGCCGAGCTGGGCACCCGGTCGCTGCTGGCGGTCCCGCTCCCGGCGCGTGGGGGGACCCGGGGCGTGCTGACCCTCATGCGCGGCATCGACGACGGGTTCAGCCCCGCCGACGTGGACCTGGCCCAGGACCTGGGCCGGCGGGCCGGCCTGGCGCTGGACAACGCCCGGCTCTACCAGCAGGAGGCCTCGGTCGCCGAGACGCTGCAGCGGTCCCTGCTCCCCGAGCTGCCCGAGATCCGGGGCGTGCGGGCCGCCGCCCACTACACCGCGGCCTCGGCGGCGGCGGCGGTGGGCGGGGACTTCTACGACCTCCTGGAGCTGCCCGGTGACCGGGTCGGTCTGGTCATCGGCGACGTGGCCGGGCACGACCTCAACGCCGCGGCGACCATGGGGCAGCTGCGCGGTCTCATCCGGGCCGCCTGCTGGGACCGGGACGCCCCGGACGCCGCCGAGGTGCTCACCCGGGTCGACCGGCTGGTCGACGTGCTCTCCGTGCCGGGGCTGGCGACCGCCGTCCACCTGCGGGCGCACCGCCCGGCCGAGCCCGGGGGGCCCTGGCGGGTCGAGTGCTCCAACGCCGGTCACCCGCCGGTGCTGCTGCGCACCCCCGACGGCGCGGTCGCCCCGCTGACCCCCGAGCACGACCTGCTGCTGGGCGCCGACGCCGGGGCCCGCCGCCGCGTCGTCACCACGACGGTGCCGGCCGGCAGTCAGCTGGTCGGCTTCACCGACGGGCTCATCGAGCAGCCCGAGGACGACGGCCCCGAACGGGACACCGACCTGGGCACGGCGCGGCTGACCGCGTTGCTGGCCGACCTGCCCGTGGGCGCACCGGTCGAGGTCGTGGCCGACGCGATGGCCGGCCTGGTCACCAGCCGGCTCGACGACGTCGCCTTCCTGGTCGTCGAACTCGGCTGAGCCCCCGCGCGGGGGTCAGGCCCGGGAGCCCCGCGGGGTCGGTGCCCCGCCCACCGGCACGCCGGAGGTCAGCTGGGCCCAGACGGTCTTGCGCTCGGCGTCCACCGCGTAGCCGTAGTGGACCGACAGCTGGGCCACCATCGGCAGGCCCATGCCGCCCAGCGCCGGGTCGCGGTCGACGGCGGGGACCGGGGGCCGGTCGGGGGACTCGTCGGACAGCGTCAGCAGCCAGCCCTGCCGGGTGGCCACGATGACCGCCTCGACCGCGCCGCCGCCGTGGCGCAGCGCGTTGGAGGCCAGCTCCTCGAAGGCCAGCAGCAGGCCCTCGCGGGCGTCCTCGGTGGAGGAGGAGGTCAGCGACGGGTGGGCCAGGCGGGCCCGCAGGTCCATCCGGACGCGCGAGGCGTCGTGCACGCTGGGCAGCTGCCAGCGCCACACGTCGCCGGGGACGTCGGGCACCGGCGCCGCCGGCCAGGTCTGGCTGTCCACGTGTCCTCCTCGGGATGGCTCGTCGACCGCGCGTGCGGGGGTGCCGACTCCCTGCGTCCGGTCGTGGAGCTCGCTCACGGAGGTCCTCCTCGGCTCGAAGGCTGTACGGGCCCATCCTGGGGGACGGTGGCCCGACGCGCACACGGAAGGCACGGATCCGTTCCGTCACCGCCCCCCGGTGCGTCGGTGCTGGTGGGACGCGCGGGACCGTGGAGCGCCGCCGGGCCGGCACGAGGTGCCGCCGGGCCCGCCGACCGGGAGGATCGCCCCGTGACGCCCACGAGCCCGGCCGGAGACCACGGGGTGCCCGCGTCCCCCGCGCCCGACCTGGCCGCTGCGGTTCAGCAGCTGCGCGACCGGGTCGCCGCCGTCCCGCTGGTGTTGGCCACCCCCGGCCGGGACGCCGCCGCGCGGACCGCCCGGGCCGTCGTCGACCAGGTGGACGACTACCTGCTGCCCCGGCTGCGCGACCTGGACGCACCGCTGCTGGCCGTCGTCGGCGGCTCGACCGGGGCCGGCAAGTCCACGCTGGTCAACAGCCTGCTCGGGGAGCAGGTCACCACCCCCGGCGTGCTCCGTCCGACCACCCGCTCCCCGGTGCTGGTCTGCGCCCCGGACGACCGGGCCGCCTTCGCCGACGACCGGGTGCTGCCCGGGCTGGCGCGCACGACCGGGGGGTCGGCGGGCGCGGGCTCGGTGCAGCTGGTGGTCTCCGCCCGACTGCCCCCGGGCCTGGCCCTGGTGGACGCCCCGGACGTGGACAGCGTCGTGGAGGCCAACCGGGACCTGGCCGGCCAGCTGCTGTCGGCCGCGGACCTGTGGGTCTTCGTCACCACCGCCTCCCGGTACGCCGACGCGGTCCCGTGGGACCTGCTGCGCACCGCGGCCGACCGGGGCACCGCCCTCGCGGTGGTGCTGGACCGGGTGCCGCCGGAGGCCGCCGCCGAGGTCAGCGCCGACCTGGCCGGGATGCTGCAGCGCGCGGGCCTCGCCCAGGCCCGGCTCGTCGTGGTGGAGGAGCGACCGCTGGTCGAGGGCCGGCTCCCCGAGGACCAGGTGGGCGCCCTGCGGTCCTGGCTGCACGGCCTGGCCGCGGACGCCGGGGCCCGGGCCGAGGTGGTCCGGCAGACCCTGGTCGGTGCGCTGGCCAGCCTCGACGACCGGGTGGCCGTGGTCGAGGCCGGGGTCACCGAGCAGACCGCCGCGGCGACGGCGCTGCGCGGGGCCGCCGACGCCGCGCACGCCCAGGCCCGCGACGACGTCGACGACGGCGTCCGCAGCGGCACCCTGCTGCGCGGGGAGGTGCTGGCGCGCTGGCAGGAGTTCGTCGGCACGGGGGAGTGGATGCGGTCCCTGCAGGCCGGCATCGGCAGGTTGCGGGACCGGGTGACCGCGGCCCTGACCGGCCGGCAGACCCCGGCCGAGGACCTCACCGTCGCCCTGGAGTCCAGCGTCGAGCACCTGCTCCGCTCCGCCGCCGACGACGCCGCCGAGCGCACCGTGACCGCGTGGCGCTCGCTGCCCGGCGGTGGGCCGCTGGTCGCCGGCCGCGAGCGGGAGCTGTCCACGGTCTCGCCCGGCTTCACCGAGGCCGCGGCGGACGCCGTCCGGGGCTGGCAGGGTGCGGTCCTGGAGCTGGTCCGCGGTGAGGGTGCGGGCAAGCGGTCCCGGGCGCGGGTGCTGTCCTGGGGTGTCAACGGGGCGGGTGCGGTGGTGATGGTCGCGGTCTTCGCCCAGACGGCGGGGCTGTCCGGGGCCGAGGTCGCCGTCGCCGGTGGCACCACGGTCGTCGGGCAGAAGGTGCTGGAGGCCGTGTTCGGCGACTCCGCCATCCGTCAGCTCGCCGACCGGGCCCGCGCCGACCTCGACGAGCGGGCCGCCGCGTTGCTCCACGTGGAACAACGCCGCTTCGACGAGCTGCTGGCCGACGCAGCCACCCCGCAGGACGCCACGGGCCTGCGCGCCGCCGTGACCGACCTGGCCCGGGTCCGGCGGTGAGCCGCCGGGAGCTGCCGCTGGCCGACCGGCTGTCGGCGCTGCGCGACGCGGTCGAGGTGGCCGAGGGCCGGCTCGACGTCCCGGAGGTGGGCCGGGCCCGGCAGCTGCTGGCCAAGGCCGGGGCCCGCCAGGCGCTCGGGGACGCCACCGTGGTGGCGCTCGCCGGGGCGACCGGCAGCGGGAAGTCCACCCTGTTCAACGCGCTGTCGGGCAGCGAGGTCAGCACCCCCGGGGTGCGTCGACCGACCACCGGGGTCGCGCACGCCACGGTGTGGGCAGCCGACGACTCGGCCGACCGGCTGCTCGACTGGCTGGAGGTCCCGCGCCGGCACCGGCACGCCCCCGACCCGGCGCTGGACGGCCTGGTGCTGCTGGACCTGCCCGACCACGACAGCGTGCGGCTGGAGCACCGCCTGGAGGTGGACCGGCTGGTCGAGCTGGTCGACGTCCTGGTCTGGGTGCTGGACCCGGAGAAGTACGCCGACGCTGCCGTGCACGACCGCTACCTGAGGCCGTTGGCCGGCCACAGCGGGACGCTGCTGGTCGTGCTCAACCAGGTCGACCGGCTCGACGACGCCGCGGCGGCGGCCTGCCTGGCCGACCTGCGCCGGCTGCTGGACACCGAGGGACTGGCCGACACCGAGCTGCTGGCGGTCAGCGCACGCACCGGGGACGGCCTGCCCGGGCTGCGCTCCCGGCTGGCCGAGCGGGTCGCCGCCCGCCGTGCCGCGGCGCTGCGGCTGACCGCCGACGTCCGGGGGGTGGCGACCGCGCTGTCGGCGCACTGCGGCTCCTCCGGTCGCACGTCCGACGCCGACCGGGGCTCCCTCACCCGGGCGCTGGGCGATGCGGCCGGGGTGCCGGCGGTGGTCGCGGGCGTGGAGCGCTCGACCGTCCGGGCCGGCACCGCGCAGACCGGCTGGCCCGTCGTCCGGTGGCTGGGGAAGCTCCGCCCGGACCCGCTGGGCCGGCTGCACCTGGGGTCCGCCGACGCGCGCAGCTCGCTGCCGGCGGCCGGGGCCGTCCAGCAGGCGGCCGTGGCGACGGCGGTCCGGCGCGCCCGGGACACCGCCGGGGCCGGGCTGCCGGTGGCCTGGACCGACGACCTGCGGCGCACCGTCGAGGTGCACTCCGACCGGCTGACCGATCGGCTGGACCGGGCCGTGACCGGCACCGACCTGGGGTCCGAGCGCACCCCGCTGTGGCAGCGCGGGGTCGGCGCACTGCAGTGGCTGCTGGTGGCCACCGCCCTGGTCGGGGCGCTGTGGCTGCTGGCCCTGGTGGCGCTGGGCTGGCTGCAGCTCGACGACGTCGTCCCGCTGCCCCGGGTGGAGGGCCTGCCGGTCCCCACCGTGCTGCTGGTGGGCGGGCTGCTGGCCGGGGCCCTGCTGGCGTTGCTGTGCCGGCCGCTGGTCGCGCTCCGGGCCCGCCGCCGGGCTCGGCGGGCCCGGCGGCGGCTGGAGGACGCGGTGGCCGAGGTCGGCCGGGTCGAGGTCCTGGAGCCGCTCGCCGAGACCGGTGCCGACCACGACCGGTTCTGCGCCGCCGTCACCCGCGCCGGGAGCTGATGCCCCCGGCCGCACAGCCGGCCGGAGTACACAGGCGCCAGGTCGCCGGTACGGGGCTCAGGTCCACCCGGTCGAACACACGGGCGGGTGGACCGCCCGGCCGGCTCAGTTCAGCGCGCGGACACCGTCGGGCAGGTTGCCGCCGCGGATCGCGGAGACCGCGAAGTCGGCGAAGGCGGTGAGCGCCAGGCGCTGGGTCCACGGGCCGAAGGACACCCGGGCGACGCCGAGCTGGGCCAGCCGCTCCTGGGGCAACGAGCCGGGCACGTTGATGACCGACACCCGGCGCTCGCCGATGCCCTGGACCAGCTGGACGACGGTGGACTCGTCGAGCTTGCCGGGGACGAAGATGCAGGCCGCGCCGGCGTCCAGGAAGGCCCGGCCGCGCTCGACCGCGTCGGCGACGACGTCGGCCTTGGGGCGGTCGCCGGCCTTGACGAAGGCGTCGGTGCGGGCGTTGAGCACGAACGGCACGCCCTCGGCCTCACCGGCGGCCACGGCGGCGCGGACGGCGGCGACGGCCTGGTCCAGCGGCTTCATCTGGTCCTCGAGGTTGGCGCCCACGACACCAACCCCGATGGCCTTGCGGACGGTCTCCCCGGCGTCGCCGTAGCCGGCCTCCAGGTCGGCGGACACCGGCACCGACACCGCGCCGGCGATCCGGCCGACGGCCTCGATCATCGTGTCGACCGGGATGGCCTCGCCGTCGGGGTAGCCGTGGGAGGCGGCGATCGAGTGGCTGGCGGTGGCCAGCGCGCGGGTCCCGGGCAGCGCGGCGACGACGGTCGCGGTGATCACGTCCCACACGTTGACCACGGTGAGCAGCGCGGGGTCGGTGTGCAGGCGCAGGAGCTCGACGGCCTTGTCGGCGGTCGTGGGCGTCCGGGGGTCCGACGGGGGGTTCGACATGCCCCCAGTCAAGCCGACGGCGGCACCGCCGGCCCGGTGCGGTCGGCCGGCGGGACCGCGTGCGCGGGCATGCCGCTGACGTCGAGCTGCTGCAGCAGGCCGGTGAGCTCCAGCGGGCCGGTGACGATGCGGCTGGTGGCGATCACCCGGACCCGCTTGTCGTGGGCCTCGGGGTGCTGGCTGAGCCACACCAGCGCGGTGACGCCGGCCGAACCGAAGAAGTGCACGTCGGACAGGTCGACGGTGAGCACCTCGGGCGCCCCGCGCAGGGCGTGCAGCAGGCTCTGCTGCAACGCCGGGTTGTAGGCCGAGTCGAGCATCCCTGTGACGGCGGCGACCAGCTCGCCGTCCTCGCCGGGCCGGGTCGACACCGTGAACGGCACGTCCTCGGCATGGTCGTGCACCGTCTCCACGGGGTCCTCCTCTGCAACGCTGCACCAGGTGTCGTCTCCGCCGGCGACCGGGCTCAAACCACGGCGGACGTGACGGCGGGCACGCCCGTGACCGCATCGTGACCGCCTCCGTCGTGCGACGCCTGGGGCTGCTGTGGCACGTTGGTCCGCAGTCGAACCGATCCGGTGGCGTTGCGCCACGGGTCCGCAGCGGGGGCCGCCGACCACCTGAGGCCCCGCTGTGTCCGTCCCGCTCGAACCGACGGGCGGTCCCCGAGACCAGGGAAGCGGGTGGGCCCTTGTGGCAGTACCTCCTCGACCGTCGTGAGCTGATCGCCTTCCAGGCCTACCAGCACGTGAGCCTGGTGGTGCAGTGCGTCGTCCTGGCCACCGTGCTGGCCGTCGGCCTGGCGGTGCTGTCCTACCGCAGCGCCCGGGTCACCAGCCTGGCCAACAGCGTCTCCGCGATCGGGCTGACGATCCCCTCGTTCGCGCTGCTGGGCCTGCTGCTGGCCCCCTTCGGCTTCGGCATCACCCCGGCGGTCGTCGCCGTCGTCTTCTACGCGGCCCTCCCGGTGCTGCGCAACGCCCTGGTCGGCCTCAGCGGCGTGGACCAGTCGCTGGTCGAGTCCGCCCGCGGCATCGGCATGAGCCGGCTGACCACGTTGCGGCGGGTCGAGCTGCCGCTGGCCTGGCCGGTGATCCTGGCCGGCGTCCGGGTGTCCACCCAGATGGTCATGGGCATCGCCGCCGTCGCCGCCTACGTGCTGGGGCCGGGCCTGGGCAGCCTCATCTTCTCCGGACTCTCCCGGCTGGGCGGCGCCAACGCGCTGAACGCCACGCTCGTCGGGACCATCGCGATCGTCCTGCTGGCCCTCGTCCTGGACGTGGTGCTGGTGCTGGTCGGTCGCCTGACCACCTCGAGGGGCATCCGTGTCTGAGACCCTGACCCACGCCGGCGACCCCGCCCACGACCGCACCGTCAGCGGCGTCGCCATCCGCCTGGAGGGCGTCACCAAGCGCTACCCGGGCCAGTCCGAGCCCGCCGTCGACGCCGTGGACCTGGAGATCGCCGCCGGGGAGACGGTGATGTTCGTGGGCCCGTCGGGCTGCGGGAAGACCACCCTGCTCAAGATGCTCAACCGGCTCATCGAGCCCAGCGGCGGGAAGATCTTCCTCGGCGACGAGGACGTCACCGGCCAGGACCCCGACCAGCTGCGCCGCCGGATCGGCTACGTCATCCAGGCCGGCGGGCTGTTCCCGCACATGACCGTGGGCACCAACATCGGCCTGGTCCCCGGGATGCTCAAGTGGGACCGGAAGCGGATCGCCGAGCGCATCGACGAGCTGCTGGACCTGGTGGGGCTGGACCCCGAGGTCTACCGCGACCGGTTCCCCAAGGAGCTCTCCGGTGGCCAGCAGCAGCGCGTCGGTGTGGCCCGGGCGCTGGCCGCCGACCCGCCCGTGCTGCTCATGGACGAGCCCTTCGGCGCGGTCGACCCGATCACCCGGCAGCGGCTGCAGGACGAGCTGCTGCGGATCCAGGAGGAGCTGGGGAAGACGATCGTCTTCGTCACCCACGACTTCGACGAGGCCGTGAAGCTCGGGGACCGCATCGTGGTCTTCGACGTCGGTGCGCGGGTCGTCCAGTACGACACCCCCGAGGCGATCCTGGCCGAACCGGCCGAGGACTACGTGGCCGACTTCGTCGGTGCCGGCGCGACCCTCAAGCAGCTGACCCTGACCCGGGTGGGCGACACCGGGCTGCACACCCCGGTCACCGCGGCCGCCGGTGAGGACAGCGCCGCCGTCGTCACCCGGGCGACCGCGGCCGGCGAGCAGTACGTCGTGGTCACCGACGGCCGTGGCCGGCCGATCAGCTGGCCCTCGGTCGCCGAGCTCACCCGGACGACGACCGTGCCGGCCACCCGCGACGAGCGGCTGCCCGTCGTGGGTCTGCGCTCCACCCTCAACGACGCACTGGACACCATGCTCGCCGCCAGCCAGGGCGGCGTCGTCGTCACCGGCCGGCGGGACGCGGTGGCCGGGGTGCTGGTCGTCGAGCAGGTCATGGCCGCGATCCAGTCGACCCGCGGGGAGACCCGCGGGTGACCGCCGCCGTGGACCTCGCGGTCACCGCGCCGGAGACCGTCGAACCCGGGGGACGGCGCGACGGCGTCGCCTGGCGCGGCCTGCTGGTGCAGCCCGCGCTGATCGTGGTCGTCGCCGTGGCGTTCGTCGTCTGGCGCTCCACCGCCACGCTGACCGACGCCGAGGCCCGGCCGCTGGGCTGGTCGGCGCTGGGCGGCAGCATCCTGGACCACCTGCAACTGGTCGCCGTGGCCGCGGTCGTCGTGCTGGCCGTCGGCATCCCGCTGGGCGTGCTGCTCACCCGGGGCCCGTTCCGGCGGGCCAGCCCGCTGGTGCTGGGCGTGGCCAACACCGGTCAGGCCGCGCCGGCGATCGGGCTCTTCGTGCTGCTGGCCACCTGGCTGGGCTTCGGCTTCGGGTCCGCCGTCGTCGCGCTGGTCCTCTACTCGGTGCTGCCGGTGCTGCGGAACACGATGGTCGGACTGCAGGGCGTGGACGCCCGCCTCGTGGAGGCCGGCCGCGGCATGGGCATGAGCGCGCTGGCCGTGCTGCTGCGGGTCGAGCTGCCGCTGGCGGTGCCCGTCGTGCTCTCCGGCGTCCGGACGGCGCTGGTGCTGCTGGTGGGCACCGCCACGCTGGCCACCTTCATCGACGGTGGCGGGCTGGGCCTGCTGATCACCACCGGCATCAACCTCAACCTGGACACCCTGCTCTACAGCGGGGCCCTGCTGGTCGCGCTGCTGGCGTTGGCCGTGGACTGGGTCGGCCGGGTCGTGGAGACCCTGGCCCGCCCGAAGGGACTGTGACGATGCGCCGCACGGCCGCCGCCCTGCTCACCGCACCCCTGCTGCTGGCCGGGTGCGGGCTGCAGGCCGCCAACCAGTACACGCCCGAGGCGGAGCCCGGGTCGATCCAGCCGGTCGAGGGGGCCGAGGGCGTCGAGCTCGTCGTCGGCGCCAAGAACTTCACCGAGCAGCTGGTGCTCGGCAAGATCGCCGTCATCGCGCTGCAGACCGCCGGGTTCGACGTGCTGGACCGGACCAACATCCCCGGTTCGGTGCCGGTCCGCACCGGCGCGACGTCGGGGGAGATCGACATGAACTGGGAGTACACCGGCACGGCCTGGCTGACCTACCTCAGCGAGCCCGAGGGCATCCCGGACCGGACGGAGCAGTACGAGGCGGTGCGCCAGGCCGACCTGGCCAACGGGCTGACCTGGCTGCCGCCGGCGGAGATGAACAACACCTACGCCTTCGCGATCCGCAGCGAGGCGGCCGCCGACCTGGGCGTGACCACGCTGAGCGACATCGCCGCGCTGCCGGTGGAGGACCGGACGTTCTGCGTCGAGGCGGAGTTCGCCAGCCGCAACGACGGCTTCGTGCCCATGCTCGAGCGGTACGGACTGCCGCTGGGCAGCGCGGACGGCGTCCCCCGCGACGCCGTCTCGACCCTGGACACCGGGGCGGTGTACACGGCCACCGACCAGGGCGCCTGCAACTTCGGCGAGGTCTTCACCACCGACGGCCGGATCGAGTCCCTGGACCTGACCGTCCTCGAGGACGACCGGCAGTTCTTCCCGGCCTACAACGTCGCCCCGGTGGTCTACACCCAGACGCTGGAGGAGCACCCCGAGCTGGCCGACGTCTTCGCCGAGATCACCCCGCTGATCACCGACGAGGTGATGATCGAGCTCAACCGGCGGGTCGACGTCGACGGCGAGGAGCCGGTCGACGTGGCGCTGGACTGGATGCGCTCGGAGGGCCTGGTCGAGTGAGGACCCCGGCCGGTCAGTCGGGCAGGTCGCCGACCGGTCGCAGGTCCTCCGCGGAGCGGCGGCCGCTGACCACCTCGGCGGCCAGCTGGTCGACGTCGAGGTCGGCGGCGTAGGCGCTGGCCCGCAGCAGTGACAGCGCCTGGGGGCTGGTGACGCCCAGCTCGGCGTTGAGGACGCCGATGGCGACCCAGACCTGGGCGCGGCGCCCGGCCGGCGGGGCGTCCAGCCAGGCCGGGGTCTCGGCCCCCCGGGAGGCGTGCGCCATGGCGCCGGTGAAGACCGAGCTGATCTCCCCGACCACGGCCAGCGCGTCTCCCAGACCGATCTCGTCCAGCCCGTGCGGCGGGGTCAGGTACAGGTCGACGGTGCCGATGCCGGCCAGACCGCCCGCCAACGGGAGCGAGGCCACGCTGCGGTAGTCGGTGTTCTCCACCAGCCCGGCGTGGAACCCCGGCCAGCGGCTGGCCAGCTCGGCCTCGCTGGCCAGCACCGGCGCCCGGGTGGCCGCGGCGGCCAGGCACGGGCCGGCGCCGACGGTGAACTGCAGCCGCTCGGCGTCGGCGGCCATCGCCGAGCTCGCGCCCAGCGGCAGACGGCGGTCCGGGGCGAACAGGACGCTCATCCCGGCGCCGTCGACCGGCAGGGCGGCCAGGCAGGCCATCGCCAGGCGTTCGGGCAGCAGCTCGGCGCCCATCGTCCCGGACGCCTCCGCCGCCGCGATCGCGTCGGTGAACCGGCTCAGCGTGCTCACGAGCCCTCCGTGTGTGGGGCCGCGCGCGGGCGGCGGGTCGGGTCGGTCAGCCGTGGGTGCAGGCTGCCGGGGCAGAGTGTCTACCGCGTCGGGAGGCACCTGACACACGTGCAGGGAGGAGGCGGGGTGCGGTCCTTCGACGAGGTGGCCGACGAGCTGTACGCCGTCGTCCCGACCGGGTTCGTCGCCGCCCGCGCCGACGCCGTCGCGGAGGCCAAGGGCACCGACAAGGTGCTGGCCCGCCGGATCGGCGAGCTGGGCAAGCCGACGCTGGCCGCCTGGACGGTGAACACGCTGGTCCGGTCCGCCGGGGAGCAGGTGCAGGAGCTGGTCGGGCTGGGCGAGCTGATGCGCCAGGCGCAGGACACCCTGGACCCCGAGGCGATGCGGGAGCTGTCCAAGCAGCGCCAGCAGGTGGTCCGCGCGCTGGCCCGGGAGGCGGCCCGGCTGGCCCGCCGGGCCGGGCACCCGGTCAGCGACCAGGTCACCACCCAGGTCGAGGAGACGCTGCGGGCAGCGGTCGCCGACCCGGCCGCGGGGCAGGCGGTCCTCGCCGGCCGGCTGACCGGAGCGCTGTCCTACAACGGCCTGGGGACGCCGGACACCTCGGCGCCGACCGTGCCCGCACGCCGTCCGGCCCCACCACCGCGGCAGGCGCCCGCCGCCGAGCCGGAGACCGAGCCCGCCCCGCCGGTGGACCTGGAGGCGGCCCGGGCCGCGAAGGCCGAGCGGGTCGCCCGGCGCGAGGCCGAGGAACGGCTGCGCCAGGCCCGGGCCACCCTCCGCGCCGCCCGGACCGTCGCCGAGGAGGCAGCCGAGGAGGCCGAGCAGGCGGTGGCCGCGGCCCGGGAGGCCGAGCGGGCCGCCGACCAGGCCCGTCGCGGCCGGGACGACGCCCGGGCCCGGGTCGAGGAGCTGGAGGCCCAGCTGGCCGCCGCGCGCGAGCTGGCGGCCGCCGCCGAGGACGACGTCGCCACCACGGAGGCCTCCGCCGAGCAGGCCGGCCGGGACCGGGACGGCGCGGTGGCCGACGCCGAGCAGGCCACGGCCGACCGGGACCGCGCCCAGCAGGTCGTCGACGAGCTCTCCTGACACCGGACGGGCGGTACCGGGCAGGTCGGTGCAGGATGTGACCGGCAGCACACGACCGGTCGGGTGGTGGGCTGTCCGAGGTCGGGAGACACCGCATGACCACGACCGAACGGCGTCCCGACGCGGGACCGGCGCACACCACGGTGGCCGAGCCCGCCGAGCAGCAGTCCGACCTGGAGCTGGTCGAGGCCGCGATCGAGGCGCTGACCGGTGCCCTGCCGGTCGCGCTGAGCCCCACCCAGGGCCTCGCCGCGGCCCGCCGGCTGGTCGGCACGGTCGCCCGCCAGCCCCGCGCGCTGACCCGCCGCGGGGTCGACCTGACCGCCCAGCTGGCCCGGGTCGCCGTCGGCACCTCGGGGATCGAGCCCGACCGCAAGGACGCCCGGTTCAAGGACCCGGCCTGGCAGGAGAACCCCGTCTACAAGCGGCTGGGCCAGTCCTACCTGGCCTGGAACCGGGCCGTGCACGGCGTGGTCGAGGACCTCGACCTGGACGAGAAGAGCAAGCTGCGCGCGCTGTTCCTGCTGCGGCTGCTCACCGAGGCGGTCGCGCCCACCAACACGCTGCTGGGCAACCCGGCCGCGCTGAGGCGGGCGCTGGAGACCCGCGGCCGCAGCCTGGTCGACGGCGCCCGGCACGCCGCCTACGACGTCCGCAACAACGGGGGCATGCCCTCGATGGTCGACAGCCGGCCCTTCGTGCTCGGCGAGACGATCGCCGCGACACCCGGGTCGGTGGTCTGGTCCAACGAGATCGCCGAGCTGATCCAGTACACGCCGACCACGCCCCAGGTGCACGCCCGGCCGATGCTGGTGCTGCCCCCGCAGATCAACAAGTACTACGTGCTGGACCTGGCGCCGGGCCGCAGCATGGTCGAGCACCTGGTGAGCCACGGCCACCAGGTCTTCATGCTCAGCTGGGCCAACCCGGGCGCGACCGACGCCGCCTGGGACTACGACTCTTACGCCCGGACGGCGCTGGAGGCCTCCGACGTCGTCCGCGAGATCACCGGGTCGCCGGACATGAACATGCTCGGCGTCTGCGCCGGCGGGATCACCGGCGCCGGCCTGCTGGGCCACCTGGCCACCGCCGGGGACGACCGCTTCGCCAGCGTGACGTTCCTGGTCACCCTGATCGACTTCGAGGTGCCCTCCCAGGTGGGCACCTTCATCTCCCGGCCGGTGGTGGCCGCGGCCGGGCGCAAGAGCCGTTCGGACGGCGTCCTCAGCGGGCGCGAGCTGGCCCGGGTGTTCGCCTGGCTGCGCCCCAACGACCTGGTCTGGAACTACTGGGTCAACAACTACCTGATGGGCAAGAACCCGCCGGCCTTCGACGTGCTGGCCTGGAACGCCGACGCGGTCGACCTGCCCGCCGGGCTGCACGGGGACTTCATGGACATGGCGCAGAGCAACGCGCTCACCCACCCCGGCGAGCTGCGGGTGCTGGGCACCGCCGTCGACCTGGGCCGGGTGACCGCGGACGCCTACGTGGTCGGCGCCGTCACCGACCACATCTGCCCGTGGCGGGCCTGCTACCCCACGGTGGACCTGCTCGGCGGCGACGTGCAGTTCGTGCTCAGCAGCCAGGGCCACATCCAGGCGCTGATCAACCCCTCGGGCAACCCCAAGGGGTCCTACCGGACCACCGACCCCGTCCCCGAGGGCGAGGACGCCCCCAGCGCCGACGAGTGGCTGGAGCAGGCCACCGAGCACCAGGGCTCCTGGTGGGACCACTGGGTGCAGTGGCTCGAGCCGCGCAGCGGGCCCAGGCGCAAGGCCCGGAAGGCCCTCGGCAGCACGGCCCACCCGCCGACCCAGGACGCGCCGGGCAGCTACGTCCGCGCGACCACCTGACGTGCGGACCGCGGCACCACGTCAGCTGGAGATCGGTGGCTTCTCCCTGCGCGTCCGGGTCGACCACGCCGGCGCCGGGCACCCGCTGCTGCTGGTCAACGGCATCGGCGCCACCGGGGACCTCTTCGACACCTTCCGCGAGCACCTGGCCGACCGGGAGACCATCAGCTTCGACGCACCCGGCGTGGGCGGCAGCTCCACGCCGCACTACCCGCCGACGCTGCGGAAGCTGGCCGGCGTGGTCGCCGAGCTGGTCCGCGCGGTGGGCCACGAGCGGGTCGACGTGCTGGGGCTGTCCTGGGGCGGCGCGCTGGCCCAGGAGCTCGCCCGCCGGTACCCCGACGTCGTCCGGCGGCTGGTGCTGGCCGGCACCACCCCGGGCTGGGTGTCGCTGCCCGGGCGGCCGGCGGCGATCAGCGTGCTGGCCTCACCGCTGCGCTACTACTCCCCGGGCTACCTGACCCGGGTCGCGCCCACGCTCTACGGCGGCGGCATCCAGCACCACCCGGACCTGCTGGGGGAGCACGCCGCGCAGCGCTCGGCGCACCCGCCCACGCCCTACGGCTACCTGTGCCAGATCGCCGCGCTGCGCCGCTGGTCCAGCCTGCCCTGGCTGCACCGGCTGGAGATGCCCACCCTGGTCCTCGCCGGGGACGACGACCCGATCATCCCGCTGGCCAACGCCCGGCTGATGGCCTCGCGGCTGCCGCACGGCCGGCTGCACGTCGTCCGCGGGGGCGGGCACCTGTTCCTCTTCACCCACGCCGACGCGATGGCGCAGGTGGTGCAGGCGTTCCTGGACGAGCCGCGCCTGGATCAGGCCCCGTAGGAGGCCAGTCGGCTGACCAGGAACTCCACCGCGGCGTCGCTGTCGACGGTCTCGGCGACCTCGACGGCGGTGTCCGCGGTGGACACCGACCGGCTGTCGACCAGCGTCTGCCCGCGGGCGGCGCCCAGCGTGGTGCCGACCACGACGTCCCGGCGGACGGTGCGCAGCGTGCCGGGCACGATCGCCTCGGTCAGCGCGAGCGCGTCGTGCACGACCACGCCGCTGATCCCGTAGGCGTCCCGGGCGGCGTCCACGTACTGGCGCAGGACCGCGGCAGCGGTCTCCCCGACCGTCCCACCGGTGCTGCGGAAGCGCTCGATGCCCTCCTCGGTGAGCACCGTGGGCAGCGTGACGTCCAGTCCGACCATGGTCACCGGCAGCCCGGAGGTCAGCACGGCGTGCGCGGCCTCCGGGTCGGCCCAGGCGTTGAACTCCGCCGCGGAGGTGACGTTGCCGCCGCGGTGCGCCGAGCCGCCCATCCAGACGACCCGGCCGATCCGCTGCGCGGCCTCGGGGTACACCGCCATCAGCAGCGCGATGTTGGTCAGCGGGCCGATCGGGGCCACCGTGACGGTGCCCGGCTCGTGCGCCAGCAGCAGCTCCGCCAGCGCGACGACGGCCGGCCGGGGGTCGACCGACGCGGGGGAGGGGGGCAGCTCCACCCCGCCCAGGCCCGCGGTGCCGTGCACGTGCCCGGCGCGGGTGGGCAGCGGGTGCACCAGCGGACCGGCGGCGCCGGCGGCCACCGGCACGTCGGAGCGGCCGGCCAGGTGCAGCACCCGCAGGGCGTTCTCCGTCGTCTGCGCCAGCTCGACGTTGCCGTGCACCGTCGTCACCAGCTCCAGGTCCACCTCGGGGCTCGCCAGCGCGAGCAGGACCGCCAGCGCGTCGTCGATGCCGGGGTCGGTGTCGATCACCAGGGGGATGCGGTCGGTCACCCCCGCAGTCTGCGCCACGCCCCCGCCCCGCCGGCTCCGGCATGGGATCCCCCGCATATCGCAGACGGCCCATCCGGTATGCGGGGGATCCCATGCCAGGGCCGCCGGACGCACCGTCCGTCACACCCGACACGCCCGTCCCAGGCGTCGCGTCCCGGGGTCACCGACTCCACCGGCGCAGCGAACCTGCGGAAACGCCGGTTCGCGTCGACAAGTGACCGGTTCCCGGGGGCGGTGACCGGCCTGCGACACGGCTCTCACAACGGTTCGGTCACGCGGCCTCCAGGGAGTGTCCGTACGAGCCGACCACGGGAGCCCCACGCGTCACTCTCATCCCTGACCGCAGTCCTCCCCGACCACGGTCCACGCCCACCAGGAGAGAGACACGAGACATGGCGATCACCTCGATCACCGCTCCCACCACGCTCGTCCTCACCGAGCTGCCCGGCCCCGGCCAGGACGCCCGGTACTCCGCCATCGACAGCGGCGTCGAGGTCCCGGAGTCCCGCACCACCCCCGCCCGCACGACGGCGGCCGGCCGCACCGCCGTGGCCCGCGCCGCCGCCGGCGAGCACGTCCGACGGGCACCGGTCGCGCCGCAGCGACCCGTGGCCACCGCGGCGACCGCGGCCCGCCGCGCCGAGCTCGCCCGCTCGGTCGCCGGCACCGCACCCCGGCGGCAGACCGCTGCCGCCCGCACCGCTGCCGCCCGCACCGCACCGTCCCGCGACGCCGAGGGCTGGGGCCGGCGCACGCCGGTCGCGACCAGCACCCCGGGCACCGTCCGCCGCAGCACGCCGCCCCGGCTGACCCTGGCCCGGCTGCTGGTCTGGTGGCGCTCCGCGCTGCTCACCGGCTGGCACCGGCTGGGCTCGTGGGGTGCCGGCGTCGACGGCGAGAACCTGGCCTGGGGCCGGTCCCGCGCGGCCGTCGTCCCCCGGCAGGAGCCGCCGGACGGCGTCCTGGCCCGCCATCGCGCCCCGGACGACGACGACCCGGTGCCGATGCGGGAGCTGCCCAGCACCCCGACGTCCCCACCGCCGGTGCGCCGCAGCCAGCAGGCGCACCTGGTCCGCCCGGTCGCCCCGGCCGTGCTGATGGGCCGGCTGTCGGCGATGCCGGCCCGCCCGGTCGCCCCCGCCGTCGAGAGGCCGGTCGTGGCCCCCGCCCCGACCCCCGCCGTCGTCGCCCCCTCACCGGTGCAGACCCCGCCGGTGCACCACCAGCCTGCCGCCCTCTCGGAGCCGGTCCTGGCGAGTCGTCCGGTCGTCCGGACGTCGCGTCGTGCGGTGGTCCGTGGGGTGGCGTGGACGTCCAGTCCCTCCGGTTCGGGATCGCTGCGACCCAGCAGCGGCGTCCGTACGGTGGCGCCATGTCCTCAGCAGGGTTCACGACCCGACCCGAGCTCGCCGGCACCTTCGGCATGGTCGCCTCGACACACTGGCTCGCCAGCCAGGCAGGCATGGCGACGCTCGAGGCGGGCGGCAACGCCTTCGACGCCGCCGTCGCGGCCGGTTTCGCCCTCCACGTCGTCGAGCCCCACCTCAACGGCCCGGGGGGCGAGGTCCCGATCGTCTTCGCCCGCGGCGGGGCCGGTGGGTTCTCGAGCGGGGCCGTCAGCGTCCTGTCCGGTCAGGGGGTCGCCCCCGCGACCGCGAGCATCGAGGCCTTCGAGGGCCTGGGGCTCGAGCTGGTCCCCGGTACGGGCCTGCTCGCCGCCACCGTCCCCGGTGCCGTCGGTGCCTGGCTGACCCTGCTCCGCGACCACGGCAGCCTGCCGCTGGACGCCGTCCTCCGCTACGCCGTCGAGTACGCCGAGACCGGCCACCCCCTCGCACCACGGGTGGCAGCGACCGTCGACTCGGTCTCCGAGCACTTCTCCACCCACTGGCCGACCTCGGCCGCCACCTGGCTCGCCGCCGACGGAGCTCCTCCGACAGCCGGCCGCCTGTTCCGCAACCCTGCTCTCGCCTCCACCTACCGCCGACTGCTCGATGCAGCGCGCGGCCCCTCACGGGAGGCGGGCATCGACGCGGCACTCGCGGCCTGGTACTCCGGATTCGTCGCCGATGCGATCGACGTGTTCTCCCGGCAACCCGTGCGCGACGACTCCGGTCGCGACCACGCGGGCTTCCTCACCGGGCACGACCTCGCCAGCTGGCAGCCGACGTACGAGCCCCCGGTCACGACCGACTGGCGAGGGTGGGACGTCTCGAAGGCCGGGCCGTGGTCCCAGGGACCGGCGATGCTCCAGGCACTGGCGATGCTGGACGGGGTCCCGGGCCTGGCGCCGGGTCAGGGAGCAGGCGAGCAGGCACCCACGGCCGACGTCGTCCACGCCACCGTCGAGGCGGTCAAGCTGGCCATGGGCGACCGGGAAGCCTGGTACGGCGACGAGCCGGACGTGCCCCTGCAGGACCTGCTCTCCCCGCACTACTCCGCCGAGCGGCGGGCGCTCATCGGTGACACGGCCAGCCTCCAGCTGCGGCCCGGCTCACCGGACGGGCGCCCGCCCCGGCTCCCCCGGCACGTGACCCACCCCTCCGGCGCCCACACCTCCGGCCGCGCCACCGGCGCCGGCGTCGGGGAACCCACCGTCGCCCGCACCGGCGAGCAGGTGGTCGAGCCCGACGGCACCACCCGCGGCGACACCTGCCACGTCGACGTCGTCGACCGCTGGGGCAACATCGTCTCGGCGACGCCGTCCGGCGGTTGGCTGCAGAGCTCCCCGACGATCCCGGGCCTGGGCTTCGCGCTCGGCACCCGGGCGCAGATGTTCTGGCTGGACCGCGGGCTCCCCAACTCCCTGGCCCCGCGCAAGCGCCCCCGCACCACGCTGACGCCGACCCTGGCGCGCGAGCGGGACACCGGCCGCCGGCTGGCCTTCGGCACCCCGGGCGGGGACCAGCAGGAGCAGTGGCAGCTGTGCTTCTGGCTGGCCCACACCGTGCGCGGGCTGGACCTGCAGGCCGCCATCGACGCCCCGGCCTGGCACACCACGTCGTTCCCGTCCTCGTTCTACCCGCGGGAGACCAACCCGGGGGAGGTCGTCGTCGAGTCCCGCGTCGGGGACGACGTCATCGCCGATCTGCGCCGCCGCGGCCACGACGTGCTCGTCGCCGACCCGTGGTCGCTGGGCCGGCTCTCCGCCGTCAGCGCCGACCCGGAGGCCGGGCTGCTGCGCGCGGCCGCCAACCCCCGCGGCATGCAGGGGTACGCCGTCGGCCGCTGACCGGGGTCAGCGGGCGAAGGCGAGCAGGGCGGGGGTGTCCTGGCCGGCCCAGGTGCCGCGCAGCACCGGGCCCGAGACGGTGCCCTCGGCCGGGCCGCCGAGGACCCGCAGCAGCACCAGCTCGGCGCCGCCGGTGTCCAGCAGCGTCGTCGTGCCCTGGTCGGTGGCGCTGACGACGACGTCGGCGGGCGGGGGGCTGAGGGTGCCGAGCGCACCGTCGGCGTGCACCCGGGCGGTGGGCTCGCGCAGCTCCGGCCCGTCGGGGGTCTGGTGTTCCAGCTCCGCCTGCGGCGTGCCGGTGAGCAGTGCGGCGGCCAGCGCGGCGGCGTAGACCGGGTCGGTGGGGCCGTCGTACACCCAGCGGGTGCCGAGCACCGAGTGCTCCGTCGTCCCCAGCAGGCCGGCGCCCTCCAGGGGCTGCGCGCGGTAGGTCACCGGCACGTGCAGGACGGCGTCCCCGGCCCGCAGCAGGAACGTCTCGGTGCCCACCTCGCCGGCCGGGTCGTCGAACCGGTAGGCCCCGGCCACCTCCAGGGACGCCGTGGTCAGCCCCGCGGCCCACGGTCGGGTGGGCACCCAGGCCTGCAGCAGCTCGAGCTTGCCGGGGACGAGGGTCGCTGCGTGGATGACGGCCATGGCCGGCACGCTAGTGCCGTGTGTCGGCCGGGCCCGGCGCGACGACGGCGGTCAGGCACCGGCGCAGCGTGGTGACGACGCTGCCGGCCACGAAGAGGTCACCCCCGGTGGCGGTCCGCTGCCGGCGGACGTGCCCCGCGAGCTCCTCGACGGCGACCCGGGCGGTGGCCACCACGGCCGGGTCGCCGACGACGTCGTCCCCGATGGCGTCGTCGGCGATGGACCGCAGGGCGGCGGCGATGGCGGCCAGCGCCTGCGCGGTGGGTGGCCGCAGCGTGGGGCCCATGGCGATCTCGTCCATCTGCAGCTCGGCGGTCTCGTGCTCCCGGACCAGCTCGGTGACGTCGGCGACCAGGAAGGCCAGGCTCTCCAGCGCGCGGGCGTGCTCGTACTGCTGCTGAGCCTCCTCGGCGTACCGGCGGGCCCGGCGGTTGCCGCGGCGGGCCTGGTCGGACAGCTGCACGGCGGTGCGGGTGCTGTTCAGGACCGGGTCGATGGCGTGCATCCGCTCCTGCCACTCGTGGCCGGCGGGCGGTGACTCCTGGCGCAGCCCGGCGGCCAGGTCGTCGAGCTGGTCGGCGAGCAGGTCCCGCAGCTGGGCGAGCTGCGCCTGCGCGGGGGCCAGCGGCAGCGGCGGGAACGCGGCGGTCACGGCGAGCCCGATGGCGGCGCCCAGCAGGGTGAGCCCGGCGTACCCGGCGACGTAGCCGAAGGGGTCCCGGTCCCCGATGATCAGCGTGAACAGCGCTGCGGTGGCCACCCAGCTGCCGGAGTCCCCGAGTGCCCGCCACCCGGCCAGCAGCACCCCGAGGGCGACGACGACGGCGATGGTGGCGCCGTTGGGGTAGGCCAGCGCGTCCACCCCGAGCGCCACGGCGGCACCCAGGGAGATCGCGACGACGGTCTGCGCGGCCTCCCGGGCGGACCCCGCCAGCGTCGTGGACGTCGCGATGACCGCGCCCAGCGGCGCGTAGTAGGGGTAGGCGGCGGCCGGTCCCGGGACCAGCTGGACCACCGCCCAGGCCAGCGACGCGGCCAGCGCGGCCTTCGCCGCCAGCCCGTACCGCGGGTGTCGGGCCCACGTGCGGACCAGGCCCCCGGTCCACCGTCGAGCCCGCCGAGCGCTGTCCACCACCACGACATCCTCCCGTGCGCGTCACGGGCCGCAGCGGATCGGGCAGGTGGGGGGCATGATCTGGGGGTGGACGACGGGGACGGGTGCGGGCGCGACGCGTCCGCCGTCCCCGGCCCCCGGGCCCCTGGTGCACCGGCGGCACCGACCGCGCAGGACGGCGACGTGCTCACCCAGGCCCTCGCGGCGAGGCTGCGCGGCGACCGGGACCGGGTCGCCGCGGTGCGCCGGGTCGAGTCCGCGGCCGTCGGCTCGCGCGCCCTGGAGCGGCTGGCCCAGCTCGCCGCCCGGCTGCTGGACGCCGGCTCGGCCCAGGTGTCCCTGCTCGGTGAGCAGCAGACGGTGGCCGGCGGCTCGGGTCTGGCCCCCGACGCGGTGGGCGGCCAGGGCCCGCTGGCCGACTCGCTGTGCACCGTCACCGCCAGCGGTCCCGGTCCGCTGGTGGTCACCGACGCCGCCGCCGACGACCGGGTCGCCCACCTGCCCCCGGTCCGCGCGGGCGCGGTCGGGTCCTACCTGGGGATGCCGCTGACCGGCTCCGGCGGGCACGTCGTGGGGGCGCTGTGCGTCTTCGACCCCGCCCCGCGGGAGTGGAGCGAGGCCGACCTGGTGCTCATCGGGCAGCTGGCCGACTCCGTGGCCACCGAGCTCGAGCTGTCCGCGCTGTCCACCGAGTTCGAGGCCAGCCGGCTGCGCTGGGGGCTGGCCATCGACGCCGCCGAGATCGGCAGCTTCGACTGGGACCTGCTCACCGGGAGGCTGGTCTGGGACGACCGGCTGGTCGAGCTGTTCGGCTACGAGCGGCACAGCTTCGGGGAGACCATCGAGGACTTCAACGCCCGGCTGCACCCCGACGACGTCCCCCGGGTGGCCGACGCCCTGGAGGCCTCGATCGCCTCGGTCGGCCTCTTCGAGGCCGAGTACCGGGTGCAGCTGCCCACCGGGGAGACCCGCTGGGTGCTGGGCCGGGGCCGGGCGCTGGCCGACGACAGCGGCCGCGCGGTCCGGCTGCTGGGTGCTGCGTACGACACCACCCGCCAGCGGCACGGCGACGCCCGGGTCGCCCGGGTGCTGGAGTCGATGTCGGCTGCCTTCTACTCGGTGGACCGGGAGTGGCGGTTCACCTACGTCAACAGCGAGGCCGAGCGGCTGCTGCAGCAGTCCCGCGACGGCCTGCTGGGCGGGGTCATCTGGGAGCTGTTCCCGGCGACCGTGGGCAGCGACTTCGAGACCGTCTACCGCGGGGCCGTGAGCAGCGGCGCGCAGGCGGTCTTCGAGGCGTACTACCCGCCGCCGCTGGACGGCTGGTACGAGATCCGGGTCTGGCCGAGCCCGGACGGGCTCAGCGTCTACTTCCTGGACATCACCGAGCGCCGGGCCGCCGAGGAGCGTGCCCGGCGCAGCGCCGCGCGGCTGGCGCTCATCGCCGAGGTGACCGCCGTCTTCGGCGCCGCGCTGGCCGGGGACCGCACCTCCGAGGACGCCCTGGACGCCCTGGCCGGAACCGTCGTCCCGGTGCTGGGGGACGCCGCCATCGTCAGCCGGCTGGACGCCGACGGCCGGATGCGCGACGTCAGCAGCGCGCACGTCGACCCGGAGCTGGCCCCGGTGTTGGCCCGCTACGCCGCGCTCCGGCTGCCGGCGCTGCAGCCGACGGCGCCGGTCGTGGCCGCCCTGGACTCCGGGCACGTGGCCGCCAGTGACGACCTGGACGCCGTGGTCGGGGCACACCTGCCCGCCGGGGAGGTCGCCGACTGCTACGCCCGCTTGGGGTTGCGTTCGGTGGCGGCGTTCCCGCTGGTCGCGCGGGGCCGCACGGTGGGTGCGTTGACGGTCTACCGCGGCTCCGCCCGGCCCGCGCCGGACGAGGAGGACCTGTCGGCCGGCCGTGAGGTCGCCGACCGTGCGGCGCTGGCGATGGACGCCGTCCGGCTGTACGAGCAGCAGCGCCGCATCGCCGAGGAGCTGCAGCGCAGCCTGCTCACGGCCCCGCCGGCGACCCCGGGCGCCCGGGTCGCGGTGCGCTACCTGCCCGCCGCCGAGGCGGCCCAGGTCGGCGGCGACTGGTACGACGCGTTCCACCAGCCCGGCGGTGGGCTGGTGCTGGTCATCGGGGACGTCGTGGGCCACGACACGGAGGCCGCCGCGGCCATGGGGCAGCTGCGGGGGCTGCTGCGCGGCATCGCCTTCCGCCAGGGCTGGGGCCCGCGTGACGTGCTGGTCGACCTGGACCGGGCCATCCAGGGACTGCAGGTCGACACCATGGGCACCGCCGCGATCGCCCGGCTCGAACCGGCCGACCCGGACGCGCCGGCGGGCTCCACCCGGGTGCGCTGGTCCAACGCGGGGCACCCGCCGCTGATGGTGCTGCGTGCCGACGGCGGGGTCGACGAGCTGTCCGTCGCCCGCGCCGACCTGATGCTGGGCGTCGACGACTCGCTGCCGCGCCGGGAGCACGAGGTGCTCGTCGGCCCCGGGTCGACGGTGCTGCTCTACACCGACGGCCTGGTCGAGGGCCGGGACATGCCGCTGGACGAGGGGCTGACCCGGCTGCACCGGGTGCTGCGCGAGCTGGGCCCGGTGGCGCCCGGGGAGCAGGCCCTCGAGGAGTTCTGCGACCGGGTGGTCGAGCAGCTGCGTCCCTCGGGCTCCGAGGACGACGTCGCGCTGCTCGCGGTCCGGCTGGACTGAGCAGCGCCCTCCGGGCGGTCAGCGGGGGAGCAGGGCCCAGACGCTCTTGGTGTCCCCGCGGGTGACCCAGCCGTGCGCGGTGGACATCTCCGCGATCAGGTAGAGGCCCAGGCCGCCCTGACTGGGGTCGCGGCCGATGGCCGGGCTCGGCGGCCGGACGGCGGCGGAGTCGACGACCTCGACCAGCCAGGACTCCCCGTGCGGGGCGACCCGCGCGGCCACCCCGGCACCGCCGTGGCGCAGCGCGTTGGAGGCCATCTCGTCGAAGGCCAGCACTACCCGGTCCACGAGTTCGGCGGCCGCGTCGTCCTCGGCGCCGTCGAGGGCCGCCACGAGGTGGCGGCGCAGCTGCCCGCGCACCCGGGGCAGCTCGGCGACGTGGGTCAACGGCCAGGTCAGGCCGGCGGGTGCGTCCGGGGGCGCCGAGGACGGCCACAGCGGGCTGGCCGACTCGCGGGTCACGCGCGCACTCCCTCGTCCTCCATCGGGTCCTGGTCTGGGCACGGTCCGACCGCAGCGCCCGTCGGTGGTGCTCACCGCCACCGACCGTCAAACACGATGGGACCACCGTCACACGTCCGAGGCGGTGGGGCCCGGCACCAGGAGACCACGGACCCACCGAACGGGCACGTCAGGAGTGCGTACGGGTCGGTTCCGTCAGGCGCGTGACGGTGCGCCAGTTGCGGGCGGTCACCAGCACGCCCAGCAGCCGGTCCCACGGCCAGCCGCCCACCGCACCGGCCGCGGCGACGCCGTCGGGACACCACAGGTGCAGCTCCCGGCCGGTCAGCCACCACCCACCCTGGTCCGGGCCGGCGGCGGGCACGCGGGCCACCGCGTCCGGGTCGGGGGTGCGGTCGCAGAAGCCGACCAGGTAGCGGGACGGGTCGCCCTCGACGTGCGGGCCGGCGGCGACCAGGGCGTCGAGCTCCTGCACCGTCCGGACGACGACCGGCACGTCGTGCCCGAAGCCCTCGAGCACCGCGGCGCGCACCTCGGCGGCCAGCCCGACCTCGTCCAGGTCGCTGTCCAGCAGCACGTTCCCGCTCGTCAGGTGGGTGCGGACGGCCCCGTGCCCGCGGGCGGCGAGCTGCTCGCGCAGCGGACCCATCGCGATCCGGCGGGCCGTGCCGACGTTGATGCCGCGCAGCAGGACGACGTACCGGGTCACGGGGGCCAACCTAGGCGGCACCGTCTCGGTCTGGAAGGGTGAGGGCATGCGGTGGCGCGGGGTCGAGGACGCCGCACCGCTGGTCGGTCCGGCAGCTCCGGGGATGCCCCGGGGACCGCACGACGCCTCCACCACGACGCCTCCGGCGCCGCGCTGCGCTCCGCGCAGCAGAGCGCCGGTCCGACGGGACAGGTCGACCCGCGCCACCGCACCCGGCTGTTCCACGTGAATCCGCCTACCGCCCGCACCACCGCCCGCGCCCTCGCCGACGCCTTCCTCGGGGCCCGGGAGTGGCAGGTGCCCGCCCTCGTCGCCCGCGGCCGGCTGGTGCTCGACGCCGAGCCCGACTGGCTCACCGACCTCGCCCGGGCCGCCGTCACCGCCTGGCGGGTGACGCCGCACGACGCCCCGGCCGAGCTGGCCCGGGTGCTGCTCGCCGTCCCCGGGGTGTTCGAGCCGCCGGTGCCCGAGATGGTGACCTCCGGCGAGGACGGCGAGGACGACGACGAGGACGGGTTCCTGGTCTGGGCGGCCGACGAGGAGCCGGAGGGCTGGCAGGGCGCCCGGGCCGCCGCCCCCGGCTCCCCGCGGGTGGTGCGGTGGCTCCCGGCGCACACCCGGATGGGCCGCACCCCGTGGCGGGTGGCCCCGCTGGACGACCTGGCCGACGTCGCCGAGCTGCTCGCCACCGACCTGGACCACCTGGCCTGGTACGCCGACCGGCAGGGCCGGCAGCGCGCCGAGCCCTCCGGACGGCTGCAGCTGTACCGCCGGCACTGGCGGGTCCGGCCGGGCCGGGTGCCGCGGCTGCTGGAGACCCCCAGGCCCCGGCTGCGCACCGCCCAGCGGGTGTTGCTGGACCGGGTGCTGGCGCCGGTCCCGCCGCACCCCGCCGCACACGGCTTCGTCACCGGCCGGTCCGCGGTGACCGGCGCCCAGCAGCACGTGGGCGCCGACGTCGTCCTCACGATGGACCTGGCCGCCTTCTTCGCCACCGTCACCTCCGGCCGGGTGTACGCCACGCTGCGGACCGCCGGGTACCCCGAGCCGGTCGCGGACCTGCTGACCGGGCTGCTCACCACCCGGGCCACCCGCGACGACCTGGCCACCATGCCGCCCGGGGGGTCCGACGCCGCCCGGGCGCACGTCCGGTCCGCGCTGGCCGCACCGCACCTGCCGCAGGGGGCGCCGTCGTCCCCGCAGCTGGCCAACCTGTGCGCCCAGCGGCTGGACCGTCGGCTGGCCGGGTACGCGGCGGCCGCCGGCGCGGTCTACACCCGGTACGCCGACGACCTCACGTTCTCCGGTGGCCCTGACGTCGCCCGGCGGGTGGGTGCGCTGCGCCACGGGGTGGCCCGCATCGTGGCCGCCGAGGGGTTCGCCCTGCAGCCGGCCAAGACCCGGGTCCGCGGCCGGGGTGCCCGGCAGACCGTCACCGGGATCGTCGTCAACGACCGGACGTCGCTGCCCCGCCGCGAGCTGGACGCGCTGCGGGCCCGGCTGACCAACGCGGTCCGGCTCGGTCCGTCGGTGCAGGACCTGGCCGCGTTCGACGGTGACCGGGGCGCGCTGCGGGCGCACCTCGCCGGGCGGGTGGCGTGGGTGGCGCAGGTGCACCCCGTGCGCGGCGAGCGGCTGGCCGCGTTGCTGGCCGCGGTCGACTGGGACCCGGTCGACACACACCTGTGACCCGGCTGTGACCGGTACCGGGCAGTCTCGTCCCCCACCGGCGCGCCCGGCGCCGGTACGGCCAGGGGGAGCGGCACGTGGCTCGGACGAAGCAGGCGCAGGCGGCACGGCGGGACCCCAGCGACCCGGACGCGATGCCGCCGTGGGGCGTGGCGGTGCCGCTGGGCCTGCAGCACGTGCTGGCCATGTTCACCTCGAACCTGACCCCGGCGATCCTGCTGGCCGGCGTCATCGGCGCCACCACCGGCGAGGCCGTGCTGCTGGTGCAGGCCGCCCTGCTGTGCGCGGGCCTCGCCACCCTGCTGCAGACCATCGGCATCGGCCCGGTGGGCAGCCGGCTGCCGCTGATGATGGGGTCGGGCTTCGCGTTCATCGCGGTCGCCGTGCCGCTGGCCGCCGAACGCGGGCTGGACGCCGTGCTGGGCGGGGTGCTGGTCACCGCGCTGGTCCAGGTGGCGATCGGGCTGGGCATCCACAGGATCGCGTTCCTGTTCCCGCCGGTGGTGACCGGCACGATCATCCTGGTGATCGGCCTGGGGTTGCTGCCCAGCGGCATCAACCTGGCCGCCGGCGGCGTCGGCCGCGAGGGCTTCGGGTCCTGGACGAACCTCGGCGTCGCCGGGCTCGTGCTGGTGCTGACCGTGGTGCTCAACCAGTTCGCCCGGGGGATCGCCAAGGCGGCGTCGGTGCTCATCGCCGTCGTCGTCGGCTACCTGGTGGCCATCCCGGCGGGCTTGCTCGACCTCTCCGGCGTGGGCGACCGGCCGGTCGTGGCGTTCCCCTCCCCGTTCGCGTTCGGGGTGTCCTTCGAGGTCGTCGCGATCGCCTCGATGTGCATCGTCGGGGTGGTCAACATGGTCGACTCGGTCGGCACCGTGCACGCGGTGACCGAGGGCGGTGCGGGGCGGCCCGCCACCCGGCGGGAGCTGCGCGGCGGGATCCTGGCCGAGGGGGGCTCGGCGGTCCTCGGCGGCGTGTTCGGCGCGCTGCCCACGACGATGTTCAGCCAGAACATCGGTCTGGTCGCGCTGACCAGGCAGATGAGCCGGCACGTGGTCACCATCGGCGCCTGCGTGCTGGTCGGCCTGGCGCTGCTGCCCCAGCTGGCCGCGGTGCTCGCCGCCGTCCCGCCCGCCGTGCTCGGCGGCGGTGTGCTGGTGCTGTTCGGCATGGTCTGCGCCATCGGCATCGAGCTGCTGAGCAAGGACGGCCTGGACACCCGGTCGCTGCTGATCGTGGCCATGTCCATCGCGCTGGGCCGGGGCATCGCGGCCGCCCCGGACGCCATCGCCGGCATCGCCGGGGAGTGGGGCGCGCTGTTCAGCTCCGGCATCGTGGTGTCCGCGGTCGTGGCGATCGTGGCGAACCTGGTGCTGCCCGGCCGGCCGGTGCCCGCCCCCGAGGTGCCGTCCCCGGCCGAGCCCTTCGTCGAGGCGGCCGCCGAGGAGCGCGTCGAGGACCGCACCGAGCGCTGAGGCGCACAGCGGGGCGCCCTACGCTGCCCGCGATGGCGAAGACCGGGCTCCTCGAGGTGCACGACCTGTCCGTCGGCTACGGCGGGGAGCCGGTTTGCGCGCCGGTGACCGTGAGCGTGCAGGCCGGGACCGCACTGGGCGTCATCGGACCCAACGGGGCCGGGAAGTCCACCGTGCTGCAGACCGTCGTCGGCCTGCTGCCGGCACTGGCCGGGACCGTCCAGCTCGAGGGCCGGGACGTCGACGAGCGCGAGGCCGGCTTCCGTCGCGCCGTCGCCACCGTCCTGGACGACGACGCGTTCTTCCCCTCCCTCACCGGCGCCGAGCACCTGCTGCTCACCGCCCGCGGTCACGGCGTCACCGACGCCGAGCAGGCCGTGGCCGAGGAGATCGAGGAGTTCGGCCTCACCGAGCGGGCGCACGCGCTGCCCTCGGCGCTGTCGTCGGGGCAGCGCCGCCGGCTCGCCCTGGCGGCCGCCTTCGTCCGCCCGGCCCGGCTGCTGGTGCTCGATGAGCCCGAGCGCCGCCTCGACGCCCAGATGCGCCGGCGGCTGGCCGCCCGGATTGCCGAGGACGTCGCCGACGGGCTCACCGTCGTCTTCGCCAGCCACGACCCCGAGTTCCTGTCCACCGTGGCCCGCCGGGTGCTCGTCGTCGACGACGACGAGTGCACCGTCGTCTCCCCGAAGGTCGCCGTCGCGGCGCTGCACGAGGGGTGAACGCCGACCCGGCCCTGGAGCTCTCCGGTGCGGGGGTCCGGCGGTACACCCGCCGGGCCACCGCGACCCGTGCCGACACCAGCTGGCTGACCCTGGGCGGGGACGTGCTGTCCGCGCTCACCACCGCGGCCGTGGTCGTCGCGGTGTTCGGCGGTGCGTTCGCCTCGCTGCGGGAACGGATCGCCGCCCGCCCGGCGACCGGCTCCACCGTGCTGCCCGGCGAGCTGACCGCGCTCGCCGCCGCCGTGCTGGTCACCGCCGCCGTCGTGGCCCTGCTGTCCCGGCTGGGCCCGGTCAGCGCCACCCCGGCCACCGCCGCCTGGTGGCTGCCGCTGCCGGCGGGACGGCGCGGGCTGCTGCGCGGCGAGCTGGGCAAGACCGGGCTGGTCGGCGTGGTGGCCGCCGTGACGGTCGCGCTGCCGGTGGTGCTGGCCGCCCCCCAGGTGCCCTCCGTGCCCGAGGTCGCGGTCACCGTCGCCGGGGCCGGGCTGCTGGCGCTCGCCGTCGTCGGTGGGCTGGTCGTGCTGCAGGCCTCCGGGCGGACCGGCTGGGTCGCCCCGGTCACCGGCGGGCTGGCCACCGCGGTGGTCGTCGTCCCCGCGGTCGGCGGGACGCTCGTCGACGCCTGGGACTGGGTGCCCGCCGCCCCCGACGTCCCGCTCCCGCTGCTGCTCGGCGTCCCGGCGGTGCTCGCGGTCGCCGCGCTGCTGGCCGCCGACCGGGTCACCGGACGGCTGCCCGCCGGCGCGCTGCGGGAGCGGGGCGCGGCGGTCTTCGTCGCCTCGGCGTCCGCACTGTCGCTGGACACCCGGGAGCTCGGCCGGGCACTGGGCACCCCGGTGCACCCGCCGCGGCGGCAGCGCCGCTGGTCCTGGGTGCGGCAGCCGTGGCAGGCCGTCGTCGCCGCGGACCTGGCCGTGCTCGCCCGGTCCCCGTGGCGGTGGGGCCAGCTGGCCATCGGCGCGGCGCTGCCGGTCCTGGCCGCCCGGACCAGCGGTCTCGGTGAGGTGCCGGCGCTGGTCGCGGTCGCCGTCGTCCTGGGCTGGGGCCTGGCCGCGGTCGCGCTGGGGGAGCCCAGCCGGCGGGCGCACGGCTCCCCGGCCGCGGACCGTGCGCTGCCGCTGGGGTCGCGCGAGCTGGTCCGGGCTCGCACCGTCGTCCCGCTGGTCGGCCTGGTGCTGCTCTGCGGGGTGTCGGCCGGTGCGGTCGGTCTGGGCTGGGAGTGGGTCGTCCTGGGGATGGTGACCGCACCGGCGTGGGCCGGGGCCGCGGTCCGCGGCGGCTACCGGCCCGAGCTGGACTGGTCGGGGCCGGTGCTGTCCTCGCCGGTGGGCGCCGTCCCGACCGGGGTGGGGGCGACCCTGGTCCGCGGTCCCGACCTCGGCGTGCTCGGCACGGTGCCGCTCGTGGTGGCCCTGTTGCTCGGCGAGGTGCCGCAGCTGCTGCTCGCCATCGCCCTGGCGGTGTCGGCGGGCCTGTGCGCGATCTCCGTGGAGACGGCGCAGCGCCGCAAGGACTGACCTGCGTGTCGAGCCTCTGACCTGCGGTTTGTCCGGCATGCTCCGCGGTGCCGGGCGGGTCTCCGCTCCTGGCCCACCCCGCAGCCGACGCCGTCTGCGCCCCTCCCCCCTGGAGCGCTCGTGTCCTGGTACGTCAGCCGCGGCCGGATCAACCGGTCCACCTTCTGGCTCAAGTACTTCCTGCCCGTGTTCGTCGTCATGGTCGTGGTGTCCGCGGTCGTGTTCACCGCCTTCGGCCAGTCGTCGGAGCCGGGTCAGGTCAGCGTCACCGGCGGGCCGGCCCTGCTGCTCTTCGTCGTCTACCTGGCGCTCGCCGTGCCCAGCGTGTCCTCGGCCGTGACCCGGCTGCACGACACCGGCCGTTCGGCGTGGTGGCTGCTGATCGGCCTGGTGCCCCTCGTCGGCGGCATCGTGCTGCTGGTCTTCTACTGCCTCGAGGGCGAGCCGCAGCCCAACCAGTGGGGCCCGCCCACCACGGCCCGGTTCGTGCCCGCCGGCGCCCCCCTGGCAGCCGGTCAGCAGTAACCGCACCGCGCCCACCGACGGCCGGGGTCCCGCACGGGGCCCCGGCCGTCGTGCGTCCGGGCCCGCCCCGCCGAGTGCGGAGCGGTGCCGGTCATCGCGTCCCCGTGACCGGCACGGCTCCGCACTCGGCGGTGTCCGGCCACTGCTCCGGGCGGGGGACCCGGCGGACCTGGGGGCTGAGGGTGACGACCAGCGCGGCACCGGCGGTCGCCACCAGCAGGACGGCGGTCGCCGTCCCCCCGCCGCGGGACTCCAGCAGCACCCCACCCAGCAGCGGGGCCAGCGGCATCACCGCCGTGGACAGGAAGCTCGAGGAGGCCTGCACCCGGCCCTGCAGGTCCGCCGGTGTGACGGCGATCCGGTAGGCGCCGATCCCGGCGTTGCCGGCCGGGTTGAGCAGCAGGACCACCACCAGGGACGACGCCGCGACGACCGGGTGCGCCCACCAGACCAACGGCACCAGGGGCAGCACGACCGACCAGGCCACCGCCACGGTCAGCCGCCCCGTCGGCAGCCGCCGGACCAGCGCCGGGGCCAGCACCGCCCCGAGCACGCCCCCGATGCCGGCCGCCGCGTTGACCAGCCCGATCGCGCCCGGGGAGACCCCGTCGGAGACCATCCGCAGCACCACCACGAACAGCAGGGCGTTGAGCACGAGGTTGGTCAGGGCGGACCAGACCAGCAGGGTCCGGAACAGCGGGCGGGCCAGCACGAACCGGAGGCCCTGGCCGAGCTCGGTGCGCAGCCGGGGGCGGGGGCCGTCCGCCGGGGGCCCCGACAGGTCGGTGCGCAGTCGGCGCACCGCCCAGCAGGCCACGACCGCCGTCCCGGCGTTGACGGCGAAGGGGAGCCAGCGGGCGACCCCCAGCAGCACCCCGCCCAGCGGGCCGCCGAGCAGGGAGGCGACGTGCTGACGTGCCTCGTTCTGGGCCAGCGCCGCCGGGAGGTCGCCCGTGGGCACGACCGACCGGATCGCCGAGACCTGCGCCGGGCCGGACACCCCGACGGCAGCGCCGACCAGCAGGCCCACCACGACCAGGTGCGGCACGGACAGGACGCCGGCCGCCCCGGCCACGGCCAGTGAGGTGTAGAGCGCGCCCCCGGTCGCGGCCGCCCCGACCATCAGCCGGCGGCGGTCCGACCGGTCGACGAGCACCCCGGCCGGGAGCAGCGTGAGCACCGTGCCGGCCAGGAACGCCGCCTCGGCCAGGGCGGCCACGACCGCCGAGCCCGACAGCGCGAACCCGACCAGCGGGAAGGCGAAGGTGCTGACCCGGCTGCCCAGCTCGGCCACGGTCTGGCCGACCCACAGCGTCTGGAAGTCGCGGTTGCGAGCGAGCGGGGGGTGGCCGGGCATGACGCGCACCGTATGGTGCGCACTGGTTGTTGCGCAACGGTCGTTGCGCACTGACGGGTGCGGGACTGGGTAGGGTCGGCGCATGACCCAGGAGCCCGGGGCCACCCGCCCGGTGCACGACCCCCGGGTGCTGCGCGGGCTCGCCCACCCGGTGCGCTCGCGGATCGTCGACGAGATGTACGCAACCGGCCCCGTGCGGGCCGCCGACGTCGCCCGGGAGCTGGGCATCCCGGCCAACCAGGCCAGCTTCCACCTCCGCCAGCTGGCCAAGTACGGCCTGGTCGAGGAGGCCGAGGGCGAGGGCCGGGACCGCCGCGACCGGGTGTGGCGGCTGGTCGCCGAGCACGGGCTCAGCATCAGCCTCGACGAGCTGGAGGCCGCTCCCGGCGGTGCGGCCGCCGTCGGCGTCTTCCGCCGGCAGTCCACCGCCTGGGGGCACGCCGTCGTCGACGCCGCCCACGCCCGGCGCACCGACGACGCGACCACCGTGTCGATCACCAACGTCACGATGCGGCTGACCAAGGCGGAGGCCGAGGAGCTGGCGCGCGAGGTGGACGCCGTCCTGGCCCGGTGGTCGGACCGGACCCGGGGTGCCGACGACGGCGCCGACCGCCGCACCTACCTGGTGGCCCAGTACCTGCAGCCCTACCCGGACACCCTCTCCCGGTCCTGATCCGTCCCCGGCGGGCCGGGGGCGGTCGGGTCAGCCGCCGACGAACAGCGGGTCGAAGGCCCCGGTCAGCACGCTGGTCGTGACGGCGACCGCCCCGACCAGCACCGCGCCCGCGACGAAGAGCGCGTCCCGGGTGTGCAGCACCGAGCCCCGGGCGTTGGTACGCGGGACGCCGGAGTCGAAGCCGCGGGCGTCCATCGCGGTGGCCAGGCGTCCCGCCCGCCGGACCGCGCCGATGAGCAGCGTGAAGGCGACCCCGGCGAACGCCCGGGCCTGGGCGACGGGGTTGCGGCCGGTCTCGACGCCGCGGGTGCGGCGGGCCAGCCGCACGGTCTCGAACTCGGTGACCAGCAGCGGGGCCAGCCGCAGCGCAGCCAGCGCCCCGACGGCGAACCGGGGTGGGAAGCGCCAGTGCACGATCAGCGCGTCGGCCAGCCGGACCGGGTCGGTCGAGGCCACCAGCAGCACCCCGGGCAGCGCCAGCCCGATCACCCGCAGCGCGATCCCCAGGGCGGTGAGCGGCCCGGAGTCCCCCAGCACCAGGTTGACCAGGCCCACCGTGAGCGCGCTGAGCAGCAGTGGCCAGGTGCGCAGCAGCAGCACCCGCGGCGCGGTCAGCCCGGCCGCCGGGAGCAGGCACAGCTCCGCGGCGACGACGACGGCCGGCGTCACCGCGTCCAGGGTGGACAGCAGCACCAGGCTGACGACGACGGTGGCCACGATCTGGGCGACCGGGTTCACCCGGGACAGCGGGACGTCGGGAGTCGGGCCCAGCGCCAGGGACGCCGTCACAGCGCGAGCTCGGCGTCGGAGAGGACGTCGACCAGGTCCCGGTCGTGGGTGACGACGCAGACCGCACAGCCCGCGGCGCGCTGCTCCGCCAGCAGGGTGACCAGCTCCCGCCAGGTGACGGCGTCCTGGCCGAACGTCGGCTCGTCCAGGACCAGCACCTGGGGGGCGGTGGCCAGCGCGGTGGCCACCGACAGCCGGCGCTGCTGCCCGCCGGAGAGGGTGAAGGGGTTGGCGTCGGCGAACGGGGTCAGCCCGAGCCGCTCCAGCAGCTCCTCCGCGCGGGCCCGGGCCGCGGTGGACCCGGCGCCCGAGCGCAGCGGGCCCAGCTCCAGCTCGTCGCGCAGCCGCCCGGTGAGGAACTGGTGCTCGGGCTGCTGGAAGACCGTCCCGATGCGGGTGACCAGCTCCCCGGCCCGCCACCGGTGCGGCTCCCGGACCCCGCGGGCGGCCAGCTCCGCGGAGGCGACGACCCGGCCGGTCGAGGGCGCGCGCAGCCCGGCCAGCAGCAGGGCCAGCGTGGACTTGCCGGTGCCGTTGGGCCCGGTCACCGCCGTGACGGCGGCCGCGGGGAGCTCCAGGTCGGTGGGCGCCAGCGAGGGCTGCTGCGCCCCGCGGTGGGTGAAACCGGCCGCCGCTGCCGCCAGCCGGGGGGAGGAGCGTGGATCAGGGTCCCTGGTCCACGTCCGTCCTCCCTCACCACATCTCGTCGAGGAGGACGGACTCTGATCAGGGACCCTGATCCACGCTCCCGGGCGCGACAGGTCCAGCCCCGCCGTCCGGGGCGCCGGCGTCCACCCCGGACTGTGCTCGATGAGCCCGCCGTCGACCACCTCCACCACCCGGTCCACCAGCGGCAGCCAGGGCGCTGCGTCGTGGTCGATGACGAGCAGCGTCGTCCGGCGGTCGGCGACGGCGCGCGCCACCGCCGTCCGGACGACGTCGGAGCCGGCCGGGTCCAGCTGGGCGGTCGGCTCGTCGAGCAGCAGCAGCCCGGGACGGCGGGCCAGCGCGCCGGCCAGCACCAGCCGCTGCTTCTCCCCGCCGGACAGCGCCTGGGTGGGGCGCTCCCGGCCGTACCGCCAGCCCACGGTGGCCAGCGCCTCGTCGACCCGCGGCCAGATGAGCGCGGCCGGCAGCCCGGCGTTCTCCAGGCCGAAGGCGACGTCGTCCCCGGCGCGGGTCATCACCAGCTGGCTGTCGGGGTCCTGCAGCAGCAGGCCCAACCGGTCGCGGGCGTCGGCGGGGGAGCGGTCGTCGACGGTGAGCTCACCGGTGACCTCGGCGGCCTCGGGGTCCAGCAGCCCGGCCAGGACGGCGAACAGCGTGGACTTGCCGGCCCCGGAGCGGCCGGTGACCAGCACCCGCTCGCCGGGGGCGACGTCCAGGTCGACGCCGGTCAGCGCCCAGGCGAGCCGGGAGGCGTGCCGGACCGCCAGGCCCCGTGCCTGGACCGCGACCGGGCCGTGCTCAGACGCGGCTGCGCCCGGAGGCGAAGGAGCTCAGCGCGCCGGTGCGGGCCAGGGCCCGGACCAGGAGCAGCCCGAGCACCCCGGCGATCAGCACGCTGCTGATCACGGTCAGCACGGTGTAGGGCAGCTGGTAGGCCCAGAAGCCCAGGTCGGCGTAGTAGAGCGAGTTGTCCAGCACCGAGGTCGAGAGCCCCGCCGTGACCGCGGCCAGCACCGCGGTGCCCCAGCCGAAGGTGCGGTAGCGGGTGAGGGCGAAGCCCAACTCGGCGCCCAGGCCCTGGACCAGGCCGTACACCACGATGATCCCGCCGTAGGGCGAGGCGAGCAGGCTGACCGCGGCGGCCAGCGTGGAGGCGAAGGTGGCCGCGCCGGGCTTGCGGACCAGCAGGCCGGCGACCAGGCCGGGCAGCAGGTAGACGCCGTTCATCAGGCCCTGCACGGGTGGGAAGAAGGAGAACGCGCTGCCCACGGTGGAGTTGAGCAGGTTCCACAGGATGAACACGACACCGAACGCGACGCCCAGCACGGCGGTCGTGACGATGTCCACGGTGCGCCAGGAGCGGCGCGGTGCGGCCTCGGTGGCAGCGGTCGGACGGGTGACCTCAGCGGTCATGGTGCTCTCTCCAGACTCCCTACGCCGGCATGACCCGGTTCAGGTTCGAGGGTCTGCGGTCTCCCGCACTCTCAGCGCCTCCTGGCGCTCCCCTGTCGGTGTGTTCTGTTGTGCCGCAGAGACTACGCACGCCGGCTCAGCCGGACACGCCGGCCCGGACGGCGTCGGCCCCGGCAGGGCGCTCCCGTGGCCATTCCGCGAGGACGACGCGGTCGCGCCCGCCACGCTTGGCGGCGTAGAGGCAGGCGTCGGCCGCCTGTACCGCGGCTTCGAGCTCGGCACCGACCAGCCCGTCGGGCGGGGGTCCGGCGAGGGTGACGACGCCGATGCTGACGGTGGCCGACCAGTCGGCCATCCACTCCGCGGCCCGCACCCGGAGCGTCTCCGCGTAGGCGCCGGCCCGGTCGGCCGGGGTCGTGGACAGGACGAGGAACTCCTCGCCGCCCAGCCGGACCACGACGTCCTCGTCCCGGGTCTCGGCGGCCAGCCCGGCCGCGAACCGCCGGAGCAGCTCGTCCCCGGCGGCGTGGCCGAGGGTGTCGTTGACGGTCTTGAAGCGGTCGATGTCCAGGACGGCCACCGTGGTGGTGCCCGGCGTGCCGCCGGCGGTGGCGGCGACCCGGTCCTGCAGGGCGCGCCGGTTGAGCAGGCCGGTGAGCGGGTCGGTCACGGTCTGCCGGTGGAGCGCCTCGAGGGCGCTGCCCAGTCGGTGGCGCAGCCGCAGGACGACCTCCGTGGTCCCCAGGAAGGCCAGCAGCGGCAGGGCGACCAGCGTCAGCCACTGCAGCGGGTCGCTGGTGATGGCGCCCATGGCCGCCCCGGTGCAGGCGGTCAGCGTCACCATGGCCGCCCGGCTCGCCGCCCGGGACAGGTACACGGCCGCGTAGACGGCGTTGGGCAACAGCAGGACGACGTTCAGCATCCCGCCGGCGCGGCTCTGGTTGGCCAGCACCGAGAGGAGCACCAGCCCCATCAGGCAGCAGACGAGCAGACCCAGCACGGCGTCGGACCAGTCACGGCCGACGGTGAGCAGGGCCAGGGCGGTCAGTGCCGCCGCCCCGAGGACGGCGAGGAAGACCGCCGTCCAGGCGCCGGGGCGCAGCGTCGTCGGGTCCAGCAGGGCGAGCAGCCCGATCGCTGCCGACGCGCCCACCAGGGCCGCGAGGACCCGGGTGCGGCCGGCGTCGGGCCGGCCAGGGGGCGTCGGGTGCGGCACGGGAGGGCTCCGTCGGTGGTGTGCGGGGGGACCGGTCGGTTCCCCATCGGCCACCGGACCCGGGTCCGCGACCCTGACCTGGGCCTTCCCACCCGCCCGGGTGGTGCCGCGCGGGCGCGCAGGTGAGGCTGGTAGAGATCAGCGCAGACGTTCTACTCACCAGTAGCAGAGGAGCAGGCAATGGCGCAGGCACAGCGGACGGCGATCGTGACGGGAGCTGCTCGGGGCATCGGGGCGGCGATCGCCACCCGGCTGGCGGCCGACGGCATGGCCGTGGCGGTCCTCGACCTGGACGAGGGGTCCTGCGCGGGCACCGTCTCGGCGATCCAGGCCGCGGGCGGCGAGGCGATCGCGGTCGGCGCGGACGTCGCCGACGAGGCCAGCGTGAACGCCGCGGTCGAGCGCGTGGCCGAGGAGCTCGGCGGGCCGACCGTGCTGGTGAACAACGCCGGCATCACCCGCGACAACCTGTTGTTCAAGATGAGCGTCGAGGACTGGGACGCCGTCATGAACGTGCACCTGCGCGGCGCCTTCCTGATGAGCAAGGCCGCCCAGAAGCACATGGTCGCCGCCGAGTTCGGCCGGATCGTGAACCTGTCCAGCGTCTCGGCGCTGGGCAACCGCGGCCAGGTCAACTACTCCGCGGCCAAGGCCGGCATGCAGGGGTTCACCAAGACCCTGGCGATCGAGCTGGGCCGCTACAACGTGACCGCCAACGCGATCGCCCCCGGCTTCATCGAGACCGAGATGACGGCGGCGACCGCCGAGCGCGTCGGCGTCCCCTTCGAGGACTTCAAGGCGATGGCCGCCAAGCAGATCCCGGTCGCCCGGGTCGGCCAGCCCGAGGACATCGCGCACACGGTGTCGTTCCTGGCCAGTGAGGGTGCGGGCTTCGTGTCCGGCCAGGTCGTCTACGTCGCGGGTGGCCCGCGCGACTGACCGCTCCGGTCCGCCCGCCCCTCAGGCCCCGCGGGGCGGGCGGACCAGCGTCCAGACCGGCAGCTCGTGGTCCACGGCGCTGCGGGTCGACTGGGTGACGACGAAGCCCAGCGCCTCGGCCCAGTGCACGACACCGGAGGTGTAGGCGGCCAGCGCCGCAGGGACGCCGTCGGCGTCGCAGCGGTCCAGCACCGGCGTCACGACGGCGCGGGACAGGCCGGCAAAACGCTGTGACGGACGGGTCCCGGCCGACACCAGCCACCAGTGTGGGGTCTCCGGCCGTCCGGCCGCGGCGATCCGGTCGGTGGCCTGGACGACCCGGTGCCGGCTGCCGAACACCTTGGGCAGGTCCCGGTCCAGCACCGCCTGCAGGTCCGCGGCCGGGGCCGGGTCGCCCGGCGGGGTCCAGGTGGCGACGGCGGCGCAGTCGTCGGTCACCCACGTCGTCTGCGCGTCGACCCCGGCCAGCCCCGCGACGAGCTCGTGCCAGCGGTGCACCCGCTGCGCCCGCCCGTCCTCGGGGAAGGCCCAGGAGGTCCAGCGGTAGTCGGGGTAGGCCGCGGCCAGGGTGGCGGCCAGGCGCGGGACGTCCCGGCGCTGCGCGAGGCGGACGACGGGCTCTGCTGCGGTCACCCGCCGATCCCACCACGGTCGGCTCGGTGCAGCTCGTGCACCACCGCGTGCCCCCGGCCGCGGGACATCAGCCAGCGGTTCACCGGCCAGGCCACCAGGAAGGCCAGGCCCAGGGCGAGGGCGAGCGACCACCAGAACAACCAGGTGGTGAGGCCGGCGGCCAGGGCGCCCGGGACGACGAGGACGAAGCCGTTGTCGACCACCTCCATGACCGCGATCGAGACGGTGTCGGCGGCCAGCGCCACCCGCAGTGCCCGGTGCAGCGGCAGCCCGGCCCGGAGCACGCCGCGCATCGTCAGGGCGTAGCCGAACGCGAAGGCCAGCAGCAGCGAGACCACGATCGTCGTGCCGTTGCCCCAGCCGAGGCCGGCGGCCAGCACCATGCCCGTCACCTCCCCGGCGGCGCACCCGGTGAGGCAGTGCAGGGTGGCCTGGGCGGCCATCGGCCAGCTGGTGTCCATCTCGTCGGGCTACCCGCCGTCCCTGGTCTCGCACAGGATGGGCGGGTGCAGATCGACGTCGACGAACTCCGGCTGCGCCCGTGGCGGCCCACCGACCTGGACGCGGTGTGGGCGGCGCTGCAGGACCCCGCCGTCCGGCTGTGGAACGGCAGTGGCGCGTCGTCCCTCGAGGAGGCCACGCAGTGGCTGGCCCGGCGCAGTGAGGGGGAGGGCCACGTGTCGCGGGCCGTCGTGGCCCGGGCCGACGGCGGCCTGCTCGGCTCGGTGTCGCTGCACTCGATCGACCCGGTGCAGCTGGACGCGGAGGTCGGCTACTGGGTGGTTCCGGCGGCCCGGGGCCGGCGGGTCGCCCCGCGGGTGGTGGACGCCGTCTGCCGGTGGGCGTTCGCCGAGCTGGGCCTGGACCGGGTGGTGCTGGCGCACGCGGTGGAGAACCCGGCGTCGGGTCGGGTCGCCGCGCGGGCCGGGTTCACCCTGGAGGGCCGGCTGCGCCGCTCGTACCGCTTCGGGGACGGCGTGAAGCACGACGAGCTGCTCTGGTCGCGGCTCTCCGACGACCCCGGGCCGGGGAACCCCAGCACCCCCTGACCGGCGCGCCGTGGGGTGCTGGGGTTCCCCCGCCTGGGAGGAAGCAGGGTCAGGCGGCGACGCGACGCGCGGTGGTCAGCCGGTGGCCGTGCTCGGCGGCCTCGCGCTCGGCGTCGGCCTTGAGCTCCTCGGCCATCGCGGTGAACTCGTCGAGGGCCGGGTTGACCCCGACCAGGGTGAACTCGCGGGTGACGACGGTGAGGTCGAGCTGCCAGACGTCGGCGAGGATGCGGCGCAGCCAGCCGGTGGCGTGGTCCCAGTCCTCGCGCGGGGTGCCGGCGCTGTAGTTGCCGCCGTGCACGGTGACCAGGACGGCGGGCTTGCCGGCCAGCAGCGGCGGCTGGCCGGGGGCCATCCGCGGGTCGGTGATGACCAGGTCGACCCAGTTCTTGACGTGCTGGGAGACGCCGAAGTTGTACAGCGGGACGGCGAGCAGGAGCGCCTCGGCGTCCACGAGCTCGTCGGTCAGGGTCGCGGCGAGGGCGACGGCCTCGGTCTGCGCGGCGGTGCGCTGCTCGGCCGGGGTGTAGGCCGCGTTGACCGCGTCGCCCCAGGCGGTGGCCGGCAGCGGCTCGGTGCCGACGTGCCGGCGGGTGACCGGGGCGTCGGGTGCGCCGTCGCGCCACTGCGCCTCGACGATGTCGGCGATGGCGCGGCTGGCGGAGCCCTCGGTGCGGATGCTGGCGTCCAGGCGGAACAGGGACACGGGGATCACTTCTCTCAGGTGTGCAGCTAGGTAAAACAGAGCGACGCCGGAAACGCTAGCACCGGTACGCTGTGGGTGTGGCGGACGTGCAGCACGAACCCCGGGCCTGTGATGCCGCGCTGACGCACGCCTTCTCCTTCCTCGGCAAGCGCTGGAACGGGATGGTCGTGTCGGTGCTGACCAGCGGTCCGGCGACCTTCAGCGAGCTGCGCCGCGCCGTCGCCGGGATCAGCGACTCCGTCCTGTCCGACCGGCTCACCGAGCTGGCCCAGGGCGGACTGGTCGAGCGCACCGTCGACGCCGGCCCGCCCGTGGGCGTCACCTACCGGCTGACGCCGTCGGGGGAGGCGCTGTCCCCGGTGCTGGACCAGCTGGCCCGCTGGGCGACCGAGAACCTGGCGCCACGCTGTCCCACCCAGCCGTCCTGAACCGCTAGCAACCGCAGACCGCCCCGGCCGGCGCGGTCAGCGGGTCGGCTGTCGGGTGGTGCACCCCGTCGGCCGTCTGGACCGCGAACCCCTCGCGCGCCCAGTACTCGAAGCCGCCGAGCATCTCGCGCACCCGCACCCCCCGGGCGGCCAGGCGCAGCCCGGCCCGGGTGGCCCCGTTGCAACCCGGCCCCCAACAGTGGACGACGACCGGACCGTCGGTGACCAGGTCACCGACGGGTGCGTGCACCGCGCCGGGGACGTGGCCCTGGTCCCACGCCTCCCGGCTGCGCACGTCGACCAGCACGAAGCCGGGGTCGCCGGACTCCAGGGCGGCGTGCACGTCGCTGACGTCGGTCTCGACCGTCAGACGGTGCGCGAAGTACGCGGCGGCGACGGTGGGGTCGGTGCTCCAGTCCATGCCCCGGAGCCTGCGCGAGGAGGTGGGGTGGTCGCCACGAGCAGGACCGACGACGTCCGCAACGGTCCTGCCACTTGACATCCGGCTGACTGACATCTGAGATTTCAGTTGTGACCGCCCCCCGTGTCCTGCTGCGCGACCAGGCGCTCGTCGCCATCCGGGAGGCCATCGTCAGTGGCGAGCTGCCCCCCGGCGGGGTGGTCAAGGACGCCGAGCTCGCCGTCCGGCTGGGGCTCTCCGTGGCCCCGGTCCGCACCGCGCTGGCCCGGCTGGCCGACGAGGGCCTGGTCGAGTCCAAGCCGCAGAGCCACACCCGGGTCACCGCCGTCGTGCCCTCGGTCGTGCACGACGCCGCGGTCGTCGTCCGGGCCATGCACGAGCTCGCCGTCCGAACCGCCGTCCCCGCCGTGAGCTCCGACGACGTCGCCACGATGCGCGCGGCCAACGACCGGTTCGCCGCGGCCGTCCGCGCCGGGGACGTCGACGCCGCGATGGACGCCGACGACGACCTGCACGACGTGCTCGTCGACCGGTGCGGCAACGGCGCCGTGCGGGCCACCGTCGACCGCTTCACCCCCGTCGTCCGCCGGCTGGAGCGGTTGCGGTTCGCCGCGGCCCACGGCGCGGACTCGGTGGACCTGCACGAGCAGCTCATCACCGCCTGCCAGCACCACGACGTCGAGGCCGCCGTCGGCACCACCACCGCCATCTGGACGGCGCTGCTGTCCGAACTGACCGAGGAGACCCCGTGACGACGCTCGACGACTTCCCCCGCACCAGCCTGCTGTTCGGCCCCTCGCCCGTGCACCGCCTGGACCGGCTGACCGAGCACCTGGGCGGCGCCGCCGTCTGGGCCAAGCGGGAGGACTGCAACTCCGGCATCGCCTACGGCGGCAACAAGACCCGCAAGCTCGAGTACCTGGTCGCCGAGGCGCTGGCCCAGGGCTGCGACACCCTGGTCTCCATCGGTGGCGTGCAGAGCAACCACACCCGCCAGGTCGCCGCGGTCGCCGCGCACCTGGGGCTGTCCTGCGTGCTGATCCAGGAGAGCTGGGTCGACTGGCCCGACGCCGTCTACGACAAGGTCGGCAACATCCTGATCTCGCGGCTGGCCGGTGCTGACGTGCGGCTGGTCAAGGCCGGCTTCGGCATCGGGTTCAAGGAGAGCTGGGAGGCCGCGCTCGCCGAGATCGAGGCCCGCGGCGGCAAGCCCTACGCCATCCCGGCCGGCGCCTCGGACCACCCGCTGGGCGGCCACGGCTTCGCCAACTGGGCTCGCGAGGTGGCGCAGCAGGAGCAGGAGCTGGGCGTCTTCTTCGACACCGTGGTCGTCTGCTCGGTGACCGGTTCGACCCAGGCCGGCATGGTCGCCGGGTTCGCCAAGCTGGAGGAGGACGGCGCCCGCCCCCGCCGCGTCCTGGGCATCGACGCCTCCGCCAAGCCCACCGAGACCCGTGACCAGGTGCTCCGGATCGCCCAGCGCACCGCGGCCGCGATCGGCGTGCAGCGCGAGCTGACCCTGGACGACGTCGAGCTCGACGAGCGCTTCCACGCCGGCGTCTACGGCATCCCGGACGACGTCACGCTGCGCGCGATGGAGACCGCCGCCCGCACCGAGGGCATGGTCACCGACCCCGTGTACGAGGGGAAGTCGATGGCCGCGACCATCGAGCTGGTGCGCTCCGGGGAGATCTCCCGTGACGCCACCGTGCTCTACGCCCACCTCGGCGGGCAGCCCGCGTTGAACGGGTACAGCGCGCTCTTCAGCTGATCCGTCGCTGATCCACGTGGAACAACCCCGCTCGATGTGACATCGAGCGGGGTCGTCCCGTGGTCACGCCGCTCGATGTGACATCGAGGGCGTGCCACCGGCCCGGTCGCCCTCTGGGGCGGCCGGGCCGGTGGCGCCTGCGCGGTCTTACTGGTGGGTCACCCGGCGGCGGGTGCCGAGGGTGAGGGCGGCGCCGAGCAGGAGGGCGAGCAGGCCGGCGATGGCGGGGGCGGTGAGTTCCATGCCCAACCCGGCCAAGACCACGCTCACCCCGGCGTACCTGAGCTACACCTCGGCCGGGCCACGGGTGCCCTGTGGGGGTCTTACTGGTGGGTCACCCGGCGGCGGGTGCCGAGGGTGAGGGCGGCGCCGAGCAGGAGGGCGAGCAGGCCGGCGATGGCGGGGGCGGTGAGTTCCATGCCGGTGTAGGCCAGTGAGCCGTCACTGCTGGCGGCGGTGTTGGTGGGGGTGGTGTTGGTGGGGGTGGTGTCGGTGGTCGGGGCGGGGCCCTGGACGACGAGGGGGGTGATGCCCTGCGGGGTGCCGGGCGYGGTCGGGGTCTCGGGGGTCGGGAYCGGGGGGACGACGACCGGGGGCTGCGGGGTGGTGGGCGGGGTGGTGGGGGCGCAGGTGCCCGAGCCGGTGCCGAGGAGGCCGAGGCTGTTGCCGCAGAYGGTGACCGGGATGTCGACGWCCGGGGTCGTGGGCGTGGTCGTGGGCGTGGTCGGGGTGGTSGGGGTGGTGGCCGGGGCGCAGCCGCCGGTGGCGTCGCCGAGGAGGCCGATGCCGTTGCCGCAGACGGTCACCGGGACGGTGACGATCGGGGTGGTGGGGGTGCCGGTGGTYGGGGTGCCGGTGGTGGGGGTGCAGCCGCCGGTGGCGTCGCCGAGGACGCTGAGGCCGTTGCCGCAGACGGTCACCGGGACGGTGACGATCGGGGTGGTGGGCGTCCCGGTGGTCGGGGTGGTGCCGACGGGCGTGGTGCAGGTGCCCGAGGCGTCGCCGAGGACGCCGATGCCGTTGCCGCAGGCGACGACGGGGACGTCGACGGTGAGGCCGCCGCCGGCGGCGGGCGTGCCGGTGGTGGGCGTGCCGGTGGTCGGGGTGCCGGTGGTCGGGGTGCCGGTGGTGGGCGTTCCCGTGGTCGGGGTGCCGGCGGGGGTGCAGGTGCCGGTGGCGTCGCCGGCGAGGCCGATGCCGTTGCCGCAGATGGTGACCGGGGCGGTGACGGTCAGGCCGCCTCCATCGGTGCCCGCGGTGGGGCTGCCGGTCGTGGGGCTGCCGGCGGTGGGGGCGCCGGTGGTGGGGGTGGTGGTGCCGGTTCCGGTGCCGCCGAGGCCACCGATGCCGTTGCCGCCGATGAGGACGGGGGCCGCGACGTCGATGCCGCCGTCGGTGCCGGMMGCGGGAGCGGCCGGGGTGGTGGGGGTGGTGCAGGTGGCGGTGGCGTCACCCAGGACGCCGATGCCGTTGCCGCAGGCGGTGATCGGTGCGGTGACGGTGATGCCGTC
>NZ_LMQC01000020.1 GCF_001424485.1 Modestobacter sp. Leaf380
GACCCCGCCGAAGAGCACCGGGTACCCGACGCTGCTGCCGTCGGTCCAGCCCGAGGCCAGCACCAGCCCAAGGCCTCAGCAACCTCGAGATCATCCGCTGCCTCAAGCGCTACATCGCCCGCGAGATCCACCACGTCCTGACCACTTGACGAGGCATAGGAGCATCTCAGCCGGGGACCAGCTCGCGGGCCAGCGACTGCCACAGCGCGACGTGGGGGTCGGTGGCCGGCGGGCGGTCCTCGAAGGCGTAGGCCATCGCCACGCCGCGCATCGAGGTGAACAGCAGCTCGGAGACCACCGGGTAGCGCGGGTGCGCGGTGACGGTCGGCCCCCAGATGCGGTCGGCCACGCCGCGGATCGCGATCCGCAGCCGGCGTTCCTGGGGCCGCAGCGCCGCCCGCAGCGCCTCGTCGGTGCGGGCGGCGTTCCACAGCTCCATCGCCGCCCAGAACGGCGGCTCGAAGAACGTCGCCCAGATCAGCTCGACGCACCGGTCGACCCGCTCGGCCTCGTCGGCGATGCCCGCCCCGACCGCGACGGCGTGGTCGGCGGCCTCGGTCAGCATCGTCTCGGCCAGGTGCGAGGTGGCCGCGACCAGCAGCTCCTCACGTGAGGGGAAGTGGTGCAGCAGCCGGCCGCGGGACACCCCGGCGCGGGCCTGGACGGCCAGCGTCGAGGCCCCGGCGTAGCCGTCGGACACCAGGCAGGCCACGGCGGCGTCGAGGATCAGCGCACGGCTGTCGGCGCTGCGTTCACTCCGGCTGCGGGTCTCCACGGGGACCAGCCTACGCAGCGACAGTCAGGGTTGACCGTTCCCTGACCCGACCGGAGGATGCGCACCAGCACCACCACTCGACGAGGAGAGGTGTCCCGCGTGGACTTCGACGACACACCGGACGAGGCCGCCTACCGGGCGCGCGTCCGGGACCTGCTGGCCGAGCACGCGGCCGACCTGGTGCACCTGGACGCCGGCGAGGAGGCCGCCGACGCCCGCCAGCAGGAGCAGGCGCTGCGCCGGACCCAGCGGGTGCTCGCCGACGCCGGCCTGGTCGGCGTCGCCTGGGCCGCCGAGCACGGCGGGCAGGCCGGCACGCTGGCCCAGCAGGCGATCGTCGGCCAGGAGCTGGCCCGCGCCCGGGTGCCCAGCCTGATCAACCACATCGGCCTGGGCATGTGCGGGCCGACCGTCGTCGCGCACGGCACCCCCGAGCAGCACGAGCGGTACCTGGCCCGGCTGCTGCGGGCCGACGACGTGTGGTGCCAGCTGTTCAGCGAGCCGGCCAGCGGGTCGGACCTGGCCGCGCTGCGCACCACCGCCGTCCGGGACGGCGAGGACTGGGTGGTCAACGGGCAGAAGGTCTGGACGACGCTGGCCCACGTCGCCGACTTCGGCGTCCTGCTGACCCGCACCGACCCGGACCGGCCCAAGCACGGCGGGCTGACCATGTTCGTCGTCGACATGCACGCCCCGGGGGTGACGGTCCGACCGCTGCGCCAGATGGGCGGGCAGTCGGACTTCAACGAGGTGTTCTTCGACGACGTCCGCATCCCGGACTCCGAGCGGCTGGGCGAGCCCGGTGAGGGCTGGCGGGTCGCGCTGACCACGCTGCTCAACGAGCGGGTCGCGGTCGGCGGTGGGGGCAACGACCTGGGCCTGTCGGTCGAGTCGCTGGCCCGGCTGGCCCGGGAGGCGGTGCCGGCACTGCCGGCCGAGCGGCAGGTGCTGGCCCGCCAGGCGGTCGGCCGGGCCGCGGTCGCCGCGCTGGCCAACCGGTACACCGGCTACCGGCGGCTCACCGCGATCAGCCAGGGCGGGCTGCCCGGCCCCGAGGCCAGCGCCGGCAAGCTCGCCGGCACGGCCGCGGCCAAGCTGGTCTCCGACGCCGGGGTCCGGCTGCTCGGCGACGACGCGGTGTTCGCCGTCGGCCCCGGGGACGACGGCAGGGAGGGCGGAGCCGGCCGCTGGCAGCGCAACCAGGCCTGGCTGCCGGGCATCGCCATCGCCGGAGGCACCGACGAGGTGCTGCGCAACATCATCGGCGAGCGGGTGCTGGGGCTGCCGCCGGAGCCGCGCGAGGACAAGCACCGTCCCTTCAACGCCGCGGGGAGCACCCGGTGAACTTCGACCTCGACACCGACCAGCTCGACGCCGCGGCCGGGGCGGAGCAGTTCTTCTCCGGCCAGGCGTCCCCGGCACAGGCGCGGGCCGCGCTGGAGGAGGGGCCGGTGGCGCCCGGGCGGCGGGCGCTCGCCGACATCGGGTTCACCGGCATCACGGTCGCCGAGTCCGCGGGCGGGGCGGGCGGGTCGCTGCTGGACCTCGCCGTCGTCGCCGAGCAGGCCGGCCGGGTGCTGGCCGGGCCGTCGCTGGTCACCGCTGCGCGGGCCGCGGTGCTGCTGGCCGACCACCCCGAGCTGGCGCAGGCGCTGGCCGACGGGTCGCGGGCCTTCGCGGTCGTCGACGGCGACCGGCCGGCCCTGGACGCGGTCGGTGCAGACACCTTCCTGGCCCTGGTCGACGGCGACCTGGTCGTCGGCGGGGGAGCGGTGGTCACCGGGCAGCCGATGGACGCCACCCGCGGCCTCGGCGTCGTCACGCCGACCGACACCCGGGTGCTCACGCCCGACGCCGGTGCGCTCTGGGCCCGGGCCCGGGACGTCGCGCTGGTCGCGCTGGCCGCCGAGGACCTGGGCACCGCCGGCCGCGCGGTCGAGGTCGGCGTCGCCTACGCCAAAGAGCGGCACGCCTTCGGCCGGCCGATCGGCTCCTACCAGGCGGTCAAGCACTCCCTGGTGGACGCCTGGGTCGGCGTCGAGCAGCTGCGGTCGCTGGTCTGGTGGGCGGCCTGGGCCGCCGACCGGGCGCCCGAGGAGCTGCCGCTGGCCGCCGCCTCGGTGGCCGCGTTCGCCGCGGAGACCCTGGAGCGGGCCGCCGAGACCTGCATCCAGGTGCACGGCGGCATCGGGTTCACCTGGGAGCACGACGCCCACCTGTACTGGCGGCGGGCCAAGGTCGACCGGTTGGTGCTGGGCGACGCGGCCGGGCACCACGACGTCGTCGCCGGGCTCGTGCTGGCCGGGGCGCTGTCGTGAGGCAGTGGGAGCAGGTCTCCTGGGTCGTCGACGGCGGGGTCGGCACGCTGACCCTGGACCGGCCCGACCGGCGCAACGCCTACACCCCGCAGATGGCCCGCGAGCTCGGCGAGGTGGCCGCGGTCGCCGACTCCGACGCCGCCGTCCGGGTGGTCGTGGTGACTGGGCAGGGGCGGGACTTCTGCGTCGGCGCCGACCTGCAGCGCGCGGGGACCTTCGACCGCAGCGCCTCCGCTGCCGACGCCGGGACCATCGACGGCGTCGCCCGGGACTGGGGCGGCATCGGGGCGCTGCCGTTCGCGGCGCTGCGCAAGCCGGTGATCGCCGCGGTCAACGGCGTGGCGGTCGGCATCGGGGCCACGATGATCCTGCCGATGGACATCCGCATCGCCGCGGAGTCCGCGCGCTTCGGCTACGTGTTCGCCCGCCGCGGCATCGTGCCGGAGGCGGCGTCGAGCTGGTTCCTGCCCAGGGTCGTGGGCATCAGCCAGGCGATGGAGTGGGTGGCCACCGGCCGCGTGTTCGACGCCGCGGAGGCGCTGCGCGGGCGGCTGGTGTCCCGCGTCGTCCCCGACGCCGAGCTGCTGGACACCGCCTACGCCCTCGCCCACGAGATCGCCGACAACACCTCCGGGGTCTCGGTGGCCGCGTCCCGGCAGCTGCTGTGGTCGATGCTCTCGGCGGCCAGCCCGTGGGACGCCCACCGCGCGGAGTCCCGGGCGCTGGTGGAGCTGGGCAGCGGTCCGGACGCCGCCGAGGGGGTGGCCTCCTTCCTGGAGAAGCGCCCGGCGGTCTTCACCGCCCCGCTGGACGGCGTCGGCCAGGGCTGGCCGGCACCACCGGAGGACCTGGCCTGAGCGGGGGACGGTTTCGGCCGGGGGGAGGACGGGGACCACCGGACGGTGGACACCCAGATCACCCTGCGGGTCGACGGGGCCGACCGGCCGCTGACCGTCGACACCCGCACCTCCCTGCTGGACGCGATGCGCGAGCGCCTCGGCGCGACGAGTGCCAAGAAGGGCTGCGACCACGGCCAGTGCGGGGCCTGCACGGTGCTGCTGGACGGCCGCCGGGTCAACAGCTGTCTGGTCCTCGCCGTCACCGCACAGGGGCAGGAGGTGACGACGTCGGACGGGCTCGCGGTGGACGGGCAGCCCCACGCCCTGCACGAGGCCTTCGTCGACCACGACGCCTACCAGTGCGGCTACTGCACGCCGGGGCAGATCACCTCCGCCGCGGGCGTCGTCGCCGAGGCGCGGGCGGGCTGGCCCAGCGCCGTCACCGAGGACCTGGTCGGCGACCAGGTGGACCTGACCGACGACGAGATCCGGGAGCGGATGAGCGGGAACCTGTGCCGCTGCGCCGCGTACGCGAACATCGTCCCGGCAGTCGCCGAGTACGCCACCGAGCAGGGAGTGCGCGCGTGAGGGAGTTCCGCTACGAGAAGGCCACCGACCCCGCCGGGGCCGTGGCCACGCTGACCGCGGCCCCCGAGGGTGCCTACCTGGGCGGTGGCACCAACCTGGTCGACCTGATGCGGCTGGGGGTGGCCACCCCCGACGTGCTGGTCGACGTCCGGCAGCTGACCTCCACCGAGGTCGAGGACCTCCCCGACGGCGGCCTGCGGATCGGGGCTGCCGTCCCCAACGCCGACCTGGCGGCCGAGCCCCGGGTGCGCGAGCGCTTCCCGCTGCTGGCCCAGGCGCTGCTGGCCGGGGCGTCCGGGCAGCTGCGCAACCGGGCCACCACCGGCGGCAACCTGCTCCAGCGCACCCGTTGCACGTACTTCACCGACGTGACCATGCCGTGCAACAAGCGGGCGCCGGGCTCGGGCTGCGGCGCGGTCGCCGGGTACCACCGCAACCTCGCGGTGCTGGGCGCCACGAACCGGGGTGGGGACGACGGGCACACCTGCATCGCCACGCACCCCTCGGACATGGCCGTGGCGCTGCGCGCCCTGGACGCCACCGTCCGGGTGCTCGGTGCCGAGGGCGAGCGGGCCGTCCCGATCGGTGAGCTGCACCGGCTGCCCGGCGAGGACCCCTCCCGGGACACGACGTTGGCCCACGGCGAGCTGATCACCGCGATCGACGTCCCGGCGCTGCCGTGGGCGACCCGCTCGCGCTACCGCAAGGTCCGCGACCGGGCCTCCTACGCCTTCGCCCTGGTCAGCGTCGCGGCGGCGATGGACCTGCGGGGCACCGGCCCGGACGCCGTCGTCGCCGACGTGCGGATCGCGCTGGGCGGGGTCGCGCACGTGCCGTGGCGGGCCACGGTCGCGGAGGACGCGCTGCGCGGCGGACCGGCCACCGAGGAGGCCTTCGCGGCCGCGGTGGCCGCGGAGCTGGCGGCGGCGGACCCGCTGCCGGAGAACGCCTTCAAGCTGCCGATGGCGACCAACCTGGTCACCCGCACCCTGCTGCAGATCTCCGGGGAGGCCCGCGCGTGACTGCGCTCAGCGACCGGCCCACGACGCACGCGCCCGCGGTGGGCAGCGACGTGCGGCGCATCGACGGCCCGGCCAAGGTCCGTGGCCGCGCGCCCTACGCCTACGAGCACGAGCTGGACAGCTCCCCGGCGTTCGTGGCGATCGTGCAGTCCCCGGTCGCCCGGGGCCGGGTGGTGTCGATCGACGCCTCGGCCGCGGAGGCGCTGCCCGGCGTGCTGGCCGTGCTCACCCACGAGAACGCGCCCCGGCTCGGCGAGGTCGTGGAGGAGATCCGGGTCCTGCAGTCGGCGACCGTGCAGTACGCCGGGGAACCGGTGGCCGCCGTCGTCGCCGAGACCTCCGAGGTCGCCCGGGACGCGATCGGCCGGGTGGTGGTCCGCTACGACAGCGAGGCCCCCGACGTCGTGCTGTCCGTCGACCGGGACGACCTGTACGCCCCCGAGCAGCTGATGGCCGGCTTCGAGACCGATTCCGTCATCGGCGACGTCGACGCCGCCCTGGCCGCGGCCCCGGTGGCCGTCGACGTCACCTACGCCACGCCCGTGCAGCACAACCAGCCCATCGAGATGCACGCGACCGTCGCCCGCTGGGACGGCGACGTGCTGCGGATGTGGGACGCCAACCAGGGCCCGCACAACCTGGTCCCGGTGCTCACCTCGGCGTTCGGCATCACCGAGGACCAGCTGCACGTCGTGTCCCCCTACGTGGGGGGCGCGTTCGGCTCCAAGGCCTTCACCCACGTGCACCAGCTGCTGGCCGGCATGGCCGCCCGGGTGACCGGGCGGACGGTGAAGCTGGAGCTGACCCGGCAGCAGATGTCCAGCCTGGTCGGGCACCGCACCCCGACGATCCAGCGGCTGCGCCTGGGCGCCGAGGCCGACGGGACGCTGACCGCGATCAGCCACGAGGTCGTCGAGCACACCTCGCGCAACGCGGAGTTCGCCGAGCAGACGGCGACCGCGACCCGGCTGCTCTACGCCGCGCCCGCCCGCCGGACGACGCACCGGCTGGCGCGCCTCGACGTCCCGGCGCCGACGATCATGCGGGCCCCGGGGGAGACCCCGGGGGTCTACGCGCTGGAGTCGGCGATGGACGAGCTGGCCGTGGCCCTGGGCATGGACCCGGTCGAGCTGCGGGTGCACAACGAGCCCGCCCGCGACCCCGAGCGGGACGTGCCCTGGAGCAGCCGCAACCTGGTGGCCTGCCTGCGCCAGGGGGCGGAGCGGTTCGGCTGGGCCGGCCGGGACCCCCGCCCGCGGGTCCGCGAGGTCGGCCGCCGGCTGGTCGGCACCGGGGTCGCCGCGTCGACGTACCCGACCCGGCGGCGCCCCTCGCAGTGCCGGATCGAGGCCGTGCCCGGGAAGGCGACGGTGGTCTCCATCGACGCCTCCGACATCGGCACCGGCGCGTGGACGGCGCTGACCCAGATCGCGGCCGACGCGCTCGGCGTCGCGATGGCCGAGGTCGACCTGCGGATCGGGGACAGCCGGCTGCCGAAGGCCTCCGGTGCGGGGGGCTCGACCGGCACCACGTCCTGGGGCCCGGCGATCCAGGCCGCCGCGCAGGCGCTGCGTGAGCGGGTGCACGCCGAGCACGGCGGGCAGCTGCCCGCCGGCGGCGTGGTGGTCACCGGCTCGTCCGGGCCGGGGGAGGAGGTCGAGCGGTTCTCCATGCACGCCTTCGGGGCGCACTTCGCCGAGGTCCGGGTCGACCGGGACACCGGTGAGGTGCGGGTGCCCCGGATGACCAGCGTGTTCGCCGCCGGCCGGATCGTCAACGCCACCACCGCCCGCTCGCAGTTCCTGGGCGGGATGACGATGGGGCTGTCGATGGCGCTGCACGAGGAGTCGGTGCTCGACGCCGTCCACGGGCACTTCGCCAACCACGACCTCGCCGAGTACCACGTGGCCACCAACGCCGACGTCGGCGAGATGGACATCAGCTGGCTCGACGAGGTCGACGAACACGTCAACCCCCTCGGTGCCAAGGGCATCGGGGAGATCGGCATCGTCGGTGCCGCCGCCGCGATCGGCAACGCCTACTGGCACGCCACCGGACGGCGGGTGCGCGACCTGCCGATCACCCCGGAGGCGTTCTTCCGGGGGGAGTGAGCATCAGCGCTGCTGGCCCAGGTGGGCCAGCAGCGTCTGTCCCAGGTCCTGCATCGCGGCGACCTGCTCGGGCGTGAGCTGGTCGAACAGGTGCGTGCGGACGCTCTCCACGTGCACGGGGGCGGCCTTCTCCAGGGCGGCGAACCCGTCGTCGGTGAGGACGGCGAGCTGCCCGCGGCCGTCGGACTCGCAGACCTGCCGGCGCACCCAGCCGCGCTCCTCCAGCCGGGAGACGGCGTGGGAGAGCCGGCTGCGCGAGGACAGGCACCGCTCGGCCAGCTCGCTCATGCGCAGCGACCGGCCCGGCGTCTCCGACAGCTGGACCAGGATCTCGTAGTAGGCGTGGGAGATGCCGGTCTCCCGGGTCAGCTCCCGGTCGAGCCGGTCGGCCAGCAGCTGCGTGCTGTACAGCCAGGCCCGCCAGGCCTGCTGCTCACCCTCGTCCAACCACCGGGTCCCGCCGTCGGCGGGTGGTGGGGACGACACCTCTGATGTCATGTGCTCAGGGTACTGGCGGAATGCTCAAGGCTTCAACTACGCTACGGTCCAGCGAAGCAGTCAAGCGCTCAACCACTTGGAGAGACCATGAGCAGCACCACGCAGATCCCCGGCTACGTCGTCGGCACCTGGGACATCGACGCCACCCACTCCACGGTCGGCTTCTCCGTCCGCCACATGATGGTCAGCAAGGTCCGCGGCTACTTCACGAAGTTCGAGGGCGTCGTCATCACCGCGCAGGACCCGGCCGCCTCCACCGTCGAGGCCACCGTCGACATGGACTCGATCGACACCCGCCAGGAGCAGCGCGACGCGCACATCAAGTCCGCCGACTTCTTCGACACCGGCAACCACACCGTCATGACCTTCCGGTCCACCACGATCAAGCCCAAGGGCGACGACTGGACCGTCGAGGGCGAGCTCACCATCAAGGGCATCACCAAGCCCACCACGCTGCACCTGGAGCTCAACGGCTTCGGTCCGGACGCCTACGGCGGCACGCGCGCCGGCTTCTCCGGCAAGACCGACATCTCCCGCAAGGAGTTCGGCGTGGACATCGACATGCCCATGGACGGTGGCGGCGTCGTCGTCGGCGACAAGATCTCCGTCGAGCTCGAGATCGAGGCCGTGCTCCGCACCGCCTGATCCACCGCCCCGCCGCACGGCGGGGACCGCACGCGAGGAGGGGCCCCGGGTGACCACACCCCGGGGCCCCTCGTCCGCGTCGCGCAGCGACACCCGCGGGTGTCGGTGGTCCACCGCGGGGTCGACCACCGGCAGGCTGGGGTCGTGGAGGAGGTCGAGGGACCGCGAGGCACGTCGCGCGCGACCGTCGGGGTGGTCCTCGCCCTGGCGGGGTGGGTGGCCACGGTCGTGACCTCCCTGCGGAGCGGACCGTGGCGTCCCAGCTGGTTCGACCCCGACGACCCGCTGCCCTGCGCGTCCTCGGGCACCTGCCCCGCCGACCTCGCCGCGGCCTCGGCCGGCCTCTGGTGGTGGGTGGGCCTGACGTCCCTGGTCGTGCTCGTCGGGGTGGGCACCGTCGTGTCCGGCCTGTCGACGGCGACCGACGGGGAGGGGACGGCCGCTGCCGTGGCGCGTGGCCGACGGCCGTGGCTGGACCTCCTCGTCGCCGGCGCCGGCGCGGGGGTGCTGGGGGCCGTCGCGGCGCCGGTGGTCCTGGTCGCCAGCTTCTTCTCCCAGCACGCCGTCGTGCCCGCTGCGCTCCTCCTCTGGGTGCTGACCGCGTGGTTCCTGGCCGGGACGTCGTCGCTGGGCGGGCCGGCGGTGACCTCGCCCCGCGGGCGCGCCGTGGACGCCCTGGTGGTGGCCGCGCTCGGCCTGGCCGCAGGTGCTGCGGTCGTGCTGCTGGGCGCTGCGGACGGCGTCGACGCGGTCGCCCGGGGCAGTGCTGTCACCGGGCTGGTCACGCTCACCGGTGTGGCCGTCGGCTGGGCGGTCCGGGACCGGCACCGCGCCTCGCGGTGGGCCACCGCCGGCTTCGGGGTGACCGCGGTCGTCGCGCTGCTGGCGGCGGGCCTGTCGGCCGTGCTGCCCGCCGAGGACGCCACGGTGCCCAGCGCCGTCACCCAGGCCGCGCCGACCAGCGCCCCACCGCCGACCCCCAGCACCCCGTCGCCTCCGCCGACGGTGGTCCCGGAGCCCGCTCCCACGGCCGCGCCGACCGGGGTGGCGGCGGAGGTGCCCTGCGCCACGGCCGACCTGGCACTCACCGTCGGCGGCTTCGACGCCGCGATGGGTGCCCGCGCCGCCGCGGTGACGGCCACGAACACCGGCGCAGCGGCCTGCCTGCTGACCGGGACGCCCACGGTCACGCTCCTGCAGGGCGGCACGCCGCTGACCCTGGTGGTGGAGCCCGGGCGCGACCCCTCCGGCCTGCCCGGCGTGGTGGCCCCGATCGGCCTGGCACCCGGTGACTCCGCCTTCGTCCTGCTCGGCTGGCGCACCTACGCGGGGTGGGCCGACGCCGAGACCCCGCAGTCGGTGACGGTCGACCTGGGGGACGGGTCGGTCGACGTCCCCGTCGTCTCTGCGTACGGGCCGGCGCCCTTCGACATCGCCGACGGCGGCACCTGGGAGGTCGCCCCCTGGGCCCTGTCGACGGGCTGAGCGGGGACACTGGGGGCCATGTCGACCAGCACCCTCTCCCGTGGCACCACCCGGCTCGCCGGGCTCCCGAGCGCGCTGCCCGTCGCGGTCGGCCTGGCCGCCGGCTTCGGCATCGCCCAGGGCACCGGCGTCCGTGCGCTGGGTGGCGCGGTCTTCCTCGCCGGTGGGGTGGCCGCCGGCTGGCTGTGGCAGCGCCGGCGCGGCTGGGCGGTCACCGCCGGGCTCGCCGCGGTCTACCTGGTGGCCTTCGTGCTGGCCCACGTGCTGGCCATCGGGGTGGGCTGGCCGGCGTGGCTGGCTGTGGGCGTCGTCACAAGCGTGGCCGCCGGCATCTCCTCCGGGGTGGCTGACCGGTCACAGCGGCACTGAGCTGCCCCGGGAGCGCCTACCATGGGAGGGTCGCCGGTCGGCGACGGGCGGTGCTCGGGGGATCCCACCAGCGCCGCGAACCCCGATCTCCTGAGGTGCCTCTCCGCATGCCCACCCGCAATGACCTGCGCAACGTGGCGATCGTCGCCCACGTCGACCACGGCAAGACCACGCTGGTCGACGCCCTGCTCCGCCAGGCCGGTGCCCTCGGTCGCTCCAAGGGCGAGGGGACCGACAACGACTCCACCCAGGACCGGGTCATGGACTCGATGGACCTGGAGCGCGAGCGCGGCATCACCATCCTGGCCAAGAACACCGCCATCCGGCTGGCCGACGCCGAGGGCAACCCCGTCGTCGTCAACATCGTCGACACCCCCGGCCACGCCGACTTCGGTGGCGAGGTCGAGCGCGGCCTGTCCATGGTCGACGGCGTCGTGCTCCTCGTGGACGCCTCCGAGGGGCCGCTGCCGCAGACCCGCTTCGTGCTGCGCAAGGCGCTGGCCAAGGGGATGCCGGTCATCCTCGCGGTGAACAAGACCGACCGTGGCGACGCGCGCATCGAGGAGGTCGTCGACGAGTGCTACGAGCTCTTCATGGAGCTCCTCGAGGACGCCGGCCTGCCCGCGGAGACCCTCGAGTTCCCGATCGTCTACTGCAACGGCCGCACCGGTCAGGCCTCGCTGAACAAGCCCGAGAACGGCACCGTCCCGGACAGCCCGGACCTGGGCCCCCTCGTGCAGACGCTGCTGGACACCATCCCGGCGCCGGAGTACGACGCCGAGGAGCCGCTGCGCGCGCAGGTCACCAACCTCGACGCCTCCCCGTTCCTGGGCCGCCTCGCGCTGCTGCGCATCCACTCCGGTGAGATGAAGCGCGGCCAGCAGGTCGCCTGGTGCAAGGTCGACGGCACCATCACCAAGGTCAAGATCACCGAGCTGCTGTCGACCGAGGGCCTGACCCGCGTGCCGGCCGAGAGCGCCGGCCCCGGCGACCTCGTCGCCATCGCCGGCATCGAGGACATCGGCATCGGCGACACGCTGGCCGACCCCGACGACCCGCGCCCGCTGCCGGCGCTGACCGTCGACGAGCCCTCGATCTCGATCACCATCGGCATCAACACCTCGCCGCTGTCGGGCAAGTCGGGCAAGAAGGTCACCGCCCGCCTGATCAAGAACCGCCTGGATCAGGAGCTGGTCGGCAACGTCTCGGTGCGCATGCTGCCCACCGAGCGCCCCGACACCTGGGAGATGCAGGGCCGTGGCGAGCTCGCCCTGGCCATCCTGGTCGAGCAGCTGCGCCGCGAGGACTTCGAGCTCACCGTCGGCCGCCCGCAGGTCGTCACCAAGATGATCGACGGCACGCTGCACGAGCCCGTCGAGCGGGTCACCATCGACACCCCCGGTGAGTACGTCGGCACGCTGACCCAGGCCCTGGCCGTGCGTCGTGGCCGGCTGGAGAACCTGGTGCACCACGACACCGGCTGGGCGCGGATGGAGTACGTCGCCCCCTCCCGCGGCCTGATCGGGTTCCGCACCGAGTTCCTGACCGAGACCCGCGGCACCGGCGTGTTCAACCACGTCCTCGAGGGCTACGAGCCGTGGCTGGGCGACATGCGCGCCCGGCCCACCGGCTCGCTGGTCGCCGACCGCTCCGGCGTCGCGACCACCTACTCGATGTTCTCCCTGCAGGAGCGCGGCCAGATGATGGTCGAGCCCGGCACCGAGGTCTACGAGGGCATGCTCGTGGGTGAGAACTCGCGTCCCGACGACATGGACGTGAACATCACCAAGGAGAAGAAGCTCACCAACATGCGCAAGTCCACCTCCGAGGAGCTGGAGCGGCTCATCCCGCCGCGCATCCTCAACCTGGAGCAGGCGCTGGAGTTCTGCGCCGAGGACGAGTGCGTCGAGGTCACCCCCGCGACCGTGCGGGTGCGCAAGGTCGTGCTGGACCAGACCGAGCGCGGCAAGAGCAAGAACCGCAAGCCCAAGCCCGTCTGAGGGAGGACCTCGTCCCACCCCACGACACGCTCCGCGCGTCGCGGGCCCCTGGGACGAGGCCGTTCCACCGGGCTGCGGTGTCACGCCCCCGTCACCTGCAGGTGACGGGGGCGTCGTCGTCGCGTGGTGGTGTGGTCGGCGACGGCGTCGCGGGCAGCCGGTGGGGTCCGACCCGCCTCCGCGACGGGCCGGGCTGTGGAGCCACCGTGACCACCCTGGAGCAGACCACCCGATCCACCCGCCACGCGGGCCCCGACCACCTGGTGCTGTCCGAGCACCCGGTCCTCCGCCGGTTCTGGTACGCCACCGGCTTCGCCGCCGCCGTCGACGGCAGTCCGGTCAAGCGCACGGTGCTGGGCGTGGACCTGGTGCTGTGGCGGCCGGCGCCGGGCCGTCCGGTGAGCGTGGCCCTGGACCGCTGCGCGCACCGGGACGCCCCGCTGTCCCGCGGTTGGGTCACCGACTGCCACCTGGTCTGCCCCTACCACGGCTGGGAGTGGGACGCCCAGGGCCGGACCCAGCGCATCCCGCAGTTCCCGGACTCCCCGCACCCCACGAAGTCCGGGCTCACCATGGTGGCCAGCCAGGAGCGCTACGGGATGGTCTGGGTGTGCCTCGCGAGTGAGGCCGAGGGCGGCCCGATCACCGGCCTGCCGGAGGTCCCGCAGTTCGACGACCCGGCCTGGCGGGTGGTGCCGGAGTACGAGTGGGCCTTCGACTGCACCGCCATGCACCTGCTGGAGAACAACTTCGACCCCGGCCACGTCGCCTTCGTGCACCGCAACACGTTCGGCAACATCGACAAGCCGGAGGTGACCGACACCGAGGTCACCCGCACCCCGTGGGGTCTGTCGACCTACGGCGAGATCCCGGTCGAGGGGCGCCCCGGGGAGGTCGGGACGACGGTGCGCCGGACGGTCTCCCAGCTGTGGTCCCCCTTCTTCGGCCACATCCACATCACCTACCCCGACGGGCTGGGCCACGTCATGGTCAAGGCGATCACCCCGGTGGACGACCGGCGCTGCCTGCTGACCCAGACGGTGCTGCGCACCGACTCCGAGGCCGACCGGCCGGCGGCGGAGATCCTCGCCTTCGACGACGAGGTGGAGGGGGAGGACCGCGACCTCCTGGAGTCCCTGCCCGCGGACTTCCCGCTGGCCCCACACCTCAACGCGCACGCCCGGGCCGACCGGAACTCCCTGGCCATCCGGCGGCTGTGGACCGACCTCGTCACCGGCCGGTTCGTGCCCCCGCCGTCGGTGTGAGGACCCGTCACGCTGGGTGAGGACGAGCCGTGTGACGGACGGGTCCGCTGGGGCACGGCGTGTCCGGTGGGACGACGCGCACGGGCTGCCTAGCGTCGTCCCCGGGGTCGTCCGGCAGCAGGTCGCCGGCCCCGGTGGACGAGAGGCGGTGCGGGTGACGACGAACCGTGCAGCATGGGTCGGGGAGCAGGAGCTCCCCGGCTTCCGCGGTGGCATCGACGTGCGGGTCAGCCTGCGCACGGACGCCGGGGAGGGGCTGCACGGGGCCTGGTGGCCGCGCTCGACCGACCTCGCCGTCGAGCTGCCCGAGCTGGTCGCCGCGCTGGACCGGCGTGGCGTCGCGGTGCAGCGCTTCACCTACCCCTTCGCCACCTGGCACGCCGTCCCGCGCAAGCTCGCCGTCGGTGACCGGGTGGTCCGGGTCGGCGGGTTCAGCACCGGCGACCCGCAGCTGGTCACCGTGACCTGCGGCCCCGGCGCTCTGCAGCTGGAGCTGCTGGTCGTCCCGCCGGACACCGAGGCGCTCTTCAGCGCCCGGGCCATGCGGCTGGCCTCCTGCCCGGGCACGGCCCGCAGTCCCCGGGCCGTGCTCACCGCCGCCGGTCGGCACCCGGCGCTCCGGGTGGCGTCGCTGCCGCTCCCGACCGCCGGCTGAACCCCACCGTCCCGGTGGGGAATGCCGCGGCGGTGCCCGTCGCTGGGCCGGGGGAGGCCCGCACCACCGACCCGCCGGAGGACCCGATGACCAGCACCCTGCCCGACGTGGGCGCCTTCGCCCGCGAGCACGCCACCTGGCACCAGGCCAAGGAGGCGACGCTGACCTCACCGCACGGCTTCCTCTCGGTCACCTCGCTGGCCTGGCTGTCCGACCGGCCGGTCGTCGTCCCCGGGGTGCCGGGCACCTGGGTGGTGGGCGACCGCGGCGTCGTGGTCACCCTCACCCAGGGTGAGCACTTGGAGGTCGACGGGGCCGCCATCGCCGGTGAGCACGTGTTCGGCCACCTGTCCCTGCGGGAGAGCGTGCTGGCCACCGCCGGGGACACCGCCGTGGAGCTGGCCGAGCGCGGTGGCCGGTACGTCGTCCGGCTGCGTGACCCCCGGTCGCCGCTGCGCCTGGGCCACCCCGGCACGCCGGTCTTCCCGGCCGACCCGCGCTGGGCGGTCACCGGCCGCTTCACCGCCTTCGACGCACCCGTGCCGACGACCGTCGGCGGCGCGTTCGAGGGCGTCGAGCACGTCTACGACGCCCCGGGCACGGTCGAGTTCACCCTCGACGGGCAGACGTACTCCCTGCGCGCCTTCCCCGGCCACGGCGAGGGCCGGCTGATGGTGCTGTTCTCCGACGCCACGTCGGGCCGGAGCACCTACGCCTTCCGGTCGCTGACCCTGGAGGCGCCGGGTGCCGACGGCGAGGTGGTCGTGGACCTCAACCGCGCCGCCAACCTGCCGTGCGCCTACACCGACCTGGCCACCTGCCCGCTGCCGCCGGCGGAGAACCGGCTGCCGGTGGCGGTGGAGGCGGGGGAGAAGACCCCGCTCACCCGCGGCACCGCCCTCCCCACGGAGGACGGCGCGGTCCTGGCGGTCTGACCCGGGTCCCGGGCGGCACGTGGCCGCCCGGGACGGGGCGGGTCAGTCGCTGCCCTGCACCTGGTGGCGGAAGCGGTCCCGGCGGCTGTGCAGGTCCCACAGGTGCCCGGCCATCGCCTCGGGTCCCTTGACCGGGTCCCCGTCGACGATGGCCCCCGGGATGACGAGCTGGGACACCTGGATGCCCTCGGCTCCCAGCACCTCGTGCAGGAGCTGCGCGTAGGCGCTGAGCCCGGCGAAGGCGATGCTGGTCCCCGCCACCGCCGAGTTCGGGACGACGGCCGAGCCGCCGTTGACGAAGAGGATCGAGGGGTTGCTGCCCTCGGGCAGGTAGCGCATGCCCGGCAGCACCTGCCGGACCGCAGCGACCGGCCCGTAGACGGAGAACTCGACCGGACCGACGAGGTCGGCTGCGGTGGTCTCCAGCACCGGGCGCAGGAAGGTCTTGTCCGGCAGCGGGCTGTACTGCAGCACCTCGATGGGCCCCATCGTCTCGCCGATCCGGGCGAGGGTGTGGGTGATCGACTCCGGGTCACGGACGTCGGCCACGAAGCCGCCGGTGGTGATGCCCTCCGCGGCGAGGTCGGCGGCGAGCCCGGAGACGCGCGTCTGGTTGCGGGCGATCAGGGCGACGTCGAAGCCCTGGGCGCCGAAGCGGCGGGCGACGGCCGCGCCGAGGCCGCGACCGGCACCGACGATGGCGAGAACGGACATGCGGGGGGACCACCTCGAGGTAGAGCGCGCCGCGGGGAGCGACGCCGTCCCGGTGGTCCTACCCGCGCCCGGCGCCGCGACCCCGTGGTCCTCCTCCTAGTCGCGCGGGTCCTGCGGGCGGCCGGCGGTGACGGAGTCCTCGCGCGACAGCTCGGCGACCAGGGCGTCGCGGCGCTCCTGCTCCAGGCGGGCGGCGGCCTCGACCGACTCGGCCTCGGTGTCGGCCCGGTAGACCCGCCACGAGTGGACGACGGCGGCGACCCAGCCGAGCACGATGACCGCGTAGACCGGCCAGCGGACGGCGTCGGCGACCTCGAAGGCGTTGAACAGCGACCGGGTGTTGGTGAACACGATGATCCCGCCGACCGCGGAGCCCAGCAGGCGAGGCGGCACGTGCCGGACCAGCCAGGCGGCGATCGGGGCGGCGATGACGCCACCGATGAGCAGACCGGCGACCCAGGTGGCGTCGATGCCCTGGGAGCCCAGGGAGAGCAGGAAGCCCAGCGAGGCGGCGAGCGCGACGATGAACTCCGAGGTGTCGATGGAGCCGATCACCTTGCGGGGCTCCATCCGGCCGCTGGCCAGGATGGCGGGGGTGCCGACCGGGCCCCAGCCGCCGCCGCCGGTGGCGTCGACGAAGCCGGCGACCAGGCCCAGCGGGCCCAGGAAGCGCTTGCGCATGGGCTTGCCGAGGTTCTGCTTGTTCAGCCCGCGGAAGGTGAAGCGGATCAGCACGTAGAGGCCCAGGACCAGCAGGATCGCGCTCATCAGCGGGGCGGCGACCGAGGTGTCCAGCGAGGCCAGGAAGGTCGCGCCGGCGAAGGCGCCGATGCCACCGGGGATGCCGATCTTGGCGACGACCTTCCAGTCGACGTTGCCGAAGCGCCAGTGCGAGGCGCCCGACACCAGCGTGGTGCCGATCTCGGCGAGGTGGACGGTGGCCGACGCCGCGGCCGGGCTGGCGCCGACGGCCAGCAGCAGCGTCGTGGAGGTGACGCCGTAGGCCATGCCCAGGCTGCCGTCGACGAGCTGGGCGCCGAGGCCCACGAGGGCGAAGAGGATCAGGGTGCGCACAGGGGTGCTCCAGGAAGAGGGTCTGGCTGGGGGAGGGGCCCGACCGCGCACCCGCGTCGGGCAGGGCGTCTCAGCAGAGGGAGACGGCCCCGGGGGAGTTCAGCGAGCCAGACAGGCTGCGGTGGTGACGCGCACCAGGTCGACGTGGATGCGGGTCACCAGGAGGTCACCTGGGAGCACACCGGTCGCCGACACGGGGCAATGTCTACCAGTCCGATGCAGAAGGGGGGAAACCCCCGTCCCGTCAGGTGGGATCGGGTTCCAGGACGTCGGCCCGGATGGTCACCAGGGCCACCAGACCGCCCAGCGCGACGAGGCCGGCGCACAGCCGCATCGCCAGCGCGTAGCCGTCGGTGAAGGCGTCGGCGTCGGCGTAGTCGTCGCCGGACAACCCCACCAGCAGCGGCAGCGCGGCCACCGAGAGCAGCTGGGCGGCGCGGGCGACGGCGTTGTTCACCCCGCTGGCCACCCCGGCCAGGTGGTCGGGTGCGGCACCGAGCACGGTGGCGGTCAGCGGCGCGACGGTGAGCGCCATCCCCAGCCCGAACAGCAGCGAGCCCGGCAGCACCCCGGTGGGCCACGACGTCCCGGCACCGACGAAGGACAGCCAGAGGACCCCGGACGCGGCGACCAGCGGGCCCACGGTCATCGGCAGCCGGGGCCCGAACCGGGTGGCCAGCGCGCCGGCCCGGGAGGACAGCAGCGAGATCACCAGGATCGAGGGCACCATCGCCGCCCCGGACTCCAGTGCGTCGTAGCCCAGCACGGTCTGCAGCTGCAGCACCAGGAAGAAGGAGAACCCGCCCAGGGCGCCGTACACGGCCAGCGTCGTGAGGTTGGCGCCGGTGAACTGGCGGTCGGCGAAGACCCCCAGCGGCAGCATCGGGTCCGCCGTCCGCCGCTCCTGGACGACGAACCCGACGCCGGCGGCCAGGCCCACGGCCAGTGCGACCCAGGTGCCCGGCCCCGAGCCGGCGTCGATGAGGGCGTAGGTGACCCCGCCCAGCGCCAGCGCGGTCAGCACCGCCCCGGGGACGTCGAAGCGGCCGTGGTGGGCGGGGTCCCGGCTCTCGGGCACGTGCCGGACCGACACCACGACGACGGCGATCGCCAGCGGCACGTTGACCAGGAAGACCCACCGCCAGCTGACGGCGTCCACCAGGAACCCGCCCAGGAACGGGCCCCCCAGCCCGGCGATGCCGCCGAGCCCGGACCACAGCCCGATCGCCCGGGCCCGGTCGGCGTGCCGGAAGGAGGACTGGATCAGCGACAGCGAGCCCGGCGTCAGCAGGGCGCCGCCGACGCCCTGCAGCACCCGGGCGGCGACCAGCAGCTCGGTGGAGGGGGCCAGCCCGCACAGCAGCGAGGTGGTGGCGAACCAGACGACGCCGACCAGGAAGACCTTCCGCCGGCCGTACCGGTCCCCGAGCGCGCCGCCGAGCAGGATCAGCGAGGCCAGCGCCAGGGTGTAGCCGGTGACGGTCCACTGCAGCCCCGACAGCGAGGAGCCCAGCTCGGCCCCGATGCTGGGCAGGGCGACGTTGACCGCGGTGGAGTCCAGGAACGCCATCGCCGAGGCGAGCACGGTGGCCAGCAGCACCCAGCGGGCCGGCGGCGTGCCCAGGGCGAGGGGGGTCGGCGGGGGAGCGGGCGGGGCGTCGTCCCTGGCCACCGGGCCCCCGTTCCTCATCCGACGATCGCGTGCGTGAGCCAGTAGACCCCGGCGGCGACGGCGCCCGCTGCCGGCAGCGTCAACACCCAGGCCACGACGATGTTCCCGGCCACGCCCCAGCGCACCGCCGACAGCCGCCGGGTGGAGCCCACGCCCATGATCGAGGTGGTGGTGATGTGCGTGGTGGACACCGGCACCGCGAACACGGTGGCCGTGGTGATCATGACGCCCGACGCCACCGTCTGGGCGGAGAAGCCGCCGGCCGGGGTGAGCTGGATGATCCGCCGCCCCAGCGTGCGCATGATCCGGAAGCCGCCGGCGTAGGTGCCCGCGCTGATCGCCAGGGCGGCCGCGATCACCACCCAGAGCGGGACCTCGAAGGTGTCGATCTGGCCGGAGGTGACCAGCGCGAGGGTGATGATGCCCATCGTCTTCTGGGCGTCCTGCAGGCCGTGGCCCAGCGCCATGGTCGCGGAGCTGACGATCTGGGCGTACCGGAAGCCACGGTTGGCCCGGGTGACGTTGGCGCCGCGGAAGGACCACAGCACCGCGAGCATCACCAGGTAGCCCAGGCCGAAGCCGACCAGCGGCGAGAGCACCATCGGGATGACGACCTTCTCCACGATGCCCAGCCACTGCACCGAGTGGACGGCGGCCAGCGCGGCGCCGACCAGTCCGCCGATGAGGGCGTGCGAGGAGGAGCTGGGCAGCCCGAAGTACCAGGTGATCAGGTTCCAGGTGATCGCGCCGACGAGGGCGGCGAAGACGATCTGCAGGCCACCGGCGCCCGAGGGGGTGTCGATGATGCCGGCACCCACGGTCTGCGCGACCTCGGTGGAGATCAGCGCCCCGACCAGGTTCATCACCGCGGCGAGGGCCAGCGCGACCTTGGGGGTGAGCGCCTTGGTGGAGACGGCGACGGCGATGGAGTTGGCCGCGTCGTGGAAGCCGTTGGTGTAGTCGAAGGCCAGGGCGACGACGACGATGACGACGAGGGCGAGGAACAACCCGTCCACGGCGGGCTCAGGACTCCTTGACGGCGATGGTCTCGACCACGTTCGCCACGTGCTCGAAGGCGTCGGCGGCCTCCTCGAGCTGGTCGGCGACCTCCTTGAGCTTGAGGATCTCCAGGGCGTCGAACTCCCCGGAGTACAGCCGGGACAGCAGCCGGCGGTACAGCTTGTCCGCCTCGTTCTCCAGGCTGTTGACCTCGATCCAGTAGTCGGAGAGGTCCTTCATCGAGCGCAGCCGGGGCATCGCGTCGGCGGTGACCTGTGCGCAGCGCTGCAGCAGCGCGACCTGCTGGCCCATCTCGGCGGGCAGCGTGCCCAGCCCGGTGAGGACGACGAGGTCGGCGGCGGCCTCGATGGCGTCCATGACGTCGTCCAGGTCGCTGGCCAGGTTGTAGATGTCCTCGCGGTCGAACGGGGTCACGAAGCTGGAGTTCAGCTGCCGGAAGACCGCGTGCGTGGCGTTGTCACCGGCGTGCTCCAGGTCGCGCAGGACGCGGCCGAGCTCCTCGCGGCGGGTGATGTCGTGCACGAAGTCGCCCAGTACGGCGGTGGCCTCGACGAGGTTCGTCGCCGAGGCGGTGAACATGTCGTAGAAGCGCGAGTCCTTGGGCTTGAGGCTGAAGGCCACGGGAGACGACTCCGGGGGAGGTGGGGTGTCGGTCGGACGACCGCGGAGAGCCTACGACCCCTTGCGTCCACCAACCGTTCACCTCTGCGTCACCTGACGCCGGCGTCGCCCTGCCCGTCGTGGCGGTCGTCCCGCTGCTCGTCGGCCACGGCCTGCACCAGGTCGCCCCGCGCCCGGGCGACCCGCGACCGGATGGTGCCCACCGGCACGCCCGCGACCTCGGCGGCCTCGGCGTAGGGCAGGCCCATCAGCTGGGTGAGCACGAAGGCCTCGCGCCGGTCGGGGTGCAACCGGGCCAGCAGGTCCTCCACGACCGCGCCCTCCCCGACCCGGTCGGTGGTGCCGTCGGCGCGGTCGAGCAGCTCGTCGTCCCCGACCAGGGTGAGCCGTCGCCGCTTCCGGCTGCGGATGGCGTCGGCGCAGACCCGCCGGGCGATCGACAGCAGCCAGGTGCGCACGGTGGAGCGGCCGGCGAAGCGGTGCAGCGAGCCGAACGCCCGCAGGTAGGTCTCCTGGGTCAGGTCGTCGGCGGACTGCCGGTCCCCGAGGTGAGCGCACAGCCGCCAGACGTCGGTCTGGGTCTCCCGGACCAGCGTCGCCGCGGCCACCGGGTCCCCTGCGACGGCGGCCGCGGCGACCCGCGCCAGCTCGTCGTAGGGGGTGTCCACACACCCAGTCTGACCTGTGACCCAGCCCATGTGGTCGCTGCGGGAACCCGGGACGCCCCGGCGGCGACTAGGAGGACGTGCACTGCGACGTCTACCGCGAGGCCGCCTCCGCCCGGATGGACGGGGAGGGCTCACCCGTCCCCGCGTCCGCCCTGGACGCCCACCTCGCCGGCTGCCCGGCCTGCACCGGGTGGCTGGCCGCCGCCGGACTGGTGACCCGCCGCGCCCGGCTGGCCCCGGCCCCCGCCGTCCCGGACCTGACCGCGGCCGTCCTCGGCGCCCTGCCGGCCCGGCTGCCGGGTGCCGCCGCCGCAGCCCGCTCCCGGCTGGTGACGACGGCGCTGCGGCTGCTGCTGCTGGCCGTCGGCGTCGCCCAGGTGGGGCTGGCCACGCCGTCGCTGGTGTTCGGCGAGGGTGCGATGAGCGCCCCGGTGCACATGGCGCACGAGACCGGCGCCTGGAACCTGGGTCTGGCCGTGGCCTTCCTGGCCTGTGCCGCCGCGCCGCGGCTGGCCGCCGGTGCACTGCCCTTCCTGGCCACCTTCACCGGCGTGCTCACCGTCATGACCGTCACCGACCTGGGTGCCGGCCACGTCACCGCCGACCGGGCCACCGGGCACCTGCTGCTGCTGGCCGGGCTCGTCGTCACCGCCGTGCTGGCCTGGCGCGGGCGGCGGCGCCGCGCGGTCGGTGCCGGGTTCCGGGTGCTCGCGTGAGGCGGGTCGCCCTCCTGCTGCTCGGCCTGGTCGCGTGCGGGCTGCTCGTCGACGTCGGCACCGCCCGTCCGGCCAGCGCGCACGCCACCGTCGTCACCACCTCGCCCGGTGAGGGGGCCCGGCTGGAGGCCGCCCCCGACGAGGTGACCCTGACCTTCGACGAGGGCATCTCGCTCGGTGCCGGCTACGCCCGGGTGCTGGGCGCCGGCGGCGACCGGGTCGACACCGGCGCGGCCACGGTCTCCGACACCACGATCACCGTGCCGCTGCGCGCCGACCTCCCCGACGCCAGCTACGTCGTCACCTACCGGGTCGTGTCGGCGGACTCGCACCCCGTCTCCGGTGCCTACGCCTTCGTCGTCGGGGACGGCGAACTGGTCGCGGCCACCGACGTCGACGCCGGCAGCGACGTCGACCCGGTGGTCGGTGCACTGCTGCCGGTCGCCCGCTGGGTCGGATTCGCCGGGCTCGCGCTGGGCGTGGGTGTCCCGGTGTTCCTGGTCGCCTGCTGGCCGGCCGGGTGGGCCGCGCCCCGGGCCCGGAGGATGACGCTGGCCGGGCTGGCCGCCGTCGGCGTCGGCGGGCTGCTGTCCTTCCTGCTGCAGGGCCCGTACGCGGCCGCCGTCGGGCTCACCGGGGTGGTCGACCCGCAGCTGTTGTCGACCACCGCCGGGTCGGCGTACGGCGCGACCCTGCTGGTCCGGGTCGTGCTCGCCGCCGGTCTGGCCGCGGTGGCCGTGCTGGCGTTCCGTGGCCGCCCCACCGTCCCGCTGCTGGCCGGGGGCGGGGTGCTGGGGTCCGGGCTCGTGCTGAGCACCGCGGCCGTCGGGCACCCGGTCGCCGGGGCGCTGCCCGGGCTGGCCGTCGTCGTCACCACCGTGCACGTGGCCGCGATGACCGCCTGGCTGGGCGGCCTGGCGGTGTTGCTGGCGGTGGTGCTGCGGCCCGGCGTGGCCGCCGGGGGGCTGGCGACCGCGCTGCCCCGGTACAGCCGGCTGGCCGCCGGGTCGGTGGCCGCGCTGGTGGTGACCGGGGTCGTGCAGTCCGTCCGCGAGGTCGGCACCCTCGGCGCCCTGCTCTCGACCACCTACGGCTGGGTGCTGGTCGCCAAGCTGGTGCTCGTCCTGGGCCTGCTCGCCGTCGCCGGGGTCAGCCGGGTGTGGGTGCAGCAGCGCCTGGGCGCCCCGCGCACCAGCTCGCGCCGGGTGGTTGCGCACGCCTACAGCGAGGACGCCGACGACGAGGACCCCGCCGCCCGCGGTCGCGCCGAGGCCGCCGTCGCCGAGGTCGGTCCGTTCCGCCGGTCGGTGCTGATCGAGCTCGCCGTCGCCGCCGTCGTGCTGGCGCTGTCGGCGGTGCTCGTGGGCACCCCGCCGGCCAAGGCCGCCGTCGCCGACCCGGTCGACGTCACCCTGCCGCTGGAGAGCGCCACCGGGACCGACGGCAGCGTGCAGCTGTCGCTGGACCCGGCCTCGCCGGGCCCGAACACGCTGCACGTCTACCTCTTCGACGACACCGGCCAGCTGACCCAGCCGCAGGCGCTGCGGGTCACGCTGACGGAGGCCCAGCAGCAGATCGGCCCGCTCGACGTCGACCTCGAGCCGGCCGGGCCCGGCCACACCATCGGCGACGCGCAGGTGCCCACCGCCGGCACCTGGACGCTCACCGTCACCGTGCGGCTCGACGAGTTCACCGCCCTCACGGCGGCCACCACCTTCCCCGTGCGCTGACCGGCGCACACCCGATCGACAGGAGAACCATGTCCACCGCACCCCGCCGTCTCGCCGTCCTGACCCTGGCCACCGGCATCGCCGTGGTCGCCGGGAGCGGCGTCGCCTCCGCCCACGTCCGGGTGTCCTCCTCGGACGCCACCCCCGGCGGTTACGGCGTCTTCACCTTCCGGGTGCCCAACGAGAGCGACACGGCCAGCACCACCTCGCTGCGCATCCAGCTGCCCACCGACACCCCGCTGACCTTCGTGCAGGCCGAGCCGGTCGCCGGCTGGACCATCACCCCCACCACCACCCAGCTGGACCCGCCGGTGGAGTCCGACGGCGAGGAGATCACCCAGGCCGTCACCGTCGTGCAGTTCACCGCCGAGACCGGCGGGGGGATCGCCCCCGGCCAGTTCCAGGAGTTCTCGCTGCTGGGCGGCCCCTTCCCGGACGCCGACAGCGTCTCCTTCGCCGCGGTGCAGACCTACAGCGACGGCAGCGAGGCGGCCTGGATCGAGCCGACCGTGGAGGGCCAGGACGAGCCGCAGTACCCCGCGCCGGTGCTGGAGCTCGCCGCCGGGACCGAGGCGGCCGGGGACGCGCACGGCTCGGGGTCCGCGGACGCCGACGCCGGCACCACCACCGAGGCGGCGTCGGGCGACGAGGACGGCAACGGCCTAGCGGTCACCGCGCTGGTGCTCGGTGGGCTCGGCCTGGTCGCCGGCCTGGCCGGACTCGCCCTGGGGCTCACCGCGCGCCGTCGTACCGTGGGGTCGTGAGGGCACCAGTGCACGGACACCGGACCGGACTGGCCGCGACGGCGGTGGGGGCACTGCTCCTGCTGACCGGCTGCAGCGGCGGTGACGGCGGCAGTGGTGCCGCGGGCTCCGGGCACGACCACGCCGCGGGCGAGGCCCCGGCGACCGTGTCCGGGCCGTCGAACCCCTACGACGGCCTGTTCCTGCGCGACGCCTACCAGAAGCCGGACTTCACGCTCACCGACCAGACGGGTGCGCCCTACGACTTCGCCGCCCAGACGGCGGACGGGCCGACGCTGCTCTTCTTCGGCTACACCAACTGCCCCGACATCTGCCCCACGACGATGGCCGACGTCGCCATCGCGCTGCAGAGCGTCGACCCGGCGGTGGCCGAGGCGACCCGCGTGGTGTTCGTGACCACCGACCCGACGCGGGACAGCCCCGAGGTGCTGGGGGAGTACCTGGGCCGGTTCTCCACCGGGATCGCCCCGGAGATCGTCGGGCTGACCGGTGACCAGTCGCAGGTCGACGCGGCCCAGCTGTCCGCGGGCGTGCCGCTGGCCGAGGAGATGGGCCAGCAGCACAGCTCGCTGCTGCTGCTGTACGGCACGGACGGCGAGGCCGACGTCGCCTTCGACGCCGGCAACACCTCCCGGGACATCGCGCACGACCTGTCCCTCGTGGCCGCCGAGTGACGGCAGACTGAGCGCCGTGGGCGACGGGGCGGTGCGGCGGGCCGGTGCGCGGGCACTGACCGTGCTGCTCGGCCTCGTCGCCGTGCTCGCGCTGGCCGGTCCGGCGGTCGCGCACGTGGGCAGCGGCGCTGCGGGCAGCGACTTCGACGGCCGGGTCACCTCGGTGTCTCCCGCGGTGCCGGGGCTCACCGTGCGGGTGCTCCAGTTCGGCGACGAGATCGAGGTGGTCAACACCACCGACACCGAGCTCTCCGTGCCGGGCTACTCCGGTGAGCCCTACCTGCGGATCGGCCCGGACGGCGTCTGGCGCAACAGCCGCAGCCCGGCCACCACGATCAACCTGGACCGCTTCGCCCGCACCGAGCTGCCCGAGGACGCCGACGCGCAGGCGACCCCGGTCTGGGAGCAGGTCTCCACCCAGCCGCAGTACGTGTGGCACGACCACCGCACGCACTGGATGAGCGAGGGCCTGCTGCCCCCGGAGGTGGCCGCGGACCCGACCAGCGAGCACACCGTCTTCGCCTGGACCGTGCCGATGTCCCTCGGCGGCGCCCCGGTCGACGTCGAGGGGGTGCTCACCTGGTCCCCGCCGCCACCGGCCTGGCTGGTGTGGCCGGTGTACCTGCTGCTCCTCGGGCTGGTGGTGGCCGCCGGCCTGCGCGCACCCCGCGCCCTCGCCGCCGCCCTGGCCGTCGGCGCCGCCGCCTCGCTGTGGCACGCGCTCAGCACGCCGGCCCCGGCGGTGAGCGTGAGCTCGCACCTGGGAGCCGTGGCCTCCGCCCTGCTGCCTGCGCTGCTGGTCGGGGCCGTGGCGCTGCTGGGTGTCCGGGCCGCGTCGCGCGGGCGCGGCTCGCTGACCGGGGTGCTCGCCGTCGTCGCCGGGTGGCTGCTGCTGGTTCAGGGACTGCCCGACGTCGACGTGCTCTGGACGGCGAACGTGCTGGGCACCGGGCCCGCGCTGCTGGCCCGGGCCGCGGTGGCGGTGCTGCTGGCCGGTGGACTCGGCCTGGTCGTCGGCGGTGCGCTGGCGGCCCGCCGGTGGCGGGCGGTCGAGACCGTCCCGGCCTGACCCGCCGAGAGGATGGTCACGGGTTCAACCACCCCGGGCGTGGGCACACCCACCACCTGTGACACCTCTCCGCGTGCTGTCCGCCGTCCTCGCGTCGACGGCCCTGCTCGGTGGCTGCGCTGCGGAGAACGACCTGGGGCAGACCGCCGCCCAGGAGCGGCCCGGGCACGAGTCTGCGGCCCAGGTCGAGGTGAGCAAGGACGTCACGGTCACCGCCGCGCGACTGCAGCGCCCGGCCGACGGCGACCTGGCCGCCGGTGACGACGTCGTCCTCGGGCTGACGGTGAGCAACACCGGCGGGTCCGACGACGAGCTGGTGTCGGTCACGGGGACCGGCTTCGGCGCGGTCCTGGGTGGCCCGTGGACGGTGCCGGCCGGGGGCGAGCTGACCGCCGGTGGTGCGGGGTCGGACACGCTCACCCTCCCCGGGCTCCTCGCGGGTCTGCCGGTCGGGGACGCCCTGCAGGTCACGTTCGTCTTCGAGCGTTCCGGCGACGTGACGCTGACCGTGCCCTACGAGGGCTGACCCGCCGGGGGTCCCGCCCCGCGGATCAGCGCCGGTCGTGGCAGGCTCGGGGACGTGGGCGGGGTCGCGCAGGTGCAGCTGCTGGCAGCCCAGGGTCCCCCGCCGGGCGCCGCGCCCAACCTGGGCCTGGCCGTCCTGCTGGCGCTGCTGTCGGCGTGCGCCTTCGCCGTCTCCACCGTCGTCCAGCACCGGGCCGCCACCGCGGCCGGTGAGGACCTGCCGCAGGGCGCGGTCCTCCGGCTGGTCGGCAAGCTGGTCCGCAACCGGGCCTGGATCGCCGGGCAGGGCGCCGCGCTGGCGGGGTTCCTGCTGCACGCCGCGGCGCTGAAGTTCGGGCCGGTCGTCGTCGTGCAGCCGCTGCTCAGCGGTGGGCTGGTCATCTCCCTGGCCCTGGGTGCAGTGGTGGACCGCCGGCACGCCGACCGGGTGCTGCCCGAGCGGGGTCAGTGGATCGCCGCCGGCGTGGTCGCGGTGACCCTCGGTCTCTTCGTCGTCTCCGCCATGCCGCGGCACGGCTCGTCCTACGCCGACCCGACCGCGTTGCTGGCGTGCGCCGGGGGAGCGGCCCTGTTGATGGTGGGCGCGGCCCTGTGGGCGCTGCGTCCGGACGCCCCGCACAAGGCGCTGGCCCTGGGGGTGGCGGCCGGTGGCGGTTTCGGCATCACCGGACTGGTGCTCAAGGACGTCGTCGCGCACCCGCCGGCCGAGCTGCTCACCAGCTGGACCACCTACCTGCTGCTGGTCTCCGGTGCGGCCTCCATCGTCTTCGCCCAGTGGGCCTACCAGTCCGGGGCGCTCATCGAGTGCCTGCCGGTGATGGCCGTGCTGGAGCCGCTGGTCGCGGTCGGGCTGGCGGCGCCGGTGTACGGCGAGCAGCTCGCACCCGGGTTCCTGGCGACCACCGGGCAGGTCGTCGGGGTGGTCGGGCTGGTGGTCGGGGTGGCGGTGCTGGCCCGGCGGACCGCGGCCCGGGAGACCACGGGCGTGCCGCTGGCCGTCCCGGCACCGGCACCGGCCCCGCACCCGCACCCCCGCCGGCGGGGCTGACCCTCCCGACCGGATCGGCCCGAATGACAGCGATGTCATTCGGCACACGGCGTGTCTCGGGAGACGCGCCGTCCAGGGGGTCACAGGCAGGTCACGGCTCGTTACGTTGTGCGGCATCGGTCGCGGTGCGCGGTCGGGGGACGCACACACCGGGGGACGCAGCATGGCGGCAGGTCGCAGCGCGGGACGGGCCACCACCGGCGCACGCGCGCTCCGCCGCCGACCGGCCGCCCTGCTCGTCGCACTCGCCCTGGGCGGTGTCCTCGCCGGGGTCGTCGGACTGCCCGCCGTCCCCGCCGCGACCGCCGACAGCAGCGTCGCCGAGGTCCTGCTGGCCTCGGAGGACGCGGCGTTCGCCGACGAGGTCATGCCGCAGATGGCGATCACCGAGGCCGAGGCGCAGGAGCGGCTGGTCGAGGTCGCGGCGTCCCGGGCGCAGCGCGAGGCCGACGCGGTCGCTGCCGCCGAGGCCGCCCGGCCCGACGCGGTGGCGCCCGTCGACGGCGCCCGGATGACGACCTGCTTCTGTCAGCGCTGGGGCACCATGCACTGGGGCATCGACCTCGCCGCCCCGATGCTCACCCCCGAGTACGCGGCGGAGGACGGCGTCGTCGTCCGGGCCGGTGCGGCCAGCGGCTACGGCCAGGCCGTCTACGTCCTGGGCGTCAGCGGCGACGTGACCGTCTACGGCCACATGGAGGAGATCGAGGTCTCCGCCGGCGACACGGTGCAGGCCGGCGACACGATCGCGCTGCTGGGCAGCCGCGGGCAGTCCACCGGGCCGCACCTGCACTTCGAGGTGCACGTGGGCGGCATGAACGGCCCGCCCACCGACCCGGTCGAGTGGCTCCGCGAGCGCGGCGTCGAGCTCTGACCGACGCCCCCGCCTAGGGGCGGAAGCGGTAGCCCATCCCGGGTTCGGTGTGCAGGTACCGCGGGTGGGCGGGGTCGGGTTCCAGCTTGCGGCGCAGCTGGGCCAGGTAGACCCGCAGGTAGTTGGTCTCGGTCTCGTACGCCGGGCCCCACACCGACTGCAGCAGCTGCCGCTGGCCGACCAGCCGGCCCGGCGCGCGCACAAGCTCCGACAGCAGCGCCCACTCGGTCGGGGTCAGCCGCACCGGGACGCCGTCGACGGTGACCTGCCGGGCGGCCAGGTCCACGGTGAAGTGGTCGGTGACGACGACGGGGGCGGTGGTCTCGGTGGACCGCCGGCGCAGCACCGCGCGCAGCCGGGCCAGCAGCTCGTCCATGTCGAAGGGCTTGGTCACGTAGTCGTCGGCACCGGCGTCCAGCGCGGCGACGGCGTCCGCGCTGGCGGTGCGGGCGGTGAGCACCAGCACGGGGCCGGTGAACCAGGGCCGGAGCCCGGCGAGCACCTCCGTGCCGTCCAGGTCGGGCAGGCCCAGGTCCAGGACGACGACGTCGGGGTGCGACGCGGCGGCCTCGCGGAGCGCGGTGGCGCCGTCGGGGGCCACGACGACCTCGTGCCCGGCGGCGCGCAGGGTGATCCGCAGGGCGCGCAGCAGCTGGGGGTCGTCGTCGACGACCAGCACCCGGCTCATGCCGCGACCTGCAGCGACAGCACCATGGTCAGCCCGCCGCCGGGGGTGTCCTCGGCGTCCAGCGTGCCGCCCATGGCCTCGGTGAGCCCGCGGGCCACGGCCAGCCCCAGCCCGACGCCGTGCCCGGACGGGGCGTCGCCGAGCCGCTGGAACGGGGCGAAGACCCGCTCCCGGTCGGCGGCGGGCACGCCCGGACCGCGGTCGACGACCCGCAGCTCGACCCGGTCGCCGACGGTGCCGGCGGTGACGGCGAGTGCCCCGGCGGGGGCGTGCCGGGCGGCGTTGTCCACCAGGTTGGCGACCACGCGCTCCAGCAGGCCGGGGTCGGCGAGCACCGGCGGCAGGTCGTCGGGGGCGGTGACGGCGACCCTGGCGGGGTCCTCCAGCCAGGTCAGGGCACGGTGCACGACGCCCACCAGGTCGGCGGGTGCGGTGACCGGGGTGACGGCGCCGGCCTGCAGCCGGCTCATGTCCAGCAGGTTGTCCACCAGCCCGGTGAGCCGGTCGGCCGAGACGTCCACGGTCTCGACGAGCTCCTCGCGGTCGGCGTCGGTGAGCGCCAGCTGGGTGGAGCGCAGCGCGGAGGACGCGGCCTTGATGCCGGCCAGCGGGGTGCGCAGGTCGTGGCTGACGGCGGCCAGCAGGGCCGTGCGCATGCTGTTGCCGGCGGCCAGCCGGTCGGCCTCGGCGGCGGCGACGGCGAGCCGGCCCTGCTGCAGCGCGACCGCGGCCTGCTCGGCGAAGGCGACCAGCACCCGGCGGTCCCCGGGGGTCAGCACCCGGCCGGTGAGCTGCAGGTCCAGGGTGTCGGTGACGGTCAGGGAGTCAACGTCCCCGACCGGGGTGCCGCAGGAGCCGACCACCGCACCGTCCTCGACGAGGGCGACCGAGTGCAGCCCGAACGCCTCGCGGACCTGCTCGAGCAGGCTGGGCAGCGCCTGGGCCCCGGCCAGCACGGAGCGTGACAGCGAGGCCAGCAGCGCGGTCTCGGCGCGCGACCGGGCTGCCGCGGTGGCCCGGCGGGCGGAGCGGTCCACGACGGTGGCCACGGCGACCGCGACGACCAGGTACCCGCCGAGGGCGACGACGTCGTCGAGCTGGTCGACGGTGAGCCGGCCGGTGGGCTGGGTGAAGTACCAGTTCTCGGCCAGCCCACCGACGACGGCCGCCACCAGGGCGGGGTACAGCCCGCCGACCAGGGCGACGGCGACGACGAGCAGCAGGAAGACCAGCAGCACGCTGGCGAGTGACAGGGCGGGGCCGGCGGCCAGGCACAGCGCGGTGACCGCCGGCACGCCCAGCAGCGCGACGGCGAGGCCGGCCCAGCGGCGGCGGGCGGTGAGCGCGCCGGTCAGCGGGGGCAGTCGCAGCCCTCGGGACCCGGCGGCGGCGTGGGTGACGGTGTGCACGTCGATCTCGCCGGACCGGGCGACCACCGCCCCGCCCACGCCGCCCCGGAGGGCGCGCGCCCAGCGGCTGCGCCGTGAGGTGCCGACGACGAGCTGGGTGGCGTCCACCCCACGCGCGAACTCCAGCAGGGCGCCGGCGACGTCGTCCCCGACGACCTGGTGGTACGTGCCGCCGAGGGACTCGACGAGCGCGCGCTGGACGCGCAGCGCCGCGGGGGAGGCCCCGGTGAGGCCGTCGGAGCGCAGCACGTGCACGGCCAGCAGCACGCCGTCCCCACCGCGGCGGGCGACCCGGGCGGCGCGGCGCACCAGCGTCTCGCCCTCCGGGCCGCCGGTGAGGGCGACGACGACCCGCTCGCGGGTCTCCCAGACGTGGTCGATGTCGTGCTCGGCGCGGTAGCGGCGCAGTCCCTCGTCGACCCGGTCGGCCAGCCACAGCAGGGCCAGCTCGCGCAACGCGGTCAGGTTGCCGACCCGGAACCAGGCGCCCATGGCGGCGTCGACGCGCTCGGCCGGGTAGACGTTGCCGTGCGCCAGCCGCCGGCGCAGCGACTCCGGCGACATGTCGACCAGCTCGACCTGGTCGGCCCGCCGGACCACCTCGTCGGGCACCGTCTCGCCCTGGGTGACGCCGGTGATCTGGGCGACGACGTCGGTGAGGCTGGCCAGGTGCTGCACGTTCACCGTGGTCAGCACGCAGATGCCGGCCGCGACGAACTCCTCGACGTCCTGCCAGCGGAACCGGTTGCGGGAGCCGGGGGCGTTGGTGTGCGCGAGCTCGTCGACGACGACGACCTCGGGGTGCCGGGCGAGCACGCCGTCGACGTCGAGCTCGGACAGCGTGACGCCGCGGTGGGTGACGGTCGCGCGGGGGAGGACCTCGAGACCCTCGAGCTGGGCCCGGGTGCGGTCCCGGCCGTGGGTCTCCACGACACCGACGACGACGTCGGTGCCCCGGGCCGCGCGCCGGTGCGCCTCGCCCAGGGCGGCGAAGGTCTTCCCGACGCCCGGTGCGGCGCCCAGGTAGACGCGCAACGTGCCCCGGCCCATGTGCTCCATGATCACCCCGCCGCGGGCCGCGCCGGTGCTCCCGGCGTCAAGGTCGCGTCAGGATCGGCCCCGCGGGGGTGACTCCGGGTCACGTCGTGGCGACCGGCGTCCTCGGACGGGTGGCAGGCGCGCCCCGACGGTGCGACCCACGGCGCGCGAGGACTGGACGGTCCGGTTTCGGAGCACTCTCGGGGGACGAAGGTCCCTCGAGCCTCGGCAACCGTGCCGGCGTCGTCTTCTGTGAACGACGCACCCGGTCCCCCGCGGACCGGAGACGGGAGCGCCGACGTGACGTCGGTCCTCGACCACCCCACCCTGTCCACCCGCGGCCGGCGGCTCACCGTGGCCGGCAGCCTCGCCGCCGCGCTGCTGCTGGTCACCGTGGGCTCGCTGGGCACCGCCACCCCGGCGCGGGCGGCGACCGCCGTCGGGCTGGGTGCGGCGGACTCCTTCGCCGTGCTCGCCGGCGCCGGCATCACCAACACCGGCCCGACCACGCTGACCGGGGACACCGGCACCTTCCCGACGACGTCGGTCACCGGCGGCGCCTCGATCACCCAGACCGGGACGGCGCACGGCGGGGACGCCGTCACCCAGCAGGCCAAGACCGACCTGGTGACCGCCTACGACAGCGCGGCCGCCCAGCAGCCGCCGACGGCGCTGCCCGCCGACCCCACCGGGCTGACCCTCGTGCCCGGCGTCTACACCCAGGCGGTCGACATCGACCTGTCCGGCGTCCTCACCCTGGACGCCGGGGGGACGCCGTCGGCGGTGTTCGTCTTCCAGGCCGGTCGCGACCTGCTGACCGCCAGCAACAGCCGCATCGACCTGGTGAACGGCGCGCAGGCCTGCAACGTGTTCTGGCAGGTCGGGGCCTCCACGACGCTGGGCACCGGCAGCCTGCTGCGCGGCACGGTGCTGGCGCTGACCTCGATCACCGCACAGACCTCGGCGGTCGTCGAGGGGCGGCTGCTGGCCCGCAACGGCGCGGTCACCCTGGACTCGAACACGATCACCCGGCCGGCGTGCGTGACGACCCCGACCACCACGCCGACGACCACCCCGACCACCAGCGCCGGCCCGACGACGACGCCGCCGGTGGTCACCCCGCCGACCGCGACCGCCCCGGCGCCGACCCCGGCGGCCACCGCCACCGCGACTCCCGCACCCGGCCCGGCGACGCGTCCGGGCGGGAACGGCGGGAACGGCGGGAACGGCGGGAGTGGCGGCACGGGCGGCCGTGGTGACGGCGGCACGACCGGCTCCGGTGGGTACTCGCAGGTCGACGTGGTCCCGCGTGGCTCGGTGGACACCGGCGACGGTTCCGCCGTCCGTCCGTGACCCGGTACGGCCGGGCTCGGCGGACCTCCCTGTCCGCGCTGGCCGCCCTGCTGCTGGCCGGCTGCGGGTCGGCTGCGGCAGCCCCGGACCCGGCACCGGCGCCCGCGGCCGTGTCCGCGGCCGCAGCCGCCCCGACGGTCGCCGCGCCCGTGGTGCTCACCGCGTCGGAGCCGCTGCGGGTCCGGGTGCCGGCCATCGGCGTCGACTCCGGGCTGGTGGACCTGGGCCTGCAGGCCGACGGCTCCCTGGAGGTGCCCGCGGAGGGCTTCCCCGCGGGCTGGTTCACCGGCTCCCCGACCCCGGGCGAGCGCGGCCCGGCCGTGCTGGCCGGGCACGTCGACTGGGCCGGGTCGCCCGGCGTCTTCGCCGAGCTCGCGCAGCTGGCACCCGGGGACGCCGTGCTCGTCGACCGGACCGACGGCAGCACCGCCACCTTCGTGGTGACCCTGGTCGACCAGGTCGCCAAGGCCGACTTCCCGACCGAGGAGGTGTACGGCGACCTCGGGCACGCCGGGCTGCGGCTGATCACCTGCGGCGGGGAGTTCGACGGCTCCACCGGGGACTACCTGGACGACGTCGTCGTCTACGCCGACCTGGTGGCCTGACCCGGCTCCCCGCCCGCGCCCGCCGTCAGGACGGCGTCAAGGGCCGGGCACCGCGGCGTCAAGGACCCGTCAAGAGGCCGTTCGGGGGCCTCCGGCGCTCCTAACGTCGCCGACCGCGAGGGCCCGACGACGGGTCGGCCCCGCGGGAGGAAGAGGTGCGACTCAGGTGACCGACGTGGTCTACGTGCTCCTGACGCTGGCGGTCTTCGGGCTGCTGGCGCTGGCCGTGCGCGGGGTGGAGCGGCTGTGACCGAGACCTGGGTCGGGTTGGCGGTCGCCGTGGGGCTGGTCGCCTACCTGCTGGCGACGCTGCTGTTCCCGGACCGGTTCTGATGACCGGCTGGCTGCAGGTCGGGCTGCTCGTGGTGGCGCTGGCCGTCGTCCACAGGCCGCTGGGTGACTGGATGGCGCGGGTGTACACCAGCCCGGCGCACTGGCGGGTGGAGGAGCTGGTCTACCGGGCGGTCGGCGTGGACGCCGACTCCGAGCAGCGCTGGCCCACCTTCCTGCGCAGCGTGCTGGCGTTCTCCCTGGTCGGGGTGCTGGCGCTGTACGCGCTGCAGCGGGTGCAGGGGCTGCTGCCCCTGGACAACGGGATGGCCGGGGTCGAGCCCTCCAGTGCCTGGAACACCGCGGTCAGCTTCGTGACCAACACGAACTGGCAGGGCTACGCGGGTGAGTCGACGATGGGCCACCTGGTCCAGATGGCCGGCCTCGCGGTGCAGAACTTCGTGTCCGCCGCGGTCGGGCTGGCGGTGCTCGCGGCCCTGGTCCGCGGGTTCGCCCGGGCCGGCACCGACCGGCTGGGCAATGCGTGGGTCGACGTCACCCGCTCGGTGGTCCGGCTGCTGCTGCCGCTGGCCGTGCTCGCCACGGTGGTGCTGGTCCTCGGCGGTGTCGTGCAGAGCCTGCGGGCCGGCACCGACGTGTCGACGCTGGCCGGGGGCACCCAGTGGGTGCCCGGCGGGCCGGTGGCCTCGCAGGAGGCGATCAAGGAGCTGGGCACCAACGGCGGCGGGTTCTTCAACGCCAACTCCGCGCACCCCTTCGAGGGGCCGACCGCCTGGGTGTCGCTCTTCCAGGTCTTCCTCATGCTGCTGATCCCGTTCTCGCTGCCCCGCACGTTCGGCGCGATGGTCGGCGACCGGAAGCAGGGGTACGCGATCCTCGGCGTGATGGCCACGCTGGCCACGATCTCGGTGTCGCTGTTGAGCGGGTTCCAGGCCGGGGCGCTCCCGGAGGGCCAGGAGGTCCGCTTCGGCGGACCGCTGTCCGCGCTCTTCGCGGCGTCCACCACGCTGACCTCGACCGGGGCGGTCAACGCCCAGCACGACTCGCTGAGCCCGCTCGGCGGCATGGTCACGTTGTTCGACATGATGCTGGGCGAGGTCGCGCCCGGCGGGGTGGGCTCCGGGCTCTACGGGATGCTGGTGCTCGCCGTCGTCGCCGTCTTCGTCGCGGGCCTCATGGTCGGCCGGACGCCGGAGTACCTGGGCAAGAAGCTCGGCCGCCGGGAGATGACCCTGGCCTCCCTCTACATCCTCACCACCCCGGCGATCGTGCTGGTCGGGACGGCGGTCGCGGTCAGCCTGCCGGCCGGGCAGGCCGGGATGCTCAACGACGGGCCGCACGGTCTCTCCGAGGTGCTCTACGCCTTCACCTCCGCCGGCAACAACAACGGCTCCGCGTTCGCCGGGCTCAGCGCGAACACGACGTTCTACAACACCGCGCTCGGGCTGGCCATGCTGCTGGGCCGCTTCGTGCCGATCGTGCTGGTCCTCGCCCTGGCCGGCCGCCTGGGCGAGCAGGGCCGCACGCCGGTCACCGCCGGCACCCTCCCCACGCACCGGCCGCTGTTCGCCGGCCTGCTCACCGCCGTCGTCCTCGTGGTCGTCGGTCTCACCTACTTCCCCGTGCTCGCGCTCGGGCCTCTCGCCGAAGGACTCTCATGACCGCCGTCGTGCTGGACCGACCTGCTCCCGAGCAGGCGCCCCGGCCCACCATCGAGTGGGGGCCGGCGCTGGCCGGCGCCGTCCGCAAGCTGGACCCCCGGGGCCTGGTCCGCCAGCCCGTGGTGTTCACCGTCTGGGTCGGCTCGGTGTTCTCCACCGTGCTCGCCGTGGCCGACCCCTCGGTGTTCGGCTGGGCGATCGCGGTGTGGCTGTGGCTGACCGTGCTGTTCGCCAACGTCGCCGAGGCCGTCGCCGAGGGGCGCGGGAAGGCGCAGGCGGCGTCCCTGCGGAAGGCCAAGACCACCGCGGTCGCGGTGCTGGAGGACGGCCGTGAGGTGCCGGCGGCCTCGCTGACCCCGGGGGACCGGGTGGTGGTGGTCGCCGGCCAGGTGGTCCCCGGGGACGGCGACGTCGTCGAGGGCATCGCCAGCGTCGACGAGTCGGCGATCACCGGGGAGTCCGCGCCGGTGATCCGGGAGTCCGGCGGCGACCGCTGCGCGGTGACCGGCGGGACGACGGTGCTCTCGGACCGGGTGGTCGTGCAGATCACCAGCAAGCCGGGGGAGACCTTCGTCGACCGGATGATCGCCCTGGTCGAGGGCGCCTCGCGGCAGAAGACCCCGAACGAGACGGCGCTGGACATCCTGCTGTCCTCGCTGACCATCGTCTTCGTCCTGGCCGTGGTGACGCTGCAGCCGATCGCCGCCTGGTCGGGCGCCGGGCAGTCGCTGACCGTGCTCATCGCGCTGGTGGTCTGCCTCATCCCCACGACGATCGGGGCGCTGCTGTCGGCCATCGGCATCGCCGGGATGGACCGGCTGGTGCAGCGCAACGTGCTGGCGATGAGCGGGCGGGCCGTCGAGGCCGCCGGCGACGTCGGCACGCTGCTGCTGGACAAGACCGGCACCATCACGCTGGGCAACCGGCAGGCGGCGTCGTTCCGCCCCGTCGGCGACGCGTCCCCCGAGGACGTCGCTGCGGCGGCGGTGCTGGCGTCGCTGGCCGACGAGACGCCGGAGGGCCGGTCGGTCGTCGTCCTCGGTGGGGGAGCGGTGCCGCGACCCGAGGGTGCGTCCTTCGTGGAGTTCACCGCGCAGACCCGGATGAGCGGGGTCGACCTGCCCGACGGCCGGCAGCTGCGCAAGGGCGCGGCAGGTGCGGTGCAGGCCTGGGTGCGCTCGCTGGGCGGTGCGGTGCCCACCGAGGTGCCCGGCGTCGTCGCCGAGGTCTCGACCGCCGGCGGGACGCCGCTGCTGCTGGCCTCCGCCGGCCCGGACGGCGCGCGGGTGCTCGGCGTCATCGAGCTCAAGGACGTCGTCAAGCCCGGCATGCGCGAGCGCTTCGACGAGCTGCGCCGGATGGGCATCCGCACCGTGATGATCACCGGGGACAGCGAGGCGACGGCGCGGGCCATCGCCGCCGAGGCCGGGGTGGACGACGTCCTGGCGGAGGCGACGCCGGAGGACAAGCTGGCCCTCATCGCCCGCGAGCAGGAGGGTGGCCGGCTGGTCGCGATGACCGGCGACGGGACCAACGACGCCCCCGCGCTGGCGCAGGCCGACGTCGGGGTGGCGATGAACACCGGGACGTCGGCGGCCAAGGAGGCCGGCAACATGGTCGACCTGGACTCCGACCCGACCAAGCTGATCGAGATCGTCGCGATCGGCAAGCAGCTGCTCATCACCCGCGGCTCGCTGGCCACGTTCTCCATCGCCAACGACCTGGCCAAGTACTTCGCGATCCTGCCGGCGATGTTCGCCCCGGCCTTCCCGGGCCTGGACACCCTCAACGTGATGCGGCTGTCCTCGCCGGAGTCGGCGATCCTGTCGGCCGTCGTGTTCAACGCGCTGATCATCGTGGCGCTGGTGCCGCTGGCTCTGCGGGGCGTGCGCTACCGGCCCGGGACGGCCTCGGCCCTGCTGTCCCGCAACCTGCTGGTCTACGGCGTCGGCGGCGTGGTGCTGCCCTTCGTCGGGATCAAGGCCATCGACCTGCTCGTCTCCTCCATCCCCGGGATCGCGTGATGCTCCGACAGCTCCTCGCCGCCGTCCGTGCCGTGCTGGTGGCCACCGTGGTCCTCGGCCTGGCGTACCCGCTGCTGATGACCGGCCTGGCCCAGGTGGTCGCCCCGGCCCGGGCCGACGGCTCGCTGGTGACCGTCGACGGGACCGTCGTGGGGTCCGCGCTCATCGGGCAGGGCTTCGTGTCCGCGGACGGCGACCCGCTGCCCCGGTACTTCCAGTCCCGGCCCTCGGCAGGCGACTGGGACGGCCGGGCGTCGGGCGGGTCGAACCTGGGGCCGTCGTCCCCGGAGCTGGCCGAGGCGGTCGCCACCCGCCGGGCCGAGGTCGCCGCGTTCAACGGCGTCCCCGAGTCGGCCGTGCCCGACGACGCGGTGACGACGTCGGCGTCCGGGCTGGACCCGCACATCTCCCCGGCCTACGCGCAGCTGCAGGTGGCCCGGGTCGCCGAGGCCCGCGGGGTGCCCGTCTCCGAGGTGGCCGACCTGCTCGCCGAGGCCACCCACGGCCGTGACCTGGGCTTCATCGGCGCGCCGCACGTGGACGTGCTGGAGCTCAACGTCGCCCTGGACCGGGCCTTCGACTGACCGACGGCCGAGGGGGCGTGCGGCACGCCCCGGCGCCCCCTCGGCCGTCACTCGGCGACACGCAGGTGGACAGGACCCCCCTCCGGGGAGGCCGCGCGGGGACTGTATGGTTGTCCACGGCTCGGACACACCAGACCGGGTCGCAAGGGGCTGTGGCGCAGCTGGTAGCGCACCACACTGGCAGTGTGGGGGTCAGGGGTTCGAGTCCCCTCAGCTCCACCCACGATCGAAGGCCGCTCTCCTCACGGAGAGCGGCCTTCGTCGTCGACGGGGGTGGTGTGTGGGCCGACGGGCCCACGGTCTCACCGGTGCTGGGACCAGAACGCCAGGTGGGAGCGGTGCAGCCAGGCATCGACCCATGCCCGGTCCGGCTCGTCCGGGACGGCGGTGCTCTCGCGCAGGCCGATCAGCCGTCGCTCGGCGTCGTCGATGGAGGCCAGCACGTCGCCGAGGGGGACCTCGCCGCGACGGACGGCGCGCAGGTACGCCAGGTCCGGCTCGGGCACGGGCAGCGAGATGCGGCCGGTGGTCAGCAGCTCGGTGCCCTGCACCCCCAGCCGCAGGGCGTGCATGGCGAACTTGGTGTCGTAGCCGTGCTCGGCGACGAGCTCCGGGCGGTTGGTGTGTGCCCCCGACTCCCCGGTCATGGCGCTGCGCTGGGCCGACAGGTAGCCGAGGAAGCGGTCGGCGGCCAGGCGCGAGACGAACCGGTGGGCGTTGTCGACCAGCTCCACCCCGACCTCGTCCCGGTGGACGACGTCGGAGTCGGGGACAAAGAGCAGCAGCAGGACGGTGGGGTTCCCGCCCAGCGCCAGCCGGGCCCACTTGCGCGCGGAGTACACGACGACGTCCAGGTCGCCGGCTCCCGACCGGTTGGCCAGCCCGCCCGGGCGGTCCCAGACGGTGTGCCGCTGGTACTGCTCGAACGGGATGGACGCCTTCCGCTCGCCGACACCGGCGGGGACGCGGGCGACACCGGTGACGTGCTCGGGCGGCTCCAGGCAGATGCCCATCTCGTCCCGGTCGTCTTGACCGTCGACGGACGTGCCGTGCACGCCCGAGCCCACCTGCACCCGCAGGACCGTCCCCTGCTCGGCGATCCGCCGCGCCTCCTCCGAGGCGTGGGGGTGGTCGAAGCCGGCCGGTAGCGTCCGGTCACCCAGGAGCACGGAGCAGGAGACGTGGTCGCGCGTGTCCGCCATGGACGTCAGGCTCCCACCGGGTCGTCCGGACGGACAGCGAGTTGATCGGTGGAGGGGGAGCGGTGACCGTTCGGGGGGAGACCGACGACGAGTCCCGGCGGCGTCCCCAGCGTCAACGTGCCCCCGGTCTGCTGGAGCTCACGGACGCGACGCGGGCCGTCGTCGACGCCCTCGTCCAGGCCGGTGGTCGGCCCTTCCTGGTCGGGGGCTGCGTCCGGGACGCACTCCTGACCCCAGGACGTCGCCCCGTCGACGTCGACGTCGAGGTGTTCGGTCTCCCCGGTGACCGTGTCGTCGACGTGCTGCGGCGGGTCGGCGTCGTGAGCGAGGTCGGCCGTGCGTTCGCCGTCGTCAAGGTGCGCCGGGACGGCGAGGACCTCGACGTCTCGGTGCCGCGGCCCGCTGTCCCCGGTGGGGGAGCGGTCCCGCCGGAGGTGGCGGCACGGCGTCGGGACTTCACGGTGAACGCGCTGATGTTCGATCCCTCGACCGAGGTGGTCCTTGATGCCGTGGGCGGGATCGGGGACCTGCGGGCCGGGGTCCTGCGCCACAGCGGGCCGTCCTTCGGGGACGACCCCCTCCGGGTGCTGCGCGCGGCCCAGCTCGCCGCCCGCTTCGGCTTCCGGCTGGCTCCCGAGACCGTCGAGCTGTGCCGGCGTCTCGCCCCGTCCCACGCCGCCCTGCCGGTGGAGCGGGTCTGGGCCGAGTGGCGCAAGATCGGGGAGCGGGGGCGGTCCGTCAGCGCCGCACTCACGGTTCTGTCGCAGACCGGTTGGCTGGCGCACCTGCCACAGCTCGCGGTGCTGGCCGGGGTGCCCCAGGACCCGCACTGGCACCCGGAGGGCGACGTCCTGACGCATGTGGGTCTGGCCGCCGACGCGGCGGCGGCGATGGCCGACGCAGCGGGCCTGACCGGTGACGACCGCACGGTCGTGGTCCTGGGGGCCCTGCTGCACGACGTCGGCAAGGCCGAGCACACCCAGGTCCGCGCGGACGGGCGGATCACCTCCTACGGGCACGCCGAGGGAGGCGTCGGGCCCGCCCGGGCACTGCTCGCCGCACTGGGTGCTCCGGCCTCGCTCGCCGGCCGGATCACCCCCGTCGTCCGCGAGCACATGACGGCGACGACGGCGCCGGGCCGGCCCAGTCAGGCGGCGGTCCGCCGCCTGGCGCGCCGCCTGGCCCCGGCGTCCGTGGCCGAGTGGGCGCTGGTCTGCGCAGCCGACCACGCCGGACGCGGGCCGGGATCCGGGCCCAGCCCGGCGGCGTCCTGGGCGGAGCTGGCCGAGGCGACCGGGGTGGGCCGTGAGCCGACGCGTCCGCTGCTCAGGGGGGACGACCTGATGGCGCTCGGCCATGCGCCCGGTCCGCAGTACCGGGCAGTCATGGCTGCATCCGTGGCGGCGCAGGACGAGGGTCTCTTCGCCGACCACCCCGGCGCGGTCGACTGGCTGGCGCAGGTCGCCGCCGACGGTCGGTTGGCGGGCTACCTGGCCGAGGCCCCCGGGCGGCACGCGGACGCTGGTCCGCCGCCGGGAGCAGGCTGACCGGGCGGCCTCAGCGCTGCTGTCGTCGGGCGACCACGACCAGCCCCACCAGCACGAGCGCCAGCGGTGCCCAGCCGGGCAGGCCGAAGGGCCCGAGCAGGAGCTCGGCCACGAAGAGCAACAGCTGGAAGGCCACCCAGAAGCCCACCAGCAGCACGATCCAGAAGAGCACCGGCTTCTCAGCCTGCAGGCGACGCAGTTGTTCCATGCCCCCATCCTCCCTGCTCGGGGGCGGCCGGGCCACGATTCCGGGCCGTCATCGGCGGTGGGTCGCAAGACGACCCCGAGGTCACGGCCGTTGGCAACAAATGCCAATCGAGACGGTCCCGGTCCGGTCGCCCCGACGAGCCACCAGTCACATCTCGACGTGCGGGGCCGATGCCGTCTCGCTACTTTCACTGCCTCGGGCCGCCATCAGGGGGCCCTCGTTCGTCAGGAGGCCAGTCGTGGCCACACTGCTCTGGATCCTCGCCGTCGTCCTCGTGGTCGCCGGCGTCTTCGCGATCATCCGCAAGCAGCTGCTGTGGGGGATCGTGCTCATCGTCGTGGGGCTCCTCGTGGGCCCGGGCGGCGTCAGCATCTTCGCCTGACCGTGGGCGGCGCGGTCGGGGAACAGCTGGCGCCCCGACCGTGCTGCCCCTGGCGATGAGCATCGAGCAGAGCACCCCCACCCCGCCCTTCCTCGGCGCGCACGCCCTCGTGGTCGGCGCCAGCGGCATCACCGGCAGCGCGCTGGTCGAGAAGCTGACCGCCGGTGGCTGGGAGGTCTCCGGACTCTCCCGCAACCCGGTCGAGGGCTCCAGCGCCCGGCACGTCCGCGCCGACCTCCGCTCGCCGGAGTCCCTCACCGAGACCCTCGGCGAGCTGCGCCCCACCCACGTCTTCTTCTGCGCCTGGTCCAAGCAGGACACCGAGGCCCAGAACATCGTCGTCAACCGCGCGATGGTCGCCGACCTGCTCGCCGCCCTCGCCCCGGGCCGCAGCGTCCGGCACGTCGCGCTGGTCACCGGGCTCAAGCACTACCTCGGCCCCTTCGAGGCCTACGCGCAGGGCGAGATGCCCGACACCCCGTTCCACGAGGACGCCGAGCGTCTCCCGGTCGAGAACTTCTACTACGACCAGGAGGACGCGCTCTTCGCCGCCGCTGCCGAGCAGGGCTTCACCTGGAGCGTGCACCGCTCGCACACCGTCATCGGCCACGCCGTCGGCAACGCGATGAACATGGGCTCGACGCTGGCCGCCTACGCCGCGATCTGCCGCGCCGACGGGCGGCCGTTCGTCTTCCCGGGCTCGCAGACCCAGTGGGACTCCCTCGTCGACATGACCGACGCCGGCCTGCTCGCCGACCACATGATCTGGGCCTCCACCACCGAGGCCGCCGCCGACCTGGCCTTCAACGTGGTCAACGGCGACGTCTTCCGGTGGTGCTGGATGTGGCCACGGCTCGCGGCTGCGCTGGGTGTCGAGCCGGTCGGGTTCGCCGACGCCCCACGCCCGCTGGAGCAGCAGATGGCCGACGCCGCCCCCGTCTGGGAGCGGGTCGTCGCCGAGCACGGGCTCGTCGAGCCCGACCTGAGCCGGGTCGCCTCCTGGTGGCACACCGACTCCGACCTCGGTCGCGACATCGAGGTCCTCGCCGACATGAGCCGCTCCCGGTTGCTCGGCTTCACCGGTTACGTGCGCACCGAGGACTCCTTCTACCGGCTCTTCGACCGCTACCGCGCGGACGGCGTCATCCCGTGACTTGATGCGATGGGCGCGGTGGGAATGACCAGGGGTCTGTCGCCCGAACGCGGACGTCGTGGCGCGGAACGGCGGCGTCCCCCGTGGCTAGGCTCCGCGGGCATGGCAGATGGGGACCAGGACAAGCTCTACGCGACGACCCTCCAGACGATCGGGGCAGTCTCCAAACTGCCCGTCGTCCGAGTAGACCGTGAGGCGTTCCTTCGCAAGCAGTTCGCGGCGAGTGCTCACCTCGAAGCCATCCTCACAGAGGGCCCGCCAGCGGTCTTCGCGGTCGACTCCCTGCGGAAGAAGGCCGACTCGCTCATCAAGGCGAGCGCGGCCAAGAGTTCCGCGGCGTCCTTCGCGATGGGTCTTCCGGGCAATCCTGTCGTCATGCTCGCCGCAGGCGGGGTCGACGTGGCGCAGTACTTCGGGTTCGCCATCAACCTCGCTCAGCAGATTGCCTACCTGTTCGGCGAGGACGACCTGTTCGACGGTGGCGATCAGCTGTCCGAGGCTGCCCAGGTGAGGGTCATCGCCTACCTGGGCGCCATGTTCGGAGCGGCTGGGGCGGCCGCGCTGGTGAGCCAGACCTCGAAGCTGGCCGGCGCGAGCATGGGCAAAAAGGTCGCTTCGCAGGCCCTCACGAAGACCGCCTGGTATCCGATGGTGAAGAAGGTGGGTGCCTTGGTGGGTCAGAAGGTCACCAAGAAGACCGTCGAGAAGACGATCACGAAGGCGGTCCCAGTCATCGGGGGCGTGGTCTCCGGCGCGCTGACGTACGCCACCTTCCGCCCGATGGGTGGCCGCCTCGCTGATGCTCTGGTCATGCACCTCAGGGGCGAGTTCGACACCGAGATGGAGTTGAACCCCGATTTCGCCGCCAGGAAGACCGACCCGATCACGGCGACAGCGGCGATCGACCGCTCCGACCCAAGGTTCGTGGTCGGCACGGTCGTGGACGATGGAGATGCCAGTCTGCATTGACCACCAACGAGTACTGGACGTGGAGATGGGCAGCTCCTGGTCTTCCCAGAACGGGCATCCCGCCTGAGGCGCTCACGTCGCAGGAGCGCGCCTTGGGAGTCTCAGGAGCGGCACCAGGTTCGGCCGCGACGTCTCAGTTGTTGGTTCTCTCGTCCTGACCCGCCGTGCTGGGTTGCCGGAGGCGCGGGCGGGGGCGGCCTCAGCCCGGGACGACGGCCGTGACGCCGGAGACCATCAGTCCCGTGGCGCCCTCGTCCAGGGCGGTCCGGGCCTGCTCCGGCGTCGAGACGATGTGCCCGAAGACCGGCTTGCCGGTGGCCAGCGCGGTCGCGAAGTCCGCGGCGGGGGCGTCCCAGGCCAGCGCGATCAGGTCCCAGGCGCCCTCGGTCGCGGCGAAGTCGGCCATGTCGGCCGGGTACCAGTAGCCCCACGTCGTGTAGCCGCGCTCCCGGGCCAGCCCGGCCAGGCCGTCGGCGGTGTGGAAGTTCTTCACCACGAAGCGGGCCGGTCCGCCGGACGCGTCCAGCAGGTCCAGGAACCCGGCCACGTCGGCGTTCGGCTTGTCGTCGAGCACCCACACCCGGTCCGGGTGCGCCGCCAGGACGTCGACCAGCCGCGCCATCGGGAGCCCGCCGTCGGTGGTGCGCAGCGCGGACAGCTGCTCCCACGTGCTGGTCGGGACGTCGAGGTCGGCGTCGAAGACCCCGCCGGTCCGCTGGTCGTGGCACACGACCCACACCCCGTCCGCGGTCAGCCAGACGGGCGCCTCCAGCGCGAGGTCCGGCGACCACGCGGCGGCCTGGTCGTAGGCGTACGCGGTGCCCTCGGGCCAGTCGCCGCTGCCACCCCGGTGCGCGATGAGGGACGGCGACGCCCCGAGCCAGCGCTCCACGGCCGTCGGCAGCGCCCCGGCGACCGGGCGCTCCCCCAGGCCGGTGCTGCACGCGGCCAGGCACGTCCCCAGCAGCAGGACGGCGGCCAGGGCACGCGTGGACCTCATGCCCGGGACGGTAGCCAGGCCCGCGGACGGTCCACGTCCGACCCGCGGATCGCGCGTGGCCCCAGCAGCCCGCACGATGCGGGGGTGACCGTCGCGCTCTCGCACTGGCCCACCCCGCTGGACGCCGCCCCCCGGCTCGCCGTCGCCGTCGGCCTCCGGCCCGGGGACCTGTGGGTCAAGCGCGACGACCTCACCGACCTCGGCGGTGGCAACAAGATCCGCAAGCTCGAGCACCTGGTCGCCGAGGCGGAGCAGGCGGGCGCGACCGTGCTGGTCACCAGCGGAGGGGTGCAGAGCAACCACGCCCGGATGACCGCTGCCGCCGCGGCCCGCCGCGGCCTGGGCTGCGTGCTCGTCCTGTCCGGGGACGCCGACCCGCGGCACCCGGGGAACCTCGCCCTGGAGGGCCTCTTCGGTGCCCGCGTGGTGGCCGGCGGCGACCCGGCCGCGGTGTCCGACGAGCTCCGCGCGGCCGGGGAGACGCCGTTCCTCATCCCGCTGGGCGGGTCTTCCCCGACCGGGGCGCGCGGGTACCTGACCTGTGCGGCGGAGCTCACCGACCAGGCGCCGGACGCCCGCCACGTGGTGACCGCGGTCGGTTCCGGCGGCACCATGGCCGGCCTGGTCGCCGGGCTGGGCGCCGACCGGGTGCTGGGTGTGGACACCGGTGCGGTGCCCGACCCGGCCGAGTGGGTGACCGCCCTGGTCGAGGCCCTGGGAGCGTCGGCGGCCGGGCTGCGGCTGCGCACGGACCAGGTCGGCGCCGGGTACGGCGCGCTCACCGACGCCGGCGAGCACGCCCTCCGCACCGCAGCCCGGACCGAGGGCCTGGTGCTGGAGCCGACCTACACGGCCAAGGCGCTCGCCGGACTGGTCGCCGCCGTCGCCGACGGCTCGATCCGGCCCGGCGAGCGCACCGTGTGGCTGCACACCGGCGGGCTGCCCGGGCTCTTCGGTCACCCGTTCGCGGAGGCCGCTGCGCGTGCGGTGCTGGACGGGGTGTGAGCAGCGGCGGACCCCAGCCCCGGGGCGGGTGCATCGCATCGGCCTCGGTGTCCAGCGCCACCCCGGGGGTCAGCGGGTGAGTGCCTCGATCTCCCAGCTGGTGACGTGCGCGTCGCCGGGGGCCAGCACGACGAGGTCGGTGCCGGAGTTGAACGCGTCCGGCGGGCAGGTCATCGGCTCGATGGCCAGGCCCACCCGGTCGTCGGCGGGGTCCGGGCGGTCGGCGGTGTGCACCTGGACCCACGGCATCTCCGCCGCCGACCAGTGCACCGCCACCCCGGTGCCCTCGGGCGCCCAGACGGTCGCCGTCGCCCGTCCGGTGGCGCCCAGCCCGGTGTAGGCGTGGTCCACGGCCAGCCCGCGCAGCGGGCGCGGGGTGCGGAAGTCCAGGTCGGTGCTCCCCACCGGGACGACGCCGGTGGGCAGCAGCCGCTCGTCGTCGACGGTGAGCACCTGGGCCGCGTCCAGCTCCAGCTCCCAGTCGTCGACCAGCCCGGAGCCGGCGCGCAGGTAGGGGTGCACCGAGCAGCCCCAGGGGGCGGCGGTGCTCCCGGCGTTGGTGCCCTGGAGGCTCCAGCGCAGGCCGGTCGGGGTCAGCTCGTAGCCCACCACCAGGTCCAGCAGGTGTGGCCAGCCCTGCTGGGGCCAGACCCGGACGCCGAGCCGGATGCCCGAGTCGGTCCGGTCCAGCAGCTGCCAGGGCGTCCAGCAGGCCAGCCCGTGCAGGGCGTTGCCGCGGTCGGGCTCGGTGAGGGCGAGCTGGTGCTCGACTCCGTCGCGGCTCCAGCGGCCGTCGGCGACCCGGTTGGGCCACGGGGCGAGCACAGACCCGCGGTAGAGCGGGCGCGGTGCGTCGGCGGGGAAGCCCTGGACGAGGTGCCGGCCGGCCACGGTCAGCTCGCGCAGTGCGCCGCCGACCTCGGTGACCACCGCCCGGACGTCGCCGAGGACGAGCTCGTGCTGGGTGCCGCTGGGCAGTGGTGTGGACATGCGTGGACTCCTCGGGCACGACGACGGGCCAGGGGGACGATGCCACGTCCTCCGGTGGGGCTGCGCATTGTGTGAGCGCTAACAGGCTGGCGTCAAGCTCCACCCCCACGAGCCACATGCCCGTTTCGCTTCGCTTCTGCCCGCTGTGATCCGATGCACAACCGTGACACAGGATGTGCTTGACACCACATGTGTGAGCGCTAACAGTTCGCCCCCAGAACGTGACCGGGCCGCAACGCCGGGGCTACCCCACCGATCGGTGGTCGGTGCCCCGCAGTGCAGGACGGCACGTCGGTGCAACAGGCGAGACCGGTCCGGAGTCCCCGGCCGGCAGACCACGTGGAGGCAGCTCGGTGTTCAAGAAGACGGTGGTGACCGCGATCGCGGTGGCGGTGGCGTTCGGTGCGACCGCCTGTGGCGGCAGTGACGGCGACGGCGGCGGTTCCGCCTCCGGTGGCGGCGACGGCACGATCACGATGGGCTTCTCCCAGGTCGGCGCCGAGAGCGGTTGGCGGACGGCGAACACCGCCTCCATCCAGGAGTCCGCCGAGGCCGCGGGCATCGAGCTGCAGTTCTCCGACGCCCAGGGTGAGCAGGAGAACCAGATCTCGGCGATCCGCTCCTTCATCCAGCAGCGCGTCGACGTCATCGCGTTCTCCCCCGTCGTCGAGACCGGCTGGGACTCGGTGCTGCTGGAGGCCCAGCGCGCCGGCATCCCGGTCATCCTCACCGACCGCGCGGTCGACTCCGAGGACGAGTCCCTCTACGAGACCTTCCTGGGCTCGGACTTCGTCGAGGAGGGCAAGAAGGCCGGCGAGTGGGCGGTGGAGAACTGGGGCTCGCAGCCCACGTTCGTGGCCGAGCTCGAGGGCACCACGGGTGCTGCGCCGGCCATCGACCGCCAGGAGGGCTTCGCCGAGGCCATCGAGGGCACCGACAACATCGAGGTCGTCGCCTCGCAGTCCGGTGACTTCACCCGCGCCGGTGGCCGCGAGGTCATGGAGGCGCTGCTGAACTCCAACCCCGAGATCAACGCCGTCTACGCGCACAACGACGACATGGCCCTGGGCGCCATCGAGGCGATCGAGGCCGCGGGCAAGACCCCCGGCACCGACATCCAGATCATCTCCGTGGACGCGGTCCGCGACGGCATGCAGGCCCTCGCCGACGGCAAGATCAACTTCATCGTCGAGTGCAACCCGCTGCTCGGTGAGCAGCTGATGGAGCTGGCCGAGGCCGTCGTCGCCGGCGACGAGGTCGAGCGTCGCGTCGTCACCGAGGAGACCACATTCACCCAGGAGCAGGCCATCGAGGCCCTGCCGAGCCGCGAGTACTGATCGGCCCGGGGTCCCGCCGCCGCGCGGGACCCCGGCCACCCGCCCCGCCGTCACCCCCGCGACGGCGGGGCGTCCCCACAGCCAGGAGAGGCACGGCATGACCACCGCAGTCCCGCTGACCGCCCCAGCGCCAGGGTCCGGACCCACGGCACCCGTCGTCGAGATGTCCGGCATCACCATCGAGTTCCCCGGCGTCCGCGCGCTGGACGGGGTCGGCCTGCGGCTGTTCCCCGGCGAGGTGCACGCCCTCATGGGCGAGAACGGTGCCGGCAAGTCCACCCTGATCAAGGCCCTGACCGGGGTCTACCGGTACGACGCCGGGACGGTGACGGTCGCCGGGCAGGAGCAGCTCTTCGGCGTGCCCGCCGACGCCCAGGCCGCCGGCATCAGCACCGTGTACCAAGAGGTCAACCTCTGCCCCAACCTGACCGTCACCGAGAACATCGTGCTGGGCCGCGAGCCCCGCAAGCGCGGCTCGATCGACGCCCGCGCCTCACGCGCCCGGGCCCGCCGGGTGCTCGCCGAGCTGCACCTGGACCTCGACCCCGGCAGCATCCTGGGCCGGCACCCCATCGCCGTCCAGCAACTGGTCGCGATCGCCCGTGCCGTGGACACCGACTGCAAGGTGCTGGTGCTCGACGAGCCCACCTCCAGCCTGGACGCCGGCGAGGTCGCCGAGCTGTTCCGCGTCGTCCGCGAGCTGCGCGACCGCGGCGTCGCGATCCTCTTCGTCTCCCACTTCCTGGACCAGGTCTACGAGATCAGCGACCGGATGACGGTGCTGCGCAACGGCCGCCTGGTCGCCGAGCACCGCACCGCCGACCTGCCCCGCCTGCAGCTGGTGCAGGAGATGATCGGCCGCGAGCTCTCCACCCTGGAGCACCTGGACCGCGCGGCCGCCCAGCCCGCACCCACCGACGCCGTCCCCCGGCTGTCCGCCCGCGGCCTGGGCCGCACCGGGGCCATCTCACCCACCGACCTGGACGTGCACGCCGGTCGCGTCACCGGCCTGGCCGGGCTCCTGGGCTCCGGGCGCACCGAGCTCACCCGGCTGCTCTTCGGGGCCGACCGGGCCAGCACCGGCACCGTCGAGGTCGACGGCAAGCCGGTCCGGCTGCGCACCCCGCGCGCCGCGATCGCCCAGGGCATCGCCTTCTGCTCCGAGGACCGCAAGGGCGAGGGCGTCGTCGGCGACCTCACCGTCCGGGACAACGTGCTGCTGGCCCTGCAGGCCCGCCGTGGCTGGGTGCGCCGCATCCCGAAGAAGACCGGCGACGAGCTGGTGGCCAAGTACATCGCCGCCCTCGACGTCCGGCCCGCCGACCCCAACGCGCTGCTGCGCAACCTGTCCGGCGGCAACCAGCAGAAGGTGCTGCTGGCCCGCTGGCTGCTCACCGAGCCCCGGCTGCTGCTGCTCGACGAGCCCACCCGCGGCATCGACATCGGCGCCAAGGCCCAGATCCAGGCCCTCGTCAGCCAGCTGGCCGCCGAGGGCATGTCCGTCGTCTTCGTCTCCGCCGAGCTCGAGGAGGTGCTGCGGATCAGCGACCGGATCACCGTCCTGCGCGACCGTCGCACCGTGGCCGACCTCGACGGCCGGGACACCACCCTCGACGACGTCGTCGACCTGATCGCCCGTGGAGGCGACCGTGCCTGAGACCCCGAGCCCGACCCCCACCCGGCGCCGCCGGGTCGACCTGTCCTCCCCGGTCGTCTGGGCCGCAGCCGCCCTGCTGGCGCTGCTGCTGTTCAACGCCGTGGTCAACCCCGGCTTCTTCGGCCTCCGCATCCAGGACGGCCACCTGTTCGGCTCCCCGGTCGACGTGCTGAAGAACTCGGCCCCGACCCTGCTCATCGCCGTCGGCATGACCCTGGTCATCGCCACCCGCGGGATCGACCTGTCGGTCGGCGCCGTGCTCGCGATCTCCGGGTCCGTCGCCTTCACGATCATCGAGGGCTCGTCGGACCCGACCTCGACCGGCACCGCCGTCGTCGCGATCCTCACCGCGCTGGCCGTCGGCCTGCTGCTCGGTGCCTGGAACGGCTTCCTGGTCTCGGTGATCGGGATCCAGCCGATCATCGCGACCCTGGTGCTGATGACCGCCGGGCGTGGCCTGGCCATGCTGGTCACCGACGGGCAGATCATCACCGCCGAGAGCCCGGCCTTCAACTGGCTGGGCGGAGGGTTCGTCCTCGGCCTGCCCGCCCAGGTCGTGCTGACCCTCGCCGTGCTCCTCCTGGTCGCGGCCCTCACCCGCCGGACGGCGCTGGGCACCCTGATCGAGGCCGTCGGCACCAACCCCGAGGCCGCCCGGCTCGCCGGTGTCCGGTCCCGGTCGATCACCTGGACCGTCTACGTCTTCGTGGCCTTCACCGCCGCGGTCGCCGGGTTGATGACCACCGCGAACGTCAGCGCCGCAGACGCCAACCGGGCCGGGCTCTTCATCGAGCTGGACGCCATCCTCGCCGTCGTCATCGGCGGCACGTCGCTGGCCGGTGGCCGCTACTCGCTGACCGGCACGGTGATCGGCGCGCTGATCCTGCAGACGCTGACCACCACGGTGCTCACCATGGGCGTCCCCGACGAGTACATCCGGCTCTTCAAGGCCGTCGTCATCATCGCCGTCTTCCTGCTGCAGGCCCCGCGCATCCGCGCCGCCCTGAGCCGCCGGCGCGGTGGACCCCGGGCCGTCACCAGCCCCGCCGTCCCGGTGCCCCCGGTCGACGGTGCCGACGCCCGGCCGCTCACCCCGGCCGTGCCCGCCCCGGCGCGGGCCGCCGACGGCCCCAGCTCCACCTCCGACAGCTCCGTCGACTCCGACCAGGGAGCCCTCCGATGACCGTCTCCGACACCCGTCCCGCGCCCGCCCCGGCGCCGGAGGACACCGCCCCGCGGCGTACCGCCGCCCAGTCGGCCTACGCCTGGCTGCGCCGCACCGACACCGGATCCAGCACCTTCTCCGTGCTGGTCACCGCGGTCCTCCTCGTCGTGCTGTTCGGCGCCGGGTCCGCGCGGTACGAGAACTTCGGCTACCCGCAGGTCGCGCTGAACCTGCTGGTGGACAACGCGCACCTGATCGTGCTGGCCGTCGGGATGACGTTCGTGATCCTCACCGGGGGCATCGACCTGTCCTCCGGTGCGGTCGTCGCGCTGTCCACCGTGGTCACCGCCTCGCTGCTGGAGGCCGGCTGGCCCGCGCCGGTGGTGATCGTGTTGGTGCTGGCCATCGGCTCGTCGCTGGGCTGGGCGATGGGGGCCGCGGTGCACCACCTGCAGCTGCAGCCCTTCATCGTCACGCTGGCCGGGATGTTCCTGGCCCGCGGCCTGTGCTTCGTGATCAGCGAGCCCTCCATCCCGATCCGGGACGAGCTGTTCACCGGTCTGGCCCAGAACGTGATCGAGCTGCCCGGCAACACCTACCTGACCTACGGCGTCGTCATCGCCCTGGTGGTGGTCGCCGTCGCCGTCTACGTGCTGCACCGCACCCGCTTCGGCCGCACGGTCTACGCGATCGGCGGCAGCGAGCAGTCCGCCGGGCTGATGGGCCTGGCCGTGGGACGCACCAAGGTCGGCGTCTACGTGATCAGCGGCTTCTGCTCAGCGCTGGGCGGCCTGCTCTTCAGCCTCTACATCCTGTCGGGCTGGAGCCTGCACGCCATCGGCCTGGAGCTGGACGCGATCGCCGCGGTGGTCATCGGCGGCACGCTGCTGACCGGTGGTCGGGGCCTGGTCGTCGGGTCGCTGCTGGGTGTGCTCGTGCTGGGCACGATCCAGTCCTTGATCAGCTTCGACGGTGGACTGAGCTCGTGGTGGACCAAGATCACGATCGGGGTGCTGCTGCTGGTGTTCGTCGTCGTGCAGCGGGTCACCACCCGCCGGGACCGGTCGGTGACCTGACGTGACCGTCCTCGCTCGTCCGGGGCGGGACGAGGAGGCCGCGGGCCTCGTCCCCGCCCCGCGGGTGAGACGATCCGGACCGGACCCCCGGACACCGCCGGCGGGCGGGCGGGAGGTCAGGGTGGAGCCACGGTCGAGCCGACCGGCCGTCATGGCCGACGTCGCCCAGCTCGCCGGGGTCTCCCACCAGACCGTCTCGCGGGTGCTCAACGACCACCCCTACGTCAAGGACGAGACCCGCGAGCGCGTGCTGGCCGCGATGGCCAAGCTGGGCTACCGGCGCAACCTGACGGCGCGGGCGCTGGCCCGCCGGCAGTCCGACACCATCGGCGTGATCGCCTTCGACACCACGCTGCACGGCCCGGCCAGCACGCTGTTCAGCCTGGAGCAGGCCGCCCGCGCGGCCGGCTACGAGGTGCACGTGGTCACCGTGCCCGACCCGGACCCGCAGGCCTTCGCCGACGCCGTCGACCGGTTGGTCGACCAGTCGGTGTGCGGTGTGGTGGTCCTGGCCCCGCAGCGGGCCGCGGTCCAGGTGATGGCGGGGCTCCCGGCGGACCTGCCGGCCGTGGCGGTCGAGGGCGGGGCGGCACCGGGCGTGCCGTCGGTGGTGGTGGACCAGTTCGACGGCGCACTGCAGGCCACCCGTCACCTCATCGAGCTGGGCCACACCGAGATCGCGCACGTCCGCGGCCGGGAGGACTGGCTGGAGGCCAACGCCCGGGCCGACGGCTGGCGGCAGGCGGTCCTCGCGGCCGGGCTGACCGCGCGGGAGCCGCTGGCCGGGGACTGGAGCGCGCGGTCCGGGTACGACGCCGGGCTGCTGCTGCACGAGCGGTGGCCCGAGGTCACCGCGGTCTTCGTGGGGAACGACCACATGGCGCTGGGGTTGGTGCGGGCGCTGTCCGAGGCCGGGGTGGACGTGCCCGGCGACGTCAGCGTCGTGGGCTTCGACGACATCGCCGAGGCGGGGTACCTGCGGCCGCCGCTGACCACGGTGCACCAGGACTTCGCCGAGGTGGGACGGCGGTGCGTCGACGTCCTGGTCGAGCGGATCGACGCAGCCGAGCGGTGGTTCCAGGGTCAGCCGGTCGTGGTGCCCAGCCGGCTGGTGGTGCGGGCCTCGACCGGGCCCGTGCGGCGCTGAACCTCAGCTCAGGAGTGCGCTGACCGCGACGGCCAGCCCGGCGGCCGTGCAGGCCAGTCCGGCCGGCAGCAGGGCCATCCGGCGCAGCGCGGCCCGGCCGTCCGGTGGGCCGCCGGCCTTCATCGCCGGGCGGACGACCCGGAGGAAGACCGCGAGCAGCACCGCGCCGGCACCCAGCAACGCCACCGCGAGGGCCCAGCGCACCAGGGTCGTGTCCACGCCGCTGATCATGGCGCACCCGCGGGCGCGGTGGGGTCACCGGTGCAGCGGCGTCCGCCCCGGTCCCAGGTCGGCGTCCTCGGCGGCCCGACGGCCGGCGTGCCAGCCCGCGGCGTCCACCGTCCGGCCCGGCCGGGTGCGCAGCCGCGGGAAGAGCTCCTGCACGGTCGCGGCGACCGCCTCGTCGCGGCGGGCGAGCACCGGGACCAGGGCGCTGCCGTGCGCACCGGCCGCCTCGGCGGTGGCCTGCTCCCGCGCCTGGACGAGCCGTTCGCCCACCCGGGTGGCGTAGGAGTAGAGGAAGCCGCGGCGGAAGACCGCCGTGCGGGCACCCGCGCCGCCGGAGGTGGCGGCGGCCAGGGCGCGGGTGGCCTGCAGCAGCAGCGAGGTGAACAGCAGCTCCACCAGCTCCAGGTCGGTCGGGAGCCCGACGACCGTGGCGATGCCCAGCTCGGTCAGCAGCACCACCCGGCAGCCGTTCGCCGTGGCGACGGCCTGGAGCAGGTGGGCCTTGGGTTCGGCGTAGGGGTCGTCCAGGTGCAGTCGTCGGGCCAGCACGTCCGCGCCCAGGTCGACCGTCCCGCGGTCGGCGAGCACCGCGGCATCGATGGCGTGCCGGCTCATCAGCTGCTGGGCCTTCGCGGTCAGCGCGTCGGCCTCCTCCGGGAACTCGGTGCGCTCGGCCTTGGCCAGCAGCCCGCGCACCCGGCCCAGCACCTTCTGGTCCACGGGACCGCCGCGGGCCGGGCCGCGGGCCGCCCGGTGCTCGGGCCAGGCGGACGGCCCGGGCAGCAGCTGCTCGAGCCGGGGGAGCGTGGGCAGCAGCGCCAGCACCCGGACGACGTCCCGCCACGCGGTGGCCGCGTCGACCTCGGTGGTGGCCCGCCAGCCGCTGAGCCCGGACGCCGTCCCGAGGCCGGGGAGCTGGTCGGCCCAGGCCAGCGGTGCCCGGTCGGCCGCCCGGGTGGTGGCAGCGTCGGTGACCAGCACCGCGGCGGCCAACCGCCCGGCCCGCCGGTTGACCCGGCGACCGGTGACGTGCACGACGTCGGCGGGCTGCCAGCCCCGGTCGTGCAGGTCGGACACCGCCCGGACCAGGGCGTCCTGCACGTCGGGGGAGTCGACCCCGGGCACCCGCCGGGCCAGCTCGGCGGTCACCGGGTCGAGTGCCTCCGCGGGGAGGTCGGCCTCCCGTACCGCGTCGGCCGCGGCCAGCACCAGCGCCAGGACCGGGTCGTCGTCGGGCCGCCGGGCGCGGCCGGTCCGCCAGGGGGTGCGCATGCCCCGAGCCTGCCCCACCCCGGCGTCGGCACGGCCCCCGCGGGTGGGGCCGGTGGACGGCACCCCCCGGTGTGGACGACGGCCGGCACCGCCGTCCCCTCCTGTGCCGGCCCGGACCGTCGGACCCCGGCGCTACCGTGCCGCCCACCTGACCCGGGAGGCCCGATGGACGTCGACGTGCGGACCCTGCTGCGGATGCGGCTGGCCGCCCAGGGGCTGACCCGCCCGCTGGGGACGTCGGTCGTCGACGTCGTCCGCGGGGCGTTCGCGCTGCAGGGCCAGGACCTCCGGCAGGTCGAGTGGGCGATCGGCTCCCGGCTGGCCGGCAGCAGCGTCGAGGACGTCTGGGCCGCCTTCGACTCCGGCGAGGTGGTCCGGGCGTGGCCGATGCGCGGCACGCTGTTCGCCCTCGCCCCGGCCGACCTGCGGCTGCTGCTGTCGCTGACCGGTGCGCGGCAGGTCGCCCAGACGGCCGGCCGGCACCGGCAGCTGGGACTGACCGAGGCCGACGTCGCACGGGCCGGCGCCGTCGCCCGCGCCGAGCTGACCGGGGGTGGGGTGCTCTCCCGGCCGGAGTTGCTGGCGGCCTTCACCGCGGCCGGGCTGGACGTCTCCGGTCAGCGCGGGCCGCACCTGTACGGCCGGCTGGCCCACGAGGGGCTGCTCTGCCTGGGCCCCCGGCACGGAGGTGCGGCGGGCGGTCCGGCGCAGGGCTTCGTGCTGCTGGACGAGTGGGCTCCGGGGGAGTCCCCGACCGACCGCGGGAGCGCCGTGGCCGAGGTGGTCCGCCGCTACCTGGCCGGACACGGGCCGGCCAGCGACCGCGACCTCGCCTGGTGGACCAAGCTGACGCTCACCGAGGTCCGCGCCGGGCTGGCCGCGGTGCGCGACGAGCTGACCGAGGTGCGGTGCGGGGACGGGGTGCACTGGACCCTCGGTGACCCGCCCCCGGCCGAGCCCTGCGGGGTGCTGGCGCTGGCCGGCTACGACGAGCTGCTGCTGGGCTACACCGACCGCTCGCACGGGTTGGCCCCTGAGCACGCCGACCGGGTGGTGCCCGGCCAGAACGGCGTGTTCTCCCCCCTCGTCGTCGATGACGGCCAGGTGGTGGGGACCTGGCGCCGGGTCGTCACCCGGGGGCGCGCGGCCGTCGACGTCACCCCCTTCGTCGACGTGCCCGACGAGGTGGCGGCCCGGTACGAGGCGGCCGCGGCCGCGGTGCTCGTCTTCCGCGGCGACGCCTGATCAGGCGCGCGGGCGGATCTTCCCGGCGGCGTCGCGGGCGGTGGCCCGGGCGGTGTCGACGTCTTCGTCGCGGGCCAGGGCCACGCCCATCCGGCGACGGGTGAAGCTCTCGGGCTTCCCGAAGAGGCGGATGTCGACCCCGGGGACGGCGAGGGCCTCATCGACGCCGTCGAAGACGATGCCGGTGGCCTCCACCCCGCCGTAGACGACGGCCGAGGCGCCGGCATTGCGCAGCGAGGTGTCCACCGGCAGGCCGAGCAGGGCGCGGGCGTGCAGCTCGAACTCGTTCTGCCACTGGGTGGACATGGTGACCATGCCGGTGTCGTGGGGCCGCGGGCTGACCTCGGAGAACCACACGTCGTCGCCGCGGACGAACAGCTCGACGCCGAACAGGCCCAGCCCGCCCAGGTCGTCGGTGACCGCGGCCGCGATGGCCTGCGCCCGCTCCAGGGCGAGCTCGGACATCGGCTGGGGCTGCCAGCTCTCGACGTAGTCACCGGCCTCCTGGCGGTGGCCGATCGGCGCGCAGAAGTCGGTCACCGGCTGCCCGTCGCGCAGCGAGCGGACGGTCAGCAGGGTGATCTCGTAGTCGAAGTCGACGAGGCCCTCCACGATCACCCGGGTGCCGGCGACCCGGCTGCCGGCCATCGCGTGCTCCCAGGCACCGGCGACGTCGTCCGCGGTGCGCAGGGTGCTCTGCCCCTTCCCGGAGGAGGACATCACCGGCTTGACCACGCACGGGAACCCGACGGCGGTGGCACCGGCCTGCAGCTCCTCGAGGGAGTCGCAGAACCGGTAGTCACTGGTCGGCAGGCCCAGGGTCTCGGCGGCGAGGCGGCGGATGCCCTCCCGGTCCATGGTCAGCCGGGCCGCGCGGGCGGTCGGCACCACCCGGACGCCCTCGGCCTCCAGCTCCACCAGCGTCGGGGTCGCGATCGCCTCGATCTCGGGGACGACGACGTCGGGTCGCTCCGCCTCGACGAGTGCGCGCAGCTGCGCCGGGTCGCTCATGGTGATGGTGCGCTGGTGGTGGGCGACCTGGTGGCCGGGCGCGTCGTCGTAGCGGTCCACCGCGATGGTCTCCACGCCCAGGCGCTGCAGCGCGATCAGCACCTCCTTGGCCAGCTCACCGCTGCCCAGCAGCATCACGCGGGTCGCGGACGGGGAGAGCGGCGTGCCCAGGGAGACCATGCGTGGAGGCTAAACGGCCTCGCCGGCAGGCGCGGAGGCCCCTACGGTCGCGCAGGTGACCGGACGCTGGGGACCAGGGGGCCCACCCGAGGAGGCGTACAGCCGGGTGACCGACGCCGGGCGGTACGCACCGGTGGGCACTCACGCCCGGGATCTGGTGGAGGGGCTGCTCGCCCGCCACGACGTCCGGTCCGAGCCGGCGCCCGCCATCGGGCCCGGGGAGACGGCCGCGGTCAGGCTCGTCCCGGGGCACCCGGGTGCGGCCGAGCTGGTGGTGGTGTGGACCGACTTCCCCGGGGTCCGGGTGCGGGCCGGTCGCTACTTGGAGGAGTCCTTCCCCAGCTGCGGCTGCGACGCCTGCGACGAGGACCCGGTCGACCTGGCCGAGGACCTGGAGACCCTGGTGGCCTCGACGGTCGACGGTGACCTGGTCGAGGAGGTCACCGGCGGGTGGCGAGGCGGCTTGGTGCGCGTCGCGTGGGCGGGCCGGAGCCAGGGTCAGCAGACCGGGCGGTCCACTCCCCGCGGTCGGACGGCGTGGGCGGCGTGGCCGGCGCGCACCGGGTGAGGCCGGCGGGTCAGTCGACCTCGGCGCGCAGCACCGTGCCCTCCAGCGACAACCACACCCGCGAGCTCGACGGGCTGTAGCGCTCGGAGACCGTCACGAGCACGTCGCCGTAGGCGGGGAAGGGCCGTTCCACGACCAGCTGAAGGAAGTCGACGTCCTCGGCGTCCTGGCGCAGCGCCCGGTTGCCCGTGGTGAGCAGGTCGGTCAGCACAGCACCGGTGACCCCGTCGAGGGCGAACTCCGCCTCCGGCGGCGGTGCCGAGGCCAGCGTGTCGGAGTCGCCGTCGCCGGGGGAGTCGAAGGCGTACTCGTGGTACCGGGTCCAGACCTGGCTGGTCGGGTCGAAGAGCACGACCGAGACCTCGCCGTCGTCCACCGAGACCTGGGTCGCACGGCTGCTGCCGGCCTGGGCGACGGCGGCGTCGAGCGCGGTCTGCAGGCGGTCGGGCTCGGTGAAGGGGACGTCCTCGGTGGAGCGGTCCGCTGCCTCGTCGGACCCCTGGGAGGCGAGCGCGGGCGCCAGGCCGGCCTTCTCCGCGACCACCGCGCCGAGGCACAGCAGGAGGCCCACGACCAGGCCCACGGCACGCCCACCGGGCCCGGACCGGCCGCCGGCGGGCGCGGTGGCCGAGGGGATCGGCGGGGTCACAGCGCGTCCTGCTGGACGTAGAGGAGGTCCCCGGACGCCGTGGCCCAGAGCACGTCGCCCCAGTCGCCCTGCACCCGGAGGGTGACCTCGTCGCGCAACCCCGTGGGCACGTCCACGACCGTCACCAGGTCCTGGTCCCCACCCCAGGTGTCGGGGTGCTGCAGGCGGGCCCGGTCGAGGACCCGGGACAACGCGTGGGGACCGACGTCCCGGGGGGAGAAGCGGACGGGCGGGAACGGGCCGCTCGCCGGGTCCGCCGCGGCGGGCTCGACGCGGGCGGTGAACCCGCCCGGCGCGGACGGGTCCGCGCGCACCGTGATGGTCGTCAGCACCGTCGGACCGGCCACGGTCAGCTCGACCTCGTCGTCGGTCACCTCGATGCGTTCCAGCGTCGTCACACCGTGCTGCCGCGTCGCCCACTCCAGGGCGTCCCCCAGGACCCGGCCGGAGGAGAAGCCGGGGGTGCCGGGGGGCCGGGCGGGTGTCCGTCCGCGGCCCGGTCGGGTGCCCGGTCGCGGGCGCTGCGGGGAGCGCAGGGCGAGGAGCCCGGACACGGTGAGCAGGACGAACGCGGACAGGGCCGAGTACGGACGGGCGACGTCGGCCGCGAAGGCACCCACGGACCCCAGCCCCAGCCCCAGGACGAGACCCCTCACGAACCGCACGTGACCTCCGGGCAACGGTGGGTGGTGACGGCGACACCAGTGAGGCAGGGCCCTCCGACGGTCGGCCGGTCGACGGTGACGACGCCCACCGCCCCGGAGTGGCTACCGGCGGGTGACCGGCGGACCATCGACGGGTAGACGCCGTCGTCACGAGGAGAACCCACCACATGACCGCCGACCTGCTGACCGGGGACTTCTTCGGGTACGAGACCCTGCTGTCCGACGAGGAGCGCAAGGAGCTGCAGTCGCTCCGGGAGTTCCTGGACGAGAAGGTGCGCCCGCGGGTGAACGCCGCCTGGGCCGCCGCCGAGTTCCCGATGGACCTGATCCCCGAGTTCGCCTCGATCGACGTGGTGGGGCGCGCCTACGAGTGGGACGGCCGGGTGCCGGCGTCCAAGCTCTACGGCGGGTTCCAGGCACTGGAGCTGTCCCGCGTCGACCCCTCGATCGCCACCTTCCTGGGCGTGCACAACGGCCTGGCGATGGGCTCGATCATGATCCTGGGCTCGGAGGAGCAGCGGCAGCGCTGGATCCCGGAGATGATGTCGATGGACAAGATCGGCGCCTTCGCCCTCACCGAGCCCGAGGGCGGTTCCGACGTCGCCCGCGGCCTGCGCACCACCGCCCGCCGGGACGGTGACTCCTGGGTGCTCAACGGCGCCAAGCGCTGGATCGGCAACGGCACCTTCGCCGACCACGTCGTCGTCTTCGCCCGGGACGAGGCCGACGACGCGGTGAAGACCTTCGTCGTGGACAAGGGCACCCCGGGCTTCACCGCCACCAAGATCGAGGACAAGTTCGCGCTGCGGACCGTGCAGAACGCCGACATCACCTTCGTCGACTGCCGCATCCCCGCCGACCACAAGCTCGAGGGCGGCAACACCTTCAAGGACGTCAACAAGGTCCTCAAGGTGACCCGCGGCGGGGTGGCCTGGTCCGGTGTCGGCTGCCAGATGGGCGCCTACGAGTACGCGGTGGCCTACGCCAAGGAGCGCGAGCAGTTCGGCAAGCCGATCGGCAGCTACCAGCTGATCCAGGACCTGCTGGCCAAGATGCTCGGCAACGTCACCGCCTCGCTGGGCATGGTCGTGCGGATCGCCCAGCTGCAGGAGACCGACGACCTGCGCGACGACCAGGCCGCGCTGGCCAAGGCCTACGTCACCGCCCGCGGGCGGGAGACCGTGGCGATGGCCCGCGAGCTGTTCGGGGGCAACGGGATCGTGCTGGAGAACAACGTCATCCGGTACTTCAACGACGCCGAGGCGCTGTACTCCTACGAGGGCACCCGGGAGATGAACACCCTCATCGTGGGCCGCTCGGTCACCGGGATGAGCGCCTTCGTCTGAGGCTGCAGCGCTGGTGGAGTGACAGGGACGCGGGATCCGCGCCCTGCCACTCCACCCGCGGGGCGTACAGTTAGGTGACCCTAACCAGTACGACCGTGGAGGACCGCGTGACACAGGCACCGCGCAAGCGCCGGGTGACCCGGGTGGGCACCGTCGTCCGCACCGAGCGGGTGACCCCGCACCTGGTCCGTGTCGTCCTCGGCGGGGAGTCGCTGGCCGGCTTCGGCGCCGGCGACTTCACCGACCACTACGTCAAGCTGCAGCTCCCACCGGCCGGGGCGCCCTACGCCGCGCCCTTCGACGTCGACGCCGTCCAGGCCGAGCAGCCGCGCGAGCTGTGGCCGGTCAGCCGCACGTACACCGTGCGCGCCTGGGACGCCGAGGCCACCGAGCTCACCATCGACTTCGTCACCCACGGGGACGACGGCGTCGCCGGCCCCTGGGCCGCGGCCGCGCAGCCCGGCGACCTGCTGCAGTTCGCCGGGCCCGGCGGCGCCTACGCCCCCGCCCCGGACGCCGCCTGGCACCTGCTGGCCGGCGACGACTCCGCGCTGCCCGCGATCGCCGCGGCGCTGCCCCGGCTGCCGGACGGCGTCCCGGCGCAGGTGTTCGTCGAGGTCGAGGGCCCGGCCGACGAGCAGGACCTGCCCGGCGTCACCTGGGTGTACCGCGGTTCGCAGCCGGTCGGTGCCGCCCTCACGGCGGCGGTGCTGGCCGCGGACCGTCCCGAGGGCACCCCGCACGCCTTCGTGCACGGGGAGGCCGGGTTCGTCCGCGAGCTGCGCCGGTTCCTGCGGGCCGAGCTGGACCTGCCGCGCGAGCTGATGAGCGTGTCGGGCTACTGGCGGCTGGGCCGCACCGAGGACCGGTGGCAGGCCGAGAAGCCCGAGTGGAACGCCGCCGTCGAGGCCGACGAGGCCGCGCTCACCGTCTGAGACGGCGGGCGCGGCCCCGTGGGTCACATGTCGCGGTAGCGCTTGGCCTGGGCCGTGGCCTCGCGGAGCTGCTCGACGTCGAACTCCGGGCCGTAGCCGGGGGTGTCGCGCTGGATGCGCCAGCCCTCGGCGAGCGGGCCGACGTCGAAGGTGTCGAAGCCGATGGCGTCGATGTAGCCGGCCACCCACGCCTTGGCGTCGGCGTCGTCCCCGGCGATGACCAGCGCCCGGCGGTGCTCGGTGCCGGTGGCGGTGCGCTTGCTGGTCAGGTGCTCGCTGTAGATGTGGTTGAACGCCTTGACGACCGTCGAGGTGGGCAGGTGGCGCTGGGCCATCTCCGCGGTGGTCGTCGTCTCCTCGTCGAGCTCGGCGATGTGGCCGTCCCGCTCGGGGTAGTAGTTGTTGGTGTCGATGACGGTCTTGCCGGCCAGCGGCTCGACCGGCACGTCGGCCAGGTTCTTCAGCGGGACGGTGACGACGACGACCTCGCCGGCCTCCCCGGCCTCGGTGGCGGTGGCCGCCCGGATGGAGCCCTGCCGCGACGGGCGGGCCTCGATCTCGGCGACCAGGTCGGCCAGGGTCTCCGGGCCGCGGGAGTTGGACAGGACGACGTCGTAGCCGGCGTCGGTGCTGATGCGGGCGAGCTGGGCGCCGATCTGGCCGGCGCCGATGATGCCGATGGTGGTCATGTGGGGTCGAACGCCGGGCGTCCCCGCGCATTCCTCCCTGCGGAGTGCCCGGGAGGAGTTCTCCTGGGCGCCGGCACTCCGCTCAGCCGGTCCACGGGAAGCGCGGGGGACGGCGCTGGGTGAATGCGGCCACGCCCTCGGCCAGCTCGCCGGCGGTGGTGGTCTCCCGGTACCAGCGGTCCGCGACGGCCTCGGCGTCCCCGCCGTGCAGGAGGGCGGCGACGACCTCCTTGGTGGCCCGCTGGGACAGCGCCGACCGGGAGGCGAGGACGGTGGCGGACCGGGCGACGACGTCGGCCAGGTCGGCGGGGGAGGTCACCTCGTCGACCAGGCCCACCCGCAGCGCGGTCGCGGCGTCCAGCAGCTCCCCGCTGAGCAGCAGCCGCTTCGTGGTGGCCGGCCCGACCAGGTCCAGCAGGGCCCGGGTCGGGGCCGGTGGGTAGACGATGCCGACCTTGGCCGGGGTGACACCGAAGACGGCGGTGTCGTCGGCGAACCGCAGGTCGCAGCAGGCCGCGAGCTCGACGCCGCCGCCGATGCAGTGCCCGCGGACCAGCGCGACCGTCGGGCGCGGGAAGTGCCGGAGGGCGTGCTGGGCGGCCAGGTTCGCCGCCCGCAGCTGCGCCATCGGGTCGGCGGGGTCCGGGCCGCCGAGCAGGTCGGAGATGTCGGCGCCGGAGCAGAACGAGGGGCCGGCCCCGGTCACCACCAGCACCCGGACCCGCTCGTCGGCGGCCAGGCCGTCCAGCAGTCCCGGGACCGCGGCCCACATGGCACCGGTCATCGCGTTGCGCTTGTGCGCCCGGTCGATGGTCAGCGTGGCGACCGGCCCGTCGACCGTGACCGTGAGGTCGCTCATCCCAGGTCGTCGGTGCCGAAGGTGTCGCAGGCGTTGGGGTCACCGGACTCGAAGCCGGTGGTGAACCAGCGCTGGCGCTGCTCGGAGGAGCCGTGGGTGAAGGCGTCCTGGTCGACGTTGCCGTTGCCCAGGTTGGTCTGGATGAAGTCGTCGCCGATCCGGCCGGCGGCGTCGAGGGCCGCGTCGACGTCGTCGGAGGTGATCTCCTCGATCAGCGGCGCCCCGGACTCGTCGGGCACGGTCGTGGCGTGGTTGGCCCAGGTGCCGGCGTAGCAGTCGGCCTGCAGCTCCAGCCGCACGGTGCCGCTGGTGGGGCCGGTCTCCCCGGGCTGGACCTGGGCGTTGGTGCCCAGCAGGTTCTGCACGTGGTGGCCGTACTCGTGGGCCAGGATGTAGGCGTTGACGAAGGGCCCGCCCTCGGCGCCGAACTGGGTCTGCAGGTCCTGGTAGAAGGACAGGTCGATGTAGACCAGCTGGTCGGCCGGGCAGTAGAACGGCCCCGAGCCCGAGGTCGCCCCACCGCACCGGGTCTGCACCTGGCCGGAGAAGAACACGGTGTCGGTGGGCACGTAGCCCTCCAGGTTCTGCTCCCAGAAGTCCTGGATCGAGTCGATGTTGGCCGCCGTCGCGCAGTCGGCGCTGTCGTTGGCGTCGGCCCCGGTCTGGCAGGACTGCTCCAGCTGGGTGTTGTCGGCGGTCTCGCCCTGGCTCAGCCCGCCGAGCACGTCCTGCAGCCCGGACGACGCGGACCCGCCCCCGCCCCCGCCGCCGCCGAGGACCTGGAACAGCACCACGACGATCAGCCCGACGACGCCGAGCCCACCGCCGCCGACGGCCAGGCCGCGGCCGCCCCGACCACCGCCCCCGCCGCGACGGTCCTGCACTCCGGAGGTGTCGATGTCGGCGCCCTCGCGGTACCTCATGGCTGCTCCTGCGTGGTGGTCGTGGTCGGGCGGGCTGTGCTCACAGCGCGTCCAGGTCGGGTGGGGTGAGGGTGAACACGGCCTCGACGGCGCCGTGCACGTCCTGCAGTGCCGGGGTGAGGTCGAACTCGGGTGCCTCCGGCAGGCCGGAGGCGCGCGAGGCCGTCGCGGACACCGGCAGCCCACCGTGACCGGCACCCACGTCGCGCAGCTCGACCAGGCCGGTGAGCGTGCTGCCCACGGCCGCGGCGTACCCGCGGGCCCGGGTGACCGCCTCGCCGATCGCCGCGGTCCGGGCCGCGGCGTGCGCGGGGGAGTCCGGGTCCAGGCCCCAGTGCGGCCCCCACAGCTCGCAGCCCCCCAGCGCGGCCGCGGCGACGGCGAGCTCCCCGGCGCGCCCGACCTCGGCGACCCGGACCCGGGTGGACACCGAGGCCAGGTGGCCGGTGACCCGGTGCCGCCCCTCGACGACGGGGTGCACGCTCACGCCCTGGGTCGAGTGTTCGGTGACCAGGTCGGCGAAGCGCTCCAGCAGGTCGGTGACCCCGCGCTGGTGGTCGGCGACGAGGGCCAGCGCACGGTCGCGCTGCCGGTCCCGGCCGGTGACGGTGAGGGTCAGCTCGGCGTGGTCGGGGGCCACCCGGTGGGTGACGTCGCCGCGGACGACGACGCGGGGCGCGGGTTCCACGGGACCTCCTCGGTGGTGGCGCAGGGTGACGGGGTCACCCTGGCAGATCACGAGTCGGTGTACCCGGCGAGATCGTGACGGGTCCGTGACCCGCGCCTGACAGTGTCGGTGGCTCCGGTGGAGGGAGTCGCGGTGTCGCTGCTCGAGGGCAGGTTCGTCACCCTGGCGGTGCTCGGCGTGCTGTGCCTGCTGGGTGCCGGCCTCACGTCCTGGCTGCTCGGTCAGAGCTCGACGCTGCTGTTCGCCGTCGTGTTCGCGGGGCTCGTCGTGGTGAGCCTGATCCGCCCACCGAACGAGTGAGCGTCACCGCCGACGCCGGGTGCCGAACACCCCGCGGGTGATCTCCCGGCCCAGTGCCGACGCCGCGGAGCGGGCGAAGGCCCTGAACGCCGACGAGCCGAGCACCGTGGAGACGAGGTCGGGCTCGGGCGCGGGCTGCCGGCGCGGTCGCGGCCGGGGTGCCGGCCCGTCGAGGTCCGGCTCGCGCCAGCCGTCGGTGTCGCGTGGCACCGGGGCAGGGGTCGGCGCGGGGGCCGGCGCCGGGACGGGTGCCGGTGGCGGGGCGAGCCGGGCGGCCAGCCGTTCGTAGGCCGACTCCCGGTCGACGGCGGCCCCGTACCTCCCCGCCAGCACCGACGCGGTGACGGCGGCCTGCTGCTCGGCAGGGTCGATCTGGCCCATGGAGGAGCGGGGTGCCCGGACCATCGTCCAGGCGACCGGGGTGGGGGCGCCGCGCTCGGACAGCACGGTCACCACCGCCTCGCCGGTGCCCAGCGACGTCAGCGTCTCCGCGACGTCGTAGGCGGTGGACCTCGGGTAGGTCTTCACGGTCTTCTTCAGCGCGGTCGCGTCGTCGGGGGTGAAGGCGCGCAGCGCGTGCTGCACCCGGTTGCCCAGCTGGCCCAGCACCGGGGTCGGGACGTCGGTCGGGTTCTGGGTCACGAAGAAGACCCCGACGCCCTTGGACCGGATCAGCCGCACGGTCTGGGTCACCGACTCCAGGAACGCCTTGCTGGCCCCGGTGAAGAGCAGGTGCGCCTCGTCGAAGAAGAACACCAGCTTGGGCTTGTCGACCTCACCGACCTCGGGCAGCTCCTCGAAGAGGTCGGCGAGCAGCCACATGAGGAAGGTGGAGAACAGTGCCGGCCGGTCCTGCACCTGGCTGAGCTCGACCGAGCTGATCACGCCGCGGCCGTCGGGCGCGGTGCGCATCAGGTCGGCGGTGTCCCACTCGGGCTCGCCGAAGAAGACGTCGCCGCCCAGGTCCTCCAGGGCGATCAGGTTGCGCAGGATCACCCCGGCGGTGGCCTTGGACAGCCCGCCGAGGCCCTGCAGGTCGGCCTTGCCCTCGTCGCTGACCAGCCAGGAGATGACCGCGCGCAGGTCCTTGAGGTCCAGCAGCGGCAGGCCGGCGTCGTCCGCGTAGTGGAAGACGAGCCCCAGCGAGCTCTCCTGGGTGGCGTTGAGGTCCATCACCTTGGACAGCAGCACCGGCCCGAAGCCGGTGATGGTGGAGCGGACCGGCACCCCGGTGCCCAGCCCGCCCAGGGCCAGGAACTCGACGGGGAAGCCGGTCGGTGTCCAGTCGTCGGCGGTGTCCGTGGCGCGCCGCGTGACCCGGTCGCCGCGCTCCCCGGGCCGGGACAGCCCCGTCAGGTCGCCCTTGACGTCGGCCAGCACCACCGGCACGCCCTGCGCCGAGAGCTGCTCGGCCAGCAGCTGCAGGGTCTTGGTCTTGCCGGTGCCGGTGGCCCCGGCGATCAGGCCGTGCCGGGTCGTCATCGACAGCGGCACCCGCACCTGGGCGCCGGGGTGCGCCCTCCCGCCGTGCACCACGGAGCCGAACTCCAGGGCCGGACCGGTCGACGCGTAGCCGGCCGCGATCTCCGCGACGACCGGGTCCACCTCGCCGGCCCCGGGTGCGGCCGCGGTGTCCGGCCCCGGGGTGGTCACTCCTGGTCGCGCACGACGCGGTCGACCTCGGGGGTCGGGGACGGCGGGGCGAAGCCGGCGCTGGAGGGCTCCGAGGGCTGCACCGTCGAGGGCTGGGTGTCCGCCGCGGCTGCCGCTGCCCGGTCGACCTCCGGGGTGGCGCTGCCCGGCGGGGCCCACGCCGGGGCGCCGGCGTCGGGCTCCGTGTGGGTCGGCACCGTGTGGGTGGGCACCGTGTGGGTGGGCACGGGCGGGGTGCCCACGACGGGCGGGGTGACCGTCGACGGCGTCGTCAGGTCGGCGGGGGAGCCCGCGGTGCCGGCGGCGTCCCCGGCGCCCTCGTGGCGGGGGACGGCGGCCTTGGCCTTGCCGGCCGCCGAGTCGATCTGCTCGGCCTTGTCCGGGAATTTCTCCTTGGCGAAGCGGCCGGCCTTGTCCACGGCCTGCTCGATCTTCCCGGAGTTGTCCTTCAGGGCCGTCTGGAGCTTGTCGGCGCCGTCCGTGAGTGCGTCCTGGGCCTTCTTGGCGATGCTGCCGAAGTCCATGGTCTCGGGCCTTCCGTTCGACGGGTGCTGACCGGACCACCCTGCCCGTCGGGGGGCCGCCCCACAACACGGTCGCCGGGGAGCTCGACGGCGGCGGGGCGGACCGGCAGGATCCCGGGCGTGACCGAGAAGGTGCAGGGCCCGGCCAGCTACTTCCCCTCGATCGAGAAGACGTACGGCCGGCCGGTCGCCGAGTGGAAGGCCCTCGTCCGCGAGCGGATCGCCGCCGAGCCCGGCGCGAAGCAGATGGCGCTGGTCGGCTGGCTGAAGACCGAGCACGGGATGGGCCACGGGCACGCCAACGCCGTCGTCGCGCACACCCTGGCCGAGGACCGCGCCGCGGGCTGACCCGGTGCCCTTCACAGGCGCCCACCCGGTCGCCGTCCTGCCCTTCCTGCGCACCCGGCTGCCGGCCTCGGCGCTGGTCGTCGGCAGCGTCGTCCCCGACCTGCCCTCCTACGTCCCGGTCGACCCGCTGTGGAAGACCCACACCTGGACGGCGGTCGTCACCGTCGACCTGCTCACCGGGCTGCTGGTGTGGGCGCTGTGGCACGGGCTGGTGAGCCGCCCCCTGGTGGCGACGGCGCCGCGGCCGCTGCGGGCCCGGCTGGTCGGCGTCCCGCTGGGGCTGCGCGGGCGGCTGACCGGCGCGCAGGGCCTGGTGCCGGTCGCGGCAGCGGTCGTCGTGGGTGCGGCGACCCACGTGGTGCTCGACGCGTTCACCCACCCGCGCCGGTGGGGTGTGGACCTGCTGCCGGTGCTGTACGAGCCGTGGGCAGGGGTGCCGGCGTACAGCTGGCTGGCCGACGTCGGTGGTGCGGTGGGGCTGCTCGTGCTGGCCGGCTGGGTGGCGCCGTGGTGGCGGCGGACCCCGCCCGCCCCGGTGCCGCCCGGGCGCCCGTGGCCGTGGGTGGTCGTGCCGCTCGCCGGCGTCGTCGGCGCCCTCGCCGCCGCACCCGGGGAGCCGGACACCCGCAGCGCCGCGGTCGAGGCGGCCTTCGGCGGTGGCGGGGCGGCGCTGGGCGCGGCGGCCGTGCTCGTCGTCGGCTGGCAGCTGCGCGGGGTGCTGTCCCGCTGAGCGGACCCCCTGCCGCCCGGCCCGGGTCGCCCTAGGGTCGGGGCATGCCACTGGAAGGCGAGTACGTACCCAGCCCGGAGAAGTGGGTCCGCGACCAGGTCGAGGCCTACGAGCGCAGCGGCGGCCGGGAGGCCAACACCCTCCCGGGCCGCCCCGAGCCCGTCGTCGTGTTCACCACGCGCGGGGCCAAGAGCGGCGCGGTCCGCAAGAACCCGCTGATGAAGGTCGAGCACGACGGCGTCTACGCCATGGTCGCGAGCCAGGGCGGTGCGCCCAAGCACCCCACCTGGTACCTCAACCTCCTGGCGCACCCCGACGAGGTCACCGTCCAGGACGGCGACCAGGTCTGGGACGGCGTCGCCCGCGAGATCAGCGGCGAGGAGAAGGCCGTGTGGTGGGAGCGGGCCGTCGCGGCCTTCCCCGACTACGCCGACTACCAGCGCAGGACCGACCGGGAGATCCCGGTCGTCCTGGTGGAGCGGAAGGCCTGAGCACCCCCGGGTCGGCAGCGGGCCGGGTCGTCGTCGTCACCGGTGCCTCCGACGGCATCGGCGAGGCGGCGGCCCGCCGGCTGCACCGCGACGGTGCGCAGGTCGTGGTGGTCGGCCGGTCACCGGAGAAGACCGCCCGGGTCGCCGCCGACCTGCCCGGCAGCGTGCCGCTGGTCGCCGACTTCGCCCGGCTCGACGACGTCCGCCGGCTGGCCGCCGACGTCGCCGACCGGTTCGACCGGGTCGACGTGCTGTGCAACAACGCCGGCGGCTCGTTCGGCACGCGGCGGCTCACCGTCGACGGCCACGAGACGACGTTCCAGGTCGACCACCTCGGTGGGTACCTGCTGACCCGGCTGCTGGAGCCGCAGCTGCGCGCCGCGCGCGGCCGGGTGGTGGCGACGGCGTCCTTCATGCACCGGTTCGGGTGGGTCCCGCGGGGCCGGCTGGCCCGGGCCTACGAGTCCCGGCCGCCCTACCTGGCCAACCGCGCGTACGCGAAGGCCAAGTTCGCCAACGTGCTCACCACCCGGGAGCTGGCCCGCCGGTGGGGCCCCGACGTGACCGCCGCCTGCTACGACCCCGGCGCGGTGGCCAGCTCGTTCGGCGTGCAGTCCGGCGGGGTGGTCGGGCTGGCGTTCCGCACACCGCTGACCGCGTTCTTCCGCACCCCGGCACAGGGCGCGGACACCATGGTCTGGCTGGCCACCGCCGAGGAGGGCTGGCGCAACGGCGGGTACCACGTCGACCGCTCGCCGGGCCTGACCCTGCTGGCCGCCCGGGACGACCGCCGGGCCCGCGAGCTGTGGGACCTGTCCGCGGCCCTCGTCGGCCTAGGGTCCTGACCATGGCGAGCAAGGCCGGCGACGCGGTCGAGATCGAGGTCGACGGGCTGGACGTGCGGCTGTCCAGCCCGGACCGGGTGTACTTCCCGGCCCGCGGGGAGACCAAGCGGGACCTGCTGGAGTACTACCTCGCCGTCGGCCCCGGGATCGTCAACGCGCTGCGCGAGCGGCCCTGCATGCTGCACCGGTTCCCCACCGGCGTGACGGGGGAGAAGGTGCACCAGAAGCGGGTGCCCTCGGGCGCGCCGCCGTGGCTGGAGACGGTGCGGGTCACCTTCCCGCGGTACCGGCGGACCGCCGACGAGCTGTGCGTGACCCACCTGGCGCACGTCGCCTGGGCGGTGCAGATGTCCACCGTGGAGTTCCACCCGTGGAACAGCCGCCGGGCCGACGTCGAGCTGCCCGACGAGTGGCGCATCGACCTGGACCCGATGCCCGAGGCCGACTGGGGCACCGTCCGCCGGGTCGCCGGCGTCGTCCGCGAGGTCCTCGACGAGCTGGGGGCCGTCGGGTTCCCCAAGACCTCGGGCGGCAACGGGCTGCACGTCTACGTCCGCATCCCGCCGGCACACGGCTTCGGCGACGTCCGGCGGGCCGCGCTGGCCTTCGCCCGCGAGGTGGAGCGCCGCGCCCCCGACGACGTCACGACGACGTGGTGGCGCAAGGACCGTGACCCCGCTGCGCTGTTCGTCGACTACAACCAGAACGCCCGGGACCACACCCTGGCCGCGGCCTACTCCGTGCGGGGCAACCCCGAGGCCACGGTGTCCGCGCCGATCACCTGGGACGAGCTGGCCGACGCCGAGCCCGGTGACTTCACCATCGCCACGATGCCCGCGCGCTTCGCCCGCCTCGGTGACCTGCACGCCGACATCGACGCCCGGCCCTTCGACCTGGCCCCGCTGCTGGAGTGGGCCGACCGGGACGAGGCCGCCGGTGCCGAGGTGCCGCCCGAGCCCGAGGACTGAACCGCCGGTTCAGGGCTGGCGGTAGACCGCGTCCGGGACGTCGGTGACGAACATGTGACCGGGCGCGTGGGTGAGGGCGAACGGCGGCCGGGAGGCCATCAGGGCGGCCTGCGGGGTCACCCCGCACGCCCAGAACACCGGGACGTCGCCCTCGTGCAGCACCACCGGGTCGCCGAAGTCGGGGGCGGCCAGGTCGGCGATGCCGAGGGACGCCGGGTCCCCGACGTGCACCGGTGCGCCGTGCACCTGGGGCATCCGGGCGGTGACCTGGACGGCGGTGACCACCTGCGCGGCCGGCACCGGGCGCATCGACACCACCAGCGGTCCGGCCAGCCGACCGGCCGGCCGGCACTCCCGGTCGGTGCGGTACATGGACACGTTCGTGCCCTGCTCGATGTTGCGGACCGGTACACCGGCGTCCAGCAGGGCGGTCTCGAAGCTGAAGCTGCACCCGACGAGGAAGCTGACCAGGTCCTCCCGCCACAGGTCGACGACGTCGGTGGGCTCGGCGACCAGCTCACCGTCGGCCCACACCCGGTAGCGGGGCAGGTCGGTGCGCAGGTCCGCGTCCGGGGCGAGCACCGTGCGGGTCGAGCCCGGGTCGGTGACGTCGAGCAACGGCACCGGCTGGGGGTTCCGCTGGCCGAACAGCAGCATGTCGAAGGCCCAGTCGCGGGGGAGCACCACCAGGTTGGCCTGCGTGCTGCCCGGTGCCCAGCCCGACGAGGGCACCGCCAGGCCGGCGCGGAACGCGGCCCGGGCGGCGGCAGGCGTGCCCGCGGGTGTGCTCGCGGGTGTCGTCGCGGGGGCGCTCACCGGCGGGGTCCGTGTCGGAGGTCGGTCATGTGGGCGAGGGACACGTCGAGGTACTCCTCCAGCTCGGTCGCGGCCTGCTCGGTGCGCCCGGCGTGCAGGAGCTCGAACAGGGCACGGTTGCGGGCGACGTAGGGGCCGTGCACGTGCTCGGCGGCCGCGCCCTGGAACGCCAGCCGGAGCTCGGCGAGCAGCCGGGCCGTCGTCCCGTCCAGCCGGGGGCTGCCGGCCAGGGCCACCAGGTGCTGGTGGAAGTGCATGTTGGCGGTCCCGACGGCTGACCAGTCCCCGCGGCGGGCAGCGTCCTCACCGGCCTCGACGTCGGCACGGAGCTGCCCGAGCGGCTCGGGGCCGGCGGCCGGGTCGAGGACCTCGCCGAGCCGGCGGACGACGTCGCACTCGACGGCGCGGCGCACCCGGTAGATGTCCACCAGGTCCTCGTCGGTCAGCTCTGTGACGAAGACGCCCCGGTGCAGCCGGTGGACCAGCAGGCCCTCGTGCCCCAGCAGGCGGAACGCCTCGCGCAGGGTGTTCCGGGAGACCTGCAGGACGGCCACGAGCTGCTCCTCCGAGAGCCGGGTGCCCGGGGCCAGGTGGCCCTCGGTGACCCGGCGGCGGAGGGCGTCGGCCACCCGCTCGGCGGTGCTCGACCGGTCGAGCGCCGCCGCCTCGGTGGTCAGCGCCTGCAGCCACGCACGGTCACGGCGGTCCGGGCCCGCCGCGTCTGCGGCTGCGGTCCCGGCTGCGGACTCGGCGGCTGGGGAGGAGGGTCGGGCCACGGTCACCTCGCCATCGTGTCCTGTGTGTCGGGCGCGTCAACTCTCGCATCAGACCCTTGTCGGATTGTTCAACGATTCCATAGTGTGCTCGCCATCACGAGGGCGTGCACCGCGCGCCATCGCCGCCACCCCACCGAGGGAGCACGCCATGTCAGGTCCCGAGAGCCGGACCGGTCCGACGGACCCCGCCCCGGAGCCGTCGCCGGACCGCGGGTCCACCCCCGGAGCCGCGCCCGGCGCCACCGGCGGCCGGTTGGCCTCGAGCACCCGCTCCACCCTGCTGGGTGCGATGTTCCTGATGGCCACCTCGGCGATCGGCCCGGGCTTCATCACCCAGACGACGACCTTCACCGTCCAGCTCGGCGCCGCGTTCGCCTTCGCGATCGTCGTCTCGATCCTGGTGGACATCGCGCTGCAGCTGAACGTCTGGCGGGTCATCGGGGTGAGCGGCCGCCGGGCCCAGGAGCTGGGCAACCTGGTGGCGCCCGGGCTGGGCTGGGTGATGGCCGCCTTCCTGCTGGTCGGCGGGCTGGTGTTCAACATCGGCAACGTCAGCGGCGCCGGGCTGGGCACCGACGCCATGCTGGGCCTGGACCCGAAGATCGGCGGGGCGCTGTCCGCGCTCATCGCCATCGGGGTGTTCCTGAGCAAGAAGGCCGGCGTCGCGGTCGACCGGATCGTCGTCGTCCTCGGGCTGGTGATGATCGTGCTGACCACCTACGTGGCGATCACCTCGGGCCCGCCGGTCGGGCAGGCACTGCGCAACGTGGTGCTGCCCGAGCAGGTCGACGTCCTGGCCATCACCACGCTGGTCGGCGGCACGATCGGCGGCTACATCGTCTACGCCGGCGCGCACCGCCTGCTGGACTCCGGTGTCAGCGGGCCCGGGCACGTCCGGGACATCACCCGCGGCTCGGTCACCGGCATCCTGATCACCGCGGTCATGCGGGTCGTGCTCTTCCTGGCCATCCTCGGCGTCGTCTCCGGCGGCGCCGCGCTGGACCCGGACAACCAGGCGGCCTCGGCGTTCGGCCAGGCCGCCGGCGAGGTCGGCATGCGGGTCTTCGGCATCGTGCTGTGGGCCGCGGCGATCACCAGCGTCATCGGCGCCTCCTACACCTCGGTCTCCTTCGTGACCTCCCGGACGAGGACCAGCGACCGCACCCGGACGCTGCTCGTCGTCGGCTTCATCGCCGTCACCACGCTGGCCTACCTGCTCATCGGCACCGCCCCGACCACGCTGCTGGTCTTCGCCGGGGCGTTCAACGGCCTGCTGCTGCCGATCGGCATCGCGGTCCTGCTGTGGGTGGCCACCCGCCGGTCGGACCTGCTCGGCGGGTACCGCTACCCGCGCTGGCTGCTCGTCGTCGGCTGGGTCGCCTGGCTGCTGACGCTCTACCTGGCGGTCAACTCCGTCCGCCCGGTCATCGACCTGTTCGCCTGAGGAGCGCCGTGACGACCATCGACCTCAACTCCGACCTCGGCGAGGGCTTCGGCCAGTGGACGCTGGGCGACGACGACGCGCTGCTGGAGATCGTCAGCAGCGCCAACGTCGCCTGCGGCTTCCACGCCAGCGACGCCACGATCATGCGGCGGGTCTGCGAGCGGGCCGTCGAGCACGGCGTCGCCATCGGCGCGCAGGTGGGCTACCGGGACCTGCCCGGCTTCGGCCGCCGGTTCATCGACGTCGAGCCGCACGCGCTGACCCAGGACGTCGTCTACCAGCTCGGTGCGCTGCAGGCCTTCGCCCGGGTGGCGGGGGACCGGGTCCGCTACGTCAAGCCGCACGGCGCGCTCTACAACGCGATCGTGCACCACGAGGAGCAGGCCGCGGCCGTCGTCGCCGCCGTGGTGGACGTCGACCCGACGCTCCCCGTGCTGGGGCTGCCCGGGTCGGTGTGGCTGCGGCTGGCCGCCGAGGCCGGGCTGACCACGGTGGCCGAGTCCTTCGCCGACCGGGCCTACACGCCCGAGGGCACCCTGGTGTCCCGGCGGCTGCCCGGCGCGGTGCTGCACGACCCGGCCGAGATCGCCCGCCGCTGTGTCGCGATGGCCACCGGGGGAGCGGTCACCGACGTCGACGGCGGGGAGCTGCACCTGGCGCCGGGGTCGATCTGCGTGCACGGCGACACCCCGGGAGCGGTCGGGATCGCGCGGCAGGTGCGGGACGCGCTCACCGGTGCGGGCGTCACCCTCTCCCCGTTCGCCCGCTGATGCGCCTGCTGCCCAGTGGGGACGCCGCGGTCCTCGCCGAGCTCGACGGGCTGGACGACGTCCTCGCCCTGCACGCGGCGCTCGTGGCCGAGCCGCCGCCCGGGGTGGTCGACGTCGTCCCCGCGGCGCGCACCGTGCTCGTCGTGCTCGACCCGGGCGCCACGACCCTCGACGCCGTCGCCGCGGCGGTGCGGGCCACCCGGCCCCGGCCGCCCGACGCGCGCGCCGAGGGCCAGGTGCTCGAGCTGCCGGTCGTCTACGACGGGGCCGACCTGGCCGACGTCGGCGAGCTGCTGGGGTGCACGGCCGACGAGGTGGTCGCCCGGCACACCGGCACCACGTGGACCGTGGCGTTCTGCGGCTTCGCACCGGGCTTCGGCTACCTGACGGCCGCCGACGGAGGGTGGGACGTGGCGCGCCGCAGCACCCCGCGGACCCGGGTGCCGGCCGGGTCGGTGGGCCTGGCGGGGGAGTTCAGCGGGGTCTACCCGCGGGAGTCCCCGGGCGGCTGGCAGCTGCTCGGGCACACCGACACGGCCGTCTTCGACGTCCACCGGGACCCCGCCGCGCTGCTGCGTCCCGGCGTCCGGGTCCGGTTCCGGGCGGTCCGGTGAGCCTCACCGTGCTCGCGCCCGGGCCGTTGACCACGGTCCAGGACCTGGGCCGGCCGGGGCGCGCGGCCGAGGGCATCGGCCGCTCCGGGGTCTGCGACCGGACGTCGGCCGCGCTGGCCAACCGGCTGGTGGGCAACCCGGTCGACGCCGCACTGCTGGAGGTCACCGCCGGGGGGCTGGTGGTCCGTGCCGATGCGGAGCTGTGGGTGGCGCTGACCGGTGCGCGCTGCGCCGGGGCGCCCTACGCGGCCCCGGTCCGGCTGCGGGCCGGGGAGCAGCTGGCGCTCGGTGCGCCGGTCGGCGGGCTGCGCTCCTACCTCGCCGTCCGCGGCGGGGTCGACGTCGACCCGGTGCTGGGGTCCCGCTCCACCGACCTGCTCTCCGGGCTGGGGCCCGCCGTCGTCGCCGCCGGGGACGTGCTGCCGGTGGGTCCGGCGTCTTCTGCGTGGCCGGGGGTCGACGTCGCACCGGTCCTGGAGCCGCCGGCCGGGGAGGTCGTCGTGACCGTGCTGCCGGGGCCCCGCGCCGACTGGTTCACCGACGACGCCCGGGCGCTGCTGACCTCGGCCGGGTGGACGGTGACCGGGGACGGCAACCGGGTCGGCCTGCGGCTGTCGGGTCCCGAGCTGACCCGCGCCCGGGACGGCGAGCTGGCCAGCGAGGGCATGGAGCGCGGCGCCCTGCAGGTCCCGCCGTCGGGGCAGCCGGTGCTGTTCCTCGCCGACCACCCGGTCACCGGCGGGTACCCGGTGATCGGCTACGTCGCCGAGCCCGACGTCGACCGGTGCGGCCAGCTCACGCCCGGCCAGGTGCTGCGGTTCCGCGCGGGCCGTTGACGCCGGGGACGGCGGGCCGCCACCATCCCCGCGTGACCGCCGTCCCCACCGGACCGCCCGACGTCCACGCAGTTCCCCGCTCGCCGCTGCTGGCCGGTGCCGCCGTCGGCGTCCCCGGGCTCGGCTACGTGGCCCTCGTGCTCCTCCCGTGGCTGGCGGACGCCCCGTTCGTGCTGGGGGCCGGCCGGGGCGTCGGGTTCCTGGTCTCGGTCCTGGCGTTCACCGGGGCGCTGGTCGCGCTGGCGGTCAGCGGTGTCGCGCTGGTCCGGGGTGCCCAGCGGTCGGGCCGGACCGAGGCGTGGCTGCTCGTGGGCGCCACGGCGCTGCTGGTCGTGGGCTGGTTCCTGACGCCGGTGGCTCAGGCCCTGCTGGTCGCCCAGGTCGACTGACGGGTCAGAGGTCCGCGCGCACCCGGGCGGCGAGCACGTCGGCCAGGTGGGACTCCCCGCGCGCCCGGGTGCCCAACAGGCCCCAGCCCAGGTCGGCGGTCCACCGGCCCCGGCGCAGCCACGCCTCGGTGCCGGCCGCGGGCCGCAGCTCGGCCCGGGCGGCGGTGGCCACCTCGTTGAGGACGACCAGTGCGTCGTGCAGGGCACGGTCGTCCACCGTGCCCTCGTCCACCGTGCCCTCGTCCACCGTGCCCTCGTCCACCGTGCCCTCGTCCACCGTGCCCTCGACCAGGGCGCGGGCCCGGGCACCGGCGGTCGCGACGACGCCGGGCAGTCGGCGGCTGGCGGCCCGCGGGAAGAGCAGCAACCCGGCGGCCAGCGCCAGCACGATGCCGACGACGGTCTCGGTGAGCCGCGTGGTGATCAGCTCCAGGCCGCTGCGCTCGGGCACCCCGACGTGCACCAGCAGCAGCGACAGCGGGGTGATGAAGGAGACCGCCAGCACGTACTGGTGGGCCACCAGCAGCTCCACCCCGACCAGCAGCAGGCCCACCGCCAGCACCTCCAGCCCGACCGGCAGGTCGGCGGCGAAGAGCAGTGCGGCCACGCCCACCCCGACCAGCGTCCCGGTCACCCGGTGCCCGGCGCGGGCCCGGGTGTTGCGGGCGTCGGTGCCCAGCAGCACGGCCACCGCGGTGGTGGCCGCCCAGTAGGTGCTCGCCAGGCCCAGCGCGCCGGCCACCAGCCCGGCCGCGGCCACGCCGAGCCCGATGCGCAGCGACGTCCACACCCACGGCGGCACCGGGCGGACGGCGACAGCGGCCCCGCCCGGCGGGGGAGCGGGCGCGTCGCCCAGCGGCAGCTCGCGCAGGAACTGCTCCTCCAGGACGCCCAGCTCCGCCCGCAGCGAGGGACGGCGACGCGACCCGGCGGCGACGGCGGCGTCAGCCACCCGCACCGCCCGGGCGACGACGGCGGGCCGGGTCGACCGGGCCGCTGCGACCGCGGCCCGGGCGGCGGCCACCGAGCGGCGCTCGGGGCCGGCCGGGTCCCACAGCCACGGGAGCATGACGACCAGCCAGGCCAGGGTGGCACCGGCCGCGGCCGCCGCGACGTGCTCGGCCAGCACGGTGGCGTCGGCGCCCAGCGCGCTGGCGCTGCCGCCGACCAGGACGACGCCGAGGGGCCCCGGCGGTCCGACCCGGAAGTGCGCGGTGGCCGCGGTGGCGGCTGCGGCCAGCGCGCCGAGGGTCACCGACAGCAGCGCCGGGCTGCCGTCGGTCAGCCCGCCCAGCGCCACGGCCGCGACGACCACCGCCGCGCAACCGGCGACCACCCCGGCCCGCCGCCGGTACGGCAGCGACGAGCCGTAGACCGCCGTCAGCCCGCCCAGCGCCGCGGCGGACCCCAGGTCGGGGTGGCCCAGCGCGACGCCGAGCGCCAGCGGCACGGTGACCGACGCCGCGGCGGACAGCGCCTTGCGTCCGCCCGCGGCCCACAGTGCCGCCGCGGTGGGCGGCCGTCGGCCCAGCAGGTGCGGGACGGCGCGGCGGACGGGGGAGGACACCGGGTGATCCTCGCGGTCCCGGCGGCGGGTCGTCGCGGCCGCGGACCCGCTCACCGGAAGGCCGCGACGAGCCTCACGCTCAGCTGAAGCCGCTGACCTCGTGCGGCCGGTAGGGCTCCTCGAGCCGGGCGACCTCCTCCTCGGTCAGCTCCAGGTCGACCGCGGCGACGGCGTCGGCCAGGTGCGCGGCCTTCGTGACCCCGACGATCGGCGCGGTGACCACCGGCTTGGACAGCACCCAGGCCAGTGCGACCTGGGCGCGCGACACCCCGCGCTCGGACGCGACGGCGGCCACCCGGGCCACGATCTCGGCGTCGGAGTCGTCGGTGTACAGCTTCTGGGCGAAGGCGTCGTCCTGGGAGCGGGTGGTGCTGGCGTCGGCGTCCCGGGTGAGCCGGCCGCGGGCCAGCGGGCTCCACGGCAGCACGCCGACCCCGGCGTCCAGGCAGAGCGGGTGCATCTCCCGCTCCTCCTCCCGGGCGATCAGGTTGTAGTGGTCCTGCATCGTCACGAAGCGGTGCCAGCCGTGCTCACCGGCCAGGTGCAGGGCCTTGCTGAACTGCCAGGCCCACATCGACGAGGCGCCCAGGTAGCGCACCTTGCCCGAGCGCACCAGGGAGTCCAGCGCCTCCAGCGTCTCCTCGACCGGCGTCTCGGGGTCCCAGCGGTGGATCTGGTACAGGTCGATGTGGTCGGTGCCCAGCCGCCGCAGGCTGGCCTCGGCCTCGGCCAGGACCGCGCGCCGGGAGAGCCCCGCGCCGTTGGGCCCCGGGCGCATCCGGCCGTGCACCTTGGTGGCGATGACGACGTCGTCGCGGTCGACGGCCTCCAGCAGCAGCTTGCCGGTGATCTCCTCGGAGGAGCCGGCGGAGTACACGTTCGCGGTGTCGAAGAAGGTGATGCCGGCGTCGAGGGCGGCCCGCACGATCGGGCGGGCGTCGTCCTCGGCCAGGCTCCACCCGTGCCCGCCGCGGGTGGGCTCGCCGAAGCTCATCATGCCCAGGCAGATCCGGGAGACCTGCAGGCCGGTGGTGCCGAGTCGGGTCTGGTCCATGCCCCCACCCTGTGCCGGTGGCCCGCATCGGGCCACCGGGCAGCGGCAGCGGGTGTCAGCGGGCGAGCAGCCCGCCGTCCAGCGGGTAGTAGGTGCCGGTAGCGAAGGACGACGCGTCGCTGGCCAGCCAGGCGACGAGCTCGGCGACCTCCTCCGGCGTGCCCAGGCGGCCCAGCGCGTGCTGCGCCGCCAGCCCGGCGCGGGCCTCCTCGCTCATGGCGGACTCCAGCAGCGGGGTGCTGATGAACGCCGGGCCCACGGCGTTCACCCGGATCCCCTCGGTGGCGTGCGCGAGTGCCGCGGCCTTGGTCAGCCCGACGACGCCGTGCTTGGCGGCCACGTACGCCGGCGCCGTCTCGATGCCCACGGCACCGAAGACGCTGGCCATGTTGACGATCGACCCACCACCGCCGGCGAGCATCGCCCGCACCTCGGCGCGCACGCCGTAGAAGACGCCGTCCAGGTTCACCGACAGCACCTTCCGCCAGTCGGCGGTGGAGTACTCCTCGACCGTCTGCGCGGGTCCGCCGATGCCGGCGTTGTTCACCGCGACGTGCAGGCCGCCCAGCCGGGCGACGACGTCGGCGACGAGCGTGTCGACGGCGTCGGGGTCCGAGCTGTCCCCGCCGAAGGCCTCGGCCCGGCCACCGGCCGCGCGGACCTCCGCGGCAACGGCCTCGGCCCGGTCCTGCGCCAGGTCGGCCACCGCGACGGCGGCGCCGCTGCGGGCCAGGGTGAGTGCGACGGCCCGGCCGATGCCCGAGCCCGCGCCGGTCACCAGTGCGACCCTGCCGTCCAGTTCGTAGTGCACCACGTCTGTCCCCTCTCGTCCGGGAGCCGGTCGGCTCCCCTGTCAGGGGCAACCGGTCCGGCCCGCGGTCGAGGCCCGCGACCGGGTGTCAGATGCGACACCCTCGGGGTCCGGTGCGCGCGGTCGCGGGCGTCACGCCCCGGAAACCGGCCGGGAACACCCCGGGACGACGCTGTCGCACCCAGCCGTCCCGACCCGAGGAGCCCGCCGTCGACCGCCGTCCCGCCCCGGTGACCCCCTCGGTCGACGTCGACCTGCAGCACGCCACCCGGGCCTGCCCCAAGTCGATGACGTACGGGCCCTGCGGTGGCGTCGGGGACGACGGGACGTGCGAGGTGGCACCGGTCCCGTGCTCGTTCCTGCCGCTGCCCACCGTCCGGTGGAGCGGTGCCCGGGAGAGCCGCACGGTGCCCGAGCCGCACCTGCTGGCCCTGATGCGGCAGCGTCCCGTCGTCGTGGCGGACCTGCCCGCGGTCGCGCTGTCCCGGGACTCCCTGGAGCGGGCGGCCGACCGGGTCGTCGGCGCCGTCGACGCGGTCCTGCTCGGAGACCACGGCGCCGCCCGGGTGCAGTTCTCCCCGAGCTACCGGGCCTCGCTCGTGCAGGCCCGCGGGGTGCCCGTGTGGCAGGGCCTCAACTGCCGGGACCGCAACCGGGTGGCGCTGGAGGGCGAGCTCGCCGGGCTCGCCGACCTCGGCGTCGGTGCCGTGCACTGCGTGACCGGCGACCACACGCTCACCGGCGACCGGCCCGACGCCCAGCCGGTCTTCGACCTGGACTCCACCGCGCTGGCCGCAGCGGCGAAGGCCGCCGGCGTGCTGGTGTCGGTGGGGGAGACCCCGCACGGCCCGCCCGCGCAGCGCCGCGCCGAGCGGCTGCGCGAGAAGGTCCGGGCCGGTGCCGACGTCTGCTTCGTGAACCACGCCGGCTCGGTCGAGGCGCTGCGGGCCTTCGTGGAGGAGGCCGGCGACCTCGGCGTCGACGTGCCCTTCGTGGCCTGTGTGGCCGTCGCCACCGACCCCGGGTCGGCCGCCCAGCTGCGCCGGTTCACCAGCCTGCGGCTGCCCGCCGGGTACCTGGCCGGCATCGAGTCGGCGCCCGACCCGCGGCGGGCCGGCATCGCCGCGGCCATCGCCCTCGCCCAGGCCTACCTGTCCGTGCCGGGGGTGCGCGGCGTCGACCTGTCCGGCGTCCCCACCGCCGGCGCCGAACTGACCACCGCCGCGGCCCTGGCCGAGATCGGATGTGCACTGACGTGACGCTGTTGATGACCGGGGCCACCGACCTGGACGGACGCCACGTCGACGTCCGGGTGGACGGGGGAGTGGTCGCCGAGGTCGCCCCCGCGGGGAGCCTCGCGCCCCGTCCGGACGAGGAGGTGCACGACCTCACCGGGCACCACCTGCTGCCCGCCCCCGCCGAGCCGCACGCCCACCTGGACAAGGCGCTGACCAGCCACCGGGCGCCCAACGCCACCGGTGACCTGGCCGGTGCCATCGTGGCGATCCGGCAGATCGCCGACGCCTTCACCCACGAGGACCTGGTCGACCGGGCCACCCGCGCCGCGTACGAGTACCTGGCCAACGGGACGACGGCGATCCGCACCCACGCCGACGTCGGCGCGCACTCGGGCACCCGGCACGCCCGCGCCCTGGTCGAGGTGCGCGAGGCCCTCGCCGGGCTCGTCGACGTGCAGGTCGTCGCCCTGGCCAGCGCACCGTGGGGCCCGGGCGAGGCCGAGGAGAACGCCCGCCTGCTGGAGGAGGCCGTCGACCTCGGCGTCGACCTGGTCGGTGGGGCGCCGCACATGTGGCCCGACCGGGTCGCCGGGTTCGAGATGTCCTTCGAGGTGGCCCGCCGCCGGGGCCTCCCGCTGGACCTGCACACCGACGAGACCCTCGACCCCACCGCGCAGGGCCTGCTGCACCTGGCCCAGCGGGTCCGGGCCACCGGGTTCGCCCACGGCGCCACCGCCAGCCACTGCGTCTCCCTGGGCGTGCACCCCCTCGAGGTCGCCCGGGCCACCGCGGCCGAGGTCGCCGCGGCCGGGGTCGGTGTCGTCGCGCTGCCGCAGACCAACCTCTACCTGCAGGGCCGGGACGCACCCGTGGCGACACCGCGCGGGCTGACCGCCGTCCGCACGCTGCTGGAGGCCGGGGCCACCGTCGGGGCCGGCGGGGACAACCTGCGCGACCCGTTCAACCCGATGGGCCGCGCCGACGCCACCGAGGCCGCCTCGCTGCTGGTGACCGCCGGGCACCTGTCCACCCGGGAGGCCTGGGACGCGGTGTCGGCCGGGGCCCGCCGGTGCATGGGGCTGCCGGTGCCCGCCGTCGCCGTCGGGTCGGTCGCGGAGTTCCTCGCCGTCGAGGCGGAGAGCCTGGACGCCGCCGTCGCCGGGGCCGGGACCGCCCGCGTGGTGGTGTCCCGGGGCCGGGTGGTGGCGAGCAGCAGGGTGCAGCGGGTGTACCCGGGAGCCGGTGTGTCCCAGTCGTGACCAACCGGTCGGCTGCGTTCACCGATGGCACACGCAGGCGAAACAGACCCCGCGCAAGGTGACCTCGTCGCGCCGATCACCCGGTCGTGGCACCGATCCCACCGCGACCCACCGCGGTCCACCGAGCACCCGGAGGTGCCCGTGAGCGCACCAGCACCCACCGCCCCGTCCGCCGTCAGGAGCGCCGTCCCGAAGGGGCACGGAGACCTGGTGCTGCGCTTCCGTGACGTCGCCAAGGCCTTCCCCGACGGCACCGTCGCCCTGGAGGGCGTCGACCTCGACGTCCGCCGCGGTGACTTCGTCACCGTCGTGGGCCCCTCGGGCTGCGGCAAGTCGACCCTGCTGCGGATCGCCTCCGGGCTGTCCCCGGCGACGTCGGGCACCTCGCAGGTCGACGCGAAGCGCATCGGCTACGTCTTCCAGGACGCCACGCTGCTGCCCTGGCGCAGCGTGAAGAAGAACGTGGAGCTGCTCGCCGAGCTGCACGGGTTGAGCAAGACCGCGACGCACCAGGCCGCGCTGGACGCGATCGAGCTCGTCGGGCTGCGCGGCCACGAGAAGAAGCTGCCGCGGGCGCTGTCGGGCGGCATGAAGATGCGGGCCTCGCTGGCCCGCTCGCTCACCCTGGACCCCGACCTCTTCCTCTTCGACGAGCCCTTCGGCGCGCTGGACGAGATCACCCGCGAGCGCCTCAACGACGAGCTGATCCGGCTCTTCGCCAGCAAGGGCTTCGGCGCGCTGTTCATCACCCACTCGGTGAGCGAGGCCGTCTACATGTCGACCAAGGTGCTGGTGATGTCCGGGCGCCCGGGCCACATCGTGGACACCTTCGAGGTGCCCTTCGGCCCCGACCGCACCCCCGAGCTCCGGTTCACCCCCGAGTTCGCCGAGCTCGCCGGCAAGGTCTCCCACGCCCTCCGCGAGGGGCACTCGTGACCACCACCGCGCACTCTCCCGAGGAGACCCTCGTGACCGCCACCGTCGACACCCCGCCCACCGCGCCGACCGCCGACCCGGTGCTCACCGGCGCCGGCACCGCGCCGCTGGTGAAGCGGTCGGGCAGGGGGCGCAAGCGGGTCACCGACTCGTTGCTGCCGATCGCGGTCTTCGCCGCGCTGATCGGCGTCTGGTACGCCATCACCTACCTGGTGCTGGACCCCGGCCGGCGCTTCCTCATGCCGGCGCCGCACACGATCATCACCGACGCCCTCTTCGACGGCCCGACGATGGACAAGGTCCTGCCGGCGCTGGGCCGCTCCATCGTCGTCACCTTCACCGGCCTGGCGATCGCCATCGTCATCGGCATGGTGTGGGCCATCGCGATGAGCCAGAGCCGGCCGGTCGAACGGTCGCTGTTCCCCTACGCCGTCGCCCTGCAGTGCATCCCGATCCTGGCCCTGGTGCCGCTCATCGGGTTCTGGTTCGGCTACGACTTCCCGTCCCGGGTGATCGTCTGCGTGATGATCTCGCTGTTCCCGATCGTGTCGAACACGCTCTTCGGCATCCAGTCGGTGGACCGCGGCATGCACGAGCTCTTCACCCTGCACAACGCCAGCCGCACCACCCGGTTGCTCAAGCTGGAGCTGCCGGCCGCCATGCCCGCGATCTTCGCCGGGTTCCGCATCTCCGCCGGCCTCTCCGTCGTCGGCGCCATCGTCGGTGACCTGTTCTTCAAGCAGGGCGACCCCGGCCTGGGCATCCTGCTGGACAACTTCCGGGCCCGGCTCCAGGGCCAGGAGCTCTTCCTGACGATCATCGTCACCGCCGCCCTGGGGTTCGCCGTCTTCGGCCTCTTCGGCTGGCTGGCCAAGGTCGCCGTCGGGCGCTGGTACGACCAGTCCCGCGACGCCGGCTGACCTCCGCCCCGCCCCACCCGCCCGGTCTCCGGGGCCGCCGGCACGCGGCCCCGGAGACCGGTGCTGCCCAGACCCGGCCGCCACGGCCGTCGCACCACCCTCCCCGCAGCACCTCCCGCACCGCCCCGCACCACCGGGTCCGCGCACCGCCGCCGGCCCCGACACGACCCCCCGAGCCTGAGGGGCCGTGCCTCTCCCACCCCTAGGAGCACGTGTGCGCATCACCCGGACGACGTCGGCCCTCGCGGCCACCGCCCTGCTGGCCCTCTCCCTCGCCGCCTGCGGCAGCGACGACAGCGACTCGGCCGCGGCCGGCCCCTCCGGCGAGGTCGGCAGCAACGACCTCGCCGCCGCCGGCTGCCCCAGCAACATCGTCGTCCAGACCGACTGGAACCCCGAGTCCGAGCACGGCGGCCTCTACGAGTCCCTCGGTGACGACTACGTCGTGGACGCCGGCAGCAAGACCGTCAGCGGCACCCTCATCGACTCCGAGGGCGAGAGCACCGGCGTCACCCTGGAGATCCGCGCCGGCGGCCCGGCCATCGGCTTCCAGACCGTGACGGCGCAGATGTACACCGACACCGACATCAACCTGGGCTACATCGCCACCGACGAGGCCATCCAGCTCTCGGACAGCCAGCCCACCACCGCGGTGCTGGCCCCGCTGGAGATCTCCCCGACCATGATCATGTGGGACCCGGCGACCTACCCCGACGTCACCTCCATCGAGGAGCTCGGCGAGGCCGGCACCACCGTGCGCTACTTCGAGGGCTCGGCCTACATGGCCTACCTGACCGGCGCCGGGATCCTGAACAGCGACCAGGTCGACGGCTCCTACGACGGCACCCCGGCCGGCTTCGTCGCCGCCGCCGGTGAGGTCGCCCAGCAGGGCTTCGCCTCGGCCGAGCCGTTCATCTACAAGAACGAGGTCACCGACTGGGGGAAGGACGTCGAGTACCAGCTCGTCTACGACGCCGGCTTCCAGCCCTACCAGTCCTCGATCTCGGTGCGCTCCGACGACCTCGAGGGCATGTCGGACTGCCTGACCGCGCTCGTCCCGATCATGCAGCAGGCCGACGTCGACTACCTGGCCGACCCGGCCCGGGCGACCTCGATCATCCTGGACCTGGTCGAGCAGTACGACACGGGCTGGGTCTACTCCCAGGGCGTGGCCGACTACTCGGTGGAGACCCAGAAGGAGCTCGGCCTGGTCGGCAACGGCCCCGACGACACCCACGGCAACTTCGACACCGACCGCGTCGACACCCTGATCGAGCAGACCACGCCGATCTTCACCGAGCAGGGCAGCGCCCCCACCGACGGCATCACCGCCGACGACCTCGTCACCAACGAGTTCATCGACGACTCGATCGGCGTCCCCGCCACCTGACCGACAGCACCGCCGGCGACGGCCCGTCGTCCCCCGCGCGGGGGACGGCGGGCCGTCGCCGTGACGGGCGATCGGCCCGCCCACACCCCCCCCGAACCGATCAGTGCGTGCCTGGTGCGCAGTCCGCGACCGGAGTGCGCACCCAGCACGCCGTGGTGCGTGGTGGCGGTACTGCGGCCGAGCGCGGTGGCGGTCAGGCGGCGAGCGGGACGCCGACCGCGCGCAGGACCACCGACGCCGCGTTCCGGCCCGAGGCGCCCCAGACGCCGGCACCGGGGAAGGTGCCCGCGCCGGTCAGGTACAGCCCGCGCACCGGGGTCTCGTAGCGGGTGAGCTCGCGGTCCCGACCGACCAGCGCGGCCAGCGGTCCGCCGGAGAACGAGGGGGCGTAGCCGCGGGCCATCGAGAAGTCGCGCTCGTAGTCCTCCGGCGTCACCACCCGCCAGCGCCGGACGGCGTCGGCGAACCCGGGGGCCAGCTGCGAGGCGTAGGCGTCCAGCCAGCGCCGGGGCTCGGCCGAGCCGGTCCAGCCTCCGGGCAGCGCGTACGGCGTCCACAGCACCTCGAGGCTGAACACGTGGTCCTCGCCGACCCGCATCGTGGGGTCCAGCACCGACGGGGTGTTGGCCAGCATCATCGGGCGCTGCGCGACCCGGCCCGCGGGCAGCAGGTCGAAGGCGGCGGCGATGCCGGCCAGCCCGGTGGAGACCGTCGTCGTCGGCACGCCGGGGTCGAAGGGGCCGACGGTGGACCGCAGGGCCTCGATGCCCGGGTGCCGGGGCAGCTCGCCGACGACGGCGTCGATCTTGGACTCGTACCCGTCGGCCAGGGGGCGGGCCGACCAGCGGGCCACCATCTCCCGCGCCCCGGCCGGGGCCGAGCCCAGCCAGTTGACCAGTGCGTCCCGGGGGTCGACGGCGCACACCACGGTGCCGGCCTCGACCAGCTCGCCGTCGGTCAGCCGCACCCCGCGCACCCGCTCGCCCTCCAGCACGACCTCGGCCACCCGCGCCCCGGTGCGCACCCGGCCGCCGGCGGCGACCAGCGCGGCCTCCAGCGCGTCGGGCAGCGCACCGGACCCGCCCTCGGGCCGGCCGATGCCGACCAGGTGCCGCATCGCCATGCCGGTGGCGCCCAGCCCGGTGCCGGGGGTGCCGTGCGTGACGCCCCAGACGGCGGGTCCGGTGGTGAACGCCCCCGCGATCAGCGACTCGTCGGTGAAGTACCGGGCCAGCACCTCACCGACGCTGCGCCGCGACCAGTCCAGCAGCCGGGGGAGCGCGGCTGCGCGCCGGTCGGCCAGCCGGCGGAGCACCGCACCCGGGGTGGGCGGGGCGGAGGTGAGCTCGGTCAGCAGCCGGGCGACGGGGGTGGCCGCACGCAGGTAGCGCCGGTACCCCTCGACCTGGGTGGGGTGGGTGACGGCGAGGGCGTCCAGGGTCCGCTCGACGTCCCGGAACTGGACGAACGGCGCCGCGGCGGGGGCGTCCCAGGTGACGTGCAGCGCCTGCGGGTCGACATCCAGGTAGCGAAGCCCGTGTGCGGCGAGGTCCAGCTCGGCCGCGATCGACGTCGTCCGGACCATCGTGTGGTCGCAGTTGCAGGTGTTCACCCGGGCGCCGAGCGCGTCGACGGTGGAGGCGCAGCCGCCGGTGGAGTCCCGCGCCTCCAGCACCAGCACGTCCAGCCCCGCGCGCGCCAGGTAGGCCGCGCAGACCAGCCCGTTGTGCCCGGCCCCGACCACCACGACGTCCGTCATGGCCGCACTGTCGCGGTCGGTCGTGTCAGGCCGGTTCCGTCGGCGTCACGCCCGCGTGGACCGCCGGGCGAGCAACGACGTCAGGTCTGCCACGACGTCGCCCTCGTCCCGGCTCACCAGCTCGCCGTCGCGCACCACCACCCGCCCGCCGACGACGACGTGCCTGGGGCGCCGGCCGGGGGAGGCCCAGAGCAGCCCGGCGACCGGGTCGGCGACCCCGGCGTCGGCCACCCCGGTGACGTCCCAGCAGACCAGGTCGGCCCGTGCGCCGGGGGCGATCCGGCCGAGGTCGGGGCGGCCCAGGCCGTCGGCGGAGCCGGTGGTGGCCCAGCCCAGCACCTCGCGGGCGGTCACCGGCCGGCCGACGAGGGGGGCGACCTGCATGGCCAGGCGGGCGTCGGCGAGCAGGTGACCGCCGTCGTTCGAGCCGCCGCCGCTGGTGCCCAGCCCCACGGCGACCCCGGCGTCGGCCAGCGCGGCGGCGGGAGCGATGCCCCAGCCCATCGGCAGGTCGCAGCCGGGGGCGTGGGTCGCGGTGACCCCGCTGGCCGCGACCCGGCCCAGCTCGCCCGGGGTGAGGTCGCACAGGTGGGCCAGCGTGACGTCGGGGGCCAGCCAGCCCCACTCCTCGAGCAGCTCCAGCGGACGTCGTCCGTACCGCTCCAGGGCGATGACCACGTCGACCTGCTCGTTGGCCTGGGTGCGCCGGCGCAGCCCGCGGGCGGCCGCGACCTGCGCCATGAGCGCGAACGTCTCGGGGGAGTCCGAGTGCACCCCGGCCGGGCCGACGGCGACCTGCACGACGCCGTCGGCGGTGACCCCGCCGTGCGGGACCAGGGCCGCGGCGACCGCGTCGGCCGAGGCGGCGGCGGTCTCGGCGTCGTCCCGGGCAGAACCCCGGACGAACGCCACCCGTGCGCCCAGGTCCCGGGCCGCCTGCACGGTCGCCGACGCCAGCGCGACGCCGTCGCCGGTGGAGGCGGGCCAGGTCAGGTGGTGGTCGGCCACGGTGGTGACGCCGGACAGCAGCGCCTCGGCCAGCCCGGCCGACGCGGCCGCGTGCCCGAGCTCGGGGTCGACGCCGACCGCGTCGTAGGCCGCGGCCATGGTGGGCAGCCACTCCCGCATCGGCACGCCGCGGGTGCCCGGCAGCGTCCGGAACGCGGTCTGCAGCAGGTGCGCGTGGGCGTTCACCAGCCCCGGGGTGACGACGCAGCCGCGGGCGTCGAGCACCTCCCCGCCGTCGACCGGGACGGCGGAGACGGTGCCGTCGGCGGAGCACCAGACGTCGCCGGCCACCTCCCCGGCACTGGTCGTGACGACGAGGGCACCGGTGACCGTGAGCACGCGGTCGACCCTGACACCGCGGTGTTACGGCAGCGCAACGCGGCCCACCTACGGTCCGCCCGTGACATCCCGCCTGCTCACGGAGCTGTCCGCTCCCGCCATCGCCGAACGTCTCGGCCCGGACTCGGTGCTGGTGCTGCCCACGGGCGCCATCGAGCAGCACGGCCCGCACCTGCCGGTCGCCACCGACCTGATCGCCGCGCAGACGCTGGCGGAGCGGACCGTCGAGCAGTTCGGCGACGAGCTCGACCTGTGGCTGCTGCCGCCGCTGGCCTACACGAAGTCCAACGAGCACGCCTGGTCCGGCGGCACGTTCTGGTTGTCGGCGGAGACGCTGCTGGCCGTGCTGCACGACCTGGGCCGGTGCGTGGCCAAGACCCCGGCACGCCGGCTGGCGTTCCTCAACGGGCACGGCGGGAACTCCGCGCTGCTGCAGGTGGCGGCCCGGGACCTCCGGCTGGAGTCGGGCCTGCGTACCTTCACGCTGCACCCGGCGGTACCCGCCGACCAGGGCGGGGACAGCCCGGCCGACGAGCTCGGCATGGGCGTGCACGGGGGCCACGAGGAGACGTCGTTGATGCTGCACCTGCGCCCGGACCTGGTCGACATGACCCAGGCCGACCGCTGGGTCCCCGAGCACCTGGCCGAGTACCGGCACGTCCGGTTCGGCGGCCCGGTGTCCTTCGGCTGGACGTCGGAGGACTTCGGGCCGGCCGGGGTGATCGGCGACGCCACGCACGCCACCGCCGAGCGCGGCGAGCAGCGGGCGGCGGCGATGGTCACGTACCTGGGCGAGGCGCTGGCCGAGGTCTCCCGCTTCGAGCCGGGTCCCCGGTGAGGCTGTCGGGCAAGCGCGTCGTCGTCACCGGCGGCGCCCGCGGCATCGGGGCCGCCATCGTGCGCCTGTTCGGTGCCGAGGGTGCCCGGGTCGTGGTCCTGGACCGGCTGGTCGCCGAGGCCTCTGCGGTCGCCGCCGAGGTGGGCGGGACGGCGCTGGCGGTCGACCTGGCCGACGTCACCGCCACCCGCGAGGTCACCGAGGAGGCGATCGCCACCCTCGGCGGCATCGACGTGCTGGTCAACAACGCCGGCATCCTGCGCTTCGGGTCGCTGCTGGAGCTGGACCCGGCCGCCTGGGACGAGGTCTTCGCCGTGAACGCCCGGGCCATGCTGGTCACCACCCAGGTCGCCGCGCGGGCGATGATCGCCCAGCGGACGCCGTCCTCGGACTGCGTGGGGAAGATCGTCAACATGGCCTCGATGGGCGGCAAGGCCGGCGGGGCGGGGCAGGCGCACTACGCCGCGTCCAAGGCCGCGGTCATCGGGCTGACCCGGGCCACCGCCGAGGAGCTCGGCCCGCACGGCATCACCGCCAACTGCATCTGCCCCGGCTACGTGCTCACCGAGATGGGCGCGGCCACCCGCACCGCCGCCGACGTCGCCCGGTGGTCGGCCAAGTCCCCGCTGGGCCGCCTGGGCGAGCCGGCCGACGTCGCCCGCACCGCGCTGTTCCTGGCGTCGGGGGACTCCGACTACCTCACCGGTGACGCGCTCAACGTCACCGGCGGCATGCTCACGCACTAGGAGCGCGGGATGCAGGCAGAGGACTGGGACGCCCGGTACGCGGAGAAGGCACAGTGGTCGGCCGAGCCGAACGCGCTGGTCGCGGAGCTGTGCGCGGACCTGGAGCCCGGGGTCGCCGTCGACCTGGCCGCGGGGGAGGGCCGGCACGCACTGTGGCTGGTCGCCCGCGGCTGGGAGGTCACCGCGGTCGACTTCGCCGCCGTCGGCCTGGACCGTGGCCGGGACACCGAGCACGGCGCGGCCGTCACCTGGGCCGTCGACGACGTCACCAATTGGTCGACGGCGCCGGGCAGCTGCGACCTGGTCCTGGTGGTCTACCTGCACCTGCCCGAGGCCGGGATGACGGCGCTGCTGACCCGGGCGGTGGACTGGCTGCGCCCCGGCGGGCGGCTGCTGCTGCTGGGCCACGACGTCGACAACGTCGCGCACGGGGTGGGCGGGCCGCAGGACACCACGATCCTGCACTCGGTGGACCGGCTGGCCCCGGTGGCCGCGCTGCTGGACGTCGACCGGTGCGAGCAGGTGCGCCGGGAGACCCCCGCCGGCACCGCGCTGGACACGCTGCTGTGGGGCACCCGACCCGTCTCGAGGTGAAGACCACCAGGTCGGTGTGCTTTCCTGGCCCGGTGCCGACCCAGGAGCTGACTCGACGCCGTGTCGTCGACTTCTGCCGTGTCACCAGCACCGCGTGCACGACCCGCTGTCCGCGCTGAGCGCTCGCTCCCGGACCGGCCCACGCACGTCTCCCTCCCACCTCTCGTGAGGACACCCCTGCCATGAGCGCACCCACCACCCCCGGCGACGAGCTGCAGGCCTCGAAGTTCGCCTACTGGGTCCCCAACGTCAGCGGCGGCCTGGTCACCTCGACCATCGAGCAGCGCACCGACTGGGGCTACGACTACAACAAGAAGCTCGCCCAGACCGCCGAGGCGGTCGGGTTCGAGTACGCGCTGAGCCAGGTGCGGTACATGGCCAGCTACAGCGCCGCCTTCCAGCACGAGTCGGTGTCCTTCTCCCTGGCGCTGCTGCTGGCCACCGAGCGGCTCAAGGTCATCGCAGCCGTGCACCCCGGCATGTGGCAGCCCGGTGTGCTCGCCAAGCTCGGCGCGACCGCGGACCACCTGAGCAACGGCCGCTTCGCCGTGAACGTCGTCTCCGGCTGGTTCAAGGGCGAGTTCACCGCGATGGGCGAGCCGTGGCTCGAGCACGACGAGCGCTACCGACGCAGCGAGGAGTTCATCAGCGCGCTCAAGGGCATCTGGACCGAGGACGGCTACACCCTGGGCGGCGACTTCTACCGCTTCCGCGACTTCGACCTGCAGCCCAAGCCGCTGTCCTCGCCGGGCCGCCCGCACCCGGAGGTCTTCCAGGGCGGGAACTCCACCGCCGCCCGGCAGATGGCCGGCCGGGTCTCGGACTGGTACTTCTCCAACGGCAAGGACCTGGCCGGCATCGACGAGCAGATCCGCGACGTCCGCGCGGTCGCCGACCCGCTGGGCCGCCGGGTCCGGTTCGGTCTCAACGGCTTCGTCATCGCCCGGGACACCGAGGCCGAGGCGCACGACACCCTCCGCGAGATCGTGGCCAAGGCCGACAAGCCGGCCGTCGAGGGGTTCCGGGACGCCGTCGCCCAGGCCGGCAGCTCGACCGGGGACAAGAAGGGCATGTGGGCCGACTCCTCCTTCGAGGACCTGGTCCAGTACAACGACGGCTTCAAGACCAACCTGATCGGGACGCCGGAGCAGATCGCCGAGCGCATCGTGGAGTTCCGCCGGCACGGCGTGGACCTCTTCCTCACCGGTTTCCTGCACTTCCAGGAGGAGATCGAGTACTTCGGCGCCAAGGTGCTGCCGCTGGTGCGCGAGATGGAGCAGGCCGCCGGCTTCGCGCCGACCGAGTTCCAGCCCGCCGCCGCGGTCTGACCCCGGTACGGTCCCGCCCATGATGGTCGAAGGACCTCGTCCTCCTCAGCACGAGCAAGCTCGCGCCGAGCCTCTGGACGAGGCCGGGCTGTGATGGACCGGGACAAGCAACGCGTGGTGGCGGGGATCGTCGTCCTGGCGATGGTGCTGGCCGCCGGCGCGGTGGTCTTCTCGATCCTGCTGGGCTGACCCGGTCGGGTCGTCCGGGACACTGGGCGGCGTGGGATACGTCGACGTCACCGGGATCCGGTTCACCCTGCCCGACGGGCGGGTCCTGCTGGACGACGTCTCCTTCCGGGTCGGGGACGGCGCCTGCGCCGCCCTGGTCGGGGAGAACGGCGCCGGCAAGACCACGCTGCTGCGGATCATCACCGGCGACCTGACCCCGGACGCCGGGTCGGTCGCCCTGGTCGGCGGTCTGGGCGTGATGCGCCAGTTCATCGGGTCCGTCCGCGACGACACCTCGGTGCAGCAGTTCCTCGTCGACCTGGCCCCGCCGCCGGTGCGGGCGGCCTGGGACGCCGTCGCGGCCACCGAGCTGGCCATGATGGAGCGCGACGACGAGCCCACCCAGATGGCCTACGCGAACGCGCTGGGGCACTGGGGCGACGTCGGCGGCTACGACGTCGAGGTCACCTGGGACACCGTCACCGTGGCCGCGCTGGGCGTGCCCTACGAGCAGTGCAAGTACCGCGAGCTGCAGACGCTGTCCGGTGGTGAGCAGAAGCGGCTGGCGCTGGAGTGCCTGTTGCGCGGCCCGGACCAGGTGCTGCTGCTCGACGAGCCGGACAACTACCTCGACGTCCCCGGCAAGCGCTGGCTGGAGGAACGGCTGCGGGAGACCCGCAAGACGGTGCTCTTCGTCAGCCACGACCGGGAGCTGCTGGACACCGTCGCCGACCGGGTGGTCACCGTCGAGGGCGGGACGGCCTGGGTGCACGGCGGCAGCTGGGCCGCCTATCCCGCCGCGCGCGACGCCCGGCACGAGCGGATGGCCGAGCTGCGGTTGCGCTGGGAGGAGGAGCACCAGCGCCTGGTGGACCTCACCCGCACGATGCAGCAGCAGGCCGCGAACTCCCCGGACATGGCCAACCGGTACCACGCGATGCAGACCCGGCTGGCCAAGTTCGAGGCCGCCGGCCCGCCCCCGGAACGCCCGCCGCAGCAGGAGGTGGCGATGCGCCTGAAGGGCGGCCGCACCGGCGTCCGGGTGCTGGTGGCGGCCGACCTGGAGCTGACCGGGCTGATGAAGCCCTTCGACGTGGAGCTGGACTACGGCGACCGGGTCGCGGTGCTGGGCTCCAACGGCGCCGGCAAGTCGCACTTCCTGCGGCTGATGGCCGGCCAGGACGTGACCCACACCGGCACCTGGAAGCTCGGCGCCCGCGTCGTCCCCGGCTTCTTCGCCCAGACCCACGCGCACCCGGAGTGGATGGAGCGCACGCTCACCGACCTGCTGTGGCACGGGGAGCCCGGCCGCCCGGGCATCGACCGGGGCCGGGCGATGGCGGTGCTGCGCCGCTACGGGCTCGCCGCGGCCGGGGACTCGCTGTTCCGGTCGCTGTCCGGTGGCCAGCAGGCCCGGTTCCAGGTGCTGCTGCTGGAGCTGTCCGGGGCGACCCTGCTGCTGCTCGACGAACCCACGGACAACCTCGACGTGCTCAGCGCCGAGTCGTTGGAGCAGGCGCTGGCCGCCTTCGACGGCACCGTCGTCGCGGTCACCCACGACCGCTGGTTCGCCCGCTCCTTCGACCGGTTCCTGGTCTTCGGCTCCGACGGCCGGGTGCGGGAGACGCCGGAGCCGGTCTTCGACGAGGCCCGGGTGCAGCGGGCCCGCTGACTCAGAGGGTCCGGCCCTCACCCCGGTAGGTGGACCAGGACCCGACCAGGTCCTCGCCGGCGAGCACGTGCAGGGCGTCGACCCGCTCGCACAGCTCGCCGGCCTTGGCGTGCCGGAACCACACCCGGTCACCCACGCCCAGGCCCGCGGTGCCCGGCCCGCGCAGCGGGGTCTGCACCTCACCGGCGCCCTCGCTGGGCAGCAGTCGCAGGCCGGCCGGGTACGTCGGTCGGGGCACCCGGTCGGCGCCGGGCGGGCCCGAGGCGATCCAGCCGCCGCCGGCCGCCGTCACCAGGCCGGGGGCGGGCACCCGGGTCACCGGCAGCGCGAAGAGCGCCGCGGGCCGGCCGCGGAAGGCGCGGTAGGTGTCGAAGAGGGTCGGGGAGTACAGCCCGGAACCCGCGGCGAGCTCGGTGACGGCGGGCTCGGTGGTCGTGGTCTGCAGGCTGCCGGTGCCGCCGCCGTTGACGAACTCCAGCGGCGCGACGGCGGACACCGCGGCGACCGCGGCGGCCCGCCGGGTCGCGATCTCCCGCACCGAGGCGGCCTGCAGTCGACGCACGGCCATCCCGCGCAGCGGCCGCCCGGGCGGGGCGTCGCCGAGCCCGGCGACCTGCGCCTCGTAGGCCATCAGCCCGACGAGGGTGAAGCCCGGCCGCGCGACGACGTGCCGGGCCAGCGCGGTGGCCTCGGCCGGCGTGTGCACCGGCGAGCGGCGCACCCCCACGTGCACCCGGCCCCCGGCCGCCCGGAACGAGGCGTCCAGGTCCAGGCACACCCGCACGTCGGGACGGCGTCCGGGCGGGCACACCGCGTCGACGACGTCCAGGTGCGCGGGGGAGTCGACCATCAGGGTGACCCGGGTGCAGGCGACCTCGTCGGCGACCAGTGCGGCGATGGCCGCGCGGTCCACCGTCGGGTAGCCGACGACGACGTCGGTGCTCACCGGGTCCTCCCCGCCGGCCAGCCACAGCGCCTCGGCCAGCGTGTAGCCCAGCACCCCGGCGAACCCGTCCTGGGCCAGCACCCGGCGCAGCACGTCGCGGCTGCGCACGGACTTGCTGGCCACCCGGACCGGTCGCCCGGCCGCCCGGCGCACCAGGTCCGCGGCGTTGGCGTCCAGGGCGTCGCGGTCCAGCACCGCCAGCGGCGGGTCCAGGTGGGCGGTGGCTGCGTCCAGGCGGGCCCGGGCGGCGTCGGCGTCCATGGCCAGGCAGCCTGGCCCGGCGACACCGAGTGGGTCAAGTGACCCAGACGCTTGACCTGGGGACGTCGGCGCGGCACCGTGCGCGGGACGAGAGGAGCGGTCGTGGGCGACTGGCGCAACTGGGCGGGCAACCAACGGGCCGCCGGCATCGAGGTGCTGCACCCCGCGGGCACCGCGGAGATCGCGGCCGTGCTGACGACGGCGGCCGCGCGCGGCCGGCGGGTCCGGCCGATCGGCAGCGGGCACTCCTTCACCGCGATCGGCGCGCCCGAGCACGTCCAGCTGCGGCTGGACCGGCACGCCGCCCTGCTCGACGTCGGTCCCACCGGCCTGGTCACCGTCCAGGCCGGGATGCCGCTGCACCGGCTCAACGCCGAGCTCGCCGCCCGCGGCTGGGCGCTGGAGAACCTGGGCGACATCGACCGGCAGACCGTCGCCGGCGCGCTGTCCACCGGCACCCACGGCACCGGTGCCGCCTTCGGTGGGCTGGCCACGCAGGTCCGGGCGCTCCAGCTCGTCACGGCCGACGGCAGCGTGCTGACCTGCTCGCCGTCCGAGCACCCCGAGGTCTTCGACGTCGCCCGGCTGGGCCTGGGCGCCCTCGGCGTGCTGTCCACCGTGACCCTGCAGGCGGTCCCGGCGTTCGCCCTGGCGATGGTCGAGGGCCCGGCCCGGCTGCCCGAGCTGCTCGAGGACTTCGCGGAGGTGATGACCTCCACCGACCACGTCGAGTTCTACTGGTTCCCGCACACCGACCGCTGCCTCACCAAGCACAACACCCGGGTGCCCCTGGCCGACGGCCTGGACCCGCTCTCTCGCTGGCGCACCCTGTGGGACGACGAGGTGCTCTCCAACGGCCTCTTCGCCGCCGTCCTCGCCCTGGGCCGGCGGGTGCCCGCGCTGGTGCCGCCGCTGGCCCGGCTCTCCGCCTCGGCCCTGGGCGCCCGGGCGGCCACCGACCTGTCGCACCGGGTGTTCGTCTCCGCCCGCCGGGTCCGGTTCCGCGAGATGGAGTACGCCGTGCCCCGCGAGGCCGCCCCCGAGGTGCTCCGCGAGATCGCCCGGCTGGTCGACGCCTCGGGGTGGCGGGTGCCCTTCCCGGTGGAGGTCCGGGTCTCGGCCGCCGACGACGTCCCGCTGTCCACCGCGGTCGGCCGGGAGACCGCCTACGTCGCCGTGCACGTGCCCGCCCGCACCGAGCCCGGTCCGTACTTCGACGCGGTCGAGGCCGTCTGCGGCGCCGTCGGCGGCCGCCCGCACTGGGGCAAGCTGCACGGCCTGGGCGCGGCGGAACTGACCGACCGGTACCCCCGGTTCGGCGAGTTCGTCGCGCTGCGCGACCGGCTCGACCCAGCCGGGGTCCTGGGCAACGCACACCTGGACCGGCTGCTCGGCACGCCCCGCGCCGCGGTGGTCTGAGGTGCCCCGGATGCCGGCGGCGGACCGGCGTGGGGCCCTGGTCGAGGCGGCGCTGCGGGTGATGTCCCGCGACGGCCTGGCCGCCGGCACCACCCGGGCCGTCGTCGCCGAGGCCGGCATGTCGCTGGCCAGCTTCCACTACGCGTTCGCCTCCCGGGACGAGCTGATGCGCGAGCTCGTGGACCGGGTGGTCGGCCGGGAGCTGGCCGCGGTGACCCCGGAACCCGGGGCCTCGCTGACCGGGACGCTGCGGGCGGCGGCGCACGGCTACCTGGCCCACCTGGAGGCCGACCCGGGCGCCGAGCTCTTCATGCTCGAGCTGACCCTGCACGCCGTCCGGGACCCCTCGCTGGTGCCGCTGGCTGCCCGGCAGTACACCGCCTACACCGCCATGGCCGCCGGGCTGCTCGAGCGGGCGGCGGCCGCCGCCGGCACCGCGTGGCGCCGTCCCGTCGGGGACCTGGCCCGGCTGCTGGTCGTGCTGCTGGACGGGGTGAGGACGACCTGGCTGGTCGACCGGGACACCGCGGCCGCCGCGGCCGCGCTGGACGCCGCGCTGGAGGTCTTCACCCGCGCGCACGCCGGGGCCCCCGCGTGAGGGCGGACCCCGTCGCCCCGCGCGCCGGGCCCCCGGACGCCGCCGGCGCCCGGGTCGGTCGCGGGTGGACCCTGCGGTTCGGCCTGCTCTGGCTGGGGCTGTGGGCCGCGCAGCTCGCCCCGGTCCAGCTGCTGCTGCCGGTGCTGCTCGCCGACGTCGACCCGGCACACCGGGTGCGCGACCTGGGCCTGGTCAACGGCTTGGCCGGGCTCGCCGCGCTGGCCGCGCTCCCGCTGTTCGGCCGCTGGTGCGACCGCACCCGCAGCCGGTTCGGCCGCCGGCGGGTCTGGGTCGCGGCCGGGGTGGTCGTGGACGCGCTGGGCCTGGTGCTGCTGGCCGGGGCGACCACCTGGCCGGCCGTCGCCGGGGCCTGGCTGGTCGCCCAGCTGGGGCTCTACGCGGCGATGACCGGGCTGACCGCGGTCATCGCCGACCAGGTGCCCGCCGGCAGCGGGCCACCGTGTCGGCCGCGGTCTTCGCCCCGCAGGCGCTGGGCATCGTCGTCGGACTCGGTGCCGTGGCCGCCGTGGACGCCCGGCCCGGCCCCGGCGCGCTGGTGCTCGTCGTGCTCCTGCTGGTCACCGCGGTGCCCTGGCTGCTCCGCTCCCGGGACACCCTGCCCCTGCCGGACGTGCCGACGGTGGCGCGGGTGCGGACACCGGCCACCGGCGACCAGAGGTGGGCCTTCGCCGGCCGGCTGCTGGTCAACCTGGGCAACGCCCTCGGGACGACGTACCTGCTGTACTTCCTGGCCGACGGCCTCGGCGTCGCCGACCCGGAGGGCGCCCTGCTCACCGTCACGCTGGTCTACCTGGTGACCACGGTGGCCGCGACCTGGCTGGGCGGGCGGCTCTCCGACGCCACCGGCCGCCGCCGGGCCCCGGTCGCGGCGGCCGCCGGCCTGCAGGCGCTGGCCTGCGCACTGCTCGTGGTGGCGCCGTCGTGGACCAGCGTCCTCGTCGCCGGCGCCCTGCTCGGGGCCGGGTACGGCGCCTTCACCTCGGTCGACCAGGCGCTGGTGACCGAGGTGCTGCCCGACCCGGACGCTCTGGCCGCCGACCTCGGTGTGCTCAACGTGGCGCTGGTCGCCCCGCAGGCCCTGGCGCCGCTGCTCGCCGCCCTGGTGATCAGCTCGCTGGGCGGCTACCCGGTGCTCTTCGCCGTCGCCGGGGTGACCACCGTGCTCGGTGCGCTGTCGGTGTCCCGGATCAGGTCGGTGCGCTGAGCGGGCGCGCCCGGCTCCCGTTCTCCGCCCGGGCCCGGCTCCCGTTCTCCGCCCGCGCCCGGCTCCCCTTCTCCGCCCGGGCCCGGCGGTGGGCCGCCATCCGGACCGGGGAGTTCGCCGCGCCGTAGGAGTCGTAGCCGGCCAGCCGCTGCACCACCTCGAAGAACACCCGGTCGCCCAGCACCTCGGTGTAGAGGTGCACGAACGCGCCGTGCCCGTCGGTGTCGTAGAGCAGACCGTGCTCGCGCAGGTCGGCCAGCAGTGCCGGGTCCAGGTGCAGGCGGTCGTCGAGGTCGGCGTGGTAGTTCGCCGGCACCGCCAGCAGCGGGGCGCCGGCCGCACGCAGCGCCCGGGCGGTGGCGACGACGTCCCCGGTGGCGAAGGCGACGTGCTGCGGGTCCGGGACCCCCGGTGTCCACCCGCCGCCACGGCGCAGCAGCGACACCGACAGCGCCAGCCGCACGTCCCGGGACGGCGTCGTCACCCCGCGGGAGCGGACCAGCCCGAAGGGCGCCGCCACCTCGGCGTCGGCCCCCGGGGTCAGCCCGAGCACCGACCGGTAGAACAGCCCGGCCTCGTCGTAGGCGTCGAAGGGCTGCGTCAACCCGACGTGGTCGGTGTGGGTCAGCCCGACGCCCTCAGCCGTCTCCCCGGTGGCCAGGAAGTCCGCGGGCCACCCGTCGGGGCCGGTCCGGGCGAAGAAGACCTCGGTGCCGTCCGGGGCGGCCACCGCGGACAGCTCGGCCTCCGCGGCGCCCCGGGTGCGGGGCAGCACCGGCGCCCGCAGCGCCTCGGCGCGTGCAGCCGACGCGGTGGGGTCCACCGACTCCACCGCGAGCGCGACGACGGAGGCCTCACCGGGTGCCGCCGGGGTCGTGGACCCGGCGTTGAGCAGCACCCGGGCGGTGCCCTGCTCCCACAGCTGCACCGGCTTGGAGCGGTGCTGACCGGTGTGCGCGAACCCCAGCCGCGCCAGCACGTCGGCCAGCACCGGCCCGGAGACGCCGTCCACCGCGAGCTCGGTGAACGCGTGCCCGGTCAGCTGCGGCGCGGCGGGCAGCACCAGCGGGTCGACCGGCAGCTCGGCCTCCAGGGCCAGCAGCGACCGCATCGCATCGACCGCCGTGCGGGCCGGGTCGGCCTGCCGGAAGACGTCGTTGAAGACCTCCAGCGACAGCGGCCCGGTGTAGCCCGCGGCCAGCACGTGGCCGAGGAAGGCGGGCAGGGCGAAGGCACCCTGGCCGGGGAACAGCCGGTGGTGCCGGGACCACTGCAGCACGTCCATCGACAGCTGCGGGGCGTCGGCCAGCTGCAGGAAGAACAGCTTGTCGGCGGGCACGTCGGCGAACCCGGCCGGGTCGCCGCCGCGGGAGAGCACGTGGAAGGAGTCCAGGCACAGACCCAGTGCCGGGTGGTCGGCCGACCGGACGACGTCCCAGCTGTGCTCCCAGGTGGACACGTGCGTGCCCCAGGCCAGCGCCTCGTAGGCGATCCGCAGCCCGCGCTCGTCGGCCAGCTCGGCGGCGGCGTGCAGCTGGGCGGCCAGCTCGTCGTCGTCGGTGACGGCGGTGGGGGAGACCGCGGAGCAGACCAGCACGGTGTCCACGCCCAGCTCGGCCATCACGTCGAACTTCGCCCGGGCCCGCCGCAGGTTGCGCGCCACGGTCGCCGGGTCGGTCGAGTCCAGGTCGCGGAAGGGCTGGTAGAGGTCGATGGACAGCCCCAGGTCCGTGCAGCGGGCGGCCAGCTCGGCCGGCGCCCACGGCGACGCGACCAGGTCGGGCTCGAAGACCTCGATGCCGTCGAAGCCGGCGGCTGCCGCGGCGGTGGTCTTGTCCTCCAGCGTGCCGGACAGGCAGACGGTGGCGACCGACCGGCGGCGCTCAGCCAACGGGGGTGCCCGGGACGTCGACCAGCGTCTGGAAGTGGGCCAGCACGCGGTCGGCGTCGGGCTCGACGCCGGTGAACAGCCGGAAGGAGTCGACGGCCTGGAAGACCGCCATGCCGCCGCCGTCCAGCACCCGGCAGCCGCGCTCGCGCGCGGTGGTGACCAGCTCGGTGGCCAGCGGCCGGTAGACGACGTCGGCGACCCACAGGTCCGGTCGCAGCAGCTCACCCGGCACGGGGGAGCCCGGGTGGGCGGCCATCCCCGTGGGGGTGGCGTGCACCAGGCCGTCGGCGGCGCCGAGCGCGGTGGCCAGCCCGGTGAGGTCCCCGCCCTCGGCCCGGTCGGCCCCGAACCGCTCGCGCAGCGACCCGGCCAGCACGGTGGCCCGCTCGGTGTCGACGTCGAGCACGGTGAGCCGGCCGGTGCCCAGGGTCAGCAGTGCGTGCGCGACGGCGGCGCCCGCGCCGCCGGCACCCAGCAGCACCACCCGGTCCAGGGCGGCGTCGGGCAGGCCCCGGTCGACGTTGCGGGCGAAGCCGGACCAGTCGGTGTTGTGCCCGACCGCGCGGCCCCCGGTGAAGACGACGGTGTTCACCGCGCCGAGCGCCTGCGCGTCCGGGGAGAGCTCGTCGAGGTGCTCGATCACCAGCTGCTTGCACGGGTGGGTCACGTTCAGCCCGTCGTAGCCGGCCAGCCGGGCGGCGGCGACCAGCTCGCCGACCGCCTCCGGGGCCAGGCCCAGCACGTCCAGGTCCAGCCGTCGGTAGACGTAGCGGAGCCCCAGTGCGTCGGCCTCGCGCTCGTGCATCTGCGGGCTGAGAGAGGGGCCGATGCCCTGACCGATCAGCCCGACGACGACGCCCGGACGGTCGGGCTGGGCGGTGGGGACGGGCACGGTGCCTCCGGGTGGACGTATGTACCGGATGGTGAGTTGGTGCGACCCAGGACACCACACGGACGCCGCGGGCACCACCCCGCCGGGTGGTCGTCCCGCTCCTCGGTGGCCACCTAGGCTCGGGACGCCGCCGCCCGGCGGTCCGACCCAGGGAGACGCGTGTCCGCCCAGCCCGCCGACGCCGCGCCCGAGCGCACCCGCGACGCCGAGCGGACCCGGGCCGAGATCCTCGCCGTGGCCACCTCGGAGTTCGCCGACTCCGGCTACGCCGGGGCCCGGGTCGACGTGATCGCGGCCCGCACCAGCACCACCAAGCGGATGATCTACTACTACTTCGGCAGCAAACAGGGTCTGTACGTCGCCGTCCTCGAGGCCGCCTACACCCGCATCCGTGGGCTGGAGCAGCAGCTCGACGTCGAACACCTCGACCCGGTCGAGGCGGTCCGTGAGCTCGCCGGGCTGACCTTCGACCACCACGAGGCGCACCCGGACTTCATCCGGCTGGTCAGCATCGAGAACATCCACCACGGCGAGCACATCGCCTCCTCCGCCGTGCTGTCCACGATGGCCAACCCGGTCCTCGACGTCCTCGGCGCGATCCTGGACCGCGGCCGCACCGCCGGCGTCTTCCGCACCGACGTCGACGCGCTGGACGTGCACCAGGTGATCAGCGGGTTCTGCGTCTTCCGGACGGCGAACCGGCACACCTTCGGCACGCTCTTCGGCCGCGACATGCTCGACCCGGCCACCCGGGCCCACCAGCGCCGGATGCTCGGCGACCTCGTGGTCGCCCACCTCACCGCGGTCTGACCGACCGGCGGCGCGTCCGCGCCGTGGCGCTTGACACGGTGACCCGCGCCACCTCACCATCCAGTACGTAACCAGTTGGTACATAGACCGACGGACACGAGCTCCAGCCCTGACGAGGGCAGGCCGGACGTCGACCGGAGACCCCGGACGACGTGCGCACAGCACTGCAACGCCGCACCGCTGACCGCACCCGCGCACCGCAGGCCCACCGGGCCGGCGGTCGCCGGCAGGCCCGACCTGCCACCACCCCCAGGAGACCGTCATGAGCACGACCCACGAGGCCGGCGGCCCGCCCGCCGCGACGCCGCCGGCCGTCAAGCGCACCCCGAAGAAGGCCGCCCTGAGCGGCTGGCTGGGCAGCGCGCTGGAGTACTACGACTTCTTCATCTACGCCCAGGCCGCTGCGCTGGTCTTTCCGACCGTCTTCTTCCCGGCCGACGACCCGCAGGTCGCCGTCGTCGCGTCACTGGCGACCTTCGGCGTCGGCTACGTGGCCCGCCCGATCGGGGCCTTCGTCCTCGGGCACTGGGGCGACACGCACGGGCGCAAGAACATGCTCGTGCTCTGCATGCTGATGATGGGCGTCTCGACCTTCCTGGTCGCGGTGCTGCCCACCTACGGCCAGGTCGGCGTGCTCGCCCCGGCGCTGCTGGTGCTGATGCGGCTGGTCCAGGGCTTCGCGGTCGGCGGCGAGATCGCCGGGGCCAGCACCATGACCATGGAACACGCGCCGTTCGGCAAGCGCGGCTTCTACACCAGCTTCACCCTGCAGGGTGTCCAGGGCGGGCAGCTGCTCGCCGCGGCGATCTTCCTGCCGCTGGCTGCCGTGCTGCCCGAGGACGACTTCCAGAGCTGGGGCTGGCGCATCCCGTTCCTGCTCAGCGCCGTCGTCATCGTCGTGGGCCTGGTCGTCCGTCGGAAGGTCGAGGAGACCCCCGCGTTCCAGGAGAAGGCCGCGACCGGCGAGGTGCCCAAGGCACCGATCGTGCAGGTCGTGCAGGAGAACGGCGCCGACATGCTGCGCGTGGTCGTCATGGCGCTGATGAACGCCGTCCCGCTGACCGCCACGGTCTTCGGTGCCACCTACGCGACCAGCGAGGCCTACGGCGTCGGGTTCTCCACCGCCACCTACCTGTGGATCTCCGTCGTCGGCAACCTGGTCGCGATGGTGCTCATCCCCTTCGTCGGCGACTTGTCCGACCGGATCGGCCGTCGGCCCTGCATCATCGTCGGCGCACTGGGCTCCACCGCGATGGCCTACGCCTACCTGCATGCGATCAGCATCGACAACGTCCCGCTGGCGTTCGTGTTCGCACTGCTCATGTGGGGGTCGGTGTACCAGGGCTACAACGCGGTGTTCCCGAGCTTCTACCAGGAGCTCTTCCCCACCCGCACACGCGTGACCGGCTTCGCGGTGAGCCAGAACATCGGCACGATGATCACCGCGTTCCTGCCCTCGCTGTTCGCCGCCATCGCACCGCCCGGGTCCAACGTGCCGCTGATCGTGGGCAGCATCGTGTTCGGCATCGGGATCGCGGTGGCCCTGGCCGCCCTCTCCGCGCGGGAGACCCACCGGGTGGCCCTGGACGACCTCGGCCGGGCCGACGCCGTCCCGATGGACAAGGCCGAGTACGCCCGGGTCAGGGCGAACCCGCACGAGGACGTCACCGCCCGCGTGTGAACCGCTGCACCGGGGTCCCGCCGTCCGGCGGGACCCCGGTGGACGTCACGGTCCGCCGATGGCGTCCAGCTCGGCCAGTTCGGCAGGCCCCAGCACGCGGGCGGCCGACTCCAGGTTGGCCTCCAGGTGGGCCACCGACGAGGTGCCCGGGATCAGCAGCACGTTGGGCGAGCGGGCCAGCAGCCAGGCCAGCGCCACCTCCATGGGCGTCGTCTCCAGCGTGCGCGCCACCGACTCCAGCGCCCGGGACTGCAGGGGGCTGAAGCCGCCCAGCGGGAAGAACGGCACGTAGGCGATGTCCTCGCGGGCCAGTGCGTCGATCATCGGGTCGTCGGCGCGGTGCACCAGGTTGTAGTGGTTCTGCACGCAGACCACCGGTGCGATGGAGCGGGCCTCGGCCAGCATCGTGGTCGACACGTTGCTCACCCCGATGTGCCGGACGAGTCCCTCGGCCTGCAGCGCGGCCATGGTCTCCATCGGCTCGGCCATCGAGCGCTCCACCGGCTCGGCGAACCCGGGCATCCGCAGGTTCACCACGTCGAGCGCGTCCAGGCCCAGGTGGTCCAGGTTGTCGTGCACCGCCTGCCGCAGCTCGTCGGCCCCCAGCGCCTCGGGCCAGTCGCCCTCCGGCGTCCGGCGGGCCCCGATCTTGGTCACGATGGTGAGCTGCTCCGGGTAGGGGTGCAGCGCCTCGCGGATGAGCTCGTTGGTCACGTGCGGGCCGTAGTAGTCGCTGGTGTCGATGTGGTCGACCCCCAGCTCCACGGCCCGGCGGAGCACCGCGACGGCCGCGTCGCGGTCGGCCGGCGGGCCCATCACGTGCGGTCCTGCCAGCTGCATCGCGCCGTAGCCGATGCGGTGCACGGTGCGGTCGCCGAGGACGAGGTCCCCGGCGCGGTCAGCCGTCGTCGTCATGTCCCCGGTCTACCCCGGGACGGCGGTCAGCGCGCGGCGACGGCCGCCGTGGCCCGCTCCCAGGTGTCCACGTCGGCGACGACGGGGTCCGGCGTCAGGGCGTCGACCCGCTCGGTGCGCATGGCCAGCAGGCAGACGACGGTGCCGGCCAGGGCGAGGGCGGCACCCACCCAGATCGGCGCGGAGTAGCCGTAGCCGGCGCTCAACACGCCGGCCCCCAGCGCCGCACCAATCGCGTTCGCCACGTTGAAGGCGCCCTGGTTGGCCGCGGACACCAGCGATCCGCCGCGCACCCGCGCGGCCTCGATGACCTTGTTCTGCACGACCGGTCCGGCCGCGAAGGCCACCGTGCCGAAGAGCACCAGCAGCACGACGGCGGCGGCCGGGGTGCGCACGGTCAACGCGAAGGCCACCAGCAGCAGCGCGCTGACCAGCAGCCCGACGAGCACGAAGCGCAGGCCGTAGCGGTCGCCGAGCTTCCCGCCGGCGAGCGTGCCGACGGTGGTGCCGACGCCGAACAGCGCCAGCACCGGCGTCACCCAGCCCTCGGTGAGGCCACCGAGCTCGGTGAGGATGGGGGAGACGTAGGAGTAGACGGCGAACAGGGCGGCGAAGCCGACCATGGTCACGCCCAGCACCATCCACACCTGGCGGCGGCGGAAGGCACGCAGCTCGCTGCGCAGGTCGGTCTTCTCCCCGCTGACGGCCGGCATCCAGGCCGACAGCCCCGCGATCGTGACCAATCCGATCACGGCGCAGGCGGCGAGCACGAGCCGCCAGCTGGTCTGCTGGGCGACGAAGGTGCCCAGCGGGACGCCGATGACGTTGGCCAGGGTGAGCCCGACCATCATCAGCGAGATGGCCTGGGTGGCCTTGTCGCGGGGGACGAGCCGCCGGGCGGCGACCGCGCCGACGCCGAAGAACGAACCGTGCGCGAGGGCGGTGAGCACCCGGGCCACGACCAGCGTCGTGTAGTCCGGCGCCAGGGCGGACAACGCGTTGCCGACCACGAACACGACCATCAGGCCGATCAGGGTCTGCTTGGGGGTGAACCGGACGCCGAGGGCGGTCAGCGTGGGCGCCCCCAGCACCACACCGACGGCGTAGGCGCTGATCAGCAGCCCGACGGCGGAGACGGAGACGCCGAGCCCGTCGGCGATCTCGGGCAGCATGCCCATCACCACGAACTCGGTCGTGCCGATGCCGAAGGCACCGATGGCCAGGGCGAGCAGGGCGCGGGGCACAGCAGTCCTCTACGAGGCAGACGTCGGGGGTACCCCCAGCCAAGGCCATGAGCCCCCCGACGCCATCCCGTGACGGGCATGAGACCCGTCACGTCGTGTACCGGTCACCTCACGGCTGCAGCAGCACCTTCACCGTGCCGTTCCGCTTCTGACGGAAGTCCTCGTAGGCCTGGGGTGCCTGCTCGAGGGGCACCCGGTGGGTCGCGAAGTCGTCCACGCCCAGGACGTCGGAGTCCTCCAGCAGCGGCAGGATGTCCGGCACCCAGCGCCAGACGTTGGCCTGGCCCATGTGCAGGCCGATCTGCTTGTCGAACATGCGCATCAGCGGCAGCGGGTCGGTGGCCCCGCCGTAGACGCCCGACAGCGAGATGGTGCCGCCGCGGCGGACCGCCTCGATCGCGGTGTTGAGCGCGGCGAGCCGGTCGATGCCCGCGACCGTCATGACCTTCTCCATGATCGCGTCGGGCACCAGTGCCGAGGCCTTCTGCGCGAGCTTGGCGCCGGGTGAGCCGTGCGCCTCCATGCCCACGGCGTCGATGACGCTGTCCGGCCCGCGGCCGGCGGTCGCCTCCCGGACCTGCCCGACGACGTCGGCCTGGTCGGTGCTGGCGATGACCTCGATGCCGCGGGCGCGGGCCCGGGCGATGCGCTCGGGGACGACGTCGGAGGCGATGACCCGGTAGCCCAGGTGGGCGGCGATCCGGGCGCACATGTCCCCGATGGGTCCCAGCCCCAGCACCAGCACCGTCCCGCCCTCGGGGACCTTCGCGTACTGCACCGCCTGCCAGGAGGTGGGCAGCACGTCGGACAGGTAGACGAACCGGTCGTCCGGCGGGCCGTCCGCGACCTTGATCGGCAGCGTGTTGCCGAAGGGCACCCGCAGGTACTCCGCCTGCCCGCCCGGGACCTGGCCGTAGAGCTTGGTGTAGCCGAACAGCGAGGCGCCCATGCCCTGGTCGCGGTTCTGGGTGGTCTCGCACTGGCTCTGCAGACCCTGCGAGCAGGTCCAGCAGGTGCCGCAGGAGACGTTGAACGGGACGACGACCCGGTCGCCGGCCTTGAGGGCGGTGACCTCGGGCCCCACCTCGCGGACGACGCCCATCGGCTCGTGGCCCATGACGTCACCCACGGTCATGAACGGGGCCATCACCTCGATCAGGTGCAGGTCGGATCCGCAGACCCCGGTCGAGGTGATCTCGACGATGACGTCGGTGGGGTCGGTGATGGTCGGGTCGGGGACCGTGTCGACGCGGACGTCGTCGCGGCCGTGCCAGGTGACTGCGCGCATGCGGGAGTGCTCCTGTCGGGCTCGGGGGCCACCGCGTCACACCGCACACCCGTGGTCTCCAGGTGCGCAGCGGTGCATGTGGTGTCTCTCGCACCTACCCGCTCCCGGGCTCCGCACGCCTGTCCGCTGTGCGATCACCACCTCACGGAGGGTCGCCGTTTGGCAGCTTGTGTGGTGACCTGCCCCACAAACCGCCCGTCGCTACCCCCGGACCCTGGTCACGAACGGATCACGACGTGTTTACATGGGTCCCGTTCCGGATCGCACGGACCTCCCCCAGCTCCCCGACGAGAGACAGGTGCATGACGCTGCAACACCCGGAACGGCTCCTGTCGGACGTCCTGGACACCCGGAGCGGTGCTCGTCGCACCCCTCTCGGCCCACTCGTCACCGCAGGACCGCAGGGCGCGGCCGCGTCGGGGGGACCGGCCACCGCGGACTCCATCCCGGTCTGGTCCGGTGACACCGAGTCACGGCTGGTCCCGCACCTCGCCGTGCACCCGTCCGCCGGCCGGCCCCGGACCGGCGAGCGCGCCGTCCGCGCAGCTGCGGGTCGGGCGGCCCGCACGCTCTCCTCCCGCGACGTCCCGGCCGCTGACGCAGCCGTCGTCCCGCTCGCCTCCGCCGGCGACGGCGACCTCGTGCTGGCCGACGCGCCCCGGGCCGACGTCGAGGTGTCCGCCGCCGAGATCATCGCCGCGATCGCCGAGGGCCGTGTGCCCCGCGGCCGGCACCGCGTGGCCCGCCCGGTGCGGGAGCGGTCGGTCTCCGGCCCCGGCCGGATGCGCCGCCCCACGCTCTACCTCGCCGCCGCCCTGGTCGGGGCGACCGGTGTCGGGCTGGTCACCGCCGGGGGCGACCCCGCCGCGCAGGCCGACACCGAGACCGCCACCCAGGCGACCAGCGTCGCCGACGCGCTCGGGTTGCAGGCCGCCCCGGCGTCGCCGGCCGCGGTCGAGACCCAGGCGGTCGACCAGCTCCAGCAGATGGTCGCCAGCCGTGCCCAGCGCGAGACCGAGCAGGTGGCCGCCGCCGACGCGCAGGCCGCCGCCGACCAGGCCGCGCTCGACGCGCAGGCCGCGGCCGAGGCCGCCGCCATCGAGGCGGCCCGGCCCCGGGCCGTCGCCCCCGTCGACGGCGCCCGCCTGTCCAGCACCTTCGGCTACCGCTGGGGCACGCTGCACGCCGGCATCGACCTGGCCGCGCCGATGCTGACCCCGGAGTACGCCGTCATGGACGGTGTGGTCCTCAAGGCCGGCGCCGCCAGCGGCTTCGGTCAGGCCGTCTACATCCAGCACGAGAACGGCGACGTCACGGTCTACGGCCACATGGAGCAGATCCTGGTCACCGCGGGCCAGGTCGTGCAGGCCGGCGACACGATCGCGCTGCTGGGCAACCAGGGCCAGTCCACCGGTCCGCACCTGCACCTCGAGGTCCACCTGGGCGGCATCGACGGGGAGAAGGTCGACCCGGTCCCGTGGCTCGCGGAGCGCGGCGTCACCCTCTGAGCCCAGCTCCACCGCACGCCCCGTCCTCGTCCGAGGGCGGGGCGTTCGTCGTCCCGGGGGAGGGTGAGGCACACTCCTCGCATGCACGTCGACGCATGTGACGCCTCCTGATGGGCCACGACCACGCGCACGGCCACGCCCACGGCGGGACCGTCTCCGCCGGACACCGCCGACGGCTCGCCCTCGTGCTGGCCATCACCGGCACCGTCCTCGTCGTCCAGGCCGTCGGCGCCGTGCTGTCCGGCTCGTTGGCGCTGCTCGCTGACGCCGCCCACATGGCCACCGACACCGTCGGCATCGCGCTGGCCCTGGGCGCGGTGACCCTGGCCCAGCGACCGGCCTCGGGACGACGCACCTTCGGCTGGCAGCGCATCGAGGTGCTCGCCGCCGCCGGCAACGGACTGCTGCTGCTGGCGGTCGGTGGCTACGTCGTGGTCGAGGCCGTCCGCCGCATCGGCGACCCGCCGGAGATCCGGTCCGGGCTGATGCTCACCGTGGCCGTGCTGGGCCTGGTCGCCAACCTGGTCTCCCTGGCCCTGCTGCGCGAGGGTCAGGGGGAGTCGCTCAACATGCGCGGCGCCTACCTCGAGGTCCTCGGTGACGCCCTCGGGTCGGTCGCCGTCATCGTCGCCGCGCTCGTCATCACCACCACCGGCTGGACCGCCGCCGACGTCGTCGCCTCCTTCGTCGTCGGCGCCCTGGTGCTGCCGCGGGCCTGGTCGCTGCTGCGGGACGCCCTCGACGTGCTGCTGGAGGCCGCACCCCGCGGCGTGGACATGGCCGAGGTGCGCCGGCACGTGCTGGGCGTGGAGGGGGTCACCGACGTGCACGACCTGCACGCCTGGACCATCACCTCCGGGCTCCCGGTGCTGTCCGCGCACGTCGTCGTCGACGACGCGCTGCTGGCCGACGGCCACGGCGGTCGGGTGCTGGACGCGCTCTGTGCCTGCCTGGGTGGGCACTTCGACGTCGAGCACTGCACCTTCCAGCTGGAGTCGGTCTCCCACCGGGCGCACGAGGCACCCGTCCACGACTGAGGGGCACCCCCTCGCAGGGCCGTCGGGGCCGTGCCATCACGTCGGCGGGAACGGTGGGAGAGTGGGGGACGTGCACGACCACTCGGACATGTGGATGCCCACCGACCCGCCCACCTGGGCCCGACTGTTCACCCCGCACCTGGACGGCTGGTCCTGGATCGCCGGACTGACCGTGCTGGCGATGGTCGCCTACCTCGTCGGCCTGGTGCGGCTGCGCCGGGCCGGCGTGCGCTGGCCGTGGTGGAAGACGCTGTCGTTCACCCTCGGTGCGATCTCGCTGTTCGCCGTCACCGGGACCGAGCTGCACGGGTACTCGATGGTGCTCTTCAGCGTGCACATGGCCCAGCACATGGTGCTGTCGATGGTGTCGCCGCTGCTGCTGCTGCTCGGTTCCCCGGTGACGATGGCGCTGCGGGCCCTGCCCCGGGGCAAGGGCGCCGCCGGCGCACCGCGGGCGCTGCTGCTGGAGGCGCTGCACAGCCGGCTCGCCCAGTTCCTCGCACACCCCGGGTTCACGATCCCGCTGTTCATCGTCAGCCTCTACGGGGTCTACTTCACCCCGCTGTTCGACGACCTGATGGCCGACCCGCTGGGTCACCAGTTCATGCTCGCCCACTTCACCGTCACCGGGCTGTTGTTCTTCGGGCCGCTGCTGGGCCAGGACCCGTGGCCGCGGACCGTCGGGCACGCCGGTCGGATGATCGAGCTGCTGCTCCCCATGCCCTTCCACGCCTTCTTCGGCGTCGCGATCATGATGGCCGACACCCTGGTGGTGGAGACCTTCGCCAACCCGCCGTCCTCGTGGGGGGTGGACCCGCTGGCCGACCAGACCACGGCGGGGTCCATCGCCTGGTCCTTCGGCGAGCTGCCCACCGTGCTGGTGCTGGCCGTCGTGTTCTTCCAGTGGGCCGGGTCCGAGACCCGCCGCAACAAGACCCGTGACCGCACGATCGACCGGGTCGGGGACGTCGAGCTGGACGCCTACAACGCCCGCCTCAAGGCCATGGCCGCCTCCGGGCGCTGAGCCACCCGGAGCCCGGACGCCAGACGGCCCGGCACCCCCGAGGGGGTGCCGGGCCGTCTGTGTGTCCGGTCAGCCGGCGTGCACGGCCATCTCGGCCGGCAGGTCGTCCTTGCTGGCCTGGATGAGCACGGCCGAGGCGATCGCGGCCACCAGCAGCAGCCCGGCACCCCAGGTGAAGGCCGTCGTGTAGCCCTCGACCTGGGCGACGAGCGGGGCCACCGGGTCCTGCTCGGTCGCCGGGCGGTCGGCGAGGGAGTTGGTGATGGCGGTGACCGAGAAGGTCGCCAGCAGCGCCGTCCCGATGGAGGCACCGACCTGCTGGACGGCCTGCAGGACCGCGCTGGCCGCGCCGGCGTCGTGCTCGCCGACACCCACGAGCGCCAGGTTGGACAGCGGCACGAAGGTGAAGCCCAGTCCCAGGCCCAGCAGCAGCTGGCCCGGCAGGGCGACCTGCCAGAACGGGGTGTCCAGGCCGAGGAAGGACAGGGTGAACAACCCGCCCGCGGCGAAGAGCCCACCGGCGACCATCAGCGGCTTGGGGCCGATCCGGGGCACCAGCTGGCTGGCCGCCCCGGCCGCCACCAGGACGCCGGCGGTCACCGGCAGCGAGGCGAAGCCGGCGCTGACCGGGGTGTAGCCCAGCACCTGCTGGAAGTACAGGCTCAGGAAGAAGAACGAGCCGATCAGCCCGGCCCCCACCAGGGTGGCGGTCAGGTAGGCGCCACCGCGGTTGCGGTCCAGCACCAGCCGCATCGGCAGCAACGGGTTGCGCACCCGGAACTCCACGACGACGAAGGCCACGATCAGCGCGACGCCCAGCAGGATGAAGGTCAGCGCCGGGCCGTTCGCCCACGGGCTGCTGCCGTCGCCGGCCTGGGCCGCCTCGGCGACCTTGGTGAACCCGTAGACCAGCGACGCGAGGCCGACGGTGATCAGCACGGCACCCGGGACGTCGTACTTCGTCTCACCGGAGGCCTTGCTCTCGGGCACGATGCGCCAGGCCGCGACGACCGCCAGCACCGCGATCGGCACGTTGACCCAGAAGCACCAGCGCCAGTCGGCGTACTCGGTGAGCACGCCGCCCAGCAGCAGGCCCACGGCGGAGCCGCCACCGGCGATCGCGCCGTAGACCGCGAAGGCCTTGGCCCGCTCGGCAGCATCGGTGAACAGCACGGTGATCAGCGCGAGCGAGGCGGGGCCCAGCAGGGCGCCGAAGGTGCCCTGCAGGGCGCGGGCGGCGAACAGCAGCGCCTCGTTGGTGGCCAGACCCCCCAGTGCGGAGGCCAGCGCGAAGCCGACGGCACCCACCAGGTAGGTGCGCTTGCGGCCCCAGAAGTCGGCGATGCGCCCGCCCAGCAGCAGGAAGCCACCGAAGGTCAGCGTGTAGGCGGTGACGATCCACTGCTGGTTGGCCTCGCTGATGTCGAGGTCCACCGAGACGGCGGGCAGCGCGATGTTCACGATGGTCGCGTCCAGCACGATCATCAGCACGGTCACGGCGATGACGGCCAGGGCCAGCCAGCGCTGCGGGTAGGGGTGGTCGGCGGACGCGGCGGTGGGCCGGTCGCGGGCGGGGTCGGTCACGGGGTTCCTCGAGGGGTGCGGGGTGCGGGGAGCCACGGTGCGGACGACGTCGGCCGGGTGGTGGGGGGAGAGCTGCGACGATGGTGGCGTGCCTGCACGTCTGACGGTGATCGCCGACACGCACCTGCCCAAGCGGGCGAGGGACCTGCCGCATTCCCTCTGGCGTGAGATCGATGCCACCGATGTCGTCGTCCACGCCGGCGACTGGGTCGACGTGGCCCTGCTCGACGAGCTGGAGCGCCGGGCTCACCGGTTGGTCGGCGTCCACGGCAACAACGACCACGGCCCGCTGCGCGAGCGGCTGCCCGAGGTGGCCCGGGTCGAGATCGAGGGCGTCCGCCTGGCCGTGGTGCACGAGACCGGGGACGCGAAGGGCCGCGAGGCACGCTGCTCGGTGGGCTACCCGGACACCGACGTCCTGGTGTTCGGCCACAGCCACATCCCCTGGGACACCACGACCGCCACCGGACTGCGGCTGCTCAACCCGGGCTCGCCGACCGACCGCCGGCGCCAGCCGCACTGCACCTACCTGACCGCGGTCGCCGATGCCGGCGTCCTGCGCGACGTCGTGCTGCACCGGCTGCCCCCGCGCACGTGAGCCCGCCCCTGCCGCCCGCCGCGGTCGCGCTGCTCGCCTGCCCGGTCTGCAGCGAGGGGTTCACGGTGGCGGGGGAGTCGCTGCGCTGCGCAGCCGGGCACGCGTTCGACCGGGCCCGCCAGGGCCACGTCACCCTGCTGCCGCCCTCGGGGTCCCGGCACGGAGGTGACTCGGCGGCGATGGTCGCCGACCGGGCCGGCTTCCTGGCCGCCGGCCACTACGCCGGGGTGACGTCGGCGCTGGCCGACGCGGTGCTGGCCGAGGGGGAGCCCGGCACGCTGCTGGACCTGGGTGGGGGTACCGGGGACCACCTGGCCGGCGTGCTCGACCGAGCTCCCGCCGCCGTCGGGGTGGTCCTGGACGCCTCCCGGTACGCGGCCCGCCGGGCCGCCCGGGCGCACCCCCGGGCGATGGCGGTGGTCTCGGACAGCTGGTCGGCCTGGCCGGTGCGTCCGGCCTCGGTCGACCGGGTGCTGGTGGTCTTCGCCCCGCGCAACGGCGCGGAGACCGCGCGGGTGCTGGCACCGGGCGGGCGGCTGGTGGTGGTGACCCCGGCGGCGGACCACCTGGGGGAGCTGGTCGGCCCGCTGGGCCTGCTCTCGGTGGACCCGGACAAGGCCGCGCGGCTGGCCGCCTCGCTGGAACCGCACCTGCGCCCGGTCGCGACGGGTGGGCACCGCGAGGTGCTCGAGCTCGACCACGGCGCGGTGCGGACGCTGGTGGGGATGGGCCCGCACGCGAGGCACCTGGCGCCGGGGGCCCTGGACGCCGCCGTGGCCGCGCTGCCGGCCCGGGTGGCGGTCACCGTGGCCGTCGACGTCTCGACCCACGCCGCTGGGAGCTGAGCGGGCCGCAGACGCAGACGAGGGCCCGGCCTGGTGGCCGGGCCCTCGTCGGAGGTCCTACGCGGTCTGTGGGACCGCCGGGGTCAGCGTCGGACGGACTTGCGGCCGCTGACGGCCACGTAGACGCCCAGCACGATGATCGCGCCGACGATGGAGCCGATCCAGCCGGCGGTGCCCAGCTCGAAGCCGTTGCCGCTGATGAGGCTGCCCAGCAGGTTGCCGACCAGGGAGCCGATGATGCCCAGCACGATCGTGGCGACGATCGAGAGGTCCTGCTTGCCGGGGATGACGGCCCGGGCGATGAAACCGGCCACGAGGCCGATGACGATCAAGACGATGATGTTCCAGATCACGGGGGACCTCCAAGGGTGTGACGGCGCCGGGGCGCCGTCGGTGCGTCGGTCTCTCCAACGCAGATGATCATGTGCCCTGCCTGAGCGGCCCCAAACCGTCCGCGGGTCACGATCTGGTCCCGACGGGGGAGTGGACGCCCGCCTGCGGAAGCACCCCTTCCGACCCGTTCCCGCAGGTCAGTGGCCCGCCCCGAGGAGACCTGGGACACGCTCGAGGGTGGGGGTGGCACGCCTCTCGGACCCCGCCGGAGCGGCGTCACCCATCCCACGCACAGCGGGCGTGCACACCGTCTAAGCTCCGGGACGTGACGATCGCCCCCGCTCCGATCGTGAGCCGGCCCAGCCCGGCTCACGTGGCCGAGAAGGGTTCGCGGCTCTCGATGCTGCTGCGGACCACGGACCACAAGACCATCGGCCTGATGTACATGGCCACGTCGTTCAGCTGGTTCATGATCGGTGGCCTCATGGCCATGCTCATGCGCGGCGAGCTGGCGCGGCCCGGCCTCCAGTACCTGTCGAACGAGCAGTACAACCAGCTGTTCACCATGCACGGCACGGTGATGCTGCTCTTCTTCGCGACGCCGCTGTTCTTCGCGTTCGCGAACCTGATCCTGCCGCTGCAGATCGGCGCCCCCGACGTCGCCTTCCCGCGCCTGAACGCCTTCAGCTACTGGCTGTTCCTGTTCGGTGGGCTGATCATGATCTCCGGGTTCTTCACCCCCGGTGGTGCGGCCGACTTCGGCTGGTTCGCCTACAGCCCCCTCTCGGACGTGACGAACTCCCCGGGTGCCGGTGGGGACCTGTGGATCGCCGGCCTGGCCGTGTCCGGCCTGGGCACGATCCTCGGTGGCGTCAACTTCATCGCCACGATCGTCTGCCTGCGGGCCCCGGGCATGACCATGTTCCGGATGCCCATCTTCGTGTGGGCCGCCCTGGTCACCAGCGTCCTGATCCTGCTGGCCTTCCCGATCCTGACCGCGGCCCTGATGGCGCTGCTGGCCGATCGCCACCTGGGTGCGCTGGTCTTCTCCGCCGCCAACGGCGGGCCGATGCTGTGGCAGCACCTCTTCTGGTTCTTCGGGCACCCCGAGGTCTACATCATCGCGTTGCCGTTCTTCGGGATCATCTCCGAGATCATCCCGGTGTTCAGCCGCAAGCCGCTGTTCGGCTACAAGGGCATGATCTTCGCGATCATCGCCATCGGCGCCCTGTCGCTGACCGTGTGGGCACACCACATGTTCGCCACCGGTGCGGTGCTGCTGCCGTTCTTCAGCTTCCTGTCCTACGTCATCGCCGTGCCCACCGGCATCAAGTTCTTCAACTGGATCGGCACGATGTGGCGGGGGCAGCTGACCTTCGAGACGCCGATGCTGTTCTCCATCGGCTTCCTGGTGACCTTCCTCCTCGGCGGTCTGACCGGCGTGCTGCTGGCCTCCCCGCCGGTGGACTGGCACGTCTCGGACACCTACTTCGTCGTGGCGCACTTCCACTACGTGGTCTTCGGGACCGTGGTCTTCGCCGCCTACGCCGGCATCTACTTCTGGTTCCCCAAGATGTGTGGCCGGATGATGGACGAGCGGCTGGGCAAGGTGCACTTCTGGCTGACGTTCATCGGCTTCCACGCCACGTTCCTGGTGCAGCACTGGCTGGGCAACGAGGGCATGCCGCGTCGCTACGCCGACTACCTGCCCACCGACGGCTTCACCACGCTGAACACGATCTCCACGATCGGGTCCTTCGTGCTGGGCGCCTCGACGCTGCCGTTCCTGTACAACGTCGTGAAGTCCTGGAAGTACGGGCAGCTCGCACTGCGCGACGACCCCTGGGGCCACGGCAACTCCCTGGAGTGGGCGACGTCGTCCCCGCCGCCGCGGCACAACTTCCTGGAGATCCCGCGCATCCGCTCCGAGCGCCCCGCGTTCGAGCTGCACTACCCGCACCTGCGGGAGCGCATGGAGGCCGAGGCGCACGCCGGCAAGAAGCACGGCCCGTACGCCAGCGAGCTGGTGGACGGCACCGGTGCCCGTCAGGGCGCCAACGACCCCGACCCGTTCTGAGTCGGTAGCGCACGTCACCACGAACGCCCCGCAGGCCACCGGCCCGCGGGGCGTTCGCGCGTCCGCGGGAGTGTGTGCAGGACCGCAGTCCCACGTCGGGCACGATGACCGCCGTGACCGGCCCCGAGCAGGACGTCCCGACCACCCCGGCCCCGAACACCCCGGCCCCGACCACCCCGGCCCCGAACACCGAGGGCACCGCGGATCCGGTGGTCGACGTCCCGCACGCCGGCGCGCTGCTGACCGTGACCGGTGCCGACCGGCCGGGGGTGACCGCCCGGCTCTTCGCCGCCCTGGCCGTCCTGCCGGCGCTGGAGGTCGTCGACGTGGAGCAGGTCGTGGTGCACGGCCAGCTGGTGCTCGGCGTGGTGGTGCAGGAGCACGGTGCCGACGACGACGCCGCGCTGGTCGCGCGCCTGCGTCCGGTCGCCGCCCGGGTCGGTGACGAGGCCGGGGTGCAGGTGCTCGTGGAGCCCGCGGCCGGGGCGACGGGGCTGGTCGCCGACGGCGTCCGCAGGCACCACGTGATCGTGCTGGGCCGTCCGGTGCCCCCGGAGGCGGTCGGTGGCGCCGCCCGCGCCATCGCCGACGTCGGCGGCAACATCGACGCGATCCGCCGCCTCTCGGACTACCCCGTCACCAGCTTCGAGCTGACCGTCTCCGGCGCCGAGGCCGCCCCGCTGCGGGCCGCCCTGGGCGCGGTCGCGGCGGCCACCGGTGCCGACGTCGCCGTCGAGCAGGTGGGCCTGGCCCGGCGCAACAAGCGGTTGATCGTGCTCGACGTGGACTCGACGCTGGTGCGCGGTGAGGTCATCGACGAGCTGGCGGCGCGGGCGGGGCGGGCTGCGGAGGTCGGCCGGATTACCGCCGCCGCGATGAACGGTGAACTGGACTTCGAGCAGTCCCTCCGGGCCCGGGTGGCCGCGCTGGCCGGGCTGCCGGTCAGCGTCCTGGACGAGGTCCGCGAGCACCTCGTGCTGACCCCGGGGGCGCGCACCCTGATCCGCACCCTGCAGCGGCTGGGTTTCCGCTGCGGCATCGTCTCCGGCGGCTTCACCCAGATCACCGACCCGCTGGCAGCCTCGCTGGGCCTGGACTTCGCCGCCGCCAACACCCTCGAGGTCGCCGACGGCGTGCTGACCGGTGGTCTGGTCGGGGAGATCGTCGACCGGCCCGGCAAGGCCCGGGCCCTGGCCCGGTTCGCCGCCGAGTTCGGCGTCCCGCTGGACCAGACCGTCGCGGTCGGCGACGGCGCCAACGACCTGGACATGCTGGCCGCTGCAGGGCTGGGCATCGCGTTCAACGCCAAGCCCTTCGTGCGGGAGCAGGCGCACACGGCGCTGAACCAGCCCTACCTGGACGCGGTGCTGCAGGTGCTGGGCTTCACCCGCGACGAGGTCCTCGACGCGGTGTGACCCGGGGGTCTAGAAGCGCTGGGGCTCCCCGGACAGCTGCACGCCCGCGGTGCGCAGCTGCTCCAGGGCGGCGGCCGTCGTGCCCTCGGCCACCCCGACCGTCAGGGGCAGCAGCACCCGGGTGGTGAAGCCGGCCCCGACGGCGTCCAGCGCGGTCGCCCGCACGCAGTGGTCGGTCGCGATGCCGACCACGTCGACGTCGTCGACACCGTGGGAGCGTTGCCAGTCAGCCAGCCCGGTGCCCTCGCTGCTGCCCTCGAAGCCGGAGTAGGCCGCGGCGTGCTCGCCCTTGTCGAAGACCGCGCGCAGCAGGCCCCGGTCCAGGGCCGGGTGCAGGTCGACGCCGTCGGTGCCGACCACGCAGTGCCGCGGCCAGGTCTCCACGAAGTCCGGGGCATCGGAGAAGTGCCCGCCCGGGTCGACGTGGTGGTCCCGGGTGGCGACGACGTGGGCGTACTCGCCGCGCTCCAGGCCCTGCCCGGCGTGCTCGGTGACGGCCGCAGCCACGGCCGCCCCGCCGGCGACGGCCAGGCTGCCGCCCTCGCAGAAGTCGTTCTGCACGTCCACGACGATCAGCGCACGGGTCATGCCGACCATCCTGCCGCGCCCCCGGGGCCCCCGCTCAGGCGGTGACGGTGTCGATGGCGGGCTCCCCGCGGGACAAGGACCACGCCTCGGGTGGCAGCGCCGTGCGGACCTGCTCGTGGTGGGCGCGGGCGGCCCGCAGTGCCTGCGCCGGGGTGTCGGTGGACACCAGCTCCCCGCCGCGCACCAGTGGCACGGTCAGCGCCCGGTCGCCGTCCCGGCCCTCGACGTCCCCGGGGACGACGACCTCCGCGGTCGCGGTGCCCGACGCGTCGTGCCGACGGACGGCGGTCTTGCGGCCGCCGACCGACCGCTTGCCCTCGCTGTTCTTGGCCACCGGGACGCCGTCGCGCTCGACGAGCTTGTAGACCATCCCGACGGTGGGGGCGCCGGAGCCGGTGACCAGCGAGGTGCCCACGCCGTAGCCGTCGACGGGGGCGGCGGCCAGCGCGGCGATGGCGTACTCGTCCAGGTCGCTGGTGACGGTCACCCGGGTGCCGGTGGCGCCCAGGGAGTCCAGCAGCTCGCGCGCCTGGGTGGCCAGCAGGCCCAGGTCGCCGGAGTCCAGGCGCACCGCACCGAGCTCGGTGCCGGCGACCTCGATCGCCGTCGCGATGCCCTGCATCGTGTCGTAGGTGTCGACGAGCAGCGTGGTCCCGGTGCCCAGGGCCGCGACCTGCGCGCGGAAGGCGGCGGCCTCGTCGTCGTGGAGCAGGGTGAACGCGTGCGCGCTGGTGCCCGCGGTGGGGACGCCGTACCGGGCGCCTGCGGCGAGGTTGGACGTGGAGGCGAACCCGACCAGCCAGGCGGCGCGGGCGGAGGCGACGGCGGCCTCCTCGTGGGTGCGCCGGGAGCCCATCTCGATGCACGGCCGACCGCCGGCGGCGCCGACCATCCGGGCGGCGGCCGAGGCGATCGCGGAGTCGTGGTTGAGGATTGAGAGAGCCAGGGTCTCCAGCAGCACGGCCTGCCCGAACGGCGCCCGCACGGTGAGCACCGGGGAGCCGGGGAAGTACAGCTCGCCCTCGGCGTAGCCCTCGACGTCGCCGGTGAAGGAGAAGTCGGCCAGCCAGTCCAGCAGCGCGGGGTCGGTGAGGCCCTGCTCGCGGACCGCGGCCAGCTCGTCGTCGCCGAACCGGAAGTCGACCAGGTGCTCCAGCAGCCGGCCGGTGCCGGCCACGACGCCGTAGCGGCGGCCGTGCGGCAACCGCCGTCCGAAGACCTCGAAGACGCAGTCCCGGTCGGCGGTGCCGTCGGCCAGGGCGGCAGCCAGCATCGTCAGTTCGTACCGGTCGGTGAGCAGAGCGGACCCCAGCGGCATGGAGCTGGAGCGTAGGGGGCGACCTAGAGTGGTGCCGTGGCCGGACCCCTCGCGCCTGAGCGCACAGCCCCCGAGCGGACGGTGACGCCCGAGGTCACCCCCGACACGACCACCGGCGAGGAGTTCGAGCTCGACCGGCCGTGGGTCACCGTCGTGTGGGACGACCCGGTGAACCTGATGACCTACGTGACGTTCGTGCTGCAGGAGCTCTTCGGCTACGACGAGCCCACCGCCACGACGCTCATGCTGCAGGTGCACCACGAGGGCAGGGCGATCGTGAGCTCGGGCCCGCGGGAGCGGATGGAGCACGACACCAGCCGGCTGCACGCCTACGGCCTGTGGGCCAGCTACCAGAGGGACGCGTGAAGCCCTTCCGCCGCCGCGGCGACGTCGTCGTCGGCGGGCTGGTCGACGCCGAGGTGCGGGTGCTGGGGCTGCTGGTCGACCAGCTGGAGCAGCTGCTGTCCCTGGACGGCGACGACGCCGGCGGGGACCCGGTGCTGGACCGGCTGCTGCCGCCCGGGCACGCCTCGGACACCGAGATCGCCCGGGACTACCGGGACCTCACCGAGGCCTCGCTGCGCGAGGGGAAGGCCGACGACCTCGCGGTCGTGCGGGCCAGCACGCCCGAGGGGGGCGGGGAGGTCCGGCTCGACGAGGACCAGGCCCGCGCCTGGCTGCGGACCACGAACGACCTGCGGCTGGCCCTGGGCACCCGGCTGGGCATCACCGCAGACACCGAGCCGCCCACCGACCCCGAGGGGGAGGAGGCCCAGCAGCACGCCGTCTACGGCTGGCTCACCGCCGTGCAGGGGTCCCTCGTCGACGCGCTGGTCGCCGGGGGCCGCCGGAGGTGAGCACGACCAGCGAGGCCAGCAGCAGGTCCAGCACGAAGAACACGTAGACCAGGTTCGGCACGGTCAGGCCCTTCACCAGCCCGCCGATCGAGGCCAGCAGGACCACCGCGCTCAGGGCCAGCACCAGCAGCAGCCCGAGCACCCGGCCGACGACGACGATCACGTACTCCGTGCGGTCCGCGCCGGTGGGCTTCAGCGTCCGGGCGCCCCGCCGGGACAGCCGGCGGACCCCCAGCACGAGGGCCGGGACGGCGACCACCAGCACGCCGACCACCATCAGGACCTCGATCAGCAACGGTGCTCCACGAGTCGGCACCGTACCGGTCCGGCGGAGCGCGGACCCCGACCCGGCATCCCCGGGGGCGGGGAGAGGCCGGGCGAGGCCTAGACTCGCCCCCGTGCTGCGCATCGACCGGGCGACCCGCGACGCGATCGTCGCGCACGCCCGGGCCGACCACCCCGACGAGGCGTGCGGCGTCGTCGCCGGCCCCGAGGGCAGCGACCGGCCGGAGCGGTTCATCCCGATGCTCAACGCCGCCCGGTCGCCCACGTTCTACGAGTTCGACAGCGCCGACCTGCTCAGGCTCTACCGGGAGATGGACGACCGCGACGAGGTCCCCGTCGTCGTCTACCACTCGCACACCGCGACCGAGGCCCACCCCTCGCGCACCGACGTCAGCTACGCCTCCGAGCCGTTCGCGCACTACGTGCTCGTGTCCACCCGCGAGCACGGTGCGCAGACCGGCCTGGCCGGTGACGACGTCGAGTTCCGGAGCTTCCGGATCGTCGACGGCGTGGTCACCGAGGAGGACGTCGAGGTCGTCGAGTCCTACCTCTTCGGGCACTCGCCCACCACGGTCGTCTACGACTGAAGAAGGACCCCCTCGCCCCCGCGACGTGCTCCGCGCGCCTCGGGCCCTGCGAGGGGGCCGGTGGAATCAGAGTCCTGTCCAGGACGTTCCACCTGGTAGCGCCCGACCTCGCTGCGTGCTGCGCGGGGCACACCCCACTTATCAGAAGAGGTACGTCATGGCCATCGAGGTCCGGATCCCCACCATCCTGCGCACCCACACCGGCGGCAACAAGACCGTCTCCGGCGCTGGGGAGACCCTGGGCGCGCTGGTCGACGACATCGAGGGCCAGCACCCGGGCATCAAGGGCCGTCTGGTCACCGACGAGGGCAAGCTGCACCGCTTCGTCAACGTCTACGTCAACGACGAGGACGTCCGCTTCACCGGCTCGCTGGACACCCCGGTCAAGGACGGCGACTCCGTCACCATCCTGCCCGCGGTCGCCGGCGGCTGACCCCGACCCCACAGGAGCTGCCCCCGTGGCCCGTTTCGCCTCGCTCGTCGACTCCCTCGGCGGCACCCCGCTGGTCGGGCTGCCGTCCCTCTCGCCCACCGCCGACGTCCGGCTGTGGGCCAAGCTCGAGGACCGCAACCCGACCGGGTCGATCAAGGACCGGGCCGCCATCGCGATGATCGAGGCGGCGGAGAAGGAGGGGCGGCTGCGGCCCGGAGCGACCATCCTGGAGCCGACCAGCGGCAACACCGGCATCTCGCTGGCCATGGTCGCCCGCCAGCGCGGCTACCGGCTCATCTGCGTCATGCCCGAGAACACCTCGGTGGAGCGGCGGCAGCTGCTGGAGATGTACGGCGCGCAGATCATCGGATCACCGGCCGCCGGCGGCAGCAACGAGGCCGTCCGGCAGGCCAAGGCGCTCGCGGCGGAGAACCCGGACTGGGTGATGCTCTACCAGTACGGCAACCCGGCCAACGCCGAGGCGCACTACACCGGCACCGGCCCGGAGATCCTGGCCGACCTGCCCTCGATCACCCACTTCGTCGCCGGCCTGGGCACCACCGGCACGCTCATGGGGGTCTCCCGGTACCTGCGTGAGCACAAGCCCGGTGTGCAGGTGATCGCCGCCGAGCCGCGCTACGGCGAGCTGGTCTACGGCCTGCGCAACATCGACGAGGGGTTCATCCCCGAGCTCTACGACGCCGACCTGCTCGACAGCCGGTTCTCCGTGGGCCCCGACGACGCCGTGCACCGCACCCGCCAGCTCGTCGAGCGCGAGGGCGTCTTCGCCGGCATCTCGACCGGGGCGATCCTGCACGCCGCGCTGGGAATCGCGGACAAGGAGGTGGCGGCCGGGCGCAAGGCCGACATCTGCTTCATCGTCTGCGACGGCGGGTGGAAGTACCTGTCCACCGGCGCCTACGGCGGCACCCTGGACGAGGCCACCGCCGCCCTGGAGGGCCAGCTGTGGGCCTGAACGACGATCTCGCCCCCGACCTGCACGTCCCCGCCGCCGGGCTGCTCTTCGACAACGACGGCGTGCTGGTCGACAGCCTCGCCGCGGTGGAGAGCGCCTGGAGCCGGTGGGCCCTCGCGCACGACCTGGAGCCCGAGGCCGCGCTGTCGATCGTGCACGGCCGCCGGGCCGCGGACACGGTCGCGCTGCTCGTGGCCGAGGAGCAGCGGGCGGCTGCGACCGCGCTGATCGACGCCTTCGAGCTGGAGGACGCCGAGGTCGTCGCCGCCATGGCCGGCGTCCCGGCGTTGCTGGCCATGCTGCCGGTGGGGAGCTGGGCCGTGGTCACCTCCGGCACCCGCGCCCTGGCGACCGCCCGGCTGCGCAGCGCCGGCATCCCGGTGCCCGAGGTCTTCGTCGCCGCCGAGGACGTCACCGCCGGCAAGCCCGACCCGGCCGGCTACCTGGCCGCTGCGCGCGGGCTCGGAGTCGAGCCGGCCCGGGCCCTGGTGCTCGAGGACAGCCCCAGCGGCATCGCCGCCGGACTGGCCGCGGGCTGCCGGGTGCTGGGCATCGGCGAGGAGGCCCTGGCCACCCCCGCCGACCTCGTGGTGCGTGACCTGGCCGGGGCCCGGTGGGCCGGCGACGGGCTGCTGCTGCCGGCCGCCACCGTGCTGCGGGGCCCTGCAGACCGCTAGCCTGGGGCCCGAGATGGGGAACCCGGAGAGCGCTGCGGACGCACCGATCGGGGTGTTCGACTCCGGGGTGGGTGGTCTCACCGTCGTGCGGGCCGTGCTGGACCAGCTGCCGCACGAGTCCGTCCGCTACGTCGGGGACACCCGCAACGGCCCCTACGGTCCGCTGCCGATCGCCGAGGTCCGCGCGCACTCCCTGGCCGTCATGGACGACCTGGTCGAGGCCGGGGTCAAGATGCTGGTGGTGGCGTGCAACTCGGCCAGCGCCGCGTGCCTTCGCGACGCCCGCGAGCGGTACGACGTCCCGGTCGTGGAGGTCGTGCTGCCGGCCGTGCGGCGGGCCACCGCCGCCACCCGCAGCGGGCGGGTCGGGGTCATCGGCACCACCGCGACCATCACCTCCGGCGCCTACCCCGACGCCTTCGCCGCCGCCCCGCAGGTCACCGTCACCAGCGCCGCCTGCCCCAGCTTCGTGGACTTCGTCGAGCGCGGGGTGACCAGCGGGCGCCAGCTGCTGGGGCTGGCCCAGTCCTACCTGGACCCGCTGCTGGCCGCCGACGTCGACACGGTCGTGCTGGGCTGCACGCACTACCCGCTGCTCACCGGGGTCCTCTCCCTCGTCCTGGGCGACGGCGTGACCCTGGTGTCCAGCGCGGAGGAGACCGCCAAGGACGTCTACCGGGTGCTCACCACCGCCGACCTGCTGCGCCCGGAGTCCGCCGGGCCCCCGCGGCACGCCTTCCTGGCCACCGGTGACCCCGAGCCCTTCGCCCGCCTCGGCCGGCGGTTCCTGGGCCCGGAGATCGACCAGGTGCAGGCAGCGTGAGGCTCACCGTCGTCGGCTGCTCGGGCTCGGCACCCGGCCCGGACTCCCCGGCCTCCTGCTACCTCGTCGAGCACGAGGGCTACCGGCTGCTGTTGGACCTGGGCAATGGGGCCTTCGGGGCGCTGCAGCGGGTGGTCGACCCGGACGCGGTCGACGCCGTGTTCCTCTCCCACCTGCACGCCGACCACTGCCTGGACGTCGCGCCCTTCGTCGTCTGGAAGCGGTACTCGGGGCGCTCCACCCGCGACCGGGTGCCGCTGTACGCCCCCGTGGGCGCGGACCGTCGGCTGCGGCTGGCCTACGACGCCGCCGACGGCCCGGTCGACGACGTGTTCGACGTGTTCGCCATCGGGCCGGGGGAGTGGCAGCTGGGGCCCTTCCAGGTCTCCACCGCGCGCACCGCCCACCCGGTGGAGTGCCACGCCGTGCGGCTCACCGCCGGCGGGCGGTCGCTGGTCTACACCGGCGACACCGGCGTCAGCCCGGCCGTGGTCGCGCTGGCCCGGGGGGCCGACGTCCTGCTGGCCGAGGCGGCGCACCCCGACGTGCCCGGGCTGCCCCCGGACCTGCACCTGACCGGCCGCGAGGCCGGCGAGCACGCCCGGGACGCCGGGGTGGGCCGGTTGCTGCTGACCCACGTGCCGCCGTGGGTGGACCGGTCCGCCCAGCTGGCAGCAGCGTCCGAGGTGTTCGGCGAGACCGAACTCGTCGTCCCGCTCGGGGTCTACGAGGTCTGAGGAGGCCCGGTGGCAGCAGCAGCAGCGAAGGAGGAACGGGACGGCGTCTCGTTCTCCAGCCTGGACGACGAACTGGGTGACGGGCTCGGGGTGACCAAGCGGGCGCTGCTGGAGCACTACGACGCCTTCGCCGACCGGCTGGTGCCGCTGCTGGCCGGGCGCCCGCTGACCGCGGTGCGGATCCGCCCGGGAGCCGCGGCCTTCGTGCAGCGCGACGTGCCCAAGGGTGCCCCGGACTGGGTGCGGACCGCGGCCACCTGGTCCGACCGGGCCAAGCGCGAGGTGCACCAGGTGCTGGTCGAGGACCGGCGCACGCTGCTGTGGCTGGCCAACCAGCGGGCCGTCGAACTGCACGTCCCCTTCTCCACCTGGTCGACCGCCGAGGGGTTCGGTGAGCCCACCGGCCTGGTGCTGGACCTCGACCCGCCCGACGACGGGCCCTTCAGCGCCGTCGTCGCCACCGCCCGGCTGGCGCGGCAGGCGCTGGCCGACGCCGGACTGACCGCGGCCGTCAAGACCACCGGCTCGCGCGGGCTGCACCTCGTCGTCCCGGTGCACGGGTCCTCGCACGAGGACGTCGCCGCGGCCACCCGCGCACTGGCCGCCCGCACCGCTGCCCTGGACCCCGGGGTGGCCACCACGGCCTACGTCGTCGCCGAGCGCGGTGGCCGGGTGTTCGTGGACTCGACCCGTTCGGGCCGCGGCACCATCGCCGTCGCCTACTCCCCGCGCGCCCGCCCCGGCCTGCCGGTGTCCGCGCCGGTCTCCTGGGAGGACCTGGACGCCGCCGACCCGCGCGGCACCACCGTCACCGACGCGGCCGCCCGGATCGCCGGCGACCCGTGGGCCGACGCACTGCCCGCACCCCAGCTGCTGGATGCCGACGTCGTCGCCGAGGGCCACACCATCCCGGTCGCCCGGGTCGCCGCCATGCACGAGGGCAAGCGCCGCAAGGCCGCCGCCCGCGCCGCCGAGTGACGGCTGAGGGGGCGCGCCCACGTGCGGCGCGCCCCTCGGCTGTCACTCGGTGCGGGTCAGGCCTCGACCTCGCGGCGGTCCTCGGACCACATCGTGTGGAAGGAGCCGTCGGCGTCGACGCGCTTGTAGGTGTGCGAGCCGAACCGGTCGCGCAGGCCCTGGATGAGGGCGGCGGGGGAGCGCTCCGCGCGCAGCCCGTCGTAGTAGGCCAGCGCGCTGGCGAACCCGGGGGCGGGCACGCCGTGCCGGGCGGCGCCGGCGACCACCTGGCGCCAGCCCTCCTGGGCGTCGGCGACGGCGTCCCGGAAGTACTCGTTGGTCAGCAACGTGGTCAGGTCGGGCTCGTCGCTGAAGACCTGGCGGACCCGGTCCAGGAACGCGGCCCGGATGATGCAGCCGTCCCGCCAGATCGCGGCGAGGGCGCCACGGTCGACGTCCCAGCCGTGCTCCTCTGCGCCCCTCGCGATCTGGTCGAAGCCCTGGGAGTAGGCGACCACCTTGGCCGCGTAGAGCGCCTGGCGGACGCTCTCGGTGAACGCCTCCCGGTCGGCGACCTGGTCGTCCCAGTCGCGGCCGGGGCCCGGGAGCACCTCCTGGGCGGCGGCGCGCTGGTCGACGTGGCCGGACAGCGCACGGGCGAAGACGGCCTCGGCGATGCCGGAGACCGGGGTGCCCAGGTCCAGTGCGGACTGCACGGTCCAGCGGCCCGTGCCCTTCTGCTCCGCCTCGTCCAGCACGACGTCGACGAAGGGCTTGCCGGTCTTCGCGTCGGTGTGCCGCAGCACCTCGGCGGTGATCTCGATCAGGTAGGACTGCAGGTCGCCCTCGTTCCAGGTGGCGAACACGTCCCCGATCTCGGCCGGCGTCATCCCCAGGCCCTGGCGCAGCAGGTCGTAGGCCTCGGCGATGAGCTGCATGTCGGCGTACTCGATGCCGTTGTGCACCATCTTGACGAAGTGCCCGGCGCCGTCGGTGCCCACGTGGGTGCAGCAGGGCTCGCCGTCGACGTGGGCGGAGATGTCCTCCAGCAGCGGGCCGATGACCGCGTAGGCCTCCGCCGAGCCGCCGGGCATGATGCTCGGCCCGTTCAGCGCGCCCTCCTCGCCGCCGGAGATCCCGGCGCCGACGAAGTGCAGGCCCCGCTCACCGAGCTCGGCGGTGCGCCGGATCGTGTCGGTGTAGCGGGCGTTGCCGCCGTCCACCAGCACGTCGCCCTCGTCCAGCAGCGGTGCGATCGCCTCGATGACGGCGTCGGTGGGGTCGCCCGCAGCGACCATCACGATCACCTTGCGGGGCCGCTCCAGGGCGGCGACCAGGTCCTCGAGGGACTCGACGGGGACCAGGTCGCCGTCCTCGGCGTGCGCGCTCATCAGCGCGTCGGTCTTGGCCTTCGTGCGGTTGTGCACCACCACGTGGTGCCCGTGCCGGGCCAGGTTGCGGGCGAGGTTGGCACCCATGGTCGCGAGCCCGGTGACGCCGATCTGTTCGCTCATGCACCCGGTCGTGCCCGACCGGGTGGTGGGCTACACGTGTCGAGGGACTCCCCGCACGGGACGTCAGTCCAGACCGAGGTCCCGCCGGAGCTTGGCGACGTGGCCGGTGGCCTTCACGTTGTACCCGGCCTTCTCGACCCGGCCGTCGGCGTCGATGACGAACGTCGAGCGGATCACCCCGACGACCTCCTTGCCGTACAGCTTCTTGGGCCCGAAGGCGCCGTAGGCCTTCATGACCTCCTTCTCCGGGTCGGAGACCAGGGTGATCGACAGCGACTCCTGCTCCCGGAACCGGGCCAGCTTCTCCGGGGCGTCGGGGGAGATGCCGATGATGTCCAGCCCGGCCTCGGCGAACTCGCCGGCCGCCGAGGTGAAGTCGACGGCCTGCGTGGTGCAGCCCGGGGTGAGCGCGGCCGGGTAGCAGTAGACGACCACGCGGCGGCCACGGCGGTCGGCCAGCGAGACCGGGTTGCCGTCGGCGTCGGGCAACGTGAAGTCGGGGGCCTGGTCGCCGGGGGAGAGCCGGGTCGGGGTGGCGGTGTCGCTGTCGGTCACGGGTGCATGGTGGCAGACCCCGGCGCGGGGGTGGCCGGCTCAGCCGGCCAGGAAGCTGAAGCGGACGTGCCGGGTCGGGTTGTCGCCGTTGGTGTCGACGAAGCAGACCCGCTGCCAGGTGCCCAGCGCCATCCGGCCCTCGAGCACCGGGATGGTGGCGTGCGGGGGCACGAACGCCGGCAGCACGTGGTCCCTGCCGTGCCCGGGGGAGCCGTGCCGGTGCCGCCACCGGTCGTCGGTGGGCAGCAGCACGTCCAGCTGCGCCAGCAGGTCGTCGTCGCTGCCGGCGCCGGTCTCGATGACGGCGATCCCGGCGGTGGCGTGCGGGACGAAGACCTGCAGCAGGCCGTCGCCCTCGCCGCGGACGAACTCCGCGCACTCGTCGGTCAGGTCCACGACGCTGGGCACGCCGCCGGTGCGCACCTGGCGCAGTTCCGATCGCATGCCCCGATGGTGCGGCGGCCGGGCCGCTCGCGCAGCCCGGCCGCAGGTGCGACCGCTCAGAGCGCGACGAGCAGCTGCACCAGGCCGGCGAGGAACCCCAGGGTGCCGACGCCGAGCATCACGGCCTGCGGCACGAAGGACCGGAACACCGAGGCGATGCCGGCGAAGAACAGCGACAGCGCCAGCAGCACGGTGGCGACGTCGAACTGGCCGCCCTGCTCGTCGTTGGCCCGGGCCTGGGCGAAGACGGAGTCGGACTGCTCGGTGAGCTCGTTGCCCTGGGCGTACTCCTCCAGCGCGTAGGGCGACCCGGCGTCGGTGTCGAAGGGGTCGGTCACCTCGTCGCCGGTCTGGTCGTACCAGTCGATCGTCGTCTGCAGGTTCTCGCTCATGAACTGGTCGCGGAAGACGTCGGCGGTGTCGGCGTCCCCGGTGACCAGGTAGCCGGCGTAGGTGAGGAACAGCCCGCGGTCGTAGTTGAACTGCCCGTTCGCGTCGCCGTAGACGTCGGCGGCCTGGCTGGTGAGGTTGTTGGCCTCGGAGTAGCCGGCGATGGCGTCGCCGCCCAGGACGCCGCTCTGGTAGGCGGCGAAGGCGGTGGCCGTCGCCGAGAGGCCCAGCACCAGGGCGGCGCCGAGCTCGAGGAAGCGGCTGCGCTTCTCCTCGCGGGTCTCGGCGGGCCCGGCAGCGGGGGTCACGTCGTCGGTGGAGGCGCCGTGCTGGGACATCGGGCGTGGTCCTCGTCTGTCGTCTGCGGCCTGACCAGCGGGTCGACCAGCGCGGACAGTAGGTGTCGACGACCGTCGACGAGGGTGCCGTGCACCGCGCGCCGCCCGGTCGCGCCGACGGCGTCGTCGCACCCGCCCCACCCCACTACCCTCGTCCCACGTGACCCTCCCCGAGAGCGCCCGACCTGCAGGAACCCGTGCCGACGGCCGCCGTGCCGACGAGCTGCGCCCGGTGACGATCACCCGGGGCTGGCTGGACCACGCCGAGGGGTCTGTGCTCGTCGAGTTCGGCCGGACCCGGGTGCTGTGCGCGGCCAGCGTCACCGAGGGCGTGCCCCGCTGGCGCCGCGGCTCGGGCCTGGGCTGGGTGACCGCCGAGTACTCGATGCTCCCGCGCGCCACCCACACCCGCAGCGACCGCGAGTCGGTCAAGGGCAAGGTCGGGGGCCGCACGCACGAGATCAGCCGGCTGATCGGCCGCTCGCTGCGGGCCTCCATCGACCTGTCCGCACTGGGGGAGAACTCGATCGCGCTGGACTGCGACGTGCTGCAGGCCGACGGCGGCACCCGCACCGCGGCCATCACCGGGGCCTACGTGGCACTGGCCGACGCGGTGGCGTACCTGGGGGAGCGCAAGAAGCTCGCGAAGAAGGCGCCCCTGGTCCAGTCGGTGGCCGCGGTGAGCGTCGGCGTCATCGACGGCCAGCCTCGGCTGGACCTGGCCTACGAGGAGGACGTGCGCGCCGGGACCGACATGAACGTCGTGTGCACCGGGGACGGCGGCTTCGTCGAGGTGCAGGGCACCGCCGAGGGTGCGGTGTTCGACCGGGCGACGCTGGACCAGCTGCTGGACCTCGCCGTCGCCGGGTGCGCCGACCTCACCCGCCTGCAGGAGCAGGCCCTGCAGGCCACGGTCTCCCGGTGAGCCGGCTGCTGCTGGCCACCCGCAACGCCGGCAAGCTCGCCGAGCTGCAGCGGCTGCTGGCCACCGCCGTCCCCGGGGTCCAGGTGCTCGGGCTGCGCGACGTCGAGGAGTACCCGGAGGCCCCCGAGGACGGCGCCACCTTCGAGGACAACGCGCTGCTCAAGGCCCGCGAGGCCGTCCGGTACAGCGGTCTGCCGGCCGTCGCCGACGACTCCGGCATCACCGTGGACGCGCTGAACGGGATGCCGGGCATCCTGTCCGCCCGCTGGTCGGGCCGGCACGGGGACGACCCGGCCAACACCACGCTGCTGCTGGGCCAGCTCGCCGACGTGCCCGACGAGCGGCGGGGCGCGGCGTTCGTCTGCGCCGCCGCGGTGGTCACCCCCGACGGCACCGAGCGGGTGCTGCGCCGGGAGTGGCGCGGGGTCGTCGTCCGGGAGCCGCGGGGCACCAACGGCTTCGGCTACGACCCGGTGTTCGTCCCCGAGGGCCTGCAGGTGACGTCGGCGCAGCTGTCCCCGGCCGACAAGGACGCGATCAGCCACCGCGGGCAGGCCTTCGCGGCGCTGGTGCCGGTGCTCGGGGAGCTGCTCGGCAGCTGAGCGGGTCAGCCGCGGGTCGCCGTCCAGGTGATGAAGGCGACCGCCCCGGTCACGAAGACCGGCGGGAAGGAGAGCACCAGGAAGGCGGCGACGACCCGGTCGGTGCGCCACAGCACCGCGAGCCGGCCGGGGAGCCGGCTCGTGCGGACGCCGTCACCGGTCAGCGGGGCGCCGGCCGAGCGGGCCGCCTGCCACGCCTCGACCCGGGCCCAGCCCGGGGCCAGGCCGCACACCACGGCGATCACCGCCATCGCGACCAGGGTCAGCACGAGGTGCCGCGGCTCGAGGACGACGACTCCCGCGGCACCCGCGCCGGCGGCGAACCCGGCGATGGTGATGGCGCCGAAGGCGAAGACGGCGCCGAAGACGACGACCACCGTCAGGCAGGCACCCAGCAGTGCGGTGTGCAGCGGCGTCATGGTCAGCAGGGCCGCCACGAGCTCCACCACCACCAGCGCCAGGCAGGCCAGCAGCACCGGGCCCATCGGGATCCGGATCGGACTGCGCACCGCGGCGGGCGGCGCGGCCGTGGCCGTCGCGGTGGGCGGGCGGGCGCGGTCCAGGCTGGTCGAAGCCGTGCTCACGAGGGGTCGCCGAGCCAGGACAGCAGGCCCGACGCCGGACCGGCGACCCGGGGTGGTGCCCCGGTCCGCGCAGCTGCCGGCGCCGGCACCGGACGGAGCGTGCCGACCCGCGAGACCGCGCCGGCGGAGCGCGGTGCGGGCGGTGGCACCGGACGGGGCGCGGTGATCGGGGTGACCGGGTCCGGCCGCGGGGCCAGGGTCGGCAGCGGGCCCTCGCGACGGACCGGCTCGGCCGCGGGCCGGACCGGGACCGGCGGCACCGGGGGCAGGGCCCGCACCGGGGGCCGGGTGTCGGAGGCCACCACCGGGACGGCGGGGAGAGCGCGCGGGCCCGGGACCGGGGGCAGGCCACGACCGGCGGGGAACGGCGGCACCGGCGGTCGACCGCCCAGGGAGTGCGCGCCCCGGCCGTCGGGGCCCAGGCCGTCGACGCCGATCTGCTCGACCAGCCGGCGGGCGAGGTCCGCCGGGTCGGGCCGGGCCGGCTCGGGCAGGCCGCCACCGGTCTCGACGTCGTAGCTGCGCGCCCGGTGCGACCCGCGCCGCTGGGGCACGCTGGACAGCTCGCTGATCATGTCGTGCTCGTCGAGGACGTCGAGCTCGGCCCGGAGCTGGGCCAGGTCGTCGAGGTCCAGCGGGGGCATCGGCACGACGGTGCGGCGGACCACCGGTGGCACCGGCGCAGCCGGGAGCGGCGTCGGGTCGGCCTCGGGGGCAGGGGAGGGCTCGGGGGTGTCCACGGGGACGGACTCCAGGGGTGTGGGGCGCGGGGGTGTGGGGCTCGGGTGTGCGGGGCGCGGGGGTGTCGGGCTCGCGGGTGCGGGGCTCGGGTGTGCAGGGGCCGGGGGTGCGGGGGCCGGGCGTGCAGGGTCCTGCGCGGACGGCTCCTGCGCGGCGGCAGCGGCGACGGCGGTCGCGGCGGCCAGCACCGCGAGCACCGGCAGCGCCTGCGCGGCGGGCACCCGGGTCAGCGCCGGCACCGCGGACGCCGCCTCGTGCGGAGCGGGGGGCGGGCTCGGCGGCGACCCGTCGGGGGCGGGCCCGGCGCCGTCGGCGGTGGCCTCGGTCGGGTGGTCCTCGGCGGGGTCACCGTGGGCCCCGTCGGCCCCGTCGTCCTGGGTGTGGCTGGTCAGCCCGTGCTGGGTCTTCTCCCAGTAGAAGGGCTTGGTGACCAGCTGCCAGGCGGCCTTGTAGGAGGCCACCGAGTGCAGCATCCAGTAGAACGGCGAGAGCAGCGCGTAGCCGACCAGGCCGTAGCTGCGGCGCTTGAAGCCGGCCAGCAGGCTCAGGTAGACGATCATCCCGTTGCCGATGAGCAGGTTGGCCAGGCTGACGTACTCCAGCCACGGCGGCAGCGCCGGGCTGAACTGGCGCGGGAACGCCAGGTAGAGCACGAACAGGACCCACAGGACCGGGGTCAGCAGGAACGTCGCAGGCGTGCCGCCGATGGTGAGCAGGAAGCCGATCGCCTGGCGCAGGCCGATCTGGCGGACCAGGCGCATCGGGTGCCGGGTGTGCACCAGGAACGTCTGCATGTAGCCCTTGATCCAGCGGCTGCGCTGCCGGATCCAGTTGCCGACGGCCATGTTGGCCTCTTCGTAGGTGGTCGAGTTGACCACCGTGACACGCCCGCCACGCGCCGAGGACCGGACGCCGAGGTCGGCGTCCTCGGTGACGTTGAAGGGGTCCCAGCCACCCAGCTCGCGCAGCATGTCCGCGCGGAAGTGGTTGCTGGTGCCGCCCAGGGGGATGGGCAGCCGCAACGCGTCCAGGCCGGGCAGCGTGTAGTCGAACCACGAGGAGTACTCGAGGGTGAACATGCGGGTGAGCAGGTTCTCCTCGGCGTTGAAGTAGTTCAGCGCCGCCTGCACGCAGACCAGGTCCTCCCCGCCCTTGCGGAAGGCGATGACGGACTTCTTGAGCTGGTCGGGGTCGGGCCGGTCCTCGGCGTCGTAGATGACCACCAGGTCGCCGCGGGCGAAGGACAGCCCGACGTTGCAGGCGCGCGGCTTGGTCTTGGGCATGGAGTGCGGCACGACCAGGATGCGGACGATGTCCGGCGGTGCGGCGGCCAGCGCGGCGGCCAGGGTCTCCGGGTCGTCCTCCTCCAGCAGGAGCAGGATCTCCAGCTTCTCCCGCGGGTAGTCCAGCGAGGACAGGTTCTTCATCAGCAGGCCGACGATGCCGGCCTCCTTGTAGACCGGGACCAGGATCGTGTAGCGGGGCAGGTCGGCGTCCACGAGGGCCGCGACCTCCTCCTCGGTCACCTGCTCGACGGTCTCCGACGCCGTCCCGACGGTGCTGATCAGCGCCTTGGCGCCGACGGACAGCCCGATGGTCACGTTGATGACGGCGAGCAGGACGACGACCGTGGTGGGTGCGTCCAGCACCAGTCCGACGACGACGGCGAGCGCCGCGACGACGGCGCTGGCGACCTGGGGCCAGGTGAAGACGGTGGAGGCGGACTCCTCGGGCCGGCGCTCGGCCAGCGAGGACACCGCCTCGTGCACGACCTCCTCGCGCCAGACGGTGCGCAGCGCGCGCTGCACGTCCCAGTCGGTGGTGACGACCTGGTGCACCCGGTCGACGCCGGTGCGCTCGGCGACCTCGGCGGCGATGTGCTCGGAGGGCCGCCCGGAGGTGGCGACGACGACCTGCACCTGCCCGTCGGGGCCCAGCTCGGTGCGCAGCGGCACCCACATCTCGCGGGCCAGCTGCGGGTAGGGGAAGAGGCCGGCGAGGTCCGGGTCGACCTCGACCGGGTCGACGAAGGCCATCTCGGCGCCCCACACGTCGGCGAGGGCCACGTAGAGCTGGCGACGGGTGATCCACTGCTTGGCCATCAGCACGGCACCCAGCGGCTCGCCGACCCGACGGCCCTGCGCGAGGCCCTCCTCCAGCTGCGCCGCGGTCAGCACCCCGGTGCGGACGAGCACGTCCCCGAGCCGCTCCTCCTTCCGGCCCGCGGGGGTGGCGCGCGGGAGGGGCGTGGGCGGACGGGGGGCAGGCGTGGGGGCCGGACGCCGTTCCCGGGTCACCGGGGCGGCGTCGTCCCCGGTGGTCACGGGTCGCACGGCAGTCGTCACCTGGGGGACGTCGGCACCGGCCCCTGGTCCCGACAGGCGGTGGGCGGGATCCTCACCCGCCGGGGTGAGGCCCCCCGGGGGGACGGCTCAGCCTGCGGTGAAGACCACGTTCGACGACGTCCCGCCGGTCAGCGGGTTGGCGAAGACCACCTCGTGCACCGCACTGCGGGCGGCGACCCCGGCCAGCACCTGCGCGAACGCCGGGTCCGCGGCGTCGGACCACAGGGCGAAGACCCCGCCGGGCCGGAGCAGCCGCAGCAGCCGGCGCAGCCCCTCGGGGGCGTAGAAGCCGGCGTGGCTGGGGTGCAGGTGGTGGGTGGGGGTGTGGTCGACGTCGAGCAGCACCACGTCGAAGAGCCGACCCGGGGTCGCCGGGTCCAGGCCGCCGGGGGAGTCGACCAGGGCGAAGAAGTCCGCGGTCACCACGCGTACACGCGGGTCGTGCACCAGGCCCGCGGTGTCGGGCAGCAGGTCCCGCCGGTGCCAGTCGACGACGTCCTCGAGCGCCTCGACGATCGTCAGCGAGCCGACCCGGGGGTCGGTCAGCGCGGCCTGCGCGGTGTAGCCCAGCCCCAGCCCGCCGACGACGACGTCCAGCGGACCGGGTCCTGCCTGGGCCAGCCCCAGGTCGGCGAGGGCGACCTCGCCGGCGGTGAACAGGCTCGACATGAGGAACTCCTCGCCGAGCTTGACCTCGAAGACGTCGACGTCCAGGCGCGGGTCGCGGCGTCGGCGCAGGCTGATCTCGCCCATCGGGGTCTCCCGGAAGGCGAGCTCGGCGAATCGGGCGCTCATGGGGTCCTCCGACCTGTCGTGCGGGAGGCGGGAGTCGAACCCGCACGCCCGAGGGCACCAGCTCCTAAGGCTGGCGTGGCTGCCGTTACACCACTCCCGCGTGCGGGGGAGTCTAGGAGGGCCCGGTGCCGCGGCTACCGTCGTGGACGTGGCTGACCTGGAGGCGTTGCGCCGGTTCGGGATCGTGCTGGAGATGGCCGAGGCCGCCGGGGAGGGCGACTGGACGGCCTGGACGGCGGTCCTGGCCGGGCTGGGTGAGGACCTGCGGGCCGACGTCGTGCGGCAGTCCTCGCTGGTCATCGCCATGCTCTGCGACCGGGAGGCCGAGCGCCGGGGGATCACCCGGGACCAGTTCCTGGCCCAGTTCCGGGCCGAGGCGATGGACCAACTGGGCTGAGCGCAGGTGGGGAACGCGCGGACGTGGCAGGCTGTGCCCGTGCCGCGCAGCCCCGAGCAGATCCAGCAGGAGATCGACGCCGCCCGTGAGTCCCTGGCGGCCACGCTGGACCAGTTGGTCTACCGGAGCAGCCCGAAGCGGCTGCAGGCCGAGGCCAAGGTCCGGGTGCAGCACTTCCTGACCACCCCGGCGGGGCAGGCCGCGATGGCCGCTGCCGGTCTGCTGGTCACCTTCGTCGTCGTGCAGAAGGTCCGGCACCGCAACCGCTGACGTCGGGCGCACACTCGGGTGCGTGATGCACCCGCGACCCACCCGCCCCGATCCCGCCGGCCCCGGCCAGGAGTCCGTCTGGGACTACCCGCGGCCCCCGTCCGCCGACGTCACCCCCCGTCGCGTCGAGGTCGTCCTCGGCGGCGCCGTGATCGCCACGACCACCCGGGCCGCCCGGGTCTGCGAGACCAGCCACCCGCCGGTCTACTACGTCCCGCGCGAGGACGTCGCCGACGGCGTGCTGCAGCGTGCCGACGGCGCCAGCTGGTGCGAGTGGAAGGGCGTGGCCACCTACTGGGACGCCGTCGTCGACGGGGTCCGGCACCCGGCCGTGGGCTGGTCCTACGAGCGGCCCACCCCCGGGTACGAGCACCTGCGCGGTGCGGTGGCGTTCTACCCCTCCAAGCTCGACCGGGCCACCGTCGACGGCGAGACCGTCCGCGCCCAGGCCGGGGACTTCTACGGCGGCTGGATCACCGACGAGGTGGTGGGGCCGTTCAAGGGGGAGGTGGGCACGCGCGGCTGGTGACCCGGCGGGACGCCGGTCTGGTCGACACCCCTACCCCCTAGGGGTATATTCAGTGGCATGACCGGTTACGAGGGCAACAAGGACCAGGTCCTGGCGCGGCTGCGCCGGGTCGAGGGTCAGGTCCGCGGCATCGCGCGGATGGTCGAGGACGACACGTACTGCATCGACGTCCTGACCCAGGTCTCGGCGGCGACGAGCGCCCTGCAGGCGGTCGCCCTGGGCCTGCTCGACGACCACCTCGGGCACTGCGTGCGCGACGCCGTCGCCAGCAGCGCCCAGGACGACGGCGCCGCCGCCGACGCCAAGATCGCCGAGGCCTCGGCCGCGATCGCCCGCCTCGTCCGGCGCTGACCGCGCCGTCCCAGCCGCACCCACCAGGAGGAACTCCGTGCAGACCCAGACCTTCACCGTCTCCGGCATGACCTGCCAGCACTGCGTCGCCTCGGTCACCGAGGAGGTGTCCGAGCTCGCCGGCGTCACCGGCGTGGACGTCGACCTGTCCAGCGGCACGCTCCGGGTCACCGGCCAGGACGTCACCACCGAGCAGGTCCAGGCCGCCGTGGCGGAGGCGGGGGACTACTCCGCCGACCTGCAGTGACGGCGGGCCCGGTCGAGCTGCCCTCGGAGGTGCGGCTCGACGTCACCGGGATGACCTGCGCCTCGTGCGCCACCCGGATCGAGCGCAAGCTCAACAAGGTCGACGGCGTCCAGGCCAGCGTCAACTACGCCACCGAGGCCGCCACCGTCCGCTACGACCCGGCCCTCGTGGACACCCAGCGGCTGCTGGCCACCGTCTCCGCCGCCGGCTACGCGGCCACCGTCCCCGCCCCTCCGGCGGACGACGAGCCCGACGCCGGAGCCACCGCCGGAGCCACTGACGACGACGCGCCGTCGGCCGAGGACCGGTCGCTGCGCCAGCGGCTGGTCGTCTCCACCGCCCTCGCGCTGCCCGTGCTGGTGCTGTCCATGGTGCCCGCGCTGCAGTTCGAGAACTGGCAGTGGCTGGCGCTCACACTGGCCAGCCCGGTCGCCGTCTGGGGGGCCTGGCCCTTCCACCGCGCCGCCGTCGTCAACGCCCGGCACGGCGCCAGCACGATGGACACCCTGGTGTCGATCGGCATCGTCGCGGCGTACCTGTGGTCGCTCTACGCGCTCTTCCTCGGCGACGCCGGGATGCCCGGCATGCGGATGGAGTTCCACCTGCTCGCCGAGCAGGGTGCCGGCACCAGCGAGCTCTACCTGGAGGTCGCCTCCGCGGTCACCGTCTTCCTGCTCGCCGGCCGGTACGCCGAGTCCCGCGCCAAGCGCCGGTCCGGCGCCGCGCTGCGCTCGCTGCTGGCCCTGGGTGCCAAGGACGCCGCGGTCCTCCGCGACGGCGTCGAGGTCCGGGTCCCGGTCTCCCGGCTCGCCGTGGGCGACCGGTTCGTCGTCCGGCCGGGGGAGAAGGTGGCCACCGACGGCGTCGTGGTCTCCGGCTCCTCGGCCGTGGACGCCTCGATGCTGACCGGGGAGTCGGTGCCGGTCGAGGTCGGCGTCGGCGACCGGGTCACCGGCGCCACGGTCAACGTCGGGGGCCGGCTGGTCGTCGAGGCCGACCGGGTCGGCGGGGAGACCACGCTGGCCGCGCTGGGCCGCCTCGTCACCGCCGCGCAGAGCGGCAAGGCCCCCGTCCAGCGGCTGGCCGACCGGGTGTCGGCGGTCTTCGTGCCGGTCGTGCTCGCGGTCGCGCTGACCACCCTGGTGGTCTGGCTGCTGGTCACCGGGGACGTCGCCGCGGCCTTCACCTCCGCGGTCGCCGTGCTGGTCATCGCCTGCCCGTGCGCGCTGGGCCTGGCCACCCCCACCGCGCTGCTGGTGGGCACCGGCCGGGGCGCCCAGCTGGGTGTGGTCATCAAGGGCCCCGAGGTCCTGGAGTCCACCCGCCGCGTGGACACCGTGGTGCTGGACAAGACCGGCACCGTCACCACCGGGGAGATGGCCCTGCTGGAGGTCCACGGCCACCCGGACGCGTTGCGGCTGGCCGCCGCGGTCGAGGCCGGCTCCGAGCACCCCATCGCCCGGGCCGTCGTCGCCGGCGCCCCCGTACCGCTGCCCGAGGTCGTGGACTTCGCCTCCCGGCAGGGCCGCGGGGTGCAGGGCACCGTCGAGGACCGGTCCGTCGTCGTGGGCCGGGTGGGGGAGATGCCCGGACCGGTCCCGGCCGAGCTGGCCGACGCCGTCACCGCGGCCGAGCAGGCCGGCCGCACCGCGGTCCTGGTCGCCTGGGACGGTGCCGTGCACGGCGTGCTCGTCGTCGCCGACACGGTGAAGCCCACCAGTGCCGCCGCGATCGCCGACCTGCGGGCGCTCGGGCTCTCACCGGTGCTGCTGACCGGGGACAACGCCGGTGCGGCCGCCGCCGTCGCCCGCCAGGTCGGGCTGGACCCCGAGGCCGGCGAGGTCGTGTCCGGGGTGCTGCCCGAGGGCAAGGTCGACGTCGTCCGGGAGCTGCAGGCCCGCGGCCGGGTGGTCGCCATGGTCGGCGACGGCGTCAACGACGCCCCGGCACTGGCCCAGGCCGACCTCGGACTGGCCATGGGCACCGGGACCGACGTGGCGATCGAGGCCAGCGACCTGACCCTGGTGCGGGCCGACCTGGGCGCCGCGGTGAGCGCGGTCCGGCTGTCCCGGGCCACGCTGGCCACCATCAAGGTGAACCTGTTCTGGGCCTTCGCCTACAACGTGGCACTCGTGCCGCTGGCGGCGCTGGGGTTCCTGAACCCGGTGCTGGCCGGCCTGGCGATGGCGGCGTCCTCGGTGCTGGTGGTGGGCAACAGCCTGCGACTGCGCCGGTTCGCCGGCTGACCCGCCGACGACAGCGGCCCGCCCTCCGGGGGAGAGGACGGGCCGCTGGTCTCGGGGCGGGCGCTGGGGTCAGACGCTGGGGTCAGGCGCCCTCGGTGCAACGCCGGGCGACCAGGGGCATCACCACGGTGTCGACGACCTGGTCGGCGTAGGCCTCGTCCAGCGGCTCGCCGGTGAGCAGCCAGCGCTGCACGACCAGGGCGGACGCGGAGTCCGCGACGGCGGAGCCGACCAGGCCCGGGCGGACCTCGCCGCGGGCCTCGGCCCGGCCCCAGACCTCACGGAAGGACTCGGTCCACTGGCCCAGCGGGCCGGTGCGGAACGCCTCGGCCAGGGCCGGCTGGTGCGGCAGCGTCGAGAGCAGGGACAGCGACGCGGCGCCCAGGGGGCCGTTCACGACGTGCACCAGCGAGCGCAGCAGCTGACGCAGGTCGGCCTCGAGGCTGCCGGTGTCGGGCAGCTGGGTCTCCGCGCGGTTCATCTCGGCGATGGTGTCGACCACGAGGTCGGACTTGGTGCGCCACCGGCGGTAGATCGTCGCCTTGCCGACGCCGGCCTCGGCGGCGACCGCGTCCATGGTCAGGGCGTTGTAGCCCACGTCGGCCAGCAGGCGCAGGATCGCGGCCCTGATGACTCCGTCGCGGGAGGGGTCACGCGGCCGGCCACCGCGACTGGGGCGGGTGACCTCCGGGGCTGAGAGGGCTGCCATGTGTCTGACTTTAGACCGTCAGCTGATCGACGGGCGTCCCGGCGTCGCCTCTCCGAGGCGACACGCCGACAGTCGTGGGGAAGGCCACACCCAAGGACCCGGCGGCTGTGCAGGGCGAACGGCAACAACACTGTTGACGCTCCATCATCGTCGCACCCCGCGCGCCTGACCAGGGCGGCCGGGCGTGTCGGACATCCTCGGTGGGTGACCGGAGCCACCGAGCCGTCGTCTCCCCGCTGGCCCCGGCCCGGCCGGGTCGCCCGCCTGCTGCTGGCCAGCCCGGTCCCGCACGTGCTGCCCGCGATCGCCCGCACGGCCACCGCGCTGGGCCTCAACGCCGAGCTGCTGCCCGGCCTGCTCGACGTGGTCGACGACAGCAGCCCGCTGGACGCCCGGCGCTTCGACCGGCTGCTGGCCCGGCTGGCCCGGGAGCTGTCGGCCGCCGAGACCGACGCGGTCCGGGTGGCCACCGACCCCGACTCCGACGACGGCGTCGCGCTGGCCGCTCAGCTGCTGGCCGCGCCCACGCTCTCGGTCGAGCTGGCCCGTCGCGGCGTCACCGTGGAGGTCGGCCTGCTGACCGGTGCCCGGCTGTGGCCGGTCTACCAGCCCGTCGTGGACCTGGCCGACGGTCGGGTCACCGGCTACGAGGCGCTGCTGCGCGGCGGGGTCGACGGCCGGGAGGTCGGCGGTGGCGACCTGTTCTTCCTGGCGGCGGCCGCCGGTTGGGGGGACCGGCTCGACCGGTGGGCGCGGGAGGCCGCCATCTCCGGGGCCGCCGGCTGGCTGGGCGAGGCGGACCTGTACGTCAACAGCAGTCCCGAGGCGGTCTACCGGCCCGCGGTGTGCCTGGCCGGCACCGAGCAGGCGGTGCACGACAGCGGTCTGACGCCGGGGCAGCTGGTCTTCGAGGTCGTGGAGGCGCACGCCGCCCGCGACCGCGGCCACCTGCTCGCCGTCCTCGAGCACCAGCGCTCCCTGGGCTGGCGGGTGGCCCTGGACGACGTCGGCGTGGGCTGGTCCAGCCTGGCGCTGGTGGCCGCGGTGCGCCCGGACGTGGTGAAGCTGGACAAGGCACTGGTCAACCGGCTGGACGACGCGGCCGCGCGGGCCGTGGTCGGGTCCCTGGTCACCCTGGCGCACTCGCTGGACGCGGTGGTCGTGGCCGAGGGCGTGGAGACCGCCGAGCGCGCCGACCAGGTCCGCGACCTGGGGGTCGACCTGGGACAGGGCTGGTTGTTCGGTCGCCCGGCCGCCGCCCGGCCGCCGGCCGAGCCGGAGCTGCTCCCCGTCCCCTGAGTGCCCGGGCACCCCGCCGGGCCTAGTGGTCGGTCGCGACGTTCCAGCCGCTGAGCACCGGACGGTCGTGCTCGTGGCCCAGCACCCCGTAGGACCCCGCGTGCAGCGCGAACAGCGACCCGGCCTCGGGGGCCAGTCCCAGCCACCGGGCGGTGAGCACCCGCAGCACGTGGCCGTGGGCGACCAGGGCGACGTCCCCCTCGGTCAGGTGCGGGCGGACCCGCTCCAGCACCCGGTCGACCCGGGCGGCCACCTCGGCCAGGCTCTCCCCGGGGGTGTCACCGGGTTCGGTGCCGTCGGTCCACAGCGACCACGTGCGGCCCAGCTCGGCGGAGATGTCCGGCGTGGTCCGCCCCTCCCAGCGGCCGTAGTCGACCTCGACCAGGTCCGGGTCCACGGTGTCGGTGGCCAGCCCGGCCAGCTCGGCCGTCCGCCGGGCCCGCTCGCGCGGGCTGACCCGCACCTCGACGAACCGGCGTCGGGACAGCGGCCCGCGCACGGCCCGCGCCTGGGCCTCGCCCTCGGGCAGCAGCGGCAGGTCGGTGACGCTCGTGTGCTGCCCGCTCCGGCTCCACTCGGTCTCCCCGTGTCGCAGCACGACCACCTCGCCCACGGTCGTCCCCTCTCCTCGTGTCCCGCGCCCCGCCACCGACGGGGGCCCCGCCAGCCGCCACCGGGCGCGGCGACGGCGACCAGGATGCCGACCCCCGGTGCGGCGCGGCCAGCCGGGACCCGGTCGTCGCGTGCGGGCCGGGTCGGCCGTCCCGAGGTTCCGGATCCGGCTGGGCCGTCTAGGCTCGACGGACCCGGGGGCACCCGGAACTGGGAGGCGGGCATGGCACGGACACCGGCTGTACCCGAGGCCAGGTCGCAGCCCGCGCCCCCCGTCCTGCCCACCCAGCAGGCCGGCTCGGTCTTCGCCGACGTGCTGGCGGCCCTCGGCGAGCTCGACGTCGCCCAGGAGGAGCTCCGGGTCGCCGACGAGGCGCTGAAGGAGTACGAGGACCAGCTCGCCGCCGTCGTGGAGCGGCACCAGGAGGAGCAGCGCTGGCGGGAGCGGGTCTCCTCCCTGGTCCCGGTCTGCCAGTTCGTCACCGACCTGCGGGGGACCGTCCAGGAGGCCGACGGGGCCACGGCCCGCATGCTGGCGACCCCGGTCGAGCGACTGTCCGGCAAGCCGCTGGCGGTCTTCGTCGCCGCCGACCGCCGCGGGCCGCTGCGGGCTGCCCTGAGCTCGTTGTCGTCGGGCCAGGCGGAGGCCCGGGTCGTGCTCCCGGTCCAGCCGCGCGCCGGCGAGTCGACCGTCGTGGACGCGGTGGGGGTGCTGGAGGGGACCGGGTCCGGGGACCGGGTGCGCTGGGTGTGGCTGCCTGCTGCCCTCCGCGGTGGTCCGACCGCCGACGGCGACGACGACCGCGACCTCGCCGTCGCCGCCGCGGTCGCCCGGTTGTGCGTGGTGCCCGTCGGTGAGGAGGACCGGCAGGCCGTGCTGGCCCAGCTGTCGGGCATCGTCCGGGACGCCGTGGGCGCGGCCGACTCCGCGAGCATCACCGTGGGGTCCCCGGCGGACCCGCAGCAGCTGGCCTCGGACTCGCGGTCGGCGCAGGAGCTCGACGGCCTGACGTACCGGATCGGCGAGGGGCCGTGCCTGGCGGCGTACGAGTCGGGGCAGACGGTCGCGACGGGCGACCTGCTGGCCGACGACCGCTTCCCGCGGTTGGCCGCGGCGGCCGGCGGGACCGGGGTGCGCAGCGTGCTGAGCCTGCCGGTGGTCGCCGGCGAGGCCACCCTGGGGGTGCTCAACGTGTACGCCGCGCAGGTCGACGCCTTCGGCGAGCGGGACCGCCGGGTGGGCGAGCTGGTCGCCTCGGTGGTGGCCGCTGTGCTGGAGCAGGTCTCCCAGCGTCAGTCGCTGCGCTCGCTCACCGAGCACCTGCGGCAGGCACTCACCTCCCGGGCGGTCATCGAGCAGGCCAAGGGCATCGTCATGGCCCACCACGGGGGCACCGCCGACGAGGCCTTCGCCCGGCTGGTCGCCCTGAGCAACACCCACAACGTCAAGCTGCGCGACCTGGCGGGTCTGATCGTCGAGGGCGGGGCGCGCCAGGGCCTGGGCCCCTGGATGTCGGGGTCCTGACCCGGCGGGCGGCCGGCCCGCCCGTCAGCCCTCGACGGGGTCCATCACCAGCACCGTGCCCGCGCCCCGGACGCCGGTCAGCGGGCTCACCGTGACCTGCACGGTGACCTGCCGGCCGCGGCGGTTGACCGCCGGCACCCGGACGACGCTGTGCCCGGTGCCCGACCGGGAGCCGTCCAGCAGCGGCAGCAGCTCGACGACCGGCAGGCCGATGTCCAGGTCGATGAGCGACCGGCCCAGCGCCTCGTCCTCCCGGACACCCCACAGCTCCTCGGCCGCGCCGTTCCAGGCCACCAGGGACAGGTCGGCGTCCAGCACCGCCACGCCGGCGCGCAGGCTGCCCAGCACCGCGCTGACGAAGTCCCACCGCTTGACGGCCTGCTCGGTCTCCCCGCGCAGCTCGTCGTTGCCGGTGTGGAGCTGGTCGTTCATCGACTGCAGCTCCTCGTTCATCGTCTCGAGCTCCTCGTTGGTGGACTGGAGCTCCTCGTTGGTGGTCTCCAGCTCCTCCACCGTCGACTGCAGCTCCTCGTTCGTCGTCTCCAGTTCCTCGTTGGTGGACTGCAGCTCCTCGTACGCGCTCTCCAGCTGCCGGTTGGCGTACTCCAGCTCCAGCTGCAGCGCGCGGTACCGGCTGACGTCCTCGAAGACGACGCTGGCTCCCAGCGGGGAGCCGTCGTGGTCGGACAGCGGCACGACCTGCACGTCCAGCACGGTCGTCTCGCCACCGGACAGCGAGGCCTCCACGCCGCGCACGGACAGCGCCCGCCGCTCGCCGACGGCCTGCTCCAGGTGGGAGCGGAGCTCCAGCGGCCGGTAGGACAGCTCCAGGTCCTGGAAGGGCTTGCCGACGTCCCGGGCGTCCAGGCCGAACAACCGGTCGGCCTGGTGGTTGGTCAGCGCCAGCCTGCCCTCGGCGTCGATGACGACCTGGGGCAGCGGCCCGGCCAGCACCGCCTCGGTGCGCAGCCGCTGCCAGCGGGCGTCGTGGTCCAGGGGCTCGACCGGCCCGGGCACGCGCTGGCGTGGCGGCAGCACGTCGGCGCGCCGGCGGAACAGCCGGCGGCCCAGGTCCACGGGGCTGAACAGGGCGGAGTGCGACAGCAGCATCTCGGCCTTGCCCAGGAACAGCACGCCGTGCGGCTCCAGCGCGAAGTGCAGCCGGCCGACGACCCGGGCCTGGGTCTCGGCGTTGAGGTACATCAGCGCGTTGCGGCACATGAGCACGTCGATGTGGCTGATCGGGGCGTCCTGCACCAGGTCGTTGCGCCCGAAGATGACCGCCCGGCGCAGGTCCTTGGAGACCGTCCAGCGGTCGCCGTCGCGGGTGAACCAGCGTTCCACCTGGTCCGGGCGCAGGCCCGCCAGCTCGGCCTCCCGGTAGCTGGCGGTCCGGGCGACGGCGAGGGCCTCCTCGTCGACGTCCGTGGCGTAGATCTTGACCCTGCGGCGGAACGCCTCCGGGCCCATCGCCTCGGCCAGCGCGATGGCCAGGCTGTAGGCCTCCTGGCCGGTGGCGCAGCCCGCGGACCAGCCCCGCACCGGCCGGTTGCGGGCCAGGACCGGCGGCAGCAGCTCGGTGGTCAGGTGCTCCCAGGCGTCCCGGTCGCGGAAGAAGCTGGTCACGTTGATCAGCACCGTGTTGAACAGCGCGGTGAACTCCTCGGGGTGCACCTCGAGGTGGTCCCGGTAGACGTCGAAGTCGGCGATCCCGACGTCGGTCATCCGGCGCGCCACCCGGCGCACCAGGCTGGGCCGCTTGTAGCCGGTGAAGTCGAAGCCCCGCACCTCGCGCAGCCACTCCAGCAGCGCCTCGAAGGAGGGGTCGCTGTCGTCGACGGGCAGAGCCGGTCGCTCCCGGCCGGTCTCGGGGGTGCTCACGCGCCGGCCTCCAGCTCACCGTCGGGCTGGGGGGTGCTGGCGCGTTGCAGGAGCTGGCGCAGCAGCAGGGCCGAGGTGTGCGCCTCGTCGGCCTGCTCGACGAACCGGCCCGCGGTCAGCGTGTGCCCGCGGGCGGCCGCCCGGGTGCCCATCGAGCGGGCGAGGTCGGCCTTCTCCTCCAGGCTGCGCAGCGCCATCCACAGCGCGCCCTCGACCGCGGACGTCTGCTCGGCGGCCAGGCTCTGCGCCGTCCAGGCGTGCCCCACCCGGCAGCGGTAGCGCTGCAGGGTCTCCTCCGGGATGGAGAACAACGGCCCGGCGCAGTCCGGACAGGTCAGTCCGGCGGGGTCCCCGGGGCGGTCGGGGGAGCCGAGGGCCTCCTCGTCGAAGGCGGCCATCGCGGTCTCCAGTCTCATCCGGTCGGGCTCGGTGCCGCTGGTGGTGGCCGGGTCGACGGGCTCGGGCACCGGTTGCCCGACCAGCTCGGCGACCAGGGCGCCGAGCTGGTCGGCCGGGGCGCTCCGGGCGGCCAGGGTGGCCTGCAGGGCGGCCCGCGGCATGCTGTCGTAGAGCGCGTCGGCCGGGTCCTGGACGACGACCACCCCACCGTGCCGCTCGACCGCCAGCGCGCCGGCGGCCCCGTCGTCCAACGTGCCCGACAGCACCACGGCCAGCGTGCGAGGACCGGAGACCTGGGCGGCGGAGCGGAAGAGCGGGTCGACCGCTGGCCGGTGCCCGTTCTCCCGGGGCCCGCGGGACAGCACCAGCCGCTCGCCGGCGACCAGCAGGTGGCGGTCGGGGACGGCGACGGTCACCGTGCCGCGGACCAGCTCCTGGTCCTGGACGGCCGGTGTGACCGGCAGGGCGCAGGAGCGGGACAGCACGTTGGCCAGCGCGCTGCCGCCGTTGGCCGGCACGTGCAGCACGACCAGCACGGCGGCGGGCAGGTCGGCGGGGAGCCCGGCCACGAAGGCGCGCAGCGCCTCCACACCCCCGGCGGAGGCCCCCACGACCACCAGGTCCCGCTCAGCCACGTCGTCCGCCCAGCTCCTGCATCCGCTGATCATCCCCCCTGCCGGTCCCAGCGGAGCCGGTTGGCCGCGATCCGCGTCGCCGGGTCACGATGTGACCGTGGACACCGAGGACTTCACCCAGGTCAGGGACGCCGTGCGCCGGCTGGTGCGCGACGTCGTCGTCCCGCGCGAGGAGGAGATCGAGGAGACCGACCGGGTGCCCGACGAGCTGCGGCAGGCCGCGGCGGAGATGGGCCTGTTCGGCTACGCCCTCCCCGAGGAGTTCGGCGGCCTCGGCGTCACGATGAGCGAGGACGTGCAGCTGGCCTTCGAGTTCGGCTACACCTCCCCGGCCTTCCGCTCGCTGTTCGGCACCAACAACGGCATCGCCGGTCAGGTCGTGGCCCGGTTCGGCAGCGACGCGCAGAAGCAGGCCTGGCTGCCGGGGCTGGCGGCCGGGGAGCTGATCGGCTCCTTCGCGCTCACCGAGGCCGAGGCCGGCTCGGACCCCGCGGGCCTGCGCACCACCGCCCGCCGGGACGGCGAGGGGTGGGTGCTCGACGGGGGCAAGCGGTACATCACCAACGCCCCGATCGCCGACCTGTTCGTCGTCTTCGCCCGCTCGGACCCGGCGCAGACCGGCGGGCGGGGCATCTCCTCCTTCGTCGTCCCGGCCTCGACGCCGGGGGTGACCGTCGGCCCGCACGACCGCAAGACCGGCCAGTCCGGGGCGTGGACCGCGGAGGTCTTCCTCGACGACGTCCGGGTGCCGGCCGACGCGCTGGTCGGTGAGGAGGGCCGCGGGTACGCCAAGGCCCTCACCGTGCTCTCCCGCGGCCGGCTGCACGTGGCCGCGCTGTGCGTGGGGATGGCCCAGCGGGTGCTCGACGAGTCGGTCGCCTACGCGGCGACCGCCAAGCAGGGCGGGGCGCCGATCGGCCGCTTCCAGCTGGTCCAGGCGATGCTGGCCGACAGCCACACCGAGCTGCTGGCCGCGCGGGCGATGGTCGTGGACGTCGCGGCCCGCTACGACAGCGGCGAGGACACCTCGGTCGGCCCGTCGGCGGCCAAGCTGTTCTGCTCGGAGATGGTCGGGCGGGCCACCGACCGCGCCGTGCAGGTGCACGGCGGGCTGGGCTACCTGCGCAGCACCCCGGTCGAGCGGTTCTACCGGGACGCCCGGCTCTACCGGCTCTACGAGGGCACCAGCGAGGTGCAGAAGGTGATCATCGGCGGCGCGCTGCTGCGCGAGGCGGGCATGGCCCGTGGCTGAGCTGCTCACCGGCGCAGCGCGGGAGCAGCGCCGGGCCGCCGTCGCCGAGCTCGGGACGGCGCTGCGCGAGCTGGTCGAGGCGTGCGTGCTCACCGAGGTGCCCGAGGGAGAACTGGCCGCCGTCGCGGCGTCGGCCCGGGAGCTGACCGCCCGGCTGGGGGTGGGTGCCCGCGGGCTGCGCGACGTCGCCGGCTGCGACGACCCGGCGGCCGGGGAGCGCTGGTACTCCCCGGTCTACGGGCCGGGCAGCCCGGTCGCGCCGCCCCTGGAGCTGGGGTCGGCCGGTCGGGACGGCGTGCACGCCACCGCGACCCTGGGGAAGACGCACGAGGGGCCACCCGGGCTGGTGCACGGCGGCACGACCGCGATGCTGCTGGACCACGTGCTGGCCCGGGCCGTCCGGGTCGCCGGGGCCGGCGGTCTCACCGCCACCCTGACCGTGACCTACCGCCGCCCGGTCCGGCTGGGCGTCCCGCTGGTGCTCGACGCCCGGGTCACCGGCACCGAGGGCAGGCGGACGACGGCGCACGCCACCGTCGCCGCCGCCGACGCCCCGGACACCGTCCTCGCCGAGGCCGACGGCCTCTTCGTGGCGTTGCGCCCGGAGGCCGCGGCGGCGACGTTCGCCGGTGTCAGCCACGTCGTCGACGCGTGGACCTCCCGGGGCTGACGCCGCTCAGCCGTGCAGGACCGGGCCCTGCGCGCCCTCGCCGCGGGACAGCGCGGCCACGAACTCCGGCAGCATCCGGTTGCCGCGGTGCAGCGGCTCCCAGCCCAGCACCGTCTTCGCCCGGGTGGAGTCCAGGGCCGGGATCTGCAGGGCGATGTCCAGCCAACCCGGCTCGGTGGGCACCAGCCGGGCGTGGAACGCCGCGGACAGCCCGGCGCGCAGCACCGCGCCGGGGACCGGCACCCGGACCGTGCCCAGCGCGGTCGCGATCTGGTCGGCGTCCATCACCGGGTCCGCGGACAGGTTGAAGGCACCCCCTGCGCGGCGGTCGACGATCCGGGCCAGGGCGTCGGCGACGTCGTCGGCGTGCACCAGGCCCAGGTGCAGCGAGGACGGCAGCGGCAGCGGCAGCCTCGACGCGATCGTGGCGGGCACCCGCTTGGCCACGCCGAGCAGCAGCGGGCCCAGGAAGTAGCGGCCGATGGCGCTGGCCGCGTCGGCCTGCAGCACCAGCGTCGGGCGGACGACGGTCACCGTGACGTCGGGGTGCGTGGCGGCGAACTCCCGGACCAGCTGCTCGACGGCGACCTTGTCCCGGCTGTACTGCGCGCTGGGCACCCCGGTGGTCGGGAAGTCCTCGGTCACCCGCGAGGCCGGGTCGCCGCCGGCGTAGGCGCCCAGCGAGGACAGCACCACGACGTGCCCGACCCCGGCGGTACCGGCGGCGTGCAGGACCCGACGGGTGCCCTCCACGTTGATCTCGTGCAGCAGGTCGGGCTCGCGTCCCGGCTGCAGCGCCCACGCGCAGTGCACCAGCGTGCTGGCGCCGTCCAGGAACTCGGCCAGCACGGTGGCGCTCTCCGGGGTGCCGAGGTCGGTGTGGTGCCAGAAGACGCTGTCGTACGGCGCGGTGTCCGGGGCCTGACGGCGGGAGAGACCGCGGACCTGGGCGATCGGGGCGCGGGAGAGCTGGCGCAGGAACGCCGTCCCCACGTTGCCGGTCGCGCCGGTGACGGCGACGGTCTGGCCGTCGAGGTGGCCGGTGTCGGCGGGAGAGGTCATGCCCTGGCCCTACCCGCGTCTGCGAGGGCCTACCCGGTCAGCCGAGGGTGACGCCGCCGGGAGCCAGGCCACGGGTGACGGCCAGCTGCTCGGCCTGGTCCTCGACGTCGGCCGGGCGCACGTCCCGCCACGGGGTCAGCAGCACGGCCAGCCGCCCTCCGGCTGCGCGGGGGCGCCAGACCCCGGCCGGCTCGCCGTCGACCAGCACCGCACCGGGGCGCCCGAGGGTGGGCCAGAGCTCCTTCCGCCGGGCCGCGTCGGGCACCAGCAGCTCGCGGTCCCGGGTCTGCAGGAACGGGTCGAAGGGGGCCAGCAGCCGGGTGCCGCGGACCGGGTCGCCGGGTGGGCCGCCGGGCAGCACCCAGCGCCGCTGACCCTCGACGTCGGCCGGCTCGGCGTCCCCGGGCCAGTGCGCCCGCACCTCCGCCACCGGTGCGTCCAGGTAGGCGGCGACCTGGGCCGGTGTGGCCGGGCCGTGCAGCCGCAGGTACGCCCGTACGACGTCGAGCCCCTCCTCCGGTGCCTCGGCGACCGTGAACCCGGGGATCGGCTGCAGCACCGGCGGCGAGGTGCCCGGCTGCAGCTCCAGGCCGGCGCGCAGCGCGGCCAGCCGGAAGGGCTGCTCGAAGGCGTGCACCGCCCGGCAGGGGCCGCACCGCCGCAGGTAGGGCGCGGGCAGCCGGGCGGTGAGCGCGGCGGACAGCTCGCCCTTGACCATCGGTGCGGTGACGACCTCCCGCATGGTCGCCGCGACGACGTCCAGGGCCTCCCGGACGCCGATCCCGGCCGCCTTCAGCGGCTTCGCCGCGTCGAAGACCCGCTTGGCCGCGTCGGCGTCGGACCAGGGGGCGGTGGCGGCGGCCACCCCGGGCAGGTCGGCGCGGCGGTGGACGTGCGGTGCCCCGCGCAGCGACCAGACGGTGGCCAGGTCGGCGGGCTCCGGGTCGGTCAGGCCGCGGACGGCCAGCGCCCAGCGCGCGCCGTCGGGGCCGGTGTCCTGCACGCCGAGGTCGAGGACCGCCGTGTCCGCGACGGTGCCGGTGGAGCGGTCCAGCTGCTGGGCCCGGACCCGGCGGGCCAGCACCGCCGCCCGGTTCACCCGTGGGCCCGCACGTGCGCGGTGACCAGCTCCCCGAGCCGGTCGGCGGCGGTCTCGGGCACCCAGTGCGTCACGCCCTCGAGCACCTCCAGCCGGTACTCCCCGGTGACGTGGCCGGCGGTGGCCTCGGTGCCGGCCCGGCCGAGGAACCCGTCCCGGTCGCTCCACACGTGCAGCGTGGGCACCCGGACCCGGCCCACCGGGTCCGAGACCCCCAGCGGCAGGGCCCGGTACCAGTCCAGCGCCGCGGTCAGCGCCCCCGCGGGCCGCAGCCGGGAGACGGTGTCCTCGGCGTCGGCGCGCGGCATCCCCGACCGCACCAGCAGATCGCGCAGGACGGCTCCGTTGCCGCGGGTCAGCAGCGCCTCGGGCACCCCGGGCAGCTGGAAGAACGCCATGTAGGCCGACTTCACGCCCTGCGAGCTGGTGAGGAAGGACCTCGTGAACGCGGCCGGGTGCGGCACCGAGACCGCGGTCAGCGTGGCCACCCGGTCCGGGTGCCAGGCGGCCAGCGCCCAGGCCACCATCGCGCCCCAGTCGTGCCCGACCACGTGCGCACGCTCCAGCCCGGCGGTGTCCAGCAGCGCCCGGACCTCGTCCACCAGTTCGCGGACGACGTAGGCCCGCCGCCCCCGTGGACGGGCCGCGGGGGAGTAGCCGCGCTGGTCGGGCGCCAGCGTGCGCAGACCCGCGCCGTGCAGCACCGGGGCGACCCGGTCCCAGCTGCCGGCGTGCTGCGGGAAGCCGTGCAGCAGCACCACCGGTGGGCCGCCGGCGGGGCCGGCGTCCCGGACGTCGAAGGTCAGGCCGTCGCGGCTGAAGGTGTCCACCGGCCCAGGATGCCGGGTGGGTCCGACAGGTGCAGCCGCGTGCATCCGGTTGGGAGCGTCCGGATCGGGCACACCGGGCCCATGCCGATCACCACGACCCACTACGCGCACGTCCGGCTCACCGTCACCGACATCGACCGGTCCCGGGCGTTCTACGACAGCGTCTTCGCCCTGCCGGTCGCCATCGACGGCCAGGCCGAGGGAGCCCCGGACTTCGCCTTCGGCGGTGTCATCTACGCCCTCGGGGAGTCCCTGCTGGGCCTGCGCCCGGTGTCGGAGGACGAGTTCAGCGAAGACCGCACCGGCCTGGACCACGTGGCCTTCGCCGTCTCCTCCCGCGAGGCGCTGGACGAGGCCGCCGCGCACCTGGACTCACTCGGCATCGCGCACGAGGGCGTCAAGGACATCGGCGCCGGCTACATCCTGGAGTTCCGCGACCCCGACAACATCGCCCTGGAGCTGATGGCCCCGCCGGCCGCGTGAACCCGGGTGGAGTGCGTGGGCGCAGCAGACCTGCGCCCACGCACTCCGCTCAGGTGGCCGGCGGCCAGGTCCTGGCGACCATGGTGAGCACGTCGTAGGTGGCCACCGGGCTGCCCGCGGAGTCGACGACGACGGCGTCCCAGCGGACCTCGCCGTGGTCGGCGCCCCCGCGCGGGGTGATCTGCTTGCAGGTCAGCGTCACCGTCACCTGCTCCCCGGGCTTCACCGGGGTGAGCAGCCGCAGGGAGTCCAGGCCGTAGTTGGCCAGCACCGGGCCCGGGTCGGGGTCGACGAACAGGCCCGCGGCCCAGCTGAGCACCAGGTAGCCGTGCGCGACCCGGCCGCCGAACAGCGGGTTGGCCGCGGCCGCCGCCTCGTCCATGTGGGCGTAGAACGTGTCGCCGGTGAACTCGGCGAAGTGCTCGATGTCGGCCAGCGTGATCTCCCGCGGGCCCGCCGTCACCGAGTCCCCGATCCGGAGCTCGGCCAGCGACTTGCGGAAGGGGTGCACGCCGTCCTCGGTGCGGCGGGCGCCGGCGACCCAGCGCCGGCCGACCCCGGTGAGCAGGTCGGGGGAGCCCTGGACCGCGGTGCGCTGCATGTGGTGCAGCACGCCGCGGACCCCGCCGAGCTCCTCCCCGCCACCGGCCCGGCCCGGGCCGCCGTGCACCAGCACCGGCAGCGGCGAGCCGTGGCCGGTGGACTCCCCGGCGTCGTCGCGGTCCAGCACGTGCACCCGGCCGTGGGCGGAGCCCGCGCCCAGCACGAACTCCCGGGCGACGGCGGGGTCGTGGGTGACCAGGCTGGCCACCAGCGATCCCTGGCCGCGTCGGGCCAGCGTGATCGCGTCCGGCAACCCGTCGTAGGGCAGCACCGTGGCGACCGGGCCGAACGCCTCGACGTCGTGCGGCTCGGGGGCGGCCGCGTCGTCGCAGCGCAGCAGCATCGGCGGCAGGAACGCCCCACGCTCCCGGTCCGCGCCGGTGACGGCGAAGTCGGTCGGGTCGCCCACCACCAGCTCGGCGTGGGTGCGCAGCCGGTCCACCGCCCGCAGCACCTCCTCGCGCTGGTCCCGCGAGGCCAGCGCGCCCATGGTCACGCCGTCGGCCCCCGGGGCGCCGACGACGACCTGCGCGAGCTGCGCCCGGGCGGCCTCGACGACGGCGTCCACGTGCTGGCGGGGCACGATCGCCCGGCGGATCGCGGTGCACTTCTGGCCGGCCTTGACCGTCATCTCGGTGACCAGCCCGCGGACGAACAGGTCGAACTCGGGGGTGTCCGGGCCGGCGTCCGGGCCCAGCACCGAGCAGTTCAGCGAGTCGGCCTCGGCGTTGAAGCGGACGGCGCGCTCGGTGACCGCGGGGTGGCTGCGCAGCAGCGCCGCCGTCGTCGCCGAGCCGGTGAACCCGACCAGGTCCTGGCCGTCCAGGCAGTCCAGCAGCCCGGACGCCGACCCGGCCAGCAGCTGCACCGACCCCTCGGGCAGCAGCCCGGTCTCCACCACCGCCCGGAACACCGCCTCGGTCAGGTAGGCGGTCTGCGAGGCGGGCTTCACGATCGTGGGCATCCCGGCCAGGAACGCCGGTGCCAGCTTCTCCAACATGCCCCAGACCGGGAAGTTGAAGGCGTTGACCTGGACGGCGACCCCGGTCAGCGAGGTGTAGACGTGCTGGCCGAGGAAGGTGCCACCGCGACCCAGCGGGGTCGGCGGCCCGTCGAGCACCAGGGTGTCGTCGGGCAGCTCGCGGCGGCCGGTGGACGCGTAGGACAGCACCGTGCCGAAGCCGCCGTCGATGTCGACGGCGTTGTCGCCGTCGGTGGCGCCGGTGCGGTGGGACAGGGCGTAGAACTCGTCCTTGCGGGCCATCAGCTGCAGCGCGACGGCCTTGAGCAGGCCGGCCCGCTGGTGGAACGTCAGCTCGCGCAGCGCCGGGCCGCCGACCGTGCGGGCGTGCGCGACCATCCCGGCGACGTCCAGGCCGCGGCTGCTGATCCGCGCCACGGTCTCCCCGGTGACCGCGTCGGGCAGTGGGGCGCCCTCGTCGTCGCTGGCCCACCAGCGGCCGGTCGCGTAGCTCTCGAGCAGGGGTGCGGCGGTCCGGGGTGCGGTGGTCCGGGGTGCAGCGGTCATCGGTGCTCCTGGGGTCGGGGCTGGGTGCGCAGGCCGGCGAAGAGGGTGGTGACCAGGCCGTCGGCCAGGTCGGTGGGGGACAGCCCGCCGCCGGGGCGGTACCACTCGGTGAGGGAGTTGACGGTGCCGAAGAGCAACCGGCTGGTGACGCCGGGGTCGACGTCGGGGCGGACCGACCCCTCGGCGACGGCGTCCCGGACCAGATCGGTGACCAGCCGGTCGAACTCGCGCCGGCGGTGCAGGGCCAGGGACTCCACGTGGGAGTTGCCGCGCACCCGCAGCAGCAGGGTGACGAAGGGCAGCTCCGCGGTCAGCACCCCGACCGACCCGCGCACGACGTGCTCGAGCCGCTCGATCGCTGCGCCCTGCAGTGCGCCGGGTTCGCCGAGCACCGCGAACAGCCGGTCCAGTGCGCGGTCCAGGGCCAGCCGGAGCAGCTCGCCCTTGGAGGACACGTGGTGGTAGATCGCGGACTTGGTGACGCCGAGCCGCTCGGCCAGGGCGTCCATCGAGGTGGCCTCGAAACCCCGCTCGTTGAACAGCGCGACCGCGGTGTCCAACAGCGAGTCCAGCGAGTGCCCGGGCCGCCCGCGCCGGACCGGCGTCGTCACGGGCGCTCGCGCCGGTCGGTGAGCCGCTGCAGCTTGCCCATCGAGCGGGCCAGCGTCGCGGGGTCCACCACGACGACCTCGACACTGGTGCCGACGGTCTCCTTGACCAGGGTCTGCACCTCGGCGGCGGCGACCGGGCGGCGCTCGGGCGGGCAGTCCGGGCGGGCCTCGACGGAGACGACGAGGTGGTCCATCCGACCCCGGGTGGACAGCTCCAGGGCGAAGTGCGGGCTCAGGCCCGGGGTGCGCAGCACGACCTCTTCGATCTGGGTCGGGAAGAGGTTCACCCCGCGCAGGATGATCATGTCGTCGGTGCGGCCGGTGACCTTCTGCATCCGGCGCATGCCGGGGCGTGCGGTGCCCGGCAGCAGCCGGGTCAGGTCGCGGGTGCGGTACCGGATGATCGGCAACGCCTCCTTGGTCAGTGAGGTGAACAGCAGCTCGCCCTCCTCGCCCTCGGCCAGCGGCTCCACCGTGGTGGGGTCGACGACCTCGGGGTAGAAGTGGTCCTCCCAGACGTGCAGGCCGTCCTTGGTCTCCACGCACTCCTGGCTGATGCCCGGGCCCATGACCTCGGACAGGCCGTAGATGTCGACCGCGTCGATGTCGAGCCGGTCCTCCATCTCCTGCCGCATCTGCTCGGTCCAGGGCTCGGCGCCGAAGATGCCGACCTGCAGGCTGGAGGAGCGTGGGTCGATGCCCTGGCGCTCGAACTCGTCGACGACGGCGAGCATGTAGCTGGGGGTCACCATGATGATCCGCGGCTGGAAGTCACCGATCAGCTGGACCTGGCGCGGGGTCATGCCACCCGAGATCGGGACGACGGTGCAGCCCAGCGCCTCGGCGCCGTAGTGCGCGCCCAGGCCGCCGGTGAACAGCCCGTACCCGTAGGCGTTGTGCAGGGTGTCCCCGGCCCGCCCGCCGGCGGCGCGGATCGAGCGGGCCATGACGCCGGCCCAGGTCGCGATGTCGCGCTCGGTGTAGCCGACGACGGTGGGCTTGCCGGTGGTGCCCGAGCTGGCGTGCACCCGCCGCACCTGCTCCTTGGGCACGGCGAACATGCCGAAGGGGTAGTTCTCCCGCAGGTCGGCCTTGGACGTGGTGGGGAAGCGGGCCAGGTCCTCCAGCGAGCGGCAGTCGTCGGGGTGCACGCCGTGCGCGTCGAAGGAGCGGCGGTAGTGCGGGACGTTGTCGTAGGCGTGCCGCAGGGTCCACTGCAGGCGCTCGAGCTGCAGGGCGCGCAGCTCGTCGACGCCCATCCGCTCGGCCGGGTCCAGCGTCGCCGGGTCGGGGGCCTGGCCCAGGCGCTTCGCGGTGCCCGGCTGCTGCGCGGTCGGGCTGGCGGACGTCGTCGTCACGGGGACTCCCGGGGAGGCTGCGGTTACTGACCGTTCGGTCGGTAATGCAAGCCCTCCCGGGGCTGGCCTGTCAACCCGCGCACCCGGTCGGCGGCCCCGCCGCCCGCCTGCCCGCGGAGTGGGTGTGGGTGCCGCGCAGTCGTGGTCCGCCTGCGCGCCCGGGCCGGGGTCTGCGTCCCCGTGGCGGCGTCGACGCGCACCGGGGTGCCAGGTGCGCGCCCAGGCCGGGCGGCCTGCCGGGATGGCGGCGTGGGCGCGCACCGAGCGGCCGGGTGCGGCTGGGTGCGGTCGGGTGCGGCCGGGTGCAGCCGGGTGCAGCCGGGTGTGGCCGGGTGTGGGCCGTTCGGGTGGGTGGCGCGTCGGGGTTGTGCGGTTCCCGTCACTGCGGCACACTCATTACCGACCGCTTGGTCAGTAATTGACCGCAGGAGGCTCATCCCGATGTCTGCACCGACCCTCGACCGCCCCGACGCCGCCGCGCCCGACGAGGCCGCGCTCCAGGCGCACTTCGATGCCACCATCGCCGCCGACCGCCGGGTCGAGCCGCGTGACTGGATGCCCGAGGCCTACCGCAAGGGCCTGGTGCGGCAGATCGCCCAGCACGCGCACTCGGAGATCATCGGGATGCAGCCCGAGGGCGACTGGCTGCTGGCCGCCCCCTCGCTGCGCCGCAAGGCCGTCCTGCTGGCCAAGGTCCAGGACGAGGCCGGCCACGGCATGTACCTGTACTCCGCGGCCGAGACCCTCGGCGCCGACCGGGCCGACCTCACCGACAAGCTCATCGAGGGCCGGCAGAAGTACTCCTCGATCTTCAACTACCCGACGCTGACCTACGCCGACTGCGGCGTCATCGGCTGGCTCGTGGACGGCGCCGCGATCTGCAACCAGGTCCCGCTGTGCCGCAGTTCCTACGGGCCCTACGCCCGCGCCATGATCCGGGTCTGCAAGGAGGAGTCCTTCCACCAGCGGCAGGGCTACGAGCTGCTGATGACGATGATGCGCGGCACCCCCGAGCAGCGCGCCATGGTGCAGGACGCCGTGGACCGCTGGTGGTGGCCCTCCCTGATGATGTTCGGCCCGCCGGACGACGACAGCCCGAACTCGGCGCAGTCCATGGCCTGGGGCGTCAAGCGGCACAGCAACGACGAGCTGCGCCAGCGCTACGTCGACATGTCGGTCCCGCAGGCCGCCGCGCTCGGCGTCACGCTGCCCGACCCCGAGCTCGCGCTGGACCCCGAGACCGGGCGCCACCGGTTCGGCCAGATCGACTGGGCCGAGTTCAAGCAGGTCATCTCCGGCAACGGCCCCTGCAACGCCGAGCGGGTCAGCCGCCGCCGCGCCGCCCGCGACGACAACGCCTGGGTCACCGAGGCGGCGACCGCGTACGCCGCGAAGCACGCGTCGTGACCGGCCCGGTCACCCCCTCGGCCGGGGAGACCACGGCCGAGGGAGGCCACGGCGCCGTCCCCACCGGGCCGGAGGTGCCCAGCGGCGCGGAGCCCTCCGCGGCCACCGCCCGCCGGGACTGGCCGCTGTACGAGGTGTTCGTCCGCGGCAAGCGCGGGCTCAACCACGTGCACGTCGGCTCGCTGCACGCCCCCGACGACGAGATGGCCGTGCACGCCGCGCGCGACGTGTTCACCCGCCGCAACGAGGGCGTGAGCATCTGGGTCGTGCAGGCCAACGACATCACCGCGTCCAGTCCGGACGAGAAGGACCCGATGTTCGCCCCCGCCGGGGACAAGGTCTACCGGCACCCCACGTTCTACGAGATCCCGGACGACGTCCCGCACATCTGAAGGACCCCCTCGCACCCCCGGACGTCCTCGTTCCTCGGACGACCGGGGCCCCTGGGAGGGGGCCGTTCCAGCACGTCGCCCGCGGTGGGCCCGTCCCGACACAGAGAGGTGCGGCTGCGATGGCGCACGAAGAGACCGTCTACGACGCGTTGGACCACGCTCACGGGGGCGAGGGGCAGTGGGCGTTCGGGACCGGGTTCGACGACCCGTTGGCCGGGGTCGACACGACCATCCCCGAGGGGGTGGACGCAGCCGACCTGGGGGCGTACAGCCTCATGCTCGGGGACGACGCGCTGGTGCTGTGCCAGCGGTTGACCGAGTGGACCACCCGGGCGCCCGAGCTCGAGGAGGAGGTCGCGATCGCCAACTGCGGCCTGGACCTGCTCGGGCAGGCACGGCTGCTGCTGGCCCGCGCCGGTGCCGCCGGGGTGCTGGGCCGCAGCCGGCAGACGGCCACCGACTCGATCCCCGACGAGGACGCGCTGGCCTACTTCCGGGACGCCGACGAGTTCCGCAACCACCACCTCGTCGAGGTCGACGGCGGCGACTACGCCCAGACCCTCGTCCGACTGCTGGTCGCCAGCGCCCACCGGCTGGCCCTCTTCGTGCGGCTGCGGGAGTCCCGGGACCCGGTGCTGTCCGCGATCGCGGCCAAGGGCGTGCCCGAGCTGACCTACCACCGCGACCACGCCGCCCGCTGGGTGCTGCGGCTGGGCGACGGCACCGAGCAGTCGCACCGCCGCGCGCAGGCCGGGGTCGACGCCGTCTGGCCGCTGCTGGCGGACCTGTCCACCGCCACCGACGTCGAGACCCGGCTGGTCGCCACCGGTGTCGCCGTCGACCCCGCCGACGTGCGCGAGGAGGTCCGCGACGTGCTGACGATGGTCCTCGAGCGCGCCACCCTCACCGTCCCGGAGTGGCCCGCCGACCGGCCCAGCCCCGGCCGCGCCGGGGAGCACACCGACGAGATGGGCCCCCTGCTGGCCACCCTGCAGGGCCTGGCCCGCGAGCACCCGGCGGCGACGTGGTGAGCGGCGACGTGGTGGGCGACGTGGTGGGCGACGTGGTGGGCGCGACCCTCACCCGGGACCCCCGGGCGGTCGCCGAGACCGTCACCGACCCCGAGCTGCCCATGCTGACCCTGGCCGACCTCGGCGTGCTGCGGGACGTGCGCACCGCCGACGACGGGACCGTCGTCGTCACCATCACCCCGACCTACTCCGGCTGCCCCGCCATGGGCGTCATGCGCGCGGACCTGGTGCACGCCCTGCACCGGGCCGGGTTCGCCGACGTCGACGTGCGCACCGTGCTGTCCCCGCCGTGGTCCACCGACTGGATCAGCCAGGACGGGCGCCGCAAGCTCACCGAGGGCGGCATCGCCCCGCCCGGGGACGCCCCGGTGCGCGCCGCCGGCCCCGTGCCACTGGACCTGGGCCCCACCCGCCGCACCGCGGTCTGCCCGCTCTGCGGGTCGCCCGACACCGAGGAGCTCAGCGAGTTCAGCGGCACCGCCTGCAAGGCGCTGCGCCGCTGCCGCAGCTGCCGCGAGCCCTTCGAGCACGTCAAGGAGATCTGATGAGCGCGCCCACCCGCCGCCGCCCGCAGTTCCACCCGCTCACCGTCGCGAGGGTCGAGCAGCTCACCGACGACTCGGTCGCGGTCACCTTCGACGTGCCGGCCGAGCTGGCCGAGGACTACGCCTTCGCCCCCGGCCAGGCGCTCACCCTGCGCCGGGTCGACGGCGACCGGGACGAGCGCCGGTCGTACTCGATCTGCGCCCCGATGGGCGCGGCCCCCCGGGTCGGGGTCCGCGAGGTGCCCGGTGGCTACTTCTCCGCCTGGCTGGTCAACGAGGTCCGGGCCGGGCAGACCATCGACGTGCTGCCGCCCTCGGGCACCTTCACCGCCGACCTGTCCACCCCGGCCGACCACGTGTTCGTCGTCGCCGGGTCCGGGGTCACCCCGGTGCTCAGCCTGGCCGGCACGGTCCTGCGGGACGGCGAGTCCACGGTGACCGTCTTCTACGGCAACCGCCGGACGAACACCGTCATGTTCGCCGACGAGCTCGCCGACCTGAAGGACCGCTTCGGTGCACGCCTGCAGCTGGTGCACGTGCTCTCCCGGGAACCCCGCGACGCCGAGGTCACCAGCGGCCGGCTCGACGGCGACCGGCTGCGCACCCTGGTCGGCGCACTCGTCGACGTCCCGGACGTGGAGCACTGGTGGCTGTGCGGCCCGCACGGCATGGTCACCGATGCCCAGGAGCTGCTCGAGGAGCTCGGGGTGCCCCGTGAGCGGGTGCACCAGGAGCTGTTCTTCGTCGACGACGGCGAGGGCGGGGAGCCCCCGGCGCCGGTCCGCGGCGAGGACCAGGTCGTCGACGGCCCCACCAGCCAGGTCACCATCGTGCTCGACGGCCGGTCGACGACGCTGGCCCTGGAGCAGGGCGTACCGGTGCTCGACAGCGCCCAGCGGGTCCGCTCCGACCTGCCCTTCGCCTGCAAGGGCGGTGTCTGCGGCACCTGCCGGGCCAAGGTCACCGCCGGGGAGGTCGAGATGCGCCGCAACTACGCGCTGGACCCCGACGAGGTGGCCAAGGGCTACGTGCTGACCTGCCAGACCGTGCCGCTCTCCGACGAGGTCACCGTCGACTTCGACGCCTGAGGCGGCCCACGTCCCCGGCGCCCCCGTCGCGGGCCCGAGACGCGGCCGGGCGCTCGGGGCACCGTGGGACGATGGCGCCGTGGCCGAAGAACTCATCGTGCTGGTGGACGACGACGGCCGGCAGGTCGGGACGATGCCCAAGCGGCTCGTGCACCACGGCGACACCCCGCTGCACCGGGCGTTCTCCGCCTACCTCTTCGACGACGCCGGCCGGCTGCTGGTCACCCGCCGCGCGCAGGTGAAGCAGACCTTCCCCGGCATGTGGACCAACACCGTGTGCGGCCACCCCGGCCCCGGGGAGGACGACGCCGCTGCGATCGCCCGGCGAGCGTCCGACGAGCTGGGCCTGGGCGTCACCGACCTGGCCCCGGCGCTGCCGGGCTACCGGTACCGCGCCGAGTTCGACGGGGTCGTGGAGAACGAGATCTGCCCGGTCTACGTGGGTCGCTTCGTCGGCGAGCCCCGGCCCGACCCCGCGGAGGCGGGGGAGTGGGAGGTGCTCGACTGGCCGGCGTTCCGCGCGCGGCAGGAGGCCGAGGGCGACGCCTGGTCCCCGTGGTGCCGGGAGCAGGCCCGGCTGATCGAGGAGGCCGGGCTGGTCCCGGCCGGGAGCTGAGCGCTCAGCGCGTCCGTGGGTCGATCGACAGCCGGACGACGCAGCCACCGCCGTCGTCGGACCGGGGACCGGTGGTCATCCGGTCCACCGCCCGGCGGGCCAGCCACAGGCCCATGCCGCCCACCGACAGGTCGGTGCCGTGCGCCGGCCCGTACCCGGCCAGCGGCTCCTCGAAGCCCGGGCCCCGGTCGCTGACGGTGCACAGCACCTGCTCGGGGCCGACCCACAGGCGGACGTCGACGGGCGGCACGCCGTGCTCCCCGGCGTTCGCGGTGACCTCGTCGATGGCAAGCACCAGGTCCTCGGTGTCGTCGGCGGGCAGCGGCCCGCCGCGCAGCGCCTGGTTCAGGCCCCGGCGGAGTGCACGCATGTCGGTGACGTCCTGGAACACCAGGGTCGGGCTGGTCTCCTCGGCCGGGTCGGCACCGGCGTCGCCCAGCTCGCGCAGGATCTCGGCGGGCTCCCGCCAGGCCGGGTTGTCGACCACGCGGTTGTCGCGCAGCAGCAGGCGGTGCGTGGCCCGGGCGAGGGCCGCGTCGTCGCCCAGCGACCCCTCGTCGACCACGCACAGGTGGTCCAGTGCGCGGTCGGCCAGCACGTGGTTGAGCAGCGCCTCGGTCTGCAGCCACGCGGTCATGCCGGCGCAGTGCCGGGTGCTGTCGGTGACCAGCTGCAGGCGGTGTCCGGAGGCGGGGGCGTGCTGGTCGAGCAGCGCGGTGTAGCCCGCCAGGGCCGTCGGGGTGCGCCCGTCGAGCACCTCGTCGCTCACCACCGCCACCGGGGCATCGGCCGGCAGGCCGGCCCGCAGCAGCTGGGCCAGCTCGTCGGAGCAGGCCAGCACCAGGGGGTCACCCCGCTCGAGGCCGGCAGCCAGGACGGGCAGGACCTGCGCCACGGCGCTGGCGTCGGCGCTGGTGACGTGCGCGACGTGCCGGTACCCGACCGACGGCCCACCCAGGGGTGCGGGCACGGCGGGCACGGGGGGCATGAGCGCTGGAGTGCCCGGCCCGAGGGCTGGTAACCGTGTTCACCGGCACTCATTCCCCACAGCCCCTCGACGGGGTTGCCCGACGGCGGATCGGGGCAGCGTGCAGGGGTGACGACGACGGCCGGGTCCCCGGCCCCGGAGCTCCCGGTGCGGCCCGGGTGCCCCAAGCGGATGGTCTTCGGCCCCTGTGGCGGGCCCACGGACGCGGGCAGGTGCGAGGTCGCCGACCACCGGTGCGTCTTCCTGGACGACCCGGCCCCGCCGTGGCCGCACCCGGTGGACGTGCCACCGCCGCGTCCCGGGGGACTGCTGGAGCTGGCGGCCCGCCGCCCGGTGGTGCTGACCGACCTGACGGTGACGCCCTTCGACCCGGCGTCGGTCCGCGCCGTGGTGTCCGTGCTGGCCCCCGACAGCGACGCCGTCCTGGTGGGCGAGCACCAGAACCGGCCCGACCTGCCACCCACCCAGCTGGCGGGTGAGGTGCTGGCCGCCGGCGGTCGGCCCTGGACGACGCTGGCCTGCCGGGACCGCAACCGGCTGGTGCTGGAGCAGGAGCTGGCCGGCCTGGCCCTGGTCGGGGTCGACGGTGTGCTCTGCGTGACCGGGGACGCCCGCGGACCCGGCGTCCGGCCCGGCATCACCCAGGTGTTCGACGTCGACGGGCCACGCCTCACCGCGATGGCCGCCCGGGCCGGTCTGTCCGCCGCGGTCCCCGAGTCCCCGGACGCACCCCCGGTGGACGCCCGCCCCGGGCGGCTGCTCACCAAGCAGCGGGCCGGGGCGGCGCTCTGCGTGCTCAACCACGTGCACAGCCCGGCCCGGCTGCGTGCCTTCGTGGCCGCCGCCCGTGCCGTCGGGGTGCGGCTGCCCTTCATCGCCGGCGTCGCCGTGTTCACCGACGAGCGGTCCGCACGCGTGCTGCAGGCCTTCCCCGGGCTGCACCTGGACGACGCCGTGGTCCGCGCCGTGCTCGGTGCCTCGGACCCGGTGGAGGCCGGCATCGCCGCGGCCGTCGAGGCCGCACGGACGGCGCTGGCCGTCGAGGGGGTCGTCGGGGTGGACCTGTCGGGGCTGGGCAGCGACCGCGGCGTGCTGGAGGGGGCCCGGGTCAAGGCCGAGGTCGCCCGCCGGATCAAGGAGGACACCGTGCACGACACCGTGCGACACCCGGGGGAGGACACCGCATGAGCCGGTTGGACAGCGACGCGATGGACGACGAGTTCGGCGTCGCCGCGGCGTGGACGGAGGAGGCCGCCCGCGCCCTGGGCCCCGGGCACGCCGTCCCGGCCGGGTGCCGGGGGTCGGGCAGCGTGGGAGCACTGCGGTGGCTGGCCGACCGGATGGGGCTCGGGGCGGGGGAGCTGCTGGTCGACGCCGGCGCCGGGGTCGGGGGACCCGCGGCCTGGGCGGCCGGCGAGCTGCAGGTGGTCCCGGTGTGCCTGGAGCCGATGCTGCCGGCCGTGCACGCCTCCCGGCACCTGGGCGGGCTGGCCTCCGCGGTCGCCCTGGGCCAGGCCCTCCCGTTGCGGGACGGCGTCACCCGGGCCGCGTGGAGCCTGGGGGTGCTGTGCACCACGGCGGACAAGGCCGGGGCGCTGGCCGAGCTGCGCCGCGTGCTGCAGCCCGGCGGGCGGCTGGGCCTGCTGGTCTTCGTCCAGGTGGTCGACGACCTGCCGGCGCCCGCGCCGGAGGGGAACGAGTTCCCCACGGAGGAGCAGCTGGGCCGGTTGCTGTCCGAGGCGGGCTTCCGGGTCGAGGAGCAGGGTGCCGCCGACCTGCACGACAACCCGCCCGGCTGGGACGAGGCCGCCGACGCCGTCGACGCCGAGGTCGAACGGCGCCACGGTGACGACCCCCGCTTCGCCCGCTCGAAGGCCCAGGCCGGCGCGATGGGCACCCTCATCGGTGCCGGCGCGCTGCGGCCCACGCTCCTGGTGGCCACCGCCGTCTGACCTGCCGGGCATGCCCGGGAGAGGGCGCGGGTTGACCGCACGTGCACGCAGAGGTGGTCGTCGTGGGGGCCGGACAGGCCGGGCTGTCCGCGGCGTACGCGCTGCACCGGGCGGGGACCGACTTCGTCGTCCTGGACGCCGACGAGGGACCCGGCGGTGCCTGGCAGCACCGCTGGGCCTCGCTGCGGCTGGAGCGGGCCAACGGCATCGTCGACCTCCCGGGGATGCCGTTGACGGGCGGCCCGGACGAGCGGGCCTCGGTCGCCATGGCCCGCTACTTCGGCGCCTACGAGCGGGAGTTCGCGCTGCCGGTGCGCCGGCCGGTCGTCGTCCGCCGGGTCACCCGCACCGACGACGGCTTCGCCTTGGCCACCGGTGCCGGGGACTGGACCGCGCGCGGGCTGGTCAACGCCACCGGCACCTGGACCCGGCCGTTCTGGCCGGCCTACCCCGGGCGGGCCGACTTCACCGGCCAGCAGCTGCACGCCGCGGACTTCCGGGACGCCGCTGCGTTCGCCGGGCGGCACGTGCTGGTCGTCGGAGGGGGGATCTCCGCGCTGCAGCTGCTGCTCGAGGTCGCCGAGGTGACGACGACGAGCTGGGTCACCCGCAGGCCACCGGTCTGGCGCACCGACGACTTCACCCCCGACGCCGGCCGCGCCGCGGTGGCGCTGGTGGAGGAGCGGGTCCGGGCCGGGCTGCCGCCCGGGAGCGTCGTCAGCGTCACCGGGCTGCCGGTCACCGCGGAGGTCGAGGCGGCCCGGGCGCGGGGGCTGCTCGAGCCGCTGCCGGTGTTCGACCGGATGACCCCGACCGGCGTGGCCTGGGACGCCGTCGCGGGGACGCCGGCCCGCACCCTGGACGCGGACGTCGTGCTGTGGGCCACCGGCTTCCGGGCGGCACTGGACCACCTGGCACCCCTGCACCTGCGGGCCCCCGGGGGCGGGATCGCCGTCGAGGGGACCCGGGTGGTGGCGGAGCCCCGGCTGCACCTGGTCGGCTACGGACCCTCGGCCAGCACGATCGGCGCCAACCGGGCCGGCCGCTCCGCCGTCCGCGAGCTCCTGGCGACGCTGGCGGCCGGCTGACCGGACTGGCTCAGCGGTCGGGGCGGGGCCGGACCTGCTCGTGCAGCCGGACGGCGACCAGGGCGACGTCGTCCTCGGCGCGCTCGGGCAGCAGTCGGGCCAGCAGGGTGTCGGCCAGCTCGGGCACCGGCGTCTCGGCCATCCCGGTCAGCAGTCCCTGCAGTGCGGTGATGCCGTCGTCGAACACCTGGTCCCGGCGCTCGACCAGCCCGTCGGTGTACAGCAGCACCGTCGAGCCGCGCTCGACCGTGGCCTCGTGCTCGCGACGGGGTGCGCCGGGGCTGACCCCCAGCAGCAGGTCGGCCCGGACGTCGCCGCCCAGCAGCCGGGTGCTGCCGTCCACGGCCAGGGCCACCGGGGGCAGGTGGCCGGCGTTCGACCAGCGCACCCGGCTCACGCCCCGCTCCAGCTCGTCGGGTGTCTGCTCCAGCCGGGCGACCAGCACGGAGGCGATGGCGTCCACCTTGAGGCCGGCGATGGCCGCGTCCAGCCGGGACAGCACCGCGGCCGGGCCGTCCTCGCTGGCGTAGGCGATGCCGCGCAGCAGACCGCGCAGCTGGCCCATCACCGCGGCGGCCTCGGTGTCGTGCCCGACGACGTCGCCGATCACCAGCACCGTCGCGCCGTCGGGCTGCTGGAAGACGTCGTACCAGTCACCGCCGACCTGGGCCTCCCGCGCGGCGGGCACGTAGCGCACGGCGATCTGCAGGTGGTCGGGCTGCGGCGGCTCCGACAGCAGGCTGCGCTGCAGTGTCTCGGCGGCGCGGGCGACCCGCCGGGTGCGGGCGTACAGCGCCTCCAGCAGGTTGGTGCGCAGCTCGGTCGCCTCGCCGACCTCGGCCGGCGTCCACGGCTCGGACCGGCCGTGCACCGTCTCCTGCCAGCGCGCGAAGGACTTCCGCGGGCTGATCCGGACGTCGTCCCCCTCAGGGACGGCGAGCACCTTGTGGTGCGGGTCGCCGCCCCAGTCGACCGAGCGGACCTTCTCGTGGCGCACCCAGACGACCGACTGGCCCTCGGGCAGCGGCACGCACAGCACGCCGCAGGCGACCTCGACCGGCACGCCCAACTCGGGGGCGTCGGTCAGCAGCGACTCCGAGGAGACGACGTCGGCCCGCCGTCCGGCCGCCCAGTCCGCGACCACGGCTGCGACGGCGGGGTCCAGCGGCAGACCGCGCACGGCGGTGTGCCCCTCGAGCTGGACGGCGACGCTGTCGGCGGGCACCAGGTCCAGCAGGTCGGGGGTGCCCAGCAGCGACTCGGCCAGCGGGCGGTCCTCGTCCAGGGTGGCGGCGGTCAGCCAGGCCAGCGTGGACCGGGCCCGCAGCGCGCGGCGGACCTCCTCCTCGGCGGCCCGGTCGACCAGTCGCAGGGACAGCGTCGAGGCCAGGAACTCCGCGGCGGCGCGGGTGGCGTAGGGCGGGGCGTGCGGGCCGGAGTAGTGGTGGCAGGCGATGAGCCCCCACAGCTTCTCCTCGCGCAGCAGCGAGATGGACATGGAGGACCGCACGCCCATGTTGTGCAGGTACTCCACGTGCAGCGGGGAGACGCTGCGCAGCGTCGAGTAGGTCAGGTCCAGCGGCTGTCCGGTGGCCGGGTGGTCGACCGGGTGCAGCACCGCGGGGGTGTAGCCGACGTCGGAGATCAGCCGGATCCAGTTCTTCTCGTACAGCGCCCGGGCCTGCGCCGGGATGTCCGAGGCCGGGTAGTGCAGGCCCAGGAAGGTGTCCAGGCCGCCGTGCTGGGCCTCGGCGACCACCTCGCCGTTGTAGGCCTCGTCGTAGCGGTAGAGCATCACCCGGTCGAAGCCGGTGAGGCTGCGGACGGCCTCCACGGTGATGTCGTAGAGCGCCTGCAGGTCGCTGGCCCGGTTGAGCTCGGCGATCGTGCCGCGGACGGCCTGGTAGGTGTTCGGGAAGCTGAAGGGGCGCGGGCCGAAGGCGGGCTCCAGCTCGACGACCAGGGTGCTGCCCAGGCCCCGCTCGGGCCCCGGGGTCACCGGTGCGCCCTCGCCGCCGGGCAGCAGCCGGGCGACCGGGCCGGCGGTGGGCGTGCCGTGCACGGCCCGGTGCAGGATCGCGTCGACCGGGACCGGGGTGCCGTCACGGTCCAGCGTCAGCTCGACCGGGTTGCGCTCGCGCAGGTCCCCGAAGGCCGCTGCCGAGCGGGCCACCGCCTGCGCCGGGACGGTGCCCAGCACGTCGGCCAGCGGCCGCCCGAGTGCGTCGGCCCACTCGATGCCGACGACGTCGACCAGGTTGGCCGAGGCCTGCTCGACGACGAGGTCGGGCTCGCTGACGGCGATCAGCACGCCGCGGGGCTGGATGCTGCCCGGGACGTGGATCGGCTCGCGCTCGCAGTTGGTGACGTCGACGGGGGTGCCGGGGGTGAGCCACTGGACGGGCTGGACGCCGGTCATGCGGGAGCACCTCCGGGGGAGGACGGGGGGACGGGACCCTGGCTCGGCGCAGACTGCTCGACGCCGGCGCACCACTGCGCCAGTGCACGGAAGGTACGGCGTGCCCCGTCGACGACCGCGTCCGGATCGCCGCCACCGGCCACGTGGTCCCGGGTGGCCCGGCGCAGACCGGCCCACATGGCGCCGGTCCGCTCGCCGTAGGGGCTGAACGCGCGCAGCCGGACGTCGGCCAGGGCCGGCAGCGTCGCCAGGTGCCGGTCGATGAACACCCCGCCCAGGGTGGACCCCTCCAGCACGTAGAGGGTGCCCAGCGCCCCGTCGGTGCCGGCGGGGGCGGGCAGGTCCGGGCCGGCGTCGAGCGGGCGGGCACCGAGCGTCGCTAGGTCGCCGGCGAAGACCCCGGCCCGCCGGCGACCGGCCCAGTCCACCGCACCGGCATCGGCCGGCTCGGCGGTGGCCCACGCGTCCAGGCCGGCCTCCACGGCGGTCCAGAAGGCGTGCATCCGCCGCAGCACGTCGGTCAGCCGGGCGGGGGTCAGGTCGGGGTCCAGCAGGGCCAGGGTGTCCTCGACCTGCTGGTGCTCGGGCGCCGTCGCGGTGCGCAGCTGCAGCATGACGTCGGACCGCTCGGTCACCGCGTCCGTCCCCGTCCCTCGTGCCTCCATCAACTCTCAGACACTAGGCCACGGCCGGGTGTCGCCAGCCGGTGCGTGCGGACCGCGAGGTGCAGCGCGAGGCGGTCCGCGCCGTCGGCCAGGTCGAGCCCGGTGAGCTCGGCCACTCGGCCCAGCCGGTAGTACAGCGTCTGCCGGTGGACGTTCAGCTCGGCCGCGGCCCGCTGCGGGGAGGCGGCGCAGTCCAGCCACACCTCGGCCGTGCGGGTGAGCACCGGGTCGGCCAGCAGCGGGGCGAGTGCGGGGTCCGGGCCGTCGAGGCGGACCACCTGGCGCCACGCACCGAGCTCGCCCCAGGACGCGACCGGGGCCAGCCGCGGCTCGACCGCGGCCACCCGGGCGGCGTCCCGGGCCTCCTGCCACTGGGTGGTCAGCGACGCGCAGCCGGTGCGCGCGGTGGCCACCCCGGCCGTGCTGCCCGCGGGCAGGCCGCGCAGGGCTGCAGCGGTCAGCGCGCCCGCGGGCCGGCCGTCCCGGGTGCTGGGCAGCGGGAGCAGCACCGCCACCCAGCGCCCCAGCACGGTCGCCACCGCGCCGGCCGCCGGCGCGGCCCAGCCCGGCGGCAGGGCCCCGGCCGGGCGCAGGGCCACCAGGGTGAGCGGGGTGTCGGCGCCCAGCGCGGTGCCCAGGCCGCGGACGGCGGGGCCGTCGTCCTCGCCGGTGAGCACCGACCGCAGGTCCGCGGCCAGGTCCCGGGTGCCCGGCCGGGTCGCGGCGAGCAGCTCGCCGGCCCGGGCGGCCAGCTCCGTGGCGGCGGCGAGGCCGGGGGCGGCGGGGTCGGCGACGTCGGTGCGGCCCTCGTCGAGGAGCCAGAGCCAGCCGTGCAGCCGACCGCGGTGCCGGACCGGCAGGCACAGCCGGGTGAGGATCCCGGCGGCCGGGTCGGCCGGGGTGCGCAGCGGCGCGGTCGCCGCGGCGATGCCCAGGTCGGTGAACCACCGCCGGGTCTGCACCGGTGAGCCGCGGGTCAGGATCGACCGCGTCCGGACGGCGTCCAGCGCGGTGCCGGAGCCGGCGTCCTCGCCCTGGGCGCAGAACGCCAGCAGGGTGAAGTCGGGGTCCTCCAGGGTGGCAGGCGCCGCCAGCAACCGGGACACCTCGTCCACGAGGTCCTGGAGGTCGTCCCGCATCAGACGATCGTACGAAGGAGTCCGGACACCTGTCGCTGGTGCGCCGCGTCCCGGTCTCCCTAGCGTCGTCGGCACACCCGCTGCCGCCCCGGAGGTCCCCGTGCTCGGTCAGGCCCTGCTCGCCGCGTCCCGCCGTCCCGGCCTGCGCAAGGTCGTCGTCGGCACGCCGGTGACCCGCCGCGTCGTGGACCGGTTCGTGGCGGGGGAGACCCTGCCCGACGCGCTGGACGCCGTCCGGGCGCTGTCCGGGCAGGGCGTGGCCGTCACCCTGGACCACCTCGGTGAGGACGTCACCGACCGCACCGAGGCCACCCGCTCCCGGGACGCCTACCTCGCCCTGCTGGACGGGCTGGTCCCGTTGGGGCTGGGCCGGGCCGCGGAGGTGTCGGTGAAGCTGTCCGCGTTCGGTCAGGCGCTGCCCGGTGGGCACGACGTGGCCCTGGAGCTGGTCCGCCCGGTGGTGGAGGCGGCCACCGCCGCGGGCACCACGGTCACCTTGGACATGGAGGACCACCGCACCGTCGACTCCACGCTGGCGGTGCTCGCCGAGCTGCGCCGGGACCACCCGGCCACCGGGGCGGTCCTGCAGGCCGCCCTCTTCCGCTCCGAGGACGACGCCCGTGACCTCGCCGTCGCCGGCTCCCGGGTGCGGCTGGTCAAGGGCGCCTACGCCGAGCCCGGCACCGTCGCGCACACCGAGAAGGCCGACGTGGACGCCGCCTACCGCCGCTGCCTGACCACGCTGTTCCGGGGCGACGGGTACCCGATGGCCGGCACGCACGACCCGGCGATGATCGCCCTCGCCCTGGACCTGGCCGCCGAGACCGGGCGGGCCCCCGACGGCCACGAGTTCCAGCTGCTCTACGGGATCCGCACCGGTGAGCAGCAGCGGCTGGCCCGCGCGGGGCACACCGTGCGGGCCTACGTGCCCTACGGCGCCGACTGGTACGGCTACTTCGTGCGCCGGCTGGCCGAGCGGCCCGCCAACCTGCAGTTCTTCCTGCGCTCCCTGATCACGACGTCCTGAGGGGGAGCCCCCCACGACTCGCACGCTCGCCGCGGGCCCCTGACGGGCGGCCGCACCACCACTCGACCGAAGGAGTCCTCCTGTGGACGGCATCACCCAGGTCCCTGCACCGCGCAACGAGACCGTGCTGGAGTACGCCCCCGGCTCCCCGGAGCGGGCGGCGCTGCAGGCCGAGCTCGCCCGGCTCGCCGCCGCCCCCCAGGAGCTGACCGCCACCATCGGCGGCGTCCAGCGGATGGCCGGCGGGGCGGCGTTCGACGTCGTCGCGCCGCACGCGCACGCCCAGGTCCTCGGCACGTCGGCGCACTCCACCGCCGCCGACGCCACGGACGCGGTGGCCGCCGCCAAGGCCGCCGCCCCGGGCTGGGCCGAGCTGTCCCAGGACGACCGCGCCGCGGTGTTCCTCAAGGCCGCCGACCTGCTCGCCGGGCCGTGGCGGCAGACGCTGAACGCCGCCACGGTGCTCGGGCAGTCCAAGACCGCGCACCAGGCCGAGATCGACAGCGCCTGCGAGCTGGCCGACTTCTGGCGGTTCAACGTGCACTTCGCCCGCCAGGTGCACGCCGAGCAGCCGGTGTCCTCACCCGGCGTCTGGAACCGGGTCGACCACCGCCCGCTGGAGGGCGTCGTCTACGCCGTCACCCCGTTCAACTTCACCGCCATCGCCGGCAACCTGCCCACCGCCCCGGCGCTGATGGGCAACACCGTCGTCTGGAAGCCCGCGCCCACCCAGCAGTTCGCCGCCCACCAGCTGATGCGGCTGCTCGAGGCCGCCGGGCTCCCCGACGGCGTGGTCAACATGCTGCCCGGGGACGGCGTCGCGGTCTCCGACGTGGTGCTCGCCGACCGCGACCTGGCCGGCATCCACTTCACCGGCTCGACGGCGGTCTTCCAGCACCTGTGGCGCACCGTGGGCGAGCGCATCGCCGACTACCGGACCTACCCGCGGATCGTCGGGGAGACCGGCGGCAAGGACTTCATCGTCGCCCACCCCTCCGCCGACCTCGAGGTGCTGCGCACCGCGATGGTCCGTGGCGCCTTCGAGTACCAGGGCCAGAAGTGCTCGGCCGCCTCCCGCGCCTACGTCCCGCGCTCGCTGTGGACCCGGCTGCGCGACGACCTGGCCGGCCTGGTCGACGCGCTGCCGATGGGCGACGTCACCGACTTCTCGAACTTCATGGGCGCGGTCATCGACCGGCGGTCCTACGACCGGCTCTCCGCGGTGCTGGACCGGGCCCGCTCGGACGACGCGCTGTCCGTGGTTGCCGGGGGCACCTGCGACGACGCCGAGGGGTTCTTCGTCCGGCCCACCGTCATCGAGGGCAGCGACCCCGAGCACGACGTCTTCCGCACGGAGTACTTCGGCCCGGTGCTCGCCGTGCACGTCTACGACGACGCCGACTGGGACACCGTGCTGCGCCAGATGGAGTCGGTGGCGCCCTACGCGCTCACCGGCGCCGTCATCGCCCAGGACCGGGCCGCCGTCGCGCACGCCTCCCGGGTGCTGCGCCACGCCGCCGGCAACTTCTACGTCAACGACAAGCCCACCGGTGCCGTCGTCGGCCAGCAGCCCTTCGGCGGCGCCCGCGCCTCGGGCACCAACGACAAGGCCGGTGCGGCGCAGAACCTGCAGCGCTGGACGTCGACCCGGGTGGTCAAGGAGACCTTCGCCCCGGCCCGGGACCACCGCTACCCGCACATGGGCTGAGCCCCCGGGAGCCCGCTCAGGCCGTGGGGACGACGACCCCGCACTCCTCGGCGAGCTCGCGGAGCAGCACCTGCACGGTCTCCTCGATCGAGCCCTCCCCGGAGTAGCGGTGGCCGGGCTCGTCGTCGGTGAGCGGCTCCAGGGTGTCGAGCTGGCTGCGCAGCAGCGACCCGGGCATGTAGTGCCCGGTCCGCTTGCGCAGCCGCTCGACCAGGACGGACTCGCTGGTGTCCACGTGGGCGAACCAGACCGAGTCGTGCCCCTCGCGCAGCAGGTCGCGGTACTCGTGCTTGAGCGCCGAGCAGGTGACGACCAGGCCGCGGCCGGCCGCCTCCCGCTCGCCGATCGCCGCGGCGACCGCGCGCAGCCACGGCCAGCGGTCCTCGTCGGTCAGCGGGGTGCCGGCGCGCATCTTGGCCACGTTCGCCTCGGGGTGCAGGTCGTCGCCCTCGACGAACTCCCACCCCAGCCGCTGCGCGATCCGCTCGCCGACCGATGACTTGCCGGTGCCCGACACCCCCATGACGACGACGGACGTGCTGCGGGGCTCGGTCGACTCGGGCATCCCCTGACCGTAGGGGACCCCCGCGGGGTGCGTCGGGTCGGCCGCCGGTCATGCTCGGTGCGCTGATGGACGGGGGAGCGGTGCAGGAGACGGGCCCGGTGTGGCGGGTGCCCGCCGTCCGGGCGCTGCTGGCCGCCTCGCTGCTGGGGTTCACCAGCTACGCGATCACGCTGTCCGCGCTGCCCTCCCAGGCCGTCCGCGGCGGTGCCGACGTCGGCGCCGCCGGCCTGGTGACGACGGTCTTCCTCGCCGCCACCGTGGCCACCCAGCTCGCCGTCCCGCGGCTGGTGGCCCGCTTCGGGCTGGGCGCGGTGTTCACCGCCGGGCTCCTCGCCCTGGGTGCGCCGTCCCCGCTGTACCTGCTCGACGACGGCCTGACCTGGCTGTGCGTGGTGTCCGGGCTGCGCGGCACCGGGTTCGGCGTGCTGACCGTGCTGGGCGCGACCATCGCCGCCCGCGCGGTGCCGCTGTCGCGCCGGGGCGAGGCGCTGGGTCTCTACGGGCTGGCGCTGGGCCTGCCGACGCTGGCCGCCACCCCCGGCGGGGTGGCCCTGGTGCTGTCCGGTCAGCTGGGCTGGCTGGTCGCGCTGGCCACCCTGCCGGTGCTGGGCGTGCTGGCCGTGCCGGCGCTGGTGCGCGCGGTGCCGGACACCGTGGCGGCGGCGACGGGGGCACCGACCGGGCCCGCGGTGCGGGCCGCGCTCCCGCCGTCCCTGGTGCTGCTGGTGGTCACCCTGGCCGGGGCGGGCCTGGTCACCTTCCTGCCCATCGCGCGCCCGGACGGACTCGTCGCGACCCTGGGCCTGCTGGCCTTCGGCGTCACCGGGGCGCTGTCGCGCTGGGGTGGCGGGGTGCTGGCCGACCGGGTGGGCACCCGGGTGCTGCTGCCCGCGGCGTTGCTGCTGGGCGCGGCCGGGCTGGTGCTGCTGGCGACCGGGCTGCAGGTGGACGCGCTGGTGCTGGTCGGGTCCGCGGTGCTGGGGCTGTCCTACGGCGGGGTGCAGAACACCTCGCTGGTGGTGGCGATGGCCCGCGCGGGCGACGCCGGGACGACGACGGCCAGCTCGGTGTGGAACGCCAGCTTCGACGCCGGCACCGGGCTGGGTGCCCTCGCCGTCGGCGTGCTCGCGGCGGCGCTGGGCCTGGACCTGGCCTACGCGGTGCTGGCCGGCCTGCTGGTGCTGGTCCTGCCGGTGGCCCTGCGCGTCACCCGCGGGCTCTGAGGCCCGGCGCGGTCGGGGTCAGGCGGTCTCGGCGGCCCGCCGTGCGGCGATCGCCTGCATCTCGCGCACGAAGGCGGCCTCGCCGGCGATCGCCGTCAGCCAGGCCCGCAGCGCCACGGGGTCGCGGCGGGCGGCGTCGCGCAGCGCGGTGATCCGCATGTGCCGGCCGGTGGCCTGCGCGCGCTGGGCGGGGGACAGCTCGCGCGCACCGCTGCGGGAGATCGCGGTGAAGGCCGCCCCGAGGTAGGTCAGCGCCGGGAGGTCGGTGGCCCGCGCCAGGACCTGCTCGGCGGCGGCGGCGTCCCCGGCGGCGGCCAGGGCCAGGTGCTCCTCGGCTCGGGCGAAGCCCTCGTCGGCGGTGCTCATGTCGTCTCCTGTCGGCGGGCCGGAACGCAGAACGGCCCCGCCGAGGGCGGGGCCGGACTGGTGTGGGTGCGCCATCAGGGACTTGAACCCCGAACCCGCTGATTAAGAGTCAGCTGCTCTGCCAATTGAGCTAATGGCGCGGCGTCGCCCGCGTGCGGCGACTCCGAGAATAGTACACGGGGCGGGGACGGGGCGCGCCACGGGGTCGGTGTCGACCTCGTGACAGTGACCTGACAGCCGGAGCGTGGACACTGGGGACAGGCGTGTGGGTCCGGCCGGGAGTGTCCCGGTGTCCGTGACCCCGCTGGTCAGGGGGACTCAGTGCGGATGAGGCAGAGGGTGGCCGCGATCGCGGTCGCCGGCGGGTTGATGCTGGTGGCGGGGTGCCAGGGCGGTGACGACTCGTCCGGGCAGGCCGACGGCAGCCCGACGCCGACGACCGTGGCGCCGGCCGCGCAGCTGGCGCTGTCGCCGACCGACGGCACCGCGGACGTGTCGCCGACCACGCCGGTGCAGCTGTCGGTCACCGACGGCACGCTGGGGGAGGTCAGCGTCACCGACGCGGCCGGCACGGTCGTCGAGGGCACGGTCGCCGAGGCCGCACCCGCCGCCGCCCCGGCCGCCGCCACCTCCGGCGCCCCGGAGAGCAGCCCGGCACCGGCCGCCGCCGACGCCACCTCCGTGTGGACGCCGGCCGCCCCGCTGGCCTACGGCACGACGTACACGCTCACCGCCGAGGCGACCAACGCCGAGGACGACGCCACCTCGGCGACCACGACGTTCACCACCGTGGCCCCCGGCACCCTGAGCACCCCCTCGATCGGGCCGCTGGACGGCACGACCGTCGGTGTGGGGATGCCGATCCGGGTCTACTTCGACCAGCCGGTCACCGACCGGGCCGCTGTCGAGAGCCACCTCGCGGTGACCAGCTCGACGCCGACCGACGGGCGCTGGAGCTGGATGAACGACTCCGAGGTGCACTTCCGGCCCTCCACCTACTGGCCGGCGAACAGCGAGGTGACCCTGGACGCCGACCTGTACGGCGTCGACATGGGCGGCGGCGTGTGGGGGGAGAAGGACCGCAGCGTCTCCTTCGCCGTCGGGTCCAAGCACGTCTCGGTCGCCGACGCCGGCACGCACACCCTCACCGTCTACGCCGACGACCAGGTCGTGCAGACCTACCCGATGAGCGCCGGGGGCCCGGAGAACCCGACCCGCAACGGCCCGCACGTGGTGCTGGAGAAGCGCGCCGACATCACCATGGACTCCTCGACCTTCGGCCTGGCCGTGGACGCCCCCGGCGGCTACCGGACCGACGTGCAGTTCGCCACCCGCATCTCCAACAACGGTGAGTTCGTGCACGCCGCCCCGTGGTCGGTGGGCCAGCAGGGCTCCAGCAACGTCTCGCACGGCTGCATCAACCTGTCCACCGACCGGGCCCAGTGGTTCTTCGACTTCAGCCAGCCCGGCGACGTCGTCGAGGTGGTCAACTCGGCCGGGCCGACGCTGTCCTCGGTCGACGGGGACATCTACGACTGGGCCATCCCGTGGGACCAGTGGGTGGCCGGCAGCGCGCTGTGAGCTGACCCGCCCCGACGACGAGAGGCCGTGACCCGGTGGGTCACGGCCTCTCGTCGTCCCGGGTCTCCGCTCGGTCACGATCCGGTGACGGCTGGCCTGCCCAGCCGCTCTGGAACGACGGGGTGTCGATACCGTCCGCCGACGTCACAGCCGCAACGGGGGACCACGTGTACACGACAGGACCGCATCCAGGACAGCTCTCGACCCCGGTGGGGTCCCCAGGTCCGCCGCGGAGCCGATGGCGGGGGTTCGTGCTCCCGGCGGTCGCCCTCGCGGCCGGACTGGCGATCGGCGTCGCGGGAGGCTCGCTGATCGGCCCCAGTGGGGACGAGTACGCCGCGGCCCGGAGCGAGGTGACGGCCCTGGGCGGTGAGCTCGGGACGGCCACCGACGACCTGACCATGATGACCAACCGTCGGGACTCCCTGCAGACGCAGCTGGACACGGCCGAAGCCGAGGTCGCGGCTGCCGAGCAGCGTGTCGCCGAGCTCGATGCCCGCGAGGCCGGACTCGACACCCGGGAGGCCGGCCTGAGCACGCGTGAGGCGGCCGTGACCGCGACCGAGCAGACGATCGCGGCCAACTCCGTCGGGAACGGCACCTGGACCGTCGGGACGGACATGCAGGCGGGCACGTACCGCACGTCGGCGGCCGTGACCTCCGGGCAGTGCTACTGGTCGATCACGGTGACCGGGAGCAACGGCGGCGACATCATCGAGAACGACATCGTCACCGGCGGCTTCCCCACCGTGACCGTGTCCGAGGGGCAGACGTTCGAGAGCAACCGCTGCGGGACCTTCGTCCTGCAGTGAGCTGACCCGCCCCGACGACGAGAGGCCGTGACCCGGTGGGTCACGGCCTCTCGTGCGTGGGGTGAGTGACGGGACTTGAACCCGCGACATCCAGGATCACAACCTGGCGCTCTACCAGCTGAGCTACACCCACCATCGCAGCCCGCGAACGGGCCTCGATGAGAGTACCGGAGCGGTCAGGCCCCCGGCGCGGGGGCCTGCTGGCCGGCGAGCAGTGCGGCGTAGGACTCGACGACGGCGGCCGACGCGGCCTGGGTCTGCTCGCTGGTCGGGCCGGGGGCGGCGACGAAGAGGGTCTGCCGGTAGTAGGCCAGTTCCCGGATGGACTCCAGGATGTCGGCCAGTGCCCGGTGGGCCAGGCCCTTGGGCGGCTGGCTGAAGTAGACCCGCGGGAACCAGCGGCGGGCCAGCTCCTTGACCGAGGAGACGTCGACCATCCGGTAGTGCAGGTGGTCGTCGAGCTCGGGCATGTCCCGGGCGATGAAGCCGCGGTCGGTGCCGATGGAGTTGCCGCACAGCGGCGCCGTCCGGCGGTCGGGGACGAAGCGCTTCACGTAGGCCAGCACCTGCTGCTCGGCGTCGGCCAGGCTCACCGCCGAGGCCCGCACGGCCTCGGTCAGCCCGGACTTGGCGTGCATCTGGGTGACGACGTCCCCCATCGCGGCGAGCTCGTCGTCCGTTGCGTGCACGATGACGTCCAGGCCCTCGTCCAGGACGTTGAGCTCGGAGTCGGTGACGACCACCGCGATCTCGATGAGCTTGTCCGTGGTGAGGTCCAGCCCGGTCATCTCGCAGTCGATCCAGACCAGGTGGTGCGCCCCGTTGTTCTTACCGCTGTCGGCCACGACCGGCGACAGTACGCACCAGCCGGCCCCGGCGCCCCACTCGACCCGCGGGTACCGCAACCCGCCGGGACCCGCCAGTCGAGAGGGCTGACCGGGACGCCCTGCACCGATACGCTGCTGGCTCGGCCACCTCGAGGAGCACCCGTGCCCCCCACCAGCACCGCGCCCGCCCTCCCGGCGGCGCCCGCCTCCGTGCGTCAGGCGGCTCGGCACCCCGTCGCCGCCCTGCGCTGGCTCTGGGCCTACGCGATGACGCCCGGCGCGCCCGGCCGGCCCACGACGCCTGCGGAGATGCGCTGGCTGTACGGCGGCTGGCTGCTGGCCTTCGCGCTGAAGATGCTCGGCAGCTCGTGGGACGTGTCCTGGCACTTCAAGTGGCTGCGCGACGACCTCGCGCCCCCGCACCTGCTCAACTCCGCGGGCACCGTGCTCGTCGTGGCCCTCGTCGTGGTGCACAGCTACAGCGGCCGCGGGGTCGACGTCCGGGCGCTGCGCTGGATGCAGGTCGGCACCGCCGTGTTCCTGGCCGCCGTCCCGATCGACATCGTGAACCACCGGGTGAACGGGCTGGACATCACCAGCTGGAGCCCCAGCCACATGCTGCTCTACGTCGGGACGGCGATCATGCTGGCCGGCGCCATCCGCGGCTGGTGGCTCTACGCCGAGGCCGGCCGGGCACGCACCCTGGTCAGCCTGGGCCTGTGGCTGTTCTTCCTGGAGAACGTGCTCTTCCCCAACCAGCACCAGGAGTACGGCGTGCTGTCCCTGGCCGCCTACCGCGCCGGGCACACCACCGCCGAGCCGCAGCTGCTGGACTTCGCCGCCTCCCAGGGCAAGGACGCCGCGGCGTTCATGCTCCCCGTGCCGGACTGGGTGCACCCGGCCTGGCTGATCGGGGCCGGCCTGCTCAGCCTCGTCGTGGCCCGCAAGGTCGTCGGCCTGCGCTGGACGGCGACGGTCCTCACCGCCACCTACCTGGGCTACCGGGCCGTCGTCTGGGGCCTGCTGGCCGCGACCGGCTTCCCGCCCTCCGTGCTGCCGGTGATGCTGCTGGTCGGCGCCGTCCTGGTCGACCTGGCCGTGACCTGGCGGGTCCCGGGCGCGATCGCCGGCATCCCGGTGGCCGGGGCGGTCTTCGCGGTCGCCTTCGCCCAGGAGTTCCTCGCCGTCATCCCGCCGTGGGAGTGGCGCGCCACGCCGTTCGTCTGCATCGGGTTCGCCCTGCTGTGGGCGGTGGTGGACCGGACCGGGCGCAGCGGTCGCTGGCAGCGCTGGCTGGTCGCCGTCGACCCCGCTGTGCACCCGGCCGCCACGGTGGTCCTCCCGTCGGCCAGCGGCGGCGCGTCCCGGCGGTGACGCCCGGGTCGGGCGCGCGGATGTCGTAACGTCGGGAGGACGACGGCGGCCGTTCCGGGCTGCCTGCCGACCGGCTGCGCCCGACCCTGCGGTGCCCGAGTCGCCCACCCCGACCGCAGACCCTGGGAGGTCCGGTGCTCACGCTCACCCCCTCCGGTCTGGAGACGTCGGCGGAGCGCGCGTTCTTCTCCGAGCTCACCAGCTGGGACAGCGGCGGCGCCGTCCGCGGTGCCGTGGTGGCCGGCCTCCCGCTGTCGGACGGGCCGATGGACCGCCGGGTCTCCGACGCGGTCGTCTTCGTGCCCGAGGGCCTGGCCGTGGTCCGGATCGTCGAGGTCGTCCGTCAGTCCGGTGTGGTCACCGTGCTGCCCGAGGGTGCCTGGACCATCGGCCCGGGCGCCGGGCCCGGCGACGTGCTGCGGCTCGCCGGTGGTGGCTCGACCACGCTGGACGGGCTCATGCGGGCCGGCATGGAGGCAGCCGTGCGGCTGCGCCGGGTCGGCCTGGAGCCCGGCCGGATCGCGCGGCTGACCGTGCTGTCCGGGGAGCTGACCGGGCTGGTGCCGGCCGACGGCGACCTCGGTGAGGGCGACCAGGTCGCGCTGCTGGAGCCGCGCTCGCTGCTGCTGGGCATCGCCCGGGCCAGCCGCTACGCCGGCACCGACAACCCCCGGCTGTGGACCACCGCCGACGTGCGGGCCGCCCTCGACGCCCTGGGCGTGGGTGGCCGCAGCCCCTCGGTCGAGGAGCTCAACGGCGAGGGCTTCCCGTACTCGCCCTACGTGCTGCGTCGGCGGGAGCTGCTGGCGCCCGCGACCCTGGCCAACCAGCCCGCCGTCCGCACCGCCGCCCCGACCGCGGCGCCGGTCACGCAGTCCCCGGTGCCCCCGCCGGACTTCCCGGCCACCGGCCCCGGCTCCTCGGGTGCCCCGGTCGGCGGTCCCGGCGGCCCGCTCGTCGACCCGGCCGCCGCGGGCGCCCTGGCCGCCGCGGCCGTCGCCGCGCAGGACGCCGAGGTCCGGCGCCGGGAGCAGCCCTCCTCGGCGCAGGGACCGCTGCCGGAGGTCCTGACGACGCCGACGCGGGACACCGTCGCGCTGCTGGGGCACACCGAGCAGGCCGGTGCCACGCATCAGCCGACCACGCAGCAGCCGACCGAGCCCCGCCCGGCCGACCCGCAGCACACCCAGCAGATCCGGCCTGCCGCACCGCTGCGGCAGGAGCCGCCCACCCAGACCCCGCCGGCCTGGGCCCCCGCGCAGGCCTGGAGCGACCCGTCACCCCCGGCCTGGGAGGACGCTGCACCGCCTGCGCGGCAGCCGGACCAGACCGGGGGACTGGGCGGGTTCTTCGCCGAGACCGGCCCCGGCCCGGCCACGTCCACGGGCTCCGGCCCCACCCCGCCGACCGCCTGGACACCCACCGCCGCGGCAACGCCGGCCGAGGGCGCGGTCGCGCCGGCCGCCCCGCGGCGCCGTGGCCTGCTGGTCGTGCTCGCGGCGCTGGCACTGGTCGTCGTCCTCGGGCTGGGCGGCTGGCTGCTCACCCGCGACGGCGAGGACCCCGCCGGTGGCGGGACCGACCCCGCGGCGCAGACCACCAGCGCCGCCCCCACGACCAGCGAGCCGGCGGTCCCGACCGGGCAGGCCATCGGCACGACGCAGGTCGTCGCCGGCACCACCTACACGCTGCAGGCCTTCCAGTACGACGCGTCCTGTGCCGGGCGTGCCTACGGGGCGGCACGCGGGTTCTTCGAGACCACCGACTGCGGTGGGCTGGTCCGCTCGCTGTGGTCCGCGGAGGCCGACGGGTTGCCGGCGGTCGTGTCGGTGGCCCAGGTGACCATGCCCGACGCGGCCCGCGCGCAGGCGTTGCTGTCACTGACCGACACCGCGGGCACCGGCAACGTCAACGACCTGCTGCGCGAGGGCGTCCGCTTCGACGGCGGCCCCGACGCGCTGTCCGACGCCGAGTACGCCAGTGCCGCCACCGGTGAGGTCGCCACCATCGTGGAGACCGACTGGGTCGACGGCGAGGGCAGCGCGGCAGCCCTGCTGGCCCTGGCCGAGAACGCCCTCGAGCTCAGCGCCGAGTGAGCCGGGGGCGGTTGACCCGCCCCCGGTGCAGGTACTCACCGGGCGACCCCTCGAGGAAGGCCCCACCGTGCAGCACGCGAGCTACGACTTCACCGACTCCGTCGTCCTGGTGACCGGGGGAGGCACCGGCATCGGGCGCGCGATCACCGACGCGTTCCTGGACGCCGGCGCCACCGTCGTCGTCACCGGTCGGCGCCGGGAGCGCCTGGAGCAGGCGCTGGAGGGCCGGCCCGCCGAGCGGGCGGTGGCGGTGCCCGCCGACGTCTCCGACGGCGGGCAGGTCCGGGACCTGGTGGCCGGGGTCCTGGAGCGGTTCGGCCGGCTCGACGTGGTGGTGTCCAACGCCGCCGGCTACGAGTCCGGGCCGTTGACCGAGCTCTCCGACGACGCCTGGGCCGCGCTGCGGGCGACCAACGTGGACGGCTTCTTCCACCTGGCCAAGGCCACCCTGCCGCACCTGGCCACCTCCGGGGGCTCGTTCGTCGCCGTCTCCAGCGTGTCCGGTGACCGGGGCGACTGGGGGCAGGCCGCCTACAACGCCACCAAGGCCGCGATCAGCAACTTCGTCCGCTCCCTGGCCCTGGACTGGGGGCCGCAGGGTGTCCGGGTCAACGCGGTCGCCCCGGCGTTCACCCTCACCGAGCTGACCGAGGGCATGGGCCGGGACGAGGCGGCGCTCGCGCCCTTCGTGGACCGGATCGCGCTGGGCCGGCCCGGCCTGCCCGCCGACGTCGCCCCGGCCGTGCTGTTCCTGGCCAGCGACGCCGCCCGGTACGTCACCGGGGCGGTGCTGCCGGTCGACGGCGGGACCAGCGCCTCGACCGGCCAGCCGCACCTCTAGGTCCGGTCAGACGGCGGTGGCGGCGGCTCGGGCCATCCGGGCCAGCAGCGCCGCCATCGCCGGGCGGGACAGCCGCCCGGCGCTGTGCGGGGTGGAGTTGATCAGCCCGAAGACGGCATGCGCCCGCGCCCGGCACTCCGAGGTCGACGCGTCGGGGTCCAGGCGGCCCAGCACCTCGACCCACTCCTCGACGTAGCGACGCTGCAGCCGTCGGACCTGCTTGGCCTCGTCCTCGGCGAGCACGCCCAGGTCGCGGTCCTGCACGGTGATCAGCGCCGGGTTGTCCAGCGCGAAGTCCACCTGGAAGGCGATCAGGGCGTCCAGCTGGGCGTCCGGGTCGTCCCCGGCGCCGGCCACCACGGCCGCCCCGCCGGCCTGCAGTCGCTCGGAGATGCGGACCAGCATCTCGGCGAGCATCGCGTCCTTGGAGGCGAAGTGCCGGTAGATGGCCGGGCCGGTGACGCCGACCGCGGCGCCCACGTCGTCGACGCCCACGCTGCGCGAGCCGCGCTCGGCGAACAGCTGCGCGGCCGCCCGCAGGATCTGCTCCCGGCGGGAGGGCCGGGCGGCGTCGACGTGCAGCGCGGTGTCCGGCTCCGACGACATGGGACACAGGTTAACCGACGTTCACCCCGCACTGGACCCTGACGTGAACGACGGTTAACCTCCGGGGCGTGGATGCACCGGTGCTCGTCAGTGCCCCGCCCGCCGACCCCGAGGCGCCGGCGCGCAACGCCGCGGCGCACCGGGCGCTGTCCGCCGACCTCGCCGCGGAGCTCGCCCGGGTCGCCGAGGGCGGCGGTGAGCGCGCCCGGGCCAAGCACGTCGCCCGCGGCAAGCTGCTGCCCCGCGAGCGGGTCGACGCCCTGCTGGACCCCGGATCACCGTTCCTGGAGCTCTCCCCGCTGGCCGCGCACGGTCTCTACGACGGCGGCGCGCCGGCTGCCGGGATCATCACCGGTGTCGGGCGGGTGGCCGGCCGGGAGGTCGTCGTCGTCGCCAACGACGCCACCGTCAAGGGCGGCACCTACTACCCGATGACGGTCAAGAAGCACCTGCGCGCGCAGGAGGTGGCTCTGCAGAACGAGCTGCCCTGCCTCTACCTGGTCGACTCCGGCGGGGCGTTCCTGCCCCGGCAGGACGAGGTGTTCCCCGACCGCGACCACTTCGGCCGGATCTTCTACAACCAGGCCCAGATGTCCCGCCGCGGCATCCCGCAGCTGGCCGCCGTGCTGGGCTCCTGCACCGCCGGCGGCGCCTACGTCCCGGCGATGAGCGACGAGGCGGTCATCGTTCGCGAGCAGGGCACGATCTTCCTGGGCGGCCCGCCGCTGGTGAAGGCCGCGACCGGTGAGGTCGTCACCGCGGAGGACCTGGGCGGGGGAGACCTGCACAGCCGGGTCTCCGGCGTCACCGACCACCTCGCCGACGACGACGCGCACGCCCTGCAGATCCTGCGCCAGATCGTGGGCACGCTGGGCCCGGTCGCCCCGGCGCCCTGGGACGTCGTCCCCACCGAGGAGCCGCTGCACGCACCCGAGACGCTGTACGACGTCGTCCCCCCGGACAGCCGGACGCCCTACGACGTCCGCGAGGTCATCGCCCGGCTCGTCGACGGCAGCAGGTTCCACGAGTTCAAGGCCCTCTACGGGCAGACCCTGGTCGCCGGGTTCGCCCGCATCCACGGCCACCCGGTCGGCATCGTGGCCAACAACGGCATCCTGTTCGGGGAGTCCGCGGTCAAGGGCGCGCACTTCGTCGAGCTGTGCGACAAGCGCAAGGTGCCGCTGCTCTTCCTGCAGAACATCAGCGGCTTCATGGTCGGGCGGGACTACGAGGCCGGCGGCATCGCCAAGCACGGCGCCAAGATGGTCACCGCGGTGGCCTGTGCCCGGGTGCCCAAGCTGACCGTGGTGATCGGCGGCTCGTTCGGCGCGGGCAACTACTCGATGTGCGGGCGGGCCTACTCGCCCCGGTTCCTGTGGACCTGGCCCAACGCGCGCATCTCGGTGATGGGCGGCGAGCAGGCCGCCAGCGTGCTGGCCACCGTCCGCCGGGACGGCCTGGAGGCCCGCGGCGAGGAGTGGTCGGCGCAGGACGAGGAGGCCTTCAAGGCCCCGGTCCGCGAGCAGTACGAGGCCCAGGGCCACCCGTACTACGCCACCGCCCGGCTCTGGGACGACGGGGTCGTCGACCCCGCCGACACCAGGACCGTGCTGGGTCTCGCGCTCTCCGCCGTCTCCCACGCCCCTCTGGAGGAGGTGGGTTATGGCGTCTTCCGGATGTGAGTCAGACGCCCGCGATGCGCGGCGCGGTGGGGTCGACGCCCTCACCGGCGGCGGACTCGCGCTGGACGTAGTCCTCGATCTGCTCGACGTCGTGCGCCGACCGCTTGGCGACGGCCAGCAGGTCGCTCATCTTGCTGACCTCCTCGACCTGCTCCTTGATGAACCACTGCATGAACTGGTCGGAGGCGAAGTCGTTCTCCCGGCGGGCGATCGCGGTGAGCTGGTTGACCTGCTCGGTGACCCGCTTCTCCTGCTCCAGGGCCAGGGCGATCGGGGCGACGACGTCGCTGAAGTCGTTGATCGGCGCGGGCAGCGCGGGGATGCGCACCTCGGCGTCGGCGTCGAGCAGGTAGCGCACCATCATCATCGCGTGGCTGCGCTCCTCGGCGGCCTGGTCGAAGAAGAGCTGCGCCGTCTGCTGCATGGTCTGCTGGTCGTAGTAGACCGCGCAGGCCACGTACTGCTGGTGCGCGGCGAACTCGTTGCCGATCTGCTCGTTGAGCTGGGTGATGAAGGCTTCGGCGGCCACGGTGGCTCCTGTTCTGCGAGGTCAGACGACGTCCAGACGGTACCGGTCCCCGGGGCGCCCCCCTTCACAGTCGAGGTAGGCATGGCTAACCTCAGCAAGTGGCCAAGCAGCGCATGCCGAAGAAGAAGTGCTGCGTGGACAAGCCGCGGTGCGGCCGCTGCCCGTTGCGGGCGCTCGCCGAGGGCACGCTCCCGCCCGGGTACACGGTCAAGAAGCGCCAGTTGGTCAAGGTCGGCAAGGACGCCGCTGGGTCGAAGGCGGCCCGCGCGGCCTGACCTCACCGCGTCGTCCTGCCCCGAGCAGGGAGACGCCTGATGTTCCAGACCGTGCTCGTCGCCAACCGGGGCGAGATCGCCGTCCGGGTCATCCGGACGCTGCGCTCGATGGGCATCCGGTCGGTCGCCGTCTACAGCGAGGCCGACGCCGGAGCGCTGCACACCCGGCTCGCCGACGTCGCCGTGCCGATCGGGCCGGCCCCGGCGACCCAGAGCTACCTGTCGGTGGAGCGGGTGCTCGACGCCTGCCGCCGCACCGGCGCGCAAGCCGTGCACCCCGGCTACGGGTTCCTGTCGGAGAACGTGGGGTTCGCCCGCGCCCTGGAGACCGCCGGGATCACCTTCATCGGCCCGCCCGTCGCCGCGATCGAGGCGATGGGCGACAAGATCCGGGCCAAGGCGACCGTCAAGGCCGCCGGCGTGCCCGTCGTCCCCGGCTCCAGCGAGCCCGGCATGGACGACGCCGCCGTGGCCGCGGCCGCGGTCGCGGCCGGGTTCCCGGTGCTGCTCAAGCCCTCGGCCGGCGGCGGTGGCAAGGGGATGCGGGTGGTGCGCGAGGAGTCCGAGCTGGCCGAGGAGATCGCCGGCGCCCGCCGCGAGGCCCGCTCCTCCTTCGGCGACGACACGCTGCTGGTCGAGCGCTACGTGGGCAACAGCCGGCACGTCGAGGTCCAGGTCATGGGCGACACGCACGGCACCGTCGTCCACCTGGGCGAGCGGGAGTGCTCGCTGCAGCGCCGGCACCAGAAGGTCGTGGAGGAGGCGCCCTCCCCGCTGCTGACCCCCCGGATGCGCGCGGCGATGGGCAAGGCCGCCGTCGACGCCGCGGCCGCCGTCGGCTACACCGGCGCCGGCACCGTCGAGTTCATCGTGGACGCCGACAACCCGCGGGACTTCTTCTTCCTGGAGATGAACACCCGGCTGCAGGTCGAGCACCCGGTCACCGAGCTGGTCACCGGCCTGGACCTGGTCGAGCTGCAGGTCCGCGTGGCCGCCGGGGAGCAGCTGCCCTTCGAGCAGGCCGACGTCTCCCTGGACGGGCACGCCATCGAGGCCCGGGTGTACGCCGAGGACCCCTCCCGCGGCTTCCTGCCGCAGACCGGCACCGTGCTCTCGCTGACCGAGCCGACCGGCGAGGGCATCCGGGTGGACAGCTCGCTGGTCGAGGGCGGCGTCGTGGGCACCGACTACGACCCGATGCTGGCCAAGGTCATCGCCTGGGGCCCCACCCGGGAGACCGCCCGGGCCCGGCTGGTCGCGGCACTCGGCCGCACCTCGGTGCTCGGCCTCACCACCAACGTCACGTTCCTGCGCACGCTGCTCGCCGACCCCGACGTGGTCGCCGGCGACCTGGACACCGGGCTCATCGAACGCCGCGGCGAGGAGCTGACCCGGGCCGAGGCCCCGCCGGCGTCGGCCTACGCCGCGGCGGCGCTGGGCCTGCTGGCCGACGCCGAGCCCACCGGCCCGGTCGTCGACCCGTGGACCGTGCCCGGGGGCTGGCGGCTGGGTGAGCACGCCTGGACCCCGCGGACGCTGCAGGTGCCCGGCGGGGAGCCGGTCGTCGTCCGCACCCGCGGGCGGGCTGCCGCCGGCGAGGTCCGGGTCGGGGACGGCGAGGCCCAGCGGGCCCGGGTCTGGCGCGAGGACGGGCAGCTCGCCGTGGCCCTGGGCGACGTCACGACCCGGTACGTGACCGCGCGGGACGGCGGGACGGTCTGGCTCGGCGTGGAGGGGTACGCGCTGCCCTTCCGGGAGGCACCCCGGCTGGCGCCGGCGGGGGCGGCCGCGGCGAGCAGCGGCACGGTGACCGCCCCGATGCCCGGGACGGTGACCGTGGTGCGCGCAGCAGTCGGTGACGAGGTGACGGCGGGGACCCCGCTGCTCGTCGTCGAGGCGATGAAGATGGAGCACGTGCTGACCGCGCCGATCGACGGCACGGTCACCGAGCTCGCGGTGACGGCCGGCCACCAGGTCCGGCTGGACGAGACGCTGGCCGTGGTGACCCCACCGGCGGCGGACGACGAGCAGGCACAGGAGAGCTGAGATGACGCTGGACTACCGGCTGGACACCGAGACCGAGGCGCTGCGGACGATGGTCCGCGAGTTCGCCAACGAGGTGGTGCGCCCGCAGATCGGCGCGTTCTACGAGGCCGACGAGTTCCCGGTCGCGATCGTGCGGCAGATGGGCGAGCTGGGCCTGTTCGGGCTGCCGTTCCCCGAGGAGTACGGCGGCTCGGGCGGGGACTACTTCACCCTGTGCGTCGCGCTGGAGGAGCTGGCCCGGGTCGACTCCTCGGTGGCGATCACCCTGGAGGCCGGGGTGTCCCTCGGCGCGATGCCGCTGTTCCGCTTCGGCACCGAGGAGCAGAAGAAGGAGTGGCTGCCCCGGCTCTGCGCCGGTGAGGCCCTGGGTGCCTTCGGGCTCACCGAGGCCGGCGGCGGATCCGACGCCGGGTCCACCCGCACGACCGCGAGGCTCGAGGACGGGCAGTGGGTCGTCAACGGCTCCAAGTCCTTCATCACCAACTCCGGCACCGAGCTCACCGAGCTGGTCACCGTCACCGCCGTCACCGGCACCCGGCCCGACGGCGGCAAGGAGATCTCGGCGATCCTCATCCCCTCCGGGACGCCGGGCTTCGCCGTCGGCCAGCGCTACTCCAAGGTCGGCTGGAACGCCTCGGACACCCGCGAGCTGTCCTTCACCGACGTCCGGGTGCCGGCGGAGAACCTGGTCGGCGAGCGCGGCCGCGGCTACGCCCAGTTCCTGTCGATCCTGGACGAGGGCCGGATCGCCATCGCCGCACTGGCCGTGGGCCTGTGCCAGGGCTGCGTGGACGAGAGCGTCAGGTACGCCGCCGAGCGCGAGGCGTTCGGGCAGGCCATCGGCAAGAACCAGGCTGTCGCGTTCATGATCGCCGACATGGAGGTCCGCGCCTCGACCGCGCGGCTGGCCTACTACCGGGCCGCGGAGAAGATGCTGCGCGGCGAGCCGTTCAAGCGCGAGGCCGCCATCGCCAAGCTCTACAGCTCGGAGATGGCCATGGAGAACGCCCGCTACGCCACCCAGGTGCACGGCGGGTACGGGTTCATGAACGAGTTCCCGGTCGGCCGGTTCTACCGGGACGCCAAGATCCTGGAGATCGGCGAGGGGACGTCGGAGGTGCAGCGGATGCTCATCGCCCGCTCCCTCGGCGTCGGCTCCTGACCGCTGCACCCCCAGCGCGGGTGGGCGCGCACCCGCGCCACGGGTGCGCGCCCGCACCGCTCCTCCGGCCAGGTGACCGGAGTGGGCGCGCAGCGGCGTCCTGGTTGCGCCCGCACGCCGCCCACCCCGGGTGTCACAGCGGCGCGGGGGGCTCAGGCGGTGACGTCGACCAGCACCTTGCCGACGACGGCGTCCTGCACCGCCTGGTGCGCAGCACCGGTCTCGGCCAGCGGGTAGGTGTGCAGCGGCAGCCCGGCGTCCTCACCGACCCGGATCGCCCCGGCGGCCAGTGCGGCGGTGATGTCGTCGACCGCGTGGCCCTTGGCCCTGGCCGGGGCGGTGTAGACGAGCACGAACTGGAAACGGGCGTTGGGGGCCATCAGGGCGCGCACCGGCAGGGTGAACTCGGTGCCGCCGTCGTCGGCGTAGACGGCGACCGAGGCGTGGGGGGCCAGCACCTGCACGTCGGACGCCGCGTTCGCCACGATGGACACCTCGACGACGGCGTCGACACCGCGCGGGCTGATCCTCCCGATCTCGGCGACGACGTCCTGGGTCGTGTAGTCGATGACGTGGTCGGCCCCCGCCGCGGCGGCCAGCTGGGCCTTGCGCGGGGAGCTGATCGTGGCGATGACGGTCGCACCGGCCCAGTGCGCCAGCTGGATCGCCGCGTTGCCGACGGCGCCCGCGCCGCCCTGCACCAGCACGACCCGGCCCTCCAGGGTGCCGGGGCCGATCCGGTCGGGCAGCTCCTCGGCCACGGTGAGACAGCGGTGCGCCGTCATGAACGGGATGCCCAGCGCGGCGCCGAGCTCGAAGGGGTGCTCGCCCAGGGGCACCGCCTGGTGCGTGGGGACGACGGTGTGCTCGGCGGCCGTCCCGGTGGACCGCTGCCAGGCGGCCTCCCAGACCCACACCCGCTCGCCCACGCGCGCGGCGTCGACGCCCTCGCCGACCGCGTCGATCGTGCCGCTGCCGTCCTGGTCGGGGGTCTTCCCGGCGTCGCCGGGGTCGGTGGTGCTGCGGGACTTCCAGTCGGTCGGGTTGACCCCGGAGAAGGCCAGCCGCACGCGGACCTCACCGGGTCCGGGCTCGGGGGTGGGCAGCTCGGTGAGCTGCAGGACGTCGGGGCCGCCGGGCTGGGTGTGGGTGATGGCTCGCACCGTCCCTGCCTACCCCTCCCGGCGGCGTCCCGCGACTACAGCCGGTCCAGCTCGGCGGCGAAGGGGTCCAGGCCGAACGACCCCAGGTCCAGGACGGCGCGGTGCCACGCCTTGAGGTCGAAGGCGTCGCCGTGCCGGGCGCGGGCCCGCTCCCGGGCGTCCAGGAAGACCCGCTCGCCGACCTTGTAGGACGGCGCCTGGCCGGGCCAGCCCAGGTAGCGGTGCAGCTCGTCGACCAGCATCTCGTCGTCCATGGACACGTGGTCGCGCAGGAACGCCAGGGCCACGTCGTAGCTCCACCGGTCGGCGTCGACGCCCTGCCCGGGCGGGATGGGCAGGTCCAGGTGGACGCCGATGTCGAGCACCACCCGGGCCGCGCGCAGCTCCTGCGCGTCGAGCATGCCCAGCCGGTCGCCCGGGTCCTCGAGGAAGCCCAGCTCGCCCATCAGCCGCTCGGCGTACAGCGCCCAGCCCTCGCCGTGCGCGGAGACGAAGCACAGCAGCCGCTGCCAGCGGTTGAGCAGCGCGGCGTTGTAGACTGTCTGGCCGATCTGCAGGTGGTGCCCGGGTACGCCCTCGTGGAAGACCGTCGTGGTCTCCCGCCAGGTCGTCATGTCCTCGACGCCGTCGGGCAGCGACCACCACATCCGGCCGGGGCGGCTGAAGTCCTCGGTGGGGCCGCCGTAGTAGACGCCGCCACCGGAGGTCGGGGTCAGCCGGCCCTCGATGGTCCGCACCGGCTCGGGGACGTCGAAGTGCACGCCGTCCAGCGCGGCGATGGCGGCGTCCGCGGTGTCCTGCAGCCACTGCTGCAGCGCCGGCCGACCCCGCACGACGCGGGCGGGGTCGGCGTCCAGCACCTCGACGGCACCGGCGAACCCGCGGCCGGGGGCGATGACCTCGGCCACCGCGGCCTTCTCGGCGACGACGCGGGCCAGTTCCTGCCAGCCCCAGGCGTAGGTCTCCTCCAGGTCGAGGTCGGCGCCGGTGAAGTAGCGGGACTCCCGGGCGTAGCGCTCCCGGCCGACCCCGTCGGTCTCCGGGGCCCGGGGGAGCAGCTCGCGCTCGACGTGGTCGGCGAAGTGCAGGAAGGCGTCGTGGGCGCCCTCGGCGGCCCGGTCCAGCCGCGGGCGCAGCGCGTCGGGCGCGGGCTCGACGAAGGTGGTGAAGAAGCCGGGCAGGTGCGCGGTGCCGGCCCAGCGGCGGGCCAGCGCGGCGGTGAGCCGGACCTGCCGGGCGGCGGCCACCCGCCCCTGCGCGGCGGCGTCGTCCAGGCCGGCGAGGTAGCCCTCGACCCCGCTGGGGAGGGCCTCCAGCCGCCGGGCGATCGTGGCCCAGTCCTCGTCGGTCTCCGTGGGCATCACGTCGAACGTCTCGCGGAAGACCTGCAGCGGGCACTCGATGCTGTTGAGGTCCGCGGCCGCCCAGCCGGAGTCCAGCCGGGCCAGCTCGGCCTCCAGCCGCTCGACCATCGCCGCCCGGGCCACCTCGTCGCGGTGGTCGACCGGGGTGCAGGCGAGGGCCGCGGCGACCGTCGTGCGCAGCAGGTCCGCGTGCGCGGCCCGGCCGGCGGGGGACAGGTCGGGCCACCGGTCGTCGTGCCCGGGGACGCCGATGTGGGTGGCGGTCACCGGGTCGATCGCGGCGTAGGCGTCGACGAAGGCGTCGGCCAGGCGGTCGAGGTCCGAGGGCTGTCGGGGGGAGTCGCTCACCGCCCCGACGCTAGTGCGCCCGGTCGGACGACGGGGGTCGTCCGGCCGGGCGCACGGCACTGCGGTGGTGCGGTGGTGCTGGTGGTGAGGTGGTGAGGTGGCTCAGACCTGGAAGCCGCGCTGGCGGCGGACCAGCTTCTTGAGCATGAAGACCGTCTGCAGCACGGTGAGCAGGTAGAGCACCGGCCAGCCGATGGACAGGATGGCCGACTGCAGCTGCACGCTCTGCTGGCTCCAGGCGAAGATCAGCACCGCGAAGGTGGCGACCGCGCACACCAGCGGCATCACGTACGCCGACCCGCGGCCGCGCTCTGCGGCGGCCTGGGCGGCCCAGTTGTCCTTGTCCGAGCGGGCGAAGAACTGGGTCCAGGCGGTGAGGAAGTGGCCCATGCGCAGCCACATGTAGATCTCCGCCGGCGCCACGAGGAGCGCGTAGAAGATGTCCGACCCGCTCTTGTCGTGCATCGAGGCCGCGATGCGCAGGTTCAGGCAGGTCGCCACGACCGGCGGGATCAGCCACACGGGGTTGAACACGAAGGCGTCGATGCTCAGGGCCGCGGCCAGCAGCAGCAGGAACGCCATCCGGCTGAAGATGTTGAAGACCATCGCGATGTTCTCGTACCAGCGCAGGCGCAGGTTCGGGTGCGTCGGCTGGCCCTTGGTGTCCCCGCGCTGACCGGGCCACAGCAGGTCGATGCCGCCGTAGTTCCACTTGACCTGCTGGCCGTGCAGCGACCGGAGGGTCTCCATCGGGCCCACGTTGGCGCGCGCCCGGGCGCTGATCTTGGTGCTGTAGCCGGCGTCCTTGATCTGCAGGGAGAGCTTGGAGTCCTCGACCTCGGAGTCGCGCACCCAGGGCGCGGCCTGGTGGTTGAGGTACATGACCTGCTCCAGCGCGCGGACGCTGAACAGGCTGCACTGACCACCCAGGACGGCCATGTTCCGGCCACGGACCAGGTTGTCCATGTTGAACCCGGCGAACTGGGCGCGCTGGCCGGCGACCAGGAACGTGGCCATCGGGCCGTGGACGGTGGACTTGTCGAAGGAGTAGATCGCCGACAGACCGCCGATGCGCTGGTCGGTGACCATCTCCTTCTCCATCCACTCGACGCAGAAGCGGTCGAGGGTGGTGTCGCCGTCGACACCGAGGATGTAGTCGTGCGCCCGGCTGACGTAGTAGCCGTAGTTGAGCGCGCCGACCTTCTTGTCCGGGTTCACGCCGATGTCGTGCACGTGCACGGTGGTCGTGTACTTCTGGCCCTTGACCGTGCGCTCGTGCTCGCCGACGAACTCCCCGGCGATCTCGCCGGTGTCGTCGTCGGTGTTGTTGATGACGACGTGCACCGTGTCCGGGGGCCGGGTCTGGGACAGGATCGAGGTCAGCACCGCCCGGATCGTCCCCTCCTCGTTGTAGGCGGGGATGACGCAGGCGATGGTGGCGTGCCGCCGGGTGGAGGTGGTGCGCCGGTCGGTGAACTGCTCGGGGACCAGGGTGCTGACGTCGGGGACCTCGCCCCCGCTCCGGGCGAGGAGGGTGACGCGGTCGGTGGCCCGACGCATGCCCTGGACGGCGATCTCGGTCATGGGTTCTCCTGGGCTGCGACGGGCGCGGTGGCGGCGGGGGTGGCGGGCAGCGCGAGGGGCAGCACCAGGCTGTCCAGCACGGTCTGGCGGAAGTAGCGCTCGGAGCCGGGTTCGGTCTCGATGAGCAGGTCGAACTGCACGTCGACGGTCAGTGCCGTCGCCTCCCCGGCCGACGGCGGCAGGGTGAGCACGGTGCCGTAGGTGTACGGCGCCTGGATGACGAACTCACCGGAGTCCTCGTCGACCTGGGTCCGGGTGGTGCCGTCGTCGAGCACGGCGGTGAACCGGGTGACCAGCACGAGCAGCTCGTCGTCGGGGTCACCGCCCTCGAGGTGGGCGGACAGCTGCAGCGTCTTGGACCCCGACGCCGTCCAGGCCGCGGCCTGCTCGGTGGTCCACCAGTCGATGACCAGCTGACGCTCACCGGCGGCCAGCACGTGGGTCACCGACCCGACGTCGAGCTCGCCGGGGGCGCGGACCGGGGCGGCGGGCTCCGGGGTGACGACGGCCTGGACGGCCTCCTCGGCGGGCGCCGACGAGGAGGTCGGGGTCGCGCTGGGGGAGGCGGAGGTGGTGCGGGCTGCCGCGGAGCTGGAGCCGGCGTCCAGCGACGGGCTCATGCTCACGTCGGGCAGCTGGCAGGAGCTGAGCGCGGTGACGCTGAGCAGCACGACACCGGCGCGGCGGACGGCGGGGCCCAGTCGCCGGGTGGGGGCCCTGTGGGCTGGCATCTCGGGTGTGTCTCCTGGTGCGACCGGCTGGGTCGCGGGGCGGCGGTGGCTGGCACCGGGTCCGACGGTGGGGGGTCGGTGCCGCGGGCGTCGGACCGGGGCTCCGGGTCGACGCGGCACCACCGGGTCGACGTCGTCCCGGGCCTGTCGGTGATCACCATGTGACTCAGCGTGAAGAGGCGTCAAGAGGTCGAGCCGCAGGTCAAACCCCAACGGGTCACCTGGTTCCGCTTTTCATCCCAGGGGGTGACCGGAACGGATCCGGACTCGACCGGTGTCACCGTGGGTGAGGGGCCGGGACGCCGAGGGGCCCACGGTCGACGACCGTGGGCCCCCCGGGGTGGTTGTGGCGGGCCTCAGACGGGGGTGACCTGCAGGGTCAGGGCCCGTCGCCCGGCGTCGGAACGGGCGGTGGCCAGCCGCTCGTCGGTCGGCGTGCCGTACTCGGTGGTGCGCTGGCGGGCGGGCCGGCCGATCGCCGCGGCCATCGCCTCCAGCTGGGCGACGGTCTTCAGCGAGCCGTTCTCGCTGCCGGCCATCCGGCTGATCGTCTCCTCCATCAGCGTCCCGCCCAGGTCGTTGGCGCCGCCCTGCAGCACCACCTGGGTGCCGGCGTCGCCGAGCTTGACCCAGGAGGTCTGGATGTTGTCGATCCGACCGTGCAGCAGCAGCCGGGACACCGCGTGCACGGCCCGGTTCTCCCGGTTGGTCGGCCCCGGGCGGGCCACGCCGGCCAGGTAGATGGGGGAGTTGTGGTGCACGAAGGGCAGCAGCACGAACTCCCGGAACCCGCCGGTGCGGTCCTGCAGCGCCGCCAGCGTCCGCAGGTGGCCGACCCAGTGCGCGGGGGTGTCGACGTGGCCGTACATCATCGTCGAGGTCGAGGGCAGCCCCACGCGGTGCGCGGCCTCCACCACCTCCAGCCAGGTGGCGGTGGGCAGCTTGCCCTTGGTCAGCACCCAGCGGACGTCGTCGTCGAGGATCTCCGCGGCCGTGCCCGGGATCGAGTCCAGCCCGGCCTCCTTGGCCGCGAGCAGGAACTCGGTGAACGACAGCCCGGTGCGGGCGGCACCGTTCACGACCTCCATCGGTGAGTAGGCGTGCAGGTGGATGCCCGGCTGCCGGCGCTTCACCTCGCGGGCCAGGTCCAGGTAGGCGGTGCCGGGCAGGTCGGGGTGGATGCCGCCCTGCATGCAGATCTCGGTCGCCCCGCCGGCCCAGGCCTCGTCCACCCGCTCGCCGACCTGCTCCAGGGACAGCGTGTAGGCGTCGGCGTCGGTGCGCCGCTGGGCGAACGCGCAGAACCGGCAGCCGGTGTAGCAGACGTTGGTGAAGTTGATGTTCCGGTTCACCACGTAGGTGACGTCGTCGCCGTTGACGTCCCAGCGGACCGCGTCGGCCAGCGCGGCGAGGGCGTCCAGGTCGCCGCCGTCGGCGCCCAGCAGCGTCAGGTACTCGGCGTCGGTCAGCCCGGCCGGGTCGAGCTCCGCCCGGCCGAGTGCCGCGTGCACCTCGGGGTCACCGACCCGCAGCGCCGTGGTCGAGCCGTCCCGGGCGGCGGTGGTGCGCTCGCGCAGCTCGGACCAGTCGCCGTAGACGGCGTCGAAGTCGCTGCGCCGGTCGTCGGTGCGGCCCTCGGTGTCGATGGCGGTGTGCAGGTCGACCCGGCCGGTCCCGGTGTGCGAGGCGCCCCAGGACTCGTCGGGCTCCTGCCAGGGGAGGCCGACCGGCCGCCGGCCCTCGACGGCCAGTCCGTCCGGGCCGGCCAGCCCGGCGACGTGCGGTCGCACCCGGGGGTCCAGCCACGGCTCGGGGGACTGCACGTACGGCGGCTGGGCGGCCAGCCGCTCGCGCAGCGTGAAGCCGGCGTCGGCGGTCAGCTGCGTGAGGGTGTCGATGTGCGGCCAGGGCCGCTCGGGGTTGACGTGGTCCGGGGTCAGCGGCGAGACCCCGCCCCAGTCGTCGACGCCGGCCCGCACCAGCAGGCCCAGCTCGGCCGGGTCGGTCAGGTTCGGCGGCGCCTGCACCCGCGCGGCGGGCCCCAGCAGCAGCCGGGTGACGGCGACCGCGGCCACGTACTCCTGCAGCGCGAGGTCCTCGGTCGCGGCCATCGCCGTGCGCCGCTTGGCTCGGAAGTTCTGCACGATCACCTCCTGCACGTGACCGTGGCGCTGCGCCGAGGCCCGGATCTGCAGGACCGCGTCCACCCGCTCGGCGGCGTCCTCCCCGATGCCCAGCAGCACCCCGGTGGTGAACGGCACCGCGGAGCGGCCGGCGTCCTCCAGCACCCGCAGCCGGACGGCGGGGTCCTTGTCCGGGGAACCGAAGTGCGGGCCCCCGGGCTCGGTGAACAGCCGGGTCGCCGTCGTCTCCAGCATCATCCCCATCGACGCCGAGACCGGCTTGAGCCGCTGGATCTCCTCCCAGCTGAGCACCCCCGGGTTCAGGTGCGGGAGCAGGCCGGTCTCCTCCAGCACCCGCACGGCCATGGCCCGCAGGTAGCCCAGGGTGGAGTCGAAGCCGTGCGCCTCCAGCCACTCCGCGGCCACCGGCCAGCGGTCCTCCGGACGGTCGCCCAGGGTGAACAGCGCCTCCTTACAGCCCAGCTCGGCGCCGGCGCGGGCGACCGCGAGCACCTCGTCGGGGGACAGGAACGGGGCCTTGCCCTCCGCGCGCAGCTGCCCCGGCGTCGTGACGAACGTGCAGTAGTGGCAGCGGTCCCGGCACAGGTGGGTCAGCGGGATGAAGACCTTGCGGCTGTAGGTGAGCACCCCGGGCCGCCCGGCCGAGGCCAGCCCGGCGTCGCGCACCCGGGAGGCCGCGGTGAGCAGCCGGTCCAGCGGCTCGCCCGGGGCCAGCCCGCGGGCGTGCAGCAGGGTCTCCGCCTCGAGGGCGTCCAGCCGGACCCCGCGCTCGGCCCGGACGACGGCGCGGCGGACGGCGGACTCGGAGAAGGGTGCAGCAGTCATCGTCCGATCGACGGTAGTCGCCCGCACCCGGCCCGCCACCCGCGGCGGAGGGCCCGTCACCCGCGGCAGAGGGCCGGTCACCCGCGGCGGAGGGCCTGCCCCCGGCCGTCGGCCCAGCGCCCGCGCAGCCGCAGCAGCGGGTCCCCGGTATCCCGCAGCACCGGGACGTCGACCACCTCGAGCACGGCCAGGGTGTGGTCCCCGGCCGCGACCAGCCCGTGCACCCGGCAGTCCAGGGCGGCCAGGCCCTGCTCCAGCACGATGCCGCCGCTGTGCCCGGCCCGCCGCCACGGCACGGTCTCCAGCAGGTGCCGGGCGCTGGGCCGCCCGGCGGAGGCGAACCGGCTGGCCACGATCTCGTGCTCGGTGCCCAGCACGGTCAGCGCACACGACCCGACCGACTCCAGCACCTCCAGCGGGTACCCGGCGGTGGTCAGCGCGACCGCCACCAGGGGCGGGTCGGCCGAGACGCTCATCAGCGAGGTGACGGTCGTGCCGACGTCGTCGATGTCGTCCTGGACGCACATCAGCACCACACCGGCCGCGTACTGCCGGAGGGCGTCGGAGAACTGGGCACGATCGACCGGCATGCGGGCAGTCGACCACACCGTGAGGATGGGCCGGTGAGCACTGCACAGACCCCTGCGGACCAGACCTTCGACGTGATCGTGCTCGGCGCCGGCTCCACCGGAGAGAACGTCGCCGACACCGTGGTGCGCGGCGGGCTGTCGGCCGCGCTCGTGGAGAGCGAGCTCGTCGGCGGCGAGTGCTCCTACTGGGCCTGCATGCCCAGCAAGGCGCTGCTGCGGGGCACCGAGGTGCTCGAGGAGGCCCGCGCGGTCTCCGGCGCGGCCGCCGCCGTCACCGGCGAGCAGGACGTCGCGGCCACCCTGGCCCGCCGCACCTCCTTCACCAGCGGGTGGGACGACTCCAGCCAGGTCCAGTGGGTGCAGGGCGCCGGCATCACGCTGCTGCGCGGCACCGGGCGCCTGGACGGGGAGAAGACCGTCGTCGTCACCGCCGCCGACGGCAGCACCACCCGGCTCACCGCGACGCACGCCGTCGTCGTCGCCACCGGGTCCGAGGCCGCCGTCCCGCCGCTGGAGGGCATCGAGGACGTCGGCGTCTGGACCGCCCGCGAGGCCACCAGCGCCACCGCCGCCCCCGGCCGGCTGGTCGTGCTGGGCGGCGGGGTCGTCGGGGTGGAGATGGCCACCGCCTGGTCGGCGCTGGGCTCGCGCGTCACCCTGCTGCAGCGCGGGGACCGGCTGCTCGCCGGGGAGGAGCCCGAGGCCGGTGACGCGGTCGCCGAGTCGCTGCGCGGACGCGGGGTCGACGTGCGGCTGAACACGTCGGTGACGGCGGTCCGCAGGGAGGGTGCCGAGGTCGTCGTCACCACCGCGGACGGCGAGGTGCGCGGGGACGAGTTCCTGGTCGCCGCCGGCCGCCGGGCCCGGACCTCCGACATCGGCCTGGACACCGTCGGCCTCACCCCGGGGGAGTACCTCGACGTCGACGACACGTTGAGGGTCCGCGGCGTCGACTGGCTGTACGGCATCGGCGACGCGAACGGCCGCCGGCTGCTGACCCACATGGGCAAGTACCAGGCCCGCCAGGGCGGCGCGGCGATCATCGCCCGGGCCACCGGCGAGCAGGTCTCGATGGCCGCCTGGTCCCCGTTCGTCGCCACCGCCGACGACGCCGCGACCCCGCAGGTCACGTTCTCCGTCCCGCAGGTGGCCTCCGTCGGGCTGACCGCCGCGCAGGCGCAGGAGCGGGGCCTCGCGCACACCGTCGTCCGCTACGAGCTGGGGAACGTGGCCGGGTCCGCGCTGTTCGCCGACGGCTACACGGGCAAGGCCGTCGCCGTGGTGGACACCGACCGCGACGTGCTGGTCGGCGTCACCTTTGTCGGGCCCGGGGTGTCGGAGATGCTGCAGGCGGCCACCATCGCCGTCGTCGGCGAGGTGCCGATCTCCCGGCTCTGGCACGCCGTGCCGGCCTACCCGACGATGAACGAGGTCTGGCTGCGCCTGCTCGAGACGCTCCGGGGCTGACCGCGTGCACCCGTCGGGCCGCATCGGCCTGGTGCTCCACCCCCGTCGGGACTGCTCCGTGGCCGCGGCCCAGGTCGCGGCCTGGACGTCCACCCACGACGTGGACCTGGTCGCGGCCGCCCCGGACGTCGAGCGCCTGCAGGTGCCCGGCGTCCGGCCGGTCGACGTCGCCGAGCTGGCCGGCGCCTGCGACGGGGTGATCGCGCTGGGCGGGGACGGCACGCTGCTGGGGGCCATGCGGCTGCTCGCCCACCGCCCGGTGCCGGTCCTCGGGGTCAACCTGGGCCGCCTCGGGTTCCTCGCCGAGGTGGAGGGCCAGGAGCTCGACGAGGCCCTCGCCGCGATGGCCGAGGGCCGGTCCACCACCGAGTCCCGAAGCTGTCTGGTCGTCCGCGGGCCGGGGTGGGAGACCGTCGCGTTCAACGACGTCGTGCTGGCCCGCGTCCCCGGCGAGGGGATGGTGGAGGGCGCGCTGTCGGTGAGCGGGCGCCGCTACGGCCACTACCGCTGCGACGGGCTCATCATCGCCACCCCGATGGGCTCCACGGCCTACAACTACGCCGCCGGCGGCCCGGTGATGAGCCCCGGCGCCGAGGGCATCCTGGTCACGCCCTCGGCCCCGATGAACGGCATCAGCCGCTCGCTGGTGCTCGGGCCGGGCGAGCCGCTGCGCCTGGAGCTCACCGCTGGCGGCCCCGCGGTGGAGGTCGACGGCCTGCTCACCGGACGGGTGCGCGCCGGCGACGTGCTGGAGGTGTCCGCGCGCGCCGAGGCCGGGCTGCTGGTGCGCATCGAGGACTCCCTCGCCGCGGACCGCAGCCGGGTCAAGCTGTCCCTGCTGGACCTCCCGCTGCTGCCCGAGGAGCTGCTGGAGCTGGTGCCCGACGAGCTCCGCCGCCGGCACCCCGGTGGAGCCTCGACCCCGGGTTGAGGGTCAGGCCAGCGCGAACGGGGTGTCGTCGGGGGCCGGGAGGTCGCCGTCCACGGTGGCGGTGACGGTCATCCGGCCCAGCGTCGCGCGACCCCCGAACAGCGAGAGGAAGGCGGTGTCCGCGGCGTCCCGGCCGTGGCAGATCCGCACCAGGGACGACGTCGGTGCCAGCCGGGTCGGGTCCACGGTCTTCCACACCCCGTCGACGTCGGCCTCGACGACGGCGTGGAAGTCCATCGGCGACAGCCCGGGGGCGTAGACGGCGACCAGGCGGGCGGGCACCTCCAGCGCGCGCAGCAGCATCACGGTCAGGTGGGTGTAGTCCCGGCACACCCCGGAACCGGCGAGCAGCGTGTCGATCGCGGTGTCCACCGGGCGGCTCGCGCCGGCCACGTAGACCAGCCGGTCGGTGACCCACTGCGCGACCTGGCGGACCAGCTCGCCGCGCTCGACCGTCTGGTCGAACTCGCGGGAGGCGAAGCCCTCGACCTGGTCCGACGGGCAGTAGCGGGAGGGGCGCAGGTAGGTGGCCCAGTCGGCGGCGGTCACCTCGCGGGCGGCGCCGCCGGACTCGACCGAGGCCGAGTAGGCGATCGTCGTCTCCCCGGCGCCCAGCTCCAGCCGGTGCACCCGGGCGCCGTCGACGTCGGTCTCCTCGGCCGTGCGGGCCTGGCCGGCGGACACGACCGTGAGCTCCTCGCGGGTCGGGCCCGCGACGGCCACCTGGAGCAGTGCGGTCGCCGGGACGGGGGAGGAGACGGTGAGGCTGCAGGCGACGTCGGTGCGCATGCCCGCATGATCCCGGCCCGGAGGGCCCACAGCCCCCCCTCGGGAGGTGTGTGTCGGCTCACCGGTGCGCAGCCGTGATGATGGCCGGGTGCGCAGTGAGTGGCAGCGGTACGTGGCGGTCGGCGACAGCTTCACCGAGGGGATGTCGGACCCCGCCGACGGGACGCCGGGGGAGTACCGCGGCTGGGCCGACCGGCTGGCCGCACACCTGGCGGCGGCCCAGGGCACGGTGGACTACGCCAACCTCGCCGTGCGGGGACGCCTGCTGGGACAGGTGCTCGAGGACCAGCTGCCCGCCGCCCTGGCCGTCGGGCCGGACCTGGTGAGCATCGTGGCCGGCGGGAACGACCTGCTGCGGCCGGGCGCCGACCCCGACGCGCTGGCCGCCCAGATGGAGGAGGCCGTCGCCGAGGTCCGCTCCACCGGCGCCGACGTGCTGCTGGCCACCGGCGTGGACCCGCGGCAGACCCCGCTCATCGGGCGCACCCGTGGCCGTTCGGCGGTGTACAACGCCCACCTGTGGTCCATCGCCCGCCGGCACGGCGCCGTCGTGCTGGACCAGTGGGGCGCCACCTGGGTGCAGGACCGGCGGATGTGGGACGCCGACCGGCTGCACCTCAACGCCGAGGGCCACCGCCGCACGGCACTCGCTGCAGCCGCTGTACTGGGTGTGCCCGTCGAGGGCGACTGGTCCACCCCGCTGGCCGCGGAGCCGCCGCTGGCCCGGCGGGTCCGGGTGGCGGCGGAGGCGGCCTGGGTGCGCTCGTTCGTCGTCCCCTGGGTGGGACGGCGGCTGCGCGGCCGCTCGTCGGGGGACGGCCGCTCGGCCAAGCGCCCCGAGCTGACCACCCTCACCGCCGGCTGAGCGACGCGCGGAGGGTCAGGCCGGGGCGGGCGCCGTCCGGGCGGGGAGCGGGGCCGGGCGGCCGAAGGCGTAGCCCTGGGCCATCAGGCACCCGTGCTCGCGCAGCCAGTCCGCCTGGTCCTGGTCCTCGATGCCCTCCGCGATGACCTCCAGGCCCATGCCCTGGCCCAGCTGCAGCAGGCCCTGCACGAGTGCCGCCGTCGAGGGCTCGGTGACGACGTCGGCGACGAAGGACCGGTCGATCTTGACCGTGTGGATCGGCAGCCGGTGCAGCGCGGTGATCGCCGAGTAGCCGGTGCCGAAGTCGTCCAGGGCGAGCGTGACGCCGGCCGCGGTGACCTCGGAGACCGACCGCAGGGTGGCCTCGGCGGCGAACAGCGCAGTCGACTCGGTGATCTCCAGCTCCAGCCGGCCGGCCTCCAGGCCGGACTCGACCAGCGCGGCGGCGACCAGCTCGGGGAAGCCGGGCTCGGCGAGGTGGCGGGCGGAGATGTTCACGTGCACGCGCAGGCTGGACTCCCAGCCCGCGGCGTCGGTGCAGGCCTGGCGCAGCACCCAGGCGCCCAGCTTGGAGGTCAGCCGGTTGTTCTCCGCGGCGTCCAGGAACGCGCCGGGGGGCAGCAGCCCGCGGGTCGGGTGCTGCCAGCGGATCAGCGCCTCGTAGCCCAGCAGCCGCTCGTCGGCGAGTGCCACGATCGGTTGGTAGAACAACCGCAGCTCACCGGCGTCGACGGCGTGCCGCAGGTCGCTCTCCAGCTGCAGCTGGTCGACGTCGCCGTCGGACAGTGCCTCGTCGTGCACCTCGACCCGGCCGCGGCCGCCGTTGGCCTTGGCCCGGGTGAGGGCGCCGTGCGCCTGCTTGAGCAGCGCGTCGGGGGCGGCGTCGACGCCGAGGGTCAGGCCCATGCTCGCCGACAGCACGATCTCGCGGTCGTTGACGGTGAACGGGTCGTCCAGCACCCGCATCAGGCGCTCGGCCAGCGTGCGCAGGCCGTCGATGTCGTCGACCTCCTCGGCCAGCACCAGGAACTCGTCGGCGCCCAGCCGGACGGCGGTGTCCTCGACCCGGGTCGACCAGCGGAGCCGGTCGGCGACCTGGCACAGCAGCTGGTCCCCGGCCTCGTGGCCCAGGGAGTCGTTGACGGCCTTGAAGCGGTCCAGGTCCAGGTACACCAGACCGACGGGGGCGCCGCGGCGGCGGGAGAGGTTGAGCGCGTGCTGCAGCCGGTCGGTGAGCGAGCGGCGGTTGGGCAGCCCGGTCAGCGGGTCGGTGAGGGCCCGGCGGACCAGGTCCTCCTCCGCGCGGCGGCGGTCGGTGACGTCGACGAGGGAGAGCACGACGAAGTGCGGGTCGCCGTTGGTGCGGCGGACCAGCTCGCGGGCCTGCTGCACCCACAGCGTGCTGCCGTCCGCGCGCTGCAGGCGGCGCTCGCCGACGACCTCCAGGTGCGGGTCCAGCACGGGGGAGCCGGCGACCGGCTCGGGGGCCAGGTCCTCGGCGGGGAGGTCGTCGGGGTGGGCGAGCAGGTCCAGGTGCCGCCCGACGAGCTCGTCGGCGGAGCGGCCGGTCAGCGTGCACATCGCCGGGTTGACCACCAGCAGGCGACCGTCGAGGCCGACGACGGCCTTCCCGATGGGCGCGGCCAGGAACAACGCGCGGAACAGCTGGCCGCGGTCGGCCAGCAGGGTGTCGACGGCGCGCGGCCCGCTGGGACCCGGGGCGTCGCGCCCCGGCCCGCTGGGACCACCGGGGGACCCCGGTGGGGTCGGCGGGGCAGAGAGGCTCACCGGGACAGCCTCACCCATGCACCCGCTGTAACGGCGCAAGCCGGGCGGGAGCGTCGTGGTCGCGTCGTCACATTCCGTCACCCCCGCCAGCGTGGCGCGACGCGTGGGACGGACGGGTCGCGCGGGGTCCCCGCCTCCGCCGCCTCCGGGGTGTGACCCGTCGCGCACCACCGGACCGGAATGGTCCGCCGGACGCCACGGCTGCTGTGCACATGGACCTGTTCTCTCCCGTGCGGCTCGGAGACCTCGAGCTCGCCAACCGCATCGCCATGGCCCCCCTGACCCGGATGCGCTCCAGCGCCGACGGCGTGCCCGGCGACCTGAACGTCGAGCACTACGCCCAGCGCGCGAGCGTGGGCCTCATCGTCACCGAGGGCACCTACCCGAGCGCCGAGTCCCGCGGGTACCCCGGCCAGCCCGGCATCGTCACCGACGAGCAGGCCGCCGGCTGGGCCCGCGTGGCCGACGCCGTGCACGCCCGCGGCGGTCGCCTCTTCATGCAGGTCATGAACGCCGGCCGGGTGTCGCACACCGACATCACCGGCACCGACCGGATCGTCGCGCCGTCGGCCATCGCCATCGACGGCGAGGTGCACACCCCCACGGGCAAGGCGCCCTACCCGGTGCCGCACGCGCTGACCACCGAGGAGGCCGTCGCGGTGAAGGCCGAGTTCGTGGCCGCGGCCCGCCGGGCCGTCGACGCCGGCCTGGACGGCGTCGAGGTGCACGGTGCCAACGGCTACCTGCTGCACGAGTTCCTCGCAGCGGGCTCCAACACCCGCACCGACGTGTACGGCGGCAGTGCCGAGGCCCGTGCCCGGTTCGTCGTGGAGGTCGTCACCGAGGTGGCCGCCGAGATCGGCGCCGGCCGCGTGGGTCTTCGCATCTCGCCCGCGCACGGCGTGCAGGGGGTCGTCGAGGACGACGCCGCCGACGTCCGCGCCACCTACGGCGTGCTGATCGACGCCCTCGCCCCGCTGGGCCTGGCCTACCTGTCCGTGCTGCACGCCGACCCCGCCGGCGAGCTGGTGCAGGACCTGCGCCGCCGCTTCGGTGGGCCGCTGATGGCCAACACCGGCTTCGCCTCCCCGACCGAGCGGCAGGAGGCCCTCGCCCTCGTCGAGCAGGGTCACGCCGAGTGCGTCGCCGTCGGCCGCGCCGTCATCGCCAACCCCGACCTGGTCGAGCGCTGGGTCGGCGGCCACGAGGAGAACGAGCCCGACGGCTCGACCTTCTACGGCGGCGGCGCCGAGGGCTACACCGACTACCCCGCGCTGAGCACCGCAGGCGTCTGACCCTCCCGCACCACCCCCGATCGGGCCCGGCCACGCACCCTGTGGCCGGGCCCGCTCTGGTGTCGGAACACCCATAGGTGGTTGAGTGTTCAAGTGAGTGACCGAGGAGGTCTCGACATGGACAAGAAGATCGGTTTCCTGAGCTTCGGCAACTGGAACCCCGGGCGCGGTTCGCAGGTGCGCACCGGCCGTGACGCGCTCGTGCAGAGCGTCGAGCTCGCCGTCGCCGCGGAGGAGCTGGGCCTGGACGGCGCGTACTACCGGGTGCACCACTTCGCCCGCCAGCTCGCCGCGCCGTTCCCGCTGCTGGCCGCCGTCGCCGCCCGCACCAGCCGGATCGAGATCGGCACCGGCGTCATCGACATGCGCTACGAGAACCCGCTGTACATGGCCGAGGAGGCCGCGATCAGCGACCTGCTCAGCGACGGTCGGCTCCAGCTCGGCATCAGCCGGGGGTCACCGGAGACCGCGCTGCGCGGCGCCACCGCCTTCGGCTACCGCTTCGACGACGACGGCGGGGACCTCGCGCGGTCCCACACCGAGCTCTTCCGGGCCGCCATCGCCGGCGCCGGGGTGGCCGACGCCGACCCGCGGATGACCGGTGGCGTCACCGGCCGGCTGGGCGTCCAGCCGCAGTCCGCGGGTCTGTCCGAGCGCATCTGGTGGGGCTCGGGCACCCGCGGCACCGCCGTGTGGGCCGGCGAGCAGGGCATGAACCTGATGAGCTCCACGCTGCTCACCGAGGACACCGGCATCCCCTTCGACGAGCTGCAGGCCGAGCAGATCGAACGGTTCCGGACCGCCTGGGCCGATGCCGGCTGGGCGCACGAGCCCCGGGTGTCGGTCAGCCGCAGCGTCATGCCGGTCACCACCGACGAGGACCGGATGTACTTCGGTGACCGCAGCGGCGAGGACCAGGTCGGCATCCTGGACGGGATGCGCTCGCGGTTCGGCAAGACCTACGCCGGTCCGCCGGACCAGCTGGCCGAGGAGCTCGCCAAGGACGCCGCCGTCCGCGAGGCCGACACCCTGCTGCTCACGGTGCCCAACATGCTCGGGGTGGACTACAACACCCGGCTGCTGGAGACCGTCGTCCGCGAGGTCGCCCCGGCGATCGGGTGGACCCGCAAGGGCTGAGCCACACGTCCCCGAGGGCCCCGCACCCCACCGGGTGCGGGGCCCTCGGCGTCCTGGTGGTGCGCCCGGCAGGAATCGAACCTGCGACCAAGGGATTAGAAGGCCCCTGCTCTATCCGCTGAGCTACGGGCGCTCGGCTGGCGCCGATCATCCCACCCGCTCGTAGCGGGTCCGGCGCCCTCCCGCGCGCCGTCGTCCACACCGGCGGGCCGATCCACAGATGCCCGCCGGCGCACCCGGCGGGGTGCCCGCGGGCCGAGGGTCGGGGTGTCCGGCGGCAGCCGTCGGCACCGACCTCCCGAGGAGCACCATGAGCCAGAACACGATCACCCTCGTCGGCAACGTCGTCGACTCACCCACCCGCCGACGGGCCGGGGCCGGTGAGGTCACCAAGTTCCGGTTGGCCGCCACCGAGCGCCGCCTCGACGGCGGCAGCGGCGAGTGGGTCGACGGCGACACCTTCTACGTCGACGTCGACGCCTGGAACGGCCTGGGCGGCAGCGTCTCGGCCTGCGTGGTCAAGGGCGACCCGGTCGTCGTCGTCGGCCGGATCACGACCTCGGAGTACGAGGTGGACGGCGGCCGCCGCAGCCGACCGGTCGTCCGTGCCCAGGTGGTGGGCCACGACCTCAGCCGGGGGAGTGCGGTCTTCAAGCGCACCGCCCGGGCGGCCGGGTCCACCGACGCCGTCGGCGAGGGCACGTCGGACGTCGTCACCGAGGCCGGCGAGCCGATCGACGTGGCCACCGGGGAGGTGCAGTCCCAGCCGGCCCCGTTCTGACCGCGGGGACGTCGGGGCCGGCCCGCGGGCCGGTCCCGGCGCCACCGGGGTTGCCCGGGGCTGGGAGAATGGACGACGGCGTGGAGCAGGACCCCGGCACGGGGCGCCCCGCCGCACAGACCAGCACGATCCCGCAGACGACGGAAGGCTCCCGTGGCCCAGTACATCTACTCCATGGTCCGCGCCCGCAAGGCGCACGGCGACAAGGTCATCCTCGACGACGTGACCCTGGCGTTCCTGCCGGGCGCGAAGATCGGCGTCGTCGGCCCCAACGGCGCCGGCAAGTCCACGGTCCTCAAGATCATGGCCGGGCTCGAGCACGCCTCCAACGGCGACACCACCCTGGCCCCGGACGCCACCGTCGGGATGCTGCAGCAGGAGCCCCCGCTCAACGAGGACCTCGACGTGCGCGGCAACGTCGAGGAGGCCGTGCGCGAGCTGCGCGGTGCACTGACCCGCTTCGAGGAGGTCAGCGCGGCGATGGGCGAGCCCGACGCCGACTTCGACTCGCTGCTCACCGAGCAGGGCGAGCTCATGGAGGTCATCGAGAACGGTGACGGCTGGGAGCTCGACAACCGCATCGAGCAGGCCATGGACGCGCTGCGCTGCCCGCCCGGTGACGCCGACGTGAAGGTCCTCTCCGGTGGTGAGCGCCGCCGCGTCGCGCTGTGCAAGCTGCTGCTGGAGGCGCCGGACCTGCTGCTGCTCGACGAGCCCACCAACCACCTGGACGCCGAGTCCGTGGCCTGGCTGGAGGCGCACCTGGAGAAGTACGCCGGCACCGTCGTCGCCGTCACCCACGACCGGTACTTCCTGGACAACGTCGCGCAGTGGATCCTCGAGCTCGACCGCGGCCGGGCCTACCCCTACGAGGGCAACTACTCCACCTACCTGGAGACCAAGGCCAACCGCCTCAAGGTCGAGGGCGCCAAGGACGCCAAGCGCGCCAAGCGCCTCAAGGACGAGCTGGAGTGGGTGCGCTCGGGCGCCAAGGCCCGCCAGGCCAAGTCCAAGGCCCGCCTGGCCCGCTACGAGGAGATGGCCGCGGAGGCCGACAAGTTCCGCAAGCTGGACTTCGAGGAGATCCAGATCCCGCCGGGCCCGCGGCTGGGCAGTGTGGTCATCGAGACCGACAAGCTGGTCAAGGGCTTCGGCGACCGGGTGCTCATCGACGGGCTGTCGTTCTCCCTGCCCCGCAACGGCATCGTCGGCATCGTCGGCCCCAACGGCGTCGGCAAGACCACCCTGTTCAAGATGCTGGTCGACCAGGAGACCCCCGACGGGGGCTCCATCAAGGTCGGCGAGACGGTCAAGATCAGCTACGTCGAGCAGAACCGCAGCGGCATCGACCCGGCCAAGAGCCTGTGGGAGGTCGTCTCCGACGGCCTGGACCACATCAAGGTCGGCAACGTCGAGGTGCCCTCCCGCGCCTACGTCTCCGCCTTCGGGTTCAAGGGCCACGACCAGCAGAAGAAGGCCGGCGTGCTCTCCGGCGGTGAGCGCAACCGGCTGAACCTGGCGCTGACGCTCAAGCAGGGCGGCAACCTGCTGCTGCTCGACGAGCCCACCAACGACCTGGACACCGAGACCCTCACCAGCCTGGAGGGTGCGCTGCTCGAGTTCCCGGGCTGCGCCGTCGTGGTGAGCCACGACCGTTGGTTCCTGGACCGCGTCGCGACGCACATCCTCGCCTACGAGGGCGACAGCAAGTGGTTCTGGTTCGAGGGCAACTTCGACGACTACGAGAAGAACAAGGTCGAGCGCCTCGGCGCCGACGCGGCCCGCCCGCACCGGGCGACCTACCGCAAACTGTCGCGCGACTAGCAGCTGCAGCGGGTCACCGGGCAGTCATCGGGTCGCGTCACGACGCGACCCGATGACCGTGGGGCGACCCGCTGCGGTGGTCACCGGCACCAGGCGCTGACGAACCGGCGCTGGGCGGGGGTCTCCACCGCCCGGCGCCGGTAGTGCGTGCGCACCCACTCCACCGCGTCGGCGGCCGGCACCCCGTCCAGGACGGCGAGGCAGGCCAGCGCTGTCCCCGTCCGCCCGGTGCCCCCGCCGCAGGCCAGCTCCACCCGCTCGGCGCCGGCCCGCACCAGCAGGTCGTCCAGCGCCGCCCGGAGGTCACCGCGCGGCAGGCGGAAGTCCGGCCGAGCCACCCAGCGGTGCGGCCACGCCGTTGGCCGGTCGCGGCCCAGGAGGAGCAGGCCGAAGTCCGGGTCGGGCAGCTCCTGGCGCAGCCCGCGGCCGCGCACGAGCCGGCCCGAGGGGAGCCCGACCACACCGGGTTCGCCCGCCATCCAGGTCACCGCCTCACCGTAGGACGCCCCCGTACGGCAGTGTGTCCCCCCGTGAGGTTCTCGGTGCAGGTCCCCATGCGCTGGTCGGACATGGACGCCTACCAGCACGTCAACAACGTCGCCTTCCTCGGCTACTTCGAGACCGCCCGGGTGGCGCTGTTCTTCGACCAGCCCACGCACGACGAGATCACCGGCCTGCGCCGCGGCATCGTCGTCGCCAAGCACGAGATCGCCTACAAGCGGCCGGTGGTCTACGACAAGGACCCCCTCGACGTGCAGATCTGGTGCTCCGACGCCCGGGCCGCGTCGTTCGTGTGCCACTACGAGCTCTTCGACCACGGCCGCCTGGCCGTCACCGGCAGCACCCTGCTGGTGCCGGTCGACTTCGCCCTGGACCGCCCCCGCCGGCTCACGCCCGGGGAGAAGGAGTTCCTCGCCGCCCACCAGGACGAGGGTCCGCTGCCCATCGGCTGAGTCAGGCGCCGACCACGCGCGGCACCGGCCGCACGGCGGGTGCCCCCAGGGTCGCGGCCTCGGCGTCCTCGACCTGCCGCACGGGCGCGCCGACGGCGATCGTGCCGGTGGTGAAGAGCGCCGCGTTGATCCCGCCGCGCAGCGCCATCGGCTTCACCAGCGGCAGCCCGGTCAGCGTGGCCAGGTGCCGGCACGGCGGGCAGCGCTTCATCCCGAACGCCAGCACGTCACCGACCAGGAAGAACCGGCCGACCAGCGCAGGCAGGTCGACCCCGCGGGTGGCGACGTTGCGGCGGGTGTCGGCTGGGGTGAACGGCGCCCCCACCAGGTCGGCCACCTCGGCGACCGCGTCCACGTCGATGAGCGTCAGCTGCTTCTCCGCATCCGGCCAGTCCGCCCAGGTGCCACCGCCGAGCGCGTAGCGGTCCCCGGCCAGACCCAGACCCGGCAGCGCCTGCACCTGGTCCACCGCCTGCATCGGGGCGGCGGCGTGCGGGGTCACGTACAGGCCGACGACGGTCACGACTCGGAGTCTGCCCCGCGGGCGTCCAGCGCCTCGGCCAGGGTGTGCGCCAGCACCAGCACCTGCACCAGCAGCGGCACCACGGTCACCGCCAGGGCCCGCGGGCCGCGCACGGCACCCCCGCGGGCGGCCTGGGCCTCCCGGATCCGGGCGGCCCGCTCGCTGACCACCGGGATGAAGCGCAGCGTCATCGCCACCAGCAACCCGATCCGGGCCGGACGGACCCCGACCAGCCGCAGGGGCCCGCACACCCGCTCGACCACGGCCACCATCGCGCTGACCCGGCTGGTGGCGGTCACCACCGCGGCGGCGAGCACCAGGGTCAGCAGCCGGACGACGGCCAGCCCGCCGGTGTCCAGGCCCTCACGCCACCCGTCGACGACCACGTGCACCACCAGCAGAGCCAGCAGGAACCACAGCACCGCGCGGGCCTGCCGCCACAGCGCCGCCGCCGGCAGCCGGGCGGTGAGCAGCCCGACCACCAGCACGCCGGCCAGTGCCCCGAGCACCACGGGCCAGGAGCTGAGCACGAAGAGCAGCACGCTGCCCACGGCCAGTGCGAGCAGCTTGGCCCCGGCCGGCAGCCGGTGCACCGGTGAGGCCCGCGGCACGTAGAGCGCGAGGGTCACCGGCGGGCGTCCATCAGCGCGCGGTAGGCGGCCAGCGCCGGGGCGGGGACGTCGTCGGCGACCACCCGGCCACGGTCGACGACCAGCACCCGGTCGAAGTCGGTGAGCAGGTCCAGGTCGTGGGTGACGACGACGACCTGCTCGGCCAGCCCGCCGATGAGCTCGGCGACCCGCCGGGTGTTGAGCAGGTCCAGCAGCGTCGTCGGCTCGTCGAACACCACCCGGGCCGGGCGCATCACCAGCACCCCGGCGATGGCCAGCAGCTGCTTCTGCCCGCCGGACAGCAGGTGGGCGGGGTGGTCGGCGTGCCCGTCCAGGCCGAACCGGACCAGCGCGTCGGCGACGCGGGCGTCCCGCTCGGCGGCCGGCACGCCCTGGTTCTGCAGTCCGTAGGCGACGTCCTCGGCGACGGTGGGGTGCACGATCTGTGCGTCGGGGTCCTGGAAGACGAACCCGACCCGGCGGCGGACGGCGCGCAGCTGGGTCGCCGTGGACAGCCCGTCGACCAGCACCTCGCCGTCGGTGGGGACGACGAGGCCGTTGAGCAGTCGGGCGAAGGTGGACTTGCCCGACCCGTTCGCACCGACGACGCCGACCCGCTGCTCGTGCAGGGTGAGCGTCAGGTCGGTGAGCACGGTCCGCTCGCCGTAGGCGTGTCCGACGCCGTGCAGCTCGATCCCGCGGGCGGGGTCGGCGACGGCGGCCGGGTCCGCGGACCCGGACCGCCGGCGTCTCACGAGGCGGTGGCCGCCCGGCGCGGCCGCTCGATCACCGGGTAGGCCCGGCGCACCTGGACGGCGACGACCGAGGCGATGGCGACCTTGACCGCGTCCCCGATCAGGAACGGCAGCGCACCGGAGGCCAGCGCCGCCCCCGGTCCCAGGTCGAGCACGAGGGCCAGCACGGTGACCCCGACGGCGTAGACGACGACGATCCCGCCGACGGCGTTGGCGACGACGGCCCAACCCAGGTCGTACCGCGACCAGACGCGTTCGGTGATCGCCCCGATGACGCCGGCGGCGATCGGCCAGGACAGCAGGTAGCCGGCGGTGGGCCCGGCGAACACGGCCAGTCCGCCACCCCCGCCGGGCAGCACGGGCAGGCCGACGGCCACGAGCACCAGGAAGAGCAGCAGCGCCAGGAACCCGCGGCGGGCCCCGAGCACGGACCCGGCGAGCATCACGCCCAGGGTCTGTGCGGTGATCGGCACCGGACCGACGGTGATGGCCGGCACGAGACCGAGCACCGCGGTGATGGCGGCGAAGAGCGCGATGTAGGTCAGGTCCCTGGTCTTCACGGGGCGGTACCTCCGGGTGCGATCGGGCGTCCGACCGGCGCGTATCCGGTCCGCGGGAAGGTACCCGACCCGGTGTCCCGGGCAGCGCGTCGGCCGCCGACGCCGTGGGGCACGGGTGATGCGGAACAGGATTTGCCTCCGGAGCCGGATCGCAGTTGGGTGGTCACGGACAGCACTGGCGACGAAGGGCGACGGTGATGGCACCCGGGTGGCGGGCGGCGTGGAGGTCCTGGTGGGACCCCGACCCGCAGCCGGTGACGCCCCCGACCCGGCGGCCCGCACCCGCACCCGCACCCGCATCGCAGCCCGTACCGCAGCCCGTGTCCGGGCCCGGCCCCGAGCCGGTCCCGGACCCGCCGCCATCCGTCCCCCCAGCTCCCGCGGCACCCCTGACCCCGGTCGTCGCCACCCCGCCAGACCCGTCCGGCCTGCCCGGACGGTCCGGGTCACCCGACCCGGACAGCGGCACCCCGCCGCGACCCCCCACCCCGACGACAGGAGCACCCCCCGTGGCACAGCTCGACACCGTCATCTCCGACCTGCTCTCGATCGACGGCGCCAACGGCGCCGCCATCGTGGACGTCGACAGCGGCATGGCCCTCGCCGCCGGCGGCAACCCCGGCTTCGACCTCAACGTGGCCGCGGCCGGCAACTCCAACGTGGTGCGCGCCAAGCTGCGCACCATCAGCGACATCGAGCTCAGCGACGAGATCGAGGACATCCTCATCACGCTGCGCACCCAGTACCACCTGATCAACGTGCTCAAGGGCGCGGGCACGTCCGGGTTGTTCGTCTACCTGGTGCTCGACCGCAACACCGCGAACCTGGCGCTGGCGCGGCACAAGCTGCGCGGTGTCGCGGGCTCCATCACGGTCTGACCCGGTGGTCGTCCCGGGCCGGGGGGCCGGGACGACCCCGGTCGCCCGGGCCGGGCCCGGGCTCCGGTCGCCTCAGGCGCGGGCGGCCTGGCGGAGCACCCGGTCGCGCAGTCCGGCGGGGTCGGTGTCGGCGACGTCGACCCACTCCACGACCCGGCCGTCGGCGAGCACGCCCACCCGGTCGCAGCACTCGGCGAGCTCGTCGGGGTCCACGGAGAGCACCAGCACGGCGGTGCCGCGCGCCGTCGCCTCGTCCAGCAGCGCCCGGACCTCGCGGCGGGAGCGCTGGTCCAGGCCCCGGGTGGGTTCCTGCACCACGACGACGTCACCGGCCGCGGCCAGCCACCGGGCCAGCGCCAGCTTGTGCTGGTCGCCCCCGGACAGCGCGCCGAACACGGTGCGGATGCTGCCGGTGTTGACGTGCAGCTGGTGGACGGTCTTGATCACCCCGCGCAGCGACGCGATCTCGGTGGTGAGGTCCGTCGGTCGACCCCAGGGCTCGTCGACGAGGGTGCGCGCGATGGTCTCGCCCGGGTCGACGCCGTAGGCGTCCTCGTCGGGGGAGTAGACGGGCAGCATGGGCGAGCCGGTGTGGCGACGTCCCCGCAGCCGCACCTCGTCGGCTGAGGCGGGCACGGCCCCGCTGAGGGCACCGACGAGCTCCAGGACGCCCGACGCGCGGTCCCCGGTGAGCCCGAGCACCTCGCCGCGGTGCAGCTCCAGGTCCACGCCGTCGACCCGATCGGGCACCCGTAGGCCCCGGACGGAGAGCGCGACGGCGCGGTCGCCGGCCGGGCGGGGCGGCCGGCGGTCCAGCCGCGGGGCGGCCTCCGCCGGGGGGCGCGGGCTGGGGACGACGGCGCCGGGCCCCACCGGGGCGGCCACCGGCCGGGCGGGGACCGCCGGGGCCGGCGTCAGCGGGGCGGGGGCGAGGGTGGCGGCGGCCAGCCTGGCCGGGTCGAGGTCCCGAGCCGGGGAGTCGGCGGCGATGACGCCCTCGCGCAGCACCAGCACCCGGTCGACCACCTCGAGCATCTCGGGCAGCCGGTGGCTGATGTAGAGCACCCCGCGGCCCTGCTCCCGCAGCCGGCGGGCCACGGCGTGCAGGGCGAGCACCTCGGTGGGCGTCAGCGCGGCCGACACCTCGTCCAGGACGACGAGCCGGGTGTCCTCGGCCAGCACCCGGGCGGTCTCGACCAGGCCGTGCACGAACCGGGGCAGGTCGCCCACCAGCAGGTCGGGGTCCAGCTCCAGGCCCACCTCGGCGAGCACCGCCCGGGCGCGGTCGCGCAGCACCCGCTCGGAGAGACCGGCGGCGTCGCCGCCCCGGGCCAGGGCCTGCGCCACGGTCAGCTGCGGGTCGATGCGGACCAGCTGCTCGACCACGCCCACCCCCAGGTGGCGGGCGTCGTCCGGGGACAGCGGTGCGTAGGGCCGCCCGTCGAGGGTCATCGACCCGCCGTCGGGGGGCGTGGTGCCGGCCACGACGTCGCCCAGGGTGGACTTCCCGGCGCCGTTGGCGCCGACCAGACCGACGACCTCCCCGCCGTCCAGCGCGAAGGAGACCCCCTGCAGCACGCGGCGGGCGCCGAAGGTCTTGACGAGTCCGTCCACCTGCAGCAGGGCCATGCCGGACGGCCTCCTGGGCTGGTCAGCGGGGACGACGAACGGGTCGCTCGTCACCACATTCGTCACGGGTCGTGTCGAAATCGATGCTACCCGTGCCCGCCCACGGCGCCTCCCGGACCGAGGGGTCCGGGAGGCGCCGGGCGGGCCCGGGGTCAGTCCCGCAGCCAGACCGCCGCGTCGTGCGGCAGCGTCCCCCCGGTCACGTCGGCGCTGGCCAGCAGCACGTCACCCGGCAGCAGTGACACCGGCGCGCCGGAGAGGTTGACCAGCAGGACCAGGCCGCCGTCCCGGCGCAGGGCCAGGCAGCCCTCCGGGGCCGGCAGCCAGGTCAGCCCGCCGCGGACCAGCGGGGAGGTCCGACGGGTGTGCAGCGCGGACCGGTACAGCGACAGCATCGAGTCGGGGTCACCGGCCTGGGCCTGCGCGGTGAGCCCGGCCCAGCCCGCCGGCATCGGCAGCCAGGTGTCCGAGCCGCTGGTGAAGCCGTACGGCGGGGCGTCGCCGCTCCACGGCACCGGGATGCGGCAGGCGTCCCGGCCGCGCTCGGTGTGCCCCGAGCGCTCCCAGACCGGGTCGGTCAGGGCCTCGTCAGGCAGGTCGACGTCGGGCATGCCCAGCTCGTCGCCGTTGTAGAGGAAGGCCATCCCGGGCAGCGCGAGCTGCAGCAGGGCCGCGGCCCGCGCCCGGCGGGTGCCGAGCTCGCCGTCGCCGTAGCGGGTGACGTGCCGCGGGCGGTCGTGGTTGGACAGCACCCAGCACGCCGGCGCCGGGGTCTGCTCGACCGAGGCCAGGGAGTGCACGACGGCGTCACGCAGGGAGGCGGCGTCCCAGTCGGCGGTGAGCAGCCGGAAGTTGAACGCCGAGTGCAGCTCGTCCGGGCGCAGGTACCGGGCCAGCCGCTCGTCGTCGGAGACCCAGACCTCGCCCACGGTCATCGTGCCGGGGTACGCGTCCATCACCCGGCGGACCGCCCGGTGGACGTCGTGCACACCGTCGTTGTCCAGCCGCGGGTCGCCCGGACCGTGGTCGTCGAACAGGCCGGCCTCGTCGAAGTCGACGTCGGGCAGGCCCTCGGCCTTGACCATCCCGTGCGCCACGTCGATCCGGAAGCCGTCGACCCCGCGGTCCAGCCAGAAGCGCAGCGTCTGCTCCAGGTCGGCGAGCACCTCGGGGTGGGTGAAGTCCAGGTCGGGCTGCTCGGGGGCGAACAGGTGCAGGTACCACTGCCCGTCGGCGACCCGGGTCCACGCCGGACCGCCGAAGATCGAGGGCCAGTTGTTCGGCGGCTGCGCACCGTCGGCGCCCTGCCCGTCCCGGAAGACGTAGCGGGCCCGCTCGGCCGACCCGGGGCCCGCGGCCAGTGCCTGTTGGAACCACTCGCGCTGGTCGGAGGTGTGGTTGGGCACCAGGTCGATGGTCACCCGGATGCCCGCCTCGTGCGCCTCGGCCAGCAGCGCGTCGAACTCGGCCAGGGTGCCGAACACCGGCTCGACGTCGCGGGGGTCGGACACGTCGTAGCCGTGGTCGGCCATCGGCGAGGGGAAGAACGGGTTGATCCACAGCGCGTCGACGCCCAGCGCGACCAGCTCGGGCAGCTTGGCCCGGATGCCGGCGAGGTCGCCGACGCCGTCGTCCCCGCCGTCGGCGAAGGACCGGATGTAGACCTGGTAGAAGACCGCGTCGCGCCACCAGTCGGTGGCGGCGGATGCGTCGGGGGTGGTGGTCACGGGTGCTCCAGCGGGTCTCGGGGGCACGCCGACGGCGCTGTCAGCTGGTGCGGGTGGGGCGGGTCAGGGGGAGAGGTCGCCCTCGGCCGGCTCGGTCCAGCGGTTCTGCATCGACCGGGCGGCCATCTCCAGGTAGCCCCAGAGGGTGGCGTCCTGCTCGGGGGTCAGGTCCAGCGAGTCCACGGCGGCGCGCATGTTGCGCAGCCACGCGTCGCGCTCGGGCTCGGCGATGGCGAAGGGCGCGTGCCGCATCCGCAGCCGGGGGTGCCCGCGCTCCTGGGAGTAGGTGGTCGGGCCGCCCCAGTACTGCTCCAGGAAGCCGCGCAGCCGGTCCTCGGCGCCCTCCCAGTCGTCCTGCGGGTACAGCGGCGCCAGCACCGGGTCCTGCCTGACCCCGGCGTAGAAGTGCGCCACCAGGGCGTGGAAGGTGGGGGCCCCGCCGACCTCGGCGTAGAAGGTGCGTGCCGAGGGGAGGGGCCGACTCGACTCGCTCATGCCCTCGATGGTCCCGCAGTCCCGGCGTCCGTGGGTGGGCGGGTGCGGACCAGTGCCACCAGCGTCGGGACGACGGCGACCAGGCCGACGGCGCCCAGCACCCCGACGACGGCCGTCGGTGGGAGCTCCGACGCCAGCGCCCCGGCGCCCACCGCGCCCAGCCCCTGGGCCCCGAACAGCCCGGCGATCGCGACCCCGAAGGCGCGACCCCGGTAGGCCGAGGGCACGGCCTGCACGAAGACCACGTTGAGCGGGATGGTCCAGGCCGACCCGGCGCCGGACAGCGCCAGCAGCGCGGTGACCGCGACCAGGGCCCCTGTGCCGCCCAGGTGCAGGGCGGGCCACACGAGCACCAGCGGCACGAGGGACAGCACCACCAGCGGCACCATGAGCTGCTCGCGCCGGGCCGGGGAGGTGAACCGGCCGACCAGCACCGCCCCCACGATCGTGCCCGCGGGCTGGGCGGACAGCAGCACCCCGACCAGCGCGGCCGAGCCGGTCAGCTCCACCGAGAGCGGTGTGACGATCCCCTCGGGGCCGTTGACGAACAGCACGCCGACCCACAGGACGGCGACGATCGAGGCCAGTCGCGGGGTGCCCAGCACCAGACGCAGGCCGCGGCCCACGTCGGTCAGCACGGTGCCCGGGTCCGTCCCGTCCTCGGGCACCGGCGCCGGCCGCCGCTGCAGACCGGCCGCCAGCCAGATCGCGGACACCGCGAAGGTGAGGGCGTTGACCGCCAGTGCGAGGGACGGCGTGAACGCGGTCGCCAGGAACCCGCCGAGCAGGAACCCACCGATCTGGGAGACCTGCTGCAGGATCCCGGTCACCGAGGTCGCCACGGCGTAGCGGTCGTCGGTGAGGATGTCCGCGGTCAGCGCCGACCGCGCGGACTCGAACGGCGGCGAGCAGACCGACACCGCCAGCAGCAGCACCAGCAGCGCCGGCAGCGGCATGCCGGGGAGGGCCATGACCCCCACCAGCACGGCCCGGGCCGCGTCGCTGGCCACGAGCACCGTGCGGCGGGGGAACCGGTCGGCCAGCGCCGAGAGCACCGGCCCGCCCAGCAGCCACGGCAGGTAGCTGATCGCGAAGGTGGCCGCGCTCAGCAGCGCCGACCCGGTCCGCTGGTAGACCAGCACGGTGAGGGCCAGCCGGGCCAGCTCGTCGCCGATGGTCGAGAGCAGGTAGGACCCGAAGAGCGGACGGAACTCCGGCACCGCGAACACCGACCGGTAGCTGGCCGGCCGGTCGGCGGCCACCTCCTCCGGGGCGCGGTGGCTCAGGGCGCAGCCCCCGTGGCCGGGGCCCCGAAGGTGGGCAGCGGGATCTTGATGCCCTCGGTGGCGAAGCGCTCCTGCAGCCGCATCCGCAGCTCGCGGCCGACCCGCCACTGGTCGGCGTTCGTCGTGCGGACCTGCAGGCGCATGAGGATGCCCTGGGCGGTGATGGACTCCACGCCCAGCGACTCGGGCTGGTCCAGGATGACCTGCGCCCACTCGGGCTCGGCGTAGACGGCGTCCCCGACCTCCTGGATGACCGTGCGGCAGTTCTCGAGGTCGGTGTCGTGGGCGACCGGGATGTCGATGACGACCTGGGCGTAGCCCTGGCTCTTGTTGCCCACCCGCAGGACCTCGCCGTTGCGGGCGTACCAGACCACGCCGTTGACGTCGCGCAGTCGGGTGATCCGCAGCCCCACGGCCTCGACCGTGCCGCTGGCCTCGCCCAGGTCGACGACGTCGCCCACGCCGTACTGGTCCTCCAGGATGATCCCGATCCCGGCGATGAAGTCCTTGATCAGGTTCTGCGCGCCGAAGCCCAGCGCGACGCCGACGACACCGGCCGAGGCGACGATGGGGGCCAGGTTGATGCCGAGTTCACCGAGCACCAGCACGATCGCGATGAAGAACACGACGATCGAGGCGAAGCTGCGCAGCACCGACCCGACCGCCTCCGAGCGTTGGGTGCGGCGCTCGGCGACCTGCTCGACCACCTGCTGGTGGGAGGGCCCGGGGCCCTTGGTGCGGCGGGGCTTGAGGATCGTCGGCATCTGACCGGTGGCGGTGCGGTCGGTCAGCCGGCGGATCGTGCGGTTGATGACCGCCCGCGCGACCAGCGCCACCACCACGATCAGCAGGATCCGCAGCGGGGTCGCCACCAGGGTCTGCGCGTTCGCGGCCAGCCAGTCCATGCCGAACCACTCGTAGAGCCGGGCGCACAACGAGGACGAGTCGTCGGTGACGCAGCTCGGGGCGTCCAGGCCGTCGGTCGCCGCCGCGGTGACGGACAGTGCTGTGCTCATCACTGCAGGAGTCTCCCAGGTGCATCGGGGTCGTCGGTCGACCCGCGCCGTCGCCAGGTCCCCGGGTGCTCACGGGCACGGCTGTGCCGTCCGGGTCTGGGACGGCGCGTGGCCGGGCCGGCCGTCGGCGGGGGGTGCGGGGTCAGCGGGCAGAGAGCCCGGTGTGCGCCGCCAGGAAGGCGAGCTGGTCCGCCGCCAGACCCACCGTACGGCTCACCGCACGCGCCCCGTGGCCCACCGCCACCTCGCGCCGCAGCACGATCGGCGCGGCCCCGGAGGTGGCGTGCTGTAGCGCCGCGGCCAGCTTGCGGCCGTGCAGCGGGTCCACCCGGGTGTCGGACTCGAAGGTGGTGATCAGCACGGCCGGGTACGCCGCACCCTCGACCACCCGGTGGTAGGGCGAGTACCCCAGCAGCCAGCCCAGCTCCTCGGGGTCGGCCGCGGTGCCGTACTCGTCGTTCCACGTCCGGCCCAGCCCGAAGAGCTCGTAGCGCACCATGTCCAGCAGCGGGGCGCTGCACACGACGGCCGCGGCCAGGTCGGGGCGCTGGGTCAGCGTCGCGCCGACCAGCAGACCCCCGTTGGAACCGCCGAAGACGGCCAGCTGGGGGTGGGTCGTCCAGCCCTGGGCCACCAGGTGCTCACCGGCGGCGGCGAAGTCGTCGAACACGTTCTGCTTGCGCTCGCGCATGCCCGCGCGGTGCCACTCCTCACCGTGTTCGGACCCGCCCCGCAGGTTGGCCACGGCCCACACCCCGCCGGCGGCGACCCAGGCCAGCGTCTGCGCGCTGTAGCCCGGGGTCAGCGACACGTTGAACCCGCCGTAGCCGTAGAGCACGGTGGGCCGCGGCGTCGAGGGTGCGCCCTCCAGGGCGACGACGAACAGGTGCACCGGGGTGCCGTCGGCCGAGGTCGCACGGGTCTCGGTGACGACGACGTCCGGGACGGCGCCGGCGACCGGGGCCCGCTCCCAGTCGGTCAGCGCGGTGGGGTCGGCGGCGTCCCAGCGCAGCACCGACGGCGGGGTGGCGTGGTCGGTGTAGCCCACCCACGCCGACGTCCCGCCCTCGGGCGGGGCGCTCACCCCGGCGATCGACCCCGGCGGCACCCGCACCTCCCCGACCCGGCCCGAGCCGTCGGCGGCCCACAGGGACAACCGGTCGGTGGCGTCCACGGCGTGGACGGCGAGGACCTGCAACGACCCGTCGACGCCGTCGACCAGGGCGACGTCGGTGAGCACGCCGTCGTCGGACTGCGCGATCACCTCGGTCCAGGCGGCGGGCGCCCAGGTGCCGGGGTCGGCCGGGTCGGCGACGGCGAGCCGACCACGCGGGGCGTCCCGGTCGGAGAACAGCCACAGCCGCCCGTCCCGGGCCACCCACGCCGAGGTCTGGGCGTCCACGCCGACCTGCAGCGGTGCCAACGTCCCGTCCCCGTGCAGGTCGGCCAGCCACACGTCGTCCCGGGGGGCGGTGCCGGCCGAGGCCGAGACGACCAACCAGCGGCCGTCGGCGGAGACCCGCACGCCGTAGTAGTTGGTGGGGTCCAGGCCCTCCCCGTGCACCAGCACGTCGGTGGCCGGGTCGGCGCCGACCCGGTGCCGCCACACCCGCCGGTGGAACTGCTCCTCACCGGCCGGGACGTCGGAGGCGGCCAGCCGGCGGACGTAGAAGAGCTCCTCGCCCCCGGGCAGCCAGGCGACGGGGGAGTAGCGGCAGCGGTCGACCGGACCGTCCAGCAGCTCCCCGGTGGCCACGTCCAGGACGAACAGCCGGGACTCCTCGTCGCCGCCCACCGAGACCTGGTAGGCCAACCGGGTGCCGTCGGGGGAGGGCGACCAGGCGTCCAGCGTCGTGGTGCCGGCCGGGTCCAGCTGCATCGGGTCGACCAGCACCCGGTGGGTGCCGTCGGGCTCGCGCACCCGCAGCACCGCGTGCTCCTGCCCGGGGTCGCGGCGGGTGGAGAAGGCGCGGCCGGCCCGCCACGCGGGCAGTCCCACGGCGCCGGAGCGGACCAGCTCGGACAGCCGCGCGGCGAAGGCCTCCCGGTCCGGGAGCGCGCCCAGCAGGGCGGTCGCGTACTCGTCCTGCGCCGCGGACCAGTCCGAGGTCCGCGGGTCGGCGGCGTCCTCCAGCCAGCGGTAGGGGTCGGCGACGCGGTGGCCGTGCAGGTCCTCGACGAGGTCGAGCCGGGGGGCGAGGGCGGGGTCCGGGCGCAGGTCGGGCGAGGCGGTCACGCGCCGACGGTAGCCACCACCCCCGACAACTCGTTTGCCCGTTCGTCACCTGGGCGGTGCAGGATGGGGGTGCCCGTGGGTCGTGCAGCACCCCGGCGGTCCGGGGCTGACGGAGGTGCCCCGTGCCGCTCACCGCACTCGGGTCGTCGTCCGCGTCGGGCCCGCCGGGCCCGCGGCGCGACACCCGCCCCGGTCCCGTGCCGCCCGCTGCCACGACTGCGGCCACCCTGCTGCTCAACGCGACGTACGAGCCGCTGTGCGTGGTGTCCAGCCGGCGGGCCATCGTGCTCGTGCTGGCCCACAAGGCCGAGCCGGTCGACGTCTCGGACGTGTTCTGCCACGCCGAGCTCGTGGCGCTGCCCGTGCCGGTCGTCGTCCGGTTGACCCGGTACGTGCGGGTGCCCTACCCGGCGCAGGTGCCGCTGTCCCGCCGCGCCGTCTTCACCCGGGACGGCTCGACGTGCGTCTACTGCGGTGCCCCGGCCACCAGCATCGACCACGTGTGGCCGCGCAGCCGGGGTGGCACGCACAGCTGGGACAACGTCGTCGCGGCCTGCCGGCGGTGCAACCACACCAAGGCCGACCGGTCGCTGGCCGAGCTGGGCTGGACGCTGCCGCACCCGCCGGTCGCCCCGAGCGGGTCGGCCTGGCGGCTGCTGGGCCACCGCGCCGTCGACCCGCGCTGGCGCAGCTGGCTGGGCCTGGCCGAGAGCGTCCCGGCCTGAGGGCTCAGGTGACCCGGCTGCGCCGGGTCGGGTAGCCCTCGTGCGCCCCGGTCGCCAGCACGTCGGCCAGCCGCTCGACGGCGTCGAAGACGTCGACGAAGCGGGTGTAGAGCGGCGCCGGGCCGAAGCGCACCCGGTCCGGCGTCCGGAAGTCCGGGACGACGCCCCGGTCGACCAGCGCCTGGGTCAGCTGCCAGGCCTGCGGGTGGGCGAAGCTCACGTGCGCCCCGCGGCGGGCGGCGTCCCGCGGCGAGGCCAGCTGCAGGGCCGGCAGCCGCTCGTCGGCGAGCGCGACCAGCAGGTCGGTCAGCGCGCGGCCCTTGGCGGCGACCGCGGCGATGCCGGCCTCCGCGGTGATCCCCACGCCCACCTCGACGGCAGCGGTGGCCAGCACCGGCGGCGTGCCGACGGCGAAGCGGTCCACCCCGGGGGCCGGGTCGTACTCGGGGCCCATCGCGAACTGGTCGCGCTGGCCGAACCAGCCCCACACCGGCTGGCGCAGGTCGGCCTGTAGCTCCCGCCGGACGTAGAGGAAGGCCGGTGCCCCCGGACCCCCGTTGAGGTGCTTGTAGGTGCAGCCCACGGCGAGGTCGGCCCCACCCGCGTCGAGGTCCACCTCGACCGACCCCGCGGCGTGGCTGAGGTCCCACAGCACCAGCGCGCCGTGCTCGCGGGCCAGCGCGGTGACCGCGGCCAGGTCGACCAGCGCGCCCGAGCGGTAGGCCACCAGCGACAGCACCACGACGGCGACCCGCCCGTCCAGCGCCGCGGCCAGCACGTCCAGGTCGAGCCCGGCGTCGATGTCGGCCGCGACCTCGCGGACGGTCAGGCCCTTCTGTGCTGCCACCCCGGCCACCACGTACCGGTCGGTGGGGAAGTCGTCGGCGCAGCACACGACGACGTCGCGGCCCGGCCGGGCGTCACAGCCGGCCACCAGCAGCTTGAACAGGTCGATCGACGTCGAGTCGCTGACCAGCACCTCGCCGGGACGGGCGCCCAGCACCCCGGCGGCCAGCGCGTCGCCGACCCGGCCGGCCTGGGAGACCCACTGCGACCAGGACCCGACCAGCCCGGCGCCCCACTCCTGCTCCACGACCCGGGCGACCGCGGCCGGTGTCGCGCGGGGCAGCCGGCCCAGCGAGTTGCCGTCCAGGTACAGCCGGCGGTCCGGGCCGTCGTCCCAGCTGCCGTCGGGTCCGTCGCCGGTGAACCGGTCGCGGAAGGCGGCCAGCGGGTCGGCGGCGTCGAGCGCCTGGGCGTCGGCACGGGTCGTCACGGTGCCGATCATGCCCCGCTAGCGTCCCGGCCATGACGCAGCTGCACGAGCTGACCGCGCTGGGGCAGGCCGCGGCCGTCCGGTCGGGGCAGGCCAGCCCCACCGAGCTGGTCGACCACCACCTGGCCCGCATCCAGGCCCTGGACGCCGGCATCGGGGCCTGGGTGACCGTCACCCCCGACCGGGCCCGGGCCGCGGCCGCCGCGGCGGAACGGCTGCTGGCCGCCGGTGGTGAGCTGCCACCGCTACTCGGCGTCCCGACCGGGATCAAGGACCTGAACCTCACGGCCGGCGTGCGCACCACCTTCGGCTCCGCGGCGATGGCCGACCACGTGCCGACCGTCGACGACCACGTCGTCACCGCGCTGGCCGCCGCCGGCACGATCAGCCTGGGCAAGACCAACACCCCGGAGTTCGGGTTCCCCTGCTACACCGACAACGACGTCGCCGGCCCCGCCCGCTGCCCGTGGGACACCACCCGGCTGGCCGGTGGGTCCAGCGGGGGAGCGGCGGCCGCCGTCGCCGCCGGGATGGTGCCCTTCGCGCAGGGCTCGGACGGCGGGGGCTCGATCCGCATCCCGGCCGGCATCAACGGCCTGGTCGGCATCAAGACCACCCGCGGGCGGGTGAGCAGCGCCCCGCTGGGCGCCGAGATCACCGGTCTGGGCGTGCAGGGCCCGCTGGCGCGCACCGTCCGGGACGCCGCGGCGATGCTCGACGCCATGGCCGGACCCGTCGTCGGCGACCCCAGCTGGGCGCCGCCGCTGCCGCCGGGGGAGACCTTCCTGGCCGCCGCGGACCGGCCCGTCGGGCGACTGCGGGTGGGGCGCTACCGCGACTCCGGGATGCCCGGTGTGCAGCTGGCCCCCGAGGTGTCGGCCGCCTTCGACGACGCCTCCGCCCTGCTGGAGTCCCTCGGCCACGAGGTCGTCGACCTGCCGGCAGCACCGCTCACCGACCAGGTGCTGGCCGCGTTCGAGACGGTCTGGTCGCTGTCGGGGGCCACCCTGCCGGTGGGCGAGGCCCAGGTCCCGCTGCTGCGCCCGCTGACCCGGTACCTGCGCGAGCGCGGGCTGGCGCTCTCGGCCCGGGAGGCGATGGACGCGCTCTTCACCCTCCGGGTCTTCAGCCGCCGGTTCGTGCAGGCCACCGACGCCTTCGACGTCCTGCTGGCACCGATCTGCACCGACACCCCGCGCCCGGTGGGCTGGTTCGACCACGACGGGGACGGCGCCGCGGACTTCGAGCGGCAGAAGGCCTACGCCGCGTTCCCCGCCGTCTACAACGTCACCGGACAGCCGGCGGTCAGCGTGCCGCTGTGGTGGACCGCGGACGGCCTGCCGATCGGCACCATGCTGGTCGGCCGCCCCGCCGACGAGGTCACCCTGATCGCGCTGGCCGCCCAGTTGGAGCAGGCCCGGCCGTGGGCGCACCGACACCCTCCGGTCTGGTGAGCCGGTCCCGGGGGGCCCCGGTAGATTGCCGGGCGTGACCGTCGTCGAGACCCTGCTCGTCTTCCTGGTGGCGCCGCTGGCGTTCATGCTCGTCGTGGCCGCCCTGGTGATGCTGCCCGCGCTGAAGAACCGGGACCGGTACAAGCCCGGCAAGCCCTGGGGCCACGCGCCGGTCTGGTACGAGCCGCACCGCGCCGGCGGTGCCGCACACGACGAGCACGGCGAGCACGGCGAGCACGGCGAGCACGAGGCCATCCCCACCGGCGCCCGGGCCTCCGCGCTGGCGATCGGCCAGGCCCCGCACGCCCCGAGCACGCCCGCCGTGACGCGCACCGCCTCCGGCGGCGCCCGCGGCACCTGGTGAGCCCCCGCGTGAGCACGTCCCGACCGACCCCGCAGAGAGGCAGCACCCGCTGATGGCCACCGAGCTCGCCGGCACCCGAGAGCCGATCGTCGACGGCCAGGAGGGCGAGGGCGGCACCGCTCCCGCCCCGTTCACCCCCGCCGAGCTGGCCCGGCTCGACGAGGCGCTGACCATGTCCTCCCGGGAGACCGGGCTGCGCTTCACCCTCTACATCGGCGAGCTGCCCGCCGACACCCGCGCGGGCGCCGAGGACCTGCACGCCCGCTCCGGCGAGGACACCACCCACTCGGTCCTGATCGCCGTGTCGCCCGACCAGCGCGTCCTCGAGGTCGTGACCGGCTCCGCGGCGGCCCGCCGTCTGCCCGACCGCGCCTGCGCCCTCGCGGTGCTGTCGATGACCAGCTCGTTCGGCTCCGGCGACCTGGTCGGCGGCATCGTCAACGGCCTGCGTCAGCTCTCCGACCAGGCCGGGCACCCCGCGGCCCACCGCGCCAGGCACTAGGCCGGGGCACCCCGGTCACCGACGGGGCGAGGTCCAGCCGCTGCGCTGCAGGCGTTGGGCCCCGTCCAGGAGCAGGTCCAGGGCGAAGGCGAACTCGAAGTCCTCGTCGCACCCCTGCCCCACGCCGGACAGGTCCCCCCGGGTCGCCTCCAGCGCGATCTCCAGCACGTGCGGGAAGCGCTCTGCGAAATCGGCCGCCATCGCCTGCTGGGCCTGCGGTGTCGGGGCCGGCCCGTCCTCCGGCGGGGCGTCGAAGAGCTCGGGGCTGAACCCCCAGATGCGGTTGCCCAGCGCGTGCATCACGTGGTGGGTCAGGTCGACCGAGAACCCGGCCGCCCGGAGGGTCCCCGCGACGGCGTCCATGTGACCGAGCACGGTCGGCGTCCGCCGGGTGCGTGACTCGATCGCCTGCCGCGCCCACGGGTGACGCCGGACCGCTCGCCGGGCCGCGAGCACCCGGTGCCGGACGGCGTCGATGCCCGGCAGCGCCTCCTCCGGCGGGTCGAAGCCCTCGATGACGAGGTCGACCATGCCGTCGAGCAGCGCCTCCTTGTCTGCCACGTGCTTGTACAGCGCCATCGGGACGACGCCGAGCTCCTGGGCCAGCCGGCGCATGCTCAGCCCGGCCAGGCCGGTCTCGTCGGCCAGGGCGACCGCGGCGACGAGCACCCGGCCGCGGTTCAGTCGTGCCCGCGGGGCGGCGGGGGCAGCGGGGTCCGCACGTCCGGGCACCGGTGACCTCCTGGGCGGGAAGGGTGGGGTGGCGACACCCCTTGACCTGGTGGACAACGTACACCTAGCCTCCCGGCCACCAGGTGTACGTCGTACACCCACAGTCGGAGGAGCACCCGTGAACACCACCGCCCTCGCACCCGCACCCGTCGTCGCGCCGTCGCGGACCACCGCGCGGACCGCCGGTCTGCTCTACCTGGTCACCTTCCTCACCTCGGTACCGACGCTCGCCCTCTACGCACCCCTGCGGGAGCGGCCGGGGCAGGTCCTCGACGCCGCCGACCGCACGGGTGTGGTGGTCGGTGCGCTGCTGGAGGTCGGGCTGGCGCTGTCCTGCGTGGCCACCGCGGTCGTGCTGTTCCCCGTCGTGCGCCGGCACGGCGAGCGGGCGGCACTGGGCTACCTCGCGGCCCGCGTGGTCGAGGGCGCCTTGGTGCTGGTCGGCGTCATCAGCGTGCTGGCCCTGGTCGGTCTGCCGCAGCAGGCCACCGCGGACCCGGGCTCGACGGCCGTCGTCGGGGGCGCCCTGCTGGCCGTCTACGAGGGCACGTTCCTGCTGGGACAGAGCCTGATGCCGGTCCTCTGCGCACTGGCCCTGGGCTCGCTGCTGCTGCGGTCGGGCCTGGTGCCGCGGGCGATCCCGCTGGTCGGCCTGGCCGGCGCACCCCTGCTGCTGGCCTCCGACGTCGCGATCGCGACCGGGGTGTACGAGCAGGGCACCGCCCTCGCCGGACTGGCCGCCCTGCCGATCGCGGCGTGGGAGCTGTCCCTGGCGGTGTGGCTGGTCGTCCGCGGCTTCCGGGTGCCGGACCCGGCGGCGTGAGAGCCACCAGCCCTCCCCGCTCGCCCTCCCCGGTCGTCGGGGAGGGCGTCGGGTCGCCGACTCAGGCCTGGTTGCGGCCGGCCTCGGCGTCGCGCTGCTGGGCGCGCAGCGAGCGGGCCACGCCGTCACGCCCCTCGCTGACCAGCCGGCGCAGCGGCGCCGGGTGGTCCTGCTGCGCCAACCAGGCGTCGGCCGCCTCGACGGTGGCCGGGGAGACCTGCTTGGGGAAGAGGTACTCCACGGCGTTCTTGGCGATCTCGCCCGGACGCCGGTCCCACAGCGGGGCGATGTCGGCGAAGTAGCGCTCCACGTAGGGCGCGGTCAGCTCGCGCTGGGCCGGGTGCCAGAACCCGGCCACCATCGCCTCGTGGGTCGAGTTCGCGATGGACTCGTCCTGGAAGGCCCGCTGCCAGGTGTCGGCCTTGGACGCAGCCGTCGGACGCAGTGCCCGGGCGGTCGCGGTGCGCCGGGCACCGGTGGCGGTGGCGTCCCGGGCGGCCTCGGCGTCGGTCTCGGCGTCCCCGGCCGCGCCGACGGCGACCAGACCCTGCAGGAACGACCAGCGCGCCTCGGCGTCCACGGTGAGGCCGGGCACCTCGACGGACCCGTCCAGCAGGCCCCGCAGCACGGCCAGCTGCTCCTCGCTGCGGGCGGTGCCGGCCAGCGTGCGGGACCACTGCAGCTGGGCGTCCGAGCCGGGCTCGGCGCTGCGCAGGGAGGCCAGTGCCTTGTCCGCCAGCGCCGTCCAGCCGGTCTCGGCCCACGCCGGGTCGGCGTAGTTGCCCAGCGCGGCCTGCACCCGGGCCAGCAGCGACTGCACCACGCTGATCTCGGTCTCGGCGTCCACGCCGGCCAGCACCAGGGCCACCCAGTCGCGGGCGGCGAGCTCGCCGTCGCGGGTCATGTCCCAGGCCGCCGACCAGCACAGGGCCCGGGCCAGCGGGTCGGGCAGGTCGCCGATGCTGGTGCGCAGCGTCGCCAGCGACCGCTCGTCCAGGCGCAGCTTGGCGTAGGTCAGGTCGTCGTCGTTGACCAGCACGAGGTCCGCCGCCGGGTGGCCGGCCAGCTGGGGCACCTCGGTGCGCGCGCCGGTGACGTCGAGCTCCACCCGGTGTGTGCGGGTCATCCCGTCGGGACCCGCGGTGTACAGCCCCACGGCCAGCCGGTGGTCACGCAGCACCGGGTGCTCGGCGACGGCGGTCTGCTCGATGGCGAAGGAGCGGTACCGGCCGTCGGCGTCGGTCTCGGAGACCGGACGCAGCGTGTTGACCTGGCTGGTCTGCAGCCACTGCTGCGCCCAGGCCGACAGGTCCCGGCCGGTGGCCTCCGACAGCGGGCCGAGGAGGTCGGCCAGCGTGGTGTTGCCGTACTCGTGGGTGCGGAAGTAGCGGCGCACCCCGGCCAGGAACGCGTCCTGGCCGACGTAGGCGACCAGCTGCTTGAGCACCGAGGCGCCCTTGGCGTAGGTGATGCCGTCGAAGTTCACCTCGACCGCGGCGACGTCGACCATGTCCGCGGCGATCGGGTGCGTCGAGGGCAGCTGGTCCTGGGCGTAGGCCCAGGACTTCTCGGTGTTGGCGAACGTCGTCCAGGCGGTCGTGTACTCGGTGGCCTCGGCCTGGCACAGCGTCGAGATGTAGGTGGCGAAGGACTCGTTGAGCCACAGGTCGTCCCACCAGCGCATGGTCACCAGGTCGCCGAACCACATGTGCGCCAGCTCGTGCAGGATCGTCTCGGCGCGACGCTCGTAGCGGGCCCGGCTGGTGCGCGACCGGAAGACGTAGTCCTCCAGGAACGTCACCGCCCCGGCGTTCTCCATCGCCCCGGCGTTGAACTCGGGCACGAAGAGCTGGTCGTACTTGTCGAAGGGGTACGGGTAGTCGAAGACCCGGTGGTAGAAGTCGAAGCCCTGCTTGGTGACGGTGAAGATCTCGTCCGGGTCCAGGTACTGCGCCAGCGAGGCCCGGCAGTAGATGCCCAGCGGCAGCCCCTCGTGGGAGTCGGTGACCTTGGCGTACGGGCCGGCGATCAGCGCGACCAGGTAGGTGGAGATCCGCTTGGTCGGCTCGAAGTGCACGAGCTGGGAGCCGGCCTCGCCGGCCTCGATGGTCCGCCCGCCGGTGTTGGACACGACCTGCCAGTCGAAGGGCGCGGTCACGTGCACGGTGAACTCGCCCTTGAGGTCGGGCTGGTCGAAGCAGGCGAACACGCGCTTGGCCTCGGCGGGCTCGAAGTGCGTGTACAGGTAGACGGCCCCGTCCTCGGGGTCCACGAAGCGGTGCAGGCCCTCGCCGGTCCGGGAGTAGCGGCAGTCGGCGTCGACGACGAGCTCGTTGCTGGCAGCCAGGCCGGGCAGCGCCAGGCCGCCCTCCTCGGTGTAGCCCGAGACGTCGAGCGCGGTGCCGTTGAGGGTCGCGGCCCGCACGCGCTCGGCCACCAGGTCGATGGAGGTCCCCTCGCCCGGGGTGGCCGCGTCGAAGCGGACCGTCGTCGTCGACCGGAACGTCTCCTCGCCGGGGTGACCGGCGCCGTCGGTGACGTCGAGCTGCAGGTCGTACGCGTGCACGGTCAGGAGCTGGGCGCGCGCCGCAGCGGCGTCGCGGGTCAGGTTGGGAACAGCCACCGGGGCAGCCTCCCACGAGGGCCGCCGCGGGGGGCGTTGACGGGGGGCGCCGGGTGTGCTGTGCGGGCGTGTGCCTGCGCAGTGCGGGCGTGTGGCCGGGCACCGGGCCGGGAACAACCCGGGCACCCCGCGTCCTTGACGCGGCAGACCTCCCGCCCCACCCCCCCACCGACTCGAGGAGTCCGCATGTCCGAGACCACGCAGAGCGCACCCGCCAGGGCCAAGGTCGACGTCTGGGTGGACCCGCTGTGCCCCTGGGCCTGGCTGACCAGCCGCTGGGTCATCGAGGCCTCGAAGGTCCGCGACCTCGACGTCAGCTGGCACGTGATGAGCCTGGCCGTGCTCAACGAGGGCCGGGACCTGCCGGAGCAGTACCAGGAGATGATGGCCCAGGCGTGGGGCCCGGTCCGGGTGCTGATCGCGGCCGCCCAGCAGCACGGTGCCGAGGTGGTCGGCGACCTGTACACCGCGATGGGCACCCTGCGGCACCAGGAGGGCGCCGAGCTGCCCGACGTCATCGCCCCCGCTCTGGAGCGGGTCGGCCTGCCGGCCTCGCTGGCCGACGCGGCCGGCTCCACCGAGTACGACGAGGCGCTGCGCGCCAGCCACCACGAGGGGATGGACCCGGTCGGCGAGGAGGTCGGCACCCCCGTCGTGCACGTCGACGGCGTCGCCTTCTTCGGCCCGGTCATCAGCCGCGTGCCCACCGGTGAGGACGCCGGCAAGGCCTTCGACGGGGCCGTGCTGCTGGCCAACCTGCCCGGCTTCTGGGAGCTCAAGCGCACCCGCACCGAGGAGCCGGACTTCTCCACCGTCCCGGCGTCCGCGCTGGAGATCTCGCGAGGCTGAGCCCTGCGGGGGTGCGGGTGCGGCATCCTGACCGGGTGCCGCACCCCACCCGCCAGCGCATCCTCATCACCGGCGCGAGCTCCGGGCTCGGCGAGGGGATGGCCCGCCGGTTCGCAGCGCTGGGCCGCGACCTCGCCCTGGTCGCCCGCCGCACCGACCGGCTCGAGGCCCTGCGCGAGGAGCTGACCGCCGCCCACCCCGGGGTCACCGTCGTGACCGCCGCCCTCGACGTGGACGACCCCGACGCGGTCGCCGAGGTCGTGCCGCGGCTGGCCGGTGAGCTCGGCGGCCTGGACCGGTTCATCGCCAACGCGGGCCTGGGCAAGGGCGTCCCGGTCGGCACCGGGGGAGCCCGGCCCAACCGTGCGGTGCTGACGACGAACGTGCTGGGCACGCACTCCTGCTGCGAGGCCGCCGTCGCGCTCTTCCGTGCTCAGGGCCACGGCCACCTGGTGGTGGTCAGCTCGGTCGCCGGGGTCCGCGGCATGGGCGGCACGCGGACCGCGTACGCCACCTCCAAGGCCGCCGACGCCGTCCTCGCCGAGGGGATCCGTGCCGACCTGCTCAGCGACCGCGCGACCCGCCGCATCCGGGTGACCACCGTGCACCCGGGCTTCATCGAGACCGACATCAACACCGGCCGGCGCGGGCCGTTCACCGTCGACCTGGACACCGGCGTCGACGCGCTCACCGACGCGATCGAGCGGGAGCCGGTGCGTGCCTACGTGCCGGAGTGGCCGTGGCGCGCGGTCGCCGGGCTGCTCCGGGTGCTGCCCCTGCCGGTGGCCGCGCGCCTGTCCTGAGAGGATCGGGACATGCGCGTCTTCCTGGGCACCGACCACGCCGGCCTCGAGCTGAAGGCACACCTCCTGCAGGCCGTCGCCGACGCCGGGTACGAGCCGGTCGACTGCGGCGCCTTCGACTACGACCCCCAGGACGACTACCCGCCGTTCTGCATCGAGGTGGGGGAGCGGGTGGTCGTGGAGCCCGGCAGCCTGGGCATCGTCATCGGCGGGTCCGGCAACGGTGAGCAGATCGCGGCCAACAAGGTCCCCGGCGTCCGGGCCGCGCTGGTCTGGAACCGCTCCACCGCCGAGCTCGCCCGCCAGCACAACGACGCCAACGTGGTCGCCGTCGGCGGCCGCCAGCACACCGTCGAGGAGGCCACCGAGCTGGTGCTGCTCTTCCTCGCCACCCCGTTCAGCGACGACGAGCGGCACGTCCGCCGGATCGGACTGGTCAGTGCCTACGAGCAGGAGCGCCACCACCCCGCCGGAGGCTGAGCTGCGGGCGGCCCTGGCCGCCGCTCTCGACCTGCTGGCCGCCGTGCCCGACGGGACCGTGCGGGTGCCCGCCGTGGGCACCGACGTGTCCGGTGTCGTCGCCCACGTCGCCGGTTGCCTGTCCTGGTACGCCCACGACCTGGTGGCGGGTCCCGCCGGTGCCGACGCGCACACCGTCGACCCCCGTCCCGACGCCGACCTGGGTGAGCGGCTCACCGGGCTGCGCGCCTGGGGTGAGGTGCTGGCCCGCACCGTCGCCCTCTCCCCGCCCGGCGAGGTGGGCGCGCACTCCGACGGCCCGCCCGACGCCACCGGGTTCGCCGCCCTGGGCTGCGCGGAGCTGCTGCTGCACACCGACGACGTCGCCGACGCCCTCGGCCTGCCCTGGGCGCCACCGGAGTCGGCCGTCGGGCTGGTGCTGGACCGGTTGTTCCCCGACGTCGCCGGGGACGAGGACCCCTGGTCGCTGCTGCGGTGGGCGACCGGGCGGGCCGACCTCCCCGGCCGCGACGTGCGGACGAGCTGGTCCTACCGCGTCTGAGCCACCGGCCTCAGAACTCGTCGGCGCACCACGGCGCGACCGGCCAGGAGAACGACGTCGAGGCCAGTGTCACCGCCCCCGGGCTGACCTCGGTGACCCGCCCGGCGGCCTGCAGGGCGGCCAGGGACGTGCCGCCCAGGTAGGCCGCGGCCAGCTCCTCGGTGCCCAGCACCAGGTCCGGGTCCCGGTCGGTGCGCCCGCAGTACCCACCGGCCGGGTGGCCCGACAGCCGCCAGCGGCCCTCGTTCCACGGGCAGAAGGGGTCCCGGACCTCGATCACCAGGTCGATCGGGGCCGGGTACCGGCGCGCCGCCAGCGCACGGTCGACGTCCACGAGCCGCACCCACAGCGCGTCGGCCGGGTGCTCCTCCAGCAGCCGCGGGTTGGCCACCAGGTGGCGCAGCGCCTCGTCGGCGGGGGCCAGTGGGTAGGACACGGTGCGGACCAGGTCCACCGAGAGCAGCAGGCGCCACAGCGCCGCGTACGCCGCCGGGGTGGAAGCCCGGACCTCCTGCACGGTCAGCGTCCCCGAGGGCTCGCCGCCGTCGGTCCAGGTGCCCTTGACCCGGTAGGCGGCGAACCCGGTCACGGTGCCGTCGGACTCGGTGTGCAGCACGAGCTGGCGGGGCGTGGCGCCCTCCCGCTGCTCCTTGTCGTCGCGCAGCCGGCGGTCCCACCAGCGCCCGTCGCGGGCCAGGGTGCCGGGCACCTCGCGGCGCAACCGCTCGTACAGGCCGACCGCGCCGGCCCGGTACCCCGCCTCGTCGACCAGGGAGACCGTGCCCGCGGACGCCGGGGCGTCGGGGCGCCACCGCAGCCGGGTGGGGTCGGTCGTCCACCCGCCGCGGCGGGTCGCCGGGGCGTAGCCGAACCGGCCGTAGATGCCGGACTCGGCCGCCCACAGTGCGGCCAGCGGCTCGCGGCCGGCGGCGTGCACCTCGTCCAGCTGGCGGCGCATCACCGCGGTCAGCACGCCCTGGCGGCGGTGCGTGGGCGAGACGGTCACCCAGGTGACCCCGGCGGTCGGGACGGCGGCGCCCCCGGGCACCGTCAGCTCCGTGCTGTAGACGCCGGAGGTGGCGTGCACCCGGCCGTCCTCGCCGATCAGCGCCAGCGAGCGGTCCAGCTCCGCGGTGGGCGGGACCTCGTCGACGTAGGGCCCGGTGGCCTCCTCGGCGAACACCACCGACATGGCGCGGCTGAAGCGCGGCCAGTCCTCGGGGGTGGCGGGTCGCAGTGCGCTCGGGTCGGTCACGCCTGCCTGTCTACCGGCTGGCCGCGGGGGCCGCGAACGGTTTCCCGGGTCCTGGCCGGGGTGCGGAGCGACGTGTCGAGACCGTGACCTCGGCGAAGGGACTGCCCGGTTATGGTCGGTCCGCCGGCCCTCGTGACCGGTCCGCCCCGTCGAGAGAAGGTCCATGCGCTCCGCCTCCGTCCCGTCCGCCGCGATCGCGGGGGTGCTGCTGCTGGCCGGCTGCACCGGCTCCGCCGGCGGGGGAGGTGAGGACGACGCGACCGCCGTCTCACCGGTCACCGCCACCCCCTCGGCGACCAGCACGCTGGTCGCCGACACCGACCCGGCCGCCTCCGCGGTCTCGACCAGCCGGGCGCTGTTCACCAGCTCCCCGGTCGCCGTCGTGGCCGGGGTGGACGACGAGGCCGCCCAGCTGGCCGGCGCCTCGGCCGCGGTCGGGCTGGGCGTGCCGCTGCTGCTGAGCACCGGGGACGCCGGGGACCCCGCCGTCGGTGAGCTGGACCGGCTCGGTGCCACCGACGTCCTCGTCGTCGGCGACGCCGGCCTGGACGCGGGCGACCGCGAGGTCGTGACCGTCCCGCCGACCGGGGAGGGCGTCGAGGACGCGACCGGCCTGCAGCTCGGGGACGCCGAGACGGTCGACGCCGACGGCGCGGTCGCGGCGGTCGCCGCCCTCCAGGACGAGGGCACCGCGCTGTTGCAGGCCGACGGCTCCGGCGACGAGGGGCCCGAGGCCTCCGGGGGCGAGCTGCCCGCGGTCGAGCGGGCCGCGCCGCTCAGCGACGTCGTGGTGCTGGCGAGCGGCAGCTCGGAGTCGCTGGCCGGTGTGGCCACCGCGCGGGCGGCCGGGGCGCAGGTCGAGCTGACCGGCGGGCAGACCGACCCCCGGGCGTCGGCCGACGTCGTCGATGCGCTGGCGGCGGCGCGACCGGCGGCCGTCGTCGCGCTGGGCGCGGACTTCGCCGGTGTGCCCGGCCTGGACTGGAAGACCGCGACCGCCGCGAGCGGCACCCAGCTGCCCGGTGGCGGGCAGCTGCTGTTCCCCGAACACTTCTTCGTGGCCCTCTACGGCTACCCCGACGGCGGCGCGCTCGGCGTCCTGGGGGAGCAGCCGCTGGCCGAGTCGATCACCCGGGCCGAGCAGACGGCCGCGCCCTACGCGGCGCTGGTGCCCGACAAGACCGTCGTCCCGATGTTCGAGGTCATCGCCACCGTCGCGTCGGCCTCGGCCGGGCCGGACGGCAACTACTCCACCGAGGCCGACGTCGAGTCGCTGCGGCCCTACGTGGAGGCCGCGGGCGCCGCGGGGCTCTACGTGGTGCTGGACCTGCAGCCCGGCCGCACGGACTTCCTCACCCAGGCCCAGCTCTACCAGTCCCTGCTCGAGCTGCCCTACGTCGGCCTGGCCCTGGACCCGGAGTGGCGGCTGCGCCCGGACCAGGTGCACCTGACCCAGATCGGCCAGGTCGGCATCGACGAGGTCAACCAGGTCGTGACCTGGTTGGCCGACCTCACCCGGGCGAACGCGCTGCCGCAGAAGCTGCTGGTGCTGCACCAGTTCCAGCTGCGGATGATCACCGAGCGCGAACGGCTGGACACCTCCCGCGACGAGCTCGCGATCATGGTCCACGTCGACGGCCAGGGCGGCCAGGGTGCCAAGCAGGACACCTGGAACACCCTTCACGAAGGGGCCCCCGCTCCGCTGTACTGGGGCTGGAAGAACTTCTACGACGAGGACCTGCCGATGCTCACCCCCGAGGAGACCGTCGCGCAGGTGCTGCCGACGCCGGAGCTCGTCACCTACCAGTAGGCCCGCCAGCGACTGCGAGGACACCGTGACCGACCTGCTCAGCCCGCCCGACGACGGGGTGGTCGACCGTGCGGACCTCGAGGCGCGGATGGCGACGCACCGCGCCGAGCTCACCGGCTACTGCTACCGGATGCTCGGCTCCTCCTTCGACGCCGAGGACGCCGTGCAGGACACGATGGTCCGGGCCTGGCGGTCGCTGGACAAGCTGCAGGGCCCCGGGGCACTGAGGTCCTGGCTCTACCGGATCGCGACCAACGTCTGCCTGGACGCCCTCGACGGCCGCAAGCGCCGCGCGCTGCCGGTCGACCTGTCCGACGAGCCGTCGGCGCCGGTGGAGGCCTCGCTGGCCGGCAGCCTGCCCGAGGGCTCCTGGGTCGAGCCGGCACTGACCCGGCAGGTGGTCGCGGTCGGCAGCGACCCGGCCGACGTCGCGGTCACCCGGGACTCCGTGCGGCTGGCCTTCGTGGCCGCCCTGCAGGTGCTGCCGCCGCGCCAGCGGGCGGTCCTGGTGCTGCGGGAGGTGCTGCGCTGGAAGGCCGAGGAGGTCGCCCGGTTGCTGGACACCAGCGTGCCTGCGGTCAACTCCGCCCTGCAGCGGGCCCGGGCCACCGTCGCCGCGCAGACCGAGGCCGGCAAGGCCCGCCCCGGTGAGGTCGACGCCGACCAGACCCAGCTGCTGGCCGGCTACGTCGACGCCTTCACCCGCTACGACATGGACGCCTTCGTGGCGCTGCTGCACGCCGACGCCGTGCAGGACATGCCGCCGTTCACCATGTGGCTGCGCTCGGCGCAGGACATCGTGGCCTGGATGGTCGGCCCGGGCTCGGCCTGCGAGGGCTCCACGCTGGTCCCCGTCTCGCTCAACGGGTCCACGGCCTTCGCCCAGTACAAGCCCGGCGACGTCCCCGGGGTGAAGCGGCCCTTCGCCTTCCAGGCCCTGGAGGTGCACGAGGGCCGGATCAGCCGGATCACCTCGTTCCTGGACACCCGGCTCTTCGCGCTGTTCGGGCTGCCCGCCGAACTGCGCGAGGGCGACCCGCTGCCCGAGCCCTCCACCTGGGCCGCACCGGCCTGAGACGACGACAGCCCCGGCCGGTGGCCGGGGCTGTCGGGGGAGTGGAGCGGGTGACCGGGATCGAACCGGCATGGCCAGCTTGGAAGGCTGGGCCGGGTGCTCTTCGGGTCGCCCGGCCTGACCTGCGCTGAGACCTGTTCGGCCAGGTCAGAGGGCCGGTCCAGCTCCATCACCGGCCTGCATCAGGCAGCAGGAGAATGCACTTGTTGTGGCACGTGAGTGGCACCCCCGTCGGCCGGTTGACAGGGCCACCGGCCGCAGGCACCGTCGACCTCGGGAGCGGTAAGCGCCGGGCCGTTCCCGCTGGACCTCTGTTGGGTGAACGACCCGGTGGCTGATGCAGTTCGGGATCAGCTTGCCTGCTCGAAAGCCTTGCAATGCCCGTTCCGTCTCCGGCGATGGCTTCGTCAGACGGGACCACCATGCCTTCGGCACCCTTGCGCCGCGAACTGCTCGACACCGAGCAGGCCGCCGCCCACCTAGGCCGCGACATCAACTTCGTCCGCCGCCTCGTCCAGCACCGCGAGATCAACTTCTACCGCGTCGGCCGCCGGCTGCGGTTCGACCCGATCGACCTCAACGCCTTCTTGGCGTCGTGCCGGGTCGAGGCCCTGCCGTCGCGGCGGTTCTCGCGGTGAGGGTCTACCTGGAGGACGCCGAGGAGCTGGCCGAGCGCCAGATCAAGGTCCTTCGCCGGGAGTTCGAAAAGTCCGGTACGGCCACCATCGAGGTCGTCCGCAGGCTCCACGTCCCCGGTGTCGAGCTGCGGTACGAACTGCTGATCGGAGTAATGCCCGGCTGGATGACGGCGACGTTCACCAAGCCCGGCCAGACTCGTGCGTCGCACGACGCCAACCTGGCGGTGACCCTTCGACTTCTCAACAGCTGGGTGAAGGACACGACGTCGATGGTGGGAGGCAAGGCACCGGTCGTCCGGTGTGACGTCACGCCCGGGAGGTCGGTGCGGGGCCGCCCGCCGGAGCTCCACCTGTGTCTGGTTGCCAGGGTGCCCAACGCGGCCCTCGACAGCCTCGCCAGGACCACGCGGGCCGATCAGCGGGGGGCAGGGCACGTCGGCCTTCCCGATCATGTCCAGTCGGGCCCCGGCGGTGCGGCATGACGACGAGGAAGGAGCCCACCGACCACTGTCAGCGCCCTTACGGGTGCCCGACGGACGGCGTAGTGCCGACGTGGACCGCCGACAAGCGGACCGGCGCGGAGCAGACCGGCTGCCGCGGGTTCCGGTCGTGCACGGCCGCCGAGACGGCTCGGAGAAACTTCACGATCGACGGCCGCAGCTTCGACGACTACTACGAGGACCACCGCGAGATCACCAAGCGGTGCAATCCCCGGAACGGCCAGTACGAGCCGGGCGCAAAGGTGTGCGACCTGTGGCGCCGCGACCCGCTTTCCTTCTGCAACTGGGTGCGGGACAACATGCCCCGGCCCTCCTGGGAGGGGGTCTGGAACCGCTGGGGCAGCGCAAAGGTCAAGCGGTACTACCTGGGGCGGATCGACTGGTCGAGGGACTTCGAGCCAGGCAACCTCTGCTGGCTCGATCGCGCCGCGGCAGAGCCGACCGACCCTCCCGCCGAGGAGCCATCGCGATCCTTCTCGGAGTGGGCCGACTGCATGTGCCCTCTTGCTGTTCGGGACGTGTGCCCGTGCAAGGACGCAGAGGCCTATCGCGCTGGGGCCACCCTCAAGAACGAGGAGGTCGAGCCCTGGCCGCCGGGAGCTGACCACCCCGACCCCGCCGCCTGGGATCGCCCCCCGACGACCGTCAAGGTTGTTGGCCGGGTGATCGCCGAGGTAGAGGAGAACCGGCTCGGCGAGCCTCGGTTCGTGCCCGGCAGTCAGGCCGTCGAGCTGCTCCCGCCGGGCGAGTGGCACGACGTGGGGGAGAGGCTGCCCGCTGGAATGTGGGCGCTGCTCCCGCCGGCCGATCACGACGACCTTGTCGATCTCCTCGATCCCGACGGCAGGCTGGCCGAGGAGGCTGAGCTGTTTCGGGAGCTGGGTGGCCAATGACGGAAGGTGGGACCCGTCCGGAAGGTGCAGCGCAGCCCACCTCGGCCTTCTCCGGCCACTGCGGGCTGCGCAGCAGGGGGCGATGGGCACCCACCGCCGGCCAGCTCAGGGTGCGGGGTAGTACTGCTGCACCTCGGTGGTCACGTCGGTCAGCGTGCTGTACTCGCTGTTCGTCTCGGGCAGTCGAAACGCCGGCGTTAGGCAGCCGTCGAAACTCATGTACCCGTTGCTGCCGGAGAGCGAGGACCCGCCGTCGCCAATGGCGTCTAGCAGCCCAGCCTCGACCTCCACGTCGTCGGCGAGCACCCGCCATCGCACCAGGAAGCGTTGCGTGTCGCAGCCGTTCATCGTCGACGGGAACGTGTCGTAGTCGGCTCCCGGAACCAGAGTCCAGTCCTGTCCCTCGAAGGCGCGGGGCAAGACGGACCAGGTGTTCTGCAGCGCCCAACCGTCGAGGTCGCGTGGGAACTCAGGAGGGTCGCCGACCTCGAACTGGACGCCGGTCGCTGCCCAGTCCGCACTGGCGTCGGCCGCGACAACGGCTGGTCGTGCCGTTCCGGATACCTGCGATGTGCACCCTGCTAGGAGCACCAAGCCGGCAACCGCCCCCGTGATCCTGCGCATGGCCGGCACGGTAGGGCAGCGGCGAGCAGAACGAGGGTTCCGGGCGGGCTGCTGCCGATGGTGTCGCTGCGGGAAACCGCGGGCCGTGCAGACCTAGGGATGCTGCACTCCGGACACCTCGGTCATTTGATCATCGAGGCGGCTGGGCACTCCACCTAGGGTTCACGCGCTGGGTAGGGGGCCTGTCCGTTTCCTGGTCATCCCAAGAACTACCGAAGTGAGCGGGACGTGAGCGCCGCCCCGGCGTAGAGGGCACGTCGGCCCCGCGCAGCGGTGACCGACCAGGACTCAGGACCGGCCCGGCCGTTCGCGCCCAACCCCTACGGGCCAACCCGGGCCGGTCCTGATCACAAGGGAGCCGACGTGGCCAAGGTGTACGAGCCCACGACCAAGGACAGCGTCCTGGACGACCGCGACTGCGAAGCGGCGGCGAAGGCCTGGGCCGAGTTCCGGCGGACCCGTCCCCGTGCCCTCCACCGCGCGCATCGCTGAACGAGGGTTCCGGGCGCCCCGCGACCGATGAGTCAGGTGCCGGGCTCAGTCCAGGGACATCTCGGGTCCAGTCCTGCGCCGCCGCCACCGACTCCTTCGGCCCCCGGGCCGTTCGGCATGGACGCGGGGCCCGGCAAGCCGCCTCGGCGGGAGGCCCGGACCAGATCGCCTCCCAAGGACTCCCGCCGAGGCCTGACCACGAAGGGAGGGACGACTGCGATGGACTACGTGTTCGGTACACCGCCCCGGTCCTGCTCCTGGCTGCCGGCCGGGCAGACGGAGCACGGCACTCGTTACCGGGTCGCCCTCTTCGACGTCACCGACCTGGCGCACCCGAGGTTCGGTCCAGCTACTCCCGCTGTCCTCCACTTGCTGGCCACCAGCTTCCGGACCCTGCTTGGCCGGCTGCTGGCGGTTTACCTCCCCGGCGAGGCGGGTGAGCGGAACGAGGACCCCAGCCGATGCGTCGGCGTCGTCACCGCGCTCGACGTCCGGGGCTCCGAGCTGGTCGCCACGGTCGACATCCGTGACCGCGGCGTCGACCTGACCCGCTACGACGTCTCGGCCACCGTCTCGCCCTCCTACCTCGACACCTCCAACGGTCGACCGGGCGGCCCCGCCGTCGTCTCGGTCGACCTTCGACCCAACGGAAAGGCAGCAATCGTGGACAACACCCGCACGCCGGGCCTCCGGTTCCGGATCGACCCCGACGGTGACGGCGTTGCCCGCCGCGTCGGGATGCCCGACCACCTCGTGGACCACCACGTGGCCCGGCTCAGCGCCGAGGCTGAGGGGATGGGCCTGACCCGCTCTGCCGACACCGGGACCACACCGAGGCAGCCGGGTACTGCGCAGCTGATCACCCGCTACACCCACCTCGCTGACGAGCTGGGCCTCGGCGCCAGCGGCTCGACGTCCATGCCCTCGCTGGGCCGGGGCTGACCTCCGGTGCCTCGTCCGTGTGGCTGGTGCAGGCACCCGCAGCGGGAGAAGCTAGAGCAGCGGGTACTCGCAGGGGAGCCGTTTCGAGCGGTAGCCAGCGAGATGGGCCTGTCCGTCGCCGCGTGCAGCCGGCACTGGCGCCTTCACGTCCGGCCTCAGCTCAAGGCGTCCGTGCCGGACGTGCACCTGTCGACGTTCGCCCGTCGGCTGCTCGATATCGCCGACGACGCGGCGGACCTCCGCCAGAGCCCAGACGCCCGGGTCAAGCTCGCGGCCATGCGCACCGAGCGCGAGGCGCTGGCCGAGCTGTCCGGCCGGCTCGGGTTCGACGACACCGAGGCTGTTGAGGACCTGGCCGTCATGACGGCCGCGCTCCAAGCGGTGGCGGCTGCGCTGCTCAAGGTCGACCCGGTTCTTACCGAGCGCGTCGCCGAGCTGATCGACGCCCACCACGACGACAACCTGTCCGAGCTGGCGCAGCTGTTCCGGGACAACATGCGCGACCGGCAGCAGCAGCTCATCACCGCACCATCCACCCGATCGGAGATCACCCAGTGACCAGCACCGAGACCACTCAGCCCGAGCCCACGACCGGGCAACTGGACCTGCCGGTCCGGGTGCACTTCCTCGGCCCCGTGATGCTGCACCTGGCCTCCGGGTCAGTGTTCGGCGATACCCGTGCGTGCGGGTACGGCACCGAGGTCGACGTCACCGAGGAGCTGCTGCGGGCCAACGACGACCGCAACGGGCAGAGCTGGCTCCGCACCTGGCTGCTCTCCGGTAACGACACCCACTCCAGCGGCGGGCAGGAGCTGGTCCGCCGTGGCCCCTGGCCCGAGGACGCATCCCGTCTCCAGCCCGGCAGCTTCGAGTGGGAGGACGCCCGCGACCGGGACGTCAAGGCGGCACACCAGATCGACGACCCGGCCGAGCGCGCCGCCCGCCGGCAGTGGGTACAGGACTTCTACGGCGCGGCCCCGACGACGAGCAGCACGCTGTTCACCGAGCCCGGCCAGGCATCCCGGTGACGGTCGCTGCCGACCGACCACACCGCTTCAGGTCTCGCGAGTTCCAGAAGGACGTCGCGTTGTTCCTGCGGGACGCAGGTCTCCCGGACGTGCGGCCGGCGCGGAGGACCATAGTTCCGCAGCCAGGACCAGTGACCCCCGAGGACCACGGCGACCTAGTGGGGGTGCCCGGTTGGTCGTTGATCGCACGTGCCCGTCTCACCGAGACGCCGCCGGCCACGATGTTGTCCATTGCCGAGCAGGCAGCGGTCGGTGGCGACATGCCCCGGGTCGCGGCGGTGGTTCACCGGCGGGCGCACGACGTCGAGCAAGCCTGCGTGGTCCTCAGCCTCCGGGATTTCGCCAGCATGGTCGTTCAGCTCGAAGCGTCGCAGGTTCGGTGAGGTCCAAGCCCGCGCTGGGCCCTCGGGGATCCGCTCCCGCGCAACAAGCTTTACCCGGCCAGCCTGCAGAACAGCGGGACCGGATGCTCGCGGGTCCGGCGGGGGACTTGGGCGTACTCGACCAGCGTCGAGGCCGTCGCCCGCTGCGCAGCGAAGATCCGCCAGCGCAACCCGGACCTGACGTGGTCGGACGCCTTCGACAACGTGGCGGCGATGCTCCGGTACAAGATCACGCACTGACTCTCCCGGGCATGGGTTCCAATGACGAAAGGTTGGACCCGCCCGGAAGGTGCAACGCAGCCCGCTTCAGCCTGCTCCGGCCACTGCGGGCCACGCAGCAGGGGGGCAACTGGGCACCCGGGTCGCCCGGCGCTCCGGTCGGCTCAGCGCACTACCGGTCAAACTGCTCGGGCTGGGGGCGCTGCTGCACCGCACCAGACGTGAACCAGCCGACGCATCTACTCGCCGCGGCTCGGATCGTAGGTGCGGACCTCCCGGGGCGCGTAGAACGCCTTCGCCCAGTAGTTCCAGCGATCGCGCACGTACTTCCTCCGGGCTTCGCTCCACAGCTCGGTCTTCTTGACCGCATCAAGCGGGTCGCCGAGAGCGGCAGCCGCCTTGCCGGCAACCGGACCGAGCGTGAAGGAGGGCGGCAGCCTCCACAGCTTGGGGCCGTTCGAGTCCACCTTGAGCGTAAGCGCGTCGCAGTGTCGTTCGTTCGGCGAGAGCGAGTCGAACGTCATGAACGACTCGTTCGATCGAAGCATGAAGTCACGCTTGCGCCGCAGTCGGCCCGCGTTGGCGCGTGCGTCGGGGTTCTCGAATTCATGCCGACGACCAAAGATCAGAACGCACTGAGGTAGAAGTTGCCTGTGTCTCCACTCGTCGCCGATCAGGTAAGTGCGTCGGAAAAGCAGCTCGTTCTCCGGCTCCGAGAACCAGACTTTCCAATCGGTCAGTTGATCGAGAGCTTGGGTCAGATGTGCGGTGGGACGGCCGTTCTGCGTGAACCAGCGTTTGCCGGGCTTCTCGATCTCGATGCAGATCGGCGTGATCAAGCTCGTTGACCTGGTCACCCACATGAAGTCGGGTCGGCGGTCCCGCTCGACTCCCTCCAGGCTCGGCTGAGTGATGACTGCACCCCATGTGGATCCGTGGTGGCCACCGGGCCCGATGTCCCCGGTGCCACCTGGGAGCAGGGATGGGTGGGCCTCCAGGAACTCCTGCACCTGCGCTTCCTCCGGGTCTGAGTCGAGTAGAGCTCGCCACGCCGGCATCAGCCAGGCTGTGTATTCGGTCCAGGGCAAAGGCTGCGGTCGGCTTGGATCGAGATCGGGCCGGAGGGTGTCCACGACAACACGCTAGCGTGATTCCCGGGCCGCGGCATGGTGTCCACTAGCTTGCTTTTGAGACACCCTGACCACACGGCACGTGGCGAAGTTTCGATACGCGACACGCGTATCAAAATCTGTCTCACGACGGGTTGTCGCTCAATTGCAACTGCCGGCAAGTTGTGATTCCTAGTGGCATGACTCACCTTGGATACGTACGCGTAAGCACGACGCAGCAGACGCTCGACCAGCAGTTCGACGCTCTCGAGAAGGTGGGGGTCGAAAGGTTCTACCAGGACGAGATGAGTGGTGCCATCGATGACCGACCGGGCCTCCGCTCACTTCTCGACTACGCGCGCGAAGGGGACACGGTGACTGTCGTGGCCCTCGACCGCCTGGGGCGCTCCCTGCCGTCAATCATCAAAACAATTGACGACCTTCAGGCGCGGGGCATCGTGATCCGGTCGCTTCGCGAAAACGTCGACTTCTCGACCTCCGTCGGACGGATGGTTGCCGCAATCTTCGGCGCCCTAGCCGAGTACGAGCGGAGTCTGATCAACGAGCGTGCGGCGGCGGCGGCTCGCGAAGCGGCTCGAGTTCGCGGCAGGAACACCGGCCGGCCGCGAGCGCTGTCGCCGGAGCAGGTCGCCGTAGCCCGACAGATGCGCGCGGCGGGAGTGGTCATTCCTACGATCGCTCAGACGCTGGGCGTGTCACGTGCGACGGTCTACCGGGTGCTGGGGACTGAGCCCGCGTAGTGGGCCTGCACGGCCCGGCCAGCGCTCTTGCTCATCGCGCAACTGACAGGTGGGCACGTTCCTAGCGGGTCAGATGCAGTGAGAAGCTGCCTAACCTTCCCGGCCGACTGCAAGAAGATGAGCGAGGAGTTGCGTGGCGTGGAGTACGACAAGTACCTGTCCGAGGTAGACGCGGCAGCAACGGCCACGGGCGGCAAGGTCGTGTCTCTGGCCGGAGGCTACTTCGGTGTCCAGCTCCCGGCGGATGGAGCAAACGTGCTGCTGGCGCTGGACCTCGACTCGGACCAGGGCTGGGTTGTCTGGGCAGAGGACAGCCTTGGTGACCGGTGTTGTGACTATGCCGAAGAGGTCATCGGCAACTGCACGCTGGGGGAGCTCCGTCTACGGGCGTTCGAGACGCTCGCCCATCACGTCCACGCCTGATCTCGGGCGGCGTCCGCTAGCTGGCTACGAGGTCCAGAAACGTCGGCAGTCGGTCACTCGACTGAGCACGGACTTCCTGCGGCTCGGCGACGTCCGCAACGACGGCCGGCGGGACCAGGCCGAGGGTGATCTCACGGGACAGCGGCGGGGGGACCGCGTTCCCGATCATCGTCGCCAGGTCGCCTCGCTTGGTCACGGCAGAGAAGTCGAAGTAGTCGGGGAAGCCCTGGATCCGTGCGGCCTCGTGAGCGGTCAGCGCCCTCGGTTGGCTCGGGTGCATGTAGCGCCCCTGCCCGATGCTGCTGAAGCCGCTGGTGATGGTCTGTGCCGGGCGTGTCCACCGAAGGCGTCCGTACATGGACTTGTAGCTGTGCGCGTCCTGGTGGCACTTCGGTCGCTGAGCGTTGGGCAGGTCGTACAGCTCGTGTTCGAGCAGGTATTTCATGCGGGCCGTGTTCGTTGCGCTGGCTCGAGGTGGCACGTCGTAACCGATCGGCTCTGCCACGACCTCGAGATCGCCGATCGCCCAGTGGAGATGGATGGCCGGGTCGGCGGTTCGACGAGCCAGGGCGGGCAGTAGTTCCTCGGGGTCCGCTTGGCCCGGCAGCGTTGCCAGCAGCACGTGCCGACGGCGAGTCTGGGCTACCCCCAGCGTGTTGAGGCTGACCGTTGCCGTAGCGACCCTGTAGCCAACCCCCTCAAGGTGGCGCTGCGTGACGCCCACGACGTCGCCGTGGTCGTGCTGGACGGCCGGCACGTTCTCGATCATCACGAACGACGGGCGCAGTATCTCGGCTGCCCTGGCCATCCGTGCGTAGAGAGCGTTCTTCGGGTCGTCGCGGCGGGTCCAGTTGTTGAGGTTGCTGTGGCCCTGGCAGGGCGGTCCGCCGATCAGAGCATCGACCAAGCCACAGGCCGTCGCGGTCGCCGCCTCCATGAGTGTCGGTTCCGCCCCGAGCTCGCCGTCGAAGTAGTCCTCGACTGATGCCGTTTCCACACGAGCCGATGGAAAGTTGACCTTGTAAACCTCTGTGGCCGCAGACTCGAAGTCGACGGCTAGGGCCACCTCCAGGCTGCGGCGTCGGTCGGCGAGCGCCTGGGCGACGCCCAACGTCAAGCCGCCGCAGCCCGCGAACAGGTCGACCAGTCGAAACGGCTCGGCGCCTTGCTCGAAGTTCGGCCGCTCGTCCTGCCTCAGCGGATGGTCGGCCTGCGAGTGGAGCACGCCCCGACGTTAGACGGAAGCACCGATAATCTCGAGTACCTGGGACTGATTGGTTCGTCGCTCGATCGATAAACCAAGGTCAGCCTCCTGTCGTGGTCGAACGCGGGTCAGCCGCTGTCGCGCAGCATCAGCTCGATCCGGTCTGCTGCCTCCGTCGGCGACTCGTGCTCCCACACCCGGATGACCTGCCACCCGGCCTCGGCCAGGCGCCGGTCTGTGTCGCGGTCGCGCCTCTGATTGGCCGTCAGCTTGCTGGCCCAGAACTCGGCGTTGGCTTTGGCAGTAGTGCCGTGTGCTGGACAGGAGTGCCAGTAGCAGCCGTCCACGTAGACAGCGACCTTGCGCCGCGTGAAGACCACGTCGGCTCGCCGACGCAGGCCCGTCACCGGCGGGTGATCGACTCGATACCGCCACCCTCGAGCGTGCAGCTCCCGTCGCAGCGCGAGTTCCGGCCGGGTGTCTCGTCGGCGGTTGGCTTGCATCCGCCGGCGGGCCTGGGGCGAGGATGCAGCAGGCCCAACCACGGTCCCTCCGCTCTGACTGGTGTGAAGCCGCCAGCCTGGCCGTTCTTGGCCGAAGCATGTCGCCTTCTCCAGACTACTGACCCGCGTACCCCCCTCAGAGGCACGCCGTGTAGTTGCGAGACAACGATTTGTCAGATTCGGGCCCTAGTGTGCGAGCTATGTCCTCGGACCGTGCGGCCGCCTGCGTGGCCGACGTGTTGGCAGACCTCGAGCGTCAGGGAGGGCTCCACCCGGACGATGTTCATCGGCTGATCGCGCGTCACGACTTGGACCCCGCGGCGGCCGCCGAGGTGTTCACCGAGCTCGCGGCGGCTGGCATCCAGCTGGAGCAAGCGGACGACGCCGTCGATGACCTTGATGACATCGCGACCGGCCTTCCCGACAGTCTCGGCCAGTTTCTGCGCTCAGCAGCCCGCGTCGCCCTACTGACCGCGGAGCAAGAGGTTGCGCTCGGTCGGCGCATAGAAGCTGGCGTTCGCGCGGCAGAGGCGCTAGACGAGTTTGGCTATGACTCTGCTCTCAGCATGCAGGCCGAGGATGGCCGTAAGGCCTATGAGCACTTGGTTCTAGCCAACATTCGTCTCGTCGTGTCCATCGCCAAGCGCCACCAGAACCAGGGACTTGACCTGGCGGATGTTATCCAAGAGGGGTTCTTCGGCTTGCTGCGCGCCGCCGACAAGTACGACTACACCATGGGCTTCAAGTTCTCGACCTACGCCACTTGGTGGATTCGGCAGAGCATCGCGCGTGGCCTCGCGAATACTGGTCGATTGATCCGCATCCCGGTGCATGTGTTGGACGTCGTAAGGAAGGTCGCTGTAACGACTACAACTCTGCAGACCAGGCTGGGGCGCGCGCCCACAACGACCGAGCTCGCGGAAGAGCTCGATATGACGCCGGCTAAAGTGCAGGCGGTCGTCGACTACAGTCGCTTGCCGGTGAGTCTGGATGCCCCGGTGAGTGGGACAGACGCAACGATCGGCGAATGGATCGGCGCGACGGTCGACAGCGTGGAAGACCAGGTCCTGTCAGACCTGCGGGCTCAAGATCTCACCGAGGCATTCCGCGCTCTCGACGCTTACCTGAAGGCGTACAAGCACGGGACTACCGCCCACGGTGCGCAGATACTAATGCGCCGGTACGGGTTTTACGATGGTCGCCCGTGGACTCTCGACGAGATCGGCGAAGAATTCGGTGTCACTCGCGAGCGGATACGCCAGGTGCAAAACACGATACTTGCGTCTCCTCGATTTCGAGAGATATTTTCATCCATCGACACTCGGCTGGAGTCGACTACATGACCGGCACCACTAAGCAGACAGCAGACGGCGCGTCCGCGGCTTTCGTAAGCTGGCTGCATGCGCGTGTCATGTCGGCTGGCCGCGGTGACGGATTAACCAGTCTCGATCGCGATCCCGGGGGCAGCTTTTGGCTCGGACGGCTTGCGCCCGAGATTACGGTCCAGAATAGCGTCCTGGGGAAGCGAGGCGAACGACTCGATCCCTGCGCTGTCGGCCTGCGCGTCAGGCCCGCCGCGTCTGGCCCGTGGATCTTTACCGTGGACGTCGGGTTTGTGACATGGACTCGCAACGCTGCCAGTGACTGGTCAAGAATGACCGGGTCGAGAAGTCGATCACTGTGGAAGTGCCAGCTGAAACTGGCCCGAACCAGCGCGGGCAAAGTGAATTGACGGGGGCACTCAGGGCGCAAGGTCTCCAGCGGCACGCCGCTGGCCTGCGTATCGACGTGGAGAGCTGGAAGGACCATCCGGAACTCATCATCACTCTGGTGAACGAGGGCCAGGAGAAGTCGTCGACAACCCCAGACACTCATCTGTACGAGGCGACAGTTGCAGTCACAGGACTCCCCACCGTGCCTTTTGAACTTGAGGCGCTGCCTGAGACGTTTCGTTACGACCGGCGCGTCCCTGCCTACGGCATCAACGCCGGCGTCGAAGTCGTCGGTGAGAGCTTGCGGACCACCGACGTTGTTGTGACGGACCGAGGTCGCCCTCTCTACTCAATCGAAGCGGCGCAGACTCCCGATCTCACCTTCGCTGCACTTTCCAGCGATCCGCTTCCGGAAATTGAGAAGCTCATCGTGGCACTTGAGGAGTGGGGTTCAGACAACTGGTCGTCGAGCGCGCTCGACGACCTTGACGCTCTCGCGGACGGCTGGACGCCCGACATGCGAGCTGAAGCGGAGAGCGAGGCCGCGAAGTTCGACGCGGAGGTCACACGGCTCCGCCGTGGCCTCGACCTCCTCGCCGTTGACGCGCAATTGCTGCATGCGTTCAAGCTGGCGAATGAGGCCATTGCTCACGCCGCCAACGGCCGCTACGAGGGGTGGCGTGCCTTCCAGCTGGGCTTCCTGGTCGGGGCCCTCGTGGGCCTGGTGGATCCGGCCGACGCCGACACCGTCGACACCGTCTGGTTCGCCACCGGGGGTGGGAAGACGGAGACCTACTTGGGGCTGCTGGTCACGTCGGTGCTGTATGACCGTCTGACGGGCAAGGGCGAGGGCATATCCGCCTGGAGTCGCTTCCCCCTTCGCATGCTGTCCCTTCAGCAGACGCAAAGGTTCGCCGACGCGCTCGCCGGAGCCGAGCTGATGCGGTCCCGAGAGGGGATCCAGGGTACACCTATCGGACTCGGCTTCTTCGTTGGCAAAGGCGGGACACCCAACGCCATCGCACTTGAGCCGAAGGACGGTGAGCCTGACCCGCACGACCCGAACATGCCCGGGGAATTCCAGGTGCTGATGCGGTGTCCGTTCTGCCGGTCCGCGGAAATTGACATGTGCTTCGACCGTGCCAGCTGGACCCTCCAGCATCGCTGTGCCAATGAGGCCTGCCCCTGGGAGAACGACGGCCTGCCGTTCTACGTCGTCGACCAGGAGATCTACCGGTTCCTTCCCTCCGTCGTCGTCGGCACGCTGGATAAGGCAGCCTTGCTGGGCATGCAAGCCGCGATGCGCGGCTTCGTTGGAGCGCCACGTGGAGTGTGCAGTCGTCCGGGGCATGGCTACTGCTACTCCCCACGGAGCGCTCGGCCGAACGGCTGTTTAGTCCCAGGGTGCCAAGGTGAGCGCAGGAATCTTTCGCAGCCGCGAGAACGGTGGGCGCCTACCTTGCGACTGCAAGACGAGCTGCATCTGCTTCGTGACTCACTGGGCGCGGTCGGCTCCCACTACGAGGCGGCCCTGGATCATCTGCAAGAGGAGTTGGGAGCACGACGAGCGAAGGTCGTGGCCTCGTCCGCCACGCTTACCGGCTTCGAGCGGCAAGTCGACGTCCTGTATCAACGTGGGGGACGCGTGTTCCCCCAACCAGGCCCTTCTGCTGGACGTTCCTTCTGGTCCCACGAGACGCCGGCGCTAGCGCGGCGCTTTGTGGCGGTGGCCCCCCGAGGGGTGACCATGGAGTTCGTCTCCGACCGCACTCTCACCGTCCTGCAAGAGAGTGTCCGTCGACTCCTCGATGATCCGAGCGGCGTTTGTCGAGAAGCCGGAGTTGACTTGAGCCACGTAGCGCACCTGCTTAGCAACTACGGCGTAAACGTCGTTTACGGCAACACGCTTCGCGACGTTGAAGCCGCTCGCCGGTCGATCGATACGCAGATCCCGCTAGAAATTCAGGCGGAAACGCTCACCGGCGGTACCGACTTCGAGACCGTCCGCGGAACCCTTCGGCGCCTTGAGACACCGGAGGCGCAATTCCAGGACCGCATCCATGTCATCGCCGCCTCAAGCATGCTCAGCCATGGCGTCGACATTGAGCGGCTCAACACTATGGTCATGCTCGGGATCCCGCTGACGACAGCGGAGTTCATCCAGACCACCGCGCGCGTCGGTCGTCGGTGGCCTGGACTCGTCTACGTGCTGCATCGCATCGGACGGGAACGGGAGCAGGCCACCTTTGGGCAGTTCGATAGTTACGTCCGGCAGGGGGACCGTTTCGTGGAACCAGTGCCCATCACGCGGCGCAGCCGGCGGGTGCTGGCTCTGACTACCTCGGGCATTGTCGAAGCCAGGCGCCTCGCGCTACACGAGCCACGTTCCGGTGGCGCTCTCACAACCGTCTCGAGACTTCGTAGCTACCACCAGGACAACGCGACCAATGCAGCTAGCGAGGCAGCGGCGCTTGCCCACGCGTTGGGCTTCGATGGGCCGCTCGACGAGATGCTTACCGACGATATCGCTGGCTGGATGCATAGCTACTTCAGCACGTTGAATGACCCTGCCACCACCGTTAGGTGGCCACAAGACTTGTCACCCAGTGGGCCTGTCATGCGGTCGCTTCGTGATGTTGAAGAGTCGGCGCCTGTTGTAGGAGACGAAGACTGATATGCGCGCGCAACGTAGTCCTTCTCAGATTCTATTCTCCCTCCTTCCTGAGCAGACCGTCGACCTTGGTCGACGCATCTGGAAGGTAGATAAGTGGTTGGACCCCATCCCGCTGTCGGTGGATACGACCAGCGTCCGGCGGCGCCTTACAGCCTCACTGGACCCCTGGGCTCGGGCGGGTCAAGATAACGGCGCCTCGGACGAACTTCGTAAGGGCTACAGCCTGGAGGTCGTTCGTCTTAATAGGGATCGCGGCGTTCACGTAGAGTTGTGGCCCCAGCTGTGGCGCTGTACTCGATGTGGACGCCTGGGCTCCCGGCGCACCGGAAACTGCAAATGCGGTGGCACGAACAGGGGTCAATTCCACTTTGTCGGCTACCACGAGTGTGGCCATCTGAGTCAGCCTTGGGCGCCGTCGTGCCCAACGCACAATGAGCTTGCAGTCAAAACGCCCGGAAGCAGTAAGGTCAAAGACCTAATCTTTTACTGCCCGGTCTGTCAGCGGGAGCTTCAGCGGGGCCTGCGAGTCGGTGCTCGGTGCATGGGCTGTCAGCAATCAGGTACTAGCTATAACGTCCATCGCGCCGCGTCCGTGTACACCCCACACAGCATCACCATGGTGAACCCACCTCGCCCCGAACAGTTGGTGGAGATCAAGATGCGGGGTGGTGAGGCTGCCTGTCTCGACTGGCTTCTCGAGGGAATGCCTGGCGACCGACCGGGTGGCGGTCAGGACACCCGGGAATCCTTCATCGACAAGCTAGTAGCCACCGGTATGGACGCGACCGTGGCAGAACTGGCGGCGACGGCGGCGGCGGCCAGTGGGCACGCGTTCGCTGATGCATCAGGGGCCAACGTGGAGCTTTCGTCCGAGAAGCGCGCTCTAGCCCAAGACGAGGCAACGGACGTCGTCCTCGCGGTCTACGACGGGCGGCGCAGCATCACTGGGATGAAGGAGCAGTCGGTTGGGCCAGAATTGCGCCAACTATACCGGGACGAATATCCTGCGCGGCTTGGAGCGGCGGGATTGACAGAGGTCGATCTTATCGACCGTTTTCCCGTCCTGAAGGGCGTGTTTGGGTATAGTCGCGGAGGGGGAACTGCTGGGAGTAGTCGGGTAGTCATGTTCCGTGGTAAGGGTGGCGCCTACCGTGTGTATGCAGACTCTAGCGAAACCGAGGCATTCTTCCTTCGCCTTGATCCGCAACGAGTAGCGCGGTGGTTGCACGGTCGTGGTCATCTTAAGAGTGTCCCAACGAGCGATAAAGAGGCCAGGGGCGCCATCCTTTCGGCAATCGAAATCCCCGATCGTGGCGCAAATGCCGACACTGAGACGCCGGGCACTGCAGTGCTCACTCTTCTGCACAGCTATACACACCGCCTCATTCGACAACTCGCGGTCATGGCCGGTATCGACCGAGAGTCCCTCTCGGAGTATCTGGTGCCCCACCACTTAGGAGCCTTCGTTTACGCGACGCCCAAGGGGGACTTTGTTCTGGGCGGTATGCAAGCTGTCTTCGAGACGGACATGCACATGCTCTTGGCTCGGCAGGCAGAAGCAGAGAGCCGCTGCCCCCTCGACCCCGGTTGCGCGCGCGCAGAGAATGCCTGCCCGGCGTGTCTTCACCTGGGGGAACCGTCTTGCGCCTACTATAATCGCTTCCTGCGGCGCGACCATCTATTTGGACCAGCCGGCTTCCTTAGCATGGACAGCTGAGTGGCGCTGGGCCTCGTCTATGGCGTTCTGCCCGGGGCGACATTCACCAACCGTCGAGCGTTGCACCAGGCCGGAGTTCATCGCGACATCCGACGCGGTATCTGCGGAAGTGGGCTCCCGGGCCAGGGAGTGGAAAGTGTCCTACTGTCCGGCGGATATGAGGACGATGAGGATTTGGGCGACCTTCTCTTCTATACAGGTCAGGGTGGACGTGTTGCGGGTAAGCAGGTCGCGGACCAACTCATGCAAGGCGTCAACGCGTCTTTAGCGCTGAACGTCGATAGTGGCCAGCCGGTCCGCTTAGTGCGGTCTACGGCGCATGGCTTCCGCTACGACGGGCTGTACGGTGTTGAGGACGCTTGGGTGGCCCCAGGTCTCAGTGGCTACCTGATATGCCGCTACCGCTTGAGAAGTCGCACACCGCTCGCGGAAGTCATCGACGGCAGAGCAAACAGGGAGTCTGCTACTGGTGAGGTGAAGCGCCGACAGACGACGCTTTACCGGCTCGTTCGAGACGGCGCTCTGCCCGATCAAGTGAAGGCGCTATACGACTATCGGTGCCAGATCTGTAGCATGCGCATCGAAACCGCAGCAGGTCCGTATGCCGAGGGGGCTCACCTGCAGGCGCTCGGCGGAGGAGATCCCGGTCCTGACGCCTTAGCAAATCTGCTGTGTCTGTGTCCGAACCACCACGTCCAGCTTGACCATGGCGGTCTCTACATTGCGGCCGACTGGACCGTTAGAGACGCCCGCGGGCTCGCCTTGGGCCAGCTCACCGTTCATCCCGATCACCCGCTTGATCCCGCCTTTGCCCGGGCTCATCGTCAGCTGTTCGGCCACGCTTGACCGGACGCTCGTTGCCGTGTGGATCGGCGCAAACGGCGCTCTTGGTGCATTGGGGTGCTCGCGCGGACGGCTTGATCGTGCCAGGGCCGGTCCGCCGCCCTCCTGGAGGGAAGCGATCGCAGATGAGATTATCGTCGAGGGGCTTCCGATTGTCTCCGTAGCAGGACGAGCCTTGTGATGCCGAAGGTGACCTCCAGCGCCGAAGGCCGGCAAGCCGACCATCACGGGTTGATAACAAACTGCTGATTGGGCGGGCCGCGGCCTCGCGAACCGGGATCAGTCTTTATGACCTTGAACCGGCTCCCCGAGCCCCTCCACTCTCCGTCGCGACACGACAGCACTACCGGGCAGGTGGGTAGCGCACCCATCCCTGATGTGGTGCCTGTCGGCATGACACACCACACGCTCGAAAGAGCTCCCGGCACGGTCCCTGCGACCGGAGTTGACTCCGCGGCCGAACGTCAGGACCTCCCGCACGTGCGTCGCTCTACGGGTGGTTTCGTGGTCCGCTCTGGCGGAATCGACCACGGGCCGTTCCGCTTAGAGGCGCTGGCGCGTCAGTCCTTCGCGCTGGCCGCAGCCGAGGTCAATGCCCGGCGCAACGACGAGTCCGTCAGCCCTCGCAACCAGAAGACGTTCGACGCGCTGCACTGGCTCGGCCATCTCCTGGACCAGTGGCACCCGGAGGACTTGGACATGGACGAGCTGGCCATGCTGCTCGGCGACGCCGTCGAAGAGGACTTCCAGCGGTACGAGTTCGAGGGATCGGCACCGGGCTTCGCCGCCCAGCGGCTTCGGGATCTTGCCGCCGCCCTCACCGCCGAAGCCGACGAGCGCGACCGGGCGAACCAGTGACCCGCGCCTTCGGCAACATCGAGAAGTTGCCCTCGGGCCGCTACCGGGTGCGGCACCCCGATGAGCACGGACGTCCCACTCGGGTGAAGGGGACGTTCCGCATGAAGGCGGAGGCTAAGCGCCGCCTGGTCGAAATCGACCACGCCATCAGAAACGGGACCTACCGCGATCCGTCTAGGGGACGGGCCCTCTTCGGTGACTACGTGGCGGACTGGCTGGAGGTGCATAGGCCAACGCTCGCCGTCAGCACTTGGGAGCTGTACGGGAGCGCGCTGCGCCTCCACATCGAGCCCCAGCTCGGCGATCTCCGGCTCTCGGACTTGACCGCCGACGATGTTCGCCGCTGGTACTCGGACCGGCTCGGTGCGACTGGCCGCACAGCTACCGCGCAGGCCTATCGGCTGCTGCGGAACATCCTGAACACGGCCGTCGTCGACGACCTGATCGTGAAGAACCCGTGCTAGCTCAAGAACGGCGGAGACCCCAAGACGCCGGAGCGTCCGTACATGAGCCAGGACGAGGCCGGGCAGCTCATCGACGCCCTGCCGCACTATCTCCTCGCACCGGCGACGGTCACGGTGCTCTGCCACCTGAGGCTCGGTGAGCTGCTCGGCTTGCAGCGGGGACGTCGATCTGGCCGCCGGCGTGCTGCACGTTCGCCGCGCCGTGGTGCGCACGAACGACGGACCGTTGACCAAAAGCACGAAGACGGGCCAGGCGCGTTCGGTGGTGATGCCGCCCGAGGCGGTCTCGGCCGTTCGGTCGCACCTGATCACGGCCCCGCCTGGCCTGCCGACCGCACCGCTGTTCACACACCCGACGGGTCGGGTGCTGGCACGTGAGCACATTGGCCGTGCATGGCGGCAGGCTCGTGTCAGCGCCGGGCTGCCGGAGTTCCACTGGCACGACCTGCGGCATGCCGGACTTACGTGGGCGGCCCAGGCCGGTGCCACGCCACGGGAGAGCATGCACAGGGCGGGTCATCGGACCATGGCCGCCGCGATGATCTATCAGCACCGGGCTGAGTTCCGTGACCAGGAGATCGCCGGCAGGTTGCGGCTCCGCCCGCTCCCTAACGACGCATGAGCAGGCACTAGTACCGCCTCGTAGTGCCACGCAGGTGCCACGCGCTGGGTTTCGACCGGGCGCGTGGCACCTGTCGTTTCGGCCGTCAGGCGGGTTCAGGCAGGTGAGTGGCCTGTGTGCGAGAGAGCGGGTGACCGGGATCGAACCGGCATGGCCAGCTTGGAAGGCTGGGGCTCTACCATTGAGCTACACCCGCGAGGTGCCGCCGGGCCAGGGTAGCCGGTCGCCCGGTGGCCCCGGCCGGGGCACGGCCTAGACTCTGCGCGCCACGGGGTGTGGCGCAGCTTGGTAGCGCACCTGCTTTGGGAGCAGGGGGCCGCAGGTTCAAATCCTGTCACCCCGACAGCGCCACGCGGGTCTCCCTAGACTCGCGGGCAACCCGGTGTCCGGCGTCCGTCCGCGGGCGTGCGCCGACACCGACGACCACCTGACGTCTGCACCGAGGAGCGCTGCACTGTGAAGAGCACCATCGAGAACCTGGGCCCGACCCGGGTCCGGCTCGCGATCGAGGTGCCGTGGGGCGACCTGGACCACGCCTTCGGCGAGGTCTACAAGGAGCTCGGCCGGCAGGTGCGGGTCCCCGGCTTCCGTCCGGGCAAGGTCCCCCACCGCATCCTCGACCAGCGCATCGGGCGCCCCGTCGTCCTGGAGCAGGTCGTCCAGCACGCCGTCCCCGAGGTCTACTCCGAGGTCGTCCGCGAGAACCAGGTCCGGGTGCTGTCCCAGCCCGACGTCGAGGTCACCCGCCTCGAGGACGGCGACACCCTGGCCTTCACCGCCGAGGTCGACGTGGCCCCGCAGCTCGAGCTGCCGGCGCTGGACTCGCTGGCCGTGACCGTCGACGACGTCGAGGTCACCGACGCCGAGGTCGACACCCAGGTCGACACCATGCGCGAGCGCTTCGCCATGCTCACCGGCGTCGACCGCCCGGCCGCCGACGGCGACTACGTCTCCATCGACCTGGTGGCCGAGCTCGACGGCGAGGAGCTCGAGGACGGCACCACCAGCGGGATGTCCTACGAGGTCGGCACCGGCACCCTGATGGACGGCCTGGACGAGGCCGTGCGCGGCCTGTCCGCCGACGAGTCGGCCACCTTCAGTTCCGCGCTGCTGTCCGGCGACCAGGCCGGCCAGCAGGCCGAGGTCACCGTCACCGTGCGCTCGGTCAAGGCCAAGGAGCTCCCCGAGCTCGACGACGAGTTCGCCTCGACGGCGAGTGAGTTCGACACCCTGGAGGAGCTGCGGGCCGACGTCCGCACCCGCCTGTCCCGGGTGAAGGTCCTGCAGCAGGGCAGCCAGGCCCGCGACAAGCTGGTCGAGCACCTGCTCGAGGCCACCGAGGTGCCGGTGCCGGAGAAGCTGGTCGAGCGTGAGCTCGAGTGGCGCACCCGGGCCATGGAGCAGGAGCTCCAGCAGGCCGGCATGGACTGGGACGCCTACTTCACCGCCGCCGGCGTCGAGGGCCGTGAGGCCTACGACGCGGACATGCGCAGCAACGTCGAGAACGCCGTGCGCACGCAGTTCGTGCTCGACGCCATCGCCGACGCCCGCGAGGTCACCGTCGACAACGACGACCTGTCGGCCCAGATCATGGCCCAGGCGCAGCGCAACCGGGTCAGCCCGGAGGCCTTCGCCCAGCAGCTCCAGCAGGGCAACAACATCTCCGACTTCGTCGCCGACGTGCGACGGACGAAGGCGCTGGCCCAGCTGCTCGAGCAGACCACGATCACCGACGAGTCGGGCAACGCCGTGGACCTCGAGGCGCTGCGCCCGAAGACCGTGGCCGCCGCCCCGACCACCGAGGTCGCCGCCGCCGAGACCGAGGCCGAGCTCGGCGAGGAGCCCCTCGCCGAGGCCTCCGAGGTCGTCGGGGAGGAGACCGAGGTCGCCGAGGTGACCGAGGAGCCGGCCGCTGAGCCCGCCGAGAAGGACCCGGCCAAGAAGGCCGCCGCCAAGAAGGCCGCTCCCAAGAAGAAGGCCGCTGCGAAGGCCGACGAGGCCGACGAGGCCTGACCCACCCCGCACCGCCACGACGCCCGCCCCACCGCACGCCAGGTGGGGCGGGCGTCGTCGTCTGCCGGCACCACCCCACCCCGGCGGGTGTGCGCCCTCGGCGAACACCGGCCCGTACGGGAGTGGCCTGTCGGACGTGCGCGTTAGGGTCGACGTGACACCGAGAAGGCCCCGGGAGCAGTCCTCCCGTGCCGTCCCCGGCGGACGACCAGCACCACCGAACCACCCTGACCCAGACCGCCTGCACGCCTGTCCCACGGAGGTCACCGCACACGTGAACACCGCACACCCGACCGCGCCCGTGATGCGCGGCTCCGGGAACATGATGAACCTGGGCGACTCGGTCTACGAGCGCCTCCTGCGCGAGCGGATCATCTTCCTGGGCAGCCAGGTCGACGACGTCATCGCCAACCAGCTCGCGGCCCAGATGCTGCTGCTGTCGGCCGAGGACCCCAAGCGCGACATCCACCTGTACATCAACTCGCCCGGTGGCTCGGTCACCGCGGGCATGGCCATCTACGACACGATGCAGTTCATCGACTGCGACGTCGCCACCTACGGCATGGGCCTGGCGGCCTCCATGGGGCAGTTCCTGCTCACCGCCGGCACCAAGGGCAAGCGCTACGCCCTGCCGCACGCGCGGATCATGATGCACCAGCCCTCGGCCGGCGTCGGCGGCACCGCCTCCGACATCGCCATCCAGGCGGACCTGTTCCGGCGCACGAAGAAGGAGCTCAACGAGCTCCAGTCGCTGCACACCGGCCAGACCGTCGAGCGCATCGCCGAGGACTCCGACCGCGACCGTTGGTTCACCGCGGCCGAGGCCCTCGAGTACGGCTTCGTCGACCACGTGGTCACCAAGGCCTCTGCCACGACCGAGACCGACAACCCGGTCACCGAGAACTGACGGTCGGAGGACCTGACATGAGCTCCCAGATGCCGCAGAGCCGGTACATCCTGCCCTCCTTCACCGAGCGCACCAGCTACGGGATGAAGGAGTCCAACCCCTACAACAAGCTCTTCGAGGAGCGCATCATCTTCCTCGGGGTGCAGGTCGACGACGCCAGCGCCAACGACGTCATGGCCCAGCTGCTCACGCTGGAGTCCACCGACCCCGACCGCGACATCACCATGTACATCAACTCGCCCGGTGGCTCGTTCACCGCGCTGATGGCGATCTACGACACGATGATGTTCGTCCGTCCCGACATCCAGACCGTCTGCATGGGCCAGGCCGCCTCGGCCGCTGCCGTCCTGCTCGCGGCCGGGACCAAGGGCAAGCGGCTGGCGCTGCCCTACTCCCGCGTGCTGATCCACCAGCCCTCCGGTGAGGCCGGCGGCCAGGTCACCGACCTGGAGATCCACGCCGCGGAGATCGAGCGGGTGCGCACCCAGATGGAGCAGATCCTGTCCCGGCACACCGGCCGGTCCCAGGAGCAGGTCCGCAAGGACATCGACCGCGACAAGATCCTCACCGCCCAGGAAGCCCTGGAGTACGGGATCGTCGACGAGGTCATCCAGAGCCGGAAGCTCAACGCCTTCTCGGCCTGAGCCGCACGACGACCGTCCGGTCCGGGGGCCCCTGCGGGGGCTCCCGGCCGTACGGTCGGCCCACCCGGGCGGTGTCCGGGAGCCCGCGCGGGGACGGGTGAGCAGGACCGCCGTGATCCACGGGGGACCCGGGTGCGTCACTGCCCGGGAACGTCGGTGGGGGCCGGTACGGTCGGCAGACGCCCGACTCCCGGCCATCGCCGGCTCGTGCAGGAGGCCCGCCGTCCGGCGGGTGACAGGGGCACCACGATGAAGGGACCCGCGCGCGGCGCGGGCCCGGTGACACGGAGGTCAGCCAGGTGGCACGTATCGGTGAGAGCGGCGACCTGCTCAAGTGCTCGTTCTGCGGGAAGAGCCAGAAGCAGGTCAAGAAGCTCATCGCTGGCCCCGGGGTCTACATCTGCGACGAGTGCATCGAGCTCTGCAACGAGATCATCGAGGAGGAGCTCAGCGAGTCCTCGGACCTCAAGTTCGACGAGCTGCCCAAGCCCAAGGAGATCCACGACTTCCTCGAGCAGTACGTCATCGGCCAGGACCGGGCCAAGAAGACGCTCGCGGTGGCCGTCTACAACCACTACAAGCGCATCCAGGCCGGCGGTGAGCGTGGCTCCCGCGACGAGGGCGTGGAGCTGGCCAAGTCCAACATCCTGCTGATGGGGCCCACCGGGTGCGGCAAGACCCACCTGGCGCAGACCCTCGCGCGGATGCTGAACGTGCCCTTCGCGATCGCCGACGCCACGGCGCTGACCGAGGCCGGTTACGTCGGTGAGGACGTCGAGAACATCCTCCTCAAGCTGATCCAGGCCGCGGACTACGACGTCAAGCGCGCCGAGACCGGGATCATCTACATCGACGAGGTCGACAAGATCGCCCGCAAGAGCGAGAACCCCTCGATCACCCGGGACGTCTCCGGTGAGGGCGTGCAGCAGGCCCTGCTGAAGATCCTCGAGGGCACCACCGCCTCGGTGCCGCCGCAGGGCGGGCGCAAGCACCCGCACCAGGAGTTCATCCAGATCGACACCACCAACGTGCTGTTCATCGTCGGTGGCGCCTTCGCCGGCCTCGAGGAGGTCATCGAGGCCCGGATCGGCAAGCAGGGCATCGGCTTCGGCGCTCCCGTCCGGGGCAAGGCCGAGATCGAGCAGGCCAACGCGATCGCCCAGGTGCTGCCCGAGGACCTGCTCAAGTTCGGCATGATCCCCGAGTTCATCGGGCGTCTGCCGGTCATCACGACCGTGCAGAAGCTCGACCGGGTCGCACTGATCAACATCCTCACCGAGCCGAAGAACGCCCTGGTCCGCCAGTACCGCCGGCTCTTCGAGCTCGACGGGGTCGAGCTGGAGTTCACCGAGGACGCCCTCGAGGCCATCGCCGACCAGGCGCTGCTGCGTGGCACCGGGGCCCGTGGCCTGCGGGCGATCCTGGAGGAGGTCCTCCAGTCGGTCATGTACGACATCCCCAGCCGCGACGACGTCGCCACCGTCGTCATCACCGCCGAGGTGGTGCTGGACCGGGTCAACCCGACCATCGTGCCGCGCAAGCCCGTCCGCGAGCGCCGCGACAAGTCCGCCTGACCCACCCCGCCCGATCGCGAGAGGCCCAGGACCACCACGGTCCTGGGCCTCTCGTGTGTCCAGACCCGTGCTGGACCGCCGGAGTCGCGCCGTGCAGGGAGGCTGTGCCGCTGCAGCACGCGAGTCCGCCTGCACGGCGACAGCCAGCACCCCTGCGTCGGCCGGTCACGCCCAGGGATCCGGTCACCGCACGCGGTGACCGGATCCCTGGGCGGCGAGCAGCTGTCGGGCCGGACGCCGGGGTGTGCCCGTTCGAGGCACCGGCCTCAGGGGGCCGGCTGCTCCGTCGGGGCGAGGACGACGTCCACGGTCAGCGGGCCCTGTCCGGGCTCGACGGTGAGCGTGGCGATGCGCCCGGCCGAGGTCAGGTCCACCCGGGCCGCCTCGACGAGGGCGACCTGCGCGGCCGGGGCGTGCACCACGGCGGACTGGACGTCGGCACGCATGGACACCTTGGCCTCGCTCTTGGCCTTGCGGACCGCGGCCAGGGCCTCGGCGGCCACCGTCACCAGCAGCGGGTCGCCGCCGGCGGGGAGCTCGTCGGCGGTGGGCCACGGCGCCCGGTGCACCGAGCCGGTCTGCCACCAGGACCAGACCTCCTCGGTGGCGAAGGGCAGCACCGGGGCCAGCAGCCGGTTGAGCACCGACAGCGCGGTCGCCAGACCCGCCTTGGCCGACGTCGCCGCCTCGGCAGGGCCGCCGTCCTCACCGTAGGCCCGGGTCTTGACCAGCTCGACGTGGTCGTCGCAGAACTGCCAGAAGAAGGTCTCGGTGACCTCCAGCGCCCGGGTGTAGTTGTAGGCCTCCATCGCCGCGGTGGCCTCGGTGACCACCCCGCGCAGCGCGGCCAGCAGGGCGGCGTCGACCTGCTCGGTGACCGGGGCGCCCACCAGGTCGGCGGTGGCGCCCAGGCTGCCCAGCACGAACTTGCCCACGTTGAGCAGCTTGATGGCCAGCCGGCGGCCGACCTTCATCTGCACCTCGTCGAAGGGCGAGTCCGCGCCGGGGCGGGCGCCGGCGGCGCGCCAGCGGACGGCGTCGGTGCCGTACTTCTCCAGCACGTCGACCGGGGTGGTGGCGTTGCCCTTGGACTTGGACATCTTCTTGCGGTCGGGGTCGACCACGAAGCCGGAGATCGCCGCGTGCGTCCACGGCACCTGGCCCTGCTCGTAGTGCGCGCGCACCACCGTGGAGAACAGCCAGGTGCGGATGATGTCGTGCGCCTGCGGCCGCAGGTCCATCGGGAAGACGTGTGCGAAGAGCTCCGGGTCGGTGTCCCAGCCCGAGGCGACCTGCGGTGAGAGCGACGAGGTCGCCCAGGTGTCCATCACGTCCGGGTCGGCCATGAAGCCGCCGGGCACCCCGCGCTGGTCCTCGGTGAACCCCTCGGGGACGTCGGAGGACGGGTCCACGGGCAGCGCCGCCTCGGGGGCGAGCAGGGGAGCGGCGTAGTCCGGCTCGCCGGCCTCGTCCAGGCGGTACCAGACCGGGAACGGGACGCCGAAGAAGCGCTGCCGGCTGACCAGCCAGTCGCCGTTGAGGCCCTCGACCCAGTTCTCGTAGCGGTGCCGCATGTGCTCGGGGACCCACTGGATCTCCTTGCCGCGGGCGACCAGAGCGGCGCGCAGGTCGGCGTCCCGGCCGCCGTTGCGGATGTACCACTGGCGGGTGGTGACGATCTCCAGCGGGCGCTCGCCCTTCTCGAAGAACTTCACCGGGTGGGTGATCGGGCGGGGCTCGCCGTCCAGGTCGCCGGACTCGCGCAGCAGCTCGACCATCCGGGCCTGCGCGCTGAAGACGGTCTTGCCGGCCAGCTCGGCGTAGGGCGCTGCTGCGACACCCTCGGGGGCGTCGGGCACGAGCCGGCCGTCCCAGCCCACGACGGGGCGGGTGGGCAGCTGCAGCTCACGCCACCAGGTGACGTCGTTGAGGTCGCCGAAGGTGCAGATCATCGCGATGCCCGAGCCCTTGTCCGGCTCGGCCAACCGGTGCGCCACGACCGGCACCTCGACCCCGAACACCGGCGTGGTCACGGTCTGGCCGAACAGCGGCTGGTAGCGGGCGTCGTCGGGGTGGGCGACCAGGGCCACGCAGGCCGGCAGCAGCTCGGGCCGGGTGGTCTCGATGTGCACCGGGCCGCTCGGGCCGGCGAAGGCGATCCGGTGGTAGGCGCCGGGGCGCTCCCGGTCCTCCAGCTCGGCCTGGGCGACGGCGGTGCGGAAGGTGACGTCCCAGAGGGTCGGCGCCTCCTGGGCGTAGGCCTCGCCACGCTCCAGGTTGTGCAGGAAGGCGCGCTGCGCGGTGGCCCGGGAGGTCTCGGAGATGGTGCGGTAGACGTTGGACCAGTCGACCGAGAGGCCGACCTGGCGCCACAGCTGCTCGAAGGCGTCCTCGTCGACGGCGGTCAGCCGCTCGCAGAGCTCGACGAAGTTGCGCCGGCTGATCGGCAGCTGGTCCTTCGCGGGCTTCTCCGGCGGCTGGAACGACGCGTCGTAGGGCAGCGAGGGGTCGCAGCGCACGCCGTAGTAGTTCTGCACCCGACGCTCGGTGGGCAGGCCGTTGTCGTCCCAGCCCATCGGGTAGAAGACGTGCTTGCCGGTCATCCGGTGGTAGCGCGCCACGATGTCGGTGTGGGTGTAGCTGAAGACGTGGCCCACGTGCAGCGACCCCGACGCGGTGGGCGGCGGGGTGTCGATGGCGTAGGTCTGCGAGCGCGGGGCCGCGAGGGCGGCGTCCCGGTCGAAGTCGTAGACGCCCGAGGAGGCCCACACGGGGACCCACTTGGCCTCCAGGCCCTCCAGCGTCGGCTTGTCGGGTACCGCGCCCGGGGCTCCCGGGGCAGCGCTGTCCGGGGGTCCTGTGACAGACCGCCCATGGTCAGCGGAGCGGCGGTCGAGGTCGGTGGCCATGGGCTCATCCTAGGAAGTCCGGCTCCGGCGTCCCGGGGCGACTGGCATCCTGGGACCGGTGAGCACCTCCCCGTCCGACCAGCGACCCCACGGCCGCACCCCGGGCGCCAGCCGTGACGTGACCAGGGTGGAGGCCGAGCTGCTGGCGCGCTGGCCCGAGAGCCGGCTGGAGCCCAGCCTCACCCGCATCTCCGCGCTGGTCGACCTGCTCGGCTCCCCGCACCGCGCCATGCCCGTCATCCAGGTGACCGGCACCAACGGCAAGACCTCGACGGCCCGGATGGTCGACGAGCTGCTGCGCGGCTTCGGCCTGCGGGTCGGCCGGTTCACCAGCCCGCACCTGGAGTCGGTGCGCGAGCGGATCGTGATCGACGGCCGGCCGATCAGCGAGGAGCGCTTCGTCGAGGTCCACGACGACATCGCGCCCTACGTCCAGATGGTCGACGCCGGCAGCGAGGTGCCGCTGTCCTTCTTCGAGGTGCTCGTCGCCATGGGCTATGCGGCGTTCGCCGAGACCCCGGTCGACGTCGCCGTCGTCGAGGTCGGCATGGGCGGCACCTGGGACGCCACCAGCGTCGCCGACGCCCGGGTCGCCGTCGTGACGCCGGTGTCGCTGGACCACGCCGAGTACCTGGGCCCCGACGTCGCGACGATCGCCACCGAGAAGGCCGGGATCATCAAGACCGCGCCGCCGACCGAGGACGGCGTGCCCGGCCCCGACGTGGTCGCGGTGCTCGCGCACCAGCCCGCGGGCGCGCTGGAGGCCCTGGTCCGCCGGGCCGTCGAGGTCGACGCCACCGTGGCCCGCGAGGGCACCGAGTTCGGCGTCCTGGAGCGCCGGGTGGCCGTGGGCGGCCAGCAGATCCGCATCCAGGGCCTGGGCGGGGAGTACCCCGAGGTCTACCTGCCGCTCTTCGGTGCCCACCAGGCGCAGAACGCCGCCGTCGCCCTGGCCGCGGTCGAGGCGTTCCTCGGGGCGGGTGCGGCCAGCGGGCCGGTGGACCCCGAGGTCGTGCGGGCCGCCTTCGCCGCCGTCCGCTCGCCGGGCCGGCTGGAGCGCGTGCGCACCTCGCCGTCGGTGCTGGTGGACGCCGCGCACAACCCGGCCGGCATGGCCGCCACCGTCGAGGCGGTGCGCGAGTCCTTCGACTTCACCCGGCTGGTCGGCGTCGTCGGTTGCGTCGCCGGCAAGGACGTCAGCGGCATGCTCGCCGAGCTCGAGCCGCTGTGCGCCGAGCTGGTCGTGACCCAGAACAGCTCGGCCCGCGCGATGCCCGCAGACGAGCTGGGCGCCCTGGCGGTCGACGTGTTCGGCGCCGACCGGGTCAGCGTGCACCCTCGGCTGGCCGACGCCCTGGATTCTGCGATCGAGCTGGCCGAGGCCGGTGCCGACCACGCGCTGGGCGGTTCGGGCGTGCTGGTGACCGGCAGCGTCATCACCGCCGGTGAGGCCCGCACGCTGATGGGCGGGAAGAAGAAGTGACCGCTCCGCGCGCGGCCGACCCGGCGCGGGCGGCCAAGGCGCTGTCCGGTGCCGCGGCGGCCACCCTGCTGCTGGAGGGCATCGCGGTGCTCTTCGTGCCGCGCGGCATCGTGCAGTCCGACGGCCTGGGCGGCGTCCGGCTGACCGTCCTGATCGTGCTGGCCGTGCTGCTCGTCCTGTCCAGCGGCGTGCAGCGACGGCCCCGGGGGCTGCTGATCGGCACCGTGCTGCAGGTGCCGTTGCTGCTGACCGGCTTCTACTCCAACGCCATGTGGTTCGTCGGCGGTGTGTTCCTGCTGGTGTGGCTGTACCTGCTGCAGATCCGCAAGGACCTGGTCGGGACGCCGTTCGGCCCGGTGCCGGACCCGCCGCCCTCGACGCCGCAGGACTGAGCTCGGGCGCCCCGGCGCCGGTCTCGCGCCCGGACGTCGAGCGGGTCGACCTCGTGGTCGGCGAGCACCGCCCCCACCTCGAGGACGACGTCGGCCCGACCCGGGCCGGGACTGCCGATGAGGAGACCGAGGGTCTCCCATCTGGCGGGCCCCGGACCAGGGGAGCAGTCGTGGCAGCAGGCATCCGAGGAGCACGGCGTGCCGTCGTGACAGCGCTCGCGGTGGTGCTGCTGGGGGGCTGCGGCACGCCGGTGGACCTGCTGGCCGGCGGCCTCGAGCCGGCTGCCGCCGTGCCCACGGTCGCCCCGGTGACCACCCCTCCGCCCCCGCCGACGGTCCCGTGGCCGCTGACCGGTGTGCCGACGACGGACCCCGTCCTCCGGCCGGCACTGTCGGTCAAGGTGGAGAACTCACCGGACGCCCGGCCCCAGACCGGCCTCGGCCAGGCCGACGTCGTCTGGGAGCAGGTGGTCGAGGGCGGGATCAGCCGCTTCGTCGCCGTCTACCAGTCCCAGGTCCCGGCCGAGATCGGCCCGGTCCGCTCCACCCGGCCCATGGACCCGGCCATCACCGCCCCGGTGGGCGGGCTGTTCGCGACCTCCGGCGGCCAGGCCCAGTACGTCGACGCCGAGGCCGAGGCGGGCCTGCAGGTCTTCACCTTCGACGCCGGGGACGCCGGCTTCTACCGGGTCGACACCCGCGACGCCCCGCACAACGTGCACCTGGCTCCGCAGGCGCTCTACGACGCCGCCGACGAGGCGCACCGCGGGGCGCCCGCCGCCCAGTTCGGCTACTCCGGCACCCCGACGGCCACGGTGCAGGGCACCCCGACCGCGGCGGTGGACCTCGAGCTGTCCCGGGTCGCCACCCCGACCTGGACCTGGAGCGCCCCGGACGGCGCGTGGCTGCGCGCCGAGGGCACCGAGCCCTCGGTCGGTGCCGACGGCGTCGCGCTGCGGGCGACCAACGTGGTGACCCTGCGGGTCCGGGTGGTGGCCACCGACGCCACCGACCCGGCGGGCAACCCGGTCCCGGAGACCCTGCTGGACGCCGAGGGCGGTGAGGCGCTGATCGCCACCGGCGGCAGCACCGTCGTCGCCACCTGGTCCAAGGCCGGCACCGGCGACCCGGTGGTGCTGACCGGCCCTGACGGCGCACCGGTCACCCTCGCGCCGGGGACCACCTGGGTCGAGCTGGTGCCCGGGACGGGTTCGGTCACCACCCGCTGACCGGCCCCCGTAGCCTCCGGGGCGTGTCCGAACCCACCACCGAACGTTCCCTCGTCCTCGTCAAGCCCGACGGCGTCGCCCGCGGCCTGGTCGGGGAGGTCGTGTCCCGCCTGGAGGCCAAGGGCCTCCGCCTGGTCGCCGCCGAGCTCCGCACCCTGCCCCGCGAGGTCGCCGAGCAGCACTACGCCGAGCACAGCGAGCGGCCGTTCTTCGGCTCGCTCGTCGCGTTCATCACCGGCGGTCCGCTGCTCGCCCTGGTCGTCGAGGGCCCCCGGGCCATCGAGGCCTTCCGCGCCCTCGCCGGCGCCACCGACCCGGTGAAGGCCGCCCCCGGCACCATCCGCGGCGACCTGGCGCTCGAGGTGCAGAACAACATCGTGCACGGCTCGGACTCGCCCGAGTCCGCCGCGCGCGAGATCGGCCTGTTCTTCCCCGCGCTGTGAGCTGACGGAGTGCCAGGGACGCGCTTTCCGCGCCCTGGCACTCCACCGCGGGCGGCTACCCTCGACCCCGCTATGACTGTCGAGAGCCTGTACCCCCGTCTCGAGCCGCTCCTCGCCCAGGTGCAGAAGCCCATCCAGTACGTCGGTGGAGAGCTCAACGCCCAGACCAAGCCGTGGGACGACGTCGCCGTCCACTGGGCGCTCATGTACCCCGACGCCTACGAGGTCGGCCTGCCCAACCAGGGTCTGATGATCCTGTACGAGGTGCTCAACGAGCGCGCCGACGCCTTGGCCGAGCGCACCTACGCGGTGTGGCCGGACCTGGCCGGTCTGATGCGTGCCAACGGCGTCGGCCAGTTCACGCTGGAGAACCACCGCCCGGTCCACGACTTCGACTTCCTGGGTGTCAGCTTCGCCACCGAGCTGGGTTACACGAACCTGCTCGACGCCCTGGACCTCGCCGGTGTCCCGCTGCACGCGGTCGACCGCGACGAGTCGCACCCCGTCGTCGTCGCCGGCGGGCACGCCGCGTTCAACCCCGAGCCGGTCAGCGACTTCGTCGACTGCGCCGTCCTCGGTGACGGCGAGCAGGTCGTCGGGGACATGACCGACGTGCACAGCGCCTGGACGGCGGCCGGACGCCCCGGTGGCCGCACCGAGCTGCTGGCCCGGCTGTCCCGTGTCGAGGGCGTCTACGTGCCGCAGTTCTACGCGGTCAGCTACCTGCCCGACGGCACCATCGCGGCCTTCACGCCCACCCGGGACGACGTCCCCACCACGATCGCCAAGCGCACCGTGATGGACCTGGACGAGTGGCCCTACCCCAAGCAGCCGCTGGTCCCGCTGGCCGAGAGCGTGCACGAGCGGATGAGCGTGGAGATCTTCCGCGGCTGCACCCGGGGCTGCCGGTTCTGCCAGGCCGGGATGATCACCCGCCCGGTGCGCGAGCGCACGATCACCGGCATCGGCTCGATGGTCGACGCCGGCCTGAAGGCCACCGGGTACGAGGAGGTGGGCCTGCTCTCGTTGAGCTCGGCCGACCACTCCGAGATCGGGCAGCTGGCCAAGGAGCTGGCCGACCGGTACGAGGGCACCAACACCGGCCTGTCGCTGCCCAGCACCCGGGTCGACGCGTTCAACGTGACGCTGGCCAACGAGCTGTCCCGCAACGGCCGCCGCTCCGGGCTGACCTTCGCCCCCGAGGGCGGCAGCGAGCGGATCCGCCGGGTGATCAACAAGACCGTGTCCAAGGAGGACCTGGTCCGCACGGTCACCACGGCCTACGCCAACGGCTGGCGCCAGGTGAAGCTGTACTTCATGTGCGGTCTGCCCACCGAGACCGACGAGGACGTGCTGGAGATCGCCGAGCTGGCGGTCGAGGTGATCCGGGCCGGCCGCGAGGCCGCGGGCAACAAGGACATCCGCTGCACGGTGTCCATCGGCGGGTTCGTGCCCAAGCCGCACACCCCGTTCCAGTGGGCGTCGCAGGCCTCGGCCGAGACGATCGACCACCGCCTGCGGGTGCTGCGCGACGCGATCAACGCCGACCGCCGGATCGGCCGCTCCATCGGCCTGCGCTACCACGACGGCAAGCCCGGCGTGATCGAGGGACTGCTGTCCCGCGGCGACCGTCGCGTGGGCCGGGTCATCGAGCGGGTCTGGCGCGACGGCGGTCACTTCGACGGCTGGTCCGAGCACTTCTCCTACGACCGCTGGGCCACAGCCGCGGCCGAGGAGCTGGCGCCCTTCGGCGTCGACCTGGCCTGGTACACCACGCGCGAGCGCGGTGAGCACGAGGTGCTGCCCTGGGACCACCTGGAGTCCGGCCTGGACAAGGAGTGGCTCTGGGACGACTGGCAGGAGGCGCTGAACGAGGACGAGGTCGCCGACTGCCGCTGGACCCCCTGCTACGACTGCGGCGTCTGCCCGACCATGGGCACCGAGATCCAGATCGGTCCCACCGGCCGGTCGCTGATCCCGCTGACGCCCATCGGGGCCGGTCCGCGTCCCGGTGTCACGGCCCAGGTGGACGTCGACGTCGAGGCGTCGGTGGCCGACCCGGTCCACACGCACTGATGGCCCGCCAGCCCGACGGCCCCCCGCCGCCGCCGACCGTGCAGAAGCTGCGGCTGCGCTACACCAAGCGCGGTCCGCTGCGGTTCGCCTCGCACCGCGACCTCGCCCGGGCCCTGGAGCGAGCCCTGCGGCGCGCCCAGGTCCCGATGGCGTTCTCCGCCGGCTTCAGCCCGCACCCCAAGATCAGCTACATGGGTGCGGCGCCGACGGGGGCCGCCTCGGAGGCCGAGTACGTGGAGATCGGGCTGTCGGCGCGCTGCGACCCCGAGGCCGTCCGGGTGGCCCTGGACGCCTCGTTGCCCCCGGGCATCGACGTGCTGGAGTGCGTCGAGGCGGGGGAGGGGACCGGCGGGCTGGCCGAACGGCTGGACGCCACCCGCTGGCGGATCGACCTGGCCGGGGTGGACCCGGCCGAGCTGGGTGACGCCGTGGCGGCCCTGCTCGCGGCCGACGTGGTGACCGTGGCGAAGAAGACGAAGAACGGCCCGCGGGACATCGACGCCCGCGCTGCCGTGGTCAGCGCCTCCGTGTCCGAGGGGGCAGGTTGTGCCATACTGCACGTGGTGGTACGGCAGCTGACGCCGACCGTACGACCGGACGACGTGTTGGCTGCTCTCGCTGCCGTCGCCGACCTGCACCCGCCGTTGCCCCCCCGGGCCGTGCGTGAGGCGCAGGGCCGGCTCGACGACAGCGGTGAGGTAGCCGACCCGCTCGCGCAGGACCGCGAGGCCGGTTCCCGCTGCCAGGGGGAACCCCAGCCGGTCTGAGCGTGCGGGGCCCGCGTGCGACGTCGCCCGACACGTCTGCCAGCCGTGCCGGGACAGAGCTCCCCAGCTCGACAGCCTTCAGCTCCACCGCAGCCAGCTCCACCGCAGCCCAGCACCACCCGCGAGTCAGCTCTCGAACGTGCACCACCGGGTCCCCCCGGTACCGGACGGGACCCGCTCCAGACTTCCGTGGGTCGGACGCGCCGCTCGCGCGGCGCCCGACCCGCCCGACCCGCGTCCCTGCGCGGCCGCCAGTCGTCGTACCCGACGATCGGCGCCCGGGGACGCACAGGAGGCGAGCCCTCAGTGGCCGACCACGACGAACAGACCAGCCCCAGCACCGAGGACCGGGCCGCGGAGGAGACCCCCGCCCAGGACCTCACCCCGCCGGACACCGCGGCCGGTGACCCCGCTCCGGACGACGCGCTCCCGGACGACGCGCTCCTCGAGGACGCCGACCCCGCCCACGAGCCCACCGGGGAGCCCACCGAGGAGCTCCGCCTGCGGGCCGACGCCGAGACCCTCGAGGCTGCGGCGATCCCGCCCTCGCGCACCGTCGAGGAGTCCGCGGCGCCCCGCTACGGCGCCCAGTTCAGCTCCCCGGAGCCCACCAGCGTCGCCGCCCGCCCGCGCCGCCGGGCCACCCGCCCCGCACTGTCGGCCGACCCGGACTCCGTCGAGCCCGCCCCCGCCGCCGCACCCACGCTCCCCGCCTTTGTCAGCTTCGTGGCCCCGGCCGCCGAGCCCGCCGAGGCCGCCCCCGCGCCCCGCCGCCGCAGCCGCCGCACCCAGGCCGAGACGCCGGCCGAGCCGACCGACAGCGCGCCCGAGGCTCCCGCCGTCAGCGACGACGAGCCCGCGGAGAAGCCGGCCCGTCGCAGCCGCTCGCGCCGCAAGACCGCCGCCGAGCGCGCCGCCGAGGCGGCCGAGGCAGAGCAGGACCGTGCCGAGCAGGAGGAGGAGACCCCCGTCGTCCTCCCCGCGCCCGGCGACGAGGCCGACGCCGAAGACGCCGAGGACACCGACGCCGAGGGTGAGGACCGCGACGACGACGACTCCGCCTCCGGCAGTCGCCGCCGTCGCCGTGGCCGCCGTGGCCGTGGCCGTGGCCGCAGCGGCGAGGACGACGAGGACCGCGACGGCGACACCGCCGACGCCGGCCCGGCCTCCGGGTCCGACGAGACCGAGGACCCCTCGGGCACCGGCTCCGACGGGGACGACGACGAGGACGACGACTCCGGGGACGCCGAGGGCTCCGGGTCCAGCACCCGCCGTCGCCGCCGCCGCCGGCGTCGCGGGGAGTCCGCGGGCTCGTCCGGCGCGGCCGGCACGGCAGACACCACCGACAGCACCGACGACGACCGTCCCGAGCGGGCCGGCCGCAACGGCCGCGACTCCAGCGACGACGCCGTCAAGGGCGTCGCCGGCTCCACCCGCCTGGAGGCCAAGCGCCAGCGCCGTCGGGACGGCCGGGACACCGGTCGTCGCCGCGCGCCGATCCTGAGCGAGTCGGAGTTCCTGGCCCGCCGCGAGGCCGTCGACCGCGCGATGGTCATCCGCCAGCAGGGCGACCGGACCCAGATCGCCGTCCTCGAGGACGACGTGCTGGTCGAGCACTACGTGACCCAGGCGCAGTCGACGTCCTTCGCCGGCAACGTCTACCTGGGCCGGGTGCAGAACGTGCTGCCCTCCATGGAGGCGGCGTTCGTCGACATCGGCAAGGGCCGCAACGCGGTGCTGTACGCCGGTGAGGTCAACTGGGAGACCGCCGGGCTGTCCGGCAAGTCCCGGTCGATCGAGCAGGCGCTGAAGTCCGGGGACAAGGTCCTGGTCCAGGTGACCAAGGACCCGATCGGCCACAAGGGCGCCCGGCTCACCCAGCAGGTCAACCTGCCCGGACGCTTCCTGGTCTACGTGCCCGGCGGCTCGATGACCGGGATCAGCCGCAAGCTGCCCGACAACGAGCGCCAGCGGCTCAAGGACATCCTCAAGAAGATCGTCCCCGAGGACGCCGGTGTGATCATCCGGACCGCGGCGGAGGGCGCCTCGGAGGAGGAGCTCACCCGCGACGTGGCCCGGCTGCAGGCGCAGTGGGAGGTCATCCAGACCAAGGCCGCCTCGACCAGCAACGCCCCCACGCTGCTGTACGGCGAGCCCGACCTGGCGATCCGGGTCATCCGCGACGTGTTCAACGAGGACTTCAAGCGCCTGGTCGTCCAGGGCTCGGACGCCTGGGACACCGTCGAGGCCTACGTCGCGCACGTGTCGCCCGAGCTCTCCGAGCGCCTGCAGCGGTACACCGGCACCGGTGACGTCTTCCGCGAGCTGCGGATCGACGAGCAGCTGCTCAAGGCGCTGGACCGCAAGGTCTGGCTGCCCTCGGGCGGGTCGCTGGTCATCGACCGCACCGAGGCGATGACCGTCGTCGACGTCAACACCGGCAAGTTCACCGGCTCCGGGGGCAACCTGGAGCAGACGGTCACCAAGAACAACATCGAGGCCGCCGAGGAGATCGTCCGCCAGCTCCGGCTGCGCGACATCGGCGGGATGATCGTCATCGACTTCATCGACATGGTGCTGGAGAGCAACCGGGAGCTGGTGCTGCGCCGCCTCACCGAGTGCCTGGGCCGGGACCGCACCAAGCACCAGGTCGCCGAGGTCACCTCGCTGGGTCTGGTCCAGATGACCCGCAAGCGAGTCGGCCAGGGCCTGCTCGAGGTGTTCTCCGAGCCCTGCGAGCACTGCCGCGGCCGGGGTGTCGTAGTGCACCTGGACCCGGTGGACGAGAAGAAGCGGGCGGCCACCGCGGCGGCCGCCGGCGCTCCCGCCCCCCAGGGCGGCAACGGCAACGGCGGCAACGGCGGCAACGGCGGCAACGGCCGCAACCGGGGCAACGGCTCCGGTGGTCGGGACGCCGAGGCCCCCGAGGTGACCACCGAGGCGGCCCAGACCGCCGAGGCGGTCCCGGCCGGCGACGAGGCGACCGCGGGGGACGAGCAGCCCACCGGCGGCCGTTCCGGGCGCCGCAGCCGGGGACGCCGCAACCGCGGCCAGTCCGGTGAGGCCCGCGCCGCCGAGGACGCCGCCGTGCTCTCCGCCGCCCGCGGTGAGGACGACGACGCCGCGGTGGAGACCCCCGACGAGGCCGTCCGGGACGCGCCGGTGGACGCCGTCGACACGGTCGAGGAGGCCGACGGCCAGCTGGCCGTCGACGCCGAGGCCGTCGACGCCCAGGTGGTCCACGACGACGCCGACGACGACGACGCCGACGTCGCGGACGACGCCGGGGACGCGGCCACCCAGGACGCGCTCGGGACCGTGGCTGCCGGTGCGGTGTCCAGCGGTGCCGTGGCGCCCGTGCCCGCCGACGCGCCCGTCGGACCGGCCGCGGACGAGGCGCCCGCGGACCAGTCGACGGTGGACGAGCCGACGGTGGACGAGGCGGCGGTGGACGAGCTGACGGTGGACGAGGCGGCACCGACCGACGGGACCGCCGGGGACACCCCGGCCACCGCGGAGCAGCCCGACGTCCCCGGGCAGGTCGAGCTCGACCTGCCCGAGGCCGCCGGCGCCGTCACCGAGGAGACCCCGGCGACCGCCACCGACGGCGACGCCGCCCCGGAGCCGACCGCCGAGGTGCCCGCACCCGCGCAGCCCGTCGTCGAGGAGCCCCCGGCCGCGGCCGTGGCCCGTCCGCGCCGCCGCCGCGCGGCCAGCCGTCCGGCCGGTCCGCCCGCCTGACCCGACCCCGACCCGGTGGCCCAGCCACCGGGTCGGGGCTCGAGCCACCGTCGACGGTGGCTCGACCCCCTGCCCGGTGGCTGAGCCACCCAGCAGGGGACCGCACACCTGGTCGCGGCCACCCGGACGCGACCTCCGGCACACGGGTTCGACCACGCGCGTCGGCCTCGGGTACGCTGGCCGGGTTGCATCGCCACGGGCCGGGCACCGCGAGGTGTCCCCTGGACCGGCGAGCGACCAGTCCAGCACCCAGGTCACCGCTCCAGCGCGGGGCCGTGTGCAGGACACGAAGAGAACCGATCGAGGAGTCAGTGGTGTACGCAGTCGTCAAGGCCGGTGGCAAGCAGCACAAGGTGGGTGTGGGTGACACGTTCACCGTGCACCGCCTCTCCGGAGCGGCCGGCGACACCGTCGCCCTCCCCGCAGTCCTGCTGGTCGACGGGGACACCGTCACCAGTGACGTGGCCGCCCTCGCCGGCGTGACCGTGACCGGCGAGATCGTCGCCCACGGCAAGGGCCCGAAGATCAAGATCCACAAGTTCAAGAACAAGACCGGCTACCACAAGCGTCAGGGGCACCGTCAGCCGCTGACCGACGTCGTGGTCACCGCCATCGACTCGAAGAAGGGCTGAGCACCTCATGGCTCACAAGAAGGGCGCATCGTCGTCCCGCAACGGTCGTGACTCGAACGCCCAGCGCCTGGGCGTGAAGCGTTTCGGTGGCCAGGTCGTCAAGGCCGGCGAGATCATCGTCCGCCAGCGCGGCACCCACTTCCACCCCGGCCTCGGCGTCGGCCGCGGCAAGGACGACACCCTCTTCGCCCTCACCCCCGGTGCGGTCGAGTTCGGCCGCCGCGGCGGTCGTCGGGTCGTCAACGTGCAGGCCGTCGCGGCCGAGCTCGCCCCCGCAGTCTGATCGTCGGCCCCTCGGGGCCACCGCACCACCACGCATCACGTCCGGGCCCGGCGGGAATCCCGCCGGGCCCGTTCGCGCTCCACCGCACCACCGCACCACCCCACCACCAGGCCACCCAGCAGAGAGAGGCGGCGATCATGGCCGCTTTCATCGACCGTGTGACCGTGCACGTGTCCGCCGGCAACGGAGGGCACGGGGTCAGCTCCGTCCACCGCGAGAAGTTCAAGCCCCTCGGCGGTCCCGACGGCGGCAACGGCGGTGACGGGGGCGACGTCGTCCTCGAGGTCGCCTCCGACGTCCACACGCTGCTGGACTTCCACCACCACCCGCACCAGAAGGCGCCCAACGGCAAGCCCGGTGCGGGCAGCAACCGCAACGGCGCCCGGGGTGAGGACGCCGTCCTGCGCGTCCCCGAGGGCACCGTCGTGACCACCACCGACGGTGAGGTCCTCGGCGACCTCATGGGCGTGGGCACCCGGCTGGTCCTGGCCGCCGGCGGCCGCGGCGGACTGGGCAACGCGGCACTGGCCAACGCCCGCCGCAAGGCCCCCGGCTTCGCGCTGCTCGGCGAGCCCGGTGACGAGATCGACGCCGTGCTGGAGCTCAAGAGCGTCGCCGACGTCGGCCTCGTCGGGTTCCCCTCGGCCGGCAAGTCCTCGCTGGTGGCCGCGATGAGCGCCGCCAAGCCGAAGATCGCCGACTACCCGTTCACCACCCTGGTGCCGAACCTGGGCGTCATCCGCTCCGGCGACGTCACCTACACGATGGCCGACGTCCCCGGACTGATCCCCGGCGCCTCCACCGGGCGTGGGCTGGGCCTGCAGTTCCTCCGCCACGTCGAGCGCTGCGCGGTGCTGGTGCACGTCGTGGACATGGCCACGATGGAGCCCGGCCGGGACCCGGAGAACGACATCGCCGCCCTCGAGCACGAGCTCAGCGAGTACGCCGGCGACGAACTGGACCTGGTGGGCCGGCTGAAGATCGCCGTGCTCAACAAGATCGACGTGCCCGACGGCCGCGAGCTGGTCGACCTGGTCCGCGGCACCCTGGAGGCCCGCGGCCTCGAGGTGTACGCGATCAGCGCCGTCACCGGCGAGGGCCTGGCCGAGTTCGGCTTCGCGCTGGCCCGCGAGGTCGCCGCGCACCGGGCCTCGCTGCCGGCGCCGGAAGCCACCCGGATCACCCTCACCCCGCGCGCTGTCGACGACGGTGGCTTCACCGTCGAGCCCGACCCGCGCACCGGTGGCTGGGTGGTGCTCGGTGTCCGCCCCTCGCGCTGGGTGCGCCAGACCGACTTCAGCAACGACGAGGCCGTCGGCTACCTGGCCGACCGGCTCAACCGGCTCGGGGTGGAGATCGCGCTGGCCAAGGCCGGCGCCGTCCCCGGGGACGCGATCACCGTCGGCGACGTCACCTTCGACTGGGAGCCCACGCTGCCCGCCGGCACGCTCACCGTCGAGGAGACCGCGGGCCTGGGTGGCCGTGGCACCGACGTGCGGCTGGAGAACAACACCCGGCCGCGCGCCGAGGACCGCCTCGCGGCCAAGAAGCTGCGGCGCACGCCCTACGAGCTCATCGAGGAGTACCCCGACGAGCTCTGGGACGACGACCGCGCATGAGCACCCGCGCCGACGTCGCCGCCGCACACCGGGTCGTGGTCAAGGTCGGTTCCTCCTCGCTCACCACGGTGGAGGACGGCCTCGACGAGACCCGGCTGCGTGCGCTGGTCGACGTCCTGGGGGCGCTGCGGGCCGCCGGCCGTGAGGTCGTGCTGGTCTCCTCCGGCGCCATCGCCGCGGGGCTGGCGCCCCTGGCTCTGACCGGCAAACCGCGCGACCTCGCCACCGCGCAGGCCGCCGCCAGCGTCGGGCAGCTCCGGCTGGTGCAGACCTACGCCGACGCGTTCGCCGGGCACGGCGTGACCGTCGGGCAGGTGCTGCTGACCGCCGACGACCTCACCCGCCGCGGGCACTACCGCAACGCCCGGCAGACCATCGAGCGGCTGCTGGCCCTGGGCGTGCTGCCGATCGTCAACGAGAACGACACGGTCGCCACCGAGGAGATCCGGTTCGGCGACAACGACCGGCTGGCCGCCCTGGTCGCGCACGTCGCCGTCGCCGATGCCCTGGTGCTGCTGTCCGACGTCGACGGCGTCTACGACGGCGACCCCCGGGTCGGCCCGGCCGAGCGCATCGACACCGTGCGTGCCGTCGAGGACCTCTCCGCCGTCGTCCTGGGCTCGGCCAGCCGCAACGGCGTGGGCACCGGCGGGATGGCCACCAAGGTGGAGGCCGCGCTGATCGCCGCCCAGGCCGGGGTGCCCGTCGTCGTCACCTCGGCGGCCCAGGCCGGCCCGGCGCTGGCCGGGGAGCCGGTGGGCACGCTGTTCGCGGTGAGCGGGCGGCGTCCCTCGGCCCGGCAGTTCTGGCTGCGCTACGCCTCGCGCCCGCGCGGCCGGGTGCTGCTGGACGCCGGCGCGGTCACCGCCGTCTGGGAGCGTGGAGCCTCGCTGCTGGCCGCCGGGATCACCGGCGTCACCGGGGACTTCCTGGCCGACGACCCGGTCGAGCTGGTCGGCCCCGACGGCGTCGTCGTGGCCCGTGGCCTGGCCGGTTACGACGCCCGCGAGCTGCCCGACCTGCTGGGCCGCAAGACCGCCGACCTGGACCCCGAGCACCGCCGCGAGGTCGTGCACCGCGACGAGATGGTGCTCGTGCGGCCCCGTGCGGGTGCCTGAGAGGATCTCCGACGTGGCTCTGCGTCCCATCCGTGAGTACGGCGACCCGGTACTGCGCACCCCCTGCGACCCGGTCCGGTCCTTCGGCAAGGACCTCGCCGGGCTGGTGCGCGACCTGGAGGACACCGTCGACCACCCCGGCCGCGCCGGGCTGGCGGCCAACCAGATCGGCGTCTCGTTGCGGGTCTTCTCCTACAACGTGGACGACGTGATCGGGCACCTGGTCAACCCGGTGATCACCGAGCGGTCCGAGGAGACCCAGGACGGCGACGAGGGCTGCCTGTCCATCCCCGGCCTCTACGCCCCGACCGTGCGTGCGATGTGGTGCGTGGCCGAGGGCGTCGACGTGCACGGCGAGCCACTGCGCCTGGAGGGCGAGGGTCTGATGGCCCGCTGCCTGCAGCACGAGGTGGACCACCTGGACGGCAGGGTGTTCCTGGACCGGCTGGCCGGGGACGCCCGTAAGCAGGCCCTGCGCGCACTCCGCGGCGCCTGACCCCGGCGGACGCCCGACAGTCAGCGCTGTCTGCTGCGTATCCTCGCGGCGTGCCCGACGTCTCCGCCCTGCCCCTGATCGGTGCTGCTGCCCTGAAGGCCCGGGCCGCCGCCCGGGTGCTCCGCACGCTGCCCACCCAGACCAAGGACGCCGCGCTGCTGGCGATGGCCGACGCGCTGGTCGCCCACACCGACGACGTGCTGGCCGCCAACGCCGCCGACGTCGAGGCCGCCCGCGCCGGGGGGACCCCGGAGTCGGTGCTGGACCGGCTCCGGCTGGACGCCGACCGGGTCGCCGGGGTGGCCGACGCGCTGCGCCAGCTGGTCGCCCTGCCCGACCCCGTGGGTGACGTCGTCCGCGGGTCGACGCTGGAGAACGGGCTGCAGCTGCGCCAGGTCCGGGTGCCCCTGGGCGTCATCGGGATCGTCTACGAGGCGCGCCCCAACGTGACCGTGGACGCGGCCGGACTGTGCCTCAAGAGCGGCAACGCCGCCCTGCTGCGCGGATCCGCCTCGGCGTTCGGCACCAACACCGCCCTCGTCGCCGTCCTCACCGAGGCCGCCGAGAAGGCCGGGCTGCCGGCCGGGTCGATCGCCCTGCTGCCCGCCGACCGCGCGTCGGTGGGGGAGCTGCTGCACGCCCGCGGCCTGGTCGACGTGGTCATCCCGCGGGGTGGGGCCGCCCTGATCCAGCGGGTGGTCAGCGAGTCGACCGTCCCGGTCATCGAGACCGGTGTCGGCAACTGCCACGTCTACGTCGACGCCTCCGCAGACGGCGCGATGGCCGAGGCGGTCGTGCTCAACGCCAAGACCCACCGGGTGAGCGTCTGCAACTCCGCGGAGTCGCTGCTGGTGCACCGGGACTCCCCGCACCTGGCTCGGCTGCTGGGCGCCCTGGTCGAGGCCGGGGTGACCCTGCACGGTGACGACGCCGCCCGGGCCGCGCACTCCGCCGTCGTCCCGGCGACCGACGAGGACTGGGCCACCGAGTACCTGTCGATGGACATGGCCGTGCGGGTCGTGGACGACCTGCCGGCGGCGCTGGACCACATCGCGACCTGGGGGAGCGGGCACTCCGAGGCCATCGTGGCCGACTCCGCGACCGCGATCGCGGACTTCGTCGCCGGGGTGGACGCCGCCGCGGTGCTGGTCAACGCCTCCACCCGCTTCACCGACGGCGGGGAGTTCGGGTTCGGCGCCGAGATCGGCATCAGTACGCAGAAGCTGCACGCCCGCGGCCCGCTCGGACTGCCGGAACTGACCTCCACCACCTACGTCGTGACCGGCAACGGCCACACCCGATAGGAGCCCCGTGCCCACCCAGTCGAAGCAGTCGCCCCAGTTCGCCGACGTGGCGGACGTGACCGCCCGGCTGTCGGCCGCGGGCTACCTCCCCGACCACCACATCGCGACCACCGTCTTCCTGGCCGACCGGCTGGGCAAGCCGCTGCTCGTGGAGGGTCCGGCCGGCGTGGGCAAGACCGAGCTGGCCAAGGCCCTGGCCACCGCGACGTCGGCGGAGCTGATCCGGCTCCAGTGCTACGAGGGCCTGGACGAGGCCCGCGCGCTGTACGAGTGGAACTACAAGAAGCAGCTGCTGCGCATCCAGGCGTCGCAGAACTCCGCGGATGGCGGCGACTGGGGCGACTGGGGCGACCTGCACGACGACGTGTTCGGCGAGGAGTTCCTGCTCTCCCGGCCGCTGCTGACCGCCATCCGGCGCACCGAGCCCACCGTGCTGCTCATCGACGAGACCGACAAGGCCGACGTGGAGGTGGAGGGCCTGCTGCTGGAGGTGCTCAGCGACTTCCAGGTCACCATCCCCGAGATCGGCACGATCGTCGCGACCCGCCGGCCGATGGTGGTGCTGACCTCCAACGCCACCCGCGAGCTGTCCGAGGCCCTCAAGCGCCGTTGCCTGTACCTGGCCCTGGACTACCCCAGCGCCGAGCGGGAGCGGGAGATCGTGCTGTCCCGGGTGCCCGACCTCGCCCCGGCGCTGGCCGAGCAGCTGGTTCGCACCGTGCGGGCGCTGCGGGCGATGGAGCTGAAGAAGTCGCCGTCGATCTCGGAGACCCTGGACTGGGCGCAGACCCTGCTGGCGCTGGGCTTCGACACCCTGGACGACACGGCGGTGCGCGACACCCTGGGGGTGGTGCTCAAGCACGCCAGCGACCAGACCCGGGCCGCCGCCGAGCTGCGGCTGAACTGATGACCGCCGCGGTCGGGTCGGGCGGGCTGCCGGCGCACCTGGACGGCTTCGTCCGGGCCGTGCGCGAGACCGGCATCCCGGTGGGGATCTCCGCCGCCGTCGACGCCGCGCAGGTGCTCACCGTCGTCGACCTGCTCGACCGCGAGCAGCTGCGGCACGGCCTGGCCTCGGTGCTGCTGACCCGGGCGGCCCAGCGGCCGGCCTACGACGTGCTGTTCGACCTGTGGTGGCCGCTCACCGACCGCCCCGGCGTCCCCGCCGAGACCACGGACACCCCCGCCGACGGCGCCGAGGACGACCCGCGCCCGGACGCCGAACGGCAGGCCGCGCTCGCCGCCGAGCTGCGCGAGGAGCTGCTGCGCCGCCTGCTGGAGGGCGACGAGGAGGAGCTGCGCCGCTTCGCCCGGCTCGCCGTCGACCAGCTCGGGCAGGGGCAGCCCTCGCCGTCCGGGCAGTCGTTCTTCTCCTACCGCGTGTTGCGGGCACTGTCCCCGGACACCCTGGTGGCCCAGCTGCTGTCGGGCCTGCTCGGGGACGCCGAGCGCGGCGGCCTGGACGAGCAGGTCGCCCGGCAGACCGTGCGGGAGCGGCTGGCCGCCTTCCGTGCCGCGGTCGAGGCCGAGGTCCGGCGGCGGACGGCCGCCGAGCGCGGCCGGGACCGGGTGGCCCGCAACGCGGTCAAGCCGCTGGCCGACCAGGTCGACTTCCTGCGCGCCCAGTCCGCCGACCTCGCCGAGCTGCGTCGTTCGGTCGCCCCCCTCGCGCGCCGCCTGGCCGCCCGGCTGTCGGCCAAGCGGCGGCTCGGCCGGGAGGGCCGGCTGGACTTCCGCAAGACCGTCCGCGCCTCGCTGGCCACCGGTGGCGTCCCGGTGGTCACCCACCACCGGCCGCGGGCGGTGCACAAGCCCGAGCTGGTCGTGCTCTGCGACATCAGCGGCTCCGTCGCCGGGTTCAGCCACTTCACCCTGATGCTCACCCAGGCGCTGCGGGAGCACTTCACCGGCGTGCGGGCCTTCGCCTTCGTCGACTCCACCGACGAGGTCACCCGGTTCTTCGCACCCGGCGCCGACGTCGCCGACGCGGTGCAGCGGATCGGCCGCGAGGCCGACGTCGTCTCCTTCGACGGGCACAGCGACTACGGCAACGCCCTCGAGGTCTTCGCCGAGCGGTGGCCGGCCGCCGTCGGGCCCAAGACGTCGCTGCTGGTGCTCGGCGACGGGCGGACGAACTACCGCCAGCCCGGCCTGCCGGTGCTCGCCGACCTGGTCCGGCGGTCCCGCTCGGCGTACTGGCTCAACCCGGAGCCGCGGCGGCTGTGGGGGAGCGGGGACTCCGCCGCCGACCGCTACGGCCAGGTCATCGAGATGGTCGAGGTGCGCACCGCGGCGCAGCTGGCGGACTTCGTCACGACGCTCTGACCTGCCCCTCCCGGATGGGAACGGTTGCGTCGGCTTTTTCCTGCACGAGCCCCGTAACCGGTCCTGGGCCGTGCCGTTGGTCTCGGTGTACCGGGCGTCGTCCCGGTCAGCACCACCCCGGCGGGGAGCACCACGGCCGCGCCGGGCGATCGGCGGCACGGGGGCGCCGATCGGTGCGGTGGCCCGGTCGGGGGAGACCCCGGGCGGGTCTTCCGCGCGTGCTGGTCCGGGCCGGGGTGACCCCTGCGGTGCGCGAGCGGCGCTCCCGGTGGCGGGGCCCGGCTACGCTCGACCGGTGGCTGGCAGTCGACTGGGTGTGATGGGCGGGACGTTCGACCCCGTGCACCACGGTCACCTGGTGGCCGCCAGCGAGGTCGCGACCCTCTTCGGGCTCGACGAGGTGGTCTTCGTGCCCACCGGTCAGCCCTGGCAGAAGGCCGACCGCGAGGTCAGCCAGGCCGAGGACCGCTACCTGATGACCGTCGTGGCCACGGCGTCCAACCCCCGCTTCTCGGTCAGCCGGGTCGACATCGACCGGGGGACGACGACGTACACGATCGACACCCTCACCGATCTGCACCGCCAGCGCCCGGACGCCGAGCTGTTCTTCATCACCGGCGCCGACGCGCTGGCCGCGATCGTGGGCTGGCGGGACACCGAGCGGCTCTTCGACCTGGCGCACTTCGTCGGGGTCACCCGGCCCGGCTACCAGCTGGCCGACGCCGACCTACCCGCCGGCGCGGTGAGCCGGGTGGAGATCCCGGCCCTGGCCATCAGCTCGACCGACTGCCGCGACCGGGTGCGCCGCGGGATGCCCGTCTGGTACCTGGTGCCCGACGGGGTCGTGCAGTACATCGAGAAGCGCGGCCTCTACCGGGACGGCCTGCCGCCGACCCCGGCCGGTCAGCTGCTGCCCGGCACGACGGTCCGCCACGTCGGCCCACCGCTGCCCGGCCGCGCCGCACCCGCGGTGCACGCCCCACCAGACCGCACCACCCCTGACCACCCGCCCGTACCGGGCACCCCCGACCTGCAGGAGACACCCTGATGACCGCCTCGACAGAGGCCCGCGAGACCGCGCTGTGGGCCGCGCAGGCCGCCGCCGACAAGCTCGCCACCGACGTCTCCATCGTCGACGTCAGCGACCGGCTGGCGATCACCGACGCCTTCGTCCTCGCCTCCGCACCCAGCGAACGCCAGGTCCAGGCCATCGTCGACGGGGTGGAGGAGTCGTTGCGGGAGCACGGCATCAAGCCGGTCCGCCGCGAGGGAGTGGCCGAGGCCCGCTGGGTGCTGCTGGACTTCGTCGACGTCGTCGTGCACGTCCAGCACGCCGAGGAGCGGGCCTACTACTCCCTCGAGCGGCTCTGGAAGGACTGCCCGACCATCCCGTTCACCGACGCCGCCGTTCCCGGCGGTGCGCCGGTGACCGAGGACGTCACCGTGGACGGCGTCACCGACGTCCCGGCCGACTCCGGCACCGACGCCGCCGTGGTGTCCGGTGGGTTCTCCGGGGACGGGGAGTCCGCCGAGGCGGCGCTGGACCCGACCACCGCCCACGCTCCCGAGGCGGACACCCGCCGGTGAGCGGGGCCGCCCCAGCTCCTGCCACGACCCCCGCGGTCCCGGGCGCGCCCGAGGGCGCGTCCGAGCCGACCGTCGCCCGGCTGCTCGTGTGGCGCCACGGCCGGACGGAGTGGAACGCCCGCGGGCGGTTCCAGGGGCAGCTCGACCCGCCGCTGGACGGCACCGGACGGCGCCAGGCGGCCCGGGCCGCGACGGCGCTGGCCGCGGCCGTCGGCCCCGACGCCCTGGTGGTCAGCAGCGACCTGGACCGGGCGCGCGCGACCGCCGAGGCCCTCGCCGACGAGCTGGGCACGAGCGTGCGCGTCGACCCCCGGCTGCGCGAGCACGGGCTGGGCAGCTGGGAGGGCCTCACCCGGGAGGACGTCGCCCGCGACCTGCCCGAGCAGTACGCCGACTGGATGGCCGGCCGCCCCGTGCGCGGGCGCGGTGGGGAGGACCCCGCCGAGGTCGCCCGGCGGGCGCTGGCCGCGCTGGCCGACCTGCCCGAGGCGCCCGTGGCCGTCGTGGTGACCCACGGCGGGACCGGTGGGCGGTTGGTCGAGGCGCTGCTGGGGCTGGGGCCCGAGCACCGCCGGGTCTTCGGCCCGCTGGGCAACTGCGCCTGGACCGAGCTGGCCTTCCAGGGCACCCGCTGGCGGGTGCTGCGGCACAACGCCTCCGCCGACCCGTCGGGCGACCCGCCCGGCGGTGTGCGCCGGTCGGGCACGGACTCCGGTCCCGACGTGGCCGAGGCCGCCGGTGTCGCGGACGGCCCGGTGACCGGTCGCCCGGTCGCGGCCGGTGCCACCCCCGAGGAGGGCGCCCCCGCCGTCCCCGGGGCGCCCACCGACGCCGACGCGGCGCTCTGACCGAGAGCGTGTCGCCCCCCGTGCCGACCGCCGTCGTCACCGACTCCACGGCCTACCTGCCGGCCGAGCTGGTCGACGGGCTGGGCATCACGGTGGTGCCGCTGTACGTGGTGCTCACCGGGCGGTCGGGCCGGGAGGGGCTGGACGTCAGCCCCGGGGACGTCGCCCGCAGCCTGGCGGTGCGCGGACAGCACGTGACCACCTCGCGGCCCACCCCCGGGGACTTCGTGGCCGCCTACCGGCGCTGCCTGGACGCCGGGGCGTCCCGGATCGTGTCGGTGCACCTCTCCCGCGAGCTGTCGGGCACCTGGGACGCCGCCCGGTTGGCGGCCGGCCAGGTCGGTGAGCACGTCGTGTCGGTGGTCGACAGCCGGTCGGCGGCGATGGGCACCGGTTTCGCGGCGCTGGCCGCGGCGCGCACCGCGGCCACCGGCGCCGGCCGGGACGAGGTGGACGCGGTCGCCCGGGAGACCGCGGCGTCGACCAGCACGCTGTTCGTCGTGGACACCCTGGAGCACCTGCGGCGCGGTGGCCGGATCGGCTCGGCCGCGGCGCTGCTGGGCACGGCCCTGGCGGTCAAGCCGGTGCTGCACGTCGACGACGGTCGGATCGTCGCCCTGGAGAAGGTGCGCACCACCAGCCGGGCGGTCGCGCGGATGGTCCAGCGCGTCGTCGACACCGCCGGTGACCGGCCGGTGTCCCTCGCGGTGCACCACCTCGCGGCGCCCGAGCGGGCCCAGCAGCTCGCCGACGAGCTCATCCGCCGGGTGCCGCAGCTGCGTGAGCTGTTCGTCAGCGAGCTCGGTGCGGCCATCGGTGCGCACGTGGGACCCGGTGCGGTGGGCGTCGTCGTCGACCCGACCACAGCCCGGGACACGGCCGCGCAGGACTGAACCGACCCCGGGGCCGGTGGTCCTCAGCCGCCCGGCGGGTCCTCGCAGTGGCCGGCCGGCCACCAGGCGCTGGTCAGCACGACCGACCCGGACCCGGTCGTGTGCAGCAACACCGTCCCGTCCTGGGCCGGTGCCAGGCAGGCCGGTCCGGAGACGCTGAGCCGGGCGTCCCAGTCCAGCGCCACGGCCACGGTGCCGGCACCGCGCGCCGCCACCGTGACCGCCCGGCGGTCGCTGGACACCAGGTCGGCCGGCCCGCGGACGAAGGCCGACCCGGCCACCGCGTAGAGCGTCCAGTGCCGGTCGGACCACACCGGGGTCAGGCCGGGCACGCCGTCGCGGACCAGGGTGGCCTCCGCGCGGGCCGCCCAGTCCGGCCGGTGGGTCGACAGCGCCACGAAGGACACGCCCCGCGCCCGCAGCCAGGCCAGGTAGGTGTCCGGCGCCAGGGTGCCGTCGTAGAAGAGCGGGTTGCGGGCCACGTCCAGCTGGCGGTTCCAGCCACGGGCCAGCGGGACCCGCTCGCCCAGCAGTGCGTCCTGGTGGTCGGCCAGCGGCACCACCTCGACCCGGCCGACCGGTGCCCGGTCGGCCAGCTCGCGGAGCAGCGGGGTGGTCCGGTCGGCAGGGTGCCGGGGTGCGAGGTCGGCGGGGAGCACCGGTGGCAGCAGCCACACCACGAGCGCCGCTGAGGCCAGCACCACGGCCGGGCGGCGGCGCACCGTGCCCACCAGCACCGGGACGGCGAACAGCAGCACCAGCCGGGTGGTGTTGGAGCCGACCGGCTCGGGCACCAGCCAGCACACCAGCAGCGCGAGCGCCGTCAGCAGTGCGCCGACCCGCAGCAGCGGCTGCTCGCGCCCGACGAGCAGGGCGACCACCCCGGCGGCCGCGACCGCGGACGTCATCTGGTGGGTGCTGCCGGTCATCGGGCCGCCGGCCGCCCCCAGGACCACCATGCCGAGCAGCGGCGCAGCCGCTCCGGTCAGCAGCAGCGCAGCACCGCCCGTCGGGCGCGCGGACCCCCGGGCCGGTGGCGCCAGCCACCAGGCTGCCGCGGCCAGGCCCAGGAAGACCGCCGCGACCGGGCTGAGCGCGCCGGTGAGGACCGCCGGCACGGCGGTCGTGACCCGGCGGGAGGCGCGGCCACCCGGGCCGCGCACCGCCAGCAGGGCCAGCAGGCCCACCGCGGCGCCCAGGGCGAACGTGGTGCGGCCGGAGAGCTGGTCGGCGGCCCAGAGCACCGCCGATGCGACACCGGCCGCCCGGGGTCGTACGGCGCCGGCGCGCAGCAGCAGCGCGGTCGTCGCGGTGGCGCCGACCGTGGTGCCCAGCACCCCGGCCAGCGGCGGGCCCAGCACTGCGAGCAGCCCGGGGGCCAGCAGGCTGTAGGAGACGGCGGGTGACCCGCCGAACCAGCCCAGGTCGACCGGCCGGCCACCGGAGGTTGCCGCCCACGAGGCCCACCACTGCTGCGCCACGAGGTCCGCGCCGACGACCGGCACCAGCTCCACCCCGACCGCCAGCAGCAGGGCCAGCCCCGCCGTCAGCAGCAGGGCGGGGCGTCGGGGAGGTGTCTGGGGGCGGGGGCACGACGTCAGCACAGCCGCGGCCACCACGGCTGCGCATGCTGTCATCCACAACCGCGGGTCCCGTCCACAGGTCCGTCCCGGGACGTCCGTGCGGCCCGTCCCGTGCCTAGCCTGCCGCCCGTGTTCTCCGCCCGTCGCGCCGACGACGCCGACCTCATCCGTGCCCGGCTGCGGGCCCTGCTGGCCGACGGCCGGGCGGGCCCTGGCTGGGTGCCGGACGACCCGGACGGCCCGGCCGACCCGCCGGGGCCCGCGGAGGGTGCCACGGGCTGGGACGACGACGAGGGCGACGGCGACGACTGGACGGTCGAGCCGGTCCCGGGCCGGCGGCACCTCGCCGTCGTGCGCGAGCCGGTCGGCGGTCGGGGCAGCCGGGGGCCGGCCGGGCAGGACGCGCGGGAGACCGTCCGGCTGGGTCGCCCGGGCCACGGTGCGGGGGAGGGGATGCCCCGGCAGGCCGGGTGGGAGACCGGTACGGGGCCTGCGCCCTCCTCCGGGCGGTACCCCGCCGGAGCCCGGCAGCCCGACGCGGCCCGGCCAGTCGGCCCCCTGTGCGACGGCGCCCGCCCCGACACCGGTGGCGGCGGGGCGTACGGCGACGGCACCCTCGCCGCCGGCCCGGGCCGGTACCGCCGCCACGACGCGCCCGGGCCCGAGGAGCTCCCCGGTGCCGCCGACGAGGAGGCGTACGACGACGACGACGCCGCAGCCGGTCGCCACCGTGCGGCCGGCGCCGGGGTGCGGGTGACGCCCGGGCGGACCAGCAGCCGCGCGCTGTGGGTCGCGGCCCTCGTCGCCGCGGTCGCCGTCGGGGGCTGGAGCTGGCTGAGTCGTCCCGCCGTCGAGCCCGTCGACCCCGTCGCCGCCGTGCCCGTCACCGCACCCGCCGACCCGACCGCGGTCCAGGCCGACGTCGCTGCCCCACCCCCGACCACCCCGGCGGTCGTGGTGGTCGCCGTCGTCGGGCAGGTGGTGACGCCGGGGCTGGTCACCCTGCCGGTGGGCTCCCGGGTCGCCGACGCGGTGGCCGCCGCCGGGGGCCTGCTGCCGGAGGCCGACCCCGCGGGCTTCAACGCGGCCGCACTGCTCAGCGACGGCCAGCAGGTCGCCGTGGGCGTCCCGGGGGCGGTGGCCGCGCCCGTCGCTGCGGGAGGGGCCGGTGGCCCCGCTGGAGGGCCCGTCGACCTGAACGCCGCGACCGTCGCCGACCTGGACGCGCTGCCGGGCATCGGCCCGGTGCTGGCGCAGCGGATCGTCGACCACCGGACGGCGAACGGGCCCTTCGCCTCGGTCGAGCAGCTCGACGACGTCAGCGGCATCGGCCCGGCGCTCTACGGCGAGGTGTCCCCGCTGGTCACCGTCTGAGGGGTCTCGGGTGGGATGGGGGCATGCCGCAGGAGCTGTACGAGGTGCTGCACCGCCGTCGCGACGTCCGCCGGGAGTTCACCGGCGCCCCGGTCCAGGACGCCGTCCTGCGCCGGGTGCTGGCCGCGGCACACGCCGCGCCCAGCGTCGGGCTGACCCAGCCGTGGGACTTCCTGCTGGTCCGGGACGAGGCGCTGCGCCGGGACTTCCAGGCGCACGTGGCCGGCGAACGCGAGGTCTTCGACGCCACCCTGGACCCCGCGCAGGCCGAGGTCTTCGCCCGCATCTCCGTCGAGGGCGTCCTGCAGTCCAGCCTCGGCGTCGTCGTCACGTACGACCCGACCCGGGGGTCCCCGGCGGTGCTGGGGCGGCACGCCATCGCCGACGCCGGTCTGTACTCGACCTGCCTGGCCGTGCAGAACCTCTGGCTGGCGGCCACCGCCGAGGGCTGGGGCGTCGGCTGGGTCTCCTTCTACCGCGAGCCGTTCCTGCGTGAGCTGCTGGGCATCCCCGAGCACGTCCGACCGGTCGCCTGGTTGTGCGTCGGCCCCGTGGCGGCCCTGCAGGACACCCCGGACCTGGAGCGGCACGGCTGGCGCACCCGTCGGCCGCTGGCGGACGCCCTGCACACCGACCGCTGGGGCACGCCCGCCGACCTGGGCTGAGGGGCCGGGCTAGCAGGCCGGGACCCCGCCCGCTGCCCGCCGTCCACACCCCGGGGGTCCCTCCCCAGGACGTGCGGCAGGCCCCCGAGCGCGGACCGGCTGCCTAGCGTCGCCGGCGTGCGGGTGCGACGACGACGGGTGTCCGAGCGGTGGACCTGGCTGGACCTGCGGCTGGTGCCGCCCGCCCTCGCCGTCTGGGCGACCACGCTGGTGCTCGGTGGACGGACCCCGGCTGCCGCGGCCGGCCTGCTCCTGGTCGCCGTGCTCACCGCGGCCCTGGTCGCGCGGCGGGCCGGGCGCCTGCGCTGGACCGTCGTGTCGGTGCTGGCCGGGGTGGCGACCGCGGCAGTGGTGGGCACCGTCGGGGGCCTGGAGCGCACCGGCTCGCCGCTGGTCGACCTCGGCGCGCGGGGTGCGGTCGCCACCGTCGTGCTGACCGTCGACGAGGAGCCCCGCGTGCTGGCCGGTGGGCCCGGGCCGCCGCGGGTCCTGGTCGCCGGCACCGTCATCGGCCTGCCCCAGGGGCCGGCACTGCGCCCGGCCACCGTGCTCGTGTTCGGCCCCGCCGACGAGTGGCGGCAGGTGTCGACCGGCAGCCAGGTCGAGGTCCGCGCCACGGTGCGGCCCCCGGAGCCGGGTGACGACGTGGTGGCGGTGCTGTCCGCCCGGTCCCCGCCCACCTCCGTGCGGGGGCCGGGTCCGGCGCAGGCCTGGGCCGGGGACCTGCGCGGAGGGCTGGCCGCGGCGTCCCAGCGGGTGCTGCCCGACCGGGAGGCCGGGCTCCTGCCGGGGCTCGTCGTCGGCGACACCTCCGCGATGGACCCCGGCGTCACCGCCGACTTCCGCCGGGCCGGGCTCGGGCACCTGACCGCCGTCAGCGGCGCCAACGTGGCGATCGTGCTGGCGCTGTTGCTGTGGCCGCTGCGCCGCCGCGCGGTGTCGCGCCGGTGGCAGGCCGCGGTGGGGGCCGCCGGACTGGCCGGGTTCGTCGTGCTCGCCGGCCCCAGCCCCAGCGTGGTGCGGGCCGCGGCGATGGGCGCCGTCGCGCTGCTGGCCCTGGCCACCGGGCGACCCCGCGCCGCCGTGCCGGCCCTGGCCGCCTCGGTGGTGGTCCTGCTGCTGCTGGACCCGGGTCTGGCCCGCGACGGCGGCTTCGCCCTGTCGGTCGCCGCCACCGCCGGCATCGTCCTGCTGGCGCCGGGCTGGTCCCGGGCCCTGCGGCGCCGGGGCCTGCCCGGACCGCTCGCCGACGCACTGGCGGTGAGCGGAGCGGCCGGCCTGGTCACCGCACCGCTGGTGGCCGGGCTGTCCGGGTTGGTGAGCCTGGTGTCACTGCCGGCCAACCTGCTCGCCGCCCCCGCCGTGGCCCCGGCGACCGTGCTGGGCCTGGCGGCGACCCTGCTGTCCCCGCTGAGCAGCGACCTCGCCGACGCGTGCGTGTGGGCCGCCGGGTGGCCGACGCGCTGGCTCGTCGGCGTCGCCGAGCACGCCGCGGCGGTGCCCGACGGTGCGACCGGCTGGCCCACCGGCACCGGGGGAGCCCTCCTGCTGGCCGGCCTCCTCGTCGGCGGCGCGGCCGTGCTGGTGCGGTGGCCCCGCGCCCGACCCCTGGCGGTGGCCGCCGTCGTGGGCGTGGTGGTGCTGGGCTGGCCGGCCCGCGAGGCCACCCGGGGCTGGCCGGTGCCCGGCAGCGTGCTGGTCGGCTGCGACGTCGGCCAGGGCGACGCCCTGGTGGTGCCGACCGGCCCGGGGGAGGGCGTGCTGGTGGACGCCGGCCCCGACGCCACGCTGGTGGACGCCTGCCTGACCCGGCTGGGCATCGACCGGCTGCCCCTGGTCCTGCTGTCCCACCTGGACGCCGACCACGTCACCGGTCTGGCCGGTGCGCTGGCCGGCCGCGAGGTGGGCGAGGTGGCCACCGGGGTGCTCAGCCCCACCGACGACCGGGTCGGGTCGGTCGGCCGGGTGGTGGCCGCGGCCGGCGGCCGGCTGACCGTGCTGGCCGCCGGCGACACCCGCACCCAGGGTCCGGCGACGTTCGACGTGCTGGCCCCTGCGGCCGCCGACGCGGTCCCCTCCGCCGACCCCAACGGCCTGTCCATGGTCGTCCGGGTCACCCACCACGGGCTGCGCCTGCTGCTGACCGGTGACCTGGGCGAGGACACCGAGAGCCGGCTGCTGGCCCGCGGGATCGACCTGCGGGCCGACGTGCTCAAGGTGCCGCACCACGGCAGCGGGGACGCCGACCCGGACTTCCTCGCCGCGACCGGCGCGCGGGTCGCGCTGGTCAGCGTCGGTGCCGACAACGGCTACGGGCACCCCGCCCCGCGGCTGCTGGACTGGCTGGCCGCCGACGGGATGCGGGTGCTGCGCACCGACCTGGACGGCGACGTCGCGGTCACCGGCGAGCGGGGCGACTGGGGGACCGCGGTGCGCGGCGTGGACGACGTCGCCCGGGCCGTCGCACTGGGACCCGGCCCACCCGGGACGGTGCCGGCGACCAGCCGTGGGGTCCACCGTCGCCGGGTCGGACCGTCGGTGCTGCGTGACACGATGAGGTCGTGTCCAGCGCCGCGCCGCCGCCCCCCACCTCCCGGCTGCGGGTCGTGGTCGGCGAGGAGGAGCTGCTGCGGGCGCGGGCGGTCTCCGCCGTCCGTGCGGCCGCCCTGGAGCGGGACCCGGGCACCGAGGAGCACGAGCTGGTGGCCCTGGGGCTGCCGGCCGGTCAGCTGGCCGACGTGCTGGCTCCCTCGCTGTTCGGCGGGCACCGGCTGGTGGTCGTGCAGGGCGTGCACGAGGCCGCCGGTGCGCTGGTCGACTCGCTGCTCAGCTACGCGAGGGACCCCGACCCCGAGCTGACCCTGGTGCTGGTGCACAACGGGGGCAAGCGGAACGAGGCGCTGCTCAAGGGGTTCACCCAGGCCGGCGCCGCGGTCGACGAGTGCCCCAAGATCGGCAACGCCGGTGAGCGGATGGCGTTCGTCCGCAACGAGGTGCGGCGGCTGGGCGGCCGGATCACCCCGGACGCCGCGACGGCCCTCCTCGACGCCGTCGGCAACGACCTGCGCGGTCTGTCGGCGGCCGCCAGCCAGCTGGTCTCGGACTTCGGCGGCTCCATCGACGCCGACGACGTCGCCCGGTTCCACCGCGGCCAGGCCGAGGTCACCGGGTTCACCGTGGCCGAGCGGGTGCTCGTCGGGGACAACGCCGGCTCCATCGAGATGCTGCGCTGGGCGCTGGACCGGGGCGTACCGCACGTGCTGGTGGCCGACGCCATCGCCGACGGCGTCCGCACCGCGGCCCGGGTCGCCTCGCTCAACACCACCAACGTCGGCGAGCTGGCCCGCACGCTCAAGCTGCCGCCGTGGAAGGTCAAGAAGGCCCAGGCGCAGGCCCGCGGCTGGACCATCGACGCCCTCCAGCAGGCCATCGGGGTGGCCGCCGAGCTCAACGCCGACGTCAAGGGCGTGGCCGCGAGCGCGGACTACGCCCTGGAGCGTGCGGTCCGCCGGATCGTGGCGATCCGGGCGGCCGCCGGCGCCGGCCGCGCGGGCCGGGTGCCCACCCGGCGCTGACCGGTCCCGACCGGGGACCCCCGCAGGACGCGACGAGCCCCCGTCCCCGTGCGGGGAGGGGGGCTCGTCGGGAGCGCGCCGCGGCCGGGGCCGCGGGCGGCGCGTCAGACGCTGGCAGCCTGCTTGGCCAGGGCCGACTTGCGGTTGCCCGCCTGGTTCTTGTGGATGACGCCCTTGCTGGCGGCCTTGTCGAGCGCCTTGGAGACGGTGACCAGGGCGGCGTCGACGGCGGTCTTGTCACCGGCGTCGACGGCGGAGCGGAAGCGCCGGACCGAGGTCTTCAGGGCCGACTTGACCGCGACGTTGCGCTTGCGCGCGATCTCGTTGGTCTTGATCCGCTTGATCTGGGACTTGATGTTCGCCACGCGTGAGCCTCAGGGTGTTCGCAGGGAGGGGTACTTCTGACAGTGCGTCCGCGGCAGCGCAGAGCACGCCACAGGACCGGTCTCACAAGATACCAGGCAGCTCCCCGGCACCCAACCCGCCCGCGGGTGCAGCTGCACACGCGGGCGGCCACACGACGCGCCCCGACGTCGGCGCACGCCCGAGCAGGGACGTGGGACGATGGGCGGCACTGTGACTGCACCCGCCCGCACCGACCCGACCCGCATCCGGAACTTCTGCATCATCGCCCACATCGACCACGGCAAGTCGACGTTGGCCGATCGGATGCTCGAGGTGACCGGGATCGTCGAGGGGCGCAACATGCGCGCCCAGTACCTCGACCGGATGGACATCGAGCGCGAGCGCGGGATCACCATCAAGAGCCAGAACGTCCGGCTGCCCTGGACGCCGCGCACCGGCGAGCACGTGGGCACCGAGTACGTGCTGGACATGATCGACACCCCGGGCCACGTGGACTTCACCTACGAGGTGTCCCGCTCGCTGGCCGCCTGCGAGGGCGCCGTGCTGCTGGTCGACGCCGCGCAGGGCATCGAGGCCCAGACGCTGGCGAACCTGTACCTGGCGATCGAGAACGACCTGACGATCATCCCGGTGCTCAACAAGATCGACCTGCCCGCGGCGCAGCCGGAGAAGTTCGCCGCCGAGATCGCGCACATCATCGGCTGCGACCCCGACGACGTGCTGCGGGTCAGCGGCAAGACCGGCGAGGGCGTGCCGGAGCTGCTGGACATGATCGTGGAGAAGATCCCGGCCCCCACCGGGGACGCCGACGGCCCCGCCCGGGCACTGATCTTCGACTCGGTCTACGACATCTACCGCGGGGTCATCACCTACGTCCGCGTCGTCGACGGCCGCATCTCCGGCCGCGAGCGGATCAAGATGATGAGCAACAACGTCACCCACGAGCTGCTGGAGATCGGGGTCATCAGCCCCGAGCCCAAGCCGGTGGAGAGCCTCGGCGTCGGCGAGGTCGGCTACTTCATCACCGGGGTGAAGGACGTCCGGCAGTCCCGGGTCGGGGACACCGTCACCCTGCAGCACCACCCGGCCGCAGAGTCCCTGGGCGGCTACCGGGACCCCAACCCGATGGTCTACTCCGGGCTGTACCCGATCGACGGCAGCGAGTACCAGCTGCTGCGCGAGTCCCTGGACAAGCTGCTGCTCAACGACGCCGCGCTGGTCTACGAGCCCGAGACCTCGGCGGCCCTGGGCTTCGGCTTCCGGGTCGGCTTCCTGGGCCTGCTGCACCTGGAGATCGTCCGGGAGCGGCTGGAGCGCGAGAGCGGCCTGAGCCTGATCTCCACCGCGCCCAACGTGGTCTACCGGGTGGTCATGGAGGACGGCACCGAGCACGTCGTCACCAACCCCAGTGACTGGCCGCACGGGAAGATGGAGAAGATCTTCGAGCCGATCGTGAACGCCACGGTGATCGCCCCCAGCGACTACACCGGCACGATCATGGAGCTGTGCCAGGGCCGCCGCGGGTCGCTGACCGGGATGGACTACCTGTCCGAGTCCCGCGTCGAACTGCGCTACACGCTGCCCCTCGGCGAGATCATCTTCGACTTCTTCGACTCGCTGAAGTCACGCACCCGGGGCTACGCGAGCCTGGACTACGCCGAGGCCGGTGAGCAGGAGGCCGACCTGGTCAAGGTCGACATCCTGCTGCAGGGCGAGGCCGTCGACGCGTTCTCGGCGATCGTGCACCGGGACAAGTCCTACGGCTACGGCGTGATGATGGCCGGCAAGCTGCGCGAGCTGATCCCGCGCCAGCAGTTCGAGGTGCCCATCCAGGCCGCCATCGGCGCCCGGGTCATCGCCCGCGAGACCGTCCGCGCGATCCGCAAGGACGTGCTGGCCAAGTGCTACGGCGGTGACATCACCCGCAAGCGCAAGCTGCTGGAGAAGCAGAAGGAGGGCAAGAAGCGGATGAAGATGGTCGGCCGCGTCGAGGTCCCCCAGGAGGCCTTCGTGGCCGCGCTCTCCAACGCCGAGCCGACCGCCAAGAAGTGACCGGGCGCATCGAGGCGGTCTGCGTCTCCGGTGCCGACCTGCTGCCCCTGCCGGGCAAGCGACCCGCGACCACGGGCATCCGCAAGCGCCCGGTCGAGGGCCGTGTCGCCGTCCTCGAGGAGACCCTGGACGGCGACCGACAGGTCAACCGCAAGCACCACGGCGGCGAGGGGCAGGCCGTCTACGCCTACGCCCAGGCCGACGCCGAGTGGTGGCAGGCCGAGCTGGACCGCGAGCTCCCGCCCGGCTCGTTCGGGGAGAACCTGCGCACCACCGGCCTGGACCTGACCGGTGCCGTGCTGGGGGAGTGCTGGGCGGTGGGCACCGCGCTCCTCGAGGTGACGGCACCGCGCATCCCGTGCGCGAACTTCGCCCGGTACTGGGACGTCCCGGACCTGGTCAAGCGGTTCACCGCGCACGGTGCCAGCGGCGCCTACCTGCGGGTGCTGCAGACCGGCGACATCGGCGCCGGTGACGCCGTCGAGGTCGTGCACACCCCCGACCACGGCGCCACGGCCGGCCTGCTGTTCCGGGCGCTGACCACCCAGCGGTCCCGGCTGCGGGAGATCGCCCCCGCACTGGACGTCGTCCCCGACAAGGACCGCGCCAAGCTCGCCGCGCGCATCGCCGCCCTCACCAGCTGACCGCCCAGCCCCCCGCGCTACTGTCCGCCCCGGGCTCCAGCGGGGGGCGCCAGCGAGGGAGGCGTCATGCGGGTCGCGACGACGGCGGTGCTGCTGCTCACCGCCCTGGTGACGGCGGCCTGCGGCGGTGGCAGCGACGAGTCGGCCGCGGACCTGCTGTCCCGGGCGAAGACCACCCTGGACGACGCCGCGTCCGTGCACTTCGTGCTGACCAGCGAGGGCGCGCCGAGCGGTGGCACCTCGGTGGTCGGCGGCGAGGGCGACATCGCCCGGCCCGCCTCCTTCGCCGGCACGCTGCAGGTGCAGGCACTGGGCAGCGCGATCGACGCCCAGGTGGTGTCGGTGGACGGCACCGTCTACGCCCAGCTCCCGCTGACCTCCGGGTTCTCGGTGGTGGACCCGGCGACTCTGGGTTTCGGTGACCCGGGCGCGCTCATCGACCCCGACGACGGCATCTCCCAGCTGCTCACCGCGGTGGAGTCCCCGGAGCGGGGGGAGGAGTCCCGGGTGGACGGCGAGGTGGTCACCCAGGTGACCGGGCAGCTGCCCGGCGACCTGGTCGAGGCGTTGCTGACCACCGAGGACCCCGCACAGCCGGTGGACGCGGTGTTCTCCATCGCCTCCGACAGCGGTGAGCTGCGCCAGGTGCAGCTGACCGGGCCGTTCTTCGCCGCCGGCGAGGACGCCGGCTACACGATCGTCCTGTCCGACTTCGGGGCCGATGTCCAGATCACCGCACCCCCCACCGACTGACACCCGGGCGCCCTCGCGGGCGACCCTGGTGCTGGCGACGATCGCGGTCCTGGTGTCCGCGGCGGACACCTACGTCGTGGTCCTGGCGCTGCCCGACATCCTCACCGGTGTCGGCGTCGGCCTGGACCAGCTGCAGCAGGCCACCCCGATCGTCGGCGGGTTCCTGCTCGGCTACACCGCCACGCTCCCGCTGCTGGGCCGGCTGGCCGACCTGCGCGGTCGACTGCCGGTGCTGGTCGGCTGCCTGCTGCTGTTCGCCCTGGGTTCGCTGCTGACCGCGACCGCCGTGGAGCTGGGGCCAGCGGTGCTGGGCCGGGGTCTGCAGGGCATCGGTGCCGGTGGGCTGGTGCCGGCGACGCTGGCCCTGGTCGCCGACCGTTGGCCGCCCGAGCGCCGGGCCGTGCCGCTCGGCGTCGTCGGGGCGGTGCAGGAGGCCGGCGCCGTGCTCGGTCCGCTGGCCGGGGCCGCGGTGCTCGCCGTCACCGACTGGCGCGGGATCTTCTGGCTCAACCTGGTCCTGGGCGTGGCCCTGGCCGTGGCGCTGCGGGTGACCGGGCCGCGGCGCCCGGGGCGCGACGTCGTCGGCACCGTGCTGGCGGTGCTGGCGGCGACGGCGCTGGCGCTGCAGCTGGGCGAGCCCGACGTGCTCGCCACCGACGTCACGCTCGGGTTGGGCTGGGTGCCGCTGGCCGGGCCGGCCTGGACGACCCCGCTGGTGCTGGTGACGGTGCTCGCCGGCGCGGGCGTGCTCGTCCGCTCGGCCACCGCGGCACACCCGGTGCTCCCGCTGCGCGGGCTGCCGGCGCTGGCACGGGAGGTCGACCTGGTCGGCGCGGTCCTCGTCGTCCTCGCGCTGGGCGCCCTGGTGTGGGCCTTCGCCGCCGCGGACCCAGCGACCCAGGTGGTGGCCCACGGCCCCGTGCTGCTGCCGCTGGCCGCGTTGGCCGCGGTCGGTTTCGTGCTGCACGAGCGACGGACGGCGCAGCCGCTGGTCCCGCTGGCCGACCTGCGCCGGGTGGGGGCGTGGGGTGCGCTGGTGGTCAACCTGCTGGTCGGGGTCGCGCTGGTGGCGGCGTTGGTCGACGTGCCGCTGTTCGCCCGGGCCACCACCGAGACCGACCAGCTGGGCGCCGCCCTGGTGCTGGTCGAGCTGCTGGTCGCCGTCCCGGTGGGTGCGGTGGCCGGGGGGTGGGCGTGCCGCGTGGTCGCCCCGCGCTGGGTCGCCGCCGTGGGGATGGGGCTGGCCGCAGCCGCGTTCGTGGCGATGGCCGGGTGGGAAGCGACCGCGCTGGACTCCTGGACGTCGACCGCTGCGCTGCTGGGCGCCGGGCTCGGCTTCGGGCTGGCGGTGGCACCGGTGAGCGCGGTGCTGCTGGCCGTCACGCCGCAGCGGGTGCACGGCAGTGCCAGCGCGCTGGTCGTGGTGGCCCGGACGATCGGCATGCTGGTCGGGCTGTCGCTGCTGACCGCGATCGCGCTGCGCCGGTTCACCGCTGCCGTCGGGGAGATCCCGAGCCCGCTGGTCAGCTGCCCGACCAGCCCGGCCGACTGCGCCGTCTACGAGCGGGCCACCGACGCCGCCGTCCTCACCCAGCTGCACACGGTCTTCGCCGGGGCGGCGGTGGCGGCGGCGCTGGCCGCCGTCGCCGCCGCCGTCCTGCTGCGGGTCAGACGGTGAAGACGATCTTGCCGGCGGTCCGGCCCTCGTGCATCCGCTCGAAGCCCTCGCGGGCCTGGGCCAGGGGCAGCTCGACGTCGATCTGAGGGCGCAGCCCGGTGGTGCTGCACAACTGCAGCAGCTGCTGCAGCTCGGTGCGGGTGCCCATGGTGGAGCCCTCCACCCGCAGCTGGGTGAAGAAGACCCGGTTGAGCTCGGCGGAGGGGTCGAAGCCGGTGGTCGCACCGGAGACCACGATGACGCCACCGGGCTTGAGCGACTTGACGCTGTGCGACCAGGTGGCCTTGCCGACGGTCTCCATGACGGCGTCGACCCGCTCGGGCAGCCGGGCCCCGGTCTCGAACGCCTGGTCGGCGCCGAGCTCCAGCGCCGCGGCCCGCTTGGCCTCCGACCGGCCGGTCACCCACATGCGGTAGCCGGCGGCGCTGCCCAGCGCGACGAGCGCGGTGGCCACCCCACCCGAGGCGCCCTGCACGAGCACCGTCTGGCCCGGCTGCAGGCCGGCCTTGGTGAAGAGCATCCGGTAGGCGGTGAGCCAGGCGGTGGGCAGACAGGCGGCCTGCGCGAAGGACAGCTCAGCGGGCTTGGGCAGCACGTTGGCGGCCGGGACCAGGACCTGCTCGGCCAGGGTGCCCTGGTGCAGCTCGGACAGCAGCGAGCGCTTGGGGTCCAGGGTCTCGTCGCCCGCCCAGCCCGGGGTGCCGGTGATCACGGCGTGCACGACCACCTCGTTTCCGTCGGGGTCGGTGCCGGCGGCGTCGCAGCCCAGCACCATCGGCATCCGCTCCTGGGGGAGCCCGACGCCGCGCAGGCTGAAGAGGTCGTGGTGGTTGAGCGAGGCCGCCTTGACGTCGATGGTCACCCAGCCCTCCCGGGCCTCGGGCGCCGGCCGGTCGCCGACCTCCAGCACGGAGAGCGGGTCGTCGGCGGACGGGGTCGAGACGAAGGCAGCCAGCATGCCCGGCACGTTAACGGGGCCTCACGTGTCCGGCATCACCGGAGGACGACGGCGTGCTCCCCGGCGGCGACGAACTCCCCGATGACCGGTGCGCCGGGCACCTCGCCGGCCAGCAGCAGCCCGCCGGAGGTCTGCGCGTCGGCGAGCAGCAGGGCGTCGTCGTCGGACACGGCCGAGAGGTCGGTGTGCGGCCGGACCCAGTCCAGGTTCCGCCGGGTGCCCCCGGAGACGTACCCGTCGGCGACGGCCTGCCGGGCGCCGGCCAGGTAGGGGACGTCGGCCGCGGAGACCACCGCGGTCACCCCGCTGGCCCGGGCCATCTTGTACAGGTGGCCCAGGAGGCCGAACCCGGTGACGTCGGTGCCGGCCCGCACGCCCGCGGCGACGGCGGCCACCGATGCCTCGGCGTTGAGCCGGGTCATCGAGTCGATCGCCTCGGGCGAGGGCTCACCGGTGGCCTTCATCCGGTTGTTCAGGGTGCCCACGCCCAGGGGCTTGGTCAGCGAGATCGGGTCGCCGACCGCGGCCCGGTCGTTGCGGATCAGCCGCTCCAGGTCGACCAGCCCGGTGACGGCCATGCCGTAGGTGGGCTCGGGGGAGTCGATGGAGTGCCCGCCGCCGACGTGGCAGCCGGCCGCGTGCGCCACCTCCAGACCGCCGCGGAGCACCTCGGCGGCCAGCTCCGGCGGCAGCACGTCGCGGGGCCAGCCGAGCAGGTTCACCGCGACGACCGGGGTGCCGCCCATCGCGTAGACGTCGGACAGCGCGTTGGCCGCGGCGATCCGGCCGAAGTCGTAGGCGTCGTCGACGACGGGGGTGAAGAAGTCGGTGGTGAGCACCAGGCCCTGGCCGCCGGCGATCCGGACGACGGCGGCGTCGTCGCCGTCGTCGAGGCCGACCACCAGCTCCGCGCGCGGGTCGGTGGGTCCGGTGTGGGTCAGTCCGGCGACCACGGCCTCCAGCTCGCCGGGCGGGATCTTGCATGCGCAGCCGCCCCCGTGTGCGTACTGGGTGAGGCGGTGGGTCGCGGTCGTCACGGCTCCGAGTGAACACCGGCCCCAGCCCGTCCGCAGCCCGTCCGCAGCCGGCGGTGGCGCGGTCGGTGCGTACCCTCGACCCCGGAGGCGTCAGGGTGTCTGGTGACCCCCGCGGCCTCTAAAGCCGACGTGACCCGGTACCCGGGTCAGGCGGGTTCGATTCCCGTCCGCCTCCGCCAGACCACCTCGCCCCCGGGCGCCGCCGGGCTCCTACGCTCGGACCACGATGACGAGCGACCCCCGGCGGCTGGTGCCGCGCACCGACGTCCTGCTCGCCGAGGCCCGGGTCGCCGCAGCCGTGGGGCGCCTGGGCCGGGACCTGGTCAAGGCCGTGGTGACGGGCGTGCAGCAGCAGGTCCGCGCGGGTGCGCTGGCCCCCGACGACGCCGCCGACGCGGTGCTGGCTGCACTGCCGGGCACCGCGTCCTCGCTGCACCGGGTGCTCAACGCGACCGGCGTGCTGGTGCACACCAACCTGGGCCGGGCCCCGCTGTCGGCGGCCGCCCTGGAGGCCGTCGTCGCCACCGGCGGCACCACCGACGTCGAGCTGGACCTGGCCACCGGCCGCCGCGGCCCGCGCGGTGAGGGCGCGATCGACGCGCTGCTGGCCGCCGTCCCGGCCGCGGAGGCGGCGATCGTGGTCAACAACTGCGCCGCCGCACTGGCGCTGGTGGCGACCTGCCTGGGCGGGGAGCTGGTGGTCGCCCGCGGCGAGCTGGTGGAGATCGGCGACGGGTTCCGGATCCCGGACCTGCTGGTGTCCACCGGCGCCCGGCTGCGCGAGGTGGGGACGACGAACCGGGTGTCCGCGGCCGACTACACCGACGCCGTCGGGCCGGACACCGGTGCCGTGCTGAAGGTGCACCCGTCCAACTTCGTGGTCCGCGGCTTCACCCGGTCCGTCGAGGTCGCCGAGCTGGCGCCGCTGCTGGACGTGCCGCTGGTGGCCGACGTCGGTTCCGGGCTGCTGCGCCCGCACCCCGCACTGCCCGACGAGCCCGACCTGCAGACAACCCTCGCCGACGGCGCCGACCTCGTGCTGTGCAGCGGGGACAAGCTGCTCGGCGGGCCACAGGCCGGTCTGGTGCTGGGGCGGGCCGACCTGGTCCAGCGGCTGCGCCGGCACCCGCTCTACCGGGCGCTGCGGGTCGACAAGACGACCCTGGCCGCGCTGGAGGCCACGCTGCGCGGGCCGCAGCCACCGGTGCAGCGGATGCTCGCCGCCACGGTGCAGGAGCTGCGGGCCCGGGCCGAGGCGGTCGTCGCCGCGCTGCCGGGGGTCGACGCGGTGGTCGCCGACGCCGGCGCGCGGGTGGGTGGGGGAGGGGCGCCGGAGTTCGAGCTGCCCTCCGTCGCGGTCACCCTGCCGGCCTCGTGCGCGGAGGAGCTGAGGCAGGGGCAGCCCCCGGTGGTCGGCTACACCGCCGAGGGCCGGACCTGGCTGGACCTGCGCAGCCTGGACCCCGCCGACGACGACACCCTGGTGACGGCGGTGCGCGCGTGCACGTCGTAGCCACCGCCGGCCACGTCGACCACGGCAAGTCCTCGCTGGTCAGCGCGCTCACCGGCATGCAGCCCGACCGGTGGGAGGAGGAGCGCCGCCGCGGGCTCACCATCGACCTCGGGTTCGCCTGGACCACGCTGGCCGGCGGCCGCACCGTCGCCGTCGTCGACGTCCCCGGGCACGAGCGGTTCGTCGGCAACATGCTCGCCGGGGTCGGCTCGGTCCCGGCGGCCCTGGTGGTGGTCGCCGCCGACGACGGCTGGTCCGCCCAGACCGCCGAGCACGTCGCCGTGCTGGACGCCCTGGGCGTCCGCGACGCGCTGCTGGTGGTGACCAAGGCCGACCTGGCCGACCCGGCACCGGTGCTGGCCGACGTCACCGCCCGGCTGGCCGAGACCTCGCTGGGCGTCGTCCCCGGCGTCGCCGCCAGCGCCCGCACCGGGGCCGGCGTGCCGGAGGTCGCCGCCGCGCTGGAGGCGCTGCTGGCCGGGCTGCCCGCCCCCGACGTGGCCGCGCCCGTCCGGCTGTGGGTCGACCGGGCCTTCACCATCCGCGGCGCCGGCACGGTCGTCACCGGCACCCTGGCTGCCGGCACCGTGTCCGCCGGGGACCGGCTCACCCTGGGCGGCCGGGACGTCGTCGTCCGCGGGCTGCAGTCCCTGGGGGCCGACGTCGAGACAGCCCGCGCCACGGCCCGGGTCGCGCTGAACCTGCGCGGCGTCGCCGTCGAGGACCTCTCCCGCGGCGACGCGCTGCTCACCCCGGACGCGTACCGGGAGACCGCCGAGCTCGACGTCACCCTGGTCCGGCCGGTCGATCGGCTGCCCGCGGAGCTGGTCGTGCACGTCGGCTCGGCCACCGTCGCAGCCCGGGTCCGGCCGCTGGACGACGCGACGGTGCGGCTGCGGCTCACCGCCCCGCTGGCCCTGCGGGTGGGGGACCGGCTGCTGCTGCGCGACCCCGGGACCCGCACCGTGCACGGCGCCGACGTCCGGGACGTCGACCCGCCGCAGCTGCGCCGCCGAGGTGCCGCCCGGGCCCGCGCCGAGGCCCTCGCCGCCGGCGGCGGTGCCGTGGCCGACCTGACCCGTCGCCGGGTGGTGCTCCGCTCGGAGTTCGTGGCGATGGGCTGGCCGGTGCCGGCCGAGGCGACCGCGGTCGGGCGCTGGCTGCTGGCGCCCGGGCTGGCCGACGAGCTGGCCGCGCGGGTGCCCGCCGTCGTCACCCGGTACCGGCAGCTGCGCCCGCTGGAGCCTGGCCCGCCCACGGCCGTGCTGCGCAGCGCCCTCGACCTGCCCGACGCCGAGCTCGTCGCCGGCCTGGTGCGCCCGCCGCTGGTCCTGCGCGAGGGACGGGTGGTGGCCGCCGACAGTGGCCTGCCCGAGCAGGTGCAGCGCGCGGTCGACGGCGTCCTGGCCCGGCTGGCCCTCGAGCCGTTCGCGGCCCCGGACACCGAGGCGCTGATCGCGGCCGGGCTCGGCGCCCGGGAGCTCGCCGCCGCCGTGCGGGACGGTCAGCTGGTCCGGGTGGGCGAGGGCGTCTACCTGGCCCCGGGCGTGGAGGACCGCGCCCGGGCGGCGCTGGCCGGCGTCGCCCAGCCGTTCACGCTGTCGACGGCGCGGCAGGCGTGGGGCACCAGCCGCCGGGTCGCCGTGCCGCTCGCCGAGTGGCTCGACGCCCGCGGGGTCACCCTGCAGCTGGGCGACCGGACCCGACGGCTGCGCTGAGTCAGCCCCCGCTCGTGCGCCGATGGCGCCCCAGGTCTCAGTCCTGCGGCACCCAGGACGCGGGGCGCTTCTCCCGGAACGCGGCGATCCCCTCCTGGCCCTCCGGGGAGGCGAAGAACCGGGCCGAGAGACCGAGCAGGTCGCCGAACTGGTCGCCCAGCGACCCCGACGGCGTCGATCGCAGCAACCGCTTGGTCTCCGCCAGCGCGAGCGGGGCACCGGCGGCCAGCGCGTGGACCTGGGCGGCGACGGTGTCGGTGACGGCGTCGTCGGCGACGGCGAGGTCGACCAGCCCGGTCTGCGCGGCGGTGGCCGCGTCGAAGACCTCGCCGGTGAGCATCAGCCGGTGCACGGCGTGCGGCAGCATCCGGGGCCGGCAGACCGCGGAGATGATCGCCGGGACCACCCCGATGCGGACCTCGGCGAACCCGAAGGTGGCCAAGGCCCCGGCCACGACGACGTCGCAGGCGGCCAGCAGCCCGACGCCGCCGGCCCGGGCCGGGCCGCGGACGGCGGCGAGCACCGGCTTGGGGGAGTGCCAGATCGTCTCCAGCAGCTCCGGGAACTCGTTGACGCCCTGGTCGGCGGCGGACCCGCCGGCGGCCTCGGAGAGGTCCATCCCGGAGCAGAACACCCGCCCGGTGTGGTCCAGCACGACCACCCGGACGGCGTCGTCGGCCAGGGCGTCGGTGAGGGCCTGCCGGAGCTCCGCACGCATGGCGCGGGACAGGGCGTTGCGGTTGGCGGGGGAGTCCAGGGTGAGCGTGGCGACGCCGCGGGACACCTCGACGTGCAGCACGGGGGTGGAGGTCACGTCCGCATCCTGCCGGTAGCGGGGACACTGGACCCAGCGATGACCACCACCCTGCCCGTCCTGGGCCAGACGCCCGTCCTCCCGGCCGGCCCGGCGATGCTCCCCGACGCCGCCCGCGCCGAGCTGCCGACGACGCCGTTCGGGCTGTACCTGCACGTGCCGTTCTGCGCGACGCGCTGCGGATACTGCGACTTCAACACCTACACCTCCGACGAGCTGGGCCCCGGCGCCAACCGCAGCGAGTACGCGGCCACCGCCATCGCCGAGGTGGAGCTCGCCGCCCGGGTGCTCGGGCCGACCCCGCCGACGATCAGCACCGTCTTCGTCGGCGGCGGCACCCCGACCCTGCTGCCCGCGGCCGACCTGGTCGCCGTGCTGGACCGGGCCCGCGAGCTGTTCCCGGTCGCCGCCGACGTCGAGGTCACCACCGAGGCCAACCCGGAGTCGGTGACGCCGCAGTCGCTGGCCACCCTGCGCGCGGGCGGCTTCACCCGGATCAGCCTGGGCATGCAGTCCGCCGCCCCGCACGTGCTCGCCGTCCTGGACCGCCGGCACACGCCCGGCCGGGCCGCCGAGGCTGCACGCGAGGCCCGCGCCGCCGGCTTCGACCACGTCAACCTGGACCTCATCTACGGCGCCCCCGGCGAGACCGACGCCGACTGGGACCTCTCGCTGCAGGCCGTGCTGGACTCCCCGGTCGACCACGTCAGCGCCTACGCGCTCATCGTCGAGCAGGGCACCAAGCTGGCCCGCCGGGTCGCCCGCGGCGAGCTGCCGATGCCCGACGACGACGTGCTGGCCGACCGGTACGAGCAGGCCGACCGGGTGCTGCGCGGTGCCGGGCTGGAGTGGTACGAGGTGTCCAACTGGGCCCGCGGTGCGGCCGCCCGGTGCCGGCACAACGAGCTGTACTGGGCCAACGCGCACTGGTGGGGCATCGGCCCCGGCGCGCACAGCCACGTCGGCGGGCTGCGCTGGTGGAACGTCAAGCACCCGGCGGCCTACGCCGGGCGGCTGGCCGCCGGTGAGCACCCGGCCGCCGACGCCGAACAGCTCACCGCCGCCGACCGCGCGCTGGAGCGGGTGATGCTGGGCCTGCGCCTGCGCGACGGCCTGCCGCTGGACGCGCTCAGCGACGTCGGCCGGGCCCGGGCCGCGGGCTCGGTCGTGCAGGGTCTCCTCGAGCCCGGCCCGCACGCCGAGGGCCGGGCCGTGCTGACCGACCGCGGCCGGCTGCTCGCCGACGCGGTGGTCCGGGACCTCACCGACTGAGGCCCCGCCCGGGCTCCCGTGGCCGGGTGCTCAGCCGTGCAGGGCGGCCAGCAGTCCCTCGCCGTAGCGCTCCAGCTTCGCTGCGCCGACCCCGCTGATCGTGCCCAGCGCGGCGACGTCGGCCGGCTCGTCGGTGGCGATCTGGCGCAGCGTCGCGTCGTGGAAGACGACGTAGGCGGGCACGCCCTGCTCCTTGGCGGTGGCCGCCCGCCAGGCCCGCAACCGCTCGAACGCCGGCGCGGCGGTCGCCGGCAGGTCCACCGCTGCGGCCTTGGCCCCACGGGAGGAGCGGCCCGAGCGCGCCGGGCGGTCGGCCTCCCGGCGCATCAGCACCTCGCGCTCGCGGCGCAGCACCGGGCCGCTGGCCTCGTTGAGCACGAGCGTGCCGTACTCGCCCTGCACCGACAGCAGGCCCTGGGCCAGCAGCTGGCGGACCACACCGCGCCACTGCGTCTCGCTGAGGTCGGTGCCGATGCCGAAGACGGTCAGCTCGTCGTGCGAGTGCTGCGCGACCTTCTCGGTGCGCTTGCCCAGCAGGATGTCGATGGACTGCCCGGCGCCGAAGGACTGGCCGCGTTCGCGCTGCAGCCGCAGCACCGTGGACAGCAGCTTCTGCGCCGGGATGGTGGCGTCCCAGGTCTCCGGCGGGGCCAGGCAGGTGTCGCAGTTGCCGCAGGCCGAGCTCTCCTGGCCGAAGTGCGCCAGCAGCCGGACCCGCCGGCAGTCGACGGTCTCGCACAACGCCAGCATCGCGTCCAGCTGGGCGGACAGCACCCGCCGGTGGGCCAGGTCGCCCTCGGAGGAGTCGATCATCTTGCGCTGCTGGACGACGTCGGCCAGCCCGTAGGCCAGCCAGGCGGTCGAGGGCAGCCCGTCCCGGCCGGCCCGGCCGGTCTCCTGGTAGTAGCCCTCGACGGACTTGGGCAGGTCCAGGTGCGCGACGAAGCGGACGTCGGGCTTGTCGATGCCCATGCCGAAGGCGATCGTCGCGACCATCACCAGGCCGTCCTCGCGCAGGAACCGGGACTGGTTGGTCGCGCGGGTCCGCTGGTCGAGCCCCGCGTGGTACGGCAGCGCCGGGATGCCCTGGGCGACGAGGGCCTCCGCGGTCTTCTCCACCGAGGCGCGGGACAGGCAGTAGACGATCCCGGCGTCCCCGGGGTGCTCGGTGCGCAGCAGGTCCAGCAGCTGCTTGCGCGGCTCGTTCTTGGGTGCGATCCGGTACTGGATGTTGGGCCGGTCGAAGCCGGCCACGACGTGCAGGGCGTCGTCGAGCTGCAGCCGGGTGCTGATCTCGGTGTGCGTGGCCCGGGTGGCGGTCGCGGTCAGCGCGATCCGCGGCACGTCGGGCCAGCGCTCGTGCAGCATCGACAGGGCCAGGTAGTCCGGCCGGAAGTCGTGGCCCCACTGGGCGACGCAGTGCGCCTCGTCGATGGCGAACAGCGCGATGTGCCCGCGCTCCAGCAGCCGCGCGGTCGGGGAGCTGCCGCCGCCCAGGGACTCCGGGGCGATGTAGAGCAGGTCCAGCTCGTCGGCCAGGAACGCCTCCTCGACCGCCCGGCGCTCGTCGCGGTCCTGGCTGGAGTTGAGGAACCCGGCCCGGACGCCGACCGCCCGCAGCGCGTCCACCTGGTCCTGCATCAGCGCGATCAGCGGGGAGACCACGACGCCCACCCCGTCCCGGAGCAGCGCCGGCACCTGGTAGCACAGCGACTTGCCGCCACCGGTGGGCATCAACACCAGGGCGTCCCCGCCGGCGACGACGTGGTCGACGACCTCGCGCTGCGGGCCGCGGAAGGCGTCGTAGCCGAAGACCCGGCCCAGCACCTCGAGCGCGGGATCGGTCAGCTCGTCCTCCGGTGCCAGGGTCACGCACCGAGGGTAGGGCGACCCGTCTGACATCCGTCAGCCCCTGTGGACGACGTCTCGCACTCCCGCCGGGACCCTCCCCCCGCCAGGCTCGACGCATGGCACAGACCCCCGCCCTGGACGTCCGCGGGCTCACCGTCCGCTACGGCGGCACGACCGCCGTCCACGAGCTGGACCTGCTGATCCCGCGCGGGCAGACCGTCGCGCTGCTGGGCCCCAACGGCGCCGGCAAGTCCTCCACGGTCAACGCCGCCCTGGGCCTCTTCCGGCCCAGCTCCGGCACCGTCGAGGTGCTCGGCCGGGACCCGCTCACCGCGGTCCGCACCGGCGGGGTCGGGGCGATGCTGCAGCACGGCGGGCTCCCCAGCGAGGCCCGCGTCGGGGAGGTGCTGCGGCTGGTCGCCGGCCGGTACGCCGACCCGTGGCCGATGGCCGACCTGGTCGCCACCACCGGCATCGTGGGCCTCACCGGCCGGCGCACCGAGCAGCTGTCGGGCGGTCAGCGCCAGCGGGTGCTGCTGGCCCTCGCCCTCGCCGGCACACCGCCGCTGCTGGTCCTGGACGAGCCGACCTCGGCCATGGACGTGGAGGGCCGGCACGCCTTCTGGGCGACGATGCGCAGCCTGGCCGACCGCGGCCACACCGTCGTCTTCGCCACCCACCACCTCGACGAGGCCGACGCGGTGGCCGACCGGGTCGTCGTCGTGGACGGCGGCCGGGTGGTCGCCGACGGCACCGCGGCCCAGGTCAAGTCCGGGATCGCCGGGCGCACCGTCCGGTTCGGCTGCACCGACCGCACCGGGCTGTCCGACCTGCCCGGCGTGACCGCCGTCGGCGGAACCGGGGACCTGGTCGAGCTGGCCACCACCGACGCGGAGGCAACCCTGCGCGCCCTGCTCGCCGCCCGCGACCGGCTGCCGGACCTGGAGGTCCGCGGGGCGAGCCTGGAGCAGGCCTTCCTCACCCTCACCGGAGGCACCCGATGACCGACCTCCTCGTCTTCCAGCTGCGCCGGGTCACCCGGTCCTGGCAGTACCTGCTCTTCACGGTGCTGCTGCCCGCGCTGTTCACCGTGTTCTTCACCAAGGTGTTCGGTGCGCAGGCCGCCGACCCGGCCGAGTACCAGGAGTACGCACGGGACTACATGGTCTCGATGATGTGCTACGGCGCGCTGGGGGCGGCGCTCGGCGCCACCATCCGGCTGTCGTTCGACCGGGCGTCGGGCTGGTTGCGCCAGCTCCGGGTGCTCCCGCTGCCCGCCCGCACCGTGGTCGCGGTCGACGTCGCGGTCGGCATGGTGCTGGTGCTGCCCAGCCTGCTGGTCGTCGCCCTCGTCGGCCGGTTCGTCAACGACGTCGAGCTCGGGCTCGGCAGCTGGGCCGTGCTGCTGGGTGCCCTGTGGCTGGGGTCCGGGGCCTTCGTGGCCCTGGGCATGCTTCTGGGTCTCGCGCTGGAGGAGAAGGCCGCGGGCGCGGCCATCGGCATCCTGTCGGTCGTGCTGGCCGCCCTGGGCGGGTTGTGGATCCCGGTCTGGCTGTTCCCCGACGGGCTGCAGCTGGTGGCCCGGGCGATGCCGTCCTACTGGTACGGAGAGCTGGGCCGGGCCGTGGTCACCGGCGGCAGCCCGGCGGGGGCGGCGCTCGTGCTGGCCGGCTTCGCGCTGCTGTTCACCGCGGCGGCCCTGGCGGTCGGTTCCCGGCGTCCCTTGCACGCCGTGGCCGGTTGAGCGGGAGACTGACCCCCGTGCAGCCCGTCCCCGAGACCCGACCGCCGCTGTGGCGGAGGCTGGCGTGGTCCGTCCCGTGGCTGGTCTTCCAGGTCTTCCCGGTGCTGGACCTGGTCACCGAGGAACGCCCCGTCCTCGCCCGGGTGCTCATCGCGGTCGCCCTGGTGGCCTTCACCGCCGCCTACCTCAGCGTGCTGGGCCGCTTCGCCGACCCGCGCGGCGTCCGGCCGGACTTCCTCGTGGTCGTCGTCCTGGCCACGGTGCTCTCGGCCGGGCTGGGCACCAGCTACGCGGGGCTCTGGATCTACGTGTCCGCCGCCGCGGCCGCCACCCTGCCGCAGCGTCTGGTGTGGCCGGTGACGGGGGCCGCGACGCTGGCCTCCGCGGTGGTCATCGTCTCGTGGCAGGACTGGACGACGCTCTTCCTGCCCGTCCTCTGCCCGCTGACCGCAGCCACCCTGTGGGGCACCCGGCACCTGCTCACCGTCAACGCCGAGCTGCGGGAGGCCCGCGAGGAGCTGGCCCGCAACGCCGTCGCCGAGGAGCGGCTGCGCTTCGCCCGCGACCTGCACGACCTGCTGGGCCACTCGCTGTCCCTCATCGCGCTCAAGAGCGAGCTGGCCGGCCGGCTGGCCGAGGCCGACCCCGCCCGTGCCCGCACCGAGATGGCCGACGTCGAGGCCGCCGCACGGCGCTCCCTCGCCGAGGTCCGGGACGCCGTCAGCGGCTACCGGCAGATCAGCTGCGCGCAGGCCCTCGCCGAGGCCCGGGCCGCGCTCTCCGGGGCCGGCATCTCCTTCCGCGGCCCCGACCGGGTGCCGGTGCTCCCCGGCCCGGCCGACGCCGTCCTGGGCTGGGTGGTCCGCGAGGCCACCACCAACGTGCTGCGGCACAGCCGCGCCCGCGCCGTCGTCGTCACCCTGACCGAGGACGGCGTCAGCGCCGCGCTGACCGTCACCGACGACGGCCGCGGCCCCGACGACTCCACCGCACCCGGCAGCGGACTGACCGGCCTGAGCGAGCGGGTCGGCGCGCTGGAGGGCACCCTCACCGGCGGGGCCGGCCCGCGCGGTGGCTGGCAGCTGGCCGCGACCGTGCCCCTGGTCGCCGCGGCGGTGACGGCGTGATCCGGGTGCTGCTGGCCGAGGACCAGCAGCTGGTCCGGGGAGCCCTGCGGGCGCTGCTGGAGCTCGAGCCCGACATCACCGTCGTCGCCGAGGTCGGCCGCGGCGATCTCGTGGTCGTCGCGGCACAGGCGTACACCCCGGACGTCGCGCTGCTGGACATCGAGATGCCCGGCCAGGACGGCATCGAGGCCGCCCGCGACCTGGCTGCCGCGATGCCCGGGGTGAAGGCCGTCGTGCTGACCACCTTCGGCCGGCCGGGCTTCCTGCGCCGGGCCATGGAGGTCGGCGCGCAGGGCTTCCTGGTGAAGGACTCCCCGGTCGCCGAGCTGGCCGCCGCGATCCGCGCGGTGGTCGCGGGGGAGCGGGTCATCGACCGCGACCTGGCCGCCGCGGCCCTCGCGCTGGGGGCCACCCCGCTGTCCGGACGGGAGGCCGACGTCCTGCGGGCTGCCGCCGACGGGGCCACCGTCGCCGACATCGCCGGGCGGCTGTTCCTCTCCGAGGGCACCGTGCGCAACTACCTGTCCAACGCCATCGGCAAGACCGGCGCCCGCACCCGCGTCGAGGCGTCCCGGGTCGCCGCCGACAAGGGCTGGCTCTAGGGGGGGCGAGGCCCGTCCCCACGCGCAGCTGTGCCGGCGGTGCGCGCCCACGCCGCTGTCCACGTCGCGGGCGCGGCCTCGGCGCGCCCGGACCGTGCGGGTGCGCGCCCAGACCGCCACGCCGCTCGGGACGCCGGCAGGAGCGCGCGCCCGTGGAGCGGCTGCGCGTCCACGCCGGGTGCCGGGCTGCGCGGCCGGGCCGGTCCACTTCCCGGGGTGACGGTGTGGGCGCGCGCCCGGGCGGGACTGCGCGGCCACGCGGGTCTGCTCCCCGGGGTGGTGGTGTGGGCGCGCGCCCGGGCGGGAGTGCGCGGCTGTGCGGGTGTGCTCCCTGGGGTGATGCGCGCGCCCAGGCGGGGCTGCGCGGCCACGCGGGTCTGCTCCTCGGGGTGGCGGTGTGGGCGCGCGCCCGGGCGGGACTGCGCGGCCACGCTGCTCGGCGGGGGCGGACGGCGGGCCCGGCGCGCACGTCCACTGCGGGTGCGCGCCGGCGCAGCTGCGCCGTCGGCCACGGTCCGCCGTGCGAGAGAGCAGGCAGACGTGTCGGCGGCGCCGGAGGGGAGCACAGCCGGCGCGGCGCGGTCGAGGGTCGGCGCCATCTGTGGACAGACCCGTGCGGTGTGGACGCCCGCGGCCCCGGCCCGCTCTCGGGCGCGACGCTGCATCGCGTGCCCCGTCGACCACGCCCCGTCCCTGAGCTGGGTGCTGCGCCCTTCCGCGGCACCGCTGCTGTCGCGGCCGGGCTGTTGACCCGGCACGAGCTCGCCGGGCCCGGGTGGTCGCGGCTGCACCGGGACGTCTACGTCGCGGCCGGCGCACCGGTGACGCACGCGGTGCGGGTGCAGGCGTCGGTGGCGTTGGTGCCCGGCGCGGTGGTCACCGGTTCGTCGGCGGCCCGGCTGTACGGCGTGGACCTGGGGCCGGGGGAGAGCGAGCCGGTGGAGCTGACTGTCCCCGGCGGATCGGGCGGGTGGTCCACGACGGGCGTCCGGGTGCGGCGCCGGGACCTGGCGCGGCACTCGGTGGTGGTGCTCGACGGGCTGCAGGTGACCAGTGCCGTCGTCACCGCCGTCGACCTCGCGGTCGCCTGGCCACACCCGCAGGCGGTCGCCGTCCTGGACCAGTTCGTGGCCGCACGGTTGGCGACGCTCGAGGAGGTCCGCGCGGAGGCGGCGCTGCGGACCGGCCCGGGTTCGGCGCGTGGACGCCGGGCGGCGGCCGTGGCCGACGGGCTGGCAGCCTCGCCGCCGGAGACGGTGCTGCGCATGCTCCTGGCGTCGTCCGGGCTGCCGGTACCGGTCGCCCAGTACGAGGTGCGGGACCGGCGGGGCCGGTTCGTCGCCCGCGTGGACTTCGGGTGGCCCGGACTCCGGTTCGCGGTCGAGTACGACGGCGCCGGCCACGTCGACCGGCTCGCCCACGACCGACGTCGGCTCAACGCCCTGCAGGACGCGGGCTGGCGCGTCTTCTTCGTCACCGCGGCCGAGATGCACGACCCGCAACGGTTGCTCCTCACGATCGCGGCGGCCATGGCCGACTGCCTCCGCTGACCCGCTGACCCGCTGACCCGCTGACCCGCTGACCCGCTGACCCGCTGACCCGCTGACCCGCTGACCCGCTGACCCGCTGACCCGCTGCGCCGGTCCGCCGGTCTGCAGCTCCCCAGGGCCGGGTCCACCCGGTCAGCCGTCGCGCGCTGCGGCGCCGGGGCCGCGCGCCCGAGCCGCTGACCCGCGGCGCCCAGGCACCTCCCCGCGCAGGGAAGTCGTGGGTGCGCGCCTGCGCCGCTCACGAGCCCGGGAGACCGGCAGGGGCGCGCAGTCGGAGCGCCACTGCGCGTCGACGGCGCAGGGCTGCCTGCGGGGGATCGCCCGCGGCGCCGGGCCTGAGCGGGGCGGCGCAGGGGGGCTGTGGCAGGGGCTCAGGGCAGGCCGGCGCAGGGCGCGGGGGCCGCCGGGCGCAGGGGCCAGGCGGTCAGGAGGAGGCCAGGGCCGCCGGGCGCGGGGGCCACCGGACGGGGGGGCAGGCGGTCAGGTGGAGGCGGGGGCGGACGGCATCAGCGCGTCCAGGTCCAGCACGCGCACGTGGATGACGTTGCGCTGCTGGAGGGCCGCGCGCAGGGCGCGGTGCAGCCCGTCCTCCAGGAAGAGCTCCCGGTGCCACTGGACGGCGTGCGGGAAGAGGTCGCCGTAGAAGGTCGAGTCGTCGGCCAGCAGGGCGTCCAGCTCGAGGGTCCGCTTGGTGGTGACCAGGGTGTCCAGCCGGATCTGCCGGGGCGGGATCATCGCCCAGTCCCGGGTGGAGAAGCCGTGGTCGGGGTAGGGCCGGCCGTCGCGCACCGCTTTGAAGATCAGGTGCCGACTCCCCTCAGACCGTCCCCGTGACCCGGGGCACTCGACGCCCGGACCACCCTAGTGCGACCCGGTCTCGACCCGCCCGGGGACACCTCGGGTCGGCGGTGAACGGTGCACCGGGGGTGCCGCCCGGTCGTATGCTGGACCTGGCACTCGGACGAGGTGAGTGCCAACCGCGGTGCGAGGAGGGGGTGGTCGGCGTGGCGCACGACGAACGCCGCCTGCAGGTCCTGCGGGCCATCGTGCAGGACTACGTCTCGACCAACGTCCCGGTCGGCAGCAAGGCCCTGGCGGCCCGGCACGACCTGGGCGTCTCCTCGGCGACCATCCGCAACGACATGGCGGTGCTGGAGGAGGAGGGGTACATCACCCAGCCGCACACCAGCGCCGGGCGGGTGCCCACCGACAAGGGCTACCGCTTCTTCGTCGACCGGCTCTCCCAGGTCAAGCCGCTCTCGGTCGCCGAACGGCGGGCGATCGAGCGCTTCCTGGACGGCGCGCTGGACCTCGACGACGTCCTGGGGCGGACCGTGCGCCTGCTGGCCCAGCTGACCCGCAACGTCGCGGTCATCCAGTACCCGACGCTGGCCCGCTCCGCCGTCCGGCACCTGGAGGTCGTGCAGCTGGCGACCAACCGGCTGCTGGTCGTGCTGATCACCGACACCGGCCGCGTCGAGCAGCGCGTCGTCGAGGTGCCCGCGGTGACCGACGCGCCCGCGGGCGCGGACCCGGTCGCCGAGCTGCGCACCCTGCTGAACTCCGCCTTCGTCGGCGCCAAGCTGGCCGAGGCCAGCGTCGCCGTCGCCGACCTGCTGGAGACCGCGCCCCCGCACCTGCGCGGGCTGGTCGCCGCGGTCAGCGCGACGCTGGTGGAGACCCTCGTCGAACCGGGGGAGGACCGGTTGCTCATCGGTGGCACGGCCAACCTCACCCGCGGCGGGGCACTGGACTTCCCGGGCAGCCTCCGGCCGTTGCTGGAGGCCCTGGAGGAGCAGGTCGTCGTCCTGAGGCTGATGGGCGAGGTGGCCCCCAGCCACGTGCTGGTCAGCATCGGCGAGGAGAACGAGCACGAGGGCCTGACGGGCGCCTCCCTGGTCTCGGTGGGCTACGGGTCGGTCGGTGGCACCGGCGACCTGGCGCTCGGCGGACTGGGCGTCGTCGGACCCACCCGGATGGACTACGCCGGGAACATGGCCGCGGTACGAGCCGTGGCCCGCTACGTCGGCCAGCTGCTGGCCGAGAGCTGAGGACTGAGAAACCGCATGGCAACGGACTACTACGGCGTGCTCGGGCTGGCCCAGGGGGCCACCGACACCGACATCAAGCGCGCCTACCGCCGCAAGGCCCGCGACCTGCACCCCGACGTCAACCCCGACCCCGGGGCCAAGGAGGAGTTCCAGCAGGTCAGCCGGGCCTACGAGGCGCTCACCGACCCGGACAAGCGGCGCATCGTCGACCTGGGCGGCGACCCGTTCGAGACCGGTGGCGGCGGGGGCGGCAACCCCTTCGGCGGCGGGGCCGGCTTCGGCGGCCTGGGCGACATCATGGACGCCTTCTTCGGCGGCGGCGGGGCCACCCGATCGCCGCGCAGCCGCACGCGGGCCGGCGGCGACGCGCTGATCCGCGTCGAGCTGGACCTGGACGAGACCGTCTTCGGGACGACGACCGACATCACCGTGGACACCGCCGTGCTGTGCACCATGTGCACCGGCGCCGGCACCGCCCCGGGCACCCACCCGACCCAGTGCAGCACCTGCAACGGCCGCGGCGAGGTGCAGAGCGTGCAGCGCTCGTTCCTCGGCCAGGTCGTCGCCTCGCGTCCCTGCCCCACCTGCGCCGGCACCGGCCAGGTCATCCCCGAGCCGTGCCCGCAGTGCGCCGGCGACGGCCGCGTGCGGGCCCGCCGCACCATCCCGGTGAAGATCCCCGCCGGCGTCGAGGACGGCATGCGCATCCGGCTGTCCGGGCACGGCGAGGTCGGCCCCGGCGGCGGGCCGGCCGGTGACCTGTACGTCGAGGTGCACGAGCGCCCGCACGACGTCTTCACCCGGGACGGCGAGGACCTGCACTGCCGGGTCACCCTGCCGATGACCGCGGCCGCGCTGGGCACCACGCTCACGCTGAAGACCCTGGACGGCGACGAGCCGCTGCAGGTCAAGGCCGGCACCCAGTCCGGCAGCGTGCTCACCCTGCGCGCGCACGGTGCCCCCCGGCTGCGGGCCACCGGCCGCGGCAACCTGATGGTGCACATCGACGTGCAGACCCCCACCCGTCTGGACGACGAGCAGGAGGAGCTGCTGCGCAAGCTCGCCGCCGTCCGCGGGGAGGACCACCCCGAGGCCAGCCGCGCCCAGCACAACGGCCTGTTCTCCCGGGTCCGCGACGCCTTCAACGGGCGCTGAGCGGCGTGGCCGAGGTCGTCACCGACACCACCGCACCGCCGCTGGACGGCACCCCGCTGTTCCTGCTCGACACGCTGCCCGAGGGCCCCGAGGTGCTCGTCGACGGCGGTGAGGGCCGGCACGCCGTCGACGTGCTGCGGCTGGCCCCCGGCGAGCGCGTCCGGGTCGGGGACGGCGAGGGCACCCTGCTGGAGGGCGAGGTCACCGCGGCCGGCCCCGGCGGCCTGCGGGTCCGGGTGACCGCGCGCCACGAGGTGCCCGCCCCCGAGCCCGAGCTGGTGCTCGTGCAGGCGCTGCCCAAGGGCGACCGGGGCCCGTTGGCCGTCGAGCTGGCGACCGAGCTGGGCGTGGACCGGGTCGTGCCGTGGACCGCTGCGCGCTGCGTCACCAAGTGGCGCGAGGACCGGGTGGACAAGGGCCTGGCCAAGTGGCGCTCGGCGGCCCGGGCGGCCAGCAAGCAGGCCCGCCGTCCCCGGGTCCCCGAAGTCACCGACCCGATGAGCACCCGCCAGGTCTGCGGCCTGCTGGGCGACACCGACCTGTCGGTGGTGCTGCACGAGCAGGCCCGCCGTCCCTTCTCGGTGCTGGAGGTGCCGGCCACCGGTGTCATCGCCGTCATCGTCGGGCCCGAGGGCGGGCTGACCGACGGCGAGGTCGTCGCCTTCCGTGCCGCCGGTGCCGTCTCGGTCCGGCTGGGTGCCGAGGTGCTGCGGACGTCGACCGCCGGTGCCGCGGCGCTGGCGGCGCTGGCCGCCCGCACCCGCTGGAGCTGAGCGGGCGGCACGACGGCCCTAGGGTCGCGGCCATGACCGACTGCCTGTTCTGCGCGATGGTCGCCGGGGACATCCCGGCCGACGTCGTCCACGAGACCGAGCGCACGTTCGCCTTCCGGGACATCGCCCCGCAGGCCCCCACGCACGTGCTGGTGATCCCGAAGGACCACCACGCCACGGCCGGGCTGCTGGTGGGCGCGGACCCGACCCTGCTGGCCGAGGTCGTCGCGGCCGCGCACGCCGTCGCCGTGCAGGAGGGCCTCGCCACCGAGGACGGCCCGGAGCCGGGCTACCGGCTGGTCGCCAACACCGGTCCGGCCGCCGGCCAGACCGTGCACCACGTGCACCTGCACGTGCTCGGCGGTCGCGACCTGGCCTGGCCGCCCGGCTGACCGGTCACGGCCGGTCCGGCCTCCGGCCCGGGCTCAGGTCCGGCGTGGCCAGGCCCGGACCGGGCCGTGCACCTGCAGCCGCACCCGGTCCCCGGGCCGGCGGTGGATGCTCCGCTCGCGGACGGCGACCAGACCCAGGCCCGCCACCCGCACGGTGAGCACGGTGTCCGGCCCGCTGAACCGCACGCCCTCCACGACGCCGGCCGTGCCCGTCCCGTCGCCGTCCCCTGCCCGCAGGTCCTCGGGGCGCACCAGCACCTCGACCTCGCTGCCGGGCCGCCCCGGGACGTCGAGCTCGTGCCGACCCAGCGGGGTCTCCACGGCCGAGTGCCCGGTGACCGTGCCCGGCAGCAGCACCGCGGTGCCCAGGAAGCCGGCCAGCTCGGCGTCGACCGGGGAGCGGTAGAGCTCGCGCGGCGCGCCCGCCTGGACCAGTCGGCCGGCCCGGAGCACGGCCACCCGGTCCGCGGTCGACAGCGCCTCCTCCTGGTCGTGGGTGACCAGCAGGGCGGTGGCACCGTCGGCGGCCACCGCGGCCCGGACGTCGTCCCGCACCGCGACGCGCAGCCCGGCGTCCAGCGCGCTGAACGGCTCGTCCAGCAGCACCAGGGCGGGCCGGGGTGCCAGCGCCCGGGCCAGCGCCACCCGCTGCTGCTGCCCGCCGGAGAGCTCGTGCGGCATACGGGCGCCCATCCCGCCCAGGCCCAACAGGTCCAGCAGCTCGTCGGCGCGGCCGTCCCGGCGGCGGGCGCGCGGCAGGCCGAACGCCACGTTCGCCCGCACGTCCAGGTGCGGGAACAGCGAGCCGTCCTGCGGCACGACCCCCACGCCGCGCCGGTCCGGGGCGACCCGGTGACCGTGCCCGGCCACCGGCCGGCCGGCGATCGTCACCCGGCCCGACGTGGGCGTCAGGAAGCCCGCGACCACCCGCAGCAGGGTGGTCTTGCCGCAGCCCGAGGGGCCCAGCAGGGCGGTGAACGACCCCGTCGGCACGGTCAGCGAGACGCCGTCCAGCGCCGCGACGGCACCGAAGCGGACCGTCACGTCGGCGACGTCGAGGGCGTGGGTGCTGGGGCTGGACGCGGTCACCGGGCGCCCCGCTCGCGCTGCAGCAGGTGCGCGGGCACCGCGGCGAGCACCACGATCAGCGCGGCGTAGGGCGCCGCCGCCGCGTACTGGCCCGACGTCGTCGAGCTCCACAGTCGCATCGCCAGCGTCTCCGTCCCGGTCGGGTGCAGCACGAGGGTCGCCGTCAGTTCCTTGACGCAGGACAGGAAGACCAGCAGTGCCGCGGTCAGCACGCCCGGGGCGGCCAGCGGCAGGGTCACCTCGCGCAGCACCTGCCAGGGCCGGCGGCCCAGCGAGCGGGCCACCTCCTCCAGTGCGGGCGGGGACTGCGCGACCGCCGTCCGCACCGCGCCGACCGCCAGCGGCAGGAAGAGGACGGCGTAGGCCAGCACCAGCACCGGCGCCGTCAGGTAGGCCGCCGGTGCCACCCGCAGCGTCAGGTAGACCAGGGACAGCGCGACCACGATGCCGGGCACGGTGTGCGACAGCCAGCTCGCGCCCTCCAGGGCCCGCGCCAGCCGGCCCGAGGACCGTCCGGCGACCACCCCGATGGGCAGCGCCAGGGCCACGGTGAGGAGGGCGCCACCGGAGGCCAGCAGCAGCGTGGACGTCGCGGTGTCCCACAGCCGCGCCGGGTCGAAGGTCGCCGACGTCCCCACGGCGAGCCAGCGGGCCAGGCTGACCACCGGGACGCCGAGCGCCGCCGCGGCGAGCGCCCCGAGGCCGGTGACGACGGCGGCAGCGGGCAGCGGGGCGAGGCGGACCCGGGGCGCCCGGCGGCGGGCCCCGCTGCCGGTGCGGGCGTAGCGGGCGCGGCCCCGGCTGCGCAGCTCGCCGGTGACGACGAGTGCGGAGACGACGACCAGCAGCAGCGAGAGGGTGACCGGGACGAGCCGGCCGAAGCTGTTCTCCAGGGAGACCGCGATCGCCCGGGTCAGGGTGGTCACCCGCAGGATCGACACCGAGCCGAAGTCGGCCAGCACGTAGGTCGCCACCAGCAGGCCCCCGGCGGCCAGTGCGGGCCTCAGCTGGCGGACCGTGACGGTGCAGAAGACGGCGAGGGGACGCCGGCCGGTGGCCCGGGCGACCTCGGCGAGCCCGGGGTCCAGCCCGCGCAGCGCGCTGCCGGCCAGCAGGTGCACGTAGGGGTGGCAGCACAGCGTCAGGACCATCGCGGCCCCGGCGGGCCCCGCCACCGCGGGCGTGAGGGCCACCCACGTGTAGGCGGCCACGTAGGACGGCACGGCCAGCGGCAGCCCGGCCAGCACGGCGAACACCCGCCGGCCGGGGAAGTCGAAGGCGTGCAGGACGTAGGCGGTGGCCAGGCCCAGCAGCACCGAGGCGGTGGTGACCGTGCCGGCCAGCAGCAGGGTGGTGGCGAGCAGCTGGCGGGTGCGCGGCTGCAGCAGCACCTCGGCGACCTGCCCGGCGTCCAGCCCGGCCAGGGCGATCCCCAGGTAGACCAGCGGGACGGCGCTGACCGCCGCGGCCAGCACGGCCGCGGCGGTCAGCGGTGTCACCGTCCAGGAGCGCCGGCCCGGGTGGACCGGCGCCCCTGCGGCGTCGATCAGGCCAGCCCCGAGGCGGTGATCATCTGCAGCGTGACCGACAGCGACGCCAGGTCGTCCAGGTCGATGGTCGGGGCGTCGAGGTCCTCCAGCGAGGGCAGCTGGTCGGCCACCGGCACGCCGGAGACCATCGGGTACTCGTAGGTCTCCTGGGCGAAGTACTCCTGCGCCTGGGTGCTGAGCAGGAAGTCCACCAGCGTCAGGCCGTCCTCGGCGCGGTCGGAGGAGCTGACCACCCCGGACCCGCTGACGTTGACCAGCGAGCCGGCCTGCCCGTCACGCAGGTAGTGCAGTTGGGAGCGCATCGCGTCGGCGCCGACCTCGGCGGCCTGCTCGAACCAGTAGTAGTGGTTGACCAGGCCCATCGGGACCTCGCCGGCCTCCACGGCGTCCAGGATCGCGCCGTTGCCGTCGTAGACCGGTGCCGCGCCGTCGACGAGGCCCTGCAGGAACTCCTCGGCGGTGGCGTCGTCCTCCAGCACCCGCATCGCGGTGACGAACGCCTGGAAGGAGGCGTTGCCCGGGGCGATGGCGACCTGGCCGGCGTAGGCCGGGTCCACCAGGGCCGCGGTGTCGGCCGGCAGGTCGGCCTCGGCGACCTGCTGCGGGTCGTAGAGCACCACGCGCGCCCGGCCGGTCAGCGGCACCCAGCGGCGGTCGTCGTCGGCGTACTCGGCGAAGGTCTGCCCGACGGTCTCGTCGGGCAGCTCGGCCAGGCAGTCGGCGTCGGCCAGCGCGCCCAGCGCGCCGGCGTCCTGCAGCAGCACGACGTCGGCGGGGCTGTCGGCGCCCTCCTCCAGCAGCTGCGCGGTGATGGAGGACGTCGAGCCGTACCGCACCGAGACCTCGATGCCGGTCTCCTCGGTGAACTGCTCCAGCACCGGGGCGACGAGCTCCTCGTCGCGGCCGGAGTAGACGACCAGCGCCTCGTCGTCGACCGTGCTGGCCTCGACCTCGGGGTCGGTCTCGCCGTAGGCGACCGTGCCGGCCTCGCACGTGGACGCGGGCGCGGCGGCCGCCGTCCCGGTGTCGTCGGTGGCCTCGCCGCAGCCGGCGACGGCCAGGACGAGGGTGCCGGCGGCCAGCACCGCGGTCCGTCGGGGGCTCCAGTACGAGCGCATGTGTCCACCTCTCCGGCGGCCCCTGGTGGGCCGCGGCGGCAAAGCTAGCCTGCCCTAACTCGTTGCTGCACGCCGCCTACCTGCGCTTTCGCCGACGGATGGCGGATCGGCACGGCTGGGAGCATGGGGTGGTGACCGAGAGCAGTGCAGCCCCCGTCCGGATCGAGCGCGACGGCGACGTCGCCGTGCTGGTGGTCGACGCCCCGCCCCTCAACCTCTTCGACGCGGCCGTCTTCGACGCCCTGGAGGCCCGGGTCGCCGAGCTGGCCGAGCTGACCGACCCGGCCCGGGAGGACCGGGTGCGGGCGGTCCTGGTGCGCGCCGAGGGCCGGGTGGTCTCCGGTGGCGTGGACGTCGCGCTGTTCGGCGAGATCGCCGAGGGGCCCGACGCCGCCGCCGTGGGCGGGGCCCTGTGGGCGCGGTTGTTGCGCACCGTGCAGACCCTGGAGGACCTGCCGGTGCCCACCGTCTTCGCCGCGCACGGGCTGACCCTGACCGCGGCGTTCGAGCTGGCCCTGGCCTGCGACCTGCTGGTGGCCACCGAGCAGGCGTCGTTCGGGCTGGTGGAGATCGTCGTCGGTCTGACCCCGTCGATGGGCGGGCCGCAGCGGCTGGCCGAGCGGGCGGGGACCGCGCGGGCCAAGGAGCTGGTCTTCACCGGCGAGCGGTACCCGGCCCGGACCCTGCAGGAGTGGGGCGTGGTGAGCCGGGTGCTGCCCGCGGAGGGGTTCACCGAGGCCGCGCTCGCACTCGCGCGGCAGGTGGCCGCCGGGCCCACCCTGGCGCACGCGGCGACCAAGACCCTCGTGGCGACCAGCGCACGGCAGGGGGTCCGGGCCGCGGACGCCGTGGTCCCCGAGGTGTCCGGTGAGCTGTTCGACAGCGAGGACCTGCGCGCCGCCGTGGCCTCCTTCCTCAGCGAGGGCCCGGGGAGGGCCCGGCACCGAGGGCGCTGACCCCGCCTGGGGAAACCGGGCGCCGGGCGGGTGCGCTGCGCGTAGGCTGGGAGACGTCCCACCCCCGTCGCAGGAAGGCAGGGTCGAGCGTTCTTGCCCGACACCTCACCGAGCTCCCCGCCCGTCGCGGGCGCCCAGCCCGGTGCCAGCGCGTCCCGAGAGGCCTCGGCCCGCGCCGCGGGCCTGGGTGACGCCGGCACCGCGGTGACGGCCCCCGCCGCCGAGGCAGGCACCGAGCCCGTCCGCACCTCGATCACGGTCCCAGAGTCGGTCTCCATGGTGTCCCTGCTGGGATCCGGGGACGAGCTCCTGCGCCTGGTGGAGACCGAGCTCTCCGCCGACGTCCACGTGCGGGGCAACGAGATCACGCTGACCGGGCAGGCGGCCGACAACGCCTTCGCCGTCCGGGTCTTCGACGAGCTCATCGCCCTGGTGCGCACCGGCCAGGCGCTGCGCCCGGACTCGGTGCGCCGGGTCGTGGGGATGCTGCGGTCCGGGGGCAGCGAGCGGCCCGCCGAGGTCCTCAGCCTGGACATCCTCAACCGTCGCGGGCGGACGATCCGGCCCAAGACGCTGAACCAGAAGCACTACGTCGACGCCATCGACCAGCACACGGTGGTCTTCGGCATCGGCCCTGCCGGCACCGGCAAGACCTACCTGGCGATGGCCAAGGCCGTGCAGGCGCTGCAGACCAAGCAGGTCGACCGGATCATCCTCACCCGCCCCGCGGTCGAGGCCGGCGAGCGGCTGGGCTTCCTGCCCGGCACGCTCAGCGAGAAGATCGACCCCTACCTGCGGCCGCTGTACGACGCGCTGCACGACATGGTCGACCCGGAGTCGATCCCGCGGCTGATGGCCTCGGGCACGATCGAGGTGGCCCCGCTGGCCTACATGCGCGGCCGCACGCTCAACAGCGCGTTCGTCATCCTCGACGAGGCGCAGAACACCACCGCCGAGCAGATGAAGATGTTCCTCACCCGGCTCGGCTTCGGCTCCAAGATGGTCGTCACCGGCGACGTCACCCAGGTCGACCTGCCCGGCGGCGCCCAGTCGGGCCTGCGGGTGGTCCGGGAGATCCTCACCGGGATCGACGACGTGCACTTCTCCCTGCTCACCAGCTCCGACGTCGTCCGGCACCGCCTGGTCGGGGACATCGTCGACGCCTACGAGCGCTGGGACACCGCCCAAGCCACCCGCCCCGCCGTGCACAACCCCGGCCCGCGCCGGCAGAAGGGCAGCTGACCGTGGCCGTCGAGGTCGCCAACGAGTCCGAGATCGCCGTCGACGAGACGTCGCTGACCGGCATCTGCCGCTACGTGCTGGGGGAGCTGGACGTCAGCCCGCTCGCCGAGCTGTCGGTGCTGTGCGTGGACGTGGACTACATGGCCAGCCTGCACGAGCGGTGGATGGGCGAGAAGGGCCCCACCGACGTGCTGGCCTTCCCGATGGACGAGCTGGACACCGCCCGGCCCGACGACCCCGACCCGGGCCCCGAGCTGCTCGGTGACGTCGTGCTGTGCCCGGCCGTGGCGATCCGCCAGGCCCGCGCCGCCGGCCACACCATGGACGACGAGCTCCTCCTGCTGGCCACCCACGGCGTGCTCCACCTGCTGGGCTACGACCACATGGAGCCCGAGGAGGAGAAGGAGATGTTCGGTCTCCAGTCCTCGCTGCTGGAGGGCTTCCGCGCCGTCCCACGGGACCAGGTGACCGGCGCGCCCGTGGAGACCGACGGACGATGAGCTCCACCGCGGTCACCCTGCTGGTGATCGCCGTCCTGCTGGTCCCGGTGGCCGGGGTCTTCGCCGCGATCGACTCCGCGCTGGCCGGGATCTCCCGTGCCCGCGTGGAGGAGATGCGCCGCGACGGCGCCCGCAACGCCGACGCGCTGCTCGCCGTGGTCGACGACCGCGCCCGGCACGTCTCGCTGCTGCTCCTGCTGCGGATCGCGTGCGAGATGACCGCGGCCGTGCTGATCGCGGTCATCCTCTTCGTCGTCTTCGACGGGGTGGGCGGCGGGGTGGTCACCGCGGCCGCGGTCATGACGGTGGTCAGCTACGTGCTCATCGGGGTCGGCCCGCGCACCCTGGGCCGCCAGCACGCCTACCCGGTGGCCCTGCGGACGGCGGGGCTCACCCGGCTGCTGGGCCGCCTGCTCGGCCCGGTCTCCACCCTGCTGATCCTGCTGGGCAACGCCATCACCCCCGGCCGGGGCTTCCGCGAGGGCCCGTTCTCCACCGAGGTCGAGCTGCGCGAGCTGGTCGACATGGCCGAGGAACGCGGCGTCGTGGAGTCCGGCGAGCGGGCGATGATCCACTCGGTGTTCGAGCTGGGCGACACCATCGCCCGCGAGGTCATGGTGCCGCGCCCCGACGTCGTCTACATCGAGCGCACCAAGACCCTGCGCCAGGCGCTCGCGCTGGCCCTGCGCAGCGGGTTCAGCCGCATCCCGGTCATCGGGGAGAACGTCGACGACGTCGTCGGCGTCGTGTACCTCAAGGACCTGGTCCGACGGACCCAGGGCGACCAGGACGTCAGCCGGATCAAGGTCGAGGACCTGATGCGCCCGGCGGCGTTCGTGCCCGAGTCCAAGCCCGTGGACGTGCTGCTGCGCGACATGCAGGCCCGCCGGATCCACATGGCCGTCGTCGTCGACGAGTACGGCGGCTTCGCCGGGCTGCTGACCATCGAGGACATCCTCGAGGAGATCGTCGGCGAGATCGACGACGAGCACGACACCGTGCAGCGCCCGCCGGTCGAGGAGCTGCCCGACGGCGCCTACCGGGTGACCGCGCGGCTGCCGGTGGAGGACCTCGCCGACCTGTTCAAGGTCCAGCTGCCCGAGGACGACGACGTCGAGACCGTCGGCGGCCTGCTGGCCCGGGAGATCGGCCGGGTGCCCATCGAGGGCTCGGAGACCGTGGTCGGCGAGCTGCACCTGCTGGCCGAGTCCACCGGGGGCCGCCGCAACCGGGTGGACACCCTGCTGGTGACCCGCGTGCCGCAGGGCACCGACGTCGACACCCCCGACCCCGACGACGCCGCGCAGACCGCCCGGGCCGACCAGCCCTCCGCCGTGGCAGGCTGACCGACCGTGAGCGCACCCGACCTGCAGCCCGAGGACGCCAAGCTGGTCACCCTGGCCCGGTCGGCCCGGGGCCGCACCGGGGCCCCGGAGGGGGCCGCCGTGCGGGACACCGACGGCCGCACGTACCTGGCCGCGACCGTGTCGTTGCCCTCGATGCGGCTGTCGGCCCTGCAGGCCGCCGTCGCCGCCGCCGTCAGCAGCGGGGTGGAGGGCCTGGAGGCCGCCGCCGTGGTCAGTGCGGCCGGCGAGGTCGAGCCGGCCGGGCTCGCCGCGGTGCGCGACCTGGCCGCCGCGGCCCCGGTCCACCTGGCCGGGCCCGACGGCGTCCTGGTGTCGACGCTCAGCTGAGCGGGCGGTCCAGGGCGTCGGCGAACCCGTCGGCGTCCCGGACCCAGACGCTGAAGGCCTTGTCGGCGACCCCGTCGCCGCCCAGGTGCCGGACGACGACCCGGGTGCGCCCGGGCCACCAGCCGCCGCGCCGCTTGGCCCGCGGCCAGTCCGCCGGCGCGGGGGCCACCGCGACGTCCTCGACCAGCACCAGGGGCACGATCCCGAACGAGGAGGTCTGCCGGATGCCGGCGATGTCCCCGGACAGCCCGTGGTCGGACACGGTGAACCGGCTGGTGGCCAGCACCAGGACCAGCAGGCCCAGCCCGACGGCCAGCGGGGCCTCGTCCCGGGCGGCGGCCGGGCCGTCGATGAGCGCCAGCACCCCCAGCCACACGGCGACGACGACCACCGCCAGCGCGGCCACCGTCGGGCTCACCGGGTTGTACTGCCAGTAGCGCAGCGGGGCCGGCTGCACGGTCGTGGAGCGCTTGGGGCCGCGGCGGGCGAGGAAGCCGTAGCTGGTCACCTGGCTGACGTGCCGCTCCCGGTCCCGGGCGGCCCGGACCGCGGGTGGCTCGTCGTTCTCTCGTCGCTGTCGGCGGGCCATGTGCCCATCGTCCCAGGCCCGGGACGGCGCACCGGCGGGGAACGTCGGTGGCCGGTGGGAGACTGGTCGCGTGAGCACCCCCGCCCCGCCGCACCGCAGTGGCTTCGTCGCCCTCGTCGGCCGCCCCAACGCGGGCAAGACCACGCTCACCAACGCCCTGGTGGGCGACAAGGTCGGCATCGTCAGCAACCGCCCGCAGACCACCCGGCACGCCATCCGGGGGGTCGTGCACCGCCCCGAGGGGCAGTTGGTGCTGGTCGACACCCCCGGTCTGCACAAGCCCAAGAGCCTGCTGGGCCAGCGGCTCAACGACGTCGTGCGGGACACCCTGGCCGACGTCGACGTGATCCTGTTCTGCATCCCGGCCGACCAGCCGGTCGGCGCCGGTGACGCCTTCATCGCCCGCCAGCTCAAGAACGTCAGCACCCCGGTCGTGCTGGTGGTGACCAAGACCGACGTGGCGTCCAAGAAGGCGATCACCAGCCAGCTGGTGGCGGCGTCTGAGCTCGTCGAGGCCCGCGACATCGTCCCGGTGAGCGCGGTGGCCGGTGACCAGGTCGAGCTGCTGGCCGGGCTGCTGATCGGGATGCTCCCCGAGGGCCCCGCGCTGTACCCCGAGGACCAGCTGACCGACGAGGACGTCGAGCGCCAGATCGCCGAGCTGGTCCGTGAGGCCGCGCTGGAGAAGGTGCGCCAGGAGGTCCCGCACTCCCTGGCCGTCAGCGTCGAGGAGATCATCCGCAAGCCCGACCCGCGCGACCCCGAGGCCGTGTTCACCGAGCTGCACGTGCTGCTGCACGTCGAGCGGGCCAGCCAGAAGCCGATGCTGCTGGGCAAGGGCGGGACCACGATCAAGGCGATCGGCTCCGAGGCGCGGGTGGGCCTGGAGCACCTGCTCGGCGGCCGGGTGCACCTGGACCTTCACGTGACCGTGCTGGGGGAGTGGCAGGACGACCCGAAGAAGCTCAACCGACTGGGCTACTGAGTGTCCACGACACCGCAGGCGCTCTACCGCGACGAGGGGGTCGTCCTCCGGGTGCAGAAGCTCGGGGAGGCCGACCGGATCGTCACCGTGCTCACCCGCCGCACCGGCAAGGTGCGCGCCGTGGCCAAGGGCGTCCGCCGCACCAAGAGCAAGTTCGGCGCCCGGCTGGAGCCCTTCAGCCACGTCGACCTGCAGCTCTACACCGGCCGGAACCTGGACATCGTCAGCCAGGCCGAGTCGCTGCACTCCTACGGTCCGCGGATCGTGGGGGACTACCCCTGCTACACCGCCGGCACCGCCGTGCTGGAGACCGCCGACCGGCTGACCGCGGAGGAGAAGGAGCCCTCGCTCCGGATGTTCCTGCTGGTCATCGGGGCGCTGCGCTCGCTGGCCGACCGGGCGCACCCGCCCGGTCTGGTGCTGGACGCCTTCCTGCTGCGCGCCATGTCGGTGGCCGGCTGGGAGCCCGCGCTGGCCGACTGCGCCCGGTGCGCCGAACCCGGGCCGCACCGGCACTTCTCGGTCCCCGGCGGCGGGATGGTCTGCCCGTCCTGCCGGCCCACCGGCTCCCAGATGCCCAGCCCGGTCACCATCGGGCTGCTGGACTCCCTGCTGACCGGGGACTGGGCTGCGGCCGAGGCCAGTCAGGGGACCAACCGTCGGGAGGGCAGCGGCCTGGTCGCCGCCCTCCTGCAGTGGCACCTGGAGCGCGGCCTGCGCTCGCTGCCGCTGGTGGAACGCACGTGAGGGAGTCGCAGTGAAGCGCGAGGTCAGGGCACCGAACCCGCACCCCTCCGGTGCCCGGCCGCCGGACGTGCCGGCCGACAAGGTGCCGCACCACGTCGCCGTCGTCATGGACGGCAACGGCCGGTGGGCCAAGCAGCGCGGACTGCCCCGGACCAAGGGCCACGAGGCGGGGGAGTCCAGCCTCTTCGACTGCGTCGAGGGCGCCATCGAGATCGGCGTCAAGGCGATCAGTGCCTACGCCTTCTCCACGGAGAACTGGAAGCGCAGCCCCGAGGAGGTGCGCTTCCTGATGGGCTTCAACCGCGACGTCATCCGCCGCCGCCGCGACGAGATGCACGAGCTCGGGGTGCGGGTCCGCTGGGCCGGTCGCCGTCCCCGGCTGTGGCGCAGCGTCATCGACGAGCTGCAGGTCGCCGAGGAGCTGACGAAGGACAACGACGTCCTCACCCTCACCATGTGCGTCAACTACGGGGGGCGGGCCGAGATCGCCGACGCCGCGGCCGCCATCGCCCGCGAGGTCGCGGCCGGCCGGCTGAACCCGGACAAGGTCACCGAGAAGACGGTGGCCAGGTACCTGGACGAGCCGGACATGCCCGACGTGGACCTCTTCCTGCGCAGCTCGGGGGAGAACCGCACCAGCAACTTCCTGCTGTGGCAGTCCGCCTACGCCGAGCTGGTCTTCCAGGACACCCTGTGGCCGGACTTCGACCGCCGGCACCTGTGGGCCGCGGTCGAGGAGTACGCCTCCCGGCAGCGCCGCTTCGGTTCGGCCTGAGGGTCAGCCGAAGCGGCTGTTGGCCTCGTCCTCCCACCAGTCGGTGAGGTCGTCGAGGCCGTCCTGCCCGCCGCCGGGCACGGTGAGGACGGTCAGCGTGGCGTTGTCGCTGGAGGTCCAGAAGAGCACCGCGTCGCGGCCCCCGGCCACGGCGCAGCCCACCCGGCCGGCGACCTGACCGTCGCTGGACCAGTAGGCGTAGCCGGTCTCGTCCGGGCAGCTCTCGTCGCTGGACAGCGGCGGCAGGTCGCGCCGGTCGACCTCCAGCAGGAACTGGTCGTCGGCGGCCGCACCGTCGGTGTAGCTGCGGACCTCCACGCTCTGCGGGCCCGGCTGCACCGGTGAGGGACCGCAGGTCAACGCCGCCGTCTGGTCGCTGTCGGTGAGCTCGGCGGAGCTGCACTCCGCGACGCCGGCCGGCAGCACCGCCCGCAGGCCCGCCTCGGCCGCCGAGGTCGTCGGCGCCGCGGTCGAGGTGGGTGCGGCGGTGCCGCCGGAGGAGCCGCGGTCGACCAGGAACGCGACGCCGACGACGACGAGGGCCACGAGCACGGACCCGGCCAGCACCCAGGGCACCCAGCGTGGGGTGGCGGGCGAGGTGGGCACCGGTGCCGACGGTCCGGTCGGCGGCGAGCCCCACCGGCCGGCGTCGGGCAGCGGCGTCCCCGGCCGGGCGGGGCCGCCCCACACCCCGGGCGGGCCGGGGTCGGAGAAGCCCACGGACTGGGGCCGCGGCGGGGGTGGGCCCGGCGCGACGGCGGACTCGTGCTGGGGGGTGACCCCGCCCGAGGTCAGCGCCGCGCGTGCGGCGGTCGCCATCGCGCCGGCGCTGGGCCACCGGTCGGCCGGGGACTTGGCCAGTCCGCGGGCCACCACGTCGTCCAGCGCCGGGGGCAGGCCGCCGCGGACCGAGGACACCCGTGGTGCCGGGGTGTTGAGGTGGGCGTACATCATCTTCGCCAGCCCCTCCCCGGTGAAGGGACGGCGGCCGGTGAGGCACTCGAAGAGCACGCAGGCCAGCGCGTAAACGTCGGTGCGGGCGTCCACCGGGGCCTCGGTGAACCGCTCGGGCGCCATGTAGTCGAAGGAGCCCAGCGCCGAGCCCGTCTGGGTCAGCGAGGGGCCCTCGGTGCTGGCCGAGGACCACGCGATGCCGAAGTCGACCAGGTAGACGAACTCGTCGCCGGGCTCCCCGGTGACCAGCACGTTGGAGGGCTTGACGTCCCGGTGCACCAGGCCCTCGGCGTGCGCGGCGTCCAGCGCGCGCGCCACCTGGCCGGTGATGGACACCGAACGGGCCGGGTCCAGCGCGCCCTGGGCGTGCAGCAGGTCGCCCAGGTCGGACCCGGTGACCAGCCGCATGTCCAGGAACAGCCGGCCCTCGACCTCGCCGTAGCGGTGGATCGGCACGACGTGCGGCTCGGACAGCCGGGCGGCGGCGTGCGCCTCGCGGCGGAACCGCTCGCGGTACGCGGCATCCCCGGCCAGACCGGCCGACAGCACCTTCAGCGCGACCGTGCGGCGGTGCTCGGTGTCGTAGGCGCGGTAGACCTCGCCCATCCCGCCGCGGCCGATCAGCCCCTCGATGCGGTAGGCACCGAACTGACCTGACTCCACGACCGCCTCCCCGCACCGGACGGGTGCCCGGGCGCTCCGGGGGAGTCTAGGTGCGGTACCGGTGCGTGCCGGGACCCCGGCTCAGACCGTGAAGTCGCTGAGCGCCGGGTCGTTCCACCACTCCCACAGTGCGTCGAGGTCGTCGTCGGTGCCGTCGGGCAGCTGGGCGAACCCCTCGGCCCGGGCGTCGAGCTGGGTCCAGACCAGCGTGGCGTCGCCCGTGGGCCCGATCGTGCAGGCGACCTCGCCGGCCCGGACCCCGTCCTGGGTCCAGTCGCGGTGGCCGTACGCGCCGTCGTCCCCGGGGCAGGGCGAGCCGGAGGGCAGCGGGTCCAGGCCGAGGCCGCCGACGTCGGCGGCGAACACGTCGGAGAGGGTGCCCTCGTCGGGGTAGAGGTAGAACGCTGCGTACGCCGGGCCCTCCCCGGAGACGGTGGCGCCACAGTCCAGTGCCGCGATCGCGCCGTCGTCGGGCAGGTCGCGGGTGGTGCAGGAGTCGGCGTCGAAGTCGGCCGGCAGGGCGGCCCGCAGCTCGGCCTCGGCGTCGGACCCGGCCGGGGTGCTGCCGGTCTGCTCCGCCGACGTCGTGGACGGCGCGTCCGTGGTGGACGTGGTGGCGACGGTGGGGGTCGGGGTGGGGTCGGCGCTGCTGCCGGACCCACCACCCCGGGTCAGCACGACCGCACCGACGACCAGCAGCGCGACGACGACGGTCACCACCAGGGCCACCACCAGCGCCGGGCTCGTGCCCCGGGCGGGCGGGACGGCGGTCGGCGGCGGCGCGGTCGGCCAGCCGGGTCCGCTGGGGACCGGGTGCCAGGGGGCGGGGGTGTGCGGGGGCCCGGTGAAGCCGATGGTCTGTGCCCGCGGGGGCACCGGCGGGCCGGGCGCCGGGGCGGCGGGGACCGGCCGGATGCCGGCGGACCGCAGCGCCGCCCGGGCCGCTGCGGCCAGCTCACCGGCCCGGGCGAACCGCTGGGCGGGGTCCTTGGCCAGTCCGCGGGCGACGACGGCGTCCAGTGCGGGCGGCACCCGCGGGTCGAGGGTCGACGGCGCCGGGGCGACGGCGTTGAGGTGTGCCCACATCAGCGCCGGCAGCCCGGTGCCGGTGAAGGGACGCCGGCCGGTCAGGCACTCGTGCAACACGCACGCCAACGCGTAGACGTCGGCCCGGGCGTCGACCGGGGCGTCCAGGAAGCGCTCGGGGGCCATGTAGTCGAAGGAGCCCAGCGCGGCGCCGGTCTGGGTGAGGGCGGTGGCCTGCGCGTCGGCGGTGGACCGGGCGATGCCGAAGTCGACGAGGTAGGCGAACTCGTCGTCCCCGGTGCCGGTGAGCAGCACGTTGGAGGGCTTGACGTCGCGGTGCACCAGGCCCTCGTCGTGGGCGGCGTCCAGGGCGGCGGCGACCTGGCTGACCAGGGAGACCGCCCGCTCGGGGCTGGTGCGTTCCCGCTCCAGGACGGTGGCGAGGTCCGCGCCGCGGACCAGGCGCATGTCCAGGAAGAGCCGGCCCTCCAGCTCGCCGTAGCGGTGGATCGGGACGACGTGGGGTTCGGCGAGGCGCGCGGCGGCGTGCGCCTCGCGGCGGAACCGCTCGCGGTAGTCGGGGTCGGCGGCCAGGTGCTCGGGCAGCACCTTGAGGGCGACGACGCGCTGGTGCTCGGTGTCCTGGGCGCGGTAGACCTCGCCCATCCCGCCGCGGCCGATGAGCCCCTCGATCAGGTAGGGACCGAACTGCCGGCCTGGCTCCACGACCCGCCCTCCCGCGCCGGAGGGGCCCGGCTGGCAGGGAGTCTAGGGGTGGCGGGCGGCGGTGATCACCCTGCTGCGCGGCAGGCGGCGCAGGTGCCGAAGATCTCCAGCGTGTGGCTGACGTCGGCGAAGCAGTGCTCGGCGGCGACCCGGTCGGCCCAGTTCTCCACGGCGGGCCCAGCGACCTCGACGGTCCGCCCGCACCCGCGGCACACCAGGTGGTGGTGGTGCTGGGTGCTGCAGCGGCGGTAGAGGGCCTCGCCGGAGTCGGTGCGGATGGAGTCCAGCTCGCCGTCGTCGGCCAGGGCCTGCACGGCGCGGTACACGGTGGACAGGCCCACGGAGTCCCCGCTGGCGCGGAGCTTGGCGTGCACCTCCTGGGCGCTGTGGAAGCCCTCGAGGTCGTCGAAGACCGCCGCGACGGCGGTGCGCTGGCGCGTGGTGCGGACCATCAGCCGATGGTGGCACGGCGCGGGCCGGCCGGTGCGGTGGCGTGGGTGTGGTCCTGGTCGTGCGCGGTCTCGCCCACGGTGTCCGCGGCGGGGGCGTCGTCGTGTGCGGCGTGCTCGATGGCGTCGCGGACGATGTGCCCGACGTGGTTGTCGACCAGCCGGTAGTGGACCTCGCGGTGCCGGCGGTCGCCCACCACGAGGCGGGCCCCGCGCAGCACCCGCAGGTGCTGGGAGACCAGCGGCTGGGGGACGCCGAGGGCGTCGACGAGCTCGTGCACGCAGCGGCTGCCGTGCTCGTCGAGCAGCGCCACGATGGACAGCCGCAGCGGGGAGGCCAGTGCCGACAGCAGCTCGCTGGCCGCGGCGACGTCGGCGGTGGTGTGCCGGGTGGCGGGGAGGGGGGCGACCGACATGACACCATGATCCCTGCATGTGAGAACCATTGTCAACAGGAGGTGGCCGTGTTCGCGGTGACGAGGTTCCGGGTGTCCGAGGACGACGCGGCCGGGCTGGTCGCCGACGCCGACGCCCTGCTGGCGGTGCTGCGCGCGCGACCGGGGTTCCGGGACGGCGCCTTCGGCCGGGCGGCCGACGAGGACGGTCTCTACGCGCTGGTTACCACCTGGGAGGGCGTCGGGGCCTACCGCCGGGCGCTGTCCGCAGCCGAGGTCAAGGTGGCCGGCGCCCCGGTGTGGCTGCACGCCGTCGACGAACCCGGGGCCTACCTGACGGGGGAGTGAGAGCCGCGGGCGACTACCGTCGTCGGGTCCCCCGCCGACCGCCAGCCGGATGGAGCCCTCCCGTGGCCACCGAGAACAACCCCCAGACCGACGCCCCCCGCAAGGCCGACCCCGCCCGCCTGGACAAGGTGGTCAACCTCTGCAAGCGCCGCGGCTTCGTCTTCCCCTCGGGTGAGATCTACGGCGGCACCCGCTCCGCCTGGGACTACGGCCCGCTGGGCACCGAGCTCAAGGAGAACATCAAGAAGCAGTGGTGGCGCACGGTCGTGCAGAGCCGGGACGACGTCGTCGGCCTGGACTCCTCGGTCATCCTGCCGCGCCAGACCTGGGTCGCCTCGGGCCACGTCGGGGTCTTCACCGACCCGCTGACCGAGTGCCAGAACTGCCACAAGCGGTTCCGCGCCGACCACCTCGAGGAGGCCTTCGAGGAGAAGAAGGGCCGCGCCCCGGAGAACGGCCTGGCCGACATCACCTGCCCGAACTGCGGCGTCACCGGCTCGTGGACCGAACCGCGCGACTTCAACATGATGCTGAAGACCTACCTCGGCCCGGTCGAGGACGAGTCGGGGCTGCACTACCTGCGCCCGGAGACCGCCCAGGGCATCTTCGTGAACTTCGCCAACGTGATGGGCGCCGCGCGCAAGAAGCCGCCCTTCGGCATCGGCCAGATCGGCAAGAGCTTCCGCAACGAGATCACCCCCGGGAACTTCATCTTCCGCACCCGGGAGTTCGAGCAGATGGAGATGGAGTTCTTCGTCAAGCCCGGCGAGGACGAGCAGTGGCACGAGTACTGGCTGGAGCAGCGCACCGCCTGGTACACCGACCTCGGCATCGACCCGGACAACCTGCGGCACTTCGAGCACCCGGCCGAGAAGCTCTCGCACTACTCCAAGCGCACCGTGGACATCGAGTACCGCTTCGGCTTCCAGGGCTCGGAGTGGGGCGAGCTCGAGGGCATCGCCAACCGCACCGACTTCGACCTGAAGACCCACTCGGAGCACTCGGGCACCGACCTGTCCTACTTCGACCAGACGACGAACGAGCGCTGGACGCCCTACGTCATCGAGCCCGCAGCCGGCCTCACCCGCTCGCTGATGGCCTTCCTGGTCGAGGCCTACCGCGAGGACGAGGCCCCCAACGCCAAGGGCGGCGTCGACACCCGCACGCTGCTGGCGCTGGACCCCCGCCTCGCGCCGGTCAAGGCCGCCGTCCTGCCGCTGTCGCGCAACGCCGACCTCTCGCCCAAGGCCCGCGACCTCGCCGCGGCCCTGCGCAAGAACTGGAACGTCGAGTTCGACGACGCCGGCGCCATCGGCCGCCGGTACCGCCGGCAGGACGAGATCGGCACGCCGTTCTGCCTGACCGTCGACTTCGACACCCTCGAGGACGACGCGGTGACCGTGCGCGAGCGCGACACCATGACCCAGGAGCGCGTCGCCCTGGACCAGGTCGTCGGCTACCTGGCCCAGCGCCTGCCCGGCTGCTGACCCACGCCCAGCCGGTCACCTGGCAGGGACCCGGTCACCGCACCCGGTGACCGGGTCCCTCCGGGGTGACCGGCTGGGTCGACGGCCGGCCTGCGCGAGGATGCCCGGGTGCTGGTCGCGTAGCGCTCGTTCGAGGAGTACTGCGCCTTCTCCGGGCTCACCGAGCGCGACCTGGCCGACCGGGTGCTCGACTGCTCGGCCGGTGCCTGGTCCGACGTGCTCGACCGTGGCTGGCACGAGGAGGCGCTCCTCGATCTGCTCCTGCGCCACGTCGGGTGAGGGCAGACTCCGGTCCTCCAGGGACGCAGTCGCCCTGCAGCGGCACAGCGTCCCTGGACGGCGGGAGTCCGGGGCGGGTGGACGACGGCCGGCGGCGGGTCGGAGCGGCCCGCCTACCCTGGAGCGGTGACCGCCGTCCTCGATGCCCGCCCCGCAGGCGCCCTCGCGCCGCTGCGGCTGGGCGCGCTGACCGTGGACCCCGCCGTCGTGCTCGCCCCGATGGCCGGGATCACCGGCCCGGCCTTCCGCACGCTGTGCCGGGAGTTCGGGGCCGGGCTCTACGTCTGCGAGATGATCACCACCCGCGCGCTGGTCGAGCGCAACGAGAAGACGCTGCGGATGGTGCGCTCCACCACCGAGGAGCACGACGCGTTCTCGGTGCAGCTCTACGGCGTGGACCCGGCGACCGTGGGCCGGGCGGTGGAGCTGCTGGTCGACGAGTGCGTGGCCGGCACCCGGCCCGCGCACATCGACCTGAACTTCGGTTGCCCGGTGCCCAAGGTGACCCGCAAGGGCGGGGGAGCGGCACTGCCCTGGCGCCGACGGCTGTTCGGCGACGTCGTCTCGGCGGCCGTGCGTGCCGCCGGCGACGTGCCGGTGACGGTGAAGACGCGCGTGGGCATCGACCCGCAGCACCACACCTACCTCGAGGCCGGCGCGATCGCCCAGGACGCCGGGGCGGCCGCGATCACCCTGCACGGTCGCACCGCCGACCAGCTCTACAGCGGCACCGCCGACTGGACGCACATCGCCCGCCTGGTCGAGGCCGTGGACATCCCGGTGCTGGGCAACGGCGACGTCTGGGAGGCCGACGACGCGCTGCGGATGGTGGCCGAGACCGGCTGCGCGGGTGTCGTCGTCGGGCGTGGCTGCCTGGGGCGGCCCTGGCTGTTCGGCGACCTGGCCGCCGCCTTCGCCGGGTCGACGCAGCGCGCGCTGCCGACCTTCCGGGAGGTGGCCGCCGTCATGCACCGTCACGCCACCCTGCTGGCCGCCGAGCACGGCGAGACCCACGGCTGCTCGGACTTCCGCAAGCACGTCGCCTGGTACACGAAGGGCTTCTCGGTCGGCTCGGACACCCGCCGGGCACTGGCCATGGTCAGCTCGCTCGACGAGCTCGCCGAGCTGCTGGCGGGCGTGGAGGACCAGCCCTACCCGCTCGCCGTCCTCGGCGCCCCCCGCGGCCGGACGACGCCGCCCCGCCCGGTCGCGCTGCCCGAGGGCTGGCTGGACGACCGGGACGACCCGCGGCCCCCCGCGGGCGCAGAGCTGGAGACGAGCGGCGGATGAGCACCGAGGGCCCCTTCCTCTACGACGACGACCCGCAGCCGCTGCACGCTGGTGCGGGACGGCCCCGCAAGGGCCTGCTGCTGGCCCTGGGCGGCGGCACGCTGGCCGTGGCGCTGGTCGCGGTCTTCTCCCTCAACGCCCTGCAGGGCAGCCCGGAGGAGCAGGTCGAGCAGGTCGCCGACGTGTTCACCCGGGCGCTCGTCGCCGGGGACGACGAGACGGCGTGGGGCCTGTTGTGCAACGCCGAGCAGGAGCGCCTGCAGCCCGCCGAGGTGGCCGGGGACTACCTGCAGGCGGGCACCCCCGACGTCGGGACGGCGACCGAGACCGAGCTCGACGGTGTCGACGCGCGGCTGGTCCCGGTCCGCTGGGACGACGACGGTGCGGTCACCGAGACCGAGCTGACCCTGGTGGCCGAGGACGGCCCCAAGGTCTGCGCAGGCAGCTGACCCGCCGGCGCCCGGTGCGGCACCGGTCCTGACAGGGGCGTCTGGTACCCATGACGCCATGGTCGGTGGCTTCGTGGGACGCGCGCTCGGTGCCGCCGTGCTCGCCGCCGCGCTGGTGGCCGTGTCCACGGCCACCGCGATCTGGTGGACCGCGCGGCAGGACGCCCAGCCCGAGTCCGACGCGATCGTCGTGCTGGGCACCGCGCAGTACAACGGCGTCCCCAGCTCGATCTTCGAGGCCCGGCTGGAGCACGCGCTGGCCCTCTGGGAGGACGGCGTCGCCCCGGTCGTGGTGACCGTCGGGGGCCGGGCCGACGGCGACGTGTTCAGCGAGGCCGAGGCCGGTGCCGACTACCTGGCCGACGCCGGCATGCCCGCCGACAGCCTGCTGGTCGTGCCGGAGGGCGTGGACACCCTGGAGAGCATGCGGGTCGTCGCGGCCGCGTTCGACGAGCGCGGCTGGTCCACCGCGGTGCTGGTGACCGACCCGTGGCACGCGATGCGGGCCGAGCGGATGGCCGAGGACTCCGGCATGGACGCCAGCAGCTCGCCGACCCGGCAGGGGCCCGCCGTGCAGACCCGGGCCACCCAGTTCCGCTACATCGTGCGGGAGACGGCGGCCTACCTGCTCTACCGGGCGACCGGCGAGAGCGTCGCCGGCGCCCCGGGCATCGGATGACCGTCTACACGTTGACCGCCCCCGGCCACCGGGGTCAGGGACCCGGGGTGCGGGCCGTCGTCGTCGGCGGGGAGGGCGACAAGGAGGCCGCGGGCGGGCTCGTGGTCGCCACCCTGCAGCCCGGCTACTGGCGGGAGCGCGCGCGGGCCCTGGTCGAGGGCTCCGAGTGGGTCTTCGGCAAGGAGAGCGGTTACCTCGGGGGCCGGCTGTCCGCCGAGCCGGAGGGCACGACGCGGTTGCGCGCCGTGCGCACCTCGTTCTGGACCTCGCGGCACGACGTGGACCTGGAGGGTCTGCTCGTGCAGGTCCAGGGCGGGGCGCGCAACCGGGTCTGGACCCTCGCCGACGGGAGCCAGCTGGGCAGCAGCGGCCGCATCGGCTTCTGGAACCCGGTGCCCACCCTCACCCTGCGCGACGACGTCCCGCTGCACCACGCCGTCTTCCTCCTGTGGCTCGAGCACACGTTCACCCGGCGCAACCAGGCTGCCGCGGCTGCTGCCTGAGTGCGGTGGACACCGCCGTGACGCCGTCCCCCCGCAGCGGGATGATGGTGTCGGGGCGGGCAGGTCGGCCGCCCGGACGAGGGGGAGCGGTGCTCGAACTGGGCAAGGCCGGAGAGCACGGGACCGGCGGGGGTGTGGTCCCGGTGCTGGCCGACGGGCGGGTCGTGGCCACGCTGCAGACGTCGAACTGGCGGACGCAGGCGGTCGCCGTGGTCGGTGACCGGTCGTGGACCTTCGACCGGCGCAAGCAGGAGCTCGTGGGCCGTTGGACGCCCGAGCCCGCCGACGCCGTCCGGGTGCGTGCCCGGCAGACGTCGATGTGGAAGGGCACCTGGGAGGTCGACCTCGAGGGGACCGTCGTCACCGTCGAGAGCGACTCGTACTGGAAGGGCACCCACCGGGTGCTGGCCGGGGGGCGGCAGGTCGCCGGGTCCGGCACCGTGGGCACCTGGTCGCCTCGCCCGACGCTGACCGCCGACCCTCAGGTGCCGCTGGACCACCAGGTCTTCCTGCTGTGGCTCCTCGTGGTGATCAGCCGCCGCAACACCTCCACGATGGCCGCCGCCACCGGCGCGATCGTCATCGCCGGGGGGAGCAGCTGATGGTGGGCGAGCGCCGCGGCCGCATCCGCGCCGCCGACATCGCCACGGTGCGCGAGCGCAGCAAGATCGACGAGATCGTCGGTGAGCACCTGCAGCTCAAGCGCGCCGGTGGCGGGTCGCTGAAGGGCCTGTGCCCCTTCCACGACGAGAAGTCCCCGTCCTTCCAGGTCACCCCGACGCGGAACCTCTTCCACTGCCTGGCCGGTGAGACCGGTGTGCTCACCGAGAACGGGACCGTCCCGATCCGTGAGCTCGCCGGCAAGACCATCCGCGTCCTCAACGGCTCGGGCGGGTGGGTCGAGGCACCCTTCAGCGCTTACGGGGTGCAGCGCCTCATGCGGGTCACCCTGACCCGCAACGGCCGCACCAAAGAGCTCCACGCCACCGACGAGCACCGCTGGTTCGTCCCGTCCGGTGCCTTGCGCCAGCACCGCCGCGAGAAGCTGACGCGGGACCTGCGCCCGGGGGACCGGCTGTCGCACTCCTTCCCGATGAGCCGGGTGCTGAACCCGGCGACCCGACCCTCGCCGTTCGGCATCGGGCGTGGGGTCGTCTACGGCGACGGCACCCGGGCTGGTGCCGGGTCCATCGCCGTCCTGTACGGCGAGAAGGACCTCGAGCTGGCCCGGTACTTCGACGGCTGCCGCTCGTGGACCGAAGAGCGCGGGACGCGTTACTACGGCATGCCGGCCTACTTCAAGGACGAGCGGCCGGCTCTGGACGAAGACGCGTCCTACCTGCTGGGCTGGTTGGCCGGGTACTTCGCCGCAGACGGATGCGTCGCCGAGGACGGCGACGCCATCCTGAACTCCGCGCGTCAGGAGGACCTCGAGTACGTCCGGGTGCTGTGCACCCGGCTGGGCATCGGCACGTTCGGCGTCGCCAAGCAGACCCGCATGGGCATCGACGGCGTCATGAGCGACGTCTTCAACGTCCGTTTCATGACCAAGGGGTTGCCCGTCTCGTTCTTCCTCCTGGCCCACCACCGAGAGCGGCACCTGGCGAGGACGAAGGCGCACGAGCGGGAGAACTGGGTCGTGCAGTCGGTGGAGTGGTCCGACCGTGTGGAGGAGGTGTACTGCGCGGAGGTCCCCGGGACCCACGCGTTCACCCTCGAGGACAACATCCTCACCGGGAACTGTTTCGGTTGCGGGGAAGGCGGCGACGTCATCTCCTTCGTGCAGAAGATCGACCACCTGTCCTTCTCCGAGGCCGTGGAGCTGCTGGCCGGTCGGGCCGGGGTGCAGCTGCAGTACGAGGACGACGGTGGTCGGCCCACCGGTGCCCCGAACCGGGCAGCGGCCGGGCAGCGGGCCCGGCTGGTCGCGGCCAACACCGCGGCCGCGGACTTCTACGCCGCCCAGCTGATGACGCCCGATGCGGCGATCGCCCGCACCTTCCTGGCCGAGCGCGGCTTCGACAAGCAGGTCGCGCTGGACTTCGGCTGCGGGTTCGCCCCGGCCGGCTGGGACACCCTCACCAAGCACCTGCGGCAGGCCGGGTTCAGCCAGGAGGAGCTCGAGCTCGCCGGGTTGAGCAAGCAGTCCAGTCGGGGCAGCTACATCGACCGGTTCCACCGCCGGCTGCTGTGGCCCATCCGGGACATCACCGGCGACGTCATCGGGTTCGGGGCCCGCAAGCTCGCCGACGACGACCCCGGGCCCAAGTACCTCAACACCCCCGAGACGCCGCTGTACAAGAAGTCGACCGTGCTCTACGGCGTGGACCGGGCCAAGCGGGACATCGCCCGCCGGCACCAGGCCGTCGTCGTCGAGGGCTACACCGACGTGATGGCCTGCCACATCGCCGGGGTGACCACCGCCGTCGCCTCCTGCGGGACGGCGTTCGGAGCCGAGCACATCAACGTCCTGCGCCGGCTGCTGATGGACCAGGACGAGTTCCGCGGGGAGGTCGTCTACTGCTTCGACGGCGACGCCGCCGGCCAGGCTGCCGCGATGAAGACCTTCGCCGAGGACCAGCGCTTCGTCGGCCAGACCTTCGTCACCGTCGAGCAGGAGGGCCGGGATCCCTGCGAGCTGCGCCAGGCCCACGGCGACGCCGCCGTCCGCGACCTGGTCGCCCGCCGGGTCCCGCTGATCGCCTTCGTGCTGAAGACGACGCTGGCCGGCTACGACCTGGACACCGTCGAGGGCCGGGTGCAGGCGCTGGAGAAGGCCGCCCCGATGGTCGCCGGCATCAAGGACCACGCGTTGCGCCCGGCCTACGCCCGGCAGCTGGCCGGGATGCTGGGCAACACCGACGAGGCCGAGGTGCTGGCCAAGGTGCGGGCGATCACCGGGGAGGACCAGCCGACCCGCGCCCCCAAGCGGCAGAAGGCGCCCTCCCGCTCGGCCGACGACGCCGCGTTCTTCATCGAGCGTGAGGCGGTGAAGGCCGCGCTGCAGTCCCCGGAGCTCGCCGGGCCGGTGTTCGACGCCGTCCCGGAGGCGGCCTGGACGCACCCGGACTACGCGGCGATCGCGGCGGCGGTGGCGGCTGCCGGTGGCGCTGCGGCCGCGACGGTCACCGGCATGGCGTGGCTGGACCTCGTCCGGGCCCACTGCGACCGGGAGAGCGCGCAGGCGCTGCTCACCGCACTCGCCGTGGAGCCGATGATGGCCCCGGGCGAGGAGGTCGACAGCGGTTACGTGCAGGCCGTCGTCGCGCGGTTGCAGGAGATGGCGGCCGTCCGCCGGGTCGCCGCGGTGAAGGGGAAGCTGCAGCGGATGAACCCGGTGGAGTCCCCCGACGAGTACACCCGCACCTTCGGCCAGCTCGTGGCCCTGGAGCAGGAGGCCCGGTCACTGCGGGAGCGGGCGATGGGCGGCCTGGGCCGGTGAACCCGCTGCGCCGGCTCACCCAGCGCTTCGGCCGCCCCCCGGACCAGGTGGCGGCCGCCGCGGGCGGGGAGGACGTGCTGGCCTGGGGTGAGCGGGCCGGTGGCGGCTGGCTGGCGGCCACGTCGGCGGGGCTGCGCGGCGTCCCCGCCGGGCCGGACGACGGTGCACCGGACCTGCTGCCCTGGCACCTGGTCGGGCACGCCCGGTGGGCGGCCGCGGAGACCGGCGGGACCTTCACGGTCACCCCGCTGGTCGAGGTGGAGCCCGGCGTCCAGGCGCGCGGGCCGATGACCCGGCACGTGCTCACCGACGCGGGGGAGCTGCCCGCGGTGCTGCGCCGGCGGGTGGACCAGACGGTGGTCGCCAGCCAGCGGCACCCGCTGCCCACCGGCGGTGGCGTGGTGCTGGTGGCCCGGCGGGTCCCGGGACAGGAGGCCCGGGAGTGGAGCGTGGTCTTCGACGACGACGCCGACCGGGACGACCCGGCCGCGCGTCAGGTGGCGCGGGACCGGCTGGCCGCCGCCCTGGACTCGGACGACGCCAGCCGCTGACTCAGGGGCGCCCGGGCTCGCTGCCCAGCCGGGTCTTCACCGAGCTGATCGCGGCGTCGGCCGAGGCCTGCACCATGCCAGCCGCGGACTGCAGTCGGGGGTCGTCCTTGGCGTGGTCGTAGGCACGCCGGATCTGGTCGTACCGGCCGCGGCCGGCCTTGGCACCCAGCACGTAGCCGGCACCGAAGCCGGCGAGGAAGGACAGCTTGGCCACGAGGACCTCCGGGGTGTGGGGGAGTGGGAACCGCCGACGCTACCGGCCCGACACGCCCGGTACCCCGTGGGAGCCCGGCCGTGGGTTGGGGTAGTCTGGCTGCCGCACGACGCGGTCCCCCGTAGCTCAATTGGCAGAGCATTCGACTGTTAATCGAACGGTTTCTGGTTCGAGTCCAGACGGGGGAGCCAGCACCCACAGAGCCCGGCCGGACGACGTCCGACCGGGCTCTGTGCTGTCCGGTCGCTCAGGTGCCCGGCAGCAGGTGGGCGCGCAGGAACGCCACGGTCCGGGCGAGTGCCTCGTCGGCTGCGGCGGGGGTGCCCAGCCACATGTGGTCCGCGCCGGCCAGCAGGTGCAGCTCCACCGGGGCGCCGGCTGCCTCCAGGGCCCGTGCCAGGGCCACGCTCTGGGTGTGCGGGACCAGCCGGTCGGCGTCCCCGTGCAGGAGCAGGAACGGCGGCGCGGCCGGCGTGACGTGCGTCAGCGGGCTGGCCTGGGCGGCGAGTGCGGGCACCGTGGCGGGCGGGGCGCCCAGCAGCTGTGCCTCCCGGGTGGTCGGGTCGGTCGGGTCGGCCGGCACGGTCGCCACGTCGCTGGGGCCGTACCAGGCGACGACCGCGCCCACCGCGCTCGAGGGGCCGGTGACCCCCACGTCGCCCTCCAGGTCGGGGCCGGCGAGACCCACCATCGAGGCCAGGTGACCGCCGGCGGACTCGCCCCAGGTGGCGACCCGGTCGGCGTCCAGACCGAGCTCGTCGGCCCGGGACCGCAGCCACCGGACGGCGGCCCGCACGTCGTGCAGCTGCGCCGGCCACACCGCCTCACCGGACAGCCGGTGGTCCACCGAGGCGACCGCGATGCCGGCGGCCGCGACGACCTCGAAGGGGGAGGGGGAGGCACCGGCGTAGGCGGGGCCGACCGAGTGCCGGCTGCCCAACCGCCACCCACCGCCGTGCACGAAGGCGACGACCGGCACCGGGCCCGCGGGGTCGGCCGGGAGCCAGAGGTCCAGCTCCAGGGGCCGCGCCCCGGGCAGGTCCGCGTAGGGCACCCCGGCGAGCACCCGCACCCCGCCCGAGGCGAGCCGGGCCGGGGGCAGGGCGGCGGCGTGCGCCGGTGGGGGAGCGCCCGTCACGACCGCGGCGCCGCGTCGGGCCAGGTGTGCCCGGGGAGGAAGCGCATGGCGTGCTGCTGCGCCGCGGCCTGCATGCGGGGCAGGTCGGGGACGAACGGCGGCTGGTCGGTGGTGGCGTGGTCGGTGACCTGGCCCATGTGCTGGAAGAACCGCTCGAACCCGCCGGACAGCACGCCCATCATCCGGGCGGATTCGACCACCTGGTAGGCGTGGGTGAACCCGGCGGGCACGAACCCGAAGTCGCCGGCGCGCAGCAGCTGGGTCTGCGCGACGCCCTCGGCGTCCTCGAAGAACAACCGGACGGCGCCCTCCAGGACGGAGAACGTCTCGTGGGTGGACTCGTGGGAGTGCGTCGGGATGACGTCGCCGGCGGGGGACTCGCTGGTGACGATGCCGAACTGGCCGCCCGTCTCGTCCCCGGACAGCAGCACGGTGAACAGGTCACCGAACAGCACCGCGTGCTCGCCCTCCCCGCGGCGCAGCACGTAGGGCTGGGGCCGTCCCGGCAGCACGCCCTGCCAGCGCGGTCCGTCGCTGGGGTCGATCAGGTACTCGAAGCTCATGGCTGCTGCTCCCGGGTCGGGTCGTCGTCGACACCCCTGAGCATCGGGGACGACGCCCTGTCAGCCCAGCCTGCTGCCATTGGCCGGCACGGCGGTCAGCCGACGCCGATCGACCGCCGCGCACCCAGGCCCCGGGAGACGGCCCGGGCCGCGGTGCGCACGGCGGGCCCGAGCAGCCGGCCCTCGGCGTCCCCCCGGGGGACGACGACCGACAGGGCGGCCACCACCTGGTCCTCGGCACCGAAGACGGGCGCCGCGACGCTCACCAGCGGCTGTGGCTCACCGCGGTGCAGCACGTGCAGCCCGGTCCGCCGCACCTCGGCCAGCGTCCGGCGCAGCTCGGACGCCGACACCGCCACCTGCTCCGGTTCGTGCACCAGCGGGCGCCCCAGCACGTCTTCCTGGACGTCGGCCGGTGCGTGCGCCAGCAGCACCAGGCCGACACCGGTGGAGTGCAGCGGCAGCCGCCCACCGACCTCGTAGAGCACCGGCAGGGCGTGGTGGGCCGACACCCGCTCGACGAGCAGGGCCTGCTCGCCGTCCCGGACGGCCAACAGCACGTGCTGCCGGGTGACCTCGCCGAGGTCGCCCAGGTGCGGCATGGCCACGGCCCGCAGGCCCTGTGCGCGGGGGGACAGCGAGGCGACCTCCCACAGCCGCAGCCCGATGGAGAACCGGCCGTCGACACCGCGCTCCAGCGCGCCCCACGCGGTCAACCGGCCGGCCAGCCGCAGCGTGGAGCTGGTGGGGATGCCCGACCGGCGGGCGAGGTCGCCCAGGGTCAGCGACCGGTGGTCGGCGTCGAAGGCGTCCAGCAGCCGCAGCGCATGGTCGACCACGGGCTCGCCGCGCGGTGGCCGGTGGCCGCGTGGCCGTGCCGCGGGCAGGGGGCTCAGAGGGACTTCTCGAACGCGTAGAGCCGGTCCAGCACCGGCATCGCCCGGAGCTCCTCCACGTCGGTGGGCCGCAGCCGGTCGAACAGCGGCGTCCACCCCGCGCGCAGGTACAGCTCGCGGGCCTCGGGCTGCAGCGGTCCCGTCGTCAGCGTCATCCGGGTGTACCCGGCGGCTGCGGCCTGCTGCTCCAGCTCGGTGAGGACCCGGCGGGCCAGGCCGCGGCGGCGGTGGTCGCGGTGGGTCCACATCCGCTTGACCTCCGCCGTCCCGGGGTCCTCGTGGGCCCGGTAGGCGCCGCCGGCGACGGGTTCGCCGTCCTCGAGCAGGAGCAGGAAGAGCCCGGCCGGTGGGAGGAACTCGGCCGTCGGGTAGCGCTCCATCTCCTGCGCCGCGCTGCCGAACAGGTCGCCGTAGCGGGCGTCGTACTCGGCGAGCAGGTCGGTGAGCAGCGGTTGGGCGCGCGGGTCGTCGGGGGAGACGACGACGGTGACGATCGGGTCGTCGGGGGCGGCGGCGGACACGTCCACCGACGGTAGGCGACGTGATCTGCCGCGGAATCGGTGTTAGTCAGACTGTGTCGCAGGGCACACCAGGACCGTGGACAGCTACGCAGTCGGGTTCTCCCGACCAGACCGTTGGACGCCGGGCCGACCGGCCGAGAACCGCAGCCCCTGGCACGCCGTCGAGGCGCACCGCCCCGCGGGCGAGCTCGACGGGGAGGTCGAGCTCGCCGCGTGCGGGGCGATCGTGCAGGTGTGGGGCTCGCAGCGCTGGGAGCGGGTGGGCGCCCGGGACAGTGCCTGCCCCGAGTGCCGGCGGATCACCACCCGCCAGCTCAGCCGCGCGAGCTGACCGCCGGCCGCGGAGGTCACTCCCTGCGGGGACGCCGACCGGTGATCGCCGACAGCCCGGTGACCTCGCGGCCGACGATGAGCGCCTGCACGTGGTCGGTGCCCTCGAAGGTGTAGATCGCCTCGATGTCGGCGTGGTGGCGGGCGATGTGGTGCTCGAGCAGGATCCCGTCGCCGCCGAACAGGTCGCGTGCATCGGCGATGATCGTGCGGGCCTTCTTGCAGCAGTTCATCTTGGCCAGCGAGGCCATCGCCGCGGTCATCCGGCCCTCGTCGGCCAGCGTGGACAGCCGCCAGCACATCAGCTGCATGGTCGTGATCTCGGCCAGCATCCGGGCGAGCTTCTCCTGCACCAGCTGGTAGCCGGCGATCGGCTGGCCGAACTGCTCGCGCTGCAGGGTGTGCGCCAGGGCCAGCTCGTAGGCCGACTGCGCGACGCCCAGCGCCCGCCAGGCGACGGTGTACCGGGTGCGGTCGAGCACCTGGGAGACGTCCTTGAAGTTGTGGCAGTTCGCCAGCTTGTCCTCCGCGCCGACCCGGACGTTCTCCAGCGTGATCTCGGCCTGCCACACCGCCCGCAGCGCCGTCTTGCCGGTCATCACCGTGGCGGTGAACCCGGGCGTGCCCTTCTCCACGACGTACCCGCCGACGTTGCCGTCCTCGTCGCGCGCCCAGATGAGCACGATGTCGGCGATCGACCCGTTGCCGATCCACTTCTTGGCCCCGTTGAGCACGAAGCCTTCGCCGTCGCGGGTGGCCGTCGTCCCCAGCGCGACGGCGTCCGAGCCGTGGTCGGGCTCGGTGAGGCCGAAGGCGCCGATGGTCTCCATCCGGGCCATGCCCGGCAGCCAGCGCTCCTTCTGCTCCTCGCTGCCCAGCAGGTCGATCGACTGCATGGCCAGGAAGCTGTGCACGCCGTGGAAGGTGCCCATCGAGCCGTCGGCCCGCGCCCACTCGGCGGCCACCAGCCCGGCGGCGACGGCGCTCATGCCGGCCGAGCCGTGGCCCTTGACCGTGCCGCCCGCGATGCCCAGGTCGGCGAGCTTGGGCACCAGGTGCGCCGGGAACTCGGCCCGCTCCCAGTAGTCGTTGATGATCGGGGTGACCTCGGCCGCGCAGAACGCGCGCACCCGGTCCCGGATCTCCAGGTCACCGGGGTCGATGAGGTCGTCGACGGCGTAGAAGTCGGTGGCGGGGGCGAGGGTGTCGGCGTCGGTGCTCACGACCTCGGACGCTAGGCCGGTGTCCGGCATGCTGCTCGTCGTGCGCATCGTCATCGCCCCGGACAAGTTCAAGGGCACGCTGGACGCCGACGGCGTGGCCGACGCGATCGCGGCCGGGGTCGTCCGGGTCCACCCCGACGCCGAGGTGCTGCTGCGCCCGGTCGCCGACGGCGGGGACGGCACGGTGGCCGCGGCGCTGCGCGCGGGCTGGACGCCGCTGGCCGTCCGGGTCGCCGGTCCCGACGGCGAACCCCGGCAGGCGGTCCTCGCCCTGGACGGCGGCACCGCGCTGGTCGAGCTGGCCACCGCGGCCGGCCTGCACCTGGCGCCGCCCGCGCCGCTGACCGCGACCACCCGCGGCGTGGGAGACCTGCTGCTGGCCGCGCTCGAGGCAGGGGCCCGCCGGCTGGTGGTCGGCATCGGCGGCAGCGCGACCACCGACGCCGGCACCGGGATGCTGACCGCGCTCGGCGTCCGGTTCCTCGACGCGGCCGGCGACGCGCTGCCCCCCGGGGGCGCCGCGCTCGCCCGGCTCGACCGGGTCGACGTCACGGGCCTGGACCCGCGGCTGGCCGGCGTCGACGTGCTGATCGCCACCGACGTGGACAACCCGCTGACCGGCCCGCGCGGCGCCGCGGCGGTGTTCGGCCCGCAGAAGGGGGCCACGCCCGACGACGTCGCGGTGCTGGACGCCGCGCTGGCCCGGTTCGCCGCGGTGGTCCGCCGCGACCTGGGCGTGGAGGTGGACGCCGTGCCCGGCGCCGGGGGAGCGGGCGGGACGGCGGCCGGGGCGCTGGCCGTGCTGGGCGCGCGGGTCACCTCGGGCGCGGACCTGGTGTGCGACCTGGTGGGCCTGGACGCCGCCCTGGCCGGGGCCGACCTGTGCCTCACCGGCGAGGGCGCGCTGGACGAGCAGACGCTGTCGGGCAAGGCGCCCGCCGTCGTCGCCCGTCGGGCCGCGGCCGCCGGCGTCCCGTGCGTCGGGATCGCCGGCGTCGTCCGGCTGGCCCCCGCGGAGCTGGCGGCCGCGGGGTTCGCGGCCGGGCACGCGTTGACCGAGGTCGAGCCGGACGTGGCGGTGTGCCTGGCCGAACCCGCCCGGTTGCTGGCCGACCTGACCGAGCAGGTGCTCCGGGGCGCCGCGCCGACGATCAGCTGACGGGCTGGCGGAGGATGGTGCGCTGCTTCTCCGGGGCGGTGCGGCGGGGGTCGGTCAGGTAGACCTCGTGGTGCCTGCCGGACGGCCGGAGCCCGGCGCCGGGCAGCACCTCGTGGTGCAGGCGGTGCAGCACCGGGCCCTCGTCGTCGAAGGGTCCGACGTGCAGCGTCTGCAGGCATCGCCCCTCCGACAGCACCTCGACCCGGACGTCGTCCAGCCGCTCGGGCGCCTTGGGCCGGGTCCGCTCGACCGCGGCTCCCACCTCGTCCGGCCCGAGCCAGTCGGGGACGAGCAGCAGCAGCGTCCACTCCCAGCGCGCCTTGTCCCGGCGCCGGGTGAAGGTGTCCATGTCCTCGGCCCACCACAGACCCTCCAGCGGCGGGACGACGTAGTCCCGTCCGGCGGCCTTGCTGGCGAACTTGAGCGCGTACGCCACCGGGTACAGCGCCTGCACCGCGGTGCCGAAGGCCTCGGTGTTCGGGTCGCCCTGCCCGTCCACGGCCAGGTAGGCGCGGTCGGGGATGGTCAGCGTGCGGAACTCGCCGCGGTGCGCCCGGTAGGTGTCGTCGTCCTTCGGGTCGACCTTCGGTGCGGTCACACGGAGAGCAGACCACGGACGTAGGCCGCCTGGCCCGCGTGCTGCAGGTCGTCGGTGACCACGCTGACCAGCCGTACGCCCAGGGTCACCGGCGGGTCCCAGTCCTCGTCGACGACACGGTCCAGGTCGTCGTCGGACAGCGTGGCCAGGTACGCAGCCGTGGCCTCGTGCACCGCGGAGTGGTATGCCAGCAGCAGTTCGGCGTCCGCGCGCACCTTCCCGACGTCCTCGGCGTCCATGCCGTAGCCGGTCTCGGCGTCGTCGAAGGGGAGCCCGAAGCGGGGGGCGAAGCCCTGCGCGGTGTAGACCTGCTCGTTGCCGGCGACCTCGGAGACGTGGTCGTCCTGCACCCGGGTGAGGTGCCAGACCAGCCAGGCGATCGTGTTCGTGCCCGACGGCGGGGCGGTGGCCAGCTGGTCGGCCGTCAGGCCGTCCAGGGCCCGGGCGACGGCGCCCTCGATGTTGTCGAAGGCGGCGGCGAGCAGTTCGTCGGTGCGCATGCGTCCGGGCCTACCCGGGGCGGCGGTGGCGTCAACCGCCGAGCAGCTGCCCGCCCTCGGCGACCAACCAGACGCCCCCGGCGACCAGGGCGATCACCGCCAGCAGGAGCAGCAGCGTGGGGATCACGACCCACCGGCGCTTGAACCGGAACCGGGGCCTGGCGGGGGCAGCAGGCCGGCCCGGGGTCGGCGCCGTGAGCTGGTCGGACAGTGCGCGGAGCTTGACCTTGGCGTCGTGGGCGCGGCGGCGCAGGTCGGCTGCGTCGAAGCGCTGCACCTGGACGCCGGCGGCGGCCTCCGGTGAGCGACGGGGCTCCGGGGCCGGTCGTGCGCCGGGATCGGGGGCCTGTTGCGGGGCTGCCTGCTGCGGGGCCGCCTCGTGCGCAGGGGCCGACTGCTGTGCGGGTGCCGGCTGTTCCGCGGGGGGAGCAGCGGGGGCCGCCAGGGCGGCGGTGAACGCCGTCCGGGCCTGACCGGGTGTCGCGCGCTGCTGCGGGTCGCGGGCCAGCATCGCGGCCAGCACCGGCTGCAGCGCCCCCGAGCGCACCATCGGCGCCGGGTGCTCGGTGACGACGGCGAGCAGGGTGGCCATCGGCTCGCCGCGGTCGAAGGGCGGCCGGCCCTCGGCGGCGGTGTACAGCGTGGCGGCCACCGACCACAGGTCGTCCTGGGGCTGTGGGTCCTGGCCGGTGGCGCGCTCGGGGGACATGTAGGCCGGCGAGCCCAGGATCATGCCGGTGCTGGTGAGCGTGGAGTCCCCGGTCGAGGTGGCGATGCCGAAGTCGGTGAGGTGCGCGCGGCCGGCGTCGTCGACGAGCACGTTGGCCGGTTTGACGTCGCGGTGCACGATGCCCGCGCGGTGGGCGGCGGCGACGGCGTCCAGCAGGTCCAGGCCGATCCTGGCGACCAGGTCCACCCGCAGCGGCCCGTGCTCCTCGACCAGCTGCAGCAGTGTGCGGGAGCGGACGTGCTCCATCACCAGCCAGGGCTTGCCGTCCTCCTCCACCACGTCGTGCACGGTGGTGACGGCGGGGTGGTCCAGGCGGGCGGCGGCGCGGGCCTCGCGGAACGTGCGCTCGCGCAGGACGGCCCGCTCGGCCTCGGAGACGTCGCTGCCGAAGGTGATCTCCTTGACCGCGACCTCGCGGCCCAGCAGCTGGTCGTGCGCCAGCCACACGACGCCCATCCCGCCCCGGCCGATCTCGTCGCGCAGCTGGTAGCGACCTGCCAGCACCCGCGACTCCACGGCAGGAAGCTACGCGGGCCGGGGCGCCGGGGCAGGTCGGGAGCTCAGTCGGTCTCGGGGTCGCTCTGCTCCTCGAGGTCCTGGGCCTGCACCTCGGTCTCCTGCTCCAGGGCGATGTCGCGGGGCTGTGGCTGGTCCTGCGGTGCGGTCATGTCCCCGACTGTGCCCCGGGTCACCGGCGTCCGCGAGCTGTGTGAGGCTGCGCGGCATGCCGATGTTCTCCTTCGAGGGCAAGCACCCGCAGGTGCACCCCGACGCCTGGATCGCTCCGACCGCGACGCTGGTGGGGGACGTGACCGTGGAGGCGCACGCCTCGGTCTGGTACGGCGTGGTGTTGCGCGCGGACTTCGGCGCGATCGTCGTCCGCGAGGGGGCCAACATCCAGGACAACTCGGTCCTGCACGGGGGAGAGGACCCGGTCACCGAGATCGGCCCCGGCGCGACCGTCGGCCACCTGTGCGTGGTGCACGGCTGCGTCGTCGGCGCCGAGGCGCTGATCGGCAACGGCACGACCGTGCAGGACGGCGCCCGGATCGGGGCCCGCGCCCTCGTCGGCGCCGGGTCGCTGGTGCCCCCGGGGATGGTCGTTCCCGACGAGGTGCTCGCCCTCGGGGCGCCGGCCCGGGTGCGCGGGCCGCTCACGGCCGGCGCCGCGCAGTGGGTGGACGGGAACCCCGCGATCTACCAGGAGCTGGCCCGGCGGCACGCCGCCGGGATCGTCGCGCTGGACTGAACCCGCTCAGCCGCCGAGGCGGCGGGTGAGTGCGTCGGCCTCCCTGGAGAGCACGACGACGGCGAGCTCGTCGACGCCCTTCTCGGCCTGGCGGCCCACGATCGGGGCGTCCACCGAGGAGTGCCCGTTGCTGCTGACCCGGGTGCCCTCGGGGGCGGCCTCGAGACGGCGGTGCCCGTCGAGCCGGACGTCCCGCCCGAAGAGCTTGGTGGTCACGACGACGGTGCCGCTGGCGCCGTCGCCCTCCGCCGTCCAGGTGCGGACGTCGAGGACCTCGACCCGGTCGCCGACGAACTTGGCGAACGCCGGCGGGATGCCCTGGGTGGGCACGCTGTAGCGCGCGGTGGTGCGGGTGCCCTCCACGGTCACCTCGCGGACGTCGGCGCCGAGGGCGGCGAGCGCCTCCCGGACGAAGGACTCCTCGGTCAGCGTGGCCAGGACGGTGGCCGGGTCGGCGGGCAGGGTGGCGTCGTGGGTGAAGGACACAGCCTCCATGGTCGCTGGGTGCGTACGGACCGCGCGAGGCGGCACCGTCCTCACCGGCGGCGGCGGCGGCGGCGGTCGCGAGACGCTACGGTCCGGCCACCACACGACATCGGGGGATCGTCATGCGCCGTTCCGTCCTGCTCCTGCCTGCGGTCCTGCTGCTCGGCGCCTGCTCGTCGGGGACACTGGGATCGGCGTCCCCGGCGGTCGCGTCGTCGGCGGGCGCACCGGGGGCCCCGTCGGCCCCGAGCTCGTCGGGGGCGGCACCCTCGGCCGGGGAGGACCTCGTCCTCGACCAGCAGCTGACCCGGACGTTGTACGAGAGGCTCTCGTCGTCGTCCGAGGCCGGTGTCGACGCTCTCGCCGCTGCTCAGGTCGCCGGCAACCACCCTGACTACGCCTACTCGGTGGAGGAGTGCCAGGTCTTCCTGCGCGACAGCGGCATCACCGACGACTTCCGCCTCGATGCCCAGCCCGACGTGGCGTCGATGGCCCTGGACGACGGGTGGGCACTGCCCGACGGTCGGTACGCGGGCCTCGTGCCGACGGGGCGGGTCTACGCCCTGACCGTCACCTTCACCGAGTCCGACGTCACGGGCGGCGCCCCGCAGGGCCAGGACACCCCCGTGCACGTCGCGGTCCTCGACGGTGAGGCCTTCTTCTTCCAGCCCTGTGAGTGAGGCACCCACCCGGCGGGTGGTGGGGCGGGTGGGGCTCGAACCCACGACCGAGGGATTATGAGACCGGCCGACCGGGTGTCGTTGATAAGCGGCTGTGAGCGCGGCCGTCCGTTCATGCAGGTCAGTGCGTCGCATTGGATCGCCCGCGGTCGGCCCCACGCGCTGAGGTCTCGCGCGATCGTGCTCATCATGTGCCCACGCCGGGCGATGTCACATCGCCCGATGTTGGGTGTCGGATGCGGTTACAGACAGGGGGGTCTGTTGGTAGCTGATGTTCTATGGCCGCCGACAAGCTCCTGACCGTGCCCCAGACCGCAGAGTTGCTCGCCTGTTCCCGCTGGCACGTCTACGCGATGATCTCGGCCGGCAAGTTGAAGACCAGGCCGATCGGGTTGGGCGCTCGGCCCATCACTCGCGTGCTGCGCTCCAGCGTGGACGCCTTCATCCGCAACGGATGAGTTGGGCGTGTCGGCTTGCCTCTCGGCATCGTGTTTAGCATCATTCTTGGCATGGCACTCGACCAGGCGGGCAAAGTTCGAGAGAACCGCCTCCGCCGTATGGCCGACCGCCAGGGTCTCAAGCTCGTCCGCAATCGCCGCATCGATGTGAGAGCTATCGACTACGGGCTGTACTGGCTGAGGACCCAAGACGGCGAGGCCGTCACCGACCCTGAGGGCGTCTCCGTCGACGTCATTGAAGAGCGGTTGACCAACCCGCCACCCCGAAGCACGTCTTCGCCGTCCGGCTGAGACACAGACGGGCCCGACAGGTGCTACCAACACCGGCCGGGCCCTAGATCCCCACCCCCTTGGAGGGCGAGGACCATGAAGAAGAACGCTACCGGTACCCACCGACAGACTCTTCACCGCGAGGCCGCAGCTGCCCCGTCCGGGTTGAGTCGGCACCGCGCCACCCACACCCCGACGCGGCTCACCCGCCGCGGGCGCATCGTCCGCGACATGGCCGCCGGCGTCGTCATCCTCGGCGCCACCATCGTCGCCCAGCCCGTCAGCGTCGCGTTCTTCACCGCGGTCGTGTGGGCCGGCAACGTCTCCGGGCTGTCGGCATGACCGCGGCTGTGCTGCTCGGTGGCCTTGAGCTGCTCGAGCTTCCCGAGGCGCGCCTGCAGATCACCAGCCCCCTCGGCGGCGTGCTGGTCACCTCACGAGACGACTTCTTGGCTCTGCTCAGCGACGACCACCGAGCCCGTGTCATCACCGCCCTCGTCGGGGCGCACGAGCCTTGGTGCGACCCCGCTACGCACGCCCAGGTGGCCGAGGAGGACCCGAACAGTGTCGTCGGCTGCGTCGGCCTGCCCATCGGCGCCGAGGGCGGCGTGGGGGGCTGGTGGCGTCAGGTGACGCCAGCTAGTCCTGTCACGTTCGTCCTCGACGGGCGCAGCGGCCTGTCTGAGTTGTCCGCCGCTGACGTCCGCCAGGCAGCGGGCGGGCACCCGATTGACGACCTCATCGTCGATCAGGAGACCCGCCAGGTGCTGGTTCTCGCCGCGACGGCCCGCGACTAGGCGCCCAAGGAAGTAGGCAACGGGCCCCCTTCGCCGCAGCAACGGCGAGGGGGCCCGTCTCGTGCGTGGAGCCGTTGCTCCGGGGCTACGCGGAGCGCAACGGCAGAGCTACCGACGACCTACTTGCCGGACCCAAGGACGAAGCCTCGGACCACCTCGTAGTCGTCCCACAGGCGCTGACCGTCTCCCTTGAGTGGCGAGCTGTACCTCGTGCTGTACCCGGCCTGGAACAGGCTCGAGTAGGCGCGAGAAACGACCGGCTGATAGTGCTCCCGGACGACGTCAGTGGTACCCCAGGAGACGATTTGGCCGTCCGTCCGTCGGTGCACGTGGCCAGACGGGTGTCGCGGACCCTCGGGGAGATAGTCCCTGTCGAACTGCGCGTGCATCAGGTGCATGGCGCTGTAGAAGAGGGGAACAAGTGCCCACGCGGGGTGCTCGGGGCGCAGCATCCTCGCGGCACTCACCGCGTCCTCTGCCCGGATCAGATGGACAGACTCACTTGGCACTTACGCGGTGTGAGCAAGCGGCACGTCGGCCGCGTCTAACACGTCGAGCACCACGCTGATCTCATCGATCATCGATCGGGCGAAGTCGTCCACTGCCGCCACGACCTCGGCCCGGACGTCCCAGTCGAACGGGGCGAGACCAACCTCGACAAGCATTTCCCGGGCCACAACCTGCTTGATGGACACACAGGCGACGCCCTCGATCATGGTCAGCTCGTGGTCGAACTTGTAGAGACGATCCTCCACAGTCACGGACACCTCCTGCTCTCCCATACGGATAACGTCCCACGACTCACGGATCCCGGAGCACCGATGGACGCTGTGTAACGAGGCTTATCGGCGTGTTACCAACCGAACGTGACCGACTGTCACCCCACAGGGTGACTCCGGGTGACTTCAGCCTCGTGCGCCACATCCGCCTCGGGCGCCCCTGGAGCGTGCTGTTCCTGCAGTGTGGCCGCTACGGACGGCGATCCTCCGGAGTCAGACCACCCCACACTCCGAACCGCTCGTCGGCGGCTAGCGCGTAGGCCAGACATGCGCCCGCGGCGGGGCAGCGGAGGCAGCCGTCAACGGCAAGCTCAATGTCTTGCGGGGGCGTTCGCCGCTCCGGCCACCACAGGTCTGGATCGGTCTGCTGGCACGGCACCGGATGGTGCCTCTCCACGACTCGGCGTAGCTCGTCGGCCTCCGCGGCTGCGACGTCCAACCTGAGACCTGGTGGTCCTTCCGTCACTATCGAATCGGGCGTGCTCACGCGTACTTCGTGATGGCCCGCTGGTAGGTCGCCACCCGCTGTCGCTGGTCGGGCAGCCGCTCCGTCATCAGCTCAACGACGTGCCGCCCCTGCGCGTAGATCCGGGGGATGTGCTGGTTCGGGTTGTTGGCTTCTGCCGCGTGCTGCCGCAGCTCGGACTGCCGGTCCATCGCAGACACCCGCCGAGCCGCCGGCAGCCCGGCAGTGATTTCAGCGGCGAGCGTCTGCAGGCAGGCGCTGAGCATGATCTTGTCCTCCAACGTGGGCACGTGCCGCCACAGTCCAGCGAGCTTGTCGCCGTCCCCGGTCTCGAGCAGACCCAAGAGGACGTTGGCCTGGGCCAGGCCGCGTGTGATGTGTGGGGGCAGGTTGTCGGTCAGGAGTACACCTTCGATCGATAGATGTCTTCGAGTCGGCCGTTCGTGACCTCGGTGGCCATCGAGCGGAACTGCTTGCCGTCGATGTAGTTGTTGACCACGACGACGGGGGTACTGGACGCGCCGTAGCCTGGCATCGTCTGCGGGTTGAGTGCCCGCGAGATCGCTGCTGCCTGCGCCTCGGTGAGCGCCTGCCCGGCGGCTATGCGCCGCTGAGCCGAGGACAGCAGAGTTCCCTCGGACGGTCCGGCGGTGCGGCTGTAGAACGACTCCGGGACCATGGATCCGTCTTCGGCGCGCACCATGCCGCCCGACGCCATCGACAGGACCCACTCCGGCCGGCTGAGCCCGTTGTAGGTGTAGCCGGGCAGTAGCGGCCCGCCCTGGTCCCGCACGTGTGGGTTGAGGATGGATCCGGGGCCGACGTAGCCGCCGTTGGCGAACGTGTCGGCGTGCACGTGGTCGTAGTGGTTCTGGGTGGGCGACCCGCGGTCGGCCATCCGCTTGAACGGCCCACCCCTGGAGGAGATGGACTGCTGCCAGATGACGTTCTCGATGTTGAACCGGGACTTGGCGGCACCGAACGCCAGGTCGTTGGCGATCGCCCAGCCCAGCGTCTTGTCCGACGTCATCACGTCGATGGCCTTGCCGAGGGCGTGGTCGGACAGGGTGTTGGTGCCGGCGATGTTGCGTCGGGCGAACCCGCCGATGTTGCGCACCCCGTACGTTTCGGCGACGTAGGCGCGGGCGGCGGCCATGATGGGCAGCAGCCCGTTCGCGGAGCCCCCGGAAGCGGCAGCGGGCGGCTGCTCCAGGTTGGCGCCCAGCCAGGCCGCCACGGCGTCGTAGCCGGCCTGCATGGTGGCGTCGGCCCCCGAGGACAGGGGCGGCGCGAACGGTGCCGTGGAGCGCGGCTTGGGCACCGCACCGACCGAGGCGAACCCGCCGGTGGCGAAGCGGGAAACCGAAGCGCGACCCTCGTTCAGGTCGTTCAGCGCGGAGACGCCATTGCGGGCTACCGAGGACGCCTTCAAGACGTACTCGCCGTTGGACAGCCACGCCGGGATCGAGTCCGACGTGGCGGTCCCCGCACCCCAGATGGGTCCACCGTCGGCGTGTCGCCCGCCAGTACCGGGAACCGCCCGGGGTGCCGCCGCAATGACTGCGTCTCGTCCCAGGGACCTGAGAACGGGGTTCACTCCGTCGGCGAGGACGATGCCGTACTGGGCGGCGATCGCAGCGATGGTCGTCGTGCCGGCGGCCAGCTGGGCGGCGAGGGAGTCGGCGACGCCCTGGCCGGCCGTGGCAGCGATCTGCGAGAGCACCGGCTGCGCCTGCTGCAGGGTCAGGCCCCACGCACCGGTCGCGTTGGCTGCCCGCTGGGCGAAGACCCCTTCGGCTTCCGCGAGCTCGGCGTCGGTGAAGTCGACCATGTCGGCGACCAGCTGGGCGCCTTCGGGGCCCATCCGGGCGAGCTCGTCGATGGTGCCCTGCGACACCCGCGACGCGAGGATCAGCATGTTCGTCTGCCACTCGTCCTGGGCGGTGACCTGGTCACGCAGGATCTGCAGGTACTCCTGCGCCGAGACGGTGACGTCCCCGACGTAGTCCTCCCAGGAGTCCGACTGGTCTGCGGTGGCGTCGGCCGTGGCCTGAGCGGACTGCCGCTCAGCTTCCTTCTTGGAGTCCAGTAGCCCGGTGTAGGCGCCGAGGGGGGAGATGAACTCACCGAGGGACTCACCGAGTTCATCGGTGCGCTTCCGCAGATCCTCCGCGGCCTCATCGGCCAGTCCCAGCGCCGCGGCGTAGGCGGTGAAGCTCTCGTAGCCGGTGGCCGCCGAGCCGCTCGCAACACCCATGCTCGTGGCGGCCATCCCGGAGGCCTCGGCCAGGCGCATGAAGTCGGTCTGCACGATCTGCAGGGACCCGGACAGGTCGATGCCGTGCGCGTCGGCGAAGTCCTCCACCTGCGACCGGGTCAGGTCGTAGCGGCGGCCCAGGACCTCGACGTTCTGCCCGTTGCGTTCCTGCTTGTCCTCCAGGTCGTCCAGGGCGTCCTGGTAGACCTCCAGGCTCTGCCGGGCGTCCTCCACGCCGCTGGTGACGGGGATGAACGCCCGTTCGAACCAGGACCGGTTCTCCTCCGACCAGGACTCGACGACCGGGGACAGTTCATTGATCTTGTCCCGGACCTCGTCGAGGCTGCCGGTGACGTTGCCGAACCGCTCGGTGTTGCCGTCAGCGTCGTCGATGGCGTCATTCATCCGCTTCACTGACGCGGTGGCGTCGTCGCCTGCGTTGGAGAAAGCCACGAGCTCGGTGACCGCGTAGGCCAGCCCGGCAACGATGGCCAGCGGGACGGCCGCGGTGACCAGTCCGATGGCAGCGGTGCGGGCGGCGACCAGGGATCCGGTGAGGGCGCTCACGCTGCTGACCGACCCGAGGGCGCGACCGGCAAGACCGGCCATGTTCGACCCGGCAGTCAGCAGTACCCCAGACAGGGGGCCGGTGGCCAGGTACATGGCAACGACCGCAGCCGCAGCGGCCTGCAAGGGACCGGGAAGGTCCGCGATCCACGTAACGACGTCCCCGCCGACGTCGATCAAGTCGGTCAAGCCCTGCACCAGGAACCGCAGGGTGCCCTGGGTGAAGCCACCAACCACGGTCATCGTCGAGTCGAACGCCCCACCGAGCTTCTCCAGGTCGCCGCGCAGGTTGTCGTTGAGGATGCCGGCCTGCTCGGCTGCATAGCCGGCGTCGTTGACGTTGCTTGTCCACAGCTCGACCCCGGCCGCGCCACCGCCGTACAGGGCCTGGGCGGCGCCTAGGGCTTCGTTGCCGAAGATCTGGGCGAGGGCAGCGTTGCGCTGCTCCACTGTCAGGTCACCGAGGCGCTGCTGCAGCTGCCCGGCGACGCCCTCCATGCCAATGAACTGGCCCTGCCCGTCGAAGAACGACAGGTTGAGGTCGTCCATGAGTTCCCGGGTCTTGCCGACCGGGTTGGTCATCGACACCAACATGCCGCGGAACGACGTGCCGGCCTTCTCCCCGACCAGGCCGTTCGAGGCGAACAGGCCCAGGGTGCCGGCGGTCTCCTCAATCGACAGGCCCAGCCCGGCGGCCGGAAGGCCGGCGTACTGCATAGCCAGTGCCATGTCCTGCACGGAGCCCTGCGCCTTGCCCGCGCCAGCGGCCATCAGGTCAGCGACGTGGGACACCTGATCCCCTGCGAGACCGAACACCACCATCTGGGTGGCGGCGATCTCCGCGGCCTGCCCAACCTCGAGCTGACCGGCGGCGGCCAAATCAAGAGCGCCAGCCAACCCACCGTTGAGGATGTCGGCGGTGGACACACCGGCCTTGGCGAGCTCGGTGATGCCCTGCGCGGCTTCCTCGGAGCTGTACTGAGTCGCCGCCCCCGCCTCGATAGCGAGGTCACGCAGGTCCCCAAGCACCGAGCCCGTCGCCATCGTCGCGGCCTGAACCTGCGACATCGCGGACTCGAACGCCGCACCACGGAACGCGGCGTAGCCGAACCCCAGGGCGACGGCACCAAGACCGGCCGTCAGCGGGGACATCGATGTGCCCAGCAGCCCGTTCGACGCCGTCAGACCGCTGATCGCGGCCTGCTGTGCGCGAGCGGACACTGTCATCGACTCGGCCGCACGAGCGTGAGCGCGGGACTGAGCCGTTGCCGACGCCGCGGCAGCCTCGGCGGCGCGGGTGTTCGCCCCGATGATCTGGCCCGACGCTGCGGTCTGCGTGCGGGCGCCGGCTTCCGCACTTCCACCGGCTCGGCCCGCCGCCGCAGCCTGGGCCTGCGCAGAAGCGCCCATCGCGGCGGAGACCCGAGTCAGAGAGCCTGTGACGGCCTGCTCGTAGGCGCGGGTGGATGCCGCAGCCTTCGTATAGACCGGGGACAGCAGGTCCCGGCCTAGCAGGATCGTCTCAAGGGTCCTGGCCATCAGCCCGTCACCCCCGGACGGGGTGCGGGCGACAGCCAGCGAGGTCGCGTCTCAACTGACTGCCGCCCGGGGGAACCACTCACAACAGCAGCCTTAGGTGCTGTCGTACGTGGTGCGGTCGTCCTGTCCTACACAGGTAGAGCGGTAGCACTCAATCGGTCAGCCACGTCAGCACCTATTCAGTTGTGAGGGTTGCCATCAGGCCCAGGTCTCGACGGTGAAGCTGGTCATCCGCAGTACCGCCGCGGCTGCGGCCCGGGTGGTGATCTCGACGGCCACGGTCATTGGGCCGGTGTTCCACCGTGGTCACCTCTTGTCGGCCACGATCGTCGGGGCAGCGCTGTAGGTGACGGTGGCGGACTCGCCCGGGGCCAGTCGCACCATGCGGTTGGTCGTGGTCGCCACGGTTGTTGCGCCCTTGGCGATGGTTGCCACCGTCCCGCCGTCCACGTACAGGTCCTCGGGGGCGTTCCCTGCTGTGTAAGTGAACGGGCTAGCCGTGACGGGCACAGCGGTGGGCCCAGCAGGCGGCAGGCCCAGGTTGTCCACGATGACCGAGGTGGCGTCCAGCAGCCCAGCGGCCGAGTACCCGACCGAGGTCGGGGATCCGATGAAGTTGTTGTCCTTCATCACCAGCCCAATCTGGGCGTAGGTGACCACTCGCAGGCCGATCGTCTGGGTGGGGGTGGTCTGGTCGTCGTAGAAGCGGTTGTCGGCCACCTCGAGGCCGGTCGTTGCGACCGCGAGCCGGATGCCGTAGGTGTCGTTCGCCGAGGCCCGCACCCCGTTGTTGACGATCGTGTTCCCCCGGATGCGGCAGTTGTAGACCCGCTTGCTGACGCCGCCGTTGAAGCCCAGCAGCATCCCGGACTGACCGTTGCCGCGGACGTGGTTGTCGCTGATCTCCACGCCGTAGGAGTCGACGGTGTAGATCTGGTAGACGATCCCGTAGCCGCGGTTGCCGAGGACCTGGTTGTTGGTGACGCGGCAGCGGATGACCGACTTGCTGGTGTGGCTTGAGGTGCCCTGGTCGGAACCGTCGATCCAGATGCCGTGGCCAGCGGCGTTGGTGACGCCGTTGCGGCAGATGTTGCCGGTGATCAGGGTGTCGATGCCGGGCACCCCGGCGGGGATGGTGCCGCCGCCGATGGCGATCTGGGCGAGGGTGTTGCCCTCGCAGATGTTGCCTTCGATGACGGTGCCGAGGGCGCCGGCGTCGAGGATGCCGAAACGCATCCCGCTGACGTAGTTGCCGATGATCCGGACGCCGGAGGTCATCGTGGCTGCGGTGCCGGACTGGGACTCGACGAAGATGCCGTTGTTGCCGTTGGGCGCGATCGTCGAGGTGGCGACGCCGAGGATGACGTTGCCGATGACGAGGACCTGCTCGGCGTTGGTCGTGGACAGGGTCCCGATGCCGATCCCGGACCCGCCTGGCAGGTTGCCGGCAGCGGCGCAGCGGCCGGGGTTCACGATGAGGTTGAACCCCAGGGTGCACTGGTCTCGGGAGTTGTCGTACGGGATCGCGGTGGCGGGGGAGTCCCAGATGGCGATGTTCATCGTGGACGACTGGCCCATGTTGAACAGGTTGTAGGGCTTGGTCGAGGACGAGTAGGAACCGCCGCAGTTCATGTTCCCGGCTTCGATGCCGAAGTCCCGGTCGTGGACCGCTGAGATCTGACCGCCGGCGGCCCGCATCCAGCCCCCGGAGGCGGTGATGGGGCAGATCAGGGAGATGCTGCGGCCGTCGCCGAAGTAGGAGACGTAGGAGTAGCGGTTGAGCTGGGCGGTGGTGATGGACCGGCCAGCGGGGATGAAGACCCGGCCACCGCGGGTGGAGAACTGGCCCAGGGCCCGGGCTGCGTCCTGGGCGGCGTTGAACGCCGCGTCGTCAGATGTGCCGAAGGTGGCCCGCCCGGCGGACACGGTGCTGATCGCGTTGTTGTTCAAGGTGGCGGTGTTGCCAGAGACGGACACGATCGTGGACTGCAGCACGGTGTTGATGGCGCTGGTGGTGGTGCCGGCACCTTCGACGCCGATGACCTTGCCGATGTCGGCGGAGATGAAGGTGTAGGCCGTGGAGGTGAGGACCGCGGAGCCAGCGGTCATCGACACGTCCTCCAGGCGGATCCCGTCGCACTTGGCTCCGTAGTCCTTGATGCTGAACACCCGCTGCCCGGCCAAGCCACCGCTGCCGCTGCCGCCGGAGGCGGTGACGACCAGGTCGACGCGGTTCGCTGCGTCGTTGTAGGCGGCTGTAATCCCGGTGTGCTGGCCGTTGACCAGCAGTGCCGCCGCGGCGTCCTGAGCCTGCTCGTCGGTGTAGCTGACGCCACCGCCGCCAGTGGGCAGTGCGTCGGTGACAGCCTTGAGGCCTGCTGGAGTAACAGCCCGAACTGCGTCTGTGCCGGTGATCGTCTCGGCGTTCGTCGCCAGCTCGACGATGCCGCGGGTGGTCGTGGATGCGTTCTCAACTGACCCACCACCCCCGCCAGAAGCTCCAATCAACCCGCGGACCGAGGACCCAGTGGTGGATCCCGCGTTGTTGACCAGGCCTGCGACCTCGGTGTCCAGAGACGCGTTGTTCACCGGCGGTTCCGGGTCGGCCGGGTTGACCAGCACCCAACCCTTCCCCTGCCAGTACAGGATCACGTCCGGCCGGTTCGGGTAATCCCGGGTGGCGTTCAGGGCGGCATTGAACATGGGCACGGTGTCGGTTGCAGGACCACTCACAACAGCAGCCTCAGGGGTTGTCCTACGTAGTGAGTTCGCGTTGTCCTACGTGAGAGGGAAGTGCCGGGACGCAGGTGACCCCGCCTTCCTCCGGCGGACATCAATCACCTTGGATCCAGCGGCGACAGAGAAGCGCCGCCGGTGACTTTGACGCCCCGGCACAAGTCTTATGAGCTGATCGCCGCCGCGTGCTTCGTCATGTCGACGTCGCAGCCGTTTTGGCACGCAATGGCCAACACTGCGCCCTTCGTGGCATCAGAGGATTCAGTCTTGGCCCGCTTCGTCACCGGCGCAGTGCTGCGGCAGCTTGGACAACGGCTGTAGTCCACCCACACAGACTGGGTGCCATTGGCCATCAAAGAGCCCGGGCGCACCTCTCGGGCCAGCACAGCCCCGCCGCAGGTCACCTTTGCGCTACCCCCGCCGGCCTGCAGCTTGACCCGCTTGCCCCACATGCGGCTCCCGTCCTGGTCGGGCAGGGTGACAACTTCAATGCCGCCGTACTGGCCGCTGGTCGAGACCTCGAAAGTGGCGGATCCGACGCCTTCACTGATCCGGCAACTGACCTGGCTCTCGCTGTCCACGTCGTCCCAGGCGGGCACCAAGATGGAGGCGGTGGGCACGACCGGCGCCACAGCCCGCGCCGCAGCGGCACGTTCAGCGGCCACACGCTGCTCCAGGCGGCTGGCCTCATCGAGGAGGGGCTGTACCGGATCCCACAGAACGGTCCCGTGAGGAACCTCCCAGGAGAAGTGGCCGTCGTTGAACATCCCGGACTGGATGTCCTCCTTCGAAGGCTCGAACGGGACGTAGTCGACACCGTCCAGCTCGCGCAGTTGCGCTAGCAGCGTGGTGACCTTGGCCTGATGCGCCTCGGCCGTAGCCGTGAACTTCGCGGCCTGGTCACGCATCTCCACGGCCCGTGCCTCGTCGAGGTCCCACCGAGCAAGGACAAGCTGCTCCTCGGCAGCCGCAGACGCACCCTGGGCACCAACGATCCACGTCCGCAGATCCATCTGCCGGATGGTCAGCTCACGAACGGCAGAGGCCGGGTCGTGGGCCAGCACAGCCGCACCGGAGTCGCGCTCCAAGTCAGCGAGCTCACGCCTGCGGTTCTCCGCTTCGGTGGTCCAGCGGGCAACCTCTCGCTCAAGCCGCTCAACCTCGGACTCGGCACCCCGCAACGTCCTCAGGATGTTGCTCATGCGTCCCACCGGGACCTCCACGACGACTCGATGACCTCATAGGAGCCGCCGCGTCCGGCGCGAGTCACGAAGTCCACCGACTGACCGTCCACGATCTTGGTAGCGATGCGTCCTCGCCGGCCCTCGGCCTCACCGATCTCCAGCTCAGCCGACGCCCGGATCGACATCCCGATCGACCGGGCCATGTCCGGCTGACCCAAGGTCTGGGCCCAACCCGGCAGCAGCTGCGCCTCCGCGACCACCGCCGACCCAGACCAACGGGCATCAGTCGTCAACACCGCAGCCAGATCACGCACCGACCGCTCCGGCCTGTCGTTGAGCTCCCGCTGCGTGGGGTGATCAGCGAAGCAATGTGTGCCAGCCGGCCACACCTTGTCGCGCACCGCGGCCTCAAGCACCTGAGCTGAGTAGTAGCAAGACGAACCCCACCCCGGGCTGATCAGCGTGACCCGCAGACGGCCGGCGCTCGTCACCACGGGGGCGACTGTCGTCGACTCCTGCAGCTGCGTGAGCCCCCGCGTCAGCGTCCCCGCCGATTCCGAGACACCAGTCGCCGCCCGGCGGGCCTCCTCCGCCTCCCAGAGGGCCGTCTGCCGAGCGTGCTCGAGGTACTGGGCGTTCGAGTGCATCGCCGGCAGCCAGTTGGGGCGCGAGACGACCTGCTCACCCGCGCCCTCCCGCAGCCGCGGGGAGCGCCCCAACGCCTCATCCATCTCCGCCAGCTGACGCCGGGCCACATCCTGCTGCGAAATGCTCACGACGCCACCGCCTGCCGGTACGCCAGCACAGACGCCCGCGTCACCAACGTCTTCCGCGGCGAGACAGCCCGACCGCGCAACACACCCTCGACCACCAAACGGAGCACCGTCCTCGAACTCACATGCAGCACGTCAGCCGCCTCCCTCGTCGTGAACTCATGAGGCAACCCTGAGCCCGTGTCCGACACCGCGGCCGCCGCCTGTCCTACCTCCGCCCCAGCGAACGCCCGCTGCCAGTTCGCCACGTAACCCAAATCGACCAAGTCGTCATCAACAGCAAGCTGGTCCTCAACGGGGAGGTCACGCTTCACCCGGTTCATCCAGCCCACGAACCCGCTTTTGTCCGCCTCCAAGTACATGACCAGCAGCCGAGCCGTGGCCGGGGACAACGTGGCACGCAGAGGGCGCCGCCCTGGGCCGTTCACGAAGCCTCCCCGTAGACAGTGGCCTCGCAGCCGGCGCAGGAACGTCCTGTGACCAGCAGCGTCCGCAGGTGGAAGCCGAATACCTCGAGCGGGGCCACGGCCCGGCACACGTCGCACCGCGGGCCGTCCAACGACCCCGGCAAGGCCTTCGCCGCCCGCCCCGCGCACGCCTTGCACAGGAGCTGCTCCGCGTGGGCGGGCAACAGCACCAAGTCAGAGCCCTCCCCCGGCCAGTGCGGGCAGCGGTTTCGCCGTGCCCGCTTCACCAGCCGCACAACCCACGCCGACGGCTCGCGCGTGTAGTCGGTGCCACGGGCACCCGCCATCGCTACAAAGCGGTCAGCGGCCTCCTCAAGGGCACCAGCGGCCTGGTCAGCAAGAAACGTCGTTCGGGCGTGGTTCAAATCAATCCGGGTCACGCGGCACATCCCTTGACCAGGCCCGACCCAGGGATTGCAGATCCCACACTGAGGCCCTGAGCTGCGCTGATGTCGGCCGTGGTCACACGGTGAGCACCAGCCCTCATGCCTGCAACTCCCGCAGTCGAGTCGAGACGACCTGCAGAACACGGCGGTCGCTCAGGCTGTGCCCGAGGTCGCTCAAGATGGCCCGGATAGCGGCAGCGACCTGCGCCCCCTGCTGCTCGGCGATACGAACGCGGCGCTCGTCCACGCCCGCATCCAGCACGGCCTTCGAAAGCCGGCTGACGAGCTCCATCCATGTGCGCAGCGCATCCAGGTCGTGAGCGCGCAGCTCGCCCGAACGCTCCACCCGCTGCTGCAGCGAACGCAGCACCTGGTCCGCGTTCACTGCCGCCGCAGCCAGCGCCTCCCCCGGATCCCGTGGCACGTACTGGTCGGAGAACATCGCGACCGCCTCGGCAGCAGCCAAGCGCGCCTCCCGCTGCCGCCGCACCTGTCTCGCGCTGCCGCCATGCCAGCCACAGACACCACCACCAGGTACACGCTGCCCGCACTGCTTGCCTGTGCGCTTCGACGTGGCGGTGCAACGGGATGAGCTGTTCAGATGGCTCATGAGCTTGGGCCCGCTCAAGAGGTCAAAGCCGTCCGCGGGCTCTGCCTGGCCGTCCGTGGCTGCCGAGATGCGGCTCATCGGGGGTTCCCTTCGAGCTGGTAGGTGAGGTTGTGGCTGCGGTTTGCGAGGTGGGGGCGGCAGGTGAGGCAGGGGACGGCGAGCCCGTCGGGGGTGTCGGGCAGCCAGCCGGCGACGCAGCGAGGGTCGTGGGGGAGGGGGTCAGCAGTCCTGACCCGCTCGTCCTCGATGAGGTCGCCGTAACGGTCATGAGGCATGTCGTCGGGCTCCCTTGGTCTCGCTGGCGCAGGCGGTGCACGGCCATCCGCTGAACTCGTGTCCGTGCTTGTTGCATCGCGGGTTCGCGCGTGCGGTCTGTGGGTGCGTTGGGATCTGAACCACGGTTGTTCTGGTCGTTGTGCTGGTAGGTGGTTGGTCTCTTAAGTGATGGGCGGCAGCTGCTGCCGGTTGGGGTGCGTGAGCTGCCGGTTGGGAGGAAGGAGCTGCCGGTTGGGGTGCGCTCAGCTGCCGGTTGGGACTCGACGTACCGGCAGCTGCTGCCGGTTGGGAACGGGGGCCAGGCGGCAGCTGCTGCCGGTTGGGAACGACTTCCTCGTCAGTGGTGAGGAGGTCGAATCGCTCGAGCAGGTCGGCTGGGATCTGCAGCTGGTAGACGTCGGCGAAGGCGTGGGTGCCACGCATCCCGCCCTTGACGGTTCGGTGGACAAGCCCCAGGTCCCGAAGGTTGGTGAGGGCGCCGCGGACGGACCGCTCCGACAACCCGGTGACGGCCGCTAGCCGGGCTGCGCCGGGGTAGATGCGCGACCCGTCGCCGTCTGCGTACGTGGCCATCGCGAACCCGACAGCCTTGGTCGTTGAGGGCAGCCGACAGCGACGGAACACCCGTTCCCACTCGAAGCGGCCGGCGTTCTCGACGCTCACCAGGCGAAGCCGCCCTCACACGGCGTCGTGTCGATTGTCAGAGCGGTCACCTGACACCCGACCCGACCCAAAGCCGCTGAACACCGTTGCGTCGACTGCCGCGCCGGCTAGGGGTGTAACCGACTGGCTCGATCTGCCCAGCTGAGCGTGCAGCGAGGAATAGGCCGCCGACCGCGTTTGGGTGGTCCGGCATCGGCGCACCGAGGGCGTGGCAATCGTCGCTGGTGAACGGCCGTCCCGTGCTGGCCAGGAAAGCGATCGCGGTGCGCCAGGCGGAGATGGCCCAGGGATCCGCGGCTTCGACGGCCTGACGAGGGCCTAAAGATCCGGTACCTTTCGGGGTGAGACCCAGCGCGTTGGTGGCGACGTTCTCAGAAGAGCCGGTCGGGATGCCCCCCGCCGGCTCTTCGCCTGTCTGGCTCATGTCGTGCTCCCTATTGAGTTGTGGGTCGTCTGGGGCTCAAGCTCCAAACCGAGAAACCTGCATAGGGATGCGACCGGGACGACGACGCGGTTCCCGACACGCACGGCCGGGAAGTCGAGCTCGCCGCGACGGAACAGCTCGTAGGCCTTGGTGCGCTTCGCCCCGTAGGCCGCATCGCACGCCGTCACGAGGTCGGTGCGGACACCGAGTGCCCTTAGCCGCTCGGGAGTCCACGGCTCAGGCAACATGAGAGGCGTTGGCGGTGGCCCCGACGTGGCTGGAACGTGCTCCGTCCACCAACCACTCCTCGACGTCGGATGGGCGGTAACGGACCTGCCGGCCGACCCGAACGAACGCCGGCCCCTCACCCAGCGCCCGCCAACGGCGGAGGGTCGACTCGGATACGTCCAGACACTCGCTGAGCGTGGAAGGACTGAGGACGGTCTGACTCATGACTCATCTCCTACGGGTTGGATCTCCAACACGAAGGAATCATCAACGCCACGCGCGGTTGCAAGCAACCACAAGCGGCATTAAGCTCCAACCCAAATGAATGGGACCGAGAGTGACCAGCCGTCAGCCACCGTCGAGGACGTCCTCGCCCGGGCCAACGCGCAGATAGAGCGAGCTCAGGCCGAGCAGCTTCGAGATCAGGGCTACGAGTCCATGGACGAGCTGCTCGCAGCGGCCGAGACGCAGGCGCGCGAGCAGGCCCTGGGCCAACCGTCCTGGGCCGATCTTGAGGAGTCGCTGACCAGCCTGGCTGCCGAGGACCACATCGCTCGCAGACTTGAGTCGCTGCGGACACGTGCGGGCCTCTCACAGGAGGCGCTGGCAGCACGGCTGAGGGCGCTCGGAGTTCAGATGCCCCAGTCGTCGATCTCGAAGATCGAGGGACCCGTGAGGCTCGGCCGCGGCAAGCGCCGAGACATCACTGTCGACGAAGCCATCGCTCTCTCGAAGGCCCTCGGAGTGAGCCTCACCGAGCTGTTGCTACCCGATGATGCGCTGGATGACCTGCATCTCCACCGGATCATGGCGAGCGCAGGCAAGCTGTGGCAGGCGCGCCAGGTAGCGCAGCTGGACTACGAGTACGCCGTCGGCAAGTTGGTGCAGGCCGCTCAGGAACGACCGGAGTGGCGCAGCCGGTTCGCCGAGGACCTGGACCTTCTCTGGCGCATCGAGAAGGGTACGGACGACGAGGGGACCCCCCTCACCGACCTGCCTCTGCCCTCCATGGAGACGACCTGCGTGCGAGAGGTGCTTGCGGACGTCACGAGCCGCCTCGAGGCCAAGGCCAGCGAGGGTGAAGCGTGAAGGGCTCCACCCACAAGCGCTGCGGCTGTCGGGACGAGAACGGCCGTCAGTACGGGGCTCGCTGTCCCAAGCTGGGCAGGAAGGGCCACGGCGCCTGGTGGGGTCGCTACGACGCCCCACGGGCCGTCGACGGGCGGCGCCGGCAGGAAAAGCTCGGACCGTTCGCGACGAGGGCGGAAGCAGAGACCGCTCTGGCTGATGCCGTGCAATCGGTCAGCCGCGGGACGTACCTGCGCCCGGAGCGCGACCTCACCGTCGGCCGCTACCTCGACGAGTGGCTGGAGGGGAAGACGCGCCTCAAGGCCTCGACGCGCCACGGCTACGACCAGCACATCCGGCTGTACCTGCGGCCGGCCCTGGGGCACCTGCGACTGTCGGACCTGCGCGACGTCGATCTAGACGCCTTGTATGCCGCGATGCGGCACATCGGGCGCCACGTGGATGCCCGGCCCTCGCCTCTGCTGCGCCGGCTGCTCGAGGTTCGCACTGACACCGCTGCGGCCCGCCGACCTCTCTCGGACGCCACCATCCGCCGTGTGCACGCCACCGTCATGTCCGCTCTCAGCGCGGCCGTGAAGCGTCGGAAGATCGCGGTCAACCCTGGCGAGCATGTCGAGCTTCCCGCCGGCCGCGCAGACCGCCCCCTCGTCTGGACGGACCACCGCATCGAGTCCTGGCGCCGAACGGGGAAGCGCCCGGCCACGTCGATGGTCTGGACCCCGGAGCAGGCCGGCGCGTTCCTCGACTACGCCGCGGCAGACGAGCTCGCGCCCATGTGGCACCTCATTGCCTTCCGAGGACTCCGCCGCTCCGAGGCAGTCGGCCTGCCATGGTCCGACGTCGACCTTGACAGAAGGACGCTGACGGTTCGGGAGACCCTCGTGCAGGTCGGGCGAGACGTTGTCGGGGGTGACACCAAGACCGAGGCCAGCGCCCGGACGGTGAGCCTCGACGCCGGCACCCTCGAGGTGTTGCGCGCCCACCGGCGGCGTCAGACCGAGCTGAGGCTGCTCCTCGGCAAGGCGTGGACCGACACCGGGCTTGTCTTCACCAAGGCCGACGGAACCGCCCTGCTGCCCAACAGCGTCTCCCAGCGCTTCGACCGGCTCGTGGTGCGGTCAGGGTTGCCACCCGTCCGCCTGCACGACCTCAGGCACCTCGCCGCATCGCTGACGTACCGGGCCACCCGGGACATCAAGCTCACGAGCAAGCTGCTCGGCCACGCGTCCACGGCCATCACCGAGCAGGTCTACCTGTCGGTGTTCGAGGACGTCGAGCGCGACGCCGCCGAGTCGGCCGCCGCCTTGGTGCCGCGGGCCCCCCGGCGGTCCGCGGGCGATTCAGTGCCCACTATGTGCCCACCTGCCAGTCCGACGATGGGCCAGGTCAGCAGCCTGCCGGGCGAACCCGCAGGTGAGGAGGAGTGGGGCGGGTGGGGCTCGAACCCACGACCGAGGGATTATGAGTCCCGTGCTCTGACCGGCTGAGCTACCGCCCCCGCTGTCGCGCAGCGCGTGCGGACAGCCTGCCATGCGGGTTGACTCGCACCATGGACGCCGCCGCCCTGCGTGAACTGCAGGCCCCGCTCAAGCAGAAGTACAAGGACGACCCGGCCACCGCGATGGCGCACCTGCATGCGGAGGGCGACTTCCGTGACGGCGGGATCACCGCCACCGTCGACACCTGGTCCGGGCCGCAGCGCGCCGGGTTCCACGAGACGACCGGTGGTGACGGCTCGGACGCCTGCTCCGGCGACATGCTGCTGCAGGCGCTGCTGGGCTGCTCCGGGGTGACCCTGCGCAGCGTGGCCACCGCGATGGGCATCGAGGTCCGCAGCGCGAAGCTGTCGGCCACCGGGACGATGGACGCCCGCGGCACTCTCGGTGTCTCCCGGGAGGCCCCGGTCGGCATGACCGGCATCGAGGTCGTCATGGAGCTGGACACCGACGCCGACGACGCGAAGCTCGTCAAGCTCGCCGAGCTGACCGAGCGGTACTGCGTGGTCGCCCAGACCCTGGCCGAGAAGCCGACGATGACGGTCCGCCGCGCCTGACCCCCGACGCGAACGGCCCCCGTCCTGGACCAGGACGGGGGCCGTTCGTGTGTGTCGGGGTGCGTCAGTCGAGCGCGAGCTCCGCGCAGACCACGCAGGCCGGCGTGCGGTGGGCGTCGGGCCAGACGGCGGCGCGCTCGGCGCGGGCCACCTGTCGGCCGCACAGCGCGAAGGTGACACCGGTCGGGCCGGGCTCGATGGCGTGCCACGGGCCGCTGGAGTCGACGATCCCGGTGCCCAGGCCGCCGTCCCAGAGCACCTGGATGGCCGCCTGGCCGCAGACGAACGTCTCGAGGTCGATGGAGGCGTGGCGTCCTCTGCGCTGCGTCGAAGTCACGCAAGCAGGTTTGCAGTGTCACGCAGGGTCATCGGGGACGACGCGCGGTGCGTCGGTAACGAGATAGTCACGGTCCGCCATCACGGCTCGATCGGGCCATCTGCTCGTCAGCAAGTGCCAAGTCGCGCCCCTGTGGAGGTGACATCTGCCGTGACGCTTCCTGGCGAAATGGCGGGTCTCGGCGTGACCTGCCATGGCCCGCTCGCAGGAGTCCTGACTCGCCCGGGCGGATCCCGAGCCGCCCGTTGTGCCTCACCGCGCTGCGTCGGCTACTGCAGGTCAGCAGGCCGCGGACCGGACGACTCGTCCCACCAGTCACATGGACAACATCTGGCACATCTTCCCCAGCGATCCTGCCCAGAGCTGGCGTTGAGCCGTGGTAGTCGGGCAGACTGTCCGAGAACTGCAGAGCTGTCATTCGTACGACGCACCGCCAGAGATCGAACAGGTTCCGTTGGGGAAGACGAAACCCGTCTTGATCTGATGGAGGTGCACTGTGCAACGACGGTCGACGCAGGGTGTGGTCTTCGTGCACGCGTGCCCGAAGGCCCTGTGCCAGCACGTCGAGTGGGCCCTCGAGAGGGTCATCGGCGCGCCGGTCACGTTGTCCTGGGCTGAGCAGCCCGCGGCCCACGGGTCCTATCGTGCCGAGATCGCCTGGACGGGCGGGACCGGGACGGGCTCGAAGCTGGCGGCTGCCCTGAAGGCGTGGCCGATGCTGCGCTTCGAGGTGACCGAGGACGCGAGCCAGGGCAACGACGGAGAGCGGCTGGCCTACGTGCCCGGTCAGGGCATCTTCCGCGCGCCCGTCTCGGCGAACGGCGACCTCGTCGTCACCGAGCAGCAGCTGCGCCACCTGGCCGCCACCGCCACCTCGCCCGAGGGCTTCCGGCACGGTGTCGACCAGCTCCTGGGCGCTGCCTGGGACGACGACCTCGAGACCTACCGCCACGCCGGCGACGGCGGCCCGGTGACCTGGCTCCACCAGGTCGTCTGAGCCCCACACCAGCCACCGCGTCCGCACTCCGTCGGCCCCCTGACCCGGACCGACCCCGAGACGGACCAGCACGCACCGCGGCCCGACACCCACCAGGGTGCCGGGCCGCAGTGCTGCGTGCTCGGAGAGTGCTCGGAGCGATCAGAGCGGGATGTTGCCGTGTGCTCCCCGGCCCGAGGGGGCCTCGGCCAGGGCGCCGACGAGGCGGCGCCTGGTCTGGCTGGGCTCGACGACCTCGTCGACGACGCCGATCTCCTGCGCGCGGGCGACCCCGCCGGCGATCCGCTCGTGCTCGGCGGCCAGCTGCGCGTGCAGGGCCTCCCGCTCACCGGGCTGGGCCGCGGCGAGCTTCTTGCGGTGCAGGATGCCGACGGCCGCCTTGGCGCCCATCACGGCGACCTCGGCACCGGGCCAGGCGAAGACCGCCGTGGCACCCAGGGAGCGGGCGTTCATCGCGATGTAGGCACCGCCGTAGGACTTGCGGGTCACCAGCGTCACCCGGGGCACGACGGCCTCGGCGAAGGCGTGCAGCAGCTTCGCGCCGCGCCGGACGACACCGTCCCACTCCTGGCCGACGCCGGGCAGGTAGCCCGGGACGTCGACCAGCACGACCAGCGGGACGCCGAACGCATCGCACATGCGCACGAAGCGGGCCGCCTTCTCCGCAGAGGGGGAGTCCAGGCAACCACCCAGCCGCAGGGGGTTGTTGGCCACGACGCCCACGGTGCGCCCGGCCATCCGGCCCAGCGCGGTGATGATGTTGGGCGCGTAGCGGCTCTGCAGCTCCAGCGGCAGGCCGTCCAGCAGCGAGGCCACCAGGGGCTTCACGTCGTAGGCGCGCTGCTTGGCCTCGGGCAGCAGGGCGGACAGGTCCACGTCCGGCTCGCCCTCGGCAGGGGCGAAGGTGCCCTGCGCCGCGAGCAGGTCGACCGCCTGGCGGGCGGTGTCCAGGGCGTCCTGCTCGGTGTCAGTCACGATGTGCACGACGCCGGAGCGACGGCCGTGCGTGTCGGGACCGCCGAGGGCCTCCATGTCCACCTGCTCGCCAGTCACCGAGCGGACGACGTCCGGACCGGTCACGAAGACCCGGCCCAGCGGGCCCATGATCACCAGGTCGGTGAGGGCCGGGCCGTAGGCCGCGCCACCGGCGGCCGGGCCGAGCACCACCGAGATCTGCGGGATGCGACCGGAGGCGCGGATCATGCCGGCGAAGACCTCGCCCACCGCGTGCAGGGCGGTGACGCCCTCGGCCAGCCGGGCGCCGCCGGAGTGCCAGATGCCGATGACCGGCACCCGCTCGCGCAGCGCCGCGTCGATGGCGTCGACGATGTGCCGGCAGCCGTCCAGGCCCATCGCCCCGCCCATGATCGTGGCGTCGGTGCAGTAGGCGATCGCCGGCGTGCCCTGGACCAGCCCGCGGGCCGCCATCACCCCGGAGGTGTCCCGGGCGGCCAGGGGCTGCATGGTGCCGGGGTCGAAGAACCGGACGAGCCGGTCCTCGGGGTCACGCGGGTCGGGCGCGGTGAGCGTCGGCGAGGGGTGGACGGTGGTCATGCAGGCCTCCAGGAGACGGGGCGCAGGGGGGTCATGCCCGGGTGAAGACGAGGGCGATGTTGTGGCCGCCGAACCCGAAGGAGTCGTTGACGGCGGCGGAGAAGGTCGCCTTGCGGGGCGCGCCGCGGACGATGTCCAGCTTCTGGACCGCGGGGGCCTCGTCGAGCTGCTCGATGTTGGCGGTGCCCGGGACGACCTGGTCGCGCAGGGCGAGCAGGCAGAAGACCGACTCCAACGCGCCGGCGGCACCGAGCAGGTGGCCGGTCTGGCTCTTGGTGGCGGTCACCGCGGCGTGGTCGCCGACGGCGCCCAGGATCGCGGCGGCCTCGGCGACGTCGCCGACGGGGGTGGAGGTGGCGTGGGCGTTGACGTGGCCGATGTCGGAGGCGGACATGCCGGCGTCGCGCAGCGCGGCACCGATGGCGCGCTGGGCGCCCTCGCCCTCGGGGTGCGGGGCGACCAGGTCGTAGCCGTCGGAGGTGGCGCCGGCGCCGGCGACCTTGCCGTAGACGGTGGCGCCGCGGGCCTTGGCGGCGTCCTCACGCTCGAGCACCAGGCAGGCTGCGCCCTCGGCGAGGACGAAACCGTCGCGGCCGGCGTCGAAGGGCCGGGAGGCGTGCTCGGGGTCGTCGTTGCGGGTGCTCATGGCGCGCATGGAGGCGAATCCGGCCATCGGCAGCGGGTGCACGCAGGCCTCCGCGCCACCGACGAGGACGACGTCGGCGCGGTCCAGGCGCAGCATGTCCAGGCCCCAGCGGATCGCCTCGGCACCGGAGGCACAGGCGCTGACCGGGGCGTGCACGCCACCGCGGGCGCCGATCGCGAGGCCGACGGCGGCGGCCGGGCCGTTGGGCATGAGCATGGGGATGGTGAAGGGGGAGACCCGCTTGGGGCCCTTCTCCTCCAGGATGTCGTCCTGGCCGAGCAGGGTCATCGCGCCGCCGATGCCGGTGCCGATGACGACGGCGATGCGCAGCGGGTCGTAGCCGGCCTCGCCCGCGCCGGAGTCGGCCCAGGCCTCCTCGGCGGCGACCACGCCGACCTGCTGGCTGCGGTCCAGCCGGCGGGAGCGGACCCGGTCGATCTTCTCGCTGGGCTCCTGGGCGAGCCGGGCGACGAGCTGGGCCGGGAAGGGCTGGATCCACTCGTCGGTGATGCGGGTGACCCCGGACCGCCCGGCCAGCAGTGCGTCCCAGGTGGAGGCGACGTCGGCCCCGAGGGGCGTGGTCGCGCCGAGACCGGTGACGACGACGTCGGTGGTGTTGACGGGCATGGCAGTTCCTCCGGGACGGTGCTGGCCGGGTGGGCCGGGATCAGGTCGAACGGGTCCGCCGCGCGTGGCGGCGGGATCCGTCAGTCAGCCGTTGTTCTTCTCGATGAAGGAGATGGCGTCGCCGACGGTCTTGATGCCGCCCAGCTCGTCGTCGGGGATCGCGACGCCGAACTTGTCCTCGACGGCGGTGGCGATCTCGACCATCGACAGGCTGTCGACGTCGAGGTCCTCGGTGAAGGACTTCTCCGGGGTGGCGTCGGCGGGGGCGACCCCAGCGACCTCCTCCAGGATCTCGGCCAGGCCGGACTGGATCTCCGCGGTGCTGCTCAAGGCGTGGTCCTCTCTCGAGTGTGGGCCGGCAGCGGGGTGCTGCGCGACGGTCCGGGACGGGTGCCCCGGGGGTCTGTGGGGTCGATCAGGGCAGCCGCAGGACCTGGCCGGCGAAGGTGAGCCCCGCGCCGTAGCCCAGGACCAGGCACAGGTCACCGCTCTTGGCCTCGCCGGACTCCAGCAGCGCGGCGATCGCCAGCGGCACCGAGGCCGAGGAGGTGTTGCCGGCCTGCACGACGTCCCGGGCGATGACGGTGCTGGCGGGCAGACCCAGCCGCTTGGCCATCAGCTCGATGATCCGCAGGTTGGCCTGGTGCGGGGCGAAGACGTCGATGTCGGCGGCGGTGACCCCGGCGGCGTCGATGGCGGCCTGCAGCGTGTCGGTGAGCTTGGTCGTGGCCCAGCGGTAGACCGCCTGGCCGGCCATGGTGAGCGAGGAGTCCGGGTCGGGGATCGCGATGGCGTCGCGCTGGTCGCCGTCGCTGCCCCAGACGACGGGGCCGATGCCGGGCTCCTCGGCCGGGCCCAGGACCATCGCGCCGGCGCCGTCGGCGAAGATCACCGCGGTGGCCCGGTCGGTGAGGTCGGTGACGTCGGTGAGCCGCTCCGCGCCGACGACGAGGACGGTGCGGGCGGAGCCGGCGCGGATCGCGTCCGACGCCGCGGACAGGGCGTAGCAGAACCCGGCGCAACCGGCGTTGACGTCGTAGGCGCCCGGGCGGAGTGCGCCCAGGCGGTGCGCGACCTCGGGGCCGGCGCCGGGGATCTGGGTGTGCAGGCTGGCGCTGGCGACGATGACCAGGTCGAGGTCCTCGCCGGCGATCCCGGCGGCGGCCAGGGCCTTGCCGCCGGCGGCCACCGACATCTCCACCAGCGTCTCGTCGGGCTCGGCCCAGCGGCGCTCGGCGATGCCGACCCGGCTCTGGATCCACTCGTCGTTGGTGTCCATCGTCTGGGACAGCTCGTCGTTGGTGACCCGGCGCCGGGGACGGTAGGCGCCGACGCCCAGGACGCGGGCCCCGGGGGGACCGACGGGCAGCTGGATGGTGGTCACGCGGAGACCTCCGGGTAGAGACGGGCCAGGGGGTCGCCGGCGTCGACCAGGTCGCCCTCGGCGACCAGCCACTCGGCGAGCACGCCGTCGTAACCGGCGGCGACGTCGACGGTCTCGCGGCGGCCGGTGACGGTGGCGAGCTTGGTGCCGGCGGGCAGGTGGGTGCCCTCGGCGACGTCGGCGGGGGAGACCGAACCGCGGGCGGGGGAGACGACGACCCGCCAGTCCGGGGAGTGCTCGGCCTCGTTGCGGCCGCGCTCGGCGGCGATCAGCTCACGGGCGCGGTCCAGGTCGGCGGGTCCGGTGATGGCCAGCACCTCGACGTCGTGGACGCCCTTCCAGTCGCGCTTGGCCAGCCCGGCCAGTGCGCCGGCCGGGGGCAGCTCGATGACGGCGGTGACGCCCAGGCCGCGCAGGGTGTCCAGGCAGGCGTCGAAGCGGACCGGGTTCGTCACCTGGCTCACCAGCCGGTTCAGCACCCCCGCGCCGGTCTCCACGGCGGACCCGTCGGCGTTGGACAGCAGCAGCCGGGAGGGCTGGGCCGGCCGGAGGCCACCCACCAGGCCCTCCAGTCGGGTGCGGGCGGAGGCCATGTAGTCGGTGTGGAAGGCGCCGGCGACAGACAGCGGCATGACCCGGGCCTTGGCCGGCGGGTCGGCCTTGAGGGCGGCGAGGCCCTCGAGCGAGCCGGCGGCCACGACCTGGCCGGCGCCGTTGCGGTTGGCCGGGGTGAGCCCGTGCGCCTCGATGGCGGCCAGCACCTCCGCGGGGTCACCGCCCAGGACGGCGGACATGCCGGTCGGCGTCTGCGCGCAGGCCTCGGCCATCGCCCGGCCACGGACGGCGGTCAGCGCGATCGCCGCCTCGATGCTCAGCACCCCGGCGAGCACCGCGGCGGTCAGCTCGCCGACGCTGTGCCCGGCGATGACGACGTCCCGGCCGGTCTGCGGCGTGTGGGCGACCGGACCGGGCAGGCCGCCCAGCTCGCGGGCCACGAACAGCGACATCGCGACGACGAGCGGCTGGGTGACCGCGGTGTCCTTGATGGCCTCGGCGTCGCCGGCGGTGCCGAGCTCCAGGAGGTCGGCGTCGGCGATGGCACCGGCCCAACGGAAGAAGGACTCGGCGCCCGGCAGCGTCAACCAGTCGGTGAGCATCCCGGGCTTCTGGGCCCCTTGACCAGGGGCGAGGACGGCGAGCACGGGACAACCGTGCCAGTCCCGACCCTCCGGTGGGTCGGTGGCAGCCACGAAGAACACCGGTGTTCCTTTGGAGGATCCCCACAACCGGGGCCGTGTCCACCCGGGACTGCACGGTGTGTCGGTGGGGGAGTTCACAGCGCCGGGCGGGTCAGCTCCAGAGCGAGCGCTGCCCCTCCAGCTCGGCCAGGGCCAGCGCGACCTGCAGGGTCCACCCGCCGCGCGGGTCGGTGGCCGACCAGCCGGTGAGCTCGGTGGCCCGCTTCAACCGGTACCGGACGGTGTTGGGGTGCACGAACAACGCCCGTGAGGTGGCCTCCAGGTTGCCCCCGCTGGCCAGCACTGCCCGCACCGTGTCCAGCACCTCGCCGCCGGCGGCCTGCAGGGGCAGCGAGACCCGCTCGGTGAGAGCCGCCCGGGCCAGCGGGTCGCCGTCCAGCGCGCGCTCGGCCAGCAGGTCGTCAGCGGCCACCGGCCGGGGTGCCCCCGGCCAGGCGGCGGCGGCGCGGAGCCCGGCCAGTGCCACGGCCGCGGACTCGGCGGCCAGGGCCAGGGAGTCCACGACCGGACCGCTCACCACGGGTCCGGGACCGAACTCGCGGCTGACCCGTTCGGCGACCGGCGCCAGGTCGGGCACCCCGCCCAGCACGACGACCAGTTGGTCGGCGTGCACCCCGACGAGGACCTCGGCACGCATCGCCCGCGCCGCCCGGCGGACCGGGGTGTGCACGTCGGCGACGTCGGGCGTCGTCCGGCCGACGAGCACGGTGACCGGCGCCGTCGTCGCCCAGCCCAGGGCCGCGGCCCGCGAGGGCAGCTCCTCGGACTGCTCGCCGCGCACCAGCGCGTCCACGACGAGGGCCTCGAGCCGGGCGTCCCAGGCGCCGCGGTCCTCGGCGAAGGTGGCGTAGACGTGCGCGGTGGCGAAGGCGACCTCGCGGCTGAACTGCAGGACGGCGACCCGCAGCGCATCGGCCTCGCCCTTCTCCGCCACGGTCTCGACCCGGTCCTCCATGACCTCGACGACCACCTTGATCAGGTCGACGGTCTGCTTGAGCGGGACGGCGCGGACCAGCGCCCGCGGGGCGGCCCCGAAGACCTCGCCGGTCAGCCGGGGCGGGCGGCCGGGGTTGCGGCACCACTCCACCAGCGAGGCGATCCCGGCCTGCGCCACCAGGGTCACCCACGACCGCTGGTCGGCCGGCATGGTCCGGAACCAGGGCAGCGTGTCGTCCATCCGGGCCACCGCCTGGGTCGCCAGGGAGCCCGACGCGCGCTCCAACCGGCGCAGCGTCGTCTCCGACGGTGGGGACGCACTCACCGTGTCAGCGTGTCACCCGCTGCTGCGGTGGGGGAGGCTGACCCGGTGATCACGGTGACGGAGGGGCAGCGGGCCGCACGGCGAGCCCGTCTCGCCGTCGTCCTCGGGCTGGTCGTGGTGGCCCTGCTCGGCGGTGGGGTGCTGACGGGCTGGGCCCCGCAGCTGCGGCTGGACGCCTCGCTCGGTCAGGCGTTCTACGCCGGTGACGACCGGTCCACCGCGGTGTCGGTCCTGCTGGAGGTGCTCACCGCGCCGGGCCTGTCGGTGTCCCGGGCGGTCGTCTTCCTGCCCGTGCTGGTCTGGCTGCTGACCCGGCACCGCTGGTGGACGGCGGGCTGGGTCGCGCTCGCGACCGTCGGCGTGGGCGTGCTGAACAGCGGCCTCAAGGAGCTGGTCGGCCGGGTCCGCCCCGACTTCGCCGAGGGCGGTGCCCGCTACGACTCGTTGAGCTTCCCCAGCGGCCACTCCGCCGGCATCGCCTGCCTGGTGACGACGGCGCTGGTGCTCGCCTGGCCGCGGCTCACCGCCACGGCCCGCCGCCGGTGGCTGGCGGCCGGTGTCGCGCTGGTGCTCGTGGTCGGGGCCACCCGGGTGCTGCTGGGCGTCCACTTCCCCAGCGACGTCCTCGCCGGCTGGGCGTTCGGCACCGCCTGGACGCTGCTGGTCGCCCTGCTCCTGGGCGGGCTGCCGGGCGGGCGGGCCGCGCTGCCGGGACGGGAGGCGGGGTGACCGACGGCCTGGAGTCCCGGGTGCTGCTGGCCCCGCTGGACGGCTCCACCGGACCGCTGCTGCGCATCGCCGACGACCGGCTGGACCCCGGCGCCGGGTACGGCACCCACGCGCACGCCGACGTCGACGTCGTCGCCGTGCTGGTCTCGGGCTCCCTGGCGCACAACTGGGGCGGCCGCGTCACCCTGCGCCCCGGTGACGTGGCGGTGCTCCGCGCGGGCAGCGGGCTCACGCACGACGAGGTCGCCGGGGCCGACGGCGCCCACGTGCTCCAGACGTACCTGCGGGCCGCCGTCGTCGGGGAGCCGCCCCGGCACGGCGTGGTCCGGTGGGCCGCCGACCGGACCCGGGGCTGGGTCGACCTCGACCGCCCGGACGCCCGGCTGTGGGTGGCCCGGCTGCGCGCGGGGGAGGCGGTCGAGCCACCGGAAGGGCTGCGCGTCGTCGCCAGCCGGACGGCGGTGACCTCGGGCGACCGGGGCACGGTCACCGGCCCGGCGACCGTGCTGGTCTGGCAGCTGGACGCTGCCCGGCCCGCGTGGGCCCAGGACTGAGACGCGTCCCGGTGCTGAGCCGTGCTACAGACTGTGCCGGTGACCTCCGCCGCTGAGCTCCTCGCCGCCGCCCGCGCCGACGCAGACCGCACCGTCGACCTCCGCCGCCGCCTGCACCGCCGTCCCGAGGTGGGGCTGCAGCTGCCCGAGACCCAGGCGATGGTGCTCGAGGCGTTCGCCGACCTGCCCGTCGAGGTCAGCACCGGCACGTCGACGACGTCGGTGGTCGCAGTGCTCCGCGGCTCCCGGCCGGGCCCCTCCTACCTGCTGCGCGGCGACATGGACGCCCTGCCGCTGCAGGAGGACACCGGCCTGGACTTCGCCTCCGAGATCGACGGCGCGATGCACGCCTGCGGCCACGACACCCACGTCGCGATGCTGCTGGGCGCGGCCCGGCTGCTCGCGCAGCGGCGCGAGGAGATCGCCGGCCAGGTCGTCTTCATGGTCCAGCCGGGGGAGGAGGGCCACCACGGCGCCCGCTTCATGCTGGAGGAGGGCCTGCTCGACGTCGTCCCGGAGGCGCCGGTGACCGGCGCCTTCGCGCTGCACATCAGCACCTCGTTCCCGACCGGCACGATCAACGTGCGGCCCGGGCCGATGATGGCCGCCGCCGATCACTTCCGAGTCACCCTGCGCGGCGCCGGCGGCCACGCCTCCACCCCGCACGTCACCGCCGACCCCATCCCGGTCGCGGCCGAGATCGTGCTGGCGCTGCAGTCGATGGTCACCCGCCGGGTCGACGTCTTCGACCCCGCCGTCGTCACCGTCGGGCACATCAGCGCCGGGACGACGAACAACATCATCCCGGCGACCGCGTTCCTCGAGGGGACCATCCGGACGCTGTCCGCCGAGCGTCGCGCCGACGTCGTCGCCCGGGTCCAGCGCATCGCCGAGCGCATCGCCGACGCCCACGAGCTGGTCGCCGAGTTCGAGCGGGTCGAGGGCTACCCGGTGACCGTCAACGACGCCGTCGTCGCCGGCCAGGTCGAGGCCGTGGCCGCGCAGCTGCTGGGCGCCGAGGCCAGCGTGCCGATGCCCGACCCGCTGATGGGCGCCGAGGACTTCTCCTACGTCCTGGAGCGGGTCCCCGGCGCGATGGCCTTCCTCGGCGCCTGCCCGCCCGACCTGGTCCCCGACGAGTCCCCGGGCAACCACTCGAACCTGGTCGTCTTCGACGAGGCGAGCTTCCCCGCCGGGGTCGCGGTGTACGCCCAGATGGCGCTGCAGGCCCTGCGCCCCTGACCCGGCCCCGGTGAGCGTGGATCAGGGTCCCTGATCAGAGTCCGTCCTCCTGCACGAGATGTCGTCGAGGAGGACGGACTCTCGTCGGGGAGGACGCCGAGCTGTCAGGCGCACGCGGCTCGTGCAGCCGGGACTTGGGGCGCCCGACGGAGCCCACCCCGCCACTGCTCCACCCGGAAGCGGCGCGGTCCGGCCGCCGGCCCAGCCGCGAGCAGGGCGCGGATCCGCTCGGCCTTGGCGGGCCACGGGGTGAACAGGTCCGCCGGACGGACCCGGACGCCGCGCAGGTCGAGGTCCAACAACGAGTCGTGCCGTGCCTTCTCGGCCCACAGCGCCTCGGCCGGCGTCCGGCCACCCCACGGGTCGTCGGTCTTGACCCGCCCGTCGCTCTCGACGAAGACCCCGGCGTCGTCGAAGAGCATGTCGACGACGCCGACCAGGTGCCCGCCCACGAGCACCGCCGCCTGGAGGACCGGCTCGGGCAGACCGGCTGCGCCCACGGCCAGCCGGGTCAGCGTCTCGTGCGGGGAGTGTGCGCCCACCCGCGCCAGGCCGGCCGCTCTGGCAGCCTGCCCGATGGCTGGCCAGTGGGACTGTCGGAGGACCGCGGCCGTCAGGTCGGCCCGGGTCGAGCGGCCGTCGGCCAGCGCGTCGTCCATGGCGATGACGCCGTCCTGGACACCCCACTCCCGGGCGCAGTCGACCAGTGTCCGGGCCAGGGACGTCGCACGGACGGCGCCCAGGCGGACGACGTCCCCCGGTGGCAGGGCTGCCTCGGTGACCCGGTAGCCGCGGCCGGTCCGGAACTGGGCGGGGTGCGTCAGCCGCACGGTCGTGTCGGCCGAGCTGGGGACGATCAGCCCGTGCAGCCGTGCTGCCGACGCGTGGCTGACGGTCACCCCCTCGCCCAGCCTCAGGACGGCGGCCGCGCACTCGAGCCGGTGTCCGTCGCCGTCACTCGATGCCGACCGCCAGGTGTCGCCGGTCGTGTAGACGCCGTACCGGATGCGCCACCACTCACCGGACCGGAGCCGGGCACCGATCGCCGTCCGACCGACGCCGGCGCGCCGGGCATCAGCTGCTGCGAAGACGTCGCCGTGTCTGCTCATGGCCATGCGGATCTCGGGGTCCATGCGGGCCAGCGTCTCGGCGTCGTGCTGATCCCACGGGGCCTCGACCCCCTCGGTGGACGAGGACCCCGGGTGGGGAGGGCGGGCAGCGCCGGTGGTCTCCGCGTGCTACCGGGTGCCCTCCACCCACACGAGAGTCCGTCCTCCCGCACGACTTCTCGTGGGGGAGGACGGACTCTGGTGAACGCCCCTGATCCAAGGTCCCCGGTGCAGGGTGAGCCGGGGAGGGTGGAGCCGGGGGTGGGGCGGGGTGGGTCAGGTGGCGGGGGTGTCCTGGGTGGTGTCCACCGGCGCCTTGCCCGGGTCGGTGATCTGGTACTTCTCCACCGCCTGGGCGACGACGGAGCGCTCGATCTCACCGCGCTTGGCCAGCTCGCCCAGCACGCGGACGACGATCGACTCGGCGTCCACCCGGAAGTGGCGGCGCAGGGCCGGGCGGGTGTCGGACAGGCCGAACCCGTCGGTGCCGAGGGAGACCAGGCCGGGGACGTAGGGCGCCAGCAGGTCCGGCACTGCCTTCATCCAGTCCGAGACCGCCACGACCGGGCCCTCGACGTCGGCGAGCTTGCGGGTCACGTAGGGCACCCGCGCCTCCTCGGCCGGGTTGTCCAGGTTCCACTCGTCGGCCTCGACCGCGTCGCGGCGCAGCTCCGTCCACGACGTGACCGACCAGATGTCGGCCGAGACGCCCCAGTCAGCGGCGAGCAGCTCCTGGGCGCGCTGCGCCCACGGCACCGCGACGCCCGACGCCAGGATCTGCGCCTTCTTCGCATCGTCGATCCACGGGCCCTGGTTGAGCCGGTAGATGCCCGAGAGCAGGCCGCTGACGTCCAGGTCCTCGGGCTCGGCGGGCTGCCGGTAGGCCTCGTTGTAGATCGTCATGTAGTAGAAGACGTTCGGGCTGCGGTCCCCGCCCTGCGGTGCGCCGGGGTCCTCGCCGTACATCCGGGCCAGGCCGTCCTTGACGATGTGCCCGACCTCGTAGCTGAACGCCGGGTCGTAGGTGACGACGGCGGGGTTGGTCGCGGCCAGCAGCAGCGAGTGCCCGTCCTCGTGCTGCAGGCCCTCGCCGTTCAGCGTCGTCCGGCCGGCGGTGGCACCGAGGGCGAACCCGCGGACCATCTGGTCACCGGCGGCCCAGAAGGCGTCGCCGGTCCGCTGGAAGCCGAACATCGAGTAGAAGATGTAGAGCGGGATCATCGCCTCGCCGTGCGTGGCGTAGGAGGACCCGACGGCGGTGAAGGACGCGGTGGAACCGGCCTCGTTGATCCCCTCGTGGAGGATCACGCCCGACGTGGACTCCTTGTAGGCCAGCATCAGCTCACGGTCGACCGAGGTGTAGGTCTGCCCGTGCGGGGAGTAGATCTTCTGCGTCGGGAAGAGGCTGTCCATCCCGAAGGTGCGGGCCTCGTCCGGGATGATCGGGACGAAGCGGGGGCCCAGCTCGGGGTCCTTGAGCAGCTCCTTGAGCAGGCGGACGAACGCCATCGTCGTCGCCACCTCCTGCTTGCCCGACCCTCGCTTGAGGACGTCGAACGCCTTCTCCTCCGGGGCCTTCAGCGGCTTGGCGGCCGCCCGGCGACGGGGTACCGCACCGCCGAGCTGGCGACGACGCTCGAGCATGTACTGCATCTCGTCGGACTTCTCGTCCGGCTTGTAGTACGGCGGGAGGGTCTTGTCCAGGGCCTCGTCGGGGATCGGCAGGTACAGCCGGTCGCGGAAGTCGACCAGGTCCTCGGCGGTCAGCTTCTTCATCTGGTGCGTGGAGTTGCGGCCCTCGAAGTGGCTGCCCAGCGTCCAGCCCTTGATGGTCTTGGCGAGGATGACCGTGGGCTGGCCCTTGTGCTCCATCGCGGCCTTGTAGGCGGCGTAGACCTTGCGGTAGTCGTGGCCACCGCGCTGCAGGGCCCAGACCTCGTCGTCGGTCATGCCCTCGACCAGCTTGCGGGTGCGCGGGTCGCGGCCGAAGAAGTGCTCGCGGACGAAGGCGCCGTCCTCGGCCTTGTAGGTCTGGTAGTCCCCGTCGGGCGTCTGGTTCATCAGGTTCACCAGGGCGCCGTCGCGGTCGGCGGCCAGCAGCTTGTCCCAGCCGCGGCCCCACACGACCTTCAGCACGTTCCAGCCGGCGCCGCGGAAGAAGGACTCCAGCTCCTGGATGACCTTGCCGTTGCCGCGGACCGGGCCGTCCAGGCGCTGCAGGTTGCAGTTGATGACGAACGTGAGGTTGTCCAGCTCCTCGCGGGCGGCGATGCCGATCGCGCCGAGGGACTCCGGCTCGTCCATCTCGCCGTCGCCCAGGAACGCCCAGACGTGCTGGTCGGAGGTGTCGGCGATGCCGCGGGAGTGCAGGTAGCGGTTGTACCGGGCCTGGTAGATCGCGTTGATCGGGCCCAGGCCCATCGACACGGTCGGGAACTCCCAGAAGTCCGGCATGAGCCGGGGGTGCGGGTAGCTGGAGAGCCCGCCGCCGGGGTGGCTGACCTCCTGGCGGAAGCCGTCCATCTGGTGCTCGGTGAGCCGGCCCTCGAGGAAGGCGCGGGCGTAGATGCCGGGGGAGGCGTGGCCCTGGAACCAGATGTGGTCGCCGCCGCCGGGGTGGTCCTTGCCGCGGAAGAAGTGGTTGAAGCCGACCTCGTAGAGCGAGGCGGAGGAGGCGTAGGAGGAGATGTGCCCACCGACGGCGACCCCGGGCCGCTGCGCGCGGTGGACCATGATCGCGGCGTTCCAGCGGATGATAGGCGCGGATCCGGCGCTCGACGTCCTCGTCGCCCGGGAACCACGGCTCGCGCTCGGGCGGGATCGTGTTGATGTAGTCGGTGCTGCGCAGGGCGGGGACGCCGACCTGCTGCTCGCGGCTGCGCTCCAGCATGCGGAGCATCAGGTAGCGGGCGCGGCCCTTGCCGGCGTGGTCGACGACGGCGTCGAACGACTCCAGCCACTCACTCGTCTCGTCGGGGTCGTTGTCGATCAACTGGCTCGGCAGGCCGTCGGTGATGACCGCGCGGGGGGTGCCGGACTCGCGGGCGGGTTCTCCGTCCGACTGCTGCGTGGCGCTCATGTGCACATCGTCTCCTGTCCGGTGTTCCGACGTCACGCCGCCTCCGGACGTGTCCACAGTGGTCGCGGCGGTGACCTGTCGGTGACGGCCCCGTGACCTGCGCCGGGACGTCGTCGAGCCCGTAGTCTGCCGGTCCCGGTCGGGCGCCCCCGGGACGTCGCGCGCGGGGGGCCCTGACGGGGGTCGCCGGGGAGGTCGCACCACCCGGGATGGCGTACCCGGCTACCGCTCGGCGCCGTCGTCGGACACACTGACGCACCGACCGGGCGCGTCGCGGTGACGTGACGCACTCCGGACACACAGACCAGGTTCACTGAGCACATGGAGGACGAGTAGGGATGAGCGTCGACTCGGGCAGCGCCAGCATGGCGGCCCGGCTGGGGATCAAGCCGGGCATGGTCGTGCAGGAGCTCGGCTGGGACGAGGACGCCGACGAGGACCTGCGCGACTCCGTCGTCGAGATCTCCGGCGGCGAGATGGTCGACGAGGACTCCGACGAGGTGGCCGACGTCGTCCTGCTGTGGTGGCGGGAGGAGGACGGGGACCTGATCGACGCCCTCGTCGACTCCCTGGCCGCCCTGGCCGACGACGGCGTCGTCTGGCTGCTCACGCCGAAGTCCGGCCGCGCCGGCCACGTCGAGCCCGGCGAGGTCACCGAGGCCGCGCCCACCGCGGGCCTGCAGCAGACCAGCAGCATCTCCGCGGCCAAGGAGTGGGCCGGCATCCGCCTGGTCACGCCCAAGGCCGCCCGCTCCAAGCGCTGATCCGGCTCCCGCCCGGGTCACCGGGTGGGGCAGGATCGGGGCATGAGCCTCTCCGTCGGTGACACCGCCCCCGACTTCACGCTGAACGACCAGGACCGCCAGCCCTTCTCCCTGGCCGAGCAGCGCGGCACGCCGGTGCTGGTGGTCTTCTACCCGTTCGCCTTCTCCGGCATCTGCACCGGTGAGCTGTGCCAGCTGCGCGACGAGCTGGCCACCTACACCGACGCCGGCGTGAAGGTCGTCGCCGTGTCCTGCGACCCCGCGCCCACGCTGAAGGCGTGGAAGGACCAGCAGGGCTTCGACTTCCCGCTGCTGAGCGACTTCTGGCCGCACGGCGAGGTCGCGAAGGCCTACGGCGCCTTCTTCGACGTCGCCGGCATGGCCAACCGGGGCACGTTCCTCGTCGACGCCGAGGGCAAGGTCGCCTTCGCCGAGGTCAACGGCCCCGGCGACGCCCGCGCGCAGACCGGCTGGAAGGACGCCGTCGCCGCCCTGGCGGCCTGATCCCGTCGGCGGGGTGCGCACGGCGCACCCCGCCCCCGGGCGCGTAGCTCAGCGGTAGAGCTCTCGCCTTACAAGCGAGCGGTCGGGGGTTCGAGACCCTCCGCGCCCACCCTCCTCAGGTCCCGTCGGCGTCCCGTCGTCCCGGGGCCTGCGCGCGCACCAACCGGCGGGCCGCGTCGACCTCGCGGGCGACCGGGGCCAGCACCCCCTCGGCGTGGATCTCGGCGTCGTCGGGGAACCGGTGCAGCCGCAGGTCCTGGTCCAGCTCCCGGATCGCCCGCCGGAGCACGTGCACCTGCCCCGGCGGTGGGATCTCGGCCCCGGCGCGCATGGCGATGACGGCCTCGGTGACGGCGTCCGAGGTGCGCTCCAGCTGGATGATCACCGGGTACCAGGCGGCGGCCCGGGTGCTGATCGGCGGGGGCTCGGCCAGCCGGCGCTGCAGCTGGGTCTGCAGCTCCGACAGGGCCCGGTAGTCCAGCCGACGGGCCCGCCGGGTCTCCACGGGGGTGCCGGTGAACGCCGCGTCGACGAAGCGGTCCAGGGCGACGGTGGCGCCGCGCAGCGCGTCGTCCAGCGGGGCCCGCCAGGTCTGCGGCCACAGGGCATACCCGACGACCAGCACGATCGCGCAGCCGATGAGGGTGTCGACCAGACGGGCGCCGACCAGGCCGGCGCGGCTGGGGGAGGCCAGGTCCAGCAGCATGATGACCAGCGGTGTCAGGAAGACCGAGAACAGCCCGAAGTTGGCGTTGCGGGCCCACGGCAGGACGCCGGCCGCCACGGCCATCGCCAACAGCACCCAGCCGTCGCGCGGCAGCACCGCCAGCAGCGCCGAGCCCAGCAGAACGCCGAGCAGGGTGCCGCCGCCGCGCTGCACGGCCCGGGTGAAGACCGACCCGAAGTCCGGCTTGAGCACGATCGCCACGGTCAGCAGGACCCAGTAGGGCCGTTCGATGGGCAGCCGCTGGCGGGCGATCTCGGCCACGACCATGCAGGCGGTCAGCCGGACGGCGAAGGACCGGGAGTCCGCGTTGCCCACGGTGCGGTCCAGCAGGTCCCGGACCCGGACCCGGAGGTCCAGGCGGGGCAGCTCGGCTGCCGCGGACGCCCGTTCCTCCGGGTCACCGACCAGGTTCCACACCAACCGCACGCCGTGCCGCACCGCCCGGGTGGTCGTCGGCCCCTCCGTCACGGCCGGCGGCCGGTCCCCGACGAGGGGCCGGCGCCCGGTGACCGCGGCCGCCAGGGCGTGCACCGCGGTCACGTCGGCCGGGTCGGGCTCCACGCCGGCCCGCGCCGCTGCGACCGCCCCCTCGACCAGCGGGGCGGCGGCGTTGAGCAGACCGGCCAGCTCGGCGAGCTCCCGGCTGCGCCCGGCGGACGTGCTGCGGCTGTGGATCACCCGGTCGTAGCCGGTGTTCAGCGCGGTGGTGAGCTCGCGGCGGGCGTCCTCCGTGCGCGGGGTGCCGATCGCGGCCAGCAGGTCGCCCAGGGCGGTGAAGACCCCGCCGACGGCGTCCCGGTCGGGGTCCAGGTCCTCGGTCCGGGCCTGCACCAGGACGCCGACGGTGGCCCAGACCGCCCCTGCGGCGAAGAAGCCGATCTCGGCGCCGGTGGACAGCGAGGTCTGCAGACCGGAGGACAGCGCGGTGTAGACCAGCAGTTGCAGTGCCCCCAGGGAGAGGGCGGCGTCGATCGAGCTGATCAGCGCGGCGACCGCGGACAGCACCCCGATGACGACGACGGGCTGCCAGCCCTCGCCGCTGGCGTACTGCCCGGCGACCAGCCCTAGCGCCCCGAACAGCGCGGCCGCCAGCACCCGTCGCAGTCGGGTCCGCAACGGCCCGGAGGCCTGCGGGGCCAGCGTCGCGGCGAGCGCGCCGGTCGTGCCGAACACGCCGGCGCCCAACGCGGCCGGGTCGTCGAGGCCGCCGCCCACGGTGGCGACGACGACCAACGGTGCCGGGACGACGACGGCGAACCGGACGACGTCGCGCCAGGGCACGGCGGGCCGGCTGGTCCGCACCAGCTCCTCCAGCCAGGCCGGTGCCCGGAGCCCCCTGTCCGCCACCCCCGCAGCTTCCCACCCGGGACTGTCGGACCCCGGGCGCACACTGGGGACGTGCCGCCCGCCGACCTGCAGACCCGCCCCGCGTCGGCCCCCTCGACCACCCGGGCCACCCCGGACACCCCGGCCACCGACCGGGGCGGCTGGCTGCGCCGGCTGGTCGGGTACTGCCTGCGCCACCGGGGCGACCTGGTCGGGGCCTTCGCGGCGGCCCTGGTCGGCTCGGTCATCGCCGCGGGGGTCCCGCTGGTGGTCCGGGCCGTGGTCGACGACGTGGTCGCCGGCGGCACGCGGTCCGTGGCGCCCTACGTGTGGCTGCTGGTGGGGGCCGGGGCGGTCCGGTTCGGCGCGGGCTTCGTCCGCCGGTACCTCGCCGGCCGCCTGTCGCTGGACGTGCAGTACGACCTGCGCAACGACGTCGCCGGCGCGTTGTCCCGGCTCGACGGGCCCGCCCAGGACCGGCTGCAGACCGGCCAGGTCGTCAGCCGGTCCATCTCCGACATCACCCTGGTCCAGGGGCTGCTGGCCTTCCTGCCCAACCTGGCCGGCAACGCCCTGCTCTTCGTGGTCTCCATCGTCGTGATGGCCTGGCTGTCCCCGCTGCTGACCCTGGTGGCACTCGCCGTCGGGCCGGCCCTGTGGTGGCTGGCGCTGCGCTCCCGGCGGGACCTGTTCCCGGCCAACTGGGCGGCCCAGCAGCAGGCCGGCGCCGTCGTCGGGGACGTCGAGGCCGCCGTCACCGGGGTGCGGGTGGTCAAGGGCTTCGGCCAGGAGGACCGTGAGCTGGACCGCCTGGACGGCGGCGCCCGGCGGCTGTTCGGGGCCCGGATGCGCGTCGTGCGGTTCACCTCCCGCTACAACCCGGCACTGCAGGCCGTGCCGGCCCTGGGCCAGGTGGGCGTGCTCGGCCTGGGCGGCTGGCTGGCGCTGCAGGGCTCCATCAGCATCGGCACCTTCCTGGCCTTCGCGACCTACCTCGCGGCCCTGGTGTCACCGGTCCGTCAGCTCGCGGCACTGCTGGTCATCGGCCAGCAGGCCCGGGCCGGCGTCGAGCGGGTGCTGGAGGTCGTGGACACCGAGCCGGTGCTCCGGTCGGGCCCCCGGCCGGTGCCCGAGGGCCCCCTGTCCGTGGAGCTGGACGACGTCGCGTTCGCCTTCGAGGGCGGGACGCCGGTGCTGGACGGGGTGTCGCTGTCGGTGCGGCCGGGGGAGACCCTGGCGCTGATCGGCACCTCGGGATCGGGCAAGTCCAGCGTGGTCAGCCTGCTGTCCCGGTTCTACGACGTGACCGGCGGCGCGGTCCGGGTGGGCGGGGTCGACGTCCGCGAGCTGCAGACCGACGCGCTGCGCGGGGCGCTGGGCGTCGTGTTCGAGGACGACTTCCTGTTCTCGGACACGGTGCGCGCCAACATCGCCTTCGGTCGGCCCGACGCCACCGACCAGGAGGTGCGCGCGGCCGCCCGCGCCGCCCAGGCCGACGGGTTCATCGGCGAGCTGCCCGAGGGCTACGACAGCGTGGTCGGGGAGCAGGGCCTGACCCTGTCCGGCGGGCAGCGGCAGCGGGTCGCGCTGGCCCGCGCCCTGCTCACCGACCCCCGGGTGCTGGTCCTGGACGACGCCACCTCCGCCGTCGACGCCACGGTCGAGGCCCGCATCCACGCGGCGCTGCGCGTCGGGGCGCCCCAGCGCACCACCCTGCTGGTCGCGCACCGCGGGTCCACCCTGGCCCTCGCCGACCGGGTCGCGGTGCTCGACGGCGGCCGGGTGGTCGACACCGGCACCGCGGCCGAGCTGGAGGAGCGCTCCGCGCTCTACCGGCTGCTGCTCTCCGGGGTCGAGGAGTCCGAGCGGGAGCCCGAGCCGGTGCCGGCGGTCGGTGGCGTGGACCGCGCCGCCTGGCCGGAGGTCGAGGCGCCCGGGCGGTCCGACGACGGACCGGTGCGCGGCGCCGAGGCCTCGATCGGCGGCCGCGGGTCCGCCCAGGCCAACGCCGCCCCGACGCCGGGGCTCCGCAGGCTCGTCGCCGCACTGCCGCCCACCCACGACGAACCCGACGTGCCCCCGGCCCGGGCCCGGGCGGCCGACCCCGGCTTCACCCTGGCCGGGCTGCTGCGGCCCTTCCGCTGGGCCCTGGCCGCGGCGCTGGTGCTCACCGCGGCCGACGCCGGTGCGCAGATCGCGGTGCCCGCCCTGGTCCGCAGCGGCATCGACAGCGGCGTGGCCGCCGGGTCGCTGGGCGCCCTCATGGGCATCACCGCGCTGGCCCTGGGCGTGGTGCTTGCCGACTGGGCGGTGACCATCGGCTCCACCTGGCTCACGGGCAAGACCGGTGAGCGGCTGCTCTACACGCTGCGGGTCAAGACCTTCGCCCAGCTGCAGCGGCTGGGGCTGGACTACTACGAGCGCGAGCTCGGCGGCCGGATCATGACCCGGATGACGACCGACGTCGACGCTCTGTCGGCGTTCCTGCAGACCGGGCTCACGACCGCGGTGGTCAGCGTGCTCACCCTCGTCGGCGTCCTGGTCGCGCTGGTGCTGCTGGACGCCGAGCTGGCCCTGGTGCTGGTCGCCACGCTGCCGGTGCTGGTCGTGGCGACCTGGTGGTTCCGGTCGCGGTCGGTGCCGGCCTACACCGAGGCCCGCGAGCGCGTCAGCGCCGTCAACGCCCGGCTGCAGGAGGACGTCGCCGGGGTCCGGGTCACCCAGGCCTCGGTGCGCACCGAGCTGTCCCTGCAGGTCTTCCGGGAGCGTGCGACCGCCTACCGGGACGTGCGGCTGCGCGCCCAGCGCTACATCGCCACCTACTTCCCCTTCGTCGAGTTCCTGTCCGAGATCGCCGTCGCCGCGGTGCTGCTGGTGGGGGCCGCGCGACTGACCGACGGCACCATCACGGCGGGTGTGCTCGTCGCCTTCCTGCTCTACGTGGGCACCTTCTTCTCGCCCGTCCAGTCGCTGTCCCAGGTCTTCGACAGCTACCAGCAGGCCGCCGTCGGTCTCCGCCGGTTGCGTGACCTGCTGCGCACGCCGACCTCGACCCCGGCCGCGGTCGACCCGCGGCCGGTGGGGCCGTTGCGTGGGGAGGTCGTGCTGGACCACGTCACGTTCGCCTACGCGGGGGCGGCCACGCCCGCACTGCGCGACGTCAGCCTGCGGGTCGAGCCCGGGGAGACCGTGGCCCTGGTGGGGGAGACCGGCGCCGGGAAGTCGACCGTGGTCAAGCTGGTGGCCCGGTTCTACGACCCCACGTCCGGCGCGGTGCAGGTGGACGGCGCGGACCTGCGGGAGCTGGACCTGCTGGGGTACCGGGCCCGGCTCGGGGTCGTGCCGCAGGAGGCCTACCTGTTCGAGGGCACGGTGCGCGACGCGGTCGCCTACGGCCGGCCCGAGGCGACCGACGCCGAGGTGGAGGCGGCGGCCCGGGCGGTGGGCGCGCACGCGATGGTCACCTCGCTGCCCGAGGGCTACCGGACGCGGGTGGGGGAGCGCGGCCGGTCGCTGTCGGCCGGTCAGCGCCGGCTGCTGGCGCTGGCCCGGGCGCAGCTGGTCGACCCCGACGTGCTGCTCTTCGACGAGGCCACCGCCAGCCTGGACCTGGCCACCGAGGCCGCCGTCGACCGGGCCACCGACGCCCTGGCCCACCGGCGCACCACCATCGTCGTCGCGCACCGGCTCACCACCGCCGCCCGCGCCGACCGGGTCGTCGTGCTGGACCACGGCCGGGTGGTGCAGAGCGGGCCGCACGACGAGCTGGTCGGGGTCGAGGGCCCGTACGCGGTGCTCTGGGCCGCCTTCACCGCCAGCGAGGACGCCGACCCGCTCATGGACTGACCCGGCCGGGGAGTACCCCGCTGGGCCCGGGTCCGGTAGACACGCACCGCCGCACACGACCGGGGCCCGTGGGGGCCCAGCCGAGGGAGACGCCATGAGCACCGCCGAGCAGGTCACCCCCGGGTCTCCGCACGCCGCGGACACCCACGACCTGATCCGGGTCGTGGGCGCCCGGGAGAACAACCTCAAGGACATCAGCGTCCAGATCCCCAAGCGGCGGCTGACGGTCTTCACCGGTGTCTCCGGGTCCGGCAAGAGCTCACTGGTCTTCGCCACCATCGCCGCGGAGTCCCAGCGGCTGATCAACGAGACCTACCCGGCGTTCCTGCAGGGCTTCATGCCGCACCAGGCCCGGCCCGACGTCGACGTCCTCGAGGGCCTGACGACGGCGATCATCGTCGACCAGGAGCGGATGGGCGCCAACCCGCGGTCCACGCTGGGCACCGCCACCGACGTCAACGCCCTGCTGCGGATCCTCTTCAGCCGGCTCGGCCAGCCCCACATCGGCTCCCCGCAGGCGTTCTCGTTCAACACCGCCACGGTCAGCGGCAAGGGCGGGCTCACCGTGGAGAAGGGCGACCCGGCCGCCGGACGTGCGGTGGAGCGCAAGGAGTTCCGGGTGCAGGGCGGCATGTGCGCCCGGTGCGAGGGCCGCGGCTCGGTCACCGACTTCGACCGCGCGGCGCTCTACGACGAGACCAAGACCATCAACGAGGGTGCGCTGACCATCCCCGGCTGGTCGATGGACGGCTGGCAGGGCCGCATCCTGCGGGGCTGCGGCTTCTTCGACTGCGACAAGCCGATCCGGGACTTCACCGAGCGGGAGCTGCGCGACCTGCTCTACAAGGAGGCCACCAAGATCAAGGTCGAGGGCATCAACCTGACCTTCCTCGGCATCATCCCGCAGGTCCAGAAGTCCTTCCTGGTCAAGGACGTCGACGCCATGCAGCCCCACATCCGGGCCTTCGTCGAGCGCGCGGTCACCTTCACCTCCTGCCCGGACTGCGAGGGCACCCGGCTCAACGCCACCGCCCGGTCCTCCAAGGTCGCCGGGAAGTCGATCGACGAGGTCTGCGCCCTGCAGGTCAGCGATGTCGCCGAGTGGGTCCGCGGGCTGCACGACCCCGGCGTCGCCCCGCTGCTGGAGTCCCTGCGCGACACCCTGGACGCCTTCACCGACATCGGCCTGGGCTACCTGTCCCTCGACCGCCCGGCCGGGACGTTGTCCGGGGGAGAGGCGCAGCGGACCAAGCTCATCCGGCACCTGGGCTCCTCGCTCACCGACGTCACCTACGTCTTCGACGAACCGACCATCGGCCTGCACCCGCACGACATCGACCGGATGAACGCCCTCCTGCTCCAGCTGCGCGACAAGGGCAACACCGTGCTGGTCGTCGAGCACAAGCCCGAGACCATCGCCATCGCCGACCACGTGGTGGACCTGGGCCCACGGGCCGGCACCGCGGGCGGCGAGATCGTCTACGAGGGCTCGCTGGAGGGACTGCGCTCCAGCGGCACGCTCACCGGACGGCACCTGGACGACCGCGCCCGGCTCAAGGAGTCGGTGCGCACCCCGACCGGGGTGCTCGAGGTGCGCGGTGCCAGCACGCACAACCTGCGCGACGTCGACGTCGACGTCCCGCTGGGCGTGCTCACCGTGGTCACCGGCGTCGCCGGGTCGGGCAAGAGCTCGCTGGTGCACGGGTCGGTGGCCGGACGGGAGGGCGTCGTCAGCATCGACCAGGGCGCGATCAAGGGCTCCCGGCGGAGCAACCCGGCCACCTACACCGGGGTGCTCGAGCCGCTGCGCAAGGCGTTCGCCAAGGCCAACGGGGTCAAGCCCGCGCTCTTCAGCGCCAACTCCGAGGGTGCCTGCCCGGCCTGCAACGGAGCCGGCGTGATCATCACCGACATCCCGACGATGGGCACCGTCTCCACCCCCTGCGAGGAGTGCGAGGGGCGGCGGTTCCAGGCCGCGGTGCTCGAGTACACCCTCGGCGGCAAGAACATCGCCGAGGTCCTGGCCCTGTCGGTGACCGAGGCGCTGGAGTACGTCAGCGCGGGTGCGGCGAAGACCCCCGCGGCGCAGAAGGTCCTCGAGCGGATGGTCGACGTCGGCCTGGGCTACCTGACCCTGGGGCAGCCGCTGAACACGCTGTCCGGCGGCGAGCGGCAGCGGCTGAAGCTGGCCACCCAGATGGGAGAGGGCGGGACCGTCTACGTGCTCGACGAGCCGACGACCGGCCTGCACCTGGCCGACGTCGACCAGTTGCTGGGCCTGCTGGACCGGCTGGTCGACTCGGGGCGGTCCGTCATCGTCATCGAGCACCACCAGGCGGTCATGGCGCACGCCGACGCGATCATCGACATCGGTCCCGGCGCCGGGCACGACGGCGGCCGGGTCGTCTTCCAGGGGACGCCGGCCGAGCTCGTCGCCGACCGGTCCACCCTCACCGGGCAGCACCTGGCGGCCTACGTCGGCGCCTGACCCGGGCGTTCCCGGACGCCTCGTGGCAGAGCGCCGGTCGGGACGGTCGTCGCCGTGGTCGACTCGTGAGATCTGCCACAGGAGGACCGGGCCCGGTGCACCCGTCCGGGAGGTGTCCGCAGTGCGAACCCCAGGCGATGAGCACCGCGTCCCGTGAACCGGAAGGTCAGCACCCCACCCCCGCGGGGGCGGGGTGGCCGCGCATGACAGGCCGAGCCCAGGAAGCTCACCTACAGTCCGGTCCTGTGGCACTCCCGGCGCACGACGGTGCGATCTCCGACCCGATGGCGACGGTCCGGGAGCTCCCGCTCCCCGGTGCCCCGCTCGCCGAGGTCGTCGCGGCCCTGGAGGCGCGGTACGACCCGGCGCTGGCCGAGGACTGGGACGCCGTCGGCCTGGTCTGCGGTGACCCGGCCGAGGCCGTCCGCTCCGTGCTCTTCGCCGTGGACCCCACCGCCGCGGTCGTGGACGAGGCGATCGAGTCCGGCGTCGACCTCGTCGTCACCCACCACCCGCTGCTGCTGACCCCCGTGCACGGCGTCCCCGCCGACGACCCCAAGGGCGCGATCGTGCACCGGCTCATCCGGGCCGGCATCGGGCTCTTCGTGGCGCACACCAACGCCGACCGGGCCGCCGACCACGGTGTCAACGACGCTCTCGCCGCGGCCCTGGGCGTGGGCGGCACGGTCCCCCTGGAGTCGGTGGCGGCACCGCTCACCGACACCCTCGTCGTGTTCTCCCCGGTCCAGGACAGCGACCGGCTCGTCGACGCCCTGTCCGCCGCAGGCGCCGGCGTCATCGGGGACTACACCCGCTGCGCCTGGCAGACCACCGGCACCGGCACCTTCATCCCCGGCGACGAGACGCACCCCGCCATCGGCTCGCACGGCACCCTCGAGCGGGTTCCGGAGACCCGGCTGGAGATGGTCGTGCCGCGCGCCCAGCGCGAGGAGGTCGTCCGCGCCCTGCACGAGTGGCACCCCTACGAGGACCCGGGCTACGCCTTCTTCGAGAACTCCTCGACCCCCACCCGGGCGGGCCTGGGCCGGCTCGGCACGCTCAACCACCCGATCACCCTGCGCGAGTTCGCCGAGCGGGCGGCCGCCGTGCTGCCGGCGACCGCGGCCGGCGTCCGGGTGGCGGGTGACCCGGACCGCCTGGTACGCACGGTCGCCGTCTGCGGCGGGAGCGGTGGTTCGCTGATGGCCGCGGCCGCTGCAGCGGGCGCCGACGTCTTCTTGACCAGCGACCTCAAGCACCACCCGGTGTCCGAGGCGATGGAGGTCGCCGGGCCGGCGCTGTGCGAGGTGGCCCACTACGCCTCCGAGTGGCCCTGGCTCCCGGTGGCCGCCGACGTGCTGCACCGCGACCTGGGCGCGCGCGTCGACGTCGCCGTCAGCCGGCGCCGCACCGACCCGTGGACCCTGCACGTCCCCCAGGCCGCGTACGCCGAGGTCGGCGGCAGCTCCGCAGGCTGAGTCCCAACGCCCTGTGGGGACGCCGGTGCCGGCGCCGGTGGGTGACCCCGCCCGACGCAGGTAGGTTGGACGGGTGCAGGCCGACCACTTCGACCAGCAGAGACTGCTGGCACTCGCCGCGGAGGACGTCGCGCTCGCGCAACTCGCCCACCGCCGGCGCACCCTTCCCGAGAACGCCGCCGTGACCGCCGCGGAGGAGGCCCAGCGGGCCTTCTCCGCCGACGTCGTGCGCGCGCAGACCGAGGTCCGTGACCTCGACCGTGAGCAGAAGCGGTTGGAGGCCGACGTCGACACGGTCCGGGCCCGCTCGGCCCGCGACCAGCAGAAGCTGGACTCCGGGGCGGCGACGCCCAAGGAGATGACCAGCCTGCAGCAGGAGATGGAGTCCCTGGCCCGCCGTCAGGGCGACCTGGAGGACCAGGTGCTCGAGCTGATGGAGCGCCGGGAGGCCGCCGACGCCACCCTGGCCACCGCCCAGGCCGGTCTGGAGGGGGCCCAGGCCGAGCAGGCCCGGGCCGAGGAGCTCCGCGACGCGGCACTGGCCGAGGTCGCCGAGGGCGAGCAGACCCACACCGTCAAGCGCGGCGAGGTGGCTGCGACCGTCCCGGCGCCGCTGCTGGCCCTCTACGACCGGGTCGCCAAGCAGACCGGGTCCACCGGTGCCGCCCCGCTGCACGCCCGTCGCTGCGAGGGCTGCCGGATCGAGCTGTACGGCACCGAGCTCGCCGCCGCCCGCAACGCCGACCCGCACCTGGTGCTGCGCTGCGAGAACTGCAACCGGATCCTGGTCCGCACCGCCGAGTCCGGGCTGTGAGCCGGCGCCTCCTCATCGAGGCCGACGGAGGGTCCCGGGGCAACCCGGGGCCGGCCGGCTACGGCGCACTGGTCAAGGACGCCGACACCGGCGCACTGCTCGCCGAGCGGGCCGCCTCGGTCGGCCGGGCCACCAACAACGTGGCCGAGTACGGCGGCCTGGTCGCCGGCCTCGAGGCCGCGCTGGGCATCGACCCCACCGCTTCGGTGGAGGTCCGGATGGACTCCAAGCTGGTCGTCGAGCAGATGTCGGGCCGCTGGCAGATCAAGCACCCGGACATGAAGAAGCTGGCCGTCCAGGCCCGCGACATCGCCCGCCAGCTCGGTCAGGTTCGCTACACCTGGATCCCGCGCGCGCAGAACTCCGCCGCCGACGCGCTGGCCAACTCCGCGATGGACGGCCGGCCGGTGCACCGGGACCTCGAGGCGCCCTCGGTCGTGGTCGAGGACGCCGCCCCGCCCGCGCCGCCGGCCCCCGTCGTCACCACCACGACGCACCTGCTCCGGCACGGCCGCACGCTGCACACCCCGGACCGCCGGTTCTCCGGCAGCTCCGACCTGGACCTGTCCGACCTGGGCCGGGCCGACGCCGCCGCCGCTGCGGCCGCGGTGGCCGGGCTGGGCATCGACGTCATCGTGTCCTCCCCGCTCAAGCGGTGCCGGCAGACCGCCGGTGCCGTCGCCGAGGTGCTCGACCAGGGCATCGAGGTCGACCGGGACCTGCGCGAGCTGGACTTCGGCGGCTGGGAGGGCCTCACCGCCGCCGAGGCGCTGGCCGCGAACCCGCTGGCGTTCCGGCGCTGGCGCACCGCTGTCGACGTCCGCCCGCCCGGTGGGGAGTCCGTCGTCGACGTCTCCACCCGGGTCGCGGCCGCCCGCGCCCGGATCCTGGAGCGGCACGCGGGCAAGACCGTCCTGCTGGTCACCCACGTGACGCCGATCAAGCTGATGCTGGCGGCCGGCCTGGGCGTCGGCGACGAGGTCGTCTACAAGGTGTTCCTGGAGGCGGCGTCGCTGTCGACGGTCACCTGGACCTCCGACGGCGGGAGCTCCGTCCGGCTGGTCAACGACACCAGCCACCTGCGGGGCTGAAGGCCCCACAGGCGGCACCCCCTACAGGCGGCCGGCGTCGATGACCCTCGACAGGAACTGCCGGGTGCGGGCCTCGACCGGCTCGCCCAGCACCTGCTCGGGCGGGCCGGACTCCAGCACCACGCCCTGGTCCAGGAAGCAGACGGTGTCCGCGACCTGCTTGGCGAAGCCCATCTCGTGGGTGGCCATCACGATGGTCATGCCCTGCGCGGCGACCTCACGGACCACCCGCAGCACCTCACCGACGAGCTCGGGGTCCAGCGCCGAGGTGATCTCGTCGAGCAGCAGCACCCGGGGGTGCACCGCCAGCGCCCGGGCGATCGCCACCCGCTGCTGCTGACCGCCCGACAGCCGGTCGGGGTACTCGCCGGCCTTGTCGGCCAGCCCGATCCGGGTCAGCAGCGCGTGCGCCTCCTCGCGGGCGTCGGCCCTCGAGCGGCCGTGCACCACGGTGGGGGCCAGCGTGACGTTGTCCAGCACCGTCATGTGCGGGAACAGGTTGAAGGCCTGGAAGACCACACCCAGCCGGCGGCGGACGGCGTCGGCGTCCACCCGCGGGTCGGTGACGTCCTCCCCGTCCAGGAGCACCTGGCCGTCGTCCACCGTCTCCAGCAGCGACGTGCAGCGCAACAGGGTGGACTTGCCCGACCCGGAGCCGCCGATGAGGGCGACCACCTGGTGCTCGTCGACCGACAGGTCGACCCCGCGGAGGACCACGTTGTCGCCGAAGGCCTTCACCACGCCACGGACGTCGAGGACGGCACTCACAGGACGCTCCCGCTCTGCTGACGACGACGGGCCCGGGCGGCGACGCCGTCCGCGATCCGCGCCGAGGGGACGGCGAGCAGCACGAACAGCAGCCCGGCCACCACGTAGGGGGTGAAGTTGAAGGTCTGGCCGACCTCGATCTGCGCGGCTCGGACGGCGTCGACCGCGCCGAGCACCGAGATGAGGCCGACGTCCTTCTGCAGGGCGACGAAGTCGTTGAGCAGCGCCGGGGTGACGTTGCGGACGGCCTGGGGCAGCACAACGATCCGGGTCGTCTGCCGGTGCGAGAGGCCCAGCGAGCGGGCGGCAGCGCGCTGGCTGGGGTGCACCGACTCGATGCCCGCCCGGAAGACCTCCGCGACGTAGGCCGAGTAGGTCAGCACGATCGCCAGCGTGCCCAGCACGAAGGGCGAGGTGGGGAGCCCCTGCAGCCGCAGCGCGGGCAGGCCGAAGCCGACCAGGTACAGCGTGATGATCAGCGGCATGCCGCGGAAGAGGTCCACGTAGCCGGTGGCCAGCAGTCGGAGCGGGGCGAACGCCGGGCCGCGCAGGGTGCGCAGCACGGCGATGCCCAGGCCCAGCACCAGCACGCACAGCCCGCCGATGACCAGCACCTGCACGTTGAGCCAGAGCCCGCGCAGGATGTCGGGGAAGGCCTCGCGGGCGTTGGACAGCGAGAAGAACGTCGTCTGCACCCGGGGCCAGCCGGGGGAGTTGGTGACCCCGACGTAGACGACGACCGCGAACACCAGGGTCGACACCAGCGCGACCAGGGTGGAGCGCCGAGACCGGCGGGCCCGGAAGGCCCGCCGGTCCAGCTCGAGCTGCGACGGCGCCGGGAGCCCCGGGGCGCCGCCGGTCAGGGACGCGGTCAGTTCAGGACCGGGGCGTCGGCGGCGTCGGAGAGCCACTGCTGCTGCAGGTCGGCCAGCGTGCCGTCCTCCTCCAGGGCGTCCACGGCCTGGGTGACGCAGTCGGTCAGCGGGGAGTCCTTGCTCAGCAGCAGACCGAACTGGTCGCCGGACTCACCGGAGTCCGCGACCTGACCGACGATGACGCCGTCGTCCAGCTCGGCACTGCTGATGAAGAAGGCGGTCGGCAGGTCCACGACGATGGCGTCGACCTGGCCGTTCTGCAGGGCGAGCTTGGCGTCGTCGTTGGTGTTGAACACGACCGGGTCGGTGGTCGGGTCGATGACGTCGGTCAGCACGGTGAGGCTGGTGGTCGCCACCTGGGCGCCCAGGCGCAGGTCGCGCAGGTCGTCGAGGGAGGTCGCGCCCTCGGCCGCCGAGCCACCGACGGTGACGACGGCCTGGGTGGCCGTGTAGTACGGCGAGGAGAAGTCGACGGCCTGGCGGCGCTCGTCGTTGATCGTGAACTGGTTGACGTCGAAGTCGAAGGGCTTGTCGCCGGGGGAGATGGCCGAGTTGAACGGCACCCGGGTCCACTCGACCTGGTCCTCGGAGTACCCGAGCTGCTCGGCGACGGCGTAGGCCACCGCGGACTCGTAGCCCTGGCCGTTGGTCGGGTCGTCGTCGACGACCCACGGCTCGTAGGCCGGCTCGTCGGTGGCGATGGTGAGGGTGTCCTCGGCGACGGTGTCCAGGTCGGCGGGGGCGCAGGACCCACCGCCGCTGCCCCCGGAGGCGGAGGAGTCGGTGGAGGACTCCTGCGGGGCGCACGCGGTGACCGCGAGGGTCGCGGAGGCGAGGAGGGCGAGGGCGAGCGGACGACGGCGCATGGAGGTCAGGTCCTCAAGAGCTTGAGCATCGGGTGAACCCGCAGATCGTACGGTCAGGGCGGCCGCCGGTGTCCCCGCCGGACGGGGGATCATGGTCACCGTCCCCACAGCCCCTCCCCAGGGAGTCCCCGTGACGATCGCCCCGTCCGCCCCCTCCGTCGTCGGTGACGAGCGGACCCTCTCCCCGGCGCAGTACGAGGAGTGGGCCGCCGAGGTCCGCCGGCTGGCCGACGAGCGCGGCGCCGTGGTGCTGGCGCACAACTACCAGGTGCCCGAGATCCAGGACGTCGCCCACCACACCGGGGACTCGCTCTACCTGTCCCGGGTGGCCGCGGAGACCGACGCCCGGGAGATCGTGTTCTGCGGCGTCCACTTCATGGCCGAGACCGCGAAGATCCTGTCCCCGGACAAGACGGTGCTGCTGCCCGACCTGGACGCCGGGTGCTCACTGGCGGACTCGATCACCGCCGAGCAGCTGCGCGAGTGGAAGGCCGAGCACCCCGGCGCCATCGTGGTCAGCTACGTGAACACCACGGCCGCGGTGAAGGCCGAGACCGACGTCTGCTGCACCTCCTCCAACGCCGCCGACGTCGTCCGGTCGATCCCCGAGGACCGCGAGATCCTCTTCTGCCCGGACCAGTTCCTCGGCGCCCACGTCAAGCGCGTCACCGGCCGGCAGAACATCCGGATCTGGGCGGGGGAGTGTCACGTGCACGCCGGCATCAGCCCCGCCGACGTGCGGTCGCAGATCGCCGCGCACCCGGACGCCGAGATCCTGGTGCACCCCGAGTGCGGCTGCACCACCTCCGTGCTGGACCTGGTCAGCAACGGGGACCTGCCCGCCGACCGGACGCGGGTGCTGTCCACCGGTGGCATGGCCGACGCCGCGGCGGCGACCCGGGCCAGGCAGGTGCTGGTGGCCACCGAGGTCGGCATCCTGCACCAGCTGCGGGCGCTCAACGGCACCACGGACTTCATCCCGATGAACGACCGCGCCGCCTGCCGCTACATGAAGATGATCACCCCGGCGAAGCTGCTGCGGACGCTGCAGACCGGCTACGGCGCGATCGAGGTGCCCCGCGACGTCGCCGACCGCGCCCGCAAGGCGGTCGAGGCGATGATCGCCATCGGCGACCCGGGCCGCGGCGGGGAGTAGCCCCGCCCCGCCGTGGCGAGGAGCCCCGCCCCGCTGCGGCATGGAGCCCCGCCCCGCTGCGGCATGGAGCCCCGCCCCGCCTCGGCATGGGATCCCCCGCATACGGCTGGCGCCCTCAGCGATATGCGGGGGATCCCATGCCGAGGCGGGTGGGGTCAGAGCTGGAGGGCGGCCCAGAGGGCGACGGTGGCCAGTACCAGGGTCAGCGGCACGGTGGCCAGGCCGACCAGGCTGAACCGGGCCGCGCCGGGTGACTCGCCGCCCGATGCCGCGAAGACCCGCCGCCACAGCAGGTTGGCCAGCGACCCCACGTAGGTCAGGTTCGGGCCGACGTTCACCCCGATGAGCACCGCGAGCAGCGTCGGTGTGCTGCCGACCGCGGCGGCGGGCAGCAGGGCCAGGGTCGCCGGGAGGTTGTTGAGCAGGTTCGCGACCACCGCGGCGACGGCGGCGACGCCGAGCAGCGCCAGCAGGTCGTCCCCGGCCGGCAGCACCGCGGTCAGCAGCCGCTCCAGGCCGTTCACCTGCAGGGCCAGCACGATGACGGCCAGGCCGAACACGAACAGCGCGAACGGCAGGTTGGCCGCCGTCACCAGGTCGCCGAGCCCGGTCCGCCGCGTGCCCAGCTGCCTGCCGGCCAGCACCAGCACGCCCAGGAGCGCCGGCCAGACCGGTGAGAGCCCGGTCAGCGAGGCGACGCCGAAGCCCAGCACGGTCAGCCCGACGACGACCAGCGCGAGCACGGGGGGCGGGGGCACCTCGTGCACCGGGTCGCCGACGGGCACCCGCAGGTCGGCCCGGAACAACCAGCGCAGCACCGCGTACTCGACCAGCACGGCCACCACCCAGGGAGCGGCCATCAGGGCGGTGAAGTGCAGGAAGGTCAGCCCGGTCGCGGCGAACGCGAGCAGGTTGGTCAGGTTGGAGACCGGCATCAGCAGGGACGCCGAGTTGGCCAGGTGGCCGGCGGCGTAGGCGTGCGGCCGGGAGGGCACCCGCATCCGGGCGGCGGTGGCGAGCACGACCGGGGTCAGCAGGACGACGGTGGCGTCCAGGCTGAGCACCGCGGTGACGACGGCGGACAGCGCCACCACCCGCACCAGCAGGCCCTGCGGCGAGCGGCCGGCCCGCCGCGCGGTGACCGCGGCCGACCAGGTGAACAGGCCCTCCCGGTCGGCGAGGTCGGCCAGCAGCAGGATCACCACGAGGAACCCGACGGTGGGGGCGACCTCGCGGACGGTGGCCTCGGCGTCGGGCCAGCCGACGACGCCCAGCGCGGTCAGCAGCACAGCCCCGGGGACGGCGATGGCCGCACCGGGGACCCGGGGGGAGTCGACGACGGCGGCGACCAGGCTGGCCACCAGCAGCACCCCGGCGACGACCAGGGCGACTGCGTCGACGGTCACGCGCGCAGGAAGAGGTAGACCGCGACCGCGACGCCGAAGACCACGATGAACGCCCGCAGCGGGTTGCTGGGGATCCTGGAGGCGACCCGGGCACCGAGGAACCCGCCGACCAGCGCGGCCGGCGCGCAGACCGCGACCAGCAGCCAGTCGACCGGCCCGAAGAACCCGAAGACGACGACGGTGGTGCTGGCGGTGACCAGCGCCAGCAGGCTCTTGATCGCGTTGGCCAGCTTCAGGCGGCCCAGCCCGACCGCCAGCACCGCGGTGAGGATGACGCCGAGGGCACCGCCGAAGTAGCCGCCGTAGACACAGGCCAGGAACACCACGACGTACAGCCAGACCGGGTCGCGGCGCTCGCCGTCGGTCTCGGCTGCCTTCAGCCTCCGGGTCAGCAGGGGCTGGAACCCGATGAGCAGGCTGGCCAGCAGCACCAGCACCGGCACCACCGTGTCGAAGGCCGAGGACGGCGTGGTCAGCAGCAGGATGCTCCCCGCCGTCCCGCCGAGCACCGCGGCCACCGACATGGCCACCAGCCGGCGGCGCTGCCCGCGGTAGTGGTCGCGGAACCCGATGACCGCGCCCAGGTAGCCCGGCCACTGGGCGACGGAGTTGGTGACGTTCGCGGCCACCGTGGGGAGCCCGAGGGCGACCAGGGTGGGGAAGAGGATCAGCGAACCACCGCCGGCGACGGAGTTGACGCCCCCGGCGAGCAGGGCCACCCCCGCGGCGATGAGGAGGTCGACGGCGGACACGACCGGCGAGCCTACGGTCACCCCATGGGGATCGACGTGCGTGCAGCAGGACTGGCCGTGGCGCTGGGCGGGTCGGGGGTGCTGCACCTGGTCCGGCCGCGGACCTTCGACTGGATGGTGCCGCCGGAGCTGGGCCCGGCCCGGCCGTGGGTGACCGGCAGCGGGGTGGCGGAGCTGGCGACGGCGGGGCTGCTCGCCGTCCCCGGCACGCGGTGGCTGGGTGGCTGGGCCGCCGCGGGCCTGCTGGCGGCCTTCGTCCCGGCGCACCTGCACACGGTGCGTGCGCTGCGCGGGCGGCGGCGGACGGTGGCGCTGGCCCGGCTGCCCTTCCAGGTGCCCATGGTGGCCGCCGCCCTCCGGGTCGCCAGGTCGAGGTGAGGGTCGCCTAAGGTAGGTGAGCCTCACCTACCTGACCTTCGGAGAACACCGTGTCCTCTCGCACCACCCGACGCCGGCTCGCGCCGGTCGCCGCCCTCGTCACCAGTGCCGCCCTGGTCCTCACCGCGTGCGGGGGCAGCAGCAGTGACGACTCCGACGCCGCGGCGACGGCGTCGTCCTCCGGTGGTGCCGAGGAGGGTGCCTTCCCGGTGACCATCGAGCACACGTTCGGTGAGACCACCATCGAGGAGGAACCCACCCGGGTGGTCACCGTCGGGCTCAAGGAGCAGGACGACCTGCTCGCGCTGGGCGTCGTCCCGGTCGCCACGTCGGCCTGGCTGGACGACACCCCGGGCGCGGTCTACCCGTGGGCCGAGGACCTGCTCGGGGACGCCGAGACGCCGACGTTGATCGACAACCTGTCCAACGGCATCCAGTTCGAGCAGATCGCCGCCGAGCAGCCCGACCTGATCATCGCCCTGTACGCCGGGCTGACCCAGGAGGACTTCGACACCCTGTCGGCGATCGCGCCGGTCGTCGCGCAGCCCGGTGACGTGCCCAGCTACGGGATCAGCTGGCAGGACGAGCTGACCTCGGTCGGGCTGGCCGTGGGCCGCCCGGAGGCCGCCGAGGAGCTGGTCACCGAGACCGAGGCGACGATCGCGCAGTACGCCGCGGACAACCCCGACCTGGCCGGGCAGACCGCGGCGGTGGCCGCGCCCTTCGAGGGCGTGTACGTCTACGGCCCGACCGACCCGCGCAGCCGGCTGATGACCGACCTCGGGATGGTCTACCCCGAGGAGCTCACCGCGCAGCTGCCCGATGCCTTCGGCGGCAACATCAGCGCCGAGCGGGTCGACCTGCTGGACCTCGACGCCCTCGTCTGGCTGGCCGACGTCGGCGACGAGCAGGACGCCATCACCTCCAACGGCGCCTACGCGGCGCTCCCGGTCGCCACCGAGGGCCGGGCGTTCTACGTCCCCGGCTCCGACGACTACGGCACGGCGTTCTCCTTCGTCACGGCGCTGAGCCTGCCCTTCATCTACGAGCGGCTCGTCCCGCAGCTGCTCGCGGCGACCGACGGCGACCCCGCCACCGAGGTCCCCGCCGCCTGACCCCTCCCCGGCCTGCGGGAGTGCTGTGACCACCAGCACTTCCGCAGGTCGGGACAGTGGGGCCCCGGAGCGGTTGACCAGGGCAACGACCGGGCATGCTGGGCGCCATGCGCAAGTGGTGGCCGCTCGTCGCGGTCTGTGCCGGCACGTTCATGCTGCTCATCGACGTCACGATCGTGAACGTCGCGCTGCCCGACATCGCCTCGTCCCTGGGGACGTCGTTCGACCAGCTGCAGTGGGTCGTCGACGTCTACGCCCTGGCGCTCGCCGCGCTGGTGCTGGGCGCGGGCTCGCTGGCCGACCTGTACGGCCGGCGGCGGCTCTACCTGTCCGGGCTCGTGCTCTTCGCGGTCAGCTCGCTGGCCTGCGGCCTCGCGCCGGACGCCGGCCTGCTCATCGCGGCCCGCGCGGTGCAGGGCATCGGTGCCGCGGCCATGTTCGCCACCACCATCGCGCTGATCAACGCGATCTACACCGGCCGGGACCGGGGGACCGCCTTCGGCATCTGGGGTGCCGTCGTCGGTGCCGCCGCTGCGGCCGGCCCCATCCTGGGCGGCCTGCTCACCGAGCTGTCCTGGCGCTGGATCTTCCTGGTCAACCTGCCGATCTGCGTGTTCGCCGTCGTGCTGACCCTGCGGGTGGTCGCCGAGTCCAAGCAGTCCGGCGCCCCGCAGCCCGACGTCCCGGGCATCGCCGCGTTCACCGTGGGTGCGGGCGCGGTCGTCTACGGCCTGGTCGAGGCCGCTGCCAACGGCTGGTCGTCGGTCGGCTCGTGGGGCCCGATCGTGGCCGGTGTCGCGGTGCTGGCCGGGTGGGTGTTCCTCGAGCTGCACCGCGAGGCGCCGATGCTGGACCTGCGGCTGTTCCGCAGCGGCCGGTTCAGCGGCATCATGATCGGCTCGCTGCTGCTGAACCTGTCCGCGTTCGCCGGCAGCCTGTACCTCTCGCTGTGGCTGCAGTCGATCCTGGGGCTGAGCCCGCTGCAGGCCGGGGCGGTGTTCATCCCGCTGTCGGCGGTCTCCTTCGCCACCGCCGCGCTCACCGGCCGGCTGCTGTCCGACGCACCGCCGCGCGTCACCCTGACGATCGGGCTGGCCGTCATCGGCATCGGCAGCCTGCTGATGGCCCGGGTCGACGCCGGGGCCAGCTGGGGGATCCTCGTGCCCGGCCTGGCCGTGCTGGGTCTGGGCGTCGGCATCTCCAACCCCGTGGTGACGTCGGCCGCGCTGTCCTCGGTGCCGCGGGAGCGCAGCGGGATGGCCTCCGGTGCGGTCAACACCGCCCGCCAGCTGGGCTTCGCGGTCGGCGTCGCCGTCCTGGGGTCGGTCTTCTCCGCCGGCGCCACGGCCCGGCTCACCGACGGCGGCGCGCCCGACCCGGCCGGGACGGCATCCGCACTGTCCGGCGGGCAGGCCCAGCAGATCGTCGGTTCCGCGCCCGAGGAGGCCCGGGCGGGGCTGACCGACCTGCTGACCGCCGCCTACGCCGACGGGCTGCGCGACGTCCTGCTGGTCGCCGGCGCGGCCGGGCTCGTCGGGGCGCTGCTGGTCGTGCTCATGGTCCGCGGGCCCGTCCCGCGGAGCGCCCGCCCCGGCGACGGCGAGCGGTCCGCCGACCGGACGCCGGAGGCCACGCCCACCCACTGAGCCCCGCGACGGGCCAGGATGGGCGCCGTGCGTGACCTGGTGCTCGTCCACGGTGCGTGGCACGGCGCGTGGTGCTGGCGCCGGGTGCTCCCGCTGCTGGCCGACGCCGGAGCCCGCGCGGTCACCGTCTCGCTGACCGGGGTGGGGGAGAAGGCGCACCTGCTGGGCCCCGCGGTCACCGTGGCCACCCACGTGGCCGACGTGGTCGCTGCCGTGCGGGCGGAGGAGTGCCGGGACGCGGTGCTCGTGGGGCACAGCTACGGCGGCGTGCCGGTGACCGCGGCAGCTGACGTGCTCGGTGACGCCGTGGGCCCGCTGGTCTACGTCGACGCCGTCGTCCCGGCGCCGGGGGAGTGCTGGTCCTCCCTGAGCCCGCCGGAGACGGCGGCCGCGCGCCGGGCCACCATCGCCGCGACCGGCGCGCTCCCGCCGCCCCCGGCATCCGCCTTCGGGCTCACCGGCGGCGACGCGGCCTGGGTCGACCGCCGGCAGACCCCGCAGCCCGGCGGGGTCTACGACGACCCGGTCGACTTCTCCCTGCCGCGCTGGCTGGCCCGGTCCCGCACCTTCCTGGACTGCACCACCCCACCGCTGCCGACCATCGACCCCTCCCGGGCGCGGGTGCGGTCCCAGCCCGGCTGGGACGTGGTGGAGCTGGCCACCGGGCGCGACCCGATGGTCAGCGCGCCCGGGCTGCTGGCCGCCGAGCTGCTCCGCGTCGCCGCCGGCTGACCGGCGGGCCAGACTCGGGCCCGTGCCCGCACCCTTCCCGACCGACTGGTCCCGCGCCCTCGTGGTCGCCGCCCACCCCGACGACATCGAGTACGGCGTGGCCGCCGCGGTCGCCGTCTGGACCGACACCGGCCACGAGGTCCGCTACCTGCTGGCCACCCGCGGCGAGGCCGGCATCGCCGGCATGCCACCGGCGCAGGCCGGGCCGCTGCGCGAGGAGGAGGAACGCCGGTCGGCCGCGGTCGTCGGCGTCACCGAGGTCGAGTTCCTCGACCACCGGGACGGCACCCTGGTCGAGGGCCCGGCGCTGCGCCGCGACCTCGCCGCCGCACTCCGCCGGCACCGGCCCGACCTCGTCGTCACCCTGCACGGCGGGGACACCTGGACGACGCCCGACGTCACCCCGGCAGCCTGGAACTCCGCCGACCACCGCGCGCTGTCCCGCTCCGTGCTGGACGCCGTCGCCGACGCCGGCAACGAGTGGATCTTCCCGGACCTGGCCGGCGACCCGTGGTCGGGCGTCGAGTACGTCGCCGTCCAGACGATCGGGGAGCCGCCGCACACCGTCGACGTCACCGCCGGGGTCGAGCGGGCGGTGGCCTCGCTGGCCGAGCACGCCGTCTACCTGGGGGCACTCAGCGACGACCCGGTCGACGAGCAGGCACGTCGACAGATCGACTCGGCGACCCTGACCGAGGACGGCGACCGGCGGGTGGGCTTCCGGCTCTTCTGGGGGTGAGCCGGGCCCGGTAGGGTCGCGGGCACGACGGACGAGTCGGCTGGGCGGTCGCGTGGTGCGGGGGAGACCCTGCACCCCGAGGAACGTCCGGGCTCCACAGGGCAGGGTGGTCGTCAACAGCGACCCGGGGTGACCCGCGGGACAGTGCCACAGAGAACAGACCGCCAGCGGTTCGCCGCTGGTAAGGGTGAAACGGCGGTGTAAGAGACCACCGCACACCGGGTGACCGGTGTGGCTCGGTAAACCCCACCCGGAGCAAGGTCAGGAAGGTGCAGCGGTCCGCCGCTGCACTGCGGAGGCGTTCGAGGGCTGCCCGCCCGAGTCTCCGGGTAGACCGCTCGAGCCTGCGGGCAACCGCAGGCCTAGATGGATGACCGCCCACCGGGACCGCCGCGAGGCGCCCGGGGACAGAACCCGGCGTACAGGCCGACTCGTCCGTCGCCACCCCGCCGCCCGCGCCCAGGCGCGGTCGCCGTACGCCCCTGGCCCGGTGCGGGGACCGCGCTGGTGGTCGACACGTCCCGTCCGGCACACTGGTCATGACCGGTCATACGTGCCAGAGGAGGACCCGTGCCCACCGCCCTGCGTGGACGCCTGGTCTCCGGCGGCAGCGTCGTCGACGACGCCGTCGTGGTGCTGGACGGTGACCGGGTCACCCACGTCGGCCCGGCCGCCGAGCACCCCGACCCGCCGCCGGCCACCGACCTGCTCCTGCTCCCCGGTCTGGTCGACGTGCACTGCCACGGCGGTGCCGGCGGGTCCTTCCCCGACAGCGACCAGGCCGGCGTCCGGCGGGCGGCGAGGCACCACCGGGCCGCCGGGACGACGACGCTGCTGGCCTCGCTGGTCTCCGCGGCACCCGAGGTCCTCCGCGAGCGGCTGGCGGTGCTGGCCCCCCTGGTCGGCGACCTGGTCGCCGGGGTGCACCTGGAGGGCCCGTACCTGTCACCCGCCCGCTGCGGTGCCCAGGACCCCGCCGCGCTCCGGCCGGGGGACCCGGCCGAGCTCGACGCGCTGCTGGCCACCGGGCTGGTCCGGTCGGTGACCGTGGCCCCGGAGACCGCGCACGCCGCCGAGCTGCTCGCCGTCTGCCGGATGCACGGGGTGCTGCCCAGCCTGGGCCACACCGACGCCGACGCCGCGACCACCACCGGGTGGGTCCGCCGCGCGGGCCCACGGGCCAGTGCCACCCACCTGTTCAACGGCATGCCGCCGCTGCTGTCCCGGGCACCCGGTCCGGTCGCCGCGTGCCTGGCCGCCGCGGCCCGCGGGGACCTGGTCGTGGAGCTCGTCGCCGACGGCGTGCACCTGGCCCCCGAGACCGTCGCGACGGTCTTCGAGCTGGTCGGACCGGACCACGTCGCGCTGGTCAGCGATGCCATGGCCGCAGCGGGGCAGCCCGACGGCGCCTACCGGCTGGGCGCCCTCGACGTCACCGTCCGGGACGGCGTGGCCCGGCTGACCGCCGACCCGGGCGCCATCGCCGGGGGCACCGCGACGCTGGCCGACGTGCTCCGGCGCACCGTCCGGGACGCCGGCGTCGACCTGGCCGCCGCGGTCACGGCTGCCACCCGCACCCCCGCCCGGCTGCTCGGCCTCGACGCCGAGGTGGGCGAACTGACCCCCGGCCGGCGCGCCGACGTGCTGGTCACCACCCCCGACCTGGTCCCCGCCGCGGTGTACGCCGCCGGGGTCCGGGTGCACCGAGAGGAGAACTGACCGTGGAGGTCGTCGTCCTGCCCACCCCCGAGGACTGCGGCCGGGTGGTCGCCGACGTGGTGAGCGCCGCGGTGCAGCACGCCCCCGGCGAGGTCACGATCGGCCTGGCCACCGGGTCCTCCCCGCTGCTGGCCTACCGCGAGCTGGTCGCCCGGCACGAGGCCGGGCTGTCCTTCGCCGCCGTCACCGCGGTGCTGCTCGACGAGTACGTCGGCCTGCCCGCCGGGCACCAGGAGTCCTACCGCGCGGTCATCCGCCGCGAGCTCACCGACGCCCTGGGCATCGACCCGGACCGGGTGCACGGGCCCGACGGGTCCTCGGCGGACCCGCTGCAGGCCGCCCGGGACTACGAGGCACTGGTGACGTCGCTGCGGCCGGTCGCCGTCCAGGTGCTGGGCATCGGCGCCAACGGGCACGTGGGGTTCAACGAGCCGGGCTCCTCGCTGGCCAGCCGCACCCGGGTCAAGACCCTCACCGAGCAGACCCGCCGCGACAACGCCCGGTTCTTCGACGGCGACGTCGAGGCCGTGCCGCGGCACGTGTTGACCCAGGGCCTGGGCACCATCTCCGACGCCGAGCACCTGGTGCTCGTCGCCACCGGCGACGGGAAGGCGGCCGCGGTGGCCGCCGCCGCCGAGGGTCCGGTGACGGCGTCCTGCCCGGGCTCGGTGCTGCAGCTGCACCCGCACGTGACCCTGGTCGTCGACGAGGCCGCGGCCGCCGGCCTGCAGCGGGCCGACTACGCCCGCTACGTCCTGGCCCACAAGCTCACCGAGCAGGGCTGGTGAGCGACCCGATCACCCGGGGGCCCACGGCCAAGCACGAGCAGCTGCGCGCCCGCCTCGTCGAGCTCGCCACCCAGCTGCCCGCAGGTGCGGCGCTGCCCTCGGAGCGCCGGCTGTGCGAGCTGCACGGCGTCAGCCGGATCACCGTGCGCGAGGCCGTCGGCCAGCTGGTCGCCGAGGGCGTCCTGGTCCGGGTGCCCGGGTCGGGCACGTTCGTCGGCGAGCGGCCCGCGCGGTCCCGGCTGCACCTGGCGTCCTTCGCGGAGGACATGCGCCGGATGGGGCTCACGCCCTCCACCGTCGTCCTGGGGTTGGCGCTGGCCGACCCGCCGCCGGCCACCCGGCAGGCGCTCGCGCTGGCCCCGGACGAGCCCGCCTGGCACCTGCGCCGGCTCCGGCTGGCCGACGAGGCACCGATGTCCGTCGACGACGGCTGGTACGCCGCCGACGTGGCCCCGGACCTGGACGCCCACGACCTGACCGGCTCGGTCTACACGCTGCTGGGCGAGGTCTACGGCGCGACCGTGGACCGCGCCGAGCAGTCCGTGCGCGCGACCGCCGCCGACCCGGACACCGCGGTCCTGCTCGGCCTGCCGGCCGGCGCCCCGGTGCTGGCCTTCGACCGGGTGGCCCGCTCCGGCGGCCGCCCGGTCGAGCACACCCGGTCGGTCTACCGGGGCGACCGCTACGAGGTGACGACGACGCTGGAGCTGGGCCGCGGCTGAGGCGCCGGCCAGTCGGCCAGCAGCCCGGCCAGCCCGGCGTGGGCCATGGCCATCGCCGCCGCGCCCAGGCAGCCGGCCGCCGGACCCAGCGGGGTCAGCCGCACCGGCGGGGCGGCCCGCCAGGTCAGCCCGGCGGCCAGACCCTCGGCCACCGGGTCCACCAGCGCGCTGCCGGCCCGGGCCAGCCCGCCACCGAGGACGACGACCGAGGGGTCCAGCAGCAGGGTCGCGGTGACCAGCGCGTCGGCCAGTGCGGACGTCGCGTCCGCCCACACCGCGGTGGCGTCGTCGTCGGCACCGAGCCGGGCGACGACCTCGGCGGCCGACCGGGTGACGCCGGTGCGGGCGGCGTAGCGCCGGGCGACGCCGGCCCCGGAGGCGTAGACCTCCAGGCAGCCTCGCTGGCCGCAGGTGCACCGCTCACCGCCGGGCCGGACCGGTGCGTGGCCGACCTCGCCGGCCGCGCCCGTGCCGCCGGTGACCTCGGACCCGCCGCTGACCAGGGCCGCGGCGATCCCGGTGCCCAGGGTCAGCAGCAGCACGTCGTCGACCCCGCGGGCTGCCCCCAGCAGCCGCTCGGCCAGCCCGGCCGCCCGGACGTCGTGCCCGGTGGTCACCGGCACGGCCACCCGGTCCTGCAGGGCCGACCGCAGCGGCAGGTCACGCCAGCCCAGGTTGGAGGCGTAGTGCACGGTCCCGGTCGACTCCTCGATCAGGCCCGGGGTGACCACCCCTGCCCCGACGACGGTCAGGCCGCGTCCGGTGGCCACGGCCCTGAGGCGGTCCAGCTCGGAGGCGAGGTGGCCGACCGGGTCGGGTCCGGCCGGCGTGGGCCGGACGTCCTCGACCAGCACCCGCCCGGCGACGTCGACCAGCAGCGCCTTGGTGGTGGTGCCCCCGACGTCGAGCCCGAGCACGGCCCGGTCGGGCTCCGCGGTCACCCGGCCCGCCCTTCCCGGAGGGCAGCGACGACGGCAGCGACCTCGTCGGTGGAGGTGATCGTGCGGGTGCCGGGGTCGTAGGAGACGCCGGTGGTGCTGCGGTGCCCGGGCGAGGGCACGGTGCGGGCGGCGCGCAGGTGCACGGCCGGGACACCGGTGGCGGCGACCAGCTCCGCGACGTTGCCCGCGCGCACGCCGCCGCCGGCCATCACCTCGATCCGCCCGGCTGCCGCGGCCACCAGGTCGCGCAGCGCGGCGGTGCCCTCGGCCGCGGTGGCCGCCCCGCCGGAGGTGAGCACCCGGCTGACCCCGGCGTCCACCAGCTCCGCCAGCGCGGCGGGCTGGTCGGCCAGGGTGTCGAAGGCCCGGTGGAAGGTCACCGGCGCGGAGCCGGCGGCCGCGACCATCGCGTCCAGCGCGGCGCGGTCGATGCGGCCGCGCGGGCTCAGCGGGCCGACCGTGACCCCGACGACGGGCAGCGTGCGGCGGGCTGCGGCGATGTCGGCGCACACCACGTCCAGCTCGACGGGGGAGTGCACGAAGTCCCCGCCGCGGGGGCGGACCAGGACGGTGACCGACAGCGCGGGTGCGCGGGTGCCCAGCGCGGCGAGGGTGCCGGCGCTCGGGGTCACCCCGCCCTCGGACAGGGCGGCGCACAGCTCGACCCGGTCGGCCCCGGCGCCGGCCGCGGCCAGCGCGCCCTCGACGTCCTCGACGCAGATCTCGACGGTCGTCACCAGGCGGCCAGCGCCGCGCCGGGCAGGACCGCGCCGACGGGGACCCCGCCACCGAGGACGGGCACCGAGGTCAGGTCGGCCACGGCCGAGGTGTCCACGCCCAGGCCGCGCAGCACGGCCAGCGCGACCACGGTGGTGGCACGGGGGCTGCCGTCGACGACCTTCATCGCCACGGCCTGGCCCCGCGGCCCGGCGACCCCGATGACGCCCTCGGCCCCGCCCTTGGCCAGCACGCCGGGGAGGTCGGCCATCAGCCGGCTGTTGACGTGCCCGCGGCCGCCGACGAACTCCGGGTGCGCGCGCATCGCGGCGGCGACCTGGGCGGCCGGACTGCCCGACGGCGCCAGCGCCAGCGAGCGGAAGGCGGTCGCCAGGCCGCGCACCGTCGTCCCGAAGAGGGCTGCGCCGCAGCCGTCGACGGCGGTGTGCCCGACCGGCGCGCCGATCTCCCGGGCCACGACGGTGCGCACGTGCTGCTGCAACGGGTGGTCGGCGTCCAGGTGGCCCTCGGTGGGCCAGCCGGCGGCGACGCAGGCCGACAGCATCGCGGCGTGCTTGCCCGAGCAGTTCATCCGCACCCGGGAGGGGCCCTCACCGGCGCGCAGCAGGCGCAGCCGGGTCTCCTCGTCCTCGGGCAGGTCCGGCGGGCAGCGCAGGTCGGACTCGTCCAGCCCCGCCCGGGCCAGCACCGCCCGGACGACCTCGACGTGCCGGTCCTCGCCGGTGTGCGAGCCCGCGGCGATGGCCAGCGCGGGGCCCTCCAGCGGGGCGCCGGCCTCCAGGCAGGCCAGCGCCTGCAGCGGCTTGGTGGTCGAGCGCGGCAGCACGACGGCGTCCGGGTCGCCGAGCTCCAGGACCGGGGTGCCGTCGGCGCCCAGCGCGACCAGCGAACCCAGGTGCCGGCTCTCGACCAACCCGGACCGGACGACGACGGCCAGCTCGGCCAGGACGGGGGCGGGGGTGACGACGGGGTGCTCAGCCACGGGGGGCCTCCACGGTGGGTGCGGGTGCGCCCTGCTGCGGGGGGACGGCAGCGGCGACCGGGGCGGCGGTGCGCGTGGTCCGGCGGCGCATGCGGGAGGCCAGCGCGGACAGCGCACCGTTGACGACGAGGTAGACGAGGGTGACGACCAGGAAGGTCTGGATCAGCAGCCGGTTGTAGGAGCTGAGCACCTGGGCCCGGTAGAGCAGCTCGGTGTAGGCCACGACGTAGCCCAGCGAGGTGTCCTTGAGCAGGCTCACCAGCTGGACCACCAGCGACGGGGTGACCGCGCGCAGCGCCTGGGGGAGGACGACGGCGCGCATCACCTGCAGGCGTCGCATCCCCAGCGAGGCGCCGGCCTCGGACTGCCCGCGGGGCAGGCTGAGCACCCCGGCGCGGACGATCTCGGCGAACGCGGCGGCGTTGGCGATGGTGAGCGGGACGACGAGCTTCCACAGCACCGGCAGGTTGATCCCGTAGGCCGGGAGCCCGAAGAGCATCAGGTAGATCAGCAGCAGCACCGGCAGGGTGCGGAAGACCTCGATGAACCCGGTGCACAGCACGCGGAGCGGACGGACCGGGCTCAGCCGGCCCAGCGCCAGCAGCACGCCCAGCACCCCGCCCAGGACGGCGACGACGGCGGCGGCCAGCAGCGTGCCGCGCAGGCCGACGAGCAGGTACTCCCAGATCGGCCAGGACAGGAACGGCGTCCAGCGGTCGGCGTCCAGCTGCCCGCGGGAGCCGAACTGGACCAGCGCGAGTGCCAGCAGCCCGGCCAGCACCAGCACGCTGACCGCCGAGGCGATCCGGATGCGGCGGCGGGCGCGCGGCCCGGGCTCGTCGTAGAGGTAGGCGGTCTCGGAGACCCTGCGGGCCCTCATCGCCGGATCGCCACCTTCTTCTCGATGCGGCCGGCGCCCAGCCCGATGACCAGGGCCAGCGCCATGTAGACCAGCCCGGCCGCGCCGAAGATCGGGATCGGCTGGGCCTGGACCAGGTTGACCTTGTTGACCGCCGAGGTCAGCTCGACGACCCCCACGGTGGCTGCCAGGGCGGTGTTCATCAGCAGCGCGATGAGCACGTTGCCCAGCGGCTGGACGACGGCCCGGGCCGCCTGGGGGACGACGACCAGCCGCAGCGTCTGGGCGAGCGTGAAGCCCAGCGCCCGGGACGCCTCGACCTGTCCACGCGGGACGGTGTTGATCCCGCTGCGGAGGGCCTCGGCGACGTAGGCGGCCTCGTAGACGGTGAGCACGATGATCGCGGTCACCGTCAGCGGGGCGATCAGCCCGGCGTCGGGCAGGGCGAAGACGGCGAGCAGCAGCAGCGCCAGCAGGGGCACGTTGACCAGCACCTGGACGTACCCGAAGGCCGCCGCGCGCAGGACGGGGACCGGGCTGACCCGGGCCACCGTCACCAGGACCCCCAGGACGAGGGCCCCCACGGCGGAGGTGACCAGGACGAGCACGGTGGTGCCCAGACCCGCGAGGAGGGCGGGCCAGGAGTCGATCAGAGCGCTCACCGGGACCTCCTGTCGGCGCTGCTGCTGCTCATGCGGTCAGTGGGACGGGCCGGTCAGGAGCCGGGGACCGAGCCGATGACCGGCGGCTCGGGCGTGCTGCCGTCGCCGACCGTGCCGAGGGTGGCGTCGAAGACCGCGGCCCAGGAGCCGTCGGCGTAGACCTGCTCGAGCCAGTCGTTGACGAAGTCCTTGAAGTCCTGGTCCTCCGGCGGCAGGCCGATGCCGTAGGCCTCCTCGGTGAAGGGCTGGCCCACGACCTTGATGCCGTCGTTGGACTCCGCGTCGGCGGCGAGCAGGGTGTAGTCCTGCACGTAGGCGTCGCCGCGGCCCTGGGTCAGGGCCTGCACGGCCTGCGGGTCGGTCGCGAAGCTGACCACCTCGGCGGTGGGCTGCTCCTCGGGCACCGCGGTGACCGCGGGGGTGTTCGCCCCGACGATGACGGTGCGCCCGCCCAGGTCCTCGATGCCCTGGATCTCCTCCTCGTCGGCGCGCACGGCGACGGCCAGTCCGGAGACGAAGTAGGGGCCGGCGAACGAGATCTGCTCGGCCCGCTCCTCGGTGATCGTGTAGGTGTTGAAGACGACGTCGACGGTGCCGTTGGTCAGCAGCGCCTCCCGGGTCTCCGAGGCCGGCGGCACGATCTCGATGTTCGGCTCGCCGATGATGTAGATGGCCAGCAGCTTGGCCAGGTCGATGTCGAAGCCCTGGACGTCGTCGGGGTTGCTGGGGTCCTGCTGGCTCAGCAGTGGGGCGTCCAGTGCTGCCGCGACGCGCAGCACGCCGCGCTCGCGGATCTCGGCCATCGTGGAGTCCGAGAGCAACGCCGCCGCCTCGGCGACCGGTGCGTCGTCGTAGACCTCCTGCAGGACGTCCTCCCCGCCCCCGCCCGCGGAGGGCGGCACGGCGGAGGACCCCGAGTCGGAGCCCCCGCAGGCGGTGAGGCCGAGCGAGGCGACCAGCGCGAGGGAAGCGGCGATCGTGGAGCGTCGCCGGAGGGTGCGGCTCATTCCTTGCCTTTCGACGGACCCGCCGGGGCGGGGGGAGGGCCGGCAGCGCGGACCGCGCGCCGGAGATCAGGGGTCAGTGCGACAGCACCGCGGACAGGAAGCTGCGGGTGCGGGCGCTGCCGCCGCCGGCGAAGAACTCCTCGGGCGGGGCGACCTCGACGATCGCGCCGGCGTCCATGAAGACCACCCGGTCGGCGGCCCGGCGGGCGAAGCCCATCTCGTGCGTGACCACGACCATCGTCATGCCGTCCTCGGCCAGCGAGGTCATGACCGCCAGCACCTCGGCGACCATCTCCGGGTCCAGGGCCGAGGTGGGCTCGTCGAAGAGCATCACCTTGGGCCGCATGGCCAGGGCGCGGGCGATCGCCGCGCGCTGCTGCTGGCCCCCGGAGAGCTGGGCGGGGAAGTGGCCGGCCTTGTCGGCGATGCCCACCCGCTCCAGCAGCTCCAGCGCCTCGCGGCGGGCCTGGGCCCGCGGGGTGCCGCGGACCATCACCGGGGCCAGGCAGAGGTTGTCCAGCACGGTCTTGTGCGCGAAGAGGTCGAAGGACTGGAAGACCATGCCGACGTCGGCGCGCAGCCGGGCCAGCGCGGCGCCCTCGGCGGGCACCGGGACGCCGTCGACCAGCACCTGGCCGGAGTCGATCGGCTCGAGCCGGTTGATCGTTCGGCACAGGGTGGACTTGCCCGACCCGGACGGGCCGATGACGACGACCACCTCGCCGGCGGCCACGTCGAGGTCGACGGAGCGGAGCACGTGCAGGTCGCCGAAGTGCTTGTCGACCGACCGCAGGCTGACCATCGGAATCGCGCTGCCGGGTGCGACGGACACGGGTGCTCCTCTCGACGGGTGGACCGGGGCTGTGACGCCGCGAACACTAAGCACCCACTGGTTGCATGCAAAAGGCCTGCGACTTAATCCAAAAGAGTTTTAACCACCGGGACATTCGACCCCCTGCGTGCTCTACTGCCGCCGTGCGCGTCGACCCCCCGGCCCGACCCGGGTCCCCTGCCTCCCTGGTGTCCCTGCTCCGCTCCGGGCGGGCGAGCTCGCGCGCCGAGCTCTCCCGGCTCACCGGCGCCTCGCCCACCACGGTCGCCGGCCGGGTGGAGGAGCTGCTGCGCACCGGGGTGCTCGCCGAGGTGGACGGCCCGGCCGCCGGCAGCGGACGACCGCCCCGCCGACTGGCCCTCGCCCGCGGCCTCGGTGTCGTCGGCGCGGTCGGGCTGGGGGAGCAGCACGCGGACTGTGCGGTGCTCGACGTCAGCGGCGCGGTGCTGGCCGAGCGCCGGGTGCCGGTGCGGGTCGCCGACGGCCCGGACGCCGTCCTGGGCACCGTGTCCGGGGTGCTGACCCAGCTGCACCAGGAGCAGGGCCCGGACGCGGGACGGCTGCTCGGGCTGGGTCTCGGCGTCCCGGGCCCGGTGTCGTTCCCGGCCGGTGTGGTGACCTCCCCGGCGCGGATGCCCGGGTGGAACGGCGCCGACGTCGCGGCCCTCGCCCGCCGCCACCTGCCCGAGGGGGCCGCGGTCGTCGTGGACAACGACGCGAACCTGATGGCGCTCGGGGAGCACGCCACCGACCCCTCACCCGAGCACCTGGTGCTGGTCAAGGCCGGGTCCGGGATCGGCTGCGGGATCGTCGTGCAGGGCGTCCTGCAGCGCGGTGCCCGGGGCTTCGCCGGCGACATCAGCCACGTCACCGTGCCCGACGCCGAGCCGGTCGCCTGCTCCTGTGGCCGGGTCGGCTGCCTGGACGCCGTCGCCAGCGGTGCCGCGCTGGCCACCCGGCTGCGCGAGGAGGGCGTCGAGGTCACCGGCGTCGACGCCCTGCTCGACCTGGCCCGCGACGCCCACCCGCAGACGACCCGGTTGCTGCGCGAGGCGGGCAGCCGGACCGGCACGGTGCTGGCCACCATCGTCAACCTGGTCAACCCCGACCGGCTCGTGCTCGCCGGCTGGCTCAGCCAGGCCGAGGCCTTCGTCGCGGGCGTCCGGTCCGCCGTCTACGCCCAGAGCCCGCCGCTGGTGACCGACGGCCTGGAGGTCGTGGTCAGCCTGGCCGGACCGCGGGCCGGCCTGCTCGGCGCCGGGCACTGCGTGCTGGACGCGGTGTTCGCCGACCTGCCCCGGTTGGTCGACCGGACCGCCTGAGCGCGCCTCAGTGCGGGGCGTCCTCCGCTGCCACCGCCGCCTCCAGCACCCGGTGCGACGGGCCGTCCAGCCCGGCCTCCTCGACGGCGCGCACGGTCGCGGCCACCATCTGCTCCTTGGTCCGCAGGTGCTCGTGCGTGCTCACCCGGTGGATCGACACCCAGCCGGCCATCAGGCCCGACCGCCGTCGGTGGGGGTGCCTCGCTGTGCGTGCATGCGGCTCCAGTCCTCGGTCTGCGCGTGCGACGGTTGCACGACCAGACCACCTTGCCGCCCGCGGGTGGCCCGCGCCACGTCGGGGTCCGTCGGGCACGCCGGGCGCCGCGTCGTCGCGCAGGGCACAGTCGGGCGGTGAGCACCCCCTGGACCGGCCGCGAGACCACCCCGGTGACCCTGCCCGACGCCGAGGGCGGCACCACCGCCGAGCAGATGGCCGGGCCGCTGCACGCGGTGCCGGCCGGGGGCGAGGACCTCGCCCGCGTCACCTCGCTGTGCAACGTCGCCGTCCGGGTGTGGGGGCAGCGGCCCTTCGACCGGGCCGACGCCGACGCCTGCCCGGTCTGCGCCGAGCGGGCGGGTGCGGACGACCGCACAACCTGACCGCGCCGCCTGACCGCACAGCCTGACCGCACAGCCTGACCGCACCGCCTGACCCACCCGGGCGCCGGCCGCGTGCCTGACGGTCCCGGCGGCGGCACCGTGTCACCCTCCTGGCCGTGGACCCGACCCTGCTGACGGTGGCCGCGCTGGTCGCCGCGCTGGGGCTGCCCGCCGGCCGGGTGCTCAACCGGCTGGCGCACCGGGTCCCGGCCGCGCGCTCCGAGCCCGGCCCGGTGGCCACGCGCGCCCTCGCCGTCCGGCCGCCCTGGCTGGAGCTGGGGACGGCGGGACTGTCGGCCGCCGTCGTGCTGCACGTGGGGCTCGGTCCCGCGACGGCGGCGTGGCTCTGGTTCGCGCTGGGTGCGGTGCTGCTGACCGTGGTCGACCTGCAGCACCTGCTGCTGCCCAACCGGCTGCTGCTGCCGCTGACCACCGGTGCCGTCGTGCTGCTGGCCGGTGCGGCCGCCGGTGCCGGGACGTGGCCGGACCTGGGCCGGGCCCTGGTGGCCGCCCCGGTCGTCGCGACCGGCCTGCTGCTGCTGGCGCTGGCCAACCCGGCCGGTCTGGGCATGGGCGACGTCAAGCTCGGGCTCCTGGTGGGGCTGTACCTGGGCTGGCTGGGGTGGCCCTCGGTGCTGGTCGGGCTGTTGCTGGCCGCGGTCGCGCAGGCCGCGGTGGGCCTGGTGCTGCTGGCCGCCGGGCGGGCCGGGCGCCGTACGGCGCTGCCCTTCGGGCCGGCGCTGCTCGGCGGCGTCCTCGCCGTGCTCTTCCTCGCCGGCGGCTGACCGCGGGCCCGTGCGGGCCCGCCCCACCGGAACCAGTGGATCCGGCGCCATCGCGTGCGGTACTCACCCCCCTGGGTGAGACCGGCCGGCCCGCGCTGCACCACGCCGCCCCCGTGCCGATGTCCAGGGAGCCGCGACCGGGTCGCCAGGCCATCCAGGCCTGCACGGACAGCGGCTCGCGAGGAGTCCACCCATGGTCAACCCCTTCATCGCCCTCGTCGTCCTCGTCGAGGGCCTGCGCGACCGGCTCGTCGACGACGAGCGGGGCGCCACCGCCGTCGAGTACGGCCTGCTCGTCGCCCTGATCGCCGCCGTCATCGTCGGCGCTGTCGTCTTCCTCGGCTCGGACCTCCGGGCGATGTTCACCGACGTCCTGCGCGCCCTGCCCGGCGGTCACTGACCGCTCGACCCGGACCGGGGCGGCACCCGCCGCCCCGGTCCGCGCCCACCCCCCCCCACCCACCCCACCCACGACCCGCAGCAGAGGAGGCACCGTGCACCGCACCCGCGACGAGCGCGGCGCGACCGCCGTCGAGTTCGCCCTCGTGCTGCCGGTCCTGCTCGTGCTGCTGTTCGGCATCATGGAGGTCGGCCGGCTGTTCCAGGTCCAGGCCACGCTGTCGGCCGCCGCCCGCGAGGGCGTGCGGGTGATGGCCGTCCAGGACGACCCCGACGCCGCCCGGACCGCCGTGCTGACCACCGCCACCTCGCTGTCCCCGGTCCTGCGCGCCGACGAGGTCGTCGTCGACCCCGGCCGCTGCACCGACCCGTCCGCGACCGCCACCGTCCTCGTCCACTACACCGCCCCCTCGCTCACCGGCCTCTACGGCGGCTGGGACCTCACCGGGCAGGCGGCCATGCGATGCGGCGGGTGACCGACGAACGCGGCGCCGTCGCCCTCGTCGTCGCGCTGCTGCTGGTGCCGCTGCTCGGCTTCGCCGCGCTCGCCGTGGACACCGCCGTGGTCTACGTGGCCCGCACCCAGCTGCACAACGCCAGCGACGCCGGGGCCCTCGCCGTGGCCGCCGACTGCGCCCGCGGCACCTGCGGCGACGTCGCGGGCACCGCCACCGCCCTCACCGCCGCCAACCGCGCCGGCGACGACACCGCCCGGACCACCGCCACGGTGGACGGCGCCACGGTCACGGTGACCGTGGCGTCCCGGGTGACCCCGGTCTTCGCCGGCGTGCTGGGCGTCGGCGCCAGTCGGGTCGAGGCCAGCACCACCGCCCGCTGGGCACCGCTGTCCGCGGTCACCTCCCCGGTGCCCGTCGCGCTGTCGGTCTGCGAGCGTCCCGGTCCGGCCGGCGTGCCGACCGGCGACCGCCCGCAGGTCGTCCGCCCCAGTGCAGACGCCACCTGCGAGGGCCCCGCCGGCCCGGTCGCGACGGGCCTGGTCCTGCTGGCCGCCGACGGGTGTTCCGTGGACGTCGTCGCGGGGGCGGACCTCGCCGTCACCGACGACGTCCCGCCGGGCTGCGACCTGGACACCCTCCGCCCGCTGCTGGGCACCGTCGTCCCGGTGCCGGTCTTCGACCGGCTCACCGGCACCGCCTCCGGCTCGTCCGCGCGGGTCCTGGGCATCGCCGGCTTCCGCATCACCGGCTGGTCGACCGGGACCACCGTCGTCGGTGCCGGCGCCGCCTGCGGCGACCAGCCCTGCCTCCTCGGCCACCCGACCGGCTACGCCGCGCTCGACGCCGCCCCTTCCGACACGGTCAGCGGTGCACCCGACCTGGGTGCCCGGGCCGTCCTGCTCTCGAGGTGACCTGATGAGACGCCGTCTGCTCGCCCTGCTCGTGGCCGCCGTGCTGGCCACCGCCGGTGCCGGGGTGCTGGTCCAGTGGGTCCAGGGGGCCGACGACCGCGCCCTGGCCGGGGCCCGCACCGTCGAGCGCTACGTCGTGGTGGACCCGGTGCCCGCCGGCACCCCGGCCGCCGACGTGGCCGGCTCCGTGGAGCTCACCGCCGTCCCCGCCCGGCTGGTCGCCGACGGTGCGCTGGACACCCTCGCCCCGCTCACCGGCCTGGTGACCACCGTGGACCTGCAGCCGGGGGAGCAGCTGCTGACCGCGCGCTTCGCCAGCCCGGAGAGCCTGCTGCCGCCCGGCACCGTCCCGGTGCCCGCCGGACTGCAGGAGGTCAGCGTCTCGTTGGAGGCCCAGCGCGCCCTGGGCGGCCGACTGGCCGCCGGGGACACCGTCGGTGTCTTCGTCTCCAGCCAGGTCCTCGGGGCGACCCACCTGACCCTGCACAAGGTGCTCGTCACCGCGGTCGACACCGGCGCGGACGACGTCGCCGGCGCACCCGCCGGTGGCGGTCTCGCCGAGACCGCGGCCACCACGACCACCGGCGGCGTCACCGACGGCGCCGTGCTCGTCACCCTGGCGCTGAGCGCCGCCGACGCCGAGGAGCTGGTCTGGGCCATGGAGCACGGCTCCGTCTGGCTGTCCGCCGAGGCCGAGGACGCCGTCGAGGACGGCACCCGCACCGTCACCGTCGAGGAGGTCCTGTCGTGAACCGGGTGCTGCTGATCGCTGCCGACGAGGTCCTGCACACCCGGCTGCAGGGCGTGCCCGGGACCGACCTGCTCGTCGTCCCCGCCACCGCGCTGCGCGCCGAGGACCACCGCGACCGCCTGGTCGCCCGGCTGGTCGGCTGGCTGCGCGGCGCCGAGGCCGCGGACGTGGTCGTGCTCGGGGACGCCGCCGGCCACGACGTCGCCCTGGGCCTGGCCCAGCGGATCGACCAGGAGGTGCCGGGCACCAGCGTCGTGCTCGTGGCCCGGCTGGACCGGGCGTCCTGGCAGAGCGCCCTGCAGGCGGGGGTGCGTGACGTGCTGGACCCGCAGGGCGCTGCCGACGAGCTGGCCGGGGCCCTCGCCCGGGCCGCCTCGCTCACCGCGGCCCGCCGCGACGCCACCGGTCCCGCGGCACGCGTCGAGGGCGCCGACCACCAGGTGGTCGCGGTCGTGTCGCCCAAGGGCGGCGTCGGCAAGACCACCGTGGCGACCAACCTGGCGGTGGGCCTCGCCCAGCGCGCCGGGGAGGGCAGCACGGTGCTGGTCGACCTGGACCTGCAGTTCGGGGACGTGGCCAGCGCCCTGGCGATGGAGCCGGTCCACCGGCTGCCCGAGCTGGTCAGCGGGTCCGCCGCCACCGACCCGATCGCCCTCAAGGCCCTGCTGGAGCGGCACCCCACCGGTCTGCTCGTGGTCTGCGGCGCCGACTCACCGGTCGCCGGTGACGCCGTCACCGCCGAGCAGGTCACCCGGCTGCTGCAGACCCTGCGCCGGCAGTTCCGCCACGTCGTCGTCGACACCGCCCCCGGGCTCACCGACCCGACCCTGGCCGCCGTGGAGGCCAGCACCGACCTGGTCGCCCTGAGCAGCACCGACGTGCCCTCCGTGCGCGGCCTGCGCAGCGAGCTCGCCCTGCTCGAGGAGCTCTCCCTGCTGCCCACCCGGCACCTGGTCCTCAACGCCGTGCAGCGCCGCAGCACCCCGGGCCCCGACGACGTCGCTGCGACCCTGGGGGTCCGCCCGGACGTGCTGCTGCCGCACAGCAAGGCGGTCCGGCTGTCCACCAACGTCGGCGCCCCGCTGCTGCAGAGCGGCACCCGCGACCCGTTCGTGCGCTCCTTCGCACCCCTGCTCGACGTCTTCGCCCCGGCGCCGGCGCGGTCCTGGCTGCGTCGTCGCAGCAGCGCGGGGCAGTCCCGGTGAGCCTCGCCGAACGCGTCGCCACCGCCCGCGGACTGGCGCCCTCGGCCGGACCGGTCCGGGTGTCCACCGCGACGTCCCCCGAGCCGGCGGCCGCCGCCGCACCCAGCGACGCGCTGCTGCAGATGAAGGAGCGGGCCAGCACCGCCCTCTTCGCCCGCCTGGGGACCCGCCTGGGCAACCCGGACCTGGGTGAGGAGCAGCTGCACGCCCTGGTCCGCACCGAGCTGCAGCGCGTGGTGTCCTTCGAGCAGACCCCGCTGACCCCGGAGGAGCGGCAGCTGCTGCTGCGCGAGGTCACCGACGACGTCCTGGGCTACGGCCCGCTGCAGCCCCTGCTGGAGGACCCCTCGGTCACCGAGATCATGGTCAACGGCCCGGACGCGGTGTACGTCGAGCGCGGCGGGCGGCTGGTCCGCACGCACGCCCGCTTCGCCTCCGAGGCGCACCTGCGCCGGGTGATCGAGCGGATCGTCTCCCAGGTCGGCCGTCGCATCGACGAGTCCTCACCGCTGGTGGACGCCCGGTTGGCCGACGGATCCCGGGTCAACGCCGTCATCCCGCCGCTGTCCTTCGGCGGCTCGTCCCTGACCGTGCGCAAGTTCTCCGCGCAGCCCTTCACCGTCGCGGACCTGGTCGGGTTCGGCACCCTGAGCCCGGAGACGGCGGACCTGCTGCGGGCCTGTGTCCAGGCCCGGCTCAACGTCATCGTGTCCGGCGGCACCGGCAGCGGGAAGACGACGCTGCTCAACGCGCTGTCCTCCTTCATCCCGGCCGACGAGCGCATCGTCACCATCGAGGACGCCGTCGAGCTCCAGCTGCAGCAGGACCACGTCGTCCGGCTGGAGTCCCGCCCGGCCAACATCGAGGGTCGCGGCGGCGTCAGCATCCGCGACCTGGTCCGCAACGCGCTGCGCATGCGCCCGGACCGGATCGTCGTGGGCGAGGTCCGCGGCGGGGAGAGCCTGGACATGCTGCAGGCGATGAACACCGGCCACGACGGCTCGATGTCCACCGTGCACGCCAACTCCCCGCGCGACGCGCTGGCCCGGCTGGAGACGCTGGTCCTCATGTCCGGGCTGGACCTGCCCTCGCGGGCCATCCGCGAGCAGATCGTCTCGGCCGTCGACGTCGTGGTGCAGCTGTCCCGGCTGCGGGACGGCAGCCGCCGCGTCACCCACGTCACCGAGGTCCAGGGCCTGGAGTCCGAGACCCCGGTGCTGCAGGACGTCTACCGCTTCGACGCCGCGGCCGGGGTCGACGCCTCGGGCCGGTTCCTGGGCACCACCGTCCCCACCGGCGTGCGCCCGCGCTTCGCCGACCGGTTCGCCGAGCTGGGCATCACGGTGCCCGCCGGGACCTTCGGTGCCTCCTCCGCGCGGGCGGCCTGGTGAGCGCCGTCGAGCTCGGCGTCGCGTGCTGCGCGGGCGCCGTGCTGGTCGTGGCCCTCGTCGTGCTGGTCCCGCGCCCGGTCCTGGTGCCCCGGTCGCGGCTGGACCCCTCGCTGCCGCCCCAGCCGGCCGGCTCGGTCACCGCCGCCGCGCTGGCCGTCCGGGTGCACCGGGTGCTGGAGGCCCGCGGGCTGGCCCGTCCGCTGTCCGCCGCGCTGGAGCGCGCCGGCCTGCAGGCCCGCCCCGGCGAGGTGGTGCTGCGCTGCGGCACCGCCGCCCTCGCCCTGGGTGTCCTCGGGCTCGCGCTGACCGGCGTCCTCGGTGGGCTGCTGGCCGCCGCCGTCGTCCCGGTGGGGCTGCGCATCGTCCTCGGGGTGCTGACCCGCCGGCGGCAGGCGGCCTTCGCCGAGCAGCTGGACGACGCCCTGCAGCTGATGGCCGGAGGCCTGCGGGCCGGGCACAGCGTGCTGCGGGCGATGGACGCGCTGTCCACCGACACCGAGCCGCCGATGTCGGTCGAGTTCGGCCGCGTCGTCGCCGAGACCCGGGTGGGCCGCGACCTGGGTGCCGCGCTGGAGGAGGTCGTGGACCGCACCGGCAACGAGGACCTGGGCTGGGTCGGGCAGGCCATCGCCGTGCACCGCGAGGTGGGCGGCAACCTGGCCGAGGTGCTGGACCGCGTCGGGGCGACCATCCGGGAGCGCGCGCAGGTCCGTCGCCAGGTGCAGGCGCTCTCGGCCGAGGGCCGGGTGTCGGGGTACGTGCTGATGGCCCTGCCGGTCCTCGCGCTGGGCTTCCTGGCCCTGGTGAGCCCGGAGTACGTCGGGCGGTTGACCTCCGGTGCCGGGCTGGTGCTGTCGGCCACCGGTGCCGTGCTGTGGCTGGTCGGCGGGGTCTGGCTCCGCTCCGTCGTCCGGATCGCGTTCTGATGCCCGCCCTGGTGCTGGCCGCCGTCGCCGCGCTCGTGCTGCCCCCCGCCGTCGCGGCCGCCCTGTGGGTGCTGCGTCCCGGGGTGGTCGCCGGGGTCGTGGCCGACAACCTGTCCCGGGGTCTGCTCCCGGGGACGGTGGCGACCGCGGGCACGGCGGGGACGGCGGAGGCGCGCACGGCCAGCGGGGCCGTGCTGCGCGCGCTGACCCCGGACCGGGTGGCCGGGCACGTGCGGCGTGCCCTGGGCCGGGCCGGCAGCCCCGCCGGCTGGACGATGGCCCGGGTGCTGTGGGCCAAGCTGGCCGGCGCGGCGGTCGGGGCCACCGCGGGTGGTGCCGTCCTCGCCGCCCGGCCCGGGCTGCCCGCCGTCCTGGTGCTGCTTGCCCTCACCGCCGGTCTCTACGTGCTCCCCGACGTGCTGCTGCACGGGCGCGGCGAGGAGCGCCGGGAGCTGCTGGCCCGGGAGCTGCCCGACGTGCTCGACCAGACGACGATCGCGGTCGAGGCCGGCCTGGGCTTCGACGCCGCGCTGACCCGGACCACCGCCGGCGGCAGGGGTGCGCTGGCCGCCGAGTTCGCCACCACCCTGCAGGACGTCGCGGTGGGTCGGCCGCGCCGCGACGCCTACGACGCCCTGGCCCGACGCACCGACGTGCCCGACCTCGCCCGCTTCGTCCGCGCGGTCAACCAGGCCGACGAGTTCGGCATCGCGATGGCCGACGTGCTCCGGGTGCAGGCCGACGAGATGCGCGTCAAGCGGCGCCAGCGCGCCGAGGAGAAGGCGATGAAGATCCCGGTCACGGTGCTCTTCCCGCTGATGCTGTGCATCCTCCCGGCGCTGCTCGTGGTGCTGGTCGGACCGGCGGTGCTGGGTGTGGCCGAGTCCTTCGGGGGCTGAGTCCTGCGGGGGCTGAGTCCTCCGGGGGCTGGGCTCAGCCCGTCGACCGGGGCTGCGCCGGGTTGGTCGGGTCGCCGTGCGACGGCGGGTCCACCACCGGCCCGGCGGTCGCCTCGCCGACCTGCGACCCGCCCGCGGCCGGGGGCGCGTGCTCGGGCTGCGCGGCCAGGGGCGACCCCTCCGACGGCTCCGCGCCCGAGCGCAGCTGCTCCAGCCGGTGCTCCACCGCCTGGACGACGGGCAGCCGGTCGGCGTGCGCCCGCTCGTAGGCCAGCACCTGCCCGAGACCGCCGGCGTCCAGGGTCCGGATCCGCGACGTCAGGCTGCCCAGGGGCAGGTGGTCGTGGTCGGGCAGGGGCAGGGTGTCGTGCTCGCTCACGGCGGTGTCCTCTCGGCAGGCCCCCGCGCAGGCCCCGGCAGGGCTCTTGCAGGCTCCGGCGGTGGTCGCCCGCAGCGCGGGGCTACCCGCCCGGTCCGGGACGACACGTCGGGTGTGCGCGGCGGGAGACCGCGGGTAGGCGCAGGGGCACGCACCCCGCGGCCCAGCACCGGCCCGCCCGCGTCCCCCGTGAGGAGCCCCGTCCGATGGACGTGTCCTTCCTGACCCCCGCCCTGCAGCCCCCCGGCCCGTACGCGACGGTCTGCGCCGACGTCAGCCACACCACCGAGGACGCCGACACCGAGCTCGAGCTGCGCGTCCGTGGCCTGACCGAGCAGCTCGCCGGCACCGGCGCGCCGGAGCCCGTCGTGACCGCCGTCCGCGAGCGGCTGTCCAGTGGTCCGCCCGAGGGCGTGTCCGGTGAGCTGCGCGGCCGCGCGCTCGTCGTCGGCCCCACCGGCGAGGTGCTGGTGGACACCCCGCTGGCCCGTGCACCGCTGCGCGAGCTCGTCGAGTGGGCGCCGCTGCCCGACGTCACCAGCGTGCTGCGCCAGCTCCCCGGCCGGGTGCCGCACGTCGTCGTGGTCGCCGACCGGGTCGGCGCCGACGTCACCGTCGAGACCGCCCCCGACGTCGTGCTGGACGAGGAGTCCGTCGACGGCGAGACGTTCCCGATGCGCAAGGTCCCCGGCGGCGGGTGGGCCCACCACCGCTACCAGCACACCGCGGAGAACACCTGGGTGCACAACGCCGACCGGGTGCTGGCCGTGGTGGACCGGCTCGCCGCCCGGGTCGGGGCCCGCTTCGTCCTGGTGGCCGGCGACGTCCGGGCCCGGCAGCTCTTCCGTGACCGGGCCGGGACGGAGCTGGGTGCGCTCACCGTGACGATGGAGGAGGGCGGCCGCGCGGCCGGCGCCGACCGGGACGTCGTCGACCGGCGGGCCGCGGAGCTGGTCGCGGAGCACGAGGCCGCCGACCAGACCCGGGTGCTGGAGCAGGTGCAGGCCGCCGCCGCGCACGGGCTGGCCGTCACCGGGGTGGCGCCGGTCGTGGAGGCGCTGCGCAAGGCCCAGGTCGAGACCCTGGTGCTGCCCGACGAGGGGGTCGACGAGGCCCTGCTGGTCGGACCCGACCCGCTGCAGGTCGGGGTGGACCATGCCGACATGACCGCACTCGGGCTGGACGGGGGGACCGCCGTCCCGGCCGACCGCGCGCTGGTCCGGGCCGCCGCGGGCAGCGACGCCGCGGTCGTCGTCGTCCCCCGGGCCGCGGTGCCCGGCGACGTCCCGGTGGCGGCGGTCCTGCGCTACACCGACGCCTCGACGCCGGGGCTGACGGACTGAGCGCGCGTGGGCGCGGGCCCGGGACCTAGGTTCGGGGCATGACCACGCAGAAGGACCCCTCGCCCGAGGCCCGCGCCAACGTCACCGAGCACAACGTCGAGACCCGCGCCGAGCTGCTGCCCGAGGAGCAGAGCACCGGCGGCAGCGCGGACCCCGAGGCCCAGGCCGAGGCGATCCTGGCCGAGTCCGAGGAGCGCACCCTGCACCCCGACGCCGACGACGCGCAGGGCGGCCACCGCAGCAGCGACGAGACGGTCTGAGCGGTGCGGCACCAGCACGCCGTCCAGCTGCGGTGGTCGGACCCGGACGTCTACGGGCACGTCAACCACGCCCGGGCGCTGAGCCTGCTCGAGGACGCCCGGCTCACGATGGCCAGCGAGACCGCCGCGGGCGGCGACGGCTCGAGCGCGCCGCCCGTCATCCTGGCGCGACTGGAGGTCGACTACCGGCGGCAGCTGTACTACCGCCCGCACGAGCAGGTCACGATCGAGAGCTGGGTGACCCGGCTGGGCACCAGCTCGGTCACCACCCGTCAGGAGCTGCGCCAGGACGGGCACGTGGCGATCGCCGTCGTGGCCGTCCTGGTGGTGGTCGAGCCGGGCCTGGGTGCCTCACGACCGTTGACCGAGGACGAACGCGCCTTCTGGACGACGTTCCTGGAGGAGCCGGCCGGGTAGGAGCGCGGCCATGCCGAAGACGACGAAGAGCGGGAAGCCGATCGCCGACGAGCTGCCCAGCACCCTGCAGCGCTCGGACGCGAAGGCCCAGGAGACGAACGCGAAGACCCACGACAGCGCGATCGGGACCTACGACGGCGACGAGCAGGCCGCCAACCGGGTCGCGTGGGGCGCGGTCAAGCACACCCACGAGAAGGTGGGCGACCACTGGCAGCCCAAGGAGGACGGCGGGAAGGGCCCCTCGGACCAGCAGTCGGCCGAGGGGGACCGCGACACCGACCTGGACTCCAAGGGCGGTGTGGACGCGAACGCCTCCAAGCAGCACCTGTACTCCCTCGCCCAGGACGCCGGCGTCGAGGGCCGCTCGACGATGACCAAGGACGAGCTCGCCGACGCCCTGCAGGAGGCCAACGACAAGGCGACCCGGGACGCGCGCTAGAGGGTCAGCAGCTCGGTCTGCCGGGCGTCGAGGTAGCTGACGCCGTCGGCGGTGAGCGCGATGCCCTGCTCCAGGGCCATCCGCAGCAGCTGGCCGTCCCACTCGGGCACCGGCACCCGGACGCACAGCTCCAGCGCCCAGGTGGTGTCGGTGCGGACCGGCACCGCGCCGGTGCCGGGCACACCGCCCTGGGCGTCCCACATGCCGATCGCCGGGCCTGCGCCGTGGCCGTAGAAGCCGACCGGGTGGCTGTAGACGTCGCCGTCCACGCCCTCCGCGGCCGCGGCTGCGCGGGCCGCGGCCAGCACCTGGTCCCCGGTGCGGCCGGGCACCATCGCCTCGGTCACCAGGTCCTGCATCCGGTTCCCGACGGCCAGGGCGTGCACGAGGCCGGCCGGGGGAGCGGTCTCCCCGGGGCGCAGCACGTAGGCGTTGCGCTGGGTGTCGGTGGTCAGTCCCAGCGTCTTGAGCCCGACGTCGCAGTGCAGCAGGTCCCCGGGCCCCACGACGGCGTCGTGCGGAACACCGGCCAGCACCGTGCCGCGCTCGTCGAGCAGCGGTACCCCGGCCCGCTGCAGCCCGACCGTCGGCTGGAACCACGGTTCGACGCCCAGGTCGTGGAAGCGCTGGCGGATCCACCACGCCACGTCCAGCGCGGTGGTCTGCCCGACGGTGACCACGGCGGGGGAGAAGGCCTCGGCGATCGTGTCGTGCACCAGCGCGTTCATCGCGTGCAGCGCCTTGACCTCCTCGGGGAGCCGGGTCTCCAGCCAGCGGACGGCGAGCTGCTCGGCGGGCACCATCCGCTCCGCCCAGGGGCCCAGCGCGTCGACCAGCAGCCCGTGCTCGGTGTGCGACAGCCCGTCGGCGTGCGCGAACGTCGCCGACACGTCGACGCCGATCGCCCGCGGCCGCGCCTGCTCCACCACCCGGCGGACGGCGGCCCACTGGGACTGCTCGGCGGTGGCGCCCGGCTCGTCGTCGTCGGGGTCCCAGGCCTGGACGAACTGGCCGACCGGGTAGCGCGCGACGGCCATCGGTGTGACGCCGTCGTCGCTGCGGTGCAGCAGCAGGATCGTCCGCCGGCGGGCCGACAGCCAGGACGCCGGCAGCAGCGTGGGCAGCACCGGGTCCTCGTTGTACTCCCGGCCCACGACGACCCACAGGTCGATGCCGGCGTCGTCCATCAGGTCGGGCAGCAGGTCCTGCAGCCGCTGGGTCAGCCAGCGGTCGCGGACCTCGGCCTGGTCCCGCAGCGGCAGCGGGACCACCGCCGTGGGATCGATCCCGGCGGTGCGGTGCAGCAGTCCCTGGGCCATGCCCCCACTAGAGCAGAACGGGCGCGGGACCGCCCGCGTCAGGCCATCCCGACGCCGTCGACCGACAGCGGTGAGGTGGGCGTCCGGGGCACGGGCAGCCGGTCGGGGGCCAGGTCGGTGCGGTCCCGGCCGGCCTGCTTGGCCTCGTACATCGCGGCGTCGGCCCGGTCGATCAACCGCCACACGGCGTCCTGCGGGTCGTCGGAGACCAGCGGGTGCACCAGGGCGACACCGACCGAGGCGGTCACCGACGTCCCGTCGACGGCCGCGGCCCGCACCGCGGCGCGCAGCCGCTCCCCGAGCTGACGGGCCTCCCCGGCGTCGGCGGCCAGCCCGAGCACGACCATCTCCTCACCGCCCGTGCGGGCCAGCACGTCCGAGGGGCGGACGACGCCCGCGAGCCCGCGGGCCACCGCCTGCAGGACCGCGTCCCCGGTGGCGTGCCCGTGGTGGTCGTTGAGCTCCTTGAAGTGGTCCAGGTCCAGCACCAGCGCCGCCACCTGCTGCCGGTCGCGCAACGCCTGGCGCCACAGCCGGTCGGCGCTGGACACCAGGGAACGGCGGTTCGCCAGCCCGGTCAACGGGTCGGTGGAGGACAGCCGCTGGGTGTCGCTCAGCAGTCGCTGCACCCGGCGGCGGAGCACGAAGACCCCGAGGGCGGCGACGTCGAGCATCCCGGCGCTGACCACCACCTGGACGGCGAGCGCCGGGGTGTCCGGGAAGCTGGGTGCCAGCGCGATCCAGCACGCCACCGGCACCAGCGCCACGTGCACGGCCAGCATCCAGCGGTCCAGGAACCAGGCTGCGACGAAGGCGGCGAAGAGCATCATCAGCGGGTTCGCGTACCGCAGTGGGTCGGTGATTGACATCGCGATCACCACGTAGACGACGTCGCCGGTCAGCACCAGGCCGAACGTCGTCCACCGCCCGGCCCGGCGGCGGACCGCCAGCAGCACCCCGATCACCGCCAGCAGCGCCATGGTGGCGGCGTAGACCACCCGGGGGGTGCCGTCGCGCAGGACACCGTCGACGAAGAGGTTGATCGTCCCCAACCCCGCTCCGATGACCAGCAGTGCCGCGATCACCAGGGCGGGGGTCCGGGAGTCGGCACCGCGGCCGGGCGCGCCGGCAGGGGACCCGGTCCGTCGGACCGCATCGGTGGAGTCGCTCCAGGAACGGGGCACCGTCGGAGTCTGCCGCACCGGTACCCGGAACCGGGCCGGACGGAGGCGCCCCGGCCTGCCACCGCACCCCGGGGTGTAGCGCGCGCCCTCACGATGCGTCACGCCAGGTGGCTCACTGCCACCGAGGGGCGGGCGGTGACGACGGGTGCCAGGGTGAGCACGTCTGCACGTGAGACCGACTGGGAGGTCCGACGATGGCCGAGGGGCCGTGGTTCTACTGCATCAAGCACCAGACGGTGGAGGGCGCCGAGGGCTGTGCCGAGCGGCACCGGCTCGGCCCGTTCGAGACCCGCGACGAGGCCGCGCACGCCCTGGAGAGGGTCGCCGAGCGCAACGAGCGGGCCGACGCCGAGGACCGCGCCTGGGACCGGGGCGAGCAGGCCTGACCCACCCTGCCCGGGGCGACCGGGCGGGGGATGATCGTCGGCAGGGCCACCCGACCGGGGCGGCCCGGGGGACTGGAGGCGGCGTGGCCGAGCGGCGAGCGGTGGAGGACCTGGTCGTTGGGGTCCTGGGCGGGACCGGGCCCCAGGGGCGCGGTCTGGCGGTGCGCTGGGCGGCGGCCGGCCAGCGGGTCCTGCTGGGCTCCAGAGACGCCGAGCGGGCCGCCGAGGTGGCCGCCACGGTCGCCGGCCGGGCCGGCGCGGCCGGCGGGGGAGAGGTGTCGGTGCAGGGCGGGTCGAACGACGACGTCGCCGGCGCCGCGGACCTGGTCGTCGTCGCGGTGCCCTTCGCCGGTCACGCCGACACCCTGGCCGGGCTGGCCGCCCCGCTCGCCGGCAAGGTCGTCGTCGACTGCGTGGTGCCGATGGGCTGGGACGAGCTCGGCGCCTACGTGCTGGACGTGCCCGAGGGCAGCGTCACCCAGCAGGCGGCGGCGCTGCTGCCCGACAGCTCGGTGGTCGGTGGCTTCCACCACCTGTCCGCGGTGACCCTGGAGGACCTGTCCCGGCCCACCCTGGAGGGCGACGTGATGGTCGTCGGGGACGACCGGGAGGCCACCGACCTGGTGCAGGCCCTGGCCGGTCGGCTCCCCGGCATGCGCGGGGTCTACGCGGGCCGGTTGCGCAACGCCCGCCAGGTGGAGGCGCTGACGATCAACCTGGTCTCGGTGAACCGGCGGTACGAGGTGCACGCCGGCATCCGGGTCACCGACGTCTGAGGGCAGGTCCCCCCGACGACGGGGGCCGGGCGGTCGGGGAGACCCACTGCCCGGCCCCGGTCGCCCGGGTCAGACGCAGACCTCGATGCCGAGCAGGCCCACACCCAGCGTGGTCCCGGGAGGGCACCCCCCGTTGGCGTCCGGCGCCGTCGGCGCGGTCGTCGCGGTCGGCGCCGCGGTCCCGACGGGCGCGGTGGTGGCGACGTCGGCCGTGGTCGCGGTCGTGCCGGCGACACCGGGGGTGCCGGCGGTCCCGACGGCGGCCGTCCCGGCGACCGGAGCGGTGCCCGCGGTGCCCGCGACCGGGGCCGGGGTGCCGGCGGTGCCGACCGGTGCCGTCTCCGCCGTCGTCCCCGGGGTGCCTGCGACACCGGGGGTGCCCACCGGCGCGGTGCCCGCCACGGTGTCGGCGCTGGCGACCGGGGCCGTCCCGGCCACCGCCGCGGTGGCCGCGGTGTCGGCCGGGTCGGCGGCCTGGGCCACGGCAGCGGTCTCCGCGGTGGGGGCGGCCTCGGCCACGGGGGCCGTCGGTGCGGTCACCGCCGCCCCGTCGGCCTCGGTGCTCAGGGACGGGACCGGGTCGCCGGGGGCGGCGTTGGCCGCCACGCCGCCGACGACGGCGGCGAGGAAGGCGATCCCGGACGCGACGCCGATGACGCTGCTGCGGGTGATGGGCACGGAGGGTCCTCTCGAACGGGGGTGGTCCTCCGGGTCTTCGGCATTACGGACGTTCTGGTTCAGCTGAATGGCCGGGTACCGCCCGCACGGGTGAGCCCGGCGGGCCGGTTCCCCGGCGTCCTCACTCGAAGCTGTGCTCGGCGGCCGGGAACTCGCCGCTGCGCACCTCGGCGGCGTACTCCTGGGCCGCGCGCAGCAGCTCCCCGCGCAGGTCGGCGTACTTCTTCACGAACCGGGGGACCCGGCCCCCGTTGAGCCCGGCCATGTCCGGCCAGACCAGCACCTGGGCGTCGCAGTCCGGTCCGGCGCCGATCCCGATCGTGGGGACGGCGAGCTCGGCGGTCACCCGGGCGGCCACCGGTGCCGGCACCATCTCCAGCACGACCGCGAAGGCACCGGCGTCGGCCACCGCGCGCGCGTCGGCGAGGACCTGGTCGGCGCCGTCGCCGCGGCCCTGCACCCGGAACCCGCCCAGGGAGTGCTCGGACTGCGGGGTGAACCCGACGTGGCCCATCACCGGGATGCCGTTCTCGCTGAGCAGCCGCACCTGCGGGGCCACCCGGGCGCCGCCCTCGAGCTTCACCGCCTGCGCGCCGCCCTCCTTCATCATCCGGACGGCGGTCTCGAACGCCTGGCGCGGGGACTCCTCGTAGCTGCCGAAGGGCAGGTCGGCCACGATCAGCGCCCGCGACGTGGACCGGGTGACGGCCTTGGTGAACACCAGCAGGTCCTCCACGGTCACCGGGACCGTCGAGGTGTGTCCGAGCACCACGTTGCCGGCGGAGTCACCGACCAGCAGCACCGGGATGCCGGCCTCCTCGAAGACCCGCGCCGCGTAGGTGTCGTAGGCGGTGAGCATCGCCCACCGCTCGCCCGCGGCCTTGGCCTGCTGGAGGTGGTGGATGCGCACCCGGGCGGTGGACGTGCCGCCGTAGAGGACGGACTCGGTGTGGTCGGACGACGACGGTGTGGTCACCCGGCCATCCTGCACCCGCACGTCCCGGGAGACACCTGCCAGTGTCCGCCCGGGAAGTCCGTCGATCCTCCACTCCGGTCGACCGGGACGGGGCGTTCCCGCATGTCAGACTCTGCGTCGACCGGCTCGTCCCGGCGCCCGACCAGAGGCAGAGGTCCACGAACATGCTCGGTGCCCGCACCCTCCGCACCCCCCTCGTCGCGCTCACCGCGGTGGCCGCGGTGCTGCTCGCCGGCTGCTCCGCCGGCGCTCCCGAGGAGGCGACGTCGGCCCCGACCGCCACGTCCGCCGCGCCGAGCACGCAGCCCGTCCCGGCGGCCGTGGTGAGCGTCGACCCGCCGCTGGGTGCCACCGACGTCGACCCGGTCACCCCGCTGTCGGTGCGGGCCGGCCACGGCAAGCTCACCGCGGTGACCGTCACCGCCGCGGACGGCACGCCGCTGGACGGCGCCCTGGACCCGGCCGGGTCCACCTGGACCGCCGCCACCGACCTCGCCTACGGCACCACCTACTCGGTGTCGGTGACCGCAGCGGACGCCGCCGGCACCACCAGCACCACCTCCGGCACCGTCGGCACGGTCACCCCCCGCACGCTGACCATGCCCACCGTCTTCCCCAACGCCGACACCCCGGTCGTCGGCGTGGGCCAGCCCATCTCGATCACCTTCGACGAGGACGTCACCGACCGGGCCGCCGTCGAACGCCGGCTGTCGGTCGTGACCACCCCCGCCGTCGCCGGGTCCTGGTCGTGGCTGTCCGACCGCACCGTGCACTACCGGCCGGCCGACTTCTGGCCCGCGTACACGCACGTCGCCGTGGACGTGGACACCTACGGCGTCGACGTGGGCGAGGGCATCCACGGCCAGGCCAGCAAGCACGTCGAGTTCGACATCGGGCCCAAGAAGGTCGCCGTCGTCGACGCCGAGGAGCTGCAGCTGCGGCTCTACGTCGACGACGCGCTGGTCCGCACCATGCCGACCTCGCTGGGCAAGGACTCCAGCCCCACCCCGTCGGGCACCTACGTGGTCATGCAGCAGTCCCGGCAGTACACGATGGACAGCTCCACCTACGGCGTGCCGACCGACGCCCCCGGCGGCTACCGGACGCCGGTAGACTACGCCTCCCGGCTGTCGAACTCCGGGATCTTCGTGCACGCCGCCCCGTGGTCGGTCGGCGACCAGGGCTCCCGCAACGTGTCCCACGGCTGCCTGAACGTGTCCACGGCGAACGCCGGCTGGTTCTACGACAACTTCGGCCGCGGCGACGTCGTCCAGGTCGCCGGCGCCGGCGGCACGCTGGAGGAGACCGACGGCTTCGGTGACTGGAACGTCGGCTGGGAGGAGTGGGTGGCCGGCTCCGCGCTGGCGCCCACCGTCACCTGAGACCCCGCCGTGTGAGCCGGCACCCGGACGGGGCAGGCTCCCGGGTGTCGTAACGAACCGGACACGCTCGGAGGCGAGGATGGCCGCCATGGACCGTCAGCAGGAGTTCGTCCTGCGCACCCTGGAGGAACGCGACATCCGCTTCGTGCGGTTGTGGTTCACCGACGTCTCGGGCTACCTCAAGGCCGTGGCCGTCGCGCCCGCCGAGATCGAGGCCGCGTTCGCCGAGGGCATCGGCTTCGACGGCTCGGCCATCGAGGGCTTCGCCCGGGTCTACGAGTCCGACATGCTCGCCAAGCCCGACCCCGGCACCTTCCAGGTGATGCCCGGGGTCAAGGGCCAGGCCAGCGAGACCGCGCGGATGTTCTGCGACATCTCGCTGCCCGACGGGTCGCCGTCCTGGGCCGACCCCCGGCACGTGCTGCGCCGCACGCTGGGCAAGGCCGCCGACATGGGGTTCACCTTCTACACCCACCCCGAGATCGAGTTCTTCCTGCTCAAGGACCTCCCCGACGACGGGACGCCGCCGACCCCGGCCGACACCGGCGGGTACTTCGACCTGTCGACGCACAACGTGGCGCACGACTTCCGCCGCGAGGCGGTCTTCGCGCTGGAGGCGATGGGCATCTCGGTGGAGTTCAGCCACCACGAGGTCGCCCCCGGCCAGCAGGAGATCGACCTGCGCTACGCCGACGCCCTGTCGATGGCCGACAACATCATGACGTTGCGGCACGTCGTCCGGGAGGTGGCGCTGGCCCAGGGCGTGCACGCCACCTTCATGCCCAAGCCGTTCACCGACCTGGCCGGCTCGGCCATGCACACGCACCTGTCGCTGTTCGAGGGCGACCGCAACGCCTTCCACGACGCCAACGACCCGATGCGGCTGTCGACCACGGGCAAGCAGTTCATCGCCGGGCTGCTGCGGCACGCCCGCGAGGTCACCGCCGTCACCAACCAGACGGTGAACTCCTACCGGCGGCTGCTGGCCGGCACCGAGGCCCCGACCGCGGCGACCTGGGGCAAGGCCAACCGCTCCGCGCTGGTGCGGCTGCCCTCCTACAAGCCCTCCAAGGCCAACTCGGCCCGGGTCGAGGTCCGCTCCCCGGACAGCGCCTGCAACCCCTACCTGACCTTCGCGGTGCTGCTGGCCGCCGGGCTCAAGGGGATCGAGGAGGGCTACGAGCTCCCGCCCGAGGCCGAGGACGACGTCTGGTCGCTCACCGACACCGAGCGCCGGGCCGCCGGCTACGAGGACCTGCCGGTCAGCCTGGGCGAGGCGCTGACCGCGATGCAGGACAGCGAGCTGGTCGCCGAGACCCTCGGGGAGCACGTGTTCGAGTTCTTCCTGCGCAACAAGTGGGAGGAGTTCAACTCCTACCGGCGCAACGTGACGCCCTTCGAGCTGCGGCGGTACCTGCCGGGCCTGTGACGAAGGGCCCCGGTGCAGGGTCCCGGCCCACGCTCCGCGCGGGCCGGGACCCTGCACCGGGGCCGTTCCATATGCTCACCCCCGTGACCCGTCTGCTCGTCGTCGTGCCCTCCGACACCGACCCGCCGGCCCGGCTGGGGCAGTGGCTGGCCGACGCCGGGCTCGAGCTCGACGCCCGGCACTGCGACCGGGGTGACGAGCTGCCCGCCGACCTGACCGGGCACGACGGGCTGCTCGTGCTGGGCGGCCCGCAGTCCTCCCTGGACGACGCCGAGACCAGCCCCGAGCTGGTCGGTGTGCGGCACCTGCTGGCCCAGGCGCTGGCCGCCGACGTGCCGACGCTGGCGGTCTGCCTGGGCGCCCAGCTGCTGGCGCAGGTCGGCGGCGGCAGCACCCGGGTGGGGGCGGACGGGCCCGAGGTGGGCGCCACGCTGGTCGCCAAGCGGGACGCCGCCGACGTCGACCCGGTCTTCACCGGCCTGCCGCTGAGCCCCGACGTGCTCGAGTGGCACCACGACGAGATCGACCGGCTGCCCGAGGGCGCCACCCTGCTGGCCAGCAACCCGGCGTACCCGAACCAGGCCTACCGGGTCGGCCGGAACGTCTACGGCCTGCAGTTCCACATCGAGACGACCCCCGAGATCGTCCGCCAGTGGGCCGAGGGCGACCCCACCGGCGTCGCCGCCAGCGGGCGGGACCTGGAGACGGTCTGCCTGGCCGCGGCCGACGTGCACCCCGACCTCGAGGCGGTGTGGGCACCGTTCGCCGGCCGGTTCGCCGCCGTCGTGCACGCCCACGCGCAGGCCCGGGCCGCGCACCACCCCGCGACGGACTGACCCGGTGGCGATGGTCGACCTGGCCGACGTCCCCCGCCGGGCCGTCGTCCGGCTGGTCCGGTTCGGCTTCGACGACGGCGCCCGCGCCGCCCGTCTGCTCAGCGACCCCGCGCTGGGCCTGTGGGACCTGGACAGCAACGAGCCCGCCGACCCCGAGGCCGCTCCCGTGGTGGCCGCGCTCGCCCGCGCCGGGGACCCCGACCTGGCGGCCCTGTCGCTGTGGCGCCTGGTCGAGGCCCTGGACGGCGCGGACCCCGCCGGCGGCTCGGCCGCCGCGCTGCTGGCCCGGCTGCGCGGGTCGGCGACGCTGCGTGGACGGCTGCTCGCCGTCCTCGGGGCGTCCTCGGGGCTCGCCGACCACCTGGTCGCGCACCCCGGTGACTGGACGGTGCTCGACGACGACGGCCGCGGCACCGCCCGGCCCACCCCGCACTTCCTGGAGCGCCAGCTGCTGGCCGCCGTCGGTGCGGACCCCGACGACCCGCCGTGGGGCGTCCGGCTGGGCTCCGCCGCCCCGGATGCCTCGCCCGAGCGGGTCCGGATGCTGCGCCGGGCCTACCACCGGGCGGTGCTGTCGCTGGCCGGCCGGGACCTCGGCGACGGCCTGCCCGCCGAGGACGTCGCCGGCGAGCTCGCCGACATCGCCGGTGCGGTGCTGTCGGCCGGGCTGGCCATCGCCGTGGCCGACCAGCCCGCCGACGCCACGCCCTGCCGGCTCGCCGTCATCGCGCTGGGCAAGACCGGTGGCCGGGAGCTCAACTACGTCAGCGACGTCGACGTCGTGTTCGTGGCCGAGCCGGTCACCGACGGGCCCGGCGAGCCCGACGAGCGGGCCGCCGTCGCCAGCGCGACCCGGGTCGCCGGCACCCTGATGCGGGTCTGCCGGGAGGCGGCCTGGGAGGTCGACGCGGCGCTGCGGCCCGAGGGCAAGGCCGGTGCGCTGGTGCGCACGGTGGCCTCCTTCGCCGCCTACTACGGGCAGTGGGCCAGCACCTGGGAGTTCCAGGCGCTGCTGAAGATGCGCCCGGTGGCCGGTGACCCCTCGCTGGGCCGGGAGTACGTCGACGCGCTGTGGCCGCTGGTCTGGAAGGCCGGCGACCGGCCCGGCTTCGTCGCCGAGGTGCAGGCCATGCGCCGTCGGGTCGAGTCGTTGATCCCGCCCGCGCAGGCCGACCGGGAGCTCAAGCTGGGGCGTGGCGGGCTGCGCGACGTGGAGTTCTCGGTCCAGCTGCTGCAGCTGGTGCACGGCCGGGTCGACGTCACGCTGCGCACCGGCGGCACCATCCCGGGGCTGCTCGCCCTGCAGGTGGGCGGGTACGTCGGCCGGGACGACGCCGCCACCCTGCTGGCCTCCTACCGGTTCCTGCGCACCGTGGAGCACCGGCTGCAGCTGCTGCGGCTGCGCCGCACCCACCTGCTGCCCACCGACGAGGTGCAGCTGCGCTGGCTGGCCCGCTCGCTGGGCTACAAGCCCGACCACCGCGGGGACGCCGTCGCGGTGCTGCGCGCGGAGCTGGCACTGCACACCCGTGAGGTGCGCCGGATCCACGAGAAGCTCTTCTACCGGCCGCTGCTGTCCGCGGTGGCCCGGGTGCCCGGCGAGCAGCTCGCGCTGGGCTCCCAGGCCGCCGGCGCGTGGCTGCGGGCGCTGGGCTTCGCCGACCCCGACGGCGCGCTGCGCCACCTGGCGGCCCTGACCGGCGGGGTGTCCCGCTCGGCGTCGATGCAGCGGTACCTGCTCCCGGTGCTGCTGCAGACGCTGGCCTCCTGCGCCGACCCCGACGCCGGGCTGCTGGCCTACCGGCAGGTGTCGGAGGCCCTGGGCGGCAACCAGTGGTACCTGCGGCTGCTCCGGGACGAGGGCCAGGTCGCCGAGCGGCTGGCCATGCTGCTGGGCTCCAGCCAGTACGTCGCGGGGCTGCTCACCCGGACACCGGAGGCGCTGCGGCTGCTGGCCCGCGACGAGGAGCTCGAACCCCGCAGCGCCGCCACGCTGTCCTCGGCCTGGCGGCAGTCCGTGGCCCGCGCCGGGGACGCCGCCGAGGGCGTCAAGGTGCTGCGCGCGCTGCGCCGGACCGAGCTGCTGCGGGTGGCCTGCGCGGACCTGCTGGGCCGGCTGGACGTCGTCGCGGTCGGGGTGGCGCTGCGCGACGTCGCCGTCGCCACCCTGCAGGCCGGGCTGGACGCCGCCGTCCGCAGCTGGGCCGCGGACGCCAAGGTCACCGTCGACCAGGTCCCCGTGGACATGGCCGTCATCGGGATGGGCCGGCTGGGCGGGCGGGAGATGAGCTACGGCTCGGACGCCGACGTGCTCTTCGTGCACCGGGTGCGCCCGGGCGCCGACGAGTCCAAGGCGGTCGGGGCGGCCAACGCGATCGCCCACGCCCTGCGCCGGCTGCTCGGGGAGCCCGCCCCGGACCCCGCGTTCGAGGTGGATGCCAACCTGCGCCCCGAGGGCCGGCAGGGCTCGATGTCGCGCAGCCTGTCCGCGTTCGGGGAGTACTACGCCCGCTGGGTCTCCGTCTGGGAGGTGCAGGCGCTGCTGCGGGCCGAGCCGGTGGCCGGGGACGAGGAGCTGGGCCGGCAGTTCTGCGACCTGGTCGACCCGATGCGCTGGCCGGCCGAGGGCCTCACCGACGCCCAGGTCGCCGAGATCCGGCGGATCAAGGCCCGGGTGGAGAGCGAGCGGCTGCCCCGCGGCGCCGACCCGGCCACGCACACCAAGCTGGGTCGCGGGGGGCTGGCCGACGTCGAGTGGACGGTGCAGCTGCTGCAGCTGCAGCACGCCCACGACCACCCGGGCCTGCGGGTCACCCCGACCATCGCCGCGCTGGACGTGCTGGCCGCCGACGGGCTGCTGACCGGCGAGCAGGTGGCGGCGCTGCGCGAGGCGTGGGAGCGGGCCAGCCAGGCGCGCAACGCGGTCTTCCTGGTCCGCGGCCGCCCGGGGGACCAGCTGCCCCGCCCCGGCCTGGAGCTGTCCGGCGTCGCCCGGGCCAGCGGCTACGGCGCCGACGTCGACCCGGGGGAGTTCCTCGACGACTACCGCCGCGCGACCCGGCACGCCCGCACCGTCGTCGAGCAGGTCTTCTACGGCATGGAGCCCGACGGGTCCTGACCCGCCGGGACCGTCGGGACGCCGCGGCCGCCCGGGGGGGTTGGACCCCCGGGCCCGTGGGGAATGGCAGCACCGTGCCCGACGACCGTGAGCCCGCCACCATCACCCCCTACCGCGACGGCCCGCTGGTCGTCCGCGGTGACTTCCGGCTCGTCGACGCCGACGGCAACGAGTTCGACCCGGGCCGCGACGTCGTCGCGCTGTGCCGCTGCGGCAAGTCCGGGCTCAAGCCCTTCTGCGACGGCAGCCACAAGCGGTCCGGCTTCTCCGCGCCGTCGGCACCCCGCAAGGAACGACCGGCCACCCGGCTGGCCGCCCTGGAGGCCGAGGAGTCCTGAGACGCCACGACGGCCCGCCTCCCACGTGGGGGGCGGGCCGTCGTCTGCGGCGGGTCAGGCGTCCACGTGGTCAGGCGTGCGCGGGGACCCCGGCGACGGTGCGCAGGGCGGTCCGGCCCGACGTCCACTCCTGCAGCACCCGGGCACCGGCCCGGGTCTCCAGCTCCAGCGCGACCGCGGCACCGAAGAGCACGTCGCGGTGCACCTGCGGCTCGTCGCGCACCAGCGACCCGCACATGTCCACCGAGGCGACCTGCTCGTGCACCGCGTCGGCCTCGACGTGCTCGTCGTAGAACAGCGTGGCGTCGTCGCCCTTGGCCAGGCGGCGCAGCCCGGCGGCGTACCGGCGGCTGGGCTCGGTGGAGGTCATCTCCAGCAGCGCCAGGTGGCCGATCGTGGCCCCCCGCAGGCGTCGGTGCAGTCCGAAGAAGCTCATCGCGTTCAGCGTGGCCAGCTGCTCGGCGGGGGCCGCGTCCACGTAGGTGCCGTGGGTGTCGTCGAGGCCGAAGGTGCGCATCAGGCGCCCGAACAGGGCCGAGTGCATCCGGACGGCGGAGCCGCCGCCGTACTCGTCGGCCTGGATCTCCACCAGCGCGGCCTTGGCCCGGCCGGTCACCCGCGGGATCGCCCAGGTGTGCGGGTCGGCCTCCTTGAGGTGGTAGACCGACCGCAGGGTGAGGAACTCGGCCCACTGGCGCTCGTCGGCCTGCTTGGCCATGAACGAGGACAGCGACGGCCCGTCGTCGGCGGACACCATGGCGGCCAGCTGCCGGTCCACCGTCTCCCCGGCCGGGGCGACGTCGTCGACCCAGCGGTCGGCCGCCTCGTGCAGGGCTGCCTCGAACCGGTCCTCGAGAACCGCACGCAGGCGCAGCAGGTCCGGGTCCCACTCCCAGCGCTCGTCGACCTCGGGGAAACCGCGGTAGTGCAGCTCGTAGCAGGTGTGCAGGGTGATCTGCAGGTCGTCGTCGGCCACCGGCACGGGGGTGGCGGCGGCCTGGTCGGCCAGCGCGAGGGTGGCGGGGGAGATCGACCGGCCACCGACGAGGTCGGCGAACAGCGCGGAGGAGAGGGGACCCCGGGGCTCAGGCAGCGGCATGCTCCTGGTCATGCCCAGCCCGGTGGGGGTCCTGAACACCCGCAGGTCAGGCCCGTGCGCGGTGTTCACGACCGGGAAACACGCCCGATCCGGGGACTTGGTGCCATGGCGCAGGACCGGGACCGACAGGTCCGGCCGTCGAGCCAGGAGCGCCCATGAGCGGCAACGCCGTCCGTCTGCAGGCCATCAAGGACGTCGAGGCGTACGTACCGCCCGCCGTCAGCTTCGACCTGGGGGAGACCCCCGGCGAGGTGTTCGGGGCCAACGTGTTCTCCAAGACCGTCATGCAGAAGCGACTGCCCAAGTCGGTGTACCGCTCCGTGCTGGCCACCATCGACCACGCGGCCCCGCTGGACCCGCTGGTGGCCGACGCCGTCGCCTCGGCGATGAAGGACTGGGCCATGGAGAAGGGGGCCACCCACTACGCGCACGTCTTCTACCCGCTCACCGGCCTGACCGCGGAGAAGCACGACAGCTTCCTCGAGCCCGCCGGGGACGGCTCGGCGCTGGCCGAGTTCGCCGGCAAGACCCTCACCCAGGGCGAACCGGACGCCTCCAGCTTCCCCAGCGGCGGGCTGCGGAACACCTTCGAGGCCCGCGGCTACACCGGTTGGGACGTCACCAGCCCGGCCTACGTGCTGGAGAACCCCAACGGCAACACGTTGTGCATCCCGACGGTCTTCGTGTCGATGCAGGGTGACGCCCTGGACCACAAGACCCCGCTGCTGCGCTCCCAGCAGTCGATGGCCGTGCACGCCGAGCGGGTCCTGCGGCTGTTCGGGCACGAGCAGCCCGACGCCGTCGTCTCCTACTGCGGCGCCGAGCAGGAGTACTTCCTCATCGACCGGCACTTCCACCTGGCCCGCCCCGACCTGCTCAACGCCGGCCGGACCCTGTTCGGCACCAAGCCGCCCAAGGGCCAGGAGTTCGACGACCACTACTTCGGGGCCATCCCCGAGCGGGTGCTCGGCTTCATGATGGACACCGAGCGGGAGCTGTTCAAGCTCGGCATCCCGGCCAAGACCCGGCACAACGAGGTCGCCCCCGGTCAGTTCGAGATCGCGCCGGTGTTCGAGCGGGGCAACGTCGCCGCGGACCACCAGCAGCTGCTGATGACCACGTTCAAGCGGATCGCCCAGAAGCACGGCATGGAGTGCCTCTTCCACGAGAAGCCCTTCGAGGGCGTCAACGGGTCGGGCAAGCACGTCAACTTCTCCCTGGGCAACGCCTCCGAGGGCAACCTGCTGCTGCCGGGTGAGACCCCGCACGAGAACGCCCAGTTCCTGGTCTTCTGCGCAGCCGTCATCCGCGCGGTGCACAAGTTCGGGGGCCTGCTGCGCGCGTCGGTGGCCTCGGCCAGCAACGACCACCGGCTGGGCGCCAACGAGGCACCGCCGGCGATCATCTCGATCTTCCTGGGCGACCAGCTGGCCGAGGTGTTCGACCAGGTGGCCAAGGGCGGTGCGACCTCGTCGAAGGAGAAAGGCACGCTGATGATCGGCGTGGACACCCTCCCGGTGCTGCCCACCGACCCCGGCGACCGCAACCGGACCAGCCCGTTCGCCTTCACCGGCAACCGCTTCGAGTTCCGCGCGCCCGGTTCCCTGCAGTCCGTCGGCGGGCCGATGGTCACGCTCAACACGATCATGGCCGAGGCGCTGGACCACATCGCCACCACGTTGGAGGCCGCCGTCGCCGCGGGCACCGCGTTCGACACCGCCGTCCAGAAGCTGCTGGAGGAGCTGATCAGCGACCACGGGGCCGTCGTCTTCAACGGGGACGGCTACTCCGAGGAGTGGCAGGTCGAGGCGGCCGCGCGCGGTCTGCCCAACCTGCGCACGACGCTGGACGCGCTGCCCGAGCTGGTCAGCGAGCCGGCGCTGGAGCTCTTCAGCCGGTACGGGGTCTTCAGCCACCGGGAGATGCACAGCCGCTACGAGATCGGCCTCGAGCAGTACGCGCTCACCATCGGCGTCGAGGCCCGGCTGACCCTGGAGATCGGGACGACGTCCGTGCTGCCGGCGGCGGTCCGGCACCAGACCGAGATCGCCACCAACCTGGCCGCTCTGAAGGCCGTCGGGCTCGAGCCGGACCTGGTTCCCTTGGAGGAGATCAGCGCCCCGCTGGCGCAGCTGCGCGAGGGGCTGGCCGTGCTCCGCTCGGCGCTGGCCGCGGAGACCGGGCACGGGGCGTCGGCCGAGGCAGAGCACGCCCGCGACGCCCTGCTGCCGGCGATGGCCTCGGTGCGGGCGGCGGCTGACCAGGTCGAGTCCCTGGTCGCCGACGACCTGTGGCCGCTGCCCACCTACCAGGAGATGCTCTTCGTCCTGTGACCGCAGACCCGGCGCCCCGACACGGGGCGCCGGGTCGCCTCAGCCCTCGAAGGCCGCCGCCATCCGGGCCTGCTCCTCCAGCACGTCGCCCATCCGGGCCTGGACGGCGTCCAGCTGGCCGATCTGCTGGCTGGTCGCCAGGATCCCGGCGGACACCGAGCGGGTGGTGTCCTGGATGCCGGCGATCTGGTCGGCGACCCGCTGGGTGGCGCCGGCGGTCTCCCGGGCCAGCTCCTTGACCTCGTTGGCCACGACGGCGAACCCGCGGCCCAGCTCCCCGGCCCGGGCGGCCTCGATGGTGGCGTTGAGGGCCAGCAGGTTGGTCTGGTCGGCGATGCCGGAGATGATCCGGATGACCTCGCCGATGGCCGTGGACGCCTCGCCCAGCGCGTCGACCTCGGCGGTCATGGCGGCGGCCTGGCCGACGGCGGCCTCGGCCACCCGGCCGGCGTCGTCGGCGGCCTGACGGAGCCGGGCCACGGTGTCCAGCAGCGCGCGGGCGTTGGTCGCGTCGTTCTCGGTGCGGCGGACGACCTCCAAGCGCTGGGACACCAGCTGGGCCACGTTGCGCAGCGCCGAGGCGCGGGACTCGGACAGGTCGATGGTGGCGGTGGTGAAGAAGTCCATCGTGCCGATGACCTGACCGCCGATGGTGATCGGGAAGCACACCCCGGACCGGACGCCGGCCCGCTGAGCGGCGGGCGCCCGGACGCAGTCGGTGATCTCGGCGAGGTCGCGGACGAAGACCAGGTCGCGGGCCCGCCAGGCCCGCCCGGACAGCCCGACGCCCTCGGCGAAGCTGGCGCCCAGGGTGACCTCGCGGAACTCGGCACCGGCGGAACCGGACTCGGTCTCGAAGCGGAGCAGGCCGCTGACGGTGTCCAGCGCCCAGAACGACCCGTAGGCCCACCCGAAGGCGCTGCGGACGGTGTCCAGCGCGGTGCGCAGGGCGTCGGCCTGGGTGGTGGCGTTCCCGATCTCGGTGACGACGGAGGTGACGGCGAGGCGGTCGTCGACGGTCTCCTGGAGCAGCGCCTCGGCCAGTGCGCGGCGGCGGGCGTGTGCGGTGAGCCGGGCCAGGGCCTCCCACTTCTCCGCCCGGGCGCCGAAGAAGGGCAGTTCGGTGCGGGCGTAGAACTCCTGCAGGGCCACCACCTCGCCGTCCTCGAGGACCGGCAGGAAGCACCCCTGGCCCGCCCCGGCGGCCGAGGCCGTGGCCCAGCGGGTGCAGGTGGCGGCGTCCGTCGTGGGGCCGGCCAGGACCGGGGTGCGGCGGGCCAGTGCCTGGCCGCCCAGCCCGGACTCCCGGGTGAGCACCCGCGCCCGGTCCCAGGAGCGCTCCATGGTCGGGACCAGCGGCCCGGTCTCGTGGGCCAGCACCAGGCCACCGGGGCCCGGCAGCCAGACGGCGCCGTAGTCCAGGCCCAGGGCCCGCACCAGCGTGGCGACGACGACGCGGTGCGCCGAGGCCTCGTCGGAGACCCCGGAGTCCAGCGCGGCGATGACCTCCTCCAGCGCCTCGACGTCGCGGGGGACGTCGGCGGGGTGGGTCGTGGTCACCCGGGTCTTGGGTCGTCCCAGCACGGTGGCTCCTCGGCGTGGTCGTGGCGGTGGTGCCGACGACCTCACTACGGACACATGCGGAACTAGTTGAGTCGAAAAACCGGGTCCCTCAGGGGAGCCGGCGGGTGGGTCAGGAGGCCAGGCGCAGGCGGGTCCGGCGGCGCGGGGCCCAGACGGCGAAGCGCTCGTCGGACAGTGCCGCGTCCAGGCAGGGACCGCTCATGGAGCAGCGGGCGCCTTCGCACGCGCAACCGCCGACCAGGGCCAGCTCGGGGCGGGGAGCGGCAGGGGTGGTGCGGGCCATCGGTTGCTCCTCGTGGTCGGGTGTTGACTCGACGATAGTGCGGGGAGACATGTCGATTCGACGGCGAGGAGTGCCGAGACCGCCGGTCGGCTCGGGCAGGTCGCGCCCTGGTGGTGGACGCTTCCCGGCCGGGTCGTCCACCCGGCCGCCCCCCGACCCTCCGACGGGCAGACGCACCGCGGCCCCCGACCTCGGGTGAGGTCGGGGGCCGCGGTCGCGTGCCGGTGGATCAGATGTCGTAGTACATCGCGAACTCGTTCCCGCTAGACGGTTGCGATGAGCTGGTGCTAGTTCTACCGTCTGAGCTGCGGGTAATCGCACCAGGAAAACGAGGTGTTGTCGAAGAGAGTTAGCTCTGTTGCGGACTTTTCGCGGACCTGCGGACTACCTGCGGACCAGAACAAAGCCGCCCCGCCGTCGGGTGCAACCGACGACAGGGCCTTGATCCCCACCCTGAGTAGAGGACGAGGACCCATGATCGACACTACTGACCCCACCCCGCCGGCAATCACCCTGCCGAGGGACAGCTCGCTCGGCCCGCGTGGGCCGTCAACACCCACCTGAACGTCGACAGCGTCGACCAGTCGGCGGTGGTGCTGCACACATGGGCAGCGCCCCCGGCGATGGTGCACGTGGGCGGCGACGAGCTGCCTACCGCCTGCTACGCCGAGGCCACCCTCGAGGTGCGCATCTCCGCCCCGGGCGGGGCCATGGCGATCGTCGGGAGCGACCCGCACATCTTCCTGTCTGCGCTGGACGCACGGTTCACCAGCACCGAGCAGGCCCGGGTGTTCGCGGCCAACCTGCTGGCGGCCTGCGACCGGCTCGACGGCGATGGGCCGCCACCGGTTGCGCTTGACGGGCCGGTGACGATCTCCGTGGTGCCCGGCCTGGGCGAGCCGTTCGCCTGGTGGGACGAGGACCGCCACCTGGCCATCCAGCAGGGCACCCCGACCGAGACAGCTGCCGCGCTGCGCGCCGCCGCTGACCGCCTGGACGGTGTCGCGTGAGCACCGATCGGGCGCCGGCCGGGCCGCTGCGGCTGACCCGCCGCGGTCGGATCGTGCGGGACATGGTGGCCGGCGGCATCGCGCTGGGCGCCGCAGTGTTCGCGCAGTCGATCTCGGTCGGGTTCTTCACCGCGGTGATGTGGGCCGGTCAGGTCACCGGGCTGGTTGCGTGACGGCCACGATCTGAGGCGTGACCCAGCACCAGCGCGCGCCCGGACTGCCCCTCCTCTACACCGTCGAGGAGGTGGCCCGGGCGCTGCGCTGCTCGGAGCACTACGTACGCACACAGGCCCGTGCCGGTCGGTGGCCGCACGTTCGGATGGCCCGCGAGGCCCCGCACTTCACCGTCGTGGACGTCGAGGCTGTGCTTGAGCTGCACCGCGCCCCGGCCCCAGCGTCGACGACTGGGCTGGTGCCTCGCTCGGCGACGTACCGCCGGCGCCGCGCTGGGCCCAACATCGGGGTGTGAACCCGCCAGCTAACGTCGTCTGCCCGCTGGCCGCCCTCCTGGCGGCTCACATCCCCGCCCCGGCACCTCAGTTCCCCGTCGCGGAGCCGGGCGGTGAGCCACCACGACTGCTGTGGACCCTGGACAAGGCCGCCGAGCGGGTGTCGATCAGCAGGACCAAGCTCTACGGGCTGATGCGCGATGACCAGCTCCCGTCGGTCCTGATGGGCGGCCGTCGCTACGTGGCCGAGCAGGACCTCGTCGCCTTCGTCGAGAAGTTGCGGGCCGGGTGGCAACCCTGGGGCTGACCGAATTCGCTCCGTGCGGCCGGTTCGAGTGAAGCGTCACGAGACGCACCACGTGACGCGTCACCCCGCCATGCTGGCCGAGTGGACGAACAGCACCAGGGTGGACCCCGGACGCGAGAGGAGTGCATCGCTTCTGCCGGCCGCACGCTCGCCCAGGCCATCGCGAAGCAGAACGCGAGGACCCCTCGCGAGGCAGCGGAGGCCGCCCACCAGCGCGGTGGCCCGTCGGTTGCCGAGCTCGAGCGCCGCATCCGCACGCGCCGGGGGCTCCCGCCCAGCCCATCGGCACCCGTCGCGCGGCCGGTGTCAGAGCCGCTGCCTCCGGCGTCGACCGTCAACGTCCCGATGGTCGACACCCTGACGGCCTGCCCAGGGCCGCACCACCGCCTGGTCTACAGCGTCGACCAAGCCGCCGAGCAGCTGTCCATTAGCACCACCGTGCTATGGGAGTTGATCCGCGCTGGCGACGTGCCCACCATCACCTATGCAGAAGGACGCCGACGTCGGGGCATCACTCACGTGGCCCTGCTGAGGTGGATCGCCGGGCGCGAGGCTGCTGCCGAGGTCAGCGCCGGCCGGTAGTGCTGGGCGTGGGGACGTTGTAGACCTCCACGTACACCCCCCAGGCCAGGCGCAGCACGGTGAGCATGGTGACGACCAGGTGGGTGCAGAGGTAGATCGACGCCACGGTGGTCGTCAGCGTGGACCAGCTGGGCGCGGTCCTCGGGAGAGCCGCGGCGACCACGATGACCACCGACACAAAGATGGCCACGCCAGCGGCGTAAAGCACGGTAATGGCCGTGTTATCGACCAGCGTTGGCACTCGCCGCAGGGACCGTAGACGCGGGTCGTTCTCCACCTGCAGGCGGACGCTGGACAGGTGGAAGAACAGGCCGATCAGCGCCCCAACGAGCAGCGAGGTGCCACCGAGCAGCACGGACAGTTCGGGAAGCTTCCAGCCCCGCCAGACCGCGACGGCGGTCAGGACCGCGGGCAACCCGTACGAGATGGCGTAGGCGCGGCGGTCGGGCCGGTTGGTGTTCCGGTCGGTGAGGGTGCCCCAGTAGTCCACGAGCACCGGGGAGACGGAGAAGCGCTCGATCATGCTCACGGTGTCTCCCTCGGTGGTCTACGTGGTGCGCGGTCGGCCCGCCCAGTCGTCGGGCAGGTCGGCCATGTCGTCGATGTTGGGCGCCAGGCGCTCGACCGTGTCCTTGGCCTCCGCGAGGAAGGCGTCGTCGTCGGGTCGCTCGTCGGGCGGGTCGAACGGGTACACGAAAGCAGGCAGGTCTGACGAAACGACCAGAGATCGGGGGCGTCCGAACCCGTCGCTATAGAGGATGCGCTCTTCGTCGAACTCGTCTTCGTTGATGCCGTCGAGGTGCACCAGGCCGGAGAGGCTGAGCCGCTCACCACCCGAGCGTAGTTCCCGGAACGCACCGGACAAGCGCTCGGCGAGCTCGGAATTCTTCTCGACGGACACAGAGAGGTTGACCCGTCGCACGCCCTGTTCCCGAACGAACGGCGTCCCGTCTGCGGATCGGTGCTGGCTGCGCAGCTCGAAGCCCTTAACGCTGGAGTTGGCCAGCTCGTCGGCCCAGGCGCTGGCGTCCACGACATCTCGATCGGTCCGTAGGTAGACCGGCAGCACGCCGTTCAGGTACTTGATCAAGCCGGGGAGGACCGTGCCTCGACCGCGAGCCTCGGCAACGATCATTCCGTAGGTCCCGAATTCCGGGACCACGAACAGGTTGCGGAGAGGACGCATGGTGGCGTCGCCCAACCCGATCGGGATGCGCTTGGTCGGGTCGTCCGCATCCTGCAGGTATCCCGCCTCCCCGAATACTCCGGAGGACACCTCGGCCAGCAGGCCGCGGCGGAGGTCGACGACGTCGTCGATAGCGGTCAGGCGCTGGTTGCGGTCGTCCCGACTGGCGTCGGCCGGCGAGAGGACCCGCCGAAGCAGCTGCAGAGCAGTGTCCCCGTCGTGGACGTTGCCGAAGTCCATGAAGTCCTCGGGTCGACCTCGAGGGGTCATTCGAAGGCCGAAGACCCGGTAGCCGAAGGTGGGCACTCGCTGACTCCCCGCTCGCTGAACAGTGTGTGCAGCATTACACAGGGCGCGCTCAGGTACTGGTCCTCGACTCCAAGTGCCGCCGCTGGGCCGGCGGGTTACGTCCTGACCATGAGCACATCCCTGCACTCGACCGTCGTCCCGTCGTTGAAGTGGACGACCGTCAATGCTTGCGAGCCCTCGTAGCCGGCGACGTCCCGGAACAGTTCGGATGGGCCAAAGACGCTCCCGCCGAAGCCAGCACTGCCCTTGTAGGTCACCACGAGCGTTCCGTCGTCACTGGGCGGCTTGAGAAGTGTCATGACCGGAGGCTGCCACCCGTCCGGGCAGACTGCCCCCGCGCGACAATCACGGCGCACCGGCACGTGCCGGTGCACCGCGACGGAAGGGACGGGCCATGCCCGCCGAGGACGGCACCTACAGCACCAGCGAGCGCTCCACGTACAGCGACGGCCCCTGCCCGCAGTGCGGGGGACGAACGGTCACGACCTGGATCCCAGCGAACTCGATCGATCACCGCGACGACCGCTGGATCCCCGGTAGCTACCGGTGCGCCAACCCCGACAGGCACCAGTAGCTGCCGTCAGTCCTCTCGGCGACGCGCCGGGTAGAACGTGTCGTCCTCGTCCCACTCGAGCCAGGTCTCGTTGCCGACGTTGATGCTGACGTTGCCGCCGTGGGGGTGGGCGACGAACGAGCCGTCCGCCTGCAGCACCTCGCCCGACTCACCCTGCGCGAACACGGTGCCGGCCGACACCAGGACCCGGCCGTCCCACTGGCGGACCTGCCCGCTCCAGACCCCGCTGATTCCAAGAGTTCCGCCGTCTTCTACCCAGAACGACCCTGCAGCAGCACCCTGGACAGCGATAACACCACCGTGCCGGATCGTGTAGTCGCCGGCAGCAGCGCCCTGCAGCACGAGGTTGCCGCCGGACTCGACGACGAACTCGCCAGCCGACGCACCCTGCACCATCAGCGAGCCCGAGACCGTCGCGCCAGCCTCCACCGACCCCTGCACCTTCAAGCTGCCACTCACCTCGAGGCGCTCGGTCACGCGGTCCCGGATGGTTCTTGAGCTCATCGGTCGATCCCTCTCGTCGTTGTGTGGAACCTGTCGATGAGCAACGAGTCTGCTCCGGCTCGGATGCGCACTTCTCGCTCGCCCGGGACCCGTCGACCCCGACGAAGGTTCACGGCCGATACTCGGTGATGCCGTCTGCCCGCTGAACGGACACCGCAGGGATGGCGGTGACCTTGTGGTTGTCGCGAATGAAGACGAAGCCGTGCGCGAAGACGGCCTTGACGTCGGTCAGAGAGGGACTGACCGCCGTGCACAGCGACGAGCTGGCTGATGACCACGACGGTGCCGAAACGCTTGAGGATGTCCATGAGCCGGGATGGTGCACGGGGGCACCGACAGTTTCCTGGGGTCCGGGGGGTCGAGAAAAGTTGCTTCAGCGCCTGCCGAGGCCGAGCCGCTTGGTGCGCGGCGCCTCCTGCAGGTCATCCGACAGTCGCCAGGACACCTCTAGCCAGGTGCCGGTCTTGGTGTGGTGGCGGACGTCGATGCGCATCCCGCCTCCGGGGTAGACGGCTTGCGACATTGACCGCAGGCTGGGGACGGCGCTGCCGCCGTGCGGGCTGAGCACGACCTCCACGTGGTGTGCCGTCTGGGCGCCCACGTTCTCCAGTAAGACAGTCGAGGTTCCCGGCCAGCTGATGAACCAGGTGACGGCGGCCTCCTCCTGGGCGCGTAGCTGGGCCTGTTCCCCGCGAATCGCGACATCTGCGTCGTCTCGGGCGGCGTCGGCGGCGTCTCGGGCGGCCACCGCCGATGCTTCTGCGGCTACAGCAGATTGCCTGGCCCACCGGAGAGCGACGATCGAGACCACCAGCGCGAGCGCGGCCACGACTGCGGCCGTCCAGGTCGCCGCATCACCCATGCCGAGGACCGTAGTCACCGCCCGCCACGGACGTAGGGCTCGATTTCAAAAGGGGGCCCGACACGTCGTGCAGATTTAGGCGACGCGTCGCGGGCGGCCGACGGCAACGCGTCCAACCGGTCCTGAGCGTCGCGTCGTCCTCGAGGACAGCACGACACATGTCGCTGGTGGCCAGCGGAGACGCGTCCACTAGGGTGCCGCCCGACGCGTCCACCTCGTTGTCGCGACCGGTCGCGGCGGCCGGCGGCCACGACACCTCTCCATCTGCCCGGCATACTTGGGCATGGTGATCAGGGTGGAGAGCAGCGAGCAAGACCCACGTCCTGGCCCCTTGGCTGCGGCCCGCGAGGCTGGTCGTCGTGCTGGACGCGAGGCACCGCCACTGTCGACGGCGCAGCAGAAACGGCTGCGTGTCCTCCTGCGTCACCCCAGGGCCGGTGGCCATCCCGGCACCGGCAGGTCGTAGCCGTAGCTGGCCACGATCCACGTGCCGCGGGAGCGGCGAGCGAGCAGCGGCCACCCGACGATCTGCTGACCTTCGTCTCGGTAAGCGAGGTCACGGCCACCGATGGTGCGGCGCCCGTGCGAGTTGTCGTCCAGGTCGATGAGCACGACCCGCTCGTGGTCGAGGTCGACGGGGCGAGGGCGACTCCCGGCGCCGAAGTTGATCCCGCGGAAGTGACTGAAGCTGTTGACCCTGTCGTGGGCGTAGGTGGGCCAGCACGGGTTGGTCTCATCGGGTGCGGCCAGCGCACGGGCTAGGTCATCTCGGTCCCATCCAGCCACGACCGAGACCCGCGCCCGCTGAGCAGCCAGCACCCAGTGCTGCGCACACGCGAGGCGCAGCTCCGGCGTGGACGCCCTCATGGCCGTGCTCCAGTCCCCCTCGTTTAGGACGACGTCGACCCAGGCCCAGACCATCTCCACGGCGCTACCTGGGCCGACCTGGGCGTCAAGCTCCTCGGGTGTCTGTTCGTCGACCACCTAACACATCGTGCCCGATCGGAGGCGGCACGTCAGAAGCCGTCGCCCAGGTCGAACCCGCCAGCAGGGCCCTGAAGTGGCGAGGGGGCCATGACCGTTGGGTCATGGCCCCCTCTATCGGAGAGTCGGGTGCTCTACCGCTGAGCTACAGCCCCACGAGTGGAGCCGACGGGGATCGAACCCGCGACCAACCGATTGCAGACAGGATGCATCCACACGCTGACCCGTGGCAAGGAACCCACGCTGGGTCAACCCCATCGGGTGGCCCTCCTACGCCCCGACCCGTCGGGGCTGGCCAGTCAGTAGGGCCGGAGCCGCTCTCCTTCGCTGAGGCGGTAGGAGCAGCTGATCGGATGTCGACATGAGTGCCCGCCTCTTCATCATGACAGGCGTTTTCCTGTCCCGACAATGAGTAGTACGCGCTAGGCGACATTGACGCAAGCGTGTGTGGGATGATAGTCTTTGTCTTGTGGCGACAAAGAATGGCAGCGATCTAGAGGGGCTTGTGGGGCGACACGTCCGGCAGCTGCGGGAGCAGCGCGGACTTACGCAGACCCAGCTCGGGGTGCTCGCCAACCTCGGCTCCGGCAACCAGTCGCTCATCGCCAAGCTGGAGGCCGGCCAGCGGCCGATCCGCGTGAACGAGGTCGACGCTCTCGCTGCGGCGCTCGGTGTACCCCTCGCCGTGCTGCTTGAGCGGTCTCCGACGCAGGAGGTAGCCCGAGCCGCGGCTGCCCTTGAGCGGGCTCAACTGGCACTGGAAGAGATCCTCATGCGGCAGATGGATCTCGACGACGAGATGAAGAAGCTGGCGCCCATGCGCGAGCGCTACATCGCTGAGATCACGCGGTGCGAAGCCCGACTCCAGGCGGCGAAGGAGAAGGAAGATCGTGGCGAGCCTCGCGAAGAGGCCTGACGGTCGCTGGATGGCTCGGTACCGGGACCTCGCCGGCAAAGAGCACGCCCGCCACTTCGACCGGAAGATCGACGGCCAGCGCTGGCTTGACGAGGTCACCACGGCGGTCGTCACGGGCGCCTACATCGACCCGCGGACGGCCCGCACGACGGTGGGGGAGTGGGCCGAGACGTGGCTGGCCGGCTACGGCACCCGGCGGGCCAGCACGGTGCGCCAGGCCGAGGTGCACCTGGCGCACATCACTGCTGCGTTCGGGCCGCGCCGGCTCTCCTCGGTGAAGCCGTCCGACGTCCGGTCCTGGACGACTGGGCTGCGCGCCCAGGGCTTGGCCGACAGCTACGTCTACGCGCTCCACAGCCGGTTGTCCCAGGTCATGAGCGACGCCGTGCACGACGGGCTGATCCCGAGGAACCCGTGCTCGAGGCGGACCAGCCCGGGCGCCGGCAAGCAGCGGCCCTACGTCGCGACCACGGAGCAGGTCTGGGCGCTGCACGACGCCGTCCCCGAGCACTTGCAGCCCGCCGTCCTGCTTGGCGCCTTCGTCGGCCTGTGCACGGCCGAGGTGGTGGGCCTGCGCGTCGACGACGTCGACTTCATGCGCGGCATCGTCCGGCCGGTGCAGCAGGGCGACGGACAGCCGCTGAAGACCGAGACGTCTCGCACGCCGCTGCCCATCCCGGACGAGCTCGCGCTGACCCTGGCGGCCGCGGTGAAGCGGTGGGGGAGTGACCGACTGGTGACCGACGGCATAGGGGGCCCGTCATCGACGTGGGCGATCGAGCGCGCCGTGCGGGCGGCCCGGCCGAAGGTGGCCGGCCTACCGGTGGGGTTCCGGTTCCACGACCTGCGGCACTACCTGGCGAGCCTGCTCATCGCGTCCGGGCTCGACGTCAAGGTCGTGCAGCACCGGCTCCGGCACGGGTCAGCCAGCACGACGCTGGACACCTACGGGCACCTGATGCCCGACAGAGACGAGTCCGCGCGAGCCGCCGTGGGTGCAGTGCTGGCGACTCGCGCGGACTCTGTGCGGACTTCTGCCCCTGACCTGCGGAGAACCCGCAGGTCAGGGGCGAGTGTCACTCAGATGTCGTAGTACATCGCGAACTCGTGCGGGTGCGGGCGCAGGCGGATCGGGGTGATCTCGTGCTCCCGCTTGTACTCGATCCAGGTCTCGATCAGGTCGGAGGTGAACACGCCACCGTCGAGCAGGTAGTCGTGGTCCACCTCGAGCCGGTCGAGGACGGCGTCGAGGGAGGCCGGGACCTTCTCGATGCCCAGGGCCTCCTCGGGCGGCAGCTCGTAGAGGTCCTTGTCCACCGGGGCCGGGGGCTCGATCTTGTTCTTCACGCCGTCCAGGCCGGCCATCAGCATCGCCGAGAAGGCGAGGTAGGGGTTGGCCGACGGGTCGGGCACGCGGAACTCGATGCGCTTGGCCTTCGGGTTGTCGCCCGAGATCGGGATCCGGGTGCAGGCCGAGCGGTTGCGCGCGGAGTAGACCAGGTTGATCGGGGCCTCGAAGCCGGGCACCAGGCGGTGGTAGCTGTTCACCGTGGGGTTGGTGAAGGCCAGCAGCGACGGGGCGTGCTTGAGCAGACCGCCGATGTAGTGGCGGGCCATGTCCGACAGCCCCGCGTAGCCGGTCTCGGCGGCGAACAGCGGGACGCCGTCCTTCCACAGCGACTGGTGGCAGTGCATGCCCGAGCCGTTGTCCCCGAAGAGCGGCTTGGGCATGAACGTGGCGGTCTTGCCGGCGGCCCAGGCGGTGTTCTTGATGATGTACTTGAACAGCATCAGGCTGTCGGCCGAGCGCAGCAGGGTGTCGAACTTGTAGTTGATCTCGGCCTGCCCGCCGGTGCCCACCTCGTGGTGGCCGCGCTCGAGCTCGAGGCCGGCGTTCGCGAGGTTGACCATCATCGCCGAGCGCAGGTCGCTCTGGTGGTCGGTCGGCTCGACGGGGAAGTAGCCGCCCTTCTGGCGGGTCTTGTACCCCAAGTTCGGGCCCATGCCGTTCTCGCCGTTGCGCGAGCCGGAGTTCCAGACGCCCTCGACGGCGTCGATGTGGTAGTACGACTCGTTGATCGAGGTGTCGTGCCGCACCGAGTCGAAGACGTAGAACTCGGCCTCGGGGCCGAAGTAGGCGGTGTCGGCGATGCCCGAGCTGGCGAGGTAGGCCTCGGCCTTCTTGGCCACGTTCCGCGGGTCACGGGAGTAGGCCTCACGCGTGATCGGGTCGTGGATGAAGAAGTTGACGTTCAGCGTCTTGTACGTGCGGAACGGGTCCACGAAGGCGCTGTTCGGGTCGGGCAGCAGCAGCATGTCCGACTCGTTGATGGTCTGGAAACCACGGATGGACGAGCCGTCAAAGCCCAGCCCGTCGGTGAAGGTGTCCTCGCCGAAGGTCTCCGCGGGGATGGTGAAGTGCTGCATGACGCCGGGGAGGTCACAGAACCGGACGTCGACGAACTTCACGTCGTTGTCCTGGATGTACTTGGTGACCTCGTCGGGACTGTTGAACATCGATCCTCCGAGAGTGGGCGGACGGCCGACCCGGAAGCTACGAGCGGGGGGTTGCCCCCCGGTGTCTCGCGTGTTTCCGAGCCGTTACAAGCGCCCCGGCGTGTCGCCGGACTCCTGCAGGGTCCCGCCGCGGAGGTGCTCGTGGCGGGGGGCAGGGGGTCCGGTGCCTACGCTGGCCGCATGGTCAGGGACGAGACACCACCCTCTCAGGGGCGCATCCGGGGAGCCTCGCTGGGGCTGCCCGCACAGGGCCCGGGGTCCGTCGCCTCCTTCAGCACCCGCGCCGTCGCCTTCGTCGTCGACGCTGTCGTGGCCGCCCTGGTGGCGGCCCTGGTCGTACAGGGCATCCCGGAGAACTGGAGCCTGCTGGCCTTCGGTCTGATCACCGTGGTCTCGCTGGTGCTGGTCGGCCGGACGCCGGGCATGGCGGCGCTGGGCCTGCAGCTGGCCCACCCCCGGCAGGGGGAACGGGTCGCCGTGTGGCGGGCCGTCGTCCGGACGGCGCTGCTGATGCTGCTGGTGCCCGCCCTCGTCGTCGACGGTGACGCGCGCGGGCTGCACGACCGGCTGACCTCGACCGCGGTGATCCGCACCCGCTGACACCGGCACGGACGACGACGGGCCCCGCTCCAGCAGGAGCGGGGCCCGTCGACGGTGCGGGGGAGGAGCCGGGTCAGCGGCGGCGCATCTGTCGCTGGCTGACCGACATCTGCTTGCCGCCCGGCATCGGCCCACCGGGGATCGGCATCCGGGCACCACCGAGGGCGTTCATCCGCTTGCCCAGGCTGTTGACCTCCGCGCCGTCCAGGTTGCGCGGCAGCTTCATCACGTGCGAGCTGAGCTTCTTCAGCGGGACCTGGCCCTCGGCGTCACCGACGACGATGTCGTAGATCGGGGTGTCACCGACGACCTTGGCGATCCGGCGCTTCTCCTGGGCGATGAGCGGGCGGACCCGCTGGGGCACGCCCTCGGCCACCAGGATGATCCCGGGGCGACCCAGGACGCGGTGCACGGCGTCCAGCTGCGGGGTGCCGGCGACACCGGAGCTGACCCGCCAGTCACCGCGCATGCCCTCCAGCACCCACGCGGCGGCGCCGGGCTGGCCCTCGACCTGCCGGTAGGCCGAACCCTGGGCGCGGCGCCCGAAGACGACGAGCGCGGCGAGCAGGCCCAGCAGCACGGCGATCGGGATGAAGAGCAGCGGGGCGCCGAAGAGGACCGCGATCAGCTCGACCACGGCGGCGACCACCACGAAGGCGATCAGCATGATCCAGGGGAGCTTGGGGTCGTTCTTGTACGTGAGCTTGTAGGCCTGCTTGATCTGGCCGCCCTGGGTCTTCATCTTCGACCAGCGGCCGACCTTGGGCTTGCCGTCCTTGCCGAGCTTGGGGGCCTTGGAGGCCTTGGCGCCCTGGGCGCCCTTGCCGGCCTTGACGCCCTTGGCGTCGACCTTGGTGGACCCCGAGGCGCCCTTCCCGGCCTTCGTCGGCGGGGCGGGGGCGTCTGTGGGCTTGCTGCGTGCCATGGGCTGAGGATAGGCCCCCGGGGTCGGACCCCGGGGGCACCTGCCTCAGACGGCGGGGGTGAGCCCGCGTGCCTCGACGGCCTGCTGGTACAGCCGGCCCGCCCGGTAAGAGCTGCGGACCAGCGGCCCGGCCAGCACGCCGGGGAAGCCGATCTCCTCGGCCTGGGCCGCGAAGTCGACGAACTCCTGCGGCTTGACCCAACGGACCACGGGGTGGTGCCGGGGGCTGGGGCGCAGGTACTGGGTGATGGTCAGCAGGTCGCAGCCGGCGTCGTGCAGGGCCTGCATGGTCTCGGTGACCTCGTGCGGCTCCTCGCCCATGCCCAGGATCAGGTTGGACTTGGTGACCAGGCCGGCCTCGCGGGCGGCCGTGATGACGGCGAGCGATCGCTCGAAGCGGAAGCCGGGTCGGATCCGCTTGAAGATGCGCGGCACCGTCTCGACGTTGTGCGCGAGCACCTCGGGGCGGGAGGAGAAGACCTCGGCCAGCTGGTCGGGGTCGGCGTTGAAGTCGGGGATCAGCAGCTCGACACCGCAGCCCTCGATGGAGGCGTGGATCTGCCGGACGGTCTCGGCGTACAGCCATGCACCACCGTCGGGCAGGTCGTCGCGCGCGACACCGGTGATGGTGGCGTACTTCAGGTTCATCGTGGCGACGCTCTCGGCGACCCGGCGGGGCTCGTCCCGGTCGTAGTCCGCGGGCTTGCCGGTGTCGATCTGGCAGAAGTCGCAGCGCCGGGTGCACTGGTCACCGCCGATGAGGAAGGTGGCCTCGCGGTCTTCCCAGCACTCGTAGATGTTCGGGCAGCCGGCCTCCTCGCACACCGTGTGCAGACCCTCGCGCTTCACCAGGGACTTGAGCTCGGTGTACTCGGGGCCGGTGCGCAGCTTGGTCTTGATCCAGTCGGGCTTGCGCTCGATCGGGGTCTGGGCGTTGCGGACCTCGAGGCGCAGCAGCTTGCGTCCGGCCGGGTCGATGCTCGCCGTGCTCGCCGGGGTGGCTGTCGTCGGCGCGTCGCTCATGCCCGTCACGGTACTCCCGGGGCGGGGCGGGCGGTCGTGGCCCGCAGACGCGTCAGGGGGCGCACCGTGCTCCGGTGCGCCCCCTGACAGGGTCGTGCTCAGGCCCTGCTCGGGCGTCGCTCAGGCCTGGTGCTTGCCGCCCTCGGTGTCGTCGGCCTCGCGGCCGAGCGCCGGCTTGTCCAGGGTCTCCGCCGAGGGGACCGTGTTCACCGCGGTGTTCGGGTCGTTCTGCTTGTCGGTGGCGGCCTCGTGGTGCACGCCGTCCCGCCAGCCCAGGTCGGTGTCGGCCGGGGTGGCGTCGCCGGGGGCGTCCTCGGCGGTCGAGACCGCCGTGCCGCCGTCGGTGGGCTCGGTCGAGGTGTCGGCCGGGTCGTCGGCGGGGGTGCTGGGGCTGCTGGGCACGGGGTCCTCCCGGTAGGTGGGGACGGGACCGTCGCCGGTGGGGGCGGGGGTCCACGGGTCGTCGGCCTTCTGCCGGCGCACCAGGGAGAACACGACCCCGCCGACGGCGAGGGCCACCAGCACCCACGGCCAGCGGCGCGGCCTGCGCTCGATGCCGACGCGGTACTTCAGCTCGGTCGTCTGCGCGGAGACGTCCTTGCCGGCCTTCTTCGCGGCCTTGGCCAGCTCCTTGCGGCGCTTCTCGGCCTTCTTGGACAGCTTGTCGGCCTTCTTGCCCACGGCCTTGCGGTTGGCCTCGGCTGCCGAGCGCAGCTCGGCGACCCGGGCCGCGGCCTGGTCGCGGGCGGCCTCAGCGGCCGCAGCGGCGTCCGAGCGGGCCGAGGACGCCCGCTTGCCCGCGGTCTTCTTCAGCGACGCAGCGTCCTTCGCGGCCTGCTTGCGGGCCTTGGTCGCCTTCTTGCCGGTGTCGTGCGTGGCGGCGGCCACGGCACCACCGGCGGAGCTGGCGGCGGCGGTGAGCTCGGCGCGACGGGCCTCGAGCTCGCCGCGGGCGGTCTCCAGGCCGGCGCTCAACGTGCCGCGGGCGTTGTGCAGCGCCGGAGCGGCTGCGTCCCGGACGGCGGCGGCGCGGGGGGCCGCGTAGCCGACCGCGGTCTCCCGGGCGGCCTCGAGCCGGGGCTGGGCCGCGGCGACGGCGGCCTGGACGCGCGGGGTGACGTCCTTCTCCAGCGTCTTCTGCGCGGACTTGGCGGCCTGCTCGAGCTTGGGGGCGGCTGCCTCGCGCGCCTCGATCAGCTTGGGGCCGGCCGCGGCGACGGCGGTCGCGATGCCGGCGGCAGCCTGGGTGCGGGCGGCCTCCAGGCGCGGGACGACGTCCTTCTCGTAGACCTTCTGCGCGTTCGCCAGCTGGGGGGCCAGCGTCTTCTGAGCGGCCTCCAGGCGGGGCACGATGACCTCGCGCGCAGCGTCGAGCTGCGGGCCCACGGCGGCGACGGCGGCCTCGAAGCGCGGGGCGACGTCCTTCTCCAGGGTCTTCTGCGCGGACTTGGCAGCGGCCTCCACGCGCGGGCCGAGCTGTTCCGCCGTGGCCCGTCCGGCCTCGGTGACCGCCGAACCGATGTGGGCGAGGCCCTCCTGCAGTTCGGCCCCGATGACCTGGGCATGGCTCTTCTTGCGGAACACTGACGCACCTCCGAGTTGATCGTCTCGGGGGTCATCCTGCCCGGACCGGGGCCCTCCCACACCCCGGAGCACCAGGTGTGACCTGCGGCGCTCGCCCGGTCCCCGCTCAGCCCGGCGGCGCGAGCGGGGCGCGGACGACGTCCCCGTGCCGTCGGCGCTTGCGGCCGTACATCGCCTCGTCGGCCCGTCGCAGCACGTCGACGGCGGCGGGGAGCCGACCGGTGTCGTCCGGACCCGCCTCGGCCACGCCGATGGACACCCCCACGTGGACCACCCGGCCCGCCGTGGCGACCGGCGCCGACACCTGCTGCTCGAGGTCGGCCACCAGGTCGACCAGTCCCGCGGCGGTGCCGCCGGGCACCAGGACGGCGAACTCGTCACCGCCGAGCCGGGCCGCCGTGGAGCCCGTCCCGGTCCGCTCGGCGAGCACCCGGGCGACGTGCCGGAGCACGTCGTCCCCGGCGGCGTGGCCGAGCTCGTCGTTGACCGCCTTGAACCCGTCCAGGTCCAGCAGCAGCAGTCCCAGGGGACGGCCCCGGTCGAGCAGTGCCTGGAGCCGGGAGACCAGGACGCGCCGGTTGGCCAGGCCGGTGAGCTCGTCGGTGTGCGCCTGCCGGTGCACCTCGCGCAGCCGGTCGACCTCCCGCACGCCCAGGGCCGAGCGGCCCAGGGCGGCGAGCAGGCACCCCAGGGCCAGGGCCTCGGCGACGCTGGCCCGTCCGTCGCCCCACAGGGTGCCCAGCACCCCCAGCCCGGCCGCGGTGCCCAGCAGCGGCGTGAGCGCCGCCCGGGTGGACGGGACGACGCCGACCGGGGTGGGGCGGGAGCCGGCGTGCTCCGCGGTGACCACGCCCAGCACCGTGGCGAGGACGAAGCACAGCTCGGCCAGCACCCCGGCCCCGGCCGGGCCCCCGGACTGCGAGGTGGCCAGGGCCAGGTCGCCGGCGGACTTGGTCAGCAGCACCGACGTCATCAGCACCACGACGTGGTCGGCCCGTCGGCCGGCGACCGCGACCAGCCCGACCGCCAGGCCCAGGACGACGACGTCGGCGATCGGGTAGGCGAGCGCCACCGCGGTCGCGGCGTCGGAGAGCCGGTCGCCGTGCTGGGGGGCCAGGGAGTAGAGGGCCACCCCCACCGCGGTGACCCCCAGACCGGCGGTCGCCGCGTCCAGCCAGGTGGTCAGCTCACCGGCCGCCACCCGGGAGCGGTAGAGACCCAGGATGCCGACGACCAGGAAGGGGTAGGCGGCCAGCCACCAGGCGTCGGCGACCGAGGGGAAGGGGTCCCTGCCCGTCTGCAGCGAGAGGGCGGCCGACCAGCCCGAACCGACCACGTTGACGGCGAAGGTCGCGGCGACCGCCCACCAGACCAGTCGCTCGCCGGGTTCCCGCCGGGCGGCCACCAGGCACGAGCCGATGGCCAGCAGGTGCAACGCGGCGACGAGCGCCAGGCCGACCGGGGCCCAGGTGTCGGCGGGCACCGCGCAGCGACCCAAGGCGTACCCGGCGCCGAGCACCAGGGCCAGCCGGGTGCGTCCCCGAGTGTCCGTCCATCCACTCGCCGCCATACGGACCCCATCGGTCTCGCCGGGGCGCGCGTTCAGCGGGCGGACGCCGGCGTGCCCCTCCCGGGTGAGTGGCCCACCCGGGCACCCACGGCGACCGGCCACGTCGTACGGCGGCCCCGGGGGGCGGGGTAACCTCGCGGTCGTGTCCGGTGGACCGCTCCTCCTCAGGCCGTGCTGACCGCACCACCCCAGGTCACCACGGCTGCCCCTCCTGCGTGAGGGGTTTTTTTCTGCCCACCCACCGGCACGACCTCCCCAGGAGCCCGCGATGAGCCAGCCCAGCACCGACGCCGTCCCGCCGCACCGCTACACCCCGGCGCTGGCGCAGCAGATCGAGCTGTCCTGGCAGGACCGCTGGGAGGCCGAGGGCACCTTCCACACGCCCAACCCGACCGGCCGGCTGGCCGAGGGGTTCGAGCGCGTCGCCGACCGGCCCAAGGCCTTCCTGATGGACATGTTCCCGTACCCCTCCGGTGCCGGGCTGCACGTCGGGCACCCGCTGGGCTACCTGGGCACCGACGTCACCAGCCGCTTCCTGCGCATGGACGGGCACAACGTGCTGCACCCGATGGGCTACGACGCCTTCGGCCTGCCGGCGGAGCAGTTCGCCGTCCAGACCGGGCAGCACCCCCGGGTCACCACCGAGGCCAACATCGCCGCGATCTCCGCGCAGCTGCGCCGCCTGGGCGTCGACCACGACACCCGCCGCACCTTCGCCACGATCGACCCGGGCTACTACAAGTGGACCCAGTGGATCTTCACCCAGGTCTTCGGGGCCTGGTTCGACACGACCGCCGACAAGGCCCGGCCGATCGCCGAGCTGGTCGCCGAGCTGGACGCCGGGACCCGGCAGCCCGACACCAACCCCTTCGACCGTCCGTGGGCCGAGCTGGACGAGGTCCAGCGCCGCCAGGTCGTCGACCTGCACCGGCTGGCCTACCTGAACCAGGCGCCGGTGAACTGGTGCCCGGGGCTGGGCACGGTGCTGTCCAACGAGGAGGTCACCGCCGACGGCCGCTCCGAGCGGGGCAACTTCCCGGTCTTCCGGCGTCCGCTGACCCAGTGGATGATGCGGATCACCGCCTACTCCGAGCGACTGCTGGCAGACCTGGACCGGTTGGACTGGTCGGACTCGCTCAAGCAGATGCAGCGCAACTGGATCGGCCGCTCCACCGGCGCCCGGGTCCGCTTCGGCGACGTCGAGGTCTTCACCACCCGCCCGGACACCCTCTTCGGCGCCACCTACCTGGTGCTGGCCCCCGAGCACCCACTGGTCTCCTCGCTCACCGCCGACACCTGGCCCGAGGGCGCCGACACGCGCTGGACCGCCGGTGCGCCGACGCCGGCCGAGGCGGTCGCGGCCTACCAGCTGCAGGCCTCCCGCCGCTCCGAGCTGGACCGGCAGGCCGAGGGCCGGGAGAAGACCGGCGTCTGGCTGGGGACGACGGCAGTCAACCCGCTGACCGGGGCCGACCTGCCCGTGTTCATCGCCGACTACGTGCTCACCGGCTACGGCACCGGCGCGATCATGGCCGTCCCCGGTGAGGACACCCGCGACTTCGAGTTCGCGCAGGTGTTCGGCCTGCCCGTGGTGCGCACCGTGCAGCCCCCGGAGGGCTTCGAGGGCGGCGCGTACACCGGCGCCGGCCCGATGATCAACAGCTCCAACGACCAGCTGTCGCTGGACGGCCTGGACAAGGCCACCGCGATCGCCACCGTGACCGACTGGCTGGTCGCGCACGGGCACGGCGAGGCGACGACGACCTACAAGCTGCGCGACTGGCTGTTCAGCCGGCAGCGCTACTGGGGCGAGCCGTTCCCGATCGTCTACGCCGTCGACGGTCCGGACGCCGGCCTGCCGGTCGCCGTGCCCGCCGACCAGCTGCCGGTGCTGCTCCCCGACGTCGACGACTACTCCCCGAAGACCTTCGCCGACGACGACGCCACCTCCGCGCCCGAGCCGCCGCTGTCCCGGGCCACCGAGTGGACGACGGCGACCCTGGACCTGGGCGACGGTCCGCGGCAGTACCGCCGGGAGACCAACACGATGCCCAACTGGGCCGGGTCGTGCTGGTACTACCTGCGCTACCTGGACCCCTCCGACGACGAGCGCTTCGTCGACCCGTCGCTGGAGGCCTACTGGATGGGTCCGCGCTCCGAGGGCGACGTCGGGGGAGTGGACCTCTACGTCGGCGGTGTCGAGCACGCCGTGCTGCACCTGCTGTACGCCCGCTTCTGGCACAAGGTGCTCTTCGACCTGGGGCACGTCAGCTCCGAGGAGCCCTTCCGGCGGCTGGTCAACCAGGGCTACATCTCCGCGTACGCATACACCGACGCGCGCGGCTTCTACGTGCCGGCGGCCGACGTCGTCGAGCGGGACGGCGGCTTCTTCTACGAGGGGGAGCCGGTCGACCGCGAGTACGGGAAGATCGGCAAGAGCCTGAAGAACATGGTCACCCCCGACGACATGATCGGGGCCTACGGCGCCGACACCTTCCGGGTGTACGAGATGTCCACCGGGCCGCTGGAGCAGTCCCGCCCCTGGGACACCAAGGCCGTCGTCGGGTCGCAGCGGCTGCTGCAGCGGGTCTGGCGGGTCGTCGTCGACGAGACGACCGGTGACGTCCGGGCCGGCGACGACGAGGTCACCGGGGACACCGCCAAGGCCCTGCACCGCGCGGTCGACGGCGTCCGCGACGGCATGGGCACGCTGCGGTTCAACGTGGCCATCGCCCGGGTCGCCGAGCTGACCAACCACCTGACCCAGGCCTACGGCCAGTCCGGTCCGGTGCCCCGTCAGGTGTGTGAGTGGCTGACCCTGCTGGTCGCACCCCTGGCCCCGCACCTGGCCGAGGAGCTGTGGTCCCGGCTGGGGCACACCGGGTCCTCGGCGTGGGCGCCGTTCCCGGTCGCGGACCCGGCGCTGCTGGTCGACGACGTCGTGCAGATCGTGGTCCAGGTCAACGGCAAGGTGCGGGCCCAGCTCGACGTGCCGGCCGACGCCGACGCCGCGGCCCTGGAGGCGGTGGCCCTGGCCGACCCGCGGATCACCGAGCTGCTGGCGGGCAAGACGGTCCGCAAGGTCATCGCGGTCCCCGGGCGACTGGTCAACGTCGTCGCCAGCTGACCGACCCCGTCCCCGCTGCGGTCAGTGGGGACCGGGTCGGTCGGCCGGGGTGGGGTCCGGCCGGCGCGGGGCGATCTCGATGCCGATGCCGAGTGGGCCCTGCCGTCCCGCCCGGCGGGCGGCCAGTGACGACCCGAGCCGGGACAGCCGGTACTGCCAGCCGTACCGGGCCGAGAGCGCCGCGTCCAGGCGTGGCCAGGAGTCCCCGGGCAGCAGGGTCGCGGTGCCCGCGACGTGCGGTCCGCGGACCCGGCCTCGGGCGTCGCAGTCGGCCAGCAGCACGTCCGAGGTGTGCCGCAGGCGCTTGACCTTGCCGGCGTCGGGGTTGGTCCACACCAGCCGGACGTCGCCGTCCGGGGCGCACCAGACGGGTGTGGTGACCGGGGTGCCGTTGCGCCGGTAGGTGGTCAGCGCGACGTAGCGGCCCGCCGGCAGACCGCTCATCCGACCAGGGTGGGAGTCAGCACCGACCGCATCGCGGACTCGACCGGGTCCAGCAGCTCGGCCACGGTGACGTCGCGACCCAGCTCGGCGGTCAGCGAGGTGACCCCGGCGTCGACGATCCCGCACGGGATGATGCCGGCGAAGCCCGCGGAGAGGTCGGGGTCGCCGTTGAGGGCGAAGCCGTGCATGGTGACGCCCTTGGCCACCCGCACGCCGATCGCGGCGATCTTGCGGTCGGGCCCTCGGTCGTCGGCCCGGACCCAGACGCCGCTGCGGCCCTCCACCTGCTCGGTGACGACGCCGAGGTCACCGCAGACGGCCATCAGCGCGACCTCGAGCCGGCGGACGTGCGCCACGACGTCGACCGGGTCGGGCAGCGCCACGATCGGGTAGCCGACGAGCTGGCCGGGACCGTGCCAGGTGATCTTGCCGCCACGGTCGACGTCGACCACGGGCGTGCCGTCCTGCGGCTTCTCGTGGTCCAGGGTGCGGCGGCCGGCGGTGTAGACCGACGGGTGCTCCAGCAGCAACATCGTGTCGCGACCCGTCCCGGCGACGCGGGCCGCGTGCAGCTCGCGCTGGCGCGCCCAGGCCTCCTCGTAGTCGACGGTCCCCGCCCGCACCACCACCAGATCGGTCACCGGCCCAGCCTAGGCCCCGCCGGCCGACCGGTGCCGGCCGTCACCGCAGCCGCCGGGGGGCGATGCGGGTCTCCTCGGCCTCGGTCCCGTCCGGGGCCTGCCCGGGCAGTCGACGGACGTGCCAGGCGGAGGTGCCCGGCCGGTCCGCGACGGCCTCGACCAGCTCGGTGCCCCGGTAGACCAGGCCGACGCCGTCCTCGGAGGCGTAGCCGGCGGGGAGCGTGCCGTCCCCGACCAGCCGGCGGTACAGCGGCCGGCGTCCGGGCTCGGAGTCGTGGTGCACCGAGTTCGAGTGCGGCAGCAGCGCCAGCCCGTTCGTCACCGGCCGCAGGTGCGGGCCGAAGCTGTCGGTGGTGCCGCCGACGTGCCAGCACAGCGACCCGGCCGAGACACCCCCCAGCACCACCCCGGCGCGCCAGGCCTCGGCGAGGACCTCGTCCAGGCCGTGCACCCGCCAGACGGCGAGCAGGTTGGCGACGCTGCCGCCGCCCACCCAGACGACGTCCTGGGCCAGCAGGTGCGCCCGCACGTCGGCCACCGTCGGCATCGTGAACAGGCTCAGGTGCGAGACGTCCACCGGGCGGCCGGCGAAGGCGGCGTAGAAGGCCCCGACCCGGGCTGGGTCGTCTCCCGTGGCCGTGGCGAGGTGGCAGATGCGGGGCCGCCCCGGCGCCCCGGCCAGGTCGAAGGCCAGGTCGAACACCGGACCCGGGGACCAGTCGTACGGGCCCCGGGCGCGGGAGTCGAACCCGATGCTGGTGGCCAGGACGGTCGGGGCGGAAGCGGTCACCGGGCGACCTGCAGCCGGGCCAGCACGGCCCGCGCCGTCCGGGCCCCGCTGGCCATCGCGCCCTGGATCGAGGGGGTGTCCCGGTGGTCGCCGCACACGAAGAGCCCGCCGCCCAGGTCCACGGGCCGACGGTGCTGCAGCGGGACGGTGGCGGCCGGCTGGGCGCCGGTGACCGTGACGCTGGTCAGGTGCTCCAGGTCGGTGGTGGCCACGCCCTGCGCCCGCGCGACCTCCTCCCGTACCCCGGCCTCCGTGGTCGGCTGCAGGGTCGAGCTGGCCACCAGGGCCCGGCCGTCGGGGCTGTAGGCCGGCTGGGCGTCGCTGACGACGACGGAGTTGACCAGCCGGCCGCCCGGGCTGCCCAGCACGATGAGCGGTGCGTCCCAGGGCGAGGTGGGCAGCACGTGCAGGTGGGTGGTGACCTGCCGCGGGGCAGCGGCCTGGACGGTGGGCAGCAGCCGGGACGCCGTCCCGGGGTCGGTGGCGACGACGACCGCATCGGCGCGGGTGGTGCCCTCCGCCGTCCGCACGCCGGTGCCCTCGACGGCGGTGACCTCGGTGCCCAGGTGCCGGGAGGCCGCGGGCAGCCGGTCGGCCAGCTGCTCGCCGACTGACTGCATGCCCCGCGCGGGCAGGCCGATCCGGCCGCGGACGAAGCTGCGCCACAGCAGGTCCAGGTAGCGGCTGGAGGTGGCGAGCTCGGACTCCAGCAGCACGCCGGACAGGAAGGGGCGGAAGAACCGCTCCAGGGCCACGTCGCCGACCCGTGCGGCCCGCAGGGCCTGCTCTGCCGTGCGCTCGGGGGCGGCGAGCAGCCGGTCGACGGGCAGGTAGCCGGCGCGGGCGGAGAACAGGCCGATCGCCGCCTCCCGCAGCAGGTTCCCGATGGGCGCCCGGACGGTGTCCAGCAGGGCCGTGGGGTGCTCCCGGGGGTCGACCACCCGGTGTGCCCGCCCGTCCACCCAGAGGACGGCGCCGGTCCAGAACCAGCCCAGGTCCAGGGCCTCGAGGTCGAGGTCGGCCGCCGCCCGTGGGTAGCCGGTGTTCAGCACCTGGAAGCCCCGGTCGACGGTGAAGCCGTCGAGCCGCTCGGTGGTCAACCGGCCGCCGACGTGGTCGGCGGCGTCGACGAGGTGGACGTCGCGGCCGGCCGCGGCCAACCGGGTGGCCACCGACAGCCCCGCCAGCCCGGCACCCACGACGACGACCTCGACCCGGTCCGGCAGCGACATGCCCTGAACCTAGGCGGGTGCACGCCGGCCGACCCCTCGGGTGCCACGGGCTGTGGACGCGGCCCCGCCTGTGGACAGCGCCGCGCGTGCGGCGCCGCACCCGCCTACCGTCCCCGGCCATGTCCGAGCCCCCGCCGTCCACCCCCGCGGCCCCACCCGTCGTCCCGGGGTACGTGCTGGAGGAGCTGCTGGGACGCGGTGGCTCCGGTGAGGTGTGGCGGGCGCGTCCTCGCGGAGGCGGTGTCGGGGTCGCGGTGAAGGTGCTGCACGTCGGCGACCCCGCCCGTCAGGACCGGGAGGCCGCGCTGCTGGCGGAGCTCGACCACCCGCACCTGGTCCGGCTCGTCGAGGTCGTGCACCGGGGGCTGCGCGGCGGGGGCACCCAGGTGGCCCTGGTGCTGGACCTGCTGCCCGGCGGCAGCCTGGCCCGGCTGCTCGCCCGCCGGGGGCGACTGCGCCCGGGCGAGGTGGTCACCGCGATCGCGCCGGTCGCTGCCGCGCTGGCCCACGCGCACGAGCGCGGCATCGTGCACGGCGACCTCTCCCCGGGCAACGTGGTCTTCACCGCCGAGGGCCGTCCGGTGCTCACCGACCTGGGCGTGGGCCGGGTGCTCGGGCAGACCTCCGACGTCGAGGTCACCCCGGCCTACGTCGACCCGGTGGTGGCGCGGGGCGGTGCGCCGGGGCCGGCCTCCGACGTCTTCGGCGTGGCGGCGGCGGCGTTCCACGCCCTCACCGGCGTCCCGCCGTGGAACGCCGCCGGTGCGGCCGCCACGCTGCGGGTCGCCGCCGAGGGGCAGGTGCCCGACCTCGGGCTGCTCGCCCCCGAGGCCCCCGAGGAGCTGGTGGCCGTGGTCGAGCGCGGGTTGTCCCCGCACCCGCACCTGCGCGGCACCGCCGCGGCCTTCGCCCTGGACCTGCGGCACGCCTGCCGCCCCGAGCGGATCGCGATGCCCCGCTCCGGGGTGGAGGACGCGCTGCTGGCCCGCACCGGTCAGGTGTCCCGCACCGAGCTGACCCACCAGGTGCGCCGCCCGCCGGGGGCGCACTCCGCTCCGGAGGACCGGGGCCGGTGGGCCACGCTGCGGTCACGGGTGCCACTCGGGTCCAGGGGAGTGGTCGCCGCCGCCCGCCGGACGGCGGCTGCCGTTGCCGTCCTCGCCGCCCTGGCCGCGGCGGTGTGGGTGGGGGTGCAGTGGGGCGGGACCGGTGCGGTCCCCGACGCCGCCGTCCCCGCTGCCGGGTCGGCGGAGCTGGCGACCGGGCCGGACGCGGGAGAGCCGAGGCCGCCGGAGTCCACGTCCCCGGCGACGACGTCCCCAGGCACGTCGTCGCCTGGACCCAGCACGACCGCGGGACCCAGCACGACAGCGGGACCCAGCACGACGGCAGGACCCAGGACGACGCCGGGATCGAACACGGCGCCCGGGCCCGGCCCCGTGCCGACCGCCGCCCCGGGGGCGCCGACGGCCCCCGCCGACGCCGCCGGCTGGCAGGCCCTGGTCAGCAGCCTGTACGAGGCCCGCGCCGACGCCTACGCAGCGGGGGCCGCCGGTCAGCTGAGCGGGGTCTACGCAGCTGACAGCCCGCTGCTGGCCGCGGACACGGCCGGGCTGACCGCGGTGACCGCAGCCGGCGGACGCTGGTCCGGGTTCGCCCCGGTGGTCGAGGAGGTCACCGCGACCACCGCGCCAGCACCGCAGGGCGACTCCGACCAGGTGGTCCTCACCCTGGTCGACCGGGTGCCGGCCTACGCGGTCGAGGACCGGGAGGGCAGACGCACCGAGCTGGCCGGCCGGGAGCCCGCCGAGGTCACGATGACCCTGGTCCGGACGCCGGCGGGCTGGCGGGTGCTGGACGCCCGTCGCGGCCCGTGAGGACCGGGCCGGGTGCGCCCGTTGCCCGGGGCGACCGGGGTCGGTCCGTCAGTCCTGGGCGACGGCCCAGCGCAGCGCGGACTCCACGTCGCCGTGGGTGAAGCGGTACCCGGACTCCATGAGGACGCGGGGGAGGGCCCGCTGGCCGGCCAGCACCCCGGCGCCCGCGAACTCACCGAGCACCAGGGAGAGCGCGAAGCCGGGGACCGGGACCAGGGTGGGCCGGTGCAGCACCCGGCCCAGCGCCTCGGTGAAGGCCGCGTTGGTGACCGGCTCGGGACCGGTCAGATCGACCGGTCCGGCGACGTCTGCGGTGAGCAGGAAGCGGATCGCGTCCACCTCGTCGCGCAGGCTGATCCAGGGCCACCACTGGTCCCCGGACCCGAGCTTGCCGCCCACACCCAGGGCGAACAACGGCTTGAGCTTGGCCATCATGCCGCCCTTGCCGAGGACCAGCCCGGTCCGCAGGTGCGCGACCCGGATGCCGTCCCGCTCGGCGGGTGCGGTGGCCGCCTCCCACTGCACGCACACGTCGGCCAGGAAGTCCGTGCCGCGAGGGCTCTGCTCGTCCAGCACGGTGTCCCCGCCGTCGCCGTAGTACCCGACGGCCGAGGCGGACAGCAGCACCCGCGGGCGGGAGGGGTCGGCCGCGGCGGCGTCGGCCAGGGCCTGGGCCACCGTGCGGGTGCTGTCGACCCGGCTCTGCACGACCTCCCGCTTGTAGGAGTCGGTCCAGCGCTTGTCGCCGATGCCCACACCGGCCAGGTTCACCACGGCGTCGACGTCGGCCAGCACCCCCGGGGCGAGCTCGCCGTGGGAGGGGTCCCAGCGGTGCTCGTCGGCCGTGCGGGGGGTGCGGCGGACCAGCCGGAGCACCTCGTGCCCTTCGGCGCGCAGGGTCCGCAGCAGTTCGGTGCCCACCAGACCGGACGAGCCGGTCACCGCGATCTTCATGGTCTCGATGACCTCCGGGTCGGTCGTGCGTGCGGGTCGTACGGACAGGAGAGGGCGGGTCGGTCCGGGCGGTCAGCCGTGCGGTGCCCGGGTCCGGCCCCACCGACACCTCGGGCCCCGGCGATCGCCGGGGCCCGAGGTGGTGGAGCGGTGTGTCAGCTCAGCTGAGGCCGAGCTCTCCGTGGAACTGGCCGGCCTCCAGCCGCTCCTTCACCGTGGTGAGGAAGCGGGCGGCGTCGGCGCCGTCGACGATCCGGTGGTCGTAGGACAGGGCCAGGTAGACCATCGAGCGGACCGCCACGACCTCGCCCAGCTCGGCGTCCTGCACGACGACCGGACGCTTCACGACCGAACCGGTGCCCAGGATGGCGACCTGGGGCTGGTTGATGATCGGTGTGTCGAACAGGGCACCGCGGCTGCCGGTGTTGGTCAGCGTGAAGGTGCCGCCGCCCAGCTCGTCCGGGGTGACCTTGTTGGTCCGGGTGCGCTCGGCCAGGTCGGCGATCTTGCGGGCGATCCCGGCGATGCTCAGGTCGCCGGCACCCTGGATGACCGGCACCAGCAGGCCGCGCTCGGTGTCCACTGCGATGCCCAGGTTCTCGGCGTCGTGGTAGGTGACCGTGCCGGCCTCCATGTCCAGCGAGGAGTTCACCGTCGGGTGCGCCTTCAGTGCCTCGACCGCGGCCTTGGCGAAGAAGGGCAGGAACGACAGCTTGACGCCCTCGCGGGCGGCGAAGTCGTTCTTCACCTGGGTGCGGAGGTTCGCGATCCGGGTGACGTCGACCTCGACCACGGTGGTCAGCTGGGCGCTGACCTGCAGCGACTCGACCATCCGCTTGGCGATCACGCTGCGCAGCCGCGACATCTTCTCGGTGCGCCCGCGCAGGGCCGAGTCCGGCTTCGGCGCAGGAGCGGCCTTGGCCGGCGCGGCGGCTGCCGGAGTGGCCGCAGCAGCGGCGGCCGGGGCCTCCGCGGCGGGGGAGGCGGACTCGGCGGCCGCGAGCACGTCCTGCTTGCGGATGCGGCCACCGACACCGGTGCCCGACAGCGTCGACAGGTCGACACCGTGCTCGGCAGCCAGGCGGCGCACCAGGGGCGTCACGTAGGCACCCCCGCCGTCACCGCTGGGCGCAGCCGGGGCCGCCGCGGGCTTGGCGGTGGGGGCGACCTGCGGGGCCGGCTGGGACGTCGGGGACCCGGCCGGCAGCGAGCCGCTGGAGCCGTAGTCGGCGCCCGGGGTCGAGCTGGCGGGCTCGGCCTCGACCGGGGTCGGCTGGGCCTGGGCGCCGGAGGCCTGCTCGGGCTCGGGGGCCTCGTCGGGGGTCTGCTCCTGGGCCGGAGCGGCCGGGGCCGACTCGGCCGGTGCCGACTGGCCACCGGAGCCGCCGCCGATGACGGCCAGCTGGGCGCCGACGTCGACGGTCTCGTCCTCGCCCACGAGGATCTTGGTGAGCGTCCCCGCGACCGGGGAGGGGATCTCGGTGTCGACCTTGTCGGTCGAGACCTCCAGCAGCGGCTCGTCGACCTCGACGGTGTCGCCCTCGGCCTTGAGCCAGCGGGTGACGGTGCCCTCGGTGACGGACTCGCCGAGCGCCGGCATGGTCACCGGGGTGCCCTCGCCGCCGTCGTCGGAGGAGCCCGCGGAGGGCGCGGGGGCAGCCTCCGGCTCCGGGGTCGGCTCGGGCTCGGGGGTCGGCTCCTGGGCGGGGGCCTCGGCCTGCGCGGGCGCCTCGGCCGGGGCGGACTCGCCACCGCCCTCGCCCTCGCCGCCGATGACGGCGAGCTCGGCACCGACGTCCACCGTCTCGTCCTCGGCGACGATGATCTTGGTCAGCACACCGGCTGCCGGCGAGGGGATCTCGGTGTCGACCTTGTCGGTCGAGACCTCGAGGAGGGGCTCGTCGACCTCGACGGTGTCACCCTCCTGCTTGAGCCAGCGGGTGACGGTGCCCTCGGTGACGCTCTCGCCCAGGGCGGGCATGGTGACGGACGTCGGCATCGAGTGCAGTTCTCCTCAGGTCTGGGGGGTGCTGGGTGGCGTGCGGTGGGTGGTCGAGCGGGTCAGCTGTGCGAGTGCAGCGGCTTGCCGGCCAAGGCCATGTGCGCCTCGCCGAGAGCCTCGCTCTGCGTCGGGTGCGGGTGGATGAGGGAGGCGACCTCGTCGGGCAGGGCCTCCCAGTTGTAGATGAGCTGGGCCTCGGCCACGAGCTCACCGACGCGGGAGCCGACCATGTGCACGCCGACGACCGGGCCGTCCTTGGCGCGGACCAGCTTCACCGCACCCTGGGTCTTGAGGATCTGGCTCTTGCCGTTGCCGCCCAGGTCGTAGGTCAGCACCTCGACCTCACCGTGCTTCTCCTTGGCCTGGGCCTCGGTGAGGCCGACCGAGGCCACCTCGGGCTCGGAGTAGGTGACCCGGGGGACGCCGGCGTAGTCGATCGGGACGACCGGGAGACCCGCCAGCCGCTCGGCCACCAGGATGCCCTCGCCGAAGCCCACGTGGGCCAGCTGCAGGGTGGGCACCAGGTCCCCGACCGCGCTGATCGTCGGGACGTTGGTCTGCATGTACTCGTCGACCATGACGAAGCCACGCTCCATCGTGAGACCGGCCTCCTCGTAGCCCAGGCCCTGGCTGACCGGCCCGCGGCCGACCGCGACGAGCACGATCTCGGCCTCGAAGGACTTGCCGTTCTCCAGCTCGACGGAGACCCCGTCCTCGGTCGTCGTGACCTTGGAGACCCGGCTGCCGAGGGAGAAGTCGATCTTGCGACGGCGGTAGGCGCGCTCGAGCAGCTTGGACGAGGACTCGTCCTCCAGCGGCACCAGGTGCGGCAGACCCTCGATGATGGTCACGTCGGCGCCGAAGGACTTCCAGACGCTGGCGAACTCGCAGCCGATGACGCCGCCACCCAGGATGATCACCGAGCTGGGCACCCGCTCGAGCTCGAGGGCCTGGTCGCTGGTGATGACCGAGGTCCCGTTGATCTCGATGCCGGGCAGGCTGCGGGCGTAGGAGCCGGTGGCGAGCAGGACGTGCTTGCCCTCGTAGGTGGTGTCACCGACGGCCACGGCGGTGGGGGAGACGAGCTTGCCCTCGCCCTCCACGTAGGTGATCTTGCGGCTCTTGATCAGGCCCTGCAGGCCCTTGTACAGCTTGGCGGTGACGCCGCCCTTGTAGTCGTTGACCCCGGCCATGTCGATGCCGGCCAGCGAGGTCTTGACGCCGAACTGCTCGCCCTCGCGGGCGGAGTCGGCGACCTCGGCGGCGTGCAGCAGCGCCTTGGTGGGGATGCAGCCGCGGTGCAGGCAGGTGCCGCCGACCTTGTCCTTCTCGATCAGGACGACGGACAGGCCGAGCTCGGCGCCGCGCAGAGCGGCGGCGTAGCCACCCGATCCACCACCGAGGATGACCAGGTCGGCGGGCTGGGTCGGTGCGCTCACGGGATCTCCTCGGTGCTGACGTCCCGGTCGGCGGGCAGGTCGTGCTCGCCGCGACCGGTCTGGGGCCTGTGCCTCCCCATCCTGCCACTAGCGGGGAACGGGCGACCGGGCTGCTCCGTTGGCTCGCTGGGTGCCGTGTCGGTCACCCCCGCCAGCACTGCGGACGCCGTGCCGGCGGTGGAGGGAGGGAGCCGGACATGGGTCTGCTGGACAGGTTCCGGGGTCGGGGCCGCGGTGGCGCGGCCGGTGCGCGCGGCGGTCGCCCGGGCACGCTGGACCGGGCGTCGGGCAAGGGCGACCTGGCGCACCTGGAGGAGTTCGTGGCCACCCGGCGCGGGGTCGAGGGCTACGTGGAGCCCAGGACCGCGGTCACCGAGACCACCATCCTGCTGGTCGCCGCCGACGGGGAGTGGACGCGTCGTCGCATCGACGGGCCCGACGTGGCCCGGCGGCTGTCCAAGGAGCTCGCCGTCCCGGTGTACGACGCGCAGATCACCGGCTACCCGCAGCGGATGCGGGACTGGAGTGCGGCGCAGAAGCGCAAGCTGCAGTGAGCCGTCCCGCCCCGGTCGCCGGGGCGGGACGTCTGCTCACGAGCGCATGAGCTCCTCGATGGTGGCCAGCAGCGTGCGGACCGGGACCCCGGTCCCGCCCCTGGGCGTGTAGCCCCAGGGGGCGCGGGTGTTGTAGGCCGGTCCGGCGACGTCGATGTGCGCCCACGGCAGGCCCGCGGGCACGAACTCGGCGAGAAAGTGGCCGCCCACGAGCATCCCGCCCAGGCGGTCGGCGTTGGCGTTCACCATGTCGGCGACCGGGGAGTCCAGGCCGCGGCGCAGCTCGGGCGGCAGCGGCATGGCCCACATGGGCTCCCCGCTGCGCAGACTGGCGGCGACGACGAGGTCACGCAGCTCGTCGGAGCCCATGACCCCGGCGGTCCGGTCACCCAGGGCGACGGTCTGCGCGCCGGTCAGCGTCGAGGTCTCCAGGAGGAAGTCGGGGGAGTCCTCGGCGGCCCGGGCGATGGCGTCGGCGAGCACGACCCGGCCCTCGGCGTCGGTGTTGGTGATCTCGGCCTTCTTGCCGTTGCGGAAGGTCACCACGTCGGCGGGTCGGTAGGCCGAGCCCGAGGGCATGTTCTCCGCGATCGGGACGGTCGCGGTCACGTCCACGGGCAGGCCGAGCTCGGCGACCAGGCACACGGTGGCGATCACGGCGGCGGCGCCGGCCATGTCGCTCTTCATGTCCTCCATCTTCGCGGCCGGCTTGATCGAGATGCCGCCGGAGTCGAAGGTGATGCCCTTGCCGACCAGGGCGATGGAGCGGCTGGCCTTCTTGCCGCGGTAGGTGAGACGCAGCAGCCGCGGGCCACGGGTGGACCCGCCGCCGACGGCCAGGATGCCGCCGTAACCGCCGGCGGTCAGCCCGGCCTCGTCGAGCACCTCCACCGACAGACCGGCCTTCTTGCCGGCGGCAGCGCCGCGGGCGGCGAGCTCGGCCGGGTACAGGTCGTTGGGCGGGGTGTTGACCAGGTCGCGGGTCAGCGCCACGGCGTCGGCGACCGCGCGGACCCGGGCCAGGGCCGCCCTGGCCTCGCCCGCGTCGGGGACGACGAGCTCGACCGACGTCGGCGGGGCCGGTCGGTCGGCGGGCAGGGAGGACTTGTAGGCGGTGAACTCGTAGGCGCCCAGCAGGGCACCCTCGCCCACGGCGTGCAGGCGCTCGGCGTCCGGCGCCCCGCCCACGGCGGCCAGCAGCGTCACGACCGAGGCCCGCCCGGTCAGCGCCCGGCTGGCGGCACCGGAGGCCCGGCGCACGGCCTCGGCGGGGTAGCCGCCCTCTGGCAGCGGGCTGCCCAGACCGGCCACGGCGACGACCGGGAACGGGCCCTGGCCGAACGTGGCCAGGCGGGTGACCTCGTCCTCGCCACCGCGGGCACCCAGGTCGGCCAGCGCGGCGAGCAGGCGCCCGCCCAGCAGCCGGTCGACCGCGTCGGCACCGGGGGTGGTCAGCAGCCCGTCGGGGCCCCTGCCGACCCCCACGACGACGGCGTCGGCGGAGAGCTTCTCGAGGGGGCGGTCGGTGGCGGAGATCGTCGGCGGCACCAGGCGATCCTAGGAGCAGGTCGTGAGGGCGGCACAGGAGACGGCCGGGCCGCGGGCGCTAGCGTCTGCAGACCGTGAGCCTGCCGACCCCGCTGACCTCGCCCCTGCACGACCGCCACCTGGCTGCCGGCGCCAAGCTCGCCGACTTCGGTGGGTGGTCGATGCCCATCGAGTACGCCGGTGGCGGGGTCATCGCCGAGCACACCGCCGTCCGGGAGGGCGTGGGTCTCTTCGACGTCTCCCACCTGGGCACCGGCACGGTCCGCGGACCGGGCGCGGTGGCCTTCGTCGACAGCTGCCTCACCAACGACCTGTCGCGCATCGGGCCGGGGCAGGCGCAGTACACGCTGTGCTGCCGCCCTGACGGCGAGGAGCACGCCGGCGGGGTGGTCGACGACCTCATCGTCTACCTGCACGGCCCCGACGACGTGCTGCTGGTCCCGAACGCCGCCAACGCCGCCGAGGTGCTGGCCCGGCTCGCCGACGCAGCCCCCGCGGGGGTGACCGTCACCGACCGGCACACCGAGGTCGCGGTGCTCGCCCTGCAGGGCCCCCGCTCGGCGGAGGTGCTGGCCGCGGTCGGGCTCCCCGGCGCGCTGGACTACATGGCCTTCGCCGAGACGCCGGGGCACGACGGGGCCGAGGTGACCGTCTGCCGCACCGGTTACACCGGTGAGCACGGGTACGAGCTGCTGGTGGCCGCCGAGCGCGCCGGGGACCTCTGGGACGCGCTGCTGGCCGCCGGTGAGCTGGAGCAGATCAGGCCCTGCGGTCTGGGTTCCCGGGACACGCTGCGCACCGAGATGGGCTACCCGCTGCACGGCCACGAGCTGTCGGTGGAGATCACCCCGGTGCAGGCCCGGTCCGGCTGGGCGGTGGGTTGGCGCAAGGAGGCCTTCTGGGGTCGTGAGGCGCTCACCGCGGAGCGTGCTGCTGGCCCGGACCGGCAGCTGTGGGGCCTGCGCGCACCCGGCCGCGGCATCCCGCGGCCGGGCATGGCCGTGCTGGACGCCGCCGGCGACCGGGTCGGGGAGGTCACCAGCGGGACCTTCTCGCCGTCCCTGCGCACCGGGATCGCGCTGGCCCTGCTGGACACCGCGGCGCAGCCCGAGCCGGGCCAGGAGCTGGCGGTCGACGTCCGGGGGCGCCCGCAGGCCGTGGAGGTCGTGAAGCCGCCGTTCGTGGAGTCCCACGTCCGCTGAGACGACGACGGCCCGACCACCGGGGGTGGTCGGGCCGTCCGCGTCGCGGGGTCAGGCGCTGGTCTTCTGCGCCTTGCTCGGGGTCGGCGGGTCGGGGAGCTCGTCGGCCATCGTGGCGTCGCGCTGGCCCATCGGGACCGGCGGCCCCTCGGTGGTGTCCTGCGCGGTCTGGTGCTCGGCCTCGCTGTTGATCTCGGCGCCCAGCAGCACCAGGAAGCAGGTCAGCTGCAACCACAGCATCAGCACGACGACGCCGGCGATGGCCCCGTAGGTGGCCGAGTAGTTGCCGAAGTTGCTCACGTAGAAGCTGAAGACCACCGAGACGAGCACCCAGGCCACCGTCACGACGCCGGACCCGAGGCTGACCCAACGGAACTTCGGGGCGTCGCGATCGGGGGCGAGGCGGTAGAGGACCGACAGCGCGCCGGCCATCAGCCCGAGCAGCAGGACCCAGCGGAGCACCTGGGCCAGGATCGTGCCGACGATGCCCAACGGGAGCGCGTCGAGGACGATCGGGGTGACGGCGACCAGGGTCAGCGTCAGCAGCACGAAGACGATCGCACCGAAGGTGAGCAGCAGCGCCAGGGCGCGCAGCTTGATCGCGCCGCGTGTCTCCACCTCGTCGTAGGCCAGGTTGACCGCGGTGATGAGGTTGTTCACCCCGCCCGAGGCGGAGAAGAGGGCGGCCAGGATCGAGATCACCAGGCTGACCGACAGCGCCCCGCTCCCGGCGTCGGCGACGCTGGTCAACTGCTCCTGGATGATCGACAGCACCTCGTCGGGCACTGTGCCCGTCAGGCCGTCGACCTGCTCCTGGACCGTGGCCGGTGACGCGACCAGGCCGTAGAGGGAGATGGCGGCGATCAGCGTCGGGAAGATCGCCAGGAAGCCGAAGAACGCGACCCCGCCGCCGATGATCGGCATGTTGTCGGCCTTGTTCTCCGCCCACGCCCGCTTGAGGATCTGCACCCACCCACGCGCCGGGATCTCGGTGGGCTTCTCGGCGTCCACCCCCGGGAGCCGGGCCGCCTGACCGCGCGCCTCGGGCGGCTCCGTCGCGGCGGGGGTGGAGCCGTGCGTCCCGGCCCGGTCCTCGGCCTCCCGGGCCGCGGCACGACGGGCGGCCTTCTCAGCCACCCGTTCACGGATGCGGTCCACGGCGCTGTCCGGCCGTCCGGTGTCGACCATGTGTGGCTCCTCGAGGTGCTGCTCAAGTGGGTGGTGTGTGCGGGAGCGGGTCAGTCGCCGGGCCAGGAGCCGGTCAGCTTGGTGAAGCCACGCGCCCCCGCCCGGTTGATCGCGGCCTTGGTGACGGCGAAGATCGCGCCCTGGATCGCCGCGGCGAGCAGCACCTGCTTCATCGGGTACTCGCTCTGCATGGCGCTGGGGGCGTCGTCCTCCTTCGCGACCCGCTTCCACACCTGCCCGAAGACGGCGCTGGACACGGCACCGGCGGCGAGGCTGCCCAGCAGCCCGATGGGCCGGTAGGCCATCTTCGCACCGGCGCTCACCGCTTCCGCCGCCAGACGACGAGGGCGACGATGCCGGCGACCAGGGCGATCCCGACACCGATGACCACCGGCGGGTTCTCCCGGTAGGTCTCCACAGCGGTGTCCTTGGCCTGGGCGGCACCCTCCTTCGCCCGGGTGGGCACGTCCAGGCGGTGGCTGAGCTCGTCGACGGTCGCGGCGAGCTGCTCACGGGTCGCCTCGATGTCGGCCTTGATCTCGTCGGGCTCGGTGGGGCCGGAGACGTCGGGCGCGCCGGGGCCGTCGGCGTCGTGCGGGCGGTACGTGGGCTCGCTCATCGGGCGGCACCTTCCTTGACGGCGGCGACGTCGGCCTTGACGCTCTCGAGGGTGTCGGTGGGCAGCGGCGGCTTCGCCTTCTCGACGTCCTTCTTGCCGATCAGCGCGAGCACGCCGGCGATCAGCAGCAGGACCACGGCGATGATGATCGCGGCCAGGTAGCCGGGCAGCACGTTCGCCAGGCCGAGGACGGCGGCTGTGATCAGCGCGTTGAGGGCCAGCAGGGCGACCAGTCCGGCGCCGCCGAAGAGCCCGGCACCGACGCCGAGCTTCTTGGCCTTGCCCTTGACCTCCGCCTGCGCGAGGCGGACCTCGTCGCGGACGAGGCGGGTGACCAGCTCGGGGAGCTCGCCGATCAACTGGCCGGTGGAGGCCTTGGCGGGGTCGAGGGGCGGGGTGGAGGCGCGGTGTGCGCCGTCAGCCGCGGGGGGCTGGCTCATGGTTCCTCCGGGGCACGGTGGTGGGGCACGGTGGTTCGGGGCGTGGGATGCAGACGAGTCCGTCCCATGCCCGTTGCAGGCCAGGTGCAACCCCCGGTCGGGCGCGCCGCCTGCGCGCCCGTGCGCGGCGGGCCGGGCGGTCGGGCAGTCACTACGCTCCCCGGCATGACCTCGCCCTCGTCCTGGACCTGGCGGCTGCACGACCCGGCGGGGGAGACCCTGGACCCTGCGGCGGTGGGGGTCGTCGTCCCCGTGGAGGACGCCCAGGCCGAGGCGGAGTCCTGGTTGGGCGAGCACTGGCGCGACCTGCTCGAGCGCGGCGTCGCCACGGTGAGCCTGCTCCGCGGCGACGCCGTGGTCTACGGCCCGATGGGCCTGGCCGCCGGCTGACCCGTCCGGGGACGGACCGCCGGCGGCCAGGCCTCCCGGTCAGCCGCGGCTGGTCTTCGCCGGGTCGCGCTCGACGACGTCGCCGAGCACCTCGTCGATCCGGGTCATGACCTCGGCCGGCAGCTCGACGCCGGCGGCCTTGACGTTGTCGTGCACCTGCTCGGGACGTGTCGCGCCGATGATCGCGGCCGCGACGTTCTGGTTCTGCAGCACCCAGGCCAACGAGAACTGGGCCATGGACAGACCGAGCTCGTCGGCGATGGGCCGCAGCTGCTGCACGCGGGTCAGGATGTCGTCGGTGAGGTAGCCCTTCATCGACGCCCCGGCCTGCTCGTGGCCGCCGCGGCTGTCTGCCGGCGGGGCCTGACCGGGCAGGTACTTGCCGGTCAGCACCCCCTGGGCCAGCGGGGACCAGACGATCTGGGAGAGGCCCTCCTGCTCCGACGTCGGGACGACCTCGCTCTCGATGACCCGCCACAGCATCGAGTACTGCGGCTGGTTGCTGATCAGCTGGATGCCCAGCTCGCGGGCCAGCGCCGCACCGGCGGCGATCTCCTCCGCGCGCCACTCGCTGACACCGATGTAGAGGACCTTGCCCGCACGCACCAGGTCGGCGAAGGCGGTCATCGTCTCCTCCAGCGGCACCGTGGAGTCGTACCGGTGCGCCTGGTAGAGGTCGATGTGGTCGGTCTGCAGCCGGTCGAGGGAGGCGTGGCAGCTCTCGATGATGTGCTTGCGGGAGAGGCCGCGGTCGTTGGCACCGGGCCCGGTGGGCCAGTACACCTTGGTGAAGACCTCGAGGCCCTCACGGCGTTGGCCCTTGAGTGCGCGGCCGAGCACGGACTCGGCCTTGGTGCCGGCGTAGACGTCGGCGGTGTCGAAGGTGGTGATGCCGGCGTCGAGGGCGGCGTGCACGCAGGCGTGCGCCGCGTCCTCCTCGACCTGGCTGCCGTGGGTGAGCCAGTTGCCGTACGCGAGCTGGGTGATGTTCAGGCCGGAGCGGCCCAGGCGACGTGTGTCCACGCCACGAACCTAGGCCGGTCGCGGCCGGTCTACACGTCGGCGCCGAGCTCCACCTGCGGCTTGGGGAACCGCCACTTGCGGATCATCGTCGCTCGGCTGACGCCGTACCAGATGAGCCCACGCGTCTTGGTGACGGCGGGGAAGCGCTCCGCGATCTTCTTCTTGATCTTGCGACCCAGGACGACGGAGTCGGCGATGATCAGCAGGAAGAAGGCGAACCAGATGAAGACCGTGTACTGCTGCACGGCGGCGTTGGGGATGAAGTAGCCCACCAGCACCAGGGCGGCGACGATCAGGAAGAGGCTGCCGGCGTTGCGGCGGGCGTCGACGAGGTCGCGCACCAGGCGCTTCTCCGGGCCCCGGTCGCGGGCCGGGAGGGCGCTGTCGTCACCTCGGGCGGCGGCCTCGCGGGCCGACCCGCGGTTGGCGGCCTGCTGCTCGCGCTGCCGCTTGTAGGCCTCCTTGCGCGTGGTCGGCGGCGGCGGGGGCGGGCCCGGACGCCGACCCTGTGCCTCGGCGCGGCGCGGCGTGGGGCGGCCCTTGCCGACCGCGGCCAGCTGCTGGGCGGTCAGGTCGGTGGCGGTGTCCGACGTCGTCTCGTCGTCGCGGCGGCGGCCGGGCAGGCGGAGCTTCACGTGGGGGAGTCTACGTGCCCCCAGGGGGTGTCCCCGTGCACGAGGAGACGCGGCTGACACGGTCCGGCCCGTTCCGCGCCGTACAGTGGGAAGCAGCTCCGCCACGGCGGTGTTGGTCGTGGCAACGGCTGCGACACCCGCGTACCGGACACCCTCGAATGTGGGAGGACAGACCATGACCGTGCAGGACACCACTGTCGACACGACGGCCCCCGCGGCCCCCGCCGCCACCGGCGTGCTCCTCAGCGACACCGCCGCCCTCAAGGTCAAGACGCTGCTGGACCAGGAGGGTCGGGACGACCTGCGCCTGCGCATCGCCGTCCAGCCCGGTGGCTGCTCGGGCCTGCGGTACCAGCTCTTCTTCGACGAGCGCTACCTCGACGGCGACCAGACCCACGAGTTCGGTGGCGTCGAGGTCATCGTGGACAGGATGAGCGGCCCGTACCTCGGCGGCGCGACGATCGACTTCGTCGACACCATCGAGAAGCAGGGCTTCACGATCGACAACCCGAACGCGGGCAGCTCCTGCGCCTGCGGGGACTCGTTCTCCTGATCGCCTGAACGACCGACGAGGCCCGGTCTCCCCACGTGGGGGGACCGGGCCTCGTCGTCTGTCCGGGCTGCCTACAGGCGGACCGGGTACACCGTCTCCGGGACGTCGACCACGATCCGCTCCTCGACGAAGATGCCGTGCCAGACCATGAAGACGAGCACCTCCCACAACTGACGGGCGATCCGCTTGCTCGGGACCTCCGCCGTCCTCAGCGAGGTGAGCATGGCCGCGACCCTAGCGCGGTCCAGCCACTCGTCGGTCTGGCTGTCCGCGATCACCTGGTGGGCCCACTCGTGCAGCGGGCCGGCGAGGAACTCGGCCGTCGGCACCGGGAAGCCCAGCTTGCGGCGGTGCAGGATGGCCGGCGGCACGATCTGCTCCATCGCCCGGCGCAGCGCGTACTTGGTCGCGTCGCCGCCGCGGGGGACCCGCTGGTCCAGCGGGATGGTGCGGGCCACCTCGAACACCTCGGCGTCCAGGAACGGGACCCGCAGCTCCAGGGAGTTGGCCATCGTCATCTTGTCGGCCTTGACCAGGATGTCCCCGCGCAGCCAGGTGAACAGGTCGACGTACTGCATCGCGGTCACGTCGTCGTAGCCGGCGGTGCGGGCCTGTCGGTAGAGGTCCTCGGTGACCTGGACGTGCGAGACGTCGGCGTCGTGCCCGCGCAGCAGGGCCGCGAGCTCGGCGCCGGAGAAGTTGCGCGCGTTGCCGTAGTAGCGCTCCTCCAACGGGATCGAGGCCCGGCGGAGCAGGTCCTTGCCGCGTACGCCGTCGGGCAGGCGGCTCGACAGTGCGGCCATCACCCTCTTGCCGACGGCGGGCACGCGCTGGGCCCAGGCCAGGCTGATCGGTTCGCGGTAGATCGTGTAGCCGCCGAAGAGCTCGTCGGCGCCCTCCCCGGAGAGCACCACCTTGACGTGCTCGCGGGCCTCGCGGGCCACGAAGTACAGCGGCACGAGCGCCGGGTCGGCGACCGGGTCGTCGAGGTACCAGACGACCTCGGGGATGGCGGCGGCGAACTGCTCGGCGGTGATGACGACGGGGACGTGGGCGACACCCAGCTCCGCGGCCGACTGCGCCGCGATGTCCACCTCGGAGGTCGACTCCCGCTCGAAGCCGACGGTGAAGGTCATCAGGTCCGGGTTGTACCGGTGCGCCAGGGCGGCGATCGCCGTGGAGTCGATGCCGCTGGACAGGAAGGACCCGACGGTGACGTCGGCGCGCATGTGCTTGGCGACGGACTCGTCCAGTGCTGCGGCGATCCGGTCGTAGAGCTGTTGCTCCCGGCCGGCGGGCACCGGCTGCGGGGTGAACGTGGGGTGGAACCAGCGCTCGGTGGTGAGCTCGCCGCCGGCGACGGTGAACCGGGTCCCGCTCTCGATCCGGCGGATGCCGCGGTGCAGGGTCGCGGGCTCGGGCACGTACTGCAGCGTCAGGTACTGCTGCAGCGACGCCGGGTCCACGCCGCCGGCGGCCTCGGACCCGCCCAGCAGCTCGAGCACGGCCTTCTTCTCGCTGCTGAAGACCAGTCCGCCGTCGGCGAGACGCGCGGTGAACAGCGGCTTGATGCCGAAGTGGTCCCGGGCGCCGAACGCCGTCCGGGTCTCGGTGTCCCAGATGACGAAGGCGAACATCCCGCGCAACCGGGTGACGACGTCGGGACCCCAGTGGTGGAAGCCGGCCACGATCGCCTCGGTGTCGCCCTCGGTGGCGAACTCCGCCCCCAGCCCCGCGAGCTCGGCCCGAAGCTCCAGGTAGTTGTAGATCTCGCCGTTGAACAGGATCCGGTAGCGGCCACCGGCGTAGGGCAGCGGCTGGGGACTCCCGTCGACGTCGATGATCGACAGCCGGTTGAACCCGAGGACGACGTTGCCGTCCGACCACACCGCGGTGTCGTCGGGGCCGCGGTGGTGCAGGCAGTGCAGCGCGTGCTGCACCCCGCTCACCCGGGGGTCGTCGACCCGCTCGGCGTCGGTGGACAGGTAGGCCAGCAGGCCACACATCAGGCGCAGGTCTCCGGGGGTGTCGGCGGCTCGGCCCCGGACGGGACGAGCGGGTGGTGCGGGATCAGACGGGCAGGCCCGCGCGCACGCGGCGGCTGACCCGGCGCTCGACCCAGAAGGACAGCAGGGGGACGACGCCGGCCAGCAGGACCAGAGCGGTGCCCTTGCCGGTGAACCTGGCCTTGAGGGCGAGGTCGAAGGCGGCGACGAGGTAGACGATGAAGAGGAAGCCGTGGATCGGGGAGACCACAGCGGAGACCTCCGGGACGCCGAACCCGTAGTTCAGCGGCACGCCCACGAAGACCAGGACCGCCAGCATCACGCCGACCACGTAGGCCATGACCGAGTAGCGCCGCAGGCTGCCGGGGATCTTCGCCTCGTCCCGGCGGGGCGCGCGGGGGGCGGTGGTCTCAGCGGACATCTCGGCCTCGCAGTGCCTTCTCGTTGAGCTCGGCCAGGTAGGCGTTGTAGGCAGCCATCTCCGGGTCGCCCGTGGTGTCGATCCGCGGACGCTGGTACAGCACGACCTCGTGGCCGGGCTCGTCGGCGTCGGGGTCCCGGGCCAGCTCGTCCCGGACCATCTTGGAGTAGAACCACAGGCCCATGAAGCCGTAGAGCGGCCACTGCAGCGCGTAGCTCCAGTTGACGGCGCCGCCGCCGTCCTCGGCCTTGGTCAACTGCCAGTAACCGAGGAAGAACGTGGCCACGAAGAGGGCCGCCACCAGCAGGTGGAGCAGCACCCACCTGGGGGTCAGCAGCCGGGGGAGCACCCCTCGACTGTAACCGCCGGGTGGGGCGCGGCGGCAGGGCCGACCGACGTCACACCCGCGGGACGGGCCGGTGGGGGAGCGGCCGTGTCGTGTGCGCGGTTGCCCGACCGCGGTGGGCTGCCCCGTCCCCGGTGTCGCGGTGGTGAGCCCCGTCGCACCCCGTCGGGGTCTCCTCGGCCGGGCCGCGGGTGGTCCCGACACCCGGTGCCCCGGCCACCCGGCCAGGGGTCGCCGCGTCGGTGCACTCGGCTACGCTCCAACCAGACTGTGGTCGGAGTGGGCAGGACCTGTCGGGACACCGAGAGGGCACCCACGAGCCAGACCGCGCGACACACGTCGCGCGGAGGAACAAGGAGGCAGCGGGCAGTGGCTCGACGGAGCAAGCTCGCGCGGGTCGCCGCGCTCGGCGTCCTGGCCGTGCTCACCCTCACGGGGTGCGACCTGAACAACGAGTTCTGGCGGTTCGGGTGGCCTGAGGGCATCACGGACCAGGCGCAGGACATGCGGCAGTTGTGGACCGGGTCGGTCATCGCGGCCCTGGTCGTCGGCATCGCCGTGTGGGCGCTGATCTTCTGGTCGGTCGTGCGGCACAAGAAGCGTGGCGAGGAACTGCCCAAGCAGACCGCCTACAACCTGCCGCTGGAGATCGTCTACACGATCATCCCGTTCGTCATCATCGCGGTGCTCTTCTTCTACACCGTGGTCGTGCAGAACCGGGTCCAGGAGCGCAGTGACAACCCGGACGTGACGATCGCGGTCAACGCGTTCAAGTGGAACTGGCAGTTCGTCTACCCCGAGACGACCGACTCCAACGGCGGGACGCCGGTGAGCACCGTCGGGTCGAGCACCGAGATCCCGATCCTGGTGGTCCCGACCGACCAGACCGTCCGCTTCGAGGTCGCCTCCGCCGACGTCATCCACTCGTTCTGGGTGCCGGAGTTCCTCTTCAAGCTCGACGTCATCCCGGGCAACGAGAACGGGCGCGACAACGTCTTCGAGGTGACCGTCCGCGAGGAGGGTGCCTTCGTGGGCCGCTGCGCCGAGCTGTGCGGGACCTACCACGCGAACATGAACTTCGAGGTCCGCGCCGTCTCCGGCGAGGACTACGACGCCTACCTCGCCGCGCGGGAAGACGGTCTGTCGACCTTCGACGCGCTGGAGAGCATCGGCCAGCCCGGCTCGGCCACCACGACGCGTCCCTTCAACATCAGCGAGCAGCAGCAGCTCGACGCTGCCGGCAACTGACGTGACGACCCACCAGCAGGAGGACCGGCCGTGAAGGTCGAAGCGCTCATCTTCAACGTCATCGCCGCGTTCTGCGTCGTGGCCGCCGTCGTCTACGGCGTGTGGTCGCGTGAGCCGATCGGCACCACGGCGCTGGCCCTGTCCGCCGGCCTCATGGGCCTCATCGGCGGTTTCTTCTGGTTCGTGGCGCGGCGCATCGACGCCCGCCCCGAGGACCGCAAGGACGCCGAGATCGCCGACGGCGCCGGCGAGCTGGGCTTCTTCTCCCCGGGCAGCTACTGGCCGTTCGGCCTGGCCCTCTCGGCCGCGCTGATGGGTCTGGCCCTGGCGTTCTTCTACCCCTGGTTGATCGTCACGGCGGGTGTCTTCCTGTTGATCACCATCGGTGGCCTGCTCTTCGAGTACTACACCGGGCAGAACGCGCACAGCTGAGCTCGAGCTCCGCGCTCTACCGAAGGCCCCTCCCGCTGTGGGAGGGGCCTTCGTGCGTTCCTGGGCCAGTTGGTGGTCGTGGACGCGTCGCCAGCATCTGTGGGCCCCTCCGCGCGTCGGGGTGGGCGAGGCTGATCGCGCCTGATCGCCGGACGTGTTGCGTCAGGCTCTCGCTTCGCGCTGCTCGGCGCCGCTCGTCGGGTGGACGCTGCACCGAGCTCGGCCCACTGCCCCGACGCGATGGACGTCAGCGGTTCCCGGACTGACCTCGCCCCGTCCTCGGCCGCTCGGTCGGGTGACAGCAGCGAGCGGCGGGGCCGGGTGGCCGGACGGGCGCCCGCAGACGGACGGGGTGGGCCGCTCGGGCCATGGAGGACCGCCACGTGCGGAGCCCCATGCCCAGACGGACTCCCCCAGCGACTGGACGGGCCTGGACCTCGCGGCTCCGACCGCGACCGTCGACGTCGCCCTCGTCGTCTGGACGGGGCGTCCTCAGGGAGTGCTGAGGACGCAGTCAGCCTGCGGAATGCGTCCCAGGCACGCCACGAGTCCTGGCCAGTGCACCTCTGGTGGCGCCGACCAGCTCCCTGAGGGCTGACAGGCCGGTACCTCGCGAGGGGCGCACGGCGCGGTGGTGCGCCTGCCCGCCTTGCACGTCGATGCCCGCATCGCCCGGGGGGACGGTCAGTCGGTCACCGGAGACGGCCGCTGGTGGCTGTGGCGGCTCGACTGACACGGAACGACGCGACGTGGCGTCGAATCGCGGGGGAGTGAGTCGGCCAGCGCGAGCAGGACCACGGCGGGAACACAGCTGCGTGCCCACAGGGCCACGGCGGTGGGGGGATCTGACGTGGGGTGGGCCGGCGCCCCCGCGGACAGGGCAGCCGTGCCTGGTCAGGCTCGGTGCTGGCAGAGGGAGGGCGCGAGCAACGGCAGCGGCGTGAGCAGAGCAGGCGTGAGGCGGAGCTGCGGCTCGCGCAGAGGCTGTGGTGTGAGCGGAGTCCGGTCACGGGCGAGAGGCTGGAGCGTGAGCTCGCACGGGCGTGAGCAGAGGCGCGGCATGGGCCAGGGCGATGACGCGATCTGGACCCCGAGGCGACCGGGACCCCCGACGTGAGCAGGGCGCGACGCGAGCCAGGCCCGATGTGGGCATGGCCCGACGCGTGCGAGCCTCACGCGAGCAGGACCCGACGCGAGCCAGCCCGTTGCGAGCAGGGGTCTCAGTGCGAGCAAGGGGGCTCAGCGCGAGCAAGGGGGCTCAGCGCGAGCAAGGTCCAACCCGAGCAGGGCCGGACGCGAGCTGGGCCTCGATGCGAGCCTGGCCGGACGCGAGCTGGGCCCCGACGCGAGCAGGGCCCCGACGGTCAGACCGTCGGGGCCCTGCTGGTGGTGCGGGTCGTGCTCGATCAGTCGCGCGGGTCCTGCGGTCGACCGCCGTCGGACGGGCGGCCGCCCTCGGAGGGACGACCCGAGCCGGTGAGCTGCTGCCGCTCGGCCTCGGCGGCCTCCAGGCCACGCTGCTCCTGGCGACTGCCGATGTGCACGTCGGAGATCCGCTCGACGGGCTTGAAGAAGCCCTTGACCGCCCGCCGCGCACCGCCGACCTGGTTCATCCGCTTCGGCACCGGAGCTCCGCCGTAGGTCAGCTGGCCGTGGCCGTGCTCGTCGACCGGGCCGAGGGGCTGGTGCACCTCGATGAACTCACCGCTGGGCAGCCGGCGGATGACACCGGTCTCGATGCCGTGCTCCAGGACCTCACGGTCGTGGCGCTGCAGACCCAGGCAGATCCGGTAGGTCGCCATGTAGGCGATCGGGGGCAGGACGATCATCCCGATCCGCCCGACCCAGGTCATGGCGTTGAGGCTGATGTCGAACTTGTCGGCGATCAGGTCGTTGCCACCGGACATCATGAGCACGCCGTAGAAGGTGAGTGCCATGACGCCGACCGAGGTGCGCACCGGGACGTCGCGGGGACGCTGCAGCAGGTGGTGCGACGCGGTGTCCTTGGTGAGCTTGCGCTCGATGTTCGGGTAGAGCGCCAGCACGGTGAACATCGCACCGGCGACGACGACCGTGGGCCAGAACAGCGCCGGGATCGTGTAGTCGCCGGGGAGGTTGATGTCCCAGGCCGGGAACAGACGCGTCGAGCCGTCCAGGAAGCCGATGTACCAGTCCGGCTGCGAACCGGCCGACACCTGCGCCGGGTTGTACGGACCCCACAGCCAGATCGGGTTGATCTGGACGAGGCCACCGAGGGCGGCGGTCAGGCCGAAGACGATGAAGAACAGCGCCGTCGCCTTGCCCGCGAAGGCCGGGAAGAGACGGTTGCCGACCACGTTGTGCTCGGTCCGGCCCGGGCCGGGGAACTGGGTGTGCTTCTGCTTGATCAGCAGGAGCAGGTGGACGGCGATCAGCGCCAGGATGATCGCCGGCAGGATCAGCACGTGGACGATGTAGAAGCGTCCGATGATCGCGTCGCCGACGTAGTCACCGTCGAAGACCGCCCAGTGCGCCCAGGTGCCGATGACCGGGATGGACAGCAGGATCGCCGAGATGATACGCAGGCCGGTGCCCGACAGCAGGTCGTCGGGCATCGAGTAGCCCGTGACGCCCATGAGCAGCGCCAGCACCAGCAGGACGACACCGATGATCCAGTTCGTCTCACGCGGCTTGCGGAACGCGCCGGTGAAGAAGATGCGCAGCAGGTGGACGACGATCGAGGCCACGAACAGCAGGGCCGCCCAGTGGTGGATCTGCCGGATCAGCAGACCGCCCCGGACGTCGAAGCTCAGCGCCAGGGTCGACTCGTACGCCTGGGACATCTCGACGCCGCGCAGCGGGGCGTAAGCGCCCTCGTAGACGGTCTCCGCCATCGAGGCGTCGAAGAAGAACGTCAGGTACGTGCCCGAGAGCAGCAGGATGACGAAGGAGTAGAGGGCGATCTCCCCGAGCAGGAAGGACCAGTGGTCGGGGAAGACCTTGTTGAGGGTGCGGCGCAGTGGACCGGCGACGATGAGTCGCTCGTCGATCTCGCTGGCTGCCTTGCCGATCTTCGTGGTGGGTTGTCCCGGCGCGACCGCGGTTGTTGCCATCAGATCCGCTCTCGGTTCCAGTAGGTGGGGCCGACCGCTTCAATGTAGTCGCTCCGCGCGACGAAGTACCCCTCGTCATCCAGCGTAATCGGCAGTTCCGGCAGAGAGCGGGACGCGGGACCGAAGACCGGCTTGGCGCCCTGCGTGACGTCGAACTGCGACTGGTGGCACGGGCAGAGGATGCGGCTGGTCTCCTGTTCGTACAGCGACACCGGGCAACCGGCGTGCGTGCAGATCTTGGAGTAGGCGACGTAGTCGCCGTAGCCGAAGTCGGCCTGGCCCTCGCGGGGCTGCAGGTCGGCCATCTGCTCGGGGCGCAGGCGGATCAGCATGGTGGCGGCGTCGGCGGCGAAGTTGCCCCCCTCGACGGCCGGGAAGACCGTCTCCAGGGAGCCGGGCTCCTGGTCGCCGGGCCGGATCGGGGTGCCGTCGTCGCGGACCAGGCGGATGCCCTCGGCCCACGGGGTGGTGCCCAGCGGGTTGCCCTTGTTCGGGTTCTTGATCAGACCGCCCAGCGGGGCGATGAGCATGAGGCCCATGGCGCCGCCGGCGAAGCCCAGGCTGCGCCCGATCATCTTGCGGCGGGGGAAGCCGGTCTTGTCCAGCCCGCCCATCAGAGTCGCCGCCGTGGTCGAACGGTCGAACTGCGAGCCGTCGTGCTTGTCCTGCACGGCCGTCTCGTGGGGGAGGAGCTTCTTGACGAAGAGCACCAGGCCCACGCCGATGAAGACCAGCGCGCCGCCCATCGTCAGGCCCAGCAGCGGCGTGTAGAGCGCGCTCCAGCCGTTGTCGGTGGACGCCCACTGCCAGTTCGGCAGGAACCAGTCGGAGCCGAAGTACACGACCGCGAAGAGGACCGCGAACAGGCCGGCAGCGCCGAAGGCCAGGGAGACCTGGCGCTCGGCCTGCTTCTCCAGGCCGGAGCCCGGGGCCGGCGGCGGGTCGACGTGGAGGATCTCCACGCCGTCGTAGCGCGCCCCGAGCCGGTTGAGCTCTTCCGCGTCCATCCCCGCGAGCTGCTGGGGGGTGTAGTCGTCGTCCGGGCCGCCGTGCAGTGGGCCGGGGGTGTCGTCGCCGCCGTGCGAGCCGGGGCTGCGGTGGTCGGTGGTGCTCACGCCTTGGTCCCCATCCAGAAGATCCCGAACAGCAGGGCGCCGATGCCGACGAGCCAGATGACCAGGCCCTCGGCGACCGGGCCGGCGCGGCCGATGCCCAGGCCACCCGGGTCGGCCTGCTCCTTGAGCGTCTGCACGTAGTCGATGATCGAGCGCTTCTCCTCGGGTGTGAGCTGGTTGTCCCCGAAGACCGGCATGTTCTCCGGCCCGGACAGCATCGCCGAGTAGATCTCGAGGTCGTTCGCGTCCTCGAGGCTGGGGGCGGCCTTGCCCGAGGACAGCGCCCCGCCCTCGCCGACGAAGTTGTGGCAGGAGGCGCAGTTGAGCCGGAACAGCTCGCCGCCCTCGGCGACGTCGCCCTCACGCAGGTCGCCCGAGGGCAGCGTGGGACCGCCGCCGTTGGCCTGCACGTAGGCCATCAGCTGGTCGATCTCCGCGTCGGAGAAGACAGCGGGCTTGCGGGCCGCGTCGGCTTCTTGACGGACGAGCGGCATGCGGCCGGTGTGCACCTGGAAGTAGACGGAGGCCTCGCCCACCCCGATCAGGGAGGGGCCGCGGTCGTCGACGCCCTGCAGGTTGCTGCCGTGGCAGGTGATGCAGGAACGCTCGTACAGGGCCTGACCGGCCTCTTCGGCGGAGGACTGGCTGGCGACCGCGTCGTCGGCGGCGTTGGCCGGCGCGACAGCGGAGTAGCCCACGCCGGTCAGCACCAGAGCGGCCATGAGGCCGGCGACGTTGGTCATCCGCCGACGCTGCTTGGAGCGCTTGCGGGCGCGGGCGGCATCGGCGGGGGCACCGGTGGAGCGGCGCAGGCGGGACAGCAGCCCGCCGGCGGGAGCCGACTCGGTGGGCACGTCGGGGGTGGGGTTCGTGGTGGACACCGGTTCCCTAGCGGATCAGGTAGATCGTGGCGAAGAGCCCGACCCACACGACGTCGACGAAGTGCCAGTAGTAGGAGACCACGATCGCCGAGGTCGCCTGTGCTGGCGTGAATCGGCCCATGGTGGACCGGATGAGCACGAACACGAAGGCCACGAGGCCGCCGATGACGTGCAGGGCGTGGAAGCCGGTGGTCAGGAAGAAGACCGAGCCGTAGGTCGACGAGGAGATCGTCGTGCCGTGCTCGGTCACGAGCACGCGGTACTCGTTGGCCTGGCCCAGGACGAAGACCAGGCCCATCACGAAGGTGACCGTGAACCAGCGGCGGAGCCCGTAGACGTTGCCGTTCTCCGCGGCGAAGACGCCCAGCTGGCAGGTCACCGAGGAGGCGACCAGGATCAGCGTGAAGACCAGCGCGTAGGGCACGTCGAGCTCGGTCGGCGCCGGTGGCCAGGGGTCACCTGCCCGGGCGCGCGCGGTGAAGTACATGGCGAACAGTCCGGCGAAGAACATCAGCTCGCTGGCGAGCCAGATGATCGTGCCGACGCTGACCATGTTCGGTCGGGTCAGGGAGTGCACCCGCGAGGTGTCGAAGGTGCTGCTCGCCACGGGGGCCGTTGTCACAGGCTCATCATGGCATCGGTGCAGCCGGTGGACGACCGGGGGTGCACCCGCGTGGCGAACCCGGGAGGTGCCTGTGGGTCCGCTGCCGACGAAGCCGCTGACCAGGCCGGTGCCGGTCGGGACGGGTGGTGCGCGAGGGGCCCCGGGAACCGGTCCTCACGCGCACGGGGGCGCGGGTGAGGAGTGGGTGTGGCCGAGGGCACTAGGGTCGCGGTCGTGAGTCCTGCCGCCGCACCGGCCACCGTGCTGGTCTTCAGCCAGCGCGCCGACGTGCGTGACGCCGTCCGCACTGCCGTGGGCCGGTTCCCGGCCGTCGACGTCGGGCCCGTCGAGTACCTGGAGTGCACCACCGGCGCCGAGGTCGTCGCCGCGGTCGACTCGGGACGGGTGGACCTCTGCGTCCTCGACGGTGAGGCACAGCCCACCGGTGGCATGGGCATCGCGCGCCAGCTGAAGGACGAGGTCGCCGAGTGCCCACCGGTGGTCGTCCTCATCGCACGTCAGGCCGACCGGTGGCTCGCCCACTGGTCGATGGCCGAGGCCACGTTGGCCCACCCGGTCGACCCGCTCGTGGCTCCCGACGTCGTCGCCGGGCTGTTGCGTGCCCGTCGCCCGGCCGTCCACGGCTGAACCGGTGACCACACCCACCCCGACCTGGTCGGGGCTGCTGACGCGCCTGTTGCGGCGCGAGGACCTGGCCCAGGCCGACACCGCCTGGGCGATGGGCGAGATCATGGCCGGCGCCGCGACACCGGCGCAGGTGGCCGGCTTCGTGGTGGCCCTGCGCGCCAAGGGCGAGGCGCCCGACGAGGTCGCCGGGATGGCCGCCACGATGCTCGACCAGGCCGTGGCGGTGGACCTCCCCCTGGCGTGCGTCGACATCGTCGGCACCGGTGGCGACGGCATGCACACGGTGAACATCTCGACGATGGCCGCGCTCGTGACAGCCGCGGTGGGCGTGCCGGTCGCCAAGCACGGCAACCGGGCGGCGTCGTCGTCCTCGGGGTCGGCCGACGTGCTCGAGGCGCTCGGTGTCGCGATCGACCTGCCGGCGGCCGGGGTCGCGCGCTGCGTCACCGAGGCCGGCATCGGGTTCTTCTTCGCCTCGGTCTTCCACCAGGGGATGCGCCATGCCGCCGCTCCGCGCCGCGAGCTGGGCATCGGCACCGTCTTCAACTTCCTGGGTCCGCTCACCAACCCGGCCCGGCCGGTGGCCGCGGCGATCGGTTGCGCCGACGCCCGGATGGCCCCGGTCCTGGCCGCGGTGCTGGCGGGTCGGGGCAACCGTGCGCTCGTCTTCCGCGGGGACGACGGCCTCGACGAGCTCACCACCGCCACCACGTCGGCGGTCTGGGTCGTCCGGGACGGCGAGGTCGTGCCCGACCGGGTCGACCCGCTCGCCCTGGGCATCGCCGACCCCGGACCCAATGCCCTGCGCGGTGGCGACCCGGCCTACAACGCCGACGTCGTGCGCCGGTTGGTCGGCGGGGAGACCGGCCCGGTGCGGGACGCGGTCCTGCTCAACGCAGCGGCGGCGTTGACCGCCTTCGACGAGCGGGGTGGCCGCCTGCACGACCAGCTGGCCGAGGGGCTGGGACGGGCCGCCGCCGCCGTGGACGACGGGCGGGCCGCGGCGGTGCTCGAGCGGTGGTCCCGGGTCAGCCAGCAGGTACGCGCAGGCTCCTGAGGCGCTGCCCCCGGCGGCGCCTCAGTCCAGGCCGAGGGAGAACGCCGACTCCAGGTCGTGCTGGGAGTAGGCGCGGAAGGCGATGTGGGTCGCGGTGTCGACGACGCCGGGGACCTTGTTGATCCGCCCGGCGACGACGTCGGCGATCTGGTCAAACTCGCGGACCCGGACCAGGGCGACCAGGTCGACGTCGCCGGCGACGGAGTAGACCTCGCTGACCCCGTCGAGGTCGGCGATGGCCTGGGCGACCTCGCCGATCGAGTCGGTCGCGGCGTCGATCATGACGATGGCGGTGATCACACCCGGGAGGCTAGCGCCGCCCGCGTCCGTCGGCCGTCCGCGCGTCCGCGGGTCGGGCGGACGCGGTCGGGCTGGGAGCTGGTGCGCAGGGACCGCGAGTCCCCGAAGGGGTCCCGGGCGTCCCGGCCGGCCTCCACGAGGTCCAGGAAGCCGCTGAACGCCCCCGTGCCGGGGACCGGGCTGGCCAGGGTGCCGGTGACGTCGACGAGCCGGGTGCCGGGCTTCTCCATCCAGCGCAGCACCAGCTCCGTCTCGTCCACGGTGGCGGCCAGCTCGTCCTCGGGCCCTGTCGGCGTCTCCGCGGTGGCCCGCAGCCCCTCCAGGTGGGCCCGCACGGAGGTGCCCCGCTCCGCGACCCCGGCGGCGACGAGGCGGCCCCGGCGGACCACCGACAGGGCCCAGCCGCCGGCCCCGTCGGGTCGGGCCAGGGTCAGCTCGGACACCGCGGCCAGCAGCTCCAGCCGCTGCCGGCGGCGGACGGCGCGGACCAGGACCGCGACCCGGTCGCGGAGCACGGCCGCGTCCTCGAACCGGCCCTCGGTGGCCAGCCGGTTGACGCGGGCCAGCAGCGGTGCGCACAGCTCCCGGGGGTCGGTGGAGACGGCCGCGGCGAAGACGGCGGCGACGGAGGCGTACTCCTCCCGGGACTGGGCGCCGGTGCACGGGGCCCCGCACCGGCCCATGTCGGCCAGGGCGCACGCGGTGCCGGTCCCGCTGGGGGACAGTCGGCCGCTGCACTGGCGCAGCGGGAGGGACTCGTGCACCGCGGCCACCGCGGCGTCGGCCGCCCGCCGGTCGGGGAAGGGGCCCAGGAAGACCCCGGCGCCGGGCCGCACGCGACGGACCACCGAGAGGCGCGGGAACGGCTCCTGGGTCAACCGCACCCACAGCGCCCGCTCGGGGAACCGGCTGCGCTTGTTGTACCGGGGCTTGTGCTCGGCGATCAGCCGCAGCTCGCGGACGGCGGCCTCCAGGTCGTGCGCGCAGGGCAGCGCCTCCACCCGCTGGGCAAGCGTCACCATCTCGGTCATCCGGCTGCGCTGCTCACCGGCGGAGAAGTAGCTGCGCACCCGGGACCGCAGGTCCGTCGACGTCCCCACGTAGAGGGGCTCGTCGCGGGGCCCGCGGAAGACGTAGACGCCGGGGCCGTGCGGCACGTGTGCCGCCAGGTGCCGCTTCTTGCGTCGGGCCGGGTCGACCTGCCGGGTCAGCCCGGTGAGCTCCTCCAGCGAGGTCACGCCGAGGGGGCCGAGGCGTTCGAAGAGGCCGTGCAGGACGTCGACGGTGGCCCGGGCGTCGTCCAGGGCGCGGTGGGTCGGGGTCGTCCGGGCGGAGAAGAAGGGCGCCAGCGTGCCCAGCTTGCAGTTGGGCACCTCGTCGCGGGTGAGCAGCCGCCGGGCCAGCACCGCGGTGTCCACCGAGGCGAAGGCGGGCCAGGACAGCCCGGTCGACGCGCACGCGGCCGTCAGGAAGCCCAGGTCGAAGGGCGCGTTGTGCGCGACCAGGACGGTGCCGCGGGTGAACTCCAGGAAGTGCGGCAGCACCGAGTCGATGCGCGGTGCGGCGGCGACCATCATCGAGGTGATCCCGGTGAGCACGCTGATGTAGGGCGGGATCTCCACGCCCGGGTCGACCAGCGTCTGGAACTCCCCGACGACCTGGCCGGCCCGCACCTTGACCGCGCCGATCTCGGTGATCGCGCAGTCGGTCGGGGAGCCGCCGGTGGTCTCCAGGTCGACCACGACGAACGTGACGTCGGCCAGCGGGGTGCCCAGGTCGTCGATGGTGACCTGCTCGTAGCGGCCCGCGGTGGGCGGCACACGCAGGTCCAGCGAGAGGCGGGGCGCAGGGGTGGCGGGCACGTCGCGGAAGGTAGGCAGGGGGTCCGACAGTCCTGCGGAGGACGCGCCGCGCGCACTCGAACACACGTGCGGGTGAGGGCTCCCCGGGCCGGCTGGCGTGGGCTGCATCACCGGGGCACCCTCTGCTCGTTGTGCAGTGCGCCCGACACCGACGTCGGGCGCTGGACGGGAGGTGGACCCGGTGCGACGGCGCTCGCTGGGCCCGGTGCTGGCCGCCCTCGTCGTCCCCGCCGTGCTGGTGGGCACGCTGTCCGCAGGGACCGTTCCGGCGGTCGCGGCCCCCAGCTCGCAGCCGGGCGGCACCACGGGGGTGCTGGACAGCGCTGAGCTGAGTGCCCTGCAGGAGCAGGCCGCGCAGGTGCAGACCGACCTCCAGGACCGGCAGGCCGCCGTCACCGCCGCACAGCAGCAGCTCGACGCCGCGCAGGCCGAGGCGGACGCCGCCACGCAGGCGGTGGCCGATGCCGCGGACGCGCTGGGCCGGGAGCGGCTGGCGGTGGGGGAGTACGCCTCGGCCGTCTACCGCGACGGGGGTGCCCCCACGCCGCTCGGGCTGCTCCTCGGCGGGGCCGACCCGGGCGACGTGGTGTCCGCGATGGGCTACCTGGACGTGGTGGACGCCCGTACCGCCGAGGTGCTCGCCGGTGCCGAGAGCCGGCGGCAGGGGGCGCTGGCCCGTCAGGCCGCTGCCGACCAGGCGTTGGCCGGCAGTCGGGCACAGGCGGACCTGGTGGCGGCGGAGAGCGGTCGGCTGGAGGCCGCCGCCGCGGCGGTGACCACGGAGCTGGACCGGGCGCTGGGGGTCGTGGACCGCCAGCTCGCGCAGCTGCAGGCCGAGCAGCTGGACGTCAACGCCGCCACCGCCGCGAACTGGCGCGCCTACGTGGACCAGCTCGCGGCAGCGGGCGTGGCACTGCCGCCGGCCACCGCGTTGCGTGACCCGGTCGCCGGGCTGCCCGCGGGGTTGGTCCCGGTCGGCGGGGTCACCGGGGCCGCCCAGGCCGGGGCGGCCCAGTTGCCGCGCCAGCCCAGCTCGCTGCTGGTGCTGCCCGCCGAGACGGTGGCCGCGGTCAGTGCCGCGATGGCCGACCTGGGGCTGCCCTACGTGCCGGGGACGGCGGGTCCGGAGTCCTTCGACTGCGGATCGCTGGTCCAGACGGCCTACGGCGCGGCCGGGGTGGTCCTGCCCGGCACCCAGGGCGAGCTGTTCGCGTCCACTGCCCCGGTCGAGCCGGCCGACGTGCTGCCCGGTGACCTGGTCTTCCTGGGGACGCCGGAGTCCGGGCTGGGCCACGTGGGCCTGGCCCTGGACCGCCAGACGATGCTGGCCGCGGACGGCCGGGCGGGCGCGGTCGTCGTCCGCACGCTGCCGGCGGACCAGGTGCTGGGCATCGGGCGGCCCAGCCTGGCCACCCGGGACGCCGTGGACGTGCCGGGACCCACGGCTGGTGCGCTCCCGGTCGAGTGCGGCAACCCGGTGTACCCGGCCAGCTACGACGGCAGCCGGTCCTGGGGCGGGTACCCCAACGGGCTGATCCCGCCCTCGGCCATGTGCCCGCTCGGGGTGGGCGGCCACACGCTGCGGTGCGACGCCGCCGCGGCCTGGCGCGCGCTGTCGGCAGCCTTCGCCGGGCAGTTCGGCGCCCCCCTGTGCATCACCGACTCCTACCGCAGCTACGCCGGCCAGGTGACCCTCTACGGCCAGAAGCCCGCGCTGGCGGCGGTGCCCGGCACCAGCAACCACGGGTGGGGCCTGGCGGTGGACCTGTGCGGGGGCGTGGAGTCCTTCGGGACGACGCAGTACGTGTGGATGGCCGCCAACGCCGGCCGCTTCGGCTTCGTGCACCCGACCTGGGCAGACCAGGGCAACGGGCGCGAGGAGCCGTGGCACTGGGAGTACGCGGCCACCTGACCGTTCGCGCCACCGGAATTGTCGGTGGTGCGTCCTAGCGTCCGCGGCGACGGACCGACCGGTCCGGCGACCGTTGCCAGGAGGCTCCCGTGCTCATCGACTGCGACACCTGCACCGTCCGCGGCCAGGGGTGTGACGACTGCGTCGTCACCGTCCTGCTCGGGGCCCCGCCGGGGTGGCGGGGGAGCGACCCGACCGTGGTCCCGATGACGCGGCGGCCCACGCTGGCAGACCGCCTGGGCGACCGTCGGGGCGCTGTGGGGGCCGCGCCCGACGAGGTGGTCGCGGGGCTGGGCGCCGCGCTGGTCTCCGGTCCCGCCGGGAGCGGTCCCGACACGCCCGGGGTGCAGGGTGACCGGGCTCGCGGGGTGGTCGTCGAGCTGGACGACGTGGAGCGTCGGGCCGTCCGGGCGTTGGCAGAGGTTGGCCTGGTCCCGCCGCTGCGGCACCAACCCCCGACGAGCCGCGAGGTGGGCTGAGAGCCAGCCGGGGCCGCGTGCGTCGGATCTGGCAGGACCTGTCGACCGACGGGTGTCCCTCTTGGCACATGGTCGACCCGATCGGGCCCGATGTGACTCGTTGTCTCGGTCCGGTCACGCCCGTACGGTGTCCTTCGTCCGGTCGGGCACACGTCACCTCATCGGGTGACCTCGGCCGGTCACCGCCGAACTGCTCGTCCCCCGGGGCGGGCGGACCGGGGACCCACCGCAGTCCTGGGGTGAGTTCTCGCGCGGGCCACCTCGGTGACCCGCACGCGCCGATCCCGGTCGGAGCGCAGAGATAGGGCGTCGTCTTCCACGCCCGAACCCGTCAGCTAACTCGGTAGGCGGTCAGACGTGGAAGAAGGAGCTCGCGCGCCCGTGGCGTCCCCCAGCCCTGCCCTCGGACGAGACCGGTCCACCCCCTCCCGCCACCTCGGCCGCGGGCTGCTGATCGGCGCGGCGGCGAGCCTGGTGCTCACCGCCCTCCCCGGCACCGCGACGGCCGCACCGGATGCGGCCCCGACCGGGGCCACCCAGGCCACCACGCCGGAGCAGGCCACCGAGCTGGTGACCGAGGCCAACCACCAGCTCGAGGTCGTGACCGAGCAGGTGAACGAAGCGCGGGTCCAGCTCGCCGACCAGCAGGCCGCGGCGGCCACCGCCGACCAGGCCGTCGCCGACGCCGCCACGCAGCTGGCGAGCCTGTCCGCGCAGATGGACCAGGTCGCCCGCAGCGCGTACACCACGAACCCCTCCAGCTTCAGCGCGCTGATGACCAGCTCCTCCCCGGAGGACTTCCTGGCCCAGGTCAGCACCCTGGACGTCATCGCCGGGCACACCAACGACCTGGTCGACCGGGTGGCCCAGGCCGCCCAGACCGCCGCCGACGCGCAGTCCGCCGCGGACACCGCAGCCGCGACCGCGCAGCAGGGCCTGGACGCGGTCACCGCGCAGCAGACCCAGCTCCAGGAGAAGATCGCCACCTACCAGGCCCAGTACGAGGCCCTCACCGCCAGCCAGCAGCAGCAGGTCGTCACCGCGCACAGCGGTGCCGAGGTCACCGCCCCCACCACGGTGGCGGCTGACAGCGAGCTGGCCCAGGCCATCGTGGACACCGCGATGGCCCAGCGTGGGGACTCCTACGTCTGGGGAGCCGGCGGGCCGGACAGCTTCGACTGCTCCGGGCTCACCGCATACGCCTACGCGGCCGCCGGCGTCTCGCTGCCGCACTCCAGTGCGTCGCAGGCCCGGATGGGCAACGCCGTCTCCCGCGGGGACCTGCAGCCCGGTGACCTCGTGTACTTCTACAGCCCGGTCAGCCACATCGGCATCTACATCGGCAACGGGATGATGGTCCACGCGCCCACGTCCGGTGACGTCGTGAAGGTCTCCAGCGTGGACATGTCCGGCTACGCGGGCGCGCGCCGGCTCGTCTGAGCCGCACAGCCGCGGCGGCTACTGTCCCGGCCGTGAGTCCCCGTCGCCTCGCGCTGGGAACGGCGCTCGTGCTCGGTGCGGCCCTGGTCGTCGTGCTGTGGCTGCGCATCCCGTGGGAGGCCACCCCGACGGTCACGGACCCCACGGCCGGGTTGACCGCCGACCAGGTCTCCCGGGCCGACGCGTTCGCCGGTGCCCTGCGCCCGGCATCCCTGGCCAACACGGCCCTGTCACTGCTGGTGGCCGGGGTGCTGGGCCTGACCCGCGCGGGGTCCCGGCTGGTCACCGCCGCTGCCCGGCCGCTGGGCGGCGGCTGGGCGTGGCAGGTGCTGCTGGGCACGGTCGCGCTGTCGGTCGTGGCCCGGCTGGTGACGCTGCCGTTGGCCGGGTACGGCGAGGTGGTCCGGCACCGGTACGGGCTGTCCACCCGCAGCTGGGCGCTGTGGGCCCGGGACGTCGCGGTCGACACCGCGATCACGGCCGCGCTGACCGCGCTGGGCCTGCTGCTGCTGGTCTGGCTGGCGCGCCGGGCGCCGCGGACCTGGTGGGCGTGGGCCGGGGCCGGCGCCGCCGGGCTGGTCGTCGTCGGGTCGTTCCTCTACCCGGTGGTCATCGAACCCGCGTTCAACTCCTTCACCAGCCTCCCCGAGGGACAGCTGCGCACCGACCTGCTGGAACTGGCGCAGGAGTCCGGGGACCCGGTGCAGGACGTGCTGGTCGCCGATGCCAGCCGGCGGACCACGGCCCTCAACGCCTACGTCTCCGGCTTCGGCTCCAGCCGCCGGGTCGTCGTCTACGACACCCTGCTCCAGCTGCCCGACGCCGAGATCGAGTCGATCGCCGCCCACGAGCTCGGCCACGTGGCCACCGACGACGTGCTGACCGGCACCCTGGTGGGCGCGCTCGGCGCGGGCGCCGGGGTCGCCCTGCTGGGCTGGGTGCTGGGCTCCACCCCGCTGCTGCGCCGTGCCGGGGCCGACGCCCCCGGCGACCCCCGGGTGGTGCCGCTGGTGCTCTTCGCCATCGCCGTCGGCACGCTGGTGTCCACGCCGGTGCAGAACGGGGTGTCCCGGCAGCTCGAGGCGCGCGCCGACCAGCACGCCCTGGACCTCACCGACGACCCCGACGCCTTCGCCGACGTCATGCGCCGGCTGGCCGTGGCCAACCTCAACCAGCCCGACCCGCCCGCGGCCTGGCAGTGGTTCTTCGGCTCGCACCCCACCACCGCCCAGCGGGTGGCCGCCGCCGCGGAGTGGGACCGCTGACCCGGGTCCTGGTCGTCACCAACGACTTCCCGCCCCGGCAGGGCGGGATCCAGACGTTCGTGGCGGCCCTGCTGGACCGTGTCCCCGCGGCCGACCTCGCCGTGCTGGCCTCCACGTCATCGGGCGCCGCCGAGCACGACGCCACGCTGCCCTACCGCGTGGTCCGCGCTCGCACCTCGATGCTGCTGCCGACCCCTGGTACAGCCCGTGCCGCCCGGGAGCTGGCCCTCGACCACGGGGCGCAGACCGTCGTCTTCGGTGCCGCGGCGCCGCTGGGGTTGCTGGCGCCGGGGCTGCGCCGGGCCGGGGTCACGCACAGCATCGGCATCACGCACGGCCACGAGACCGGCTGGGTCGCCGTCCCCGGTGGACGGCAGCTGATGCAGCGGATCGCGAGCGGGCTCGACGTCGTCACCTACATCTCCCGCTACACCCACGACCGGCTGGCGCCCGCGCTGGCGTCCCGCACCGCGATGACCCAGCTGTCGCCCGGGGTGGACGTCGACCGCTTCCACCCCGGCGTCGACGGCTCCGAGGTGCGCGCCGAGCACGGCCTGGGCGAGGCCCCCGTGGTGGTCTGCGTGTCCCGGCTGGTGCCCCGCAAGGGCCAGGACGTCCTGCTGGCCGGCTGGCCGCAGGTGCTCGCCCGGCACCCCGGGGCCCGGCTGCTGCTGGTCGGCAGCGGCCCCCTGGAGGGGGAGCTGCGGCGCCGGGTCGCCGCCGACGCCGGCCTGCAGCGGTCCGTGGTGCTCACCGGTGGTGTGGACCCGTCCCGGCTGCCCGCCCACTACGCGGCCGGGGACGTCTTCGCGATGCCCTGCCGCACCCGCCGGGCCGGCCTGGACGTCGAGGGCCTGGGCATGGTGTTCCTGGAGGCCGCCGCCTGCGCCCGACCGGTGGTCGCCGGCACCTCCGGGGGAGCGCCCGAGGCCGTGCGGGACGGCGTCTCCGGGCACGTGGTCGACCCCCGCTCACCCGGTCAGGTGGCCGCCACGATCGCCGACCTGCTCGACGACCCGGTCCGGTCGCGCGCGATGGGCGCGGCCGGCCGGGCGTGGGTCGAGCAGCGCTGGTCCTGGACGACGATCGCCGCCGGGTTCCAGGGCCTGCTGGCGGGTCAGCGCGAGGCGGACGAGGACGCGTAGAGGGCCTCGACCTCGCCCGCGTACTCCTTCATCACCACGTTGCGCTTGAGCTTCAGGCTCGGGGTCAGCGTCCCGTTGTCCTCGGTGAAGTCGACGTCGAGCACCCGGAACTTGCGGATGGACTCGGCGTGGGACACGGCCTTGTTGGCCCGGGTCACCGCGGCGTCGAGCTCGGCCAGGACGTCGGGGTCGTCGCGCAGCTGGGCGGCGGTGAGCGAGGCGTCCTTGCCGTGCGACTTCAGCCAGGCCGGCAGGGCGTCGGCGTCCAGGGTGATGAGGGCGGCGATGAACGGCTTCTGGTCGCCGACCACGATGCACTGGCTGACCAGGGCGTGGGCGCGGACGGAGTCCTCGAGGACCGCGGGGGCGACGTTCTTGCCGCCGGCGGTCACCAGGATCTCCTTCTTGCGCCCGGTGATCTTCAGGAAGCCCTGGCTGTCGAGCTCGCCGATGTCCCCGGTGTGGAACCAGCCCTCGGCGTCGATGGCCTCGGCGGTGGCCTTCTCGTTCTGCCAGTAGCCGCGCATGACGATCCCGCCGCGCAGCAGCACCTCGCCGTCCTCGGCGATGGCGGCGTCGGTGCCGGGCAGCGGCCGACCGACGGTGCCCATCTTGAAGGCGGCGTCGTGGTTGACCGCGGCGGCGGCGGTGGTCTCGGTCAGGCCGTAGCCCTCGTAGACGGTGACGCCGATGCCGCGGAAGAAGTGGCCCAGCCGCTCGCCGAGCGGGGCTCCGCCGGAGATGGCGGCCACGCAGCGTCCGCCCAGGGCGGCGCGGAGCTTGCCGTAGACGAGCTTGTCGAACACCGCGTGCTGGAGCTTGAGCCCGAGCGAGGGGCCACCGGTGTCCTGCGCCCGGGACCAGGCGACGGCCACGGCGGCGGCCTTGTCGAAGACCTTGCCCTTCCCGCCCTCGTCGGCGGTGGCCTTGGCGGAGTTGTAGACCTTCTCGAACACCCGGGGGACGGCCAGGACGAAGGTGGGCTGGAACCGGCCGAGGTCGCCCACCAGGTCCTTGATGTCGGGGGTGTGCCCCAGGACGGTGCGGGTCTTGATCGCACCGACCTGCAGGACCCGGGCCAGCACGTGCGCCAGCGGGATGAACAGCAGCATGGAGCCGTCCCGGTTGAGGAACTTCTCCAGCAGGGTCATGCCGTTGCCGATCTCGAACAGGAAGTTCGCGTGCGTCAGCTCGCAGCCCTTGGGGCGCCCGGTCGTGCCGCTGGTGTAGATCAGCGTGGCCAGGCTGTCGGGGGTCAGGGTGGCGCGGCGGGCGGCGAGCTCGCTGTCGGGCACCTCGTCGCCGGCGGCGGACAGCGTGCCCAGGGCGTCCTCGTCGATGACCCAGACCGGGCCCAGGTCGGGGGCCTGGTCGCGCACCGAGTCGACGGCGGCGGCGTGGTCGGCGGACTCCACGACGATCGCCCGGGCACCGGAGTCGGCCAGGATCCAGGCGATCTGGTCCGAGGACGAGGTCTCGTACACCGGGACGACGACGGCGCCGGCGGTCCAGATGGCGAAGTCGAGGACGGTCCACTCGTAGCGGGTCTTGGCCAGCAGCCCGACCCGGTCACCGGCCTGGACGCCGCCGGCGACGAGCCCCTTGGCGACGGCGCGGACCTGCTCGGCGAACTCGGCGTGCGTGACGTCGACCCACCGCTCGCCCTCCTGGCGACGCAGACCCACCTCCGCGCCGTGCTCGGCGGCGTTGTGGGCCACCATGTCGGGCAGTGCCTCGTCGGGGCCCACGGTGTGGGTGGGGGGAACGCTCAGCTCGCGCACGCCGGTCCTCTCCTCCCCGCGCGGGGTGTGGCGGCTCCGTCGCTGCCGACCCGTGGGACGCGGGATCTGACCACCCAATCTAGTGGTCGGCGGCCACCGGTGGGTGCGGCCCCCTCCCGGGCTCGGACGGACCGCCCCGACGCCGGGCGACTACCCTCCCGCGCATGGCCGACCAGTCCACCCAGTCGATCGTCATCGACGCCCCCGCGTCCGACGTCATGGCCGTGATCGCCGACTTCCCGGCCTACCCGCAGTGGGTCTCGGCGGCCAAACAGGTCGACGTCGTCGCCCCCGGCGCGGGTGGTCGCGCCGAGCAGGTGCACTTCGTGCTCGACGCCGGTGCCGTGAAGGACGACTACGTGCTCGCCTACACCTGGGAGGGCGACCGCCGGGTCAGCTGGACCCTGGTGCAGGGCCAGATGCAGAAGCGGCAGGACGGCAGCTACACCCTCGTCGAGCGCGAGGGCCGCACCGAGGTCACCTACGCCATCACCATCGACCTCTCCATCCCGATGATCGGGATGATCAAGCGCAAGGCCGAGAAGGTCATCCTCGACACCGCGCTCAAGGAGCTCAAGAAGCGCGTCGAGGCCTGACCCGGCAGTGCGCACCCTCCTCGTCACCGGTCCGGGTGGAGCCGGCAGCTCGACGGTCGCCGCCGCGACCGCCCTGGCGGCCGTCGCGAGCGGGGACCGGGTCGTCCTGCTGACCACGGCGCCGCCGAGGGCGGACCTGGTCGGGCGGGTCCCGGTGCGGGTGGTCGACGCCCAGCGCGCGCTGGAGCACGCCTGGTCCGCGCACGCCACCGAGCTGGCCGCGCTGGTGCCGGTGCTGACCGTGCCACCGGGCACCTCCGTCGTGCCGGTCCCGGGGACGACCGAGGTCGCGCTGCTGCTGGCCCTGGGTGAGCTGGCCGAGGCGGGGGAGACCGACCTGGTCGTGGTGGACCCCGGCCCGCTGCCCGCGGCGACGGCGCTGCTGGCCCTGCCGGGTGCGCTGCGCTGGTGGCTGGGGCAGCTGGCCCCGGCCCGGCTGCGCGTGCTGGCCACGGTCAGGGCACTGGCCTCCCGCGGGCGCCCCGGTGCCACCGAGGCGGCGCTGGCCGCCGTCACCACCCTGGAGGTGCTGCTGGACCGGGTGCCCGCTGAGCCCGCCGTCCACCTGGTGCTGCCGCCGGTCCCCGGTGCCGACGCCGTGCTGCGCACCGCCGGGACGGCCCTCGGGCTGCTCGGGCACCGGGTCGCCTCGGTGACGCTGTCCCGGGTGCAGCCGGCCGGACCGGGGGAGTGGGCAGCCGCCCGGACCGCGCAGCAGGAGGAGGTGCGCACGGCACTGGAGGCCACCGGTCTGCCGGTCCGCGTCGTGCCCGAGACGGCCGTCGCCCCGCAGCACGCCGCCGACCTGGTCGCCCTGGAGGCGGCGGTGCCGACCACCGGGGGGACGGCCCTGCCCCGGCCCGCCCCCGTGCGGGAGGGGCAGCAGTGGCTCCTCGCGGTCCCGCTGCCCTTCGCCGAGCGGGGCACCGTGCAGCTCACCCGATGGGACGACGACCTGGTGCTCGACGTCGGCGGGCGGCGCCGGTCGTCCACCCTGGACCCCCTGCTGCGGCGCTGCACCGTCACCTCCGGCACGCTCGAGGACCCGGGCACCGCGGCAGCCACCCTCGTCGTCCGCGCCACCCCCGACCCGGCCCAGTGGCCGGCCGGGCTGCTGAACCCCGAACGGAGTCCCGCGTGACCGGTCCGACCCCCGACTGGGGTGCCCAGCTGCGCGGCCTGGCCGACGCCGCCGCGGGCCTGATCGGTGGCCTGACCGCCACCGTGTCCGCCGCACCGGCCGAGGGCCCTGCGGGTGACCACTCCGCGGAGTGCCGCAGCTGCCCGGTGTGCACCGCGCTCGCCGTCCTCCGCGGCCGCCGGCCCGACCTGTCCGAGGCCCTCGCCGACGTGCTCGCCACCGCGGCCGCCGCGCTGCGGGCGCACACCCCGACCGAGACCACCGCGCCAGCACCCCAGAGTCCCGAGGAGCACGTGTCCCCGACCCCGCCGCCCGCCCCCGTCCAGCGCATCGAGGTGGCATGAGCCCGTCCGTGGACCAGACGGCCGCCCTGGACCTGCCCGCCCTGGGCATCGACATCGGCGGCACCAAGGTCGCCGGCGGGGTCGTGCTGCCCGACGGCACCATCACCGACACCGCCCGCCGGGCGACCCCCGGGAAGTCGGTCAGCGCGACCGAGGACGCCATCGCAGCGGTCGTCGAGGAGCTCGCCGACCGTCACGGCGGGCCGCTGGTCGGCGTCGGGGTCGGCGCGGCCGGGTGGTTCGACCGCACCGGGGACACCGTGCTCTTCAGCCCGCACCTGGCCTGGCGCAACCAGCCGTTGCGCAAGGACCTCGGGACCCGGCTGCAGCGCCCGCTGTGGGTGGGCAACGACGCCGACGCGGCCGCCTGGGCCGAGTACCGCTACGGCGCGGCCCGGGGGAGCGACCTGGCGCTGGTGATCACGCTGGGCACCGGCATCGGCGGCGGCATGGTCATCGACGGCCGGCTGCAGCGCGGCGCACACGGCGTGGCCGGCGAGTGGGGCCACATGCGCGTGGTGCCCGACGGCCGGCTGTGCGCCTGCGGCAACCGCGGCTGCTGGGAGCAGTACGCCTCGGGCAACGCCCTGGGCCAGACCGCGCGGGAGGTGGCCAACAGCTCACCGGCCGCGGCCGCCTCGCTGCTGGAGCGGGTCGAGGGGCAGGCCGACCGGCTGACCGGGGAGCACGTCGCCACCGCCGCCGCGGCCGGTGACCCACTGGCCCTGGAGCTGCTGGCCGAGGTCGGCACCTGGCTGGGGCAGGGCATCGCGGACCTGTCCGCGGTGCTCGACCCGGGCGTCGTCGTCATCGGGGGTGGGGTGAGCGTGCTGGGGGAGATGGTGCTGGGCCCGGCCCGGGCCCGGCTGGAGCGGGCGCTGCCCGGCCGTGGCTTCCGTCCCGGCCCGCAGGTGCTCGCCGCCGAGCTGGGCGCCCAGGCCGGCCTGGTCGGCGCGGCGGACCTGGTCCGCCGCGCCGTCGCCGAGGGCGTCGCCTGAACGGCTGGACTCAGCAGAGCTCGCGGGCCAGCTGTTCCAGGAACAGGCCGATGTCGGTGACGATGCCCATCGCCTGCGCGGAGCCGCGGTCCGCGAGCTTGGTGACCGTGGCCGGGTTGATGTCCACGCAGACCAGCGGGATCGAGGCCGGCAGCAGGTTCCCGGTGGCGATCGAGTGCAGCATCGTGGCCACCATGATCGTGAAGCCCACCCCGGGCAGCTGGGCGCGCATCGCCCGCTGACCGTCGATGACGTCGGTGACGACGTCGGGCAGCGGGCCGTCGTCGCGGACCGAGCCGACGAGCACGAAGGGCTTGCCGGCCGTCACCATCGCGTGCATGACGCCGCCGGTGAGCACCCCGGACGCCACGGCTGCGGCGATGGAGCCCTCGGCGCGGATGGTGTTGATCGCCCGGATGTGGTGCTCGTGGCCGTGCGGGACGCCGGACCCCTTGGCCAGGTCGACGCCCAGCGACGTCCCGTAGAGCGAGGACTCGATGTCGTGGGTGGCCAGCGCGTTGCCGGCGAACAGCACGTCGACGAAGCCGGCCTCGACCAGCCGGACCATCGCCGGGGCGGCCCCGGTGTGCACGACCGCCGGGCCGCCGACCCAGAGCACCTTCTGCCCGGCGGCCTTGACCTCGCGCATCGTGGCCGCGATCTGCCGGACGAGGACCGCCTGCGGCTTCTCCGAGGACGCGGTGGAGGACATGAACCCGAAGTCCTCCTCGGTGCCCCGGGCGGCCTGCTGCGGCAGCTCCACCCGGACCCCGGCCGCGCCGCAGACCACGGCGTCCCCGGCCCGCACGTCGCTCACCGGCACGGTGTCCACGACGGTCCGGCCGTCCTCGGTGGACACGACCAGACCGCAGTCCATCTCCGGACGGCGGACCCGCATCCAGGTGGCGTCCAGCCGGACCAGGGTCTCCAGGTTGGTGGTCGAGTAGAACGCCGGCGGGAAGACGCCGTCGCGGGGCGCGGGCTCGGTCGTCGCGGTGCCCGGGTCGACGGCGTTCGCGCCGTGCACCTGCACCCGCATGAGGATCCGCTCCAGCAGCTCGGCGGTGTCCGCGGAGACCTCGACCAGTGCCCGGGACTCGTCGGCGTGCTGACGGCCCAGGTCCAGGCTCTGGATCCGGTAGTCCCCGCCGTACTCCAGGACGTCGTCCAGCACCCGGGCCAGGATGCCGGTGTCCATGAGGTGGCCGGACAGGGAGACCGTCGTCGTCTGGGAGCTCACCGGCCCATGGTGACGCACGACACGGCCCCCGTGCAGGGACCCGCCGCGTGCGGAGCGCGCGGTGGGGGCACGGGGGTCCTCCTTCAGACGACGGCGCCGTCCCCGTCGTCGTCGGTGCGGTCGCGCATCCGGGAGACCAGCAGCGCGACCCCGCCGACGACGCCCAGCACGCCCAGCACGATGCCCAGGTCCGAGCTCAGCCGCACCGCGCCCGGGGCGATGATGCACAGCGCGCCGGCGGCGATGAGCAGCAGCGCGTAGAGCGACACCGGGGCCAGCACCGGCAGCGGGGGTGGGGCGGGCGGCTCGAAGTGCTCGTCGGGCCGGTCCAGCACGTCGGGCTCCGCGGGCGGGGGAGGCGGGTCCTCGCGGGGCTGGTCGGTCACCGGCGGGACGGGGCCGGACTCGGCCTCCCAGCCGGCCACGATGCGGGCGAACTCGGCGTCGGTGGCCGCGCTGTCCTCCTCGGGACGGCGGCGTGCCGGCTCGGGCTCGGTGGGCAGGTGGTCGTCGCCGTGGGTGTCGACGACGGTGCGGGCCTCGGCCCGGCGGGCCCGGTCGACGAAGAGCCGGTCGGTGGGCGGGGAGGGCAGGAACTGGGTGCGCGTGTAGGGGCCGACGTCGGTGGAGGGGGCCAGGTAGGCGGCGATGCCCTCCTCGCGCAGCACGTCGAGCAGGTGCTCACCGACCCGCGGGTCCACGTCGCGCAGCGGGTGCCACAGCGAGGCGTCCAGGCCGTTGTCGCGCCGGCCCCGTCGTCCGCTCACGCCATCCACCCCTGTCCTGTGCCCGTCCCGGCCGACCGCGCGTCCCGCGGGTCGGCGTCCCCCCGATTGTGGGGTGGGCCTCGTGCTCCCTAGTCTGACAGTCCCTGAGGGAGGCGTGTTGTTCTACTGGTTCCTCAAGTTCGTGGCCGTCGGGCCGATCGTGCGTCTGGTGTTCCGTCCGCGGGTCTCGGGCGCGGCGAACGTGCCGCGGCGCGGGGCGGCGGTGCTGGCGAGCAACCACCTCTCCGCCTCCGACTGGGTCTTCATGCCGCTGGTGCTGCGGCGCCGGGTGACGTTCCTGGCCAAGGCCGAGTACTTCACCGCCCCCGGGGTCAAGGGCTTCCTGCAGCGGGTGTTCTTCGCCGGCAGCGGCCAGGTGCCCATCGACCGGACCAGCGCCGACGCCGCCGAGGCCGCGCTGTCCACGGGCATCCGGATCCTGGGCGAGGGCAAGCTGCTGGGCATCTACCCCGAGGGCACGCGGTCGCCCGACGGCCGGCTGTTCCGCGGCAAGACCGGGGTCGCCCGGATGACCCTGGAGACCGGTTGCCCGGTGGTGCCGGTGGCGATGGTGCCGACGTCGTCGTTCCGGTTCCTCGGGCGGACCTTCGAGCGGGTCACCGTGCGGATCGGTGAGCCGTTGGACTTCTCCCGCTACGAGGGGATGAGCGGCGACCGGTTCGTCGAGCGTTCGATCACCGACGAGATCATGTACGAGATCATGACGCTGTCGGGTCAGGAGTACGTCGACCTGTACGGCGCGAAGGTGAAGAAGTCGATGGACTCCACCGGGGCGACCGCCGTGGAGGTCGTGGGCAGGCTGCAGCCCCCGCCGCACGAGAGCGCCGACCGGCTGCCCAGCTCACTGGCGGGTTAACCGGTCCAGGACGTCGCTGGCCAGGGCGAGCAGTTCCTCGCGGGTCATCGTCGAGGGGTCGGCGGTCCAGCCGACGACGAGGTCCTCGGTGAAGGCGAACCAGGCCCGGACCAGCTGACGGTGCCGGGCGTCGTCGGGCAGGCCGACGGTGCGCAGGGTGCCGTCGACCAGCCGCTCCCGGGCGCCGGTGTAGACGTCGGCCACCCAGGGGTCTCCGCCGCCGGCGCCGCGCACGAACGCGACGTAGGACTCCCGGTAGGTCTCCACCCACTGCACGAACCGGTCGAGCATCCCGGCGTGCGCCCCGGGTGCCGGGGCGCCCTCGCCGAGCACGTGGTCCAGCAGCAGCTCGGCGGCCGCCGTCGTCACCGCGGTGTAGTAGTCCTTCTTGGTCGCGAAGTAGTGGAACAGCAGGCTGCGGCTGATGCCGGCCCGCCGGGCCACCTCGTCGATGGTCAGCTCCTGCACCGGGGTGGTGGGCAGCAGCTCCAGGCCGATCTCGACCAGCTGCGCCCGGCGGTCGGCGGCCGACCGCCGGGCGGCGGTCACAGCGCGCCGGCGACCAGGCGCCGGATCGCCTCGGTGACCAGGTCGGGTCGCTCCTGGGGCAGCATGTGCCCGCAGCCGGGGACGACCTGCAGCGTGGCCGTGGGGATCGCCCCGGCCAGCTTCTCCGAGTGCCGCACGGGGGTCAGCTGGTCGGTGTCGCCGACCAGCACCTCCACCGGGACGGTGCCCAGCTCGGCCAGCGCCTCGGCCTTGTCGTGCGCGCCCAGCGCCGGGTAGAAGGCCACGAAGGACCGCACCGACGACGCCGACATGATGTCCGCGCCGCGGCGGACCATCTCGTCGGTGGCGGCCGAGCCGTAGAGCAGCCCCCGGACGACGGCCAGGTGCCGGGGTGAGGACGGCGGGACCAGCCGGCGCCAGCCCTCCACCCGGCGGGCGTGCCGCACCGCCCAGGCACCGACGGTGGGCAGCAGCCGCTGCTGCAGCCGCTCGGCGGCGGTGCGCGGGGGCTTGCTCAGCTCCCCGGCAGAGGTGTCGACCAGGGCGACGCCGCGGACCCGGTCGCCGATCAGCTCGGGGTGGGCCGCGGCCAGGGCCATGATCGTCATGCCGCCCATCGAGTGCCCGCCCAGCACGACCGGGCCGGTCGGCACCAGCGTGCCCAGCACCCGCGCCAGGTCCTCGCCGAGCAGGTCGATGGAGACCTCCTCGACCGGGCCCCAGGTGGAGCGTCCGTGCCCGCGCTGGTCGTAGCGGACCAGCCGGACCGCACCGGCCGCGACATCGTCGGCCAGGGCGTCGGCGACGTCGTCCCAGGCGCCCTGGGACAGCGTCCAGCCGTGGGCCAGCACGACCGTGACCGGGGCGTCGTCCGAGCCGCGGACGGTGGCGTGCAGCTGGGCGCCGTCCGCGGTGGGGACGGCGTGGGTGGTCCGCAGGACCGTGCGCTGTGCCGAGGTGGTCATGCCGTCGTCCCCACGTAGTTGTCGCGGTCCAGGGTCCTGGTGAGCCTGCGGAACCGGAAGGTGAAGTCCGGCCAGAGGGTGGTGTTGTGGCCGTGCTCGTCGAGGTACCAGGAGCCGCAGCCGCCGTCGAGCCACACCGTGCCGGCCGAGCGCTCGGCGATCAGCGCGCGGTAGGCGTCCTGGGCGGCCTGGGTGGTCTCCAGGGTCACCAGGCCCTCGTCGTCCATGGCCTGCAGGGCGTTCGCGACGTAGGCGACCTGGGACTCGATCATGTAGACCATCGAGGTGTGCCCGACCCCGACGTTGGGGCCGACCAGCAGGAACAGGTTGGGGAAGCCGGCGACGGTGCTGCCGCGGTTGGTGGCCATCCCGTCGGTCCAGACGTCGGCCAGCGTCCGGCCGTCCTTGCCGGTGATCCGGTGCGCGATCGGCAGGTCGGTGACGTGGAAGCCGGTGGCCAGCACCAGGGTGTCGGTCGGCCGCTCGACGCCGTCGCGGGTGACCACGGAGTGCGGTCGGACCTCGGCGATGCCGGCGTTGACGACCTCGGCGTTGGGCGCGGTGACCGCCGGGTACCAGTCGTTGCTGATCAGGATCCGCTTGCAGCCGATCGTGTAGTCCGGGGTCAGGGTGGCGCGCACCTGCGGGTCGCGGACCTGGCGCTCCAGGTGGGTGCGGGCCAGCTTCTGCACCGGGGCCAGGAAGCGCGGGTTCTTGGTGATGCCGACGGCGAGGAACTCCCGGGAGGCGTAGAGCACGCCGCGGACGGCCTTCTGCAGGCCGGGCACCCGGCGGTACAGCCGGCGCTCCAGGGGGGTGGTGGGCCGGTCGCCGCGGGGGATGACCCACGGCGGGGTGCGCTGGTAGACCGTGACGGACCCGGCGACCGGCTGGATGGCCGGCACCACCTGGATGGCCGAGGCGCCGGTGCCGATGACGGCGACCCGCTCACCGGTGAGGTCGTGCGCGGCGTCCCAGCGGGCGGAGTGCATGACGGTGCCGGCGAAGTCCTCGATGCCCGGGATGTCGGGGTAGGAGGGGTCGGCGAGCGCACCGGCCGCGGACACCAGCACCCGGGCGGAGACCTCGCCGGTGGAGGTCTGGACCCGCCAGCGGCGGGCCTCGGCGTCCCACTGCGCGCCGGTGACGTCGGCGCCGAAGACGTGGTGGCGCAGGACGTCGTAGCGGGCTGCGACGCCCTGGAGGTAGGCGAGGATCTCCGGCTGCTCGGAGTAGGTGCGCGGCCAGTCCGGGTTGGGCGCGAAGGAGAACGAGTAGAGGTTGGACTGCACGTCGCAGGCCGCCCCCGGGTACGTGTTGTCGCGCCACGTGCCGCCGACGTCGGGCCCGCGCTCGAGCACCACGAAGTCCTCGATGCCCATCTCGCGCATCCGGATGGCCATGCCCAGGCCGGCGAAGCCGGACCCGATCACGGCCACCCGCACCTCGCGGGTCTCCTCCCGCTGCTGCGGCTGGCTCTCGAGCGTGCTGGTCACCGGTCGGCTCCTCTGCTGACGGCTGGGTCGCCCACGGGCTTGCTGAGCAACGCTCAACACGCTACAACAGTCGTTGAGCAGTGCTCAACAGCGAGCGCGTCACCGTCGACGAGGAGTCCTCCATGCCCCGCAGCAAGCGCAGCGCCCCACCCCTGGCCGGCCAGGTCGTGCTGATCACCGGCGCCGCCCGGGGCATCGGTGCCGAGCTCGCCCGCAAGGCCGCCGCACGCGGTGCCCGGCTGTCGCTCGTCGGCCTGGAGCCCGAGCTGCTGGCCGCCGTCGCCACGGAGCTGGGCCCCGAGCACCTGTGGGTCGAGGCCGACGTCACCGACGCCGACGCCATGGCCGCCGCCGTGCAGCGCACCGTGGACGTCTTCGGTGGCGTCGACGTCGTCGTCGCCAACGCCGGCATCGCACCGATGAACACCGTGGCGACGGCGTCCGCGCGAGCCCTGGCGCGCACCATCGAGGTGAACCTGACCGGCGCGATGCTCACCGCGCACGCCGCGCTGCCCGAGATCACGAAGCGGCGCGGGCACGTGCTGCTGATCTCCTCCGCCGCGGCGTTCTCCGTGCTGCCGGGGCTGTCCGCCTACTGCGCCGCCAAGGCCGGGCTGGAGCGCTTCGGCGACGTGCTGCGCCTGGAGGTCGCCCACCGCGGGGTCAGCGTGGCCAGCGCGCACCCGGTCTGGATCGACACCGACATGGTGCGCGACACCAAGGCCGCACTGCCCACCTTCAAGGCCACCCTGGACCGGCTCCCCGGCCCGCTGGGCAGCTACACCTCGGTCTCGGACTGTGCCGACGCGCTGCTGCGCAACCTGGAGACCCGCGGCCGCCGGGTCTTCGTGCCCCGCTCCGTCGGCTTCTTCTCCGCCTGGCGGCAGGCCGTCATCGGCGCCGTGGGGGAGAGGGTCGTGCTCGCCCAGGCGAGGACCGCCGTCCCCCAGCTGGAGCAGGAGATCGCCGCCCTGGGCGGCGAGGAGTTCGGCGCGAACTCCGTCGAGCGGGGCCGGGCGCGCAGGGCCTGATCAGCCCGGCCCCGGTGTGGATGGACCTGCCCTGGTCAGGTCACCAGAGCCACCGGACGACCGTCACGAGTCCGATGACCACCAATGCGATGAGAGCGATGGTGCTGACGAGGCAGCCGACGGTCCCGAGCGCCGACGCCAGGCGTGAGGGCCCGGGTGACCGGTCCGCCCGCCAGGTCACCGGCCCGCCTGTCGCGGTCTCGGCTGCCGTCCGGAGCTCGACCAGTCGGTCGTGCGCCCACGGGCCTGCCGCGTCCTCCGGACCCGCCCACCGCATCGCCCGCATCCGGCGCACGGGTCCGGTGGTGGTACGGAGGAACGCGGCGACCTCGGCGTCGTCCCGGTCCTGGCAGAGGAAGGACCAGCGGCCGGCGTGGGCGGCGTCCCCCTCGGCCCGGTGGGCAGCCGCGAGTTCGGCGCGGACGTCGAGGCGGTGCGGGTAGCTCGAGACCAGCCCGCGCAACCGCTGCCGGGCTCGGGCCGGGTCGCCGGCGGCGAGTTCTGCGCGGGCGCGGGCGAGGGTCTGGTCGGCGGGCACCGGGAGAGGTTGCCTCGTCCAGGGCCCGTGCGCACGCGGATTCCCGTCCACCGCCTACCGTCGCGGTCGTGCGGCGCTACTTCTACGACACCGAGTTCATCGAGGACGGCACGACGATCGACCTGGTGTCGATCGGCGTCGTCGACGAGACCGGGCGGGAGTTCTACGCCGTCTCCACCGAGTTCGACCCGGGCCGCGCCATCCCGTGGGTGCGCAGGAACGTGCTGGACAAGCTGCCGCCGCCGGCGGACAGGGCGTGGCGTACGCGGCGGCAGATCCGGGAGTCGCTGCTGGACTTCCTCACCGCCCCCGGCGAGGAGGTCCAGCTGTGGGCCTGGATCGCCGCCTACGACCACGTGGCGCTGTGCCAGCTGTGGGGCGCGATGCCCGCACTGCCGCGCTCGGTCCCGCGGTTCACCCACGAGCTCAAGCAGCGCTGGGAGGACGCCGGGTCCCCGCCCCTGCCGGCGAAGTCGCCCGAAGCCCACGACGCCCTGGTCGACGCCCGGCACGGGCTCGCGGTGTGGCAGCTGGTGCAGTCGCTGCGCTGATCCTCAGGCCAGGGGCGCCCAGTCCTCCGGGTGTCGGCGGAGGTGCTCGGCGACGGTGAGGGCCGGGTGCCCCGTGAACGCCTCGACGACATCGCTGACCACGGCCATCTCCCCGGCCGCGATCGCGGTGTAGCTGGTCACCCAGCCCTCGACCTCCCAGTCCGGGGCGCCGGAGGGACGGCGGGTCTCCCAGGCCTGCTCGACCGTCTGGTCCACGTACGTCACGCGCCGGCCGGTCAGCCCGGTGAGCACCTCGGCGGCCTGCCCCAGGGTCAGCGCCTCCGGGCCGGTCACGTCCAGCACCCGGCCGTCGGTGCTGGGGTGGTCCTCCAACAGCACCGCGGCGGCGACCTCGGCGGCGTCGTCCCGGGAGACGAAGGAGGCGGCGCCGTCCCCGGCCGGGGCGGCGATCTGCGCGGTGCCGTCCTGGGCGAGGGTGGCGAAGAAGGGCACGAAGTCGGCGTACATCGAGTTGCGCAGCACCGTCGTCCGCAGGCCGCTGTCACCCAGGGCCGCCTCGGTGGCCGCGTGGGTCGCGGTGAGGGTGAAGGTCGCGCCGGGCTCGGAGCCCAGGAACGAGGTGTAGACCACCCGCTGCACCCCGGCGGCGACGGCGGCCCGGACGGCGGCCAGGTGCTGCTCGGTGCGGTCCTCGGCCTCGGCGGCGCTCACCAGGAAGAGGGTGTGCACGCCTTCCAGCGCCGTCGTCAGGCCGGCCTCGTCGCTGTAGCCACCGGGGTTCGCGACGACCTCGGCGCCGGGCAGGCCGGGCGCCCGGCCTGCGTCCCGGACGACGAGCCGCAGCGCGACGTCGTGGTCGGCGGGGGCGTCGGCCAGCAACCGGGCGACGCGGCCCCCCAGTGCTCCGGTGGCACCGGTCACGGCGATCAGGCGGGTCATGGCTCGTCCTCTGCTCGGGGGGTGGGCTGGACCTGGCGCGGGGCCGGGCCAGGGTGGCTCCTCAGGCGGCAACCAGGCCGACCACCTGGGACTTCCCGTCCGGGGGCCGCCGTACCCTGCACGTGTGAGTCTGACCGAACCCGCAGAGCTGGTGCCCGGCCTCGACCGGTGGCGTGAGCTGCCCATCGCCCAGCAGCCGACCTGGCCCGACCGCGCCGCGCTGGACGCCGTGCTCGCCACGCTGTCCACCGTGCCGCCGATCGTGGCGCCCACCGAGGTGGACGCGTTGCGCTCGCAGCTGGCCGACGTCGCGCAGGGCAAGGCGTTCCTGCTGCAGGGCGGGGACTGCGCGGAGACCTTCGACCTGAACACCGAGCCGCACCTGCAGGCCACCACGCGGACGCTGCTGCAGATGGCCGTCGTGCTGACCTACGGCGCGAGCGTGCCGGTGGTCAAGGTGGGCCGGGTGGCCGGGCAGTACGCCAAGCCGCGCAGCTCCAACACCGACGCCCTGGGCCTGCCCTCCTACCGCGGCGACATGGTCAACGCCCTCGAGCCGGTGCTCGCCGAGCGCATCCCCGACCCCAACCGGTTGGTGCGCGCTTACGCCAACTCCGCCGCGGCGATGAACATGATCCGGGCCTACGCCCGGGGTGGGCTCGCCGACCTCAACGCGGTGCACAACTGGAACCAGGACTTCGTCGCCAACTCGCCCGCCGGGGTGCGCTACGAGGTCATCGCCCGGGAGATCGACCGGGCGCTGGCCTTCATGCGGGCCTGCGGCATCGACGACTCCGCGCTGCGCAGCGTGGAGCTGTTCAACAGCCACGAGGCGCTGATCCTGGACTACGAGCGCGCGCTGCTGCGCATGCACGAGGGTCGGCCGTACGCGCTGAGCGCCCACTTCGTCTGGGTGGGTGAGCGCACCCGCCAGATGGACGGCGCGCACATCGAGTTCGCCTCGAAGCTGGCCAACCCGGTCGGGGTCAAGATCGGCCCGACGACGACGCCTGAGCAGGCCACCGAGCTGGTCGAGCGGCTGGACCCCGAGGGCCTGCCCGGCAAGCTCACGCTGATCAGCCGGATGGGCAACGGGAAGATCCGCGACGTCCTGCCGGCGATCGTGGAGAAGGTCACCGCCAGCGGCCACCAGGTGGTGTGGCAGTGCGACCCGATGCACGGCAACACCCACGAGTCGACGTCGGGCTACAAGACCCGGCACTTCGACCGGGTCGTCGACGAGGTGCTGGGCTTCTTCGAGGTGCACCGGGGCCTGGGGACCTGGCCCGGCGGCATCCACGTGGAGCTCACCGGCGAGGACGTCACCGAGTGCCTGGGCGGGGCCCAGGAGATCAGCGACGAGGACCTCAACAGCCGCTACGAGACGGCCTGCGACCCCCGGCTGAACACCGGTCAGTCGCTGGAGCTGGCCTTCCTCGTCGCGGAGATGCTGCGCGGCTGACCGCACGCCCTGCCCACCGGGTCCGCATGCCGGACCCGGTGGGCGGGCCGGTAGAACTGGGGCATGACGACGCCCCTGGTCGACCTGCGCTCCGACACCGTCACCCGGCCCACCCCGGGGATGCGCGCGGCGATGGCCGACGCCGAGGTCGGTGACGACGTCTACGGCGAGGACCCGCTCGTCAACGCCCTCGAGGAGCGCGTCGCCGCGCTCTTCGGGCACGAGGCGGCGCTCTTCGTGCCCTCCGGGACGATGGGCAACCAGATCGGCATGCGGCTGGTCTGCCAGCCCGGCCAGGAGGTCATCGGGGACGCCGACGCGCACGTCGTCACCTACGAGATGGGCGCCGCGGCCGCCGTCTTCGGGCTGTCCACCCGCACCGTCGTCGGCCCCGGTGGACTGCTGGACGCCGACCAGTTGATCGCCCAGGTCCGCCCGAAGGGCGACTGGCACCTGACCGCGACCGCCGCGGTGGCCGTGGAGAACACGCACAACCGGGGTGGCGGCCGCGTCCAGCCGCTGGCCGAGCTGGAGGCGCTCTTCACCTGGTCCCGGGACGCCGACGTCGCCGTGCACCTGGACGGCGCCCGCATCTGGAACGCGCACGTCGCCTCCGGCGTGTCGCTGGAGACCTACGGCCGGCTGGCCGACACGGCGTCGGTCTGCCTGTCCAAGGGCCTGGGCGCGCCGGTCGGGTCGGTGCTCGTCTCCTCCGCCGAGCGGATCGGCGAGGGCCGGCTGTGGCGCAAGCGCCTGGGCGGCGGGATGCGGCAGGCCGGGGTGCTGGCCGCGGCCGGGCTGTACGCCCTGGACCACCACCTGGACCGGCTCGCCGACGACCACGCCCGGGCCCGCGCGCTGGCCGACCGGCTGGGCGTGGACCCGGCGACCGTGCACACCAACATGGTCGTGCTGGACGGCGTCCCGGCGCCGATGGTGGCCGCGGCTGCCAAGGCCGAGGGCGTGCTGGTCAGCCAGGTCAGCCCCACCAGGATCCGGATGCTGACCCACCTGGACGTCGACGACGCCGCGGTGGAGCGGGCCGCGTCGGTGGTCGGCGAGCTGCTGCGGCGCTGACCTCGGTCAGGCGCGCGGGGCGGGCACCCGGTCGCGCAGGGCCTGCAGCACGGCGATGTCCCGGGCGTGGCCGTCCCAGGGCCCGGTGTCGGTGGCCATCGGCGTCTCCACCACGACGGGGACGCCGGCCACCGAGGGGTGGGCCAGCAGCTCGGCGAAGGGCTCCAGGCCGATCGACCCCTCGCCGATGGTGGCGTGCCGGTCGCGCAGCGAGCCGCGACCGTCGAGGCTGTCGTTGGCGTGCACGAGCCCGAGTCGGCCCGGTCCGACGGTGGCCTCGAGGGCGTCGAGGGTCGCGTGTGCCCCGCCCGGCGTGACGAGGTCGTGCCCGGCGGCCCAGGCGTGGCAGGTGTCCAGGCAGACGCCGAGCAGCGGGTGGTGCTCGAGGGCGTCGAAGTAGGGACCCAGGTCCTCCACGGTCGCCGCCAGCGCCCGCCCACCACCGGCCGTCGGCTCCACCAGCAGCCGGGGTGCGCCCTCGGGGAGTGCGGCGAGCACCGGGAGCAGTCGCTCGTGCAGCTGGCGCAGGGCCTGCTCGTAGCGGTCCTCACCGACCGAGGAGCCCGCGTGCACGACCACCCCGGCGCAGCCCAGCTGTACCCCGCGGGCCAGGTCGGCGGCGACGGTGGCGACCGAGGCGTCCACCGTGGCCGCAGAGGGCGACCCGACGTTGACCAGGAACGGGGTGTGGATGAACGTCGGCACCCCGCGCTCCAGGCAGCCGGCGGTGAACGCGGCGTCCTGCCGGGGGTCTCCGGCCGAGCGCTTCCAGCCCCGCGGGTTGCCCACGAAGACCTGCACGGCCTGCGCGCCGACGGCATCGGTGTAGGCCAGGCCACCGGTGGCCAGGCCGCCCGCGACCGACACGTGCGCCCCGATGGGGGACACGCCGGGGAGGAGCGGGGTCACGACGGGCGGGGGACGCTCACCCGAACGTCACCAGGATGGTCACCGACGTCCCCGGGTCCACCACGCTGCCGGCCCCCGGCGTCTGGCGCAGCACGGTGTCGCCGAAGAACTGGGTGACGTCGACGGTCAGCCCGGCGGCCTGGAGGGCGGCCGTGGCGGCGTCCTTGCTCTGCCCGACGACGTTGGGCACGGTGACCTGCACCGGGCCCTCGGACACCTGCAGGGTCACCGTGGCGCCGTAGGGCTGGTTGCCGCCGGGGCTCACCGCCATCACCTGGCCGGCGGACACCTCGTTGCTGCGCCCGGTGGACGTCTCGACTTCGAAGTCCAGGTCCTCCAGGGCGGCCCGGGCGTCGTCGGGGTCCATGCCCACCAGGTCGGGCACGTCGGCGGTGGCCGGGCCCACCGCGACGGTGAGCGTGACGGTGTCCCCGCGACGGAGCTCGGCGCCGGGCGCCGGCTCGATCGCGACCACGCCGCCGGCGGCCACCGAGTCGCTGCGGGTGTCGGCCGTGGCGACGACGAGGTCGCCGCCCAGGCCCTCGATCGCGGCCTGCACCTGGTCGGCGGGCTGGCCGAGGAGACCGGCGTCGACGGCGAAGCGCTCGGGTCCCTTGGAGACCACCAGCTGCACGTCGCTGCCGCGCACGGCGGACTGCCCGGCGTCGGGGTCGGCGGAGATGACGACCCCGGCCGGGACGTCCTCGCTGAACTGCTCGTCGGCCAGCACCGGGTCCAGGTCGGCCTCCTGCAGGAAGCCGATCGCCTGCTGCTGGCCCTGCCCGACCACCTCGGGGACGTCGGTCCAGCGCCCCGAGCCCAGCCACCAGCCGATCGCCCCGATGGTCACGGCGAGCAGCAGCACGATGGTGATCGCGAACCGGGCCCGCCGACGGCGGATGTGCTGGGGGACGCCGGGGCGGGCAGCCGGCGGGCGGGGCGCCGTCTGGTGCACCGGGGGACGGCGTCCACCGACGGCCCCGGTGGGCGGCAGCGGCACCATCGCGGTGCGCCCGCCGCCCCGCTGGGCCTCCAGCACCTCGGTGCGCGGGTCGCCGCTGCCCGGCCGGGGCTGGGTGGGCCGGTTGGTCGGGCGCAGGGTGGCCGGGTTGACCGTCGTCCGGCCGGTGGGGACGGGGGTGCGGCCCAGGCCCAGGTCGCGGCGCAGGGCGTCGATCTCGGCCAGGAAGGCGCCGGCGTCCAGCGGCCGGGCGCCGGGGTCGCGGCGGGTGGTGCGGGCGACGAGCTCGTCGACCTGCCACGGCACGCTCGGGGTCTCCAGCGACGGGGCGGGCACGTCGTGGTGCACGTGCTGGTAGGCCACCGCCAGCGGGGTGTCCCCGGCGTAGGGCGGGTGGCCGGTGAGCAGCTCGTAGAGCACCACGCCGGCGGCGTAGACGTCGCTGCGGGCGTCCGAGCGGCCACGCTCCAGCTGCTCGGGGGACAGGTAGGCGACGGTGCCGATGAGCACGCCGCCGGTGTGGCTGGTGTGCCCGGTGCCGGCGACGGCGCGGGCCAGCCCGAAGTCGGCGACCTTCACCTGGCCGTCGGTGGAGATCAGCACGTTCTCGGGCTTGACGTCGCGGTGCACGATGCCGGCCCGGTGGGCGGCGGTCAGCCCGGCGAGCACCGGCTCCAGCACGGCGAAGGCCTCGCCGACGGTGAGCCGGCCGCGGGCCTGCAGCAGGTCGCGCAGGGTGCGGCCGCGGACCAGCTCCATGACGAGGAAGACCAGGCCCTGGTCGGTGCCCTGGTCGCTGACGCTGACCACGTTGGGGTGGCTGAGCATCGCCGCGGCGCGGGCCTCCCGGGTGAACCGGTCGACGAACGCGGGGTCGCGGGCCAGGTGCTCCACCATGACCTTGACGGCCACCACCCGGTGCAGCCGGAGGTCGGTGGCGGCGTAGACGGTGGACATGCCGCCGCGCGCGACCCGTTCCTCGAGGCGGTAGCGCCCCTCCAGGACGAGCCCGACCACGGGGTCGGTCACGGCGGTGTCCACGCCGGGGAGTCTACGAGCGCCCGCCGGGTGATCGGTCGAACGACGCGGGGGCGCAGGTCACGGCCACGTCCCGTCTCCAGCTCCGCCCCCACCCGCCTCACCCGCTGCGCACCACCGTGTCGGGGGTCACCTCGGAGAGGGCGCCGAGGCCGCACAGCGCCATCGTGTGCGCCAGCTCCTCGCTGAGCCCGGCCAGCACGCGGGTCACCCCGGCGGCCCCGCCGGTGGCCAGGCCCCAGGTGGTCGGGCGGCCCAGGAAGACCGCGCGGGCGCCCAGGGCGAGGGCGGTGAGGACGTCGGAGCCGGTCCGGACGCCGCCGTCGGCGTAGACCTCGACGTCGGAGCCGTCGGGCGCGGTCTCACCGCGCACGGCGGTGACCACCTCGGGCAGGGCGTGCGCGCTGGCCACGGCCGGGTCGACCTGCCGGCCCCCGTGGGTGGACACCCACACGGCCGAGGCGCCGGCCTGCACGCACCGGGCGGCGTCGTCCCCGCGCAGGACGCCCTTGACGACCACCGGGAGCCCGGACAGCTCGGCGTAGCGGCCGATGTCGTCGAAGGTCCAGGTGGCGCTGGCATTGGCGGAGAGCTCCGGCCGGTCCTCGGCGGTGGGGTGGTTGGCCATCCGGAGGTCCGCCGGCAGCGCGAAGTCGTGCACCAGGTCCCGGCGGCGGCGGCCCAGCAGCGGCAGGTCCACGGTCAGGACGAGCGCCCGGTAGCCGGCCTCCCCGGCCCGGCGGGCGAGCTCGGCGGTGTGCGCGGGGGAGTGCAGCCGGTACAGCTGGTACCACTTCGGGCTCTCCGGCTCGACCGCGGCGACCTCCTCCACGGTGTGGTTGGCGCTGGTGGACACGCACATCAGCGACCCGGTGGCGCCGGCGCCCCGGGCGGTGGCCAGCTCGCCCTCGGGGTGCGCCATGCCCTGGTAGGCCCACGGCGCGACGCCGACCGGGGTGGCCACCGGGCTGCCCAGCAGCGTGGTGGACAGGTCGACGTCGTCCACGCCGCGCAGCACCCGGGGGCGCAGCCGCCAGGACCGCCAGGCCTCCGGGGCCTCCCGCAGCGTGGTCTCGGTCTCGGCCCCGCCGGCGTAGTAGTCGTAGACCGAGGGTTCCAGGACCGCGCGCGCCTGGGCCTCCAGGCGGACCAGGTCCAGGAACGGCGGCTCGCGGTCGACGTCGTCGGGGAGGGGCTCCTCGCCGGCCTCCCGGCGACGCTGGGTCAGGCGGCTCATGGCACCGACCTAAGCTCACCCCCGTGGAGACGTACACCCCCCAGGAGGTCGCGCAGCTGATCGGCGTGTCGGCCAACCGGGTACGACAGCTCATCAACGACGGCAAGCTGCTGGCGGTCCCCGGCAGCGGGCGCGGCAAGATCCCGCAGGACTTCATCCTGGACGGGGAGGTCCTGCGACACCTGCCCGGCCTGGTGACCCTGCTCCAGGACGGTGGGTACACCGAGGAGGAGCTCTTCGACTGGCTGTTCCGCGAGGACGACTCGCTGCCCGGCACCCCCGTGCAGGCGCTGCGCGACGACCGGCACACCGAGGTCACCCGGCGGGCGCAGGCCCTCGCGTTCTGAGTCCCGCGTCCTGGGTCCCGGGTCCTGCGTTCCCGGGGCCGGGTCCCGGGGAGCTGGGCTCCCGGGGGCTGGGCCCCGCCCGGCTCAGCGCCGGACGCGGGCCCGGGCGACCTGGGCGGCGGTGAGCCGGCGGGCGAAGACGGCCAGCCGCCGCGGCTTGGACACCGTCACCCGCTGGTCCAGCACGCGGAAGTCGGCGCGCTCGATCGCCCCGAGGATGCCGCCGTACAGGTCGGTGGCCGCCCGCACGCAGTCCCGTGACTCCGGGGCGAGCATCGGGGTGCCGGGGGCGGCGTCGTCGTAGCGGCGCCGGACGACGTCGACCATCTCGCGCATCAGCTGGCGGAACCGGTCGTCGAACCGCTTGGCCTCCAGCTGCTCGCGGGTGACCCCGTGGGCGGCCATCAGGTCCTGCGGCAGGTACACCCGGCCGCGGTCGACGTCCTCGCCGACGTCGCGCAGGAAGTTCGTCAGCTGGAACGCCTCGCCCAGCGCGATCGCGTGCGGTGCGGCCTCCTCGCGGGTCACGCCGCGCGCCGTCCCGAGCACGGGCAGGACCTGCAGGCCGATGACCGACGCCGAGCCCCACATGTACCGGTCCAGCGCGGCCAGGTCGGCGTAGCCGGTGACGTCGAGGTCGCTGGTCATCGCGGCCAGGAAGTCGATGAAGTGCTCGAGCGGGATGTCGTAGCGGCGCACGGTGTGCACCAGCGCGAGCCGCACCGGGTCGTCGGACCAGCCGGCCTCGACCTCCTCCAGCGCCGCCTTCGACCAGGCCAGCAGCTCGCCCTCGGGGTCGCGCCCGGGCAGGTCGGCGCCGACGTCGACGATGTCGTCGGCCACCCGGGCCGCGGCGTAGAGCGCGTGGATCGCGGGACGCCGGTCGGGGGTGAGCAGCCGGGTGGCCAGGAAGTAGGACTTGCCGTGCTCGGCGGCGATGCCCCGGCAGACCCGGTACGCCTGGTCCAGCTGGGCCTGCTCCGTCTCCAGCGACGTCACGCCGGGACCCGCCCGGTGATCCGCTCGGCGGCCAGCCGGCCGCTGACCAGCACCATCGGCACGCCGACACCGGGCTGCACCGAGGAGCCGGCCAGCACCACGTTCTCCGGGCCACCGCGGGGGTAGGTGGAGGGCCGGAACGGGCCGGTCTGGGCGAAGGTGTGGGCCAGGGCGAACGGGGTGCCCGCTGCCATGCCCTGGTCGGCCCAGTCCTGCGGGGTGAGCATCTCCTGCACCTCGATGGAGCCGGTGAGCCCGGTCCAGCCGCGGGCCTCCATGGTCTGCAGCACCTCGTCGCGGTACCGCGGGCCCAGGGCGGCCCAGTCGATGTCGGGGTTGCCGCCGGAGTGCCGGTCCTGGTTCGGGGTGGGCGCCACGATGCTGATGACGTGCCCGCCCTCGGGGGCCAGTGAACGGTCGGTCTTGCTGGGCATGGAGATCAGCAGGCTGGGGTCGCTCATCGGCCGGCCGGTCTTCGTCAGCTCGGTGAAGACCTCCCGCCAGGACTGGCCGAAGCTGATCGTGTGGTGGGCCCGGTCGGTGAACTCCTGCCGCACGCCGACGTGGATCGCCACGCAGCTGGGGGAGTAGACCGGCGCGACCCTGCGCCGGCGGCGGGGGACGAGGGTGTCGGGCTGGTCGACGGTGACGACGACGGCGTCGGCGGGCAGCAGCTCGCCGTCGGCCAACCGGACGCCCACGGCCCGGCCGCCACGCAGGTCCAGCGAGGCCACGGCCGTGTCGTACCGGAAGACGACGCCGGCGTCGGCCGCGGCCGCGGCCAGCGCCGCGGGGACGGCGTGGATGCCGCCCACCGGGTGCCACACGCCCTTGCCGATGTCCAGTTCGGCGATGACCGCGTAGGCGGCGATCGCGGTGAACGGGGAGACCCCGGCGTAGAGGGCCTGGAAGCTGAAGAGCCGGCGCAGCCGCTCGTCGGTGAGCCGGCGGTCCACGTGCGGGGCGAGCCGGCCGAAGCCGCCCTTGCGGGCCAGCTCGAGCACCGGACGCCCGACCAGGTCCAGCGGGGAGTCCAGGTTGCGGTCGATGAAGACGTCCCACTGCAGCCGGTCCAGGTCCCGGATGTGCCGCAGGTAGGCGGCGACCTCCGCGCCGGAGCCCGGCCCGCAGACCCGCTCGGCCTCGGCGGCGAACGCCTCGGGGTCGGCGTGCACGTCCAGGGTGGAGCCGTCGGCGTACTGCGCCCGGTAGGTGGTCTCCAGCGGCAGCAGCTCGAGGCGGTCCTCCAGCACGTCGCCGACGCAGGCCAGCGCGTCGCGGATCAGGCCCGGTGCGGTGAGCACGGACGGGCCGGTGTCCAGGGCGTAGCCCTGCCGCTCGACCCGGCCGGCGCGCCCGCCGGGCCGGGGGCCGCGCTCGACGACGGTGACCTCGCGGCCGGCACCGCGCAGCCGCAGCGCGGCCGAGAGCCCGGCCAGGCCGGCCCCGACGACGACGACGCGGTCGGTGCGACCCGGGACGGTCCTCACGTGGTGCGGCTCGTCGCGGCGACGGCGAGGGCGTCCAGGGCGGCCCGGGCCTCGTCGAGCACCGGGGCCTCGCTGATCGCCTGGCGGGCGGCGGCGGTCTGCCGGGTGATCCGGTCCTCCACGGCGTCCAGCGCACCGGTGGCCCGCATCAGGTCCCGGACGGCGTCGAGCTCGTCCGCCCCGGCGCCCTGGTCGCCCAGGACCCGGCGCAGGAGCTCGCGGCCGGCGTCGTCGGTCCCGGTCTCGGTGAGGGCGACGAGCAGGGTCTGCTTGCCCTCGCGGAGGTCCTCGTCGGCGGACTTCCCGGTGACGTCGGGGTCACCGAACACGCCCAGGACGTCGTCGCGGAGCTGGAAGGCCTCGCCGAGGGGGAGGGCGACGTCGGTGTAGGCCTCGACGACCTCGGGGCCGGCGTCGGCGATGGCGGCGCCCAGGTGCAGCGGGCGCTGCACGGTGTAGCCGGCGGACTTGTAGCGGGCCACCTTCAGCGCGCCCTCGGGGCCGGGCAGGCCGCCGGCGGCGCGGAGCAGGTCGAGGTACTGCCCGGCGGTGACCTCGGTGCGCATGGCGTCCCAGACGGGGCGGGCGCGGGCGAGGGCGTCGGCGGAGATGCCCGAGCGGCGCAGCAGCTCGTCGGACCAGACCAGCGCCAGGTCACCGACGAGGATCGCGGCCCCGGTGCCGAACAGCTCGGCGCTGCCGGTCAGCCCCCCGGAGCGGTGCCGGTCGGCGAAGCCGATGTGGGTGGCCGGGCGGCCGCGACGGGTGGTGGCGGCGTCCATGACGTCGTCGTGCACCAGGGCCGAGCCGTGCACGAACTCCAGGGCGGCGACCGCGCGCAGCACCGCGGCGTCGTCCTCGGCGTGCGCGGAGCTCACCGCCCGCCAGCCCCAGTAGGCGAACGCGGGGCGCAGCCGCTTGCCGCCCTCGGCGACCGCGGCGACCTCCTCGATCACGGGCACCAGGCTCGCGTCCATGCCGGCCAGCACCGCGCGCTTCTCGGTGAGGAAGACGTCGAGGGCGTCACTGACGGCGGTGCGCAGCCGGTCCAGGTCGGCGCTGAGCAGCGCCGGACTCCCGTCAGCGTCGTTTGCGCTGGTGTCCGTGCGGCGTGCTCGGGTCCCTGCAGTCACCCGACGAGTATGCCCAGCCCCGGCCGCGCTCACCCGTCGTGGCCGCTGGGCGACCCCCGGCGGGCATGTGCTCCCACCCGGCCGCTGCGACGTCGATGCAGGTGACGGGCTCGTCGCGCACCTCACGGCTGTGACGTCCCCGCCCCGGACGTGTTCCGCCCGTACGCTCCTCAGCCGTGACGGGCACCGTGCGCGACCTGCTGGCCGAGGGCCGACCCACCTGGTCCTTCGAGTTCTTCCCGCCCAAGAACGAGGCGGCCGAGGGGCAGCTGTGGACGGCGCTGCGCGAACTGGAGCGGCTGCGGCCCTCGTTCGTGTCGGTGACCTACGGCGCCGGGGGTTCCAACCGGGACGGGACCATCGGGGTGACCGAGCGGATCGCGACCGACACCACGATGCTGCCGCTGGCGCACCTGACCGCCGTGGACCACACGATCGGCGAGCTGCGCAACGTGATCAGCCGGCTGGCCGCGGCCGGCGTCCGCAACATCATGGCGCTGCGCGGGGACCCGCCGGGGCTGGACCCGCAGGCCGACTGGGTCGCCCACCCGCAGGGTCTGCGGTACGCCGCGGAGCTGGTCGAGCTGATCAAGGACGTCGGTGACTTCTCGGTGGGCGTCGCCGCCTTCCCCGAGAGCCACCCCCGCTCGCCGGACGCCGAGACCGACGCGGACATGTTCGTGGCCAAGTGCCGGGCCGGGGCGGACTTCGCGATCACCCAGATGTTCTTCCGGGTGGAGGACTACCTGCGGCTGCGCGACCGGGTCGCCGCCCGCGGCTGCGACGTGCCGGTGCTGGCCGGGGTCATGCCGGTGACCAGCACCAAGCAGATCGCCCGGATCGTGCAGCTGTCCGGGCAGGCGTTCCCGGCCGACCTGGCCGAGCGCTTCGCCGCCGTGGACGGCGAGACGCCGGAGGCCAAGCGCGCGCAGCGGGCGCTCGGTGTCGAGGTGGCCACCGAGATGTGCCGGACCCTGCTCGCCGAGGGCGTGCCCGGGATCCACTTCATCACCATGAACCGGTCGACGGCGACGCGTGAGGTCTACGAGTCCCTGGCCGAGCTCGCGCCCACCGCCTGAGATGCTCCTATGCCTCGTCAAGTGGTCAGGACGTGGTGGATCTCGCGGGCGATGTAGCGCTTGAGGCAGCGGATGATCTCGAGGTTGCTGAGGCCTTGGGCTCGTCGTCGTTCGGCGTAGTCGCGGGTGGGTTGGTGGGCGGAGAGCCTGACCAGGGCGA
>NZ_LMQC01000021.1 GCF_001424485.1 Modestobacter sp. Leaf380
CATGTGAACCCGAACCCGGCGTACGCGGCCCAGAGGGCTACGGTGCTGGTCAGGCCGCTCCGGCGGTGCTCGTCCAATCAAGGGCGCACCCACGTCACACCCCTGCCGGGTGTGACCGTCACGGCGTAGCTGCCCGGCAGCACGCCGGGATCGGTGCGACCCCGATGAGCAGTCACATCCCCGCCGACGACACCGCCGATGACCGCGCCGCCGATGACCGGGTGTCTTCGGTGTCCGGTGATCCGGACACGCTGGACCGCGAGACGCATCGGGCAGCCGGGCAGCCGATCACCTCACCGCAGCTGGGGTCGGTCGACGTCGCCGGCCTGGATGCCCTGGGTCGCCTGCTGCTGGGGTCGGAGTCGATCGCCTCGGTGCTGCACCGGGCGGCCAGCTACGCCCACCGGGCGTTGTCGGTGGCCCAGGAGGTGTCGGTGTCGCTGATCTCAGGCGGGCACCGGGCATCGGCTGCCTGGACGGGGCTGCTGGCCTTCGAGCTGGATGAGTGCCAACACGGCACGGGGTACGGGCCGTGCCTGGAGGCCGCCCGCACCGGCACCATCGTCGTCATCGAGGACACCGCCACCGAGACCCGGTGGCCGGAGTTCGTGGCCCTGGCGGCCCGGCAGGGGGTGGGGTCCACGCTGTCGGTGCCCATCCCGATCGCCGGCGACGCCCAGGCCGCCTTGAACCTGTACGCCGCCACGGCGGGGGCCTTCGAGCCGCTGGCCGTGGCCGGGGCCCGGCACGTGGCCGGGCAGGTGGCCGGAGGGCCGGACCTGGCTGGACCTGCNTCGTCGTCATCGAGGACACCGCCACCGAGACCCGGTGGCCGGAGTTCGTGGCCCTGGCGGCCCGGCAGGGGGTGGGGTCCACGCTGTCGGTGCCCATCCCGATCGCCGGCGACGCCCAGGCCGCCTTGAACCTGTACGCCTCCACGGCGGGGGCCTTCGAGCCGCTGGCCGTGGCCGGGGCCCGGCACGTGGCCGGGCAGGTGGCCGCGGCGATCGCGAACATGCACGACCTGGAGACCGCCCGCAGCGAAGTCACCAACCTGCAGGCCGCGCTGCAGACCCGCGCCGGCATCGAGCAGGCCAAGGGCATCNATCGTCGTCATCGAGGACACCGCCACCGAGACCCGGTGGCCGGAGTTCGTGGCCCTGGCGGCCCGGCAGGGGGTGGGGTCCACGCTGTCGGTGCCCATCCCGATCGCCGGCGACGCCCAGGCCGCCTTGAACCTGTACGCCKCCACGGCGGGGGCCTTCGAGCCGCTGGCCGTGGCCGGGGCCCGGCACGTGGCCGGGCAGGTGGCCGCGGCGATCGCGAACATGCACGACCTGGAGACCGCCCGCAGCGAAGTCACCAACCTGCAGGCCGCGCTGCAGACCCGCGCCGGCATCGAGCAGGCCAAGGGCATCCTGATGGCCGTACACGGCTGCAGCGCCGAGGAGGCGTTCGCGATCTTGTCCAAGGAGTCCCAGGACACCAACACCAAGCTGCGCGAGGTCGCCGAGCAGGTCGTGGCCCGGATGCGGGGGCAGTCGACCGGTCTGTAGGCGCTGCCGTTGCACCGAGCGATGTGGGATCTCGGGTGCCCGGGCCGGGATCGTGGCGAACTGCATCCTCGCGCAACGAGGGGTCCAACAGAGTGGCCAGGCGTGGTGCGGTGGAGGTACTGGTGAGGCAGGAGGGTGCGGGGGATGCCCCTGCTGGCTCCTCCGAGGGTCACCTGCATCTGGCCGCCTCATGGCAGCGTGATGCACCGCCCCCACCGGCCGACCCAGCACGGCTGGTCCTCCAGCTCCGTTCGCTGCGCGGGCTGAGCAGTGTGCGCCGCCAGGTCGGGGAGTTCCTGCGGACCTCGTTGCCCCCAGCGCTGGGCGATGGTGTCGTCGACGACGCTGTCGACAGCGCGGTGCTGGTGATCGATGAGATGACGTCGAATGCCCTTCGACACGGACGCCCCCCCTCGGACTTGCACATCGGGGACGAGCCCGGCCGCTGGACGGTCGTGGTCACCGATGCAGCGCCGGACCTGGTGCCCGTGCCCGCCGTGAACCGGCCGGCTGGTGCCGGCGGCTACGGCCTGTACGTGATCACCGACCTCACCGCCAGCCACGGCGTGCACTACGAACGGGACCGCAAGATGGTCTGGGCGACCGTGCTCAAGCCGGACGGCCCATGACCTGCCCCGATCGCGACGTGGGCAGGTCCGGCAGGCCAGCCGCCTGGATCAGGCCGCTGGCCGGCGGCCGAACGCCCGCTGCTGGCCGACGCCGCCGTCACGGGCAGGCACGTCAACGACGTGCCCTGCAAGGCCAACGAGGTCCAGGAGGCGTGCCAGGTGCGGCCGCGGTGCGTGCAGGGTCAGCGGGATGGCGTGCCGGCTGGCGGTGTGGCTGGTCTGCACGAGCAACCGCAGGCCGCAGGCGCCACAGAACGACACCCGGGACAGGTCGATGGCCACCGAGGCCGGCGCAGTGCGCCACACGTTGTCCAGGGCTCGTGCCAGCGGGTAGCTGGTGAAGGAGTCGATCTGCCCGCCGACAGTCAGCAGGGGCCGCCCGGGCACGCTCAGCACCACCCAGCAGCCCCCATCGTCGTGCAGGCGCTCGCCGGGCAGGATGCTCGCGACGGGCTTCATCTGCGCCGCGGGATCCTGCACGGGAGCACACATGGCTGCCTCTCCGCCCAGCAGCTCCGCGACCCGGCTGTTGCCGGACTGGCTGAACTGAGCCCCCCCGCTGGTCGCCCACCCCAGGACCTGGGGTGGGCGTGGGGGACTCTCCTCCGCCCCGGCCCGCACTGTCCACCGACCGAAGGCTTGATCTCCCAGCTCGTGCACCGGGTGGCACTGTGCGGGACCCAGATCACGACATCTGCTCGCGGAGCCAGCAGGGACGACGCGCCCTCGTGCAGTCGGAGGAGTGCGCTGATCACGAGGACGACCGTGGCGCGCCAGGGGATGCCTTCGCTACGGCGGGCAGGGAGGCCCACAGCCCGTGGATCGACATGCCGCGCCGAAGGTGTGTCCACCGCGGTCCCGGGCCGAGCGAGTGAGTCGGGGCAGAGCGGGGTTGTGCGCGGCGTCGTCACGTCAGATGCCCACTGCGTCGACCAGGTCGTGGAGCCACATGCCGGCGGCGTCAGCGGCCTCGGAGGAGGGGCGAGGTCGCCGAGGTCGGGAACAGGGGAGCGGGCTTGCGGGCCAGGCGGAACCATTCGTCGATCGGTTGCGGGCGTCCGGTGAGGTAGCCCTGGGGGCTGTCGCATCCCAGCTCGTGGGCCAGTCGGATGCTGTGTCGAACGATGGCGACGGCGGCTGGGTCGCTGTTGATGCCGGTGATGAGTGCTCGGTCGAACTTGACCTCGTCCACGGGCAGGCGGTGGAGGTAGGCCAACGAGCTGCAGCCGGTTCCGTAGTCGTGCAGCAGTCCCCAGCTCTGTCAGGCTGGCTGCACCACTACAACCACCACCGGCCCCACACCGCCCTGGGCAACCTCCCACCCATCACCCGGTGCACCAACGTCACCGAGCAGTACAGCTAGGCGTCGCTGATCCCGAGGTGATCAGCTCAGGGACGGCCACGCCAAGTACATGAGCGATGGCCGGCAGGTGATGACGTGGGATCGGTGTGATCCCGCGTTCCCAGTGGGACCACGTGGAGCGCGAAACACCCAAGGCCTGGGAGACGTGGGCGCCCGGTAGCTTCGTACGCGCTGTCAGCGCCGCTAGATCAGGGAGCACGACCGCATCCGCGCGGCTGGGGGATGGCCTACCAGTGCCTCGGTAAGACAGCCAGGAGCGGTTTTTAGCAGGCGGGCCAAGTGGGTTTGGTAGGACGGCGCCGGGCTATGTGTGCCGGCTTCCCAGTGGGCAATTGTTGAACGGGACACTCCCAGTTCGGTCGCGAGACCTGCTGCAGTAAAGCCGGCCACCCGACGAAGTTGGGCAAGGGTGGGCGGTGAGATTGATGCCTCGGACGCTTCATCAAAGTGCCCGTCAGCCGCCGGTATCGATCGATGCAACGTCATCCCCAAGCCAGACGTCTGGCTCACCGACGATGCTTGAAGCACTGCCGGTGAGCCAGACGGGGATGTCAGGGCAGCAACCGGACCGGCATGTGCTCGAAGGCCACGAGACGGTCGGTCCGGACCTCCGTCGGGGAACTGACCAGCTCGATACCGGAGTATCGCTTGGCGACCTCGGTCAGCACGGCGTCGACCTCGGCCCGGGCCAGCATCTGCCCGGCGCAGGAGTGCACGCCCAGTCCGAAGGTGAGGTTGCGGCTCTCGTCCGGGGAGCGGGTGTGGTCGAATTCGTGCGGAGCACTGAACACCGCAGGGTCACGGTTTGCTGCGCCGATGGGGAACTTGACGCAGGAGCCCGCGGGTACCGCGACACCGTGGATGTCGATGTCCTCGGTCGGGAAGCGGGTGATGATCAGTTCGACGGGGTTCAGGCGAGCGACCTCGTTGACGATGTTCTCCCGGCTGGCAGGTTCATCGCGGTAGACCTGCATGATGTCCGGACGCTCGGCGAACAGCTTGATCGCCGAACCGATGAGGTAGGCGGGATTCGGCCCGCCGGACATGTAGAGGATGACCGTGGTCTCGAGGACCTCCCGCCAGGTCAGCTCACCTCGGGCGTGCGCTGCAAGCAGGTCATCAGCCAGCCCGACGCCCGGCTCGGCCTGCTTAGCACGTAGGTGCTGTTCGGTCTCGGCGAACAGGTAGTCCAGCCCGGCCTGGCTGGTGGCGGCGATCTCGTGGCCGGGCGCGGTGGCGTTGATGAGCATGGCATCCCACAGCGCCCAGAAGATCCGCTCGACGTCGCCTTCGGGCATGTCCAGCATTCGGCACATCGTGATGTGGGTCGGGCTGACCCCGATGTCGAAGTGGGCGTCGACGACCTGGCCAGGCTCAAGTGCGTCGAGGAAGGCAGCGGTCAGCTCGCTGGTCGTCGCCGACCACTTGGCCGCGCTCTTGGGGGACAGCCAACGGTTGGTCAGCCGCCGCATCCGGGTGTGCAGCGGGGGGTCCAAGGACAGCACCGTGCTGTTGAAGATCTGCCACGGGTGACTCTCCGCCCACCCCGGCTCCACGATGCTCATGACCGGCAACCGCGCGGCGTGCATGGTGTCCCCGTGGCCGAGCACCACGAAGGTCCCGTCGCCTGTGCGGTGCACCGGGGCGATCTGGCGGGCCCGGTCGTACCAAGGGTGCGGGTCGGCCCGGAACGCCTCGTCGTTCCAGGGAAACAGGTCCTCGGTCGGGGGCGAGACGGTCATGGCAATCCTTCGGGAGTAGGAGCAGAGGTTGAAGCGGGAGAGCGGAGTCTCAGGCTGAGACGCCGAGCAGCGTGGTTGCCCACTCCTGGGCGAGATCGGTGGCCGGCTCGCCGGACGCGGCGTCGTGCTTGGCGGTCTCACCCAGCTGACGCGCCCCGAGCTCGACGAGGGTCGACCGCAGGGTGTCGATGCCGTTGTTGTAGGTCTCGTAGACGCTGTCACCCAAACCGAAAGCCCCGAACGACAAGCCGCTGAGGTCGGGCCGCTGCTCGACCAGCTGGTCATGGAAAGGGGCGGTGGTCTCGGGCAGGTCGCCCTCCCCGTAGGTCGAGGTGATGAACACAGCCCGCTCAATGTCAGCCAGGTCGGCGATGTCGATGTCGGCCATCTCGACGATGACGGTCTGCAGGCCCTGGCCCTGCAGGACCTCGGCGACGTCATCGGCGACCATCTCGGCGTTGCCTGACTCGGTGCCGTAGTAGATGTGGACGATGCTCATCGGTTGCTCCTCGGGTGGGTTGCTGGGCTGTCGGTGGTCGGGCGGACCAGATCGCCGATTCCGGCGGCGACAAGGAGCTCGTCCCGGCTGGTGAACTTCGTGCGACACCGATCAGGGGCCGCACGTTCGACCTCAGCCCGGTCGATGGACTGCCAGTCGGTGAACGAGGTCCGATCGGTCGGCAGTCGATCACCCAGTCCACCGAGACCCGGACGGGTCGCCGGTGGCACCGTCTCCAGGTACTCGGAGACGGCAAGGGCGGTGGCGATGGCCAGCTTGCGGTTCTCGGCGAGGTTTCCCAGTCGCCCGCTCATGCATCCACCTACGGAGAACATGTGGTCGGCATCCATGCTGGGCACGACGGGGTGCTCGGGTGCCAGGTCGAAACCGATGGCCGAGACGACAGTGTCGACGGTCAGGTTGTGCTCGGTCTCCTCATCGGTGCTGGTGACCACCACAGCAAGGCCATCTGCGGACTCGATGCGGCGCAGGCGTTGACGGAAGCGGATATCGATGACGACGGCGTCCTCGGGCAGGTCGGCACCCCGGGCGACGGCCCCGTCAGGGTGGGGCACGCCGTCGACACGCAGGTCGACGGCGGAGACGTGGGCCAGCTCCTTGACCATCGAGGGGTCCCACCTGGCCTGGTCGGGGGTGCTGCGGCCGAGGATGTGGATGGTGCGTACACCTCGCCGGACGAGGCCGTCCCGCGCGTCGTCGTTGATGTCGGACCCGGAGAGCTCTGCTGCAGACTTGGTGAGCAGGCGGGCCAGATCGGCGGCCACGTTCCCGGTGCCCACGATGGCGATGTGCTGACCGAGGTCGGGAATGCCGGTCCTGCGTGCAGGGACGTCTGGGTCGGAGTTGATCAACCGCAGCAGAGCGCCGGAACCGAGGACGGTTGCCCCCGGATCTTGGGGCACACCCAGAGGTCGATCGGCCGGCAGCCCGGTGGCCACGACCACCGCGTCGAAGGTCTCGGTGAGGTCGTTCCAGCTGAGGGGGCCGTCGTCGTGGATACGGACGTTGCCGGCGAAGTGGACGTCGGGCTGCCCGAACAGCCTGTCGAACTGCCGGTGGACACCCTTGGCGCCCTGGTGATCGGGTGCGATTCCGTACCGGATCAGTCCATACGGGGTCGGCAGGGAGTCGAAGACGACCACTTCGACGTCGGGCTGCTTCTTGCGCAGCGCCAGGGCGGTGAAGCAACCGGAAGGTCCGCATCCGACGACGGCCACCCGGTGCGCCGGGGTTCGCCGGGAAGCGGTCGACCCTTGATCGGGACGGCATGCGGTCATCGAGTGGTGTCTCCTTCCAGATCAGTGTTGTCGGGGCCTGCGGTCACGTGCCACGAGTTCGGCGCACTGGCACGTGACCGCAGGGATCAGTGGGTCAGCGGACGGTGTTGCGCACGGAGCCCACGTGTTGCACGCGGACCTCCACGGTGCTGCCGGGGGCCAACCACCGGGGCGGTGTGCGCTTGGATCCGATGCCCTCGGGGGTGCCGGTGGCGATGATGTCGCCGGGGGACAGCTCGAGGAACTGGGACACGTAGGACACGATCGCTGCGACGGAGAAGATCATCCGAGCCGTGGTCGAGGACTGCATCTGCTCGCCGTCGACCCAGGTGGATACCTGCAGGTTCTGCACATCGCCGACCTCATCGAGGGTGACCAGGGCAGGTCCGCAGGGAGTCGAGCCGTCCACGGCCTTGCCGGGCAGCCACTGGGTGCCGTTGTACTGCAGATCCCGGGCCGTCAGGTCGTTCACGACGGTCAACCCGGCCACATGGTCCAGCGCCTGCTCCTCGGTGACCCGACGACACCGCCGGCCGATGACCACGCCGACCTCGCCCTCGAAGTCCAACTTGTCCGACACGCTGGAGCAGGCGATGTCGTCGGCAGGTCCGATCAGGGTGCTGGCGAACTTGGCGAAGACGTCGGGGTGCGTGGGCAGCGCTCGTCCGGTCTCCCCGACGTGGTCGGCGTAGTTCAACCCGATGCACAGCACCTTGGCCGGGTCGGTGACGGGCGGACCGAGGTGCACCTCGTCGACGGAGCCCACAGCCGTGGGCGAGCCGGCAGCCAACTGCTGGTCGACTGCGGCGCTCAGCTCGGGCAGCTGGTCACCGAACCTGTCCAGAACGGTGCGCACCGTCAGCGCGGTCGCGTCGTCCACGCCGTAGGTGGTGCCGCGCAGGAGTCGGGCGAGGTCGTACACCGAGTCCTCGACCAAGATTCCGGCCTGGTGGGCGTTGGCGCCGCGGGCGTAGCTGACCAGCTTCATCGGATCCCCCGCAGGTCGTGGTGCACGGCGGGCTGGTGGGCAATCACAGGAAACGCACCAGCTTCTTGTTCGCGAACTCGTCGAGCCCGAAGCGCCCCAGCTCGCGACCCATGCCCGAGGCCTTGACGCCGCCGAAGGGCATGTTGGGCAGGCTGCGGGTGGGGCCGTTGATGCCGACCATGCCTGCCTCGAGGCGGCTCGCGACCTGGTCGCCGAGCTCGAGGTCGCGGGTGAACACCGCAGAGCCCAAGCCGAAGCGGGAGTCGTTGGCCAGCTCGACAGCCTCGGACACGGAGTCGACGCGGTAGAGGACGGCGACCGGCCCGAAGATCTCCTCGGCGTAGGCCCGCATCTGCGGGGTGACCCCGGTCAGCACGGTGGCGGGGTAGAAGGCGCCGGGGCCCTCGGGGACGACCCCGCCCAGGTGCAGCGTCGCGCCGTGGGCGACGGCGTCCTCGACCTGCTCGGCGACCTCGCGGCGGCCGGACTCCGACGCCATCGGGCCCATCTTGGTGGTGGGGTCGACCGGGTCCCCGGTGGTCCACTTGCCGGCGCGCTCCAGGAAGGCGGCCAGGAACTCGTCCCACACGTCGGTGTGCACGATGATCCGCTTGGCCGAGGTGCAGGACTGGCCGGCGTTGGCGAAGCGGTTGGCGTCCGCGGCGGTCACCGCGGTCTCCAGGTCGGCATCGGCCAACACCAAGTAGGGGTCGGACCCGCCCAGCTCCAGGACGACCTTCTTCAGGTGCCGGCCGGCCTGCTCGGCGACGGCCCGCCCAGCTTCCTCCGAACCGGTCAACGACACCCCGTGGACACGGTCGTCGGCGATAATGTCGTTGACCTGCCCGGCCGGGATGACCAGGTTCTCGTAGAGGCCTTCCGGTGCGCCCGCGTCGGCGGCGATCTGCGCCAGCGCGAGGCTGGTCTGCACGCAAGAGCGGGCGTGCTTGAGCAGCACCGGATTGCCCAGGATCAAGCTGGGGGCCACGAACCGAGCCACCTGGTACAGCGGGAAGTTCCACGGCATGACCCCGAGCAGCGGGCCGATGGCGCTGGTGCGGACCAGGGCTCGACCGCCGCCGGCGATGTCGAGCTCCTCGTCGGCCAGCAGCGTCGGACCCTGCTGGGCGTAGTAGTCAAAGATGGTGGCCGACAGCTCCACTTCGCCCTCGGCCTGGGCCAGTGGTTTGCCCATCTCGGTGGCCACGAGGCGGGCGAGCTCGCTCTTGCGCTCACGGTGCAGCTGCGCGATGCGGGTCAGCACCTTGCCGCGGTCGGCGAGGGATGTCTCGCCCCAGGTCGTGTAGGCCTGGGTGGCGCGAGCCAGAGCGGCGTCGACCTGGTCGGCGGTCATGAGTTCGTGCTCGGCGATCGGGTCGCCGGTCAGTGGGCTGATCGTCTGGAAGGTGGGCATCGGTGACCTCCGGGGGATCGGTGTTGGGGAATCAGTGCGCGGCAGGGGCGGAGGTGCGGTAGCTGGGAAAGCCTTGGGTGGACTCCTGGTCGGAGATCTCCAGGTATTTGTCCAGGCCGCCGACGTAGAAGTTGGCCGTCTTGGGCTTGCGCTTGCCCGGGATGTTCGCGCCGAAGATCCAGGACTCGGTCTCCAGGAACAGGGAGCCCTCCAGCGCCTCGAGGCAGGTGGTGAGCCAAGCGTCCTCGTCCTCGGGCCGCAGCTCGATAGTGGCGCCGGGCTCGTCCTTCACCGAGGCGATCGCCCGGGCGATCCACCGGCCCTGCACGCCGATGGCGACCGGGTTGTTCACGAATGGGCCGTTGGGGCCCAGGACCATGAACATGTTCGGGAAGCCGGCGACGGTGACGCCCAGATGGCTGCGGGGCCCGTCGGCCCAGTGGTCGGCCAGGGCCTCGCTGTTTCGGCCGCGGATGTCTACGCCGCGGTAGCTGCCGTCCACGGCGTCGAACCCGGTGGCCATCACCAGCACGTCCAGCTCGTGTAGCTCGCCGTCGGCCGTGCGGACGCCCTCGGCGACGAAGGTCTCGATGGGGTTCTCTCGCGTGAAGACCAGGTCCACGTTGGGCTGGTTGAAGATCTCGAAGTAGCCCGAGTCGCAGATCGGGCGGCGGGCGAAGATCTCGGTCGGGGTGAGCTTGCGGGCCGTGTCGGGGTCCTTGACGATCGAGGCGATCTTGCGGTGGATGAAGTCCGCGGCCGCCGCGTTCGCGGCCCGGTCGCTGGTCATGTCGGCGAAGGTCTCGGCGGTGAAGGTGTAGTTCCCGCCCTTTTGCCAGGCCCACTCATAGATCGCCTCGCGCTCCTCGTCGGAGACGTCGAAGGTCTTGCGGGTGGTCTCGTCGACGCCGAACCCGATCTTGCTGGTGGTGAACTCCGACCAACGGTCCTCGATGTCGGTCTTGAACGAGGCCATCTCTTCCGGCGTCCAGGCGCGGTTGCCGGCCGGGACGGTGTACTGCGCGGTGCGCTGGAAGGAGGTCAGGTGGCCCACGACCTTGGCCAGCTCGGTCATCAGCTGTACGCCGGTGGAGCCGTTGCCGATGACCCCGACGCGCTTGCCGGCCAGCTCGAGGTCGGCCGGCCAGTCGCTGGTGTGCACGACGCGTCCGGCGAAGTCCCCAATTCCAGGGAAGTCGGGCACGTTCTTGTTCGACAGCAGCCCCAGAGCGGTGACCAGGAACCGGGCGCGGTAGACGCCCTTGTCCGTCTGGACCACCCAGGTGCTGTTCTCCTCGTCGAAGACCGCGCTCAGCAGCGAGGTCTCAAGCCGGAGGCGGGCGCGCAGACCCCACAGGTCGACGGCGTCCTCGAGGTACTTCTGGATATCCGGGCCGGGCACGTAGCGGGTGGTCCAGCCGGGGTTGGTGGCATCGAAGAGCTCGCGTTCGAACGGGAGCTGGTACATGTAGCTCTGAGTGTCAGACAACGCCCCGGGGTAGCGGTTGGCGTACCAGGTGCCGCCGACGGCTGGTGCCCTATCGATGAGCACGGCATCCAGCCCGAGGTCGGCAGTCAGTCTGCGGAGGGCGGTGAGCCCCCCCATCCCAGCTCCCACGACAAGTGCGTCCACCTCGGTCAGCGTGTCGTTCACAGAAATCTCCCACCTTTTTGGGTGACGGTAGAAAAAGTGTTTCTCCCCGCCCTGACAAGCGTGGCCAACGATTCGTTCGCCAGCGTGGTCCTAACGCATGTTAGGCAGATTTCGGCAGTGTGATCTAGGGGATATTCATGCGATCCGTCCACTAAACTGTTCCTGCTGGAGCAACAATTACAGGTGGGTGGTTTCGCCCGGTCCGGTGTCCACCTGTCGACGGATCTCATCCAGCGCCACCTGAACCGCCGGGGTCAGTCCGGTCCGCCGCCAGATGACTCGTAGGTGGACGTCGGGCAAGGGTGCGACATCGGCCGGCGCCAGGGGGACGAAGGTGACATCGGGCCCTTCGTGCCGTTCGGCAGCGGAGGCCAGTGCCAGGTGGCAGCCCACGCCGGCCCCGACCAGTGCGATACAGGAGGCCGTATCGGGGGCGAACTGCACGTTGTCCACCGCAGCCCCGGCGGAGAAGCCGAGGCGCCATAACCGGTCCGTGGTGATGGAGCCTGTCGCGTAGGGCAGCGAGACGAACGGCTCCCGGGCGACCCGCGCGAAGCGCAGGGCGGGTTCACCGGCAAGTCGATGGGTTGCGGGCAAGGCCAAGACCAGGCTGTCGGGCATGACCACCTCGCCGGCGATGCCGGGCGGAAGCTGGTCGAACCGGCCCAGGGCGATGTCAGTGCGCCCTTCGACGATGTTGGCCAGCGCCGGCCTGGAGATGACTTGGCTGGTCAGCTCGAGCCTCACCTGCGGGTGTCGGTCGCGCATGTGACGGGCCAGCGCCGCCAGGACCCGATGGGCTGCCACACCGGAGAACTCCACCCGCGCCACACCGGTTTCGCCTCGCCGGACGCTCTCGGCGGTTTCAGCGACCCGGCGCAACGCCGCGACCGCTTCGCGGGCTGGCTCCAGCAGGGCCCGGCCCAGCGGGGTCAGAGCGACCGAGCGGGTGTTGCGATCGAAGAGGCGGTCGCCGAGCTCGTTCTCCAAGCCGCTGATGGTTCGGCTGAGCGGCGCCTGGGCCATGTAGAGCTGGTCGGCGGCTCGACCGAAGTGCAGATGCTCGGCCACAGCAAGGTATGCCTGCAGATGACGGACGTCCATGAGGACCCTCTCAGAGGTGACTGCCGGCACACTCTACCCGAACAAGTGTTAGTTAGGGAACCGTGTGGAGGTGCCGGCGCCGTTGCCCCACCAGGCGCGGAGGAGCGGACCACCGAACCCCAACTGATCCTCGATCAGCACCACAGTGACGCCATTCCGGAAAGAGACGGATTGGCCCGAGGTATCGCTGTTCTCGCTCGGTAGCGTCGGAATTCATCGGTCCCGCCGTGACGGTGACCGACGATTTCCGACACCTGGGCAGAAGGACGAGTCATGAATTTTGAGACCGCACTAGGCAGTGGTTCGACCGTGACCGGGGGGACGCTCCTGGTGGCTCCCCACCAGTTCCCACACCTGGAACGGGAGGTTGCGCTCGCCGAGGAATTCGGGCTCGAGCTGGTCGCCGCTGAGGACAAGACCGCGTTTCGCGCCGGCATGTCGGAGGCCGCGTTGGTCTTGGTCACTCCTTATGCCAGGGTGGAGCCCGAGGACTTCGCGGCGATGAAGCGTTGCCTGGCGGTGGTTCGCTACGGCATCGGCTACGACAACATCGACGTAGCGGCAGCAGCGACCGCGGGCATCCCGGTGTCCATCGTCCCGGACGGGTCGACAGAGGAAGTTGCCTCGCACGCGCTGGCGCTGGGGCTGTCGCTGGTTCGTCGGGTCCCCGCCGGATCTGCGGCCATCGCCGGTGGGGCATGGGTCGGGAAGATCGCCTACGACGCGCCTCGATTCACCGATCTCGACGTCGGCATCATCGGCTTGGGCCGCATCGGTCGTCAGGTGGCTGACTGGTACTCCGCCTTGGGCGCGACGGTCAAGGTGCACGACCCCTTCATCGAATCCGACCGCAGCTATGCCGTGGTCCCGCTGGAGGACGCGCTGGTGACTTCTGACGTTGTCTCCCTGCACGTCCCCCTGTCCGACCAGACCCGCAACATGATCTCCGCCGACGTGCTCCAGCGGATGCGACCGGGTGCGGTTCTGGTCAACGTCTCGCGAGGGGGCCTGGTGGACGAAGAGGCCCTCGCGGCAGCCTTGACCGCAGGACAGATCGCCGGCGCCGCTCTGGACACCTTTGCCACCGAGCCTGTCTCTGCGGACAACCCGCTGCGGCAGGCACCCAACGCGATCTTGACCCCGCACATGGCTTGGCGCTCGAACCGTGCGGTTGAGGCCGTCCAGCAGGGCGTCATCGACCGTTGTCGCCTCGTGCTGACCGGTCAGCCTCTCATCGACCGAGTCGCCTGAGGAAGGCGCATCACCCGGGTCGTCACTGCGCCGTCCGGGACAACCGGCCGGCGGCTACTTCTCCCAGCCAGTCAGTATCCTTGAACAGGACGGCTTTCGCCATGATGTACGACGGCACTGCCGGCTCCGCCACCGATGTCCGGATGCCTCCCCAAGTCGCCCTGCACGTGGTGCGCCGGCCTGACCGAATCGGAGGGGTGCGTGTGGCCACTCCCTCTCTGAGGCAAGCACTCCAGCACTTCCGGGCTCGACTGCAGCAGTACGACTGGTCGACGCAGACCGACTCCCGCCGTCGGATCCTGGAGGTCTACCTTCAGCTGGCCCTGGTGAAGGGCTTTAACGGCGTCACCATGCGGATGATCGCCAGCGAGCTGCGCATCAAGGCCCCCAGCCTCTACGCGCACTTCCCCCAGGGACGAGATGAGATCGTCTCGGAGTCGATGCGCTGGCATTTCCACAAGTTCGGGGACGCCGTCCTGACCGAGCTGGCCCAGGTCGCCACCCCTGATGACGCGTGGACCGCGCTAGTGCGCGTGCACGTCAGCAGGCAGTTGCAACTGCCGGAAAGCAACCTGTGGGACCTGCTCATCGCCACCGACCGCATGGTCGGGCTGCTACCACCGGAGGTCAGCCGCGAGGCCGATGAGTTGGTCGGCCACTACGAGCAGGTCTGTCTGGCTGCTGCGGTCGAGATGGGCTACACCGAAGCCGACCACGGGCTAGCGGTGGTCATGACCCTGCTGGAAGGGGCGACCCGCTGGTGCGGAACGGTGACTGACCCCCTCCAGCTCGCCACCCATGTGCGACGGGCTGATGAATTGAGCCGCGCCATGCTGGCTCTGACCGCCACCTGGGGCCCAATCGCCCACGAGCAGGTCGGGTAGCGAACCCCCACCCGCGAACTCCCGCTCTTGCCGAGAGCGGTTCACAGCCGGGCCCATTATCGGCGGCACCTGCACGTTCCGTTTGTGGCTCCGGCCCCATCTCTCCAGGAGAGACCCATGCCCCGTTCGACACTGGACGCTCGGCGCCCTGCCGACCGCTTCGCCGACGACCCCGCCTTTGCGGTGCACGAGGGCGGCAAGCTCTCGGTGCGCACCAAGGCCCCGATCACGTCGATCGCCGACCTCGCGCTCACCTACACGCCGGGGGTGGCCCGGGTGTCCAGCGCCATCGCCGCGGAGCCCGAGCTGGCCCGGCGCTTCACCTGGGCGCCCCGGGTGGTCGCGGTGGTCTCCGACGGGACGGCGGTGCTCGGCCTCGGTGACATCGGCCCCGCTGCCGCCCTGCCGGTGATGGAGGGCAAGGCCTGCCTGTTCCGCGAGTTCGCCGACCTGGACAGCGTGCCGATCGTGCTGTCCACCACCGACGTCGACCAGATCGTGGCCACCGTCCTGGCCATCGCGCCGTCCTTCGGCGGGATCAACCTCGAGGACATCAGCGCGCCGCGGTGCTTCGAGGTCGAGGCCCGGCTCAAGGAGCAGCTGTCCATCCCGGTCATGCACGACGACCAGCACGGCACGGCGATCGTCGTCCTGGCCGCGCTGCGCAACGCCGCGAAGGTGACCGGCCGGCAGCTGTCGGACCTGCGGGTCGTGGTCTCCGGCGCCGGCGCGGCCGGGGTGGCCTGCACCAAGATCCTGCTCGAGGCCGGCGTCGGCGAGATCGCCGTCGCCGACTCGCGCGGCCTGCTGCACGCCGGCCGCGAGGGCCTCACCGGCACCAAGCAGTGGCTGGTCGAGCACACCAACCCCAGTGGTCGGTCCGGCACGATGGTCGAGGCCCTCGCGGGCGCCGACGTCTACCTCGGGCTGTCGGGTGGTTCGGTGGCCGAGGAGGCGATCGCGGCCATGGCCCCGGGCTGCATCGTGTTCTCCCTGGCCAACCCCACGCCCGAGGTCGACCCGCAGATGGCCGCCAAGTACGCCGCGGTGGTCGCCACCGGGCGCAGCGACCTGGCCAACCAGATCAACAACGTGCTGGCCTTCCCGGGCGTCTTCCGCGGCGCCATCGACGCCGGGGCCACCGCGATCACCGAGGGCATGAAGCTGGCCGCGGCCACCGCGATCGCCGACGTCGTGGGCGACGAGGTCCGGCCCGACTACATCGTGCCCTCGCCGCTGGACCGTCGCGTCGCCGCGGCCGTGGCCACCGCGGTCGCCGCCGCCGCCCGGGCCGAGGGCGTCCTGCGACGGCCGTGAGCTCGAGTTTCGGGGGCGCCGACGTCCTTCGCCGGCGGGCGGCGGTATCAGCCCTGTACTTCCTGCCCGGCGTGGCAATGGCCACGTGGGTGGTTCGCACCCCCACCGTCCGGGACGCCCTGGATGCCTCCACCGGGGAGATGGGCTGGGTGCTGGCGGGCCTGTCGGGGGGCTCCATGGCCGGGATCCTCGCCTCCGGCCGCCTCGTCGCCCGGTTCGGTGCACGCCGGATCATTGCGGGGGGCACCGCGGCGGTGCTGGCCGGGCTTGTGCTGGTCGGGGTAGGTACCGGGCTGGGGTCGGCAGTAGTTGTCACGGCGGGCCTCGCCGTGCTCGGTGCCGGGATAGGTGGCGGAGACGTAGCGATGAACGTGGAAGGTGCGGCCATCGAGCACCTGAGCGGCCGACCGTTCCTCCCGGTACTGCACGGGTGGTTCAGCCTCGGCACCGTGGTCGGAGCGGTCATCGGCCTCGGGGCGGCGGCGCTAGGCCTCCCGATGGTCTGGCACGCGCTCGGACTGGCGGTTGTCGGCGTGGCCGGAGCGGTGGCGGTGATCGACTGGGTGTCCGCGGAGTCCGGCCGACGGCCAGCGGGTGCCCAGGTCGAGCAGCGGAGGGCATCCGGGGTCCGGCGCTGGCGGGATCGTCGGTTGCTCGTCGTCTGCATCTGCGTCGTCGGGGTCGCCCTGGCCGAGGGAGCGGCGAACGACTGGCTGCCGTTGCTGGTCATCGACGGCCACGGCTTCCCCGATGCCTGGGGCTCAGGCGTCTACGTCATCTTCGCCGCCGCCATGGCCACGGGGCGCTTCGGCGGTGGATGGGTCGTGAACCGGGTGGGGCCAGCCCGCGCCTTGGTGCTCAGCGGGCTGACCGCTGCGACGGGCGTAGCGCTCGTCGTGCTCGTCGACCAGGACGCGATCGTCGTGGGCGCGGTAGTGCTCTGGGGGCTGGGGTCGGCGCTCGGCTTCCCAGTCGTGCTGTCGGCCGCAGGCCGTACCGGGCCCGACTTCGCCGCACGGGTCGCGGCGGTGTCCACGGTCGGCTTCACCGCGTTCCTCGTCGGACCTCCGGTGCTGGGGCTGGTCGGGGAAGACAGTGGGTTGCGGGCCGCCATGTTGGTGCCGCTCGCGTTCATCTTGGTCTCCACGGCGCTGGCCCCGGCGCTCACCCGGGTCGCCCCCATGTCGGCGGGGCGAGGCGTGGCGGCGGACCGGGACCCGTCCTCGGACTGGCCGTGGCTGTGCAGATCGTGCGCCACGATGAACGAACCCCGCCGACGTCGGTGCCGGGACTGCAGGACCAGGCGGGAGTCCGTCGGTGGCAGGTGATAGCGGCCGGCTCGTCAGCGGGGTTGCCGCGCGTCGCCGCGCAGGGCCGTGGCGGCTACGAGCTCGGCGACCGGGGTGCCCAGCGGGGCGTGGCGAATCGCAGCCCACAGCCCGGTCGCAGCGTCCGGCCCAGCGCAGTCGGCGAATTTTGCCGCAAGCTCGGCCTCGGTCATCGGGTTGGCGTTCTTCCCGCGTGCCACATCAGCGACCACCTCCACGCGACGTCCCGAGACGGTGGTGACCTCCACCGCTGTCGGGAACTGCGGCTGGTCCCGCAGACGATCGTCGACGTGCACCTCGACCCGGGACATCAAGGTCCGCACGGCGGGGTCGGTTACGGCGGCGTCGGTGAAGTCGGCGATCCCCAGCGCGCCACGAACCAGGGCGGCCGCCACCGTGTAGGTGGCGCTGAAGCGCGCCTCGTTCCCGGTCTGCGGGTCGGCGTAGATCAGCAGGCGCGGCGCCTGCCCACTGATGCCCACCCTGATTCGAGCAATGTCCTCATCGACCAGTTCGCGGACGGCCACGGCGGCGTCGATGCCGGTGTGGGTGGCGCCGCACGAGGGGAAGGGCTTGATGGCCAGCCCATACGGCGCCATCAGAGACCAGTCGCTGCCCAGCCGCGACGTGGTGGCGGCCAGGTCGGAGACCCCACCTGTGAACGCCGCCGCGAAGCCGATGGGGCTTTCCAGCGCCGCGTCGTTCGCGTCGAAACCGCGGGCGGCCAGAAGGGTCGCCTGGACGGCGGACGCGGCGGCAGCGCCGGCGTTCAGGGGCTTGGTCATGGTGCCGAAATTGGTACGCAACCCGGCGGCACGCGAGGCCGCAATCCCGAGTGCGTGCCGTATGCCCCGGTCGTCCAGACCGTGGATGCGAGCCGCGGCGGCCGCCGCGCCGATCGTGCCGATGACCCCGGTGGAGTGGAACCCCTCGCTGAGTTCAAGGGCACCCCCGAGAGCGGCGTCGAGCTCGAAGCCGACGACGTAGGCGGTGAGCGCCAGTTCGACGTCGGCTCCCGACGGTTCGCCGATCGCGAGCACCGCCGGCACGATGGAGCAGCTGGGGTGCCCGTACAGCGGGTGGTTCGTGTCATCGAAGTCCATCGCGTGGGCGCACACGCCGTTCGCGAGGGCCGCGGATTCACGTGAGGTGCCGCCGCCGCCGAGGATTCCCGCGACCGGTCGCGCGCCCTGTTCCAGCACGTGGTCGACGATGAGTTTCCCCACCTGTTGACGGCGTCCGGCCAGAGCTACGCCGACGAGGTCGGCGACAGCTTGACGGGCCCGGTGCACGGCAAGCTCGGGCACGTCGGACAAGGTGAGGTCGCGGACGAACGCGGCGACCTCTCCGGTGACGAGCTGCCCGGTGCGTCTTGCGACGGTCATTGTTCTGCTCCCCTCGACGTGAACGGCGGCGAGGGCCCGAAGCCGGGCACCCGCCGCCGTGGTTCTGCTACATGTGACCTGACTGCCCTCCGGTCGGCGGGCAGTCAGGTCACAGGGACTCGCGACCGATGCGCTGGTACACGTCGGGACGGCGGGTCCGCAGGACCCGGGCCAGCACGACTCCGCCGATGAACAGCGCGAAGGTGAACACCAGGAAGGTCGTGGTCAGGGCACCGGTGTCCCCGATCAGGTCGGAATAGTTGACGATCGCCAGGTAGGCGATGACAGCAAGGCCGACCGCGGCCAGCAGCGGGGCGATGACCGTGGACCACACAGACGCGTCCTCGCGGCCGTTGCGGCGGAAGTAGACGAACACCGCGATGCTGGTCGCCACCAGCAGGAGAAGCACCGCAAAGGTGCCCACGCCGCTGGCCTTGGCGTACAGCAGGTCAGGCGAGGTGCCGGCCAGCGCGAAGATCGCGATCAGAACGGCGTACAGGATGCCGATGACACTTGCGGACACGAACGGTGAGCCGTGCCGGGGGTGAACCCGGCCCAACTTGGCGGGGAGCACGCCGTCGGTCCCGAGCGAGTACAGGTAGCGCGATGCCACGTTCTGGATCGAAAGCATCGAAGCCATGATCGAGGTAAGGAACAGCACCGTGATGATGTCGACCGCCGTCTTGCCGATCATGGTGGTGAGGGCGCTGTTGAAGATGCCGGCCGTGTCGGCCTCGGCGGCCCCCTGGACGTCGTTGGCCCCGAAGAAGGCGATGTAGGCCCACGCGGCGACGGCGTAGAAGACGCCGATGCTGCTCACCGCGATCATCGTGGCTCGGGGGATGGTGCGCCGGGGGTCCTTGACCTCCTCGCGGTAGATCACCGTGGCCTCGAAGCCGAAGAAGTTGCTCAACACGAAGAGCAGCGCCAGCCCGATGTTCGGGTCGGTTACCCACGGCAGAGACAGCACGGCCCCGCCTGAGTCGGCCCCGTTCCCGCTGGCGAACGACGCCACATTGAAGATGATCACGACGATGACCTCGAGCAACATCACCACCGTCAGAACCCGCGCCGAGAGATCGATGCGCCGATAGGCCAGGGCAGTCACCAGGGCGACGATGGCCAGGGCCAGCCAGTACCAGGGGATGGTGGGGCCCCCGAGGTCGACGATGTAGCTCTGCAGCGTGACGGCGAAGAGAGCAGGGGCGAAGAAGCCGGTCGCGGCGTAGCCGAAGGTGGCCAGGAACGCTCCACCCAGTCCGGCGGACTTGCCCAAACCAGCGGTCACGAAGGAGTAGAACCCACCGGGGTTCTCCACCCGGCGACCCATCTGGATGAAGCCGATGGAGAACAGGACCAGGAGGACGGTGGCGAGCAGGTAGATGGCCGGGCCGGTGGTGCTGCTGAACAGCAGGAGGACGGGGATGAATCCGGCCACAGTGGTCAGGGGGGCCGAGAAGGCGAGGACGCTCATGACGAGTTCGCCCACACCCATGTTGCCCTTGAGGGTCTGTCGCCCCTCCGAGCGCTCCGTCGAGGCTCCCGCGCCGGGGCTACCCGTGATGTCCGCTGCCATGTCCAGTCCTCCTGATCGACCCCGAGTCAGTCATCGAGGTGTGTGACGTCCCTGCATGGCGCGTGAGCAGACGAAGAGCGCTCGATCGCGCAATTCCCAGCAGGTTGGTCGCGGACGCTACCGCTCAATGGCCGAGTACTGCTGATCACATTCTTGCGTTTGCAAGGGACGAGTATTGCCGGAGGAGCAATGGCGACCCGGCCACGGAGGAACCCGGGTCGAGCAACCGCACCGACGGCGATCACCGCGGTCAGGTCGTTGTCGAGCAGACGCAACGTGGGCGAAACGCCCTGTTCACAGCGCGGGTTAGGGGAACCTCGCCCGTCGGCAACATGGACGACGTCCGAGGCAGAGCACTGGCACAAAATCGGTGGACGTCCTCCATCTGTTCCCCTGGGAGGCGGGGAATGAACAATCATCAGCGTATGGGATTAAAGCGATCAAAACTCGATCAGCAGTTCCGACGAAGGTGCGCAGCGCGACTGGCGACGCCCGCTTTCGGATCAATATGAGTACCAACGATGCGCCGGTGAGCGTCATCTGACGACGAGTTCTGCGTCCGGCCAGAATGATGAATTGCCATCCGCGCGGCAGCACCGACCTCGCTGAACACACCCAAGGCTCGCGAGTCCCAGGACGACAGCAGTGGGGGAGCGGAGGCGACGGCGCCTGAGCAGCAGCCGGCCAGCCGCCCCGCGCTCGAACACCCCGCCCGACCACCAGCACCGCATCGCCGGTGCCGTGGCTGGTCATCCTGCAGCTGCCCAACAGCACCGCCGACCGTCTCCGGGACACCGCCCGCCAGCGGGGTGTCACCTACGAGGAACTGGCGCTGGACGCCGTCGAGGCGACCGCAGACCAACTCGCTGCCCAGCGACCCGAAACCGCGCCGAAGGCCTGTTCGCCGGCGAGCGGGTCGCCACCCAGGTTCGCCCCGGAGGTCGTCGGAAGGTGTCCATCAAGCTCACCGAGACCAGCATCGACCCCCTCGACGACCTGGCCACCCAGCACGGCGCCTGCTCCCGCAGTGAACTCGTGGCAACCGCCCTCAACGCCCATCTAGCCGACTAGATCATCTCTCAGCTCAGGCGCGACGCGGGGCTGGTCCACTACTTCGTCGTAGTCCTCAAGGACTAGCCAGCACGCGCTGAACAGCCCGTATGGCCGATGGCGTCCGTTGTTCGGTCGCCGATGCTGAAGTGGTGATCGAGCTGAGCGCGTTGTCCAAGAAGTACGGCGACAAGACCGTGGTGTCGAATCTGACGGCGGTCATTCGGCCGGGGCATGTGACCGGGTTCCTGGGGCCGAATGGGGCGGGGAAGTCCACGACGATGCGGATGGTGCTGGGTCTGGATCGGCCCACGTCCGGGCAGGCGACGGTCAACGGGCACTCCTATCGTGCGCTGCGTGCCCCGCTGCGGGAAGTCGGTGCGCTGCTGAACCCCCGGTCGGTGCACCCCAAGCGGACCGCCCGGGCTCACCTACGGGCGCTCGCCGCCGCCGGGGGTGTCCCAACCAGGCGGGTAGACGAGGTGCTGGAGCTGGCGGGCATCACCGGGGTGGCCGACAAGCCAGCTGGCGGCTTTTCCCTGGGGATGACCCAGAGGCTGGGAGTCGCAAGCGCGTTGCTCGGTGACCCGGGCGTAGTCATCCTTGACGAACCGGTCAACGGCCTGGACCCCGACGGTGTGCTGTGGATCCGCACACTGACCCGTCGCTTGGCCGCGGAGGGCCGCACGGTGCTGGTGTCCTCACACCTGATGAGTGAGATGTCCCTGACCGCTACGCACCTGCTGGTGATCGGCCGCGGCCGGCTGCTGGCCGACACCCCAATGGCGGACTTCATCGCCGCGTCCGGCGAGACCTACGTGCGACTGCGCAGCCCGCGCCTGCCGGAACTCATCCCGCTCATCGAGGGCCCGGACACCATCTGGTCCTCCCACCAGGTCGGCGAGGTTCATGTCCGTGGACTGGGTGCTGCCGAGATCGGCGACCGGGCCGCCGCTGCCGGCGTACCGCTGCACGAGCTGACCGTGGTTGAGCCATCGCTGGAGGCGGCCTTCATGAAGTTGACCCGAAACGAGCGCGATTACCGCGCCGACGCGCAGGAGGACCCCCGATGAGCACCACCCACAGCCCCGCTCCGGCCGTTCGAAACCAACTGGGTCAGCCGCCCCGCACCGCCTCTAGAGGTGGCCTGATGAGAGCGGAGTGGATCAAGTTCTCCTCTCTGCGGTCAACATGGGTGACGTTGGTGGCCGTGATCGTGGCGACCGTCGGTTTGGGCTGGTTGTTCGCCGCCGTGGCCGCAGCGGCCAGCTCCAGCGGGGACGCCCCGCTGGGTGCCGTCAGCGGGGTCGCGTTGAGCCTGGCCGGTGCGCAGATCGCTTGGATCGCGTTCGGGGTGCTGGGCGTGCTGGAGGTGACCGGGGAGTACAGCCACGGCAGCATCGGGCCGACGTTCTCCGCTGACCCGCGCCGCTGGCCCACCCTGCTAACCAAAGTTGCTGTCCTCGCATTCGTGGTGCTGATCACCGGCGGTGTTTCGGTGCTGACCGCCTTCATCCTGGGGCAGGCAGCGCTCGGGGGGGCAGCGTTGTCCCTGACTGACGACGGTGTCGTCCGGGTCCTGGTCGCCACCACCGTGTACCTGGCTGGGCTGGGTCTGATCGGGCAGGCGCTGGGCTGGCTGCTGCGCTCCACCGCCGGCGCAGTTGCCGCGTTGTTTGGGCTGGTGTTCCTGCTGCCTGGGCTCGGTCAGCTGCTGCCCTCGAGCTGGGGTCCCGACGTTGTCCGCTGGCTTCCCGCCCAGGCCGGCCAGGCCGCACAGTCTCTGGTGCCCGGTGAGGGTGACCTGGCCCCGGTGACCGGGTTGGTCGTCTTTCTGATGTGGGTCCTCCTGGCTCTGGTCGCCGCGGCTGTAGCCACCTCCCGCCGCGACGCCTAGCCCCAGTCCCCGGACATCCGGGGTTCTGCTGATGCTTCAGCGGATGAGGACCACAGCCCCACCATCACACGTGATGGAGGGAGCCCTGTGAGCAAGACATCCGAGCTCGACATCGTCACCGCCGGGGCAGTGGTCCTCCCCTCGAGCCTCGACACGCACCAGGGCTGGGCCGGGTGGCTGCTCGCAACCTGGCCCAGCCACCCAGCCACCCGATCTAGGGAGGCCGTCGGCTCTGCCAACCTGTCGACGTGCGCCAACGACCCATCAGATGGCTCTCCACCGGCAAGGTGACCTCATGATTGCCAGCAATGAGCGGCAACGGAGGCCTGAGCACCTTGCGCCGGACGACGCCAAGCGACGCTGGACCCAGGATCTGGATCTCAGCGGGTGGTTGGACCTAGTCCGCCAGGGCCGTGCACTGCGAGGTGCCTCCGCCGTCGCACGTGACGTTATCCCGGTGGCCGCGGTAGGGGCATTCGGTGCCCTGTTCCTTGCCGCAGACCCTGGCCCGGACCCACTGTGGCTGTCGGCGCTAGTTGTCGGAGTCCCGCTGTTCCCGGCACTGGTCCGGCACCGACGACCCCTCCCGGCGTTCGCCACCACAGCCCTAGCAGCCGTTGTTGCCTTCCTCGTACTAGGGCTGACCGGTGGGGTGCTCACCATCCCCGTCCTGGCCGTGCTGCTGTGCCTGGTAACGGTGGTCGAGCACGCCCCCGACTGGGCCGCCGGCGCTGCGGTCACCCTCGCCGCTGTCCTCATCGGCGCAACGCTGCTAACCCCCCCATCCACCGGGGACCGGCCCGTGTTCCTACTGTCTGCGCTGGGCGTCGCAGCGGTCGCCCGGGGCCGCAACCGCCGCGCCCGGCGGATGGTCCTGGCCAGCCTGCGCGACCGAGCCGAGCAGGCTGAGCGCACTCAACGCACGATGGCACAGGCAGCGGTTGCCGACGAGCGGCGCCGGATCGCCCGTGAGGTGCACGACATCGTCTCCCACAACATTGCCGTCATGACCACCCTGGCCGACGGGGCCACGGTGGCCTTGCGCAACGACCGCGGTTTAGCGGACGCGTGCGAGGCGGTGCAGGCGATCGCCGGTACCGGCCGCGAGGCGATGCAGGAGATGCGCGCCCTCCTGGGTGTCCTTCGTGACCCCGACGACCCGACCGACTTCGGCGATAGTGGCCGTCCCCCCGCACCTGGCCTGGCTGACCTCCAGGCCCTGGTCGACCAGGTCCGCACCGCCGGGCTGCCCACTGTCCTGCAGGTCCACGGCAAGCCGGTCCCACTCGGAGGCGGGACAGGCCTGACGGTCTACCGGTTGGTCCAAGAGGCACTGAGCAACAGCCTGCGGCACGCATGCAACGCCACCTCGGCATCGGTGTCCCTGCACTGGGCTGATTCCCACCTCTCCATCACGGTGACCGATGACGGTCATCCGCCGACATTCCCGGCCCCGTCGGGCGGTCTGGGTCTGGTCGGGATGCGGGAGCGGGTGCTCGCACACGGCGGCACGGTGACGTCTGGACCGATGGCGGCGGGTGGCTGGGGCGTCCGCGCCCGCCTGCCGCTGACCGCCCCCCACCCGGAGGTGGCCACGTGATCACGGTGGTGCTGGCAGACGACGAGCCCCTGGTCCGGATGGGTCTGGGCATGGTGCTGGGCGGAAGTGACGACATCGACGTCATCGGCCAGGCCGGCACCGGATCTGAAGCGGTCGACCTCGCCCGACGGCTGCGACCCGACGTCGTGGTGATGGACATCCGCATGCCTGGCACCGACGGGGTCGCCGCCACGAGGCAGATCGTCGCCGCCGGACTCCCCAGTCGGGTGCTCGTCTTGACCACCTTCGACCTCGACGAGTACGCCTTCGCCGCCCTGCAAGCCGGTGCCAGCGGCTTCCTCCTCAAGACCTCCGACCCCGACCGCCTCGTCGAGGCCATCCGCACCATCGCCCGAGGCGACGCCGTCGTGGCCCCCCGCGTCACCCGCCGCCTGCTGGACACCTTCGCCACCCAGCTCCACCCCGCTGCCCCCGTCCAGGACCCGCGGGTAGGCAAGCTGACCGACCGGGAACGCGAGATCCTCCAGCAGCTGGCAACCGGACGATCCAACGCCGAGATCGCCGCGCAGCTCTACCTATCGGAGTACACCGTCAAGGCACACGTCGCCCGGGTCCTGAGCAAGCTCGAACTCCGGGACCGCACCCAAGCAGCCATCTTTGCCATACGGGCTGGCCTCGCCGATTAGAGACACGGGTCGAAGCACAGGGACCCGCAGTTCGGCCATCTCGGTGGAGACCTGGTACCCGCGTGCAGAACCAGAGCGCGCCTGGGAAGGTAATCCAGCCCGGGCACATCAATTTCGGAGACGGCAGACCACACGGACCAGACAGGGCGTCATGCGGAGTGCGCGTTCAGACGTAGCCCGCCTGAGTCGTGCGGTAATTCCGTCGTGCTGAAGGCGTCATCCGAGTGGCTGGGACGTTTCTCCCGAGCCAGGCCGCGACGGAATGGGCACAAGTCGCCCCGAGGGGGCGGGGCGGGGCGGGGTCAGGGTGCTCAGAGGCAAATACAGATGGTGATGCCGAGCAGACCAACGCCGACCGTGGTCCTGGCCGGGCAGCTGCCGCTAGGCGGCATGGCGATGCCCGCGGTTGCGACGGTGGGTGCCGCGACCCCGACCGAAGCGGTGGGCGCGGCGACCCCGGCGACCCCAGCCACGCCGGCGAAGTCGTCCGCGGGACGAAGCCAATTCGGCGGTCGCTCAGGAAGCGGTGCGCGGTGTCCAGCAGGACCTTGACGTCGGTGTCGAAGGCGTTCGCGTCCCTGGACCTCGATGCCTATGACATCTGGCTGGAGTACGCCGCCCTCGGCGGCGACTGGCCGCTGGCGTTCGTCGAGTTCGCCCTAACACTCGACGGGCCCGCCGCCAGCGCGGAGTACCTCGTGCTGGTCCAGGCCATCAACGAAGTCCTCATCGACCGCGACGGGGACCAGCGGGCCTCCCGCCACCTCAGGCAGCAGACAGCCAACCCGGGCCTGTGACGGTTGCCTGACCGCAGTGCGACGTGGCTGCGGCGGGCAGCCGCAGGCGCACCACGACTGCTCTACGACGGTGCGAACCTCGATCAGAGGTCGGTTGGCTGCAGCTCGCCGGACTCGATGCGGCACCGATCGTCTCGGTGGTCGGGCTCGATGAGCCTGCCGTTGCCTCTCCCCGACGGCGCGAACCAAACCACCAACTCGGCCGGTGGAGCCGAAGCCCGTCCGGCATTGCGTGCTGACCAGAAACCCCGGTATGTGGGCCCACGAAAACCGGCCCACAACGTGGTCCAAAAGAGGAGCGCGGCAAAGCCGGGCCACGTGTCGCCCGTGCCTGGCGAATACTGGACGGTGCTCCTCCCTCCGCGTCGACCGACCGTCGGTGCACTGCTGGGGCTCAGTTGTGGTCGGGCGTCGCCCCCGTTCAGGCGGCAGGGCATGCTGCTAGCTGCTTCGGTGCCCTCCTGTTGGGGAGTGCGTCCCTGGTGGGTTGGCCGCGGTGAGTACGGCCGTGAGGCTCTCTTGGATGTCACGGACGAACGCGTCCGGGACTTCGAGTGAGGGGAAGTGGCCCCCTGCGTCCTGCACCTGCCAGCGGACGATCTGTCGGTAACGTTTCTCCACCCAGGCCAGCGGCCACTTCTCGATGTCGTGGGGGTAGATGCTGATCGCGGTGGGGACTCCGACCCGCAGGTCAGGGTCGAGGGAGTTCCAGCTCTCCCAGTAGATGCGGGCCGCTGATGCCCCGCTGCGCGTCAGCCAGTACAGGGTGACGTTGTCTAGCACGGCGTCGCGGGAGATCGTCTCGAACGGGCTGCCTTCGGTGTCGGTCCATTCGGCGAACTTGGCCAGGATCCAGGCCAGCAGCCCGACGGGGGAGTCGACGAGTGAGTACCCGATGGTCTGCGGGCCGGTGGCCTGCTCCTTGCCGTAGCTGGTGCGGTGGGTTGCGAAGTCGTGGGATCCCGCCACCCAGCTGAGTTCGACCTCGGTCAGTCCGTCGGTCGTCAGTCCGGGGGGAGCTGGTGCGAGCGTGGTGTGGATGCCCATGACCTGCTCGGGGAAGCGACCGCCGAGGATCGTGGTGATCACTCCGCCCCAGTCGCCGCCGGCGGCGGTAAACCTGTCGTAGCCGAGCCGTCTCATGAGCTCGACCCAGGCGGAGGCGATCTTCTCCGTTCCCCAGCCCGTGGTTGTCGGCTTGTCGCTGAACCCGAAACCGGGCAATGAGGGCACCACGAGGTGGAACGCGGGGACATCGGCGCTGCCGGGTTCGACCAGGTCGTCGAGGACGTCGAGGTACTCCACGATGCTGCCCGGCCAGCCGTGGGTGAGGACCAACGGAGTCGCATCTGCGCGCGAGGACCGACAGTGCAGGAAGTGGATCCCCAGCCCGTCGATGCACGTGCGGAACTGGCTGACACCATTAAGGCGGCGCTCGAACGTGCGCCAGTCGTACCCGGTGTGCCAGTAGTCAACGAGGTCGTCGAGGACGTCAAGGGGCACCCCTTGAGCCCACCGCGACCGGCCCGACACGTCCCCGCTGATTGTCTCGGGTTCCGGCAGTCGTGCTGAGGCCAACCGCGCGCGGAGATCGGCGAGGTCCACGTCCGGTGCCCGGAACGCGAAAGCTTCCACGTCGTCATCTGTTCGGCTCATCTGTCCACCCACACCGAGCAAGACTGGCACGGCGAGACTGCGACACGCATCGGTGCCGTGCTCAGCCAAAGATCGTCCCGACTGGGCGGCTCACAAGTCCCCGTTTGTGAACCGCTGGACTGCCGTTCGATCCGTCGCTCGAACCCGCAGCTCGAGACCGGGGAAGGGTGACCGAAACCCGTTCCGGAAACAACGGACCACGACCCCGCCCTTCGGAGGTTGTGAATCAACAGCGGAATGGCGGCGGCCTTACAGGGTCACGAGACCAGCAAGAGATTTTTGTGTACACAGTTGCAAATGCAGCGTAAGATCGTCTGTATGGACACCATCTCAGGTGAGGTCACCACCCGCGAGCTGCGCGGTCAGCTCTCCGACGTGTTGGGTCGTGCGATGTACGGCGGGGAGCGCATCGGGGTGACCCGCAACGGCAAGTTGGCCGCTGTGGTGGTCGGGGTCGCCGACCTGGAAGCCCTGGAGGCGCTGGAGATGTCTCAGGACGTAGCTGCCTACCGGGCGGCCAAGGCCGCCGACGACGGGGAGCGGGTGTCGTTGGCCGAGGTGCGTGACGAGCTCGCTGGGTGACGTACTCCGTCGAGTTCACCACCGCGGCTGCGCGGCAGCTGCGCAAGCTCGACCGCCCCGTGCGCGTCCGGCTCATCGCTGCCATCGGTGACCTGGCCGAGGACCCGCGTCCGGTGGGAGCGACCAAGCTGGTGGGGGAGCAGACCGCCTGGCGCATCCGGGTGGGGGACCATCGCGTGATCTACGACGTCCTCGACGAGGCGCTGGTCGTGACCGTCGTCCGTGCCGGACACCGCCGGGAGGTCTACGACCACTGACCCGGCGCCTCCCGTCGTGGCCGAGTACAGCAACCGGTACGGCAACGCAGTCCGGACGACCCCGCACAGCGACGGACGGCCTCGGACGCCGTCACCGCCGGACCTGCGAGAACACGACGTGCGCGGACGGCGCTGGACCCCACGCTGCGGGCTGGGGTCAAGGTGTCGCAGGTTCAGATCCCGTCAGCCCGACGGGGGAGTTGCAGGCCAGAAGCGGGCCGTCCTCATCGGGCGGCCCGCTTCGTGCGTGTGTGCAGCAATGGGCGCGGCGGGCCCCGACACCGTCGGCACCCACGAGGGCCACCCGGACCGTCACGGCACTGCTCCGCGACGAGGAGCAGGCAGGGAGATCGGTGGGCCTGCCGATGCCCGACCGGGTCCTGCTCGGTTCGATCGGGGAGAGCCCCCGGACGCGGTGGGGCGGGCCCTCGGCGGAGGAGGCACCGTGCAGGCAGTGGGCGACGACGGGCGACGACCAGCCCACGCGGACCGGTGCCGGTGAGCGCCGGCGGGCGCGGGGCATCCGGCTGGAGCGCGCCGTGCCAGTCCATCCTGTCCCGGCGTCGGGTGCTCATCTGCCTGGCCGGCGGCGTCCTCGTCGGGATGGGTGTCGCCCTGGTCGGGGCGGCCGACGTCGCGGTCCTCGCCGGGTGGACGGTCGCTGCGGCCGCCCTGCTCGTGTGGGTGTGGCGGATCAGCTGGCGCCGCAACCCGGAGCAGACCCGGTTGTTGGCCGAGGAGGAGGGACGGACCCACGCCACGGACACCGCCGTCCTCGGCGCCGCGGTCGTCAGCCTGGGGGCGGTCGTGGAGACGCTGGTCCGGTCCAGGTCCATGGACCCCGTCGGCATGGTCGCCGTCGTCCTCGGCCTGCTGGTGGTGATCCTGTCCTGGGCGCTGGTGAACACGGTGTTCGCGCTGAAGTACGCACGCTGGTTCTACGCCGCGGGTCGCGACGGCGGCATCGACTCCGGTCAGCCCGATCCGCCCGCGCTGAGCGACTTCGTCTACCTCGCGTTCACGGTGGGCATGAGCTCGGCGGTCTCCGACACCCGGCTCGTGGCCACCCGGGTCCGCAAGCTCACTCTCGGGCACGCCCTGCTGTCCCATCTGTTCGGCACGGTCGTCGTGGCGGTCGCCGTGAACCTGGTGACGAACCTCGGCCAGCCCGGTCAGTGACGCCAGGACAGCTCCGGTCCGGGCGGGTGGCACCCGGCCGGCACGTACAGGCCGTACCGCTCGGCCCGGACGGCGGCCAGCGTCCGGGTCGGCGTGCCCAGCTTGAGCAGGATGTGCTCGACGTGGGTCGCCACGGTGCGCTCCGCCACGACGAGGGCCTCGGCGATCTCGGGGTTGCTCGCCCCGTCGACCAGGTACCCGAGCACCTCCAGCTCCCGGGGGGTCAGGGCGTCCAGGTCCCCGGCGGGGGAGATCAGCAGGACGGTGGTCGGTGGTCCGCCGCGGGCGCCCCGGTGTCCAGCGCGGTGACCCGCACGTGACCGAGCGCGGCACCCCGGGCGCCGGTGGGCCACAGGAAGGAGGTGCCCAGGCGGCAGACCCCGATCCGCTCGGACGCGGCGGCCGCCACGGGTGATCCGGCATGCAGCAGCGGGTGGGGTTCCAGTCCCGGGATCTCGAGGCAGCCGCCGTCGGGTGCGAGGACGGCGCCGGCGACGACGTCGGGGACGCGCCGGACGGCGTCGAGCACGGCGCGCATCGGGTCGACCTCCTCGGCCAGCAGGGGGAGCACCTGCCCGAGCAGCTGCCACCTCCCCGGGCCCGGTGGCCGTCCGTCCCGGGCCCGCAGCAGCAGGTGGCCGACCTCGCGGCCATCGCCGGTCACCAGCGGGACCCGGGTCGGTTCGTCGTCCCGGGGGGATCGGTCGTCGGTGCAGCGGTGGCCCGGGGGGACCTGGGCCACCCGTGCGGTGTGGGCGGGCAGGAGGTGCTGCAGGAGCGCGAGCACCGACTGCAGGCGTCCCGACCCCGCGCCTGGCGGGTCCGGGGGGAGCGGGTCCGGGGGGAGCGGGTCCAGGTGCACGACGGCCTCCGGCGGCCCAGGGCCGCAGGTCGGGTCGGGGCCGCGACTTCTTGACGGCCAGGAGCGCAGACCGGACTCCGGCGGACGTCCCCGCTGCCCGGCGCCCGTGCTCCGTGCCGAGCCTCCCCGACCGGGCCGAGCTCCTCAACCCGGGGAGCCCGCCGACGGATCGGCAGGTCTGCCGATGCCGGGGCCACCCGGTCCCCGCTTCGATCGGTGTGGACCCACACCCGGTGGGTCGGTCCCCGGAGGAGGCATCGTGAAGGCAGTGGTCTACGACGGACCGCGGCAGGTGAGCGTCAAGGACGTACCCGACGCCCGGATCGAGCGGGAGACGGACGTGCTGGTGCGGGTCACCTCGGCGAACATCTGCGGCTCGGACCTGCACATGTACGAGGGCCGCACCGACTTCGAGACCGGTCGCTGGTTCGGGCACGAGAACCTGGGCCAGGTCGTGGCAGTCGGCAACGGGGTGGACCAGGTGCGGGTCGGCGACTGGGTCGTCCTGCCGTTCAACATCGCCTGCGGGCACTGCAAGAACTGCGAGCGGCAGCTCACCAACTACTGCCTCACCGCCCAGCCGGAGCCGAGCATGGCCGGTGCCGCCTACGGGTTCGCCGACATGGGCCCCTACGGCGGCGGCCAGGCCGAGCTGCTGCGCGTGCCGTGGGGTGACTTCAACTGCCTGCGGCTGGGGGAGGACGCCGAGGAACGGCAGACCGACTACGTGATGCTCGCCGACATCTTCCCGACCGGCTACCACGCCACCGAGCTGGCGGGCGTGCAGCCCGGCGACCAGACGGTGGTCTACGGCGCCGGTCCGGTCGGGCTGATGGCCGCGCTGTCGGCGACCATCAAGGGCGCGAGCAAGGTCATGGTCGTCGACCGCAACCCCGACCGGCTGCGGCTGGCCGAGTCGATCGGCGCGATCGCCATCGACGACTCGGCGGTCGACCCGGTGCAGGCGGTCCTGGACCAGACCATGGGGCTGGGCGCGGACAACGGCTGCGAGTGCGTCGGCTACCAGGCGCACGAGCCCGACGGGCAGGAGCAGGCGAGCCTGACCATGAACCGGCTCATCGCCTCGGTGCGGTTCACCGGGCGCATCGGGAACGTCGGCGTCTTCGTGCCGCAGGACCCGGGAGCCAGCGACGAGCTGGCCAAGCAGGGCAAGGTCGCCCTCGACTACGGGCTCTTCTGGTTCAAGGGCCAGCACATCGGCAGCGGCCAGGCGCCGGTCAAGAAGTACAACCGGCAGCTGCGCGACCTGATCGCCGCCGGCAAGGCCGAGCCGTCGTTCATCGTCAGCCATGAACTCCCCCTGGACCGGGCACCGGAGGCCTACCAGCACTTCGACGCCCGCGACCAGGGGTGGACGAAGGTCGTGCTGCACCCCGCGATGGCGGGTGCCTGACGTGGCCGGGGAGCTGAGCGGACGCCGGGTCGCCGTCCTGGCGGCCGACGGCGTCGAGCGGGTGGAGCTGGAGGAGCCACGCCGGGCACTCGAGGACGCCGGGGCACGCACCGACGTCCTGTCGATCACGACCGGTGAGATCCAGGCCCGTGACCACGACCTGACCGACGCCGGCACCTTCGGCGTCGACCGGCTCGTGGGTGCCGCCTCGGTCGAGGACTACGACGCCCTGCTGCTGCCCGGGGGCACCGTCAACCCGGACAAGCTGCGGATGGACGCCGACGCGGTGCGCTTCGTCGGGGCCTTCGTCCGGACGGGGAAGCCGGTGGCCTCCATCTGCCACGGCCCCTGGACCCTGGCCGAGGCCGGCGTGGTCGACGGGCGGCGGCTGACCTCGTGGCCCAGCGTGCGCACCGACCTGCGCAATGCCGGCGCCGAGGTGGTGGACGAGGAGGTCGTGACCGACGGCAACCTCACCACCAGCCGGTCACCGGAGGACCTGCCGGCGTTCTGCGCGCGCATCGTGCAGGAGTTCGCGCGGGCCCCGCAGAGCACGGCCGCAGGAGGCCGGTCGTGAGCGCCCTCGGGACGGTGGCGTCCCTGGCGTCCAAGGCGGGCGGCACCGTCGTCCGGCAGGTCCGCTCTGCCCTCGGGCACGACGGGCCGGGCGCGGCGGGGCCCCCGGCGTCCGGGTGGCTGGCCGTCACGGTCTGCCGCGAGCCGGCGGAGGTCGACGCCGCGGCACTGCCGAGGTCGCTGGCCTCGTTCGGCGACGGCATCGAGACGCGGACGCGCCCGGCGCCGGGCGGCAAGGGCACCGAGCTGGCCGCGCGACTGACCCGGCGCCCGGCCGGGCGGTCCCCCGCCCCGGCGCGGCTGGCCGGCAGCGGTGCGCAGGGCGACCTGCGGGCCGCGCTGCGCGAGGCCAAGCAGCTGATCGAGGTGGGCGAGGTCCTCGCCGTGGACCCCACCCCCCACGGCGAGCGGAACGCCACGCCGGCCGGCGAGGCGCTGGAGGGCGCCACCCGACGGGCGCCGAGAGGAGGAGTGCTGTGAAGGCGGTGACCTGGCGCGGCGTGAACGAGATCGGCGTGGAGGACGTCCCCGAGCCGACGATCCTCAACGACCACGACATCATCCTCGAGGTCGGGCTGTCGGTGACCTGCGGCTCTGACCTGCACCTGATGGGCGGCTACATCCCGGCGATGCGGTCCGGCGACGTCCTCGGGCACGAGTTCATGGGCAGGGTCGCCGAGGTCGGCAAGGGGGTGACCAGGCACCGCGTCGGCGACCGCGTGGTGGTCGTGTCCTTCATCAGCTGCGGGCAGTGCTGGTACTGCCGGCAGGGGCTGTTCTCGCTGTGCGACAACGGCAACCCCAACCCGGGGATCACCGAGGCGCTGTGGGGCCAGGCCATCGGCGGCTGCTTCGGGTACTCGCACGCCCTCGGCGGCTACGCGGGCAGCCACGCCCGCTACATCCGGGTGCCCTACGCCGACCAGGGCGCGTTCACGATCCCGGACGGTGTGTCCGACGAGCGGGCGCTGTTCGCCTCGGACGCCGCCCCCACCGGCTGGACCGGTGCGGACCAGGCGGGGGTGCAGCCCGGCGACGGGGTAGCGGTGTGGGGCGCCGGCGGGGTGGGTCAGATGGCTGCCCGCAAGGCGATGCTCATGGGGGCCGAGCGGGTCGTGGTCATCGACCGCATCGACAACAGGCTGGGCATGGTCCGCACCCACATCGGCGCGGACACCCTGGACTACGAGCAGGTGGACGTCCCCGCCGAGCTGCGGGAGATGACCGGTGGCCGCGGACCGGACGTCTGCATCGAGGCCGTGGGGATGGAGGCCCACGGCACCGGCCCGCAGTACCTGTACGACCAGGTCAAGCAGCAGCTGAGGTTGCAGTCGGACCGGCCGACGGCCCTGCGGGAGGCCGTCTACGCCTGCCGCAAGGGGGGCACGGTCTTCGCCCTCGGCGTGTTCGGCGGTCTGGTGGACAAGTTCCCGATGGGCGCGATGATGAACAAGGCGCTCACCCTGCGCGGGGCCCAGCAGCACGGGCACCGCTACGTGCCCGAGATCCTCGACCTGATGAGCCGCGACGAGGTGCGGACCGAGCACCTGGCCACCCACGTCCTGTCCCTGGACGACGGTCCGAAGGGCTACCGGATGTTCAAGGAGAAGGAGGACGGGTGCGTGCGCGCGGTGTTCCGTCCCGGCTCGTGAAGCACGGGGGACTCCCGTGAGCGCCGCCGGCTCGGCGGCCGGGGTCACCACGGATGGGCGCGGGACGATCCTGTCCTGGCGCCGTGTGCTCCTCAGCCTCGCCAGCGGGGTCGTCGCCGGCGGGCTCGTCGTGGTGGCCGGGATCCCCGAGCTGGCGGTCCTCCTCGGGTGGCTGGTGGCCGCCGGCGGGCTGCTCACCTGGGCCTGGCGGATCAGCTGGCCCTGCGACGCCGAGGGCACCCGGCGGCTGGCCGAGGAGGAGGGTCGCACCCGCGCCACCGACACCGCCGTGCTGGCCGCGGCGGTCGTGAGCCTCGCCGCCGTCGTCGAGGGGCTGGTCCGCTCCGGGTCCGGCGACGCCGTCGGGGTCGCGGTCGTCGTCCTGTGCGTGCTCGTGGTGATGGTGTCCTGGGCGCTGGTGACCACCGTCTTCGCCCTCAAGTACGCCCGCCGCTTCTACGCCGACGGGCCCGACGGCGGGATCGACTTCGGGCAGCGCGAACCGCCTGCCTACAGCGACTTCGCCTACCTGGCGTCGACGGTGGGCATGAGCTTCGCCGTCCCGGACACCCAGCTGGAGTCCCGGGTGATCCGCAAGGTCGCGCTCGGCCACGCCCTGCTGTCCTACCTGTTCGGCACCGTGGTCGTCGCCGTGGCGGTCAACCTGGTCACCGACCTCGGCCAGGGGTGACGTGGCAGCGGCGCCGGCCGTGGTCCAGCATCGTGCGCCTGCCCCAGTCCTCGGGGTCCCACCACCGCGCTGCCGTCCGGTCGCACGACCGTCGGCAGATCGTGTCCACCGTCCAGCGGTTGTCCACCGAGCGGGGCTTCGCCGGCACCCCGGTCGTCCGGGTCGCCCGGGAAGCGGGCGTCGCCTCGACGACGGTGTCCACGCACGTCCCGCAGAACGCGCTGGGCACCTCCGGCAACGTCCTGTTCCTGGTCGCGCTCAGCCAGGAGACCGGCCTGGTCGTCGACCTCGTCCAGGAGTCGGAGCTGCAGCTGGACGCGGCGACGGCGTCGCTGCCCCGGTTCGCCGAGGCCGTCACCGACTGGACCGCCGGTCCGATGAGGTGGCGACCCCGTCCGTCCGTCAGCTCGACCGGACGAGGCCTGAGCCTGGGTCCGGACCCTGGCCTGGGAGCACCATGTCCACTGTCCCGCCGACGACACGTCCCGCAGGCCCGCCCGGCGTGCTGCGCGGCGGCGACCACGCCGAGGAGCGCACCCGCAGACGGACGAGCCGGTCGTCGGCGGAGCACACTCGCCCCGTGAAGGTCGTGGTGGCGGGTGGGTCCGGGTCCCTGGGACGTCGGTTGACGGCTGACCTGGCCGCGCGGGGGCACGAGGTCGTGGTCCTGTCCCGGAGCCCGCGGTCCGGCCCCGTGCGGTAGGTGGCGTGGGACGGCGTGACCGTCGGCCCCTGGGCCGTGGAGCTGGCCGGGGCGGCGGTGGTGAACCTGGCCGGCGAGCTGGTGGACCGCCGTCCGACCGCGGCCAACACCGACCTGCTCACCCGGTCGCGTGTGCAGCCGACGCTGGCGTTGCGCGCCGCCGCCGAGCGGCTCGACGAGCCCGTGCCGGTGTGGGTGCAGGCCAGCACGACGGCGATCGTCGGGGATGCCGGCGAGACGCTGGTCGACGAGGACACGCCGCCGGGGGACGGCCCGCGGCAGATGACCGAGGTCGCGCGCCGGTGGGAGGAGGCGGCGGCCGGGGCGAACGCGGTGCGGCAGACGGTGCTGCGCACCAGCGTCGTCCTGGACCGGGACTCCCCGGCGCTGGACCGGCTGGTGTGGCTCACCCGGTGTGGCCTGGGCGGGCGCATCGCCGGCGGGCGGCAGTGGGTCAGCTGGCTGCACGTGGAGGACTGGCTGGCCGTCACCCGCTGGAGCCTGGGCATCGACGAGCCGGCGGCACCGGCACCGGCACCGGAGGGTGTGCTGATCGCGTCGTCGCCGAACCCGGTGCGCAACGCCGAGCTCATGGCGACCCTGCGGTCGGTGCTGCACCGTCCGGCCGCGCCGCCGACGCCTGCAGCCCTGCTGCGCCTGGGGGCGGTGCTGCTGCGCACCGACCCGGCGCTGGCCCTCACCGGGCGACGGGCGGTCTCCCGCCGGCTGGCCGAGGCCGGCTTCGCGTTCGGTCACCCGGAGCTGCGGGGGGCGCTGACCGACCTGCTGCGGTGAGTCGTCCGCCGACGCCCGGACCTGTCACGATCCGACGATGACGGCACGCATCTCCCACGTCAGCATCGACTGCGTCGACGCCCACGCCCTCTCGGAGTGGTGGAAGCAGGTCCTCGGCTTCGTGGACGTCGACGGCGACCCCAACGTGCCCGGCGACGAGGAGTGCACGATCGTCTCGCCGAGCACCGGGGAGCGGCTGCTCTTCCTGGAGGTGCCCGGGTTCGACACCGGCATCCCCAAGCGGGTCCACCTGGACCTGCGCCCGGTCGAGCGCTCCCGCGACGAGGAGCTGGAGGTGCTGCTCGGGCTCGGTGCGACCCAGGTCGCCGACCACCGGGGCATCCACGGTCCGGGCACCGGCTGGGTCGTCCTGGCCGACCCCGAGGGCAACCAGTTCTGCATCCTCCGCGGCGGTCACGAGCCCACCGCCTGAGGGACGCCGACCACCCCCGTCGGGTGAACCCGGCCCGCGACCGGTGTCAGGGCCGCGGCCGGCGGGCACCAGGTCCACGAACGACGCTGGAGCGGTGCCCACACCCGGACGACGGGCGGGACCGCAGGGGTACGACGTGTGACGAGGAGTGAGTGGTGGAGACCTTCGTGGCCTCATCCGTGCTGGAGACGACGGAGGCACACGCCTGGGAGGCCGGTCTCGCCCTGCGGGTCGACGTCCCGCCGGGGATGTCGGTGCGGGAGGACCCGCACGTCCCCGAGGTCTTCTACCTGGAGTCCTCCCTCGCGGCCCCGGACGCCGCGGGCGCGATCGAGCTGGCGGCCCGGGTCGCGGTCGCCGTGGCCGCCGCCGCCGGTGTCCCGATGGTCGTGGACGAGGTCGTCGTCATCGGCGCGTGCGGGGTGACCCGGTGGGCGGCCGACGTGGATGCCGCCGTGGGGTCGGTGGACTCCAGCTCGTCCTGACCGGGCCGGTCGCCGACCCGCCCCGTCGTGCACCCGCATACCGTGGGCCCCGATGCCCGAAGGTGACACGATCTACCGCCTCGCCCGTCGCCTCGGCGTCCTCACCGGGACCGAGGTCACCGGCAGCGACTTCCGGGTCCCCAAGCACGCCACCGCGGACCTGACCGGGGCGCGCGTGCTGGGCACCGTGGCCCGGGCCAAGCACCTGCTGACCCGGCTGGACCTCGCCGGCGACGCGCTCACGCTGCACACGCACCTGCGGATGGACGGCGAGTGGAGCGTCGTGGGCGTGGGCAAGACGCTGCCCCGCCGGATGATGGGCGACGCCCGGCTGGTGCTGAGCACGACCGGTGCCACCGCGATCGCGCTGCGGATGCCGGTGGTGGAGCTGCTGCCCACCAGCGCCGAGGACACCGTCGTCGGGCACCTGGGACCCGACCTGCTCGACGACCGCGTGCCGGTGCCCGAGCTGATCGCCCGGGCCACCGCGAACCTGGAGGCCCAGCCCGAGCGGCCGCTGATCTCGGCCCTGCTCGACCAGCGCGTCGTGGCCGGACTGGGCAACGTGTGGGTCAACGAGCTGTGCTTCCTGCGCGGCCACCTGCCGCTCACCCCGGTCGGTGAGGTGGACGTCGAGCCGCTGGTCCGTCTCGCCGTCCGGGCGATGCGGTTCGCCGTGCAGCCCGGTGGTCCGGGACGGGTGACGACCGGCAACACCCGGCCCGGCCAGCGGTACTACGTCTACGGCCGGACCCGGGAGCCCTGTCGGCGCTGCGGGACGCCGCTGCAGTTCTCCGCCGAGGTCGTCGGCGACCCGGAGAACCGGCACACCTGGTGGTGCCCCAGCTGCCAGACCTGAGCGGTCGCCCCGGCGCGGCACCGGCGTCGCGGCCCTGCCCGGACCGGACAGCGGCTACGGTGGGCTGAGGAACCACGCCGTCCGTCGACGGTCCGGTGCCGCGTGAGCGCGCACGGCGTCCCGCGCCCGCGGTCGCTCCCGACCAGCCAGGGACGTGCCGTGACCGTTCCTGCGCCACACGTGGGCTGCCGGCGGCAGCGACAGCGCGCCCGGGTCCGGGAGCGTGTCGTGCTCGCGGCCAGGCGGCTCTTCCACGAGCAGGGGTTCGCGGCGACCACCGTGGAGCAGGTCGCCCGGGCCGCCGACGTCGCGACCGCCACGGTCTACGCGCACGCCGCCACCAAGGAGGAGCTCTTCTTCCTGGACCGGCTGCCGGCCGTGCTGTCCCCGGAGACCCTGCGCCCGGACCACGACGGGGGCCCGTGGGACGAGGCGCTGGTCGCCCGCCTCGTCGCCGCCCAGGAGTCCGACCTCCGGTCCCTGGTGGACCCCGACTGCCGGCAGGTGGCTCGCGAGATCGAGGCCACGCAGGCACTGCTCCGGCACGAGCGGACGCTCTTCGCCCGGGCCGAGGTGGTGCTGGCCGGCGTCATCGGGGAGCGGACGCCCGCGGTGCCCGCGGCGCTGCTGGCCGCGCTGTTGATGACCACGCTCCGCGTGCAGGGCCACGACGGGCGCCGCCGCCTGCTCGCCGGGACGGCGGGACCGGCCGACGTCGATGCCCTGGTCGCGGACCTGCCCCACCTGCTGTCCACCGCCCTGGCGCTGGGTTCCCAGGACCCGGCGCCAGCCGACCGCGACGACCGGGTCGGTGCGCACGAGCAGCGCCGGGCCGAGCTGCACCAGGAGGTGGGCCGACTGCACGACCGGGCGGCAGCCCTCGCTGCACGCGCCGCGGACGCCTGCCGACGGGCTGCCGAGAACGGGGCCGCCGCCCGGGAGTCCCGGACCCGGGCTCAGGCCGCCCGGGTCGAGCGCCGCAGGCGGTGGCCCGGGCGGTGAGCAGCGCGGGCCGGCGACCGCAGGTGCGGGGTGCCCTCCTCAGGGGGCTGCCGTCTCCCCGGTGACGTGGGCGACGACCGGCTCGATGACCAGCTGGCCGATCAGGCCGTCCCGCAGGGAGAAGCGGTGGACGAGGTCCACGACGCCGCCGGGGAAGTCGCCCTCCAGGTGCTCGGTGACGGTCCAGTGGTCGTCGTCCAGGCGGGCCGAGCCGGTGCGCTCGGTCGTGTAGGTCCACTCCGAGGAGCTGCGCTCCAGCCAGGCGGCCACCTCGGTGCGGCCGGTGTGCGTGCGGCCCTCGTCGGTGACGGAGGCGTCGGGGGTGAACAGGTCGGGGGAGCGGTGGGTGGCGTAGGCCGTGACGACGGCGGGCAGCTCGGTCATGCCGACCACCGTGCGGCCTCCCCCCGGGAGAGGGTCCAGCCGGTGGACCCTCCCGCTGGGGGAGGGGGCAGAGTCCGGCCCGTGCTCAGCATCGGGGAGTTCGCCGGCCTCACCCACCTCAGCGTCCGGACTCTGCGCCGCTACCACGACAGCGGTCTGCTGCAGCCGGCCCAGGTGGACCCGCTGACCGGCTACCGCTCCTACACCGCCGAGCAGATCCCGACCGCGCAGGTCATCCACCACCTGCGGGCCCTGGACCTCCCGCTGGACGACGTCCGGGCGGTGCTCGGAGCCGGGGACCCCGGCACCCGGGCCGAGCTGGTCGCCCGGCACCTGCAGCGGTTGGAGGACCAGCTGGCGCGCACCCGGGCCGCGGCCGCCTCGCTGCAGCGGCTCCTGGCACCGGGGCCGGTGGACGTCGAGCTGCGCGCGGTGCCGCCCACGGAGGTCGCCGCGGTCGCGGCCGTCGTCGCGCTGGACGACGTGCTGGGCTGGTACGCCGGCGCCGTGGCTGAGCTGGACGCCGTCGTGCCGCACCCCGACGGCCCGCCCGGTGGCGCCTACGACGACGAGCTGTTCACCGCCGGACGCGGCCGGGTGCAGGTGCACCTGCCGACGGGGGAGGCGCCCACGCGCGGCCGGGTGCGTCCGGTGCTCCTCCCGGGGGTGGAGCTGGCGGTCCGCACGCACGTCGGGGACCACGACACGATCGACGTCACCTACGGCGAGCTGGGGCGGTGGGTCGCCGACCACGCCCTCGCCGTCGCGGGGCCGGTCCGGGAGACGTACACGGTCGGGCCGCGGGACACCCCGGTGGCGGCCGACTGGCGCACCGAGATCGGCTGGCCGGTCTTCCGACTGACCCCTCCGCCTACACGAGAATGAACATCATTCCCGTGTAGGGTCACCCGCCGTGGCGACCGTCTGGCAGGCCCCCGGCTTCCGCTCCTTCCTCGGGGCCCGGGTGGTCGCCGGCGCCGGCTACGCGATCACCGGGGTGGCCCTGCCGCTGCTGGTCCTGCAGCTGTCCGGCTCGGCCTTCCTGACCGCCGCCGTCTCCGCGCTGGAGGTCGCGCCGTACCTGCTGTTCGGGCTCGTGGCCGGCGCACTGGCCGACCGGGTCGACCGCCGCCGTCTCATGCTGACCTGCCAGGCCGTCGCCGGGCTGGCACTGGCCACCGTGCCGCTGGCCGCCGCGGCCGACGCGCTCACGGTGCCGCACGTCCTGGTCGTCGCGCTCGTCCTGCACTCCGCCTTCGTCTGGTACGACGCCGCCTGCTTCGGCACCCTCCCCGCCCTGGTCGGCCGCGACCGGCTCGCCCCGGCCAACAGCGTCGTGTTCACCACCGCCAGCGTCGTCGAGGTGTCCTTCCCCGCCGTCGCCGGACTGCTCATCGCCACCGTCGGCCCCGCCTACGCACTGGGTGCCGACGTGGTCGCCTACGCCGTCGCCGCAGCCCTGATCGCCTCCATCGCGGTACCGCTGTCACCCGCCCGGGACGACGCCCCGCCGGCCCCCGCGGGTGTCGTGGCCCGCACCGCCGGCGAGATCCGGGAGGGCCTGCGGTTCCTGTGGCACCAGCCGGTGGTGCGCGCACTGACCCTCTTCGGCTTCGGCCAGTCGGTGACCGCCGGGGCGGTGGGCGGGCTGCTCGTCGTCTTCGCGGTCGACGGGCTGGGCCTGGACCCCGGCTCGGGGTGGGTCGGTGCGGTGTTCGTCGCCACCGCCGTCGGCGGGCTGCTGGCCGGGGCCGGGCTCCCGTGGCTGTCCCGCCGGCTGCCGGTCGGCTGGATCAGCATCGGCGCCTACGCCGCCAACGCGGTGCTGGTCGTCGCCCTGGCCCTGGTGCCCGGCACCGCCGCCGCCCTCGTCCTGCTGGTGGCCTGGTCGGCGTCCTCGGTGCTGGCCGTGGTCAACGGGATCACCGCCCGCCAGCAGGTGACCCCCGACGGGCTGCAGAGCCGGGTCAACACCACCGCCCGGATGATCGCCTGGGGCGGGGCCCCCGTCGGCGCGCTGGCCGGCGGCGTGCTCGCCACCGTCACCGACGTCCGGACGGCGTACCTGCTCGCCGCCCTCGGGGTGGCCACCAGCGCCGTCCTGGCGGCCCGCTCCCCGCTGCGGCGCCGCGAGCTGGTCACCGCCGCGGTCTGAGGTCAGGCGTCGTCCCGCCGGTCCCCGGTGGGCACGAACATCGGCCGGCCGGTGACCGGGTCGGGCACCACCACCGCCTCGACGTGGAAGACCTCGCGCAGCAGGCCGGGGGTGAGCACCTGCTCCGGGGTCCCGTCGGCGACGACGGCGCCGCGGTGCAGGGCGACCACCCGGTCGGCGAAGCGGGCGGCCTGGTTGAGGTCGTGCAGCACGACGACGACCGTGGTGCCCCGCTCGTCGCAGCGCCGCCGCACCAGCCGCAGCAGTTCCAGCTGGTGGGCGACGTCGAGGAAGGTGGTCGGCTCGTCCAGCAGCAGCGTCGGGGTGTCCTGGGCCAGGGCGAGGGCGATCCAGGCCCGCTGGCGCTCCCCGCCGGACAGCTCGTCCAGCCGGCGGTCGGCGAGGTGGTCGACACCCGCGGCGGTCATCGCGTCGGCCATCGCCTCGTCGTCGTGACGGCGCAACGCGCCGAACGCACCGACCCAGGGGTGCCGGCCCTGCTCGACCAGCTCGCGCACGCGCAGCCCGCCGGGCCCCTGCGGGTCCTGGGTGAGCAGCGCGACCCGGCGGGCGACCTGCGGCCCGGGCCAGTCGGCGATGTCCCGCCCGTCCAGGACGACTCGGCCGCCCCGGGTGGGCACCACCCGGCCCAGGGTCTGCAGCAGCGTGGACTTCCCGGACCCGTTGGGCCCGACCAGGCAGGTGAGCCGGCCGGGCTCGGGGACCAGGTCCACGCCGTCGAGCACCCGGCGCCGGCCGTAGCCGGCGACCACCCCGTGCGCGGTGGGGACGGCGGCCGGGGGAGGCGGCGGTGCGGTCATCGGCGGGACCTCCGGAGCAGGGCGAGCAGGACGGGTCCGCCGACCACCGCGGTGACCGCGCCGACCGGCAGGCCGGTCACCTGGCTGGCGGCACCGGGCAGCGAGACGGTGGTGCTGTAGGCGACCAGGTCGGCGGCGGAGAGCAGGACGGCACCCAGGACGGCGGCGACCGGCAGAAGCGCGCGGGCATCGGCGCCGACCAGGCGGCGGGCGACGTGCGGGGCGAGCAGCCCGACGAAGGCGACCGCCCCGGTCGCGGACACCGCGGCGGCCGCCAGGGCGACGGCCAGCCCGAGCACGAGCAGTCGGGTGCGGTCGGCGGGCCGGCCCAGCGAGGTCACCAGCGGGTCGTCCAGCTGGAGCAGGTTGACCAGCCCGGCGGACAGCAGCCCCACCGGCACGCCGGCCAGCAGCCACGGCCAGAGTGCTGCCCAGTCGTCCCAGGTGCGGGCGTTGAGGGAACCGACGAGCCAGCGCAGCACGCTGCCCAGGGAGTCCCGGCGCCCCAGCAGCAGCAGGCTGGTCAGCGCCGTGCACAGCGCGGCGACGAGTGCGCCGACCAGGACCAGCCGCCCGGGGGCCGAGCGGTGTCGCCCGGCGACCAGCCACGTCGCCGCGCCGGCGGCGAGACCGCCCAGCAGTGCGGCGACGGTGGGGGCGGGGGACAGGCCGGTGCCCGCGGCCACGGCGAGGGAGGCCACCACGCCCAGTGCGGCCCCGGTGGTCACCCCGACGAGCCCGGGCTCGGCGAGCGGGTTGCGGGTGACCGCCTGCAGCACCGCCCCGGACAGCGCCAACAGGGCCCCGGCGCCCAGCCCGACCAGCGCCCGCGGGAGCCGGAGGTCGACGACGAGCACCCGGTGGAACGCCGAGGTGGGGGAGCCGGTGAGCGCTGCCCACACGTCGTCCGGGGGCAGCGGCAGCCGTCCGACGGCCAGGTGGGCGGTGAGCAGTGCGGCCGCGGCGGCCACCCCGCCGACGACGAGCACGACCACCCGCCCGGGGCGGGCCACCCCGGTCACCACCCCTGCCTCCGCAGCGCCACCAGCAGCAGGGGGACGCCGAGCACGGTGGTGGCGATGCCGACCGGGAGCTCCACCGGGGCCAGCACGGTGCGGGCGAGCAGGTCGGCACCGACCAGCAGCACGGCACCGGCCAGGCCGGCGGCGGGCAGCACGCGGGCGCTGACCGAGGTGCCGCCCAGCCCGCGGACCAGGTGCGGGGACAGCAGCGCCACGAACGCCACCGGCCCGCAGACCGCCACCACCGCCGCGGTCAGCGCGAGGGCCACGGTCACGACGGCGAGCCGCAACCGGGCCGGGCGGACGCCCAGGGCGGCGGCCGCGGGGTCGCCCAGGGCGAGCACGCCCAGCGGTCGGCGCAGCAGCCAGGCGCCGAGTGCGGCGGGCAGCAGCAGCGGTGCGAGCACGAGGACGTCGTCCCAGCCGCGACCGGCGAGGCTGCCCAGCAGGTACCGCAGCAGCAGGTCGACGTCCCCGGCGGTGCCCAGGCTGACCACGGCGACGACCAGGCCGGACAGCACCGCGGACACCGCGGCGCCGACGAGGACGACCCGGGTGGCGTCCCGGGAGGTGCTGGCGGCCAGCAGGACGACGAGTCCGGCGGCGGCTGCGCCGAGCAGGGCGAGCGGCGCGCGCAGCCCCAGCGGGACGGGCAGGGCCAGCACCGTGCTGGTGGCCGCGACGAGGGCGGCGCCGGAGGAGACGCCGAGCAGCTCGGGCCCGGCCAGCGGGTTGCGCAGCCCGTCCTGCAGCAGCGCGCCGGTCAGGCCGAGGGCGGCCCCGCAGAGGGCGCCGAGCAGGACGCGGGGGGCCCGGACCCGGGCGAGCGTCAGCTCCTGCACCGGGTCCGCGACGCCGGTCGCCCAGGCCCGCAGCAGGCCCGGGCCCAGGGCCAGCAGGACCAGGGCGGCCAGCACGACCAGGCCGACGGCCACCAGCCACCGCAGCCCCGGTCTCGCGAGAACGATTGTCATTACCGCTAACCTAGCGCCTCCGCACCCCCGCCCCGAGAGGCCCCCGTGAACCGCACAGCTGCCCGCCCGACGTCCCGCACACCCCGGACGGTGGTCGCCACCGCCCTGGCCGGCCTCCTGCTCGCCGGCTGTTCCACCGACGCCGCCGAGGACACCGCCACCGCCGAGGGGGGCGCGGTGCAGACCCACACCGACGCCTCCGGCACCGAGCTCGAGCTGCCCGGCGAGGTCACCCGGATCGCCTGCCTCACCGCGATCTGCGGCGACGCGCTGGCCGAGCTGGACCTGCAGCCGGTCGCCTACCGGGACCGGCTCGTCGTCGACGACCGCTTCTGGGGCCCCGACACCGACATGGTCGAGATCACCGGCGCCTTCGGCGAGGAGGACCTGGAGGACGTCGCCTCCGCCGAGCCCGACCTCGTCGTCGGCCTGCTCGGGGCGCACGACGGGCTGCGGGCCGGCCTGGAGCCGATCGCGCCGCTGCTGCTGGTGGACCCGCAGAGCTGGCAGGACTCGGTCGAGGTGCTGGAGCTGATGGGTGAGCTGACCGGCCGCCAGGACCGGGCCAGCGCGGCCGCCGAGGCGTTCACCGCGACGCTGGAGGAGGCCCGCGAGGAGGCCGACCGGCGCGCCGACGCCGCCGGTGGGCCGGCCAGCAGCATGGCCGTCTACGGCTCGCCCGACGGTCTGTCCGTCGACAGCGACGCCACCCCGGTCGGTTCGGTGCTCGCCGAGCTGGGGGAGTACCCCTGGTCCGGTGACGTCGCCGGCGGCCACTCGCCCGCCGTCCCGGTGTCGGTGGAGGAGGTGCTGGCCGTCGACCCGGACGTCGTCTTCGCCCAGACCCTGTCCTTCGGCGCGGTCGAGGCGACCCCGCTGTCCCAGGAGCTGGCCGCGGACCCGGTGTGGGCCAGCCTGGGCGCGGTCCGCGACGGCCGGGTCACCGAGGTCGACGCGACCCTCTGGGGCACCGGTCGGGGCACCCGCACCCTGACGCTGGTGCTCGAGGAGGCCCTGGACCTGCTGTACCCGGTGGGCTGACCCGGTGTCGGCCGCTCGGGCGGGGCAGGGTGGTGAGGACCTGGCGCTGGTGCGCCGGGTGCACGCCGAGCTCGGGTCCCGCCCGACCGGCCGGGGCCGGTCGGCGACGCTGCCGCCGGACCCCGTGGCGACGACGGTCGTGCTGCCGCCCGCGCGGCCGCTGCCGCCGGTGACCGTCGAGCAGGCGCTGCTCCGCCGGCGGTCGGCCTACACCTGGGGTCCTGGGCAGATGGCCCTGCCCGACCTGGCGGACCTGCTGCGCTGGTCCCTGGGGGTCCAGCGGGAGGTCCTGCTGCCCGACGGCCGGCGGCACCGCGCGGGCGTGGCGCCCTCGGCCGGCGGGCTGCCCTCGCTGGAGCCGTGGCTCGTCGTCCGCGGGCCGGGCGCGCTGTCCCCGGGCGTGCACCGGGCCGACGTGCGGCACACGGACGGCGGGGGTGGCGGCACGCTGACGCGCACCCGCGCCGGTGACCCCACCGACGCGTTGACGGCGGTGCTGGACCAGCCGCCGTTCGCCACCCGGGCCACCGTCGTGGTGGTGCTGGTGGCCCGGCTGGACCTGACGCTGCCCACGTACGGGCCGCGGCACTACCGCACGCTCCACCTGGACGCCGGCATCGCGCTGCAGAACCTGCAGCTGGTCGCGACCGCGCTGGACCTCCCGGGCTGTCCGGTCTCGGGGTTCTCCGACGAGGGTCTCGCCGCCCTGCTGGCACTGCCGGGGACGGCGTTCCCCGCGGCCCTCTTCGTCTCCGGGAGCCGGGTGCAGACATCCCGATGACACGACGTTGAGAACGATTGTCATTCCTGCTTGGCTGTCGGACGTGTCCCACCCGGGGCACGGCAACCGAGCCGAGGAGTCCACCGTGAACGAGTTCTTCCGCACCGAGAAGGTCCGCACCGCCCCGGCCGCCACCCACTCGGCGACCCACAGCAACGCCCTCGTGGAGAACCCCTTCGAGGAGATCGCCGTCCAGCCCGAGCCGGCCGCCACCGAGCGCTGACCAGCTCGTGACCGCGCCCGCCCGTCCGGCACCGCCGGGCGGGCGGGCGCCCCTCCACCCCCGGGAGACCCGATGACCCCCCGCCTGCGCGAGTCGCCCCTGCTCACCCCGGGCACCGCCCTGCTGCCCCGCGACACGGGCTGGCTGCTGCGGACCGCCGACGGCACCGAGCACACCGTGCTGCTGGACGAGGCGGACACCGGCGCCCTGCTCGACGCGCTCGTCACCGGCACCCTCCCGGCCCTCCCGGCCGCCCGCCGTGCCCTGCAGGCGCTGGTCCTCGCCGGGCACGCCGTCGCCCCGGACGCCGACCCGGCGCCCCGGGTCGCCGTCTCCGGTGCAGGCCCGCTGGCCGCCGCGGTGGTCGACGCGCTGCGCGCCACGGGCGCCGTCCCGGTCGCACCGGGGGAGGCCACCACCGTGGTGCACCTCCTCGACGCCGCCCCCGGCCCGACCGGTCCGCCGGCGGGCGAGCTGGCCTGCTGGGTCGAGGGCCACCGGCTGGTGCTCACCCCCGTCGCGGTCAGCGCGCCGGACACCGCCGCCCGCCACCGCGCCGCGCACCGCCCCGCTGCCCCGACCGAGGACGGCGTGGTCTCCGGCCGCCCGGTGCCCTCCCCGCGGGCCCGCGTCCTGGCGGCTGCCCTCATCGCGACCGAGGCCGTGCGCCGGGCCGAGATCGCGCCCGCCGGACCACGCCCGTTCGACCGGGACGACCACCTGGCGACCGTGCTGGACCTGCTGACCCTGCACGTCACCCGGCACCCGGTCCTGCCGGTGCCGCCCGTCCCCGCGTGAGGGACGGCGCGCACCGGGTCGGTGACCTGGGCACCCGGGTGACGCTGCCCGACAGCGCACCCCGCGCCGTGCTCGTCGTCCGGACGCCGTACGGGGCCGACGCCCACCGGGCCGAGGGAGCCGCCTGGGCGGCCCGGGGTGTCGCCTTCGTCGTGCAGGACGTCCGTGGCCGGCACACCTCGCCGGGGGACTTCGCGCCCTACGCCGGCGAGGGGCCCGACGGCCTCGCGCTGCTGGCCTGGGTGCGCAGCTGGACCGCCGCCCCCGTCGTGCTGCAGGGCTCCTCGTACGGGGCGCACTGCGCCCTGGCGACCCTCGACGCGGCGGCCGGGACGCCCGGCGCGCCCGCCCCGGACGCCGTGGCGCTCGCCGTGCCGGCGCCGGGGCTGGGGGAGACCGCGCGGACGCCGGACGGCGCCTTCCTGCTGCAGTCCCGGTTGGGCTGGTGGACCGAGCACGCGCACACCCCGACACCGTCGCCCGTGCCGGCCGCCCTGCCCGGGCTGTGGCAGCGGCTCCCGGTGACCACCGCAGGCGATCACGCCCCCCGGCCGGTGCCCTCCTGGCGCCGGGTGACGGCTGCCCGGCGCACCGACGACGAGCGGGCCCGGCTGCTGGCCGCCCAGACCTGCCCGCTGCTCGTCGTCGGCGGCACCGCCGACTGGTTCGCCCGCGAGGCCGTACGCACCTGGGCGGACTGGGGCGGCCCGGCCCGGCTGGTGCTGGGCCCCTGGGACCACGGCCTCCGCGGTGCCTCCCGCGCCGCCGTCACCCTGGACTGGCTGGACGCCGTCGGGCACGGCCGGCCGGCCGAGGGGGCCCTGGTCGTCGACGGCCGGGGGGCGCAGCGCGAGCTGGGCAGCTGGCCGGCCGCCGTCCGCGGCACCGTCCTCGCCGGCGGGGTCGTGCACGCCGACGCCCGCCACCCACGCCCGTCCCCGCCGCTGGGCAGCCGCACCCTGGCCCCCGGTCCCCGGGCCGACCAGCTGGTGCTCCCGGTCCCACCGGCCGCGGTCGACCCCGGCGGCGGCCTGACCGGCGACGTCACCGTGACCGTGCGCGCCGACGGCCCCGGCCACTGGTGCGCCTCGCTGGCCCTCCGCGGACCGGGCGGGGCGCTGCAGGAGCTCGCCCACGGTGGCTCCACCGGTCCGCGGGTCCGGCTGGGGCCCGTCGTCGTCCCACCCGCGGACGGCGGCGACCTGGTCCTCGTCGTCTCCCCGCACGACTTCCCGCGCCACGCCCGCGACCTGCAGTCCGGTGCCGACCACCTCACCGGCACCGGGCCCGCCCCGGCCCGCCGCACCGTCCACGCCGTCGAGATGGAGACCCCCGCATGAGCCTGCTGACCGTCGAGGACCTCGTCGACCCCTGGTGCGGCCTGGTCCAGGCCCTGCACCCGGTGGAGCGGCTGCCCGGGATGCCCGCCGCCTACGTCGGGCTCACCGCCCAGGTCGCCGACGCCCGGGTGCACGGCACCTGGCCCAACGACCTGGTGTCGCTGGGCACCACGTTCGGCGACCCCGCCGGTGCGCGGATCGCCGCCATCGGCGAGGCCGTCGAGAGGTACTGCGGCAACCACGTCCCCGACGGCCTCCGCCGGGCGAGCGCCGCCCGGCTGCGGGCCGAGGGGCACCGGCTGCTGGGGCCCGAGGACCTGCCGTTCTTCGCCGACTGGCAGCACGACCAGCCCGAGTTCCCCTTCACCCGGTTCACCGACGACGTCGAGACCAGCTGGGTGACCGGCACCGGCGAGGACGGCCCGGTCCTCGTCCCGGCGTCCTGGGTGCACCTGAACTGGCGCAGCGGACCGCGCCGCGCCGAGCCCTGGCTGCACCCGCTCAACTACGCCGGCATCGCCACCGGCCAGGGCGCCGCCGACGCCACCCGCCGCGGGCTCCTCGAGCTCGTCGAGCGCGACGCGCTGTCCTCCTGGTGGCACCTGCGCCGGCCCGCCGCCGGCATCGACGTGGACAGCGTCCCGGGGCTGCGCGACCACCTCGGGGACACCCGGCTGCAGGTGCACCTGCTGGCCCTGCCCAGCGACCTCGGCGTCCCCGTCGTCGCCGCCGTCGTGCACGACCCCGTCACCGGCATCGCCGCCGGCGGGTTCTCCGCCAAGCTCGACCCCGCCGAGACCGCCACCAAGGCGGTGCTGGAGGCCGTGCACAGCTGGGTCTTCACCCTGGGCATGCTCGACGCCGACGGCTGGGTCTTCCAGGCGATGGACGCCGGCGTCCTGTCGGCGGGGCTGTACTTCCCGCACCGACCCGACCGGGACTACCGGGACCTCACCGGCCCCCGGTGCGAGCGGGTCCGCGACCTGGGCGCCCAGGCCCAGGTCTGGCTGGACCCCCGCGTGCAGGCCGAGCTGCTGCCCCGGTTCACCGCCCCCGCCGAGCGGGTCCCGCTGAGCTCCCTGCCGGTCGGCACCGAGGCGGGGCTGCGGGCCGCGCTGGCCGCCGGGGGGCACGAGGTGGTCGTCTGCGACCTGACCACCCCCGACGTGGCACTCACCCCGCTGCGCGTCGTGCGGGTCTGCGCCCGCGGCCTGATCCCCAACGCCCCGGCCGCCTTCACCTACTTCGGACTGCCCCGCTGGCGTGAGCTGGCCGGCCGGCTCGGGCTGCCCGCGGACCCGAGCGACCCGGACAGCCTCCTGCTGCTGCCCCCGCCCAGCCTCTGAACCACCGCCCGGGGACGCGGGGCGTGGGCCGACCCGGGTGCGGGCACTAGCCTGGTCGCCGGCAGCACGGGGGAGCTGGGGAGTGGGTGGGGACGGCGTGACGCGGGCGGACGGACGGTCGGGGGACGCAACGGTCCCGGCACCCTCGCGGGACGAGCTGGGCGACCGGGTGCTCACGGTGCCCAACGCCCTCTCGGTGCTGCGCCTGCTCGGGGTGCCGCTGTTCCTCTGGCTGCTGCTGGGCCCGCAGGCCGACGGCTGGGCCGTGGTCGTGCTGATGGTCTCCGGCGTCACCGACTGGGCCGACGGCAAGCTCGCCCGGGCTCTGGGCCAGTCCAGCCGGCTCGGGGCGCTGCTGGACCCCGCGGCCGACCGGCTCTACATCGTGGCCACCCTGGTCGCCTTCGTCCTCCGCGACGTCGTCCCGCTGTGGATCGTGGCCGCACTCGTCGCCCGCGAGGTCGTCCTGGGGGTCGTGCTGCTCGTGCTGCGCCGGGCCGGGTGGCCGCCGCTGCAGGTCCACTACCTGGGCAAGGCCGCCACCTTCATCCTGCTCTACGCCTTCCCCCTGCTGCTGCTGGCCGCCGGCACCGGCTGGCTCGCGCCCGTCGTCGCCCCGCTGGCCTACGCGCTCACCGTCTGGGGATCCGCGCTGTACCTGCTGGCCGGCGTGCTCTACGTCGTCCAGGCGGTCGGGCTGCTCCGCCAGGGCCGCACCGCGTGAGCGCCCCAGCGCCGCCGCGCCCCCCGGGCCGGTCACTGGGTTCCTCGCTGCTGGACCAGGTGCTCGCCGAGACCGTCGACCCCGCCTACGCGCGGGCCGCCGAGGCCAGGCGGGCCCGCGCCGAGACCGCCGCGGCCAGCGGCTCCGCGCCGGTCCCCGAGCGCGGCCGACGCCGGGGGCAGGCCCTGGTCGCCGTCACCATGGTCCTGGCCGGCCTGCTCGCCGCCCTGACCTACTCCGAGGCCTCCTCGGGCGCCGAGGGCCGCGAGGAGATCCGCGAGGCGCTCATCGCCGACATCGACCGGGAGTCCGCCGTCACCGACGACCTGGTGACGTCGCTGACCGACCTGCAGGGCGAGGTGACCGCCGCCCGCGACGAGGCGCTGGCCGCCAGCTCCGTCGGCCAGCAGGCGCTGGCCCGGCTGGCCGCGGCCGAGGCCGGCGCCGCCGCCTCGCCCGTCCGCGGGCCGGGGCTGCTCGTCACGCTGGGCAACCCGCTGCCCTCGGCCGACGAGGACCCGGTGGGCGGGACCGGCACCGACGACCCCACCGCCGTGGTGCTGGACCGGGACCTGCAGCTGCTGGTCAACTCGCTGTGGGCCGCCGGCGCCGAGGCGATCAGCATCGACGGCCAGCGGCTGGGCCCCACGACGGCCATCCGGCAGGCCGGCGGGGCGATCCTGGTCGACTTCCGCCCGGTCAGCAGCCCCTACGAGGTGCTCGCCGTCGGCGACCCCGACCAGCTCAACAACGGCTTCCTGCGCTCCCCGGAGGCCACCTACCTGGCCAGCCTGGAGATCTCTTACGGGATGGTCTTCACCTTCGGCCGTGCCGACGACCTCGCCCTGGCCGGCGCCAGCAGCACCGAGCTGCGCGAGGCCGGTGTCGTGCCCGAGCCCACCGCGGCACCCGGCGACCCCGCCCCGGCGCCCGCCACCGACGAGGACGGAGACTGACCCGGTGATCCCCATCCTCGGCCTCGCGGTCGGCGTGGTGCTCGGCCTGCTGCTGGACCCCAACGTCCCGGTGTGGCTGCAGCCCTACCTGCCGATCGCCGTCGTCGCCGCGCTCGACGCGGTCTTCGGCGGCATCCGCGCCCGCTTCGACGGGATCTTCGACGCCAAGGTGTTCGTGGTGTCCTTCGTGTCCAACGTCGTCGTCGCCGCGCTGATCGTCTTCCTCGGCGACCAGCTCGGCGTCGGCGCGCAGCTGTCCACGGCCGTCGTCGTCGTCCTGGGGATCAGGATCTTCGGCAACGCCGCGGCCATCCGCCGGCACCTGTTCCGGGCGTGAGGGCGGCCCGGTGAGCGAGCAGCAGGTGGACCGGCCCGACGACACCGCGGCCGCGGCTGCGGAGCCCGAGCAGTCCCCGTGGCGCCGGTGGCGCTCGGGACGACGGGACCGGCTGGCGGCCGCGCTCATCGGCGTGCTGACGCTGCTGCTGGGCTTCGCCTTCGCCGTCCAGGTGCGCAGCACCGACGCCGACGGCACCTACGCCGGGGCGCGCGAGGAGGACCTGGTCCGCATCCTCGACGAGGTGAACGCCCGGGAGGACCGGCTGCGCGACCAGATCGCCGAGCAGCGCGCGGCCCTGGAGCAGCTGACGAACTCCGACAGCCAGGCGGCCACCGCACTCAGCGAGGCCGAGCAGCGGGCCACCGCGCTGGGCATCCTCAACGGCACCATCCCCGCCCAGGGCCCCGGGATCACCATGACCATCACCGACCCGGCGGGGGAGGTGTCGGCGGCGGTGCTGCTCAACGTGGTCCAGGAGCTGCGCGGCGCGGGTGCGGAGACCATGCAGGTCGACGGGGTGCGGATCGGGGTGTCCAGCGCGGTGACCGGTGACCCCGGCGCGCTGCAGATCGACGGCGAGGACCTGCAGGCCCCCTACGAGGTGGTCGCCATCGGGTCGGCCCAGGACCTGTCCGTGGCCATGCAGATCCCCACCGGGGTCAGCTCCACGGTCCGCGGCAAGGGCGGCGACGTCCGGATCGAGCAGTCGGACCTGGTCGTCGTCGACGCGTTGCGGGTGCTCGACGACCCTCAATACGCTGACCCCGACGACGGCGACTGACACCGGCCCACGCCCCGCGTGGACCGCGACCCGGCACCCGGGCCCGCCGCAACCCCCTCACCTCCAGGAGACCCCTCGTGAGCACGCCTGACGACCGCCGCTACACCGACCAGCACGAGTGGGCCCAGGTCCAGGGGCCCGCCGGGGCCGCCACGGTGGTGCGGATCGGCATCACCGACCACGCCCAGGACGCCCTGGGCGACATCGTCTTCGTGCAGCTGCCCGAGGTCGGCGAGGAGATCGCCCCCGGCACCGCGATCGGCGAGGTCGAGTCGACCAAGAGCGTGTCGGACGTCTACGCCCCGCTGGCCGGCACCGTGAGCGCCGTCAACGGCGCCCTGGCCGAGACCCCGGAGACCGTCAACTCCGACCCGTACGGGGAGGGCTGGCTGATCGAGATCGAGGTCACCGGCGACGACGGCGACCCCACCGAGCCGCTGCTGGACGCCGCCGCCTACCAGGCGCTCGTCGAGCAGGGCTGACGGCCCGCCGTCCCCGTCCCGGGTGCGGCGATCACTATGCTCGGACCCGCCGGTCGGCAAGACCTCGACGACCGGCGCGCACCACCGGGTGGGGGCAGACCCTCACCCTCCAGGTCCGGTTGACCCTCGGGTCGGCCGACTGGTTCCATGACCCCGGCCCGCCCGCTCCTGCGGCGGCCGACCCACGGCGGGCCACCCGGCCCACCGTCCGCCGGCCGGCCGCGGCCCGAGAGGGACGCGGCGGCGCCGCCTGCTCACCGGAGGAGAACCCGTGCACTGCACTCGTTGTGGACACCAGAACCCCGAGGGCAGTCGCTTCTGCGCGCAGTGCGGCTCCGCCCTCTCTCCCGAGCGCGTCGGTGAGTCCACCAGCGTGATCCCCAAGGTCGGCGGTGAGGACTCCGGTGAGCAGGCCGAGGTCGTCGAGTCCCCGGCCGACGCGCACGCCGGTGCCGTCGAGTCCCTGCCCGCGGGGTCGGCGCTGCTGGTCGTCAAGCGCGGCCCGAACGCCGGCAGCCGGTTCCTCCTGGACCAGGAGGTCACCACCGCCGGTCGGCACCCCGACAGCGACATCTTCCTCGACGACGTGACCGTGAGCCGCCGGCACGTGGAGTTCCACCGCGAGGGCGGCGGCTTCACCGTGCACGACGTCGGCAGCCTCAACGGCACCTACGTCAACCGCGAGCCGGTCGACGTCGCCTCCCTGGCCGGCGGTGACGAGGTCCAGATCGGCAAGTTCCGGCTCGTCTACCTGACCGGGCCGCGCACCGGCGAGCCCGCCTCGTCGTGACCGCGGCGCCCCGGCCCGAGCCGGACGCCGACACCCAGCCCCGGTTCACCATCGGCGAGGTCCTGGCCAGCGTGCGCGGGGAGTTCCCCGACGTCACGATCTCCAAGATCCGCTACCTCGAGGGCGAGGACCTGGTCCACCCGCAGCGGACGCCGTCGGGGTACCGCAAGTTCTCCACCTCCGACGTCGCCCGGCTGCGCTTCGTGCTGGCCGCGCAGCGGGACCAGTACCTGCCGCTGCGCGTCATCAAGGAGCACCTGGACGCCCTGGACCGCGGGGAGCCGCTGCCCGACGGGACCACCCGGGTGACCGGCCAGCCCCCGGTCCCGGCGTCGGCCCCCGACCCCGACCCGGAGCCGACGCCCGTGGGCAGCGGCGCCGAGGCCGCGGTCGACGACGTCGCGGCCGGGGAGCCGATGTCCCCCGAGGACTTCGGGGCCGCCGCCGGGCTCGACCCGGTCCAGCTGGCCGACTGCGTGCAGTACGGCCTGCTGACCCCCGACGCCCAGGGGCGCCACCCGGTCGCCGACCTGCCGATCGCCAGCGCGGCCGGTGGCCTGGCGCGGCACGGCATCGAGGCCCGGCACCTGCGGGTCTACCGCAGTGGGGCCGAGCGGGAGGCCCAGCTGCTCGAGCAGGTCGTGGCACCGGGCCTGCGGGCCCGCTCGGAGGAGGCGCACACCCGCGCCGCCGAGCAGCTGCGCGACCTCGCCGCGCTGTCGGCCCAGCTGCACACCGCGCTGCTGGAGTCCCGGCTGCGTGACGTCCTCGGGGAGCCCCTGGCCGACTGAGGCGGGCGTACCGTGTCGCCGTACGGACGGTGACCCGGACGCCCCTCCCCGGGGTCCCGGCGGCACCGGCCCGGACAGACCAGACGACACCCGCCGACGCCGGGCCGCACACCGCGGCCGCCGTCGGCACCACGCGGGAGGAGCCACACCGTGCAGGAGCTGCGAGTCGTCGGTGTCCGGGTCGAGCTGCCCGGCAACCAGCCCATCCTGCTGCTGAAGGAGACCCAGGGGGAGCGTTACCTCCCGATCTGGATCGGCGCGGTCGAGGCTGCCGCCATCGCCTTCGAGCAGCAGGGCGTCCGGCCGGCGCGGCCGATGACGCACGACCTGCTGCGCGAGGTGGTGACCGCCCTGGGCGCGAGCCTGGAGGCCGTGCACATCACCGAGATGCGCGACGGCATCTACATCGCCGAGCTGGTCTTCGGGGACGAGCGCACCGTCAGCGCCCGCCCCTCGGACGCCGTCGCCCTGGCCGTGCGGACCGGTGCCCCCATCTACGGCGCCGAGCAGCTGCTCGACGAGGTGGGCATCGAGATCCCGGACGAGCAGGAGGACGAGGTCGAGAAGTTCCGCGAGTTCCTCGACCAGATCAGCCCCGAGGACTTCGAGGCCGGCTCCGGCGGTCCGGGCACCCAGTCCTGACTGGCGGTGACCGTGTGACCACGCACCGAGGGTCCGCAGGTCACGGTCCGGTCACCCTCTCGGGTGAGCTGCTCGACACGCCGTCGCCCTCGGTTGACCGCCCCTGGGCACGGGCCTAGGTTCGCAGAACGACCCCGGTGTGACTCACACGGATGTGACTCACGGGTTGCGCGACACCAGCCCCGACCACGGGGCGGACGCACCACGAGGAGGACGCTGACGTGAGCGATCAGAACAGCGGGCAGGGCCAGCTGTTCACCGACGCAGCAGTCGGCGCACCCTCCTACGACGAGGCCGACAGCGAGGCCTTCGGCTACCGCGGTCCCACGGCGTGTGCCGCCGCTGGTATCACCTATCGGCAGTTGGACTACTGGGCGAGAACAGGTCTGGTCTCCCCGTCGGTCCGCACCGCCACCGGGTCGGGCACCCAGCGCCTCTACAGCTTCCGCGACATCCTCGTCCTCAAGGTCGTCAAGCGACTGCTGGACACCGGGGTCTCGCTGCAGAACATCCGCAAGGCCGTCGACCACCTGCGTACGCGGGGGGTCAAGGAGCTGTCCAACATCACGCTGCTCTCCGACGGCGCGACCGTCTACGAGTGCACCTCCGCCGAGGAGGTCGTCGACCTGCTCGCCGGCGGCCAGGGCGTGTTCGGCATCGCCGTGTCCGGTGCGTTGCGCGAGCTGTCCGGTGAGCTCGCCGAGCTGCCCGCCGAGCGCATCGACGGGCGCACGCTCGACGCCGACGACGAGCTGTCCGCCCGCCGCCGCCGTCGCGCCACCGCCTGAGCCACACCCTCCCGAGAGCCCCCGCCGGCAACGGCGGGGGCTCTCGTGCGTCCAGGCCCCACGCGCCCGTTCCGTCACCGGCCGGACGCGCTCCGCTGGTAGCGTCTGAGCAGTGGCTGACCGCACCAGCAATGCCTCCGTACCGCTGACCGGGTCGTTGCCCCCGCTCACGGACCTGCAGCCGCGAGGGGCCTTCGCCGCCCGGCACATCGGCCCCCGGCCGGCCGACACGCAGGCGATGCTCACCGCCGCCGGCCACGACTCGCTGGCCTCCCTGGTGGACGCCTGCGTGCCCGAGGTCGTCCGTGACCGCGCCGCCCTGGACCTGCCCGCGGCGCAGGGCGAGGCCGAGGTGCTCGCCGCCCTGCGGGAGCGCGCGTCGGCCAACGAGGTGTTCACCTCGATGATCGGCCTGGGCTACTCCGGGACGACGACGCCGGCGGTCATCCAGCGCACCATCCTGGAGAACCCGGCCTGGTACACCGCCTACACGCCCTACCAGCCCGAGATCAGCCAGGGCCGGCTCGAGGCCCTGATCAACTTCCAGACCACGGTGGCCGACCTCACCGGGCTGCCGGTGGCCGGCGCCTCGATGCTGGACGAGTCCACCGCGGCCGCCGAGGCGATGACCCTGGTCCGCCGGGCCGGCCGCGCGAAGGTCGACGCCGTCTTCGTCGTCGATGCCGACACGCTGCCGCAGACCCTCGCGGTGCTGCAGACCCGGGCCGAGCCGTTGGGAATCGGGCTGCACGTTGCCGACCTGTCCGCCGGCTGGCCCACCGACCTGCCCGAGGCCGGCGCCTTCGGCGTGCTGCTGGCCTTCCCGGGTGCCTCTGGCGCGGTCCGCGACCACCGGGCGTTGGCTGCCGCCGCGCACGAGGCCGGTGCGGCCGTCGTCGTCGCCGCGGACCTGCTGGCGCTCACCCTGCTGGAGGCACCGGGGGAGTGGGGCGCCGACGTCGCCTGCGGCACCACCCAGCGCTTCGGCGTCCCGATGGGCTACGGGGGCCCGCACGCCGGGTACCTCTCGGTCCGCGAGGGCCTGGCCCGCCAGCTCCCGGGGCGGCTGGTCGGCGTCTCCGTCGACGCGGACGGCGACGTCGCCTACCGGCTGGCGCTGCAGACCCGCGAGCAGCACATCCGCCGGGAGAAGGCCACCAGCAACATCTGCACCGCGCAGGTGCTGCTGGCGGTCATCGCCGGTGCCTACGCCGTCTACCACGGCCCCGAGGGCCTGGCCGCGATCGCGGCGCGTACGCACCGCAGCGCCACCACGCTGGCCGGCTGGCTGCGCGCCGGCGGGGTCGACGTCGTCCACGAGCACTTCTTCGACACGGTGCTGGCCTCGGTGCCCGGCCGCGCGTCCGAGGTCGTCGCCGCGGCCGCCGCGCAGCGGGTCAACCTGCGCCGGGTGGACGCCGACACGGTCGCGGTGGCCTGCGACGAGACGACGTCGGTGGACACCCTGCGGGTCGTCGCCGGGGCGTTCGGCGTCGCCGCCGGCGACCTGGACGACGCCACCGAGGCGCTGCCGGGTGCCCTGCGCCGGACCACGCCGTACCTGACGCACCCGACGTTCTCGGCGCACCGCAGCGAGACCGCGATGCTGCGCTACCTGCGCTCGCTGAGCGACAAGGACCTGGCGCTGGACCGGACGATGATCCCGCTGGGCTCCTGCACGATGAAGCTCAACGCCGCCACCGAGATGGCCGCCATCACCTGGCCGGAGTTCGCCGGGCTGCACCCGTTCGCGCCCGTCGAGCAGGCCCGCGGGTACGGCCAGCTGATCGACGAGCTGTGCACCGGGCTGGCCGAGATCACCGGCTACGCCGCGGTGAGCGTGCAGCCCAACGCCGGGTCGCAGGGCGAGTTCGCCGGCCTGCTGGCCATCCGCGGGTACCACCACTCCCGCGGCGACGAGCAGCGCGACGTCTGCCTCATCCCGTCCTCGGCGCACGGCACCAACGCCGCCTCCGCGGTCATGGCCGGCATGCGGGTCGTCGTGGTGGCCTGCGACGAGGCGGGCAACGTCGACGTGGCGGACCTGCGGGCCAAGGTCGACCAGCACGCCGAGCGGCTGGCCGCGCTGATGATCACCTACCCCTCCACGCACGGGGTGTTCGAGACCGCGGTCGGCGACATCTGCGCCGCGGTGCACGACGCCGGCGGTCAGGTCTACGTCGACGGCGCGAACCTCAACGCCCTGGTCGGGCTGGCCCGCCCGGGCCGGTTCGGCTCCGACGTGAGCCACCTGAACCTGCACAAGACCTTCTGCATCCCGCACGGTGGTGGCGGCCCCGGCGTGGGCCCGATCGGCGTCCGGGAGCACCTGGTGCCCTTCCTGCCCGGCCACCCGCTGGTCGAGACCGGCGGCACCGGTCCGGCCGTCGCCGGGGCCCCCTTCGGCTCAGCCGGCATCCTGCCGATCTCCTGGGCCTACCTGCGGCTGATGGGTCCCGACGGGCTGACCCGGGCCACCGAGCACGCCATCCTGGCCGCCAACTACGTCGCCGCCCGGCTGCGCGAGCACTACCCGGTGCTCTACACCGGCGCGGAGGGCCTGGTCGCCCACGAGTGCATCCTGGACGTCCGGGGGATCACCAAGGCCACCGGCGTCACCAACGACGACATCGCCAAGCGGCTGGTCGACTACGGCTTCCACGCCCCGACCATGAGCTTCCCGGTCAACGGCACGCTGATGGTGGAGCCCACCGAGAGCGAGGACCTGGGCGAGCTCGACCGCTTCGTCGACGCGATGATCGCCATCCGCGGGGAGATCGCGAAGGTGGAGTCCGGGGAGTTCGACCGGACCGACAACCCGCTGCGCAACGCCCCGCACACGCTGGCGATGCTGGCCCGCGACTGGGACAAGCCGTACTCGCGGGAGACCGCGGTCTACCCGGTGCCGGGGCTGGTCGGCCGGTCCTACCTGTCCCCGGTCCGCCGGATCGACGGCGCCTACGGCGACCGCAACCTGGTTTGCTCCTGCCCGTCCCCGGAGGCCTTCGAGGACGTCGAGCCGACTGCCGTGCCGAAGGCCGACGCCGACCCGGAGGGCGTGGGGGAGACCGAGACCGCCGGCGTCGAGCGGGAGCCCGTCGCCCAGGCCTAGGCCGGCTCAGCGCGGGGTCAGCCCGGGGTCTTCACCGTGACCACCGGGCAGTGTGCCTCGGCGATCACCCGCATGGCGTTGCTGCCCAGCAGAAACTTCATGGTCACCGACCGGCGTCGCACCGGCAGCACCACCATGTCCGCGCCCTCGGACAGGGTGATGAGCGCCTGGGCGACGTCCTCGGGCTGCTCGTGGAGCACGTAGTCCACCCCGGCAGCGGCGGTCGCGGACTCGATGAGGTCCCGGGTGGCCACCGACAGGTGCACCGGTGCGCTGGGGGTGTCCCCGGTGCTGGGCACCAGGACGGCGGTGGTCTGCAGCCGGCGGGCCCGCTTCAGGCCCCAGGTCAGGGCGGCGCTGCCTTCGGGACGGTCGTTGACGGCGATGACGACGGGTGCGGGGGTCACGGTCTCTCCTGGGTGCTCGTGCTCGGGTGTGTGGGTGTGCCTGGGCCGGCCGTCACGCTCGGAAGGGGACGACGCCGATCAGCAGCGCGACGGCCAGCATCGACAGCGAGCACAGCGCGGCCCGCCAGATGACCTTCTTGTGGTGGTCGGCCAGGTCGACTCGGGCCAGCGAGATCAGCAGCAGCATCGCGGGGACCAGCGGGCTGGTCATGTGCACCGGCTGGCCGATGATCGAGGCGCGCGCCATCTCGACCGGGGTGATGCCGTAGTTGGCCGCGGCCTCGGACAGGATCGGCAGCACGCCGAAGTAGAAGGCGTCGTTGCTCAGGAAGAACGTCAACGGCATCGACAGCACACCGGTGAGGACGGCGAAGTACGGCCCCCAGCTCTCCGGGACGACGTCGACGATCCAGCCGGCCATCGCGGTGTCCATGCCGGTGGCCGAGAGCACGGCGACCAGCACGGCGGCGGCGAACACCATGGAGACCACGGCGACGATCGAGGACGCGTGCTCCTTGATCCGCTCGGCCTGCTCGGCCGGGCTGGGGAAGTTCACCAGCAGGGCGATCGCACTGAAGACCATGAAGACGAAGAACAGCGGGACCAGGTCCAGGCCGAGCAGCACCAGCAGGGCGACGGTGAGCGAGGCGTTGAACCACAGGAGTCCCGGCCGCAGGCTGGCCCGTTCGGGATCCAGGCCGGTCGCGGCGGGGCCGTCGGCGTCCTCGGGGGTGGTGGGGACGTCGTCGGCCTCGCTGTCGTCGTCGCCGCCCGCCGGGCGCGCCACCGGACGGCGTCCGCCACCGGGCCCGCCGGTGCGGAACGCGCCGACCCCGGCGAGCTCCTGCTCACGGACCTCGGTGAGGGAGATGCCCCGCTTGGCGAGCCTGCGCCGCTCGCCCAGGCCCATCAGGACCGACAGCAGCAGTACCATCGCGAACCCGGCGACCATGCTGGGCACCATCGGGTTGAACAGCTCGGTGGGGGAGACGTCCAGCGCCGTGGCCGCCCGGATGGTGGGCCCGCCCCAGGGCAGGATGTTGAAGACGCCGTTGGCCAGGTTCGCCGCGACGGTCAGCGTCACCGGGGACAGCCCCAGCCGCAGGTAGATGGGCAGCATGGCCGAGACGGTGATGATGAACGTCGTCGAGCCGTCGCCGTCGAGGGAGACCACGCCGGCCAGCAGGGCGGTGCCCACGACCACCCGCACCGGGTCGTCACCGCAGACCCGCAGGATGCCCTTGATCAGCGGGTCGAAGAGGCCCACGTCGATCATCAGGCCGAAGAAGATGATCGCGAAGAACAACAGCGCCGCGGTCGTGGCGAACCCGCCGACCTGTTCCTCCACGGCGTCACCGAGGTCCGACCCGGCACCCGCGACGATCCCGAAGACCACCGGGACCAGGATCAGGGCGACCACCGGCGAGAGCCGCTTGGTCAGGATCAGGGCCATGAACACGGCGACCATGCCGAATCCGAGAAGTACGAGCATCGTCGCTCCATCCGATCTGGACGGGCCCGGTGTGCGGGCCCCCGCCGACCCGACCGGTCGCGGTGGTCCGACGCTAGGAGGGGTGGCGTGCGTCACCGGGCTTGCGCGCGCAGAGATCGGTTGTCCGCGATGACCTCGTTGTGCTCGTTGTGCGCAACGAGCCGGGTAGCCTCCGGTGGTGGATCCCCGCCGGTGGACGTTCACCCGGCAGACCCTCGCCGTCCTGGTGCTGCTGGTCACGGCGGTGCTCGTGGTCGCTCTCGGCGGCTCGGCGGTCGTGCTGCAGCGGCAGGCCGACCAGAACGCCGGGCAGGTCGCCCTGGCCCTGGCCCGGGCGGTGGCCGAGGACGAGGTCGTCCGGGCCGGTGCCGCCCGCGCCAGTGACGCGCCGGCACCCGCCGACGACGCGGCCCGCGCCGACCTCGTGGACGGACCGGTGCAGGCGGCCGCGGAGGCCACCCGGCGGCGCACCGGTGCCTTCTTCGTCGTCGTCACCGACGCGCGGGGGCTGCGCCTGTCCCACCCCGAACCCGAGCGGCTCGGGCTGCCGGTGAGCAGCGACCCCTCCGTCGCCCTGGCCGGGGGAGAGGTCGTCGAGGAGGGCACCGGCACCCTCGGGGAGGCGGCCCGCGCCAAGGTGCCGGTCCGGGCCCCGGGGCAGGACCGGGTGGTCGGTGAGGTCAGCGTCGGCGTGCCCGCCGTCGAGGTGGACCGGCTGGCCCGGGACGCGACCCTGCTGGCGACCGCCACGGCCGTGCTGGCCCTGCTCGGCGGGGTCGCCGGTGCGGTGCTGCTGGCGCGCCGGCTGCGGCGGCTGACCCACGGCGTGGAACCCGAGGAGCTGGGCGCCCTGCTGCAGGGCCACGAGGCGGTGCTCCACGGCATCGGGGACGGCGTCGTCGCGGTCGGCCCGGACGGCCGGGTCGTGCTGGCCAACGAGGAGGCGGTGCGCCTGCTGGGCCGACCCGTCGGCGCCGGGGACACGACCGGGGACTGGCCCGCGGCGCTGCGGCGGCTGGTGGCCGACCCCGACCCGGTCGCCTCGCTGACCGTGCTGGGCGACCGGGCCCTGCTGTGCTCCTCCCGACGGGTCCAGCGCGACGGGCGGGCACTGGGGGTGGTCCTGACACTGCGTGACCGCACGGACGTGGAACTGTTGACCCGCCAGCTCGACGCGGTCGCCGAGGCCGGGACCGTGCTGCGCGCCCAACGACACGAGTTCGCCAACCGGCTGCACCTGGTCGCCGGCCTGCTGGACGCCGGCGCCGGCGCGGAGGCCGCCGAGTACGTGCACACGTTGCTGGGCACCGGACCGCTCGGCACCGCCGTCGAGGGACTGGACGCCGTCCGGGACCCCTACCTGCAGGCATTCGTCGCGGCCAAGGCCGCACACGCCCGCGAGGGCGGGGTGCAGCTGCGACTGGGCGGGGTGGCCGTCCCGGGTCGGCTCACCGACCCGGTCGACGTCACGACGGTGCTGGGCAACCTGGTCGACAACGCGGTCGCCGCCCTGGCGGGCCGCACCGGGGGGGTGGTCGAGCTGGACCTGGTCCAGGACGGGGACACCCTGGTGCTCGCGGTCGCCGACAACGGACCCGGGGTCCCCGCCGAGCTCGGCGACCGGGTCTTCGAGTCCGGGGTGACGGGCCGGCCCTCCGGTGAGGGTGGCATCGGGCTCGGTCTGGTCCGCCAGGTGGCCCGGGCGCGGGGCGGTGCGGCGCGACTGGCGTCGGCCGGTGGCGACGGCGAGCTCGGCGGCGCGGTGTTCGTCGTGGAGCTGCCCGGGGTGCTGGAGAGGGGAGCGGGCCGATGACCGACCTGACGGTGCTGGTGGTCGACGACGACTTCCGCGTGGCCGAGCTGCACGCGCGGGCGGTGGCCGGGGTGCCCGGCTTCGTCGTCGCCGGGCAGGCCGGGACACGCGCGGCGGCCCGGGCGGCGGTGACCGCCCGGCGGCAGTCCGGCGCAGCCCCCTACGACCTGGCGCTCGTGGACCTGTACCTGCCCGACGGGTCGGGGCTGGGGCTGCTGCCCCAGCTGGACTGCGACGCGCTCGTGCTGTCGGCGGCCACCGAGCTGCCCACCTTCCGCGCGGCGCTGCGCGCCGGGGCGCTGGGCTACCTGGTGAAGCCCTTCCCCGAGCGGGTGCTCCAGTCCCGACTGCGGGCCTACGCCCGGTACCGCCGGGTCGTCGACGACGCCGTCGACCTGGACCAGGAACTCGTGGACGCCGCGCTGCACGCGCTGCGCGGGGACGGCGGCAGCGTGACGCGATCGGCGTCCAGCGCGACCCGTGACCTGCTGCTGCAGGCGATGCGGACCGCGGGGGAGCCGCAGTCGGCAGCCGACCTGGCTGCGGTGACCGGGGTGTCCCGGGCGACCGCGCAGCGTCACCTCGCGGCGCTGGACGCCGACGGGCGGCTCGAGCTGGAGCTGCGGTACGGCAGCACCGGCCGGCCCGAGCAGCGCTACAGCCCGCGCGGCTGAGTGCCGGCGTCGGCCATCCAGGCGACCAGCTCGTCGCCGTCGGTGGGCAGGGCGTCCGACAGCACCCGGGCGGCGCCGTCGGTGACCACCAGGTCGTCCTCGATCCGCACCGCCAGCCCGCGCAGCTCGTCGGGCACGGTGCGGTCGTTGACCTGGAAGTAGAGACCCGGCTCCACCGTCAGCGCGTGGCCGGGCTGCAGGGTGGTGGCCAGGTACTCGGCGCCGTCGACGCGGGCGCAGTCGTGCACGTCGAGGCCGAGCAGGTGGCTGGTCGAGTGCAGCGTGTACCGGCGGTGTGCCCCGGCGCCGGGCCGGGCGAGGTCGGGGTGCAGGGCGTCGTCGGCGGACCAGGCGGTGACCCCCCAGCGGTGCAGGTGGTCGGCCAGCACCCACTGCGCGGCGGCGTGCGCGGCCAGGAAGGCGTTGCCGGCCCGCACCTCGGCGATGCCGGCCAGGTGCGCCTCGCGGACGGCGTCGTAGACCCGCCGCTGCACCGGCGTCCAGCTGCCCGACACCGGCATGGTCCGGGTGACGTCGGCGGTGTACAGCGACGTCGTCTCCACGCCCATGTCGGCCAGCAGCAGCTGTCCGGCCACGATGTCGCCGTCGACGGGGGCCCAGTGCAGCGAGGTGCCGTTGGCCCCGGCCGCGACGATCGAGGAGTAGCCGACGTCGTTGCCCTCGAACCGGGCCCGGCGCCAGAAGGTGCCCTCCAGCCAGCGCTCGCCGCGCCGCCCGTCGCCGGCGAGCAGTCCCGGCAGCTCGGCGACGACGTCGGCGAACCCGCGGGCGGTGGCCGCGCACGCCTCGGCGAGCCGGTCGACCTCCCAGGCGTCCTTGACCGCGCGCAGCCGGTCCACGGTCAGCTCCAGCTCCCGGGAGGCGGCCCCGGGCAGCAGGGCGTCGACGTCGGCGTCCACCCCGGCGAGCAGGCGCACCGGGCCCGGCCGGCCGGCCAGGTCGGCGGCCAGGTCGGTGCGGGGGCGCACGGCGACGGCGAGCCGCCGCGCGGTCGGCTCGGCGCCGGGGACCCCGCCCACCCACAGCGCGCCCTCGCGGCGGTCGGTGACGTAGGTCAGCGTCCCCGGGCCGGCCGAGGGCGGCAGGAAGACCGTGGCGCCGTCGGCGTCGAGCACCAGCACGGCACCCTCGGCCTGGTCGCCGGTCAGCCAGGTGTAGGCGCTGGCCGGCCGGAAACCGAAGACGGTGTCGTTGGCCCGCACCGGCGCCGTCCCGGCGGGGACGACGACGGTGCCGGCGCCCAGCGCGGCCAGCAGCCGGGCGCGGTGGTCGGCGGCGGCCTCGGCGGCTCCGTCGACGGCGGGGTGGGCGACGACGGGTTCGGGGCCCCACCCGTCGGCCAGGGTGGTCTGGACCCAGGGCCCGAAGGGCTGGTCGTGCGGGGCGCGGCGGGTGGCGGCGTCGGCGGGCAGCTCGCTCATGGGACCAGTCTGCGGTCCGGTGGGCCTGCGGGCCGCAGGGGGTGACGAGGCAGCGGGCCGGCTGCCAGGATCGTCCCGTGGCGGACTTCGACTGGTCTCCGGCAGCGGGAGGCCGTGGGGTTCGCCGTCGGCGCGCTGGCCCCGCACCTCACCCGGTACCGGCGCTCGCTGGAGGCCTACGCCGAGGAGCTGCGGGCGCGGTGGAGGTCGCGCAGCACCGCGACCTCCGCACCGTGGTGCACCAGCTCCCGGGGCCCACAGCGCGGACACCCGTGTCCCGTCCACGCCCGGCGCGAGGCCGCGACTGTCGGGGGGTCGTGCCAAGGTGCCGTGACATGAGACCCGTCGTCACCCTGCTCACCCTCGGCGTCACCGACCTGCCCCGGGCCCGCGCCTTCTACGCGGCCCTCGGCTGGCGGGAGTCCAGCCAGTCCCAGGAGTCCATCGCCTTCCTGCAGGGCGTGGGCACGCACCTGGCGCTGTGGTCCCGCACCGAGCTGGCCGCCGACTCGGAGGTGACCCATGACGCCGGCGGCTGGGGCGGGATCACCGTGGCGCACAACGTGGGCTCCCCGGCCGAGGTCGACGCCGTGCTGACCGAGGCGGTGGCCGCCGGCGGACAGCTGCTGCGCGAGGGGGCGGCCACCCCGTGGGGCGGGTACAACGGCGTCTTCGCCGACCCCGAGGGGCACCGCTGGGAGATCGCGCACAACCCGTTCTGGCCGCTGGCCGAGGACGGCACCTCCCAGCTGCCGGACTGAGCTCAGAGCTTGCGGAGCAGCACCTTGCGCACGGAGTGGTCGGAGGCCTTCTGCAGGACCAGCCGGGCACGCGACCGGGTCGGGGCGATGTTGGTCCGCAGGTTGGGGCCGTTGGTGCCCGCCCAGATGCCGCGCGCGGTCTGGGTGGCCTCCTCGTCGGTCAGGTCGGCGAAGCGGTGGAAGTAGGCGGCCTCGTCCTGGAAGGCCGTGCGGCGCAGGGCGTGGAAGCGCTCGACGTACCACTGCTCGACGTCGGCCTCGGCGGCGTCCACGTAGACGGAGAAGTCGAAGAAGTCCGACAGGAACACCTCGGGCACCCGGCCGTCGGTGCGGCTGCCGGCCTGCAGCACGTTGAGGCCCTCGAGCACCAGCACGTCGGGGGAGTCGACGAGCTGACGGCGGTCGGGCAGGACGTCGTAGGACTGGTGGGAGTACAGCGGGGCGGACACCTCGCCGCGTCCGCTCTTCACGTCGGCCAGGAAGCGCAGCAGCGCCCGTCGGTCGTAGGTCTCCGGGAAGCCCTTGCGTCCGAGCTGGCCACGGGCCTCGAGGACGGCGTTGGGGTGCAGGAACCCGTCGGTGGTCACCAGGTCGACCCGCGGGGTGTCCGGCTGGGCGGCGAGCAGGGCCTGCAGCAGCCGGGCCGTGGTGCTCTTGCCGACCGCGACGCTGCCGGCGACGGCGATGACGAAGGGCACCTTCGCCGTGCTGGCGCCCAGGAACTCCGACTGCGCGGCCCACAGCCGGCGGCTGGCCGTCACGTGCAGGGCGAGCAGCCGGGCCAGCGGCAGGTAGACGGTGTTGACCTCGTGCAGGTCGATCCGGTCGCCGAGGGAGGCCAGCTCCTCCAGCTGGGCCGCGTCCAGGGGCAGGTCCTGCCCGGCGGCGAGCGCCCGCCACTGGGCTCGGTCGAACGCCGCGTAGGGCGAGGGGTGGCTCCGTGGTCCGACCGTCACGGAACACATGGTGCCGTCCGGCTCGCGCGGACCCCCCGCCCGGGTCACCGTGGGGTCCTCCCGGCGGACGCCGGGCCCTCGCGCGTCTAGGGTGCGGGTGTGTCGACGCGTCCCGGGGTCCTGGACCGCATCGAGCGCTACTTCGCCCTGTCCCCGCTGCCGGACTCCCCGGTGAGCCGGATCGGCGCCCTCGACGTCCCGCTGGGTGCCCCCGAGTGGCCGCACCCCGCGCGCCCGCACCCCGGTGGTGGTCCTGTGCCGCTGGCCGACGTGGAGGCCGCGCTGGCCGCCCAGGAGGCCGCGGACCTGCCGCAGGCGCTGGAGTGGTTCGCCGAGCGGAACCCGGGCCTGGGCCAGGCCGCCCGGCAGGCCGGGCTGGTCGTCGACGAGCTGCCGCTGCTGGTGGCCGTCGACACCCTGGAGGTCATGCTCCCGCCCGGCGTCCGGTACTTCCTGATCGGGGCCGACGACCCGCAGCTGGCGACCTACCAGCGGCTGGCCCAGCTCGCCTTCGCCGCCCCGACGGGCCCGCTGGCCCCCGACGAGCCGGTCACCACCTCCACCGGGGTCGCCCCGGAGCGGCTGGTCGACCCCCCGCAGCCCACCTCGGTGCTGCGGGAGCGCATCGCCGCCGGCCGCACCGTGATGATGGTGGCCGTCGAGGACGGCGAGCCGGTCGCGGTCGGCTCGCACCAGCCGGTCGACGTCGACGGCGCCGAGGTCAGCGAGATCGTCGGGGTGGCCACGCTGCCCCGCTTCCGGGGGCGCGGCCTGGGCGCCGGCCTGGCCTCCACGCTGGTCGAGCACGCCCGGGAGACCGCCGAGCTGGTCTTCCTCTCCGCCGGGGACGACGACGTGGCCCGGGTCTACGAGCGGGTCGGCTTCGCCCGCGTGGGGACGACGTACGTCGCCGAACGTCCCGTCGAGGGCTGCTGAGCGCGCCTCAGCGCAGCAGGGCGGCCGCGGCGGCGTCGAGCCCGGCGATGGCGACGTCCCAGCCGGTGGTGGCCGGGACCTCACCGAGCAGCACGACGACCGTGTCGTCGACGTAGCCCACCGAGTGCAGGTGGCGGGTGTCGGCGACGCAGCACATCCAGCCCTGCTTGGCGGCGGTGCCGGGGGTGTCCTGGGCGAGCAGGCCGAAGGACTGGTCGAAGCCGTCGGCGCCCAGTGGGGTGGCCATGGACAGCCAGAACCGCATGGTGGTGGCGTCCTCGGGGTGCGCGGTCACCGGGAGCGCGGCGAGGAAGCGGGCCATGTCGCCGGCGGTGGTGACCGTCTGACCCCACTGGCCGAGTTCGGCGGGCGGGGCGGTCGAGGTGAGCCCGTAGCGGGCTGCGCCGTCGCGGACCATCTGGTCGGCGCCCCACCGCTCCCACGCGGTGTTCATCGCCGGGTCGTCGGAGGTGATGAGCATGCTCATCAGCAGCTGGCGGTCGGCGGTGGTGAGCGTCAGCGCCCCGGTGCGCGCCCGGTGGAGCACGTCCTCGACGACGAGCAGCTTGACCAGGGAGGCCGAGTAGGTCGGGCGGTCCGCGGCGGCGTTGCCCACGGGGGCGGGGGTGCGGTCGGCCAGCGATGCCCGGGCGGACTGCACGGGGGCCACCACCACGGCCAGCGTGCCGCCGGTGCCGCTGGGGGCCAGGGCCTGGGCCCACGCGGCGTCGGCGGCGTCCACCGAGGACGCGCTCCGGGTCTGTGCCTGCGCGGGGCCGGCCGTGAGGCCGACCAGGAGGGCCACGACGACCGAGACCGCCAGGAGGAGGGGCCGGGACGCCGAGAGCCCAGGCTGCGCCGACGGGTCGGGTCGCAGGTCCTGGGCTCGGCGCATGCACCGGGGTTACCCGGTGCTCAAGCGTTCACACAGTCCGGCTGTGCGACCGCCCGGTGACGCGGGGTCAGCTCACCTCGAAGGTCGGGACCAGGACGGCCCGGGCCAGGGTGTGGCTGAACAGGTTGAAGCCCAGGAAGGCCGGCGTGGCGTCGGCCGGCACACCCAGGTCGTCGGTGTCGAGGGCGTGCACGACCACGTAGTACCGGTGCGGGCCGTGACCGGCCGGGGGAGCGGCACCCACGAACCCGGCGAAGCCAGCGTCGTTGCGCAGCTGGACGGCGCCTTCCGGGAGCCCGCCGTCCGCGGCGCCGGCGGCCAGCTCGGTGACCGAGGCCGGGATGCCGGCGACGGCCCAGTGCCAAAAGCCGCTGGCGGTCGGGGCGTCGGGGTCGTACACGGTGACGGCGAAGCCCCGGGTGCCCTCGGGGAACTCCGACCAGGACAGCTGCGGGGAGCGGTCCTCGCCGTCCAGGCCCATCTTCCCGCTGACCTGCTCGCGGCCCAGACCGACGCCGTCGCTGACGTCGGTGCTGGTCAGCGCGAACTCGGGGACCTGGGGCAGGAAGTCGTAGGGGTCGGGCGGGGTGGGACGGGTCATGGGGGTGCTCCTCCAACAGCGGGTGGGTCGTGCCCAACCTAGGAGCCTGGTCACCCCGGCGCCCTTCGAGAGGTCGGGGTGATCACCGGGCCGTACGGTCGTCGCGTGCTGGGACTCCCTGACGCCGTCCGCGCGTGCCTGTTCGACCTCGACGGTGTGCTCACGCAGACCGCGAAGGTCCACCAGGCCGCCTGGAAGCGCACCTTCGACGACTTCCTCCGCTCGCGCGACCCGCAGGCCGCGGAGTTCAGCGACGCCGACTACAACTCCTACGTGGACGGCAAGCCACGTCGGGACGGCGTCCGCGACTTCCTGGCCAGCCGGGGCATCGAGCTGCCGGAGGGCTCCGCCGACGACGGGCCCGACGCCGCGACGGTGGAGGGCGTGGCCACGCGGAAGAACGAGCTGGTCCTCGCCGAGCTCGACGAGCACGGCGTCCAGGTCTACGAGGGCTCGATGCGCTACCTGCGCGCCGCCAAGGAGGCCGGCCTGCCGGTCGCCGTGGTCACCGCCTCGGCCAACGGCGAGGCCGTCATCGCCGCCGGCGGGTTCGCCGACCTGGTCGACGCGCGCATCGACGGCGTCGTCACGGCCCGGGAGGGGTACCGCGGCAAGCCCGCGCCGGACACCTTCCTGGCCGGCGCCCGCGCGCTGGGGGTCCAGCCGTCGGAGGCCGTCGTCTTCGAGGACGCGCAGTCCGGCGTCGCCGCCGGGAAGGCCGGGCACTTCGGCTTCGTCGTGGGCGTGGACCGCGTGGGTCAGGCCGACGCGCTGCGCGCGCACGGCGCCGACGTCGTCGTGCAGGACCTGGAGGAACTGCTGTGACCGAGGGGCGCGCGCACTTCCCGATCGAGCCCTGGTCGCTGACCGAGGTGGGCATCGACCACGACAGCCTGGCCGTCAACGAGTCGGTCTTCGCCCTGGCCAACGGGCACATCGGCATGCGCGGCACGTTGGAGGAGGGGGAGCCCTCCGTCGTCCCGGGCACGTACCTCAACGGGTTCTTCGAGGAGCGGCCGCTGCCCTACGCCGAGGCCGGGTACGGCTTCCCCGAGGAGGGCCAGACCGTCGTCAACGTGACCGACGGCAAGCTCATCCGGCTGCTGGTGGGGGACTCCCCGCTGGACCTGGACTACGGCGAGGTGCAGTCGCACCGCCGCACCCTGGACCTGCGCGCCGGCGTCCTGCGGCGCACCACCGTGTGGCGCTCGCCCAACGGGCGCACCGTGGAGGTCACCAGCACCCGGCTGGTCTCCCTGACCCGCCGCTCCATCGCCGCCATCGAGTTCTCGGTGCGCTGCGTGGACGACAAGGGCGACCTCTACGTCGCGATCCAGTCCGACCTGCTGGCCAACGAGCTGGTGGAGAACGCCGGGTCCGAAGACCCGCGCGCCGCGGCCGCGCTGAGCAAGCCGCTGCAGGGCGAGCTGCACGTCGGGCGTGGCCGGCACGCCGTCCTGGTGCACCAGACCAGGACCTCGCGGCTGCGGATGGCCGCCGGCATGGACCACGACGTCGAGGTGCCCGACAGCGCCAGCGAGGACCTCGAGGTCTCCCCGGACCTGGCCCGCTACACGCTGGCCGCGCGGCTGCCCGCCGGCTCGAAGCTCCGGCTGGTGAAGTACCTGGCCTACGGCTGGTCCTCCCGCCGGTCCTCACCCGCCGTCCGCGACCAGGTCGAGGGCGCCCTCTCGGTGGCCAAGCTGGCCGGCTGGGACCGGCTGGTCCGCGAGCAGCGCGACCTGCTGGACCAGCACTGGGCGCAGGCCGACGTGGTCATCGAGGGCGACGACGAACTGCAGCAGGCCGTCCGGGTCGGGGTCTTCCACGTCCTGCAGGCCGGGCTCCGCGCCGAACGGCAGCCCATCCCGGCCAAGGGCCTCACCGGCCCCGGATACGACGGGCACACCTTCTGGGACACCGAGACCTACGTGCTGCCGGTGCTCACCTACACCGCCCCCGAGGCCGTCCGGGACGCCCTCATGTGGCGGCACTCGACGCTGGACCTGGCCCGCGAGCGCGCCCGCGTGCTCGGCCACGAGGGTGCCGCGTTCCCGTGGCGGACCATCCGCGGTGAGGAGACCAGCGGCTACTGGCCGGCCGGCACCGCGGCCTTCCACGTCAACGCCGACATCGCCGACGCCGTCGCCCGGTACTACGCGGCGACCTTCGACGACACCTTCGACGAGCAGTTCGGCGTCGAGATGCTGGTGGAGACCGCCCGCCTGTGGGCCTCGCTGGGCCACTTCGACGACGGGCGCGGCTTCCGCATCGACGGCGTCACCGGCCCCGACGAGTACACCGCCGTGGTCGACAACAACGTGTACACGAACCTGATGGCGCAGAAGAACCTGCGCGAGGCCCGCGCCGCGGCCGCCCGGCAGCCCGCCGTCGCGGCCCGGCTGAAGGTCACCGACGACGAGCTGGACCTGTGGGGCCGGGCCGCCGACGCCATGCGCATCCCGTTCGACGACGAGCTGGGCGTGCACCAGACCAGCGAGCACTTCACCCGGCACCAGGAGTGGGACTTCGAGGGGACCCCGCCGGAGAAGTACCCGCTGCTGCTGCACTTCCCCTACTTCGAGATCTACCGCAAGCAGGTGGTCAAGCAGGCCGACCTGGTCATGGCGCTGCACCTGCGCGGGGACGCCTTCACCCCCGAGCAGAAGGCCCGCGACTTCGCCTACTACGAGGCGCGCACGGTGCGGGACTCTTCGCTGTCGGCGGCCCAGCAGGCCGTCGTCGCCGCGGAGACCGGTCACCTGGAGCTGGCCTACGACTACTGGGGCGAGGCGGCGCTGACCGACCTGCAGAACCTGCACGGCAACTCCGGGCACGGCCTGCACATCGCCTCGCTGGCCGGGGGCTGGACGGTCGCGGTCGCCGGGTTCGGCGGGATGCGGGACCACGGCGGCACCCTGTCCTTCGCGCCGCGGCTGCCCCCTCGGCTGACCGCACTGTCCTTCCGGGTGGTCTTCCTGGGCCGCTGCCTCACCGTCCGCGTCACCCAGGAGACGGCGACCTACCGGCTGGTGCGGGGGGAGTCGCTGACGATCACCCACCACGGCGAGCAGGTGCAGGTCACCGGCGAGGAGCTGGTGCTGCCCGTCCCCGAGCTCGGCCCGGTCGAGCCGGTGCGGCAGCCGGCGCACTGCGCACCCCGCCGCCGGGGCCGTCCCGCCTGAGGCCTCAGCGCACCAGCCACCAGGTGCCCAGCGCCAGCGCCCCGACGTCGACCAGCAGGAAGACCCCGACCCACACCAGGCCGGGGAGCCCGGTGAGCCGGGCCAGCTGGTCGGCGTCGGAGTCCGGTGCTGCCCGGCGTCGTCGCTTGGCCTGCAGCTCCCACACCGTGCGCGGCGCGGCCAGCAGCAGGAACCACACGACGACGTGGGCGAACCCGGACTGCCAGGTCACCGGCAGCCACCAGGTCGCGGCGAAGACCAGGGCCCCGGTGGCCAGCACCGACCACAGCCCGAAGAGGTTGCGGATCTGCAGCAGCAGGAGCGCCAGCAGGACCAGCAGCGCCCACAGCAGGCCGATCGCGTGACCCGAGGCCAGCAGCGCGGCCGCACCCAGCCCGATCAGACCGGGCCCGACGTAACCGGCGGCCGCCGTCACCACCATGCCCGGGCCCGTCGGGCGTCCGGCGGAGACGGTGACGCCGGAGGTGTCCGAGTGCAGCCGGATCCCGGCCAGCCGCCGTCCCGTCAGCAGCGCGGCCACGCCGTGCGCGCCCTCGTGGGCGATCGTCACGGCGTTGCGGCTGGTCCGCCAGAGGTCCCGCTGGCCGACCAGCACCAGCGCCACGGCCGCGCTGACCAGCAGCGCCCAGGCCGGCAGCGGGGGAGAGGTGGCGCTCACGCGGTCCCATGTCTCGCTCATCGGGGCCAGCCGACCACAGTCCGCTGTGTGCGCGACGTGACACGCACGGGACACGATCACCGGGGACCCTGGAGGGCGTGACAGCGCCCGCCACCGGCACCCTGCCGGTCACCGTCTCCTTCACCCGGCGGGCCGACCCCGCGCACGCCGCGGAGATGACCGCCTGGATCCGGTCCGGGCTCACGCTGGCCGAGTCCGCGCCGGGCTTCCTGGGCGGTGGCTGGGTGCGCCCGCGCGGCGGCTCGGACGAGTGGCACATGCTGGCCCGCTTCGACTCACCCGCGACGCTCACCGCCTGGGAGGCCAGCCCCGAGCGGTCCTGGTGGCTGGGCGCCGCCCAGGGGCTGGCCCAGGTCACCCGCACCGAGAAGCGCACCGGCATCGAGGGCTGGTTCGACCCGCCGGAGAGCACCGAGGCCGTCGACCACACCCCGCCCCCCGCCGGTCCGCCGCCGCGCTGGAAGCAGGCCACCACCATCTGGCTGGTCTTCTTCCCGCTCAACCTGCTCGCGACGGTCACCCTGGGTGCGCTGCTGGCCGACGTGTTCGTCGTCTGGCGGGTGGCGGTCGTGACACTGACCCTCACCCCGCTGATGACCTACCTGCTGCTGCCCTGGATCACCCGCCGCCTCGAGTGGTGGTTGCAGGGCCGCAGTTGGCGGCACCGGCGCGGCTGAGCCCCCGTCCCGCCGGGGTAGGGGCCCGGGCATGACCTCACGTGAGCAGCACCGGATCCCCGCCGCCGACCTCCCGCCCGGCGCCGTCCGCCGGGCCGGGCCCTGGGCCGTCGCCAACCGGGACGGCGACCTCGTCGCCACCTCCCGCCGCTGCCGGCACCAGCTCGCCGACCTGTCCGAGGGCACGGTGGACGCCGACGGCTGCCTGGTCTGCCCCTGGCACCAGGCCCGCTACGACCTGGACTCCGGCGCGATGGTCGAGGGTCCCCGCGGGTTCCTGGGCTGGCACGGCCCCACCCCCGGGTACACCGGGCTGATCCGGCTGCTCGGGAAGGTCCTGCCGCTGCGGGTGCGCCGCGCCGTCCGCCGTGGGGACGACGTCGTCGTCGAGGGCTGACCCGCACCGGCCCCCGCCGGGACCTCACCCCGGCGTGGGGTGCGGCCGTCGGGCAGACTGGCGGGCACCGCTCGAACCACCGGGCGGCCCGAGGAGGCACGCGTGACCGCCCCGCCGATCGACCCGCAGGCAGCCCTGCTCTACGACGCCCAGCGGCAGACGCACTACGTCAAGCCGCAGTGGCGGGGGTGGCTGCACCTGGTCTGGTTCGAGCTGTCCCTGGTGTTCGGGGTGCTGCTCGTCGTCGCCGCCCGCGGACCGGTCGAGACCGTCGCCGCGGTGGTCTACGTGGTGGGGGTGAGCGGCCTGTTCGGCACCAGCGCGCTGTACCACCGGGGCAGCTGGTCGGTGCGGGCCAACCGCCGGCTGCAGCGGCTGGACCACACCATGATCGTCACGCTGGTCGCCGGCACCGCCACCCCCGTTGCGCTGCTCGCCGTCCGGGGCACCGCGGGGTACCTGCTGCTGGGCCTGGTGTGGGGCTGTGCGCTGGCCGCCCTCGCGCTGCACCTGGTCTTCATGGACGTTCCCGAGCTGCTGATGGGCGGGGTCTTCGTCGGCCTGGGCGTGCTCTCCGCGCTGGGCCTGCCGGCGCTGTGGGACACCGCCGGGCACGCCGCCGGCTGGCTCGTCCTCGGCGGGGGAGCGGTCTACATCGCCGGGGCGGTGGGCTACCACCTGCGCCGCCCCGACCCCCGCCCGCTGGTCTTCGGCTACCACGAGGTGTTCCACGCCGCGGTCTGCGTCGCGGCCACCATGCACTTCGCCGCCGTCGCGATCCTGCTGGCCAGCCGGTGAGCGTCCCCTGGGTGTACCGCCTGGTCATGGTCGCCAGCACCCCCGCGGTGCGCTGGTGGGGCCGGCTGGACGTGCGCGGCCTGGAGCACCTGCCGGCCGAGGGGCCGGTGGTCGTGATGCCCAACCACGACAGCGCGTGGGACCCGGTCGTCGTCGGCATCGCCGCACTGCGCCGGCGGCACCTGCGGGCACTGGCCAAGGACTCGCTGTGGAAGAACCCGGCCATCGCCTGGGTCCTGGACCGGATGGGCCAGATCCCGGTCGCCCGCGGCACCGGCGACACCGGCGCGCTCGCCGCCGCCGAGCAGGTGCTGCGCGAGGGCGGGGCGTTGGGCGTCTTCCCCGAGGGCACGGTGTCACGCGGGCGCACCATGCCGGTGCGCAGCGGGGCTGGCCGGCTCGTGCTCGCCGTCCCCGGGACGGTCGTCGTCGGCTGTCGGATCACCGGGGTCACCGACATCGTGCGGGTGCCCCGACGGCCGCGGATCACCGTGGAGTTCCTGCCGCCCACCACGGTCGTCGAGGGCGAGAGCGCGGCCGAGCTGGGGCGCCGGGTGATGACCGAGGTGCGCACGGGTGCCCCGCCGCAGATCCCGGGTCGGGCCAAGGCGCAGGTGGCGTTCCGGGAGCTGGTGGCCCGGCACGACGCCGAGCGGTCGGCCTGAGCGGTCGGCCCGAGCGTTCGGTTCGAGGCGTCAGACGAAGCAGCGGGACGCCGAGCAGGACCACGACGGCGACCGCGACCGGCCAGCGGCCCGGCCGGCCGCGGCGCAGCTGCGAGTGCCCCAGCCCGAGGGCGGCCAGCAGCGCCAGGGCGACGGCGTCCGCGGTCCAGGTGCCGGGGTCACCGACGTGCCGGTGGTTCCAGACCATCGCGGCGCCCACCAGCAGCCCGCCGGCGGCGAGTGCGGCCTGACCGGCGCGGTCGAGCCGACCGGGCCAGCTGCGGTGGAGGGCCGGGGTGCTGACGGGCTGCGTGGTCACCGGACCAGGCTGGGTGGCCGCGGCCGCCGGTCCCAGGGGAGGACTGCTCACCGGGCCCGTCCTGTCGGTGGTCGGCGCTACGGTCGCCGCACCTGACGGCCCCGCGCTGAGGAGATCGTGATGACGACGCTGCCCGACAGACCCCGGACCGCCCTCGTGGTGGTCGACGTGCAGAACGGCGTCGTCGCCGGCGCCCCACGGCGGGACGAGGTGGTCGCGGCGATCGGCGGGCTCGTGGACGCCGCGCGCGCCGCCGACGTCCCGGTGGTCTGGGTGCAGCACTCCGCCGAGGACCTGCCGGTCGGCAGCCCGCAGTGGGAGTACGTGCCCGAGCTGCAGCGCCGGGACGCCGAGGCGCTGGTCGCCAAGACCCACGGCGACTCCTTCGAGGACACCGACCTGGAGACCGTGCTGGCCCAGGCCCGGGTGGGTCACCTGGTGGTTGCCGGCGCCCAGTCCGACGCTTGCATCCGCTCCACCATCCACGGCGCCTTCACCCGCGGGTACGACGTCACGCTGGTCGGCGACGCGCACACCACCGAGGACCTCACCGCCCACGGGGCGCCGCCACCGGAGCAGGTCGTCGCGCACACCAACCTGTACTGGGGCTTCCAGACCGCCCCCGGCCGGACCGCGGCCGTGCTGCCCGCCGCCGACATCGCCTTCGCAGGTCGGTCCTGAGCGCCCCGGGCGACCTGGTCGTACGGCCCCGCCGGGAGACCGACCTGGACCCGCTGCTGGTGATCCTGACCCGCAGCCACCGGCTGCACCGGTACCCGGTGCGGGCCTCCGTCGTCCGGGCGGACTGGCTGGCTGCTCCCACCGAACTCGCCGGCGCCGTCGCCGAGTCCGCCGGCCGGGTGGTCGGGCACGTCGCCCTGCACCCGGCGGCCGGGCCGGACGGCGACGAGGGGGAGTGGACGGCGGCCCGGGGCTGGTCGGCAGCCACCGGGGTGCCGCCCGAGCGGCTGGCCGTGGTGTCCCGGCTGGTCACCGACGGCTCCGTGCGCGGCGCCGGCCGGGCGCTGCTGGAGCACGCGGTGGCCACGGCCGTCGCGGCCGACCGGGCCCCGGTGCTGCTGGTCGAACCGGACGCGGCCGCCCGGGGCTTCTACCTCCGGCGCGGGTGGCGGGAGACCGGGACGGCGCGCCAGCAGTGGGGTGACCACGTGGTCGACGCGGTGCTGATGGTCTACGACGACCCGGTCACCCGCGGCCAGGCAGACTGACCCGGTGTTCCGCATCGCCTTCCACGAACCGCGGATCCCGCCGAACACCGGTAACGCCATCCGGCTGGTCGCGGCCACCGGCGCGCAGCTGCACCTGATCGGCCCGCTGGGCTTCGACCTGTCCGACGCCAAGCTGCGCCGGGCCGGGCTGGACTACCACGACCTGGCCTCGGTGACGGTGCACGAGGGCCTGGCTGCCTTCCTCGACGCGGTGCCCGGTGCCAGGGTGTTCGCCTTCACCACCGGTGCGACCGTCCGGCACACCGACGTGGTCTACGAGCCCGGCGACGTGCTGCTCTTCGGTCCCGAGCCCACCGGCCTGGAGGAGGCAGTGCTGTCCCACCCCCGGGTGACCGACCGGGTCCGGCTGCCGATGCTGGCCGGGAGGCGGTCGCTGAACCTGTCCAACGCCGCGGCCGTCGCCGCCTACGAGGCCTGGCGCCAGCACGACTTCGCCGGCAGCTGAGCCAGCTAGATTGCCGCCGTGGAGAACCCGCCCCGCTTCGGCCGCCTGCTCACCGCCATCGCCACGGCCTTCGACGCCGACGGCGGCGTCGACCTCGCGGCGACGGTGGCGATCGCCGAGCACGTGGTGGCCACCGGCAGCGACGGCGTCGTCGTCTCCGGCACGACGGGGGAGGCGCCCACGACCACGGTGCCCGAGGACGGCGAGATCCTGGCCGCGGTGCGGGCGGCCGTGGGGGACCGGGCCGCGGTCGTCGCCGGGGTGGGCACCAACAGCACGGCGCACTCGGTGGAGATCGCCGGCCAGGCCGCCGACATCGGCGCCGACGGGCTGCTGGTCGTGACGCCGTACTACAACAAGCCCAGCCAGAAGGGCGTGCTCGAGCACTTCCGCACGGTCGCCTCGGTCAGCGACATCCCGGTCATGCTCTACGACGTGCCCGGGCGCACCGGGTCGTCGATCGCGCTGGACACCTACCGCGCGGCCCGGGAGATCCCGTCCGTGGTCGCCGTCAAGGACGCCACCGGCAACCCGGCGCACGCGGCCCGGCTGGTCGACCTGGGCTACGAGGTCTACTGCGGGGACGACGCCCTGACGCTGGGCTACCTGGCCTACGGCGCCGTGGGTTCGGTGAGCGTCGTCGCACACGCCGCCGGCCGCGAGCTGCGCGCGATGATCGAGGCGTTCCTGGCCGGTGACCACGCCAGGGCGCTGGCGCTGCACACCCGCCTGCTGCCGGCCTTCGACGCGGTGATGGGCGTGCCCAACTACGGCGCCACGACGGCCAAGGCGGCGCTGGAGCTGCTCGGGGTGCTGGGGGACCGTCGGGTCCGGCAGCCCCTGGTCGAGCTCGACGACGACGAGGTCGCCGACCTGCGGGCCGGGCTGGTCGCCGCCGGGCTGCTGGCAGACGCCCGGGTCTGACTCCGCCCGGGTGGGTGAGCTCAGACGAGCTTTGATCGACGGCAGCGCGCGGTCGTGGTCACCCGGGTCACCTCTGCTGTTCGGAGAAGGCTTGCCCTCTCGCGGGTCCATGAGCTCATCGGAGCAGGTCCCGGCGACCGGCGAGTACCACTCACGCGACGTGTGACCCCCGTCAGGACGACTACTGCTGTTGCGGACCTGCCTCGGCCAGGGTGGCGAAAAGCGGACACCCTGATCATCGATGTCGCGACGGCGACGGCGACGGCGACGGCGACGGCGACGAGATGGTGTCCGCCCCAGCCGCCACGTGTGCTGTGTGCGCGGTCCGTGCATCGACCCTGGTCAACGGGCCGCTGTGGCTCCGACTCATGAGCGGGCGACGTGATCAACTCGTTGGCGAGGTCACGTTTGAATCCCTTGTGGAGTGATCCGGTCTCTGATTAGTTGTGCCGCGACCGCCGCTGTCCCTGGCGCTCACCCTGTTGCACCCCAGCTGTCTGCTGGGCTTGGCGCTCGTCTGGTGAGGTCTGCGGTGGAGAGTCGTTACGCGTTCCAACCTGTGCGTCGGTGGCCGTTCAGTCCCCCGTGGGGTGTGGCCATCGCCGCTGCGGTCATCGCCGGGGTGTTCGTGCCCGGCCAGTCGGCGTTGGCGGCCCCTGACGCGCCTGTGGTTGAGGTGCCGCCTGCTGAGCGTGGTGTGGATGGCTTGGAGGCGCCGGATTCGGCGTCGGCGCAGACGATCGCGCGGCTGGTGGGGGAGCGGGTCGAGGTGATCGGGGAGCGCACGGGGAACTCCTCGACCTGGGCGCTACCTGACGGCACGTTCAGTGTGGGGGTGGCCGCTGGCCCCATCTGGGTGCGGCAGCCGACGGGTGACGGCACGGTGTCTCAGGACTGGGCGCCCGTTGATCTGACGCTGGCGGTGACGCCCGAGGGCGCGGTGGCACCGGTGTCTTTCCCGGGTGAGCTGACGCTGGCTGGGGGCGGCGCGGCACCGGCATCCGGCCAGTTGGTCGCCCTGGCCGGGGGGGGTTGACGGCCAGGAAGTGGCGGTCAGCTGGACGGAGACGCTGCCTGTCCCGGAGCTCGATGGGCCGCGGGCGACTTACCGGGGCGTTCAGCCTGGTGTGGATCTGGTCGTGCAGGTGACCCGTACCGGGTTCGAGCAGTTCTACGTGCTTACCGAGCGGCCAGCCTCCGACGACCTGCCTGAGCTGACGCTCGAGGTGACTGCCGAGGGCCTGGCGGTGACTGCTGATGCCGAGAGCGGAGTGGCCTTTACCGCCCCCGATGGTTCCAGTGTCGCCTCCACCAGCACCCCTACCGCGTGGGACGCCCAGGTGGACGGGGAGCGGCTGCACCCGATCACGGAGCCGTTCCAGGACAACGTCCCCGAGGACGCTGTCCTGAGTTCGGGGATCGCGCCGCCACCGATAGAGACTGTTCCCTCCGACCAGGTCGGGCCGGTCGCCGACTCGGAGCCGGTTCCGGATCTGGACGATCCGGCGGCCAGCACCGCCCCGGCAGACGCAGGCCAAGCAGAGGACGAAGAGGCTTCCTCGTCCGGGGGGAGCACGGCGCTGCCGTTGCCGGAGTCGCTGACGGGTGCAGCGGGGTCCGCCGTGGTCTACGACCTCACCCCGGATGCGGAGTTACTGCTGGACCCGGCGACTGACTACCCGGTCGTTGTCGACCCCGAGGTCAACGCCGGTGAGATCTTCGCCAGCTTCGACACCTTCGTGCAGCACGGCTTCGCCACCGACCAGTCCGGGAGCACGGAGCTGCGGCTGGGGACCTACAACGGCGGCACGAACGTCGCCCGCTCGTTCATGAACTTCGATCTGAGCTTCTTGTCGACCCGGATCGTCCACCGTGCCGACCTGTGGATGTGGGGGGCTTACGCGGCGACATGCGCGGCCCGGGAGTGGCAGGTGTGGGAGACCTACCCGGCCAACACCGGGACCCGCATCAACAACCAGCCGGGCTGGGTGCGGCAGTGGAGCTCCTCCACGCTCACGGCCGGCTACAACGGCACCTGCGGCAGCAGGTGGTTGAACGCCGATGTCACCAGCCTGATCCGGATGTGGGCCGACACCGGGGCCAACGGTGGCACGGTTGGGTTGAAGGCCGGGAACGAGACCGACAACACGGCGTGGAAGAAGTTCAACTCCTCGGGGCCGGCGGCGGTCTCCCGCACATCTACGTCGAGTACTCCAACCGGTCGGCGGCAACCGAGATCGGCGTGGCGCCCATGAACCTCGAGGCCGGGGCCTGGACCAACAACCCCACGCCAATGCTGTCGGCGCGGGTGTACGACAACGACGGCCAGGCGAACATCCGGTTTGCTGTCGTCCGCAGCAGCGACGGCGCCCAGGTGTGGACCAAGACCCTCAACGGCATCCCCACCGGCACTGTCGCCACAACGGTCGTCGACCCTGGCCCGCTGCAGCACGGGTCGACCTACCGGGTCAGTGCGACAGCGTTCGACACTGTCAACACCTCGGCCACGATCTGGAGTGGTGACTTCACCATCGACCAGGTCGCGCCGGCCGCGCCACGGGTCACCTCGGTGACCTATCCCAGCGACGGCACCTGGCACGGGGCGGAGAACCAGGCCGGCGCCTTCGACCTGACCTTGCCCACCGCTGACAGCACCATGTTGGGGTACGAGTGGGGACTTGACGCCCCGCCCACCACCAGGGCCAACGCCAACGGCAACACCACGGTCACCGTCACCCCGCCCACCAACGGTGTCCATGTGTTGCAGGTGCGGTCCATCGACCGGGCAGGCAACCGCTCAGGACTCGTCAACTACGTCTTCAACGTGGGTCGGGCTGGGGTCGTCTCCCCTGTCGAGGGTGCTCAGGTCGTTCGGAAGGTGCGACTCACCGCGGCCGGGGAACCGGTGTTCACCCACGTGCAGTTCCTCTGGCGCCGGGGCCCCGATGCCACCGACAACCACCCGATCAGCCTGCCGGCGCTGACTCGCCCCAACGGGGCGCCGCTCACCACGGCCTGGACACCCGTGGCAGATGTCGCCGACTACGCCACGTGGGATGCCAGCCTGACTCTGGGTGATGTGCCCGGCCCGGTCCAGGTGTCCGCGCGCATGGCCACCGACGCCAACGGCACGAACGCCTATCAAACCGCGTGGGTCGGTCTGACAGTCAGCCCCGATGCCGCCTACGCCGCCACCGACTCCGTGGGCCCGGGCACGGTCAACCTGCTGACCGGGGACTACACGCTGGCCGCGACCGATGTCGATGAATTCGGACTCGCGCTGGGCCGCACCGCGTCCTCCCGTGACCCGCACTCGGGCCTGGAGCTTCAGCCCGAGGTGCTCTCGGAAGCCACCCAGGCGATCGCTGAGGTCACCCAGTTCACCGGTACGGCGGTGTCGGTGCAGAAGGCCGCCAACCGCTGGCATCGTGGCAACAACTCACTGCTGCTGACCGCCGCCGGCACCTCAGCCGACAGCTACGCCACCGTCGCCACCCCGCTGCCGCTGCGGCGGGGGGCAACGTACCGGGTATCGGGGTGGGTCTTCGTGCCGGCGGCGACCGGCCTGGTGACCGACGCGTCGTCAGCCGCGCAACGGCTGAACGTCCGCTACCAGGCCGTCGGCGGCAACGTCGTCACAGCAACGTCGACCCGTGCGGTGGTGGCCGAGTCCTGGCAGCAGATCACCATGGACGTCACCATCCCGTCCGACGCAGCGTCCAATGGTGTCCTGCGGCTGTACAACGGGTCGGGCACGGCAGGAGCCCAGGTGTTCTACGACGATCTGAGCGTCCGGGAAGTCTGGGCCCCACTGGGACCGCAGTGGTCCCTGGGCACCGCTGACGGATCCTCCGGCACCGCCTACAGCCACATCTCCCAGCCCTATCCCGAGGTGGCCGCACTCCACCTGTCCGGGGGAGGGGAGATCTGGTTCACCGAAGGCGCCGACGGCAAGTGGTGGCCCGAACCCGGTGGCGAAGGGGTGACCCTGACTCGCACCGGTGAGGGCCAGTGGCGACTGACCGAACTCGACGGCACCGTGTCGACCTTCGCGATCGGGGTCACCAACATCCTGCAGCCGGGCCAGCAACTGGGCAGCGAGCAGCAAGTCATCTCCACCAACGGCGCATACAAGTTCAAGATGCAGTCCGACGGCAACCTCGTCCTGTACAAGATCGAACTCGCCACCGGCGCGCACACCCCGATCTGGGCCTTGAACTTCCAGGGCGTCACACCGGTCCCCGACTCCCGCGCCGTCATGCAGACCGACGGCAACTTCGTCGTCTACAGCCCGTCCAACACCCCAGTCTGGGACGTCAGGGCCTACGGCGGGGTCTACGCCGGAGCGCGACTGGTCGTGCAGAACGACGGCAACGTCGTCATCTACCGCCCTGACAACCTCGTCACCTGGAACAGCCAGACACACCAGGGCCCCCACCCCACGGGGGACACCATCGCCCGGTTGGTGTCGACCTCGCCGCCGGCGGCGTCGGGGCAGTCACGCCTGGTGTACGAGAACGTCAACGGCCGCCTCCGCCTGGCCCGCGTCATCGCCCCCATCCAGACCGGCGTCGACAACTGGCCGACCAACACGACCGCCTGCACCGGCGTCACCCCCGTGATCGGCTGCCAGGTCCAAGAACTCGTCTACGCGACAGGAACCCCAGGCTCCACCGCCGGCCCCAGCTTCGGGAACTACGCCGACCGGCTGATCGAGGTCCGCTTGTGGTCCTCGGTCCCGGGGGAGACCGTCACCACAGCTGTCTCGGCTGTTCGGTACAGCTACGACGACCGGGGCATGCTGCGCGAGGTCTGGGACCCCCGCATCAGCCCAGCGCTGAAAACCACATACACCTACGACGGTGATGGCCGGGTCCTCACCGTGACCGGAGCGGCCGAGCTGCCGTGGCGGTTCACCTACGGCACCGGCGGCGCCAACTCCTCCATCGGCAACGGCGACCGCATCGACCGTTCCTCTGGGCGGCTGCTGTCGGTCACCCGCGCCTCGCTGCAGCCAGGCTCCCTGACCGCAACCGGCCCGGACACCACCTCCACCGTCGTCTACAACGTGCCCCTGGACCGGGCCGCGGGCGGCCCGTACGACCTGAACCCCGCTGCATTGGCCACCTGGGCGCAAACCCGCGGACCCACCGACGCCACCGCGATCTTCGGACCTGAGAACGTCCCCACGGTCACCACCGCCACCTCGAGCGCTCCCGGTTCCAACGGTTACCGGCCGGCCACCGTGCACTACCTCGATGCCTCCGGCCGTGAGGTGAACACCGCTACACCCACCGGCACCGACGCCCCAGCGGCGGGGTTCGTCGACACCGCCGAGTACGACCGCTTCGGCAACGTCGTCCGCACCCTGGATGCCACCAACCGCCTGCTGGCGCTGGGGCAGATGCCCTCGGCCACGGCGGATCTGGCGGCGTTGAACCTGACCAACGCCGACACGGCCACCCGATCCCTGGCCCTGTCCAGCCTGAGCGCCTACAGCCCCGACGGGTTGGACCTCGTCCGCACTCGCGGGCCGCTGCTGCGCGTAGCGATCGGCAACAACCCCGCCGACGTCCGGCTGGCCCATGCGTTCACCGCGAATGTCTACGACGAGGGCAAGCCCGACGGTCTGGCTTACCACCTGCTGACCACCGGTACCGAAGGCGTGGTGCTGCCAGCCGCGGATTGGCGGGCCGGTGCGCAGGCTGATCTCACCTCGGGCGGGCAGCTCATCGATGTCGAGGTCACCGTCAACGGCTACGACCCGATCGACGGCGCGTCACCGATCGGCCCGACGTCGGGCTGGAAGATCGGCTCGCCCACGGTCGTGACCGGAGACGCCGGCGCCGGCGGGGTGAACCTGGTGTCCCGGGTCCGCTACAACGTCCAGGGTCGGGCAGTGGAGTCCCGCAAGGTCGGCTCCACCGGCTCAGACGCCGGCACGGTGCGGTCGGTGTTCTACACCGCCGGAGCCAACCCCGACCGGAGCGAGTGCGGCAACAACGCCCACTACGCCGGGCTGCCGTGCGTCAACTACAACGCTGGCCCGACGACCGGCTCGGACACAGCCAGGATGGCCACCGGCCTCCCGGTGCGCACTGTGTCGGCATACAACCGGTACGGCTCGATCGCCACGGTCACCGAGACCGCGACAGGGCCGCTGGCCGGTACCACGGTCACCCAGTCCCGGACCACGACGACCACTTACGACGAGGCCGACCGCGTCACCTCGGTGGCCATCACCGCCGCCGGAGCAGGGGTGACCCCCAGTGCGCTGCCGAAGACGACCACGACGTACGACCCGGCCTCAGGTGACGTCACCGCGGTGTCCACCGTGGACGCAGGCGGCATCGTGCTCGCCCGTACGGCGAAGGTGTTCGATGCCCTGGGGCGGATGACCTCCTACACCGATGCCGCCGGTGGGGTCACCACCACCACCTTCGACCGGTACGGCAAACCCGTCACCGTCGCCGACTCCACCGGCGCTTCCACCACCTTCACCTACGACCGCACCGCTGAACCCCGCGGCTACGTCACCTCCGTCGCAGACTCTGTCGGCGGCACGATCTCAGCGACCTACGGCCCAGACGGGCAGGTCCTCACACAGTCCCTGCCCGGTGGGGTGCAGCTGCGGATCGCCTACGACGCCGGCCGCACCCCCATCTCGCGCACCTACGTGCGTACCTCGGACCAGGCGGTCATTGCAGCCTCAGCGGTGGTGGAGAACGGCAGCGGCCAGTTCGTCACCCACACCACCCCGGCCTCGGCCAAGACCTACGCCTACGACCGACTTGGCCGCCTGACCAACGTCACTGACCTCACCGCAGGAATCGCCTCCTGCACTTCCCGGGCCTACACCTACGGCGACCGCGCCGAACGGCTCTCGCGGTCGGTGAACCGGTCTGCGAACTCCACCTGCCCGACAGCCACCGGCACCGGATCTACGTCGACCTCATACAGCTATGACTCCGGTGACCGACTGGTGTCGGACTCCGCGACGGGGGCGGCGGGCTGGGTGTACGACCCGCTGGGCCGCATCGTGGATGCCCCGGTGGCCTCCAACCCCGGCGCGCGGGTGCAGAACGCCTACTGGGTCAACGACCTGATCGCCTCCCAGACCATCGCCAACGTCGCCCGGCAGACGTGGACGCTGGACCCGCTGCAGCGGTTCAGCGAGTTCACGTCCGAGACGTGGATGAACAACGCTTGGCAGCAGGCGGTCACGAAGGTCAACCATTACGACTCCGACTCCGACTCCCCGGCGTGGATCTCCGAGGACAAGTCCCTGCCGAATGAGATCACCCGATACGTCGACGGCCTGGATGGATCTCTGGCCATGCAGACGGGCAAGGCCGGCGCCCGGGTGCTGCAGCTGATCGACCTGCAGGGCAGCGTCATGACCACGCTGCCTATCGCCGACGGAGCATCGGCCGCCACCTGGGCGGGCATCCGGCACCAGACCGCCGATGAGTACGGCACCCCCACAGACCTCACCACCGGCCGCGCCCGTACCTCCACCGGAGCCTCGCCCAACAAGAACAACCGGTACGGCTGGCTCGGTGGCGCTCAACGCTCCACCCAAGCCCTAGCCGGCGTCACTCTCATGGGCGTTCGCCTTTACGACCCCAACACCGGACGCTTCTGGTCCACCGACCCGGTCCCCGGCGGCAACGCCACCACCTACGACTACTGCTCCGGCGATCCCGTCAACTGCACCGACCTCGACGGCAAATGGGGATGGGGCTGGGTCAAAAAGGCCGTCAAGATCGCCGCCAAGGTTGGTGAGATCGCCTCAAACATCCCCGGGCCGATCGGCGCCGCGGCCGCAGGCGTATCCGCCGTCGCATACGCGGCCCAAGGTAATAAGTCCAAAGCCGTCGAAATGGGAATCACTGCGGCAGCAGCGATGATTCCGGGCGGGGGGGCCATCGTTAGAGCCGGAGCGCGGGCGCTTCGAGCGGCTGGCAGTGTGTCTGCGCGGGCAGGACGAGCTGCTGTGCAGGCCGTGCGGTGTAACAGTTTTACTCCGGAAACCAGAGTTGTCCTCGCTGACGGTTCATTGATGCCAATCTCGTCACTGACTGCAGGCGTCGAGGTGCGTAGCGTCGACCCCGTATCCGGCGAAACGACGATCCAGCCCGTCCTGAACGTGATTACGGGGCTTGGGGTGAAGCACCTCGTCACAATCTTCACCGAACTGGTGAATGGCGCTGGTGGCTTGCGGCATGAGGAGTATGCCGATCGTGGGCCGGGGAGGGTTTCCTGGACGGCGACCGCGAATCACCCAGTCTGGGCCGAGGGTCGTGACTGGATTGACGCTGTGGACCTTGAGCCCGGTGACCTCACAGCGGCGGTAGATGGACATCGTCAACGTGTCACGGCGGTCATCGACCACGGATACGTTGTTGATCAACAAGTGTTCAATCTGACGATTGCAAACACGCACACTTTCCTGGTTGACCCTGACGGGCACAGTGCGGTTGTCGTTCATAACGCCAGCTGTCCCGTGGGCGGCGTCTACGCACTGACGGATAGGGCCGGTCAGGTCGTTCGGACAGGACGGACAAACAATCTTGCTCGCCGGCAAGCCGAGCATGCCCGAGAGTTTCAAGGCGCCAACTTCCGAATCTTGGCGGTTACGCAAAAGCGGTCAGAACAGCGCGGATTGGAGCAGTTGGCGCACAATCAGTTCAGGCCAAGGTTGAATCGAGTCGAGCCGATCAGTGCGCGCGTCCTTAGGACGACCCGTGGGGCTGGATACATGACGGCCGGGAGGGCATACTTGCAACGGCATGGGCAAAGCCGGTGGTGAGCCCGGTCTCCACGCAATTGAGTGCTCCACATACGGAAGGTGTCATCTTATGGAGTATCCATTTCAGCCAAGGTCGACATCTAAAATTCTCGCTGGCGACTTCTGGGCGATACCTTTACGTAGGGGCGGGTGGAGTGCCTGCGGCCTGGTCCTGGCAACGTACGAGACGTCCAAGGTAATAATCCTTGCTGGTCTTATGGACTGGTGCGAGCCGAACCCTCCATCGCGGATGAACTTGCAGGGTGGGCGCATACTTGAGTACGCCGACATGCACGTGAAGGCAATTCAACTGACTGGTGGTGAAATCCTGGGCAACGCGCGAGACGTTGTCGACCGTGAAGTGCACGACTTGTTCATCTCTGCCAAGAACATGAACCGGGGTACCTGGGGCTACTTGGAGATCGAGGCCCGCGCCCACGACCATTATGGACGACATTTTGGATTCGCCGAGGGCGTCGCTGTCGAGCGCCCTGCAGGCTTGCCATGACTACCGTTGACACAACCGCAAGAACCGAATCTGCACACCCAATGCTTAGTGTCATCATCGGCTACGCGCCGAAGCATGTCTCAGGACCCGAGTCGGTCAGGGGCGTTGAGAAACCTGTGTGATCGTGGAGTCAGTGTGTGGCCGCGTGGGAAACGCGACCAAGAAGGCGTTACATGGGGTTCGACGAAATGGGTCGGTTTTGCAGGTTTAGCCAGCACATCGGCTTGTCCTCGGAAGTCTGTAGCTACCGCCGATAAGCTAGATTCTGTTAAATGGACAGGAATGCACCTTCCCACTCTCCAACCGGGGGAGTGGTGAACCTTGCTCGGGGCTCGGCCGATATCGAGACCGCAGGCAGGCTTGGCTTACCTGAGTGGGACAGTAGTCGGCAGCGCAACGCCCTGTGTGGGGAAAGGTCATTCGCCGATCTTCCTAGGACTCCGGGGCCAGACATTCGACGATCGGCTAGCAGAACATGTAGGTGTTGAAGGAGTGCAGGTCGGCAGCGACTGCCTGTGGGGGGACCTGTGGCGGACGGACGTTTCGGCCGACTGTGAGACTAGTCAATTGGGCGAGTCCGGAGGAGCCCCAGAGCAGCGACCTGACATAATGTCGATTATCGGCGTGACAGGTGGAGGGCCGGGAGGGGTGGCCCACCCGACGTCTGGGTGCTCCGACGGACCGTGACGTCGTCGCCCGCCGACTGCGCGTCGGTGCTCGCTCGTCGGTGCTCGCTCGTCGGCGGTCAGCTCGCTGGCGGGCCAGCTTGCGCCCGGTCCGTCGAGTTCGGTCGTCCCGGTGGTGTCCGTCCCCGTGTGCGGCGCCCCTGCGGCTCTGCGCCTGCGCCGTCGACCGCCGCGGGCGTCGACCGTCGATCACGATCGCCCACCGTGCCCGGCGTCGTCGGCCGTCGACCTCAGGCCTCACCGGTGCCAGACCTTCTACGCCGGGCCCCACCGAGCCCCCGGTGGGCGACGCCGCGTCCGGGCGCCACTCCCCTCGGTCCACCGGGACCGACCACATAAGGTCACAGTGACGAATACAGGTGACGGCAGGTGGGTGTCGAGGGCGCGACCGACGGGCGGGTCGCCTACGCTCACAGCATGCAGATCCGCCGTCCCGTCGTCTCCGTCCTCGCCGCCCTGGCGCTCTTCGGCGGCGGCGCCGCCCTCACCGGGTGCAGCGACACCGAGGGTCTGGGGCAGCGCTCCGGCACGCCCAAGGACGGTGCCAGCAACCTGTCCGGCAACGACCCGACCAGCGTCGAGCAGGGGTCGGTCTACAACCACGGCAACGAGAACCCGGACTCGGGCGACGTCCCCTCCGACCCGGACTGACCTGCCCCTCGACCTGGTTGCGTCACGCTGACGCAACCAGGTCGACCAGCGACTCTCAGCCGGCGTTCTTGCCCGACAGCCACAACCGGTCCAGGCGCCCGGTGGAGCGGATCAGCTCCGACAGTGCCTTCTCCAGCTCGGCCTTCGTGGGCTTCTCGGTCATCAGGGTCTGCACGTCCTCGAGGGCACAGCGCAGCTGGAACAGCCGGTCCTGGAGCCCGTCGAGCTCGGTCCGGGTCACCAGCACGACATCGGGCGACAGGCCGGCCTTCGCGGTCGCGGACCGCTGCTCGTAGGCGCGCTGGCGGCAGGCCTGGCCGCAGTACAGCCGAGGCCGCCCCACGGACTCCTGGGCAGGCAGGACGCTGCGGCACCAGCCGCACCGGCGTTCCTCGACCTCGGCCGGCGCGCGCCGGCGGGAGCGGCGCACCCGGACGGTCGACGTCGGGTCCGCCACGGACTCCGCGGACGCCGTCCCCGGCACCGCCAGCTGCTCTGCCACCACGTCGCAGACCGTAGACGGATCATCACCCGGAGCTGCCGGGACACGCCCGGGGACCCCCGGCAGGCATGGGCTCCACGGGCCGTCCTAGCGTGTCGCCGTGCCCGGCTCGCGCTTCGCCTACCTCGACGCGCCGACGCCTCTGGCGATCGCCCACCGCGGCGGGGCCATCGAGCACGTCGAGAACACCCAGCCGGCCTTCGAGGCTGCGGTGGCCCTGGGCTACCGGTACCTGGAGACCGACGTCCGGGCCACCGCCGACGGCGTCCTGGTCGCCTTCCACGACCCCACGCTGGACCGGGTCACCGACCACACCGGCCGGATCGACGCCCTGCCCTGGAGTGAGGTGTCCACCGCGCTGATCGGCGGCCGGGACCCGATCGTGCCGCTGGAGGACCTGCTCACCGCCTGGCCCGACGTCCGGTTCAACATCGACGTCAAGGCCGCCGGCGTGCTGGCCCCGCTGGCCCGGCTGATCCGGCGCACCGGGGTGCTGGACCGGATCTGCCTGGCCTCCTTCTCCGACGCCCGCGTCGCGGCCGCCCGCCGGCTGCTCGGCCCGGACCTGTGCACCTCGCTGGGGCCCAAGGGCGTCGCCGCGCTCCGGCTGTCCTCCTACTCCCCGCGTGCCGCCGGGCTGGTCCGCATCCAGGCCGGCTGCGCGCAGGTCCCGTTGCACCTGGGCGGTCGGCCCCTGGTCGACGAGCGGTTCATCGCCGCCGCACACGAGCGCAGCCTGCAGGTGCACGTGTGGACCGTGGACGACCCGGCCGAGGTGGACCGGGTGCTGGACCTGGGGGTCGACGGCGTGATGACCGACCGGCCCAGCATGCTGCGCGAGGTGCTCACCCGCCGGGGCGCCTGGAGCGCGACGTGAGCCTCCGGGACCGGCTGCTGGCCTGGCGTCCCACGCCACCCCCGCTGCCCGCCGAGCTCGCCGACCAGGTGGCCGACTCCGACCCGGACTGGTTCGCCCGCGAGCTGGCCATCGCCGCCGCACCGCCGTGGTGGGGGTGGCGGGCGCTGCTGCGCACCGTCTCCCCCGCGGTGTCGCTGTTCGGCCGGGTCGTCGTCACCGGGGAGATCCCGCCCGAGCTGCGGGACGGGCCGTTGATCCTGGCCGGGAACCACATCGGGGACTACGACTCCTTCGTCATCGGCGCCGCCTTCCACCGGTTGGGCGTTGCCCCGCGGTTCATGGCCACCGGCGGCATCATCGGCGCCCCCCTCGTGGGCGCGGTGCTGGAGCGGTCCGGCGGGGTCCGGGTCGAGCGGGGCACCGACGTCGCCGCGCACGCCCTGCGCGTCGTCCGGGTGGCCCTGGACCATGGTGGCCACATGGCCGTGTACCCCGAGGGCCGGGTCGGGCTGGCCCCCGACGGGTGGCCCGAGAAGGGCCGCACCGGTCTGGCCCGGCTGGCCCTGGAGACCCGGGTGCCGGTGCTCCCCATCAGCCAGTGGGGAGCCCACGAGGTCCTGCAGTACGCCAACGACTGGGGCAAGCTGCGCACCCTGGCCCGGGCGCTGTGGCGCCAGCCGGCCCTCCGGGTGCACGTCGGACCGCCCGTGCCGCTGGAGGACCTGGAGGCTGGTCGGGTCGGTGACGCGCACCGGGCCCGGATGCGGATCACCGCGGCGATCACCCGGGGGCTGGTGCCGCTGCGCGCCGGCGAGCCCACCGACCGGATCGCCTTCGGAGACCCCACCCGGCCGACCACGGCCGTCGCCGCCTACCCGGGAGGACGCGTGCCCGTCGACGTGCCCGGTGCTGGACCCGCCCCGTCCCCGCCTGACACCCTGCGGCCGTGACCCACGCCCCCAGCGCGCCCCCGGTCGACCGCGCCCTGCGGCGCGAGCGCACCGGCTGGTACTCCTACGACTGGGCGATGTCGGTGTTCAACACCAGCGTCACCACCGTCTTCCTCGGGCCCTACCTGACCTCGGTGGCCCGCGACGCGGCCGGCCCGGACGGCGAGCTGGGCTTCCTGGGCATCGACCCGGGCAGCTGGTTCTCCTTCGTGCTGTCGTTCTCCGTCGTCGTCCAGGTCGTCGTCCTGCCGGTCACCGGGGCGATCGCCGACCGCACCGGACGGCGGCGCGAGCTGCTCGGCGGGTTCGCCGCGCTGGGCGCGCTGTCCTGCACGGGCCTGTTCTTCGTCTCCGACGGCCGCTACCTGCTGGGCGCGGGGCTCTTCGTGCTGGCCAACATCAGCTTCGGGGCCGCCACCGTCGTCTACTACGCCTGGCTGCCCGACCTGGCTGCACCCGACGAGCGGGACAGGGTCTCCAGCCGGGGCTGGGCGGTCGGCTACGTCGGCGGCGCCCTGTTGCTGGCCGTGCACCTGGTGCTCTACGTCTCCCGGGACTCCCTGGGTCTCACCGAGGGCGAGGCGGTGCGGATCTGCCTGGCCACCGCGGGGCTGTGGTGGGGCACCTTCACCGTGTTCACGGTGTCCCGGCTCCGCAACCGGCCGGTGGCCGCGGGCGTGGGCCGGACCGGGAGCGGGTTCAAGCAGCTGGCCACCACGCTCAGGGAGATGCGGGCCTTCCCGCTCACGCTGTGGTTCCTGGGCGCCTACCTGCTCTTCAACGACGGCGTGCAGACCGTCATCTCGTTGTCGGCGCTCTACGCCACCGAGGAGCTGGGCCTGGACCAGTCGGTGCTCACCGGCGCGATCCTGATGGTCCAGGTGGTCGCCATCGCGGGCGCCCTGGGCCTGGGCCGGGTCGCGGCCCGCTACGGCGCCAAGCGCACCGTGCTGGGCTGCCTGGTCGCCTGGACCCTGGTGCTGGTCGCGGCCTTCACCCTGCAGGAGGGCGCCGCCGCCCAGTTCTACGCCCTGGCCGCGGTCATCGGGCTCGTGCAGGGCGGCACCCAGGCGCTGTCCCGCTCGCTGTTCAGCCACCTCATCCCGCTGGGCAAGGAGGCCGAGTACTACGGCTTCTACGAGATCAGCGACCGCGGCACCAGCTGGCTGGGCCCGCTGGCGTTCGGTCTGACCTACCAGCTCACCGGCTCCTACCGGCTGGCCATCATCAGCCTCGTCGTCTTCTTCGTCGCGGGCTTCGTGCTGCTGGCCCGGCTGCCGATGCGCCGGGCCGTCCTCGAGGCCGGCAACACCCCTCCGGAGCGTCTGTGACCCCCTCTCCCCTGCCGCCGTTCGTCCCCGTCGCCGGCGACCGCCGACGGCACGCCGCCCCGGCGCACCTGACCTTCTTCCACGGCCCGATGGACTGTGGGAAGTCCACCCTGGCCCTGCAGGTCGACCACAACCAGAGCCGGCAGGGCCGGCACGGCCTGCGGCTGACCCAGGGCGACCGGTCCGCCGCCCCGCAGATCAGCAGCCGGGTCGGGCTGTCCCGCGAGGCCGTCGAGCTCGATCCCGACGTCGACGTCCGGCTGCTGGTGCGCGGGCGCTGGGCCGACGGGCACCGGGTCGACTACGTCATCGTCGACGAGGCCCAGTTCCTCACCGGCCGGCAGGTCGAGCAGCTGGCCGAGCTCGTCGACGAGTCGCACGTCGACGTCTACGCCTTCGGGCTGACCACCGACTTCCGCGCCCAGCTGTTCACCGGCACGCGGCGCCTGTTCGAGCTCGCCGACGACGTCCAGCGGATCCAGGTCGAGGTGCTGTGCTGGTGCGGCCTGCCCGGGCTGCTCAACGCCCGGGTCGTCGACGGCGCGATGGTGCGTGAGGGCGAGACGGTCGTCGTCGCCGACACCGTGGCCGCCCCCACCGCGGGGGACGACGTGAGGTACCAGGTGCTGTGCCGCCGACACCACGTCCGCGGGCAGCTCGGCCCGACCCCGACCGGTCCCGGACAGCTCACCCTGTCCGGGGAGAGGGTGGCTGACCACGAGGTGTCCGTGCGATGATGGGCGACTGACGAGACGGAATCTCCGTCCGACTTCCGTCGTTGGTCCTCCTGACTCCCCCGGACGACACCGCCGCACCGATGACCTCGGTCGCGCGTGCAGTGGTCACCGGGTGGGCAGACACCGTGGGACCACGTCACGGACCGACACGAGCACGAGAGGACGGTGTGCCATGGGCGAGCGTTCCCTGCGCGGCAGCCGACTGGGCAGCGTCAGCTACGAGACCGAGCGCAACACGGCGCCGATCGAGCGGCAGTACGCCGAGTACCGGTGCCCCCAGAACCACGTCGTGACGGTGCCGTTCGCCGACGACGCCGAGCTCCCCGACACCTGGGAGTGCAAGTACGACGGCGCGCCCGCCAAGCTGGTGGGCGGCGCGGAGCCGGCCCCCAAGAAGGTCAAGCCCCCGCGCACGCACTGGGACATGCTGCTGGAGCGTCGCAGCGTCGACGACCTCGAGGAGGTCCTGGCCGAGCGCCTCGACGTCCTCAAGAGCCGCCGCACCCGCGTCCCCAGCTGAGCGACAGCTGACAGCAGAACGGCCCCGGTCCACCAGGACCGGGGCCGTTCTGCGTCCGGGCCGGGCTCAGCGCTCGGGGCTCGGCTCCCCCACGACGCTGCCCTCGACGACGCTGCCCTCGATGACGGCCGGGCCGCGGGTGCTGGTCGTGCGGTGCGGGCCGTCGGTGGTGAACTCCGCCGTCCGGGTGCTGCGGACGTGCACCGGGCCGCGGGCGCGGTCGGGCAGCCGGTTCAGCACGGCGCGGGCGATCAGCGCGCGGGGCAGCCTGCGGGTGCCCGGCAGCAGGCACAGCAGGCCCAGCAGGTCGCCGATGAAGCCGGGCAGGACCATCAGCAGGCCGCCGGCGGCGATCAGGCCGGCGTCCCCGAGGACGGTGCCCGGGGCGCGGTGCTCCTGGGCGCGCAGGCGCAGCTCGGCGAGGGTCTTGGTGCCCTGCCGGGCCAGCAGGACCCAGCCCAGCGCGCTGGTGGCCAGGGTGGCCAGGATGGTCCAGCCCACCCCGATCCACGCGGCGACGGCGATGAAGACCAGGACCTCGGCCAGTGCGCCCAGGCCCAGTGCGGTGCGCAGTCGGCTGCTCATGTGCTCCCTCTCTCCGGCCGCAGGCGGAGGTCAGCGACCCCCGGCGACCTGCGATCGTGCCGGTACCGGCCGGGACACCCGACCGGGCAGCCGGTCGGCCACCCGGTCCAGGACACCCCACCAGGTGACCCGGGCCAGTGCCTCTCCAACGATCGAGGAGCTCATCTTGCTCCTGCCCGCGGCACGTTCGGTGAAGACGATCGGCACCTCGACCACCCGGGCCCCGCTGCGGACCGCCCGCCAGGCCCAGTCGACCTGGAAGCAGTAGCCCTGGCTGGCCACCTCCTCGAAGGGCAGCCGGGCCAGCAGGTCGGCCCGCGCGGCCCGGAACCCGCCGGTCGCGTCGGTGAGGGGCAGCCGCAGCGCCCACCGGGTGTAGACGTTCCCGACCCGGGAGATGGCCAGCCGGAACCACGGCCAGTCCTCGACCCGGCCGCCGGGCAGGTACCGGGAGCCCAGCACGAGGTCGGCGTCCTCCAGCGCGGCCAGCAGGTCCGGCAGCTGCTCCGGCGGGTGCGACCCGTCGGCGTCCATCTCGACGACGACCGGCCAGCCCTGGGCCCGCGCCCAGGCGAAGCCGGCGACGTAGGCCGGGCCCAGCCCGGACTTCTCGGTGCGGTGCAGCACGTGCACCCGCTCGTCGGCCTGCGCCAGCGCGTCGGCGAGCGCGCCGGTGCCGTCGGGTGAGCCGTCGTCGACGACCAGCGCGTGCGCGGTGGGGACGGCGGCGTGCAGCCGGTCCAGCACCCCGGCCAGGCTCTCGACCTCGTTGTACGTGGGGACGACGACCAGCACGCGGTCGCTCGGGGAGGTCACGCCGGGGTTCGTCGCAGAGCCCGGCGGCGGATGACCCCCGAGCCCACGGCACCGGCGAGTGCGGCGACACCCAGTGCGGTCAGCACCCACTCCGGTCCGGCGCCGACGCGGGAGGCGAGGGTCCGACCGTCCCGCTGGGCGATCTCCTCCACGAAGGTCGCCGCGGTGAACAGCCCGGAGCTGCGGACCAGGGTGCCGTCGGGGGCGATGACGGCGCTGATCCCGCTGGTGGAGGCCATCACGACCGACCGGCCGAACTCGACGGCACGCAGCCGGCCCATGGCCAGCTGCTGGGGGCTCTCGTCGGTGTAGCCGAAGGTGGCGTTGTTGGTCTGGACGACCAGCATGGTGGCCCCGGCGTCGACGACGTCGCGGACCAGGCCGTCGTAGGCGACCTCGAAGCAGATGACGTCCCCGATGCGGGCGCCGCCGACGTCCAGGGTGCCCACGCCCTCGCCGGCGGCGAAGTCGTTGCGGACCAGGTCGACCTGGGAGCTGAAGAACCGGAAGAAGTCGCGGTGGGGGATGTACTCGGCGAAGGGCACCGGGTGGCGCTTGACGTAGGTGTCCCCCGGCCCGGTCTCGGGATCCCAGACGATCGCGGTGTTGCTGAGGAACTCACCCGGGCCGCTGACGACGGCACCGACCAGGATCGGGGCGCCGATGGCGCGGGCGGCGGTGCTGATGGCCGCGGCCGCGTCGGCGTTGCGGTAGGGGTCGATGTCGGAGCTGTTCTCCGGCCAGACGACGAGGTCGGGCTGGGCCACCTCGCCGGTGTCGACCTGCAGCGCCAGCGCCTGGGTCTCCTGCACGTGGTTGTCCAGCACCGCCCGGCGCTGGGCGTTGAAGTCCAGGCCGGCCCGGGGCACGTTCCCCTGGACGACGGCGACGACCCGGGTGGGTCCACCCTCGGTCAGCGAGGCGCCGGGCAGCGGCAGCGCAGCGACCCAGCCCAGGACCGGCACCGCGAGGGCGGCGACGACGGCCGCGGCCCCGGCGCGGACGGCGGGCGCGCGCAGCGCGTCCGTGCGGCGGGCGCGGAGGAGGGCGAGCACCGCGGCGGCGAGCAGCGTGCCGGTGAGGGCGACGGCGAAGCTGACCAGCGCGGTCCCGCCGTAGGCGGCCAGCCCGGTGAAGGGCCCCTCCGCCTGGCTGAAGGCCAGCCGTCCCCAGGGGAAGCCGCCGAAGGGCCAGCGGCCGCGCACGGCCTCCTGGCCCACCCAGAGCGCTGCTGCCCACAGCGGCCAGCCGCGGACGCCGGCGGTGACGGCGAGCGCGCCGCCCAGCACCGCGACGTAGAGCGACTCGGCGGTGGCCAGCGCCAGCCAGGGGAACGACCCGACGTAGACGCCGGTCCAGGACAGCAGGGGGACGAAGAAGGCCAGGCCGTGCACGAGGCCCAGCCAGAGCCCGGTGCGGAAGCGGGTGCCGCGGACGGCGAGGGACAGCGTCGCCGGCCCGACCAGAGCCAGCCAGGAGAGGTCGAAGCCGGGGAACGCGAAGAACAGGGCGAGGCCACCGCCCGCGGCCAGCAGCGTGCGGCCCAGCAGCGCGGTGGCCGGGCGGCGGGTGCGGGGGGTGTCGTCGTCGGCGGGCGGGACCGCCCGTTCGACCGTGCCGGTCGCTGCCACTGCCGGCACTCCCCTCGCTGGTCCGCGCCGGGCGGCGCGGGACCACCAGCATCCCACCCGGGGGGCGGGGGCCGGCGTCAGCTCCCCGGCGACGGCACCCCGCGCCTTCGGGCCGTCGGACCGGACGCCGGTTGCGTCCGCACCCGTCGTTGTCTGGTGGCGCGGGGTGCCGCCCGGGTGGCCCCGAGACAGGTCGGGACCGCATCGTGCGAGCGGTCAGACCCTAGGAGCCGACACGCCGGACGGACAGGTCATCGGGACACCAGCGGCAGGCCGTGACCCAAATGTGACCGAGTCGCTGCCGTGCGTCACGACGCTTCCGGCACGACGAGGGTGGCGGTGGCCTCCACCACGCGGAGCGGCGGGTCCAGCACGCCCGCCGCCGACGGGCCCCGCGCGGGCTCCGCGCGGGCGACGACGTCGGCCCAGCAGCGCAGCGTCCGGCTGCGCCGGCCGACCCGGACCACCTCGCAGGAGGCCTCCAGCACGTCGCCGGCCTGCACCGGTCCCAGGAAGCGGACCTCGCTGTACCCGGCGAGCAGCCCCTCGTCGCCGTCCCCGACGACCGCGACCTCGGTGGCGACGTCGCCGAACAGGCCCAGGGTGTAGGCGCCGTCGACCAGCGAGCCGCCGTAGTGGGCGTGCGCGTGCGGCACGTACCGGCGGTGGGTGACGGTCAGTCCGACGGTGGCGCTCACGCGGCGGTCTCCTCAGGGGCGGGGGCGGGGGCGGGGACGAGGGCGGGGTCCGGGGTCGGGGCGGGCAGCAACGCGGAGACGAGGTAGGAGGCCACCTCGCCGGGGGTGGTGCCACGGCCGAAGACCTTGTCCACGCCGAGCTCACCGGCCATCGCGGGGTCGAAGCGGGGGCCGCCGACGACCAGCAGCGGACGCTCGGGCCCCATCGCCTCGCGGAACGCCCCGGCCAGCTCCCGGGTGTTGCGCAGGTGCGCGTCCTTCTGGGTGACCACCTGGCTGACCAGCACGGCGTCGGCGCGGGCGGCACGTGCCTGGCCCACCAGTTCCGGGACGGTGACCTGGGCGCCGAGGTTGGCGACGTCCATCTCCCGGTAGTACTCCAGGCCCTTCTCCCCCGCGAAGCCCTTGAGGTTGAGGATCGCGTCGATGCCGACGGTGTGCGCGTCGGTGCCGATGCAGGCGCCCATCACCACCAGCTTGCGGTGCAGCCGGGACTTGATGGCGCCGTTGACCTCGCTGGGGCTCAGCAGCGGGTAGGCCCGCTCCTCGACCTCCACGAGGTCGGTGTCGACCAGGTGGGACACCGACCCGTAGACGACGAAGAAGGTGAAGTCGGTGCCGATGCCGTGGCTGTGCACGACCATGGCCGGGGCGATGCCCATCTTGGTGGCCAGCTGCAGCGCGGCGCCCTCGGCGCGGGGGCCGGGCGGGACGGGCAGGGTGAACGAGGTCTGCACCATGCCGTCGCCGGTGGTGTCGCCGTAGGGACGGACGATGGTCATCGGGCCTCCATCAGCTCGGTGGCCGGGTCCAGGTGACCGGGGGCCTTGACGACGACGCCGTCCAGGCCCTTGCCGCGGTCGGCCGGGCGCTTGGTGATGCCGAACGTGCCGGCGGCGATCGAGGGCAGCAGCCCGTCGGCGGTGATCCGCTCCAGCAGGTCGACGGCCTCGCCGAGCACGGTGTGCGCCCGGGTGTCGATGAACCCGCCGGGCGGGGGTGCGAAGTCCTCGCCGAGTCCCCCGGCGGCGTCCAGCACGTAGCGCACGTTGCGCAGCGCCAGGTCCCGGTCGGACAGCCACGGGGTGACGACGGCCTCGGTCATCATCCCGACCAGCAGGATCGACTGACCGGTGAGCATCCCGGCCAGGTTGAAGAAGCCGTCCAGCAGGTAGCCGCCGAACACGTCGCCGGTCATGTGCTTGGTGGGCGGCATCCACTTGAGCGGTGCGTCGGGGAACAGCGAGCGGGCCAGCATGGCGTGCGCGAGCTCCAGCCGGAAGGACTCCGGGACGGCCGGGTTGATCTCGAAGGCGTGGCCCAGGCCCAGCTGCCAGTCCTCGAGCCCGGCCTCGCGGGCGAAGCGCTCGTTGAGCAGCTGGCTGACCGTGACGGTGTGCGCCTCGTCGACGGCGTCGGCGGTGGTGAGGTAGTTGTCCTCGCCGGTGTTGATGATGATCCCGGCGCGGGCGTGCACCATCCGGCTGAACCGCTGGTCGACGAAGGTGCGGATCGGGTTGATGTCGCGGAAGAGGATGCCGTACATCGCGTCGTTCAACATCATGTCCAGCCGCTCCAGCCCGGCCAGCGCGGCGATCTCGGGCATGCACAGCCCCGAGGCGTAGTTGGTCAGCCGGACGTAGCGGCCCAGCTCCGCGCTGACCTCGTCGAGCGCGGCCCGCATCAGCCGGAAGTTCTCCTGGGTGGCGTAGGTGCCGGCGTACCCGGTGCGGGTGGCGCCCTCGGGCACGTAGTCCAGCAGGGACTGCCCGGTGGACCGGATGACGGCGATGACGTCGGCGCCGGCCCGGGCGGCGGCCTGGGCCTGCGGGATGTCCTCGTAGATGTCGCCGGTGGCCACGATCAGGTAGACCCAGGGACGTCGCGGCGGGTCGCCGTGGGTGGCCACCAGCTCCTCCCGCCGGCGGCGGGCGTCGTCCACCCGGCCCAGTCCGGCGCCGACGGCGGCCAGCGCTGCCTCCCGGGCCCGGTCGGCGTCCCCACCGGTGGGGACGGCGAAGCGGGCGGTGCCGGCGCCGACCTGCTCGGCCACGTCCTGCAGGCTCCCCGCCCGGCCCGAGGAGATCGCGTCCCAGACGGGCAGGGCGACGCCGTGCTCGAGGCCGACCTGCTCGCGGACGGTGTCGACCACCCGGTTCACCCAGGGGATCTCGCCCTCGCCGGTCACCGGGTCGGTGCCCTCCAGCCCGGCCAGCCGGAGCACCGCGCGCTCCACGGACACGGTGGTGTGCTGCCCGGCCAGGTCGATCACCGGCTGCGCGGCGCGGGCGGCGAGCTCCCGGGCGCGGGTGACCAGGGCGGGGTCCAGCGTCAGGCGGGCGCTCACGGTCCTCCTCGGACGACGTCACCGGCGACGAGCAGGCCGCGGCTGGTGGGCCGGGCGCGCTCGGCGAGCACCCCGGACAGGGTCAGGTCGGTGGCCCACAGCGCCAGGTGCGCGGGTGCGCCGACGGCCAGCGGGCCCTCGGGGTGCTCGGCGCGGGCGGCGTGCCAGCCGCCGTGGGTGGCGGCGTCGTAGGCGTCGAAGGGGCGCAGCCCCGCGCCCGGCGTGCGGTGGTCGACCGCGGCGTGCACGCCGCCCCACGGGTCCAGCGGGGTCACGGGGGCGTCGCTGCCCAGTGCGATGGCGACCCCGCCGTCGGACAGGTCGGCCAGCGGGTTGCAGTCCAGCGCGCGCTCGACGCCCAGCCGCTCGGCGTACATGCCGGCGTCCCCGCCCCAGGCGGCGTCGAAGGCCGGTTGCACGCTGGCCACGACGCCCCAGCGGCGCATCTCCTCGATGGCGTCGGGGCCGACCATCTCCACGTGCTCCAGCCGGTGCCGGCAGGCCCGGACGGCGTCCCGGCCCAGCAGCTCCCCCACCGCGGCGACGGCGGCCAGCACCTGGTTCACGGCGGCGTCGCCGATGCAGTGGAAGCCGGCCTGGACGCCGGCGGCGGTGCAGGCGCGGACGTGCTCGACCAGCTGGGCGGTCTCGAAGCGCAGCGCGCCGGAGGTCTCCGGCCGGTCGGTGTAGGGGGTGGACAGCGCGGCGGTGTGCGAGCCGAACGCGCCGTCGCAGAACAGGTCACCCCCGGCGCCGGACAGGCCCAGCTCCCGGACGACGTCCAGCCCGCCGCGCTCGGACAGCTCACCCCACCAGCCCAGCACGAGCGGCCCGGGCACCTGGCGGCTCAGCGCGAGCACCCCGGCCAGGTCCTCGGCGCTGGAGACCTCGGGTCCACCCATCTCGTGCAGGCAGCCGATGCCCAGGTCGGCGGCCAGGTCCAGGGTGGCCCGCTGGGCCGCCGTGCGCTGGCCGGGGTCGACGGCGCCGTAGGCGGCCTGTCGGGCGGCGTGGTGGGCGTCCAGGCGCAGCCGGCCGTCTGCGGCGAAGCCGGGCAGGTCGGTGATCCCCGGGACCCGGTCCAGCAGGGCGGTGGAGACCGTGGCGGAGTGCACGTCGACGCGGGCCAGGTAGGCCGGCCGGTCGCCGACGACGGCGTCCAGGTCGTGCCGGGTCAGGGCCCGGCCCTCGGGCCAGGCGGTCTCCTCCCACCCGGTGCCCAGCACGATGCCGGTCGGGTGCGCGGCGACGTGCGCGGCGACGGCGGCCAGCGCCGACCGCAGGCTGTCCGCGCCGTGCAGGTCCAGCCCGGTGAGCGCCAGGCCGGTGGCCGTGGCGTGCACGTGCGCGTCGACGAACGCCGGGGTCAGCAGCGCTCCCCTGCCGTCCAGGGTGCGGGCTGCCGGTGGTGCGTCCGTGGTCGGCCCGACCCAGGCGATCGCGCCGTCGACGACGTGCACCGCGCGCCCGCGGGCGTCGCCGACCGTGACGTCGGTGAGCAGGGTGCTCACGGGTGGACGCGGGGGTCGATCAGGGCCCGCACGCCGGGGGTCCGGCGGTACAGGTCCAGGGCCAGGGCGGCGTGCCCCGGCGTGTAGCCGTTCCCGATCAGCATCGTCACGTCCGCTGCCATCCCCTCGGCGCCCAGGGCCGCCGCCGGGAAGGAGGTGGCCATGGAGAAGAAGACCACGGTGCCCCCGTCGGCCGTCGCGAGGACCGCCCCGTGTTCGGCGCCGGGGACGTCGACGCAGACGACGGTGACGTCGACCGGCTCGCCGACGGCGGCGGCGACCGCGAGCGGGTCGGTGGCATCGGCGACGACGACCTCGTCGGCGAGACCGGCGGCCCGCAACGCGGCGGCCTCCCGGTCGTCGCGCACCAGGCCGACCACCCGGCGGGCGTGCGCGTCCCGGGCCGCGGCCAACGACAGGCAGCCGGACTTGCCGGCCGCCCCCACGACCAGCACCGAGGACCCGCGGCGGACCACCCGCTCGGTGGCCGCCGGTGCCCCGCAGACGTCGAGCAGGGCCAGCGCCACCGGCTCGGGCAGGTCCTCGGGCAGCACCGCGGCGATGGAGCGGGCGAAGAGCACGGCGGTGCCCCGGGCGGGCACCTGCTCGCCGCGGCCGTCCCAGCGGGTCAGGCCGTCGTCGATGCGCAGCGGGGTGAGGGTGAGCGAGACCAGGGTGGCCACCCGGTCGCCGACGGCCAGGCCCAGCGGTGAGTCGTCGCCGGCCTCGGCCACGGTCCCGATGAGCATCCCGCCGGACCCGGTGACCGGGTTCTGCATCTTGCCGCGCTCGGCCACGATCGCCAGCACGGCCGCCCGGACGGCGTCCCCGTCGCCGTCGTGGGCCTCGGTGAGCTGCCGGAAGGAGGCGGCGTCGAGGTTGAGCCGCTCGACGTCGATGCGGACCTCGTCGGGCCCGGTGGGGGCGTCGGGGTCCAGCCGGCGGGCGGCCTGGGGCAGCACCCCGGCCGGCTCCAGCACCCGGTGCACACCCAGGGCGCGCTGCACCGCCGTCGTCGACACCTGTGTCTCCTTGCTCCATCGGGGGCTCCTGCCGGAGAACCTAGCGCGTTGTGTGACTTTCGCCGTAGTTCTTCCCGTACCGTTCCCGTGTCGCCACCGGACCGGCCGGTCCGACCGCAGGACCACCGCAGGAGGACGCCGTGCTGGAGCAGCCCTACGAGTACCGCGCACGGGAGCTCGTCGAGCCCGACTGGCGGCGGCTGCCCGGGTTCGCCGACGTCACCGGGGCCCAGTGGCGCAGCGCCCAGTGGCAGCGGGTCAACTGCGTGAAGAACCTGCGCCAGCTGCGCGGGGTCTACGGCGACCTGCTCGACGAGTCCTTCTACGCCGACGTCGAGGCCGACCAGGCCGGCCGCGCGACGATGTCGCTGCTGCTGCCGCCGCAGATGCTCAACACGATCGTGCCCGACGCCGTCCCCACGACCGCGGCGGTGCTCGCCGACCCGGTGCGCCGGTACATGCTCCCGGTCGCCTCCGACCGGTACGCGGGGAGCGCGGCCAGCCACCCGCACGCCGCGCGCGACTCCCTGCACGAGCACGAGATGTGGGCCGTCGAGGGCCTGACCCACCGCTACCCCACGAAGGTGCTGGCCGAGCTGCTGCCCACCTGCCCGCAGTACTGCGGGCACTGCACCCGGATGGACCTCGTGGGCAACTCCACGCCGGCGGTCACCAAGCTCAAGTTCGACCTCAAGCCGGTCGACCGGCAGGCCGAGATGCTGGCCTACCTGCGGGCCACCCCTGGCGTCCGGGACGTCGTCGTCTCCGGCGGCGACGTGGCGAACCTGCCGTTCAAGAACCTGGAGACCTTCGTCTCGGGCCTGCTGGAGATCGAGTCCGTGCGCGACGTCCGGCTGGCCACCAAGGCGCTGATGGGCATGCCCCAGCACTGGCTGCAGGACGACGTCGTCGCCGGGATGACCCGACTGGCCACCACCGCGCGCTCCCGTGGGGTGTCCCTCGCCGTGCACACGCACGTCAACGCCGCGCAGTCGGTGACGCCGCTGGTCGCCGAGGCCGCTCAGGCGATGCTCGCCGCCGGGGTCCGCGACGTGCGCAACCAGGGCGTGCTGCTGCACGGGGTCAACGACACCGCCGGCCAGCTGCTGGACCTGTGCTTCGCCCTGCTCGACGGTGCCGGCATCACGCCCTACTACTTCTACATGTGCGACATGATCCCGTCGGCCGAGCACTGGCGGGTCGCGCTGGGGACGGCGCAGACTCTGCAGCACGACCTGATGGGCTACCCGCCCGGCTTCGCGACCCCGCGGATCGTCTGCGACGTGCCCTACGTCGGGAAGCGCTGGGTGCACCAGGTCGCCGAGTACGACCGGGTCCGCGGGATCAGCTGGTGGACCAAGAACTACCGCACCGGCATCGAGCGCACCGACGAGGCCGCGCTGGACCGCCGGTACACCTACTACGACCCGATCCACACCCTGCCCGAGGCCGGACAGCAGTGGTGGGCCGAGCGGGCGGTGGACCCGGTCGCCGCCGAGATGGCCGCCGTGGCCTCCCGCGAGGCGTCGGTCGCCCAGCTCCTGGGGTGAGCCCGGCCCCGGCTCGGCCGGTCGCGCCGGCGGCGGCGCACTAGCGCCGGCGCAGCGAGCCCAGCAGGTGCTTCGCGCGGGCCGGCAGGCTCGTCCGCGGGCCCTTGACCGCGGTGCCCCGGACGTCGTGCACGTCGAGCTCGTGCGCCTGCTCGGGCGTGGGGGCGGTGCCGCCCAGGTGCGCGGGCTGCCACCAGCGGTCGTCGTCGCCGGCGGGGACGTCGGGGTAGCCGGCCTGGGCCTCGGCGAGCAGGGCCTCCATGGCGACCTTGGTGCGACGCAGGATCGACTGCGCCCTCTCCCCCGGCTCGGGCACGATCGGCTCGCCGAGGAGCACGGTGACCGCGACGCCGCGCCTGAGGACGACGCTGTGGCCCTTGGTGGCGATCCGGTGCCCGCCCCAGACCGCGGCCGGGATGATCGGCACGCCGGCCTGCACGGCCATCCGCGCGGCGCCGGCCTTGAGGTCCTTGACGGTGAAGGAGCTGGAGATGGTCGCCTCGGGGAAGACCCCGACGACCTGGCCGTCCTTCAGCGCCTCCACGGCGACGTCGAAGGCCGCGGCGCCGGCTGTGCGGTCGACCGGGATGTGCTGCATGGCCCGCATGAAGGGCCCGGCGAACCAGTGCCCGAACACCGAGGCCTTGGCCATGAAGCGCACCAGCCGGTGCTGGGGCAGCGCGCCCAGGCCCAGGTAGGTGAAGTCGAAGTAGCTGACGTGGTTGCTGGCGATGACCGCGCCGCCCGTGGTCGGCACGTGCTCCTGGCCGCGGACGTCGAAGCGGAAGCCGAAGGCCGTGAAGACCACCAGGCAGACCCGGATGACGAACCGGTAGGGCCGGTCCCGCGGGTCCGGTGAGGGTCCGAAGAGGTCCCGGCGGATCACGTCGCGGAGGCTGGCCGTGTACATGCTGCGGACCCTAACGGCCGGTCGTGAGCCGTAGCCGGACGGCTCGGACGCGTTCCGCTGCCCCCTCGCCGTCCCGGCCCCCGCTCAGCACAACGACAGCTGCTCGGGCTCCACCCGGTCGCTGACCGCCACCGGCCGGTCGGGCAGCGACCCGCGGGGGAAGCTGGCCGCGTCGTCGCCGGGGAGGCCGCCGTCCAGGCCCCGGGCCGCTCCCCCGCTGTGCGCGTCCAGGCCGTGCGCGGCCAGCATCGGGGCCACCCGGGCAGCCAGCCAGGTCCGGTAGTCCGCGGACACGTAGGCCCCGCGGCCGTACATCGTGCGGTAGCGGCTGACCAGCCGGGGGTGCTCCCGGGACAGCCAGGTGGTGAACCACTCGCGGGCGCCCGGGCGCAGGTGCAGCGGCACCACGGTCACCCCGGTCGCCCCGGCCTCGGCGACCGCGGCGATCGCCTTCTCCAGGTGCTCGCGCTGGTCGGTCAGGCCCGGCAGCACCGGGGCCAGGAAGACCCCGCACGGCAGCCCGGCGTCGGTGATCTGCCGGACCAGCTCCAGCCGCGCCTTCGGTGTGGGCACCCCGGGCTCCAGCGAGCGGTGCAGCTCGTCGTCCCAGATGGCCAGCGAGACGCCCATGCCGATCGGCACGTCCCTGCTGGCCGCGGCCAGCAGCGGCAGGTCGCGGCGGGCCAGCGTCCCCTTGGTGAGGATCGAGAACGGGGTGCCCGACCGGGCCAGCGCCTCGATCACGCCCGGCATCAGCCGGTACCGGCCCTCGGCCCGCTGGTAGGGGTCGGTGTTGGTGCCCAGCGCGACGTGCTCGCGCTTCCACGACGCCCGGGCGAGCTCGCGGCGCAGCACCTCGACGATGTTGGTCTTGACCACGATCTCCTGGTCGAAGTCGGCCCCGGTGTCCAGCTCCAGCCACTCGTGGGTGCCGCGCGCGAAGCAGTAGACGCAGGCGTGGCTGCACCCTCTGAAGGTGTTGATCGTGTAGCCGAACGGCATGGCCGAGCCCTTGGGCACGGCGTTGAGCGCCGACTTGGACCGGACCTCGTGCAGGGTCAGGCCGGGGAACTCGGGCACCTGCAGGCTGCGCAGCAGGCCGGCGACGGTGGGCAGCCCGGGGAGCGTCGTGGGCTCCTCGAGGTCGAGCCGCTGGGCGTCCCATCGCATGCGCCCAGTCGAACACACGTTCGGGCCCTTGTCGACGAGCCGACGCCCGCTGCCCGTCCGTGTCGGTGGGGATGCCCGACCGCCGTCGGCTCAGGGTGGGGGTTCGCCGACGTCGAGGCGACCGACGAGGCCGTCGCGCACCGTCAGGGTGTGCAGCACCGTGGTGTCGGACAGCACGTCGCCATCGGTGTCCCGCACGACCTGGTGCACCGTCACCGCCAGTCCCCCGCCGGTCGCCCGGACCTCCAGGGGTCTGAGGGTGAGGCGGAGGTCGAGACCCTGCGCGGTCAGGTGCGCCGCGACGGCGTCCTGCCCCCGGACCCGGCCCCCGGACCAGGGCTCCGGCCAGTCGACGTCGGGGTGCAGGCACGCCACCACCGCGGGGACGTCGCCGACCGACCAGGCCGCGTACAGCGCCGGTACGTCCGGCGTCGACCCGGGGTGGAGGGTCAGAGCGGCGGCCGGTCCTCGTAGAAGGTCGTCAGCACGACCGTGGTCCGGGTCGTGACGTTCGCCGCCGCCCGGATCTCGGCCAGCAGGCCCTCCAGCGCGTCGGGTGAGGCCACCCGCACCTTGAGCATGTAGCTGTCGGGCCCGGCCACCGAGTGGCAGGCCTCGATCGCGGTCAGGTGCGCCAGCCTGGCGGGGGCGTCGTCGGGCTGGGCGACGTCGATGGGGGTGATCGACACGAAGGCCACCATCGGCAGGCCGACCGCCTTCGCGTCGACCTTCGCCGCGTAGCCCCTGATCAGCCCCCGCTGCTCGAGCCGGCGGACCCGCTGGTGCACCGCGGAGACCGAGAGGCCCACCTTCTCGGCCAGCTCGGTGTAGCTGGCCCGCCCGTCCCGGGCCAGTGCGGCCAGCAGCGCCCGGTCGACGTCGACCGCCCGCACCTCGACCGGCCGCGCCTCGACCGGCCGAGCCTCCAGCGGTGCGGCCGCGGGCACGGTGGCGAGGGGTTCAGCCGGCAGTTCGGTCGCGCTCACGGGGTCCCTCGTTCAGCAGTCGGAGGCCGTCCTCGGAGCTGACGGCCGGGTCCCCGAGCGGGGTCGAGGTGTGCAGCCTCCCGGGTCGTGACCAGCGCAGACACCCCAGCCGGGGTGGGCCCAGGGACGACGGCGGTCTGCACCCTCGCAGACTAGCCACGGGGTGTGACGGTCCCGATCGTCGTCCACAGTCGTTGTCAGGCCGTTACCGTCCCGGGCGTGACGACGATGCTGCTGGACGCGGCGAGCCTGTACTTCCGGGCCTTCTACGGGGTGCCCACGACGGTGACGGCCCCCGACGGCCGGCCGGTGAACGCCGTCCGGGGGTTCCTGGACATGACGGCGCGACTGGTCGTCGCGCACCGGCCGACCCGGTTCGTCGCCTGCTGGGACGACGACTGGCGGCCGGCCTTCCGCACCGACGCGGTGCCCTCGTACAAGGCGCACCGCCAGTCCGCCGAGGGCGGCGAGGAGGTCCCCGACGAGCTGGGCCCGCAGGTCCCGGTGCTCGTCGACGTGCTCGCGGCAGCCGGGTTGGAGCGGGTCGGTGCCCCCGGCTACGAGGCCGACGACGTGATCGGCACCCTGGCCACCCGGGCCCGCGGGCCGGTCGACGTGGTCACCGGGGACCGGGACCTGTTCCAGCTGGTGGACGACGCCCGCGGCGTCCGGGTGCTGTACACCGCCCGCGGCGGGATCGGTGACCTCGACCTGGTCGACGAGGGCGCGGTCGCCGCGAAGTACGGCGTGCCGGGGAGGTCCTACGCCGACTTCGCCGTCCTGCGCGGGGACCCCAGTGACGGCTTGCCCGGGGTCAAGGGCGTCGGGGAGAAGACCGCCGCCGCCCTGGTCAACGCCTTCGGGTCGCTGGCCGGCATCCGGGAGGCGGCCGCCCGGACGGCGGTGCCCAAGGCGCCGCTGACGGCGTCGGTGCTCAAGAAGCTGCACGAGGCCTCGGCCTACCTGGACGTGGCCCCGGCCGTGGTCGAGGTGGTCTGCGACATCGACATGCCGGCGGTCGAGGGTCACCTGCCCAGCCGCCCGGCCGACCCCGACCGGCTCACCCACCTGGCGGAGGAGCACGGCCTGCAGACCTCGGTCCGCCGGCTGGGTGCTGCCCTGGAGTGGCCCGGCTTCGTCGGCTGAGACGACGCCGGCCGGTCACCCCGGGGCGGGGTGACCGGCCGGGGCCGTCGGTGCGGGCTGGGGTCAGCCCTCCTGCCAGGTGTAGGCGGCGTCGTCGCTGGTGACCTCGATGGTGATCGAGACCTCCTCGTCGTCGCCGGTCGTGCCGGTGCAGGTGTAGGTCTCGCCGACCTCGACGGTCATGTCGTCGGGGCAGGACAGGTCGAGGGAGACGTTCTCGCGCTCCTCGAACTGGGCGGCCACGTCGCGCTGCACGGCCTGCGGGTCGAGCTTCGTGGAACCCAGGACCATCGGCAGGACGATCGCGGCCGCGATGACGACCAGGGCGAGTGCCGCCAACCCGATGATGAGACCCAGCGGCTTCTTCTTCGCCGGGGCCGCGGGTGCCCCGCCCCAGCCGCCGGCCTGACCCTGCTGGCCGTACGGGCCGGGCTGCCCGTAGGCGCCCTGCTGGCCGTACTGGCCCTGCCCGTACTGCTGGCCCTGCTGGCCCTGCCCGTACTGCTGGCCCGCGCCGTACTGACCGGGCTGGCCCTGGCCGTACTGCTGACCGCCGGGGCCGTACTGACCCTGCTGGCCGGGCTGCTGCCCGTACTGGCCCTGCTGGCCGGGCTGCCCGTAGCCGGGCTGGCCGTACTGCTGGGCCGGCTGCCCGTACTGCGGGGAGGGACCGGCGGACGGTGTCCCCGAGGGGCCCTGCTGGCCCCAGGCGGACGGAGCGCCCCCGTACTGGCCCTGCCCGACGGGCGGGGACTGGTCACCCGGGCCCGAGGCCCAGCCACCCGCCCCCGACTGCTGGCCGCCCTGCGACCACGAGGACTGCGGCGGACCCGACTGCGACGGCGAGGACTGTGACGACGGTGCGCCACCGGACCAGCTGGAAGCACTGGACGAACCGGTGTTCGGCCCCTGCCCCTGTCCCTGTGCACCCGACCAGCCACCGGACTGCCCCCAGCCGGACGCACCCGGCTGCCCGCCGGACTCACCCTGCGGGTCGCGCAGCGGGATCATCCGGGTGGAGCCGGGACCGTCGTCGGGACCCTGCGGAGGGGTGCTGTCGGCACCCTCGGCCGGGGACCCGCCGGTGGGCGCCGAGCCGTCGGACCCCTGGCCGGTCCACCACGGCGTCTCGGCCGGGCGCTCCGGGGTCTGGTCCCCGTGCTGCTGGTCGCCACCCTGCGGCGGGTTGGTCATCGTCGCTCCCTCGGTACGTGTGGCTCGCGTCGCCCGGTGGACGACGTCCCGGACGTGGGATGCGCCGCCCGGACGGCACGATTGTCCACCACACCCCCTCCCGGCACCGGGCGAACCGCGACGGGCCGGCGGGGGCGGCGACGGGTGGGTGACGGGTGGGTGATGACGGCCGGGTGGCTCAGCCGGAGACGGCGACCGCCACGACGCCCCGCCGGACGCGGTCGACGGCGGCCCGGGCCACCCCGGCGACGGGCCCGTCGGCGACCTTGGCCAGCTGATCGAGCAGGTCGACCAGCTGCCGCGCCCAGCGGACGAAGTCCCCGCCGGAGAGCTCGGTGCCGGCCTCCTCCGCGCCGGCCAGCACCCGGTCGAGGGTCTGCCCGTCCGCCCAGCGGTAGGCCGCCCAGGCGAACCCCAGGTCCAGGTCGCGGCTGGGGCGCACGCCGTGGTCGGACTCGACGGCCCGCAGGTCGACCTGCACCCGCCGCATCGCCGCGATGCTGGCCGCGACGGGCCCCGCCGGCACCGAGGGCTGCGCCGGGGACTCCCGCCGGGCCTCGAAGACCAAGGTGGACACGCACGCGGCCAACTGCGCGGGGTCCAGGCCCGTGAAAGCCCCGGCGCGCAGGCACTCCGCGGTCAGCAGGTCGGCCTCGGACCAGATGCGGGCCAGCCGCCGGCCGTCCGGGGTCACCACGGGCGCCTCCACCGACGGGTGCGGCCCGGGCGTGTCCACGTCCGCCGCGGACGGCGCGTCGGGCAGCAGGTAGCCCAGCTGCTCGAGCACGTCGCAGGTCCGGTCGAACTGCCGGGTGAGCGAGCCGGTGCGCTCGTCCATCCGGCGGCGCAGGTCCTCGGCCTCCCGCAGCGACCGCAGCCACCGGTCGGCCCCCCGGACCCGCACCTCGCGGTCGGGCAGGGCGTGCACCGGGTGCTGGCGCAGGGCGTGCCGGAGGTCCGACAGCACCGGGTCCTCCCCGGCGGTCGAGCGGGCCCGGGTCTTCCGGGCACCCAGCTCGTTCTCGACCCGGGTCTCGCGCAGCACGGCCGCCAGGTCCCGGCGGGCGTGCGGGCTGCGGTGGTTGAACGCCTTGGGGATGCGCATCCGGGCCAACGCCTCGACGGGCGTGGGGAAGTCGATGGGCCCCAGCCGCCCCGCCCACTTGTCCTCGGTGAGCACCAGTGGTCGGGGGTCGCCCAGCTCGGTGATGCCGGGGTCCAGCACCACGGCCAGCCCCTGACGCCGCCCCGACGGGACCCGGACGACGTCCCCCGGCCGCAGCGCCATCAGTGCTTCGGCGGCCTCCAGGTGCCGGCGGGACTGGGTGTCGCGGGACAGCGCCTTCTCGCGCTCGCTGATCTCCTGGCGCAACCGGGCGTACCCCGCGACGTCACCCAGGTCGGTGCTGACCTGCGCCTGCAGCGCGAGGGCCTCCTCCTCGTGCCGGGCAGCCGAGCGGGCCAGGCCCACCACCGACCGGTCGGCCTGGAACTGGGCGAAGGAGGAGCCCAGCAGCTCACGGGCGTGCTCCCGGCCGAACGAGCCGACCAGGTTGACGGCCATGTTGTAGCTGGGCCGGAAGGAGGACCGCAGCGGGTAGGTGCGGGTGCTGGCGAGCCCGGCGACCGTGGCCGGGTCGACCCCGGGCGCCCACACGACGGCGGCGTGTCCCTCCACGTCGATGCCGCGCCGCCCGGCCCGGCCGGTGAGCTGGGTGTACTCCCCCGGCGTGACGTCGACGTGGGCCTCGCCGTTCCACTTGACCAGCTTCTCCAGCACCACGGTGCGAGCCGGCATGTTGATGCCCAGCGCCAGGGTCTCGGTGGCGAAGACGGCCTTGACCAGGCCCCGGACGAAGAGCTCCTCGACGGTCTCCTTGAACGCCGGGACCAGGCCGGCGTGGTGCGCCGCGAGCCCGGCGAGCAGGCCCTCCCGCCACTCCCAGAAGCCCAGCACGTGCAGGTCGGCGTCGTGCAGCGACCCGGTGTGCCGCTCGATGACCTCGGCGATCTCCGCCCGGTCGGCCTCGTCGGTGAGCCGCAGCCCCGAGCGCAGGCACTGCTCCACCGCCGCGTCACAGCCCTTGCGGCTGAAGACGAACGTGATCGCGGGCAGCAGCCCGGACCGGTCCAGTCGGGTGAGCACCTCGTCCCGGCCCGGTGGGACGTAGCGGGGGCGGTGGTCGTAGCGGTCCCGGGAGTCCCGGCCGCGCCGGCCCCCACCGCCGTGCCAGGAGTCCAGCCGGCGCTCCTGCTCCTTGACGTAGCGCACCAGCTCCGGGTCCACGACGGCCGACCCGCGCTGCCGGGTCGACAGCTCGCGCCCGGCCGGTGCGGCGTCCTCGGCGGCGACGTGTGCGACCGGCCGCAGTGCGAACAGGTCGAACAGCCGGCCGCCCACCAGCATGTGCTGCCACAGCGGGATGGGCCGGACCTCGCTGACCACCACCTTCGTGTCCCCGCGGACCGTGACCAGCCAGTCGGCGAACTCCTCGGCGTTGCTCACCGTCGCCGACAGCGACACCAGCGCCACGTCGTCCGGGAGGTGGATGATCACCTCCTCCCACACCGCGCCACGGAACCGGTCGGCCAGGTAGTGCACCTCGTCCATGACGACGTAACCCAGCCCGCGCAGCGCCGGGGAGTCGGCGTAGAGCATGTTGCGCAGCACCTCGGTAGTCATCACCACCACGGGGGCGTCCCCGTTGACCGCGTTGTCCCCGGTGAGCAGGCCGACCTTCTCCGGGCCGTAGCGGTCCACGAAGTCGGCGTACTTCTGGTTGGACAGCGCCTTGATCGGCGTCGTGTAGAACGCCTTGCGCCCCTCGGCCAGGGCCTTGTGCACCGCGAACTCGCCGACCACCGTCTTGCCGGCGCCCGTCGGCGCGCACACCAGGACGCCGGACCCGTCCTCGAGCGCCTCGCAGGCCTCGACCTGGAAGGGGTCCAGGCTGAACCCGAGGTCGACGGTGAAGTCGGAGAGCAGGGGGTGCCTCCCCCGGCGCCGGCTCGCTGCGTACCGCTCGGCAGGGCTGGACATGCCCCCACGGTAGGCGCTGGGTACGACACTCACCGACGGTCGGCGCCCACCACGGCCAGCGCCCCGGGGACGACGACGGTCTCCGCCGGCAGCCCGCCGACCGGTTCGCCGTCCGCCCAGGTGGTGAGGGCCGCGGCCGACGGTCCGGCGCCCTCGACCCGCACGGTGCGGGCCCGGTGCACGCTCACCGCGGGGTGCTCGACGTGCGTGCCGGCGGCCAGCCGGGGTCGGGTGCGGACCAGGTCGAGGCGGGTCACCGGCCCGATGACGGTGACGTCGAGCAGGCCGTCGCTGGGGTCCGCCGTGGGGCAGATGCGCAGTCCGCCGCCGTAGCAGGGGGTGTTGCCGACGGCGACCAGGGTGACCTCGTGGGAGGTGGCGACCCCGTCGAGCACCAGCCGGACGGCGCGCGGCCGCAACCGGGCCAGCTCGACGGCGATCGCCAGGTCGTAGCGGCGGGGGCCGCGCGGCCAGCGCAGCCGGTTGACCCGGTCGCTGACCACCGAGTCGAACCCGCAGCACAGCACGGTGGCCCACCAGCGGTCCCCGGTCCGGGCCAGGTCCAGCCGGGTGACGGCGCCGCGGGCCAGGTCGTCGACGGCCGCGCGGGCGGCGGCCACCGGGTCCGGGGGCACGCCGAGGGCCAGCGCCAGGTCGTTGCCCGTCCCGGCCGGCAGGACGCCCAGCGGGACGCAGGAGCCGGCCAGGCCCTGGACCGCGGCGTGCGCGACGCCGTCCCCACCGAGGGCCAGGACGGCGTCCAGACCAGGGGCCGTCCGGGCCACCAGGGCCTCAGCAGAGGCCCGGTCGGGGGCGAGGAGCGGGGTCAGCTCCACGTCGGCCAGCCGGGCCGTCACGGCGTCGACCACCCCGGCGGCGCGCCCGCGGCCGGCGGCGGCGTTCACCAGCAGGCCGACGCGCACGCCCTCAGTCCCGGGGTGGCGGGGGCTCGTCGTCCAGCCGGGAGGGGCTGGGGTCCAGCGGGGAGGCCTCGTCGTCGTCCAGGTCGTGGAAGCCGGCCAGGGCGTCGCGCTTGGCGCGGCGCTTGTCCACCAGCCGGGCGATCTGGATGGCGACCTCGAACAGCACGCACATGGGCAGCGCCATGAGCAGCAGGGTGAACGGGTCCTGGGTGGGGGTGATGAAGGCGGCGAAGACGATGGTGAGGAAGAAGATCCAGCGCCGGGACTTCGACAGCACCTCGTAGGACAGGACGCCGATCAGGTTGAGCGCGACCGCGATCAACGGCAGCTCGAAGGAGACGCCGAAGGCCAGCAGGATCGAGATGACGAACCCGATGTAGTCCTGCGCGGTCAGCGCGATCGTCACGTTCTCGCCGGCCAGCCCCAGCAGCAGGGTCAGGCCGGCCTTGAGGGAGATGTAGGCCAGCACGGCACCCAGCGCGAACAGCGAGCTCGCCGCCGCCACGAAGGTCACGCCGTACCGCTTCTCGTTGGCCTTCAGCCCCGGGGTGAGGAAGCCCCACACCTGCCACAGCCAGAACGGCGCGGACACCACGATGCCGGCGATGAACGCGATCTTCAGGCGGATCAGCGCACCGCCGAAGACGTCGGTGACCAGCAGCCGGCAGTCCTCGCCGTCGACGCCGGACTCCAGCCGGTTCTCCGCCGGCACCCCGCAGTAGGGGGCCCGGATGAACTGGCCCAGCCCGTGGTCGTACCACCAGAAGCAGACGGCGGTGCCGATCAGGATGAAGAACAGCGCGACGGCGATCCGGTTGCGCAGCTCCTTGAGGTGCGAGATCAGCGTCATCGTCGCTGCCTCGTCACGGGGCGGCTTCTTGCGCCGCCGACCGAGGCGCGGTCGGCTGGCCTCGGTCGTGCTCACCGGGCGGGGGTGACCGGGGTCAGCGGGGGCCGTCGACCGGGCTGGTGCCCGGCTGGGGCGCGTTCGCCCGGGCGCGGGCCTCGGCGGCGCGCGCCTCGGCGGCCCGGGCCTCGGCCTCGTAGTCCGGGGTGAGCGGGGCGGCCGGCGGGACGATCTCCCCGCGCACGGTCTTCGCCTCGTCCTTGCTGCGGACGTCGTCGTCCTTCATGCCCTTCATCTCGCCCTTGAAGATCCGCATGGAGCGGCCCAGCGAGCGGGAGGCGTCCGGCAGCTTCTTGTAGCCGAACAGCAGCAGGATGGCCAGGATGATCAGGCCGATCTCGAGCGGGCCGAGACTCACAGGGTCCTCCGTGGGGTGAGGGGGCTCCTCGCGGACTGTACGCGGGGGGTGTCGCTGGGCGTTCGCGTCGCAGGGGCCGTCCGGACGGGTGTCACCGCTGGCCGGAGCGGGTCTCCTGCTGGGCGGTCCGGGCCGCGGCGGCCGCGGCCAGTGCGGTCTGGAGCTGGGCCGCCACGGGGGCGACGTCGCGCTGCAGCAGGCCGATCTCACGGACCAGCCGGTTGCGGGCACCGAGCAGCCCGTAGGCCAGCACGCCGAGCGCGAGCACGGCGAGCACGGCGACGACGACCCACACGATCAGCACGACCACACCCCGACCCTAGCCGCCGGCACCGACAGCGGGGACCGTGACCCGGCCCGTCAGCCCTGGTAACGGGCCAGCGCGGCCCGGGCGTCGGCGGCCACCTCGTCGGCCAGCTCGCGCGGCTCGACCACCACGGCGGCGCCGCCCAGGGAGGCCACCAGGCGCCGCGCCCACGCCGGGTCCGCCGTCCGGACGGCGACCGCGAGGCCCCCGTCGGGGAGCGGCTCGACGTCCTCGACCGGGTAGTAGTCGGCGACCCAGCGGGCCGAGCGGGCCAGCTGCAGGCGGACCAGCGGCTGCTCGGCGTCGGGCACGTAGAGGCCGTCGGCCAGGTCCCGCTCCTGCGCCTGCTCGGGCGGCGCGGACGCCTCGTCCAGCACGGCGACGTCGTCGACCCGGTCCAGCCGGAACAGCCGCACGCCCTCGGCCCGCCGGCACCAGGCCTCCAGGTACCAGTGCCCGTCGACCAGCAGCAGCCGCATCGGGTCCACGGTGCGCTCGGTCCGCTGGTCGCGGGAGGGCACGTAGTAGTGCAGGTGCAGGGCCCGCCGGGCCTCCAGCCCCTGCCGGACGACGGCCAGGGCCTGGGCGCGAGCGTCGATGCTCACCGACACCGCACCGGCCAGGTCGGCCGGCTCCCCGGCGGCCGCGGACACCTTGACCAGCGCCCGGCTGACCGCCTCGGTCTCAGCCAGCCCGGGCAGCTCCAGCAGCGTGCGCAACGCGACGATCAGCGCGACCGCCTCGTCGGTCGCCAGCCGCAGCGGGCGGGCCAGCCCGGCGGTGTCGGTGACCCGCACCCGGTCACCCTCGAAGGACAGGTCGATGAGGTCACCGGGGCCGTGGCCGGGCAGCCCGCACAGCCACAGCAGCTCCAGGTCCTTGCGCAGCTGCGCCTCGGTCACCCCGAAGTCGCGGGCGGCGTCGGCCATCAGCACCCCGGCCGGGCGGGCCTCCAGGTAGGGCACCAGGGCCAGCAGCCGGGTCATCCGGTCGGCGGTCGGGGCGCTCATCGCGGGCCTCCCATGGCGGCGAGCCGGGTCAACCGCTCGACGACGGCCTGGCGGACCTCGGGCGGGGACTCCACCAGCACGTCGGGCCCGTGCGCAGCCAGCTCGTCGGCGAGCCCCCACGGCTCCGTGGTGTGCAGCTCGAGCCGGTCCTCCCCGTCCGGTGCCGGGTCCAGCGCGATGGCCCGACGGCGCAGGCCGACCGCCGTCCCCGGGCGCGCGCGGACCACCACGACGGTCTCCTTGCGGCCCACCTGCTGGGCCACGACGGCGGCCAGGTCGACGTCGGCGGGCGGGGTGAAGGCGTCGGGCGGACCACTGACGCGCGGCGTGCCGGTCACCCGGGACAGCCGGAACACCCGCGGGGCCGCGCGGTCCAGGTCGTGGCCGACCAGGTACCAACGGCCGTGCCAGGCCACCACGCCCCACGGCTGGACGCGCCGCTTGACGCCGGCGTCCTCGTCGGGCCGGGTGTAGGTGAAGGTGAGCAGCCGACGGTCCCGGGCGGCGGAGTAGCAGGCGTCGAAGGACGGCTCGCCGGCGTCCAGCCGGGGCTGCAGCGGCAGTCCGCGCTCCCCGTCGACGTCGATGCCGGCGGCCCGCAGCTTCACCAGAGCCCCCTGGGCCGCGCCACCGAGCTGCGCGGACTGCCACAGCCGCAGCGCCAGGCCGACGGCGGCGGCCTCCTCGCCGGTGAAGGCGATCTCGGGCAGCTCGTACTCCGAGCGCGCGATCCGGTAGCCGTCCTCGACGTCGAACGCGCTGGTCCGGCCCGTCTCCAGGGGGACCCCCAGCTCGCGCAGGTCGGCCTTGTCCCGCTCGAACATGCGCTTGAAGGCCTCGTCGGCCCGCTCGGACCCGTCGGCCGGCTCGTAGCCGGGGACCGTGGTGCGGATCCGCTCGGCCGAGACGTACTGCCGGGTGCCCAACAGCGCGAAGACCAGGTTGACCAGTCTCTCCGCACGCTTGGCCGACACGCCTCCCAGGCTAGTGGTCCCCCGTAGGTTGGGCCGGTGGGCATCTCCGACGCACCTGGCTCCCGGATCCGCTGGCGACGCGGGACGGTGACCGCCCTGGGCCGGACCTGGCGGGACTCCCTCGAGCTCGAGGTCACGGTCCCCGGGGACGGCGACCTGCGCGCCCTCGCGCACCCCTCCGTCGTCGGCACCCCGCAGGTCGGCGACGACGTGCTGCTGAACACCACCGCCTGGGCCCAGCGCCTGGGGACCGGCGGCTACGCCCTCGTCGTCGCCGTGCCCGACCGGCTGCCCCCCGACCCCAGCGGCCCCGGCCACCTGGTCAAGGGCCGGTACACCGGGCTGCAGGTCACCGTGCAGGGCGTGGACGAGCAGGAGACCCCGCACCACCGGGTCATCGCCGAGGCCGAGGACGTCGACGGCATGCCGGTCGTCGTCGCCGACCTGCACTCCGCGCTGCCCGCCGTCCTCGCCGGCGTGCTCGCCACCGGGCCGGACCTCCGGGTCGCCTACGTGATGACCGACGGCGGGGCGCTGCCCGCCGCCTTCTCCCGCACCCTGGACGCCCTCGCCCCGACCCTGGCCGGAGTCGTCACCGTCGGCCAGGCGTTCGGCGGGGACCTGGAGGCGGTCACCGTGCACACCGGGCTCCTGGCCGCCCGGCACGTGCTGCAGGCCGACGTCACCGTGGTCGCGCAGGGGCCGGGCAACCTGGGCACCGGGACGCCGTGGGGCTTCTCCGGCGTGGCCGCGGGCGAGGCCTGCAACGCCGTCCACGTGCTGGGCGGGCGGACCGTCGGGGCGCTGCGCATCTCCGACGCCGACCCCCGCCCGCGGCACCGCGGGGTCTCCCACCACTCCCTCACCGCGTTCGGCCGGGTGGCCCTCGGCGGCGTCACGCTGGTCGCCCCACGCGGGCTCCCCTCGGACCTGGGCAGCCAGGTGGCCGAGGACCTCGCCGGTCAGCCCGAGCGGAACCCCGTCGTCTGGGTACCCGTCGAGGGTCTCGACGACGCCCTCGCCGCCTCGCCCGCGCGGCTGTCGACCATGGGCCGGGGCCTGGCGGAGGAGCGGGCCTACTTCCTGGCCCAGGCCGCCGCCGGTCGGCACGCCGCGCACCTGGCGGGCCCCTCCTGATGGTCCGCACCGGCCCGTCCGGCGCCCAGCTGCGCTGGGTCGTCGCCACGGCGGCGCCGGAGGCGACGGTGCTGGCCGTCGTCGGGCTGCGGGACCGGAGCTCGCCGTGGCGGGTGTCGTTGTCCGACGGCCGGGACGTCGTCCTGCGCGTCGGGGGTGACGTCGGGCTGCTGCGCGCCGAACTGGCCGGCCTGCGGGCTGCCGGGGCGGCGGGGCTGCCGGCCCCTCGCGTGCTGGGGTCGGCTCTGGACCGCACCCCTGCGTTGCTGCTGACCCTGGCGCTGCCCGGGACCAGCGTCATCCCGACCGTCCGGGACGACGCCCGGCTGGCCGCACTGGGCGCAGCGGCCGCCCGGGTGGCGGCCGTCGCTCCCCCGCCCGGGCTCGACCGGGTCGACTCCCCCATCGGCGGGGTGGACTTCGCTGCCCTGCGGACGGCGTTCCCCCGCCCGCTCCTCACCGAGGCGGAGGCGGCCCTGGCCGCCCGCGGTGCCCACGAGGGGCCGCTGGGCTTCGTGCACGGGGACCTCTGGCACGGGAACACGCTGTGGACGCCGGACGGCACGCTGACCGGACTGCTGGACTGGGACTGCTCCGGCACGGGCCCGGTCGGGCTGGACCTGGGCTCGGCCCGGTTGGACGCGGTGCTCTGCCACGGGCCCGGCGCCGAGGAGCCGGTGCTGGCCGGCTGGTCCGCCGCCGGCGGGCCGGACGTCGACGTCGCCCGCTGGGACCTGGTCGCAGGGCTGGCGACCCCGCCGACGATGGACTGGTTCGTCGACGCGATCGCCGGCCAGGGCCGCCCCGACCTGGGTGCGGCGCTGCTCATCGAGCGCCGCGACGAGTTCCTCCGGGCTGCCCTCTGACCGACCTCACATGGAGGCGATGAGCCTCTCCACGCGCTCGTCGACGGACTTGAACGGGTCCTTGCACAGCACGGTCCGCTGGGCCTGGTCGTTGAGCTTGAGGTGCACCCAGTCGACGGTGAAGTCGCGCCGCTTGTCCTGGGCCTTGCGGATGAAGTCCCCCCGCAGCTTGGCCCGGGTGGTCTGCGGCGGCACGTTCTTGGCCTCGAAGACGGCCGGGTCGTGGGTGACCCGCTCGACCTGCCCGGCCCGCTCCAGCAGGTAGTAGAGGCCGCGGCCGCGGCGGATGTCGTGGTAGGCCAGGTCGAGCTGGGCGATCCGCGGGGCGGACAGCGACAGGTCGTGCTTGGCCCGGTACCGCTCGATGAGCGAGTGCTTGATGGCCCAGTCGACCTCGCGGTCGACGAGGGACAGGTCGCCGGTGTCGACGGCCTTGAGGGTGCGGCCCCACAGCTCCAGCATCTGCCGGTGCACCGGGCCCAGGCCCTCGCGGTCGACGTACTCGGCGGCCCGGTCGTGGTACTCGGTCTGGATCTCCAGGGCCGACATCTCGCGGCCGTTGGCCAGGCGGACCTTGCGCCGGCCGGTGAGGTCGTGGCTCATCTCCCGGATGGCCCGGATCGGGTTCTCCAGGGTCATGTCCCGCACGGCCACGCCGTCCTCGATCATCCGCAGCACCAGGTCGGTGATGGTGACCTTGAGCAGCGTCGTCGTCTCGCTCATGTTCGAGTCGCCGACGATGACGTGCAGGCGGCGGTAGCGCTCGGCATCGGCGTGCGGCTCGTCGCGGGTGTTGATGATCGGCCGGGACCGGGTGGTGGCGCTGGAGACGCCCTCCCAGATGTGCTCGGCCCGCTGGCTGACGCAGTAGACCGCGCCGCGGGGGGTCTGCAGCACCTTGCCGGCACCGACCACGATCTGCCGGCTCACCAGGAACGGGATGAGCACGTCGGCCAGCCGGGAGAACTCCCCGTGTCGGCCCACGAGGTAGTTCTCGTGGCAGCCGTAGCTGTTGCCGGCGGAGTCGGTGTTGTTCTTGAACAGGTAGATGTCGCCGCTGACGCCCTCGTCGTTGAGGCGCTGCTCGGCGTCGACGAGCAGGCCCTCGAGGATCCGCTCCCCCGCCTTGTCGTGGACGACGAGCTCGGTGAGGTCGTCGCACTCGGCGGTGGCGTACTCGGGGTGGCTGCCCACGTCCAGGTACAGCCGCGAGCCGTTGCGCAGGAACACGTTCGAGCTGCGCCCCCAGGAGACGACGCGGCGGAAGAGGTAGCGCGCCACCTCGTCGGGTGAGAGCCGGCGCTGACCCTGGAAGGTGCACGTGACGCCGTACTCGGTCTCGATGCCGAAGATCCTGCGGTCCACGCCGTCGAGCCTAGGCCTGTGTGTCGTCTGGGGCCGGGTGGTCGCCCAGCCCGGGCGGCGTGCCCGGCGCGGGGGCGCTGGGCAGGTGGTTGGGCGCCTCGGGGGTGGTCTCCCCGGTGACGGCGTCGTCGGCAGCGGTGTCGTCGGACAGCAGGCCGCGCAGGGCCGCGCCGACGATCCGCCGGAACGCCCGCTTGGGACGGCGCCGGTCCAGGACCGCCACCTCCAGCTGCTCGGCCGGCAGGCTGGCGTGCCCGCCGCCGTTGGCCTGGGTGGACGCACTGGCCGCGGACAGTGCCCGAACGCCCACCGCCAGCGCCTCGGCCAGGCCCAGCCCGGGACGGAAGTGCTCGCGGAGGGTGGCAGTGACGGCCTCGGCCTGCCCGCCCATGACGACGAAGTCGGGCTCGTCGACGACCGAGCCGTCGAAGGTCAGCCGGTAGAGCTGGTCGGACTCGGGGGTGGTGCCCACCTCGGCGACGCAGAGCTCCACCTCGAAGGGCTTCATCTGCTCGGTGAAGATCGAGCCGAGGGTCTGGGCGTAGGCGTTGGCGATCACCCGGCCGGTGACGTCGCGGCGGTTGTAGCTGTAGCCCCGCACGTCGGCCAGCCGCACGCCGGCGACCCGCAGGCTCTCGAACTCGGAGTACCGGCCGACGGCGGCGAAGCCGATCCGGTCGTAGATCTCGCCGACCTTGTGCAGTGTCGAGCTGGGGTTCTCGGCGATGAGCAGGACGCCGTCGGCGTAGGTGAGGACGGCGACGCTGCGGCCGCGGGAGATGCCCTTGCGGGCGTACTCCGACCGGTCCCGCATGACCTGCTCGGCGGAGGCGTAGTAGGGCATCGTCATGGCTCAGGCCCCCCGGGTGTCGGCGCCGGCGGACCGGTCGGCGGTGATGGCGGCGGCGATCGCGGCCACCTCGTCGTCGGGCAGCCGGACGGCTCCCTCGGCGTCGATCCGGTAGAGGATCGGATAGAGCCGGCGGACGGCGTCGGGACCACCGGTGGCGGAGTCGTCGTCGGCGGCGTCGTAGAGCGCCTCGACCAGGCTGCGGGTCGCGGCCTCGGCGGACAGGTTCGGACGCCAGGTCTTCTTCAGCGAGCCCCGGGCGAACAGCGACCCCGAGCCGACGGAGGCGTACCCGCGCTCCTCGTAGTTCCCGCCGGTGACGTCGTAGCTGAAGATCCGGCCCGGGTTGACGCCCTCGGCGGCGTCCAGGTCGAAGCCGGCGAACAACGGGACGACGGCCAGGCCCTGCATCGCGGCACCCAGGTTGCCGCGGATCATGGCGGCGAGGCGGTTGGCCTTGCCGTCCAGCGACATGGTCATCCCCTCGATCTTCTCGTAGTGCTCCAGCTCCACCTGGTAGAGCCGCACCATCTCGATCGCGATGCCGGCCGCGCCTGCGATGCCGATGACCGAGTACGCGTCGGCGGCGTAGACCTTCTCGATGTCCCGGGAGGAGATCAGGTTGCCCATGGTGGCCCGCCGGTCACCGCCCATCAGCACGCCGCCGTCGAAGGTGGCGGCGACGATCGTGGTCCCGTGCGGCGCGAGGTCGCCCACCGGCACGGTCGGGACCGGACGCCGGCCGGGCAGCAGGTCGGGCGCGGTCCGGCCCAGGAAGTCGGTGAACGAGGAGCCCACCCGGTCCAGGTACGCGGGCGGGAACCCGCTCCGTCCGGAGATCTGCTCGCTCACTCGTCCGCCTCTCCTGCCGTCTGGTGACGACCCGTTGGTCTGCCTGTGCTGCGGTGCTGTGCTGGTGGTGCGGGTGCAGGGGTGATCAGCTGATCACTCCCCGCCCTTCTGCACGTACGAGCGGACGAACTCCTCGGCGTTGGACTCCAGGACGCCGTCGATCTCGTCGAGGATCGAGTCCACGTCCTCGGTGACCTTCTCGTGGCGCTCGGCGACGTCGGAGTCGACGGAGGCCTCGACCTCCTCGGTCTCCTCGCGCGACCGCGTCGCCTTCTGCTGCCCGCCGGTGTCCCTGGTGGCCATGGTGGTCCTCCCGCTCGGTGTCGGTGTGCTGCTCTGCTGGGGAAGCTACCCGCGGGGTGTGACACGGCGGCGTCCGTCCGGTGGACGGGCCGCCGGCCTCACCCGCCGGTGATCGTCTCGACGAGTTCCTGCGCGCCGCTGACCCGCTCGAAGAGCGCGCCGACGTGCTCCCGGGTGCCGCGCAGGGGCTCCATGGTGGGCACCCGGACCAGGTTCTCCCGGCCCAGGTCGAACACCACCGAGTCCCACGAGGCGGCCGCGATCTGGGCCGGGAAGCGCCGCAGGCACTCCCCGCGGAAGTAGGCCCGGGTGTCCGAGGGCGGGGTGGTCATCGCCGTGGTGACCTCCTCCTCGGTGACCAGCCGCTGCATCGACCCGCGCGCCACCAGCCGCTCGTAGAGGCCCTTCTCGGGGCGGATGTCGGAGTACTGCAGGTCGACCAGGGCCAGCCGCGCGTCGCCCCAGGACAGCCCGTCCCGGGCCCGGTAGCCCTCCAGCAGCCGCAGCTTGGCCGGCCAGTCCAGGCGGTCGGCGCAGCGCATCGGGTCGATCGCCAGGTCCTCGAGCACCCGTCCCCACTTGGCCAGCACGTCGTGGGTCTGCTCGTCGGTGTCCCCGGTCCGGTCCACGAAGTCGCGGGCCTGGTCCAGGAACTCCTGCTGGACCTGCAGCGCGGTCAGCCGGCGGCCGTCGCGCAGCCGGACCCGGTGGGTCAGCGTCGGGTCGTGGCTGACCGCCTGCAGCGCCTCGACCGAGTCCTCGATGGTCAGGTCCACCGACAGCGCCCGGGCCTCGATCATGGCCAGCACCAGCGCCGTCGTCCCGACCTTGAGGTAGGTGGACCACTCGGCCAGGTTCGCGTCGCCGATGATCACGTGCAGCCGGCGGTACTCGTCGGGGTTGGCGTGCGGCTCGTCCCGGGTGTTGATGATCGGCCGCTTGAGCGTGGTCTCCAGCCCCACCTCGACCTCGAAGAAGTCCGCCCGCTGGGACAGCTGGAAGCCCTGCGAGCGCCCGTCGGTGCCCAGCCCCACCCGCCCGGCCCCGGCGAAGACCTGCCGGGTGACGAAGAAGGGGATGAGGCCGCGGATGATCTCGATGAACGGCGTCCGCCGGTCCATCAGGTAGTTCTCGTGCGCCCCGTAGGACTGGCCCTTGCCGTCGGTGTTGTTCTTGTACAGCTGGATGGGCAGGCTGCCGGGCACCCGTGCGGCGCGCTTGCTGGCCTCGACCATCACCCGCTCCCCCGCCTTGTCCCACAGCACGATGTCCCGGGGGCTGGTGACCTCCGGCGTCGAGTACTCCGGGTGGGCGTGGTCGACGTAGAGCCGGGCACCGTTGGTCAGCACGACGTTGGCCATGCCCGGGTCCTCGTCGGGGTCGGCGTGGTCCAGCGCCCGGGACGGCGACAGGTCGAACCCCCGGGCGTCGCGCAGCGGCGACTCCTCCTCGAAGTCCCACCGGGGCCGCCGGCGGGAGGGCGCCTCGGCCGGGGCCCAGGCGTTCACGACCTGGCTGGACAGCGTCGTCGGGTTGGCCCCCGGCTGTCCCGGGACCGAGATGCCGTACTCCAGTTCGGTCCCCATGACCCGCCGCACGCTCATGCCGTCACCCTAGGCGGGCGCGCCGCCGCCGACCTGCCGGCCGGGGGCCCGCTCAGCCCCGGACGCTGGACGTGCTGGTCCCGCCGTCGGCCCGGACGATGACGCACTGCGGGAACGGCGAGTCGGCCCAGTACTCCTCGTCGTCGGTGGTGACGTCGAGGGCCAGCTCCGGGGTCAGTGGGCCGCCCAGGTAGTCGACCGCGTCGGACAGGCACTGCTCGGCGTAGGGCGCCCGGGCGGCCCGGTCGACCGGGAACGGCGCCCCCTCGGGGACGTCGGGCAGCGAGATCAGCGACTCGGCCCAGTGCTCCACCGAGCACGGCACCTCGTCGTACTCCACCGGGGACCCGTCCAGGCAGACCCGGTAGGCCGAGGCGTCGGGGCCCTCGAGGGCGCCGGCCATCCGGCCGGGCGCGGGCTCGGGACCCGACCCGCCGTAGACGACGTCGCAGGCCGCCCACCGCGCACCGGCCGCCCACTGCTCCGGCGTGGGGAGGACGACGGTGTAGTCGACGTAGGTGAGGTCACCGGACTCGGCGCCCAGGTAGTCGTCGGCGGTGTCGTAGCTGCAGACCTCGGTGAACGGGGAGTCCTCGGAGTAGTCCAGGTCCTCCTCCGTCGGGTACGGGGCGTCCAGCGGCAGGCCGGTGTCCTGCACGGTCGCGGTCTCCGCGGTGTGCGGCTGGGCGCAGTCCACGACCGGGGGCACCTCGAGCGGGTCGTAGACGACCTCGACCTGGTGGCAGGTCCCGACGGCAGGGGCCTCGAACATCGGGTCGTCGCCGGGGGTGGGCGCCGCGGTGGCGCCGGGGCTGGCCACGCCCTCCACGACGGACGTGCAGCCACCGAGCAGCAACCCGGCCGTCACGAGCACCAGCGTCGTCGTCCGCCCCCGGTTCAGCACGGGCCCATCTTGCCCACGCGCGGCCCCCGGGACGACGACGACCCCCGGCAGCGCGTTGCCGGGGGTCGTCGGGGCCGGAGGACTACAGGTACTGGCCGGTGTTGGTGGCCGTGTCGATGGCACGGCCGGACTCGCTGCCCTTGCCGCTGATGAGCGTGCGGATGTAGACGATCCGCTCGCCCTTCTTGCCCGAGATCCGCGCCCAGTCGTCGGGGTTGGTGGTGTTCGGGAGGTCCTCGTTCTCCTTGAACTCGTCCACGCAGGCGGCGAGGAGGTGACCGACCCGCAGACCGTGGCCGCCGTTCTCCAGGTGGTCCTTGATCGCCATCTTCTTCGCCCGGTCGACGATGTTCTGCAGCATCGCGCCGGAGTTGAAGTCCTTGAAGTACAGGACCTCCTTGTCCCCGTTCGCGTAGGTCACCTCGAGGAAGCGGTTCTCCTCGGTCTCGGTGTACATCCGCTCGACCGTGGACTGGATCATCCCGGCGATCGTGGCCTCGCGGCTGCCGCCGTGCTCGGCCAGGTCGTCACCGTGGATGGGCAGCGTGGGCGTCAGGTACTTGGTGAAGATGTCCCGGGCGGCCTCGGCGTCGGGCCGTTCGATCTTGATCTTCACGTCGAGCCGGCCGGGCCGCAGGATGGCCGGGTCGATCATGTCCTCGCGGTTGGAGGCACCGATGACGATGACGTTCTCCAGGCCCTCGACGCCGTCGATCTCGCTGAGCAGCTGGGGCACGATCGTGGACTCCACGTCGGAGCTCACCCCGGTGCCGCGGGTGCGGAAGATCGAGTCCATCTCGTCGAAGAAGACGATGACGGGCGCGCCCTCGCTGGCCTTCTCCCGGGCGCGCTGGAAGACCAGCCGGATGTGCCGCTCGGTCTCCCCCACGTACTTGTTCAGCAGCTCGGGGCCCTTGATGTTGAGGAAGTAGGACCGCGCGCGGGTCGCCTCCTCGGCACCGTGGGCGACGGCGATCTGCTTGGCCAGGGAGTTCGCGACCGCCTTGGCGATCAGCGTCTTCCCGCAGCCGGGCGGGCCGTAGAGCAGGATCCCCTTCGGCGGGCGCAGCTCGTAGGTCTTGAAGAGGTCCTTGTGCAGGAAGGGCATCTCCACGGCGTCCCGGATCTGCTCGATCTGCCGGGACAGTCCACCGATGTCGCCGTAGTCGATGTCGGGGACCTCCTCGAGGATGAGCTCCTCGACCTCGCTCTTGGGGATCCGCTCGTAGACGAAGCCCGAGCGCGGCTCCAGCAGCAGCGAGTCCCCGCTGCGCAGCTTCTGCTCGGTCAGGGACTCGGCGAGCTGGACCACCCGCTCCTCGTCGGTGTGCCCGACCACCAGGGCGCGACGCGGCTGCCCCTCGACGGGCTCCAGCAGCTCCTTGAGCAGGACGACGTCGCCGGCCTTCTCGTAACCGCGGGCCTCGACGACGTTCATCGCCTCGTTGAGCATGACCTCCATGCCGTAGGCCAGGCCCTCGGTCTCCACGGCCGGGGACACCGAGACCCGCAGCTTGCGGCCGCCGGTGAAGACGTCGACCGACCCGTCCTCGTAGCGGCCCAGGAAGACGCCGTAGCCCGAGGGGGGCTGACCGAGGCGGTCGACCTCCTCCTTGAGCTGCACCAGCTGGTCGCGGGCACCCCGCAGGGTCTCGGCGAGCTTGTCGTTGCGCTCGGACAGGAAGGCGGCGCGGCCCTCGGCCTCGGCGACGCGCTCCTCGAGCGCGCGCACCTGGCGGGGGCTGTCGGACACCTTGCGGCGGAGCAGCCCGATCTCCTCCTCGAGGTAGGAGATCTGGCTCACCAGCGAGGCGACGTCACGCTCGCGTCGCGCTCGGAACTCGTCGGGGCCGAGACCCATCACGCACCTCCGGACACATCAGTGGAGCCGAGCCGCCACTGTATCCACGGGGTACGACAGCGCGCCGCGCGTGGACGGCGGGTCCGTGACGACTGGACGTCGCCGGGTCCCACCGGCCCCACCCGGCCTCAGATGCGGCGCGCCTTGCGGGCCCGCAGCGGGGCCACCGCGCCCTCGGCCAGCCGCCGGCAGGTCACCAGGAAGGCCGTGTGGGCCACCATCCGGTGCTCGGGGCGGACCGCCAGCCCGACCGCGTGCCACGGCCGCAGCAGGGTCTCCCAGGCGTGCGGCTCGGTCCACACGCCCTGGGCGCGCAGGGCCTCCACGTAGGTGGACAGCTGGGTCACCGTCGCCACGTAGCCGACGAGGACCCCGCCGGGCCGCAGCGCCGCCGCGACCGTGGGCAGCACCAGCCACGGCTCGAGCATGTCCAGCACGACCCGGTCGACGGTCTCCTCCGCCGGGTGCTGGTCCAGGTCGCCCAGGCGCAGCGACCAGTTCCCGGGCACCTCGCCCAGGAAGGCCGCGACGTTGCCCCGGGCGACGTCGGCGAAGTCCTCGCGCCGCTCGTAGCTGGTCAGCGTCCCCCCGGTGCCCACCGCGCGCAGCAACGAGCAGGACAGCGCACCGGAGCCGGCGCCGGCCTCCAGGACCCGCATGCCCGGCCCGATGTCGCCGAAGCCGACGATCTGGGCGGCGTCCTTGGGGTAGATGACCTGCGCGCCCCGCGGCATGGACAGCACGAAGTCCGCCAGCAACGGCCGGAACGCCAGGTAGCCGGTGTTGTTGGTCGAGTGCACGACCGAGCCCTCGGGGGCGCCGATCAACGAGTCGTGCTCGATGGCGCCGCGGTGGGTGTGGAACTGCTTGCCCGGTTCCAGGACGACCGTGTGCATGTTCCCCTTGGGGTCGGTCAGCTGGACCCGGTCGCCGATCACGAAGGCGCCCTCGACGGGCTCGGTCGGGACGGCGTCCGCCGGTGCACCCTCTGAGGCGGCTGCGGGGTCGACGTCCAGGTAGGACCCGACGACCTCCTCGCCGACCTCCGCGGGGGGCTCGGTCGGTGCGGTGCTGGCGGTGTCGGGTGCGTCCTGCTGGGGTTCCACGGGCGTCGAGCCTACGGACCACCGGCGGGCGCTCCCCCGGCCCGGCGCGGGTGTGCGGTTCTGTCACACCCCCGCCCTACCGTGGTGGCCATGACGACGACCGAGCTCCAGCGGACCGTCACCGACGCCGGACCGGGCGCGGCGGGCCCCCTGGGCGAGCCCCGGGCGACGTCGGCGGAGACCGGGCCGCGGCGCCCCTCGCTGTCGCCCTCGCGGGCGGCGGACTTCAGGACCTGCCCGCTGCTCTACCGCTTCCGCACCATCGACCGGCTGCCGGAGAAGAAGTCCCGCGCCGCGGTGCGGGGCACCCTGGTGCACACGGTCCTGGAGCGCCTCTACGACCTCCCGCCCGACGGCCGCACGGTCGCCGCCGCGCAGGAGCTGGTGGCCCCGGCGTGGGCCGAGCTGTCCCAGGAGCCGGGCGTGGCCGAGCTGTTCGCCGGCGAGGCGGCCGGTGACCTGGAGGGCTGGCTGGCCTCGGCCGGCACCCTGGTGGAGACCTACTTCCGGGTGGAGGACCCGACCCGCATCCGGCCCGAGGGCCGCGAGGAGCTGGTGGAGGTCACCCTGCCCGACGGTCTCCTGCTGCGCGGCTTCGTCGACCGCGTGGACGTCGCCCGCAACGGCGCCCTGCGGGTCGTGGACTACAAGACCGGCGGCATGCCGCGGGAGGCGTTCGAGGGCAAGGCGCTGTTCCAGATGAAGTTCTACGCACTGGTGCTGTGGCGCACCCGTGGCGTGGTCGCCGCCCAGCTCAAGCTGATCTACCTCAAGGACGGCGACGTCCTCACCTACGCCCCCGACGAGGCGGAGCTGCTGCGCTTCGAGCGCACCCTGAAGGCCATCTGGGCGGCCATCGCCCAGGCCGTGCAAACCGGGGACTTCCGGCCCAACAAGAACCGGCTGTGCGGCTGGTGCGACCACCAGGCCCTCTGCCCGTCCTTCGGCGGGACGCCACCGCCGTTCCCCGCCGAGGCCGCAGCGGCCGCCGGCTGGCGGACGGCCCTCCCGGTGACCGTGGTCTGAGGTCCTGTGGTCAGGCCCGGACCGGGTGCGGCAGCGCGGCCAGATCGGCGGGGGTCACGCCCGCCAGGGTGGAGGCCACGGTGAGGCCGGGTTCGGCGGGGAGCACCTGACCGGCGGGCACGCCGAGCACCCGGCACCCGGCGTCCAGCCCGGCCCGGCTGCCGGTCAGGGAGTCCTCCACGACCACGCAGTCCGACGGCCCCAGCCCGAGCGCCGTCATCGCCTGCAGGTAGGGCGCCGGGTCGGGCTTGCGGGCCGGCACCTCGTCGCCGCACACCACGACCTCGAAGGGCTCGGTGCCCAGGTCCGGGCGCAGGTGGCCCAGCACGTGGGTGACCAGGGCCCGGGGTGTGGTCGTCACCAGGGCGGTGCGCACGCCGCCGTCCAGGCAGGCCAGCAGCAGCTCGCGGGCGCCCGGCTGCCAGGTGACCGAGCCGGCCATCAGCTGCTCGACGCGGTCGACCACCCAGCGGTGGTCCCCGGCGCTCTGCTCGGGGGTGCGGCTGACCCCGACGGCGGCCCGGACGATCGCCATCGCGCCGTCCAGGTCGACGCCGGCGGTGGCTGCCAGCGCCTCGGGGCCGACCGTCGTCCCCCAGCCGGCCGCCAGCTCGACGAGCGCTGCGTCCCAGTACTGCTCGGTGGCCAGCAGCGTCCCGTCCATGTCGAACAGGACGGCTCTCGGCTCACTCATCCTCGGTCCGGTACCCCAGGTTCGGGGACAGCCACTTCTCGGCCTCGGCGATCGTCCAGCCCTTGCGGGCGGCGTAGTCGCTGACCTGGTCGCGGCCGACCCGACCCAGCACGAAGTAGCGGCTGTCGGGGTGGGAGAAGTACAGCCCGCTGACCGCCGCGCCGGGCCACATGGCCATGCTCTCGGTCAGCTCGATGCCGGTGGCGGCCTGCACGTCCAGCAGGTCCCAGATCGTCTGCTTCTCGGTGTGCTCGGGGCACGCCGGGTAGCCGGGCGCCGGGCGGATGCCGACGTACTTCTCGGCGATCAGGCTGTCGGGGTCCAGTCGCTCGTCGCCGGCGTAACCCCAGAACTCGGTGCGGACCCGCTCGTGCAGCCGCTCGGCGAAGGCCTCGGCCAGCCGGTCGGCGAGGGACTCCAGCAGGATCGCCGAGTAGTCGTCCAGGTCGGCCTTGAACTCGGCGACCTTCTCCGCCGAGCCCAGCCCCGCGGTGACGGCGAAGGCGCCCACGTGGTCGTGCAGCCCGGTGGAGGCCGGTGCGACGAAGTCGGCGAGGGACTTGCGGGCCGAGCCGTCGCGGCCCTCGGACTGCTGCCGCAGGTGGTGCAGCGTCGCCCGGACCTCGCGGCGGGACTCGTCGGTGTAGACCGCGAGGTCCTCGGTGCCGTCGACCCGGGCGGCCGGGAAGAGCCCGAACACCCCGGAGGCCCGCAGCCACCGCTCGTCGATGATCGTGTCCAGCATGACCTGGGCGTCGTCGTAGAGCCGACGCGCGGCCTCCCCGGTCGAGGGGTTGTTCAGGATGTCGGGGAACCGCCCGCGCATCTCCCACGCGTTGAAGAACGGCTGCCAGTCGATGTAGCGGCGCAGCTCGGCCAGCGGGTAGTCGCTCAGCGTCTTGACGAACTGGGTGGCGTGCCCGCCCGGGTGGTCGCAGGCCGGGCCCTCGCACACGTCGCGGGTCTGCTGCAGCAGCATCCGCGGCCGCGGCGGCCGGTAGCCCTCCCAGCCCAGGTCGGGGGCCCGGTCGCGGGCGGCGGCCAGCGGCAGCATCGTGCGGGTGTCCTCCCGGGCGGCGTGCCGCTCGCGGAGGGCGTCGTAGTCGGCCTCGGTGGTGGCCAGCAGGCCCGGCCGCTGCTCGTCGGACAGCAGCGCGGCGACCACGGGGACCGAGCGGGAGGCGTCCTTCACCCAGATCACCGGACCGTGGTACTTCTGGTCGACCTTCACCGCGGTGTGCGCGCGCGACGTCGTCGCCCCGCCGATCATCAGCGGGATCTCCAGACCCTGCCGCTCCATCTCGGCGGCGAAGTTGACCATCTCGTCCAGCGACGGGGTGATCAGCCCGGACAGCCCGATGACGTCGGCGCCGTGCTCCTTGGCGGCGTCCAGGATCTTCTGCGCCGGCACCATGACACCCAGGTCGACGACGTCGTAGTTGTTGCACTGCAGGACGACGCCGACGATGTTCTTGCCGATGTCGTGCACGTCGCCCTTCACGGTGGCCATCACGACCGTGCCGTTGCTGCGCTCGACGTCCCCGGGCTGCTTCTCGGCCTCGATGTGCGGGATCAGGTGCGCGACGGCCTTCTTCATGACCCGGGCGCTCTTGACCACCTGGGGCAGGAACATCTTGCCGGCGCCGAACAGGTCGCCGACGACGTTCATCCCGGCCATCAGCGGGCCCTCGATGACCTCGATGGGCCGTCCGCCGCGGGCGGAGATCTCCAGCCGCAGCTCCTCGGTGTCGGACTCGGCGAACTCGTCGATGCCCTTCACCAGCGCGTGGGTGATCCGCTCCCCCACCGGCAGGGACCGCCACTCCTCGGTGGCGACCTCCTTGACCGAGCCGTCGCCGGCGAAGTCCCCGGCGATCTCCAGCAGCCGCTCGGTGGAGTCCGGCCGCCGGTTGAGCACGACGTCCTCGATCCGCTCGCGGAGCAGCTCGGGGACCTCGTCGTAGACCTCCAGGGCGCCGGCGTTGACGATGCCCATGTCCATGCCGGCCCGGATGGCGTGGAAGAGGAAGACCGCGTGGATGGCCTCGCGGACCGGGTTGTTGCCGCGGAAGGAGAAGGACACGTTGGACACACCGCCGGACACCAGGGCGCCGGGCAGGTTCTGCTTGATCCAGCGGGTGGCCTCGATGAAGTCCACGCCGTAGGCGGCGTGCTCCTCGATGCCGGTGGCCACGGCGAAGACGTTGGGGTCGAAGATGACGTCCTCGGCCGGGAAGCCGACCTGGTCGACGAGGATGTCGTAGGCCCGACGGCAGATCTGCTTGCGCCGCTCCAGGCTGTCCGCCTGCCCGTCCTCGTCGAAGGCCATGACGACGACGGCGGCCCCGTACTTGCGGCACAGCCGCGCCTCGCGGACGAACTTCTCCTCGCCCTCCTTGAGGGAGATCGAGTTGACGATCGCCTTGCCCTGCACGCACTTGAGCCCGGCCTCGATGACCTCCCACTTGGAGGAGTCGACCATCATCGGCACCCGGCTGATGTCGGGCTCGGAGGCGATGAGCTTGACGAAGCGGTCCATGGCCGCGACGCCGTCGATCATCCCCTCGTCCATGTTGACGTCGATGACCTGCGCGCCGGCCTCGACCTGCTGGCGGGCGACGGCCAGCGCAGCCGGGTAGTCCCCGGCCTTGACCAGGTTCCGGAAGCGCGCCGAACCGGTGATGTTGGTGCGCTCGCCGACGTTGACGAACAACGACTCGGGGACGACGGTCAGCGGCTCCAGACCGGACAGGCGCAGCGCCGGCCGGACCTCGGCGGGGGTGCGGGGCGCCCGGCCCTCGACGACCCCGGCGATCGCGCCGATGTGTGCCGGCGTCGTCCCGCAGCAGCCGCCGACGACGTTGACGAAACCGGAGTCGGCGAACTCGCGGAGGACGGCGGCCGTCTCGTCGGGGGCCTCGTCGTACTCACCGAAGGCGTTGGGCAGTCCGGCGTTGGGGTAGCAGGACACGAAGGTGTCCGCGACGCGTGAGAGCTCGGCGATGTAGGGCCGCATCTCGGCGGCGCCCAGCGCGCAGTTGAGCCCGATGAGCAACGGTCGGACGTGCCGGACGGAGTTCCAGAAGGCCTCGGTGACCTGCCCGGACAGGGTGCGGCCCGAGGCGTCGGTGATGGTCCCGGAGACCGCGACCGGCCAGCGCCGGCCGCGCTGCTCGAACAACGTCTCCAGGGCGAAGACCGCGGCCTTGGCGTTGAGCGTGTCGAAGACCGTCTCGATCAGCAGCACGTCCGCGCCGCCGTCGACCAGGCCGTCGGCCTGCTCCAGGTAGGCGGTGACCAGCTCGTCGTAGGTGACGTTGCGGGCGCCGGGGTCGTTGACGTCGGGGCTGATGGACGCCGTCCGGCTGGTGGGGCCGATCGCGCCGACGACGAACCGCGGCCTGTCCTCGGTGGAGGCGGCGTCGGCGGCCTCGCGGGCCAGCCGGGCGCTGGCGACGTTGAGCTCGTAGGCCAGGTCGGACATGCCGTAGTCGCTCAGCGAGATCGACGTGGCGTTGAACGTGTTGGTCTCGATGAGGTCGGCGCCGGCGGCCAGGTACTCGTCGTGGATGCCGCGGATGATCGCCGGGGCGGTGAGGGACAGCAGGTCGTTGTTGCCCTGCACGTCGCTGGCCCAGTCGGCGAAGCGCTCGCCGCGGTAGCCGGCCTCGTCGGGCCGGTCGCGCTGGATCGCGGTGCCCATGGCCCCGTCGAGGACCAGGATCCGCTCCCGCATCAGGGCGGTGAGGCGCTCGGTGGCGTCCGGGCGGAGGGCGGCGGCAGAGGGCGACGAGTCGGGCACGGGAGTCCTCAGAAGTCGGTTCAGCTGGGAGTGCTGGGGTCGACCAGCGTCCGGCGGGCTCGCCTTCGCCCCGGGCCTCGTCGGACCGGGGTGCGTCCATCCTCCCATCCCGGCGCCACTCCCCCGGTCCCCGGCCGTCCCCGCGCGCCGCCCACGGCCGTCGGGGCGCCCACGCGACGTAGGCTCGGACGGGTGATCGACCCGACGTCCCGTGCCGACGACCTGCCGGAGCTCATCGACCCCGTGGTCGTGGTGGCCTTCGAGGGCTGGAACGACGCCGGGGACGCCGCGACCGGCGCACTCGAGCACCTCGAGCTCATCTGGGACGCCGAGCCGCTGGCCGCCCTGGACCCCGAGGACTACTACGACTTCCAGGTCAACCGGCCCCAGGTGTCCCTCGTCGACGGCGTCAGCCGCAAGATCGAGTGGCCGACGACCCGCATCTCGGTGTGCCGACCGCCGGACTCCGACCGGCACGTCGTGCTGGTCCGCGGCATCGAGCCGAACATGCGCTGGCGGTCCTTCTGCGCCGAGCTGATCGCGATCCTCACCGAGCTCGACGTCAGCACGGTGGTCGGCCTCGGCGCGCTGCTGGCCGACACCCCGCACACCCGGCCCACCCCGGTGAGCGGCTCGGCCTACGACACCGAGACCGCCCACAAGTGGGGGCTGGAGACGTCGACCTACGAGGGCCCCACCGGCATCCTGGGCGTCTTCCAGGACGCCTGCGTGCAGGCCGGGCTGCCCTCGGTCAGCTTCTGGGCCGCCGTCCCGCACTACGTCTCCCAGCCCCCCTCGCCGCGGGCCACCGTCGCGCTGCTGCAGCGCGTGGAGGAGGTCCTCGAGCTCACCGTGCCGATGGGCGTGCTGCCCGAGCAGGCCGACGACTGGGTGAAGACCGTCGACGAGATGGCCCAGGAGGACGAGGAGGTCGTCGAGTACGTCCGCAACCTCGAGGAGCGGGCCACCGAGAGCGACCTGTCCCAGGCCAACGGCGACCAGATCGCCCGCGAGTTCGAGCGCTACCTCAAGCGCCGCGGCACCGCCGGCGGCGCCTGAGCCCCTCAGGGCAGCAGGGGCGTCATCCGGCTGGTGGCGTCGCCGTCGAACAGGCGGTCGTGCATGGCCAGGGCGTACCGGTCGGTCATCCCCGACACGTGGTCCACGACCTGGGTGACCAGGTCGGCCTCGGTGTCCCGGTAGGTGGCCGGGATCTGCTCGGGGTGGGCCAGGTGGTGGTCCACCAGCCGGCGGATGACGTCGATGGCCACGTGCTTCTGCCCGGCCGCGGTCGAAGACTCGTAGACCCGCTCGAACATGAACGTCCGCAGCTCGTGCATGGCCTCCAGCGCGTCGGCCTGCATGACGACCGCCCCCGCGGTGTTCGACGCCGACAAGCTGCCGTCGACGACGGCGTCGATCATCGCCCCGACCATGGCGCTGCCCGGCTCGCCGAAGACGGCGCGGGCCCGCCGGGGCAGGTCGCCGGGCCGCAGCACCCCGGCCCGGACGGCGTCCAGCGCGTCGTGGGACAGGTAGCCGATGCGGTCGGCGTAGCGGACGCACTCGCCCTCGCGGGTCGCCGGCGGCGGGCTGATCTTCCAGCTGTGCGCGCGGACGCCGTCCCGGACCTCCCACGTCAGGTTGAGGTCCTCGAGCACCTCCACGATCCGCACGCCCTGCGCGGCGTGGTGCCAGCCGCCGGGGACGTAGGGCTCCAGCGCGTCCTCGCCGATGTGGCCGAACGGGGAGTGCCCGACGTCGTGGGCCAACGCGATCGCCTCGGCGAGGGTCTCGTTGAGGCTCAGCGCGGCGGCCAGTGACCGGGCCACCTGGGTGACCTGGAGGGTGTGGGTGAGCCGGGTGACGAAGTGGTCGCCGTCGGGGTGCAGGAAGACCTGGGTCTTGTGCTTGAGCCGGCGGAAGGCCTTGGCGTGCAGGATCCGGTCCCGGTCCCGCTCGTACGCCGTCCGCAGCGGGTCCTCGGCCTCGTTCCGGGCCCGGCCGCGGGTCGCCGTGGACCGCGCCGCGGCCGGTGCCAGGTCGGCCTCGGCGCGCTCGCGGGCCAGCCGGTCGCTGAGCCGGAACGGGGTGGTCACCGGATCAGAGGGCGATGCCGAGCAGCGCGTCCACGGCGTCGCGGACGACGGCGGGGGCCTGCTCCTCGAGCTCGGGGGCGGTGTCCCCGGCGAGCGTGGCGGCCGCCCAGGCGTCGACCGCGGCGATCGCGCCGGGTGAGTCCAGGTCGTCGGTGAGCCGCTCGCGCAGCGTGGTCAGCAGCGGGGCGGCCGGGGCGCCGGACTCGCGCTCGACGGCCTCGCGCCAGGTGGCCAGCCGGTCCTGCGCGGCGGTGAGCAGGTCCCCGGTCCAGGCCCGGTCGGTGCGGTAGTGCCCGGACAGCAGGGCCAGCCGGATGGCCATCGGGTCCACGCCGTCGCCACGCAGCCGGGAGACGAAGACCAGGTTGCCCCGGCTCTTGCTCATCTTCTCCCCGTCCAGGCCGATCATCGCCGCGTGCACGTAGGCCTGGGCGAAGGGCTTGGTGCCGGTGAGCGCCTCGGCGTGCACGGCGGAGAACTCGTGGTGCGGGAAGACCAGGTCGCTGCCGCCGGCCTGGACGTCGAACCCCATGCCGACGGTGCCCAGCGCGATGGAGGCGCACTCGACGTGCCAGCCGGGGCGGCCGGCCACGCCCTGCGGGCCGGGCCAGGACGGCTCGCCCTCGCGGGCACCGCGCCACAGCAGCGGGTCCAGCCGGTTGCGCTTGCCCGGGCGGTCGGGGTCTCCCCCGCGCTCGGCGGACAGCCGCAGCATCGTCTCCTCGTCGTAGCCGCTCTCGCTGCCGAACCCGGGGGCCTGGCTCACGTCGTGGTAGACGTCACCGGTGCCGTCCTCGAGGGTGTAGGCCAGTCCCGCGGTCTGCAGGTCCTCGACGTGGGCCACGATCTGCGGGATCGCCTCGACGGCGCCCACGTAGTCCTCGGGCGGCAGCACGCGCAGGGCGGTCATGTCCTCCCGGAAGAGCGCGGTCTCCCGCATGCCCAGCACGATCCAGTCCTCGCCGTCCCGGTCTGCCCGCTCGAAGAGCGGGTCGTCGACGTCGGTGACGTTCTGCACGTAGTGCACCGCGTGCCCCAGGTCGCGCCACACCCGGTTGACCAGGTCGAAGGCCAGGTAGGTGGCGGCGTGGCCGAGGTGGGTGGCGTCGTAGGGCGTGATGCCGCAGACGTACATCCGCGCGGTGGTGTCCGGGGCGGTGGGGACGACCTCGCCGCGGGCGGTGTCGTGGAGCCGCAGGGCGGGACCGCGCCCGGGGACCGAGGGCAGGAGGGGGGCGGGCCAGCTGAGCACGCACCGAGGGTAGTTGTGGGGTCCGACGGTCCCTGCTCCGGTCCGGCTGGCTGCGCGGTCGCACCCCAGGTGCGCGCCAGGGCCGCCCCGCCCGCCTGGTGGGCGGCCTGGACGCGCACCCACGTCCCTGGCGCGCGCCCTCAGCTCAGAACGGCGGCCAGGGCAGCGCGGGCCAGTCGCCGCTGGGCTCGGGGTGGCGCCCGGTGCGCAGCAGGTCCGCCACCCGCTGCTGGGTGCGGCGGACCTCGCGGCGGGTCAGGTGCTCGTGCAGCTGCTCGCCCAGGTCGCCCATGAGCTGCTCCTGCAGCCGGGTGAGGACCTCGACGGCCTCCTCGGTGAGCGGCTTGCCGGCCCAGCGCCACAGCAGGGTGCGCAGCTTGGGGTCGGCGGAGAAGCAGATGCCGTGGTCGACGCCGTACACGTGGCCGTCGGCCATCGGGATCATGTGGCCGCCCTTGCGGTCGGCGTTGTTCACCACGGCGTCGAAGACGGCCATCCGGCGCAGCTCGGGGACATCGGCCTTCACGAAGCGGGTCAGCTCGACCTCGGGGTCGCCGTTCTGCCAGAGCTGCACCATGCCGTGGCCGAAGGGCCCGTCGCGCAGCACCGTGGGCGGCACGACCCGCCAGCCGGTGGCCTCCGACACCAGGTAGGCGCTGATCTCACGGCCGGCCAGCGTGCCGTCGGGGAAGTCCCACAGCGGCCGCTCGCCGGCGACCGGCTTGTAGACGCACTCCCCGGCCAGCTCGTCGGTGCGGATGGCCCCGATCAGGGTCACGTTGCTGGCGTCGAGCAGCCGCCCCTCGAGGTCCAGGACGCCGTCGCGCAGCAGGGTCTGCGCCTCGGCGTCGTCGGCGGGGCGGCGGCGGTCGCCGTGGTCGAAGCCCAGGGTGTCCAGGCTGCGGGTGCCGTCGTCGGCGTCCTCGTCGTCCGGCTCGTCGTCGTCGGGCTCGAACTCGTCGTCCAGGTCGCCGTCGAGGAAGGCGTCCACCAGCTCGTCCCCGGTCCGGTCGGCGCCCTCGGCGCTGCTCAGCGCCGGTACCCGTTCTGCCGCGGGCAGACGTGACCGGCGGGGTCCAGCGGCATGGAGCACAGCGGGCAGGCCGGGCGGCCGGCGGAGATGACCCGACGGGCGCGGGCGATGAAGGAGCGTGCGGCGGCCGGGGTGATGGTGACCCGCAGGGCGTCGGGGCCCTCGTCGGAGTCGGACAGGATCGCGTCCTCGTCGATGGGCTCCTCGCCGGCGGCCACGGCCTCCACGACGACGGCCTCGGCGTCGCCGTCCCAGGCCAGGCCCATGGCAGCGACCCGGAACTCCTCGTCCACCGGGGCGGTGAGCGGGTCCAGGTCGTCGACGTCGGCGTCCGGGGGGACGACGGTGGTCGCCCGGGTGGCGATCTCGTCGAGGAGCTCGCTCATCCGCTCGGCGAGCACCGAGACCTGGGTCTTCTCCAGGGCGACCGACACGACCCGGCCGGCCTCGTCGGCGGCCTGCAGGTAGAAGGTGCGGTCGCCGGGCTGGCCGACGGTCCCCGCGACGAAACGGGAGGGGCGGTCGAAGTGGAACACCTGGCGTGGCACGGCGACGAGGTTACGCGCCGGGAGCCCGGGTGGCCCTGCCGTCAGACCGTGCTGCCCTCAGACCGTGCTGCCGGCACCGCCGCCGACGACGGCGTCGGAGGAGGCCTTGCGGCGTCGTCCCGGCTTCTTCTTCGGAGGGATGAGCGCGCTGACGTCGCCGCCGCTGTCGTTGACCCGCAGCACGAAGGGCCGGGTCTCGGTGTAGCTGACCACCGAGATCGACGCCGGGTCGGCGACGATGCGCTGGAACTGGTCCAGGTGCATGCCGTAGGCGTCGGCCAGGATCGCCTTGATCACGTCACCGTGGGTGCAGGCCAGCCAGACGGCGTCCGGGCCCAGCCGGGCGTTCCACTCCCGGACGGCGGCGACGGCGCGGGCCTGCGTCTGTGCCAGCCCCTCGCCCTCGGGGCCGGGGAAGACCGCGGCGGAGGGGTGCTGCTGCACGACCTTCCACAGCGGCTCCTTGAGCAGGTCCTTGATCGGCTTGCCGGTCCAGTCGCCGTAGCGGCACTCGCCGAGCCGGTCGTCGGTCTGCAGCTGCAGCTCGCGGCCGGCCAGCACCGCGCCGGCGGTCTGCTGGCAGCGCTCCAGCGGGCTGGAGACGACGGCGGCCAGCGGGACCGACGCCAGCCGCTCCCCCACCGCCCGCACCTGGGCCTGCCCGGTCTCGTCCAGCTGCACGCCGGGGGTCCAGCCGGCCAGGAGACCCGAGGCGTTGGCCGTCGTCCGGCCGTGCCGCAGGAGGATCACGGTGGTCACGACACCGAGCCTAGGCGCCTCAGGGGGTGAGGACGCCGGCACCGACGAGGGCGAGCAGGGCCAGGCCCAGCACGATCCGGTAGACGACGAACGGCGTGAACGTGCCGCGCTCGAGGTAGCGCAGCAGCCAGGCGATGACGGCCAGACCCACGCCGAAGGCGATGACGGTGGCCAGCAGCGTCGGGCCCCAGGAGATCGGGGTGCCCTCGGTGCCGCCGCCCAGGGCGTCGTAGGCCTGGTAGAAGCCCGAACCCAGGACGGCGGGGATGGCCAGCAGGAAGGAGTAGCGGGCGGCCGCGGCGCGGGAGTAGCCCAGGAAGAGGCCCATGGTGATCGTGCCGCCGGAGCGGGAGACGCCGGGGATGAGCGCCGCGGCCTGGGCCAGGCCGTAGAGGACGCCGTGCTTGACGGTCAGGTCGGTGAGCTGGCGCTGCTTGCTGCCGATCCGGTCGGCCAGGAAGAGCACCAGGGAGAACACGACCAGCGCGATGGCGATGATCCGCAGGTCGCGGAACGTGGTCTCGATCTGGTCCTGGAACAGCAGCCCGAGGACGACGATCGGGACCGACCCGATGATGATCAGCCAGCCCATCCGGGCGTCGGGGTCCGAGCGCAGCGAGCGGTCCCGCAGCGACAGCACCCAGGTGCGGATGATCCGCCAGATGTCGTGCCGGAAGTAGAGGAGCACCGCGATCTCGGTGCCGATCTGGGTGATGGCGGTGAACGCCGCGCCCGGGTCGTCCCAGCCGAAGGCGGCACCGACGACGCGCAGGTGCGCGCTGGAGGAGATCGGCAGGAACTCCGTCAGGCCCTGCACCAGGCCCAGGACGACGGCTTCGATCCAGCCCACGGCTCAGACCCGCCCGGTGCGGGAGGTGGACGGGGGACGGCAGGCAGACGCGGGCACGGAAGCGACCCTAGGGCGGCGGGCTGGGTCCGCAGCGCCGTCGGGCCGGGTGTCGCCGAGCGCGCCGCGGGCACGCCGGTAGGTTCACCTGTCGTGGAACAGCGGGCGTTGGGGCGCAGCGGCCTGGTGGTCTCCCGGCTCGCGCTGGGCACGATGACCTGGGGCCGGGACACCGACGAGGACGAGGCTGCGATGCAGCTCACGGCCTTCGTGGACGCGGGCGGGACGCTGGTCGACACGGCCGACGTCTACGTCGACGGGGAGTCCGAGCGGGTGCTGGGGCGGCTGTTGTCCGACGTCGTCCCCCGGGAGGACGTGCTGGTCGCGACCAAGGCGACCGGTCGCACCCGGCCCGGCGCGATGGGCCGAGGCAGCTCGCGCGGGCACCTGCTCGCCGCGCTGGACGCCTCGCTGGAGCGGCTGGGCCTGGACCACGTGGACCTGTGGCAGCTGCACTCCTGGGACGACGCCACCCCGCTGGAGGAGACCCTGGCCGCGGTGGACACCGCGGTGTCCAGCGGCCGGGTCCGGTACGTCGGGGTGAGCAACTTCACCGGCTGGCAGACCGCGCAGGCGGCGACCTGGCAGCGCGCCTGGCCGGGCCGCACCTCGTTGGTCAGCACCCAGGTCGAGTACTCGCTGCTGCAGCGCGGCGTCGAGCGGGAGGTCGTGCCGGCCGCCGAGGCGATGGGCCTGGGTCTGCTGCCGTGGTCGCCGCTGGGCCGCGGCCTGCTCACCGGCAAGTACCGGCACACGACGCCGGCCGACAGCCGGGGCGCCTCGGCGCAGTGGTCGGGGTTCATCGACGGACTGCGGTCCAAGGACGCCGACCGTGTGGTCGAGGCCGTCATCACCGCCGCGCAGGGCCTGAACACCGTCCCGCTGGCGGTGGCGCTGGCCTGGCTGCGCGACCGGCCGGGTGTCGTCGCACCCGTGGTGGGCGCGCGCACCGCCGCCCAGCTGCAGGTCAGCCTGGACGCCGAGGACGTGACCCTGCCCGCGGCGATCCGCCGCGCCCTGGACGACATCTCCGCCCCGCACACCTCCTACCCGGAGCGTCGGCCCGGATGACCGCACCACCGGACCCGGTCTTCGCCGCCTTCACCACCGCGGGGCTCTGGCCCGGGCTGGGCAAGCGGGCGGCCGCCGAGCTGCCCGCCGCCGGCATCCAGACCTCCGACGACGTGACGGCCGACCGGCTGCTCAAGCTCCCCCGGGTGGGCCGTCAGCGCGCCGAGCGGCTGTTCTCCTCCTTCCTGGCCGCGCAGCCGACCTACCAGGTCGTGGAGCTGCTGGTGGCCGCCGGGATCGCTGCGAAGCTGGCGACGAACGCCGCGGACGCGCTGGGCCCGGACGCGGCCCGCCGGTTGCGGGACGACCCGTGGCGGCTGCTGTCGCTGTCCCAGGTGACCCTCGCCGACGCCGACCGGCTCGCCGTCTCGGTGCTGCCCGGTGTGGACAAGCAGGACCAGCGGCGCGGCCGGGCGCTGGTCGCGCTCACGCTGCGCACGGCGACCCGGGACGGGCACACCGTGCTGCCGGTCGACCTGGTGCTCGCCGCGCTCAAGGCCGAGGACGTGCGGGAGCCGGTCGCGGCGATCGAGGCCGCGGTGGACTCCGGGGACGTGTTGCTGCACGAGCCGCCGTTCGAGGAGCCCGACGAGGACGACGCCGACGGGGGCGAGTTCTCCGATCCCGACCCGGCGCTGCGCACGCTGAGCCTGTCCCGCTACGGGATGGCCGAGGAGGCGGTCGCCGAGGCGGTGGCCCGGCTGGCCGCGACCGCCGAGCGGATCGCGGACCCGGCGTCGGTGCGCTCGGTGGCCAAGGGCCTGGACCCCGCGCAGCTGGAGGCGGTCGCCCAGGTGCTCGGGCACGGTGTCAGCCTGCTCACCGGCGGTCCGGGCACCGGCAAGAGCCGCACGGTGGCCTCGGTGGTGAAGCTGCTGGAGACCAAGGGCGTCGAGGTGGCGCTGGCCGCCCCGACCGGGCGCGCGGCCAAGCGGCTGGAGGAGCTCACCGACCACCCGGCGGTCACCGTGCACCGCCTGCTGGGCGCGCAGGGCACCACCGGCGGGTTCGCCCGCAACGAGGAGTGGCCGCTGGACGCCGACGTCATCGTGGTCGACGAGGCCTCGATGCTCGACGTCGAGCTGACCGCCGCGCTGCTGGAGGCCTGTGCCGACGGCACCCACCTGCTGCTGGTCGGCGACCCGGCGCAGCTGCCCTCGATCGGCCCGGGCCACGTGCTGGGCGACCTGATCGACTCCGGGGCCGTCCCGGTCACCGAGCTGACCACGCTGCACCGGCAGGCCGCCGGTGGGGCCATCGCCCGGCTGGCCACCGGCGTCCGCGGCGGGGAGCTGGTGCACGTCGAGTCCCCCGACCGCGAGGTCGTCATCGTGCCGGCGTCGGGCAGCGCCGAGGCGGCCCGCCGGGTCGTGCAGCTGGTCACCGACTCGATCCCCCGGGCGTTGTCGTTGGACCCGGCCACCGTCCAGGTGGTGACGCCGGTGCACCGCGGTCCGGCGGGCACGATCGAGCTGAACAAGGCGCTGAAGGCCGAGCTGAACCCCGGCGACGGGACGGTGTGGGGCTTCGACGTCGGCGACCGGGTGGTGGCCACGGCGAACCACCTGGACCTGGAGCCCGTCGGGTTCGCCAACGGCGAGGTCGGCGTGGTCACCGGCACCGGCGACGGCTCGTTGTCCATCGACTTCAGCTCCGGCCCGTGCAACGTCACCGGCACCGCGCTGGGCGACCTCAAGCACGGTTGGGCGATCACCGTGCACCGGGCGCAGGGCTCGGAGTGGCCCGGCGTCGTCGTCGTGCTGCCGCCCGAGGCCGGCGGCATGCTGTCCCGGCCGCTGGTCTACACCGCGCTGACCCGCGCGCAGAAGCACCTGTCGATCGTGCACGCCTCCGGTGCGGCGCTGGCCCGGGCGGTGCGCGAGGTCGACGTCCGCCCGCGCCGGACCCGTCTCGCCCAGCTCCTCCGGGAACAGGCCGGCTGACGAAAAGCGGGTGACGGCGCCCGGCGGGCCGGGCAGACTCCTCGACGTGCGCTGAGCAGACGAGACCCCGGTCCCCCGTCCCCGCGCACCCCCCTGAGGTGACCATGCCCCTCTCCCTGCACGCACTGTCCTTCGCCTGGCCCGACGGCACGCCCGTGCTGGACGGCCTCACCGCCACGTTCGGTCCCGGCTGCACCGGGCTGGTGGCGCCCAACGGCGCCGGAAAGTCCACCCTGCTCCGGCTGGTCGCCGGCGAGCTGACCCCGACCGCCGGTTCGGTCACCGTCGACGGGGTGCTGGGCTGGCTGCGGCAGGGCCTGCCCTCGACGGTCGGCACGGCCGCCGACCTGCTCGGCGTCGCCGACGTCCTCGCCGCGCTCCGGTCGATCGAGGCCGGGGACGTCGACGAGGGGCACTTCGCCGTCGTCGGCACCGACTGGGACGTCGAGGAGCGCACCCGCGCGCAGCTGGACCGCCTCGGCCTGGGCGGCGTCGCCCTGGACCGGCCGCTGGCCACCCTGTCCGGCGGCCAGGTCGTCACCCTGGGCCTGGCCGGCCAGCTGCTGCGCGACCCGGACGTGCTGCTGCTCGACGAGCCCACCAACGACCTGGACGCCGACGCCCGGGCCCGGCTGACCGAGGTCGTCGACGGCTTCCGCGGCTGCCTGCTGCTGGTCAGCCACGACCGGGACCTGCTGGAGCACGTCGACCAGGTGGCCGAGCTGGACGGCTCGGGTCTGCGCACCCACGGCGGGGCGTTCAGCGCCTGGGAGGAGGCGGTCGCCGCGGAGCAGGCGGTTGCCGAGCGGGAGGTCCGCAGTGCGGAGCAGGCGCTCAGGCGGGAGAAGAGAGAGCGTCAGCAGGCCCGGGAGCGGGCCGACCGCCGGGCCGGCACCGGGGCGCGGGACGCGGTGACCTCCGGGCTGCCCAAGATCCTGGCCGGGGCCCGCAAGCGCAGCGCGCAGGAGTCCGCCGGCCGTGCCGACGGCACCCACGGCACCCGCGTCGAGGACGCCCGGACCCGGTTGACCGCGGCCGAGCACGCCCTCCGGGACGACGCCGTGCTGACCCTGGAGCTGCCCGCCACCCGGGTACCGGCGGGCCGGACTGTGGTGCAGGCCGAGGGCGTCGTGGTGCGGGACCTGTTCGGCGACGGCGTCGGCGAGGGCGTGGACCTGACGCTGCGCGGTCCGGAGCGGGTCGCGCTGACCGGCGCGAACGGCTCCGGGAAGTCCACCCTGCTGCGGGTGCTCAGCGGTGACCTGGTGCCCGACCGGGGGCGGGTGGCCCGGGCCGAGGGGCGGGTGGCGTACCTGTCGCAGCGCCTGGACCTGCTGGACCCGACGGTGACCGTGGCGGACGCGCTGGCCGCCGCCGCACCCGATCGGCCCGAGGCGGAACGGCTGACGCTGCTGGCCCGGTTCCTCTTCCGGGGCGCCCGTGCGCACCTGCCGGTGGGCGCGCTGTCCGGTGGGGAACGGCTGCGGGCCACGCTGGCCTGCGTCCTGCTCGCCGAGCCCGCCCCGCAGCTGGTGCTGCTCGACGAGCCGACCAACAACCTGGACCTGACCGGCGTCGCCCAGCTGGTGTCCGCGCTGGACGCCTACGAGGGCGCCCTGGTGGTGGTCAGCCACGACGAGCGGTTCCTGGCCGAGCTGCGCCTGGACCGCCGGGTGCGCCTGACCGGAGGTCGGCTGGCCCAGCGCTGACAGCTCAGTCCTGGCAGCAGCGCCGGGCGGCGCAGAGCAGCCGGTGGACGGCGGGGCCCAGGTCCTCGGCGGTGGTGACCGGGACGTCGAAGGGCACCCGGACGTCGCGGTGCCCGCGCTCGGACTCGATCCGCAGCCGGAACCCGGCGCGGTCCAGCCCCAGCGGCCGGACGACGTCGCCGTCCCGGACCCACTCGGCGGGGATCCGGGTGCGGAGCAGCGCCAGCTCCTCGGGGTGGTCGTCGTCCAGGTGCTGCAGGGCCGAGGTCTCGACGGCGACCAGCGGGTCGGGGCTGGCGGCGACGTAGTCCTCGGGCTCGATCTCCGCGGTGCCCCCGCCCTCGCCCAGGACGACCTCGGCCAGGTCCAGGCGCAGCAGGGTCGCGGTGACACCGACGTCCAGCAGTGACCCGGCGGGCAGCACGTCGGCGAAGTCCAGGGTCGCGGCACGGAGGTCCTCGTCGCGGACCGGGGTGAGCCAGCCCGAGAGCCAGAGCTGGGCGCGGACCTGGTCGCGCAGCGGCACCGGGGCGTGGTCGGTGACCATCACCAGGGCGGGCAGGTCGCCCTCGTCGGCGGCTGCCACGGCGGCGGCGAGCTCCCCGTCGGTGGGGACGACGAGCAGCACCTGGCCGGTGAGCGTGGTGGCGTGGGCCAGCACCCGGGAGCCGGACACCCCGGCGGCGCAGACCGCGGCCGGGGGACGACAGGCCACGGTGCGGGCGCGCTCGGCGGGCGTGGGGCGGCCGAGTGCCTCGGGTCGGACGGCGGGCGGGGTGGTCGACGTCATGGGGGGTCCTCGTCTCCGGTGTGAGTAAGGTGAGGCTAACCGAACGAGGAGGCTCCGTGAACACCCCCCGACCGAAGGTGCGCCTGTCCCGAGCACTGGGCATGCCGCTGACGCCCAAGTGCGTGAAGTACTTCGAGCGCCGGCCCTACCCGCCGGGCGAGCACGGCCGCAAGCGCAAGAACACCAGCGACTACAAGACGCGTCTGCTGGAGAAGCAGCGGCTGCGCGCCCAGTACGACGTGAGCGAGACCCAGCTGCGCCTGGCGTTCGACCGGGCCAAGAAGACCAGCCGCAACACCGGCGCCAAGACCGGCGAGGCCCTGCTGCTGGACCTGGAGTCCCGGCTGGACGCCACCGTGCTGCGCGCCGGGTTCGCCCGGACGATCTACCAGGCCCGGCAGAACGTCACCCACCACCACGTGACGGTCAACGGCAAGCGCGTCGACCGGCCCAGCTACCGGGTCGAGCCCGGTGACGTCGTCGCCATCGCCGAGCGCAGCAAGCCCAAGCAGCCCTTCCAGGTGGCCGCCTCCGGCGCCCACGCCGAGGCCCCGAAGTACCTCGACGTGCGGCTGGCCGAGCTGAGCTGCTTCGTCGTCCGCCGCCCGCAGCGCACCGAGATCCCGGTGCAGTGCGAGGAGCAGCTGGTCGTGGAGCACTACTCCCGCTGAGCCCCGAGCCCGGTCGCGCCCTCCGCGGGTGCGACCGGGCTCAGTCGGTGTTGAGCCGGACGGCGCGGCGGGTCCTGCGCCCGGTCCACCAGAAGGGCAGCGCCCAGACCAGAGCCCACCAGGGGACGTCGTCCCAGCGGCTCTGCACCGCGACGACCACGGCGCCCGCCCCCAGCAGGGCGAGCCAGGCCGCGGCGGCTACGAGCAGCGCGGTCCGCCTCCGCCCGTGCGGCGGCGCGGGCTCCCAGGCGCGTGCCAGGGCCACGACGGCGGCCCGTTCGGCCGGGTCCTGGAGCGCGTGGCCGCCCAGCAGGGCCGCCTCCAACCGCCCCATCGCCACCGGCGTCAGGCCATGGGTCCGCCGGACGTCACCCAGCACGTCGCGGTCCCGACCCGGCCGCAGTCGGGACCAGGCCGCCCGCCGGCTCCACCACACGGCAGCCGCGGGCAGGCCGAGCAGGAGCAGCAGCACCACCGTCCAGGCCCAGGTCACAGCGCTGATGATCACCTGCTCGTGCACTCGCCGCACCCCGTTCACCCAGGGGTCCCCCACCGTCCGTCCGGCCCGGGGACGGTGCGGTCGTGCGCATCGTGCTCGTGGCCAACCTGCACCACCCCACCTCCGGTGGGCTGCGCACCGCCGTCGACCGGCTGGCCCTGGGGTACGCCCAGCGGGGGCACGCCGTCGCGGTGCTGGTCCCGGGCCCGCGCACCGAGGGCGACCCGGCCGACGTCGTCCCGGGTGCGGTCACCCGGCTGACGCTGGCCGCCCCGCGGGTGCCGGGCACCGGCGGCTACCGGCTGATGGACCCCTGGCGGGTGCGTCGGCTGCTGGACCAGCTCGCCCCGGACCGACTCGAGGTCTCCGACCGGACTACGCTGCGGGGGCTCGGCCGGTGGGCCGCCGACCGTGGCGTGCCGACACTGGTCATGGCCCACGAGCGGCTGGACCGGCTGCTGACCCAGTGGCTGCTGCCGGCGGGGGCGGCCCGGCGGGTGGCCGACGTGGCGAACCGGCGGACGGCGGCGCGGCACGACCTGGTGGTCTGCAGCACCGACTTCGCCGCCGAGGAGTTCCACCGCGTGGGCGCCACCACCATCGCCCAGGTGCCGCTGGGCGTGGACCTGCGCATGTTCGCCCCGGACCGCCGGGACTCGCGGCTGCGCGGTGAGCTGCTGGACCGCTCCGACGTCCTGCTGGTGCACTGCGGGCGGCTGTCGGCGGAGAAGGAACCCGAACGCTCGGTCGACGCCCTGGTCGAGCTGCGGGCCCGCGGGGTGCGGGCCACGCTCGCCGTCGTCGGGGACGGACCGCTGCGGGACCGGCTGCGGACCCGCGCCGCCGGACACCCGGTGCGCTTCCTGGGCCACGTCGGCAACCGCACCGCCGTCGCCACCCTGCTGGCCAGCGCCGACGTGGCCCTGGCCCCCGGGCCGCACGAGACGTTCGGGCTGGCCGCCCTGGAGGCGCTGGCCTGCGGCACCCCGGTGGTGGCCTCGGCCAGCTCCGCGCTGCGCGAGCTGGTCACCGGCGGCGCGCACGGCAGCGCGGTCGCCGACGACGCGGCGTCCTTCGCCGACGGGGTGCAGCGGGTGCTGGCCCACGACGTCGACGTCCGCCGGGCCGCTGCCCGGGCGCGCGCCGCGGACTTCCCGTGGGCTGCGTCGGTCGACGCGATGCTGGGGCTGCTGGCCGCCTGATGCGCCGCCGCGGGGCAACCCGCAGGCTGGGTGCATGCGCCCGGCCACCGCACGACGACGAACCGCTGCCCTGCTCCTCCCCCTGGCCCTGGTCCTCACCGCCTGCTCCGGCGGCGAGGACGGCGACGGGCCCAGCGAGTCCCCCGGGGCCGCCGAGCCCGCCGACTCCCCCGAGACCACGGTCGACCCGGCCGGCACGGTCGTCGACCTGGACCCCGATGCCGAGGGCATGGTCTTCGACCCGGTCACCGGGCTGCTCGCCGTCGCCGTCCGTGACCCCAACCGGCTGGTGCTCACCGACGCCCAGGGCGTCACCCAGCTGGAGGTCCCGCTGCCCGGGCACGCCCGGCACCTGCAGCTGGCCGCACCCGGCGGCCCGGTGCTGGTCCCCGCGGAGGACTCCAACACGCTGGTCGAGGTGGCCCTGCCCGGCGGCGAGGTGACCGAGACGACGGTCGGGGACTACCCGCACGACGCCGCCCAGGTCGCCAGCGGCCAGATCCTGGTCGGCGACGAGATGGGCGGCACGCTGTCCGTCGTCGAGGACGGCGAGGTCACCGCCACGCTGGACAGCCAGACCCAGCCCGGCGGCGTGGCCACCGTGGCCGACATCGCCGGGGTCGTCGACGTCGGGGCGTTCACGATCACCACCTACGACGTCCCGGCCGGGGAGCTGCAGACCGTGGCCGACGCCGGCGACGGCCCCACGCACGTGGCGGCCGACGGCCAGGGCCGGTTCCTGGTCGCCGACACCCGCGGGGACGCCGTGCTGGTGTTCGGCTCGGACCCGCTGGAGCTGCAGTCGACGTACGAGCTCCCCGGCAACCCCTACGGCCTGGCGTACGACGGCACCGACCAGGTGCTGTGGGTGACGCTGACCGCCACCAACGAGGTCGTCGGGCTGTCCACCGCCGGTGCCGAGCTCACCGAGGTGGCCCGGTTCCCGACCGTCCGCCAGCCGAACACCGTCGCGGTCGACCCCTCCTCGGGGCGGGTGTTCGTGGGCAGCCGGGAGACCGGGCAGCTCCAGCTGATCGACGCCCGCGGCTGATCGCCCCGGGGTCAGCGGCGGGCGTCGTCCTCATCGAGGGGGACGGCGGCCCGCTGCTCGACGGCGTCGGCCTCGTCCACGTCGTCCCGGGCCGGGGTGGCCGGTCCGACCTGGTCGGTGACGGCCTGGTCCTGCTCGATGCGGTCGGCGTCGTCGACGGGGTTGCTCATCGGTCCTCCTGGGTGGTCGGGGAGCACTGTCCTGCCCGTCCACGCGGCCGGTGACACGTGCGACGTCCAGGTGACCGGGCGGCGAACGGCTGGCACCATCGGAGTGGTGTCGATCAACGGTGAGTGGGAGTACGCGCCGCTGCGCATCCCGACCGGCACGTCCCGGTCGGCCGCGGCGCAGATGATGGCCCTGCAGTCCGACGTCGGCGGCTGGGAGCTGTCCGGGCTGCAGGTGTGGGCCGACGGCACACGACGGGTCGTCATGCGCCGCCGGGCCCGGCTGAGCTACCTGCCCCTGCCCGCGGTCTGAGCGGGGTCCCCGCTCAGGGGACCAGGACGACCTTGCCCACCGTGCCGCGGTCACCGAGCGCACGCAGGGCAGCCGGTGCCTCGTCGAGCGGGAGGGTCTGCCCGACGACCGGGTCGATGGCGCCGTCGGCGAACAGCCGGCACAGCTCCTCGTGGACCATGCCGATCCGGCCCGGGTCCTTGCTGCGGTACAGGCCCCAGTGCAGGCCGACCACGGAGTAGTTCTTCACCAGCACGTGGTTGGCGCGGGCCGAGGGGATCCGCCCGGAGGTGAAGCCGACGACGACCAGGCGGCCCTCGAAGGCGATGCACTTGGTGGAGCCGTCGAACACGTCGCCGCCGACCGGGTCGTAGACGACGTCGGCGCCGTGTCCGCCGGTGATCTCCTTCACCCGGGCGACGAAGTCCTCGGCCAGGTAGTCGATGACGTGGTCGGCGCCGAGCTCGGCACACACCCGGGTCTTCTCCGGCCCACCCGCGGTGGCGATGACCTTGGCGCCGGCGGCCTTGCCGAGCTGGATGGCCGCCGTCCCCACGCCCCCGGCGCCGGCGTGGACCAGCAGCCACTCCCCCGCCTGCAGCCCGGCGCGACGGTGCAGCCCGACGTAGCCGGTCTGGTAGGTCAGGTACAGCGCGGCCGCCTGGACGTCGCTCATCCCGTCGGGGACGGGCCACGCCGCGGCGGCGTCCATCAGGGCGTACTCGGCGAAGGCGCCGGGCCCGCCCGCGGGCGAGCCGAGCACCCGGCGGCCGTCCTCCAGTTCCCCGCACAGCTCCAGGCCGGGCGTGAACGGCAGCGGCGGCTTCTCCTGGTAGGTGCCCTGCGCCATCAGGATGTCCGGGAAGTTGAGCGCCGCAGCGAGGACCCGCACCTTCACCTGGCCCTCGCCGGGCACCGGCTCCGGGACCTCGTCGAGGGTCATGACGTCAGCAGGGTCTCCGAGCGAGTGGACTCGCCATGCACGCATGCCGGCGACAGTGCCAGACCGGCTGGTGACCGGCGTCACGGGGTCGCGGGGTGCGGTCAGAGCGGTCCGCGCAGGTGCGCGGGGATGGCCGCGGACTCACCCGAGGCGGTCTTCGCCGCCGGCACTCCCTTGAACCGGTAGGGGACGGCGCCCACACCGGGCTGCACGACGTAGGCCGCGCCCGGGTCGGCACCGGCCCAGGCGGCCTGCATCGCCGTCGCGACCTCCTCGGCGGTGAGCACCGGGAACTCGGCGTCGGCGAAGTGCTCGCGCCACGGGTCGATGATCGCGGTGTCGGCGAAGCCGGGGCAGATCGCCGAGATGGTGATGCCCTCGGGGTGCAGCACCGGGGCGATGGACCGGACGAACGCCACCGCGCCGCCCTTGGCGATCGAGTAGGCCTGGTCGGTCGGCATCGGGGACAGCCCGGCCAGCGACGCGGTGACGACGATCGAGCCGCCACCGGCCCGGCGCAGCGCCGGGCGGACCGCGTCGGTGCCGAACACCACGCCGTGCAGGTCGACGGCGATGACCCGCAGGTACTCGGCGACGTCGAGGGCGTCGGTGCCGCCCTGGCTGGCGATCCCGGCGTTGAGGAACGCGGCGTCCAGCCGGCCGTGCTCGGCCTCGACGTCGGCGACGACTCGCTGGTTGGCGGCGTGGTCGGTGACGTCCAGGACGGCGAAGGACACCCCCAGCTCGGCGGCGACCGCGCGGTTGCGCTCGCCGTCCAGGTCGGCCAGGACGACGCGGACGTCGGCGTCGCGCAGCCGGGTGGCCAGCGCACGCCCGAATCCTCCGGCGCCTCCGGTGACCAGGGCGACGGAACCGGGGCGGGGGCTCGTGCGGGGCTCGGTCATGCCCGGCATCGAAACACGCCGGTGACCCAGGCCACCCGGAGGGGTGATGAACGCGGCCCGCCCTCCATTCCGGCCCCTCATCGGCCGATGGACCGGGAGTAGACGTGTCGTGCACGACCGAACGGAGACCCCACTCATGCGGCCAGGCCCGCTGCGCAGCCTGACCTTCGTCGTCCTGGTCGCCCTGTCGGCGGTGGTCGGTCGCTGGACGGTCATCGAGGGCACCGAGGTCTACCTGGTGTGGCCGGCGGCCGGGGTCGCCGCGCTGTGGATGCTGCTGGAGCAGGGTCGCCGCGGGAGGTGGGTGGACGCCCTGGCGCTGGGCGCCGTCATCGCCGCCGTCGACCTGGCCACGGGCAGCCCACCGCTGGTCGCGGTCAGCCTGGCCGTGCTGAACGTCGGGCAGGCGCTGCTGGTGGCCCGGTTGTACCTGCGCTGGAGCCACTCCCCCGCAGGCCCGCTGCTGCTGGACATGCGCGACCTGGCGGTGCTGCTGCTCGTCACCGGGCTGGCCACCACCGCGACCGCGGTCGTGGGCACCGGGATGCTCTTCCTGGAGACCGGGTCCTGGTCGCTGCTGGACGTCGTGGTGTGGCAGGCCCGCAACGGGGCCGCCGTGCTCATCGTCGTGTCCTTGGGTCTGCGCCTGCGGCAGGTGCTGCTGGTGCGCCGGGGCGAGGTCCGGGAGGTCGCCGCGCTGGCCTTCCTGCGGCCCACCGGGTGGCGGTGGGCCGAGCTGGGGCTGGCCGTCGTCGCCTCGGTGCTGGGCAACGTGGCGGTCTTCGTCTGGATGCCGTCCTACCCGGTCGCCTTCCCGCTCTTCGCGCTCACCGCCTGGGTGGCGCTGCGCTTCGACACCGGCTTCACCACGCTGCGGACGGCCGTCGTCTCGCTGGTCGCGGTCGCCTTCACCCTGCACGACAACGGCCCCTTCGCCGCCGTGGACGACGTCCTGGTGCAGGCCGTCATCGTGCAGGCCTACATCGCCCTCGGCGCCGGCCTGGGGCTCGCCCTGGCGCTGAACCGGGACGTGCGACTGGTCCTGGAGGACCGGTTGCGGGCCGCGGCCGACTACTCGGCCGAACGGCACCGCCAGGTCGAGGTGCTGGCCCGCGCCACCCGTCGGGTGCTCACCTCCGACGACCCCCGGACCGCGGTCTGCGAGGCGGTCCGCGAGGCCACCGGCGCCGACGGCGTCTACCTCATCGAGCCCGACGCCGACGGCGTCCTGGTCTCCACCGCCGTCGTCGGGGTGGACCTGCCGCCTCTCGCCTTCGACCCCGACCCGGCGTCGTCCATGACGGCCCGCCTGTTCAGCCAGGGCGCCGCCGTGTTCGCCTCCGACGTCGCCGCCGAACCGGGGACACACGCCGCGGTGGTCGACCGGCTCGGCATCGCCTCGGCGGCCTGGCAGCCGGCAGTGCTGGCCGACGACCGGGTGGTCGCCCTGATCGGCGTCCTGTGGCGCACCCCGGTCCCGGAGCTGTGCGCCACCACGCTGGGCGTGCTCTCCGTGCTGGGCGGGGAGGCGGCCCGGGCGATCGAGCGCGGCAACCTGCTCGAGCAGCTGGCCCGTGCCGCCGACCGTGACCAGCTCACCGGGCTGGCCAACCGGCGGCGCTGGGACGAGCTGTCGCTCGTGGAGGTGTCCCGGGCCCAGCGCAGCGGACTGCCGCTCACCCTCCTGCTGCTGGACCTGGACCACTTCAAGGTCTTCAACGACACGTTCGGCCACGCCACCGGGGACGTGCTGCTGCGCGACTTCGGCGCGGCCGCCTCGGAGTGCCTGCGCGACGGTGACCTGATCGCCCGCTGGGGCGGCGAGGAGTTCGCCGTCGCGCTGCCCGCCTGCTCCGCGGAGGCGGCCCGTCCGGTGGCCGAGCGCATCCTCGCCGCCGTGCCGCACGGGCAGACGGCCACCGTCGGCATCGCGCAGTGGGTCCCCGGGGAGTCCGCGGCCGAGACCCTGGGCCGCGCCGACGCCGCGCTGTACTGCGGCAAGCGCGGCGGCCGGGCGCGCGCGGTCGTCGCCGATCAGCCGGCGGTCGTGCCCGCCTGACCCTGCCGCACCGCGGCCAGGAACGCCTGGGCCGCGGCGTCGTCGTCGACGACCGCGAAGCGCAGGGTGTTGCCGCCGGTCCACAGCGACAGCTCCCGTCGGGTGCCGGTCAGCCGCCGCGCCGTCCGGACGTCGGCGCCGGTGACCTGCGCCAGCGGGACGTCGGCGAGCGTCGGCTGACCGAACAGCCCGGCGTGCGCCAGCCACAGCCGGCCGCCGGCCACCCCCAGCGCCTGAGCGCTGCCCGGCACCGGGAGCCGGCCCTGGGTCACCCGCAGCACCGTGATCGGGGCGTGCCCGTCCTGGGTGAGCTGGCCGACCAGGAAGGCGGTGAGCGCGTCGGCCACCTCAGCTGGCGCGCAGGAAACGGTCCAGCACCCGGATGCCGAACTGCAGGCTCTCCACCGGGACGCGCTCGTCGATGCCGTGGAACAGGCTGGCGAAGTCCAGGTCGGCGGGCAGCCGCAGCGGGGAGAACCCGAAGCAGCGCATGCCCAGGGTCTCGAAGCTCTTGGCGTCGGTGCCGCCGCTCATGGTGAACGGCACGGGACGGGCGCCGGCGTCCTCGGCCTTGAGGGCGGCGACCATCTGCTCCACCAGCGGGCCGTCGAACGTCGTCTCCACCGCCTGGTCGTGGTGGATGTAGTCGCGGGTGACGCCCTCACCGAGGAGCTCGTCGATCTGGGCCTCGAACGCCTCCTCCTGCCCGTAGAGGAAGCGGCCGTCGATGGTGGCGCTGGCGGTGCCGGGGATGACGTTGGCCTTGTAGCCGGCGTCGACCATCGTGGGGTTGACGGTGTTGCGCAGGGCCGCGCCGATCATCCGGCTGATCGAGCCCAGCCGGGACAGCGCCTCCTCGGGCTCGTCGGGGTCGATCTCGATGCCGTAGGCGTCGCTGACCTCCTCGATGAACTGCTTCATCGGCGGGGTGAGCACGGTGGGCAGCCGGGTCGACCCGATCCGGGCGACGGCGGCCGACAGCCGGGTGACGGCGTTGTCGTCGTGCACGAACGAGCCGTGCCCGGGGCGGCCGGCGGCGGTCAGCCGCATCCAGGCCAGGCCCTTCTCCGCCGTCTGGACGAGGTAGAGGCGCAGGTCGTCGCGGACGGTGAGGCTGAACCCGCCGACCTCGCTGATCGCCTCGGAGACGTTCTCGAACAGGTCGGCGTGGTGGTCGACCATGTGGTGGGCGCCGTACTTGCCGCCGGCCTCCTCGTCGGCGACGAAGGCCAGCACGATGTCGCGCGGCGGGGTGACGCCGGTCCGGGCCCAGTCGCGCACCAGCGCGAGGGTCATGCAGTCCATGTCCTTCATGTCGACCGCGCCGCGGCCCCACACGTACCCGTCGCGCTGCTCACCGGCGAAGGGGTCCACGGACCACTCGCTGGCGTCCGCGGGGACGACGTCCAGGTGGCCGTGGACGAGCAGCCCGGGCCGCTCCCGGTCCTGGCCCGGGATGCGGGCGACGAGGGAGGCGCGGCCCTTCTCCGACTCGTGGATGACGGAGTCGATGCCGACGTCGTCGAGCTTGGCGGCCACCCACTCGGCGGCCTGCCGCTCGCCCTTGCTGGTGGTCGTGTCCCCGGTGTTCGTGGTGTCGATCCGGATGAGCTCGCTCAGCAGGTCCGCGACCTCGGCCTGGGCGCGCTCCAGCGGTGCGGGTGTCGTCTCGGCCATGCGCCCGATCGTGCCACCGCGCCGTCCGCTCCCCCACCCGGCGGCATCCGGTCACCGCACAGGGACCCGTTCGGCGCGTGCGGTGACCGGGTCCCTGCCGGGTGACCAGCTGCGCGGCTCGCCGGTGCCGAGGGGGCGTGCGGACGCCGCGAGGGGCCCCCGTATGCTTCTCCACGGCCGCGCCGCAGTGCGCAGTCCACCTGTCCGGGTGGCGGAATGGCAGACGCGCTAGCTTGAGGTGCTAGTGCCCTTTATCGGGCGTGGGGGTTCAAGTCCCCCCTCGGACACAAGATCACTGGCTCAGGCCAGTGCCGAACGTACGGGGCGCCCACCACGTGGGCGCCTTCTCGTCGTTTGCGGCGGCTCCTCTTCTAAAGTCCGTCGGGTGCCAGCCCCGGACAGCCGTGCGGTCAAGGTCCTTCTGGACGCCTACTGGAGCAGCGAGGGCTGGCGATCCGGACCCGAACTGTCCCCGTCCGACCTCGTACACGCCGTACAGGCGGGGGTGATGGTCGGGGAAGCGACCTCCGCCTCCCACGACGAGGTCATCAGCGGCGTCCTCGACGCACTGGAAGGTGTTTCCAGCGAGGACGCCACGGGTTGCTTCCTGGCGTCCCTCACCTCTCGCCGACTAGACCTGCGATCGGCCCTCAGCAGTTATGTGCTGGCGCGACGTCTTGAGCCGCATGCCTTCGCGAAGGGGCCGGGCCACATCTCCGGTGCGTGCGCCGTGTGCGGCGTGGACGAGCAGGAGGTGGAGATCGACTGGGACGTCATGAACTTCGAGCGCTTCAAGTGGGGTGGTGTTCGTCGCGACGACCTGACGTACGTCTGGCTGGATCTTCGACAGTTCGCGGCGGCGGACCATCCCCCTCCCACCTCCGCCGACAGGGCGACATTCGGCCAGCTTCTCGACGAGTTGGACGATCCGTCCCCGACGACGACAGCCGCCAAGACGGCTGGCCAGCGTTGGTCCGCGATCCCATCCAACAAGGCGGAGCGGGAGGTGCTGCTCGACATCCTGGGCGTCTGCTCGGTGCTGGAGAGTCCTGAGCACCGGGGCTTCCTTGACCGCTGGGTCCCTGCGGCCGATCGGGTCCTCCCACCACTGCGATACGTGGAGCGCGCCTACCCGGTGTGCTGGTGGCGGGGCGAGCACGGGGTCAACCGATCAGCAGCCCGATCACTCGGTCTTCTCTGAGGCACGTCAGGACCTCAGTCCGTCAGCGACCCCGCCTCTGGTCAGCGCGTGACATGGGTTGAGCCGCAGTTCTCGCGCGAGCAGGTACGCCGTGCTGGGCGTGACTTCATCGCCCCAGGCACAAGCCCTGCGGACCGGGAGGCTGCCCGCTCTGTCATCAACAACTGGCGGTCCGCTCATGCATTCCGCTCAACAGCGTGCAGATCATGCTGCGCAACAAGGTGCGCCGGTTCTCGTCGGGCGACCCAGTCGTCGCGCAGCGGACGAAGCGACTGCCTTCCATCATCAAGAAGCTGGAGCGCTTCGAGAAGATGGACCTCCCCCGGATGCACGACATCGGCGGCTGCCGAGCCGTCGTGGAGTACTTCGACGAAGTACGCGCCATCGAGGACTCCTACGTCTCGGGCAAGAGCCGCAGCCGAAACCTCATCGGTCGGCACGACGACCACATCGCCAACCCGAAGGCGGACGGCCTACCGAGGCGTTCACGTCGTCGTCAACTACCAGGGGCAAGACCAGCAGAAGGTCCGGACGGGACTGCGGGTCGAGGTACAACTGCGCACCAAGATGCAGCACGCGTGGGCGACCGCCTTGGAGACGGTGGACACCCTCACCAAGCAGGCTCTGAAGTCGAACGTCGGCGAGCCGGAGTGGATGCGCTTCTTCGCCTTGATGGGCGCCGAGATCGCTCATCGTGAGGGGCAGCCGCTGGTGCCCGACACACCCGAAACAACGTCCGAACGTCGGGAAGAGCTGCGGGCGTTGGCCAAGACGCTGAAGGTCGTCCAGCGGCTTGGCGCGTACGGGCGAACGGTGCAAGTCCTGGAAGGGGAGGTCGTCCGCAAGGACCAGCGCCACTTCTTGCTCGACCTCGACATCCCCGCTGGAGAGCTCAGCGTCCGCACGTACTCGAACGCCGCAGCAACGGAGGATGCCTACGGGGGGCTAGAAAGCGAAGCAGGGAGCGACAGGGATGTCGTGCTCGTGGCGGTGAGCTCCATGGCGACGCTCCGTCGCGCCTACCCGAACTACTTCCTGGACACGACGGCGTTCGTGAACCTGGTGTCGGACGTGGTCAAGGCTCCTCGTCGCTGAGGCAGTGCGCTCATCTCCTGGAGTGCCAGGACCCGCGAGAGCCCTGGTCCGCTTCGGCGCGTCGAGTAGATCAGCAGACAGGCATACTTCCGCCGTGGCCGACGACAGCGCGCAACGTCGGATCGAGGTCCTTGAGGAGTCGTTGGCCGAACTCCTGGCATGGGTGATGAGCCAAGAGGCGTACGACGACCAACTGTCCGATGCGACTCGGTGGGACCGACGACTGCAGGCGCACGTGCGGCCCGACGGACTCGCGCCGCTGGCACCGTTGTACGACGACCAGTTCGTTCGCCTGGACGAACTGCCCGAAGAGCTCGCCTCGCTGAGGCGCATGGTGGAGCGAGCCGAGTCTCTGCTTGCGGATGGACGATTCGAGGCGGCGCTGGGGCGTGGCCGGCTGCGGGAACGCGTGGCCGAACGACGCTCGGCTGGGTCCCCGGACAGTTGAGCCCCAGGTCCGCAGCTCGACCGGCTGCGGGCCAGGTGCACTACTAGGCGGCGGGCGAGTCCGGGGGCACTTGTAGAGCCCACCAAGGGCGACGCACTGGTCCGATGTCCTCGCCGTCCATCCCGAGGTCCCGAGCGGGCACGAGAATGTGCACAGGGCGTCGCACGTCGTCGACACCGAGGTCTCGCAGTCGTCGCGCCACATCAAGCGTCCGGACGATCCAGAGCACGCCATGAGCCGCACCGAGCGTCTCGCAGGCCGCGGAGAGTTGCTCGACCTTCCCCCTCAACGGGGCGTTGGCCTTCAGCGTGCTCTCCGCCTCGACCAGGTACGTGGTCTCGGCGAGGTCGTCCGCGTCGGCGGGCGGACCGCCGAAGAGGCGGGCGTGCAACGCCTCCCCCGCTGGTCCCTGCGGTACGGACAACAGTAGAAGCCCATCCGGCACGACTCCGCCGGTGCACGAGCCGACGGCCCCGTCGCTGTCACCGTGGGTCCTCAGGGCGGCCCAGGCGCGCGCGGTGACCTCAGCCGACCACCGGCGACAGGAGCCGCCGTACGTGCAGCGGACCGTGGTCCCGTGGCCCGCCAGCGTCTGGGTGCGAGTCGCCAGCCACTGCCCCAGCCGCGCGGGCGTCATCGCATAGGCGATGCCGTCGCTGGTCGGCGCAACCTCACGCCCGCTGGCCCGTCCGGTCGCTTGCCATCCCTGTCTCGAGAGCCAGGTCACAGGAGCGTTGCCGACGTAGCCGAGACGCAGGCGAGGGCGGCGCCTCCTGTCGTTGGCGTCCTCGGCGATCAGGTATGCCACCACGTCGCGGGGAGCGCCTGCGGACAGCAGCAGATCCAAGGGCATAGCGCCATCTGCCTCGGCCAGCAGGCGAAGGACCTCCGCAGCAGCGGCCTCGTGGCCGCGCCGAGTCGCGGCGGTGATGCGGGCAGCGTCGAGAAGACTGTCGAGATCGGGCGCACCCTGGCCAACTTGTGCGGCCCCGGGCGCAAGCATCGCTGGGCCTCGCGCCCGGCTGCTGCCCAGGGGGCCGGCGTCGGACGACGCACAGGGGTCCCCGAGCGGCCGAGGTCGGCGCTGGGGGAGGTGCGGCGGCTGACGACGGCCCGGGGTCCAGGGGCCTCCCCCTTGTCGGGTGGGTGGATCTGCCAATGGGTCCCGGTCGCTGAGGCCCGTCGCGCAGCAGGGACACAGCGGTTCGGGTGGGCAGAGCCATCCGCCCGAGGCGGCCCGTCGCGCAGCGTCGGGCCGCCGGGGGTGTCGGGGGCTCGCCCCCGATGCGGGCGCGGTAGCGGACAAGAGGCGGGTCCAGGACAGCGAGTCCTGGCGTTGCGCAGCGGCGGTGTCCTGGGGGCGTGGGCCGGTGCTGATCGCTGCACCGGGATGTCCCGGGCGGCACGCCGTAAGGCGGCGGGCATGGATGCGCCTGCATCCAGGTGCTCGGCGGCCAGCGCGCTGGTGCAACGTCAGGGCGGTGTGCTGGCTCAGGAGGCCACGGGCCCAGTGCGCGAGCGCCCCGACGGCTCCCGGTGGCGTGCCTGCTTCCCCCAGGTCACGGACCGTCTGAGCGATGCGGAAGAGCCGCAGGCGAACCGGGCAGGGCTCCGGGAGATCGGGAACGGTCCAGCCGTCCGGATTGGGCGTGGGTACGAGTCGCGGAGTCGTGGTCATGAGTTGCACCGTCCGGGCCCCGGGCGCATCCGCCACAGGGTCACCGGCTCGTCCTTCCGGATCGGTGCTCCTCCGGCATGGCGAGCTTGTCGGCCAGGCGAGCGATCACGTCGCCCATGGCGCCGGATGGGGCCACTCACTCCGCACGCGGTTGGGGGACGCCCGGAGCCAAGTCATGCGGGACCGGTGACGCCCCCTCGGAGAGCCTGATCAGACGCGCGTACAGGGCACGGGCAGGAGCGGGACGGCGGTCGGGGCGTCGGCAAGGTCGTCCGCCGACCAGCGGCCCGTTCCGCGTCTGCCTGGCCTCTGTCCGGTCAGGCTCGTCAACGTCCAGGCGAAGTTGCGTGCCTTCGCCAGCGTCCCCCAGTCCTCGGCGAACCGGGCGACGACGTTGTCGCGTAGCCGGACCAGGATGGCATCGAAGATCGGCCGAGCAGCGGCCCACACCTCCTCGGGCAGGTCGCCCGGAGGCGCCAGGAATCCCCCTGTGGGTCCTTCATGTGTGGGTTCACCTGAGGGTGTTCCTGTGCACCTGACGACATCCGTGTTGGCGCTCAGTTGCGCACTGGGCAGCGCCGAGGTGCGCACTGGGACGACTGCCTGCGAGTCCTCGCCGCTTGGTCCGCCGCCCGGGGGCAGGTGGAGCCGGTACCTGGTGCTGCGGCCCTGCGTGCCGGCCTGAAGGCGCGTCACCCATCCAGCAGAGATCAACTCCTCCAGGGCCGAGATGACGCTGCGGCGCGACCAGCCTGTCCCTTCAGCGAGGGTCTGCTGCGACGGCCAGGCGCATCCGTCCTCGCGGCTGGCGTAGGTGGACAGGACGAAGGCCACGAGTCGCGTCGTGGGCGGCAGCTCGGAGTCGCGCAGCGCGCTGGTAGGCGAAGACGTCGAACGGTGAGGGAGTCGGTGTAGTCATGCTCTGGCACCGTGCAGCGCCTCGTCGACCTGTCCACCGACTGCCACGTCCGGCGACTGCCACGTCCGGCAACGTTCGCCTGGAGCGGCCCTCTTACGGACATTCGACTACGGCAACGACCGCGGGGTCAGTCCTCTCGCATCAACAGGTCAACCCGACTGGCCAGCTCGTCCCAGGTGAGGCCGTTCCGCTGCTCTGCCGCGAGAGGGTGGTCCGTCGGCTCCACCTCGACGTGCGGGCGGACGCCAACCGGCTGGGTGTGAACCAGGGTCCGCAGGTTCAGCGTGGACTCGGCGTATGTGGGCAGTTCGGTAGACAACCAGCCGAACATTGGCGGGGTCGCCTCACGACCTTCTGATTCCCAGGCATCCATCGTCTGCCAGAAGTTGTCTTCGCTGAGGGAAGCCCACACGCCCCACTCAAAGTGCTCGTTGTGGCCGACGATTGGCACGCGGATGAGCCCACGGACGAAGAAGTGCTCACCGTGAATGACGCAGGCGTCGCTGGCTAGGTCGCAGTCGTCTGCACCGTCCATGTCCGGCGACCACGCGGCGGGCGCGGGAGGGTGAAACGCCAGGGGCATCTCGTTGTGCCACGCGCCGCACTCCGAACACGAGAATCCTGGGGCGCTGCGTTCGCTCTCTGTCACGCAGTGACCGTATGGCGAGGGGTCGTCAGGGACGCGCCCAGTGTCCCTGAGGCCGCCTTCAGGGCGAGTCGCTGGTCTCGGTGTCACATGCCGGCCATCGGCTCCTGCCAGACCTTCTTGACCGCCTGCCGCACTTCGTCGAGCGTGGCGCCCGTGTAGAGCACTGTGACGCCGGAACGCCCGCTCGGTCGGTGCCCGAGGAACTTGGCGGCGACCGAGTAGCTGGCGGCTCGTTCGATCCGGGCCCCGGCGGTGTGCCGGGTCAGGTGCCAGGTGAACCACAGATCACCCCCCGGCCCCAGCCCGGGGACGTCAGCGCGCACACGAGCGGCTGTGTTCTCGAACCAGCGCCGCGTGATCGGCTGCCCACGTTGGTTGACGAGCAGCGGGTCCGTCGGCGAGAGCTTGCGCCCGTGGCGGGCAGTCGCCAGCTCCGTCAAAGTGTCGAATAACGTCATCATCACCGTCTGTTGCCGGTGCGAGGCGTTCTTGGCCCCGGCTCCGACGCGGATGCAACCGCTTGCCTTCTCCAGCGACGCCGCCGTGAGCCCGAGCATCTCGGCGCGCCGCGTGCCCGTCTCCAGGGCGAGTCGGAGGACCGTGAGGCCGAGTTCTGGATCAGCCGTGCGAACAGCGATGGACTCCCACAGCTCCGACACCTCTGCTGGCGTGAGTCCTCGCCGCTCACGTGCCCGCGTCCGCTTCGGCTTGTTGACCGCCAGCGCGGGATTGCTCTTGGTGAGGCCGTCGGCGACGGCTCGCCGCCAGACTGCCCGTGCCGCAGTGATGAAGCCCTCGCGTGCGGAGAGACCGTCCCGACTGACGGCTCGGCGAAGCGCGGTGTTCTGGACCTGACCTGCCAGAGCCTCCAACTCAGTACTGATGACGTCGTCCAGGCGCCGGCCCTCGAACTCCGAAGCGATGAGCGTGAGGTAGCTCAAGCATCCTCTCGCCGTCGTCGGCGTCAACCCGGCGCGGACCTGCTCGACGTACCGGTCGACCGGCCAGTCCTTCGCCTTCACCATTCGAGCTGCTCCATCCAACGAAGCGGCTGGAAGTCCTGCGACGGCATGAGCAGGACTGCGGAGCGCTGGCCGTCGGCCTCCCGCGCGACCTTCAGCAGCTGACGACCGAACGCCAGCAGCAGGCCTCCGTCTGCGACCCCCAGAGCCATCAAGGCCGGCGGGAAAAGGCGAACGCGTCGGCGTCGGTCGAGGTCGCTGCCCGATCCCGACCACATGCCGACCGTGCCTTCCCGGTAGGCGGCCAGCGGGTAGGCCCCAGGCCGTAAGACCACTCTGTGCAGTTCGATGTCGAACTCGACGGCCAGTTCGTCGCCGGGGTATCAACCCAGAGCTCCGGACGTTTGCGACAGATAGACCATCCCGTCGCTGAGGCGAGCTGCCTCGCAGACGGCCGACCCCGGCGAGCGGGACGGACGTGGCGGCAATGGGGAATCCGGCCATGCGTCCAGTGGCGCGAACGGGTCGCCTGGCGAAACCACCTCGGGTTCGTCCAGCGTCTCCGGTGGTGGCCGCAGGCGAGAAGCCACCCCCAGGCTCTTCGCCTCTGGGGGCTAATTTAGCTCGGTCGTCATGCCCATGCTCATCTCATCGGTGTCTAATTGAAATGGCTTGAGCCAGAGATTGTGTGTCGAAAGGGATCCTCAGACACTCCTCACGGGGAAGCTTCCCCAGATCAACGCGACACAGGTCACGCTCACTCAGCCCCGTCGGCGAGTGGGACCGAGATTTCGTCCGGCACCAGTCTTGGAGTGCCTACCCCCTCTGGCCTGATTCGGGCCAAGCAGACCGAGCGGCTGGTCGCCGCGCTCATCCCGCCGACCGCCGCTTGGACCGTCGCCGTCCCTGACGCCGCCGCGACGGTCCTGCCGCCTCCGGCGCTGGCTCCGGTCCAGCCGGCGCGGTTCCTTCACCGAACCGCCCTGCTCGACGACCACGGCCGCGTGCGGGAGGCGATTCTCTTCGCCCTTCTCGGCTGGAAGTCCGAGCAGGCGGTGGAGGTCACCGAGCACGGTGCCGGCCTGCTTGTGCGTGCCACGCGCGACGGCCCGGTCGTCCTCGACCGGAAAGGCCGGGTCCGTGTCCGGGACGCCCTGCGGAAGTTCCGTGCCTGGGCCGCCGGTGAGGTCCTGCTGCTGTCCGCCTCCCCCGCCGACGGCGTCGTCGTTGTCTCCTCCACGTCCCCCTCGACTCCCTGGTGGTGCTCGATGCCTGCGCCTGACTCCCTCACCCCCGACGACCTCGCGGCCCTGCTGGCCGACCCCGACCGCGGCCGGGGTCATCAGGGCGCTCGCAGACGGCCTCGGACTTCAGCCGGCCGCAGCCGCGACGGTGCCCACGGTCCGCGAGTACGCGCCGACGGTGCTCGCGGCTGCCACGCCCGGCACTCGCCGGACGTACTCGACGTACTGGAACCTTCTGGTTCGCGAGCACGGCCAGGATCGCATCAACGAGGTGACCACGAGCAAGCTGCGCGCCCTGGCGCAGTCAGCGCGCGCCAACGCCGTGCGACGCCGCAACGGCCAGGGCGGGGCCAGCGCCGAGGAGGACTGTGTCGCGGCCCTGCGCGCGTTCTTCCGCTGCGCGGTCGAGGACAAGTACCTCACCGACAACCCGGCCGCCGCCGTCCAGCAGCCGGTGCGGCCGCCGAGCCAGCGCCGGGCGCTCACCGAGAACGAGTTCCGCGAACTGGACGAGGTCACCCGCACCGGCAGGAACGACCCCGTGCTCGACACGCTCCTGCTGCGCTTCCACGCGGAAACCGGTGCCCTGCGCGGCGGCGCGCTCGCCCTCACCCTGGCCGACCTCGACGAGGCACGGCTGTGCTGCGTCTGCGCGAGAAGGGCGGCAAGGCCCGTTGGCAGCCGGTCAGCCCCACCCTGTTCGCGGCTCTCGTCGAGCACGCCGCCGCCCGCAGTGCCCGGGACCCGCAGGAGCAGGTCTTCCGCTACCGGCCGCGTCGCGGCGAGGAGAAGGGCGCGCCGCTTACCCGCCGTCGGTACAACACGCTGGCCGACCGCTGGCAGCGGTCGCTGCCCTGGGCGGCGCAGTACGGCGTCAGCCCGCACTGGCTGCGGTAAACCGCGCTCACGGCGGCCGAGCGAGTCGGCGGGTCCGACGGCATCGCCCGTGCCTACGCCGGCCACGCCGAGCCGACCGACGCCACGACCACCTACATCGAGGCCCAGGTGGGCGACGTGGCCCGGGTCCTGGCTGCCATCACCGGCGAGCCGCACCCATTCGCACAGTCGTGAGTCGAGGTGGGCAGCCGACGTGGTGGCTGAGATGCTGCGCAGATGGAGCAGTCCAACGAGGTCGGTCGCCCCACGCGTGCGCAGGTACGAGCGCGGTGGCGGGACCTGGCGGCTGGCCGCTGCGCTCGGTGGGAGGCGGCCACCTGGGCGGAGTGCCAGCTCGACGACGGCCTGGCGGACGAGGAGCTGGTGATCCAGGGACTCCTGTTCCTCCAATCCATCGACCTCGTGCCGGGTGACAGCGACGGCCCGGTCCACTCGGGGGACCCGAAGGCTCCCTTCTTCGTCGCAACGGCAGACATCGACCCAGCGCTCGGAGCCTGGGAGACGGAGCTCCGGCGGTATGACGCGGACCCTGACGCGTGGATGCGCGGCTACTTCCGCCGAATGCTGAGCGGCTACGCCGCGACGCACGGTGTCGAGGCCGCGCGAACCTTCGGCGGCAAGCTCGTGGCGTCGGGGGACCTCGCCGCGGAGGACGTGACAGCGGCGTTGGACGGGCAGCCAACGGGCTGACACAGCGGTAAGGCGCATCGCCTTCTCTCGGGCCGCCTGGCCGTCGCCGGGTCCCGTCCGCCCCCGGCCTACGAACGTTGAGTGGGCGCAGGACGAGACGTCGAGGAGGGAGCGCGGGACGGCTTCGGGCCGGACGCCAGCCGCACCACGAGGTACTCCTTCGCGGCTGAGTTCGTCTGCATTCCGGAGGCGACGCATCGAGCCTCGCCCTCGCTCGGGAAGCGATGGGCTTGGGACTCCCTGCCCCAGCGTTCGGCCGCGTTGCCCCGGTCGTCCCGGTGACGCTCATCGACGTAGTAGTAGGCGCCCGAGCCGTCAGCGAAGCGGGCGACGATGCCCCACTCCTGCGATGAGCCGGCACCGCCTTTCGGCGTCCGCCTCTCCTTCGACACCCACCGCTCCTCGGTCTCGCACGTCCCAGCAACGCCGACACATCGTGCTGCCAGTCTGAGCGGGACGAGCGTAGTGACCGGGGCGTCTGAGCACTGGCGTCACGGCCGTCCGCGGGCTCCTGGCCACTCCACGGAGTCGCCGGACTGTCCCGGCGGTGACCGCGACCGAACACCTCTACAGCAGCACCCACGGCCCCTGCGCACGGCCTGTCCAACTGGCCGGCACCGAGGTCGATGCCTCGGCCGGCGAGGTGCTCGGCCGAAGGACAGTCGAGCGCCGCTGCGGCAGTCGGCTCGCCTCCCAGTGCCCGTCCTGCTCTGCGCTCTACGCCGCCGACGCCCGTGCTCTCATCCGCGCCGGGCTGACCGACCCGGACACCGGTCGGCCGCTGGCCGCCACCTCCGTCACCCTCACCGCTCCCGGCGCGAACGTGTTCGGCCAGGTCCACTCCCAGCGGCGCAGCGGCGGCAAGCGGGGCAAGGTCCGCACCTGCCGCTGCGGCCGGCGACACCGCGACGGCGACCCGCTCCTCGGCCTCCCGCTGGACGAGGCCACTTACCGCCACGACCTCGCGGCCCCCTACAACGCCGCCGCCGGCCGCCTCGCGGCCGTCACCTGGCAGAAGCTCGGCTGTGTCCTGGGCGAGCGTCTCCGCGTCGCCCAGGTGATGGAGTATCGGGCGCGCGGTCTGGTCCACGTCCACGCCCTTGTCATCGGCACCGTCTCTCAGGCCGACCAGGACCTCGTCGTCTCCGGCGGCACCCACCCCCGTACCGGCCAGCGCATCGCGCCGGTCCGGCACGGCCGGTGGAACTGGGGACCGCGCTGCCACGCCCGCCCGGTCCGGACCGGCCACACCGACCGGCTGGGGGCCAACAGGAGCAAGGTGACCGCCTACGCGGTCAAGGCAGCGGGCGAGGACCGGCCCAGCGGCGGATTCGCCGAGAAGATGGCCCGAGCCGGAGCTGCCGGCTGCCGGTGCCCGCACCCGCGCCCCGACTGCTGCGACGGCGAGCGCACCAGCATCCTGACCGCGGCCGACGGCAACCCGGTCACCGTCGTCTGGCAGTCCCGGCCGTCGCAGGTCCCCTGCCGCCGGCACGAGCTGGCCCGTCGCGGCTGGGGCTACCGAGGTCACGTCTTCGCGGCCTCCCGGAACTGGGGCACCACCTTCGGCGAACTGCGCGCGAAGCGCGCGGCGTGGGCCGCCGGCCGGCAGGCCGGCGCGTCCACGCCCAGGTCGTGCTCTGGGAGTCCCTGCAGTACCGCACCGACCGCCCAGGAGCAGGCGCAGCCTGGTCCCTTGATTCCCTAAAGAAAGTCGTCACACCAGGACCCGGAAAGCCCACCGGGACAGCTACTGGCACCGGGGAACAGGCGCCGGACGGTGCTCATTGGCCGGCGACCGCCGGCCCCGACACCCGGAGGCCATCCTCGGCCAGGGCAACGACCAGGCTGGGCGCATCCCGCTGTCCTCACCGGGTTGGGGCTTGCTCGCCACTGGTCCCGATGTGCGCGGCGTCCAGGTCTACGGCCTCGACCCCACCCGCCTTCCGGACTTCACCGTGGCCGGCCTGCGGACCGACGCGTTCACCGCTCCGGGAACGGCGTGAGGTCGTCCTCCCAAGCCTGTGCGGCGGCGAGCAGGTCCCCGCGGCCGAGCCGGAGCAGCACGCTGTACGCGTAGAAGGCGTAGGGCGCCTCCTCGTCGGCCCCCGGCCGACCGGCCACCGACTCAAGCGAGAGGTGGACCCGGACGACGAGGGAGTCCTCCTCCGCCGCTGCGACGCTGAACCCGAGGTTGGGCTCGGTGAAGGTGAGCAGAACCTCGGAGTCCTCGGTGGGGGCCTCGGTCACCGGAACGCGGCCGTCAGCAGCGGCCGGGAGCCAGTCGCGGAGCTCCCGCGCTTCCCACGTGGTGAGGCAGGAGTCGTCGAACTTCCAGGACTCTCCGGCCGTCGTCCGCACCTCGCCGTGGACCTCAAGCCAGTTCGCGTCCCAGTCGCCCGGCTCCTTCGGTGCGGCGGGGAACTGGTAGCGGGTCGGCCGCAGTTCGACGCTCGCGCCGTCGAGGGAGGTCAGCAGCACCGAGCGAGCATGTCAGGCGTGTCAGGGGACCGAGTGCCGCAGGATGTGCGCATGAAGTGGGACGAGCGGGCCAGGGAGGGGATGAACGTCGCCCTCAACGAGGCAGAAGTTCTCGGCCTTCGACTGGAAGAGAGCGGTGCCTGGTGCGACCTCCTGCTCCACGTCGTGGCCCTGCCCGAGCACGGATCTATCGACCCTGACAGGCGACGCATCCTGCGGCTCCGCAGACCGGGCCACGTGACCGTCCTGCTTCGCCCGGACGAGATGGAGGCTTCCGGATACGGCGACGCAATCCCGCTCGGCGGCCTGGAGGACGTGGAGGCGTTCTTCGCGTCGCTGACACGCTCGGACACGATGTACGGGTGGAGCTTCTTGCACCACCCGGCGCCTCCGAGTGACTGGCCAGCCGAGCCCAGCCTCACCGTGAAGCTCCGCGGCGACGCTGCTCCCCACTCCCTGTACTGGTTCAACGAGTGCGGCCGGGACGACGCCGCGTACTGCATCGAGGGGGTGGTGACGTTCGACGACATCGAAGTGCTCCGTGCCGACGGGACGCCGGAGCCGGTGGACGAGTTCGTCGCCGACGGCGCGCGCTACTGGCAGGCGCTCAACGCGAACGACGAGCGCCTCGACGTCGATGCGCAGACGGCCGCAATGACAGGAACGCCCACCTGGCGTTCGTACGCAGGTGTCTCTGTGACTGTGCGCGGAACGAACAGTCCGGGCGACTAACGCCGGGAGTTCTGCGCGACCTCATCGGGGTGCCGTAGGTTCCGGCACAGGCGATGTCCCCGTGGAGAACACGACCACGGAGAAGCTTCCCCACGTAGAGGACACAAGCCCCCCCCTCGGACACTCCTCACGGGGAAGCTTCCCCAGCACTACGTGACGCAGCAGGTCGTGGGCCCATCTGGCGGCTGAGGGTACGAGCAAGCAGCGCGCCGAGGCCCACGACTTGCGGCGTCGCTACGTCTCGCTCGGGCGGGCGGTCGGCTGCTCCGCCGTCCTGGCGACCCAGCGGCCGACCAGCGACACCGTGGACACCGGCACCCGGGCATTGCTGGCACACCGCCTGGCCCTCCGCTGCGGCGACCGCTGGCAGTCCGAGGCCATCCTCGGCCAGGGCAACGACCAGGCGGCGCGCATCCCGCTGTCCGCGCCGGGCTGGGGGCTGGGGGCTGCTGGCCGGCGGCCCGGACGTGCGTAGAGGCCAGGTCTACGACCTCGACCCCGCACGCATCCCCGAGGTGACGTGCCGAGCCCTGCGCGTGAGCCTCCCGCGAGCCGGGCTCACTCGTACCCAGTCGCCGTGACCAGGAGCTCTGCCACGTCTGCCCAGGTCGGCGTGCCCTCGAACGCCCGGTCCTCGGCAACGGCCGCCAGGGCCTTGAGGAACCGGTCCAGCGTGGCGTTTTCCCACTCGCGGGCTCCACTGCCGAGCAGGTCCTCGCGCATCTGCTCCACCAGGACCGCCAGGTCGGTCACCGATCGAACGGCCGACGTCTGCTCAGGCGTGATGGCGGCGAAGCGTCCGCTCTCGTGGGCCATTGCCGGAGGCTAGCGCCGGCCTGTGACCCGTACGGTCCCGACAGGAGGTGACCACCGTGGAGAACTCGACCACGGGGAACCTCCCCCACGTAGAGGACACAACTCCCACCTCGGACACCACACACACCCCGTTTTCCTGCAGGTCAGGGACACGGGGTGTGGTCGTTCCGGGGAACTGAGAACCCGCCGCGGGTCTACCCGCCCGTGCTGAGCCCCCGCCGGAGCTCGCCCAGCGCCTCGGCCAGCCCCACCTGCGGCGCCCAGCCCCAGCGCCGCGCCCGGTCGGTGCGCACGGTGCCCGTCCAGACGGGCTCGTCAGTCCACTCCGGTGCGACGCCGACCGCATCGGCCACCGTCCCCAGGTAGTCCCGCCAGGTGGCCGGCTCCCCGGCGACGAGGACCGGGGTCGCGGCCCCGGGCACCGGGCCGTCCTCGGCGTCCGCGGCGCTGGCGACGGACCCCACGGCCAGGTCGGCCAGGAAGGCGGCCAGGTCCTCGACGTGCACCCACGGCCAGCTCTTGGCCGGGTTGGCGCTGCGCTCACCCTCGCGGACAGCGTGCGGGCGCAGCGAGTTCCAGACCGACGTCTCCCCGGCACCCAGGATCGCCGGCGGGCGCACCAGCACGGTGGTCAGCCCGGCGTTCCCGGCCAGCGCGGTGTCCGCCTCGTTCTTGGTGTCCGGGTAGTCCCCGCTCCCCTGCGGCAGCAGGCTGCCGTCCTCGACGAGGTCCCCGGCACCGGCAGAGCGGTCGTACACCCCGGCCGTCGAGACGTGCACCAGCCGGGCCACCCCGGCGTCCCGGGCCGCCCGGGCGAGGACGGCGGTGCCCTCCACCCCCACCTGGTGCTGCGCCTCCCGGGAGGAGCCCATCGGGTGCACCGTGGTGACCACCGCGTCGGCGCCCTCGGTCAGCCGACGGGCGTCCTCGGGGTCGGTGGCGTCGGCGACGTGCTCGTGGACGCCCTCGACCACCGGCGCGGTGCCCGGCCGCCGGACGACGGCGCGCACCTGCGCCGACCGTGCGGCCAGTGCCCGGCACACCGCCGCTCCCACGAGTCCGTTGGCACCGGTGACGACGACGACAGGGGTCCGATCGCTCATGGCGACCACCCTGCCAGCCGGACCGTCGGGGCGTCAGGGGCTGGCGACGACGGCGAGCAGCTGCAGCTTCTCGTGGGTCTCGCTGCCGGGTTCCGCCGTGTAGACGAGCAGGGACTGGGCCTGCTGCGGGTCCGACAGGGTCTGGCACTGCAACTCCAGCAGTCCGACCTGCGGGTGGACGAAACGCTTCACCGGCCCCGGTCGGAGGCCCACCTCGTGGGTGGCCCACACCCGGCGGAACTCCTCGCTGCGGGTCAGCAGGTCCTCGGCCAGCGCGGCGGCGCGGGACCGCGGGCCGCGCCGCGCGATCACCTCCCGCAGTCCGGACGCCCACGTGCGGGACAGCAGCGGGTGGTCGTCGGGGTGGTAGAGGTCGCGGGCCGTGGGCTCGGTGAACCAGCGGTAGCCCAGGCTCCTCCCGGGCCCGGTGCGCAGCGAGGCGTCCCCCAGCAGGGCGGTGCCCATCCGGGTCTGCCGCAACGTCTCCCCCAGCTCGGTGACGACCTCGGCGGGGGTGTCGGCGAGCCGGTCCAGGATGCGCAGCACGCCCGGGCCGACGTGCTGGCTGTCCGCGCCCCGCGCCGGCGGGTGGTGGCCGGCCAGCAGGAACAGGTGGTCGCGCTGGTCCAGCGACAGGTGGAGGCCCTGCGCGATCGCTGCGACCATGCCCTCGGAGGGCTGCGGGCCGCGCTGGCGCTCCAGGCGGGCGTAGTAGTCCGCGGACATGAAGGCCAGGGCGGCGACCTCCTCCCGGCGCAGGCCGCTGGTCCGCCGGCGCTGCCCGCGCGGCAGGCCGACGTCCTCGGGCTGCAGGGACTCCCGGCAGGTGCGCAGGAACTCCGCCAGCCCGGTGCGGTCGATGTCCACGCGCTCCCCCTCGTCCTGCCCACGGTCGTCGCGACCTTCGTACCGCCTCCCGACCCGGGCAGGCAGGACCTGTCGATCCCCCTCTGCGCGTCAGGCCCGGCCCGGCCAGCCACGGATCGACAGGCCGTGGATGCGCCGCCGGAGTGCGCGCAGTGTCGTCGGCGACCCGCTCGACACCGACCCCGGAGGTCCCCGTGGCCCGCACCCCGATCGACATCACCGTCCCCGACCTGACCGGCACCCGCGCCGTGGTCACCGGCGCCAGCGACGGCATGGGCCGGCACATCGCCACCCGTCTGGCCGCCGCCGGCGCCGAGGTCGTGCTCCCCGTCCGCAACCCGGACAAGGGCCGCGCCGCCCTCACCGCGATCACCGCTGCCGTGCCCGCGGCGCAGGTGTCACTGCGGACGATGGACCTGTCCTCGCTGGAGTCCGTCGCCGCTCTGGGTGCCACGCTGCGCCAGGAGGGCGTCCCCGTCGGGATCCTGGTCAACAACGCCGGCGTCATGACCCCGCCGCAGCGGCAGACCACCGTCGACGGTCACGAGCTCCAGTTCGGCACCAACCACCTCGGCCACGTCGCGCTGGTCGGTCAGCTGCACCCGCTGCTCACCGCCGGGCGCGCCCGTGTAATGTCCCAGCTGAGCATCGCCGCCGACCACCACGCCGTGCACCCCGAGGACCTGGACTGGGGGCGGTCCTACGACGGCATGAGGGCCTACAGCTCCTCCAAGATCGCGCTGGGGCTGTTCGGGCTCGAGCTCGACCGCCGCAGCAGGGCCGCCGGGTGGGGCATCACCAGCAACCTGTCCCACCCGGGCATCGCACCCACCGCCCTGCTGGCCGCCCGGCCCGAGGTCGGCCGCTCGCGGGACACCCTGGGCCGCCGGCTCATCCGGGTGCTGTCGGACCGCGGGATCCTGCTGGGCACGGTCGAGTCGGCGAGCCTGCCGGCGCTCCTGGCCGCCACCGACCCGGCCGCCGACGGCGGCCGGTTCTTCGGCCCCAGCGGCTTCCGCAACCTCGGGGGCGCCCCGGCCGAGCAGCCCCTGTACAGCCGACTGGCCGACCCCGCAGAGGCCGCCCGGGTCTGGGACCTGTCCCTGCGGCTGACCGGCACGACCGCCCTGGACGCCTCCCCGAGGTGATGACCACCGCGCGGGTGGCCCCCGGCTGTCGGTGGTCTGTGCCACGGTGTCCGCACCCGACGAGGAGGCCCAGATGGCCCGGACGACGACGACCGCACCCGACGTGACGGTGGCGGAGGTGCGCATCGAGCTGGCGGCCCTGGTCGACCCCCGGATGCGGGAGGTCAACCTGCGGCACGGCGACGACCACGGGGTGAACCTGACCGCCCTGCGCGGCTTGGCGAAGCGGCTGCGGACCCAGCACGAGCTGGCCCGGGAGCTGTGGGCCACCGGGGACTCCGACCCCCGCCTGCTGGCGCTGCTGGTCTGCCGTCCCAAGGCGTTCTCCCTCGAGGAGCTGGACACGATGCTGCGCGAGGCCCGGCGGCCCAAGGTGCACGGCTGGCTCGTCGACTACGTGGTGAAGAAGACCGCGCACGTCGAGGAGCTGCGGGTGCGCTGGCTGGCCGACCCGGACCCGGTGGTCGCGAGCGCCGGCTGGGCGCTGACCACCGACCGGGTGGCGAAGGCCCCCGACGGGCTGGACCTGTCCGGGCTGCTGGACGTGGTCGAGGCGGAGATGGCCACCGCGCCCGAGCGGCTGCAGTGGGCGATGAACCACTGCCTGGCCCAGGTCGGCATCGAGCACCCCGCCCTCCGTGCGCGGGCGATCGCGATCGGCGAGCGGCTGCAGGTGCTCGCCGACTACCCGACCCCGCCGAACTGCACCTCGCCCTTCGCCCCGGTGTGGATCGCGGAGATGGTGCGCCGCCAGGAGGCGGCACGCTGAGGCCCGTTCAGCCCAGCTCGCTGTCCACCCAGCACCAGCGCCACGCCTCGTCCGGTTCGGCGCTGACGACGACCGGGTGGCTGCTGGCGTCGTAGTGCGCCCGGGAGTGCCGGCGCGGCGAGGAGTCGCAGCAGGCCACGTGCCCGCAGCTGAGGCAGGTTCGCAGGTGCACCCAGGTGGTGCCCTCGGCCAGGCAGTCGACGCAGGCCGCCTCCGGGTGCGCCGCACCGGCGGGGGCCGCGGCCAGGTGCGCGCACGCGGCGGCGCGCGGGCGCGGTGCCAGCGCACGGTCCCGATCGCCGGACACCACCTCCTCGTTGCGGTCCAGCAGCGACTCCTCGACGTCGATCGCGGCCAGCGCCGCCTCCAGCACCTCCCCCGGCGCCGTGCCCTCGTCCCGTGCCCGGACGACGACCTCCCGCTCGGCGTCCAGCATCTGCATCCGGAGCCGCGCGTAGACGCTGGAGGGCGTGTCCTGGTCGGCCAGCGGGCGGCCCAGCCGCTCCCAGGCCGCGTGCGAGCGGGCCACCGAACGGTCCCGCAGCCGGTCCACCACGCCCTCGGGCTCGTCCCCGGTGGTCAGCTCAGCCAGTCGACGCAGTCCGGCGGCGTTCGCCGCGTCGCCCAGCTCGGCGGCCTGCAGCGCGTCCTCGGCGGGGTCCGGGGCGGGCAGCCCCACCCGGCGCACCAGCCAGGGCAGCGTCGACCCCTGCAGCAGCAGGCTGCCCACCACCACGGTGAACGCGGCCAGCAGCAGCACCTCGCGGTCGGGGACGTCGGCGGGCAGCACCTGCGCCGCGGCCAGCGTGACCACCCCGCGCATGCCCGCCCACGACACCAGCCCGGCGACCGCTGGCCGCCAGGCCAGCCGCCGCATGCCCGCCGTCCCCACGGTGAGCACCCCGGCCAGCCCGAAGACGAACACGAACCGGGCCACCACGGTCGCCACCAGTACCCCGCCGCAGACCAGCGCGATCCGGCCCCAGCCCAGCCCGCTGTCCCCGGCGCCGGCGAGCAGGCCGGGCAGCTGCAGCCCGATGAGCAGGAAGACGCCGTTCTCCAGCACGAAGGCCACGGTCCGCCAGGTGACCGCCTCGGTGACCCGGGCGGTCGCCGTCTGCACCCGGGGGGAGAGCTGGGCCAGCGTCAGACCGGTGACGACGGTGGCCAGGACCCCGGAGGCGTGCACCTCCTCCGCGGCCAGGAACGCCAGGTAGGGGGCGACGAAGGAGACCAGCGTGTCCAGCACCGGGTCCCGCAGCCGCGCCCGCACCACCGCCAGCACCGCGGCGACCACCCCGCCGACCAGCACGGCCCCGACGACGGCCCAGACGAACTCCAGCGCCACCTCGGGCGCCGACGGCGAGGACGTCAGCGCCGAGACGGCGACGCTCAGTGCGATGAGTGCGGCGGCGTCGTTGACCAGGCTCTCGTGCTCGAGCAGGGTGCCGACCCGCCGGGGCAGGCCCAGCCGCCGGCCCACGGCCGACGCGGCGATCGCGTCCGGCGGCGCCACGACCGCGCCCAGTGCGAGCGCTGCGGCCACCGCCACCCCGGGCAGCAGCAGCCAGGTCACCGCACCCACGACCACGGTGGTGAACACGACGAGCACCACCGACATCGCGACGATGCTGGTCTTGTTGTGCCGGAAGTCGAACAGCGACGTCCGCGCGGTCGTGGCGTACAGCAGCGGGGGCAGCACCGCGAAGAGCACCACGTCGGGGTCCAGCTGCACCTCGGGCACGTGCGGCAGGTAGGACGCCGCTGCACCCACGACCACCAGCACCAGCGGGGTCGGCAGGCCGAACCGGTCGCAGAGGCCGGCGACCACGCCCACCGCGATCACCAGGGCCACCAGCTCGGCGGTCAGTTCCACGTTCGTCCGTCCCGGTCCACAGCGGAGGATCCTGTCAGCCCAGCGGACCCCGCAGTGCGTCGAGGACGGGTGCGTACATCCGGGCCTTGATGGTGCCCAGGGTCGGTCCGGCCTTGCCGGTGAGGGCCGCGGCCAGCTCGACCGCGGTGTCGCGGACGGCGTCCTCGGCGACGGCGTGCTCGACGATCCCCGCGGCGCGGGCGTCCTCGCCGCCGTAGCGGCGGGCCGTCGTCATCGACTCGTGGGCGGTCTGCGGCGCGAGCCGGGCCTGGATGAGCGCGGACATGCCGACGGTGAACGGCAGCCCGATGTCGGCCTCGGGCAGGCACCAGAACCCGCGGTCGGCGCGCATGACCCGGGTGTCGTGGGCCAGGGACAGCATCGCGCCGGCGGCGAAGACGTGGCCCTGCAGCGCGGCCACGGTGACCAGCGGCAGCGACAGGCAGCGGGCCAGCAGCACCTGGACGTCGGCCAGGTACGTCTCGTACTGGTCGCGGTGCGCACCCAGCCAGTCCAGGTCCAGGCCGTTGGAGAAGAACTTGCCCGTCGCCGCGGTGACCAGCGCGCGCGGGCCCTCGGCGGCCTCGACCTCGTCCAGGGCGGCGTGCACGGCGGTCAGCCAGTCGGGGTGGAAGCGGTTCTCGGTGTCGCCGAGGTCGAGCACGAACACGTCGTCGTGGCGGTCCAGGGTGGGCACGGGTCTCCTCCAGGGGACGGCGGCCCACGCGGGCCGGCGCGGCTGGTGACGATCCTCCACGCCTGCGACGCCGGTGGAGGCGGTCGTCGTGTCCTGAGTACCAGCACCCAGCCCGTCACCCGTCCGTCCGGGGAGGCTCGGGGGATGACCACCCCTCGCGAGCCCGTCGTCCCGCGCACCACCCGGCCCCGCTGGCCGCTCGTCGGCGCCGCTGTCCTGCTCCTGGTCGCGTTGGGGACGGCGGTGCTGCTGGCGCGACCGGTCGTCGGCGCCGACATCGGCGGTGGGCTCGCGCTGCTGTGCACCGCCCTGCTCACCGTCGTGCTCGGGGTCGCGCTCGCGGTCCGGTCCACCGCCGTCGTCCCGCGCCGCGTGGCGTCGGGCGCCCTGGCGGTGAGCGGCGTGGCGGGGACCGTGGCGGGGACCGTGGCGGCGTTCGTGGCCGTGGACGGCTCAGCCCAGCGCATCGCGGTCATCGGTGCGGCCGCGGTCGCCACGTCGCTGGCCGCTCTCCTCGCCCGGTGAGGGCCTGCCGGGTGGGCCTCAGCGCATGCTGACGACGATCTTGCCCTTCGCCCGCCCGGTGGCCAGGTGCTCGTAGGCCCGGTCGGCCTCGGCGAACGGGTACACCCGGTCGATCACCGGACGCAGCGTGCCGTCGTCGACGAGGGCGGCGATTTGCTCGAGCTGGGCACCCGAGGCGTGCACGAAGAGGAACGAGTAGCGCACACCGTGCTTCGCGGCCTGCCGGTTGGTGCGGAACGCCAGGGCTCCCATGACCACCTGCAGCACCGGGTTGAGCCCCATCCGCACGGCGAACCCCCGGTCCGGTGGCCCGCTGACCCCGATGACCTGCCCACCGCGGCGCAGCACGCCGAAGGACCGGGTGAGCGTCTCCCCGCCCAGCCCGTCCAGGACGACGTCCTGGTCGTGCACCAGCTCGGTGAAGTCCTGCGTGCGGTGGTCCACGACCAGGTCGGCGCCGAGGGCGCGCACCCACCCGACGTTGCTGGTGCCGGTGGTGGTGGCCACGGCGGCACCCAGGTGCTCGGCCAGCTGGACGGCGATGCTGCCCAGCCCACCGGAACCGGCGTGCACGAGGACCCGCTGCCCCGGCTGGACGGCGGCCCGCTCGACCAGCACCTGCCAGGCGGTCAGCGAGACCAGCGGCAGCGACGCCGCCTCGGTCATGGTCAGCGACGTGGGCTTGCGTGCCAGGTCCCCCTCGGCGACGGCGACCCGCTCGGTCATCGTCCCGCCGCGCCGGGCCAGGTCCGGGCAGCCGTAGACCTCGTCGCCGACGGCGAACCGGGTGACGGCGCTGCCCACCGCGGTGACGACGCCGGCCAGGTCGAGGCCGTGGGTCATCGGCATCTCGGCCGGGAGGAAGGCCTTGAAGGCGCCCTTGCCGGCCAGCAGGTCCGCGACGTTGAGCGAGGCGGCGTGCACCTCGACCAGGACGTCGTGGGCACCGCGGACGGGCTCGGCGACCTCCGCCAGGTGCAGCGGTGCGCCGTACGCGTCGATCTGCCAGGCCTGCATCGGTGGGTCCTCTCGGTGGTGCTGCGGCGGGACCCCGAGTCCACCACCTGGCTTGCCTAGAAGCAAGTCAGGTGGGTCACCCGCGGGGCAGGCGCCGGGTCTGCCGCGCCGACGCCACCAGGCGGCCCGCCTCGTCGTGCAGCGCCGCCTCGTCGACACAGGCCCACCCGTCGCTCCAGGCCACGACCTGGTCCACCCGCACCCACGCCCCCACCGGCGGCGGCTCCCCCACCAGGTGCAGCGTCAGCTCGACGGTGGGCAGCCCGACCGGCGCCGTGGTGACGGCGAACAGGCTCGGCGGCAGGACGTCCACCAGCACCCCGAGTGCGACCAGCGGGTCGGTGACCCCGGCCGAGGGCCGCAGGCGCGTCCACATCGTCAGCCGCGGCTCGGCACCCCCGGTCAGCGGCCGGCCCGAGCCCACGGCACGGAAGTCGGCGTGCTGGCTCATCGGCACGAAGTCCACCGGCAGGACCAGCTCCTCGGCGTGCGAGGGGACCACCCAGCCGACCGGCAGGGTCGGGACGGGCACCGGTCCGACGGTCGCCGCACCTGCCGCCGAGGACACCAGCACCTGGCTGACGGCGCACAGCACGTCGCCCTGCCGGGCCTCGACCCGGATGCTCGAGGTGGCCGCGACCCGGTCCGCCACCGCCTGCACCACGAGGGCCACGTCGGGCACGACCGGGGCCAGCAGGTGGGTCGCCGCCGTCCGGACCAGGACCTCGCGGCCGGGCGGGCCCTGCCGCGCGACGAGGTCGCGGGCGGCCTGGAGCACCGTACCGACGACCAGACCACCCTGGACGGCGGTGAAGGACCGCCACGTCGGGTCCCAGCGGTGGGTGGTCAGGGCGTCGACGGTCGGCGGCATGCCGGCACGCTACAGCTGACTCAACCCGCCGTGAGTCAGCTCGCGGTGCGGACCAGGCCGGGCCCCGGTGAGACCTCGACCTCGCCCGGACCGACCCGGTGCCCCTCGGTGCACCGCAGCTCGACCTGCACCGGCGCACCACAGTCCGCGTGGTCGACGGCCAGCGTCGGACCCGCCTCGGGGCTCGCGTAGCGGTCCCCCCACTGCCGCAGGGCCATCAGGGCCGGGACGAGGTCGCGGCCCTTCGCGGTCAACCGGTACTCGTCGCGCCCACGGCTGCCCGGCTCCCGGTAGGTGTGCCGCTCCAGCAGCCCGCTGGCCACCAGGTCCTTGAGCCGGCGGGCGGTCATCGGCTCGCTGAGCTGGGCCCGGACGGCGAAGTCGCTGAAGCGCGTCGTCCCCAGGCTGGCCTCGCGCATCAGGAGCATCGTCGAACGGGCGCCCACCAGGTCCAGGGTCGCGGCGATGGAGCAGCCGTCGGTGGACCAGTCGGCACGCTCTGCGGCGAGGTCGGACACGGGACCACCCTACGCCTGACTTGCTGGCCGTTCAGTCAGATGGTGTACACCTGACTCAACCGCAGTTCCGCCAGCTGTCCGAGGAGCGCCCGTGCCCACCACCCGTGACCTGTCCACCGCCACCGCCCTGGTGACCGGCGCCAACCGCGGCCTCGGCCGGCACCTCGCCGCCGAGCTCGTCCGCCGGGGTGCCACCGTCTACGCCGGCGCCCGCGACCCGCGCTCGGTCGACCTGCCCGGCGTCGTCCCGGTCCAGCTCGACGTCACCGACGCCGCGTCCATCGCCGCCGCCGTGGAGGCCGCACCCGGGGTCGACCTGCTGGTCAACAACGCCGGGTCCGCCGCCGGCGCCGACCTGCTCACCGGGTCCCTGGACGACGTCCGCACCGAGCTGGAGACGCACTACGTCGGGTCCCTCGCCGTCACCCGCGCCTTCCTGCCCTCCCTGGTCGCGCACGGCGGCTCGGTGGCCAACGTGCTGTCCGCGCTGAGCTGGGTGACCTTCCCGCCGGTCGGCGCCTACGCGGCGGCGAAGTCCGCCGCCTGGTCGATGACGTCGGCGATCCGCCAGCAGCTGGCACCCCAGGGCGTCACGGTCACCGCACTGCACGTGGGCTACATGGACACCGACATGGCCGCCGGCGCCGAGGGCCCCAAGGCCGACCCGGCCGAGGTCGCCGTCGCCCTGCTGGACGCCGTCGCCGCCGGCGAGTACGAGGTGCTCGTCGACGACACGAGCAGGCAGGTGCGCGCCGGCCTGTCCGCCGACCTCACCGCGCTGTACCCGCACCTGGCCTGAGGCCCGGGGCTCGCGTCCGGTCGTCGGCACGACGACGATGTGCCTCGGACGGTCGGCACCCGCCGGCCCACGGGGAGGACGACGACGTGACGGTGCTGGCCAGGCTGGGTGGACTGCTCGTGGACGCGGCCCTGGGGCTGCCACTGCGCGCCCGTGCGTACAGCGTCGACCGCGACGTCGCCGTGCCCATGCCCGACGGGGTGACCCTGCTCGGGGACCACTACCGGCCGGCCGGCCGCGGCCCGTGGCCGGTGGTGCTCATCCGGCTGCCCTACGGCCGGGCCGGGCTCTTCGCGCACGCCTTCGCCGCGCCCTACGCCCGCCGCGGCCTCCAGGTCTTCGTGCAGTCCACCCGGGGCACGTACGGCTCCGGCGGGCAGTTCCGGCCCTTCACCACCGAGCACGAGGACGGGCTGGCGACGCTGGCCTGGGTCCGTGCGCAGCCCTGGTGCGACGGGCGGGTGGCGATGACCGGGGGCAGCTACTTCGGCCACACCCAGTGGGCGGTCGCGCCCTACGCCGACCCGCCGCTGGTCGCGGTCTCCCCGCACATCACCGCCGCCCGGATCACCAGCGCCTTCTACGACCACGGCGCCCCGGGGGCCGAGAACGCGTTGCGGTGGGCGGTGCAGATCGGGGCGCAGGAGTCCGGCGGCCTGCCGCTGCCCACGCCCTGGGGGAAGGCCCGGGTCGAGCGCGCCCTGCGACGCTGGCCGTTGCAGGCCGCCGACACCGTCGCCGGCGGCGCCCCGGTGCCGTTCTGGCGGGACTTCACCGGCCACGCCGGCCCGGACGACGACTTCTGGCAGACCGCCGACCACCACACCGCCGACCTGTCCTCCTTCCCGCCGGCCAACGCCGTCACCGGCTGGTGGGACCTCTTCGTCGCCCAGCAGCTGCGCGACGTCACCCGGCTGCAGGAGGCCGGCGTCCCGGTCCGGCTCACCGTCGGCCCGTGGATCCACGGCGAGCCCGGCGAGATCCGCGAGCTCGTCCGCACCGACGTCGCCTGGCTGGGCCACCACCTGCAGGGCCGCCGGGCCCCCCGGGGAGCCCCGGTCCGGCTGTACCTGCAGCAGGCCGACACCTGGCTGGAGGCCGCGAGCTGGCCGCCGCCGGGCACCCGGACCGAGCACCACCACCTCCACGCCGACGGCTCCCTCACCCCCGCGACGCCCGCCGGAGGGGCCACCAGCACGTTCGTCTTCGACCCGGCCGACCCCACGCCGACCGTCGGCGGGCCGCTGCTGCAGGGCCCGGGCAAGCAGGCCGACAACGCCGCCGTCGAGGCGCGCCCCGACGTGCTGGTCTTCACCGGCCCCGCCCTGACCGAGGACCTCGACGTGGTCGGCCACGTCGGCGCGCGGTTGTACCTGCGTCCCGAGCTCGAGCACACCGACGTCTTCGTCCGGCTCTGCGACGTCGACCCCGACGGCGTCTCCCGCAACGTGGTCGACGGCATCCGCCGGCTGCACCCGGCCACCGTCCCCGCCGACGACGTCACCCGCGGGGAGGACGGCGTCCTCGCCGTCGACGTCGAGCTGTTCCCCACCGCCTACCGGTTCCGCCGGGGCCACCGGCTCCGCGTGCAGGTCTCCGGCGGCGCCTTCCCCCGGTTCGCCCGCAACAGCGGCACCGAGGAGCCGTTCGCCGTCTCTGGCCGGGGTCTCCGGAACCGGGTCGTGGTGCTGCACGACGCCGAGCACCCCTCCCGGCTCGAGCTCCCCGTGCTGCCCACCCGGTGACGCCGTCCCTGCGTCGGCGCTCGGTGCTGGGACTCGGCTTCTGGGGCGGGTTGGCCGCGCTGGTGGGCTGCGGCTCGCGGCCCGCGCGCCCGGCCGACGGCCGCACCCGGTACGGCGATGACCCCAGCCAGTACGCCGACCTCTACCGGCCCACCGGGACCCCGCGCGGCGTGGTGGTCGTGGTGCACGGCGGTTTCTGGCGCGCCCAGTACGACGCCACCCTGAGCGCCCCGCTCGCCGAGGCGCTGGCCGGGCAGGGCTGGGCCGCCTGGAACCTGGAGTACCGCCGCGTCGGGGACGGCGGCGGCGTCCCGGCCACCCTGGACGACGTCGCCGCGGGCATCGACGCCCTGGCCGACACCGACCTGGACCTGGCCACCGTGCTGGCCCTGGGCCACTCGGCCGGTGGCCACCTCGCCGTCTGGGCCGCGGGCCGCCCGGACGCCGTCGTGCCGCTCACCGGCGTCGTCTCCCAGGCCGGCGTCCTGGACCTGCGGACGGCGTTCGACACCGGGCTGGGCGGCGGAGCCGTGCGGGCCTTCGTCGGCGGCGAGCCCGACGCAGCGGTCGACCCGTTGCAGCAGGTGCCCCTCGCCGTCCCGGTCCGGTGCGTGCACGGCCGCTCCGACGGCAACGTCCCGCTGAGCCAGTCGCAGGCCTACGTGGCCGCCGCCACCGGCGCCGGTGCCGACGCCACCCTCACCGAGGTCGAGGGCGACCACTTCACGCTGATCGAGCCCTCCGGGCCGGTCTGGGACACCCAGCTGCAACTGCTCGCCGACCTCGCGTGAGGGCCCGGGCCAGCGGGTAGGGCGACCGGCATGAGCGGCAAGTCGGCGAAGGACTACGAGGACGACTACACCGAGCCCGAACTGCGCGCCCGGCTCAAGGACGAGATCAAGACCGGTGAGAAGGGCGGCCGGAGCGGGCAGTGGAGCGCGCGCAAGAGCCAGCTGCTGACCCACGAGTACGAGGCGCAGGGCGGCGGCTACCGGCACGAGGGCGAACGCACCCCGGAACAGCAGCACCTGCAGCAGTGGACCGACCAGGACTGGCACACCGCGGACGGCGACGCGGAGGCCCGGGACGAGGACGGCACCGCCCGCTACCTCCCCGACGCCGCCTGGGAACTGCTCAGCGACGCGGAGCAGGCGGCCACCGACCGCCGCAAGCACCGAGGGTCCACCCAGCACGTGTCGAACACCGAGGCCGCACAGCAGGCCCGCGCGGCCGCCGAACTGCTCGACGTCGACGCCGACGAGGCCCGCCGCAGGGTGCGCCGGATGCTCGGTGCCGACCAGCTCGACCGCGCCGAGCGGGCCGAGTCCGAGCTGGGCCGCGACCGGAAGACGGTGCTGGAGCAGATCGAGCGACAGCGGGAGCACTGAGACCGTCGGACCCCTGGGCCACACTGCGCCGGTGACCGCCTTCTTCCTCCCCCGCGCCGAGGACGCCGACCAGGCCGAGCGGCTCTACGAGGCCCTCGCCGAGTTCGCCGGCTGCGAGCCCGCGCCGCCCGGCGCCCGGGTGCAGTCCGTCGTCTTCACCGTCGACGGCGCCCGGTGGGTGGCCGCGGTCGGCGAGGAACTGGCCGGGAGGCACACCACCTCCCGGTTGCGCCGCGGCGAGCTGATCGAGCTCACCCGGGAGCTGACGACGTCCACCCGGGTGCTCGCGGTCTACCCCGGCGCGCCGTTCACCGTGGTCACCGACGCCGCCCCGATCACCGGCGCGACGTCGGAGTGGGCCAACCCGTTCACGGTCACGCCGGAGGAGGTCGTGCTGTTCACCGGGTGAGCTGAGTAGTCACCCGCTGCACCGGCCGCGCGGTCCCGGGCACCGTCGTCCCCGACGGGCGCACCCGGCGCCCCCGGTGGACGGAGACCCCCATGAGCGCGAACACCAACCCGATGAAGAACAAGAACACCGCCGCGTTCTTCGCCCAGGCCGCCCTGGCCTTCGGCGTCAGCGCCGTGGGCCTGCTGGTCGGCATCCTGTACCTGCCGCTGGACGCCTGGCAGCGCTCGTTCCTGGCGATGACCGGGCTGTTCGTCATCACCTCCTCGTTCACGCTGGCCAAGGTCATCCGGGACGCCCAGGAGGGTTCCAGCGTGCTGAGCCGGCTGGACGAGGCCCGGCTGGAGCGGCTGCTGGCCGAGCACGACCCGTACCGAGCCAACCAGCTCTGAGGCCGCTCAGACCGAGAGCAGCACGGCACGGAGCACGACGACGGCCAGGAAGACGACGGTGAACGCCAGGTCGAGCCCCACCCCGCCGATGCGCAGCGGCGGGAGCGCCCGGCGGACCGGGGCGATCACCGGCTCGGTGAGGCCGTGGGTGAACCGGCGGACGCCACCGATCCGGGCGGCCCCGGCCGGGGCGAGCACCCCCACCCAGTCGACGACGACGCGGGCGACGAGCACCAGCTGGAACAACAGCAGGACGGTGGCGAGCAGGGTGGTCACGGTGGGTCCTCCGATCGGTGGGAGCCCACTGTCACGCGCTCGTCTGGACGTGGCCCGGGGGTCAGCTGTGCGGTGGCCGTGAGCTGGCGGCGAGCCAGTCGGACACCGTGCGGGTGGGGGTCCAGCCGGTCGCCCGGGTCCGGGTGAGGTCCAGGGTGATCTCCGCCGCGAGCTGGTCGACCGCGTACCGCGTCAGCACCGGCTCCCCCGGGGCCAGCCGCAGCAGGTCGGCGGCGGCCCGGGCCAGCCGCACCGGCACGTGCCGCACCCGGACCGGGCGGCCGAGCACGGCGCCCAGCACGGCGGCGACCGTGGCGTCCCGCGGGTAGGGCTGAGGGTCGGCGACGTTGTAGGCACCGGGCGCCCACCCGGGGGCGGCGAGGCAGGCGTCGGCGAGGGTCTCGACGGCGGTCAGGCTGGTGGGGACGTCGTCCCCGGGGAGCGTGAGGACCCCGCGCCGGACCGCCCGCAGCAGCCGCGGCAGCAGGTGCCGGTCCCCCGGGCCGTAGACGGCGTGCGGCCGCAGGACGACGGCTCCGGCGTCCAGCGCGAGCCGGTCACCGGCGGACTTGGTGCGGCCGTAGGCGTTGAGGTGCCCGCTCGTGGTGGGTGCGTCCTCGCCGACGTCGGCCCGCGAGCACCGCGGGTCGTAGACGCTGGCCGAGCTGACCCACACGACCGGCCGGCCCGCGGCCGCCGTCAGCACCCCGGCGGTCGCGGTGACGTTGACGGCCTCGAACTCGGCCGCGTCGCGGCCCCGGTGCGCATCGCCGACCGCGGCGGCCAGGTGCACCAGGACGTCGACGCCGGCCAGGTCGGGCGGGCCGGTGCGGGCGTCCCAGCGGCGGTGCTCCCCCACCGGGCCCGGACGGCGCCCCAGGCAGACCACCCGGTGACTGGCGGCCTCGGCGGCCCGGGCCACCACTGCCCCGCAGAACCCGCTCGCGCCGGTGACGCCGATGGTGGTCACCGGGTGGCCTCGACGACCAGGGACGCCCAGGACGGCAGGGCGGACCGACGGTCGGCGCGGGCGGACACCACCCGCGGGCGGGACGGCGCGAGCGCGGCCAGCAGGTCGCCCAGCTGGGCCCGGGCGACCCCGGCGCCGGGGCAGGCGTGCCCGCCGGCACCGAAGACCAGCTGCTGCTGGGCCGGTGCCGCGGGGTCGGCAACCGAGGGGTTGCGGACGTGGGCGGCCGCAGCGTGCCGGGTCACCAGCAGCATACGGTCACCGCGACGCACGGGGCAGCCGGCGACCTCGCCCTCGGCCGCGGCGACGCGGGGCAGCAGTGGGCTGGCCGCGGTGACCCGCAGCAGCTCGGCGACCAGGACGGTGCGCCGGACGGGATCGGCGGCGGCGTCCCAGAGGCCTGCGTCGGCGGTCCAGGCCACCGCCCGCGGGAAGGCGGCGACGGCCGTGCTCACGGTGGCGACGGCGGTGGTCGCCGCCGCCGCGGTGCCCACCAGGTCGGTCAGCGTGGTCGGCACCGGCCGGGCGCGGCGGCCGGGCAGGTGGGCCGCCGCGGTGGCGTCGGCGGTCGCCCGGGCGGCCGCGGCCAGGACCAGCGGGTCGACGTCGAGGTCCAGGACGGCGGCCGCGGTGCTGCCACCCACCTCGGCGGCCAGCGCGACGAGGTCCACCCGCCCGCCGCCGGCCAGGGTCGCGGCGGTCCGGTCGATCGGCGCCTGCCAGACCGCGCGCAGCTCCCGGGACGCGAGCCGGACACCGAGGTCCCGGCGGGCGGTGCGGTGCTGCTCGCCGGTCTGGTCGAACAGGCCACCGCCGCCGGCCGCGGCCACCGCCGCGCCGGTCGTGCCCGCGCCCAGCCGGTCCAGCGGCAACCCGGTCAGCACCTGCCGGCAGGCCTGCTCGTCGTGCACCAGGACGACGGGGCCCAGTCGCAGCACCGGCCGCCTCCGGGTGGCGGCGAGCAGGGCCAGCAGCACCGGGTGCCCGGCCAGGTAGACCCGCCGGTCCCGGCGCCGGGCCCGGGCGTGCCCGGTCACCGGCGCGCCAACCGCTCGGCGGCCCAGCGGGCGGTCGCCGCGCGGTCGGGTTTGCGGGAGCGGCCGGCCACCGGGACCGGACCGACGAGCACGGCGTCGGGGCGGGCGGTGCCCATCCGAGACAGCGGGGTGGCCAGCGCGCGACGCACCTGCACCTCGGTGCTGCCCGGCGTCGGCTGCACGACGGCGACCACCCGCTCGTCGCCGTCCTCCCCGGGCACCCCGACCAGGACCGCGAGGTCCACACCGGGCACGTGCAGGGCGGGCTCGTACAGGCCGGGGTACACGTTCTCGGCCCCCCGCAGCAGCATGTCCTTGGCCCGGCCGGCCAGCACCACGGTGCGGCCCTCGAGTCGGGCGCGGTCGCCGGTGGCGACCTCCTCGAGCGGCTCGCCGCCCAGGTAGCGGTCGGCGGTGGTGGCGCCGGCGACCAGCAGCTGCCCGGTCCCGTCGACCCGGGCGCGGACGCCGGGCAGCAGCTCGCCGACCAGGTCGCCGTCCCCGGTGTGGGCGTGCTTCGCCGTCCACTCGACGGCGGCGACGGGGAACGCCTCGGTGAGCGCGTAGACCCCCCACGCCTGGTCCGCCCCGGCGTCCCGGACCCGACCGAGCAGACCCTCGGACACCGGGGCGGAGCCGGCGAACACCCGGCCGGTGAAGCCCGCACCCGCAGCGAGCGCGCCGCGCAGCTGGGGCGGGGTCAGGTAGGTGGCCGCCGGTGCCAGCCGGGCGAGCTGGCGGGCCAGCGCGGGCGGTCGCCGGGCCGGGGCCAGCACCGGGGCACCGGCGTGCAGGGCGGGCACGAGGACGAAGAAGGTGCCGCCCAGCACCGGCTCCCCGGGGCGGGGGCCGACCAGGTCGGCGACCGCGGCCATCCCGGCGGACATGCTCGCGACGGTGTGCACGACGGCCCGGGGTGCCGCCGTCGTCCCCGAGGTGAAGACGACGACCGCGTCGGCGTCGTCGCCCCGGCGGTCCGGTGCGGGCCCGCTCCGGGGCTCAAGCGCCGGCGCGGTGCCGGGCAGCCGCCGCCCCACCGTGGCCACCGGGGCGAGCAGCTCCAGCCGGGGCAGCGACAGCCCGAGCCGACGGGCCACCGGCGCCGCCCACCCGGCTGCGGCCTGCACCACCGGGTCGGCGACGACCAGTGCGGGACGGGCCAGGGCCAGTCGCGCGGTGACGACGTCCGGGCCTGCGCCGGGGTCGACGACCGCCACCCGGACCCGCAGCCGCAGGGCCGCGAGCACCAGGGCCAGCGCCCGGCCGCCGGGCCGGACGGCGAGGGCCAGGGTGTCGCCCTCGCCCAGCCCGCGGTGGTGCAGTGCGGCCGCGTACCCGTCGGCGAGGTCGGCCAGCTCGCCCCGGGTGGTCGGTCGCCGGCCCAGCAGTGCCGGGGCGCCGGGCCGGTCGCGCAGGGCGTCGAGCAGACCGTCGACGAGCAGCGTCACCGGGGGTCCACCGGCCTGCCTGCCGAGCCGCGGTCCAGGTACCAGGCCGCCGTGCCGAGCACGCCGTAGGCCCGCAGCCGCCGGGTCGAGTTCTCCACCACGGCGTCCCGCCGGTGCACGACGGCCGCGCTGTGCTCCCGGACGGCGTTGAGGAACGCCCGGTCGGTCGGCGAGGGCCGCCGCGGCATGCCCCCGCAGCGCAGGTACAGGTCGGCGGTGATCGCCATGTCGTTGCCGGCGTGCATCCGGTAGGGCACCCGGTAGCGCGGGTGCCGGTGCGCCGGCCGCCAGCGGCCGAAAACCGCGGCGACGGCGACGAGCCCGGAGAACACGGCCCGACCCAGCGGACCGTGCTCGTCCCGGCGGGCCACCACCCGGCCGCACACCATCTCGGCGCCCTCGTCCAGCGCGGCCATCGCGGCGGCGAACCAGCCGGGCCGGGGCAGGCAGTCGGCGTCGGTGCGGGCGATGCGGTCGGCGCCCGCGGCGATCGCGTGCCGGAAGCCGGTGTCCACCGCGCTGCCCACGCCCTTCTCCGGCTCGGTGAGCACCACCACCGGGAAGGGGGCGGTGGCCGCGAACCCGCGGGCGATGTCGGCGGTGCCGTCGGTGGAGGCGTTGTCCACGACCAGCAGGGTGAAGTCCCGGCGCGTCTGGGCGGCCAGGGCCGCGAGGGTGCCCGGCAGCCGGAGCGCCTCGTCGTGCGCGGGGACGACGACCCAGGCGGTCACGACTTCTCCCACACCATCGTGGTCAGGCTGATCCCGCCGCCCAGGCCCACCAGCAGCACCTTCTCCCCCGGCGCCAGCTGCGGGAAGACCCGGGCCAGCTGGACACCGAGGCCGGCGCTGGCCAGGTTGCCCAGCTCACCGACGATCGGCTCCAGCTTGTCCGCCGGCACCCCGCTCACCTCCAGGAAGCGCTGCAGGTAGGGCCCGGTGACCTGGTGCACCAGCACCCGGGCGACGTCGTCCCAACCCAGGCCGGTGGCTGCGAGCGTGCGCTGCAGGATCGCCGGGCCGACGGCCTCGAAGACCTGCCGCAGCTGGGTGCCGGATCCGGTGAACCAGGTGTGCTCGTCGCCGCGCGGGTGCCGGGAACCACCGCCGGGGATGCCGCCGACCTCCCAGTGCTCGCTGTGCGCCTCGGCGTCCACGTGCAGGATGCCGCCGCGCGCGACCGGCTCCAGCACGACGGCCGCACCGCCGTCACCGAAGGTGAAGCCGGCGACCGACTCACGCAGCTGGGCCGGCCCGGACACCTGCCGGCGCATCGACCGGGTCGGGGTCTCCCCGGTGACCACCAGGGCGCGGCGGGCCCGGCCGGCGGAGATCATCGCGGCGGCCAGGTCGATGCCGTTGACGAAGCTGGTGCAGGCGTTGGTGACGTCCAGGCAGTGCGCGCGGGTGCCCAACCCGGCCTGCACGATGTGCGCCGTCGCCGGCTCCACGACGTCCCGGGTGGCGGAGGCGAACAGCAGCAGGTCGACGTCACCGGGGCCCGCCTGGGCCAGCGCGGCGCGACCGGCCCGGACGGCGAGGGTGGAGGCGTACTCGTCGTCCCGGGCGATGCGGCGGGAGCGGATGCCCGTCGCCGTCTGCAGGGTGCCCGGGCGGAGCGCGAGACCGGAGGCGTCGGCGATCTGCTGCTGCAGCTCCGCGGTGCTGACCACGGCCTCGGGCAGGGCCTCCGCCGCGGCCACGATGCCGACGGCCGGGCGGTCGGAGGGGTCGGGTCGGGTGGCTGCCACGGGAGGAAGTTACGGGTGGCCGTCGTCCGGGACGTCCGTAGCGGTACTCAGCGCGCCCGGACGGTCGCGGTCAGCAGGTGTCGGCAGCGCGAGCCGGTCGTACCGTCGAGGGGTGACCACCGCACCGCCCTCCGCCGTCGTCCTCGGGAACCGGTTCGCCCGCGAGCTGCCGGAGCTGGCACTGCCCTGGCAGGCCGAGGAGGCGCCCGACCCACGGCTGCTGGTCCTCAACGACTCCCTGGCCACCGAGCTGGGCCTGGACCCCGAACAGCTGCGGGGGGACCTGGGCCTGCTCACCGGGACCCGGGTCCCCGAGGGCGCCACACCGGTGGCGCAGGCCTACGCCGGGCACCAGTTCGGCGGGTTCAACCCGCGGCTGGGCGACGGCCGGGCGCTGCTGCTGGGTGAGCTGACCACCCCCGACGGGCGGCTCGTCGACCTGCACCTCAAGGGCTCCGGGCGCACCCCGTTCGCCCGCGGCGGCGACGGCCTGGCCGCCGTCGGGCCGATGCTGCGCGAGTTCGTGGTCAGCGAGGCGATGCACGCCCTGGGCATCCCGACCACCCGCGCCCTGGCCGTCACCGCCACCGGTCGCGACGTCGTCCGCGAGTCCCACCTGCCGGGGGCCGTGCTGACCCGGGTCGCCGCCAGCCACCTGCGGGTGGGCAGCTTCCAGTTCGCCCGGGCCACCGACGACGTCGACCTGCTGCGGCGGCTGGCCGACCACGCCGTCTCCCGGCACGCACCGGAGGCCCGCGACGCGGAGAACCCGTACCTGGCGCTGTACGAGCACGTCGTCGCGGCGCAGGCCCGGCTCGTCGCGCAGTGGATGCTCGTCGGCTTCGTGCACGGGGTCATGAACACCGACAACGTGACGATCTCCGGGGAGACCATCGACTACGGGCCGTGCGCCTTCATGGAGGCCCACGACCTGGCCACCTCGTTCAGCTCCATCGACACCGGCCGGCGCTACGCCTACGGCAACCAGCCGGGCATCGCCCAGTGGGACCTGGCCCGGCTCGCCGAGGCGCTGCTGCCGCTGCTGCACGACGACGTCGAGCAGGCGGTGCCGGTCGCCGTGACCGCGCTGGAGGGGTTCGTGCCCGCCTACGAGGCGGCGTTCAGCACCGGGCTGTGGGCCAAGGTCGGCCTCACCGGCGACCCGGACGACGAGCTGCTGCGCGACCTGCAGGCACTTCTGCAGGCCACCCGGCCCGACCACACGTCCTTCTTCCGGGCCCTGGGCCGGGCCGCCCGCGGGGACGCCGAGCCGGTCCGCGAGCTGGTGCTGGACCTGGCCGGGCTGGACGCCTGGCTGGACCGCTGGCGTGCCCTGGGCCCCGACGGCGAGGCGATGGACCGGGTCAACCCGGTCTACGTGCCCCGCAACCACCTGGTCGAGGAGGCTCTCGCCGCCGGCACGGCCGGTGACCTGGGACCGCTGACCCGGCTGCTGGACGCCGTCACCGCGCCCTTCGACGAGCGCCCCGGGCTGGAACGGTACGCCACCCCCGGCCCGGCCGGCACGTACGTCACCTACTGCGGCACCTGACCCGCTGACGGCGACGGCCGCCCCGCTCGGGTGAGCGGGACGGCCGTCGTCGGTGCGGGGCGGGTCAGCGGGCGCCGGCCGCCTCGGTCTGGCGAGCAGCGGGTGCCGCCGGGGCCTCCCGCTCCAGGGCGGTGCCCTCGACGTCCAGGGCCGGCAGCCACTGCAGCCAGCGCGGCAGCCACCAGGCCCGCTCCCCCATCAGGGCCAGTGCCGCGGGCACCAGCACCATCCGGACGACGAACGCGTCGAAGGCGATGCCGATGGCCAGCGCGAAGGCGATCGACTTGATGGTCGCGTCACCGGCGGGCACGAACCCGGCGAAGACCGAGAACATGATCGCCGCGGCCGCCACGACGACCGGGGCCGCCTGCCGGAAGCCGGTGCGGATCGCGGTCAGCGGGGCAGCACCGTGGCTGTGCGCCTCGTGCATCCGGGACACCAGGAACACCTGGTAGTCCATCGCGAGCCCGAAGAGGATCCCGATGACCAGGATCGGGGTCAGGCTGATCAACGGGCCGGTCGACTCCAGGTTGACCAGGTCGGACAGCCAGCCCCACTGGAACACCGCGACCGTGGCGCCCAGCGAGGCACCGACGGTGAGCAGGAAGCCCAGCACACCGACCAGCGGCACCAGCAGGGAGCGGAACACCAGGACCAGCAGCACCAGGGCGAGGCCGACGACCAGGGCCAGGTAGACCGGCAACGCGTCGTCGAGGGTGGCGGCGACGTCGACGCTGACCGCGGTGGTCCCGGTGACGCTGGCATCCACGCCGTCGGTGCTCGCCAGCAGCGCCCGCAGGTCCTCGACGAGGGTCTCGGTGGCCGGGTCGGTCGGCCCGGACTCCGGGATCACCGTCAGCAGCGCGGCGGTGCCGTCGGCGTTCGGGATCGGCGGGGTGACGGTGACGACGTCGTCCAGGCCGGTGATGGCCTCGGTGACCCCGGCGGCGCTCTGCGCGGCGCCGTCGCCCTCGAAGAGGACCGTCAGCGGGCCGGCGAACCCCTCGCCGAAGGCACCGGCCAGCATCACGTCGGCCTTCTCCTGGGTCGAGCCCTCGGGCGGGGTCTGCACGAGGGTCGTCTGCATGGAGAAGAACGGGATGGAGATGACGCCGAGCGCCACGACCGCGGCCAGCAGCGACAGCGCGCGGCGCCTGGTGACCAGGCCGATCCAGCCGCGCAGGAAGCCGCGGCCCTCCGAGGGCAGGGCGGCGTCGGCGTCGGTGGGCACCAGGACGGACTCACCGGCAGCGGGCCGCTGCTTCTTCGGCAGCGCCCGGAAGCCCAGGTAGGACAGCACCGCGGGCACCAGCGTGAGGGCGACCAGCACCGCGATGACGACGGTCGCGGCGGCCGCGAGACCCATCTGGGTCAGGAAGGGGATCCCGGCGACGAAGAGCCCGGCCAGCGCGATGACCACGGTGATGCCGGCGACCACGACGGCCGACCCCGCGGTCCCGACGGCCAGCCCGATCGCGTCGTGCACCGAACGGCCGGCCCGCAGCTCCTGCCGGTACCGGGTGATGATGAACAGCGCGTAGTCGATGCCCACCGCCAGGCCCAGCATCGCGGCCAGCGTCGGGGTGGTGGAGGACAGGTCGGTGAAGCCGCTGACGATGGTCACGCCCAGCACGCCGATGCCGACGCCCACGACCGCGGTCAGCAGGTTCATCCCGGCCACGGCCAGCGCGCCGTAGGTCAGCGCCAGCACGCCGAGGGCGATGACGACGCCGAGCACCTCGGCGATGCCGCCGATGTGCACCGGGGGCTGGATGGCCTGGCCGGTGACCTCGACGGTCAGCCCGGACTCCCGGGCGGTGTCCAGTGCGGCGAGCAGCGCGTCCTGCTGCTCGACGGTGACCTCACCGGCGGGGGCGTCGTAGCTGACCGTGCTGTAGCCGGTGGTCAGGGTGGGGTCGATGGTCGGGTTCGCCGGGTCCAGCGGGTCCGTCGCGCCGGCGACGCCGGGCAGGCCGTTGAGCTCGGTCACCAGCGTGGTCACCTCGGCCGCCGTCGCCGGGTCGGCCAGCGAGCCGCCGTCGGGAGCCTGGACGACGACCTGGGCCGTCGCCCCGCCGCCGGCGCCGAACTCGGCCTCGATCCGCTCCAGGGCGGTGGTCGACTCCTGCCCGGGGATGGAGAAGGTGCTGGAGGTCTCGCCGGCCAACGTGACGGCGCCGATGCCACCGCCGATGAGGGCGACCAGCCAGACGAGGACGACGACGAGCCGGCGTCTGGCCGCGGCCACACCGAGTCGGGACAACAGTCGTGCCATGGGGATCAGGCCTCCACCTGGTCGGGGCGTGCAGGAGCAACGGGTGCGGGCGGTGTGGGGCGGCGGTGCCCCAGGGCGTCGTAGCTGGTCTCGATGACGTGCGCGCGGAAGGCGCCGGGACGGTCCGAGGCGGCCAGGCTCAGGGAGAGGACGCCGAGGGACACCAGGGCACCGGCGACGCGCACCCGGCGCTCGAAGGCGGCGTCGTCCTCGGTCGGGTCGGGTGCCGCGGAGAGGCCGAAGGCGGCCATCGCGTGCGAGATGACCCCCGGCCGGTCCTCGGGGCCGGCGCAGTCGACGCCCTGCAGGTCTTCGTCGCCGTCGCTGATGGGGGCCAGCAGGAACGACACCAGGCCGGGGTGCGCGGCGGCGACGTCGACGAGGGTCTCGATGGCGCGGTGGTCGCGCTCGGGGCCCGCCGCGAGGTGGCCGACACGGGCGACCGCCTCGGCGCCGAGGGTGTCGGCGCGGTCCCGCACCGCGGTGCGCAGGGCGTCCTTGGACGGGAAGTGGTGCAGCAGACCCGCCTTGGACAGCCCCACGGCGTCCGCGACGGCTTGCACCGAGGTGTGCTCGAAGCCGTGCCGGGCGAAGAGCCCGGCGGCCCGGTCGACGATGTCCTCGTCGACGCGAGTGCGCGAGGTGCTGGTCACGCCGACCACCGTACGACGTCACCGACCGATCTGGTCGGTCGACCGACCAGATCGGTCGGGTGATGGTGCGCACAGGCGTCGGGCTACCCCGTGGGATCCGACCGGCCCCCCGGCTGGGGTCGCCGCAGGCCGCTGGCCCGGACGACCTGCCGGCCCACCGCGGTGCGCACCGACTCCTCGCTGCCCACGACCCGCACGCGGCTGCTCGCCCGGGTCACCGCGGTGTACAGCAGCTCCCGGGTCAGCAGCGGGGAGGACGCCGGGGGCAGCAGGACGGTCACCGCGGCGTACTGGCTGCCCTGGCTGCGGTGCACGGTCAGCGCGTGCGCGGTGGCCACCGACGACAGCCGGGACAGCGGCACCAGCTCGGGGCCGCGGATGCCGCCCGGGCGGGCGAAGGCCGCCCGCAGCTCGCCGTCGGACACCACCACGACACCGGTGTCGCCGTTGAAGAGGTGGTTGTCGTAGTCGTTGGCGGTGACCAGCAGCGGCTGACCCGGGTACCACTCCCCCGCGGTGACCGGCCGGGTCCAGCGGCTGACCTGCTCGTTCCAGGCAGCCACCCCGAACGGGCCCTCCCGGTGGGCGCACAGCAGCCGGTGCCGGCCCAGCAGGTCCAGGCTCCCGGTGGCGTCCCCGGCGGCCGCGGTGGCCAGCAGCTCGGCACCGGTGCGCTGCGCCTCGGCTGCCAGACCGGTGGTGTCGGCCTCCAGGGAGAGCACGCCGTCCCCGGCGGCGAGCAGCTCCAGCACCCGGTCGGCGTCCCCGGCGCGGACGGCCTCGGCCAGCGAGCCGATGCCGGCGCCGAAGCGGTGCGAGTCGCGCAGCCGCACCACGCCGTTGGCCAGCTGGTCGAGCTCCTGGGCGTCCAGGCCGGCCAGGTCGCCCTCGGGCAACGAGGACGGGCGGCCGGACGCCGGGGCCGGGCGGTGCACCAGGTCGCTGAGCACGGCGCCGGCCTCGACGGGGGTGAGCTGGTCGGGGTCGCCGACCAGCACCAGCCGCGCGCTGGGCCGCACCGCCTCCAGCAGCCGGGCCATCAGGGTCAGCGGGACCATCGAGGACTCGTCGACGACCACCACGTCGAAGGGCAGCCGGTTCCCGGCGTCGTGCCGGAACCGGCTGCGGCTGTCGGGCCGCCAGCCCAGCAGGCGGTGCAGCGTGGAGGCGGTGAGGTCCAGCGGCAGGCCGACCTCCTGCGCCTGGGCCTGCACCGACTCCTGCAGCCGGGCCGCGGCCTTGCCGGTGGGGGCGGCCAACGCGATCCGTGGACGAGGGCCGGGCTGGTCCTGCAGCAGCTTGAGCAACCGGGCCACGGTGTGCGTCTTCCCGGTGCCCGGACCGCCGGTGATGACGCTGACCCAGCGACCGGCGGCCACCGCGGCAGCCAGCCGCTGGCGGTCGGAGCCGGGTTCGGTGAACAACGCCGCGAGCGGCGTCAGGTCCACCGGGGGCGGGTCCTGGGCCGCGCGGGCGTCCAGCTCCCGGCGGACCAGCTGCTCCTGCTGCCAGTACCGGTCCAGGTACAGCAGGCCGTCCACCAGGCGCAGCGGCGCCCACGGTGCCCCGGCGCCGACCGCGACGACCGGGCTGGCCTGCAGGGCCGACCAGTCGGTGGGCCAGTCCAGGACGACCGGCACGTCGGGGTCGGCGGCGTCCTCGTCGGGCACGACGGTCTCGGCGACCGTGGTGAGGTCGACGCAGACCGACCCGGTGCGCACGCCGCGCACGGCCAGCGCGGCGGCCAGCAGCACCGTCTCGTCGGACTCCCCGCCCAGCCGGGCCAGCCGGAGGGCCACGTGCACGTCGGCGGCGACCAGGACCCCCGCCTCGGCGAACGCCCGGAGCCGGCCCTCCGCCCGGACCGGGATCACGCCCGGCCTGCCAGCAGGTCCGAGAGCCCGGTGACCAGCTCGGTGGGCGGCTGCCAGGTGAACACGCCGGCACCCCGTTCGGCGTCGGGGCCGGCCATGCCGCGGACGAAGAGGTACAGCACCGGCCCGAGGTGTCGCGCCGGGTCGTAGCCGGGCTGCCGCCACCGCAGGAAGCGGTGCAGGGCGGCCGAGTACAGCAGCGACTGCAGCACGTAGTGCGCGTGCTGCATCTCCGTTGCCATCGCCGACTCCCGGTAGTGCCCGGTGGTCAGCGGTTCGGGGCCCAGCCGGTTGGTCTTGTAGTCCACGACCGCGTAGCGCGGGCCGTCGGGACCGGGCAGCCGGAGCACCGCGTCGATGCTGCCGGTGAGGAAGCCACGCAACGACTGCGGCTCCAACGCGGCGAGCAGGTCGGCGTAGCCCTGCACCGGGCCCAGGTCGAAACGGCGCAGCAGGGTGACGACGTCGGCCAGGGTGGCGTGCACGACGGCGTCGTCCCCACCGGCCAGCGGGAGCTCGAAGTCCAGCTCGGCCAGTCGGTCCCGGGCGGGCAGCCCGGCCAGCGTGGTCCCGTCGGCGTCCAGCGGGGTGTCCAGCACCGGGCGCAGCGCCTGGGCCAGCGGCCCGGCCGCCACCCCCGGCACCAGGAAGCGGGCCACCGCCTCGGCGCAGCGCTCCTCCAGGTCGGCGTGCTCGGGTTCCTCCAGCACCGCGTGCACCAGGGTGCCGAATGCGGCGCCACCGGGCAGGTCGGACAGCGGCGAGGGCAGGCCGTCGGGGGCCGGCGCCGGCGGGAGCTCCACGGTGTCGTCGGGTTCGTCGTCGGTTCCGGGGACCTCCGGCTCGCTGGCCGCGACCAGGTCGTGGGCGGCGCGGGTGAGGGAGCTGTAGGACGTCCGGCGCCAGTCCTCGTCCAGCGTCCGGGTGAAGCTGCTGACCGACAGCTCGGGCGTCGGCCGTCCCGCCGGTGTCCACCGGGTGGGTGCGGCGCGCCCCACCGCGGTCACGTCGATGCGCCCGCCCGAGCCGGCCGCCACCGCGGCGAGCCGGCTCTCCACCACGTCGTCGGCGGGCACCGGGACGCTCGCGGGTGGCACGGTGCCGGGGGCGGTGTCGCCGAGCAGGAGCCGGTGCAGCGGCGCGGCCGCGGTGCCCGAGCCCGGCGCCCAGTGCGCCACGACCTGGGTCGCCGCACGGGTGAGCGCCACGTACAGCAGGCGGAGGTCCTCCCCGGACTCCTCGGCCTCGTGCCGGGTGCGGGCGGCCGGGTAGTCGGCGGCGGCGGGACCGCCGACGTGCAGCACCCGGGCGCCGGCGTCGTCGTGCAGCCGCAGCACGTCGGGGTCGCGGGGCACCCAGCGGTCCCAGCCGAAGGGCACGTAGACGACCGGGAACTCCAGGCCCTTGCTGACGTGCACGGTCATCACCTGCACCGCGGCCGCGTCGGACTCCAGCCGGCGGCTGCGTTCCTCGGTGCCCTCGACGTCGGCCCGGGCGATCCGCCGGCGCAACCACTCCACGAGGGCGGTGAGCCCCAGCGACTCGCGCAGCGCGGCGGCGTGCAGCACCTGGGCGACGTGCCGCAGGTCGGTGAGGACGCGCTCGCCGTCGGGACGCCGCAGCACCCGGGCGGGCAGCCCCTGGTCGGCGGTGACCACCTCGGCGAGGGCCGCGACCCCCCGCTCGGTCAGCAGGTCGGCCCAGCGGCGCAGCCGCGGGCCCAGCTCGTCGGTGAGCGCGTCGCCGCCCTCGTCGAGGGAGGCCTCGTCGTGGCCCAGGAAGACCGACAGCGCTGCCGCCCGCACCCGACCGGACCGGTGCGGCTGCTCCAGCGCCTCCAGCAGCACCAGCCAGGAGCGCGCCCCGGCGGTGCCGAACACGCTGCCGCCCCCGGCCATCACCGCCGGCACGCCGACGGCGCCCAGCGCCTCGCGGACCAGGTGGCCCTGCTTGTTGGTCCGGACCAGCACCGCGAGGTCGCCGGGGGCGACCGGCCGGCCGTCGTACCGGGCCGGGCCCGACAGCAGCTCCACCGCGTCGGCCGCGACGTCGGCGGCCACGGCGCTCCGCAGCCGGTCCAGCCGGGGCAGCCCCCGGAAGGTCGGCCCGTGGCCCCGGCGCTCCAGCCGGCGCAGCCGCAGCGGGGCGCCCGCGCCGCTGAGCCGGTCCGCCGGGTGTGCCGAGTCCACCGGGCGCACCACGATCCGCTCGTCGCCGAGCGCGACCCCGCCGAGCACCTGGTCCAGCGCGCCGACCAGCCGCTGGTCGCTGCGCCAGTTCGTGCCCAGCGTCGCGTGCCCGTCGGCGACCCGGGAGGCCGCCAGGTAGGTGGTGACATCGCCGCCGCGGAAGCCGTAGACCGCCTGCTTGGGGTCACCGATCAGCACCAGGGTGGTGTGCCCGTGGAAGGCACGGCGGAGGACCTCCCACTGCACCGGGTCGGTGTCCTGGAACTCGTCGACCATGACGACCCGGTAGCGGTCCCGCACCCGCCGGCAGGCCATCGGGCCGTGCTGCGGGTCGGCCAGCGCGTCGCGCAGCAGGGTCAGCCAGTCGTCGTGGTCGACGAGGCCGAGCCGGCGCTTGCGGCGCTCCACCTCGTCCCGGACCGCCTGGGCCGCGCGGCGACGACGGCCCGGGGTGCCGGTGTCGGCGACCGGCTCCAGCCGGGCCTGCCGGTCGCTGCCCACCGCCCGGCGGCCGAGCTCCAGGAGCTCGGCGTGGGTGAGGAAGGGCGGCCCGGTCTGACCGGCAACGGCGAAGCTGCGCAGGTACAGGTCGTCGACGACCTCCTGCACCAGGTCGTCGACCTCCTCGGTGAAGGTCGCGGTCAGATCGGCGTCGGCGGCCGTGCCCAGCCCGGCCAGCATCTGCGAGCAGAAGGAGTGCGTGGTGGCGATGGTGGCCGCGTCGAAACCGGCCAGCGCGCGGACCAGCCGGTCCCGGCGGGCGGTCACCTCCGCGGCGGTCCCCCGGGCCAGCAGGGCCAGCACCTCGTCGTCGGAGGCGGTGGCGCCGGCGGGGTCGCGCAGCCCCGCCTCGGAGCTGACCATCCGCTCACGCACCCGGTCGCGCAGCTCCCGGGAGGCCGCGTTGCCGAAGGTCACCAGCATGACCTCGGACAGCTCGGCCAGGCCCTCGGCGACGAACCGGGTCGCGAGTGCCGCGATGGTGAAGGTCTTGCCGGTCCCCGCGCTGGCCTCCAGCACCGTGGTGCCGGTGGGCAGCGGGCCGCACACGTCGAAGGCGCCCACCTCCGCCAGCAGGTCGGCGCTCACGCGATCACCTCGGCGTCCAGCAGGGGGGTCCAGAACCGGCGGGCCAGCACGCCGAACCGGGTGTCCTCGTCGGGCCACCGCTCGTCGTCGAGCGGGGCGGGGTCGGTCCACGCCGTGAACGGTGCGGCGTCGCCCCAGACGTGCACGTGGTGCCGGTCGGCCGCCTCGCCGGGGAACCTGCTCCCGGTCCACTCGCGCTCGGCCGACTCCCGCGCACCGTCGCGGTCCTCGCCACCGGCCCGGCGTGCCGCGTAGGCCTCGGACACCTTGGGGCTCACCGGCAGCGGCTCGCAGGTGCCCCGGTCGTACAGGTCGAGCAGGTCGGCCAGCACCCCGGTGGGGTCGGCCGGGGCGGTGAGCGTCGAGGTCCGCGCCCGGGCACCCCAGCGACCCACGGTCACCGCGCGCCCGGTGCCCTCGGTGGCCGCGAGTGCCAGGGCCTGCACCCAGGCCCGCGCCCGGTGCTTGGGGGCCAGGCTGGAGTACGTCACCGACACGACGGCGTCGCCGCGGACCCCGTTGACGGTCCCACTGAGCTCCCGGCTGCCCACGTCCAGCCGGACGTCGACGGTCCGGGCCGGTGTGGTGAGCAGCGGCGCAGCCACCCCCACCAGCGGCGCGACCCGGCTGCCCACCCGGCTGAGCACCGCGGTGCCCAGCGCACCCGGCGGCAGGCTCCCGCGCAGCCACTCGCTGCGCTCGGCGGACTCGGCCGGCACCCCGGCCAGGCCCGAGCGGAGCAGCCGGTCGCCCACCGCCCACTCCTGCAGGGCGTCCAGCGAGACGGCGAGTGCGTCGTCGACCTCGTCGTCCTCACCGGGCAAGGTGATCTCCAGCCGCTGCCGCAGGTAGGCCCGCACCGGGTGCTCGACGAAGGAGACCAGGTCCTCCAGGGCGACGGGGCCCTGTCGCGGACCCAGCGGGCGCCGCGCGGGCGCGGGCTCGCGCTCCCGCACCGAGCGGCGGGCCCCTGCCAGCCCGACCGGGTCGAAGCTCGCCGGCACCGGTCCCGCGAACTGTCGCGGGTCGAAGGGCTGCAGCGGGTGCCGGACGACGAGGTCGGCCCGACCGGCGCCGGTCATCGTGGCCAGCACGTCCAGCAGCTCGCCGACCGGCACCGCGGGCGGCCGGGGCGCGCCGCTGACCGGGTCCGCGCCGGTGTGGAAGACCAGCACCCTCTCCTGCGCTGAGCACACGGCGTCGAGCAGGAGCTGGCGGTCCTCGCTGCGGACGTCCCGCTCCCCCACCCGCGGGGCCCGGGCGAGCACGTCGTCGCCGTCGATGCCGCCGGCCCGGGGGAAGACCCCGTCGTCCAAGCCCAGCAGGACCACGACCCGGTGCGGCACCGAGCGCATCGGGACCAGCGTGCAGACGGTGAGGTTCCCGGTGCGGAAGTTGGCCCGGGTGGGACGCCCGGCCAGCCGGCCGGCCAGCATCGCCCGCACGTCCGCGGCGCGCAGCAGGCCACTGCCCCCGGCGCCGGCCTCGGCCAGCTCGCGGCGGGCCTGCGCCAGCTGCCACGCCTCGGCCGGGTCGGTGGCGGTGAGCAGGTCCAGGGCGTCCACCAGGGTGTCGACCCAGTGCGCCACGGGGTGCTCGCCGGTGAGCGCCTCCAGCACCTGCCCCACCCGGTCCACGAGCTCGGCCAGCCGTCCGGCCAGGTCGACGTCGCTGGAGTCGACGTCGTCCAGCGGGAGCGCCCGGTCCAGCCAGACCGGCTGGTCCTCCGAGGTGGTCACGCCCAGCAGCAGCCGGTCCAGGCCGGCCTGCCAGGTGTTCTGCGGCACCCGCTCCAGGCCGTAGCCGGCCCGGGTGGTGGTGTCCAGGCCCCAGCGGACGCCGGAGCGCGACACCCAGTCCCGGACCCGTTCCAGGTCCTCGTCGGTGAACCCGAACAGCCGCCGGACGCCGGCCGTGGCGGCCAGGTCGAGCACCTGGCTGGCGGTCACCCGGCTGTGCGCGAGCTCCAGCAGGAGGGCCACGGTGTCCAGCAGCGGGTTGGTGGCCCGCAGGCTCCGGTCGGCCAGCCGGACCCGCAGCGCGTTGCCCGGGTGCGGCAGGCCGGGACCCAGCCCGAAGGTGGCCGAGACCAGCGGGGCGAACGCCTCGACGTCCGGGCAGAGCACGAGGACGTCCCGGGGTTCCAGCGTCGGGTCGTCCTGGAAGAGCCGCAGCAGGACCTCGCGCAGCACCTCGACCTGCCGGGCCGGGCCGTGGCAGGCGTGCACCAGGAACGAGTCGTCGACCGGCGTGGCCCCGGCGGCCGGCAGCCGGTCGGCACGCAGGTCCTCCTGCAGGCGGGCCAGCAGCGTCGTGCCGGGGCCGGGCTCGGCGGGGTGGTGGGTGTCGGTGTGCGGGGGCAGCCGCAGCTGCAGCTCGCGGACGTCGCGGGCCAGGCTGCGCAGCAGCGGGTGCACCGGCACCGTCGCGGTGTCGTCGCTACGACGGTGGGTGGCGGTCCGGCCGGTCAGCGCCGCCCAGAGCGCCGGGCTGGGGTGCGGCAGCCACAGGTGCACGTCGCGGTGCTCGGCGAGCGCGTCCAGCACGGCCAGCGACCGGGTCGACAGCCGGGTGGGGCCGAACAGGCTGACCCGGTCGGGCAGGTCGACCAGCTCGGGGGCCCGGCGCAGAGCGGCGCACGCGTCGGCGAGCTGCTCGGCCGGGCCCGGGCCCAGCTCGCCGCGCAGGCGGCGGAACAGCTCGGCCTGCCAGCGCAGGTCCTCGGGAAGTGGCGCCTGGCCGTCGGTGTCCCGGCCGGCCGCCCAGTCCCGGAGCATGCCGGGGCGGTGGGCGGCGTAGCTCCCGAACAGGTCGGCCAGGTGGGCGGCGGTGGCCCACCGGCGCCCGCGGCGGTGGTCGCCCTCGGGGGTGCCGTGGCCGAGGTGGCGGGCCAGCACGGCCAGCCACGGCTCGTCCAGGGCCGCGTCGACCACCTGGAGCAGCGGCCACACCGGGGTGGCCCACGGGTCCTGCCGGGGGTCGGTGCCGGTGGCCGCGGCCAGCGTCTGGTCGACCAGCCGCGCCGCGGAGGGGAAACGGACGCCGGAGCAGATGCCGTCGCGGGCACCGTCGGCCCCCAGCACGGTGGACAGCCGCTGGGCCAGCCAGCGCTCGACGCCCTTGGCGGGGACCGCCACGACCTCCTCGGCGAACGGGTCCGCCAGGGGCACGGCGAGCACCTGCGCGAGGGAGTCGGCGAGCCGGGAGGTCCGCTCGGCGCGGTGGAGGTGCAGCACGCCGTCTGTCTACCGGACGGGTCCGACAGGACCGGTCCGGTGCCTCAGGTCGCGCGGGTCAGCGGTAGTTGACGTGCACGTGGTCGAAGTGGTTCGCGGTGACGCCGCCGCGGTTCTCCATGGAGACCCAGGAGCCGTTGGCGGAGCTGAGCATCCGCTGCTCCCAGATGAGGTACTCCACACCGAGCTCGGCCCAGTGGTCGCGGTGGTACTGCACGATCGCGTCGCCCAGCGAGGCGTTGGTGAGCACCATGTAGTCCAGCGCGTTGCCCGAGGGGTGGCCATCGGGGTCGGTGGCGCTGGGGCGGGTGCCACCGAGGGTGATGCTCCCGGCACCGGGCACGTTGCTCACGACGGCGTCGGCGGCCGCCTGGACCCGGGAGGAGACCGGTCCGGAGCTGTTGCTGATCCGCGCGACCGAGCTCACCGCGGTGGACGACGACGACGAGGACGCGGACGAGGACGAGGACGACGACGCCGCGGCGGCCTCGGACGCGGCGGCCTCGGCGGCTGCCGCTGCCTCCGCGGCTGCGGCGGCAGCGGCCGCCTCGGCCTCGGCGGCTGCGGCGGCCTCGGCGGCCTGCGCGTCCAGCACCGCCTGGTCGGCGGCGGCCTGCACCTGGGCAGCGGCGGCCTGGGCGTCCTGGCGGGACGCGCGGCTGGCGGCCATGTCCTGCAGCGGCGCGAGGTCCAGCGAGTCCAGCTCCGGGGCGTCGGCGGTCAGGCCGAGCTGCTGGGCCACGCTCGAGGTGGCCGAGGAGTCAGCGGAGGCGACCTCGGGGACCGGGCCACCGCCGAAGAGACCGTGCACTACGACGCTGCCGACCGCGGCGACCCCGAGGTAGAGCGCCGGGCGGCGGGACCGCGACGGCGGGCGCCGGCGGGCGGACCGGGGTGCGGGCGACTCGGCGGGCACGTCGGACGACGGGGCGCTACGGGGCATGAGGGAGGGGACTCCGGGAGGGGGTGCTGGCGCGGTGGCGGCAGCCGCCCCGTCGAGGGGCGACGCGCAGGTCCCGGCCACGCTAACGTCGGCCCCGGCGGGTGGCAATGCTCCGGTGACGATTCCCACGGGCGGCGGGGACCCCGCGACGGCGTCGTCCCCCGGGGTCGGCTGGGCGTCCTCGGGGTCCACGCGCTGATCAGACACCCGTGGGTAGCGTGCGGGCGGTGACCACGCCGGACGACGGTGCACTGATCTCCTTCGCGACCCCGGCGGGGGTGTTCCTGGGCCGCCCCGACGGCGACGTCGTGCGCGCGACGGGCATCCGGTACGCCCGGGCCGAGCGCTTCCGACCCCCGGTGGCCGAGCCGCCGGCCACCCGCCCGGTACGCGCGACCCGGCTCTCCCCGGCCTGCCCGCAGAACCCGACCCCGCTGCTGGACGACGTGCTGGTGGACCCGATGGGCGAGCTGACCGTCGACGAGGACTGCCTGCGGCTCTCGGTGACCGTGCCCGCCGGGGTCGCCGCCGGTGCGGACCTGCCGGTGCTGGTGTTCCTGCACGGCGGGTCCTACCGGGCCGGCGCCGGGGACTCCCCCGTCTTCGACCCCCGCGCGCTGGTCAGCGAGCAGCGGGTCGTCGTGGTGGCGGTGACCTACCGGCTGGGACTCCTGGGCTACCTGGGCGACGGCGCGGCACGGGAGGCCAACCTGGGTCTGCTGGACCAGGTCGAGGCGCTGCGCTGGGTGCAGCGGGCCATCGCCGGCTTCGGCGGCGACCCGGGCGCGGTGACGGTGTTCGGCCAGTCCGCCGGTGGGGACGCCGTCGCCCACCTGATGGTCGCCGAGGGCGCCCGTGGGCTCTTCCACCGGGCGGTGGTGCAGAGCGCCCCGCTGGGCATCTCCCGCGGCCGGGCCCGGATGTCGGCGGCGATGAACGAGGCGGCGGGGCAGCTGACCGCGCGGACCCCGCTGGCGACGGTGCTGGCCACCGAACGCCGGGTGGAGGCCGCGGCCGGCCGGTTCGGGCTGCTCGCGGCCATGCCGTTCGGCACGCAGTACGGCGCGGCACCGCTGCCCGCCGAGGACGAGCTGGACGACGCCTGGCGGGCGGCGGCCCCCGACGTCGACCTGCTGATCGGTGCGACGTCGCGGGAGGTGGCCCTCTTCCTGCCCGGTCTGGAGCGGACACCGGCCGCGCGGCTGGTGGCGGTGCTGCGGGCGCCGGTGGTCGGTGGGCTGCTGACCCGCGCGGTGGTGGGACTGGCGGGCTGGTGGGTCTACGGCCGGGCGGTGCGCTCGTTCTCCCGCCGGCACGTGGCCGGCGGCGGCCGGGCCGCCACCTACCGGCTGTCCTGGGGGGCGCCGGACAGCGTGTACCGCGGGGCCCACACGATCGACCTGCCGCTGCTGTTCACCGACGAGGCCTCGTGGCGGGGGGCGCCGCTGATCGAGGGCGCGGACTGGTCGGAGGTGGAGCGCCGCGGGCGGCAGCTGCGCCGGGTGTGGGCCGACTTCGCCCGCACCGGCACGGTCACCCCGCAGGACGTGCCGGGCTTCCTGCGCACCCGCCGGGTCAGGCCGAGAGCTGCAGGAGCCGGTCGCGCAGCGGCCGCCGCCCGGGCGCACCGGCCGGCGTCGGGGTGAGCAGCGCGCGCCGGCCGTCGGTGACCTCGACCCAGGTGTCGGCGGTCCAGAGCGCGGCCAGCCGGCGGGCGTCGTCCCGGGCGGCCGGGGAGCAGCCGGCCGACAGGGTCTGGACCAGTGCGGTCTCGGCGCGGTCGCGCATCTCCAGCTCGGTGGAGCGCAGCGTGCGGTCCTCGGCGAGCTCCCGCAGCACGATGTCCTTGCCCGGGGAGGCCATCACACGCAGGTGCGCGCCGACCATCGCGTCCACGGCGGCAGCGACGTCGTCCAGGCACACCCCGTGGCCGGGGTCGGCGGCCGCCCGCAGCTCGGGCAGCACCACCTGGGCCAGACGCAGCCAGGAGCAGCGACCCTCGAAGAAGAGGTCCTGCTTGGCCGGGAAGTGGTTGAAGACCGTCTGGACCGCGACGTCGGCCTCGACGGCGATCTGGGTGACCGGGGTGGCCGCGAAGCCGTGCAGCTCGAAGAGCTGGTGGGCGGTGGCCAGGATGGTGGTGCGGGTGTTCCCGCGCTTGCGTTCCCGGCGTCCCGGTCCCGAGGTGGCTGTGCTGGTCACCGGTGGTCTCCCGGACTGTCGGCAGCGGGTGGGCCCCCACGCTAACGACCGGACTGGTGCCGGTGTCGGGGCCGCACTGTCGTGTCGGGCACGTCGCGCCCGCACTAGCGTGTCGGTATGACGACCGGACCGACACGCGCACGGACCTACTCGTGGGGCGACCCGAGCGAGTCCGCCGGGGCCGTGCAGACCAGCGCGGGCATCGACGTGCTGCGGGCCATCGCCGACGGGTCGCTGCCCGGTGCGCCGATCGGCGCCACGATCGGGATGGGCATCGAGTCCGTCGAGGAGGGGCGGGTGGTCTTCACCCTGGACCCCGCCGAGCACCACTACAACCCGATCGGCTCGGTGCACGGGGGTGTCTTCGCGACCCTGTTGGACTCCGCCTGCGGCTGCGCGGTCCACTCCCTGCTGCCCGCCGGGGTCGGCTACACCAGCCTGGACCTGACGGTGAAGTTCCTGCGTGCCATGACCGCGGACACCGGACCGGTGCGCTGCACGGGCACGGTCACCCACCTGGGCGGGCGGACGGCGCTGGCCGAGGCCCGCCTGGTCGACGGCCGGGACCGACTGCTGGCGACGGCGACCAGCTCGATCCTGGTCCTGCGCCCCGCCTGACCGGACCGGTCGACGGGGCGCGCGCTCACCAGAGCGGGTGCTCGGAGGCGACCGCGGGCCAGCGGCGCTCGAGGGCGGCGAAGTCGGGGTGGTCGCGGTGCGGGGCGGCCAGCAGGCACAGCACCCGGCCCAGCTCGTCGAGCCGGGCCCGCGCCGTCGAGGTCCCGCCGTCCAGGCGCAGCCAGGTCTCGGCGACCTCCTGACGGGCCCGGGCGTGGGCGATCTCCTGGACGACCGGGCCACCGTCGGCGAGTTCGGCGCGGACGACGTCCTCACGGCTGCGGTCGAGCACGAAGCGGGCGAGGACGGCGAGCGCGGAGCTGCCGGCAGCTGGCTCGGCGTCGTCCTGCTCGACGGGGTGGCGGTGTGCGACCGGCTGGGGCCGGGTCGTCGTCAGGTCCGTCACGGCGTGCCTCCACGGTTCAACGGGGACGTTGAGTTGTGCACAACGGTATCAGATGCGGAACCATTCCGCCCGCCCCGATCGGGCCCTGCGGCACCCGCCGGTCGCCGTACGCTCCGGCCGTGGACACCGACGTACAGCCCGACCACGCCCGGGGCACGCTGCCCTCCGGCCAGGCCTGGCAGAGCTGGACCCCGCCGCAGACGACCGGGGTCGACGGGGTGGTCGCGCTGGTGCACGGGGTGCACGAGCACGGCGGCCGGTACGCCCACGTGGCCCGCCGGCTGGCCGCCGACGGCTGGGCGACGTTCGCCGTCGACCACCCCGGACACGGCCGCTCCCCCGGCTCCCGCGGCACGATCGGCTCGATGGCCGCCACCGTCGAGGGCGTCCGGCAGCTGGTCGCGCTGGCCGGTGCTGCACACCCCGACGTCCCGGTCTTCGTCTACGGGCACAGCCTGGGCGGGCTCGTCGCCCTGCAGTACCTGACCGGTTCGCCGGACCCCCGGGTGCGGGGCGCGGTGGTGTCGGCCGCGGCGCTGGACACCAGCACCGCCACCGGACTGCAACGCCTGGTGGCCCCCGTGCTGTCCCGGTTCCTGCCCGACCTCCCGGTGCTCGCCCTGGACCCCACCACGATCAGCCGCGACCCCGCCGTCGTCGCCGACTACGAGGCCGACCCGCTCAACCACCACGGCAGGATGACCGCCCGCACCGGCGCCGAGACGATGGCGACGGCCGCCGCGATGCCCGCGCGGTTGCGCACCCTGACCCTGCCGCTGCTGGTGCTGCACGGCGGTGCGGACGCGCTGATGCCGGCGTCGGTGACCGAGCTGCTGCGCCGCGAGGTCGCCTCCCCCGACCTCACGGTCACGGTCTACGAGGGGCTCGCCCACGAGCCGCACAACGAACCCGAGAAGGACCGCGTGCTCGACGACGTCGCCGGCTGGCTGGCCGCCCACCGCGGGTGACCCCCGGGCCTGCGGGTATCCGGCCGGCACCCGACCCCAGGAGCTGCTCGTGCCCGACCCCCACTCCCCACCGCCCACGGTCGGGGTCCTGGCCAAGGACCCGTGGCACCCGGCGTTCCGGCGGGAGCACCACCTCGTTCGCGGGCTGGTGGCGCGCGGGTCGACGGTCCGCTTCGTGCAGGCCCCGGCCGACGTCGGCCGAGTGCGCACCGACCCCGCCGGCTGGGCCCGGCACCTGCTCGGCGGCCGGTTCACCGACGTCGAGCCCGGGGTGGCTGTCAGCGAGCGGTCCACCGTGCTGCCCGGCTCCCGGGGGACGACGGCCGAGCGGCTGGACGCCGCAGCGCTCCGGGTGTTCCTGCACCGGTCGGGCTGGGCGCCGGACCTGACCGTCGTCCAGCTGCCCTGGGAGTGGCGCGGCACCCAGGGGTCGCCCGGCCGGGTGGTCTTCGACTGCACCGACGACTGGTCGCGGCTGCTGCCGCACGCCCGTGGCCTGCCCGACCAGCTGCGGCGGATCGCCGACGAGGCCGACGAGGTGGTGGTGGTCAACCCGGTGCTGGCCCCGCTGTTCCCCGGACGCCGTCCGGCGGTGGTGCCCAACGGCACCGACGAGGCCCTGCTGACGGCTCCGCGGCGGAGGCAGCGCCGACCCTCGACGATGGTCTACGTCGGCACGATCGCCGAGCGGTTCGACGTCGAGCTGGTGCGCGGGGTGCTGCACCGGTTGCCGGGCTGGACACTTCAGCTGTACGGGGAGCTGGCCTTCCCCGACCGCGCCCGGGCCGCTGCCGAGCGGTTCGCCGCCCTGCTGCGCGAGTTCCCCGGCCGGTGCACCCACCACGGCCTGCTGCCCCGGTCGGGGCTGGCCGACGTGCTGGACGCAGCCACCGTGGCCCTGGTGCCCGACCTCCCCGAGCGGACGCTGGGGCAGTCCTCGATGAAGGCCCACGACCACGCCGCCCGCGGCCTGCCCACGGTCGCCACCACCGGGCACCACGAGGAGGCCGGCGAGGTGGCACCGCACACCCGCGTGGTCACCGGCGCCGGAGAGGCGGCCGACGCCGTGCTGGCCGCGGCGACGGAGCCGGGGGCCTGGGCCGACGCACGCCGGGACTGGGCGGCCCACCGCACCTGGTCACACCGGACCGACGCCTGGCTGGCGGCCGCCTGGCCGGCCGGGGTCAGGGCAGCTGACCGGTGAAGACCAGGGTCTCGGCGATGGTCCGCAGCTTGGTGTTCGTGCGCTGGGAGGCGTGCGTCAGCATCGTGAACGCGTCCTCGGGCGTGACCTTGTGCCGCTCCATCAGCACGCCCTTGGCCTGCTCGATGACCGCGCGGGAGGCCATCGCCGTGCGCATCTGCTCGGCGGTGTCGACCGCCCGGGCCATCGCGTCGGCGTTGGCGACGGCGATCGCGACGAAGGCGGCGACCTCCTCGGCGACCGCGACGTCCTCGTCGCTGAAGGCCTTGCGGGTGGTCGCGTAGTTGTTCAGCCCGCCGATGGTCGCGCCCTGGAAGGGCAGCGGGACCGACAGCGAGGACAGCGCGCCGCGCTCGGCGGCCTGCCGGGCGTAGTCGGGCCAGCGGTCGTCGGTGGACATGTCGTGGACGACGAGGGTGAGGCCGGCGCGGGCGGCGTCCATGCAGGGGCCGTACCCGCGCTGGTACTGCAGCTCGTCGGCGTCGGAGGCCAGTTGGCCGCTGTAGCTGACGGTGAACGGGTCATTCCCGCGCATCAGGGTGATCGAGGTGGCCTCGGTGTGCGGGATGGCCGACCGGGCGATCTCGGTGACGCGGCTCAGCGACTGCGCCAGCGGGACGTCGCCGAGGGAGACGGAGGCCAGGGACTCGGACAGCGCGGACACCGGTCCATGGTGACCTGCCCGGGCGGGGGTCCGCCACCGGCGTTTGTCGTGGACCGGGGACGGGCAGCCTCGGGGTGGTCGAGCCCGGGCCGCACGCACGACCCCCGGACGAGGTGCCCCGTGACCACCACCACCCGACCCGCACTGCCCTCCATCGCCGACCGTCCCGAGTCCGATCTCGGCGGACCGGCCAGCGTGCTGGTCCGCCAGCGCGCCGACCACGTGGAGCTGGACCGGCTGCTGCACGAGCTCGACGGCAGCACCGGCACCGGGCAACGGCGCGGGCTCCGGGCGATCGACCGGCTGGTCTTCAGCCACGCCTTCGCCGAGGAGGTCGTGCTGTGGCCGGTGCTGCGCCGGACGCTGCCCGACGGCGAGGAGCTGACCACCCAGGTCGAGCAGGAGCACCAGGAGGTCAACGACCTGGTCGCCCGCCTGGAGACCCTCGGCGACGACGACCCGGAGCGCGCCCGGGTGCTGGACCGGCTGACCACCGTGCTCCGCGAGGACGTCCGGGACGAGGAGGACGGAGGACGAGCTCTTCCCGCGGCTGCGCGAGCGGCTGGACGACGCGGCCCTGGTGCGGCTGGGCCGGGCGTGGGAGCTGGCCCGTCGGGTGTCCCCCACCCGCCCGCACCCGACGGTGTCCCGCCGTCCCCCGGGCAACGCGCTGTCCGGCCTGCCGCTGTCGGTGCTGGACCGCGGCCGGGACCGACTGGACGCCTTCGTGGAGGACTGCACCGACGGCCGCGGTGAGGACTGGGCGGCCCGGGGTGGCCGCGCCCTGTCCGGGGTGCTGGCCCGGCTGGCCGGCCTGGTCGAGCGCACCCCGCCGGCCCGGCACGGCGACACGGCGGCCACCCACCGCTGACCCCCGCGGGCCCCGGTGTCGGTGACACCGGGGCCCGCGGCTCAGACGGCGCGGAGAGCGGCGAGGAGGTCCTCGCGGCGGTCGGGGGCGCCCCCGTGCTGGCGAGTGAGCAGGGTCACGGCGACCGCGTAGGAGTCCTCCCCGATCCAGCCGCGGCCGGCCGCGCACAGCTCCTGGATCCGGGCCAGCACCTTCGGTTCGCGGCTGTAGACGCCGAGCTCGTGCACCTCGGGGACGACGTCGAGGACCCGGTAGCCCAGCGCCTCCGCGGTGGCCAGCGTGGTCACGGGGTCGGCGTAGCCGGCCATCGCGATGACCAGGTGCGGCGCGAGCGCGCCGAGCAGCCGCAGGACGAGGTCGTTGCCGTGCGGGCCGCCCCACAGCTCGGGCATCAGCAGGTCGCCGTCGGGGGCGGGCAGGTAGGGCGGGTTGGACACGACGGTGCGCGGCGCCCCGGGCTCGCCGAGGCCGGCGAGGTCGAAGAAGTCGCCGTGCTCGACGGTGTAGCGGTCCGAGACGCCGGCGGCGGCGGTGTTCTCCCGGGCGCGGGCGACCGAGGTGGCGCTGATGTCGATGCCGCGGACCCGCAGGTCGGGCAGTCCGGCGACGACCTCGGCGATCGCGGCGGCGTCCCCGGTGCCCAGCTCCAGCACGCCCCCGGCGTCCCAGCGGAGCAGGTCGCGGTGGCGGCGCAGCAGGGTGTCGACGCCGGCGGCGAAGTGCTGGGACTCGGGAGGGCAGAGGAAGAAGTCGGTGGCGGGTGGCGACAACGGCATCCCGGGGTCTCCTGGGTGTCGAGCGGGAGGACCGACCGGGGCTGGATCGGTGGTGTCCCGGTACCACCGGCGGGAGGGTCTCAACCCCGGGTGTGCGGCCGCCGACGGCCGGTAGGGGGGGTCCGCCTGGGCGTCCTGGCAGGCTGGCCGGCATGCCAGCCCCGTTGCCCGCCCGCCTGCTCGACGCCGTCCTGGACCGGCTGGTGGTGCCCGGCTACAGCCGGCTGGGACCCGCCGTGCGCCGGCGGTGGTGGCCGGCCGACCCCGCGCCCGGGTCGATGACCGGCACGCGGGTGCTGGTCACCGGCGCCACCTCGGGCATCGGCGAGGCCATGGCCGGGGCGTTCCTGGCCCTCGGGGCCACCGTGCACGTGCTGGGCCGCAGCCGGTCCAAGACCGAGGACCTGGTGGCCCAGCTGCACCGCAACCACCCCGGCGCCGAGGTGGTCGCCGAGGTCTGCGACGTCGGGGACCTGGACGCCGTCCGGGCCTGGGCGGCGGGGTTCACCGACCGGGTCGACGCGCTGCACGGGCTGGTGCACAACGCCGGCGCGCTGCCGCCGGAGCGCTCGGAGACCGCACAGGGCCACGAGTTGACCTACGCCGTCCACGTGCTGGGCCCGCACCTGATGACCAGGCTGCTGGCGGACACCCTGGTCGACCACGCGGCGAGCGTCGTGTGGATGTCCTCGGGCGGGATGTACGGCGCCACGCTGCGGGACGACGACCTGGAGTTCCGCACCGGGGAGTACAGCGGCGTGCGGGCCTACGCCCGGACCAAGCGGATGCAGGTGGTGCTGGCAGCCGAGTGGGCCCGCCGGCTGGCCCCGCGCGGCATCCGGGTGACCTCCACCCACCCCGGGTGGGTGGCCACGGCCGGGGTGACGGCGTCCATCCCCGGGTTCGGGAAGGCGATGCGCCCGCTGCTGCGCACGGCCGCTGACGGCGCTGACACCACCGTCTGGCTGGTGGCGACCCGGCCGGTCTCGACCGGTGAGCACTTCTGGCACGACCGGGCACAGCGCCCCTCCACCCTGGGCTGGGAGCGCGGTCAGGACCCGGCGGCGGTGCAGCGGTTCCTGGCTGCGGTCGCCGGGGCGACCGGCTGATCAGGCCGTCTCGGCCCGGGCCACCTCCACGTGCGGACGGCGCTGCCAGGTGGCCCACTCGCCGCTGATCTCCCCCGCGGTGCGCAGCAGCGCGGGCAGGTGCTCGCCCAGCAGCGTCTGGGTGGAGGTCTCCGCGGCGTGCACGGTGACGTTGGCCGCCGCGCGCACGGCGCCGGTCCCGTCCCGCACGGGGACGGCGACCGACCGGACGCCGGGGGCGAGCTCCTCGTCGGCCAGCGCCCACCCGCGGGCCCGGACCTCGGCCAGCTCGTCGTGCAGCTGCTCGGTGGTCCGGCCGATGTAGGGCGGCAGGCCCGACCGGCTGGGCTCGGCCAGCGTGCTGGCCAGCTCGTCGGGGGCGAGGCCCGCCAGCAGCACCTTGCCCTGGGAGGTCTGCGCCGCCGGGAAGCGGGTGCCGATCTCCACGCGCAGGGTGATCAGCTTGGGCACCGCGACCCGGGCGACGTAGACGATGTCGGCCCCGTCGAGCTGGGCCATCGAGGAGGACTCCCCGGTGCGGGCGACCAGGGACTCCAGGTGCGGGCGGGCGATGTCCCACAGGCCGAGGGCGCCCACGTAGGCCATGCCCAGGGTGAGCACCTTGGGCGTGAGCCGGAACAGCCCGTCGTCCGAGCGCACGAAGCCGAGCTCCTCCAGGGTCAGCAGCAGCCGACGGGCGGTGGGCCGGGCCAGCTCCGCCGCGGCGGCCACCTCGCTCAGCGACATCGCAGGCCGCTCGCTGCCGAAGCAGGTCAGCACGTCCAGCCCGCGCGCCAGCGCCTCGACGAAGTCCGGCCCGGTCCCCCGCCCGGCCATCAGCCGTCGCCGAACAGGCTGCCCCGCGCCTCGTGCGTGGCGTCGGACTTGTAGTCGGTGTACGTGTACGGGTTGTCCAGCACGTCGCCGCCCTCGGGCAGGGCGGGGTTCATCCCGGCCTGCCAGGTCTCCTCGCCCATGGTCGAGCGCAGGTGCTCGACGGTCTGGTCCACCGAGTGCCGGACGGCGGCCAGGTCGGCGTCGACCAGGCGGTGTCCGCTCTTCACGACCCGGCCGTCGACGACGACGGTGTGCACGTCGCCGCGCTGGGCCTGGAAGGCCACGTGGCCGTAGGGGTTGAGCAGCGGGAAGGACACCGGCGAGTGCTCGTTCCTGATCAGCACGACATCGGCCTTCTTGCCCGGCTCCAGCGAGCCCAGGTCGTCGCGGCCCAGCGCCTTCGCCCCGCCACGGGTGGCCCAGTCGACGACCTGCTCGGCGCGCAGCGAGACGTTGGTGACCGTGTTCCCCTCGGCGTGCGCCTCCAGGTGCTCGCGCGACCTGTCGGCGCCCAGCGTCGTGCGCATGGCGGAGAAGAGGTCGGCCGACCACCAGACACTGGTGTCCATCGACAGCGACACCGGGATGTCGTGGTGGCGGACCTGCCAGGTGGGCGGGTAGCCCTGCCCGGCGCTCTGCTCGGACTCGGTGGACACCGACACCGACCCGCCGGTGGCGGCGATCCGGTGGTAGCTGTCGGTGGACAGCGAGGCGGCGTGCACGTAGACCGTCTCCGGCGTCATGAAGCCGCCGTCGTGCATGAGGGCGATGCTGGCGTCGCTGGTCGCGCCCCACACCCCGGCGTGCGTGGTGACCGGCAGGCCGAGCTCGCGGGCGACCTCGAAGGCCGCCTTCTCCGGGAACGCCGGGTCACCGGTGACGTCGAAGGCCAGCTGGAGCCCGAGCCGGCCCTCGTCGCGGCGGCGGGTGAGGAAGGCCTGCACGGCCGGGTCGGCGGTCCACTCCCAGGGGCCGGCCTGGATGTTGCCGTAGGCCAGCACGAACCTGCCGGGGACGGCGAGCAGCGCGTCGGCGGCGGCCTCGGCGTGGTCGACGGTCTGCAGCCCGTGGCTCCAGTCGACGGTCGTGGTGACGCCGGCCTCCAGGCCCTCCCACGCGGACAGCGTGTTGCCGGCGTGCACGTCCTGCGGGCGGAAGTGCTTGCCGTGCTCGAGGTAGTACCAGACGAAGTACTGGGTCAGGGTCCAGTCGGCGCCGTAGCCGCGCATCGCGGTCTGCCACATGTGCCGGTGGGTGTCGATCATCCCGGGCATCACGATGCCGCCGGTCGCGTCGATCTCCTGGGTGCCCTCGGGCACGTCCAGCGCGGTGCCGACGGCGGCGATCCGGTCACCGACGACGAGCACGTCGCCGTCGGTGAGCACGGTGTGCGCGTCGTCCATGGTCAGCACGGTGCCGCCGCGGAAGACCATCGGGCGGCCGGGTTCTGGGGTGGACATCGTCGTCGCCTCCTGGGCAGCCGGCGCGGTGCGCGGACGACTGTCCGCTGGACGGTCACACGTCCGGCAGGTGCACTGTGGGCGTGACGCGGACCACCTGTCAAGAGGTCGTGCTCGCGGTTGACACCGCGACGACAGGGTGGTGAGACTGCGGTGCCGGTCACACCGGACAGGTGTCCGCAACAGCCGAGGAGTGCCCGACCGATGACCGACCCCTCCCCCACCGGCCCGCTGGCCGGCCTGCTGGTCGCGGACTTCTCCCGCATCCTCGCCGGCCCCTACGCGACCATGCTGCTGGCCGACCTGGGCGCCGAGGTGGTCAAGGTCGAGGGCCCCTCCGGCGACGACACCCGCACCTGGGCCCCGCCGGTCCGCGACGTCGACGGCCAGGACGTCGCCACGTACTACCTGGGCGTCAACCGCAACAAGCGGTCGGTCGCCCTGGACCTGAAGGACGCCGACGACGTCGCCGCCGCTCAGGAGCTGGCCCGCCGCGCCGACGTCGTCGTGGAGAACTTCAAGCCCGGCGGGCTGGCCCGCTTCGGCCTGGACTACGCCACCGTGTCGGCCACCAACCCGCGGGTCGTCTACGCCTCGATCTCCGGCTTCGGCAGCGGCCCGGGCGGTGCCGCGCTCCCCGGCTACGACCTGATCGTGCAGGCCATCTCCGGGCTGATGTCGCTCACCGGGCCCACTGACGGCGAGCCCTACCGCGCCGGCGTGGCCGTGTTCGACGTGATGGCCGGACTGCACGCCACCATCGGCGTGCTGTCCGCGCTGAACCTGCGGCACGAGACCGGCGTCGGCCAGCACGTCGAGGTCAACCTGCTGGCCTCCGCGCTGTCCGGGATGGTCAACCAGACCTCGGCCGCCGTCGCCGGGGAGACCGTGCCCTTCCGGATGGGCAACAGCCACCCCAGCCTGTTCCCCTACGAGCCGCTGCAGTGCGCCGACGGCGAGCTGATCATCACCGCCGGCAACAACGGCCAGTTCCGCAAGCTCGTCGAGGTGCTCGGCGTCCCCGAGCTCGCCGACGACCCGCGCTTCGCCCGCAACGAGGACCGCACCGCCCACCGCGACGAGCTGCGCCCGCTGCTGGTGGAGCAGCTGTCCCGCAAGGGCAAGCAGGAGTGGTTCCGCGAGATCATCGCCGCCGGGGTGCCGTGCGGGCCGATCAACACCGTGGACGCCGGCGTCGCGTTCGCCGAGGAGGTCGGGCTGGACCCCGTCGTCCACGTCGGCGGGGTGCCCTCGATCCGCAACCCGATCACCTTCTCGGCCACCGCGGCGTCCTACCGGCTGCCCCCGCCCGGCCTGGACGAGCACGGCGACGAGATCCGCGCCTGGCTGGCCACCCGATGACCGAGCCCCGCCGCTACGAGACCGCGCTGGGTGCCTCCACCCGGGAGACCATCACCCTGCTGGGCACCGACCTGGCCCGCGACGTCATGGGCACCGTCGGGTTCGGCGAGCTGGCCTTCTGGCTGGCCACCCAGCGCCGTCCCAGCCCCGGTGAGACCCGGGTGTTCGAGTCGGTGCTGGCCGCGCTGGCCGACCACGGGTTCACCCCGACGGCGATCGTCACCCGGTTGACCTACCTGTCCGCGCCGGACTCCGTGCAGGGCGCGCTGGCCGCCGGGCTGCTCGGCGGCGGCTCGCGGTTCCTCGGCGTCACCGAGGACTGCGGCCGCTTCCTGGACGACGTCCTGCGGGCCCAGGACGAGCTCCCCACCGACGACGCCGGCTGGGACGCCCTGGCCCTGGCCACCGTGCAGCGCGAGCGGGAGGCCAGGCGCTTCGTGCCGGGCCTGGGGCACCACGTCCACAAGGACGGCGACCCGCGCACCCCCCGGCTGATGCAGATCGCCGCCGAGGAGGGCCTGGTCGGCCCGCACCTGTCGCTGTTCGCCGCCATCGGCCGGGTGCACCCCCAGGTGCTCGGGAAGACGCTGCCGCTCAACGGGGCCGGCGTCTGCGGCGCCGCGCTGGCCGACCTCGGGCTGCCGCTGGAGCTGCTGCGCGGGTTCGCGCTGCTGGCCCGCACCGCCGGGCTGATCGGTCAGCTGGCCGAGGAGCTGCGGCACCCGGTCGCCAACGACGTCTTCCTCTCGGTGGACCTCAACAACCGCTCCGTCCCCCCAGACCCCTACGGAGGCCCCCGTGGCTGAGCTCGTGGCGGTGGTCGCGTCCACGCACCACCCCTTCTACTACCGCACCTCGACGATGCCCGAGGCCGAGCGGCCGCCGTTCGCCGCGGAGTGGATCGCCAAGATCGAGGCCTTCCGGGAGACGCTCACCGCGGCCCGGCCCGACGTGCTGGTGATGGTCGGCAGCGACCACTTCCACCAGCTGTGGCTGGACAACATGCCGCAGTTCCTGGTGGGCAAGGCCCCGTTCTTCGACGCCAACTTCCACAACGAGGAGCGCGAGTTCGGGCTGCCCAAGATGCGGCTGCGCGGCCAGGAGGACCTCGCCGCGCACCTGCTGCGCGACGGGCTGGACCGCGACTTCGACCTGGCGTTCTCCAACGAGCTGCGGATCGACCACAGCATCACCTGCCCGATCATCACGCTGCGGCCCGAGGCCGACCTGCCGATCGTGCCGGTCTACACCAACATCTTCGCCCCGCCGCTCCCGCAGCCGCGCCGGTTCGTCGCCCTGGGCGGGGTGATCCGGGAGATGGTGGAGTCCTGGGAGTCCGACCTGCGGGTCGCCGTCATCGGCACCGGGCACCTGTCCCTGGAGCTCGGCGGCCCCCGCCAGTTCGGGCCCACCGGCCCGGACCCGGTGTTCGACCGGCGGGCGGTGGACTGGATCGCCAACGGGGACGTCGCCGGCTGCCTGGCCGAGGTGTCGCTGGAGTCGCTGCACGCCCCGGGCAACGCCACCCACGGGTTCATGGACTTCATGCTGATGATGGGCGTGGCCGGCGAGGGCGCGAAAGCCGACTTCGTGGAGACGGTCGACCTGTTCCACACCATGGAGGCCTACTTCACCTGGTACCCGGGAGGGGACCCCCGATGAGCAAGTACCTGATCGACAAGTTCCTCTTCTCCGTCGACCGCGACCCGGAGCTGACCGAGCGGTACCGCACCGACCCGGTCGAGCTGGTCGAGTGGTGGGAGCGGGAGCTGGCCGGCTCGCTGCTCAACTGCATCCCGCACGAGAAGACCACCTGGCTGGCCTTCGACGACGACGAGCGGCGGGCGCTGCGCGAGCACGACCACGTGGCGCTGTTCGAGATGGGCGCGCACCCCTTCCTCACCCTCACGCTCTTCATCGCGCTCTTCGAGCGCGACCACGGCCCGATGGAGTACCAGCTGGCCTACGCCCGGGCGATGGACCACGTCACCCAGCCCTACCCGGACATCTCCACGTAGGCCCCAGCGAAGGGGTGGTCAGCGGCTGGGCGGGGTGCCGCCGGGGCCGCCGCCGGCCTCGGTGGAGGTGTCGACGCCGACGTCCATGGTGACCGTGTAGCCCTCGGCCACCGAGCCGGTGACGGTCGGGGTCTGCAGGTCGGCGCCGTCGGAGAACACGCCGTCGGTGGCCAGGCTGACCCGGGCCAGGTTGGCCACCGACGCCTCGTAGCCCTCGGTGGCGTAGACGGTCTCGCAGACGTCCTGCGGCAGCGCGATCTGGGAGGTGGCGACGACGTTGGCGGCGTCGCTGATCGAGGCCTCGTCGGGGTACACCTCGAAGTGCACGTGCGGCCACCGCCCGTCGTAGCAGGCCGGCCAGACGGTGGTGAAGGTGACGACGCCGTCGGCGTCGGCGACCTGGACGCCGCGCAGGTAGTTCTGGTCGGTGACGCCGTCGGAGTAGAGGGAGTAGCCGCCCTCCCGGGTGCAGTGCCAGACGTAGACCGCGGCGCCCTCGTAGGCCCCGCCGGCAGCGAGGTCCTGCACGGTGAGCGTGAGGGACACCGGGACGCCCTCGGCGGTGCCGGTGAGGTCGCCGAAGCTGGTGGTGAGGTCGCTGCGGACGATGCCGCTCTGGCTGAGGACGTCGGGTCCGTTCGACCCGTCGCCCGGGTAGGGCCCGGCGGTCTCCTCGGGGATCTCCCCCGCCGCGGTCTCCGCCGACGCCGACGACGCCGTCGAGCTGCTGGTCGAGGCACCGCACGCCGCCAGACCCACGGTGGCGGCGCCGATGCCCAGGAAGCCGAGCACCCGGCGCCGGCTGAGCAGCGTGTCCAGGTCGAAGCGGAGTCCCTGGTCGACGACCTCGTCGTCGGGGCGGGCCAGCGGGCGGCCCTCGTAGGTCGTGTCGGTGCTCATGTCGTCTCCCCGGGTGGTGGGCGCGGACCCGGCCGGGTCCCGCGGTGTCGTGGACGACGGTGCGGGGAGACGCTCGGTGGGTTGCGTGCGTCCGCTGTGTGTCCCCCGTGAGCGCAGGACCGTCGGACCCCTCGGCGACACTGGCCGGGTGCTGCGCTCCGTCGTCCTCGTCCGCCGAGGGGACGACGTGGAGGCCCACGAGGACGGCACGGTCACCCGGCTGGGGCGGGAGGACCTGCCGGCCTGGGTCGCCGCCCGCGAGCCCGGGCACCCCCGCTGGGTCTGGGACGACGCCACCCGCTGGTACCCCGGTCTGCTGGCCGCCGGGGTGCGGGTGGAGCGGTGCACCGACCTGCGGTTGTGCCACGGCGTGCTGCGCCGCTCCGCGCACGTGGACCAGACGCTGCTGGCCGGGGCGGACACCGACGGCTGGGACGCCCTGTCCCCGGTGACCGCCGACGAGCCGGCGCTGTTCGCGTTGGCCGACCCGGCCGACCGACTGGACCCGATCGCCGAGCTGGCCCGGCAGCAGGCCGCACTGGCGGCGAGCCCGGAGCTGCGCCGGCTGGGTCTGCTGCTGGCCGCGGAGTCTGCGGGCGCCCTGGTGGCGGCGGAGATGCAGCACGCCGGGATGCCGTGGCGGGCCGACGTGCACGACCGGCTGCTGCGGGACCTGCTGGGTCCGCGCCCGGTCGCCGGGCAGCGCCCGGCGGTGCTGGAGCGCCTGCTGCCAGAGATCCGGGCGGCGTTCGGGCAGCCGGTGATGAACCCGGACTCCCCCACCGACCTGCTGGCCTCGTTGCGGGCAGCGGGTCTGGAGGTGACCGACACCCGGTCCTGGACGTTGCGGGAGATCGAGCACCCCGGCGTCGAGCCGCTGCTGCGCTACAAGAAGCTGCTGCGGCTGATGCACGCCAACGGCTGGTCGTGGCTGGACGCCTGGGTGCGGGACGGCCGGTTCCGGCCGGTGTTCCTGCCCGCCGGCGTGGTCACCGGCCGGTGGGCCTCGCAGGGCGGGGGTGCGCTCAGTGCGCCGGTGCAGCTGCGCCCGGCGGCGGTCGCCGACGAGGGCTGGCGGTTCGTGGTCGCCGACGTCGCGCAGCTGGAGCCGCGGGTGCTGGCCGGGATGAGCCGGGACGCCGCGATGGCCGAGGCCGCCCGGGCCCGAGACCTCTACCAGGGCATGGTCGACAGCGGCGCTGTGGAGACCCGTACCCAGGCCAAGCTCGGCATCCTGGGTGCCATGTACGGCGGCACCCGCGGGGAGAGCGGGGCCATGCTGCCGCGGCTGACCCGCCGCTACCCGGCCGCGGTGGGGTTGGTGGAGCAGGCCGCCCGGGCCGGTGAGCGCGGCGAGGTGGTGTCGACGCTGCTGGGCCGGGGTTCACCCCGTCCGGGCCCGTGGTCCCGGGGGGACGCCGACGACCCGGCGACCGGGCGTGCGGCGGACTCCCGGCGGCGGGCCTGGGGCCGGTTCACCCGGAACTTCGTCGTGCAGGGCACCGGTGCCGAGTGGGCGTCGTGCTGGCTGGCCGACCTGCGCAACCGGCTGTGGCGGCTGGGCGATGGCCTGCTGACCGACCGCCCGCACCTGGTCTTCTTCCTGCACGACGAGGTCGTGGTGCACAGCCCGGCCGCGCTGGCCGACGACGTTGCCGAGGTGGTGCGGGCCGCCGCGGTGGAGGCGGGCCGGCTGCTGTTCGGATCGTTCCCGGTGGACTTCCCGCTCGACGTCGCGGTGGTCCGCTCGTGGGCCGACGCGGACGCCCCCCTCGACCCGGCAGCGGAGGACGGGAACCTGCCGGCAGAGGTCCCGGACACCGACGTCCGGGCTGTCTGATCCCGGCGCGGCAGCTGGTCCCTGATCCGGCCCCGGTCTCAGGAGGGCGACGGGGCGTGGACGCGGCACGCGCCGCCGCCAGGGCTCAGAACGGCGGCTCGTCGTGGACCGGCGCAACCCCTGCGACCTCCAGCCCCTGAGCCCGGCGGGCTCGCGCCGCCTCGAGTTCGGCGTCGATCTCGGCCGCGACGCCGGCGCGCTCCGCGGCGGTGGCCCGACGGCGGGCACGCTCCTCGGGAGTGGGGGTGCGGTACTGCCGGGGGGTGCGGCCGAACAGCTCGGTGAACGTGTCCGGCTGGGTGCCGGCCGCCACGTGCGCCTCGGCGACGGCCACGGGCCGGGTGGTGCGGGTCCGTCCGCCGGGCGGGGTGACGTGCAGGGTCCCGTCGGCGTCCACGGCGAACGCCCAGCCCGGAGCGTGGGTCTTGAGCCGGTGGTGCCGGCGGCAGAGGCAGGCCAGGTTCGTGACGCACGTCGGTCCGCCGGCCCCGGGGTCTCGGTGGTCGCGTGGGACGACGTGGTCGAGGTCGACGTGGTCGGCTGGTCGGTGGCAGCCGGGGAAGCGGCAGTGCTGGTCGCGGGCCTTGACGAAACGGACCTGCGCGGCAATCGGCACGTACCCCTGGACCTCGGGCGGTGGACCCAGTCCCGCGCCACGACGGTGTGCGGAACGCGCCTCGGACGGTGACGCGACCGCCCGCAACCGGCCGGCGCTGTCGACGACCTCGAACCAGACCTGACCCCCGTCGACCCGTCCGCCGGTGCGGTGACCGGCCAGGGCACCGGACCGAGCCAGCAGCTCGGCCACCGCGACCGGACCGACGCTCAGTCCACCGATCGACGCCGTCCCCGGCGTCCGTGGCCCTCGCCCAGCCGCGACTGCGTCCAGGGCCTCGGCCCCCGCAGCGCACGGCGCCGGACCCACCGGTGCGGCAGCTCCCGCGGTCAGGACGGGAGCCAGGTGGTCGGGGTGGTCGTCGCGGTGGTCGTGGAGGTCGGCCAGGTCCACCCGCAGGCGCAGCTGCCAGCTGGCGCGGGCCACGTCCTCGGGGAGCGTCTCCCAGGGCCGGGTCAGCAGCTGGCGCAGCGCGTCCACGCGGAGCTGCCCGATCGGGCGGCGGTCACCGCCCTTCCGCATCACCGCGGCCATGGCGTCGACCACGGACTGCATCGCTGCGGCGTCGGCGGCGTCCAGCAGGTCGGCCCGCAGTCCGCGAGGCCGTCCCCGGACCCCACCGTCGTCACGTTCTGCTTCCGCCGGCGTCGCTCGGCCCGCCGTGCGGCCTCCGCCGGGTCCGCGGCGATCAGCGCCCCGGCCACCCGGTCTGCGAGTGGGGTCGGGCCCAGGCCCTCGCCGATCCAGGCGAGGCCCCGGGCAGCCACGTCGTCGACGACGTCGTCGTCCACCCCGCCGCCCGCGGAGCGCTTGCGGTGGCCGAGGGCGTCGACCAGCACCTGGCACCGCCGGACGTCGATCTCCCCGTCCGCCAGGGCGGCCCACACCCGCGGCAGCTGCTCGGCGAGCACCCGCTGCTCGTCCACCAGCACCGAGGCGGACCCGACGCTGATGCCCAGCACCACAGCGACCTCGTCGGCCACCCAGTCGTCCGGCCGATCCGGGGCGGACGGGTCGTCGGCGCGGGCGCCGGGCAGGCGTTCATGGGTCGGCTGCAGGGCGGCGAGCCGGGAGACAGCTGCTGCCTGCAGCGCGTGCAGCTGGGCCTGGGCCTCGGCCACGTCGCGCAGGACGGCGTGCACCGCGGCGCGGTCGCTGCGTCCGGTGACCAGCAGCTCCGCCAGGCGGGTGGGCCGGACGCTGACGTCGGCCGGCAGGAGCCCCGCAGCCACCTGGGCGACCCGCTCGGCCTCCAGCACGGTGGCCCGGGCAGCAGCTGAGGTGAACACCTCGACCTGCCCGACACCGAGGGAGACGCCGAACCGCGTCCTGGCCACGACCTGCTCCACGTCCCACCTCCCGCTCGGTTCGAACACCTGTACGAACCTTAACGCACTTCTCGCGTCCGGACAAGGCAAACGTGCAGCTCAGGACGAAGGCAGCCGACCGCTACGCCCGTGCTCACTCCGCCGCGGGAGAGGGACGGCCTCAGCGTGTCGACCTGTTCGCCCACCCATGGAGAAGGCCGGCTCGGGGCGGCGGATGCATCACCAGGGACACCAGACCGACTGCTGACGCGACTCTCCCGCCGGGAGTCGTCCGGGCAGGACTGCGGGACGGCGCAGGTGGATCGCGGACCCGGGTGGACGGGGCGACAGGGTGGCCCGCCGAACGCGCCCCCGGTCGCAGAGCCCGGCCGCCGGACTGCACGGGACGGGGGCAGAGACAGCCCGGCCCTAGGCTGCGCGGGTGCCGTCCGACCGGGTCCAGCAGCTGGTCGACGCGCTGGCCGAGCGGCTGCAGCGCTCGGTGGTCGTCGACGACCCGCAGGTCCGGATGCTGGTCACCAGCCGGCACTTCGGCGACGAGGACGACGTCCGGGTGCGCGCGGTGCTGCAGCGCGACGCCGGGCCCGCGGCCGTGGCGCACGTGCTGGGTTCCGGGGTCGCGTCCTGGCGTCAGGCGGGCTGGATCCCGGCGGAGCCCTCGATCGGGATGCACCCGCGCTGGTGCGTGCCGTTGCGCTGGCAGGGCGAGCTGCTGGGCCTGCTGATGGTCATCGACGCGGCGTCCGCGCTGGCCGACGACGAGGTCGCGGTGATCGGGTCGGCCGCCGGCGAGCTGGCCGCGGTGCTGGTCGGCGACCGGCACGCCGCCGACGCCGCGACGGCCGCCCGGGACGCCGTCGTCACCGCGCTGGTGGGCCGCGACCCGGCCGCCCGGACGGCGGCGCGGGCCGAGCTGGCCCGGACCGGTGCGCTGCCCACGGGCCGGCACGTCCGCGCGGTCGTGCTCGCCCTGGACGGCGTCGCCCCCGCGGACACCGAGCACGGCCGGGCCGCGGTCCGGCGCGGCCTGGTCGCGATGACCTCACGGTCGGCGGGCACCGTCCTCGGGGCCGTCACCGACGCCGGCGGCAGCGCGCTGCTGGTGACCGCCGGCCCGACGGAGGACGCCACGGTCGCCGGCCTCGCGGGCCTCGCCGTCGCGGAGGTGGCCGCGGTGGCCGCCGGCCGGTTCGGCTGCGTCGCCGGCACCGGCCCCGCCGTCGAAGGGCTGGACCGGGCGTGGACGTCGCACCGACAGGCCGAGCTGGCCACCCGCGCGGTGCCCCGGTTGGCACCCGGCCCGGTGGTGGACGCCGACGGGCTGGGCGTGGCCGGCGTGCTGCTGCGGGTGCCCCGAGAGGAGTGGGACGAGACCGCACTGCCCGTGGAGCTGGCCGCGCTGGCCGCCGGGGACCCGCAGGGCCGGCTGACCGACACCCTCACCGCCTGGCTGGACGCCGGCGGCAACGCCCCGGCAGCCGCCGACGCCCTGCGGGTGCACCGCACGACGCTGCACCACCGGCTGGACCGGGTCCGCGAGCTCACCGGCGCCGACCTCGACGACGGCGGCACCCGGCTGCGCCTGCACCTGGGGCTCACCGTCGCGCGGCTGCTGGACGGCTGAGTCCTCGCCAGCGAGCACGTGAGGGGCCCACCGCGCTCGCCGCGGCCGTGGTGTCCGCCGTCACAGGCAACCGATGATCACCCGGTGGGTCGACGGCGACCCGGCAGGAGGCACGACATGGCCACGTTCACCACCACCGACGGCGTCGAGATCGACTTCCGGGACTCTGGTGCCACGGCCAGCGGGCGCACCCTGGTGCTGTTGCACGGCTGGTCGCAGTCGAGGGCCACCTGGGACCGCGCCGTCCCGGCGCTGGCCGCGCAGCACCGCGTCGTCAGCTACGACCACCGCGGCCACGGCCGCTCCGGCAAGCCCGACCACGGTGCCCGGGTCGCCCGGCTGGCCGCCGACCTCGCCGAGCTCGTCGCGCACCTGGGCATCGGCTCCTACGACCTGGTCGGGCACTCGATGGGTGCCTCGGTGGCCTGGAGCCACATCGACAACCAGGGCACCGGCGCGCTGGACTCCCTGGTGGTCGTCGACCAGCCCAGCGCGTGCGTCGTGCTGCCCTGGATGACGCCGGAGGAGGGCGCCGCAGCCGGCGCGATCCTGGACTTCCCGAGCACCGAGGGGTTCGTCGGTGCGGTCGGGGCGCCCGATGCGACCGAGACCCGCCGCGCGTTCCTGGTCTCGATGCTGTCCGACGTGCTGCCCGAGGACGACCTGGCGTTCCTGTTCGGGGAGAACCTGCAGATGCCCGGCCCGTGGGGCGCCCGGCTGCTGCTGGACCACGCCATGCAGGACTGGCGGGACGTGCTGCCGCGCATCGACGTCCCCACGCTGGTGGTGGCCGGGGAGGTCAGCCACGTCGCGCCGGCGTCCCAGCAGTGGACCGCCGAGCACGTCCCCGGCGCACGGTTGCGGACCTTCGGCGCCGACGAGGGCGGCTCGCACTTCCCGTTCTACGAGGGCCCGGCGCACTTCACCCGTGTGCTGTTGGACTTCATCGCCGGCACCCCCGGCCCCCGTGGCTGACGGGCGGCTGGCCGGCAAGGTCGCGATCGTCTTCGGCGGTGGGCTGAACACCGGCGGCCCGGACGGCGTCACCAGCATCGGGGCAGCCACCGCCACCACGTTCGCCCGGCACGGTGCCCGGGTCGTCGTCGTCGACCGGGACGTCGCGGCCGCCGGACGCACGGTGGACGTCGTCCGTGCCGAGGGCGGGGAGGCACTGGCACTGGTCGCCGACGTGACCGACGGCGAGCAGGTGCAGGACGCGGTCGCCGCGGCGATCGACGAGCACGGCCGGCTGGACGTCGTGCAGAACACGGTGGGCGCGACCCGGCTGGGCGGGGTCGACGAGCTGACCCTGGCCGACTGGCAGCGGACGCTGGCGCTGAACCTGGACAGCGTCTTCCTCACCGCGCAGGCCACGCTGCCGCACCTGCTGGTGCGCGGCGGGTCGATGGTCAACGTGTCCTCGACGGCGTCGATCCGCTGGACCGGCTACCCCTACCCGGCCTACGCCGCGGCCAAGGCGGGGGTCAACCAGCTGACCCGCTCGCTGGCCCTGCAGCACGCCGCGCGCGGGGTGCGGGTGAACGCGGTGCTGGCCGGGCTGATCGACACCCCGCTCGTCTACCAACAGCTCGCCGGGGACGCGGCGCCCGACCGGGTCCGGGCCGAGCGGGACGCGCAGAGCCCGACCGGCCGGATGGGCTCCGCCCAGGACGTCGCGGACGCCGCGTTGTTCCTGGCCTCGGACGAGTCGCGGTACGTCAACGGGGTGCTGCTGCCCGTCGACGGCGGGCTGGCGGCCCGGGTGCTCTAGCGCTGGTCCCGCCGCAGCGGGTGGTCGGCAGGCACCTCGACGAGCACGACGGGGACGCCGTCGGGGTCGGCCACCCAGCACTCGACCAGCCCCCACGGCTCGCGCACCGGGCCGCGGGTGACCGGGACGCCGAGCGCAGCCAGCCGGTCGTGCTCGGCGTGCACGTCGCGGACCTGCAGCCACAGGCTCATCCCGGCCGGTGCGGTGTCCCCGCGGCCGGACACCTCGAGCAGCCCGCCGCCCCCCAGGAAGTACACGACGCCCCGGTGCTCGGGTGGCCCGAACTCCCGGTGCACGGCCAGCCCCAGCGTGCCGGCGTAGAAGGCGTGGCTGGCATCGGGGTCGGTGGGCCGCAGGAGCAGCCTGCTGCTGAGGACGTCCATCGGTCGATGATGGACCCGTGATCGACCCCGAGCTGCTCGCCGCCGCCTCCTGGACCACCGCACCGGCCGCCGTCGAACACGTCGACGGCACGCTGCGGGTCACCGCCGTCGAGGGCAGCGACGCCTGGCGGCACACCTCCTACGGCTTCGTGCACGACGACGCGCACGGCCTGCTCGCCCCCTTCGGCGCCCGGGACGCCCTCGAGGTGTCCTTCGACGTCGCCTACGGCCGGCAGTTCGACCAGGCCGGGCTGCTGCTGCGCGCCGGCGCGCAGGAGTGGGTGAAGGCCGGGGTCGAGGTCTCCGACGGCGTGCCGCAGGTCGGCGCCGTCGTCACGCACGGCACGTCGGACTGGTCGGTGGCCCCGGTGCCCGACTGGGCCGGCCGCCGGGTGACGGTCCGCGCCAGCCGGGACGGCGACGCGGTGACCGTGCGGGCGCGGGTGGACGACGAGCCGTACCGGCTGGTCCGGGTCGCACAGGTCGACCCGGCCCTCGAGCTGCGCGCCGGGCCCTACTGCTGCGCCCCGACCCGGGCCGGGCTGACCGTCGTCTTCACCGGCTGGCGGCGGACCACCCCGGACGCCGCCCTGCACGACGAGGGGGCCGGGACGACCGGTGGATGACCCGCCGGTGAACACCTCGCGACGTGGGCCCGGGGACCTCGCCCGCCCGGGTGAGGGAGCGGCACCGGCCCTGGGGCGGGGGTCGGTCGCCGTCGACACCAGGGACGTGATCGACGTGCTCGGCCTGGACCGAGGCCACCTGACCGCCCTCCACGACGCTGACGCCGGGCTCCCCGGCCTGGCCGCGCTGGCCCGCCCCGTCCCGGTGCTGGCGGCCGACACGACCATGGAGCAGGTCGACCGGGTCTTCGCCCGGCACCCGGAGGTGCCCTGCGTCGCGGTCGCCCACCCCACCGTCCCGGCCCTGCGCGGCCTGCTGGAACGCACCCGGTTCGACGCCCTGATGAGCGGCCCCTTCGGCTACGGCCGGTCGCTGCACGCCCGCCGCGAGCTCCTGGACACCGCCCAGTGGGACGCCCTGCTCCTCACCCCGGGCACCGGCGTCGTCGAGGCCGCCTCCCGCGCCATCACCCGCTCGCCCGGCTTCGTCCACGACCCGGTGCTGGTCGCCACCGAGTCGGGCACCGCCGCAGTGGCCATGCCGGCGCTGCTGGCCGCCCTGGCCCGGGCACTCGCCGAGCGGGCACTGACCGACCCGCTCACCGGGCTGGCCAACCGGGCCGCCTTCTTCGGCCGGGTCGAGGAGTCCTGCCGGCGCAGCGCCACCCAGCCCGGGCACCAGAGCGCCGTCGTCTTCTTCGACCTCGACGGGTTCAAGGCGGTCAACGACACCTGGGGCCACGAGACCGGCGACGAGCTGCTCGTGGCGGTGGCCGCCGAGCTGCGCCGGGTCGCCCGCCCCACGGACCTGGCGGCGAGGCTCGGTGGCGACGAGTTCGCCGTCTGCCTGGACATCGACGGCGGAGGGACGGCGACGGGCACCGCTGCCGCCATCGCCGGCCGGCTGCACGCCGCGGTGTCCCGGGTCGGCCGGGCCACGCCGGGCGGTGTCCGGGCCTCGGCCGGCGTGGCCGTCTGCGCCCCGGGCGCGGCCATCGACGCCGGCGACCTCGTCCGCGCCGCCGACCTGGCGATGTACACGACCAAGCGGGCCGGTGGCGACGCCGCGTCCGAGCCCGTCCTGGTCCACGCCGCCGCCGACGTCGACCCGCTGCAGAACTCCACCATCGGTGCCGCCGCAGCAGCCGGCGAGCTCGTCCTGGACTACCAGCCCATCGTGGAGATGACCACCGGCCGGGTGGTCAGCCTGGAGGCGCTCGTGCGCTGGCGGCACCCGCGGCTGGGGCTGCTGGCGCCGGGGGCCTTCCTGCCCGCGGTCGACCGCCGGGGCCAGCTGCCCGACCTCGACGACTGGGTGCTGCGCACCGCGTGCCGGGAGTTCGCCACCTGGTCCACCGACGGGCCCTTCCTGAACGTCAACGTCAGCCCGGCGACCCTGCTGGCCCCCGGGTTCCTGGACCAGGTGCTGGCCGCGGCCGGCGCGGGCGGCCTGCCGCCGGAGCGGCTGCGGATCGAGGTGCCCGAGCACCTCCTGGTCGACCAGCTGGACGCCGTCGCCGACACCCTGTCAGCGCTGCGCCGCGCCGGGGTCGCACTCACCCTGGACGACGTCGGGGCCGGGGACACCTCCCTGCGGCACCTGCGCGACGTCGACACCGACGGGATCAAGATCGACCGGTCCTACGTCGCCGGCGCCGTGGACGACGTCAAGGACCGGGCGCTCGTGCAGCTGCTGGTGGCCTTCGCCGACCGGACCGGCCTGGCGGTGACCGCGGAGGGCGTCGAGACCGTGGAGCAGCGCGACCTGTTGACCTCGATGGGCTGCCGCTACGGACAGGGCTGGCTGTTCGGCCGCCCCGGCCCGCTGCCGGCGCCCTCCCCACGACCGACGCGGGACTGAACCGGTCACCCTGCGGGGCACCGGCCCGAGTGCACCAGCTGCGTCGTCCAGAGGCCCGGCAGGACCTCGCGGTGACCCAGCTCGACGAAGCCCGTCCGCGTGTACAGCGCCCGGGCGGGCGCGTTGGCCCGCCCGGTCGACACCGTGGTCGGTCGTCCCGCGGCCCGGTCGAGGACGGCGGCCAGCAGCGCCGTCCCCACCCCGCGACGGTGGGCCGAGGGGGCGACCACCAGCCGGTCGACGTCGAGGCCCTCCGGCGCGGCCGTCCAGGCCACCGCGCCCACGAGCCCGTCCGGACCGGTGGCGGCCAGCCACTGCAGGGGTGCCGCACGCAGCTCCGCGAGCGTCTCGTGCAACGGCGGGATGCGGTCGTCACCGATCAGCGCGGCCTCCACCCGGTAGGCCTCGCGCTGCAGCTGCTGGAGCCGGAAGGCGAGGTCGTCGTCCCGACCGGGGACGACGGACGTGATCCACGGGGTCGTCACCCGCCCATCCTCGCCGTCGCGGTGACCCGGGCCACGGGCGCGGGGACGCCTGGGACTGGAGGGGTGACGGGCCGGTCCGACGCGCTCGCCTACCGGCTCCGGCCCACTCCCCATGTCACCCTCGGTGCCGAGAGACCACCAGCCGGTCACGACCCGACCGCGACCCGACCGTCCAGGTCACGACCCGAGCCGGAGTGCCCCTGTGCCACGCGACGACGTCCCCGGGACGCAGCTGCCCCCGCGGCTGGACCCCCGGGCCGGCCGCCCCCGCCGCGACCCCGAGCAGACCGCCGGCCGCTCCGCCGGCTCGGCCCGCCGGGTGGCGACCGCCGTGCGGCTGCTGGCCGGGGTGATGGCCGTGGTCGTCATGGGCGGCAGCGGCTGGGGCTGGTACCTGGCCCGGGTGGCCGAGGCCAGCATCACCCGCACCGACGCGATCCCCACCGACGGCAACGTCGACGCCTCGGGCACCGGGCACGCCGGTCAGGAGATGAACCTGCTGCTGGTGGGCCGCGACTCCCGCGCCGGTCTGACCCCCGAGCAGGTCGCCGAGTTCAGCACCGGCGACCCCTCGGGTCTGCTGAACACCGACACGATGATCCTGGTGCACATCCCGGCCGACGGGTCCGCGGCGTCCTTCGTCTCCATCCCCCGCGACCTGTACGTGCCCATCCCCGGGCACGGGTCGAACAAGCTGAACTCGGCCTTCGGGTTCGGCTACAACGACACCGACGGCGACGAGGCCGCGAAGAACTCCGCCGGCGCGCAGCTGCTCATCCAGACGATCAGCCAGACGACCGGCGTCCAGATCGACCACTACGCCGAGGTCAACCTGCTCGGCTTCATCAACCTGACCACCATCGTCGGCGGGGTCGAGGTCAACCTCTGCGAACCCTCGCAGGACGACATGTCCGGCGCCGACTTCGAGGCCGGACCGCAGACGATCAGCGGCGCCGCCGCGCTGGCCTTCGTCCGGCAGCGGCACCACATCGGGGTCAACAGCACCGACCTGGACCGGCAGGTGCGCCAGCAGGCGTTCATCGCCGGGCTGCTGCGCAACGTGCTGTCCTCGGACCTGCTGCTCAACCCGGTCAAGCAGCGTGAGGTCATCGAGCAGGTCGGCACCAGCGTCGCCGTCGACCAGGGTCTGGACCTCTTCCAGCTCGCCGGCCAGATGCAGTCGGTCCGCCCCGGCAACATCACCTTCCAGACCATCCCCGGCATCACCGACGCCACCGTCGACGGCGCCTCGGTCCTGCAGGCGGTCGACGACGACGCGCTGCGCGACTTCTTCGCCGGCCTGGGGACGCCGACCACCCCGGCCGCGCCCACCGTCGTCCCCACCGACGACGCCCCGGCACCCGCGGAGGTCGACGTCACGGTGCTCAACGGGTCGGGCGTGTCCGGTGCCGCGGCGTCGGCCGCCGAGGAGCTCGGCGCCGCCGGCTTCCCGGCCACCGTGGGTGGCAACGCCCCCGAGTCCAGCGACACCACCACCGTCCTGCACCGCAGCGGTGAGGAGGCCCAGGCCGCCGTGCTGGCCGCCCAGGTCCCCGGTGCCGCCGTCGTCGCCGACGACACGCTCGCCCCCGGCGCCGGCGTCCAGCTGGTCCTCGGCTCGGACTTCAACGGGATCGGCCAGCCCGTCACCGTGGAGGAGGCCGCCCCCACCGACGGCACCTACGCCTCCGTCGAGCGCACCGCGGAGGACACCAGCTGCATCGCCTGACGCCCGCCATCAGGGCGTGCCCGGTACGCAGTACTGGCCAGGAGTGCGCATCAGACACGCCCTGATAGGCGCCCGGTCAGGTCTCGACGCGCAACGCGCGGTCGTCGACGCCCACCAGCTGCTCGACCGCGTTCCCCTGCCCGGGGTCGTCTCCGCTGTCGGGGTCGTTCGGGGCGCACTGGCTGACCCCGAGCAGCACCGAGAAGACGATGACGATCGCGATGACGATGGCGCCCAGCACGTAGGTGCGGCCCACCTTGCGGGGCACCCGGCCCCGCTGCTCCTCGCTCACGAGCCCGGCTCGAAGACGGTCCGGACGCAGCCGTCCACCTTGTCCTTGAAGATGCGGTACCCCTCCGCTGCCTGGGACAGCGGCATGGTGTGGGTGGCCAGGTGCTCGGTGGTCAGCTCGCCGCGCTCCATGTGGCCGAGGATCTCGGGTACGTAGCGCTGCCCGTGCTGCTGCGCGCCGCGCAGCGTGAGCCCCTTGTTCATGACGGCGCCCAGCGGGAACTTGTCGACCATCCCGGCGAAGACGCCGAGCACGAAGACGCTGCCCCCCTTGCGGCAGGCCCGTACCGCCTCACGGACGGCGACCGGCCGGTCGGTCTGCAACCGCAGCTGCTGCTTGACCTGGTCGTACACGCCGGTCACGCCGGTGCCGTGCGCCTCCATGCCCACGGCCTCGATGCACACGTCGGGCCCGCGGCCCCCGGTGCGCTCGCGCAGCTCGGCGACGACGTCGGTGGTGCTGTAGTCGACCGCCTCGGCCCCGACGTGCTGGCGGACCTGGGCCAGCCGCTCGGGCAGCCGGTCGATGACCACGACCTGCTCGGCACCCAGCAGCATCGCGGCGCGGGCGGCCATCTGGCCCACCGCGCCGGCCCCCCACACGGCGACGACGTCCCCGGGCTTCGTGCCGCCCAGGTGCGCACCGGTCCAGCCGGTGGTCACCGAGTCCGAGGCGAACAGCGCCCGGGTGTCCGACACCCCGTCGGGGACGAGGAAGCACCCGACGTCGGCGTAGGGCACCCGCATGTACTCGGCGTGGCTGCCGGCGTAGCCGCCCATCGCGTGGGAGTAGCCGAAGCAGCCGCCGGGGCTCTGGCCCCACAGTCCCTCGGTGATGCCCGGGTCGGGGTTGCCGTTGTCGCACAGGGAGTACAGCTCCTGCCGGCAGTACCAGCAGTTGCCGCACGCCACGAAGGACGGGACGACGACCCGGTCCCCCACCGCCACCTTCCGCACCCCGGACCCGACCTCGACGACCTCGCCGGTGAACTCGTGGCCGAGGACGTCGCCGGTGCGCATCGCCGGGATGTAGCCACCGATCAGGTGCAGGTCCGACCCGCAGGTGACCGTCTTGCTGATCTTGAGGATGACGTCGTGGGAGTTGAGCAGCTGGGGCTCGGGCACGTCCTCGACGGCGACCTCGTTGACCCCGGCCCACACGGCGGCCTTCACAGCACACCCTCCTTCGGAGCCCGTGCGGCCGCGCCCTCGAGTGCGGCGCCCTGCGGGGTGGCCGCCCGGCGTCCGTGCGGCTGCGGGTCGACCCGCAGGACCTCACCGACCTCGACGACCTGCTTGGTCCGGCGCAGTGCGGCGCGCAGCTCCCCGATGCGCTCGGCGTCCGGGGTGCCGCGGAAGCGGCCGGCGAGCTCGGTGCCCCGACCGCCCGGGGCGGGTGTCGTCCGCACCTGGAGGTCGGGTCCCAGGGCGTCGAGCTCGGGGAACGGGCCGGTCAGCTCGTCGGGGTCGGCGAGCACGGTGACCGCGCGCTACCGGGCGGCGGACACGTCGGCCGGCTCGGTGGTGGACGCCTGCCCGATGCCGGGGATCCGGGTGTGCTGCAGCTTGGCAAGGGCGGCACCCCCCGCCCCGGCGACGCGGGTGAGCAACTGGTCCAGGGCCATGGGGTACCTCCGAGAGTGGGTCAGCGGGTGGTGGTCCGTGGTGGTCCGGCGCTCGTCCAGCGCCAGTGCGCCCGGGCACAGCGCGCCCCACGCGGTGGCGGAGCCGACGACCTCCGCGCGGGTCGACCGTCCGGGGACGGGTGGTCCTCCTGGTCTCGGGGTGGTCGCGCGGGGAGGGCGGCCCGCAGGCCGCCCTCCCCCGGGGCTCAGCTGGAGCTGGCGCCCTGCACGTTCTCGCGGGACTGCTGGGCCTGGCCCTGCACGTCCCCGGCGGCCGACTGGCCCTCCTCCTTGACCGTCGCGACGGCGTCCTGGGCGGTGCCCTTGACCGACTCGACGGCCTCCTGGGCGGCCGGCTTCAGGGCCTCCCCGGCCTCCTGGGCGGCCTGCTTCGCGGCGTCGACCAGCGGCTGCGAGTGCTCCTTGACCGCGGTCTCGGCCTGGCCGGCCAGCTGCTTCTCCTTCTCCGTGGTCGGCAGCAGCGAGGACACCAGCCAGCCCACGCCGAAGGCGATGAGGCCCGCGGCCATCGGGTTGCCCTGGGTCTTGCTGACGACGGCGTCCGGCGTCTGGCCGACCGTGTCGGCGGCGCTCTGCGCGGCCCCACGGACCGAGTCGGTGGCCTGGTGGGCGGCGTCGCCGACCTTGCTGCCACCGGACTCGGCGGAGCCCATCACCCGGCTGCGCAGGTTGTCCACGGAGGCCTTGGTCCGGGTCACCCGGCGGTCGACGACGCGGGCCGGGTTCACCTTCTCGTTGAGCGCGTCGACGTCGTAGCTGAGGTTGGCGCGGGTGTCCTCGATCTGCTGCCGGATGACGTCCGGGTCACTGCTGGTCATGGTGGGTCCTCTCGTCCGTGCTGGGTGGGTGGGGGTCAGGAGGGGGTCACGGCGCCGGGGACCCGCTGCAGGGTCTCCACCGTCCGCTCCGGCTTGGGGTTCACCGTCTTGAGCTGCTTGCGGCCCATGACGAAGAGGACCCCGGCCACGACGCCCCAGACGACGGCGACGATGAGCGCCGCCCAGCCTGCGGGGATGGCGCTGGCCAGCGCGGCCCACAGGGCCAGGCTGAGGAAGAGCACGGTGAGGTGCCCGGCGTAGCCGGCCCCGCCGAGCATCCCGGCGCCCTTGCCGGCCTTGGCGGCCTCGGTCTTGAGCTCGGCCTTGGCCAGCTCCAGCTCCTGGCGCATCAGCGTGGACAGGTCCTTGCTGACCTCACCGAGGAGCTGACCGACCGAGACGCCGTCGACGTCGGGGTGACCGTCATCGGTCTGCGCGCCCATGCCGGCCTTGGGCGCGGCGGCCGCGCTGATGTCGGTCGCGGAGACGCGCTCGGCGCCGGTGCCGTACGGGGCGCTCACGCCCGGCCCCGCGTCGGGTCGGCCGGCGGGACGACGGGGGTCTCGGTGCCGTACGGCGCCGGCGGGACCGGGGTGTACCCGGTCGTCGGGTCGTAGCCCGGGCCGGAGGCGTAGCCGGCGCCCGTGGTCAGGCCGGCGTCGGTGGGGGCACCGGCGTGGGTCGGTGGGACGTCGACCGGCGGCACGGCGGCGTACCCGGACGCCGCGCCGGGCAGCGCGCCGGTGCCCGTGGTGACGTCGTGCGGCGTCCCGGAGGTGCCCTGGCCGCCCTGACCACCCTGGTCCTTGTGGGCGGCGACGACGCCGGTGGTCAGCCGGCCGGCGAGCACCCCGGCCACGGCGGCGCCGAGCAGGAAGGCGCCGGGACGGCGGCGGGCGAAGCGCCGGACGTCCTCGAGCAGGTCGCCGGGCTCGCGGTCGCGCAGGTGCCCGGCGAAGGTGTCGACGGCGCCGGTGGCCTGCCGGACCAGGTCGTGCGCCGGGCCGGAGCCGCCTTCGCCGTCGGTCATCGCGCGTAGTTCCTCGGCCAGGGCGGAGAGGCTGCCCGCGGCCTTCTGCTGGCCGGCGCGGGCCTGCTCGGTGGCCTGCTGGCGCCCCTGGGACAGCAGGTCGGCGGCCTGCCGACGGGTCTCCTGGGTGACCTGCTGGGCCTGCTCGGCCGCGGTGCCGGCGACCTGCTTGCCGGCCTGCGCGGTGGTCTGCCCGACCGACCGGGCCTCGTCCTTGGCGACGTCGGTCGTCGAGGCGGAGCCGCTGTCGGTGCCGCCGCTCGTGCCGCTGGTGGGTGTGTCGAGGGAGTGCGTCATCGTTCCTCCAGGGAGGGGTGCGGACAGCCCGCGGGACGGCCCGGCGCAGCACTCGTCGACGGCGCCCTGGAGGCGTCGTGAGGGTGTGCGGGGCCGGACGGGCTGCGCTTCGCGCGGGTGGTGGCCACCGTTTCTGGGTGGCGGTCCGGGACTTCTCAGCTACCCGCCGCTCGAAGGTGGAAACGCGCGATGGGAACCATCCCGGCCGGAACCCGGTGGGAGCGGCGGTGTCACCAGAGCGGGAAGCCCGACCGGAGCAGCGGGGAACGCTCGGCGAGCGCGGGGAAGTCCGGGTGGTCCTCGTACGCGGCGGCCAGCAGGCACAGCACGCGCCCGAGCTCGGCGAGCCGCGGCGCGAGGAGCTCGTCCCCGGTCGCGGCGAGCCGGAGCCAGGTCCGGGCCACCTCGTGACGGCCCCGGGCGTGGCGGACGGCGCGGGCAGCACGGTCGTCGGGGGCGGCCGGGTCGGCCGCCAGCCGGTCGAGCTCGTCGGCCGCGCGCTCGAGCAGGAACCGGGCCACGTCTGCCGTCACGGGGGAACCGCCTCGGGGTGCTGTCCGCGGGCAGCACGGACGTCCTCGAGCCTCGGTGTTGGACCCGCCGGGCAGGCTAGCGGACCCCGCTGAGGGGTCGCGCCGACCCGTCCAGGGGTCAGCCGGTGACGGCGGGGGCGGCGTCCTCCGCGGGGGCCAGGGCTCGACGGTGACCCCACGCGGCGGGCAGCCGGTGCACGTGGTGGCGGGCCAGCAGCCGGTGCGCCAGCGCGGCGGCGATCAGGCAGGCCGCGAGCACCGGGGCGCCCGGGGTGAGCACGGCGGCGGTGAGGGCGAGGGCGAGCAGGACGGTGAACGGGGCGGACCGGGCCAGGGTCGGGGACACGGGGACCTCCTCCGGATCGGGGTGGGTGGAGCGGGTGGGGCGCCGGTGCCCGCCGCCGGGGACGGCGGGCACCGGCAGCGGGACTACGTGAGCGCGTCCTTGGCCTTCTGCAGCAAGCCCTGCATGGGAACCGGCGGGGTGCCGTAGAGCCGCGGGTCGCCCGGCGGGAGGATCGGGGCGTCGGCGTGGGCCGCGATCGGCGCCGACGTCAGCACGTTGTCCGTGCCGTCCAGCGCCGGGCCGTTGGCCCACCGGCCGGCGGCGGCGTCGGGGCCGTCGGAGGCGTCGATGAACGTGTAGGCGAACTCGGGCAGCTCCTCCTCCAGCGGGAAGGCCTCGGGCACCGGGACGCCGTCCAGGCCGTCGCTCTTGAGCTCCTCCATGGCGGCCAGCCACTGCTGCTGGTGCATGTGGTCGCGGGTGAGCAGGAAGCGCAGCAGGTCCTTGACGCCCGGGTCGTCGGTCATGTTCCACAGCCGGGCCACCTGCAGCCGGCCCTGCATCTCCGCCGTCGCGTTGTAGGAGAAGTCGGCGTAGAGGTTCCCGCTGGCGGTCACGTAGGCGCCCGTCCACGGGTTGCCCATGCTGTCCATGTAGGAGGCGCCCGAGCCGTTGGCGATGAGGTGCTGCGGGTTGTGCTGGCCGTAGCCGGCGGCCGCCTCCTTGGTGCGGTCGGCGGCGTCGGGTTTGAGCGGCGCGTGGTCGAGCAGCCGGTCGATCATCGTCACGATCATCTCGACGTGGGCGAGCTCCTCGGTGCCGATCGCCAGCAGCATGTCCTTGTACTTGCCGGGCAGCCGGCAGTTCCAGCCCTGCAGCAGGTACTGGGTGGCGACGGTCATCTCGCCCCACTGGCCGCCGAGGACCTCCTGCATCTTGCGGGCGAAGTCCGGGTCGGGACCGTCGGGCTTGGCCTCGAACTGCAGTGCGTGGGTGTGGGTGAACACGGTGTCTCCTGGTTCGTGTCGGCGGTTCCGGCGAGCACCGCGTCCGCGGTCTCACCCCCTCACTCCCCACCCCCGGTGGCCCGCCCGGGCCCTCCGGTGGCCCCCCGGTGCCGGGTTCAGCGGTCGGGCAGGTCGACCACCACGGACAGGCCCGCGGGCCCGCGCCGGCAGGTCACCCGGCCGCCGAGCTCGGTGGCCTGACGGCGCACCGACCACAGGCCCAACCCGGTCAGGTCCGCCGGCGGCTCCTGGGCCCGCAGGTGCTCCACCACCCGGTCGGGGACGCCGGCCTGGGTGACCTCCAGCGACGCCCACCCGCGGCGGGCCCCCACCACGAGCCGCACCGCCCGCCCCTGGCCGTGCCGGTGGGCGTTCTCCAGCAGGTTGGTGAGGATCCGCTGCACCCGGGCGTCGGCGACCGGCACGTCACCGGCGCCGGGCTCCACGGCGACCCGGACCTGGTCGCCGGGCAGGCCGGACGCCGCCAGGCTCGCCCGGACGACGTCGGCCAGCGATCGCGGCCAGCCGGTCGCCGGGAGCGCTCCCCCGGTCGCCGAGGCGGTGCGCAGCATGGAGACCAGGCAGTCGGCCTGCGCCCGGGCCAGGTCGGCGACCTCGCCGGCGTCGTCCCCGGCGGCGTCCAGGTGGGCCAGCAGGGCCCGCAGGGAGGCCAGCGGCGTCCCCATGTCGTGGCACAGCGCGCGCACCAGGGCGTCGTCGTCACGCACCGGCGCCGGGTCGGGACGGCGTCGGAACACGCGCGCCACCCGGGCCAGCGGGGAGCGCGGCACGCCGGTGGTGGTGTCGGCGGCGATGGTCACGGGCACTGCCTCCCCGACGACCGCGGCCAGTCCCGCCGCACCCCGTCCGCACCCCCTGGAGACGCGTGAGCCTCCCCGAGCCCTCCGCCCCGACCGCTGCTCCGGTCGACGTGGTGGTGGTCGACGACCACCCGCTGTTCAGCCGGGGCCTCGCGGTGCTGCTGCCCCCCGTCAGCCGCGGCCGGGTCCGCGTGGTCGGCAGCACCGACGACGCCTCGGCCGCGGCCGCCCTGGTCCGCCGGGAGCGGGCCGACCTGGCCCTGGTGGACCTGGGCATGCCCCCACCGGGCGGGCTGCGGGCGATCGCGGCGATCCGGCGCGCCGAGCCCAACGTGCGGGTCGTCGCCCTGTCCGGCACCGCCGACGAGGACGAGCAGCTGGAGGCGCTGCGGGCCGGGGCGGAGGCCTTCCTGCCCAAGAGCAGCGAGCCCGAGACGCTGGTTCCGCCGCTGCTGGCGCTGCTGGAGGGCTGGTCCGTCGTCCCGGCGGCGCTGCTGCGCAGGCTGCTCGCCGACGCCGCGCCCCGGGAGGACCGTGGCGTGCTGGGCCAGCTGTCCGCCGACGACCGCCGGCTGTGGCGTCTGGTCGCGGCCGGGACGCCGACGATGGAGATCGCCACCACCCTGCACGTGTCGGAGCGGACGGCGAAGCGGCTGGTGGCCGGCCTGCTGCGTCAGCTGAGGGTCTCCAGCCGCACCGAGGCGGCGGCGCTGGCGGGTCGGCTGGGGTTGACGGCGGAGGGCTGAGCGCACGGGTTCCTCACGGGGTCAGGCCCCGGCGGTGTCCCCGTGCTGGGGACCCGGCGCCCTGGCCCGAGTCCACGCGCGCGGGCGGCCAGCCGCCACCGGGGCGGCGGGATTGGCCCGCGCGGGCCAGGGACGGCCCGACCGGGCCGGTGGCCCGGGCAGGACAGGAGCGTCCGCCCGTCCGCGAGCCACCCCCGGGGGTCCCCGTGTTCCTGTCCCGCGTCGAGGCCGCCACCCTGCCCCCGCTCGCTCCCCCACCCCGCCGGGCCCGGCTGTGGCCGATGCTCGGGCCGGCCTTCGTCGCCGCCATCGCCTACGTCGACCCGGGCAACGTGGCCACCAACGCCACCGCCGGCGCCTCGTTCGGCTACACCCTGCTGTGGGTGGTGGTGGCGGCCAACGTGCTCGCGGTGCTGGTGCAGACCCTCACCGCGAAGCTGGGCCTGGCCACCGGGCGGGACCTCGCCACGCTGTGCCGGCTGACCCTGCCCAAGCCGGTGACCCGCGGGCTGTGGGTGCAGGCCGAGGTGGTCGCGATCGCCACCGACCTGGCCGAGATCGTCGGGGGTGCGGTCGCGCTCAACCTGCTCTTCGGGGTGCCGCTGCCGGTGGGCGGCGTGCTCACCGCCGTCGTCGCGTCCGCCCTGCTGGGCCTGCAGCGCGGCGGCCACCGGCCCTTCGAACGGGCGGTCACCGGCTGCCTGCTCGTCATCGCCGCCGGCTTCGGCTACACGATGGTCGACGCCGGGGTCGACCCCGCGGGCGTGGTCGCCGGCCTGGCCCCGACCCCGCTGTCCGGGGACGCCGCCGTGCTCGCCGTCGGCATCCTGGGCGCCACGGTGATGCCGCACGTGGTCTACGTGCACTCCGCGCTCACCCCCGGCCGCTACGGCGACGCCGTCACCGCCGGTCGCACGCGGGAGGGACGGGGCCGGCTGCTGCGGGCCCAGCGGCTGGACGTGCTGCTGGCGATGGTGCTGGCCGGGGTGGTCAACGCGGTGCTGCTCGTCGTCGCCGCCGGGCTGTTCTCCGGAGAGGGCGAGCAGACCCTGGAGAGCGTGCACGCCGGCCTGGGCGAGCGCTCCGGGCAGGGCGCGGCGATCGCCTTCGCGGTCGCGCTGCTGGCCTCCGGGTTCGCCGCCTCCTCGGTCGGCACCCACGCCGGACAGGTGGTGATGGCCGGGTTCCTCCGCCGGCGGATCCCGGTGCTGCTGCGCCGCACGATCACCGTCGCCCCCGCCGTCGGACTGCTGGTGGTCGGGGCCGACCCCACCACCGCGCTCGTCTGGTCCCAGGTCGTGCTCAGCTTCGGCATCCCGTTCGCCCTGGTCCCGCTGGTCTGGCTGACCGCCCGCCGCTCGGTCATGGGGGCGTGGGTGAACCGGCCGGTGACGACGCTGGCCGCCGGCGTCGTCGCACTCGCCGTCACCGCGCTCAACGCGTGGCTGGTGGTCGACGTCCTGCTCTGAGCGGGTGCAGGGGCCGCGCACCCGGGGCACCCTGGAGGACGTGACCCAGCCCAGCCTGTTCGACGAGCTGGACGCCGCCGAGGCCCGCGCGGCCGAGACCCCGGTGCGGCACCGGCTGCTGCAGGTGCGCCGGGTCTACGCCGAGCCCGCCGCGGCCGCCTCTCCTCGCGGCCGCCAGGTGCTGGCCCGCTTCCCCGACGCCGAGGTGGTCGAGGTCGCGAGCCACTGGGGCGTGCCCGAGCTGCACGGCAACGCCGGCAACGTGGACCGCTGGGTGCGGGTGAAGAGCGAGACGCTGGTGCTCGGGGTGAAGAAGTCGATCGCCACCCGGGAGAACGGCCGCTCGGCGAACTGGATCGCCCCCTCCACGGCCAACGGCTGCGCGATGGCCTGCGCCTACTGCTACGTCCCGCGGCGCAAGGGCTACGCCAACCCGATCACCGTGTTCACCAACATCGACCAGATCACCGCCCACCTGCGCCGGCACGTGGCGAAGCTGGGCCCCAAGCCCGAGCCCGACCAGTGCGACCCGCACGCCTGGGTCTACGACATCGGCGAGAACGGCGACTGCTCGGTGGACGCCGTGGTCAGCGACAACGTGGCCGACCTGGTCGCCACCTTCGCCGACCTGCCCACCGCCAAGGCCTCCTTCGCCACCAAGTGGGTCAACCGGCAGCTGCTGGAACTGGACCCGCGCGGGCGCACCAGGATCCGGTTCTCCGTGATGCCTGACGACGACGCCCGCCTCCTGGACGTGCGCACCAGCCGGGTCGCCGAGCGGATCGCCGCCGCCGACGACTTCGTGGCCGCCGGGTACGAGGTGCACCTGAACCTGTCCCCGGTGGTGCTGCGCCCGGGCTGGGAGGCCGACTGGACGGCGCTGCTGCAGCAGCTCTCCGACGTCCTGTCCCCCGCCACCCGCGCCCAGGCCGCGGCGGAGGTCGTCCTGCTGACGCACAACGAGGCGCTGCACGAGGTGAACCTGGGCTGGCACCCGCAGGCCGAGCAGCTGCTGTGGCGCCCGGACCTGCAGGAGGCCAAGACCTCGCAGAACGGCCAGGCGAACGTCCGCTACCGGGCCGACGTCAAGCGGGCCGCCGTCGACCGGCTGCGTGCGCTGATCAGGGCGCACGCCCCGTGGCTGACGGTCCGTTACGCGTTCTGAGCCACCTCAGACCGGGTCCCCCTGCAGCACCCGCTCGGGGTCGAGCCGCCCCGCCGAGACGGCGGCCGCGACGTCGTCCACCGTCTCGTCCCGACCGAAGGCGTAGGCGCGCAGCCGGGACAGCGCGGTGTCGGAGTCCGTGTCCCCCCGGGTGGCCAGCAGACCGATCACCTGCCAGACGGAGAGCCGGTCCGAGACCCCCGGCGACCGGTCACCCCCGCCGAAGGCCGCCGCCAACCCGACCTGGGTGACCAGCGCGTCGGCGACCAGCGAGGCCAGCGAGACGACGTCGAACACGTCGAGCGCCCGCAACCCGGAGGGGTCGTCGAGGTAGAGGTCCAGGGAGGCGAACGGATCGCCCCGGTCGAAGAGGGGCAGCGAGGCCACCGCCCGGTACGGGGTCCGGGTGACCAGCGCGTCGACGAAGGCCGGCCAGCGCTTCCCGGCGTCCTCCTCGTCGCTGAAGACCGGCTGGCCCAGGCGGGAGGAGGTCAGGCACGGCCCGTCCCCGGCGGTGAACTGCAGCCGCTCGGCCAGCGCCGCGGTGGGGTCCGAGGCGCCGACCGGGAGCCGGCCGACCGGCTCGTCCTGGGCCAGCGTGATCCCGGCGCCCTGCACGGGCAGCGCCCGGACGGCGGCCCGGGCCAGCCGGGTGGGGAGCGAGGCGGGGTCGGGGTCGGCGGCGGACTCCCGGGCGAGCGCGGAGGCGAAGTCGTCGACGGCGCTCACCGGCGGCCCCCGTCCCGTCCGTCGTCACCGCGGCTGTCGGCGCCGTCGTCGCGGTCGCTGTCCCGGTTCTCCTCCCGGCCCTCGCCGGTGACCTCGGCGACCAGCTCGCGGGCGATGTCCCGGAGCTTGCGGTTGGCGTCCTGCGAGCGCCGGGCGAGGGTCTCGAAGGCCTCGGCGGAGGAGATGCCCGCGCGGCCCATGAGGATGCCCTTGGCCTGCTCGATCACCGCCCGGGAACGCATCGCCTCCTGCAGGTTCTCCACGGTGCGCCGGGTGCTGTCGTAGGCGTGCATGTTGCTGATCACCACCGCGGCCCGCCCGACGATGCCTCGAGCCTGCGCCTCGGCTGCGGCGTCGAAGGCGTGCGGCTGCGTCGCGTAGCAGTTGAGCGCGGCCTGCAGGTCGTGCTGGAACGGGATGGGCGTGGACAGCGAGGCCAGCGCGCCCTGCCGGAGAGCCAGCGGGGTGAACCGCCCCCACCGCTCCTCGGTGGCCATGTCCGCGATCGCGACCACCTCGCCGCTGGCGGCGGCGGACAGGCACGGCCCGTACTCCAGGCCGAACTGGGTCTCGTCCAGCTCGAAGGCCAGCAACCCGGTCCAGGCCGCCGACGTCGGTCGGCCACGCTCGACGACGGTCACCGAGGCCTCGGCGACGCCGGGGATGGCGTGCTTGGCCTGGGTGGCGACCTGTTGCAGCACCGACTGCATGGTCTCCCGGGCCAGGTCGACGTCGTCGAACGCGGACCGGTCGGGTCCGTCGGGTGGGGTCGTCATGAGGGGGCTCCTGAGCTCAGGGCTCACGGCTCACGCCATCCGGGCCGGCACGACTGCCGCCCCAGGGCTGGACGCCCCCCTGTTGGACGCTCGGTCCGACGAGCGGACGCGCTCACCCTACCGGTGCCCGGACGACCTGCACGGCGGCCCCGCGGTGTCCCACCAGCCTCCCCAGCACCACCCGTCCCGGGTCGACGGGGGGCCCGGTGCGCCTGCCCTGGACGGCCCGCTGGGCTCCCTAGTCTCGCGACACACGCCCCGCTGGACCGGCCGCCGTCGCCCGCTCCGCACGCCCGAGCCGCCTGACCGGAGAACGCCATGATCCGACTGAAGAAGTCCCCCGCCGCCCGCACCGACGTCGCCGTCACCTTCGCCCTGGAGGAGCAGGCCGTCCCCGGCCCGGTCTCCGTCGTCGGTGACTTCAACGGCTGGACGCCGGGCACCCACGTGCTGAAGAAGCGCTCCAACGGCACCCGCAGCGTCGTCGTCACCCTGCCGGCCGGTGAGCCCGTCCGCTTCCGCTACCTCGCCGACGGCGGCGTGTGGCTGGACGACCCGCAGGCCCACGCGCACGACGAGCAGGGTTCACTGCTGCACCTGTGACACCCGGTCGCCGGGCCCTCGGGTGAGGGTCCGGCGACGGTCCGCAGTGGCCGCGCCGCCCTGGCCTCGACGCGCGGCGCGGCGCACACTCCCGGTCTCCCCGGGCTCCGAGACTCCGGGGACCCGCTGCACACACCGGCGGCCGGACGACGGGGGTCGCCATGAACGAGGCCATCTGGGCAGCACTGGGCGTCGCCCTCTCGGTGGGCCTGCGGCTGGGCTACCACCTCGGCGTCGAGGACGGCGCGAAGCGCGCCGCCAAGGGCTCGAAGCGCACCGTCCGGGGCCGCTGACCCGCACCCCAGGACACGTGGCACGCTGCCCTCCCGTGACCCTCGCTCCTCTCGTGCTGGCCGCCGCGAACGGCGCCGAGACGGCGGGCCTGGTCATCGGGCAGCTGCTCGGGCTGCTCATCGCCGTCGTGCTGGTGGTGCTCGGCGTCCGCGCCCGGCGCCGGCCGACCCTGGGCAACCGGGTGGGCGGGCTGGTGCTCATCGTGCTGGGCGGCCTGATGCTGCTGGGCGGGCTGGCCTCGCTCACCGACGCCGCCACCTGAACCGACCGGGCCCCCGTGACCTGGTGGTCACGGGGGCCCGGTCGGACAGGGGTCTCAGGCCGCCGTGGCGGCCTGCTCCCACTCGCGCTGCATGGCCCGGCGCACCTTGGGCTTGGCCGTCGTCAGCTGGACCAGCTTGGCGACCTGCTGCGGGGCGTTCTTCGGCGTCGTCGCAGCCATCCAGCCGTTGGGCAGGGAGAGCCGGAAGACCTTGTGCCAGGCGCTGCCGACCTGCCGGGGCAACGAGGCGGTGTGGTACCGCAGCCCGTACTCGTCGAAGATCGCGCGGACCTTCGGGGCGATCTCGGCGTACCGGTTGCTCGGCAGGTCCGGGAAGAGGTGGTGCTCGACCTGGTGCGACAGGTTGCCGGTCATGACGTGCATGGCCTTGGAGCCGGAGATGTTCGCCGAGCCCAGCATCTGGCGCAGGTACCACTCACCGCGGGTCTCGCCCTCGATGGAGGTCTTCTCGTAGGTCTCGACGCCCTCGGGGAAGTGCCCGCACATGATCACCGAGTGCGACCACACGTTGCGCACCACGTTGGCCACGAAGTTCGCGGTCAGGGTGGGCAGGAACGAGGGGCCCGACAGCAGCGGGTGCACCACGTAGTCCTTGGTGGCCTGCTTGCGGATCTTGCGCAGCACGGCCTTGCCCCGGGCCCGGAAGCCCGGGTCGGCGCGCCGCTCGGGGGTGGCCAGGTTCTTGCCCAGCTCCAGGTCGTAGGCGGCGATGCCGTACTCGAAGAAGCACGCGTTGACGAAGTTCCACAGCGGCTGCAGCAGGTACAGCGGGATCCACTTCTGGTCCTCGTCGACCCGCATGATCCCGTAGCCGAGGTCGTTGTCCTTGCCGATCACGTTCGTGTACGTGTGGTGCAGCTCGTTGTGCGAGTGCTTCCACTGCTCGGCCGGGCTGGCCATGTCCCACTCCCACGTCGTGGAGTGGATCTTCGGGTCGCGCATCCAGTCCCACTGGCCGTGCAGGATGTTGTGCCCGATCTCCATGTTCTCCAGGATCTTGGCGACCGAGAGGCCCGCCGTCCCGACGAACCAGGCGGGGGGGAACTTCGAGAGCAGCAGCACGGCGCGCGAGGCCAGCTCGATCTTGCGCTGGACGTCGATGACCTTGCGGATGTAGGCGGCGTCCGCGGCGCCGCGGCTGTCCGCGACCTCCTGGCGGATCGCGTCGAGCCGGCGGCCGATGTCCTCCACGTCCTGGGCGGACAGGTGCGCGACGGGGTTCTCGGACTTCTTCTGCAGCGCGGTCATGCGGGTCTCCTCAGCGTCGGGGGGTCGAGAGGTGGGGTGTCAGTGGTCGATGTCGCACGGCCCGGCGGCGGCGCTCACGCAGGTCTGCACGAGCACCCCGTCCCCGGGGGCGGCGGTGGTGAGCTCGCCGTTGCGCAGGTCGCGGACGGCGCCCTCGCGCAGCGGGAGCACGCAGCCGTAGCAGATGCCCATCCGGCAGCCGCTGGGCATGAGCACCCCGGCGGCCTCGGCGGCGTCCAGGATCGGGGTGGCGCCGTCGGCCTCCACGGTGGTGCCGGTCTTCCCGAAGGTGACCGTGCCGCCCTCGCCGGTGACCAGCACGCGGGGCCGGAAGCGCTCGGTGACCAGGCGCTCGGCGATGCCCTCGGCGGCCCAGTGCTCCTCCAGCGCCTCGAGCATGCCGACCGGGCCGCAGGCCCAGGTGGTGCGCTCGGCCAGGTCGGGCACCAGCTCGGCGAGCTCGGCGGGCTTGAGCAGACCGTCGGTCCCGGTGTGCCGCTCGACCAGCCGCAGGCCGCCGGCGGCGGCCAGCTCGCGCAGCTCGGCACCGAACACGACGTCCTCGCGGCGGGGTGCGGAGTGCACCAGGACGACGTCACCCAGCTCGTCGAGGTGGTTGCGCAGCATGCCCATCACCGGGGTGATGCCCGAGCCGGCGGTGACGAACAGGGCCTTCTCGGGCCGCTCCTGCGGCAGGGTGAAGTCCCCGGTGGCCCGGTCCAGCTGGACCACGGTGCCCGGGCGCATCTCGCGCACCAGGTGGTTGCTGACGACGCCGTCCGGGATGGCCTTGACGGTGACCGTGAGGCAGCCGTCGGTGCGGGTGCGGTCACTGGTGACCGAGTAGGCGCGCCACTGGCGGACGCCGTCGACGTCGACCCCGAGGCGGACGTACTGGCCGGGGGTGTGCTCGCGCCAGCCCCGGCCGGGCCGGATGACCAGGGTGGCGGCATCGGCGGTCTCGGGCCGGATCTCCACGACCCGTCCGCGCAGGTCGGCACCGGACCGCAGCGGGGCGAAGACGTCGAGGTAGTCGGTGGGCAGCAGCGGGGTGGTCGCCGCCTCCACCAGGCTCAGCACCCGGTCCCCGAGACGGGCGCGCAGACCGGGTCGGCGAGGCACGGATGTCGTCATGGGCCCATCCTGCCCGCTCCCGGGTACGAACACCTGTGCCAAGCTGGTGAATCGGAGGGTGCTTTTCACACCCTGCGAACAACTCCTGCCAGAAACCGCAGCTGAGAGGCCCCGTCGTGGCAGCACCGACCGACCCCACACCCCGGACGTTGCCGATGCACGTCGCCCGGGCCATCCGCAACGACCTGCCGGCGGTCGCGGAGGCGACGGTGGCGGCGATCGTGGTGTCGGTGCCCAGTTACGCCGACGCCTATGCCGACACGATGGGCGCCACCATCGAGAACGCCGTCCAGCTGGCACTCGGCGGGTTCCTGGAGCTGGCCACCACCCGGGGCGCGGCCGCGGCGGACACCCCCATCCAGCCCGCCCTGGACGGCGCCTACGCCCTGGGTCGCGGCGAGGCGCGCGGCGGCCGGTCCCTGGACGCGCTGCTGGGCGCCTACCGGGTGGGTGCCCGGGTGGCCTGGCGGCACCTGGCCGCCACCGCCGTGGGCAGCGGGCTGACCGCCGAGCAGCTGGCCCGGTTCGCCGAGCTGGTCTTCGCCTACATCGACGCGCTGTCCGCGGCCAGCGTCGCCGGGCACGCCGACGAGCGCACCGCCAGCGGCCGGGTCCGCCAGCGGGTGCTGGAGCGGCTGGGCCAGCGGCTGCTCGCCGGCGGCACCGTCGAGGAGCTGACCGCCGCGGCGGCACGGGCCGACTGGACTCCCCCCGGCACCCTCACCGCCGTGCTGCTGCCGGCCTCCCGGGTGCGCGGTGCGCTGGCGCTGCTGGACGGGCAGACCCTGCAGCCGGTGGACGACGACCTGTCGGTGCTGCTGGTGCCCGACGGCGAGGGCCCGGGCCGCGCGGCCCTGCTGCGCGCGCTGGAGGGCCGGGAGGCCGTCGTCGGACCGCCCCGGCCGTGGTGGGACGTCGCCGCCTCGCACGCCCGCGCCGCCCGCGCCCTGGAGCTCGGCTTCACCGCACCCGGGACGGCGGCGTTGGACACCCAGCAGCGGCTGGCCGAGTTGGTGCTCCGCGCCGACGACGACGCCCTCGCCGACCTGCGTGCCCAGGTGCTGAGCCCGCTGGACGACCTGCCCGAGGGCGCCCGGGAGAAGCTCACCGAGACGCTGCGGTCCTGGCTGCTGCACCAGGGCCGCCGGGCCGACGTCGCCGCCGCCCTCTTCGTGCACCCGCAGACCGTGCGCTACCGGATGGGCCAGTTGCGCGAGCTCTACGGCGACCGCCTGGAGGACCCCCGCACCGTCCTCGAGCTCACCCTCGCCCTCGCCTGAGGCCGCAGCTCCCCGCGTCGATCGGGGTGGTCACTGCAGGGGCAGGCCGGTGACGACGCGGGCGGCGGTGCGGCCGGCACGGCGCCAGTCGGCGGGCGTGCCGTCGCGGACGGCGAGGGCGGGGCGGTCGGCGGGCAGCTGGGCGTGGTGCACGGCCACCGCACCGTCGGCGGACACCCCGACGCCCACCGAGAGCCGGGAGTCCCGGGCCGCGGCGTGCCCGAGTGCGACGGCGGCACCGTCGGGGACCCGCTGCAGCCGCAGCGGGACACCCTCCTCCTCGGCCCCGGCGGACACCTCGCGCAGCACGGCGGACGGTGCACCCGGCGCGTGGTGCAGCACCACCGCCGGCGGCTCGACCCGGTCCTCGCGGCGGGGGCTCACCCGCCCAGGCCGTTCGCGTACGCCGCGACCAGCCCGGAGGCGACGGCGTTGCGCGGACCCTGGTCACCGAGCACGTTCCCGGTGCCGCAGACGACGCCGAACCCGGCGAGGGCGTCGGCGATCAGGTCGGGGATCTCGAAGTCCAGCGCCGAGCCCCCCAGCAGCACCACGAAGTCCAGCCGGCGCAGATCGCCGTCGGGGGCGACCTGGCGCAGCGCGCGCAGCGTGTTGACCACGAACACCCGCTGCTTGGCCTCCCGCCGCACCCGCCGGACGGCGTCCAGCGAGCGTCGGGTGGCCAACGGCACCGGCCCGTCGGGGGTGAGGACGACGACCCGGGCGAACACGTGCGAGGGCAGCGGCTCGTCGAAGAACTGCACCGTGCCGTCCTCGTGCCGGACGTGGAAGAAGCTCTCCACCTTGGCCAGCGGCCAGCGCTTGACCCACTCGGCGACCTCCCGGTCGTCCAGGGCCAGCTCGGAGTCGACCAGCCGCGTGACCAGCTCCCCGGCACCGGCGACGTGCACCGCGGTGCAGACGCCGTCGGCGGACAGCGAGGCGGCGTCGGTGGACCCGCCGCCCAGGTCGACCACGACCACCGGCACCTGCACCCCGGGGGTGGTGAGCGCGCCGAGCACGGCCATCTCGCCCTCGACGCCCCCGATGGTGGCCTCGGTGGCGAGCTCGGCGGCGACCCGGGCGGCGACGGCCTGCATCCGGCTGCGGCTGGTGCGCACCATGGCGGCCAGGCCCACCGCGTTCTCCAGGGCGATCTCCCCGGCCAACCCGCCGCGCACCTCGGCCGGCACGAAGGTGTCCACGGCCAGCACGTCCCGGATGGCGATGTCCCCGGGGGCCTCCCCGGACCCGTCGGCCATCGTGTCGGCCATCGTGTCGCGCACCGCGGCGAGCATCCCGCCCACGTGGGTGCCGGGCTCGCCGTGGGCGTCGCGCAAGGGCTGCACCCGGGCGAGCGCGGCCATGATCGCCTCGGCGCCGGCGTCCACGTCGACCTTGACCGTGCGGGTCTCGCCGCGCAGCTCCAGCACCCCGACGGGGATGCGCCGGTCGGTGACGTCGCCCGAGGGCGTGCGGACGACGACGGCCGAGCGGTTGCCGGTCAGCGCCCGGGCCACCGGGGACACCTGCCGGGTCTGGTCGGGGTCCAGGTCGAAGACGGTGGCGATGCCGTAGGTGTTGGACAGCGTGCGGATGGTCCGGCCCGGTGCCGCGACCTCCACGGCGGCCCGCATGCCCAGCGGCACCTTCTCCACCGCCGACACCTCGTCGACCACCGGGACCGGCGTGTGCAGCCGGTTGGTGACCAGCACGGCGTCGTCCCCGGCGAGGACGGCGGCCACGACCTCCACCCCACGGGCGACGGCGTCGTTGAGCGCACCGGCGACGTCGTCGAAGTCCCACCCCGCCGGGACGACGACGACCGCGGGTTCCCCCACCGGGTGCTCGGGCAGGTCCAGCACCGACACGGTGACCCCGACGCCCAGGCCCTCGCCGCCCGGGGTGGCCGGGTTGTGCCCGATCATCGTGGACTCGGTGATGACGGTCTCGGTGATCGTCTCCATCGCCAGGCCGCTGATCACCGGGGTGGCCTCGTTGAGCAGCACCCGGTCCAGCTCGTCCGGGCGCCGGCCGACGTCGGCGAGCACCCGGCGCACCGCGGTGAGCGCGCCCTCGGTGGAGGCCGGGGTGCCCTTGACCCCGGTGGTCCGGGTGAGCGCGGTGCCCAGGTGGGTCACCGCGCCGCCCGGACCGACCAGGGCCAGGCAGGCCTCGGTGGTGGAGTTGCCGATGTCGACGCCGACGACGAGCCGGTCGCTCACCCCGCGGCGCGCTCGATGGTCACCTCGAGCTCGACCGGGCCGGCGTCGGCCCGGATGCACTCGAACTCCTTGAGGTGCAGCAGCGCGGCCTTGGCCTGCCAGCGGGGGCGGGCCATCTGGTCGTTGCGGGTGGGCACCGGCTGCGGGGACTCCCCCTTGGCGTACTGGGCGGCGTTGGAGCCGATGGCCCGGAACACCGGGGCGTCCAGCAGCGGGGACTGCGGGAAGAGCTCCAGGTTGGACAGCCGGGGCAGGTCCTTCTGGTGGATCATCGTCGTCCCGCGGGACAGCAGGCCCACCGAGACGCCGGACCCGGACAGCCGGGCGGCGATGTGCGCGATCGCGGCCAGGTCAGCGGTGTTCCAGACCCGGACGACGCGCACCCCCACGCCCTGCTCCTCGATGCCGGCCATCAGCTGGCGGAGCACCTCGGCGTGCGGCACCCCGACGATGGTCTGGGTGAACGGGTCACCGAAGGCCGGGGACACCGCGACGAGCACCTCGTCGGGCCGGGTGCCGCGGGTGGCCGGGCCGGTCTCGCGCAGGGTGAGCGTGCGCTCGGCCGGTGCGTCCAGGGTCGTCATCTCAGTCCACCTCGGTCTCGGGGTTGGTGGCGGAGGTGACGTGCCGGAGCTTCTTGAGCTCCTCCCACCGCTCACCCTGCAGCCGGTAGCCGGTGCCCGGGCCGGCGTAGTCGTTGGCGTCGTTGATCGCCGACAGCGGGGTGAAGTCGGCGGTGAGGACCGCCGCGGTCTGCAGCAGGTCCCCCGAGACCCGCTGCCGCAGCACGGTGAGCAGGTTCTCGGCGACGTCGTGGAAGCCGGTGGCCTCCAGCCCGCGGACCAGGTCCAGGCCGGTGACCCCGCGGTCCATGACCTGCTGGGCACCGGTGAGGTCGGCCAGCACGTCGCGGAAGGGGTAGTCGTTGGAGCTGTTGGCGTAGGTGGCCGCCTCGACCTCCTCGTCGGTGATGCGCGGCAGCTCCAGGTACTCGAAGAGCGCCTGCAGCACGCGGGCGGCCTTGGCCCGAACGGCGACGATCTCGGCCTCCCGCACGTGCCGCAGGCCGCCGTCGACCTGGAGGTCGCGCTGGATGGTGTTCCAGTCGTCGTAGTCGTCGGTGTCGAAGTTCGACCCGGCGAACATGTTGTCCGAGTTGGGCACCGCCGAGTAGCCGGAGCAGACGAAGTCGGTGCCGGGCAGCAGCTGGGGCAGCATCCGCGCGGTCCGGCGCATCGCCGAGTGGGAGAAGGACTGGTCGTTCCCGGACGCACACTCCAGGTCCATCATCGAGGCGACCAGGTTCTCCGCGGCCACCGCGCGGATGCCGCCGGGCACCGCACCCGGGACGCCGATGCAGCTGATCGAGCCGTTCTGCAGGCCCTGCACCCCGGCGCCCTTGGCCATGAGGATGCAGCGGATCTCCAGGTACAGCATCGAGCGGCCCTCGGCGTTGCCCATCTGCACCTCGGAGCCGGTGCCCGAGGTGAACCGCATCTTGATGCCACGGGAGGCGTAGGCCGAGGCCAGGAAGGTCTTGGACCACGGGGTGTCGTCGCCGTCGACGAAGACCGACTCGGTGCCGTAGATGGAGATCGTCTCGGCGTAGGCGGTGATCCCGCGCATGCCCAGCTCCAGCTCGGTGGCCTCCTCCAGCGCGCACTGGGTCAGCACTCCCCCGCGCCCGACCTGGCCGCCGACCTGCAGCGCGATCGCCACCAGCGGGGCGTACCGGACGACGCCCAGGGTGGTCTCCAGCTCGGCGAACCCGCGCAGCGCGCCCTCCGCGGCGTCCACGGCGACCTGCAGCGGGTTGTCCCGGGCGCTGGTGGAGTGCGCCTGGTTGGCCGGGGTGCGGCGGGCCCGCATCTTCTGCATCCCCTGCATGATCTCCACGACGTTCATCAGCTTGACGACGTCGAGCACCTTGGCCGGGGTGAGCCCGCGGGTCACCGCGATGACCTCGGAGCGGGAGACACCGGGGTCGATGAGCATCCGGGCGATCTGCACCGAGGGCAGCGCCATCGACGCCTCGGTCGTCGCCACGTCGATCGCGTGGTCGGCGATGAAGCTGTCCATGAAGTCGAAGTCGGCCCGCTCGCGGCCGTCGAGCTCGACGATGCGGCCGTCCTCGACGCGCACGCTGGGCTGCGGGTCGAAGTCGCTCTCCATCGCGACCAGGCCCTTCTCGGGCCACTCCTCGACGAACCCGTCCAGGTTGACCGGACGGGCCTCGAGCACCTCGGTGCGCAGCGAGTGGCGGGGCTCCTCGGCGCGCAGCGGCTGGACGGCGGTCACGCGGGGCTCCCGGTGGTCTCGTCGGCGGCTGTCTCGTCGGCGGCGACGGCAGGGGTGACGGCGTCCGGGCTGGTGGCGGCGGTCGCGGCGTCCTCGGGGTCGTCGTCGGCCAGCAGCCGGCGGCGGCCGTAGACCTCGGCGGCCTCGCGGACCAGCGCGGCGGACACCGGGGCGCCGTGGGTCTGCTCCAGCCTGTCGGCCATCGCGGTGAGCTGGGCCGCGGTGGAGGCCCGCGGGCGCAGCGCGTTGTACATCGACAGCACCTCGGCGTCGGGGATCGCGGTCATCTCCGCGGCCCGGCGGAAGTTCGCGGCCAGCTGGGTGCGGCCGCTGGCGTCCGCCAGCTGGGCCTGCAGCTCCAGGGTCTCCGGGGCGATCCGCAGGTCCTCGGCGGTGAGCTCGCCGGAGACGACGGCGTCCATGGTCAGCGCGGTGACCGGCTTGCCGGTGGGGGTGCGCAGCAGCTCGGGGCGGTTGATCGACAGGGGGTAGTCGGCGACGGTCAACGTGGGTGGTGCGGGGGTGCTCATGCGGGGGTGCTCCTGGGGTCGACGACGTCCTGGGCGCGGTCCGGTGGGTCCTGCGCGGCACTGTGACAGCCGCCACGTTGCCTGTTCGTTGCGTCGGCGGGGGGTCTGGTCTGCGGGGCGCGGAGGGGTTCTGATGTGCCGCATGAGCGCACCCCTGAGCCACGCCGACGCCCGCGTCGTCCTCGACGCCGGCCTCGCCCACGCCACCGAGATCGGCCAGCCGATGAACGTCGCGGTCGTCGATGCCGGCGGGCACCTGGTCGCCTTCGCCCGGATGGACGGCGCGATCCGGGCCAGCATCGACATCGCCACCCGCAAGGCCGTCACCTCGGTGCTGATGGAGCTGCCCACCGCTGCGCTGATGCCGTTGGTCCAGCCCGGCGCGGAGCTCTACGGCCTGGAGCAGACCGCCGGCGGGATGGTCGCCTTCGGCGGCGGCATCCCGCTCACCCGGGACGGCGTGCTGGTCGGGGCGGTCGGGGTGAGCGCCGGGTCGGTCGAGCAGGACGTGTCGGTCGCCGAGGCCGCCGTGGCCGCACTGCCGGGCTGACCCGCAGGTCAGCGCCGTACACCACCGACGGGTCACCCGGCCGGCCGTCGTCCACGGCCGGGCGCCCCGTCCACCGGTGCGCGTGGGCGCTTGCCGGGGCACCCCTCGCCCCCGATGATCGGGACGGGCGTCGGGGTGACTGGCGCCACGTCGAGGTCAGGAGGCGACCGTGGCGCGTGGACGGGTGCGCCGGGTCGCCGACGACTCCGGCACCGACCCCGCGGCGCACGCCCGGGAGCTGACCGGCGTCTTCGACGCGGTGCTGTCCGGCGACGAGCACGGTCCGGTGCCGCGGCCCGTGGTGTCGGCGTCCTGGCAGCGGAGCCTGGCGGCGCACGTCGACCCGGAGCACCGCACGCCGCCGGTGGTCTACGACGAGCACGAGCTGCCCGGTGTGCGGGACGCGCACCCGCTGGCCGAGGTGCTGCCGCTGCTGCGCAACACCCTGGCCAGCATCGCCGACGAGGCCATGCACGTGATGCTGGTGACCGACGCCGCGGGCAACGTGCTGTGGCGCGACGGCGCGGCCAAGCTGCTGGTCCAGGCCGACAGCGTGGGCCTGTTCCCGGGCACCAACTGGAGCGAGGCCGCCATCGGCACCAACGCGATGGGCACCACGCTGGCCGTCGACGCCCCGGTGCAGATCCACTCCGCCGAGCACCTGGTGCGCACCTACCACTCGTGGACCTGCGTGGCCGCCCCCGTGCACGACCCGGACACCGGCGCGATCCTCGGCGCCGTCGACGTCAGCGGGCCGCTGCACACCGTGCACCCGGCCCTGGTGCAGCTGGTGTCGGCGACCGCGCAGCTGGCCGAGCACCATCTCCGGGTCCAGCTGGCCATCGCCGACGAGCGGCTGCGGATGGAGAACATGGGCCACCTGCTCCGGCTGGGCCCGGCCGCGGGAGCGCTGGTGACGCGGTCCGGGCGGCTGCTGGCCGGGCAGCCCTTCGGCTGGTGGCCCGAGCGGGTCTCGCTGCCCGCCGACCCCGACCGGCTGACCCTGGCCAACGGCGCCGAGGTGGTCGCCGAGCCACTGACCGGGGGCTGGCTGCTGCGCTCTCCCGCCCGGTCGGTCCGGCTGGCCCCGGCCGTGCCCTCGCTGTCGCTGCGCTTTCTGGGCGACCACCCGCGGGCCCGGCTCGACGACCGCCCGCTGGCCCTCACCCTGCGCCCGGCCGAGGTGCTCACCGCCCTCGCCGTGCACCCCGACGGGCTGACCGGGGAGCAGCTGGCCCTGCTGCTCTACGGGGACCGCGGGAACCAGACCACCGTGCGCGGCGAGGTGCACCGGCTGCGCCAGCTGATCGGCGCCGACCTGCTGCGCACCCGGCCCTACCGGCTGGCCGCCACCGTCGACAGCGACGTCGTCACCGCGCGGCGGGCCCTGAGCGAGGGGCGGGTGGCCGATGCGCTCAGCGCCTCCCCCGGCCTGCTGCTGCCCCGCTCGGAGGCCCCGCTGGTGCGCGACCTGCGCGAGGAGCTGGCCGGCGGCCTCCGCCGCGCCGTCCTCGACGGTGGGGACGTCGACCTGCTGCACCGGCTGGCCGGCGGGGTGGGCGCCGACGACCTCACCGTGCACGACCGGCTGCTGGAGCTGCTGCCGGCCGGTGACGCCCGGCGCGGGCCGGTCCAGGTGCACCGGGACCGGCTGCTGGCCTGAGCCCCCGCCCGGCGCCGTCCGGGCACGGGCTGCGACGATCCGCCGGTGCTGCGCGAGGGTCGGGGGGACCTCCCCCGGGAGGTCTGGGTACTGGCCGTGGTGGCCTTCGTCGTCGCCCTCGGGTTCGGGGTCGTGGCCCCCGCCATCCCGCTCTTCGCCCGCTCCTTCGGCGTGGGGACGACGGCCGTGGGGCTCGCGGTCAGCGCCTTCTCCGCGGCCCGGTTCGCCTCGGCGTTCGGCGGCGGGGCGCTGGTGGAGCGCCTGGGCGAGCGACTGGTGCTCAGCACCGGACTGGCGGTGGTCGCGGTGTCGACCGGGCTGGCGGGCCTGGCCACCAGCTTCCCGGTCTTCCTGACCCTGCGGGCGCTGGGCGGGGTGGGCAGCGCGATGTTCACCGTCGCCGCGCTGTCGCTGCTGCTGCGGGTCGCCCCGCCCACCCACCGCGGCCGGGCCGCGGCCACCTACCAGGGCGGGTTCATCCTGGGCGGCATCGCCGGACCGGCGGCCGGTGGGCTGCTGGCCGAGCTCTCACCCCGGTTGCCGTTCTTCCTCTACGCCGGGTTCCTGCTCGTCGCCGGGCTGGTCGGGCTGTCCCAGCTGCGGGTCCCCTCGGGCCCGGTCGACCCCGACCTGGTCGCCGCCCCCGACGTGCCCGCCGCCCAGCCGCTGGCCGTGCGGGCGGCGCTGGCCCAGCCGGCCTACGTCGCGGCGCTGGCGGCGAACTTCGGGGTGGGCTGGATGCTCTTCGGCGTCCGCAACTCCCTGGTCCCGCTGTACGTCACCGAGGAGCTGGGCCGGACCGTCGCCTGGGCCGGCGCCGGCCTGCTGGTCGGGTCGCTGGCCCAGGCGCTGGGCCTGCTGCGCTCGGGCCGGCTGGTCGACGGCTGGGGGCGCCGGCCCTCGCTGCTGCTGGGCGCGGGCCTGGCCACCGCCTCGGTGGCGGTGCTGGCCGGGCCGGCGTCCACCCCGGCGTTCCTGGTGTCGATGACGGTGTTCGGGCTGTCGGCGTCCCTGCTGGCCAGCACCCCGGCGGCGCTGGTCGCCGACGTCAGCCCGGCCCGCGGCGGCCGGGTGGTCGCGGTGTTCCAGATGGCCGCGGACCTGGGCGGCATCATCGGGCCGCTGGCCGCCGGGGCGCTCACCGACGCGGCCTCCTTCCAGGTCGCGTTCGCCGTCACCACGGGGGTGCTGGCGCTCGGCCTGGTCGCGGGACTGCGGATCCCGCGGACCAGGCCGGGCGGTCAGGGGTAGAGCAGCCGGTTGACGCGCACCAGGAAGTCCGGCCCGCGGTCCGCGGACGGGTCGCCCATCAGCTCGCCGATGACCGCCATGGCCAGATCGCGCCGGCGCGGCGACCGGGCCGGGTCGGCCGCGGCGAGGGCGGCGGGCAGCTCGGCGAGGGTGAGGTCGGTGCAGTAGGCCGGGGCGCCGGGCTGCTGCCGCCAGGAGTCGGCGAGCGGGCCGGCGTCGAAGGCGTCGAACCCGGTCTGCTCGACCAGCAGCCGGCCCAGCGCGCGGTCGGCGTCGTCGTCGTCGGCGGACACCGGCAGCGCGATCCGGTCCGGGGCGCCGGCGGGTCGTGCCAGGCCGGCGAAGGAGCCGGCGACGATCGAGTTCCAGGCCTTGACGACCGGGCGGCCCAGCTGTTCGGACACCCACAGGCTCTCGACCTGACCCCCGTCCAGGGCAGCGATCTGCCCGTCCCGCACCGGGTAGTAGTTCGAGGTGTCGAGCAGCACGGCGTCCGCGGCCAGCCGGTCGACGACGGGCCGGACGCCGGGGATCGCCGACAGCGGGATCGAGACGACCAGCGCCTCGACGTCGGTGGCGACGTCGTCGGCGTGCACCGGGCGGCCACCGGCGTCGGTGACCTGCGCCGGGAAGGTCTCCGGGCCGCGGGAGTTGGCGACGCGGACGTCGTGGCCTGCGGCGGTCAGGCGTGCGGTGAGCGTGGCGCCGATGGCGCCGACGCCCAGGATGCCGATCTTCACGTGGGTGGTCCTCTCAGGTGGTGGTGGTGGTGGTGGTGGGTGACGTGCCCACGAACAGGACGCCGAGCACGGCGACGAACGCCAGGACGCCGGCGGTGGTGAAGGCGCTCTGGGCGGCGGCGACGGCCTGGTCGGTGCTCAGGTCGCCGGCGTCGGTGGCACCGGAGCCGATCGTGTAGGCGGAGACGAGCACCGCTCCGCCGGCGGCGCCGGCCAGCTGCTGGACGGTGGTGAAGGCCGCGGTGCCGTGCGGGTACAGGTCGGCGGGCAGCGAGGACAGCGCGCTGGTGGTCATCGGGGCCCACATCAGGGCCTGGGAGGCGTTGAGCACCAGGTAGGCCAGCAGCAGGGCGAGTGCGCTGGTGCCCTCGTCGACGGTGCTGAAGAACCACAGCGTGGCCGTCCACACCAGCGAGCCGGGGATCGCCAGCGGGCGTGGCCCGACGCGGTCGTAGACCCGCCCGCCGAGGGCGGAGACGATCGCGATCGCGGCACCGCCGGGGACGAGGAAGAGCCCGATGGCCAGGGTGCTGAGCCCGGTGACCTCGGTGAGCAGCAGCGGCAGCACGATCAGCGAGCCGAACCCGTTGAGGGCGATGACGACCATGACCACGAGCGGGATGCTGAAGCCCCGGCTGCGGAAGACGCGCACGTCCAGGAACGCCCCGGGTCCGCGTTGCAGGACCACCTGGCGGCGGACGAACGCGGCCAGGCCGAGCAGTCCCACTCCGACGGGCAGGTACGGCGGGACGAGGGTGTGCCCGGACACCGACTCACCGATCGAGGCCAGCCCGTAGACCAGCGCCCCGAACCCGACCGCCGACAGCAGCATGGACGGCACGTCGAGGGTCACCGGCTCCGGGGTGGTGGTGTTGCGCAGCTTCCAGGCACCCAGCACGGGGGCGAGCAGCGCGACCGGCAGCACCAGCAGGAACAGCCACCGCCAGCTCAGCGCCGACAGCACCAGCCCGGACACCGCCGGCCCGACGGCGGGGGGCCACGGCCGGGACCGCGGTCACCACGGCCATCATCTGGCCGCGCCGGGACTCGGGTACCAGCCGCATCGTGGTGGTCATCAGCAGCGGGACGAACACGGCGGTCCCGGCGGCCTGCACGATGCGCCCGGCGAGCAGCACCTCGAAGCCCGGGGCGACCGCGGCGATCGCGGTGCCCACCAGGAACAGGCTCATCGAGGCCAGGAAGACCGTCCGCAGGTGGAACCGGCGCATGAGGAAGCCGGTCGCCGGGATCAGCACCGCCAGGGTCAGCAGGTAGCCGGTGGTCAGCCACTGACCGGTGGTCGGGGTGATGCCCAGGTCGGTGATCAGGGTCGGGAGCGCGACGCCCAGCAGCATCTCGTTGAGCAGGACGATGAACGCCGACACCATCAGGATGCCGATCACCAGGCCGCTGCCCGGGGCCAGCCGGTCCGCGGCGGGCCGTCGTGCGGTGGTGCCGGCGACCGGTGCGGCGGTCGTGTCGTGGGCGGTCATGCGCGTGGTCCTCGGGGTGTGGGGTGTGGGTGGTTCAGGCGGTCAGGCGCGGGTCGAGTCCGTACTGGTCCGGGACGCCGAGGTTCTCCCGCAGGGTCGGGCCCTCGTAGTCGAGGTGGAACAGCCCGCGCTGCTGCAGGACCGGGACGACCTGGTCGACGAAGGCGTCGATGCCGTCGGCGTAGACGTCGATGGCCAGGGAGAACCCGTCGCAGGCGCCGGCCTCGAACCAGGCCTGCATGTGGTCGGCGACGTCCTCGGCGGTGCCGGGCACGACCGGGTGGTAGTCGATGACGCCGTGCGCGAGGACGTCGCGCAGCGTCCAGCCCTCGCGGGCGACCTCCAGCGCGTGCGGCGCGCGCGGGTCCCCGGGCGAGGGCCGGGCCGCGGCGAGCTGCTCGGGGGGCAGTGGCTCGTCGAGCTGGGCCGGCTCCAGGTGCAGGCCGAGCATCGAGCCCAGGTACCCGACCCGCGCCTCGAGGTCGACGACCTCGTCGAGCCGGCGGCGGCGGTCCCGGGCCTCCCGGCGGGAACCGGCGATGCTGGGCATGAAGCCGGCGAACAGCTTCACCTCGTCGGGGTCGCGGCCGACGCTCACCGCGGCCGCCCGCAACGCGTCCCGGTGCGCCTTGCCCTCGGCGATGCTGAACGGGTTGGCGTAGACGCCGCTGGCGTACCGGGCGGCCACGGCCAGGCCGTTGCCGCCCCCGCCGGCCTGGAAGACGACAGGTTGGCCCTGCTCCGACGGCGGGATCGGCAGCGGTCCGCGGGAGGCGACGTGCGCGCCCTGCAGGCCGACGGGCGCGATCTTCGAGGTGTCGGCGAACCGCCCGCCCTCGACGTCCAGCACCCAGGCGTCGCGCTCCCAGCTGCCCCACAGCGCCTGCACGACCTGGACCACCTCGTGCACCCGCTCGTACTTCTGCGCCCGCGGCGGCAGCGCGACGCCGAAGTTGGCGGCGGCGGCCGGCAGCGAGGTCGGGACGGCGTTCCAGCCGGCCCGGCCGTGGCTGGCCACGTCCAGGGCCTTGAACTGCCGGGCGATCGCGTACGGCTCGTTCAGCGTCGTGGACGCGGTGGCCACCAGCCCGATCCGCTGCGTGGCCCGGGCCATCGTGGTCAGCACGACCAGCGGGTCGATCGAGTGGTTCGGCACCGCCCGGGAGATGTCGTTCTCCAGCACCGGGGTGTCGGCCAGGAAGACCAGCTGCAGCTTGCCGCGCTCGGCGGCCTGCGCGTACCGGGCGAAGACGTCCATGTCGGTGTAGCTGCGCGGGTCGACACCGGGCATCCGCCAGGAGCCCGGCTGGGAGCCATAGCCGTTGGCGATCTGGATGGCCAGGAGCAGCTGAGCGGGCACGACACGTCCTGTCGGGAGGCGGTAACCTGATCCGGAGATGGTCTCCGTTCGGATGCCACGACCATACGGAGACACTCTCCGTCTTGTCCACCAGGGAGGCCGGACGTGTCCGAGACGACAGCCGGACGGCGGCCCCGGACCGACGCCGCCCGCAACCGGACGCACATTCTGGACGTCGCCGAGCGGTACTTCACCGAGCACGGCGTGACCGGGTCGCTGGACGCGCTGGCCAAGCAGGCCGGTGTCGGCGCCGGCACCCTCTACCGGCACTTCCCCAGCCGGGACGCCCTGCTCGCCGCACTCCTCGCGGCGCGGGACAACGAGCTGGTGGCCCGCCGGGACGCGGTCCGGACCGCGGAGACCGACCCGGCCGTCGCACTGGACGGCTGGCTGGAGGCGCTGGGCACCTGGGCGACCGCGTTCGACGGGCTGCCCGACCCGCTGCGGGCCGCCGTCACCGAGCAGACCTCGCCGCTGGCGCTCACCTGCCAGGGCTACGTGACGACGACCGAGGAGTTCCTCACCGCGGCCCAGCAGGCCGGCCGGGCCCGGTCCGACGTCCGCGGCCGGGACCTGTTCCTGGCGGTGCTGGCGATCAGCTGGGTCCGCGAGGCGGCCATGGCCGACGCGGCCTCCCCGGCCGGCCTGGGGTCCCTGCTGCGCACCGGTTGGGCCACTCCCCCCGCCTGAGACTCAGCTGATCCCGGGCAGCTCGGGGCGGCGGGCCACCAGCAGCACGTGGGTGTCCGGCCAGTCCAGCTGCTCCCCCGTCGCCGGGTCCAGCAGCGTCGCCACGGGCGCGAAGACGTTGTCCACCAGCCAGTCGTTGCGCCAGGCGCCGGAGCGCGGGTCGACCTCGAAGCCGGCCGCGCGCACCAGCGCCGACCACGCGGCGCCGTCCAGGGCGCAGAACTGCTCGTGCACCTCGCTGAGCCAGTTGTGCGTGTAGCTGACCTTGGACAGGAACTCCATGGCGTCGGCCAGCCGCAGCAGCACGTCGTCCCCGTCGATCTCGAAGGGGAAGGCCACCCCGGCCGCCCGGCGGAAGTCCACCGCGAACTGGTCGAGGCGGGCCCGGGTGCACAGCCCGTCCAGGTACGGGCCGACCTCCTCGGCGGGCCGCGCCAGCAGGTCGACGGGACCGGCCGGGCGGGCACCGTCGTCGGTGCGCAACCGCAGCCGGACGGTCCGGTCGCCGTCGGCCGGGCCGCACACGTCGGAGTTCACCCAGACACCGCCGGGCACGGTGTGCGCGATGACGTTCGCGGCCAGCTCCTCCAGCGCGGACACCCCGCCGCCGTAGCTGAGGATCTCGTGGGTCAGCGCGAACGTCGTCGTGGTGTCCACCGTGGCCGGCGGGAAGACCGGCCCGTTGAGCACGTTGGCCTGCACGAAGAAGGTGTTCGGGTTGGCTGCGAAGGCCCCTTGTGCCCGGCGGTGCTCGCACTCGTCGAACAGGTGCCGGGCCACCTCGACGCCGAACAGGTCCGACTCGTGCAGGGTCGGCTCGCCGGCCGCCAGCTCCAGCATCGCGCCGGTCGCGCAGCCGATGTCGACGATCCGGCCGGGCTGCACGTAGGGCCGGGCCTGGTCCCACTTGCGCTGCGCCGCGGACTCGAAGGCAGCGATGTAGGAGCGGTACTCCCGGGTGGCGGTCAGCCCGCCCTCGGAGCCGACGACCGGGTCCGAGCAGATGACCCGGGTGGACTCCGCCAGCCCGTACCGGTCGAACACCGCGACCGTGGCCGGGTGCGCGAGCTCGCGCCAGGCCGGGTCGTCGGCCACCAGCAGCTCGAGCACGTCCCACGGCCGGGCCGGGGCGTCGAGCGAGGCGTCCTCCACCGGCACGATGCGGTAGCCCAGCGCCCGGTACATCGCAGCGACCGACGCGGTGGAGCAGGCCACGACGGTGTCGGCCGGGTCCGGTGCCCACCGACCGCCGGTCTCGTGCGCGACGGTCTTCAGCGTCAGCTCGGCGAACCGGTCGGTGGGGGCCACGTCGACCACCCCGACGACGACACCGGTGAGGCCCTCGGCCAGGCAGAACCGCTCGATGGCGGCCTCCCGCCGGTGCGCGGGCACCGGGTTGCGCCGGGTGCCCCGGTGGTTGGCCGAGGTCACCGCCCACACCACGGCCACGTCCTCGGTGCACACGACGGGAACGCCGTCGGTGTCGGCCACCCCGCCGGCGACGACCGCCCGTAGGTGCTCGGCCTGGAACCGGGTCAGCACGTGGTGCCGGCCGGGGAGCAGGACGCTGCGGACGGTCGCGGGGGGCACCCCCCGATCCTGACCGCCGGGGTGCGGCGACCGGCCACCGGGTCAGCCCCGGCCCGGCACCGCCAGGCCGTACTGGCTGATCTTCCGGTACAGGGTGGCGCGGGACAGCCCCAGCTCCGCAGCGGCCTGCACCACCGTCGTCCCGGGCACCGTCAGCCAGCGCAGGATCTCCTCGCGCTCCAGCTGCTCCAGTCGGGTCAGCGACCGCTGCACGGAGCTGAGCACCTCCGGGCGCAGGTGGCCCACGTCGACGACGTCGGTGCGGGACGCGGCCTCCCGCACCACCGCCCGCAGCTCCCGGACGTTCTCCGGCCAGCCGTACGCGGCCAGCGCCCGGACCGCCCGCGGGGTGAACTCGACGTCCCGGTGGCGCAGCTCCCGGGCAAAGGACCGGGCCAGTGGGCCGACGTCCTCGGGCCGGTGGCGCAGCGGTGGCACCTCGACGACGGCGTCGGCCAGCGCGGCCAGCGCCGGTGGCAGCGCGGCGTAGGACGACGCGGTCAGCACCGCCGGGCGCAGCGGGGTCGCGCTGTGCGCCAACACCGCGGCCAGCTCGTCGGCGGCCCAGGCCGGCAGCGCGTCGGCGCCGGCGACCACCACGCAGGTGTCCGGGGAGGTCAGCGCCGGTGACCACAGCGCCAGCCACGCCTCGACGTCCTCGGGGCCGGGCGGGCGGGCCACCAGCACCCGCTCGCGGCGCCGTCGTCCCTGCCGGGCCAGCGTGGCGACGGCGGACTTGCCCACCCCCGGCTCCCCCACCACGACGGTCAGCCGGCCTGCCGAGACGGCGTCCCGGGCGCCGGCGACGGCCTCGGACCAGCCGCGGGAGGCACACGGGTCCCCGGCCGGCAGCCGGTCGGCCACGACATGGAAGACCTCGCCGCGCGGCAGCGGACGCACCGGCTGACCGCCGGCGCGCACGTGCATGAGCGCGCTGGTGTTGCCCGCCGCCGACTGGGCCAGGGCCAGCAGCAGGTCGGAGGAGGCGTCGGACCAGGTGGTCATGTTGATGCTGCCGACCAGGTCGCCGCTGCGCGGGTCCAGCACCGGGACGGCGGCACAGGTGTAGCGCCGCAGCGGTGCCACGAAGTGCTCCCCGGAGCGCACCAGCGCCGGCACCCGGTCGGCCAGGGCGAGGGCGAGGCCGTTGGTGCCGGCGGTCTGCTCGCCGAAGTAGAAGCCGGGCGCCAGGTGCACCCGGTCCAGCGAGCGGTTCATGTCCGCATCGACCGACCAGCGGGCCAGCACCAGGCCCTCGTGGTCGGTGATCATCAGCCCGACGGGTTCGGTGCCCAGCGTCCCGTGCAGCCGGCTGAGCACCTCGGCACCGCACTCGTAGAACAACGAACCGGTGTCCACGGTGCCGGTGAAGACCGGCTCGACGCCCTCCGGGGAGACCCCGTAGCGCTCGCTGCGGACCCACGAGGCCTGCACCCGGGGGCGGGCCAGCGGGATCGGACTGCCTGACGTGTCCACGACGGACCCCCTCCGCGCGACGGTGCGCTCCTCGAGCGTAGGGCCCGGGACCCCCGGCCACGAGTGGTCGGTGTCTCACATTGAGACGCCGGGTCGTAGAGCGACGTGCGCATGCCGCCCTAGCGTCGGAGCCGGTGTGATCCAGCTCCCAACGGAGGGTCTGGAGCCTGCTCGAGGAGGACCCGTGTACAGCAAGGACGGCAACGACTACTTCGTCGTGGACGCGCACATCGCGCTCTGGGACGCCCGCCCCGAGAACCAGCGCAACATCCACGGCAAGCAGTTCATCGACTGCTTCTACGACTACCACCGCAACCTGAGCCCCGAGTCCGAGCTGTGGCCCTACGAGGAGTACCTCTACCAGGGCGGCGAGCGGCTGATGCGCGACGTCTTCGTCGACGGGATCGTCGACCACGCGGTCTTCCAGCCCGCCCGGCTCGGTGAGTTCTACGAGCGCGGTTTCGGCCAGACCGAGGAGGCCTGGGCGCTGACCCAGGCCCACCCCGACAAGCTGACGTACAACCACTGGTTCGACCCCCGCGACGGCGAGGCCGGCCTCGACCAGCTGCGTGCCGACGCCGAGCGCTTCCAGCTCAAGGGCGTGAAGCTCTACACCGCCGACTGGCACGGCGACAGCCGCGGCTGGAAGCTCGACGACCCGATGGCCTACCGGTACTTCGAGGTCTGCCGCGAGCTCGGCATCACGAACGTGCACGTGCACAAGGGCCCCACCATCCGCCCGCTGGACCGGGACGCCTTCGACGTCGCCGACGTCGACCACGTGGCCACCGACTTCACCGACCTCAACTTCATCGTCGAGCACGTCGGCCTGCCCCGGCTCGAGGACTTCTGCTGGATCGCCACCCAGGAGCCCAACGTCTACGGCGGCCTCGCCGTCGCCATGCCCTTCATCCACTCCCGGCCGCGGTACTTCGCCCAGATCATGGGCGAGCTCCTCTACTGGATCGGCGAGGACCGGATCCTGTTCTCCAGCGACTACGCGCTGTGGACGCCCAAGTGGCTGGTGGAGTCCTTCGTGGACTTCCAGATCCCCGCCGACCTCACCGAGTACGCGCCCATCTCGGTGGACCAGAAGCGCAAGGTGCTCGGGCTGAACGCCGCGCGTCTGTACGACATCCCGGTGCCCGAGCGCCTGCAGGTCGCCGACGCCGACGCCACCGCCACCGGTCCGCGCGACCCCGACGCGGCCGACAAGAACCTGGCGATGGCCTGATGACGGCGGTCCTGCCCCGACTGTCCGACGCCGCCGTCACCGCGGCACTCGACACCGTCATCGACCCCGAGCTCGACGAGGCGGTGACCGACCTCGGGTTCGTCCGGTCGGTGGTCGTCGAGGGCACGGACGTCGAGGTGCACCTGCGGCTGCCCACGTCGTTCTGCGCCCCCAACTTCGCCTGGCTGATGGTGTCCGACGCCCGGGACGCGCTGCTCGCCGTCCCGGGCGTGGGCCGGGTCGTGGTGGAGCTCGACGACCACCACGACTCCGACCTGATCAACGCCGGGCTCGCTGCGGACGCCGGCTACCGGGGCACCTTCGGCCACGAGGCGGAGCTGTCCCTCGACGAGCTGCGGGCCACCTTCCAGCGCAAGGCGCACACCGCCGCGATGGAGCGGGCCCTCACGGAGTGGCTCCGCGCCGACGCCTCGCGCACCGAGCAGGCCGTCGGGGACCTCGTCCTGGCCGACCTGCCGGCCGGGACGTCGAGGGACTCGCTGCTGTCCCGCCGGGCCGCCCTCGGGCTGCCCACCGACCCGTCGTCCCCGGTGCTGCTGACCCCCGAGGGCACCCGGCCGGCGCCGGAGACCGTGGCGATGACCCTGCGCAAGGCACGGTCGGTCCGGATCTCCGTCGACGGGAACGCGCACTTCTGCCGCGGCCTGCTCACCACCCGCTACCCGGGTTCGGACGCCGACCAGGTGTTCCGCCCGTCCATCGACTCCGCACTCCCCCTGGAGGTCCTGAGATGAAGGCCGTGCGCGTCACCGGCTACCACCAGCAGCTCGCGCTGGCCGAGGTCGACGAGCCGGAGGTGAGCGGTCCGCACGACGTCGTCGTCCGGGTCGGCGGAGCCGGCGTCTGCCGCACCGACCTGCACATCCTCGAGGGCCAGTGGGCCGAGAAGTCCCAGGTGGCGCTCCCGTACACGATCGGCCACGAGAACGCGGGCTGGGTCCACGCGGTCGGCGACGCCGTCACCAACGTGGCCGTCGGGGACGCGGTGATCCTGCACCCGCTGGTCACCTGCGGGCTGTGCCGTGCCTGCCGGTTCGGCGACGACGTGCACTGCGAGGCCAACCGGTTCCCCGGCATCGACAGCGACGGCGGGTACGCCGAGTACATCCTCACCACCGCACGCAGCTGCGTGAAGCTGGACGACTCGCTGGAGCCGGCCGCCGTCGCCGCGCTGGCCGACGCCGGCCTGACCGCCTACCACGCGGCCGCGAAGGCAGCCCGGCGACTGCGGGCCGGGGACCGCTGCGTGGTCATCGGCGCCGGCGGCCTGGGCCACATCGGCATCCAGGTGATGGCGGCGATCTCCCCGGCCGAGCTGATCGTCGTCGACCGGAACCCCGACGCGGTGGAGCTGGCGCTGGGCATCGGCGCCGACCACGCCGTCGTGGCCGACGGCAGCCAGGTCGAGCAGGTGCTGGAGCTGACCGGTGGCAAGGGCGCCGAGGTGGTCATCGACTTCGTCGGTGAGGGCGGGTCGACGAAGCAGGGCATCGCGATGACCCGGCAGGGCGGGGACTACCTGATCGTCGGGTACGGCGAGAACATCGACGTCCCGACGATCGACCTGATCTCGGCGGAGATCAACATCATCGGCAACCTGGTCGGCAGCTACAACGACCTGGTCGAGCTGATGGCCCTCGCCGCCCAGCAGAAGGTCACCCTGCACACCCAGCGCTACGCGTTGGCGGACTTCCAGCAGGCGATCGACGACCTGGACGCCGGCCGCGTCCGCGGCCGGGCGATCCTCGTCCCCTGACGACGCCCCGGCATGGGATCCCCCGCATACGGCGCGGCGCGTCAGCGGTATGCGGGGGATCCCATGCCACGGCGGGCGGGGGCTAGAGGGCGGCGACCCTCGGGGCGACCTCGGTGCCCAGCAGCTCGATGCCCCTGAGCAGGTCGCTGTGGGCCAGGCGCGGGTTGGTCATCTGCAGGCTCAGCCGGTCGACGCCGCCGAGCTGCTCGGCGACCCGCTCGATCTTGGTGGCCACGGTCTGCGGGTCGCCCATGAAGAAGGCGCCGTCGGGGCCGGAGGTGGCGTCGAACTGCGCCCGGCTGGGCTGCCGGAAGCCGCGCTCGCGGCTGATCTTGGTGAACATCTCGTTCCAGCCCGGGTAGATCGTGTCGGCGGCGGCCTCGGTGCTCTCCGCGACGTAGCCGAACACGTGCAGGCCCACCTTGAGCTTCTCGGGGGCGTGCCCGGCCTGGGCACCGGCCCGGCGGTAGAGGTCGACCAGCGGGGCGAACTGGCGGGGTTCGCCGCCGATGATCGCGATCATCAGCGGCAGGCCGAGCAGGCCGGCCCGGGCGAAGGACTCCGGGCTGCCGCCGACGCCGACCCAGATGGGCAGCTGCTCCTGCGCCGGGCGCGGGTAGACCCCCTGGCCACGCAGCGCGGGCCGGTGCTGGCCGGACCAGGTGACCTTCTCGGAGTCCCGGATCTGCAGCAGCAGCTCCAGCTTCTCGGTGAACAGCGAGTCGTAGTCGGCCAGGTCCAGGCCGAAGAGCGGGAACGCCTCGGTGAAGGACCCGCGGCCCACGACGAGGTCGGTGCGGCCACCGGAGAGCAGGTCCAGGGTGGCGAACTGCTGGAACACCCGGACCGGGTCCGCGGCCGACAGCACCGTGACGGCGCTGCCCAGCCGGATCGCACTCGTCCGGGCCGCGGCGGCGGCCAGGATGATCGCCGGGGCGGAGTCGTAGTACTCGGGCCGGTGGTGCTCACCGATGCCGAAGGAGTACAGCCCGACCTGGTCGGCCAGGGCGATCTCCTCGAGCAGGTCCGACATGCGCTGCGCGGGGCCGATCTCCTGTCCGGTGGACGGGTCGGTGACTGCTGCCACGAAGCTGTCGACGCCGATGTGCACGGTGGACCTCCCAGGTCGATGGGCCACCGGGTGCGGTGGCGGGTGCAGTCTAGTCAAGCGTTCAACTGTCTGCGGTGTTCCCGGGGTCGACGGCGACCGTCCGGGTGCGCCAGGGTCCTCGTGTGACGCACGCCGCAACCGACAGCCCCAGCGCCGACACCCGTGCCGTGGTGGACCCGGCCACCTACGAGACCGGTCCCCCGCTGGCCGCCCTGGCCCGGCTGCGCGACCGGCACGCCGTCGTCTGGGTGGACGAGCCGGCGCTGCACGGGCAGCCGGCCGGGCCGGGGTTCTGGCTGGTGCTCCGGCACGCCGACGTCGAGCGCGTGATGAAGGACCCCGCCACCTTCTCCTCCTGGCTGGGTGCCACCCAGGTGCGCGACGCGACCGACCTGCCCTTCGCCCGCCGGATGATGCTCAACACCGACCCGCCCGACCACGCCCGGCTGCGCCGGCTGCTCAACCGCAGCTTCACCCCGCGCGCCGTGGCCGCGCTCACCGCGGCCGTCGAGTCCTCCGCCGCCGGGCTGGTCGACCGGATGCTGGCCGGGCCCGAGGTCGTGGACGTCGCCCGGGACGTGGCTGCCGACCTGCCGCTGCTCACCCTGGCCGAGGTGCTGGGGGTGCCGGCCGAGGACCGGTGGCTGATGTACGACTGGTCCAACCGGGTCATCGGCTGGCAGGACCCGGACTACGCGACGTCGTCGCACTTCGACGGCAGCACCGGCACGGAGCTGGCCCGGGAGGCCCTGCGGCTGCGACCGGAGCCCGGCCCGGACGGCCGGATGCCCGACCCGCGCACCGCCGCCGGCATGCCCGACCTCTACGGCTACGCCCGCCTGCTCGCCGAGCACAAGCGCGCCGCCCCCGGGGACGACGTGATGAGCCTGCTGCTGGCCCAGGTCGACGGCGCCGACGGCTCGGTGAGCGACGCCGAGTTCGAGTCGATGTTCTGGCTGTTCGCCGTCGCCGGGAACGAGACCCTGCGCAACGGCCTGCCCGGTGGCCTGATCGCGTTGCTGCAGCACCCCGACGCGATGGCCGAGCTCCGCGCGGACCCCTCGCTGCTGCCCGGTGCGGTGGAGGAGATGCTGCGCTGGTGGACCCCGGTCATGGTGTTCCGCCGGACGGCGACCCGGGACGTCGAGCTGGCCGGGCAGCAGGTCGCGGCCGGGGACAAGGTCGTCGTCTCCTTCACCGCGGCCAACCGGGACCCCGGCGTGTTCGCCGACCCGGACGCGTTCGACCTGCGCCGCTCCCCCAACCCGCACCTGACGTTCGGGCACGGCCCGCACTTCTGCCTGGGCGCCCAGCTGGCCCGGGTGCAGATGCGCGCGCTCATCGGCCAGCTGGTCGGGCGGACCCGCACGCTGGAGGCCGCCGGGGAGCCGGTGCTCCTCCGGTCGGCCTTCCAGCGCGGGGTCAAGCGGCTGCCGGTGCGCTGGACCGCCTGAGGGTCAGTCCGCCTCCTCCACCGGTGCCCGCCCCCCGGGCGGCACCAGCCCGCTGGCCACCCCGGCGGCCCGGCGGCGGCTCTCCACGAACTCGACCAGCGCCGGCCCGCGTGGACGCCGTCCGGGCCGGATGTCGCAGGTGGCGACCTTGGACTCCTGGATGTGCACGTTGGGGTCCATCACGACCCCGAACAGGTCGTTGCCGCTGTCACCTGTCGACAGGCCCTGCTCACCCCAGTGGTAGGGCACCCCGATCTGGTGCACGACCTGTCCCCCGCCCATGGTCAGCGGGCGCATCCGCTCGGTGACCAGCACCTTGGCCTCGATCGCCGTCCGGGCGCTGACCAGGGTCGCCCAGCCGCCGTTGGTGAGCTGCCGTTCGGCGGCCAGCTGCGGGGAGACCTCCACGAAGAACTCCGGCTAGATGTGATGTCCAGCGAGGTTGTCCAGGCGGCTGATCGGGGGTAGGGCTCCGGTGGCGCTGTGGGGCCGGTGGTGGTTGTAGAAGTGCAGCCA
>NZ_LMQC01000022.1 GCF_001424485.1 Modestobacter sp. Leaf380
CAACAGCGCCACCGAGAGCCGCCGACAGATCTCAGCCAAGACAGCAACCGCGTCGGTCAGCACACCGGGTCAGACGACCCCCGATGACGCCACCCCCATCCTCACTGTCAGCGGCGGGCGGGGGCCCGGCCGGACAGCACGGCGTCGGCCTCCGCGGCGGCCCGCCGCAGGGCCTCCCGCTCGCTGGCGTACCCGCCGACGACCCCGACGACGGGGAAGGCGGACAGGAAGCGGTGCCGCAGCTTGCCCTGGGGGCGGGCGTCGAGGGCGTCGTCGACCCGGGACAGCAGCCGGGCCATCCGCCAGACGGTGCGCGCCGTGCCCTTCACGCCGCCGCGTTCGCCCTTGCGGCCCAGCGCCTCCTCGGCGTACGCGCCCTTCTGCCGGTCCAGCAGCGGCTGGACGGCCTCGGGCGACAGGGGCCGGTCCAGCAGCACCTCCGACAGCAGGCCCACCCGGCGGGCCGGGTCGGTGACGCCGTGCTCACCGGCCACCCCGAGGACGACGACGGCCTGCACGGCCGAGCCCACGGTGTTCTGCAGCGGCAGCAGGTCGGCCAGCTTGCCGGCGAACCGGGGTGCGGCCGAGACCGCGGCGCCGACCCGGCTGGCCCGGTCGGCCCACCAGGCGGCCCGCGCGTCGGCGGCCAGCGTGGGCGGGCGGCCCAGCTTGGCGACCACCGGGGTGCTGAGCCGGTCGACCCGGCGGAGGACGTCGACGACGACGGCGTCGGAGATCGGGGGCGCCATGGCCGGGACGGTAGCGGCGGCCCGTGGACCTCGCCCGGCGACGCCTGCCCGCTGACGTCCGCCCGGCGACGTGTGAGGACGCTGTGCGATCTGCTTGAACCGTGCAGCACCCCCGTGGCCGGTCGTACGGTGGGTCGTGGCCAGCGGGGGACGACGGTTCGGTTGGCGCTGGGTCGTCGTCGCGCTCGGCCTCGCCGTCCTGGTGGCCCTGCCGGTCGCCGTGGCCGCCCTGCCGGCCGACGACACGGACGTCTCCGCGGCCGACCTGCGGGCCCGTGCCCTGGCCAGTGACGACGTGGCCTTCTCCGGCTACGCGATCTCCACCGGCGGGCTCACGCTGCCGTTGGGCGACGCGCTCACCCCGGTCGCGGACCTGCTGAGCGACCAGACGACCATGCGCGCCTGGTACCGCGGGGCGGAGGACTGGCGGGTCGACGTCGTCACCGCGACCGGGGAGACCGGCACGCACCGCGACACCGACGGCACCTGGACCTGGGACTACGCCGACCAGCGGGCCACCCGCGGCGACGAACCCCCGCTCGCGCTGCCCACCGCACCGGACCTGCTGCCCAGCGCGCTGGGCCGGCGGCTGCTCTCCGAGGCGACCGACGCCGAGGTCACCCGCACCGCCCCCGCCCGGGTCGCCGGCCGGGACGCCGTCGGCCTGCGGTACACCCCGGCCGACGGGGCCGCCTCGGTGAGCGCCGTCGACGTGTGGCTGGACGCGGACACCGGCCTGCCGCTGCAGGTGGTCGTCCGCAGCGCGGACACGACGATCCCGGCGCTGGACACCCGGTTCCTGGACCTGGACACCACCGAGCCCACCGCCGCGACGACGTCCTTCACCCCGCCCACGGACGCCTCCCTCGGGCAGGACCAGGACCTCACCGACCTCGACCTGGGCCGCCGGCTGGCCGACGTGGACCTGCCCGACGGGCTGGCCGGACTGATCCGCCGCGAGGCCGAGGGCGTCCCCGGGGCGATCGGGGTCTACGGCACCGGGATCACCGTGCTGGCCGTCACCCCGTTGCCCGGGCAGGCCGCCCGCAGCCTGCGGTCCCAGCTGCAGGCCACCCCCGGCGCCGTCGTCGACGACCTCGGCGTCCGGATCTCGGCCGGGCCGCTGGGCCTGATGCTCATCGGCAGCCGGGAGACCGGCGCGTTTTTGCTCGCCGGCACGGTCACCCTCGACGCGCTGGCCACCGCCGCGCAACAGCTCAGCGACACGACAGGAGTCCGATGACCGAGACGGTGATCGCCACGCGGGGGCTCCGCAAGCGCTACGGCGCGCTGCGCGCCGTCGACGGCATCGACCTCGACGTGCGGGCCGGTGACGTCTACGGCTTCCTCGGCGCCAACGGCTCGGGCAAGACCACGACCGTGCGGATGCTGCTGGGCCTGGTGCTGCCCACCGAGGGCGAGGTCGAGGTGCTCGGCCGGCCGATGCCGAAGGCCGCCCGGGAGGTGCTGCCCCGGGTGGGTGCGCTGATCGAGGGCCCGGCGGCCTACGGGCACCTGTCCGGGCGGGCGAACCTGGCCCTGCTGGACGCCGCAGGCCCCGGCGGGTCCCGGCGCAGCCGGAGGCAGCGGGTCGGTGACGTGCTCGACCAGGTCGGGCTCGGCGGGGTCGGCAAGCGGCCGGTCAAGGCCTACTCGCTGGGCATGCGGCAGCGGCTGGGCCTGGCCGGGGCGCTGCTGCGGCGCCCGGACCTGCTGGTCCTGGACGAGCCCACCAACGGGCTTGACCCGCAGGGCATCCACGAGATCCGCACCCTGCTGCTGGACCTGAACTCCACCGGCACCACCGTCTTCCTCTCCAGCCACCTGCTGGCCGAGATCGAGCAGCTGGCCACCCGGGTCGGCGTGCTGGACCGCGGGCGGGTGGTGCTCCAGGACGACCTGACCACCCTCACCGCGCCCACCGGGGCCACCGTCGTCCAGACGCCGGACCCCGCGCGGGTCCGGGCGGTGCTGGGCGACCGGGTGCTGTCCACCGACGCGGACAGCGCGGTCGTCCGGGGCACCGACCCGGCCGAGGTGAACGCCGCGCTGGTGTCGGCCGGCGTCCCGGTCCACGGGCTGCGGCTGCAGCGCCCCTCGCTGGAGGAGGTCGTGCTCGCCGCGGCCTCGACCAGCGCCGACCGGGTGGGGGTGCCGGCGTGATCGGCGTCGAGCTGAGGAAGCTCTTCCGCCGTCCCCGGACCTGGGTGACGATCGCGCTGCTCAACGCCCTGCCGGTGCTCGTCGCCGTCCTGCTGGTGCTCACCGACCTCGCCCCGCGGCCGGGGGAGGGGCCGGCGTTCCTGTCGGCGGTGCTCACCAATGGCACGCTCTTCCCGCTCGCCGCGCTGGCGATCGTGCTGCCGTTGTTCCTGCCGATCGCGGTCGCCGTCGTCGCCGGGGACTCCATCGCCGGGGAGGCGCAGGGCGGCACGCTGCGCTACCTGCTGGCCCGCCCGGCCGGTCGCACCCGGCTGCTGGTGGCCAAGCTGGTCGCCGTCATCGCGTTCGTGCTGGTCACCGTCGTGATCGTCGCCGCGGTCGGCTACGTCGTGGGGACGACGCTGTTCGACGTCCAGCCGCTGGCCACCTCGACCGGGCTGTCGGGCACCGTGCTCACCCCCGAGCAGGTCGCCGGCCGCACGCTGCTGGCGATCGGCTACGTGACGATCTCGATGCTCGGCGTCGCCGCGTTCGCGTTGTTCTTCTCCACGCTCACCGACTCCCCGCAGCTGGCCACCCTGGGCGCGCTGGCGGTGCTGATCGGCTCCTCGCTGCTGTTCACCCTGGACGCCGCCTCGGCCATCGCGCCCTACCTGCCCACCCGGTACTGGCTCAGCTTCGTGGACTTCTTCCGGGACCCGGTCCTGTGGCGCGACGTCACCCGGGGCATCGGGCTGCAGGCGGTCTACGTCGTGGTCCTGCTGGGTGCGGCGTGGGCGAACTTCACCACCAAGGACGTCACCAGCTGACCGGCTCCCGGGTCGGTGACCCGGGAGCCGCGTCAGAGGCCGGCAGGGGTGAGTGCTCCACGGGCCTCGTCGACGAAGGCCCGGCGGGCGGTGAGGACGAGGTCCTCGGCTTCCGCGCCCCTCCATCGTCCTGACGCGAGGCAGGAGTCGACGAAGCCGCTGTACACGGTCGCGGCGTTGTACAGGTCTGCTGCCCGCTGGGCCGTTGCGGGGCTGTTGGTCAGTTGGACGTCTGCGAGCCCGGTGGTGAGCGCCGTCCACGCCGTGAGGTACTCCGCCGTGCGCTGGTCGAGGTCGGAACCGGTCGCGGGCCCGTCAGCCCGAGTGGCGAGTGCCGCTCGGGCCGACTCGTGGAACTGGTCCACCGTCCGGAGGTAGGACGACGACGCCTCTCGGCGCGCGTCCTGCCAACGATCTGCACGGTCGGCGATGCGCGTCGCTGTCTCACGGCGCTGGGCGAGGAAGGGAGCCACCTGCTGGGCCAGTCCTCCCAGCACGGTTCCTGCCACGCCGACCACTCCTACGAGAACCGCGGTATCCACATCTCGGTCTTCGGTGCGGAGGCCCGACCACTTGACGGCTCGCCGGGGCGTCCATCCCTTCGAGCGAGGGGTCCGTGGGAGGCGGTCGGCCCTCCGCCGGAGGGCTGCCGGTCACTAACCTCCCGCGCATGCGCATCCGTCCCACCGAGCTCGACGCGATCGTCGGCGGCACCCTCGACCTGGCCTTCCGCCGCTGGGACCGGCCGCGGCTGCTCGTCGGGACCCGGATGCGGACCCGGGTCGGCCTGGTGGAGGTCACCTCCCTGGACCGGGTGGACCCCGACGACCTGACCGAGGACGACGCCCGCCGGGCCGGGGCGGCGTCCCTGGAGGCGCTGCGCCACGGGTTGGCAGACGACGACCGGCCGGTGTTCCGGGTGGGCCTGCGGTTCGCCGGGGAGGACCCGCGCGCGGTGCTGCGCCGCACCCCGCCCACGCCGGCCGAGGTGGGCGAGCTGCAGGCCCGGCTCGACCGGCTGGACCGGGCGTCGGCGACCGGCCCGTGGACGGCGCAGGCCCTGCAGCTCGTCGACGCCCACCCCGAGCGGCGGGCCCCCGAACTGGCGGCCGAGGCGGGTCGGCCGACGGCGGACTTCAAGCGCGACGTCCGCAAGCTCAAGGAGCTGGGGCTCACCGAGTCCCTGGACATCGGCTACCGGCTGTCCGCCCGGGGGGAGGCCGTCGTCGACGCCGCCCGGCGGGCTGCCGGGGGCCGGGCCCGGCGGCGCGCGGCGCGGCCTGCGGGCACCCCGCTGCCCAGCATCGGCGCCCCGGCCACCCGGGCGCTGCGGGCGGCCGGGCTGGCCACGCTGGAGGCGGTGGCCGGGCTGTCCGACGCCGAGCTGCTCGCGATGCACGGCGTGGGTCCGATCGCGGTCACGCGGCTGCGGGCTGCTCTCGCGGGGCCTCAGCCCGACAGCCGCGCGCAGTCCGCGGGGCCCAGCGCCACGGGCTGACCCGACGCCAGCTCAGCGATCACGATGCCCTGCACCAGCGGGTCCGAGGGCAGCTGCCCGTGCTGCACCCGGCTGTCGGCGCACACCGACTGCACGGTGAGCTCCAGCGCACCGTCGAGGCGGGCGGAGTCCGGCGGGGTCACGGTGGTGTCGACGTCGGTCCACACCGACACCCAGGTCGGGCCCGCGGGGGTCTCGTCACCGGCGTTCAGCCCGCGCAGCACCTCGCTGTCGGTGCGCAGCTGCTGGCAGCCCTCGGGGCACTGGTCGGGGGCGAAGGAGCCGGCCAGGTCGGCGACCGTCGTGCCGTGGTGCGGCGAGCCCAGGGTGACGATCCGCCGGGCCTGCTCGGCACCGCCGTCCGCCGCCCAGATCCGGGTGACGACGCCGCCGGCGGAGTAGCCGACGACGTCCACGCTGTCGGCGCCGGTGCGGGCCAGGGCCTCGTCCACGGCGGTGGCCAGCACGGCGGCGGACTCCCGCAGGTCCCCCGTCCCCTCACCGGGCACCGGCACCACGGTGGCGTCCCGGCCCACGGCGGTCAGCGCCTCGGCCAGGGTCTGCAGCGACCGGGTCGAGCCGCCGTAGCCGGGGACCAGCAGCACCGGACCGGGTTCGGCCTGGGAGACCGGCGCCGGGTCGCCGGCGGTCAGCCGCGGCACGAGCACGGCCGCGCCGACGGCGAGGACCGCGACGACCAGCGCCGCCAGCAGCCCGAGCACGAGGCGGCGGCGGGCGGGAGCGAGTCCGGCGAGCACGACACCACTGTCCCTGGTGGACTGCACCCGTGCCGCCGTTCCTGTCCCGGGAGGACTACTTCACAGCCTGGTCACAGTGGCACGGCGGGACGGACCCGCGAGCCAGCGGCGTGGTCCGCGGCTGGCTGACCATCGCCCACACCCTGGCCCGCCCGCTGGCCGGCGTCCCACCGCTCGCGGTCACCCTGCTGGGTCTCGCCGTCGCCGGGGCCGCGGTGGGCCCGGCCGCGGCCGGGGGCCCCTGGCTGGTGCTGGCCGGCGTGCTGGTCGGGCTCTCCGGGCTGCTGGACTCCCTGGACGGCGCGCTGGCCATCGCCGGCGGCCGGGCCGGGCGGCGGGGGTTCGTGCTGGACTCGGCGGTCGACCGGCTCACCGAGGTGGCCTACGCGCTGGCCTTCTGGGCCGCCGGGGCCCCGGCCTGGCTGGCCGTCGCCTTCGGCGCGCTGTGCTGGTTCCCCGACTACCTGCGCGCCCGGGCCGGCCAGGCCGGGGTGGACGAGACCGGGGCCATCTCGGTGTGGGAGAGGCCGACCCGGGTGGCGATGGCGGGCATGACGCTGGGCGGGGCCGGGGTGGTGTCCGGGGTGGGTCTCGCAGAGCTGGTGGTCACCGCCGGCGCCGCGGTCGGGGTCGCTCTGGGGGTGGTCGGCACCGCGCAGCTCGGGGTCCAGCTGCGGCGCGCGCTGGGCTGAGCACGCCCGGCGCCCGGTGGACCACGCCGTTACGCTGGGGTGAACCCCGGACGGCCTGGACGTCGAACGCCGGTTCACCCGCGCGTCTGCGCGCCCCCTCGTCCCCCACCTCCCGGGAGCCCCACCGTGTCCGTCGCCGTGACCGGTTCGATCGCCACCGACCACCTGATGACCTTCCCGGGGAAGTTCACCGAGCAGTTCGTCGAGGGCCAGATGGAGAACGTCTCGCTCTCCTTCCTCGTCGACGACCTGGTGCAGCACCGCGGCGGCGCCGGCGCCAACATGGCCTACGGCATGGGCCTGCTGGGCCTCACCCCGGTGCTGGTCGGCGCCGTGGGCAGCGACTTCGACGACTACGAGTCCTGGCTGAACCGGCACGGCGTGGACACCGAGTCCGTGCACTGGTCCAAGCTCAAGCACACCGCCCGCTTCACCTGCACGACCGACGCCGCGAACAACCAGATCGCGTCCTTCTACTCCGGCGCCATGGCCGAGGCCTCGCTGATCGAGCTGGCCCCCGTGGAGAAGCGGGTGGGCAGCCTGGACCTGGTCATCGTCGGCCCGAACGACCCCACGGCGATGGTCCAGCACACCCAGGAGTGCCGGGAGCGCGGCTACGCGTTCATGGCCGACCCGTCCCAGCAGCTCGCGTGGGCCGACGGCGAGATGATCCGCACCCTGGTCGACGGCGCCGAGCTGCTGTTCACCAACGAGTACGAGGCCGCCCTGCTCAAGCAGAAGACCGGCTGGAGCCACGCCGAGGTCCTCGACCGGGTCGGCACCTGGGTCACCACCCGGGCCGCCGCCGGGGTGCGCGTGGAGGCCAAGGACGCCGAGACCCTCGAGGTCATCGCCGTCCCCGAGACCCACCCGGTGGAGCCCACCGGCGGCGGTGACGCGCTGCGCGCCGGGTTCGTCGCCGCCCGCACCTGGGGCCTGGGCCTGCAGCGCGCCACCCAGGTCGGCTCGGCCGTGGCCACCGCCGCCGTCGAGGTCGTCGGCACCCAGGAGTACTCGCTGCCCCGGGAGTCGTTCCTGGAGCGGTTCGCCTCCGCCTTCGGTGCCGACGCCGCCGACGAGGTGGCCCCGCACCTGCCCGCCTAGTCCGAGGTGCTGTCCCCGCGCAGCGCCTGACCGATCGAGGGGTCCTCGGACCACTGGCTGAAGGGGATCCGGCGGATCTCCTTCAGCTCCCCGATCGTGGACCACTCGTTGCCGCCCAGGCGGGCCAGCGGCTGCAGCTCCTCGATCCGCGGCCGACCGTCGCGGACGGCGCTGGTCCACGCCGTGGCGTGCACGACGCGGCCGAACACCACGGTGCTGTCGCCCAGCCGCAGCGTCGAGTGCAGCACGCACTCCAGGCTCACCGGGGACTGGGCGACCCGCTTGACCGACACGACCGCGCTGTCCTCCAGGACGACGCCGGTGTGCTCGGCCTCGTCGTGGCCGGGCGGGAAGTCGGTGCCGGTGGCGTTGACCTGCTCGAACATCGACTCCGGCGTCAGGCTCACGGTGAACTCACCGGTGGCCTCCACGTTGTCCAGGGAGTCCTTGCGGCCCACCGAGGTGAACTGCACGATCGGCGGGTCCACGCAGGCCACGGTGTAGAAGCTGTGCGGGGCCAGGTTGTGCACGCCCTCGGCGGATCGGCTGGCCACCCAGGCGATCGGGCGGGGGACGACGACGGAGTTCAGCACCCGGTAGAAGGACCCGGCGCCCATCTGCGCCGGGTCGAAGTGCGTGCGTTCGGGAGAGGTCACCCGACCAGTGTGCGGTCCCGCCAGCGCAGGGTGCCCCGGCGCCTGCCGCGGACCGACCGGACCAGCAGCAGGTCCAGCAGCAGCACGCTCAACGGGTGCGCCAGGCTGTCGGGCCACACCCGCCCGCCGGTGCGGTGTGCGGTGACCGCCCGTCCGGCCACGCCGGCCGCGTAGCCGACCAGCCCGGCCCGCCCGCCGGCCAGCGGCGGCAGCACCCACACCGCGGTCAGGGCCGCGCCGGCGGCCAGGCTGCCCAGCGACGAGCCGCCCAGGGCCGACCACAGCGACTTCTCGTACCCGGCGGCCAGCGCCGGCCAGCCGTCGTACATCCGGGTGGTGGCCAGCATCGACCCGTCGACGACGACGCCCCGCCCGCCCGCCCGCTTCACCGCCCGCAGCAGCCCGATGTCCTCGAGCACCTCAGCGCGCACCGCCCCGTGCCCGCCGGCCCGTTCGTAGGCCTCCCGGCGCACCACCAGGAACTGCCCGTTCGCCGCGGCCATCGAGGGCCGGCCGGCCCGCTCGGCCAGCCGCAGCGGCAGCGTGGTGGCCCACAGCCACTGCTGCAGGGGCTGCACCAGCCGCTCGGCGGCGGTCTCGGCCCGCTGCCGGGGCCAGGGGGAGACCAGGTCCAGCCCCTGGGCGTCCAGCACCGCGACGGCGGCCGCGACCGCGTGTGGCTCCAGCCGGACGTCGGCGTCCAGGAAGACCAGCACGTCGGCGTCGGACCCGGCGGCGCCCTGGGCGCAGGCGTTCGGCTTGCCCAGCCAGCCCACCGGCGGTGGGGTAGCGGTCCGCAGCTCGACGGGGTGCGCGGCCACGAGCTGCGCGGTGCGGTCGGTGGAGCCGTCGTCGACGACCACGACCTCCATGCGCGCGACACCCCGCTGGGCGGCCAACCCACCCAGGCAACCCTCGACCTCGGCCTCCTCGTCGCGCACCGGCAGCACGACCCGGACCCGCCTCGTGGTCGCCGGCGGGTCGGCCGGGGGTGTGCGCAGCAGCCGGGTGTTGACCGCGGCGTGGACGGCCCCGGCGACGGCGGCACCGGCCAGCACCCGCACCGCCCGGCGGCTCACCGGGACCGGGTCCGGTGCCGAGACAGGGACCGGGCCCGCAGCGCCAGGGCGGCCAGGAACGGCACGGCCAGGGCGACGCCCCAGGCGGCCGAGCCGGGCAGGTCCAGGAAGGCCGCGTGCGCCAGCGCGCCACCCAGGGTCATCCAGGCCAGCGTCAGCATCGGGGCGCCGTCGCCCAGCCGGACCGGGGCCCCGGCGGCGAGCAGGTCGACCACCGTCATCAGCACCAGCCCGGCCAGCAGCCAGCCGGCCAGGTTGGTCAGCGGCACGGTGTCGATCCCGGGCAGCCCGGGGGAGGGGTGCGCCCAGGTCCAGTAGCCGGCCTGCACCAGCTGGGGGTCCAGCACGACGTCCCAGGCGGCGAACGCGGCCGCCGCGACGACGACCCGGCCCACCCGGTGCCCGGGGACCAGGCGGGCGGCCAGCAGCCAGCTGGGCCAGACCATCATCAGCCAGGCCAGCGGCACCAGGAACGGGACGCCGAGCAGCGTCGGGCCCAGCGCGTCGCTGTAGGTGTAGGTGCCGTACGGGAAGCCGGTGGCCAGCCCGACCGACTCGAAGAGCACCGCGGCCAGCGCGGTCACGCCCAGCACGCCCAGCCCGACGCGCGCGCCCCGGGACAGCCCCGCGTGCACCACCGACAGGGCCGAGCCCAGCAGCACGATCGTCCAGCTGACGACGTCCCGGGCGTCGCCGGCGGTCAGCGGGTAGGCGATCGCGGTGAGCACCACCCCGCCGGACAGCAGCCAGGGGACCCGGCGGAGCGCGCCGTGCTCCTGCTGCCGGGGCGGTGCCGTCACCGGCGGCTCAACCGCTGCTGCACACGGCCCTTGAGCCGGCCCAGCCCGGAGCGGTCGGCGAGCACCACCCGGGCGGCCGTCCGGCCGCTGTTGCCGCTGACCCCGCCACCGGGGTGCATCGAGGCACCGGACAGGTACAGCCCGGGCAGTCCCGGCACCTTGTGGCCGGACAGCTCCGGGGTGGGCCGGAAGGCGAACATGCTGGCCAGCGACATCTCCACGTGCATGACGTTGCCGCGCGGCAGCCGCAGCTCCTGCTCCAGCGTGAGCGGCGTCTGCACGTACAGCCGCTGTACCGAGGCGGCGAAGCCGGGGGCGAACCGGTCGACGGCGTCCACCAGTCGCTGGGCCTCACCGGCGGCCAGGGAGTCCCAGTCGCGGCCGTCGGCGAGCGTGTACGGGTACCACTGGCCCCAGATGGTGACGACGTGCTGGCCCGCCGGGGCGAGGGTGTCGTCGCTCGCGGAGAAGCTCATCGCCAGCGGCACCGGCTCGCGGGGCAGCTCGCCGGCCAGCCAGTCACCGTGCGCCCGGGCGAGCTGGGCCCGGTCGGTGCACAGCAGTTGCAGTCCCTGTAGCGAGTCGGCTTGGCTGACCCCGGGGTAGCTGGGCAGTGCGTCGGTCTGGCAGCGGACCACCAGGCCGAAGCCGTTGCCCAGCGGCGGGGCGGCGTCCCGCAGGGCGGGCGGGGCGTGCTCCCCGGCGATGGTGCGGGTGGCCCCGACGTGGCACGCCGCGACGACGGTGTCGGTGCGGACCCGCCGCCCCGACGCGGTGACGACGCCGGCGACGCGGCCGTCCTCCACCAGCAGGCTCGCGGCGCCGTCCCCGAGGACGACGCGGCCACCGTGCGACTCCAGCTTGCGGGCCAGGGCCTGGGTGAGCCCGCCGGAGCCCCCGACCGGGTGGCCGGGCGGCGTGGTGTGCAGCAGGGCGGCCCAGCCGACCATGGCCGCGGTGCCCGGCTCGGACATCGGCGGGCCGGACTGGGCGCCGAACCAGGCCAGTGCGGCCTTGAGCCGCTCGCTGCCGAACCACCGGTCCAGGAGGGCGTCACCGGAGCCCAGGAAGTCGGTGGCCAGCTCGCCGCCGGGGGTGCGCGCGCGGCCCTTGCCCGGGGCGCCCAGCGGCCACAGGTGGCGGACCAGCCGGGCCGGGCTGGGCCGGTCGCCGAAGGCCTGCACGACCTGTGCGCTGCGCGGGCCCCACACCTCGACGAACCGGCGGTAGGCGGCGGCGTCCTCGGGCCCGCAGGCGGCCTCGATCGAGGCGCAGGTGGCGTCCAGGTCGACGGAGAAGACCAGCGGCCGGCCTTCGGGACCGTCGCTGCCCGGCTGCGGGGCCGGGGCGAAGCCCCACGGGTCGCAGTCGACGTAGCGCAGCCCGTGGGCGGCCAGGTCGAGCTCCTCGACGATCCCGGAGTGCCGGATGATCACGTGCGCGCTCGACCCGCGGTCGACCCGCACGCCGGGCCAGCGCTCGACGGTGGACACGGCGCCGCCGAGCACCTCGTCGGCCTCGAGCACCTCCACGGTGAGCCCGGAGGCGGCCAGGTGGCAGGCCGCGACCATGCCGTTGTGCCCGGAGCCGATGACGACGGCGTCCACGGTGCGCTCGGGCTCAGCCACGCGCGGCACCGGCCAGGGGGAGCTCGGCGCCGAGGATGGCGAAGGGCCGGGCGTCGCCGGGGAAGTGGTAGCCGCGGGCCAGGTCGACGAACCCGTCGGCCCGGTACAGCTTGAAGGCCTTGGTCTCCGAGTCCGGGGTGCTCAGCAGCGCCGCCGGGTGCGGCAGCCCCTCGACCAGGGCGTGCAGCAGCTGCCGGCCCAGGCCCCGGCTCTGGTGGGTGGGGTGCACGTGCAGCTCGCAGACCTCGAAGGCGCCGGGCAGCCAGCGCTTGGCGGTCCGGCGGTCCAGGGCGTGCCGGACCTGGTCGTGCCACCACTGGCCCGGCGCCACCAGGTAGCCGTAGCCGAACCCGACCAGCTCCTCGCCGTCCGGGGTCTCGGCGAACGCCCCGACCGCGCGGAAGCCCGCGCGTTCGGTGTGCTGGACGGCGTAGCCGTACCGGCCGGCGACGACGGAGTCGCCGTAGCCCATGGCGGCGCCGTAGACGGCGAGTGCCTCGTGGAGGTGGTCGCGCATCCAGGGGGTCGGGAGCTCGGTCACCCGGGTGGCGGGGGCGGTGTCGGTCACAGGGCCTCTTCGGGGACGGCGTCGACCTCGGCAGCGGTGCCGGCGGTGATCCGCAGCAGCTCGTCGTAGGTCGTCGGGAAGACGGTGTGCGGGTGGCCGGCGGCGGCCCAGACGCGCTCGTGGCGGGCCAGGGTGACGTCGACCAGGGTGCCGATGGGCTCGGGGTGACCCACGGGGGCGACCCCGCCGATCGCCTGGCCGGTGTGCTCGCGGACGAACTCCGGGGACGCGCGGCGCACCTCGGGGACGCCGAGCAGGCCGGCGACCTTCGCGGTGTCCACCCGGTGGGCGCCACTGGTGAGCACCAGCAGCGGGTTGCCGTCGACCTCGAAGACCAGGCTGTTGGCGATCGCGCCCACCGGCACGCCGAGGGCCTGCGCGGCCTGGGCCGCGGTGCGGGCGCTGTCGGCGAGCTCGTGCACGTCGGCGTCGACGCCGGCCGCCCGCAGCTCCCGGACGACCGCGGCCACCCGGGGGTGGTCGGGGAGGGTCATGTCCCCGAGTCTCCCACCGGTGCCGGGGGCCCTGCTCGGTGCGGGCGGCCCGGGTCAGCCCGCCGCGCGCTCGACCGTCCGGTCCGCGGTGTTCTCCTCGCGGGGCAGGGGCGCGGACCGGGCCGGCGTCCGCGGGGCCAGCCGGAAGGACAGGGCCGTGTGGTCCAGCGTGCGGGGCAGCAGCGTCCCGGTGACGGCGGCGGTGCCCGCGGTCTGCGCGAGGCTGCGGTCGGCCAGCAGTGCGGCCAGCACCGTGCTGGTGGTGAAGAGCACCAGGTCCCGCCCCGGGCACCGGCCGGGTCCACCGCTGAAGGGGACCAGCGCCTCCGCGGTCCGGTCCCGCCCGTCCAGCCAGCCCGCCGGGTCGAAGGCGTCGGCGGCGGGCAGCGTGCGCTCGTCGCGGTGGAAGAAGGAGCTGACCACGACGAACGTGGTGCCGGCCGGGGCGCGACGGCCCCGCCAGTCCGTCTCCTGGGTCGACTCGCGCAGCACGGCCAGCGTCGTCGGCCACAGCCGGACCGACTCCAGCACCGTGGCGCGCAGCAGCGGCAGCTCCTGCGGGGTGTCCAGGTCCCGGCCGGCCAGCTCGTGGCGGACGTCGTCGAGGGCGGCGGGGTGCCCGGCCAGCAGGGACAGCGCCCGCCAGACCGCGATGCCCGCCGCGTCGTAGGCGAAGAGCCAGTGCGCCACCTGGGACGCCGCGGCGACCCGCCCCGAGGGGTGGCCGGCGCGGACCTCGGCGGCCAGGCTGCCGGGCTCGGCCCGGTCCAGCCACCCGTCGATGCCGTCCAGCAGCTGCCGGCGGCCCGCGTCGTCGGTGCGGTGCAGGTAGGCCCAGTTGGCGTGCGCCCGCAGGCGGCCGAGCAGGTCGATCAGCTCCGCGTCGTCCCGGGCGCCGTCGCCGAGCACGACCCGGCGCACCGCCCGCCACCACCCGACGGCGAAGCGGTCCCAGTCCAGCTCCCCGCCGTCCGCCCCGTCAGCCCCGGCCACCTCGCCCAGCAGCCTGGTGACCTCCTCGCGGACCACGGGCACCAGGTGCGCGCCGACCGCGTGCAGCGGTCGGTCCATCTGGAGGACGGACTCGTTCCAGGCCCGGCGCTGTGCCCTGTCCTCGCCGCGGCTGATCAGCACGCCCTGGGGCTGGAAGTGCGCCAGTGCGGCCCGCTTCTCCCGGGTGGCCGGGGCGAAGGGCTCCGGTGACCCGTCGAGCAGCCGGACGACGTCCTCCCGGTCCAGCACCAGCGCGACCTCCCGGAACGGGATGCGCAGCCGCAGCGGTCCGGGCCCGTGGGCCTCGCGCGCCCGGTGCAGGGCATCGGCGGCGCGCCGGTCCACCTCCAGGCGTCCGGCCGGTCCCAGGACCCGCGGCCGGCGCAGGATGATGCCCTGGGCCAGCATCGGGGCGAGCACGCCGGTGGCCAGGCGCAGGGTCTCCCGGGCCGAGGCCCGAGGGAGTCCGGCGGGGGTGCTGGGTGTCGTGCGGTGCTGGCTCAGAGCTGCTCCCTGCGGTCGGGACGGCGGGCCGTCCGCGGGGGTGCCCGACCCTCCGTGGGGGGTCGGGCACCCCCGTCCGGGGTGGGTGGCGGCGGGCTCGGCCAGCCCCGGGACTCGGGGTCACCGTGCCCCGGGGCGGCCGGGACCATGCGTGGGCAGGTGCCTCAGCGCACCCCGCTCATCAGCCTGCTGATGCCCGGCGCGGCCACCGCCAGGACCACGCCGAAGACGATCGCGACCCCGCCGAGCACGCCGAAGTACGTCGTCTGGCCCTCGACCGTGTAGTTCCCGGCGAGCACACCGGCCAGTGACGTGCCGATCGCCGTCGACAGGAACCACAACGCCACCATCTGGGTCCGGTAGGCCGCCGGGGCCAGCTTGGTGGACAGCGACAGGCCCACCGGGGACAGCAGCAGCTCGGCCACGGTGAAGACCAGCAGGACCCCGACCAGTCCCAGCAGCGGTGCGCTGTTCGGGGTGGAGCTGGCCATCGGCAGGAAGAGCAGGAACGCCACGCCCATGACCGCGGTCCCGGCCGCGAACTTCACCGGGGTGGCGGGCTGGCGGCGGCCCAGCTTCGTCCACAGCGCCGCGAAGACGCCGGACAGCGCGATGATGAAGACCGGGTTGATCGACTGCACCCACGACGCCGGCACCGTCCACCCGAAGAGGTCCCGGTCCAGCTGGTCGTCGGCGTAGAGCGCGACCACCGTCGACTGCTGCTGGTACAGCGACCAGAAGGCGACGCTGGCGGCGAACATCGGGATGAACGCCAGCACCCGGCGCCGCTCGGTGCGGTCGATACGGGAGCTGCGCAGCAGCTGCGCGAAGTAGCCGACCGAGACCACCACGCAGACCCAGACGACGACCGTGGCCAGCCGCTCGGCCCGCAGCACCCCGGTCGTGGCCAGCGCGACCACCGCCAGGACGGCGACCACCAGCCCGGCGAGCCACCGGCCGCGCTCGGCCGCGGGCAGCGGCGAGGGCACCTCCCGGCCGGTGCCGGCCAGGCCGCGCCGCCCCCAGGCGTACTGGGCCAGGCCGGCGGCCATGCCGATCGCGGCCAGCCCGAAGCCCAGGTGGAACCCGACGGTCGACTGGGCCAGCCCGGTGAGCAGCGGCCCGACCAGCGCCCCCACGTTGATGCCGAGGTAGAACAGCGAGAACCCGGCGTCCCGGCGGACGTCGTCGGCGCTGTAGAGCAGCCCGACCAGCGTCGTGGCGGTCGCCTTCACCCCGCCACTGCCCAGCGCGATGAGCACCAGGCCGGTGCCGACGCCGCCCGGTCCGGGCACCACCGACAGCGCCAGGTGGCCGACCATCACCACGACCGCGGACCAGAAGAGCACCCGCTCGGGGCCCAGCAGCCGGTCGGCCACCCAGCCCCCGACGATGGTCGAGAGGTAGACGGTCCCGCCGTAGGCGCCCACGATGCTGGCCGCGGTCGAGGTGTCGATGCCCAGGCCGCCGTCGCGGACGGAGTAGGAGAGGTAGTACAGCAGGATCGCCTGCATCCCGTAGAAGCTGAACCGCTCCCACATCTCCACGCCGAACAGGTGTGCCAGGCCGCGCGGTTGCCCGACGAACGTCTTCTCCTCGGTGGCCCGTCCCGGGACTGTGGTTGTCACGAGCAACCAGTGTCCACCTGCCCGGGTGGCCGCGCACCCCACCCCGGGTGGTCGTCCTGCTCCCGCCGGTCACCCCACTCCTGCTGGTCACCCCACTCCTGCTGGTCACTCCACTCCTGCTGGTCACTCTGCGCAGGCCAGCAGGGCGGCCTGGGGCGTGGTCTCCGGCCCGGTGGCCGGGCGCTCCCACCGCCGGCGGACGACGAACCCGGCGTCGGCCAGCTGGTCGGCCAGCTCGTCCGGGTCCAGTCGCCACAGCTCCAGGTCGACCGGGTGGCCGTAGGCGCGGTCCCGGCGGACGTGCTCGGTGCCCGCCTGGCAGGCGATCACCAGGTGGCCGCCGGGCACCAGCACCCGGCGCAGCCCGGCGAGCACCCCGGCCCGGTCGGGCGGGGCGACGTGGATGAGGGAGTACCAGGCCAGCGCGCCGGCCAGCGACGCGTCCGGGCCCGGCAGGGCGGTCAGGGTGCTGACGCCGAAGCGCAGCTCCGGGTGGGCCCGCCGGGCGACCGCGACCATGCCGGGGGAGAGGTCCAGGCCGTGGGCGTCGAGCCCGAGGGCCTGCAGGTGGGCGGTCACCCGGCCCGGACCGCACCCGGCGTCCAGCACCGGGCGGGCCGCGACCCCTGCTGAGGCCCCTGCTGCCGTCCCTGCCGTGGCCCCTGCTCCCGTCCCCGCTCCCGATCCCGGCCGGACCCGCGGTCCGTCGCGGACGGCTGCGGCGAAGGCGGCGAGGACCTCGCGTCCCACGGCTGGGCGGCCAGGTCGTCGGCGAGCAAGCGGGCGTAGTCGTCGGCGACGGTGTCGTACGCCGCGCGCACCCGGGTCTCCAGATCGGTCACCCGCGCAGGGTGGCGCAGGGGTACGACGTTCCCGGCGCGGGTGGCGGAGGCCGTCCCGGACTGGTCCACCGGGCCGACCCCGGGCAGCCCGGTGCGCGGACGTCAGGCGAGCGGGCCGAAGAGCGTGGTCGTGCTGCAGCTGGTCCAGCACGCCGGCCAGGTCCGGTCGGGCGCGCCGGACCCCGGGGAACAGCGCGCCGTCCTCGCCCCGGGTGGTGGCCGGTCGGCGCGGCGCAGGACCCCTGGCAGGAGAGCGGCAGGTCCCCACGGAGCCCTGGTGAGGCGTCTGGTGAGGCGTCCGGCGGGGCACTCGGTGGGGCACTCGGCGGGGCACCTGTCGGGTGGTCGTCGACCGCGTCGGGCTTCGTCCCCTCGTCGGGGGGGGTCCCGGGCGACCTGCAGCGCGCGGCGCAGGCGTCCGTGGACGGCGCGCAGCTCGCTGGACAGTGCCCGGGTGCGGTCTGTCGGTCAGTGGTCGATGGGGCAGCAGGGCAGGGGTCCCGGGAGTGCGGCGACAGGGCCCGGCGCCCGCGTCGGTGGCTCCCGCGCGTCGTGCGGCGCGCCGTCCACACCCCGGCCGGTCGGCTTGACGCCTCCTCCGCACTCCGGTCTACTCGTCCCTGTTCGAACACGTGTTCGAACAGCTGGCGAGGGGATGCCGGTTGCGTCGCGGGGAGCGGAGTGTGTCATGAGCCGGGTGCTGGTCGGTGCGGGTGGCCGCGTCGGTGAACAGGTGCAGGTCGAGCGGGGACCCGTGGGGCCGGTCCAGTTCTGGCGCGGGGAGAGCCGCTACGAGGTGGGCGAGCTGCTCGACCACTGGGTGGAGACCTCCCCCTGGTGGCAGCGCGGGCCGGCCGCCGGTGGCGGCGGGGGCGCCTCGGCCGACCTGGTCGCCACCCGGCAGGTGTGGCGGGTGGAGGCGGTGCGTGCCGGGCGGTCCCGGATGAGCTTCGCCGGGGTGTTCGACCTGTCCTGGGAACCGGCCGAGAACTGCTGGCTGCTCGTCCGGGTGCACGACTGATGGGCGCCGTCCGGGTGCTCTCGCCCCGTCAGCTCGAGCTGGTCCCCCCGCTGCCCCCGGCGGCATCCCAGCTGCTGGGTCAGGCCCACCGCGGCCTGGCCGAGGCGGCCGCCTGCCCCGACGCGGGCTGGCGGTACGCCACCGCGCACCTGGCCGCGTTGCGTGCCGCGGCGGCGGTGCTGGCCGCCCGCACCCGTCCCGAGTCCGGGCGCCGCCGGCCGCGCAGCGCCTGGGTGCTGATCGGGCAGGTCGCCCCGGAGCTGGGGGAGTGGGCCTCGTTCTTCGCCGCCGGTGCGGCCAAGCGGGCCGCGGCCGAGGCCGGGCTGACGCACGCGGTCACCGAGCGGGAGGCCGACGACCTGGTGCGCGACGTCGGTGCCTTCCTGGCCGTGGTCGAGGCCACCATGGCCCGGCCGGTGTCCGACACGGCTGCCCACCCGGCCCCGCCGACAGGAGACGCGACCCCGGCCCCCACGGCCGTGGTCACCCGACTGCGGACGACGTGAGCGGGGTCCCCCGACCGGGGACGACGGACGGTACGGAGGGGTCGGCGTGAGCGACCCCTTCGTCCACCTGCACGTCGCCTCCGGGTACTCGATGCGCCACGGCGCGAACCACCCGGCCGACCTGGTCGCCCGGGCGGCCGACCACGGCATGGGCGCGCTCGCGCTCACCGACCGGGACGGTCTCTACGGCGCGGTCAAGTTCGCGCTGGCCTGCCGGGCGGCCGACGTCCGACCGCTGTTCGGCGTCGACCTCGCCGTGGACCCGCTGGCCGGTGGGGAACCGGCCGGTCTGCGGTCGGTGCCCGACGCGGTGTCCGGCCCCGGTCGGCCGGGTGGTGGTGGTCGCCCCGGTGGGCGGGTGCCGCCCACCGCCGCCCGCCCCTCGGGCCCGCTGCGCGGGCGCGCCACGAACACCGCCGACCGCGCTGGGCACCCCTCCGCCGGTGCCCGCCGGTCCCCGGCGCGCGGGGGCGCCGCGGTCGACCCCCGGCACCCCCGGGTCGTCTTCCTGGCCCGTGACGGGGCCGGCTGGCGGTCGCTGTGCCGGCTCACCAGCGCCACCCACCTGGGCGGCACCCGGGGTGAGCCGGTGAGCTCGCTGCGGCTGGCCGCCGAGCACGCCACCGGTCTGCTCGCCGTGCTGGGGCCGGGGTCCTCGGTGGGCCGCGCGCTCATCGAGGGCCGGGCCGACCTGGCCCGGGCCCGGCTGGACGCCTGGCGGGAGGTCTTCGGGCCCGGTCAGCTGGTCCTGGAGGTCGTGCACCACCGCGGTCGCGGCGACCGGCTGCGCGCCCAGGCGATGCTGCGGTTCGCCGCGGAGACCGGGGTGCCGGCCGTGCTGACCAACGCGGTCCGCTACGTCGACGCCCTCGACGCCCCCACGGCCGACGTGCTGGACGCGACCCGCCGGCTGGTGCCGCTGGGAGAACGGCACGTCGACCGGCGCACCGCCGAGGGTCACCTGAAGTCGGGCAAGGAGATGGCCGAGGTCGTCGAGGACCTGGTCGGCCCCGACCGGGACGCGGGGCTGCGACTGCTGGAGACCACCGCCCGGGTGGCCGAGCAGTGCGTCGTCGACGTGCGCGCCGACCTGGGCATCGGCACCGTCCGCTACCCCGAGCTGGACGTCGTCACCACCCCTGCCGAGCGCGGCATGGGGCCCTCCCAGGTGCTGCGGGCCCGCTGCGAGGCCGGCATCGGGCGGCGCGGCATGCACGACTCCGCGCTGGTCCGGGAACGGCTGGACGACGAGCTCGGGGTCATCGACCAGCTGGGCTACCCCTCCTACTTCCTCACCGTCGCCGACGTGGTCGAGCTGATCAAGGGCCTGCGGGTCCGGGCCGCCGCCCGCGGGTCCGGCGCCGGCAGCCTGGTCACCTACCTGCTGGGCATCTCCGACGTCGACCCGATCCGCTACGGCCTGCTGATGGAGCGCTTCCTGTCCCCGCTGCGGCACCAGCTGCCCGACGTGGACATCGACGTGGAGTCCGCCCGGCGGATGGAGGTCTACGACGCCGTCATCGACCGGTTCGGGGCCGACCGGGTCAGCTGCATCTCGATGATGGACACCTACCGGGTCCGGCACGCCATCCGTGACGTCGGCGCCGCGCTGGGGCTGCCGCCGGCCGAGATCGACGCCATCGCCAAGGCCTTCCCGCACATCCGGGCCAACCAGGTGCACGCCGCGCTGCGCGACCTGCCGGAGCTGCGGGCCAGCCGGATGGGGTCCAAGCGGTCGGGGGGCAGCGGAGACCTCGACCTGGTCTTCGACCTGGTCGCCCGGCTCGACGGGTTGCCCCGGCACATCGCGCTGCACCCGTGCGGGGTGCTGCTGTCCGACGCCACCCTGCTGGACCGCACCCCGGTCGAGCAGAGCTACCTGGGCTACCCGATGAGCCAGTTCGACAAGGACGACGTGGAGGAGCTGGGGCTGCTCAAGCTGGACCTGCTGGGCATCCGGATGCAGTCCTCCATCGCGCACGCCATGGACGAGGTGGCCCGGGTCGAGGGCGTGCAGGTCGACATCGACGCGGTCCCGCGCGACGACCCGACGACCTTCGAGCTGATCCGCAGCACCCGCACGCTGGGCATGTTCCAGATCGAGTCCCCGGGCCAGCGGGAGCTGGTGGGCAAGTTCGGGCCGCGGACCTTCGAGGACATCGTCATCGACATCTCGCTGTTCCGGCCCGGGCCGGTCAAGAGCGACATGGTGACCCCGTTCCTGATGGCCAAGAACGGCTGGCGGGACCCGGTCTACCTGCACCCGCGGCTGCAGCCCGCACTGGAGGAGACCGCCGGGGTGGTGGTCTTCCACGAGCAGGTGCTGCGGATCGTCGCGGAGATGACCGGTTGCGACCTGGCCAGCGCCGATGAGGTGCGGCGGGCGCTGGGGGAGAAGGACGCCCACCCCGAGGTGCGGGCCTGGTTCATGCCCCGGGCGCTGGCCGAGGGCTTCGACCACGACGTGGCCGAGCGGGTCTGGGAGGTGCTGGTCGCCTTCGGGTCCTTCGGGTTCTGCAAGGCCCACGCGGCCGCCTTCGCCCTGCCCACCTACCAGTCGGCCTGGCTCAAGACCCACCACACCGCGGCGTTCCTGGCCGGGGTGCTCACCCACGACCCCGGCATGTACCCCAAGCGGCTGATCCTCGACGACGCCCGCAACTTCGGGATCACCGTGCTCGGCCTGGACGTCAACGCCTCCACCGGCACCTACCGGGTGGAGCGGCTCGACACCGGAGCCGGCGACGGCGGGTACGGCGACGGCAGGGACGGCGACGGCGGGGACGGCGACGGCGGGGACGGCGGGGAGGGCGACGGCAGGGACGGCGACGGCAGGGACGGACCCACCGTCGAGGATCCCGACGACACCGGTCGGGCACGCCCGGAGTGGATGCCAGCGACGATGCCCGACCCGGCGCGGCACGGCATCCGGCTGTCCCTCGCCGACGTCAAGGGCATCTCCGTCGAGGAGGTGGCCCGGGTGGTGGCCGGGCAGCCGTACCGGTCGCTGGCCGACTTCTGGCAGCGGGCCTCGGTGTCCCGCCCGGTGGTGGAGCGGCTGGTGGTGGCCGGGGGATTCGACTCGGTCTACGGGTTCGGGGTCCGGGACAGCGAGGGCGGCCGCCCGACCCGGGGTCGGCAGGAGGTCACCCGTCGGGACCTGCTGCTCCAGGTCAACGAGCTGGACCGGTGGAGCCGCAGTGGCGCGCGCGCCGGTGCCGGCGGGCAGCTCAGCCTGGACCTGCTGGGCCTGGGCGCCGACGAGACCGAGGAGCCGGCCGGCCTGTTCGACCTGCCCACCGGGGAAGGCCCCGGGGACGGGGACGACGGGCCGCTGCCGGGACCACGGGCCGGGTCCGCGCCGGCCTTCGGCGGGTCCAGCGGCCTGCCGGAGTTCACCGACGCCGAGCGGGTCCGGGCCGAGCTGGAGGTGCTCGGGCTGGACGCCAGCCGGCACGTCGTCGAGGACTACCGGGAGTTCCTCGCCGCGCTGGGCGCGGTCCCGGCGGGGGAGCTGCTGGGCTGCCGGTCCGGGTCCGAGGTGCTGGTCGGCGGGGTCAAGGTGGCCACCCAGACCCCGCCCATCCGCTCCGGCCGGCGGGTGGTCTTCGTGACCCTGGACGACGGCACCGGCTGCTCGGACTCCACCTTCTTCGAAGACGTCCAGGGCCCCTACGCCGCGACCGTCTTCCACTCCTGGCTGCTGGTCGTGCGCGGCGTGCTGCGGCGCACCGGTCCGCGCGGGGTGTCCATGCGGGCCACCGGGGCCTGGGAGCTGCCCGCGCTGCACGAGGCCTGGGAGGCCGGCGGGCTCGGCGCGGTCGCGGACCTGATGGCCACCCCGGCCGGGTTCACCGAGCAGGCCATCGCCGGGGCCGCCGCCTCGCACGGTCCGCGTCCGGTGGTGGTGCGGCCGGTGCTGGTGCACCCCACCGGCTTCCGGCTGTCCCCCTACGCCGACATCAAGCCCGCGGGTGAGGACTCGAAGGCCGCCCCCCGCAAGCTCTGGCACTCCAGCCAGGGCAGCTCGGGGCACTGAGGGGTGGGGCGCAGCGACGGGCGCGGGTTGCCGGACCGGCAAGGACGCTGGATCCCGCCGGGGTGCCGGTCCCAGGGTGGGGACGTGGACGACAGCACCCGACCCGACGGCCCGGGCACCGAGCAGGACCCCGAGCCCGGACAGCAGCACGGGCAGCAGCCCGGACAGCAGCACGGGCCTCAACACGGTCAGGGCCACCAGCACGGCCACCAGCACGGTGCCGAGGGCCAGGAGCAGCGGCACCAGCACGGCGACCAGCCCGGCGGCCCCGCACAACGCGGTCTCGGCGCCGAGGCCTTCGAGGCCGACCCCTCGACCTGGTTCACCCAGGAGTTCTGGGACCTGCACTACGGCGCGGGCACCGTCTGGTCCGGCGACCCCAACCCGGTCCTGGTCCAGCACGCCACCGCCCTGACCCCGGGCAGCGCGCTGGACGTGGGCTGCGGTGAGGGCGCCGACGCGATCTGGCTGGCCCGCGCCGGGTGGACAGTCACCGGGGCCGACGTCAGCCAGGTGGTGCTGGACCGGTGCGCCGCCCTGGCCCGCGACGCCGGCCCGGACGTTGCCGCCCGCACCCGCTGGCAGCAGGCCGACGCACTCACCTGGGCACCGCCCGCGCTCACCCACGACCTGGTGTCCGCCCAGTTCCTGCACCTGCCCCGGCCCGCCCTGCACGCGCTGCACCGCCGTCTGGCCGCTGCCGTCCGCCCCGGAGGCACCCTGCTCGTGGTCAGCCACGACCCCGCCGACGCCCACGAGCACGCCCACCGGCCCGACACCCCGGACATGTTCGTCAGCGCCGCGGACATGGCCGGCGTCCTGGACCCGGCCCACTGGGACGTCGAGGTCGGCAGCCCGCAGCGGCAGGCGCCGGGCCCCGACGGCACCCCGGTCACCGTCCGCGACGCCGTCCTCCGCGCGGTCCGCCGCAGCTGAGCAGGTGCGGCGCGGGGGCTCCCGGCACCGCCCGCCGCCGGCCCGGTGGGCCACCGGCGTCGCCACTAGGCTCGGTCGGGTGCCGCCGTCTGAGACCCCGCCCGCCAGCCCGTCCGGCACCCCCGACGGCCCCAGCGGTCCCCGCGGCACCCGCCCCGCCGGCGCCGAGCCCCCGGTCCGCAGCGCCGCGGTCTGGGCCGCGCTGGACCCGCTGATCCACAGCGGCCCGCTGCAGGTGCTCGACGTGGGCGGCGGTGCCGGGGTCTTCGCCGTGCCGCTGGCCCAGCTCGGGCACCGGGTCACCGTCGTCGACACCTCGGCCGACGCCCTGGCCACCCTGCGCCGCCGGGCCGACCTGGCCGGCGTCGGCGACCTGGTGCACGGCGTCCAGGGCGATGCCGACCAGCTGGCCGCCGTCCTCGCCGACGACACCCTCGACGCCCCGGCCGCCGGCTACGACCTGGTCCTGGTGCACTCGGTCCTCGAGGTCGTCGACGACCCCGCGGCCACCCTCGCCGGCATCGCCGCGGCGCTGCGCCCCGGCGGCCGGCTCAGCGTCACCGCCGCCAACCGGGCCGGCGCCGTCCTGGCCCGGGCCCTGGGCGGCCACCCGGTCGAGGCCCGCGCCCTGCTCGGTGACCGGGACCCCGCACCGTCCCGCTCCCGCACGCGCCCGGCGCGCCGCCGGTACAGCCCCGACGAGCTGCTCGCACTGGTCCGCGACGCCGGCCTGCAGGCGGGGGAGTGGCGCGGGGTCTCCGTCGTCGCCGACCTGCTGGAGTCCACCTCCGGTGCCGACCCCGCCGCCCTGCGTGCCCTGGAGCTCCAGCTGGCCAGCACCTCGCCCTACCGGGACGTCGCCACCGGCCTGCACCTGCTGGCCAGCCGGGGCGCGGGCCCGGCGTGAGCCGCTGATGACCCCGCCGACGACACGGTCCCCGGGCACCGGGCCGCAGGGCCTGCCAGCCGACCTGCAGCGCCCGGCCTACGGCACCGCGACCCTCGCCGACGTGCTCCCCGGGGTGGCCACCGCCCTCGGGGTCCCCCTCCAGCGCGGCACTGACCTCACCGCCGACCCGCTGGGCCTGGCCGACACCCTGCGCGGGGCCCGCAGCGTCGCGGTGCTGCTCGTCGACGGCCTGGGCGCCGACCTGGTCCGGGCGCACGCCGACCTGGCCCCCACCCTGGCCGGGCTGCTGAGCCCCGTCGGCGACCTGCAGGCGCCCTGCCCCAGCACCACGCCGGTCAGCCTCACCACGCTGGGCACCGGCCTGCCGCCGGGCAGCCACGGCGTCCTGGGCTTCGTCACCGACGTGCCCGGCGAGGACCGCACCGTCACCCACACGCACTGGACCGACGACCCCGACCCGGACACCTGGCAGGCCAGGCCCACGGTGTTCCAGCAGCTGGCCGCCGCCGACGTCGCCAGCACCGTCGTCGGGCCGTACGCCTACGCCGGGTCCGGGCTGACCCGGGCGGCCTACCGCGGGGCCCGCTACACCTCGGCGGTCAGCCCCGGGGACCTCGCCGCCGTCCTCGCGCACGCCCTCGGCGGCCGGGACCGGTCGCTGGTCTACGGCTACCACGCCGAGCTCGACCTGACCGGGCACGTCCGGGGCGTCGACTCCGACAGCTGGCGACACCAGCTGGCCGCGGTGGACCTGATGGTCGCCCAGCTGGTCGACGCCCTCCCCGCGGACGCCGCCCTGCTGGTCACCGCCGACCACGGGATGCTCGACGTCCCCGCCGACACCCGCCTGGACGTCGACGCCGAGGTCGCGCTGCAGGAGGGCGTGCGGGTGCTGGCCGGGGAGCCCCGGGCCCGGTACGTGCACGCCCGACCAGGCGCCGAGGCCGACGTGCTCGCCGCCTGGCAGGGCGTGCTCGCGCACCGCGCCTGGGTCGTCAGCCGGGAGGAGGCCGTCGCCAGCGGGGTCTTCGGCCCGGTCGACGACGGCCTGGTCGCCCGGATCGGCGACGTCGTCGCGCTCGCCCGGGGCAGCTGGGCGCTCACCGCCACCCGGCGCGAACCGGTGCCCTCGATGCTGGCCGCCTACCACGGCTCGCTGACCGCGACCGAGCTCGCGATCCCGCTGCTGCTGGCCCGCGGCCGGGCCCTGGACGGCGCGGCGTGAGCCGCCGCACGGAGGACCGCGGACCCGCGACGCCGATGCTCACCGTCTGCCGCGGCTGCTGCTGCGGGCGCACCGAGAAGCACCCCGACGTCGACCACCGGGCGCAGCTGGAGACGCTGCAGCGGGCCGGCGCCCGGGTGCGGGTGGTGGACTGCCTGGACGCCTGCGAGCGGTCCAACGTGGTCGTCGTCAGCCCCACCCCGGCCGGCCGCGCCGCCGGGGCCCGACCGGTCTGGCTGGGCGGGGTGCTGGACGAGGAGACCACCGCCGAGGTCGTGCAGTGGGTCGCCGACGGCGGCCCCGGCGTGGCCGAGCCGCCGGGCTTCCTGGACATCCAGGTCTTCAGCCCGTCGCGGCGGACCCGCGCGGAGGCCGAGCTCTAGACCGGGGGCGCGACGGGGGCGAGGGGCCCCACCGGGTGCCAGGTACGCCACCGGCCCGGCCGGAGCGCGGCGCAGGTCAGCAGCCGGGACTCGGCCGAGAGCCGCGCGTCCAGGGTGAGCACCAGGTCGCCGTCGGGGCCGCCCAGGGTGACCGCCCAGCGCTCACCGCCGGTGTCGGGCGCGGGCAGGGCACGCACCGAGCGGACCGGCAGGTCCTCCACCCCGAGCAGACCCAGCTCGGCGCGGGCCAGCTGCTGGGCGGCCTGGGCCGGCGGGGTCAGGCCGGCGCGGCCGCGCAGGTGGTCCAGCAGCACCTCGCCGCGGCCGTGCGCCCCGACCAGGTCGGCGCCGTCGCCGGGGACCTGGCCGTAGACGTGCCCGGTGGGCAGCACGAGCACGTTGGCGGCGAACCGGTCCCCGCCCAGGTGGCTGGTCTCCCAGACGTCGGCCGGACCGGCGGCCGGGAGGGCCCGGGCCAGCGGTCGTCCGCGCACGGCGCAGCAGGCGTCGTGGCCGCCGTGGGTGCACACCAGGTAGGTCGGGTCGGTGTGGTCGACCCCGACCGAGCCGTCCAGGGGCGCGTCCAGGAGCTCGGCGTCGGTCTCCCGGGTGGACCAGCGCAGCCAGGTGCCCCCCGGGGTGACGTCGGCGACGGCCCAGCGTCGGCCGGAGTCGCTGAGCCGGTCCCCGGGGCGGCGCACCATCTGGATCCGCAGCCCGGCGTCCCGGGCGCGGGCGGCCAGCAGCGGGGCCACGGCGGCGTCGAAGCGGGACTGCAGCAGTGCGTCCCGGCCCCAGGGTCCGGGCTGCTCGACCAGCAGCCACCGGCGGGCCGGCGGGGCGGTGGCCATGGGGGAGTCACCCGCGGCCAGGGCGCGGACCGAGCACCGCCCCTCGTCGAGGCGGCCGACCGGGGTGGACCGGTCGGCCGCGACGAGGGGCGGGGCGTCGTCGGGGACCAGGCAGAAGTCGTCCGCCGGGTCAGGCACCTGCTGCGTGCTCGCCACCTCGGGGTGACCGGCCTGGGGACTCATCGTCCCCATGGTGCACAGGTCCTCCGGCGACCGCGTCGGGGACGACGGCGACGGACTCCACCACGAGCCGGCGGGCCAGGGTCAGCTGCTCCTCGGCGTCCAGCCCGGGCAGGTCGCCCACCTCCAGCTCGCCCGCGGCGAGCAGCTCGGCCAGCGCCGGGCGGGTGGCGGCGGGCAGGTCGTGGTGCCGGCGTCCGGCGACCAGGGTGACCCGCTCCCCGACGACGTCGCGCAGCTGCACCCGCAGGCGCGGACGCAACCGCAGCACGGTGTCGGCCGACAGCGCGGCGGCGGCGGCGGACTGGGCCAGCGGGGCGACCGGCTCGGGTCGCACCTGGGCCCAGGTCCGTGAGCGCAGCCGGTCGGACACCACGGCGGGGTCGACGCGGTCCAGCCAGGAGTGCAGCCCGGCGATCACCGCGGCGACGTCCTCGGCGGTGGTGCCGGGGTCGGCGAGGTCGACGCCCAGGGGCAGCGACCGGCGCAGCTCGGGGTCCTCGACGGCCAGGGTGCGCACCAGGTCCAGCGCCGACTCCACGGCGCCCCAGCGGGTCACCGGGTGCACGCCGATGGTCAGGTGGGCGCTGATCTCGCCCAGTGCGGTCGCCGAGTGCAGGTAGCCGCGGGGCAGGTAGAGGGCGTCACCGGGACGCAGCACGGTGTCGATGACCGGCTCGCGCTCCGCGGCGGCAGCCACGGCCTCGGCCCGGTCACCCCAGGGCTGGGTGCGCAGCGGGTCGGTGAGCACCGGCTCGTGGATGGTCCAGTGCTTCTCCCCGGCGACCTGCAAGACGAACACGTCGTGCACGTCGTAGTGCGGGGAGAACCCGCGCGAGGACGGCGGGGTGATGTAGGCGTTGACCTGGGTGGGGTGCCCGAGGTCGGCGGCGAGGGAGTCGGCGAACTCGACCAGCGGCGGCCACAGCCGGTGCAGGCCCTGCAGGACGACGGTGCTGCCCTCGCTGAACAGGCGCAGCACGGAGTCCGAGGAGACCTGGTCGGCCACCTCGGCCCCGGCGCCGCCGGAGGTGGTGAAGCGCTTGGGGTCCACCACGGCGCCGTCCTTGGCGATCCGCAGGAACGGGGTGCGCAGGCCGCGGGTGGACAGCAGCTCGTCCACGTCGGCGAGGGTCAGCAGGTCGGCGAAGCCGCCGGGGCCGGTGGGGGAGGACGAGTCGAGCTCCGCAGCGCTGGACAGCAGGGGCCGGCGCGACCAGTGCTGCTCGGCGAAGACCTGCGGGTCCACGCGCACGCAGCGCCGCAGGGCCGGACGGAGGTCGCCCTCCGTCCGGCCCTGCGGGGTCGTGGTCTGGCTCAGGCCGAACCGTCCGCGCCGCCGTCGCTCTGGCCCGGGGTGCCCTCGCCGGCACCGCTGTCCGCGGGGCCCTCGGCGGAGCCGTCGGCGCCGTCGTCGTGCTGGCCGGGGGTGCCGGAGCCGGCACCGCTGTCGGCCGGGCCCTCGGCGCCACCGTCGGCACCGCCGTCAGCGCCACCGTCGGCGCCACCGTCCTGCTGGCCCGGGGTGCCGGAGCCGGCACCGCTGTCCGCGGGGCCCTCGGCCGAACCGTCGGCGCCACCGTCGTGCTGGCCCGGGGTGCCCTCGCCGGCGCCGCTGTCCGCGGGGCCCTCCACGCTGGTCATGTCGTCGTCGTCGAACGCCACGGTTCCTCCATCAGGTCGTCGTACGGCCGCCGATCAGCGGCCCCGGACCTGTCGTACCGCGGTGATCGACTCCCTAACCATCCCCCGCGGTGACGTCGGCCGGGCGCGCGTAGAGCCCCGGGTGGGCGGGGTAGGTGGGGCCTCGTGCACGACACCCCCAGACCCGGGGTCCTCGCCCGCGAGGACGCTGTCCAGACCACCGCCTCCGCCTTCACCCGGCTGCTCGACGCCGGCTGGTCCGCACCGCTCCCCGGCAGCGGCGCCACCGCCGAGCGGTGGCGCGCCCTCCACGACCTGGGTGCGACCGACCTGCCGCTGGCCCGGCTGGCCGAGGGCCACGCCGACGCGGTCGCGGTGCTCGCCGAGCTCGACGGCCCGGCACCCGGGGCCGGCGAGCGGCTCGGCGTGTGGGCCGCGGAACCGCCGTCGGGCCGGGTGGGCGCCGAGCGTGCGGGTGGCGGCTGGCGCCTGTCGGGGGTCAAGCAGTGGTGCTCGGGTGCGCGGGTCTGCACCTCGGCCCTGGTGACCGCGCACGCCGACGACGGCCGACGGCTGTTCCTCGTCGACCTCGGAGTCCGGGGTGTCGCGCCGTCCCCGGGTGCCTGGGCGGCCCCCGGGATGGCCGGCAGCGACACCGCCGACGTGCTGCTGGACGACGTCCCGGCGCTGGCCGTCGGGGGCCCGCGGGCCTACCTGGACCGGCCCGGCTTCTGGCACGGCGGCATCGGGGTCGCCGCCGTCTGGGCCGGGGGAGCGGCGGGCGTGGCACGGGCGCTGGCAGACGTCGTCGCCACCGCCCCCGAGGACCCGCACCGCGACGCCGCCTGGGGTGCGGTGGACGTCGCGCTCGCCGCTGTGGACGCCGCCCTCGCGGTGGCCGCCGCCGAGGTGGACGCCGACCCGGCCGACACCGCCGGCACCGCGCAGCGGCGGGCCCACCGGGTCCGCGGGCTGGCCGCGCGCACCGGGGACGAGGTGCTGGCCACCGTCGCCCGCGCCCTGGGGGCCGGTCCGGCCGCGCACGACGCGCGGTACCTCGGGCACGCCGCCGACCTCGCCGTCTACCTGCGCCAGCACCACGGCGAGCGCGACCTGGCCGCGCTGGCCGCACCGCTGCGGGCCGCCCGGTGAGCGCCCCGGCCGCCGGGCACACCCCGGACGCCACCCCCGAGGAGGACTGGGCCGGGTGGCTGCCCGGGCAGGACTGGCCCGCCTGGGTGCCCGACCCGACCTGGCGGCGGGTCGCGGTCTGCGCCGCCCACCCCGACGACGAGGTGCTCGGCGTCGGCGGCACCCTCGCGCTGCTGTCCGGGGCGGGCGTCGAGGTCGAGCTGGTCGCCGTCACCGACGGCGACGCCAGCCACCCCGGGAGCACCGTGCTCAGCCCCGCGCAGCTCGCCGTCGCCCGGGTCGCCGAGTCCGGGCACGCGCTGCGCGCCCTGTGTGCCGGGTCCACCCGGACCACCCGGCTGGGCCTGCCCGACGGCCGGGTCGCCGAGCACGAGGCCGGACTGGGCGTGGCGCTGGCCGCCGCGTTCGCCGGGGTCGACGCCGTGCTCACCACCTGGAGCGGGGACGGCCACCCCGACCACGAGGCGGTCGGCCGGGCCGCGGTCGCCGCGGGTGCGCGGGCCGGCGTCCCGGTCTGGCAGTACCCGGTGTGGACCTGGCACTGGGCCGTGCCCGGCGACCCACGCGTGCCCTGGGAGCGGGCCCACCGGGTCGACCTGCCGCCCTCGGTGCAGGACGCCAAGGCGGCCGCGATCGCCTGCTTCCGCACCCAGGTCGCCCCGCTGGGTCCCGACCCGGCCGACGCCGTCGTGCTCCCCCCGGAGTTCCTGGCCCACTCCGCCCGACCGACCGAGGTGCTCTGGACGTGACCCTGCCCGCGTCGTTCTTCGACGACATGTACGCCGCCGCCGAGGACCCCTGGTCGATGCGGTCGCGCTGGTACGAGCGCCGCAAGTACGCCCTGACCACCGCGGTGCTCCCGCGCGAGCGGTACGCCGACGCCCTGGAGGTCGGCTGCTCGGTCGGCGAGCTGACCGCGGCGCTGGCCCCGCGCTGCGAGCGGCTCACCGGCTGGGACGCCAGCGCCGCAGCGGTCGAGCGGGCCCGCGCCCGGGTCGCCGGCACCCCCGGGGTCGCCGTCGAGCAGCGGACGGTGCCCGGTGACGCGCTGCCCGGCGTCGACCTGCTGGTGGTCTCCGAGGTCCTCTACTACCTGTCCCCGGCCGACCTCGCCGTCTTCCTGCACCAGGTGCGGACGGCGGTCCGCCCCGGCGGCACCCTGCTCGCGGTGCACTGGCGGCACGAGGTGCCCGAGTACCCGCAGACCGGGGACGCCGTCCACGAGGCCCTGCGGTCGGAGCTGGACTGGCCCCTGGTCGCCACGCACGCCGAGACCGACCTGCTGCTGGGCTGCTGGGTGCGGGCGCCGGCGGACGACGTCCGCGCGGCGTCGGTGGCGGCGGCGGAGCAGCTGTGGTGACCGGGCTGCTGGGCGTCGTGGTCCCCGCGCGGGACGAGGCGGAGCTGCTGCCCGGCTGCCTGGCGGCACTGGCCCGGGCCGCGGCGCACCCCGACCTGGCCGGCGTCCCGGTGCTGGTCGTCGTGGTCGCCGACCTGTGCACCGACGACACCGCCGACCTGGCCCGGGCCGGGGGTGCCCGGGTGGTGGAGACCGGCGGGGGCAACGTCGGCGACGCCCGGCACGCCGGGGTGCTGGCGGTGCTGGCCGAGGCCACGCACACCGGGGTGCCCGCCGACCGGGTGTGGGTGGCCACCACCGACGCCGACAGCCGGGTGCCCGCGGACTGGCTCGCGGTGCAGGCCCTGGGTGCGGCCTCGGGCGTGGACGCCGTCGTCGGCACGGTCGCCGTCGAGGACTGGACCGGGCACCCGCCGCACGTCCCGGCCGCCTTCGCCGCGGCCTACGACGCGTGGCGTGCCGGTGGTCTGGACGCCGTCCACCCGCACGTGCACGGGGCCTCCCTCGGGGTGCGGGGGAGCGCGTACACCGCGGTCGGCGGGTTCCCGCCGCTGGTGGTGTCGGAGGACGAGGCGCTGGTCGGGGCGCTGCTGCTGGCCGGTCGCACCGTGCTGCGGACACCGGCGGCGCCGGTGGTCACCTCGGCCCGCCGGGTGCCGCGCGCCGGCGGCGGCTTCGGCGCGGACCTGGACGGGCTGGCCACCGGGGGGCAGGAGGACTGAACCGCTAGGCTGTCGAACACGTGTTCGAACCGAGCGAGGGGTGTGGGTGGACCGGGCCGAGGGCTGCACCGTGCTGCACGTGGACATGGACGCCTTCTTCGCCAGCGTCGAGGTCCGCCGGGACCCCTCGCTGCGGGGGAGGCCGGTCATCGTCGGCGGGGCCGGCAACCGCGGGGTGGTCACCTCGGCCACCTACGAGGCCCGCGCGTACGGCGTGCACAGCGCGATGCCCACCTCCCGGGCGCTGCGGCTGTGCCCGACCGCGGTCGTCGTCCCGGGGGACATGGCGCTCTACGCCGAGGTCTCCCGGGGGGTCATGGCCGTCTTCCGCACCATCACCCCGCTGGTGGAGCCGCTGAGCCTGGACGAGGCGTTCCTGGACGTCTCCGGGGCCGGCCGCAGGCTGGGGGACCCCGTCGACGTCGCCGAGCTGGTCCGCGCCCGGGTGTTCGACGAGCAGGGCATCACCTGCTCGGTGGGCGTGGCCGGCACCAAGTTCGTCGCGAAGCTGGCCTCCACCCGCAGCAAGCCCGACGGGCTGATGGTGGTCCGGCCCGCGGAGGTCATGGGCTTCCTGCACCCGCTGCCGGTGGGCGCGCTGTGGGGCGTGGGTGCCAAGACCGAGGAGGTGCTGGTCCGGCTGGGCCTGCGCACCGTGGGCGACCTGGCGCACGTGCCGGCCCGGACCCTGCAGCGTGCGCTGGGCCACGCCGCGGGCGGCCACCTGCACGAGCTGGCCTGGGGCCGGGACCCGCGCCGGGTGGTGCCCGACGAGCCGGAGAAGTCCACCGGCGCGGAGGAGACCTTCGGCGTCGACGTCGACGACCCGGTGGTCATCCACCGTGAGCTGCTGCACCTGTCCGAGCGCACCGCGGGGCGGCTGCGCTCCACCGGGCACCTGGCCCGCACCGTCACCCTCAAGGTGCGGTTCTCCGACTTCCACACCATCACCCGCTCCCGCACCCTCAAGGTGCCCACCGACGTCGCCCAGGAGCTCTACGACACCGCCCGCGACCTCTTCGACGCCCTCGGCCTGGACCGGGCCCGGATCCGGCTGGTCGGGGTGCGCGCCGAGGGGCTCACCGACGCCGACGGCACGCCCACCCAGCTGGTGCTCGGGGCCCGCGAGCACGGCCGCCGGGACGCCGAGCTGGCCGCCGACCGGGCCGCCCGCCGGTTCGGTGCCGGCGCGGTGCGCCCGGCCACCCTGCTGCGCCGCGACGGCGTCACCGGTCGCTCCCAGGCGGTGCCCCGCCCGGGCAGTCCGGCACCCCGCCGGAGCCCGGACGACGGACGCCGTGCCGCCGGACCCCGCAGTCCCAGCCCGGGACCCGACGGGGACGCGGCGTGACGGGGACGCGGCGTGACGGGGCAGACAGTGCGTCCCGGCGCGCTCCGGGGAACGTCCTGGAGGGCCGGTTCGTCCTCCTGGAGGAGCCGGTCCACCCCCGAGAGGGTGATCGGTGCCAAGTCGCAACCGTGTCGGGGGCCACTCGCCTTTCGCACCCTGCGCAAGGCTCGTATCCTCGTCACCACCGCCGGTGGAGAGCCACCGGCGGCCAGAGCTCGGACCTCAGGAGGTCGTCGTGCCGCTCTCCGAGCACGAGCAGAAACTGCTGGAGCAGATCGAGCGTGCGCTCGTCGACGACGACCCGAAGTTCGCCTCCCAGGTGCGTACCGGTGACCGTCGGCAGAAGGCCCGCCGCAAGCTCCAGCTCGGTGCGCTCGCCGTCGTCGTCGGTCTCGCCGTGCTCGTCGGCGGGGTGGCACTGCCCAGCACCCCCGTCGGGGTCGTCGGCTTCCTGCTGATGTTCGGCGGCGCCGCACTCGGCGTGCTGAACTACTCGGCCGCCACCGGGGCCGTCGAGGTCGGTGGTCCCGAGGGCAGCGCGCCGGCCGGTGGCTCGTCCCGCGCGAAGGGCGGCAAGGCCAAGGCCCGCCGCCAGCCCCTCAAGGACCGCCTCGAGGAGCGCTTCCGCCGCCGCTACGACCAGTAGCGGTCCCCAGCCCACCAGCAGCCGCCGTCCCCGCCCGGGGACGGCGGCTGCTGTCGTCGGTGCTGACGGTCGGTGCGGTGGCCGGGGCACCCGCACCGACCGTCAGGCGGTGCGGGTGCCCCGGCGGCGTGGGGCGTGGGCGGTGACCCAGCCGGTCACGGCGGTCAGCACCGAGGCCGGGGCCAGCCGGGCGCGCCACCGGTCCCGGCGTCCCACCCCGGCCCGCAGCGCCCGGTCCGCTGCCGCGGAGGCCGCCGACAGGTCGCGGACCGGGTGGTCGCCGGGCGGCCCGTAGACCGCCCCCTCCAGGGCGGCGGCCAGGGCACGCAGCGCTGCGGCCGCGGACCCGTCGACCGCGGCCACCTCGGTCAACCGGGCAGCCACCTGCCGCGACGAACCGGTGGTGGTCACCGGCAGCCCCAGGTCGGTGCTGGTGGCCAGCAGCTCGTCCCACACGGCGCCCGGGCTCCCGTCGGCCAGCCGCCGCCGGCGCTGCAGCACCCGGGTCAGCCCGGGGGCGGCGAGCAGCGCCAGCAGCACGGCGGTGCCACCACCCACGCCCAGCCAGCGGCCCCACGCCGTCCCGGCGTCGGCCGCACCGGGCGCCAGCGGGGTGAACTGGTCGTCGCGGTCCAGCTCGGCGGTGGGCACCCCCGGCGCCGCGGTGGGTGCCGCCGATCCGGTCGGCACGGCGGGGGCCCGGTCGTCGGCACGCTGCGCCCACGGCAGGTCGACCTGGCGGGTCTCGGCGATCGGCGTCGGGTCGTAGGGCACCCAGCCCAGGCCGGCGAAGTAGACCTCGACCCAGGCGTGGGCATCGGCGGTGGTGACCAGCCGGCTGCCGTCGGTCTGCGGCTGACCGGGGGTGTAGCCCAGCACCACCCGGGCGGGCACCCCGGCGGCCCGCACCAGCACCGCCATCGCCCCGGCGTACTGCTCGCAGTAGCCGCGGCGGCGCTCCAGGAAGTCGGCCAGGTCGTCCCCGGTGGTGCCCGGGGTGGTGGCCAGGCTGTAGACGAAGCCGTTGGCCCGGTCGCTGAGGTGGCCGAAGACCGCCTCCACGCGCTGGTAGGGCGACTGCTCCGGGCCGGTCAGCTCCTCGACCAGCGCGGTGACCGAGGGGTCCAGCGGCGGCAGTGCGGTGGCCGACTGCTGCAGCGGGTCCGCGGCCGGCAGCGGCCGGCTGGCCGCCAGCTGCTGCGGGGTGGGCCGGGCCTCCTGGGAGACCACGTCCCAGCTCGCGCCGGCCGTCCGGGTGCCGTCGCGGCCGAAGACGGTGTCGTTGCGGTCGTCGATGCGCCAGGCGCCGTCCTCCGCACCGTCGACGACGACGGACTGGACGGAGGCGAACACCGGCAGGAAGCGGTCGTCGTGGGCCAGGGCCGTCACCCGGGAGTCGACCTCCCGGCTGTCCACCGTGCCCGGCAGCGGCGCCAGCGCCTCCGAGGACGACACGGGCAGGCTGCCGTCCAGGGCGGCGATGCCCCAGCCCTCGTCGGTGTACTCGTCCAGGGCCACCGTGCGCAGGTACTCGGGGTCGGGGACGTCGGTCTCCAGCCGCAGCAGGTCGATCGGCTCGGGTTGGGTCAGCTGGCCCTGCAGGGCTGCAGCCGGGTCCAGGGCGGTGCCGGTGCTGGACCCGCCGGGGCCGTCCCCGCCGCCGCCCAGACCCGAGGTGAAGCTGCCCTCGGCCAGCGTCGGCACGAAGGCCGGGAGCACCAGCGCGACCAGCACCGCCAGCGCGCCGGTCCGCAGCGCCGGCAACGTGCCGGTGCCCAGCGGGGCCCCCGGGCCCGAGCGGTCCCGGTCGGCGAGGCGGCCCCGCTGGTCGGCCCACAGCAGCACGGCGAAGCCCACCGCGGGCCCCAGGAAGGCCGCCGGCGATACGTCCCCGCGGGTGGTCGCGACCGGGATGCAGGCCAGCACCAGCAGGGTCAGCCCGGCCAGCGCCGGCTGGCGGGCGGCGACGGCGAGCAGGTCGGCGCCCAGTGCGAGGACGCCGAGGAGCAGGGCCACCAGGGCGACCAGACCGGTCAGCGGCAGGGCCGGGGTGACCTGCTCGCGGACGTCGTCCCCGCCCTCGGCGAGGAGTGCCGCCAGGTCGCCGACCGAGGACGGCGTCGGCAGGAACCCGGCGGTGGCGTCCCCGGGCACGAAGACGACGGTCAGCGCGGTCAGCAGCGCCAGCACCTGCACGGCGGGGACGGCAACCACGACCCAGCCCGACCCGGCGAGGCCCTGCCGGCCGGCGAGCGCGCGGACCACCAGGCCGGCGCCGGCGACCGCCACGACCGCGACCGCGACGGGCGGCGCCCAGCCGCCGGTGGCGAAGACCGGCACCAGGGCCAGCGAGCCCAGCAGGAGGGCGACCGCCGTCGCCACCGTGGTGCCCAGCGTGCCCGCGCGCATCAGCCGGCCAGTCCGGCGGCGGCGGTGCTCGTTCGGCTGCTGGTCGAGGTGGTCGACCCGGCGCCGCCCAGCCGCGCCCAGGTGGCCTCCACGCTGTCCTGCGGCCCGGCGACGACGACCCGCCAGCCGGCGGCCCGCAGCAGCGCCGCGGCGTCCTCGCGCTGGCCGTCGAGCTCCGCGCGGGCCCCGGCGGTGAGCCCGGCCCGGCGGCTGCGCCGGGCGCCCGCGTCGTGCCAGGCGACGACGTCGACCAGCACGGCGACGTCGGTGCCCGGCCCGGACCGGGCCCGGACCAGGGTGCCGACGTCGTCGGGGCCGACGGCACCCAGCAGGCAGACGACCGGGCCCTCGGCGGCGGCCCGGCGCAGCGCCTGCACCCCGGTGTCCAGGTCGGTGTGCCGGGAGGGCGTCAACGCGGCGAGTCGCTCCGCGAGCTCGCCGCGGTCCAGCCCGCCGCGACCGCCGGCCGGGGTCAGCTCGCCGACGTCGGTGACCACGCGCAGGTCCGCGCCGCGGCCCAGCAGGTGGTCGCCGATGCTGGCGGCGGCCTCGACGACCCACTCCAGGGTGTCCGGCGGGGGAGCGGGGTCCCCGGCCGCTCCGGTGCCGACGGCGGTGCCCAGCAGGTGCGCCCGCTGCCGGGTGTCCACCAGCAGGGTCGCCGAGGAGCGCCAGGGCTTCTCCTCCAGCCGGACCATCAGCTCCCCGGTCCGGGCGGTGGCCCGCCAGTGCACCTTGCGGAGGTCGTCGCCGCGCCGGTACTCCCGGGTGCTGACGTCGTCCTCACCGTGGACGGCGAACGAGCGGCGCGCGCCCTCGACGCCGCCGCCGGTGCCCCCGGACAGCGCCAGCGGGCCCAGCGGACGGACCCGGGGGACGACGAGCAGGGTGGCGGTGTCGGTGCCGGCCGTGCTGCGCAGCACCAGGCCGAAGGGGTCCACCAGCCGCAGTCGCAGCGGGCCCAGCGGGTGCCGGCCACGCCGGGCGCCGTGCACCCGGTAACGCAGTGCCGCGGTGGCACCGCTGGGCAGCTGCTCGACCAGGAACCGCGGCCGGACGCCGAGGTCGGCGGGCAGCTGCTCGGACAGCATCCACATGCCCCCGGCCCGCCGGTCGGTGTTGGTGACCTCGAGCAGCACCTCGGCGTCCTGGCCGCGGGGGACCCGGCCGGGGGTGACCGTCCGCCGGGAGGCCAGCCGGAACCGGGCCCGCACGACGCCGACGGCCGAGAGCACCGGCAGGGCCAGGACGAAGAGCGCCAGCTGGACCAGGGACCGCTCGCCGAGCAGGGCGCCGAGCCCGACCAGCGTCAGCCCGGCCGCGACAAGGCAGGACCCGCGCAGGGTCAGGGAGGAGGTGAGGTCGGCCAGCCGGCCACGACGCGGCACGCGGACGCCCGGCTCAGCGGGTCCGGGGGACCGGGACGGCGGTGAGGACGTCGGCCACCACGCGCTCGGTGCTGCGCCGGGCGAGGGCGGCGTCGGGGGTCAGCAGCAGCCGGTGGGCCAGCACCGGCACGGCCATCGCCTGCACGTCGTCGGGGACGACGTGGTCGCGGCCGTCGAGGGCGGCGGCCGCGCGGGCGGCCCGCAGCAGCTGCAGCCCGGCCCGGGGGGAGGCGCCCAGCCGGAGGTCGGGGCTGCGCCGGGTGGCCTCGACGAGGGCGACGACGTAGCGGCGCAGCGGGTCGGCCACGTGCAGCCGGGCGGTGCCGGCGACCATCCGGCGGACCAGTGCGGCGTCGGCCACCGGGGTGAGCGAGCCCAGCGGGTCACGGGTCCCGCGGTCGTCGAGCATGGCCAGCTCGGCGTCCCGGTCGGGGTAGCCCATCGACACCCGGGCGGTGAACCGGTCGCGCTGGGCCTCGGGCAGCGGGTAGGTGCCCTCCATCTCCAGCGGGTTCTGGGTGGCCAGCACCATGAACGGACGGGCCAGCTCGTAGGTGACCCCGTCGACGGTGACCTGCCGCTCCTCCATGCACTCCAGCAGGGCCGACTGGGTCTTGGGGGAGGCCCGGTTGATCTCGTCGGCCACCACCAGGTTGGCGAACACCGCGCCGGGGCGGAACTCGAAGGTGCGGGTCTCCTGGTCGAAGACGGCGACCCCGGTGACGTCGCTGGGCAGCAGGTCCGGGGTGAACTGGATGCGCCGGACGGTGGAGTCCACCGCCTTGGCCATCGCCTTGGCCAGCGTCGTCTTGCCCACGCCGGGGACGTCCTCGATGAGCAGGTGCCCCTCGGCCAGCAGCACCACCAGCGCCAGCCGGACGACGTCGGGCTTGCCCTGCACCACCGTGCCCATCGCCCCGGCGATCCGGGCGCCCTCGGCCTGCACGTCCACCGGCTCGAGATCGGGGTCGCCGGGGGCGCCGGCGCCGGTGTGCGCGCCGGTCGAGGGGGTGGTGGTGGCCTCGGTCACCCGGCCCACGGTACGTGGCCGGCGTTCCGGACCCCGGCGTTCTCGCCCCGGGCCTGCAGACGCCCCCACCGCGCCCTCCCCGGCGGCCTCGACGACGCATCGACCGTGCCTCCCACGGCGCACCGGCCGTGCCCTCCGCGGCCGCGCGACCGTGGCCTCCACCCCGCCTCCAACCCGCCTCCACCCCGCCTCCCCAGCGCCCCACCGCACCCCTCGGCGCCGCCCTGCGCCACCCGGTCGGCGGGGCCCGGGACACAACCCGTGGGGGCGCCACGCCGCCAGAGGGGACACGGGGTGTGAAGTGGTGCCCAGTGGGGGCCAGTGGGTTACTGTGGCGCCGGATGGAGAGCCAGGGTCCGCAGGGGGTCCTGCGAGGTCCACGGGAAGACGAGGTGGGGGTGGTGGTCCGGTGTTCCTCGGCAGCCACGCGCTCCGCCTCGACGAGAAGGGCCGCATGGCCCTCCCCGTCCGCTTCCGCGAGCTCACCGCGAGCGGCGTCGTGCTGACCAAGGGCAAGGAGCGCTGCATCTACGCGCTCACCCACCAGCGCGTCGCCGAGATCCAGCGCCAGCGCGCCGCCGCCATGCCCGCGGACACCGTCCAGGGCCGCGCGTTCAGCCGACTGGGCTTCGGCTCGATGGTCGAGCTGGAGCCGGACAAGGCCGGCCGCATCACGCTCCCCGCCGGTCTGCGCGCCTACGCCGGCCTGGACCGCGACGTCGTCGTGGTCGGGGTCGACACCCGCTTCGAGATCTGGGACGCCGTCACCTGGGACGCCTACGTGGAGGAGCAGGAGGCCGCGTTCGCGGCGAGCGAGAGCGAGGGGATGCCGACCCTGTCCTGAGCCGGCGTCCGGGACGTCCGTCGTCCCCACCGGCCCCCACCCCGACCCCCGCGCCCCACTCGGCACCACCGCACACAGCACCACCGCACCCAGCACGACCGAGCCCCACCCGAGCCGACTTCCCCGCGGCTCGGACCCGGACCGCCAGCCGACTTCCCCGCGGCTGGAGACCGGCGGAGCACGGAGGCGGTGCCACCCGGGACGCGACAGCCCGACCAGCCCGACCAGTCCGATCAGCACCACCCGCACGACGGCAGCACCTGCTCCCTGACCCCGAGCAGCAGCGGACCTCGGTGCGGGGCCCCTCCTGGCGCACTTCCCCGGCGCCAGGCGGGCCCCGCCCGCGAGGACCACGGGACGCGACACCAGATCGACGCGAGACCAGCGAGACCAGCAGGACGGCAGTGCAGCAGGACGGCAGTGCAGCAGGACGGCAGTGCAGCAGGACGGCACAGCACCGAGTCGCGGCCCCGGTCGCCGACCGGGACGGCACACGCAGGACCCGAACGACTCCCGGGACTCCCCGGACACCCCGCACGACCACGCACCAGGCCCGACCCGGCTCTCCGGAGTCCCACCAGCACCTGGGGCCACGCGAGTCACACCAGCACCACCGTTGGGGCAGCCCGCGGGGACACCGCGGCACACCACCGCAGAGCAGCACCGCACGGCAGCACCGCACCGCACCGCAGCACCGCAGCTCCACCCGGCTCCACGCCGGGCGTCGTCCCGGCACCTCGGGCCGGCGACACCCAGGTCATCGGCAGTCCGCAGGGCCGTCGGTACCGCCTGACCAGCAGTTGCGCACCTAAACACCGATCCCGAGTCGATCCCGGGCCCACCGCGGCCGAGAACGACAGCAGCACCCGCACTGACCGTCGGCCCACGGCCGGACCGACGACCTCACGCACGGACAGCACCGAGAGGACGCGTCATGAGCGCAGACGAGCCGCGCGAGCCCGCGCTGCACGTCCCCGTGCTGCTCGACCGGGTCGTGGAGCTGCTCGGCCCCGCCTGCAGCACCGACGGCGCGGTCCTCGTGGACTGCACGCTGGGCCTGGCCGGCCACACGCTGGCCATGCTGGACGCGCACCCCGGCCTGCGCGTGATCGGCCTGGACCGCGACCCCGACGCCCGCGCCGAGGCCGCCCGCCGGATCGCCGCCGCCGGGCACGGCGACCGGGTCACCCTGGTCCCCGCCGTCTTCGACGAGCTCCCCGAGGTGCTCGCCGAGCTCGGGGTCACCGAGGTGCAGGGCGTGCTGCTGGACCTCGGGGTCTCCTCGCTGCAGCTCGACCGGCCCAGCCGGGGCTTCAGCTACTCCGCCGACGCGCCGCTGGACATGCGGATGGACCCCAGTGGCCCGCTGACCGCCGCCGACGTCGTCAACACCTACCCGCACGGCCAGCTGGCCCGGGTCCTGTCCACCTACGGCGAGGAGCGCTTCGCCGGCAGGATCGCCTCGGCGATCCTCCGGGAGCGCGAGAAGCAGCCCTTCACCACCACCGGCCGCCTGGCCGAGCTGGTCCGCGACTCCATCCCCGCCGCCACCCGGCGGACCGGCGGACACCCCGCCAAGCGCACCTTCCAGGCGCTGCGGATCGAGGTCAACGACGAGCTGGGCGTGCTGACCCGGGTGCTCCCCGCCGCCGTCGACGCGCTGGCCGTGGGCGGCCGGATCGTCGTCATCACCTTCCACTCCCTCGAGGACCGGATCACCAAGCAGGCCCTCGCCGTCGGCACCACCGACTCCACGCCGCACGGGATGCCGGTGCCGATGCCCGAGCACGCCCCGACCATGCGGCTGCTCACCCGCGGCGGCGAGGCCCCGAGCGAGGCCGAGACCACCGTCAACCCCCGCGCGGCCTCGGCCCGGGTCCGCGCCGCTGAACGCACCCGGAGGGCTGCCTGATGAGTGCCACCGCACGCGTGCACACCGGGGCCCTGCGGTCCCGGTCGGCCACCGCACCCCGGACCACCCCTCGGACCACCCCCCGCACCAGCCCGACCCGGCGCACCGGACCCGTCCAGGTCCGCCCGCAGCTGCGCCTGGTCACCGCCCCCGTCGGCACCCCGACCCGCACCCGCCGCACCGCTGCACCGGCCCGGCGCCGGGCGCCCTTCGTCGTCCTGGTCGTGTCCCTGCTGGCCGCCACCGCGCTGTCCCTGCTGGCGCTGAACACGGCCATCGCCGTGGACTCGCTGCAGGCCAGCCAGCAGCGTGCGGCCAACGCCGAGCTCGCGCAGCAGGTGGAGCGGCTCGAGCAGCAGGTCACCGACGCCCGCACCCCGGCCCAGCTCGCCGCTGCGGCAACGGCCGCCGGACTGGTCCCCGCCGGCGCCGCCGGCCACGTCGTCCTCGGCCCGGACGGCACCTCCGTCGTCCGTGGCACCCCCGTCCCGGCACCCGTGCCCGGCGCCGACCCGGCCGGAGGCTGACCGTGAGCACCCGCAGCAACGACCCCTCCCGCCGTCCGGCGCGCTCCGGGGACCGTCGTCCCGGCACGGCCGGCCGTGACGTACTGCGTCCGCGCCGCGAGCCCGGCACCCGCCGTGCCCGCGGGCTGACCCCCACGGTCCGGGCCCGGCGCAACCGCTTCGGGCTGATCGCGATGGTCACCCTGCTGGTCGCCGTCGTCGTCAAGCTCGTCGTGCTCCAGGGCATCGACGGCAGCGCCTACGCCCAGGCTGCCGAGGACGACCGGATGCGGGTCTTCGACATCTCCGCCATCCGCGGCGAGATCGTCGACCGCGACGGCAACCGGCTGGCCTACTCCGTGGAGGCCAGCCGGGTCGTCGCCGACCCGACGATCGTGCCCGACCCCGAGCGCACCGCGCTGGCGCTGACCACGCTGCTGGACGTGCCGGCCGGCGAGCTCACCGAGCAGCTGTCCGGCGAGGGCCGCTACGTGGTGCTCGCCGAGCAGGTCGACACCGCCACCACCGACGCGATCAGCGAGCTGGCACTGGACGGCATCTCCTTCCAGGACGACCCGGTGCGGCTGTACCCGGCCGGTGTCGTCGGCGGGCAGATCGTCGGTTTCGTGGGCCGCGACGGCGACGGCCTGGCCGGCATCGAACAGCGCTACGAGGACGTCCTGGCCGGCACCGACGGCGAGCGCCGGGTGGAGGTGGGCGCCGGCGGGCTGCCCATCCCCTCCGGGATCGACGCCTCCACCCCGGCGGTGGACGGCGGCTCGGTGCAGCTGACCATCGACGAGGACCTGCAGTACACGGTGCAGCAGCGCCTGGACGTCGAGTGCGCCAACGGCCTCACCACCCGCGGCTCGGCCGTGGTCCAGGAGGTGGCCACCGGCGAGATCGTCGCGATGGCCACCTGCCCCGGCTACGACCCGGCGCAGGCCCGCAACACCGACCCCGAGCTGCTGGGCAACCCGGCGGTCTCCGACGTCTTCGAGCCCGGCTCGGTGATGAAGGCCGTCACGCTGGCCGCCGCCATCGAGGAGGGCCACGCCACCCCCGACACCGTGCTCAGCGTCCCCGGGCACATCCAGGCCGGGGACCGGGTCGTCACCGACGCCCACGACCACGCGCCGATCGACTGGACGGTGACCGGCATCCTGGCCAAGTCCAGCAACGTCGGCACGATCATGCTGGCCCGCGAGGTCGGTGACCAGCGGCTGGAGGAGTACCTGCGGGCCTTCGGCATCGGCTCCACCACCGGCATCGAGCTGCCCGGGGAGAGCGCCGGCATCCTGCAGGACTCGGCGGACTGGACCCAGAGCAGGGCCGCCAACATCCCGATCGGGCAGGGCGTCTCGGTGACGGCGCTGCAGATGGCGTCGGTCTACCAGACCATCGCCAACGGCGGCGTCCGGATCGAGCCCCGCCTGGTCAGCTCGGTCACCGCCGCCGACGGCACCGTCACCACCGAGCCCCGCCCCGAGGGCACCCGGGTGGTCAGTGAGTCCACCGCCGACCAGCTGGCCTACATGCTGGAGGCCGTCGTCGGCCCCGGCGGCACCGCGCCGCTGGGCGAGGTCGACGGGTTCCGGGTCGCCGGCAAGACCGGGACGGCGCAGCGCGCCAACCCCGAGTGCGGCTGCTACGACGGCGGCGGGTACTTCACCACCTTCGTCGGCTTCGCCCCGGCCGACGCCCCCCGCTACGTCATCGCCGTCGACCTGGAGCGGCCCACCAGCTCGGCCGAGGGCGGCCAGGTCGCAGCGCCGGTGTTCGCCGACCTGATGCAGTACGCGCTCACGTCCTCCGACGTGGTCCCCTCGGGCACCGCCCGGCCGGAGTTCCAGCTCACCGGCACCGCCCCCACGAACTGACCCGGCTCCCGGCCCGGCCCGGTCCCCGCCACGCGCCGAGCCGGGTCGTCGACGGGGGCCGGGCGGCCACGCCGGTAGATTGGAGCCCCGTGAGCACCGCCCTGTCGCAGCTGGCCGACCTCATCGGCCCCGCCGTCCAGGGAGACCCCACGGTGCCGGTGACCGGGGTGTCCCTCGCCTCGGGCGAGGTCCGGCCCGGTGACCTGTACGCCGCGCTGCCCGGCGCGCGCACCCACGGCGCCGCCCACGCGGCCCAGGCCGTGGACGCCGGCGCGGTCGCCGTCCTCACCGACCCCGAGGGGGCGCAGCGGCTGCGTGACCTGCCGGTGGCCGTGTGCGTCGTGGACGACCCGCGCGCGGTGGTCGGCGCCGTCGCCTCCCGGGTGTATGACCGGCCCAGCGGGTCCCTGACCGTCCTGGGCATCACCGGCACCAACGGCAAGACGACGACCGCCTACCTCGTGGAGGCCGGCCTCGCCGCGGCCGGCTGGACCAGCGGCCTGATCGGCACCGTGCAGACCCGCACCCGCGGCACCGGGCCCGACGGCGCCCCGGTGGTCACCGAGCTCCCCAGCGTCCGGACGACGCCCGAGGCCCCCGCGCTGCACGCGCTGCTGGCCGGCATGCGGGCCGACGGCGTGCGCGCGGTGGTGATGGAGGTGTCCAGCCACGCGCTGGTGCTGGGCCGGGTCAACGGCGTCGCCTTCGCCGCCGCCGGGTTCACCAACCTCTCCCGCGACCACCTGGACTTCCACGGCGACGTCGAGACCTACTTCCAGGCCAAGGCCCGGCTCTTCGACGGTCGCGCCGCGCACGAGGTGGTCGACGTCGACGACGAGCACGGCCGGCGGCTGGTGGGCGCCTCGACCACCACGGTGAGCGGTACCGGCGCGCCCGCGGACTGGCGGGCCACCGACGTGGCCACCGGGCCCGACGGCGGGTCGGTGTTCACCCTGCACCTGCCCGACGGGTCCACCCGGCCGGCGTCGCTGCGACTGCCCGGGTCCTTCAACGTCTCCAACGCGGTGCTCGCGGTCGCCCTGCTGGACGCCGTCGGCGTGCCGGTGGACGCCGCGCTGGTCGGCATCGCAGCCACCGTGGTCCCGGGGCGGATGGAGCCGGTCGAGGCCGGCCAGCCCTTCGTGGCGGTCGTGGACTACGCGCACACCCCCGACGCCGTCGCCACCGCCCTCGCGGCGCTGCGCGCCACCGGCCGCGGACGGGTCCTCACCGTGCTGGGCTGCGGCGGCGACCGCGACCCCGGCAAGCGGGCCGGGATGGGTGCGGCGGCGGCCGCGGGCAGCGACCTGCTGGTCGTCACCGACGACAACCCGCGCTCGGAGGACCCGGCGGCGATCCGCGCCGCGATGCTCGCCGGGGTCCCCGCGGACAGCGCCTGCGAGGTCCTGGAGGTGGGGGACCGGCGCGCCGCCATCGAGGCGGCGGTGCGTCGCGCCCGCCCGGGTGACACCCTGCTCCTCGCCGGCAAGGGCCACGAGACCGGTCAGGACGTCGGCGGGGTCGTGACGCCCTTCGACGACCGGGTCGAGCTGCGCCGCGCACTCCAGGCCGCACCGGACAGAGAGGCCTGACCGTGATCGAGCTCAGCCTCACCGAGATCGCCGCCGCCGTCGGCGGCGAGCTCGTCGGACCCGACGCCGTCGTCACCGGGGCGGTGACGGTGGACAGCCGCACGGTCGGTGCCGGAGACCTGTACGTCGCGCTGCCCGGGGAACGGGTCGACGGGCACGACTACGTCGGTGCCGCGGTCGCCGCCGGGGCCGTCGGGGCGCTGTCCACGCGCGCCCACGACGGCGGCCCCGTGGTCGTCGTCGATGACCCGGTCGTGGCCCTGGGACGGTTGGCGCACGCCGTGCACGAGCGGCTGACCGGCCTGACCACCGTGGGGATCACCGGGTCCTCGGGCAAGACCTCCACCAAGGACCTCCTCGGCCAGGTGCTGGACGCGGTCGCCCCCACGGTCAGCCCGCCCGGGTCCTTCAACAACGACATCGGCCTGCCGCTGACGGTCCTCTCGGCCGACGCCGGCACCCGGTACCTGGTCCTGGAGATGGGCTCGCGCGGCCCCGGGCACATCGCCCGGCTGTGCGCCGTGGCCCGGCCCGACGTCGGAGTGGTGCTCAACGTGGGCTCCGCGCACCTGGGGGAGTTCGGCAGCGCCGAGGTCATCGCCACCGCCAAGGGCGAGCTGGTGGAGGCCCTGGCCCCCGAGGGCACCGCCGTGCTCAACGCCGACGACGCCCGGGTCGCCGGCATGGCCCCCCGCACCCGCGGCCGGGTGCTGCTCACCGGCACCGGCCCGACCGCGCAGGTGCGGGCCACCGACGTCGTCCTGGACGCCGCCGCCCGTGCCACGTTCACCCTGCACGCCGGTGGGGAGACCCACGAGGTGTCCCTGCAGGTCGTCGGCGCCCACCAGGTGGCCAACGCGCTGTCGGCCGCCGGTGCCGCGCTGGCCGCCGGGCTCACCCCCGGCCAGGTCGCCGCCGGGCTCTCCGCCGCCGCCACCCGCAGCCGCTGGCGGATGGAGGTCACCGCACGCGCCGACGGCGTCACGGTGGTCAACGACGCCTACAACGCCAACCCCGAGTCCATGCGCGCCGCGCTCGCCGCCCTGACGACGATGACCGGCACCCGCCGGGTCGCGGTCCTGGGCGCGATGGGCGAGCTGGGCCCCGGTGCCGACGACGAGCACGCCCGGCTCGGTGAGCACGCCGCCGGCGTGGTCGACCTGCTGGTGGCCGTCGGACCCGATGCACGCCAGATCGTGGCGGGAGCCGCCTCGGCGACCGCCACCGGGGCCGTGGCAGCACGGCCCCACCGAGAGGAGTCGGTGCACGTGCCGGACCGGGCTGCCGCCCGCCAGCTGCTCGCGGGGGTGCTGCGCCCGGGCGACGTCGTCCTGGTGAAGGCCTCCCGCTCCTACGGGTTCGAGCTGCTGGCCGCCGACCTCATCGCCGACGGCGGGGGAGCAGGCGACGAGGTGGGCGCGCAGTGAAGTCCGTCCTCGTCGCGGCCGCCTTCGGCCTGATCATCTCCATCCTGCTGACCCCGGTGGCCATCAAGGCCTTCCGCGGCCGCGGGTTCGGGCAGGAGATCCGGGACGACGGCCCGGAGAGCCACCTGTCCAAGAAGGGCACGCCCACGATGGGCGGCACCGTCATCGTCTTCGCCACGGTGGCCGGCTACTTCATCTCCCACCTGTTCCTGCTCGGCCAGGAGGGGCGCGGGGTCACGACCACGGCGTTGCTGCTGCTGTTCCTGTTCGTCGGGCTGGGCACGGTCGGGTTCCTCGACGACTACCTCAAGATCCGGCACCGGCGCAGCCTGGGCCTCAACAGCACCGCCAAGCTGGTCGGTCAGCTGGTCGTCGGGCTGGTCTTCGCCGTCCTCGCGCTGGTGGAGACCGGTGGACCGGGCGGGCAGGCGGTGGCCTCCACCACGGTGTCCTTCGTCCGGGAGATCGCCCCGCTGGCCATGCCCGCGGTGCTCTTCGTGGCGCTGGCCTACCTGTTCATCGCCGGGTTCTCCAACGCCGTCAACCTCACCGACGGCCTGGACGGGCTGGCCGCGGGCTGCTCGGCGATGGTCTTCGGTGCCTACGTCGTCATCTCCTTCTGGCAGTTCGGGCACGACTGCAGCACCGCCGTCGTCGCCGGCTGCTACACCGTCCGGGACCCCCTGGACGTCACGCTGGTCGCGGCCGCGGCGATGGGCGCCTGCCTGGGCTTCCTGTGGTGGAACACCTCGCCGGCCCGGATCTTCATGGGCGACACCGGCTCCCTGGCCCTCGGTGGCCTGATGGCCGGCATCGCGATCGTCACCCGCACCGAGCTGCTGCTGGTCGTGCTGGGCGGCCTCTTCGTCGCCGTCACCCTGTCGGTGGTCATCCAGGTGGCCTTCTTCAAGGCGACCCGGCGGCGGGTGTTCCGGATGGCGCCGCTGCACCACCACTTCGAGCTCGCCGGCTGGGCGGAGAACACCGTCATCGTGCGGTTCTGGTTGGTGACCGGGATGGCGGTCGCCTTCGGCATCGGCGCCTTCTACGCCGACTGGCTCTCCCTCACGGGGCTGTGATGGCCGCCCTGGGGCGGGTGCTGGTCTGCGGGCTGGGTGTCTCGGGGGCCGCCGCCGCACGGGTGCTGCTGGCCCGCGGGGACACCGTGCTGCTCGCCGACGCCGGCACCCCGTCGGTGCGCGCCGAGCTCGAGGAGGCCGGCGCGACCTGGCTGGGCGCGGTCACCGAGTGCCCGGACGACGTCGACCTGGTGGTCACCTCGCCGGGCTGGCGGCCGGACTCGCCGCTGCTGCGCTCGGCGGCCCGGGCCGGCGTCGAGGTGGTGGGGGAGCCCGAGCTCGCCTGGCGGCTGCGCCTGCCGCTGGCCGACGGGCGGCCCGCGCCCTGGTACGCCGTCACCGGCACCAACGGCAAGACCACCACGGTCACCATGCTGGAGGCCCTGCTGCTGGCCGGGGGACGCCGCGCGGTCGCCGCCGGCAACGTCGGCCGCCCGCTGGTCGAGGTGGTCACCGCCACCGACCCCGACGGCACGCCCACCTTCGACGCGTTCGCGGTCGAGCTGTCCTCCTTCCAGCTGCACTGGTCCTCCTCGCTGGCCCCGGCGGCCGCCGCGGTGCTCAACGTCGCCGACGACCACGTCGACTGGCACGGCAGCGCCGAGGCCTACCGGGACGCCAAGGCCACGGTGCTGGCGCTGACCCCGGTCGCGGTCGCCGACGCAGGCGACCCGGTGGCCGCCGCCCTGGTCCGCGAGCACCCGCACCCGGTCACCGTCACCCTCGACGAGCCGCAGCCCGGCCAGCTGGGGGTCCGGTCCGGGGCGCTGGTGGACCGGGCGTTCGCCGCCTCCCCGGCCGGCGACGTGCTGGTGGAGAGCTCGGCGTTGCAGGTCTCGGGCCCGCACAACACCGTCAACGCCCTGGTCGCCGCCGCACTGGCCCGGGTCGCGGGGGTGGGCGCCGAGGCCATCGGCCGCGGGCTGGCCGGTTTCCGGGGCGGCGCGCACCGCAACGTCCTGGTCGCCTCCGTCGACGGCGTCGACTGGGTGGACGACTCCAAGGCCACCAACCCGCACGCGGCCGGCGCCTCGCTGGCCGCCTACCCCCGGGTCGTCTGGGTCGCCGGCGGCCTGCTCAAGGGCGCCGACGTCGACCCGCTGGTCGCCGCGGTCGGCGCCCGCCTGGCCGGGGTGGTCCTGCTGGGCCGCGACCGCGAGGTGCTGGCCAGGTCCCTGGCGCGACACGCCCCCACCGTCCCCCGGATCGTCGTCCCCAGCGGTGATGATGCAGACGTGGCGGGTGTGACTGCTGTGACTGGCGAGGCCGTGATGACCCAGGTCGTCCGGGCCGCCGCACGGCTCGCCCAGCCGGGGGACACCGTCCTCCTCGCTCCCGCCGCCGCGTCCATGGACGTGTTCACCGACTACGCGCACCGCGGCCGCGCCTTCGCCGACGCGGTACGCCAGCTGCACTGACGGGGGCCTCGATGGCGAGCACGACGACCGCCCGACCGCGCGCGACCGCGGACGGGGCACCCCGGACCACCCGCCGGGAGACCACGTCGACCGCCGCCCGCCGCCGGGGCGAGGCCGCCTCGCGCGGCCCGCTCTTCCGGGCCCCGGCCTGGCTGGACGGCCCGATGACCAGCTCGCACCTGGTCCTGGGCTCGGCCGGGCTGCTGCTGGCCATCGGACTGGTCATGGTGTTCTCGGCCTCCAGCGTCGAGGCGGCCATCGACGGACAGCCCGCCTGGCTGCCCGGCGTCCGGCAGATCGCCTTCGCGGTGGTCGGCCTGGGCGCGATGCTGGTCGCGCTCCGCCTGCCGGTCGGCTACGTGCGCCGGTACTCCGGGGTGGGCCTGCTGCTGTCCGCGGTGCTGCTGGCCGCCGTGCTCGTGCCCGGCATCGGCAAGGAGCTCAACGGCGCCCGGCAGTGGATCCCGCTGGGCTTCGTGGACTTCCAGCCCTCCGAGCTGGCCAAGCTGGTGATGGCCCTGTGGGGCGCCCACGTCATCGCCCTGCGCGAGCGCTGGCTGACCACGAAGTCGCTGCTCGTGCCCGTCGTCCCGGTCTTCCTGGTCTTCGCCGCCCTGCTGCTGCTCGAACCCGACATGGGCGCCACCGTCGGGCTGGCCCTCGTCGTCGCCGGTCTGCTGTGGGCCGGTGGGCTGCCCGGCCGCTGGGTCGCCGGCCTCGCCCTGGTCGCCGCGGCCGCCATCGCCGTCATCGCGCTGAGCGCGTCCTACCGGGCGGCCCGGCTGTTCTCCTTCCTGGACCCCTTCGCCGACGCCGAGAGCGGTGGCTTCCAGGCCGTCAAGGGCCTGTACGCGCTGGCCACCGGCGGCTTCTGGGGCGTGGGGCTGGGCAACAGCCGGATGAAGTGGAACATCCTCCCGCACGCCGAGAGCGACTACATCTTCGCGATCATCGGCGAGGAGCTGGGCTTCCTGGGCTGCCTCGTCGTCGTCACCCTCTACGGGGTGCTCGCCTACGCCGGCTTCCGGATCGCCCGCCGGGCGGCCGACCGGTTCATCCAGCTGGCCAGCGTCGCCATCACCGTGTGGTTGATCGGGCAGGCCTCGATCAACATGGGCTACGTGGTCGGTCTGCTGCCGGTCACCGGTGTCACGCTGCCGCTGGTCTCCGCCGGTGGCACCTCGCTGGTGCTGACCCTCTTCATCGTCGGCCTGCTGGTCCGCTTCGCCCGCGCCGAGCCCGCCGCCATCGAGCACGAGCGCGCCCACCGCGCCGCGCACCCGGTCCGTGGGCTGGGCCGGCTCGCCCGCTGGCTGGTGCCGGTGCCCGCGCACGCCGTGGACCCGCTGCCGACCGTGGGACGCCGTCGGACCGGGCCCGGGCCGGCGCGGCCTCCGGCCGGCCGCACGCTGACCCGCACCGGACGACCGGGGCCCCGGGCCGAGGAGCCCGAGGGCCCGCGGCGGGAGCGCCGGGTGCCCGCGGGAGCGCCGGGGCCGGCAGCCGGGCAGACTGCCCGGGACCGTGCGGCACCCCGTGACGGGGCCACCCGGGGGACCACCCCCGGCCGGACCCGTGAGCCGGGCCGCCCCCGGACGGACCGGCCGGAGCGCGAACGGCCCGGCCGGCCGCGGTGACCCCCCGACCCCTGTGAGACTGGACCCGTGACCCCTGCACCACCACCGCCCGCCGCCCCACGCGCCCGGCCGGTCAGCGTCGTGCTGGCCGGCGGGGGCACCGGAGGCCACATCGAGCCGATGCTGGCCCTCGCCGACGCCCTGGTGCGTCGCACCGACACCCCCGGCGGCCCCCCGCGGGTCACCTGCCTGGGCACCGCCCGCGGCATGGAGACCCGACTGGTCCCCGCCCGCGGCCACACCCTGCGGCTGATCCCCCCGGTGCCGCTGCCGCGCAAGCCCACGCCGGACCTGCTCCGGGTCCCCGGCCGGGTCCGCCGAGCGGTGTCCGAGACCCGCGCTCTCCTGCGCGAGCTGGAGGCCGACGTCGTCGTCGGCTTCGGCGGGTACGTCGCGCTGCCGGTGTACCTGGCCGCCCGGCGCGAGGGCGTGCCGTTCGTCGTGCACGAGCAGAACCCGCTGCCGGGCCTGGCCAACCGGGTCGGCGCCCGCGTCGCCGCCCGGGTCGCCGTCACCACGCCGGGGACGCCGCTGCGGGGCGCCGAGCACGTCGGCATGCCGCTGCGCCCGGCCATCACCGGCCTGGACCGGGCCGGCCTGCGGGCGGAGGCCCGCGCGCACTTCGGCCTGGACGCCGACCGGCCCACGCTGCTGGTCTTCGGCGGATCCCAGGGTGCCCGGTCGCTGAACACCGCGGCCACCGCCGCTGCCGACGCGCTCACCGCCGCCGGGGTGCAGGTGCTGCACGCCCGCGGCCCCAAGAACACCGAGGTCGCCGTCCCCGAGCGGCCGGCCGGGTCGGCGCCCTACGTGGTCGTGGACTACCTGGAGCGGATGGACCTGGCCTACGCCGCCGCGGACCTCGCGCTGTGCCGCTCCGGGGCGGTCAGCGTCGCTGAGCTGTCCGCCGTCGGGCTGCCCGGTGCGTTCGTCCCGTTGCCCATCGGCAACGGCGAGCAGCGGCGCAACGCGCTCCCCGTCGTCGAGGCCGGCGGCGGCCTGCTCGTCGACGACGCCGACCTGACGCCCGCGTGGATCACCGGCACCCTGCTGCCCCTGCTCACCGACCCCGCCCGGCTAGCCGAGCTGTCCCGGCACGCGGCCGCCGCCGGCGTGCCCGACGCCGACGAGAAGCTGGCCGACATCACCCTGGAGGTGGCTCGTCCGTGAGCGCCGCTGACGTCGCCGCCTGGCGCGACCCGATCCCGCCGCTGGACTCCCTCGGTGCCGTCCACTTCATCGGCATCGGCGGGGCCGGCATGTCCGGCATCGCCCGGATCCTACTGGCCCGCGGGCTCACGGTCTCCGGGAGCGACCGCCGGGACACCCCGACGCTGCTCGCGCTGGGCGCCCTGGGTGCCCGCATCGAGGTCGGGCACGCCGCCGACCACCTCGGCGACGCCGCCACCGTCGTCGTCTCCACCGCGATCCGCCCGGACAACCCCGAGCTCGCCACCGCCCGGGAGCGGGGTCTGCGGGTGCTGCCGCGCGCGGTCGCGCTGGCCGCGGTGATGGCCGACCGGCGCAGCGTCGCCGTCGCCGGCACCCACGGCAAGACCTCCACCACCTCGATGCTCACCGTCGCGGTGCAGGCCTGCGGCGCGGACCCCTCCTTCGCCATCGGCGGGGACCTCAACGAGTCCGGCTCCAACGCCCACTCCGGCACCGGGGACGTCTTCGTCGCCGAGGCCGACGAGAGCGACCGGTCCTTCCTGCTGCTGGCCCCCTTCGCCGGCATCGTCACCAACGTCGAGGCCGACCACCTGGACAACTACGGCGACCTCGCCGCGGTCGAGGCGGCCTTCGACACCTTCGTCGGCACCGTGCACCCCGAGGGCTTCCTCGTCGTGTGCGCCGACGACCCCGGTGCGGCCCGGCTGCGCTCGGTGCCCACCGGCGGCGCGCGCGTGCGCACCTACGGCACCGGCCCCGACGCCGACCTGCGGCTGCGCGACCTCGTCGTCGGCCCGGAGGGCACGAGCTGGACCGCGGACCTGGACGGTGTGGAGATCGGCCGGGTGTCCATCCGGCTGCCCGGGGAGCACATGGCCCTCAACAGCGCCGCCGCCCTGCTGGCCGGCCTCGAGCTGGGCTTCCCGGCGCAGGGCCTGATGGCCGGGCTGGCCCGCTTCGGTGGCGTCCACCGCCGCTTCGAGCTCAAGGGCGTCGCGGCCGGGGTCCGGGTCTACGACGACTACGCCCACCACCCCACCGAGGTGTCCGCCCAGCTGAAGGCGGCCCGCGCCGTCGTCGGCGACGGCCGGCTGGTGGTGCTCTTCCAGCCGCACCTGTACAGCCGCACCGCGGAGTTCGCCACCGGCTTCGGCGAGGCCCTCGGGCTGGCCGACGAGGTCGTGCTGATGGACGTCTACGGCGCCCGCGAGGACCCGGTGCCCGGCGTGACCGGGGCCCTCGTCGCCGACCGGGTCCCGCTCCCGGCCGGGCAGGTCCGCTTCGAGCCCTCCTGGTCCGCGGCCGCGCCGCTGGTGGCCGGCCTGGCCCGGCCCGGCGACCTGGTGCTCACCATGGGCGCCGGCGACGTCGTCATGGTCGGCCCGGAGATCCTCGCCGCCCTCGCCGCACCGCCCGGTGGGGACGGGACGCAGCGGTGAACCGGACGGGGAGCACCACCCGGGACCGCACCCGCGGCGCCCGGCGCGGTGCCTCCCCGGCCCGGTCCGGGGTCACCCGCATCCGACCGGCGCGACGGCTGGACCGCAGGCAGCGGCGGCTGCTGGTCGCCGGGTCGGTCCTGGTGCTGGTCGCCGTCGCCGCCTGGGTGGTGCTGGCCAGCCCGCTGCTCGCCGTCCGCACCGTGCAGGTCGACGGTGCGACCACGCTGTCCGCCGACCAGGTCCGCGAGGTCGCCGGGGTCGCCCTGGGCACCCCGCTGGTGCGGGTCGACACCGGGTCCGCCGCGGCCCGGGTGGCCGGCCTGCCCCAGGTGGCCGACGCCGAGGTGAGCCGCGGCTGGCCGGACCGGGTGGTGGTGACGCTGCGCGAGCGGGTGGCGGTGGCCGTGGTCGACCAGGCGGGCACCCGTTCGCTCGTCGACGCCGGCGGCACCCTCTTCGACACCATCACCGGCGACCCACCGGCCGGGGTGGTGCCGGTGCAGGTCACCGACCCCGGACCGGACGACGCGGCCACCAGGGCGGCGCTGGCGGCGCTGGTGTCCCTGCCGGGCAGTGTCCGCGGGCAGCTCGCCTCGGTCGCCGCCGGGACGCCCGACGACGTGACGCTGACCCTCGCCGACGGCACCAGCGTCCTGTGGGGGAGCGCCGAGCGGGCCGAGCGCAAGGCGGAGGTGCTCACCGCGCTGCTGGACCAGCTGGCCGCCGGCACCCTGGAGCCCGCCGCCCAGATCGACGTCAGCTCACCCGAGGCCGTCGTCCTGCGCTGAGTCGTCCTGTGGTGGGTCGTCCTGTGGTGGGTCGCCGTGCACAGAGTCGCCCTGCGCGGGGGCGCCCGGCGGGTGCAGGGTGGCGGGCATGACCGCAGCCGACCCGATCAGCCGCTTCCCGGTGCCCGCCCGCGCCGACCTGCCCGCGGACCTGCGCGAGCGCTTGGACACCGTGGAGGAGAAGTCCGGCTTCCTGCCCAACGTCTTCGCCGCGCTCTCGCACCGCCCCGAGGAGGCGCGCGCGTTCTTCGCGATGCACGACGCGCTGATGGACAAGGACACCCCGGGCCTGTCCAAGGCCGACCGGGAGGTCGTCGTGGTCGCCACCAGCGCGGCCAACGACTGCCTGTACTGCGTGGTCGCCCACGGGGCGATCGCCCGGGTCCGCGCCCGGGACCCGTACCTGGCCGACCAGGTGGCGGTGGACTGGCGCAAGGCCCCGGTGGACCCCCGGATGCACGCCGTCCTCGACGTCGCGGTGCGACTGGCGGTCTCACCGGTGGAGGTGACCGCGGCGGACCTGGACCGGCTCCGGGGCCACGGCCTCAGCGAGGACGACGTCTGGGACGTCGGGATGATCGTGTCCTTCTTCGCGCTGTCCAACCGGTTGGCGCACTGGGCCGCCATCCCGCCCAACCCCGAGTTCTTCCTCATGGGACGGGTCCCGCGGGCCTGAGGAGACCGATCCGGGCCCGGGTCGACGACACGCCCGGGCGCCGAGCGGAGGTCTTTTTCTGGGGACGGCCCGCCGGGGCGGGCTCGACACCGGGATGAGACGCTGGGAGGGCGGGTCGTCACCAGCCGTGAGGCTGGTGTGACCGACGGGTCTGCAGAGACCGGTGAGGTCGACGTCCGTCGACACGCCACGCCGGGAGCAGGTGCCGGCAGGGGGCAGACTGCAGACCAACCGCCGGGCCAGCGACCGGCGGACAGACAACCATAATGCTTAACCTGAGGATGAGGGTCCAGTTGGGGAGCGCAGCATGACACCTCCGCACAACTACCTCGCGGTCATCAAGGTCGTCGGCATCGGCGGCGGCGGGGTGAACGCGGTCAACCGCATGATTGAGGTCGGCCTCAAGGGGGTCGAGTTCATCGCGATCAACACCGACGCACAGGCACTGCTGATGAGCGACGCCGACGTCAAGCTCGACGTCGGCCGTGAGCTCACCCGCGGCCTGGGCGCCGGTGCGCAGCCCGACGTCGGGCGACAGGCCGCCGAGGACCACCGCGAGGAGATCGAAGAGGTGCTCAAGGGCGCCGACATGGTCTTCGTGACGGCCGGCGAGGGTGGTGGCACCGGTACCGGTGGCGCGCCCGTCGTGGCCTCGATCGCCCGCAAGCTCGGCGCGCTCACCATCGGCGTGGTCACCCGCCCGTTCTCCTTCGAGGGGAAGCGGAGGGCCGTCCAGGCCGAGTCGGGGATCGACGAGCTCCGCAACGAGTGCGACACGCTCATCGTGATCCCCAACGACCGGCTGCTGCAGCTCGGCGACCGGAACGTGTCCGTCATGGACGCCTTCCGCACCGCCGACCAGGTGCTGCTGTCCGGTGTCCAGGGCATCACCGACCTGATCACCACGCCCGGCCTGATCAACCTGGACTTCGCCGACGTCAAGTCGGTCATGTCCGGTGCGGGCTCGGCGCTGATGGGCATCGGCAGCGCCCGCGGGGACAACCGCGCGCTGCTGGCCGCCGAGCAGGCGATCGCCTCACCGCTGCTGGAGGCCTCGATGGAGGGCGCCCACGGCGTCCTGCTGTCGATCTCCGGCGGGTCGGACCTCGGCCTGTTCGAGATCAACGAGGCCGCCTCGCTGGTCTCCGACGCCGCGCACGCCGACGCCAACATCATCTTCGGCGCCGTCATCGACGACGCCCTGGGTGACGAGGTCCGGGTGACCGTCATCGCCGCCGGCTTCGACGGCGGCAAGCCCAGCGGTACTGCCCGCAAGGACGCCCAGCCGACCCACCAGCAGGCGCCGGCCACGCAGAACCTGCCGGTCACCCCGCAGCGCCCGTCGCAGCCCGCGCCCCAGCAGACCGGCGAGCGGCTGGTCTCCCAGCCGCGCACCGGCTCGCAGGCCGCGCAGTCCTCGACGCCGCGACACGGCCAGTCGGCCCAGGGTGGTGGCATCACGGTGCCGCCGCTGCCGCCGATCCCGGGTCCGGTCTCCGGCCAGCGTCGTCCGCTGGCCTCGGAGGACTTCGAGGAGGAACTCGACATCCCCGAGTTCCTGCGGAGCCAGTGAGGCGTTGAGCCCCATCGAACCGGCCGTCCCACCGACCCGGTCCACCGCCCGTCCCCGACGGGTGGTGACCGACCGGCGGGGCGGCCGTTCGTCGTCCCCGTACCACCACTTCAACCTCGGTGACCACGTCGGCGACGACCCGGCCGATGTGGCCGCCAACCGGGAGCGGCTGGCCCGCGAGCTGCGGGTCGAGGTGTCCTCGCTGGTCTGGATGCGCCAGGTGCACGGCACCGAGGTGCACGTGGTCACCGGACCGCAGACCGGTCCGCCACCCGAGGCCGACGCCCTGGTCACCGCCACCCCCGGTCTGGTGCTGTGCGTGCTGGTGGCCGACTGCGTGCCGGTGCTGCTGGCCGACCCGGTGGCCGGTGTCGTCGCCGCGGTGCACGCCGGTCGCGAGGGACTGCGCCAGGGGGTGGTGACCGCCGCGCTGGACGCCATGGTCGGCCTCGGCGCCCGGGCCGGCGACGTGCAGGCGCTGCTGGGGCCGGCCGTCTGCGGCCTGGACTACGAGGTGCCGCGCGCGATGCAGGTCGAGGTCGCCCGGGTCGCCCCCGACGCCGCCGTCCGCAGCCGGACGGGCACGCCCGCGCTGGACCTCCGCGCCGGGGTGACCCAGGTGCTCCGCGGTGCCGGGGTCGGCCAGGTCGTGCAGGACCCGCGCTGCACCGTGGAGGACCGGGTGCTCTTCAGTCACCGCCGGGACGGCGTCACCGGCCGGCAGGCGGGTGTGGCGTGGCTGGACCCGAACTGACCCCCGACCGGCTGGCCCAGGCGCTGGAAGCCGTGCGCCGGCGCGTCGAGGACGCCGTGGCCGCTGCCGGGCGCGAGCCCGGGAGCGTCGCCCTGCTGGCGGTCAGCAAGACCTGGCCGGCCGCCGACGTCGCCGCGCTCGCCGCCCTCGGGCAGCGCGACTTCGCGGAGAACAAGGTGCAGGAGCTGGTCGGCAAGGCCGAGGAGCTCGCGGCACTGGAGCTGCGCTGGCACCTGGTCGGCCAGCTGCAGCGCAACAAGGCCACCGCGGTGGTCGGGGTGGGTGCCGTCGTCGAGTCGGTGGACCGGGCCTCGCTCGTCGAGCGGCTGGCCGGGGTGTCCGAGCGCGCCGGTGTGGTCACCGACGTCTTCGTCCAGGTCGACCTCGGCGGTCCGCAGGGCCGGGAGGCCGCACGTGGGGGAGCGCTGCCCGAACACGTGCCGGAGCTGGCCGACACGGTCGCCGAGCACCCCGCGCTGCGACTGTGCGGCCTGATGGCCGTCGCTCCCCGTGAGGGCGCCCCGCGGCCGGCGTTCGAGCGGCTGGCAGACGTGGCCGCGCGGGTCCGCAGTGACCACCCGGGCGCCCGGGAGCTCTCCGCCGGCATGAGCGCGGACCTGGAGGACGCGGTCGCCGCGGGTGCCACGGTCGTGCGTGTCGGAACCGCGCTCTTCGGCAGCCGGCCCCTAGCCTCCGGTGCAGGACCGTGAGACCACCAGTCACACGAGCACCATCAGTCACACGTTGAGTCACAGGCCAGACACCACGGGTCACGACCACAGGAGAGGGGGCCTTCCGATGGCCGGAGCCATGCGCAAGATGGGCATCTACCTCGGGCTCGTCGAGGACGACGACGCCCGCACCGCGTACGGCCGCTACGACGCGCGCCAGTCCGGGTACGACGACGACGCCCGCGACGAGCGCCGCAGCGGCGACCGACGTGACCGCTACGGGTACGACGACGCGTACGCCGAGCCCGAGTACCCCTCGACCGAGTTCTCCGAGGAGGTCCCGGTGGAGGAGCTGGCGGTGTCCGAGCCCGCTCCGGTGCTCCCGCGTCGCACCAGCGCGCGCCGGCTGGACCTGGCCCCCGCGACCGGCCTGGGTTCCCCCTCGGCCCCCCGGATCGGCAGCGCGGTGGCCTCCGGCCCGGTCGCGGCCACCGCGGTCAGCGTCGCCGTCCGGGAGCCCGTGGTGGCTGCCCAGCAGGCCCCCGCGCAGGCCCCGCCGGCGGCGAAGCCCTACCGGATCACCACGCTGCACCCGCGTACCTACAACGAGGCGCGGACCATCGGCGAGCGCTTCCGGGACGGCCAGCCGGTGATCATGAACCTCACCGAGATGGACGACCAGGACGCCAAGCGCCTGGTCGACTTCGCCGCCGGTCTGTCCTTCGGGCTGCACGGTAGTATCGAACGAGTCACGGCCAAGGTCTTCCTGCTCTCCCCGCGGGGGACCGACGTGACGGCTGAGGACAAGGCCCGCATCCGCGAGGTCGGGTTCTTCAACCAGTCCTGACCACCGGTGGGGCCCGTGCAGACCAGCGCGAGCCCCGACCCCTGATGAGCGAGGACCGTGTCCCTTCTCCTGCAGATCGTGTCGTCGGTCCTGCTCGTCTTCCTGATCCTGCTGTTCGCCCGCTTCGTGGTCGACTGGGTGATGGTCCTGGCCCGCAGGTGGCGTCCCTCCGGGGTCGTCGCAGCCGGCTTGGAGGTCGTCTACGCGACCACGGACCCGCCCCTGAAGGCGGTCCGCAAGGTCATCCCGCCGCTGAACCTGGGCGGCATCCGGCTGGACCTCGGGTTTATGGTGCTCCTGATCGCCGTGGTGATCCTGCGGAACATCGTGAGCTCGCTGGCCGTGACCGCCGCGTGATCAGCTCTCTGTCCAGAGGGCGCTCCCGTCGGACGCGGCTGGACCGCCGCCCGTCTGACTGCGCCCTCGTTCCATCCGTCCGACCCGAGGTGACCTGATGCCACTCACGCCCGCCGACGTGCACAACGTCGTCTTCAAGAAGCCGCCGATCGGCAAGCGTGGCTACGACGAGGACGAGGTCGACGCCTTCCTCGACGTGGTCGAGGCCGAGCTCGCCCGGCTGATCGAGGAGAACAACGAGCTCCGTAGCAACGGCGGGGGTGCCAAGACCGAGGAGCGTCCGGTCGAGCGCCCCGAGCCGGTGCAGACCCCGCCGCCCCCGCCGCCGGCCGCCGCGCCCTCTCGCGAGGACGACGGTGTGCGCGCCTCCCGGATGCTGACCCTGGCGACCGAGACGGCCGACCGGTACGTCAACGAGGCCAAGCAGCAGGCCGACCAGCTGGTGGGCAGCGCGAAGACCAACAGCGACCGGATGCTGTCCGAGGCCCGCGCCAAGAGCGAGCAGCAGCTCGCCGAGGCCAAGCAGCGCGCCGACTCGATGGTGGGCGACGCCCGCACCCGGGCCGACACGATGGAGCGCGAGGCGCGTGCCAAGGCCACCGCCCTGGACCAGGAGGCGGAGCGCAAGCACGTCGAGGTCATGGGGTCGCTGGAGGAGAAGCGCAGCAGCCTGGAGCGCAAGATCGAGGAGTTGCGCACCTTCGAGCGCGAGTACCGCACCCGCCTGCGGTCCTACCTCGAGTCCCACCTGCGCGACCTGGACAGCCGCGGTTCGGCCGAGCCGGCCGCGAACGCCCGGCAGAACCAGCACGCCGGGGCCTGACCCCCGAGCACGACCAGAGCCCCCGCGGACCCCACGGTCCGCGGGGGCTCTGTCGTTCCCCCGGCGCCTCCTCGATCATCGTCACACGGCTGTCCGCCACGCCGTCGTGCCGGCGTGGTGGACGACCACGGGACGATGATCAACTGGAGGCCCGTTCTCGGGGCGAGGTCGCTGCGGCGGCGGTTAGGCTGCGCGGATGATCGTCCTGGCAGCGTTGCTGGTCCTGGTCGCGGTGGCGCTGCTCGTCGGTGGGCTGGGCAACGGGGACACCGGCATGCTGTGGGCCTCGGTCGGGGTCAGCGGACTGGCCGCCGTGGTGCTGGTCGTGCAGACCCTGCAGCGGAGCCGGGCGGCTGCCGCGCGGGCCGGGTCGTCGTCCTCGGCTGCACAGGAGCCCGTGGGTGGTGCGGCGGCCACAGCGACCGGACGACCTCCCGCGCCCGCGGCTGATGCGGGCGCCTCGGCGAGCGCCGGGGTGGGGTCGGCGCCAGAGACGAGCGAGGCTGCCACACCGGTTCCGCCGGTCGCGGTCCCGGCCGCCGTCCCCGTGGCCACTGCGGATCTGAACCCCTCCACGGCGGGGGAGCCTGCGGGTGCGACGTCCATGACCCCGGAGGCGGGGGAGACCCAGCGCCCCGCGATGACCCCGCCGGCGCCGGCTGACGAGGTGCCGGCACCGGCTGACCTGGTGCCCGCCCCGGCTGACGAGATGTCTGCACCGGCTGACCTGGTGCCCGCCCCGGCTGGCGAGGTGTCCGCACCGGCTGACCTGGTGCCCGCCCCGGCTGACGAGATGTCTGCACCGGCTGGCGAGGTGTCCGCACCGGCGGCCCCGCCGGCTGCGACGGACGCACGGCCTGACGCGGCGCTCGAACCGGCGGCCCCGCCCGCTGCCGCGGACGTACCGGAGACCGGTGCCGCCGCCCCATCAGCAGACGGCGGCTCCCCGGGGTCGACGGCCGTGTCCCCGGCGACCGTGGACCAGCCGGTGGCCGCTGCGCCGGCGGTCGTCACGGGATCCGCAGTCGGGAGCGCGACGTCCCCCGGTGGCTCCACCGTGGCCGCCGTCCCGGTGGGGTCGCACTCGGCCCGTCCGGTGGGTGCCGGCGGGCCTGGACCGTCCGACGACGGGGAGCCGCCGGAGGAGGAGGTCGAGGTCACCGACCTGCTCATCGTGCTGGACCTGACCGACGAGGTGGTCGTGGTCGACGAGCGCCCCCGCTACCACCTGGCCGGCTGCTCCCAGAACGCCGGCCAGGAGGAGATCCCGCTCCCGCTGGACGAGGCCCGCGAGGACGGCTTCACCGCCTGCGGCGTCTGCGAGCCCGACCGGCACCTCGCCGAGCGCGAGCGCACCCGCCGCGCCACCGCCCGAGGCTGACCCCGCGCCGCAGCTTTCTCGCGCAGTGCCGCCCACCCCGCCACACGCCCCGCCACACGCCCTCCGCTGGGTGGCTGAGCCACCGTGCTGGGGCAAGAGCCACCGTCGATGGTGGCCCTCCCCCCAGCTGCGCGGCTGAGCCACCCAGCGGAGGCGGCTCAGCCACCCAGCGGAGGCTGCGGATCCGACCCAGCTGGGTGGCTGAGCCACCGTGCTGGGGGACAAGCCACCGTCGACGGTGGCCCACCCCCCAGCTGCGCGGCTGAGCCAGCCAGCGGAGGCGCGGAGTCGAGCCTGCTGGGTGGCTGAGCCACCCAGCTGGGGCGAATGCCGGGCCGGCCGGCCGGGGTCAGGCGCGGGCGACCCAGAAGCGGGAGCCGGCGGGGCCCTCGATGCCCTGGCCGTCGCCCGCGGTGCCGGGGTGCACCGACGTCGCCAGGACCTCGCCGGCCAGCTGGTCGCCGGCTTCGGTGAGCGCCTCGGCCAGCTGGCCGTCGGCGGTCCACCACAGCGCGATCCGGTCGCTGACGTCGAAGCCCGCGGCCTTGCGGGCGTCCTGCACCAGCCGCACGGCCTCGCGCACCAGGCCGGCCCGCTCCAGCTCCGGGGTCAGGGTGAGGTCCAGTGCGACGGTGAGCCCGCCTCCGGACGCCACGGTCCAGCCCTCGCGCGGGGTCTCGGTGACGACGAGGTCGCCGTCCTCCAGGGCCACGTCGGCACCGTCCACGGAGACGGTCGCCGTCCCGGCGCGGTAGGCGGTGACCAGGGTGGCGGCGTCGACGGCGGCGACGGCCTTGGCCACGGCCTGGACCTGCTTGCCCATCCGGCGTCCGACGGCGCGGAAGTCGACCTTGACGCTGACGTCCACGAGGTCGCCCTCGACGGCCGACAGCGCGGTCAGCTCGGCGACGTTGAGCTCGTCGGCCACCTCGGCGACCAGGTCGCGGGGGAGGGAGGACCAGCCGGGGGCCGCGACGAGGGCGCGGGCCAGCGGCTGCCGGGTGCGCACCTTGGACGACGTCCGGGCGGAGCGGCCCAGCTCCACCAGACGGCGGACCAGGGCGACCTGGGCGACCAGCTCGTCGTCCCGGGCGGCGTCGTCGACGGCGGGCCAGGTCGACAGGTGCACCGAGTCCGGGGCACCGACCAGGCCGGGGGCCACGACCTGGCCCCACACCCGCTCGGTCACGAACGGCACGAAGGGCGCCATGAGCCGGGTCAGCCCGTCGAGCACCTCGTGCAGGGTGCCCAGCGCGGCCGGGTCGCCCTCCCAGAAGCGGCGGCGGGAGCGACGGACGTACCAGTTGGACAGGTCGTCGACGAACCCGGCGAGCAGCTTGCCCGCGGTGTGGGTGTCGAAGCCCTCCAGGGCGTCGGTGACCCCGGCGGTGACCTGGGCCAGCTCGGCCAGCGCCCAGCGGTCCAGCAGCGGGCGGTCGGCCGCTGCGGGGGCGGGGGAGGACGCCGGGTCCCAGCCGTTGGTGGAGGCGTAGAGGGAGAAGAAGCTCGCGGTGTTCCAGTAGGTCAGCAGGACCTTGCGGACCACCTCGGACAGCGTCTCGTGCCCGACCCGGCGGGCCTGCCACGGCGAGCCGCCGGCCAGCATGAACCAGCGGACGGCGTCGGCGCCGTGCCGGTCCATCAGCGGGATGGGCTCGATGGTGTTGCCCAGGTGCTTGCTCATCTTCCGGCCGTCCTCGGCCAGGATGTGGCCCAGGCACAGCACGTCCTCGTAGGAGGACTTCCCGAAGACCAGGGTGCCCACGGCCATCAGCGTGTAGAACCAGCCGCGGGTCTGGTCGATGGCCTCGCAGATGAACTGTGCGGGGTAGGCGGCCTCGAACTCGGCCTGGTTGCGGTGCGGGGCGCCCCACTGGGCGAAGGGCATGGACCCGGAGTCGTACCAGGCGTCGATGACCTGGCGGACCCGCCGGAAGGTGCCCTCGACCCCGGGCAGGGTGAAGGTGACCTCGTCGATGAAGGGCCGGTGCGGGTCCAGGTCGGTGAGGTCCCGGCCGGTCAGCTCGGACAGCTCGGCCAGCGAGCCGACGGCGACCAGGTGGGTCGGGTCGGCCTCGTTGCGCCAGATCGGCAGCGGGGTGCCCCAGTACCGGTCGCGGGACAGTGCCCAGTCCACGTTGTTGCGCAGCCAGTCGCCGTAGCGGCCCCACTGCACGTTCTCCGGGTGCCAGGTGGTGCCGGCGTTCTCGGCGAGCAGCTGGTCCTTGATCTCGCTGGTGCGGATGTACCAGGAGGGCTGGGCGTACTGGATCAGCGGGGTGTGGCAGCGCCAGCAGTGCGGGTAGGTGTGCTCGTAGCGGTACTCCCGCCACAGCACGCCCCGGTCGGCCAGGGCCTGGACCAGGGTGGGGTCGGCGGCCTTGAAGAAGTGCCCGCCCACCAGCGGGACGTCGGCCAGGAAGTGCCCGGTCGTGTCGATCGGGTTGACCACCGGCAGGCCGTAGGACCGGCAGGTCGCGAGGTCCTCGGCACCGAAGGCGGGGGCCTGGTGCACCAGGCCGGTGCCGTCGTCGAAGGTGACGTAGTCGGCGAGCAGCACGAAGTGCGCGTCGCCCTCGGGGAACTCGACCAGGTCCAGTGGCCGCTGGTAGTGCACGTTCTCCCAGTCCCGGCCGGTGGTGGTGGCCAGCACCTCGTAGGGCACGTCGGCCCCCAGGACGGCGGACACCAGCGGCTCGGCGACGACGACCGTGCGCTCGCGCACCGTGCCGTCGGGGTCGGCGTGCTCGGCCTTCACGACGAGGTAGGTGACGTCGGGGTTCACCGCCACGGCGGTGTTGGACGGCAGGGTCCACGGCGTCGTCGTCCAGACCAGCAGGTCGGCCCGGCCGGCCCACTCACCGCTGGTGACCGGCAGCGAGACGTAGACCGAGGGGTCGGTGACCGTCTCGTAGCCCTGGGCGACCTCGTGGTCGGACAGGCCGGTACCGCAGCGCGGGCAGTAGGGGGCGACCCGGTGGTCCTCGGTGAGCAGGCCCTTGTCGAAGACCGTCTTCAGCGACCACCAGACGCTCTCGATGTAGCTGGGGTCCATCGTCCGGTAGGCGGTCGACATGTCGACCCAGTAGCCCATCCGGTCGGTCAGCTCGGCGAAGGCGTCCACGTGCCGCTCGACCGAGGCCCGGCAGCGGGCGTTGAACTCGGCGATCCCGTAGGCCTCGATGTCGGGCTTGCCGGCGAAGCCCAGCTCCTGCTCGACGGCGATCTCCACGGGCAGGCCGTGGCAGTCCCAGCCGGCGCGGCGGGGCACGTGCATGCCCTGCATGGTCTTGAACCGGGGGAACACGTCCTTGAACGCGCGCGCCTCGATGTGGTGCGTGCCCGGGCGGCCGTTCGCCGTCGGGGGGCCCTCGTAGAAGTTCCACTGCGGACGCCCGGCGGACTGCTCCAGCGAGCGGGCGAAGATGCCACCGGACTCCCACTGGGCCAGCACCTCGTGCTCGAGGACGGGCAGGTCGACCTGCGGGGGGAGGGCTGCGAACGGGGAGGACGGGCTCACACGTCCCATCATCCCAGCCGCCGCCAAGCCGCTTGACCCCGATCGACACACCGGTGCGGGACACTGCGCCCATGGGGGTGAGCCGATGGACACGACGGTGACCCTCGCGCTCGCCGTCGGCGCCCTCGTCGTGCTGGTCGCCGCCATGGCGCTGCGCCTGTCGGACAAGCTCGGGCTGCCCTCGCTTCTGATCTACCTGCTGCTCGGGGTGGTGCTGGGGGAGAGCGGGTTCGGCGTCCAGTTCGAGGACGTCGGCCTGACCCAGACCCTCGGTGTCGCGGCGCTGGTGGTGATCCTGGCCGAGGGCGGTCTGACCACCCGGTGGTCCGACGTCCGGCGGGCCGTGGGGCCGGGCCTGACGCTGGCCACGGTCGGGGTGCTGGTCTCCATCGTGGTGACGGCGGCCGCCGCCGTCTGGGTGCTCGGCTTCTCCTGGGAGCTGGCGCTGCTGCTGGGCGCGGTCGTCAGCTCCACCGACGCCGCGGCGGTGTTCGCGACGCTGCGCCGGTTGCCGCTGCCGCGTCGGATGGCGGCCTCGCTGGAGATGGAGTCCGGGCTCAACGACGCCCCGGTGATCCTGCTGGTGCTGGTGCTCTCCGAGCGGCTGGTCGGCGGGGAGACCGTGTCGTGGTGGATCACCGCGGTCGAGGTGGTCGGCGAGCTGGCCGGCGGCTCGGTCATCGGGGTGGCGATCGGCTTCGGTGGTGCCTGGCTGCTGCGCCGGGCCGCGCTGCCGCTGGTCGGCTTCTACCCGCTGGCCACGCTGGCGCTGTGCGTGCTGGCGTTCTCCTCGGCGTCGCTGGCGCACACCTCGGGCTTCGTCGCGGTCTACCTGTGCGGGCTGGTGCTGGGCAACGCCGCGCTGCCGCACCGGGCCGGCACCATCGGGTTCGCCGAGGGCATGGCCAGCCTGGCCCAGATCGGCCTCTTCGTGCTGCTGGGTCTGCTGGTCAGCCCCTCCCGGCTGCCCGAGGCGGTGCTGCCGGCGCTGCTGATCGGTGGCGCGCTGCTGCTGGTGGCCCGGCCGTTGTCGGTGGTGGCCAGCCTGGCCTGGTTCCACGTGCCCTGGGCGCAGCAGGCGTTCATCTCCTGGGCGGGGCTGCGCGGGGCGGTGCCCATCGTGCTGGCGACCTTCCCGATCGCCGCCGCGGTCCCCGAGGCGACCCGGGTGTTCGACATCGTCTTCGTGCTGGTCGTGGTGTTCACGATCGTGCAGGGCGGGTCGTTGCCGGCGGTCGCCCGCTGGCTGCGGATCGCCACCCCGGTCACGCCGCGGGACATCGACGTCGAGTCCGCCCCGCTGGACGCCCTGGGCGCCGAGCTGATGCAGCTGACCGTGCCGCCGGGGTCCCGGCTGCACGGGGTCTACCTGCCTGAGCTCCGGTTGCCCGAGGACGCCGCCGTCGTGCTGGTGGTGCGCGACGGGAAGCCCTTCGTGCCCAACCGGGACACCCGGCTGATGCGTGGGGACCAGGCGCTGCTGGTGTCCGGGCGGGAGTCCCGCCCGGAGGCCGAGCGCCGGCTGCGGGCGGTCAGCCGCGCCGGCCGGCTGGCGACCTGGCGTGGCGAGGCCGGCGCGGCCAGCGAGGTCGACTGACCCTCAGCCGGTGACGCCGGCCAGCACGGCCTCGGCGGTGCGCCGACCCCGGGCCACCGCGTCGGCCGGTGCCTCCCGCAGGTGCATCGCCAGGGTGCCGGTGACCACCAGCAGCAGGGCGTCGGCCAACTCGCCGGCCCGGCCCCCGGCGACCGGGCCGGCCAGCTCGGTCAGCCGCCCCCGCAGCAGGGCGGTGTCGGCGGCCAGTGCGGCGGTGGCGGTGGGGTCCTCGGGCGGTGCGCCGGCGGCGGCGTCCAGGAACGCGCACCACCGGGCCGGGGACCCGTCGCGCCGGAAGTCGGCCAGGCAGTCGAAGACGGCCAGCAGCCGGCCGCGGTCGTCGTCGGCGGCCGCCACGGCGGCGGACCAGGCGGCGTCCCACCGGGCCAGCCGGGCGTCGAGCACGGCGGCGTGCAACCCGGCCTTGCTGCCGAAGTGGGCGTAGAGCGTGGCCGGGGCGACGTCGGCCCGGGCCAGCACCGCGTCCACCGGGCAGCCGGGTCCCAGGGCGGCGAAGAGCTCTTCGCCGGCGTCGAGCAGGCGCTGGCGGGCATCGGGTCGCGTCGGCACGACGACCATGTAACCATCGTTTCAATGAAACGACCGTTATGGACGCCGTTCGTACCCGCCGCCACCGCACTGATCGCCTGCACCTACGGGCTGGTCCGCTACGCCTTCGGGCTCACCGTGCCGGCCGCCCAGCAGGACCTCGGGCTGTCCACCGGCGCGGTCGGGGTGGTGTCCGGGCTGACCTCGGTCGCCTACTGCCTGGCCGCCGCGGTGGCCTTCGCCTGCTGCCAGCGCTGGCCCCGCACCGTGGTGGCCGCAGCCGGCGGGGTCGCCGTAGCCGGCTCCCTGGGGGTCGCCGTCGCCGGGTCCGCCACGCTCTTCGCCGCTTCGGTGGTGCTCGCCAGCGCCGGGGCCGGCGCAGCCTCCCCGGGCCTGGTCGTGCTGGTCCGCCGCGCGGTCCCCGGGCCCGACGAGCCGCGGGCACAGGCCGTGGTCAACGCGGGCACCGGGCCCGGCCTGGTCGCCGCCGGTGCGGTCGCCCTGCTGCTCGCCCAGCGGTGGCAGGCGGGCTGGCTGGTCGCCGCGGTGGCCACCGCGCTGGTCACCGTCGCGGTGCTGGCGCTGTCCCGGGGAGCCGCCGGGGGACCCGTGCACCGCGTCCGGCCCGACGTCGGGCCCGGCTGGGTCGGACCCCTCGTGGTCGCCGTCCTGCTGGGCGCGGGGAGCGCGGCGGTGTGGACCCACGGCCGGGCGGTCCTCGAGGACCGCGGTCTCGTCCCGGACGCCGCGGTCGGGGTCTGGGTCTGCCTGGGCGTCGGCGCGACCGGGGCCGCCTGGGCGGCCCCGCGGCTGCTCCGGGCCGGCGTCCCGACGGCGATGACGGGCTCGCTGCTGCTGACCGCCGCCGGCACCGCCGGGTTCGCCGTCCCCCCGGTCGGCCCGGTGCCCGCGGTGGCCGCGATCGCCTTCGGGCTGGGCTTCACCGCGGCCACCTCGGTGCTGATCGGCTGGGCCGCGGAGGTGTCCGCCACCCCCGGCCCGGCCGTGTCGGCGTTCTTCGTGGCCCTGCTGCTGGGTCAGGGCGTCGGTGCGCCGGTCGCCTCGGCGCTGCTGGGACGAGGTGTCCCGGTGGCCTTCGGCGCGGCAGCCGTGGTGGTCCTGGTCGCGGCCGGCGTCACCCGGGCGACCACCCGCGGCCCAGGACCCTGCGGCCGTCGCGCCTCAGGAGGCGACCGCCCTGACGCCTCAGGAGGCGACCGCCCTGACGCCTCAGGAGGCGACGACGAGGTCCACCGGGTGCGGCGCGACCAGCCGGTCGCCGTCCCGGCTGCTGACCGCGACCAGGGCGTCCAGCAGCACGGCGTGGGTGTCGGCGTCCAGGCCTGAGCAGTCCGCCCCCACCAGGAAGTCCAGCACCTCGCGGCCGGTCGCCGAGTCCCGGTCCAGGCAGTCGGTGACGTCGAGCCGGCCGGCCAGCCGCGTCGTGGTCCCGGCCAGGCCGGCGGCCGCGAGGGCAGCGGGCAGCTGGTCGCTCCACCAGCGGTGGCTGCCCGGACCGACGGCCTCGGTGAGCTGGTTGAGCTCGGCGAGCGGCGCCAGTGCGAGGACGAGGATGCCGCCGGGCAGCAGCCGGTCGCGGGCCGCGTCGAGGGCCTCGGCCAGGTCGGGCACGTAGTAGAGGGAGTGCACCGCGAGGACGACGTCGAAGGGCTCGTCGCCGACGGTGTCGGCCAGCGAGTCGAACGTGCCCTCGTGCAGCACGGCCTCCCCGGCGTGCCCCAGGGCGCGTTGGAGCCGGTCCCGGCAGCGGGCGCCGACGGCGCCGTCCGGCTCGGCGGCGACCCAGCGCAGCCGGCCGCGACCGGGCGCGAGCCCGGCGGCCAGCGGGGCGTCCAGGCTGCCGTCGCCGGGACCGATGCTGAGCACCGACCGGGGCTCCGTGCCGGGCAGTGCGTCGTCCAGGACGGTCCCGAGCCGGTCGGCCAGCAGGGCCCGCTGGTCGCTGTGTGCCTCGTAGGTTCGGTGGGCGCGCGCGTAGGCGGTGGCGTCCAGGGGGCGGAGCCCGGAGCCTCCCGCGAGGGTGCTGCGCAGCAGCTCGAGCGGGGTGGCGAGGCTTGTCACGCCCGGAACACAACCACACCGAGCTGCGTAATCGTTCTTGACGCAGGTGCGCTGGACAGCGGGCGCGGTGGGGCGCAGAGTCCTTGCGTGCCCCCACCCGTCAGCACCACCACCGACACCGTGTCCGCGAGCCTGGCCCACTGGTCGGAGTCCGGCCGCCGCGGCATGGAGGCCTTCTACGCCCTCGCCACCGAGGACTACCGGCAGCTCGCCCTCGCCCGTGACTGGGCCGGCACGCTCGCCGACCTCGCCGCCGGCGGTGACCGCGTCCACCTGCTCGACGTCGCCTGCGGCAGCGGCAAGTTCCCCACCGCCCTGCTCGCCACCGAGCCGGTCGCCGCCCTGGCCGGGTCCCTCACCGTCCAGACCGACCTGCTCGACCCCTCCCGCTTCAGCCTGGACGAGGCCCGCGGCACGCTCGCGCCGCCCTTCGAGGGCGCCGTCGACCACGAGTGCACGCTGCAGGACCTCGTCGTCCGGGACGGCGGGTGGGACGTCGTCTGGTCCACCCACGGGCTGTACGCCCTGCCGCAGGCCGACCTGGCTGCCGGGATGACCCGGTTCGTCGAGGCCATCGCCCCCGGTGGTCTCGGCGTCGTCGCCCAGGCCACCAGCTCCTCCCACTACCTCGTCGTCGACGAGGCGTTCCGGCGGTCCTTCGACCCCGCCGGCGTCCGGACGCCGTACACGTCGGCCGAGCAGGTCCGCGAGGCCCTGGAGGCGCTCCCGGTCACCGTGACCGAGGAGCTGCTGACCTACCGCACGTCGGTCGCCCAGGACGACCGGGAGACCGCCGAGGGCTTCCTGCAGCGCTGCGTCTTCGACGACTCGGTGTCCCTGGACCAGATGCTCGCCGACCCGGTCGTGGGGGGCTACCTCGCCTCCTGCGTCGAGGACGGCCGCTGGGTCTTCGACCACCAGGTCGCCCTCCTCACGGTGCGTCACGCGTGAGCGGCAACGTCTCCCAGTCCCACGCCGCGCGCGACGGGCTGGACACCGCCTGGACCGGTGACAACAACGAGTGGTGGGACTGGTACCTGACGCTGGCCGACAACGGCGGCGACCAGGGGCCCCTCACCGAGGTCGACGAGCCGGCCCGGCTGCCCGAGCCCGGTGCCGACGAGCTGGACGCGCTGCTGGCCGAGGTCTACCCGGTCACCGCACAGCAGCGGGAGTCCTTCGCCCGGGACGGCTTCGTCAAGCTGCCCGCGGTGCTGCCGCCGGCCGCGGTCAGCCGGCTGCGCCGGCTGCTGGTCGAGCACCTGGAGGCGGCCGGCCGCGACCGGCCCGAGGGTCGGTTCACCAGCGACGAGCTGATGTGGACGCACTCGGCAGAGATCGCCGCCTTCGTGCTCAGCCGCCGGCTCGGCCGGATCGTGGCCGACCTGCTCGCCGTCGACGACGTGCGGGTCTACCACGACAACGTGCTGGCCAAGGAGCCCGCGTGCGGCCGGACGCCGTGGCACTTCGACGACCACCACTTCCCGATCGACAGCCAGTCGGTCGCCACCGTGTGGATGCCGCTGCAGGAGACCCCGCGCGAGATGGGCCCGCTGTCCTTCGCCCGCGGCGTCGACCTGCACCGCCTGGTCGACGACGTGTCCTTCTCCACGAAGGACGCCAGCTACGACCGGGCCGTGTCCGGCGCCTTCGCCGAGTCCGGCGTCTCGGTCGAGGACGGGCCCTTCGCCCTGGGGGAGATCTCGGTGCACTCCAGCCTGTGCTTCCACACCGCCGGCCCCAACCGGACGACGGCGCCGCGGATGGTGCTGGCCACCACCTACTTCGCCGACGGCGCGAAGGTGGTGCCCTCGCCGACCCTGGTGTCGGGGGAGTGGCAGCAGTTCCTCCCCGGGGCGCAGCCCGGTGAGGTCATCGACACCCCGATGAACCCCGTCGTCTCCTAGCGCGTCGAGCCGGGACGACGAGAGCCCCCCGTCCTCGCGGACGGGGGGCTCTGCACGTCGCCGGCTCAGTGCTGGGCGGCGAGCTCCACCGGTCCGGTGAGCTGCAGCGTGGCGGTCGTCTCCTCGCGGACCTCGCGCATCAGGGCCGCGTCGTCCGACAGCTTCCGGCCGTAGGACGGGATGGCCTCGCGCAGCAGCGGGGCCCAACGCTGCTCCTGGTCCGGGAAGGCCCGACGGAGCAGGTCCAGCATGGCGGCCACGGCGGTCGAGGCACCGGGGGAGGCCCCCAGCAGACCGGCGATGGAGCCCTCGGCGCCGACGATCAGCTCGGTGCCGAACTGCAGGACGCCGCGGCCCTTCTCGTCCTGCTTGATGACCTGCACGCGCTGACCGGCGGTGATCATCTCCCAGTCGTCGCCGTCGGCGGTGGGCACGAACTCCTCGAGGGCCTCGATGCGGTCCGAGGGGCGCTGGAGCACCTGGCCGATGAGGTAGCGGGTCAGTGCGGTCTGGGTGCGGGCGACACCGAGCATGGAGCCGATGTTGCCCAGCCGTACCGACCGCGGGAGGTCCAGCCAGGACCCGGCCTTGAGGAACTTGGGCGAGAAGCCGGCGTAGGGGCCGAAGAGCAGCGACTGGTCGCCGTCGATGGCCCGCAGGTCCAGGTGCGGCACCGACATCGGCGGCGCACCCACGGCGGCCTGGCCGTAGACCTTGGCCTGGTGCCGGGAGACCAGCTCGGGGTTGCGGGTGCGCAGGAAGAGCCCGGAGACCGGGAAGCCGCCGAAGCCCTTGATCTCGGGGATGTCGGCGCGCTGCAGCAGCGGCAGGGCGCCGCCGCCGGCCCCGACGAACACGAAGCCCGCGCTGACGGTGAACTCCTGGCCGCTGGCGTGGTGCCGGGCGGTGACGTCCCAGCGGCCGTCCGCGGTGCGCTTGAGGTCCTGCACGCTGGTCCCGGTGTGCACGGCCAGGCCGCGGTCGCTGCCCTGGCGCAGCAGCAGCCGGGTCAGCGAGCCGAAGTCGACGTCGGTGCCGGCGGTGGAGCGGGTGGCGGCCACCGGCTGCGCGGGGTCGCGGCCCTCCATCATCAGCGGCACCCAGGAGGCCAGCTCGGACTGCTCGGTGGTGAGCTCGAGCTCCTCGAACAGCGGGGAGGCGGTGAGGGCCTGGTGCCGGGCCCGCATGTAGCGCTGGCCCTCCTCGCCGTGCACGAAGCTGATGTGCGGCACCGGGGTGATGAAGTGCTTGGGGGAGTCGGTGAGGCCGCTGCGCACCAGGTGAGACCAGAACTGGCGCGAGACCTGGAACTGCTCGTTGATCGTGATCGCCTTGCTCGGGTCGACCACGCCGTCCTTGCCGGCGGGCGTGTAGTTCAGCTCGCACAGCGCGGAGTGGCCGGTGCCGGCGTTGTTCCAGCCGTCCGAGCTCTCCCCGGCGACGTGGTCACCGGCCTCGAACAGGGTCACCGACCACTGGGGGGCCACGATGCCCAGCAGGGCAGCCAGCGTCGCGCTCATCACCCCGCCACCGACCAGGACGACGTCCGGCCGGGACGCATCGGGGATCACGGGGGTGCTGCGGGGGGCGCTGGTCGCGGGGGTGGTCACGAGGGCCTTCCTGTGGGCGCGCTGCTGCGGCGGTGCAGCGTCGGTGCTGTCAGGGGGAGCGGGATCGCCGATCCGACCGCCATGGTCGTCCCCCGCGCGGGTCAGCACGCAGTCCGGGTGGTGTGACCCTCGCCATGCCACCGCCGTGCCACCGCCGTGCCACCGCCGTGCCACCGCCAGGTCACCCCCATGTCGTCGGCAGGCCACGGTGCTGCCGTCGTCGGGCATGCCCGCTGTGTCGTCCGCCGTCCTGCCTGCTGCGGGGGTCGCGGTCGGTACCGTCGCCCGCGTGGCCGAGGACCCCAGCACCCCCGAGACGACCGCGAGCACCCCGGCGGGCCGGCCCTCGCGGACCCGGCTGCTGATCGGCCTGGCCCTCGGGGTGTTCGCGCTGGACCTGGTCACCAAGCTCGCCGTCGTCGCCCTGATCGGGCCGGCGGAGAACATCCGCACCCTGGGCGGGCTGGTGTACCTCACCAACTACCGCAACACCGGCGCGGCCTTCTCCTTCGCCGAGGGCGCCACCGTGGTGTTCAGCCTGATCGCCGCCGTCGTCGTGGTCGTCATCGTGCGGGTGGCCCGCCGGCTGTACAGCACGGGCTGGGCCGTGGCCCTGGGCCTGGTCCTGGGCGGAGCCGTGGGCAACCTGGTGGACCGGGTGTTCCGCGACCCGGGCTTCCTGCGCGGCGGCGTCGTGGACTTCGTGTCCCTGCTGGAGCCCGACGGCGGCTTCTACCCGATCTTCAACGTGGCCGACTCCGCCATCGTCTGCGGCGGCGTGCTGGGCGCGGTCCTCGCCCTGCGCGGCATCGAGTTCGACGGCTCCCGCGACCGCGGCGGGGAGAAGGCCACCGACGACGGGCCGACCACCCCCTGACCATCGGTCACAATGGCGGGGTGACCGCCAGCCTGCACCGTGAGCTCCCGGTGCCCGACGGCCTGGAGGGCTCCCGCGTCGACCAGGCGCTGTCCCGCCTCTTCGGGCTCACCCGCACGGTCGCCGCCGACCTCGCCGACGCCGGCGCCGTCCTCGTCGACGGCCGTGCCCGCGGCAAGGGCGACCGGCTGACCGCCGGCAGCTGGCTGGAGGTCGAGCTGCCGCCCCCGCCCGGGGAGCCCGCCGCCCCCAAGCCCGTCACCGGGATGCGCATCGTGCACGACGACGACGACGTCGTGGTCATCGACAAGCCCGTCGGGGTCGCCGCCCACGGCAGCCCCGGCTGGGACGGGCCCACCGTCGTCGGCGGGCTGGCCGCAGCCGGCTACCGGGTGTCCACCAGCGGCGCCGAAGAGCGGCGCGGCATCGTGCACCGCCTGGACGCCGCCACCACCGGGCTGATGGTCGTGGCCAAGAGCGAGCACGCCTACACCGTGCTCAAGCAGGCCTTCAAGGAGCGCACCGTCGACAAGGGCTACCACGCCCTGGTCCAGGGCCACCCCGACCCGTCCCGCGGCACCATCGACGCGCCCATCGACCGGCACCCCAAGCACGACTGGCGCTTCGCCGTCGTCAGCACCGGGCGGCCCTCGGTCACCCACTACGACACCCTGGAGGCCTTCCCGGCCGCCTCGCTGGTCGACGTGAAGCTGGAGACCGGCCGCACGCACCAGATCCGGGTGCACTTCTCGGCCATGCGGCACCCGCTGGTCGGGGACATGGCCTACGGCGCGGACCCGACGCTCGCCGCCCGGCTGGGCGTGTCCCGGCAGTGGCTGCACGCCATGCGGCTGGGCTTCGCCCACCCCGCCGACGGCCGCTGGGTCGAGTTCACCAGCACCTACCCCGACGACCTCGCCGGGGCGTTGGGCCGGCTGAGCGACGAGGCCTGACCCGGGGGACGTGCGCACACCGTGACCGGCCTGCCCGACTCCCTCGCCGACTTCGGCCCGGCCCAGCTGGCCGCGGTCGTGATCGCCGGGTACCTGGTGGTGGGCGAGCCGTTCGTGGGCCACGTGCTGCACCGTCGGTTCGAGGACCGGATGCGCACCGACGCCCGGGCCCGGCGGTCGTTCTACCGGCGGCTGCTGGTCCTGGAGTGGGGCCTGGCCCTGCTCGTGCTGGTGGTCTTCCTGGCCGCCCCGGACGTCGACGGCGGGCAGCTCGGCCTGCGCTGGCCGCAGCAGTGGCCCGGCGTCGTCACCACGCTGGCCTGCCTGCTGCTGGTCGGGTTCGTCGGGGTCTCCACCCGGGCGCTGCGCTCGGGCGCCCTGGCCACCGCGCCGCCGCCCCGGCCCAGGCCGGGCGAGGGCCGGCACAGCGAGCCGCCGGTGCAGTCCACCGTCGCCCTGCTGCCCCGCTCGGTGCCCGAGCGGCGGCTCTTCGCCCTCGTCGGGGTCACCGCCGGGGTGTGCGAGGAGTGGCTCTACCGCGGGTTCTTCCTCGCCGTCGTCGCGGCCGTGGCGCCCACGCTGCCCACCGGCGGGCTGGTCGTCGTGGCCGCGGTCGCCTTCGGCCTGGCGCACGCCTACCAGGGCATGGCCGGGGTGCTCACCACCGGCGTGCTGGGCGGGGTGCTCGCCGCGCTCTACCTGCAGACCGGCTCGCTGCTGCTGCCCGTCCTGCTGCACGCCGTCATCGACCTGCGGTTCCTGCTGGTGCCGGCCACCGCGCTGCCCGCCGTCCGGACGGCGAGGTGAAGCCGGTGACCGCGCGACTGGCCGGGGCCGCGGACTGGCCGGAGGTCGCGGCCCTGCGGCACCGGGTGTTCGTCGTCGAGCAGGGCGTGCCCGCCGAGATCGAGTCCGACGCCGCCGACGCCACCGCCGTGCACGCGCTGTCCCGCGACGACGCCGGGCGGGTGGTCGCCGTGGGCCGCCTGGTCGAGCGGGAGGGCCGGTGGGTGGTCGGCCGGATGGCGGCCGACCCGTCGGTCCGCGGCCGCGGGCACGGCGCGGCGGTGCTCGCCCAGCTGCACCGCGCGGCCGTGGCACTCGGCGCCGCGGAGGTCGAGCTGCACGCCCAGCTGACCGCCCGCCGGTTCTACGAGCGGGCCGGCTACGTGGCGGTGGGGGAGCCCTACCAGGAGGCCGGCATCGCGCACGTCACGATGCGCCGTGTCCTCGGTGGGGAGCCCGCGGGCCCACCGTGAGGGAGTGGTCCTCGTCGCCGGACACGTTCTGTCAGACCCTCGGCGTACACACCGTCAGGTGCGAGGATCGGGGGAGTCCGGTCGGCGCACGCGACACCCCGCGCACGACCGCTCGAACGGCCTTCCCCGCCGGTCACCAGCCCCATCCGCCGTCCTGCCCGCACCCCGGTCAGGTCGTCGCGACCCGTGAGGAGCACACCCACCCGTGAGCAGCAGCACCCCGGCCGGCGAGAACTTCGTGCACCTGCACGTGCACACCGAGTACTCGATGCTCGACGGTGCCGCGAAGCTGCCCGAGCTCACCAAGGCCGCGGCCGCCGAGGGCATGCCGGCACTGGCGATGACCGACCACGGCAACGTGTTCGGCGCCTACGACTTCTACAAGCAGGCCAACGCCGCCGGGGTCAAGCCGATCATCGGCATGGAGGGCTACTACACGCCCGGATCCCGCTTCGACCGCGCCCCGTTCGAGTTCGGCGACAAGCTGATCGACGAGGAGGGCGACGGCGGGTCCAACCGCGGCAAGGCCGCCTACACCCACATGACGTTGCTGGCCCGCACCACCGAGGGCATGCACAACCTGTTCCGGCTCTCCTCGCTGGCCAGCCTCGAGGGCCAGTACCGCAAGCCGCGCTTCGACCGGGACCTCCTCGAGCGGTACGGCACGGGCCTCATCGCCACCACCGGGTGCCCGTCGGGCGAGGTCAACATGTGGCTGCGTGCCGGCAAGCAGGAGCGCGCCCGGCAGGCCGCGGCGGACTTCCAGGACATCTTCGGCAAGGAGAACTTCTACGCCGAGGTCATGGACCACGGTCTCAACATCGAGAAGAAGACCAAGCCGATGCTGCTGGAGATCGCCAGGGACCTCGGCATCCCGCTGCTGGGCACCAACGACCTGCACTACACCCACCGCGAGGACGCCGACGCGCACGACGCCCTGCTGTGCATCCAGACCGGCTCGCGGCTCAACGAGCCCAACCGCTTCAAGTTCAACGGCGACGGCTACTACCTGAAGTCCGCGGCGGAGATGCGGTCGTTGTTCTCCGAGACCCCCGAGGCGTGTGACAACACGCTGCTGGTCGCCGAGCAGTGCGAGGTGTCCTTCACCGAGGGCGCGGACCTGATGCCCCGGTTCCCGCTGCCCGAGGGCGAGGACGAGACCTCCTGGTTCGTCAAGGAGGTCGAGCGCGGGCTGCACAAGCGCTGGCCCGGTGGGGTCATCCCCGACCACGTGCGCAAGCAGGCCGACTACGAGGTCGGGATCATCGTCCAGATGGGCTTCCCGGGGTACTTCCTCGTGGTCGCGGACTTCATCAACTGGGCCAAGGACCAGGGCATCCGGGTGGGCCCGGGCCGTGGCTCGGCCGCCGGTTCCCTCGCCGCGTACGCCATGGGCATCACCGACCTCGACCCGCTGGCCCACGGCCTGATCTTCGAGCGCTTCCTCAACCCCGAGCGCGTCTCCATGCCCGACGTCGACATCGACTTCGACGAGCGCCGGCGCGGTGAGGTCATCCGCTACGTCTCGGAGAAGTACGGCGAGGAGCGGGTCAGCCAGATCGTCACCTACGGCACGATCAAGGCCAAGGCCGCGATCAAGGACGCCGCCCGGGTGCTGGACCGCCCCTACTCGGTGGGCGACGAGCTGACCAAGCTGATGCCCCCGGGCGTCATGGGCAAGGACATCCCGCTGTCGGGGATCTTCGACCCGAGCCACCCCCGCTACAAGGAGGCCTCGGAGTTCCGGGCCCGCTACGAGTCCGACCCCGGCGCCGCCGAGGTCGTGGACCAGGCCCGCAAGCTGGAGGGCCTCAAGCGCCAGTGGGGCGTGCACGCCGCCGGCGTCATCATCGGCCGCTTCCCGCTCATCGACAGCGTCCCGATCATGCGGCGGGAGTCCGACGGCGCGGTCATCACGCAGTTCGACTACCCGACCTGCGAGACCCTCGGCCTGCTGAAGATGGACTTCCTGGGCCTGCGGAACCTCACCGTCATCGACGACGCGCTGCGCAACATCATCACCAACGGCAAGGACCCCGTCGACCTCGACGAGATCAGCAAGGACCTCACCGACCCGAACACCTACGCCCTGCTCTCCCGCGGGGACACCCTGGGCGTCTTCCAGTTCGACGGCGGCCCGATGCGGGCGCTGCTGCGGCTGATGCGCCCGGACAACTTCGAGGACATCTCCGCGGTCGGTGCGCTCTACCGACCGGGCCCGATGGGTGCCAACTCGCACACCAACTACGCGCTGCGCAAGAACGGCCAGCAGGAGATCGTCCCGATCCACCCGGAGCTCGCGGAGTCCCTGGAGGAGATCCTCGGCCAGACCTACGGCCTGATCGTCTACCAGGAGCAGGTCATGGCGATCGCGCAGAAGGTCGCCGGGTACTCCCTGGGTACCGCCGACCTGCTGCGCCGCGCGATGGGCAAGAAGAAGAAGTCCGTGCTGGACGCCGAGTACGTCGGCTTCGAGGCCGGCATGAAGGCCAACGGCTACTCCGCCGCGGCGGTCAAGACGCTGTGGGACATCCTGGTCCCCTTCGCCGACTACGCCTTCAACAAAGCGCACTCGGCGGCCTACGGGCTGGTGTCCTACTGGACGGCCTACCTCAAGGCCAACTACCCCGCCGAGTACATGGCCGGGCTGCTGACCAGCGTGGGCGACGACAAGGACCGCCGGCCGGTGTACCTGGCCGAGTGCCGCCGGATGGGCATCAAGGTGCTCCCGCCCGACGTCAACGAGTCCTCCTGGGACTTCACCGCCGTCGGCAACGACGTGCGCTTCGGCCTGGCCTCGGTGCGCAACGTCGGGCACAACGTCGTGGACTCGATCCGCCGGGCCCGGGAGGAGAAGGGCGCCTTCCGCGACTTCTCCGACTTCATGCGCAAGATCGACACGGTCGCCTGCAACAAGAAGGTCATCGAGTCCCTGGCCAAGGCCGGCGCCTTCGACTCCCTGGGCCACTCCCGGCAGGGGATCGCGGCGATCCACGTGCAGGCCGTGGACTCCGCGATGGGCCTCAAGCGCAAGGAGGCCGAGGGACAGTTCGACCTGTTCGGCGGCGGCGACCTCGGCGCCGACGACCCGCTGAACGCGGCCCTGGACATCGCCATCCCGACCGCGGACTGGTCCAAGTCCGAGCGGCTGGTCTTCGAGCGCGACATGCTGGGCCTCTACGTCTCCGACCACCCGCTGCACGGCGTGGAGCACGTGCTCACCAGCCACGCGGACACCGCGCTGGCCGAGATCATCTCCGGCGGGGTCGAGGACGGCGCCAACGTCACCGTGGCCGGCATCCTCACCGCGGTGTCGCCGCGGACGAACAAGCAGGGCGCGCCCTGGGCGATCGCCACCATCGAGGACCTCGAGGCCGGCATCGAGGTGCTCTTCTTCCCCAAGACCTGGGTCGAGGTGCAGGACAAGGTGGCCCGCGACCAGATCGTCGTGGTCAAGGGCCGCATCTCCCGCCGGGACGACACCCCGTCGTTGTTCGGCTCCGAGGTGACCGTCCCCGAGCTGACCGAGGGCCCGCGCGGGCCGGTGCTGGTCTCCATGCCCGCCGCCCGGTGCACCCCGCCGGTGGTCGAGCGGCTGCGTGAGGTGCTGGGCAGCCACCCCGGGACGACGGAGGTGCAGCTCAAGCTGGTCAACGGCCAGCGCGAGACCGTGCTGCGGCTGGCCGAGGGCCTGCGGGTCCGCCCCAGCACCGCGTTGATGGGCGACATCAAGGCACTGCTCGGGCCCACCAGCGTGGCGCTGCTGTGAGCCTGTCCGCCGACGGTCCGGGCGCGGCCGCACCGGTCCCGGCCACACCGCCGGCAGCTGTGCCGGCAGCCGTGCCGGTGGGGGTGCCGGGCCTGCGCGGCAGCCGCGACGACGCCTCGGTCGGGCTGCGGGTGGTCCTGGCGCTGCTGGTGCTGGGCGCGCTCGCCGGGCTGGTCTGGGTGTGGCTGGCGCCCCGGGTGGACTTCCGGGTCACCTCCACCGACGGCGGCGTCGAGGTCGTCGGCGGCGGGCTGGTCAGCCCCGAGCTGTTCATGAGCGACGACGGCGTCTACGTGCTGGTGCTGGCCGCGCTCGGCCTCCTGGCCGGGCTCGTCGGCTGGTTCGTCCTCCGCGCCCGGCGCGGGGTGGTGCTGCTGTCCTGCCTGGCCGGCGGCATGCTGCTGGCCTCCCTCGCCGCGTGGCAGGTGGGGGCGCTGCTGGGCCGTGGGCCCACCGCCGACCAGCTGGCCACCGTGGGCACCGTCGTGACCACCGCGGTCGACCTCAACGCGCTGGCCGCGCTCGCCGTGGGCCCGTTCACCGCGGTCGTGGTCTACCTGGTCGCCACCGTGCTCACCTCACGCGACGACCTGGGCCGCGCCGACCCGGCCGACCCTGCCGCCCCGTCGTACCCCGGCGCGGCCTCGTCGTCCGGCGGCCACGTGACCGGTGACCAGCCGTGGACAGGCGGTCCGCCCACAGCACCAGGGCCGATCACGCCGCCCGGGACCACCCAGCCCCGCTGACCGGGGCCGCGACCAGGCACCACACCGCCGCGCGACCGTGCGCCGTGCCGAGATCGCAGGACGGGCCCGGTGGCACGCCTGACGGCGGCGTGTCTCCGTGCCCGTCCTGCGATCTCGGCGGCCGAGCGGATCAGGCAGCGGGCGCCCGGCTCAGTTCGGGGTCAGGGGTCCGGCGAACTGCTGCAGCGGCACCGGCACCGCGCCCAGCTCGCGCAGGATCGTGAGCTCCCGGCGCAGGAGCCGGGACTCCGCGGCCAGCCGGCGCCGGGTGGCCGACTCGGCCAGCAGCGACTGGCGGTCCTCGGTGGTCAGCAGCGCGGCCGAGGCCACCAGGTAGGACAGCCCGCGGGCGTCGTCGCCGACCTGGCGGAGCAGTGCGGCGGTCTCCGAGCCGGCCTGCCCGAGGTCGTCGTCGCCGTCCAGGCCCAGGTCGGCCAGCAGCTCGGCGTCCTCCTCGTCGGCGTCCAGCCCGCCGCGCAGCGCCGCGACCTCGGTCACGTAGCGGGCGAACAGGTCCGAGACGCTGCGCACCAGCACCGACAGGGAGCCGCGGGCCACGGAGCTGACGACCTCGTCGGAGGCGGTGTCCGGCGGGGTGAGCCCGTCGGCGTCGCCGGCGGCCTCCTCGGCGGCCTCCTCCTCCTGCAGCCACTCGACCTCGGCCTGCAGGTAGGGCGGGTCGTCCCCGACCACGACGTCCAGCAGCCGGAACCGGTCGGCGCCGACCGTGACGATCCGGTAGCCGCCGTCTGCCTGCGGGGTGACCGCCCGCAGCACGGCGGTGCAGCCCACGTCGAAGAGCGCCTCGGCGGGCGCGACGCGTTCGACCTCCCAGCCCTGCCTGATGGCGACGACGCCGAAGGAGCGCGGACGCCGGGGGTCCGTGGAGGACGCCAGGTCGGCGACCAGCCGGCGGTAGCGCGGTTCGAAGATCTGCAGCGGCAGCACGACGCCGGGGAACAGGGGGCTGCTCAACGGGAACAACGGGATCAGCTCGCCCACGGGAGCAGACCCTACGGGTGCACCGGCCGGTGGGCGGCCTCTGCGCGCAACTACCCTGGGACGTCCCGTCCGTCGTCCGAGGAGAACTCCGTGCTCACCCGCATCGACCTGCGTGGATCCGACCTGCCGGGGCTGCGTGAGCTCAGTGGTCTGCTGCCGCGCGCGGCGACCGACATCGACGCCGTGCTGGCCACCGTCCGCCCGCTGTGCGAGGACGTCCGCCTGCGTGGGGCCGTCGCCGTCCGGGAGATCACCGCCCGCCTGGACGGCGTGGACGCCGAGGACTTCGCCGTCCCGCAGTCCGCCCTCGACGAGGCCCTGGCCACCTGCGACCCCGCGCTGCGCGCGGCTCTGGAGGAGGCGGTCCGGCGGGTGCGCAAGGTGCACGCCGACCAGCGCCGCACCGACGTGACCACCGACGTCGTCCCCGGCGGCACGGTGACCGAGCGCTGGGTCCCGGTGCGCCGGGTGGGTCTGTACGTCCCGGGTGGGCTGGCGCCGCTGCTGTCCAGCGTGGTGATGAACGTGGTGCCCGCGCAGATCGCCGGCGTCGAGTCCATCGCGGTGGCCACCCCGCCCCAGCGCGACAACGGCGGGCTGCCCGACGCCGGGGTGCTGGCCGCGTGTGCGCTGCTGGGGGTCACCGAGGTGTACGCCGTCGGTGGAGCCCAGGCGATCGCCGTCTTCGGCTACGGGGCCGGGTCCTGCGAGCCGGTCGACCTGGTCACCGGCCCGGGCAACGTCTACGTCACCGCCGCCAAGCGCCTGCTCCGCGGGCTGATCGGCATCGACAGCGAGGCCGGCCCCACCGAGGTCGCGGTCCTCGCCGACGACACCGCCGACCCGGTGCACGTCGCCGCCGACCTGATCAGCCAGGCCGAGCACGACCCGCTGGCCGGCGCCGTGCTGGTCACCACCAGCGAGGCCCTCGCCGACGCCGTGCTCGAGCTGGTGCCCGGTCAGGTGGCGGCCACCAAGCACTCCGACCGGATCGACACCGCCCTCGCCGGCGCCCAGTCCGGCGTCGTCCTGGTCGACGACCTGGAGGCCGGCCTGGCCGTCGTGGACGCCTACGCCGCCGAGCACCTGGAGATCCAGACCCGGGACGCCCGGGCCGTGGCCATGCGGGTCCGCAACGCCGGCGCGGTCTTCGTCGGCCCGTGGTCGCCGGTGAGCCTGGGCGACTACGCCGCCGGGTCCAACCACGTGCTGCCCACCGGCGGGTGCGCCCGGCACTCCAGCGGGCTGTCCGTGCAGACCTTCCTGCGCGGCATCCACCTCATCGAGTACGACGAGGCCGCGCTGGCCGAGATCGCCCCGCACGTCGACGTGCTCGCCCACGCCGAGGACCTGCCCGCGCACGCCGCGGCGGTGGCGGTGCGGCAGCGGTGACCTCGCTCGACGACCTGCCGCTGCGGCCCGAGCTGCGCGGCAAGACGCCCTACGGCGCCCCGCAGGTCCCGGCCGCGCACCGGCTGAACACCAACGAGAACCCGCACCCGCTGCCCGACGGGCTGCTCGCCGACCTCGGCGCGGCCCTGGGGACGGCGGCGCTGGGTCTCAACCGCTACCCCGACCGGGACGCGATCGCGCTGCGCACCGACCTGGCCACCTACCTGACCCGGGTGTCGGGGGAGACGGTGGAGGTCCCGCAGGTGTGGGCGGCCAACGGCTCCAACGAGATCCTGCAGCAGGTGCTGCAGACCTTCGGCGGCGCCGGCCGCACGGCCCTGGGCTTCACCCCGTCCTACTCGATGCACCCGCTCATCACCGCCTCCACCGGCGGGTCCTGGGTCGACGGGCACCGCCGGGCGGACTTCACGATCGACGTCGACGAGGCCGTCGCGCAGGTCCGCGAGGTGCGGCCCGACGTCGTCTTCGTCACCAGCCCGAACAACCCGACCGGCACCGCGGTCGCGCTGGACACGGTCACCGCCCTGTACGAGGTGACCGAGGGCGTGCTCGTGGTGGACGAGGCCTACGCCGAGTTCGCCCGGCCGGGCACGCCGTCCGCGCTGAGCCTGCTGCCCGGCCGCCCCCGGCTGGTCGTCAGCCGCACGATGAGCAAGGCGTTCGGGATGGCCGGGCTCCGGCTGGGCTACCTGGCCGCGGACCCCGCGGTCGTCGACGCGCTGCAGCTGGTGCGGCTGCCCTACCACCTGTCCAGCCTGACCCAGGCCGCGGCGCGGGCCGCGCTGGCGCACACCGACGAGCTGCTGGCCACTGTGGACGCCGTCAAGCACGAGCGGGACCGGATCGTGGCGGCCATGCCGGGGCTGGGCCTGACCACCGTGCCCAGCGACGCCAACTTCGTGCTCTTCGGCGGCTTCCCGGACGCCCCCGCCGTCTGGCAGTCGATGCTCGACCGGGGGGTGCTGGTCCGCGACGTGGGGCTGCCCGGCTGGCTGCGGGTGACCGCCGGCACCGCCGAGGAGACCGACGCCTTCCTCACCGCCCTGGGTGAGGTCGTCGCCGAGCACGGCCTGGGAGGATGACGACCATGACCCGCACCGCGCGCGTGGAGCGCACCACCAACGAGACGACCCTCGTGGTCGAGGTGGACCTGGACGGCACCGGCAAGGGCGACATCGCCACCGGTGTCGGCTTCTACGACCACATGCTCACCGCGCTGTCCAAGCACAGCGGCATCGACCTGACGGTCCGTGCCGACGGCGACCTGCACATCGACGCCCACCACACCGTCGAGGACGTCGCCATCGCCCTGGGTCAGGCCTTCGCCGAGGCGCTCGGGGACAAGCGCGGCATCACCCGCTACGGCGACGCCACGATCCCGATGGACGAGGTGCTGGTGCAGGCCGCCGTCGACCTGTCCGGCCGGCCGTACTTCGTGCACGCCGAGCCCGAGGGCATGACCCCGATGATCGGCCCGGACTACCCGACGTCGCTGACCAAGCACGTGCTGGAGAGCTTCGCGTTCAACGCCCGCATCTCGCTGCACGTGCGGGTGCTCTACGCCGGCCGGGACGCCCACCACATCGTGGAGGGCCAGTTCAAGGCCCTGGCCCGGGCGCTGCGCACCGCGGTGGCCCTGGACCCCCGCGTCACCGACGTGCCCAGCACCAAGGGCGCCCTCTAAGTGGGTTTCGCCTCCGGGCTGATCGTCATCGGCTGCTTCCTGCTGGGCGGCGCCTGGTCGATGTTCAAGGCCAACGACCCGGAGAAGGGCCGCACGGGCGGACAGTGGTTCGTCGTCGTCGTGCTGCTCGTCGCGGCCGGGCTGGCCATCGCCTCGGGCGTGCTGCGCTACTACTGAGGGGCAGCGCCGAGCCGGCTCGCGAAGGCCTCCGCGGTCTCCAGCTGGCGGCGCAAGCCGGCGACCCGCTCGGCCGCGGCCTCCCGGAAGGCGGCCAGCCGGTCGGGTGGGCCGCCGGCGTCCAGCACCTCCAGCAGCTCGCGCATCTCCTCCAGGGAGAACCCCAGCGGCTTCATCTGCATGATCACCCGCAGCCGCTCGACGTCGGTCTCGACGTACAGCCGGAAGCCGCCGTCCGAGCGGGCCGAGGGCACGGCGAGGCCGACCTCCTCGTAGTGGCGGATGGTCCGCAGCGACAGCCCGATCCGCTCGGCGACCTCGCCGATCTGCATGGTGCCCGGCTCGCGCATCAGTGCCCGCCGCCCAGCCGGCCAGCCAGCCGCTGGTGGTAGTGCCCGGTCTCGTCGGTGAGCCCGACGATCTCCACCGTCGTCCCGCGGGTGGCGTACTTGTGCTCGATCGCATCGAGGACGGCGACGCTGGAGGCGTCCCACACGTGGGCGCCGGTGAGGTCGACGACGACGCGGGCGGGGTCGGAGGCGTAGTCGAACTGGCCGACCAGGTCGTTGGTGGAGGCGAAGAAGAGCGCCCCGCGGACGACGTAGGTGCGTGCGCCGTCGACGACGTCCCCACCGGTGACGGTGACCAGGTGCGCGACCCGGCGGGCGAAGAGGACGCAGGCGGTGAGCACGCCGACGCCTACGCCGATGGCCAGGTTGTCGGTGGCCAGCACGACGGCGACGGTCACCAGCATCACCGCGGTCTCGCTGCGGGGCATGCGGTGGATGGTGCGCAGGCTGTGCCAGTCGAAGGTCGCGATGGAGACGAAGACCATGACGGCGACCAGGGCGGCCATCGGGATCACCGCGACGAGGTCGCCGAGGACGAGGACCAGGACCAGCAGGAACACCCCGGCCAGGAACGTGGAGACCCGGGTCCGTGCGCCGGAGCGGACGTTGATCATGGTCTGGCCGATCATGGCGCAGCCGCCCATGCCGCCGGAGAAGCCGGTGACGAGGTTGGCGATGCCCTGGCCGACCGACTCGCGGGTCTTGGAGGAGGGGGTGTCGGTGATCTCGTCGACGAGCTTGGCGGTCATCAGCGACTCCATCAGCCCGACCAGGGCGATGCCCAGCGCGTAGGGGGCGATGATCGACAGCGTCTCGGTGGAGAACGGCACGTCGGGCAGCAGCAGGCCGGGCAGGCTGGTGGGCAGCTCGCCCTGGTCCCCGACCGTGGGGACGTCGATGCCGGCGGCGACCGCGGCGGCGGTGAGCACCACGATGGCGACCAGCGGGGCCGGGACGACGGTGGTCAGCCGCGGCAACCCGAAGATGATCACGAGTCCGACCGCGGCCATCGGGTAGACCAACCACGGGACGTCGACCAGCTGCGGCACCTGGGCGGCGAAGATCAGGATCGCCAGGGCGTTGACGAAGCCGACCATCACGCTGCGCGGGACGAAGCGCATGAGCCGGGCGACGCCGATCAGGCCGAGCACCACCTGGAGCACCCCGCCCAGCAGCACGGCGGCGATCAGGTACTGGAGGCCGTGCTCGGCGACCAGTGGGGCGATGACCAGCGCGATGGCGCCGGTGGCCGCGGAGACCATGGCCGGGCGCCCGCCGACGACGGCGATGGTGACGGCCATGGTGAAGCTGGCGAACAGCCCGACGCGGGGGTCGACGCCGGCGATGATGGAGAAGCTGATCGCCTCGGGGATGAGGGCGAGGGCCACGACGAGGCCCGCGAGCACCTCGATGCGCAGCTGGCGGGGGTCCTTGAGGGCGGCGAGCCAGCCCGGGGTGCGGGCAGGGCGCAGGGCAGTGGTGGTCATGGCACCGTTCCGGTCGTGGAGCTGGGGGAGTGGGCCGCACCGCGCAGTCGCGGGGCCGAGTCGGGGCAGACCCTACCCTCACGTGAGAGGAGGGTGTCGGACGAGCGGCGGTTCCTGGACCTCGTGCTGGCCGACCCGACCGTCGCCTCGGTGCTGGACCGGGCGGGCGAGCTGGAGCTGCCCGACGCCTGGCTGACCGCCGGGGTGCTCTTCCAGGCGGCCTGGAACGGGCTGGCCGGCCGACCGCCCGGCGCCGGCGTCCGCGACGCCGACCTCTTCTACTTCGACCCCGACCTCACCTGGGAGGCCGAGGACGCGGTCATCCGGCGGGCCGCCACGGTGTTCGCCGGCAGCCCGGTGCCCGTCGAGGTGCGCAACGAGGCCCGGGTGCACCTCTGGTACGCCGACCACTTCGACGCCCCGGCCCCGCGGCCGTTCACCGACTGCCGGGACGCCATCGACCACTTCGCCGCGGTCTGCTGCTGCGTGGGGGTCTCGGTGTCGACCCGCGAGGTGTACGCGCCGCACGGCCTCGCCGACCTCCTCGGCCTCGTCGTCCGGCCGAACCCGGGGAGCCCGGCGCCCCGGCACGTCTACGAGGCCAAGGCCGCCCGCTGGCAGGCGGAGTGGCCCGCCCTGACCGTGCTGCCCTGGGCGTGAGCGCGGCCGGTGGCGCGGGCTGGGTAGCGTGGGAGGGGTGAAGAAGGTCGTCGTCCTGGACTACGGATCGGGCAACCTGCGCTCGGCCGAACGCGCGCTCGCCCGGGTGGGTGCCGACGTGACGGTGACCGCGGACCCGCACGCCGCGATGGAGGCCGACGGTCTCGTCGTCCCCGGGGTGGGCGCCTACGCCGCCTGCATGGCCGGGCTCCGCGCCGTGGACGGCCCCAAGGTCATCGGCAAGCGGCTGGCCGGCGGCCGACCGGTGCTGGGCATCTGCGTGGGCATGCAGGTGCTCTTCGAGCGCGGCGTCGAGCACGGCCAGGACACCGAGGGCTGCGCCGAGTGGCCCGGGGTCGTCGAGGCACTGCAGGCCCCGGTGCTGCCGCACATGGGCTGGAACACCGTGCAGGCCCCCGCGGGCACCCGGCTGTTCGCCGGCATCGAGGACCAGCGCTTCTACTTCGTGCACTCCTACGGCGTCCGGGAGTTCCCGCTGGAGCACGCCGACACCGGGCCGCTGACCCCGCCGGCGGTCACCTGGGCCGAGCACGGCGACCGGTTCGTCGCCGGGGTCGAGAACGGCGCGCTCAGCGCCACCCAGTTCCACCCGGAGAAGTCCGGGGACGCCGGCGCCGCGCTGCTGACCAACTGGCTCGCCACCGTCTGAGCACGGGACGGCGGCGGCGCGGGCCCTAGGGTGACCCGCACCACCACCACGTCCCCGGAGGTCCCGTGCGTCCCGACGGCCTGACCGGCTCGCGGCCGGCGGGGCTCCTCGCCGTCCTGCTGCTGTCCGCGCTCACCCTGCTCGGCGTGCTGTCGGTGCAACCGCCGGACCCCGAGCCGGCGGACGCCCCGGCGACGGGGTTCAGCGCCGCCCGGGCCTTTGAGCAGGTCCGGTGGATCGCGGCCGAGACCCACGTGACCGGCAGCGCGGCCAACGACCGGGTGCGTGAGCGGCTGGTGGACACCCTCACCGACCTGGGCCTCGACGTCCGGGTGCAGGACACGATCGGGATGAACCCCGACGGGCCTGGCGAGGTGGAGGCCGCGCGGGTGCGCAACGTGGTCGCGGTGCTGCCCGGCAGCGACCCCACCGGCCGGCTCTTCCTGGTCGCCCACCACGACTCGGTGGAGACCGGCCCCGGCGGCAACGACGACGCGGCCGGCGTCTCCAGCATCCTGGAGACCGTCCGGGCGCTGACCGAGGGCCCGCAGCTGCGCAACGACGTGGTCGTGGTCCTCACCGATGCCGAGGAGGCCTGCCTCTGCGGCGCGGAGGCCTTCGTCTCCCGGGACGAGCTGGCCCGCGACGGCGGGGTGGTGCTCAACAACGAGGCCCGCGGCACCGGCGGCCCGCCCGTCACCTTCGAGACCTCGCTGGGCAACAGCGCGCTGGCCGGGGTGTACGGCGAGACCGCCGTGCACCCGGTCGCGACCAGCTTCGCCGTCGAGGTCTACCGGCTGCTGCCCAACGACACCGACTTCTCCCCGTTCCTGGACGCCGGCCGGTTCACCGGGCTCAACACGGCCTGGATCGACGGGTCCGCGGCCTACCACACCGCCCAGGACACCCCGGCCTCGATGGACACCGGCAGCCTGCAGGCGATGGGGGACAACACCCTCGCCCTGGCCCGGTCGCTGGGGGCCGCCGACCTGGACGACCTGGGGCGGCCGTCGGCGTCGGACGCCACCTACTTCCCGGTGCTCGGGCAGCTGGTGTCCCTGCCCGGCTGGTCGGTGTGGCCGCTGGCCGGGGGAGCGGCGGTCGCCGTCCTCGCGCTGGGTCTGGTCGCCCACCGCCGGGGGACGACGACCACCCCGCGCCTGCTGCTGGGCGCCGCGGCCGGGCTGGTCCCGCTGGTGCTGGCCCCGCTGGCCGCACAGGGGCTGTGGGCCCTGCTGGTCGCCGTCCGGTCGGGCTACGCCGGGATGACCGACCCGTGGCAGCCGGGCTGGTACCGGGCCGGCGTCGTCGCGCTGGTGCTGGCCGTGCTGCTCACCTGGTACGTGCTGCTGCGCCGGCGGCTGGGCGCCGTCCCGCTGGCGGTGGGCGGCCTGGTCTGGCTGGCCGTGCTCGGCCTGGTGCTGGCCGCGCTGGCCCCGGGTGGCTCCTACCTGGCCGCGGTGCCCGCGCTGGCGGCCGCGGTCGCCGGCTTGGTCGCCCTGCTCGCCCCCCGGCTGGCGCTGCCCGCGCTCGTGGTCGGCGGCGCCGTCGGGGTGCTGGTGCTCGCGCCCACCGTCGTGCTCTTCTTCCCGGCGCTGGGCCTGGCCACCGGCGGCGCGCCCGCGTTGTTCGCCGTGCTGCTCGGTCTGGCGCTGCTGCCGGTGCTGGAGCTGCTCCTCCCCCGGGAGCGCCGCGGTCTGCCGGTGCCGCTGACCGCCCTGGTGGCGGCCGTCGCGCTGGTGGTCACCGGGCTGGTCGTCGACCGGTTCGACGCCGCCCGTCCGATCCCGACGCAGCTGATGTACGCCCTGGACGCCGACACCGGCCAGGCCTGGTGGGTGTCCACCGAGGTGCACCCGCAGGACTGGACGCGCGCCTACCTGGACGGGAGCCAGGCCGACCTGGCAGAGGCGTTCCCGGTGCTGCCGGAGGGCGCGGCCACCGGGCCCGCCCAGGCCGCGGACCTGCCCGCGCCCGAGGTCACCGCCGTGCGGGACGGGGACGAGGTCACCGTTCGGATCGCCCCGCGGCGCGACGCCCGGCTGGTCGTGCTCCGGCTGGCGGGGGTCACCTCGGTGGACGCCGCGGCCGTCGAGGGCCGCGACGTCCCCGCGGAGTCCCTGGGCGCCGACCACCTCACGGTCACCGTGCACGCCCCGCCCGCCGACGGCGTGGACGTGGTCCTCCGGGTGACCGGTGCAGGCCCGGTGACGGTGCGGGCCGTCGACGGCAGCGACGGCATCAGCGAACTGCCCGGCTTCGTGGCCCGGCCCGACGACGTCGGGGTGGCCGGGTCGCACACCTCGGACCTGCTCGTCGTCGGCACGACCGTCACCGTGGACTGACGGCCCTCACTGCAGCGGGAACGGGGGCTGCAGCCACCACGGGGACTCGACCAGCTCCACCTTCGTCACCCACTTGACCCACCAGACGCCGCGCCGGTCCGGGGCGACCAGGCGGACCGGGGCGCCGTGCCCGACCGACAGCGGCCGACCGGCGGCCGAGGTGGCCAGCAGGGTGGTGGTCGCGTCCCGGACCGGGATGCGCCGCCGGTAGCCGGTCACCGAGGTGACCTCGATGCTGTGGCCGGCGTCGGTGAGGACGTCGGCGCCGAACCGGTCGGTGAACAGCCGCGCCAGGGTGGTGCCGCCCCAGTCCTGGGTGGCGTACCAGCCGCCGGTGCAGTCCAGCAGGGCCCGAACCGTGTCCTGCCCGGCGAGGTCGGCGACGGCGACCCGCTCGCTGCGCCCACCGGCGACGACCTGGACGTCCGTGCCCACCGACTGCGGCACGGTGTCGCTGGCCCACTGGGTGACCGGCATGGCGGTGGGCTCGTCGGTCCCGCGCTCCAGGGAGCCGGTGTCCCGACGGTCAGCGCCCGGGGTGCCGGTGGCCCGCCAGACCGCCTCGCCGGCGCCCCACAGCGCCAGCGACCCGGCAGCCAGGGCGCCGGTGCGCACCAGCACCCGCCGGTCCAGGTCGGTGGGGCGCGGGCGCTGGTGTCGGCCCCACACGTGCGCCACGAGGACGACGACCAGCACGATCGTGGCGCCCACGTGCACCTGCAACGCGGCGACCGGGGTGCCCGAGGTCGCCCAGATGCCGGCCGCGCCGGCGGAGTGCAGCACGCCGCTGACCAGCACCACGGCGACCAGACCGGTCGACCACCAGGCCGCCGACGGGGCCCGCAGGACCGCCGGACGACGCCGGGCGCGGCGGACCACGACGGTCTTCCAGGGCAGGAGCAGCAGCAGGCCCAGCCCGGCGGCGCCGTGCGCGACGGCGATGACCCGGCCGGCGGTCGGCGTCCCGACGGCGAAGCCGAGCACCCCGGTGCCGCCGGCGACCAGCAGCAGGCCCAGCAGTGCCAGGTTGGTGCGCCGGCCGGCCCGGGCCGGCAGGGCGCGGGTCCAGCCGGAGCTGCCCGTCCCGTCGCCGTCCACCGGCCCAGTGTGCGCAGGTCGGCTCACCAGCGGCCGCGGTGCACGACCTCGTCGGTCCCGCGCCGCCCCCGGCGCAGTGACGGTGAGCGCCGGTCGTCGGGGCCGGGGTACCCGATGGAGAGGCACCCGACGGGGGAGTGGGCGTCCGGGACGCCGAACGCCGCCCGCAGGCCCGCGACCCGCTCGGGCGGCACCCCGAAGAAGCAGGCGCCCAGGCCCTCGTCCACCGCGGTGAGCAGCATCAGCAGGGAGGCCATGCCGGTGTCCACGTCCCAGTACGGGACCGGCCAGCGGGACTCGTCCCGGTCGGTCCAGCCCTTGTCCGGTTCGGCGTACCGGTCCAGGTAGGCGGCCTTGTGGCTGAACGGGACCACCAGCAGCGGGGCCCGGCGCATCCGGGTCAGCCAGCCGTCGGGTGTGCCGGCGCCGGTGGTCGCGGCCCAGAAGGCGTCCCGTTCGGCGGCGCTCTCCAGCACCAGGAAGGCCCAGCCCTGGCTGAACCCGGCACTGGGCGCCCGGATCGCGTGTTCGAGCAGCCGGTCCCGCACCTCGGGCGGCACCGGGCGGTCCGGGTCGTAGTCACGGACCATCCGGCGGCGGCGCACGACTTCGCTGAACTCCACACCCCGGGACCCTGCCCGACAGGTCCGACAGTCGTGTCGGAGGGCTTCCCTAGGCTGTGCACGTGCCCACGCTGCAGCTCCTGCCCGCCGTCGACGTCGCCGACGGCCTCGCCGTCCGTCTGGTCCAGGGGGAGGCCGGCAGCGAGACCTCCTACGGCGACCCGCTGGAGGCCGCCCGCACCTGGCAGCGCGACGGTGCGCAGTGGGTGCACCTGGTCGACCTGGACGCCGCCTTCGGCCGCGGCTCCAACCGCGACCTGCTCGCCCGCGTCGTCGGCGAGCTCGACGTGGACGTGGAGCTCTCCGGCGGCATCCGCGACGACGCCTCCTTGGAGGCCGCGCTGGCCACCGGCTGCCGCCGGGTCAACCTGGGCACCGCCGCGCTGGAGAGCCCCGAGTGGTGCGCCCGGGCGATCGCCGAGCACGGCGACCGGATCGCCGTCGGCCTCGACGTGCGCGGCACCCGGCTGGCCGCCCGCGGCTGGACCCGCGAGGGCGGTGAGCTGTACGAGACCCTCGCCCGCCTGGACGCCGAGGGCTGCGCCCGCTACGTAGTCACCGACATCACCAAGGACGGCACGCTGAAGGGCCCGAACCTGGACCTGCTGCGCGAGGTCTGCGCCGCCACCGACCGCCCGGTGATCGCCTCCGGTGGGGTGTCCTCGCTGGCCGACATCCGCGCGCTGGCCGGGCTGGCCGACATCGGCGTCGAGGGCGCCATCGTGGGCAAGGCCCTGTACGCGGGGCAGTTCACGCTGCCCGAGGCGCTCGCGCTGACCGCCGAGGTCGCACCGGCGTGAGCGTGCAGCGGCTGGGCTCCGGCAGCCCGTGGGAGGACGTCGTCGGCTACTCCCGCGTGGTCCGGGCCGGCGAGCTGGTGTGGGTCAGCGGCACCACCGGCACCCGGGACGGCGTCCTGGTCGAGGGCGGGGCCGCCGAGCAGACCCGGCAGGCGCTGGCCAACGTGGTGGCCGCCCTGGAGCGGGTCGGTGCGAGCGCGGCCGACGTGGTCCGCACGAGGCTGTACGTCACCGACATCGCGCAGTGGGGGGAGGTCGGACGGGTGCACGGGGAGTTCTTCGGCGCCGCCCGGCCGGCCACCGCGATGGTGGAGGTCAGCGCGCTGATCGACCCGGCGATGCTCGTCGAGGTCGAGGCGGACGCCTGGGTGGCCCCGTGAGCCTGGCCGTGCGGGTCATCCCGTGCCTGGACGTCGACGCCGGCCGGGTGGTCAAGGGCGTGAACTTCGTCGACCTGCGCGACGCCGGCGACCCGGTGGAGATGGCCCGGGTCTACGACGCCGAGGGCGCCGACGAGCTGACCTTCCTGGACATCACCGCCTCCTCGGGGGACCGGGCCACCACCTACGACGTGGTGCGCCGGACCGCCGAGAGCGTCTTCATCCCGCTCACCGTCGGCGGTGGCGTGCGCAGCCCCGACGACGTGGACAAGCTGCTGCGGGCCGGCGCGGACAAGGTCGCGGTCAACACCGCCGCCGTCGCCCGGCCGGAGCTGATCAGCGAGATCGCCGACCGCTACGGCAACCAGGTGCTGGTGCTCTCGTTGGACGCCCGCCGGTGCCAGGACGGCGCGGTCACCGACTCCGGCTTCGAGATCACCACCCACGGCGGGCGCCGCGGCACCGGCCGGGACGCCGTCGAGTGGGTCGTCGAGGCCGCTCGGCTGGGGGTCGGTGAGGTGCTGCTCAACTCGATGGACGCCGACGGCACCCGCGCCGGCTTCGACACCGAGCTGATCGGGGCGGTCCGCCGTGAGGTGACCGTGCCGGTCATCGCCAGCGGGGGAGCAGGCTCGGTCGACCACTTCGCCCCGGCCGTGGAGGCCGGCGCCGACGCGGTGCTGGCCGCCAGCGTCTTCCACTTCGGCGACATGCGGATCGGCGACGTCAAGCAGGCCCTCGATGCCGCCGGCGTCCCGATCCGGCACGAGGCCGACCGGCCGCTGCGCGACTGAACCCGGCGCCGGGTCGACACGTCGACACCTCGACAGGACGACCCGACACCCGAGGACCGGGGTGCCCGCTCAGGCCCGGGTGACCTCCACCCGCGCCACGGCATCCCGGCCACCGGCCCACAGCAGCAGCTCCAGCGGCTCGCCGGTCACCGTGGTCAGCGGCTGCCCCGACCGCACGGTCCTGGACGCCCCGGTGTCGCTGCGGCGCAGTTCGAGACCGCCCTCGTGGGAGCGGGTCCGGGCCATGAAGCCGACCTGGCCCCACAGGACGTCCTGCGCCGAGCGGGGCAGGGCGCGCGGGGTCCAGTCGGGCTGGGCCCGTCGGACGTCCTCGTGGTGGACCGTCATCTCGGCGGTGTTGAGCACCGCGTCGACCGGGCCCCACGCCGTCGGCAGCAGGGCCGGCGGGCCGCTGCGCAGCTTCTCCAGCAGCTCCGGCCACGGCGTCTCCAGCTTCGTGCGGGCCGCGACCCGCTCGGTCCAGCGACCGAACGGCCCGCCGAGGACGGCGCCGGGGGCGGTGTCGGGACGCCGGTCCCGGATGACGAGGTGGGTGGCCAGGTCGGCGGTCGTCCAGCCCTCGCAGCAGGTGGGTCGGTCGGGGCCCAGCTCGGTGAGCAGGTCGGCGAGCGCGGCGCGCTCGGTCCGGGACAGGGGTGCGGGGGAGTCGCTCACCAGCCCGTTCTACCGGGTCGGTCGGCGCCGGGCGCGGGGAACGAAAAGCGCGTAGCCGAGGTAAGGACCCCGAGTAGGCTCAGCCGACACCCAGCAGCACCACCCGAGGGAGACGCGTGCCCCCGCGCAGCACCAGTCCCGCCCCCGCTCCCGCCCCGGAGCAGGTCACCACCCCCACGCCCGAGAACGCCCCTCCCTCCGCCGTCCCGGCCGGACGGACCCGCACCGGCGACGTCACCGTCCGCAGCGAGCGGGAGCAGAAGAAGGTCGTCCGCCGCGGCTTCCGGCACGTGGCCAAGGCCGTCCGCGAGCAGCCGGGCATGTTCACCCTCGCCGTGCTGGGCAGCAGCCTGTACGGCGCCATGACCGTGGCCAGCGCCTACGTCATCGGCGGCATCACCGAGCGCCTGGTGCTGCCCAGCTTCGAGCGCGGCTCGGTCACCGCCGGGGCGCTGTGGCTGGCCACGCTGGCCATCCTCGGCGTCGCCGTCCTCAAGATCGTCGGGATCATCGGCCGCCGGCTCTTCGCCGGGATCATGAGCTTCCGGCTGCAGGCCGAGTACCGGCGCCGGGTCACCGGGCAGTACCTGCGGCTCCCGCTGTCCTGGCACCAGCGCCACCCCACCGGCCAGCTGCTGTCCAACGCCAACTCCGACGTCGAGGCCAGCTGGTTCTTCGTCGCCCCGCTGCCCTTCGCCTGCGGTGCGATCGTCATGGTGGTCATCACCGTGGTCGCACTGTTCCTCACCGACCCGCTGCTGGCCGTCGTCGGGCTGGTCGTCTTCCCGCTGGTCTTCCTGGCCAACGCCGTCTACTCCCAGGTGATGAGCCCGCGGATGGCCCGCGCGCAGCAGCTGCGCGCCGAGGTCTCCGAGATCGCCCACGAGTCCTTCGACGCCGCCCTCGTGGTCAAGACGCTGGGCCGGGAGGCCGCCGAGACCGAGCGCTTCGGCGTCCGTGCCGACGAGCTGCGCGACGGCCTGGTCGCCGTCGGCCGGGTCCGTGGGCTGTTCGACCCGATGATGGAGGCGCTGCCCAACCTGGGCACCCTCGCCGTCCTGCTGGTCGGGGCCGACCAGGTCGCCACCGGGTCCACCAACGCCGGCGACCTGGTCTCCATCGCCTACCTGTTCACCCTGCTCGCGCTGCCGATCCGGGCCATCGGCTGGGTCCTCGCCGACCTGCCCCGCGCACTGGCCGGCTACGACCGGGTCGCCCCGGTCCTGGCGGCCGAGGGGGAGACCCCCCACGGCCCGGACGCCGCCGCCGGCGGCCCCACCGGTGCCGGGGTCGGCGTCCGCGCTGTCGACTTCGGGCACACCGACGCCGACGGGCGGACCAACCGCGTCCTGCACGGGGTCACCTTCGACGTCGAGGCCGGCCGCACCGTCGCCGTCGTCGGCCCCACCGGCTCGGGCAAGTCCACGCTGGCCGGGCTGCTGGTCCGGCTGGTCGACCCGCACTCCGGCGAGGTCCTGCTGGACGGCGTCGACGTGCGCAGCCTGCGTGAGGGCGAGGTCTCCACCCAGGCGGCCTTCGTCGCCCAGGGCACCTTCCTCTTCGACGACACCGTCCGCGGCAACATCACCCTGGGCGCCGACATCGGCGACGACGAGGTGCACGCCGCACTGCGCGTCGCCGCCGCCGAGGACTTCGTCGACCGGCTGCCCGAGGGCCTGGACACCCGCGTCGGTGAGCGCGGCGCCAGCCTGTCCGGCGGCCAGCGTCAGCGCCTGGCCCTGGCCCGCGCCGTCGTCCGCCGGCCCCGGCTGCTGGTCATGGACGACGCCACCAGCGCCGTGGACCCCAGCGTCGAGGCGCGGATCCTGGACGCCCTGCGCAGCACCGACCAGCCGGCGACCGTGGTCGTGGTCGCCTACCGGCAGGCCACCATCTCGCTGGCCGACGAGGTCGTGTGGATCGACCGCGGCCGGCTCGTGGCCCGCGGCAGCCACGCCGAGCTGCTGGCCCAGGTGCCCGGCTACGCGCGGCTCGTCCAGGCCTACCAGCCACCGGACGCCGTCACCGCCGCCGAGCCCGAGCCCGCCGGGGCCCAGGCGTGACCGCCGTCGCCGAGCCCGCCACCGGGCTCACCGAACGGCCCACCGAGACCGCCACCGCCACGCTGCGGCGCGGCCTGCGGATGATGCCGGAGTTCCGCCGCGGTCTGCCCGCCACCTTCGCCCTCGCCCTGCTCGCCACCGCCGGCCGGGTCGTCGTCCCGATCGCGGTGCAGCAGACCCTGGACCGCGGTCTGGGTGCCGCCGGCGGCCCGGACATCCCGCTGGTCCGCGAACTCGTCGCGGTCTGCGCGCTGGTCGTGCTGGTCACCGCGGTCGCGGTCTACCGGATGAACGTCCGGCTCTTCCGCACCACCGAGACCGCGCTGGCCAACCTGCGGGTGCGCGCCTTCCGGCACGTGCACGACCTCTCCGTGCTGCACCAGCAGGGCGAGCGCCGCGGCAACCTGGTCTCCCGGGTCACCAGCGACGTCGACCAGCTGTCGGTCTTCATGCAGTGGGGCGGTGTGCTCGGCCTGGTCAGCCTGGGCCAGCTCGTCGTCGCCACCGTGGTCATGGCCGTCTACTCCTGGCAGCTGACCCTGCTGGTGCTGGTCTGCTTCATCCCGCTGGGCTTCGCGGTCAAGTGGTTCGCCAAGCGGCTGGCCGCGGTCTACGGCGTCGTCCGCGAGCGGGTCGGCGACGTGCTGGCCGCGGTCGGGGAGTCCGTCGTCGGCGCCCCCACCGTGCGCGCCTACGGCATCCGCGGCCGCACCGCCGCCCGGATCGACGCCGCCATCGACCGGCACTACCGGGCCTCGGTGCAGGCCCAGAAGACCACCGCCGGGGTGTACGTCAGCGGCGAGTTCGTCGCCGCCGTCGCCAACGCCGCGGTGGTCGTGGTCGGAGTGCTGCTGGGCATCGGGGGCCAGATCTCGGCCGGCACCCTGATCGCCTTCCTCTTCCTGGTCACCCTCTTCGTCGCACCCGTCCAGACCGCCAGCGAGGTGCTCAACGAGGCGCAGAACGCCGTCGCCGGGTTCCGCCGGGTCCTCGACGTGCTGGACACCGAGCCCGACGTCCAGGACCCGGTCGACGGCCGGGCGCTCCCCGAGGGGCCGCTGGGCGTCCGGTTCTCCCACGTCGTCTTCCGCTACGCCCCGGGCGCCCGCCCGGCCCTGGACGACGTCGACCTGGAGATCGCCCCGCGCACCCGGGTCGCCGTCGTGGGCGAGACCGGCTCGGGCAAGACCACCTTCGCCAAGCTGCTCACCCGGCTGATGGACCCCAGCTCCGGCCGGGTGCTGGTCGGCGGCGTGCCGCTGGCGGAGATCGCGTTCGCCTCGCTGCGCGAGCGCGTGGTGATGGTCCCCCAGGACGGGTTCCTCTTCGACGCCTCGGTGGCCGACAACGTCCGCTACGGCAAGCCCGGGATGACCGACGCGCACGTCGCCGCCGCCTTCGACGAGCTGGGTCTGGGTGACTGGGTGGAGGGCCTGACCGACGGCGTGGCGACGGCGGTCGGGCAGCGCGGGGAGTCGTTGTCGGCGGGGGAGCGGCAGCTGGTCGCCGTCGCCCGCGCCTACGTCGCCGACCCCGACCTGCTGGTGCTGGACGAGGCCACCAGCGCCGTCGACCCGGCGACCGAGGCCCGGCTCACCCGGGCCCTGGACACCCTCACCAGCGGTCGGACGACGATCACCATCGCGCACCGGCTGTCCACCGCCGAGCGGGCCGACGAGGTGCTGGTCGTGGACGCCGGCCGGGTCGTGCAGCGGGGCACGCACGCCGAGCTGGTCGACGCACCGGGGGTCTACGCCGGGCTGCACGCCTCCTGGCGCCGGTCGTCGGGGGCCGCCCGCACGCCGGCCTGACACCGCTCGTCGCCGTCGACGGCCGCCCTCCCGTGCGCTGCGGGTGGGCGCGTCGGCGGCGTCCGGGCTGGTCAGGGACCTAGGTTCCCGGGCATGTCCACGGTCACCGTCCCTGCCGCCCCCGTCCGCCGGGTCGCCCCGGTCGTCGCCTGGCTCGCCGCGGGCTGTGGCCTGGTCGGTGCGCTCCCGGTCGCGTTCTTCGCGCTCTTCGTGGGGCTGTTGTCCCTGGGCTACGAGGACTGGCGCGGTGCGGTGCTCGGTGCGGTGCCGGCGGTGGCGTTCCTGCTCGTGCTGGTCGGTGCGGTGCTGCTGCTGACCGGTCGGTCCTGGCTGGTGCTCGTGCTGGGTTCGGCGCTGTGCGTCGGCTTCGTCGGGGTGGGGCTGGCCGCCGGTGACCTGCGCGAGGACCCGGCGGCCCTCCTGTGGCTCGGCGGCGGGCCGCTGCTGGCGGTCGTGCTGGGCTCGCTGCCCGTCGTCCGGCACTGGGTCGCCGCCCGGCGCGCCGCCCGCGGTTGAGCGGGCGGGCGCGCCGGGGACGGCTGCCCGGCGGGGTGGGTCAGCTGGTCGGCGGCTCGTCCTGGCCGGACGCCTCGAGCTCGTCGGCCTCCTCCTTGGTGTGGTGCACCGCGCCGTCGGCGTGGTCGGCCGGGCCGTAGACGGTGTAGAGCACCCACGGGTTCGGGCCGTCGTTGACGAAGTTGTGCTTGGTCCCGGCCGGGACGACGACGATCTCGCCCGGCTTGACCGTCTTGGACGAACCCTCGATCACGGCCTTCCCGACGCCGCTGACGAAGGACAGGATCTGGTCGTTCTCGTCGTGGGTCTCCTCGCCGATCTCGCCACCCGGCGGGATGGTCATGATCACCAGCTGGGAGTGCTCGCCGGTCCAGAGCACGCGACGGAAGTCGGCGCTCTTCTCGGCCACGGTCGCGATGTCGAAGTGCACGATGTCCTTGGCTGCCATGCCCACCTCTTGCCCCGCCGGGGGGCAGGTCAAGCGCGTTGTGGATCACGGGGTGGTCCACCGTGCACACCCGGGCGTTCCGTGCCGGCCGTCGTCCACACGACGGGCTGGATCCACAGACCGCGACGGCGCCCCTCGGGGTGACGTCGTCGCCCCGAGGCTGGACCGCATGACCGCCTCGTCCGGCCCCGAGCCGGTCCCCGCCCCGTCGATGCCCGGACCGGCCGTCACTGCCGTGGTGCTGTCCGTCCTCCTCGGCGTCTACGCGGTCCTGCTGATGCCCTTCGCCCTCGCTGTGGCCTTCCTCCCGACGGGGGCACCGCTCGCTGCGGGGTGCGTCCTGACGCTGGTGGGGACGCACCGGCTGTGCGCGGGGCGGAGCCGGGACGCACTCACCGCGGGACTGACCCTGCTCACCGCCGCGTACGCGTCCACGGGCCTGGACGTCTGGTCGGTCGGCGAACTCCTCTGGCCGTCGGCCCTCTGCGTGTCGGCCGTCGCGGCAGTGGTGTGCGTGTGGCTGCCGGCCACGGGCAGCTGGCTGGCCGCGAGGCGGCACGAGGACCGACGGCCCGTGCCGGACCCGGCGCCCTAGGCTCACCCGCCATGGCCAAGCAGCCCCGTCCGAGCGCGCCGGTGCGGCGCTCGCCCCGCGCCGCGCGTCCTGCCTCGCAGCGCGGCACCCGTGCCCCGCTGCAACCCGGACGCCCACTGCTCGTGCCGTTCGCGGCGGTCTTCGGCGGCCTGGTGGTGCTGGAGCTGGCGTACCTGACCTGGCTGCTGGTCGACCCCGGCGCGGGGTTCGACGAGGTGCCGGGCTGGCCGGTCGGCGTCCTGGTGGCCATGGCGGTCTGGGTCGCGGTCGGTGCTGTGCTGGTGCTGCTGGGTCGGGCGCGGGGCTGGCTGGTGCTGGCCCTGGGCAGCATCCCCCCGTTGCTGGGGCTGCTGGGGATCGCCGTGCTCTTCGGTTCCCTCGGCGGGGGACGGGCCACCTGGTGGGCGGTGCTGATGACCGTCGGCCCGATCGGGGCCCTCGTCCTGGCGTGCCAGCGGCCGGTCCGGGAGTGGACCCGGCGCCGGGGCACCCCGGGCTAACCTCCCCGGTGTGACCACCGACACCGCTGACGTCATCGTGGTGGGGGCCGGCCTGGCCGGTCTCGTCGCCACCGCCGAGCTCGCCGACGCCGGCAAGCGGGTCCTCCTGCTGGACCAGGAGCCCGAGGCGAACCTGGGCGGACAGGCGTTCTGGTCCTTCGGTGGGCTGTTCCTGGTCGACTCGCCCGAGCAACGCCGGCTGCGGGTGCGGGACTCCCTGGAGCTCGCCCGGCAGGACTGGTCGGGCACGGCCGGGTTCGACCGGCCCGAGGACCACTGGCCCCGGCAGTGGGCCGAGGCCTACCTGCAGTTCGCCGCGGGGGAGAAGCGCGCCTGGCTGCGGGAGCAGGGCATCCGCTTCTTCCCCGTCGTCGGCTGGGCCGAGCGGGGCGGCTACACCGCCACCGGCCACGGCAACTCGGTGCCCCGCTTCCACATCGTCTGGGGCACCGGCCCGGCCATCGTCGAGCCCTTCGCGCGGCGGGTGCGAGAGGCCGTTGCCCGCGGCCTGGTCGACGTCCGGTTCCGGCACCGGGTGGACGCCCTGGTCGTCACCGACGGCGCCGTCACCAGCGTGCGCGGCGGGGTGCTCGAACCGTCGTCCGCGGCCCGTGGTGAGGCCACCTCGCGGACCGAGGTGGGGGAGTTCGAGCTCGGCGCGCAGGCCGTCGTCGTCACCTCCGGGGGGATCGGGGCCAACCACGACCTGGTGCGGGCCAACTGGCCGGCCCGGCTCGGTCCGGTCCCGGAGCGGCTGCTGTCCGGGGTCCCGGCGCACGTGGACGGCCGGATGCTGCAGGCCACCGAGGCCGCGGGCGCCAGCGTGGTCAACCCCGACCGGATGTGGCACTACACGGAGGGCATCGAGAACTGGGACCCGATCTGGGCCCGGCACGGCATCCGGATCCTGCCCGGGCCCAGCTCGCTGTGGCTCGACGCCACCGGCAAGCGGCTGCCCGTCCCGCTCTACCCCGGCTTCGACACCCTGGGGACCCTCGCGCACATCGGCACCACCGGTCACGAGCACACCTGGTTCGTGCTGGACCGGAAGATCGTGGAGAAGGAGTTCACCCTGTCGGGCTCCGAGCAGAACCCGGACCTGACGGGCAAGGACCTCAAGCTCCTGCTCACCCGGGTGCGCGGCGGCCCGGCCGCGCCGGTGCAGGCGTTCCTGGACCGGGGCGTGGACTTCGTGACCGCCCCGACCGTCGCCGAGCTGGTCGCCGGGATGAACCGGGTCACCGGCGACACCCCGCACCTGGACGCCGCCGTCGTCGAGGCCGAGATCGTCGCCCGGGACCGCGAGACGGCCAACCGCTTCTCCAAGGACGGCCAGGTCACCGCCATCAGGGCCGCCCGCCGGTTCCTGGGCGACAAGCTGATCCGGGTCGTCCCGCCGCACCGGATGCTGGACCCCGAGGCGGGCCCGCTGATCGCCGTCCGGCTCAACCTGCTCACCCGCAAGACCCTGGGCGGGCTGGAGACCGACCTCTCCGGCCGGGTGCTCCAGCCCGGCGGCGAGGTGTTCCCGGGGCTGTACGCGGCCGGGGAGGTGTCCGGGTTCGGCGGGGGCGGCATGCACGGCTACCGCTCGCTGGAGGGCACGTTCCTCGGCGGGTGCCTGTTCTCCGGCCGGGTCGCCGGACGGGCGGTCGCCGCGGCCCTCTGAGGGGGGCCGGACCCACCTGTCGGGTCAGCTGGCGCCGGCGACCTGGTCGCGGCCGGCGGCCTTGGCCCGGTACAGGGCGGCGTCCGCGGCCGACACCGCCGCGGCGGTCTCGGCGGCGCCCGCGGTGCGGGGCCGCGTGCAGTGCACGCCGACGCTCACGGTGAGCCCGGCCTCCGCGGCGTCGTCGGGGGCGGCGGCCCGGGCCCGCCGTGCGTCGGCCAGCAGACGGCTCGCGGTGGACGCGGTGCCCTCGGCGTCAGTACCGGGCAGCAGGAGGGCGAACTCGTCCCCGCCGATCCGGGCGGCGAGGTCGCCGGGGCGCCGCAGCGCCGCCGAGAGCAGCCCGGCCACCACGACCAGTGCGCGGTCGCCCGCGGCGTGGCCGAAGGTGTCGTTGACCTGCTTGAAGTGGTCCACGTCGACGACCACCAGGCCCAGCGGGGTGCCTTCCCGGGCGCACCGCTCCCACTCCCGCTGCAACGCCTCCTCCCAGCCCCGCCGGTTGGGCAGACCGGTCACCGGGTCCAGGGTGGTCTGCCGCTCCAGGGCCTCGGTCTGGGCGAAGAGCAGCCGGGCCTGCGCCGCGACGCGGTAGGCCGCCGCCAGCCCCACCAGGACGGCGGTGCCCACCAGCGCCACGGCCGTGGTCAGGTCCCGGCTGTCGATGCCGGCCGTGGTCGCCGCCAGCAGGCTGGCCACCGACCAGGCCGGCACCAGGGTGGCGGTCACCGGGAACGGCAGCCGGGCGTGCAGGCAGAGGATCGCCGCCGTGTGCAGGCTCAGCAGCAGCCACCCGGTGGGCGTGCGGTCCCCGCCCAGGGCGAGCGCGACCACCGCGTAGACGGCGAACCCCGCGACCAGCACCCGGGCCGTCGTGCGGTAGCTGGTGGTGCGGCGGACCACCAGCGCGAGCACCACGCTGGCCGCGCCGACGACCACGTGGTCGGTGAGGCCCACCAAGCCCCACGCCGGCCCCCGCAGCAGGTTGACCACGAAGAAGACCACGTTGTAGGCCAGCACCAGACCGGCCACCAGCAGCACGTCCCGGCGCAGTCCCGGCAGCTGGGTGGCCAGGAAGCGGTCCTCCTGCGCGGGGTCGGCCAACCGCGCGGTGAGGGGGTTCAGCGCGGCGGGCACGGCACATCAGAGCACGCAGCAGCGGCCCCCGCCCCCCGGGTGCGGGGCGGTGTCCCCGCGCGGGTGGACCGTGGCACCGGGGGGTCCCCGCGCGGCTGCCAGACTGGTCGGCGTGTCTCCCGCTCTCGACCCCGCCGTCGCCGACCTGCTGCGACGCACCCCCGACGGCCTCGTCGCCGCCGTCGCCCAGCAGCACGACACCGGCGAGGTGCTGATGCTGGCCTGGATGGACGACGAGGCACTGCGCCGCACCCTGGCCACGGGGGAGGCCACCTACTGGTCGCGCAGCCGGGGCGAGTACTGGGTCAAGGGCGCCACGTCCGGGCACCACCAGGCGGTGCGCGAGGTCCGGGTCGACTGCGACGGCGACGCTCTGCTGCTGCTGGTCGACCAGACCGGCCCGGCCTGCCACACCGGGGAGCGGTCCTGCTTCCACCGCTCGCTGGAGGTCTCCCGTGCGGCTGGGTGAGACCCTCCCGTCCGCCGCCGACTTCGCCGCGGCACCGGGCCCCGTCGTCCCCGTCACCCGCCGGCTGCTCGCCGACTCCGAGACCGCCGTCGGGGTCTACCGCAAGCTCGCCGGCAACCGGCCGGGCACCGTGCTGCTGGAGTCCGCCGAGCAGGGGAAGCAGTGGTCCCGGTACAGCTTCGTGGGCGTCCGCAGCGCCGGCGTGCTCACCGAGCGCGACGGCGCCGCGCTGTGGCTGGGTGACCCGCTGCCCGGACTGACCGAGGACCTGCCGACCGACCCGCTGGACGCCGTCCGGACGCTGGCCCGGCGGTTGCGCAGCCCGCGGGAGTCGACCCCGCACGCCGCCGACCTGCCACCGCTCACCGGCGGGCTGGTCGGGTACCTGGGGTACGACGTCGTCCGGCGGCTGGAGCGGCTGCCGCAGACCGCCGTCGACGACCTGGGCATGCCCGAGCTGGCGATGACGCTGGTCACCGACCTGGCGGTCCTCGACCACCACGACGGCACCGTGCTGCTCATCGCCAACGCGCTCGCCGGGACCCCGCAGGCGTACGCGGACGCCACGGCCCGGCTCGACGACATGGCGCACGCGCTCACCCAGGCGTCCCCGCCCGGGGTGGCGACCGTGGTGACCGCCGACCCCGGCACGGTCTACGACCGGGTCGTCAGCAACACCCCGCCCGGTGGCTTCCAGGCCGGGGTGGAGGCCGTCCGCGAGCACGTCCGGGCCGGCGACGTGTTCCAGACCGTGCTGTCCCAGCGGTTCTCCCGGCCCACCGACGTCGACGCGCTGGACCTCTACCGGGTGCTGCGGGCGACCAACCCCTCGCCGTACATGTACCTGCTGCGCTTCGCCGGCCGGGAGTCGCCCTTCGACGTCGTCGGGTCCTCGCCCGAGGCGCTGGTCACCGTCACCGGCGACCACGCCGTCGTGCACCCGCCGGCCGGCACCCGGCCGCGCGGTGGCTCCCCGGAGGAGGACGCGCGGCTGACCGAGGAGCTGCTCGCCGACCCCAAGGAGCGGGCCGAGCACGTGATGCTGGTGGACCTGGCCCGCAACGACCTGGGCCGGGTCTGCGTGCCCGGGACGGTCGAGGTCGCGGACTTCATGCGGGTGGAGCGCTACAGCCACGTGATGCACCTGGTGTCCACGGTCGCCGGTCAGGTGACCCCCGACCGGGACGCGCTGGACGTCTTCGACGCCACCTTCCCCGCCGGCACCGTCTCCGGGGCCCCCAAGCCCCGCGCGATGGAGGTCATCGAGTCCCTGGAGCCCACCCGCCGGGCGCTGTACGCCGGCACCGTCGGCTACCTCGACGCCGGCGGCGACATGGACATGGCCATCGCCATCCGCACCGCCGTCCTGCACCAGGGGACGGCGTACGTGCAGGCCGGTGCCGGGGTGGTCGCGGACTCCGACGCCGACGCCGAGGAGGCCGAGACCCGGCACAAGGCCCGTGCCGTGCTGTCGGCCATCGCCACCGCGGAGGGGCTGCGGGAGCTGTCGTGACCCAGCCCCCCGAGACACCGGCCCGCCCCGCGCGGGACACCCGGCGCGAACTCACCGCGGCGGTGCTGCTCAGCGCCGTGGCCGGCGCGTTGGCGCTGTCCTCCGGCGGACAGCCCTGGGCCGACGTGACCGTCACCCGGCAGCCACCGCTGCCGCCCTACGCCGACGTGCTCACCGGCGGCGAGCTGGCCCCGCTGGTACCCGCGACCGGCCTGCTCCTGCTGGCCGGGGCGGTGGCGCTGTTCGCGGTCCGCGGGTGGGGCCGGGTCGCCGTCGGGCTGCTCACGGCGGTCGCCGGTGGCGTGCTCGTGGTCTCCGGCGTCCGGGCGCTGACCGGTTCGGTCGACGTCGGCACGGGGGACCTGGGCGGCTCGGTCATCGGGCTGGGCGGGGCCACCGTCGACGTCGCGACCAGTGCCGCCTGGCCGGTGCTCGCCGCCCTCGGGGGGGTGCTCGGCTGTGTCGCCGGCGTCCTCGTCGTGCTGCGTGGCCGCTCCTGGCCAGGCCTGGGACGGCGCTACGAGCGCACCCCCGGCGCCGCCGAGCCCGCCCGCCGGCAGCCGTCCCGGCCGGAGTCCGCCGAGGACCGGCACCAGGCCGCCTGGAAGGCCCTGGACAACGGCACCGACCCCACCGACGACCCCCGGGACGACGCCACCCGGGAGCCCGGGCGGTGAGCGCAACCCCGTGCGGACGCTGCCGGGCCGCTTCTCTACAGTGTGTCCACCGATCCGACCGGTGAGGGGACCAGCCTGATGTGGCATCCAGTGAGCAACCCAGGGGACGACCGAGCGTGAACGTCCTGATGGACATCGTGGCCGGCGCGCGCGAGGACGTCGCCGCCCGCCAGGCAGCGACCCCTCTGGTCGAGGTGCAGGCCCGTGCCCGCGACGCCCGGCCCTCCCTGGACGCCCTCGCCGCACTGCGTGCCCCCGGCGTCGGCGTCATCGCCGAGGTCAAGCGCAACAGCCCCAGCAAGGGCGCGCTGGCCGACATCGCAGACCCGGCCTCGCTGGCCGTGCAGTACGCCGCCGGCGGTGCCCGGGTGATCAGCGTGCTCACCGAGCGCCGCCGCTTCCACGGCACCCAGGCCGACCTCGCCGCCGTGCGCGCGGCCGTGGACGTCCCGGTGCTGTGCAAGGACTTCGTCGTGTCCAGCTACCAGGTGCACGAGGCCCGGGCCTGCGGGGCCGACGTCGTGCTGCTGATCGTCGGCGCCCTGGAGCAGAACGCCCTGGTCGGGCTCCTCGAGCGGATCGAGTCCCTGGGCATGACCGGCCTGGTGGAGGTGCACACCGAGGCCGAGGCCGACCGTGCGCTGGAGGCCGGCGCCTCGGTGATCGGGGTCAACGCCCGCGACCTCACCACGCTCGACGTCGACCGCTCCACGTTCGAGCGCATCGCCCCCGGGCTGCCCACCGAGGTCGTCAAGGTGGCCGCCTCCGGCGTCCGCGGCCCGCACGACCTGATCAGCTACGCCGGCGCCGGTGCCGACGCGGTGCTCGTGGGGGAGGGCCTGGTCACCTCGGCCGACCCGCGCCAGGCCGTCGCGGACCTGGTCACGGCGGGGTCTCACCCCGCCACCCCCCGCCCCACCCGCTGAGCGCGCCCCGCCGGCCGGTCCCACCGCGCTGACCAGCACCCGGTAGCCGGTTTGTCGGACCGCCCAGCCACACTGGTGGGGTGACTGCGACGACCGCCCCGCCCACCCCCGTAGCCAGCCTGACCAGGCCGCGCCCGGAGTGGCCGGACGCGACCGGGCACTTCGGTCCCTACGGCGGCCGGTTCGTGCCCGAGGCGCTCATCGCGGCCCTCGACGAGCTGACCGAGGCCTACGAGCAGATGCGCGTGGACCCGGTGTTCCTGGCCGAGTTCGAGCGGCTGCACCGCGACTACACCGGCCGGCCCTCCCCGATCACCGAGGTGCCCCGCTTCGCCGAGCACTGTGGCGGCGCCCGGGTGCTGCTCAAGCGCGAGGACCTCAACCACACCGGCTCGCACAAGATCAACAACGTGCTGGGTCAGGCCCTGCTCACCAAGCGCATCGGCAAGAAGCGCGTCATCGCCGAGACCGGCGCCGGTCAGCACGGCGTGGCCACCGCGACCGCGGCCGCGCTCATGGGCCTGGACTGCACGGTCTACATGGGCGAGGAGGACACCCGCCGCCAGGCGCTCAACGTCGCCCGGATGCGACTGCTGGGTGCCGAGGTCATCCCGGTGACCACCGGGTCCAAGACCCTCAAGGACGCCATCAACGAGGCCTTCCGCGACTGGGTCACCAACGTGGAGACGACGAACTACGTCTTCGGCACCGTCGCCGGCCCGCACCCCTTCCCGGCCATGGTCCGGGACTTCCAGCGGGTCATCGGCGACGAGGCCCGCGCGCAGCTGCTGGAGCGCGAGGGCCGGCTGCCCGACGCGGTGCTGGCCTGCGTCGGTGGCGGTTCCAACGCGATCGGCATCTTCACCGCCTTCGTGCCCGACGCCGACGTGCGGCTGGTCGGCCTGGAGGCCGGTGGCGACGGCGTCGAGACCGGCCGGCACGCCTCCTCGATCACCGGCGGCGACCCGGGCGTGCTGCACGGCGCCCGCTCCTACCTGCTGCAGGACGCCAACGGGCAGACCGTCGAGTCGCACTCGATCTCGGCCGGGCTGGACTACCCCGGGGTCGGCCCCGAGCACAGCCACCTGCACGACCTGGGTCGCGCGGAGTACCGCCCGGTCACCGACAGCCAGGCCATGGAGGCCTTCGCGCTGCTGTGCCGGACCGAGGGCATCATCCCGGCGATCGAGAGCGCGCACGCCCTGGCCGGGGCGATCACCCTGGGCCGCGAGCTGGGTCCCGACGCGCTGCTGCTGGTCAACCTGTCCGGCCGGGGGGACAAGGACGTGGAGACCGCCAGCGCCTGGTTCGGCCTGGGCGGGACCCGGGGTGACGCCCCGACCGACTCCGACGAGCGAGCCGTCGAGGACGGGCACGGCGGTGAGCCCGGTCCCGCGCTGGGGACCCCGGAGGAGACCACCGTGCAGGACGGGGACGCGCTGTGAGCGCCCCGGGCACGACCAGCCTGCTGGCCGAGCGGATCGGTGTCGCCCGGTCCGAGGGCCGCTCCGCGCTGATCGCCTACCTGCCGGTCGGGTACCCGACCGTGCCGGGCTCGATCGAGGCCATGGTGGCTGCGGTCGAGGGCGGTGCCGACGTCGTCGAGATCGGCGTCCCCTACTCCGATCCCGGCATGGACGGCCCGACCATCCAGGAGGCCGTCGAGGTCGCGGTCCAGGCCGGGGTCGGCATGGCCGACGTGCTGACCGCCGTGGCCGCCGTCGCGCAGGCCGGTGCGGTGCCGGTCGTCATGAGCTACTGGAACCCGATCGAGCGCTACGGCGTACAGCGTTTCGCCACCGACCTGGCCGCCGCCGGGGGAGCGGGGGCCATCACCCCCGACCTCGTGCCCGACGAGGCCGCGGCCTGGATCGCGGCCAGCGAGGAGGCCGGGCTGGACCGGGTCTTCCTGGTCGCGCCGTCCTCCACCCCGGCCCGGCTGGCCACCACCACCGCGGCCTGCCGCGGGTTCGTCTACGCCGCCTCCACGATGGGCGTGACCGGGACCCGGGCCACCGTCGGGGACGCCGCCGAGGTGCTCGTCGCCCGCACCCGTGAGGCCGCGGGCGCCGACCTGGCGGTCTGCGTCGGCCTCGGGGTCAGCAACGGCGACCAGGCTGCCGAGGTCGCCGCCTTCGCCGACGGCGTCATCGTCGGTTCGGCCTACGTCCGACAGCTGCTGGACGGCCACGGCCCCGACGGGGTCCGCGCCCTGTCCGCCGACCTCGCCGAGGGGGTCCGGCGCCGGTGACCACCGAGCTGCTCGCCGCCATCCCCAGCCCCAGTCAGGGCACCTGGGAGATCGGGCCGTTCCCGCTGCGCGCCTACGCGTTGTGCATCATCGCCGGGATCGTGCTGGCCGCGGTCATCACCGAGAGGCGCTTCGTCGCCCGCGGCGGCGCCCCCGGCGACGTGCTGGACATCGCCGTGTGGGCGGTGCCCTTCGGCATCGTCGGCGGGCGCGTCTACCACGTGCTCACCACCCCCGAGCCCTACTTCGGTGAGAACGGCGACCCGGTGCGGGCCCTCTACATCTGGGAGGGCGGGCTGGGCATCTGGGGCGCGATCGTCCTGGGTGGGGTCGGTGCGTGGATCGCCTGCCGCCGTCGCGGTATCCCGCTGCCGGTCTTCGCCGACGCGCTGGCCCCGGGCCTGCTGGTCGCCCAGGCGGTCGGCCGGCTGGGCAACTGGTTCAACCAGGAGCTCTTCGGCGGTCCCACGACGCTGCCCTGGGCGCTGGAGATCGACCCCCGGTTCCGGCCGGAGGGCTACGAGCAGTTCGCCACCTTCCACCCCACCTTCCTGTACGAGCTGCTGTGGAACCTGGCCGCGGCGGCCCTGGTCGTCTGGGCCGACCGGCGCTTCCAGCTCTCGCACGGCCGGGCCTTCGCGCTGTACGTCGCCAGCTACTGCCTGGGCCGTGGCTGGATCGAGATGCTCCGCATCGACACCGCCGAGCGGTTCTTCGGGTTGCGCCTCAACGTGTTCACCGCCGTGATCGTCGGCGTGCTCGCGGTGGCCTACCTGGTCTGGCAGCGCGGCCGCCCGCGGGAGCTGCTCACCCGCGGCCAGGAGGCCCGGGCCGCGGTCGACGACGAGGCCGCCGACAGCACCCCGGTCGAGGACCCCACCGACGGTGTGGCGCCCACGGCTGCAGCCGACGCCGAGGCCTCGCGGACCGGCTCCTCGCCGGCCCGGGACAGCCCCGCGGACCCGCCCCCCACCAGCCCTTCCGCGTCTCCTGGAGACCGTCCCTGACCACGGCGTCAGCCACGGCGGCACCCCCGCTCGGGGAGACGTTCGCCTCACTGCCTGGGCGTGTCGCCAGTGTGTCCACTCTGTGTACGCTCGCCCCGAGGTCACCCAGCGATCCTGGGTGTACCGACCCTGTCGGAACGGGCCAGCGACGCCCCGCGCACGACACCCCGCGGGCACCCGACCGCGGGAGCGCGAGCGCCCTCGGGCACGCCGCACGGACCGGCCTGACCCCGCCCTGACCACGGACCGCCGGCACGAGACACCGACCCACCCGCGGGCACCAGCCCGCACCTGCACCGCCCCCGCCCGCACCTGACCCACCCGGCCCCCGCCACGCACCGGCTCCCCCCGGCCGCCGCGGGCCGCGCCGACGACGGGAGTGACCGATGTCTGTCTCCACCTCGCCCGAGTCCGCTGGAGTCGCGCTCCGCACCGGAGTGCCCTTCTCGGCCGTGCCGCAGGCCCAGGGTCTCTACGACCCCGCCAACGAGCACGACGCCTGCGGTGTCGCCTTCGTGGCCGACGCCCAGGGCCGGCGCTCACGGTCGATCGTGGCCATGGGCCTCACCGCGCTGCACAACCTGGACCACCGGGGTGCCGCCGGTTCCGAGCCCAACTCCGGGGACGGCGCCGGCATCCTGACCCAGGTCCCCGACGCGCTGCTGCGCGCCAGCGTGGACTTCGACCTGCCGCCGGCCGGGGAGTACGCCGTCGGTGTGGCCTTCATGCCGCAGGACGAGGCCGCGCGGGCCGAGCGGGTCACCGACGTCGCCCGCCTGGCCGCCGAGGAGGGCCTCGTCGTCCTGGGGTGGCGCGAGCTGCCCATCGCGCCCCAGGCTGCCGACATAGGCCCCACCGCGCTCGCGGTCATGCCGCACTTCGCCCAGCTCTTCGTCGCCGAGGGCACCGCTGCCCGGGCCGACGCGACCGCCTTCGGCGGGAACACCACCAGCCACGGGGTCACCCGCCTGGAGCGGCGGGCCTTCGTGCTGCGCAAGCGGGCCGAGCGTGCCGCGGCCGACGCCGGCAGCTCGCTGTACTTCGCCTCGCTGTCCTCGCGGACCGTGACCTACAAGGGCATGCTGACCACCGACCAGCTGCCGGCGTTCTTCCCGGACCTGACCGACGAGCGGTACGAGTCGGCCATCGCGCTCGTGCACAGCCGGTTCTCCACCAACACCTTCCCCAGCTGGCCGCTGGCGCACCCCTTCCGCGTCATCGCCCACAACGGCGAGATCAACACCATCAAGGGCAACCGCAACCGCATGCGGGCCCGCGAGGCCAAGCTGGACACGGCCCTGTTCGACGGCCCGGCGGGCCCCGCCAGCGAGCTCGGCCTGGACCGCGTCTTCCCGGTCACCGCCGCGGACTTCAGCGACTCCGCGACCTTCGACGAGGTGCTGGAGCTGCTGCACCTGTCCGGCCGCTCGCTGCCGCACGCCGTGCTGATGATGATCCCCGAGGCGTGGGAGAACCACGCCGAGATGGACGCCGCCCGCCGGGCGTTCTACCGGTTCCACTCCGCCGTCATGGAGCCCTGGGACGGGCCGGCCTGCGTCGCGTTCACCGACGGCACCCAGATCGGCGCCGTGCTGGACCGCAACGGCCTGCGCCCGGGTCGCTGGTGGCGCACCAAGGACGACGTCGTCGTGCTGGCGTCGGAGGTCGGCGTGCTCGACATCCCCGCCGCCGACGTCGTGGCCAAGGGCCGCCTGCAGCCGGGCCGGATGTTCCTGCTGGACACCGCGCAGGGCCGGATCATCGCCGACGACGAGGTCAAGGGCGCCCTGGCCGCCGAGCACCCCTACGACGACTGGCTGCACGCCGGGCTGATCCACCTGCCCTCGCTGCCCGAGCGTCGCCGCTCGCGGCCCAGCCACGAGTCCGTCGTCCGTCGCCAGCTGCTGTTCGGCTACACCGAGGAGCAGCTGCGCGTCCTGCTGCAGCCGATGGCCGCCAGCGGCGCCGAGCCGATCGGCTCGATGGGCACCGACACCCCGGTCGCCGCGCTGTCGGACCGCTCCCGGCTGCTCTACGACTACTTCGGGCAGCTCTTCGCCCAGGTGACCAACCCGCCGCTGGATGCGATCCGCGAGGAGCTCGTCACCAGCCTGGGCCGCACCTTCGGCCCCGAGCAGAACCTGCTCGAGCCCACCCCGGCGTCCTGTCGTCAGGTCGTGCTGCCCTTCCCGGTCATCGACAACGACGAGCTGGCCAAGATCCTGCACATCGACGACGACGGGGACCTCCCCGGCTTCGCCGCGGTGCGGATCACCGGGCACTTCGACGTCACCGGTGGCGGTGCGGCGCTGGAGAAGGCGGTCGCCGACCTGCAGGTCAAGGTCAGCAAGGCCATCGCCGCCGGCGCCCGGGTCATCGTGCTGTCCGACCGGGACTGCGACGAGAAGCGCGCCCCGATCCCGTCTCTGCTGATGACCGCGGCGGTCCACCACCACCTGGTGCGCGAGCGCACCCGGATGGAGGTCGGCCTGGTCGTCGAGTCCGGCGACTGCCGCGAGGTGCACCACGTCGCGCTGCTGCTGGGCTACGGCGCGGCCGCGGTGAACCCCTACCTGGCCTTCGAGAGCGTCGAGGACCTCATCCGCGACGGCCTGCTCACCGGCGTGCAGCCGGCCCAGGCCGTGCGCAACGTGGTCAAGGCGATGGGCAAGGGCGTCCTGAAGGTGATGTCCAAGATGGGCATCAGCACGGTCGGCTCGTACACGATGGCGCAGATCTTCGAGGCCGTCGGCCTGTCCAAGGACCTGGTGGAGCGCTACTTCACCGGCACCTCCTCCACCCTGGGTGGCGTCGGGCTGGACGTGCTGGCCGAGGAGGTGGCCATGCGCCACCGTCGGGCCTACCCCTCCAACCCCACCGAGGTCGCCCACCGCAAGCTCACCGTGGGCGGTGAGTACCAGTGGCGCCGCGAGGGCGAGGTCCACCTGTTCAACCCCGAGACGGTCTTCCTGCTCCAGCACGCCACCCGCTCGCGGCAGTACGACGTCTTCGGCAAGTACACCGACGCCGTCGACCAGCTCTCCCGCGAGGCCTCGACGCTGCGTGGTCTGTTCGACTTCAAGAAGGGCCTGCGCCCCGCGGTCCCGATCGAGGAGGTCGAGCCGGTCTCGGAGATCGTCAAGCGGTTCTCCACCGGGGCGATGAGCTACGGCTCGGTCTCCCAGGAGGCGCACCAGACCCTGGCCATCGCGATGAACCGCCTCGGCGGCAAGTCCAACACCGGCGAGGGCGGTGAGGACGCCGACCGCTTCACCCCCGACGAGAACGGCGACCTGCGCCGCTCGGCGATCAAGCAGGTCGCGAGTGGCCGCTTCGGGGTGACCAGCGAGTACCTGGTCAACGCCGACGACATCCAGATCAAGATGGCCCAGGGCGCCAAGCCCGGTGAGGGCGGTCAGCTCCCGGGCTCGAAGGTCTACCCCTGGATCGCCCGCACCCGGCACTCCACCCCCGGGGTCGGTCTGATCTCCCCGCCGCCGCACCACGACATCTACTCCATCGAGGACCTCAAGCAGCTCATCCACGACCTCAAGAACGCGAACAACGAGGCGCGGGTGCACGTCAAGCTGGTCTCCGAGGTCGGGGTCGGCACCGTCGCGGCCGGGGTCAGCAAGGCCCACGCCGACGTCGTGCTGATCTCCGGTCACGACGGCGGCACCGGTGCCGCGCCGCTGACCTCGCTCAAGCACGCCGGCTCGCCCTGGGAGCTCGGCCTGGCCGAGACCCAGCAGACCCTGCTGGTCAACGGCCTGCGCGACCGCATCACCGTGCAGGTCGACGGGCAGATGAAGACCGGCCGTGACGTCGTCGTCGCCGCGCTGCTGGGCGCCGAGGAGTTCGGTTTCGCGACCGCGCCCCTGGTGGTCAGCGGCTGCGTGATGATGCGCGTCTGCCACCTGGACACCTGCCCGGTCGGGGTGGCCACCCAGAACCCCGAGCTGCGCAAGCGGTTCACCGGCCAGCCCGAGTTCGTCGTCACCTTCTTCGAGTTCCTCGCCGAGCAGGTCCGCGAGCTGCTGGCCGAGCTGGGCTTCCGGTCCATCGAGGAGGCCGTCGGCCAGGCCGAGGTGCTGGAGACCCGCGCGGCGGTCGACCACTGGAAGGCCGCCGGGCTGGACCTCGCCCCGGTGCTCGCCGTGCCCGAGCTGCCCGAGGGTGCCCCGCGTCGCCGGGTCCGCGGCCAGGACCACGGTCTGGACGTCGCGCTGGACCAGACCCTGATCCAGCTGTGCGAGGGCGCCCTGCTCGACGCCCGGCCGGTCAGCCTGCAGCTGCCGGTCCGCAACGTGAACCGCACCGTCGGCACGATGCTGGGCGCCATGGTCACCCGCCGCTTCGGCGGCGAGGGCCTGCCCGAGGGCACCATCGACCTGACCTTCGAGGGTTCCGCGGGCCAGTCCTTCGGCGCCTTCGTCCCGGCCGGGATCACCATGACCCTGCTGGGGGACGCCAACGACTACGTGGGCAAGGGCCTGTCCGGCGGCCGGATCGTCGTCCGCCCGGCGCTGGAGGCCACCTTCGCCGCCGAGGACGCCGTCATCGCCGGCAACGTGATCGGCTACGGCGCCACCGGCGGGGAGATCTTCCTGCGCGGTCGGGTCGGCGAGCGCTTCTGCGTCCGCAACTCCGGTGCGCTGGCGATCGTCGAGGGCGTCGGCGACCACGCCTGCGAGTACATGACCGGTGGCCGTGCGGTCATCCTGGGCGCCACCGGCCGCAACGTCGCCGCCGGCATGAGCGGTGGCATCGCCTACGTGCTGGACCTGGCCAAGCACCGGGTCAACGGCGAGATGGTCGACGTCGAGTCGCTGTCCGGCGAGGACTCGCTGTGGCTGCGGGCCACCCTGACCCGCTACCGCGACGAGACCGGCTCCGCCGTCGCCAGCTCGCTGCTGGCCGACTGGGGCCGGTGGTCCGAGCGGTTCAGCGTGATCATGCCGCGCGACTACCGCCGCGCCATGGAGGCCGCCCGGGCCGCCGAGGCCGCCGGTCACGACGTCGACCGCGCCGTCATGGAGGCCGCTCGTGGCTGACCCCCGCACCCCTCGCGTCCCCCGTCCCTGCTCCCTCCAGGAGGCCTGCTGTGCCTGACTCCACCGGTTTCCTCAAGTTCGAGCGGGCCACCCCGCCGCGGCGTCCGGTCGACGTCCGGATCCGGGACTGGAAGGAGGTCTACCTCGAGCGCCAGCAGGGCGGCGAGGAGGCCTTCGGGACGGCGGCGCTGCGCACCCAGGCAGCGCGCTGCATGGACTGCGGCATCCCGTTCTGCCACCACGGCTGCCCGCTGGGGAACCTGATCCCCGAGTGGAACGACCTGGTGCGCCGCGACGACTGGCGGGAGGCCGTCGAGCGGCTGCACGCCACGAACAACTTCCCGGAGTTCACCGGGCGGCTGTGTCCGGCGCCCTGTGAGGGCTCCTGCGTGCTCAACCTGAACGAGTCACCGGTGACCATCAAGCAGGTCGAGGTCGAGATCATCGACCGCGCCTTCGCCGAGGGCTGGGTGGAGCCGCAGCCGCCGGCCGAGCTGTCGGGCAAGAAGGTCGCCGTCGTCGGCTCGGGGCCCGCAGGTCTGGCCGCCGCGCAGCAGCTGACCCGGGCCGGCCACGAGGTCACCGTGTACGAGCGGGCCGACGCCATCGGCGGGCTGATGCGCTACGGCATCCCCGAGTTCAAGATGGAGAAGCGCCACCTGGACCGCCGGCTGGACCAGATGCGTGCCGAGGGCACCCGGTTCGTCACCGGTGTCGAGGTCGGGGCCCCCGGCTCGGACCTGTCGGTCGAGCAGCTGCGTGCCGACTTCGACGCCGTCGTGCTGTCCGGTGGCGCCACCATCGGCCGGGACCTCCCGGCCCCGGGTCGCGACCTGGCGGGCATCCACCTGGCGATGGAGTTCCTGCCCGGTGGCAACCGGCAGGCCCTGGGCCTGGTCGACCGGCCCGAGATCGACGCCCACGGCAAGCACGTGGTGATCATCGGCGGCGGTGACACCGGCGCGGACTGCCTGGGCACCTCGCACCGGCAGGGTGCGGCCTCGGTCGCGCAGCTGGAGATCATGCCCGAGCCGCCGTCCTCGCGGGGACCGAAGAACCCCTGGCCCACGTACCCGATGGTGCTCAAGGTGTCCTCCGCGCACGAGGAGGGCGGTGACCGGCTCTACTCGGTCAACACCGAGCGCTTCGTGGGCGACGAGGACGGTCACGTCCGGGCCATCGCCGTGCACGACGTGGAGATGGTCGACGGCAGGTTCACCAAGGTCGAGGGCACCGAGCGCGAGCTCCCCGCCGACCTGGTGTTCCTGGCCATGGGCTTCACCGGTGCGCAGAAGGAGGGCCTGGTCGAGGGCCTCGGCGTCGAGCTCGACGCCCGCGGCAACGTGGTCCGGGACGCCGAGTTCATGTCCACCGTCCCCGGGGTCTTCGTCGCCGGTGACGTTGGCCGGGGCCAGTCGCTCATCGTGTGGGCCATCGCCGAGGGTCGCGCCGCCGCCGGCGCCGTCGACACCTGGCTGACCGGTTCCTCGATGCTGCCCCGTCCGATCACCCCGACGGCGGTCGCGCTCCGCTGACGTCTCGGCCCGGCCCGCCGCGATCGTCGGTGGGCCGGGCCAGGTGGACGTCCTAGACGTCCCCCTGGAACACCGGTGGGACGCGTGTGCTCCCATGTGGGGTTGGTCCTGGACCGCCTCCCTGACCGGCTAGGTTGTGCACCATGTCCCGTCGCGCCAAGATCGTCTGCACCCTGGGCCCCGCCGTGGGCACCGCCGAGCAGATCACCGCCCTCGTCGAGTCCGGCATGGACGTCGCCCGGCTGAACTTCAGCCACGGCGAGCACGCCGACCACGAGCGCAACTACCACCTCGTCCGGCAGGCCTCGGACGCCGTGGGCCGTGCCGTCGCCGTCCTGGCCGACCTCCAGGGCCCCAAGATCCGCCTCGGGCGCTTCGCGGACGGGCCGGTCACCTGGGCCACCGGCTCCCGCGTGTGCATCACCGTCGAGGACGTGATGGGCACGGCCGAGCGGGTCGGCACCACCTACAAGAACCTCGCCAACGACGTCCGTGTCGGTGACCGGCTGCTCGTCGACGACGGCAACCTGTCCCTCACCGTGGTCGAGGTCGACGGGCCCGACGTGTGGTGCCTCGTCCTCGAGGGCGGCGTCGTGTCCAACAACAAGGGCCTGTCGCTGCCCGGGGTCGCCGTGAGCGTCCCGGCGATGAGCGAGAAGGACGAGGAGGACCTCCGGTTCGCCCTGGGCCTCGGGGTCGACTTCATCGCGCTGTCCTTCGTGCGCCGCGCCGAGGACGTCGAGCTGGTGCGCGAGATCATGCGCCAGGTCGACGTCGACCTCCCGGTCATCGCCAAGCTGGAGAAGCCCGAGGCCGTCGAGAACCTCGAGGCGATCGTGGAGGCCTTCGACGGCATCATGGTCGCCCGCGGCGACCTGGGTGTGGAGCTGCCGCTGGAGCAGGTCCCGCTGGTCCAGAAGCGCGCCGTGCAGGCCGCCCGTGAGCGCAACAAGCCGGTCATCGTCGCCACCCAGATGCTCGAGTCGATGATCAACAACTCGCGACCCACGCGGGCCGAGGCCTCCGACGTCGCCAACGCGGTGCTCGACGGCGCCGACGCGGTCATGCTGTCCGGGGAGACCTCGGTCGGGAAGTTCCCCATCGGCGCGGTGCGCACGATGGAGCGCATCATCGACGCCGTCGAGACCGACGAGGTCCGCGTGCCGGCCCTGGTGCGCCAGTCCCGGTCCCGCTCGGGCGCCATCGTCAAGGCCGCCCGCGAGGTCGGCGAGGCCCTGGACGTCGACGCGCTGGCCGCGTTCACCATGACCGGTGACACCGTCCGCCGCCTGGCGGCCCTGCACACCCGCCTGCCGATCCTGGCCTTCACCACCGACCCCCGGGTCCGCAGCCGGATGGCGCTGTCGTGGGGCGTGGAGACGTTCCTGGTCCCCGAGGTCGGGCACACCGACGACATGGTCGGGCAGGTCGACTTCTCGCTGCTGTCGATCGGCCGGCTCAAGGAGGGCGACCGGGTGGTCGTCGTGGCCGGTTCCCCGCCGAACATCCAGGGTTCGACGAACCTGGTCCGGGTCCACGAGATCGGTCAGCATGCGTGACTGAGTCCCCGGCGGCTGCGCTCCTCGAGGTCCTCGACCTCGAGGAGCGGTCCCCGGACCTGTACGTGGGCCGGACGCCGAGCACCCCACTGCAGCGGGTGTTCGGCGGTCAGGTCGCGGCCCAGGCCCTCATGGCAGCCACCAGGACGGTCCCGGCGGACCGGGGGGTGCACTCGTTGCACTCCTACTTCCTGCGGCCCGGTGACCCGCACGAGGAGATCCGCTACGAGGTGGACCGCATCCGTGAGGGGCGGTCCTTCTCGACCCGCCGGGTGGTGGGGCGCCAGACCCGCAAGGGCGAGGACGTCGCGGTGTTCGCGCTGACCGCGGACTTCACCGCGGGGGAGGCCCCGGTGGTGGAGCACTCGCTGCCGATGCCGCAGGTGCCGGGCGCCGAGACGCTGCCGGGCATCGACGAGGTCAGCGCCGCCCACCCGGGCCGCGCCACCGGGGCCCGGGCGTTCGCCGGCGTCGTCGAGCAGCGCTTCCTCGAGGACCCGTTCGACCCGGCCCCCAAGACCCCGCCGCACACCCAGAGCCACACCTGGTTCCGGGTCACCGGCCGGCTGCCCGACGACCCGGGAGTGCACGCCGCCGCGCTGACCTTCGTCTCCGACCTCACCCTGCTGTCGGCCGGGCTGGCCCGGATCGGCGGCGGTTGGGGCGGGGACCACGTGGGCGCCTCGCTGGACCACGCCGTCTGGTTCCACCGCCCCCTGCGCGCCGACGGCTGGTTCCTCTACGAGACCGACAGCCCGGCCGCGGCGTCGGGCCGGGCGATGAACCTGGGCCAGATCTGGGCCGCCGACGGCACGCACGTGGCGACCGTCGCCCAGGAGGGCCTCATCCGCTCACTCGGCTGAGCGGGAGGACTCCTCGTCCGGGGCGGTGACGGTGCCCTCGGCCGGGACGTCGGCGTCGACGGGTGCGGCGGTGGTGCCGTCCACCTGCTCGACCTCGGCCACGGTCTGGAACTCCACGGGCTCGGGCTGCACCGCCTCGGCGGCTGCCCGGGCCACCTCGGCCTCCTGCGCGATCGCGGCTTCCCGCTCAGCGGCCTGGCGCTCGGCGGTGTCGCGGGCTTCTCGCTCAGCGGCCTTCTTCGCCGCCGCTGCCTCGGCGAAGTCGTTGGCCAGCCAGTCGTGGCCCTCGCGCAGCAGGGTCCACAACCGCTCGACGTGCCGACGCTCGGTGGCGGGGGAGCCGATGGCCACCCGCAGCACCACCTCGCCGGATACCGTGGTGTGCGTCAGGTACACCTCTCCGCCGTCGGAGAGCCGGTCCAGCAGCGTCATGGTGGCGACGTCGCCGTCGACGCCGTACGGCCACCGGGGCTTGAGGACGACGAGGGAGAGCGGGTGCGGGGCGACGACGTCGAACCGTTCGTCGGCGCCCACCCAGGCGGCCAGTTCCTGGGCCAGGGCGACGTGTCCGCGGACGTGCTCGCGCAGCCCCTCGGCGCCGTACCAGCGGACCACGAACCACAGCTTGAGCGCCCGGAAGCGCCGGCCCAGCTCGATCTGCCAGTCCCGGTAGTCCACGACCGCGCCGCTCTCGGTGGCGGCGTTGCGCAGGTACTCCGGCAGGATCGCCAGGGCGCCGGTGAGCGAGGCCCGGTCGGCGGTGAAGAACAACGTGGCGTCGAAGCCGGTCAGCAGCCACTTGTGCGCGTCGGTGGTGTAGCTGTCTGCCCACTCGACGCCCTCCTGCAGGTGGCGCAGCTCCGGGGCGACCGCAGCCGCCCCGGCCCAGGCGGCGTCCACGTGCAACCAGACCCCGCGGTCCCGGCAGATCGGCCCGATCTCGGCCAGCGGGTCGAAGGCACCGGTGGACGTCGTCCCGACCGTGGCGCAGACGAGCACCGGGGTGAACCCGCGGGCGACGTCCCGGTCGATGCGGGCGGCCAGTGCCTGCGGGCGCATGGCCAGGTCGCCGTCGACCTCGACGATGCGGACGGTGTCAGTGCCCAGGCCGGCGATCCGGGCGGCCTTCTCCATGCTGGAGTGGGTCTGCGCCGAGACGTAGACGGTCATCTCGCCGGGGGAGACCCCGCCGCGCACCGTGCCCCCGCCGGTGGCCCGGTGCAGGGCCGCGAGCAGCGCGACGAGGTTGGCCCCGGAGCTGGAGTCCTGCACCACGCCGCCACCGGTGCTGTCGTGCCTGTAGGTGGCGGGCAGTCCGAGCAGGTCGACGAACCAGTCCATCACCTGCTGCTCGAGCTCGGTGGCCGCCGGGCTGGTCACCCAGGACATGCCCTGCACGCCCAGCGCGGAGCTGACCAGGTCCCCGAGCACGGAGGGCCCGGAGGTGTTGGCCGGGAAGTAGGCGTAGAAGCCGGGGTGCTGCCACTGCGTCAGCCCGGGGACGACGACCCGGTCCAGGTCGGCGAGCACGGCGGCGAAGGGCTCGCCGGCCTCGGGTGCGGCGTCGGGCAGCAGGGCCGCGACGTCACCGGGGGAGACCTGCGAGCGCACCGGCAGCGACTCGACCCGGCCGAGGTGGTCGGCGATCCAGTCCACGACCTCGTGGCCGTGCGCGCGGAACTGCTCGGGGGTCATGTGGCCGGTCACCCCACGAACCTATGCCGCCCGGCGTGCGACCACCGCGCCCCACCCCGGCGGACGGCCACGGGGTGCTCCTGTGTGCCCCCGGTCCGATTCGAACGGACACTGTGCGGGTTTTGAATCCGCTCCCTCTGCCATTGGGGTACGGGGGCCCCGACCGGCAGCCTACGGCGCGGTGCCCGTCGGGGTGAGCACGTGCCCCGGTGGGCTCGATAGGGTGGACGGGTGAGCAACGAGCCAACCCGGGTCCTCATCGCCGAGGACGAGGCACTGATCCGCCTCGACCTCAAGGAGATGCTGGAGGAGGAGGGTTACCTGGTCGTCGGCGAGGTCGGGGACGGTCAGGCCGCCGTCGACCAGGCCCGTGAGCTCCGTCCGGACCTCGTGGTGCTCGACGTGCAGATGCCGGTCCTGGACGGCCTGTCGGCCGCCGAGCAGATCGCTGCGTCGCGGATCGCCCCGGTCATCGTGCTGACCGCCTTCAGTCAGCGCGAGCTGGTCGAGCGGGCCCGCGACGCGGGCGCCATGGCCTACCTGGTCAAGCCCTTCTCCAAGGCCGACCTGGTCCCTGCCATCGAGGTGGCCCGGGCGCGCTTCGTCGAGATGACGGCCCTGGACGCCGAGGTGGGTGACCTCAAGGAGCGGCTGGAGGCCCGGAAGGTCGTCGAGCAGGCCAAGGGCAAGCTGATGGCCGACCGCGGGATCACCGAGGCCGAGGCCTTCCGCTGGATCCAGCGGACCGCGATGAACGAGCGCACCTCCATGAAGGCCCTCGCCCAGGTCGTGCTGTCCGGCGACGCGGGCCCGGCAGAGACCCCGACCGCCTGAGTCTCCGCTGCCCCCGGTCGACGGTCAGCCGGCCCGGGTCGCTCCGGGCCGCTCCGGGTCGTCCCGGGTGACGGTCGTGTTTCGGCGTGTCCCGGGTGTCACGATCGGTGGCGTCTCAGGTCACAACCCCATCACGGTGCGCCTCAGGGCCCCTGTGGCGGTGCGCACCACGGCTAGGTTCCTCGCACTGGCAGGTCGGTTCCGGGTTGCCCCGGTCCGCATCCTGCGGAGCGATGAACCACCACGACTGGGAGTCACTGTGAAGCGCACTGGCAAGTTCGCCCGCGCCGTGGCCGTCTCCGGCGTCGTCCTGATCGCTGCCTCCGCCTGTGGCGGCGGCGGCGACGAGGACACGTCGGGCAGCGGCAGCGGCAGCACCGGGGGCAGCGAGGAAGCCGTCACCAACATCTACGGCTCCGACGGCAACATGGGTTCGGCTCTGGGTGACCAGTTCACCGACGGCGGCGCCCTGGCCGGCATGAAGGGCACCACCCCGCTGACCGACCTGTCCGGTGACTTCAAGTCGCGTCTGGACGCGCTGAACCCGGACCTCGGTGGCACCTACAACTACGCGGGTGAGTCCTACGACGCCGTCATGCTGAGCGCCCTGGCCGCCGTGGCCGCCGGCTCCAGCGACGCCACGGTGTTCGCCCCCTACATCAACGGCCTGACCACCGGTGGGGAGGCCTGCTCGGACTTCGCCTCCTGCCTGGCCATCCTGTCCGCCGGCGGGAACGTCGACTACGACGGCCCGTCCGGCCCGCTGGACTTCACCGAGGCCGGTGAGCCCTCCGTCGCCAGCTTCGGTCTGCTGCAGTTCGGCGAGGACAACGCGATCGACGACTCGCTCACCGAGTTCCAGATCGCCGGCGACGACTCGCAGGCGGCCGGCGACGACACCCTGCCGATCGCCCCGGCCGGCACCACCGGTGACCCGCTGACCATCGGCACCCTGCTCCCGCTGACCGGTTCGCTGGCCTTCCTCGGCCCGCCCGAGGTCGCCGGTGTGCAGCTCGCCGTCCAGGAGATCAACGAGGGCGGTGGCGTCCTGGGCGCCCCCGTCGCGCTGGTGGAGGGCGACTCGGGCGACACGTCGACCGACACCGCCAACACCACGGTCGACCGCCTCCTGCAGGCCGGTGCCAACGCCATCATCGGCGCGGCCTCGTCCTCGGTCAGCCTCACGGTCATCGACAAGATCACCGCGGCCGGTGTCGTCATGTTCTCCCCGGCGAACACCTCCGACCAGTTCACCGCCTACAACGACAACGGCCTGTACTTCCGCACCGCTCCGGCGGACGTGCTGCAGTCGGTCCCGCTGGCGGACCTGGTCGTCGGTGACGGCAACACGACCGTCGGCATCCTGAACCTCAACGACGCCTACGGCACGGGCCTGGCCACCAACGTGACCGCGAACCTGGTCGACGGCGGTCTGGCCGAGGACGACATCATGCAGATCACCTACGACCCCACGGCGTCGTCCTACGACTCCGAGGTCCAGTCGATGGTGGACTTCGCCCCCGACGCCATCGTCGTGATCGGCTTCGACGAGTCGGCTCGCATCATCCAGGAGCTCAACGCCCAGGGCATCGGCCCGGCGCGCTGATCTCGAGCACCTGATCTCGAGCACCTGAGCGACGCACTCCCGCACCACGGACGGCCCGGTTCCCCAGAGGGGAGCCGGGCCGTCCTGCGTGTGGGCTCCGGGGCGGCCGGGCGCGTGCCCGCGCTCACGCCCGGGGAGGGCCGTCCGGCCGGGGTGCGGGTGGGACGATGGGCCGGTGACCGCAGCCCCCGTGACCGACCTGGAGGGGCCCTCGCTGAGCCGCCGTCAGGAGCTGGGCGCCGCCAGCGCACGCAGCCTCCTGCTGACCGTGCTGGGGGAGTTCGTGCTCCCGCGCCGTGAGCCCGTCTGGACCTCGACGCTCCTCGAGCTGCTGGCCGACCTCGACGTGGCCGAGAAGGCCGCCCGGCAGGCGCTCATGCGCACCGCGGACGACGGCTGGACCGTCGGACGCCGCATCGGTCGGGAGACGCGGTGGGACCTCACGGAGGCGGGCACCCGCCTGCTGGAGGAGGGCACCGAGCGCGTGTACGGCTCCGCCTCGGCGGAGCGGCCCTGGGACGGCAGCTGGTTGGTGGTCACGGTGTCTGTGCCGGAGAACGCCCGGGCGCTGCGACAGCGGCTGCGGACCCGGCTCGGCTGGGCCGGGCTCGGCGCCTCGAGCCCCGGCGTCTGGGTCAGCCCACGCCCCGACCGGGAGGCCGAGGTCGCCCGGGTGCTGTCGGAGCTGGGGCTGACCGAGGGCAGCTGGTCCTTCGTGGCCAGGGCCGGACAGGTCGGCGACGAGAGGTCCCTGGTGCGCAGCGCCTGGGACCTGGACGCCATCGAGGGCCGGTACGAGGACTTCCTGGAGCTGGTGGGGTCGCGGCGGCCGCGCACCGACCGCCAGGCGCTCGTCGCCCAGGTGAGGTTGGTCCAGGAGTGGCGGCGGTTCCCGCTGCTGGACCCGGGCCTGCCGCGTGAGCTGCTGCCGCCGCGCTGGAGCGGCAACCGGGCCGCCCAGGTGTTCCGTGAGCGGCACGCCACCTGGGCACCGCGTGCCGCGGCCGCCTGGGACGAGCTGGCAGGCAGCCGCACCACCTGAGCCCCGGGGGTCCCCACCGGGTCCGGCGGCCTCAGCCCAGGACGAGCCACCCGGCCGCGAGGACGCCCGCCGTGGCTGCGACCACCCGGACGGTGTCCACGCGCAGCAACCGGCGGTGGGCCCCGGCGTCCCAACCGGAGTCCAGCACCCGGTGCAGCGGGACCGCGGCCAGCGCGGTCACCCCGAGCACGACCGCGAGGCAGCCGGCGCCGGCCAGGACGGGTCCGGCCGGGACGGCGCCGCGCAGGGCCAGCACCAGCAGCCAGACCGTCGTCACGCCCTGACCGGCGAACAGCGGCCCGACCACCCGGGTGACGCGCTGCTGGTGCGCCCGCTCGTAGGCCGCGAACCCCGCACCGACCCCGGCGAACTGGGGGTAGACGAGCACCCGGACGGTCCACTGGAAGCCGGCGTAGGCGGCCACGAGCACCAGGTGGGTGACGGCGAGGGCGGTCACCGGCCCTTGGCCGGCTTCCCGCGCCAGGCCAGGCTCTGCCGGTCCAGCTCGCGCAGCAGCGGGTCGCCCTCGTCGTCGATGCGTTCGGCCAGCGCCACGGCGGTGGCCAGCCCGGTGTCGTCGAGCTGGGTGAAGGCAGGGGAGCGGCGCCGGTCCAGCACGTCGTACCAGCGGGCACCCACTGCGTGGTCGAGCACGATCCGGCCGAAGCAGTGGTCGGAGGTCACGACCCAGCGCTCGGCCCTTGCTCGGGCGGGGAGCCGGTCGAGCACGAGCTCCCGGTAGCGGGCCAGCAGCTGCTCGCGGGTCACCAGCCCAGGACAGCACGACGCCGGCCGCCCCGCACGGGGACGGCCGGCTGGTGTCGTGTTCCCTACTGGGCCTTGGCCAACGTCCCCAGGTAGAGCTCGATGACCTTGGGGTCGTTCATCAGCGACTTGCCGGTGTCGGTGTAGGCGTTGCGGCCCTGGTCGAGCACGTAGCCGCGGTCGCAGATCTGCAGGCACCGGCGGGCGTTCTGCTCGACCATGATGATCGAGACGCCGGTGGCGTTGATCCGCCGGCAGCGGATGAACACCTCGTCCTGGTAGGCGGGGGACAGACCGGCCGAGGGCTCGTCGAGCAACAGCACCGACGGGTCCATCATCAGCGCCCGGCCCATCGCCACCATCTGCCGCTCGCCGCCCGACAGCGACCCGGCCTTGCCCTTGCGCCGCTCACCGAGCAGCGGGAACAGGTCGATGACGTAGTCGAAGCGGTCCTTGAACGTCTTCGGGCGCAGGTACACGCCCATCTGCATGTTCTCCTCGATGGTCAGCGCGGGGAACACGTTGTTGTTCTGCGGCACGTACCCGACGCCCAGCTGCACCAGCTTGTGCGCCGGGGCCGAGGTGATGGTCTCCCCGCGCAGCGTCACCGCACCCGAGCGGACCGGGATGAGCCCGAAGAGGGTCTTCAGCAGCGTCGACTTCCCGGCCCCGTTGGGGCCGATGATGCCGACCAGCTCGCCGTCCTGCAGGTAGAAGTCGCAGCCCCGCAGGATGTTGACCCCCGGCACGTAACCGGCGACCAGGTCGTCGGCCCGGACCAGGGCGCCCTCCGCGAGCTTGAGGTGCTCCTCGCGAGTGGCGGCCTTCTCGGCCGGGGACAGCTCGGCGGCCGAGGACGCGGTGTCGGCGCGGGTGAGGTCCTCGCCGGTCTCGTCGACCTCGAACAGCGGCTCGCTCATCGCTTCTCCGTCCCGTCGCTGGTGATCGTCTCGGCCCGGCCGGACCCGCCGGGCACGCCCTCCTCGCGGGCGATGGCCGCCTCCGCCTCGGCGAGGACGCGGTCCTCCTCCTCGTTGGTCAGCGGCGCGTCGTGGTGGGCGCCGAGATAGGCGTCGACCACGTCCTTGTTCTGGCTGATGGACTCCGGCGGGCCCTCGGCGATGACCTTGCCGGCGGCCATGACGACGACCCAGTCGCTGATGTCGCGGACGACGTCCATGTCGTGCTCGACGAAGACGACGGTCATGCCCTCCTCACGGAGGTCCTTGACGTGGCCCAGCAGGGACTGGGTCAGCGCCGGGTTCACCCCGGCCATCGGCTCGTCGAGCATGACGACCTTGGGGTCGCTCATCAGGGCCCGGGCCATCTCCAGCAGCTTGCGCTGGCCACCGGAGAGCACGCCGGCGAACTCGTCCTTCTTGGCGTCGAGCTTGAACCGCTGGAGCAGGTCCATGGCCTTCTCGGTGTTCGCCCTCTCCTGCGAGCGCCAGGTCCCGGGGACCAGCGCCTTGAGGAAGGACTCACCGGCCTGGCCCTGCGCACCCAGCAGCATGTTCTGCAGCACGGTGAGCCGGGACAGCGCCTTGGTCAGCTGGAAGGTGCGCACCACGCCGAGTCGGGCGACCTGGTGCGGGGACAGCCGGCCCAGGGACTTGCCGTCGAAGGTCCAGGTGCCGGTGTTGGGCTGGTCGAACCCGGTGAGCAGGTTGAACAGCGTGGTCTTGCCGGCACCGTTGGGCCCGATCAGCCCGGTGATGCCACCGCGCTGGATCTCCAGGTGGTCCACCGAGACGGCGGTGAGTCCACCGAAGGTGCGGGTGACGCCGTCGACGACCAGGGCCGGGTCGGGCTTGGCGACGCCGACCTCCCAGGGGAGGTCCCTGAGGGCCGCCTGGGCCAGCCGGGCCGGAGCGGCCCGGCCGGCCGGCGCCGTGCCGGTGGAGGTGGCGGTGGGGGTGCTGGACGCCGCGTGGGCGCCGGTGGGCTGCGGGTCAGCGGGCATCGAGCAGAACCTCTCGTCGATCACCGAAGATGCCCTGCGGCCGGAAGATCATCAGGAGCATGATGCCGATCCCGATGATGATGAACCGGGCGAAGGCGACGTCGGTGGCGTCGAACACGTCGTCGAGCTGGAAGAGGCCGAAGAACGAGACCCCGTTGCCGATCAGGGCCGACAGGCCGCTGTCGGAGAACGCGATGATGAACCACAGCAGCATGGCGCCGACCACGGGGCCGAGCACGCGGGCCGCACCACCGAGGATGAGCGCCCCGTAGGCCAGGAACGTGTTGGCGTTCTGGTACTGGTCGGGCTGCACGGAACCGGTGCCCAGCGCGTAGACCATGCCGCCGAGTGCACCGAAGACGCCGCCCAGGACCAGGGACTGCATCTTGTAGGAGTAGACGTTCTTGCCCAGCGCGCGGGCGGCGTCCTCGTCCTCGCGGATGGCCTTGAGCACGCGGCCCCACGGGCTGCGCATCAGGGCGAAGATGAGCAGCGAGCCGAGCACCACCAGCGTCCAGCCGACGGTGACCGTCCACAGCTCCACGCCGCTCCAGCGGGTGCCGAGGATGTCGTAGCGGCCGGCGGGCGACCACGGGGACAGGTCCAGGAAGCCGGTGTTGAACGCCGAGATGCCCTGGGTGCCACCGGTGACCGGGGTGGAGGACACCGACCGGAAGAGCAGCCTGAGCGCCTCGGCCGCGGCGATCGTCACGATCGCCAGGTAGTCCGCCCGCAGGCGCAGCGTGGGCAGGCCCAGGAGCAGGGCCAGCACGACGGCGGCGACCAGCCCGATGAGGACGCCGACGAAGAACGGCAGGCCCCACTGGGTGACCGAGATGGCGATGCCGAAGCCGCCGACCATCGCGAAGGCGATCTGGCCGAAGTTGAGCAGGCCGGTGTACCCGAAGTGCAGGTTCAGGCCCATGGCGAGCAGCGCGAAGAAGACCGCCTGGTAGGCGAACATCGACCGCACGCCGAGGGAGAGGGCGTCGAGGAACTCGTTCATGAGATCAACCGATCCTGGCCCGGCTGCCCAGGATGCCCTGGGGCCGCACGATGAGGATGACGATGAGCAGGAGCAGTCCGCCGACGTACTTCATGTCGTTGGGGATGACCAGCGTCGACATCTGGATGAACACACCGACGATCACGCTGCCGAGCAGGGCGCCGTAGGCGGTGCCCAGACCGCCCAGGGTGACCCCGGCGAACATCAGCAGGAGCAGGCGGAAGCCCATGTCCCACTGCACCTGGTCCGACAGGCCCAGGAGCACGCCGCCCAGGGCTGCGAGGGCGCCACCGGCCATCCACACGACCAGGATGACCCGGTTGACGTCGATGCCGGAGGAGGCCGCCAGGTCGCGGTTGTCGGCGACGGCACGCATGGCCTTGCCGATCCGCGAGCGCTGCAGCATGAGCGCGACACCGACGAGGACGACCAGCGCGATCACGATGCTGTAGAGGTCGCGGTCGGTGATCGCGAACGCACCGAAGTCCCGGGCGCGCTGGGACTGGTAGTCGGTGTAGGCGTTGGAACGCCCGCCGTAGACCGTCTGGATCAGGTAGCGCAGGGCCAGCGAGAGCCCGATGGAGACCACCAGCGCTGCGACCAGGCCGGTGCCGCGCTTGCGCAGCGGCCGCCAGAGCGCGAGCTCGTTCAGCGCGCCGACCGCGGCACCGACGAGGACCGCGACCACCGCCGCGGCGACGAGCGGGACCCCGGTGGCGTTGATGAAGAAGGCGACGACGGCGCCGATGGTGACAAGCTCGCCGTGCGCGAAGTTGGTCAGCCCGGTGGTGCCGAAGATCAGCGACAGACCGACCGCGGCCAGCGCGATCAGCAGGCCGAAGCGGAGGCCGTCGACGAAGAGCTGGACGGCGAGGATGCGGCCGCTGCCGCGCTCCTCCCCGTCGGTGAGGGCGAAGGTGACGGGGAGGCGGCGGTTCTCCTCGACCGTGACGTCACGGGAGGCGCCGTCCCCGGCCGTGACGCCCTCGGGGAGGGCGTCCTCGTCGATGGTGACGGTGTAGTCGCCGGCGCCGTCGGGGAGGTCGATGGCGAAGCGGCCGGCGTCGTCGGTCTCGACGGAGTCCACCTCGTCGCCGCCGGCCGTGGTGACCGTGACCTCGACACCGGCGATGGGGCCGGTCGATCCGGTGGTCAGCGTGCCGCGGACCTGCTCGCCGGCGGCCTGGGCCGTGCCGCTGGGCAGCAGCGCCGCGAAGACCATCGCGAACGAGGCCAGCAGCAGCGCCAGCACCAGGGGACGTCGGGCGCTCGACCACCTGCCGGAGGACGTCCGGTGCGGGCGTGGTCCGGTCCGGGACGCGCCCGGCGGGCCCGTCCGGTCACCGTGCACGAGGGCACGGTGGGGTGCGTGCGTCACTCGACCTCCTGGGCCGTCTGGTGGGGCAGCCCGACCCCTGGGTTCGCCAGGTGGACAGCAGGCCGCCGTTGGTTGAACGGCGCGGACAGTAACCCACGGTTGTTGCGGTTCTGGGTCCTCCGGGACGGTCCGTGACCCAACCGCGACCCGGGGAGCCCGCTGAGAGCCCGGTCGCAGTCGGGGCGAAACGGACGAGCTCAGAGGTGACCTGGGTCTCCCCGTGCACGTCAGGGGCGTGTGCGGCGCCTCATGGGGTCTTCACGAGGCAGGTCAGTCGGGCGCTCGCCGTCGGGCGGCCCTGGTCGTCGCTGACCTCGACCAGGAAGGTGGCCAGCGTGCGGCCGCGACGAACCGGTGTGCAGACGGCGGTGACGACGCCCTCGGTGGCCGCGCGCAGGTAGGAGGCGTTCAGCTCGATCCCGACGACCTGTCGTCCCGGTCCCGCGTGCAGGGCCGCGGCCCACGAGCCGACCGACTCGACCAGGGCGCAGGTCGCCCCGCCGTGCAGCAGGCCGAAGGGCTGCTCGTTGCCGGCCACCGGCATGGTGGCCACCATCCGGTCGGGGTCGAAGTCGGTGATGACGATGCCCAGCTTGGCGTCCAGACCGGTCAGCTCGGCGGGGGCCCAGTCCGGGCGCGGTGTGCTCACGTCGGCACGGTAGCCACCGCGCCACGCAGGCCCGGTGTCCGCGCCGTCGCCGGGGACTGGGGACCGTCGTACCCCCGCCCTAGGATCGGACCCGATGTCCGCTCCGGTCTCCGCCCTCGCGTCCCAGCCCACCGACAGCACCCCCGACGGCTCGCAGCCGCGGCCCCGGTTGCTGCTGCTCGACGGCCACTCGCTGGCCTACCGGGCCTTCTTCGCGCTGCCGGTGGAGAACTTCTCGACCACCACCGGGCAGCCCACGAACGCCGTGTACGGGTTCACCTCGATGCTGATCAACGTCCTGCGCGACGAGGCGCCCAGTCACCTGGCGGTCGCCTTCGACGTCGGCCGCAAGACGTTCCGCAGCGAGATCTTCGCCGGGTACAAGGCCAACCGGAGCGAGAGCCCGACCGACTTCCGGGGCCAGGTCAGCCTGATCCAGGAGGTGCTGGCGGCCCTGCACGTGCCGGTGCTGACCGCCGAGGGCTTCGAGGCCGACGACGTCATCGCCACCTTGACCGTGCAGGCCGTCGAGTCCGGCATGGACGTGCTCATCTGCACCGGCGACCGGGACGCCCTGCAGCTGGTCAACGAGCACGTGACGGTGCTCTACCCCCGCAAGGGCGTCTCCGACCTCACCCGCTTCACCCCGGAGGCGGTCGAGGAGAAGTACGGCCTCACCCCCACGCAGTACCCGGACTTCGCCGCACTGCGCGGCGACCCCTCGGACAACCTGCCCGGCATCCCCAGCGTCGGGGAGAAGACCGCGGCCAAGTGGGTGCGGGAGTACGGCTCGCTGGACGCGCTCGTCGACCAGGTGGACACCGTCAAGGGCAAAGTCGGGGAGAAGCTGCGCGAGCACCTGTCCTCGGTGATGCAGAACCGCCGGCTCACCGAGCTGGACCGCGCGGTCGCACTCGAGCTGCACCCCACCGACCTGGCCGTGCAGCCCTGGGACCGGGCCGAGGTGCACACGCTCTTCGACAACCTGCAGTTCCGGGTGCTCCGCGACCGGCTCTTCGCCACCCTCACCAGCGCCGAGCCCGAGGTGGACGGCGGCATCGACGTCACCGTCGACGACCTGGTGCCCGGTGGTCTGGGGGAGTGGCTGGACGCGCACACCCGTACCGGGCACACCGGCATCGTCTTCCGCGGTACCTGGGGGCGGGGCACCGGCGAGCTCACCGGCATCGCGCTGGCTGCCGCCGACGACCACACCGTCTTCGTCGACCTGGGCCCCGACCTCGACGTCGCCGACGAGCAGTCGCTGGCCGCCTGGCTGTCCGACGCCTCGGCCACCAAGGTCGTGCACGAGGTCAAGGGCCCGCTGCTGGCCGTCTGGGCCCGGGGCTGGGACCTGGCCGGCGAGGTCAGCGACACCGCCCTGGCGGCCTACCTGGCGCTGCCGGGGCAGCGGTCCTTCGACCTGGGCGACCTCGCGGTGCGCTACCTGCGCCGCGAGCTGACCGAGGCCGCGCCGGCCGAGCAGCAGCTGAGCCTGGAGGGCATGGGTCCCGGCGAGGACGACGTGGCCCGCGAGGCCGCCGTCGCCGACGCCCGCAAGGCCGTCGCGGTCAACGACCTCTCCGACGCCCTCGAGCAGGTGCTCGGCCAGCGTGGCGGGGACCGACTGCTGGGCGGGCTGGAGCTCCCGCTGACCCGGGTGCTGGCGCGGATGGAGCAGCGCGGCATCGCCGCAGACCTGGACCTGCTCCACGACCTGCAGTCGGAGTTCGCCGCCGCCGTCGCCGAGGCCGCGGCCGACGCCTACGAGGCCATCGGCGGCCAGGAGATCAACCTGGGTTCCCCGAAGCAGCTGCAGGCGGTGCTGTTCGACCAGCTCGGTCTGCCCAAGACCAAGAAGAACAAGACCGGCTACACCACCGACGCCGATGCACTGCAGTCACTGCAGGCAGCCGCGCCGCACCCTTTCCTGGAGGCGCTGCTGCGACACCGCGACGTCACCCGGCTGCGGACGGTCATCGACGGCCTGATCCCGATGGTCGACGACGCCGGGCGCATCCACACGACGTTCCAGCAGACGATCGCGGCGACCGGGCGGCTGTCCTCCACCGACCCGAACCTCCAGAACATCCCGATCCGCAGCGCCGAGGGCCGCCGGATCCGGCAGGCGTTCGTCGTCGGCGCCGGCCACGAGTCCCTGATGACCGCGGACTACAGCCAGATCGAGATGCGGATCATGGCCCACCTCTCCGAGGACGCCGGGCTCATCGAGGCGTTCACGTCGGGGGAGGACCTGCACACCTTCGTCGCCGCGCGGGCCTTCGACATCCCGATCGAGCAGGTCGACCCCGAGATGCGCCGCCGGATCAAGGCGATGAGCTACGGCCTGGCCTACGGGTTGAGCGCCTACGGGCTCTCTGGGCAGCTGAAGATCACGCCCGAGGAGGCCCGGGTGCAGATGAACGCCTACTTCGAGCGCTTCGGCGGCATCCGGGACTACCTGGACGGGGTCGTCGAGGACGCCCGGCAGACCGGGTACACCGAGACCACCATGGGTCGCCGCCGCTACCTGCCCGACCTGACCAGCGACAACAAGCAGCGCCGGGACATGGCCGAGCGGATGGCGCTCAACGCCCCGATCCAGGGGTCGGCGGCCGACGTCATCAAGGTGGCGATGCTGCGGGTCGAGCACGCCATCGCCGAGCGCGGGCTGTCCTCCCGGATGGTGCTGCAGGTGCACGACGAGCTCGTCCTGGAGGTCGCACCCGGTGAGCGGGAGCAGCTCGAGGAGCTGGTCCGGGCCGAGATGGCCGGAGCTGCGGAGCTGTCGGTGGCCCTCGACGTGTCGGTCGGCGTCGGCCAGAGCTGGGACGCTGCCGCCCACTGACGGGCCACGAGCAGACCCTCGACCTGACCCTCGACCTGAGGGTCAGGTGGGGACGTCGCAGACGAGCACGAGCGTCCCGGGGACCAGCGCTCCCCGGGCCGCCGACCACTGGCCCCAGGTCTCGGTGCGCCCCGGCGTCCACTCGGGCTCCAGCAGGTCGGTGAGCACGAACCCGGCGGCGACGACGTCGCGGACCCAGTCGCCGACCGTCCGGTGGTGCTCGACGTAGACGACGGTGTCCTCGCCGTCGGTCTCCACGTACGGCGTCCGGTCGAAGTAGGAGCCCACGACCGTCAGGTCGGCCGGGTCGGGGGAGTCGGGGAAGGGCCAGCGCAGCGGGTGGTTCACCGATGCCACGAACCGGCCCCCCGGGCGGAGCACCCGGCGCACCTCGGCCAGGGCGCCCCGCGCGTCGGCCACGAACGGCAGACCGCCGAACGCCGAGCAGGCCAGGTCGACGCTGGCGCCGAGGAGCGGCAGGGCCCCCACGTCGGCCTGCACCAGGGTCGGCGCGAGGCCGGTGCTGACCGCCAGCTCACGGGCCCGCGCCAGCATCCCGGCGGACAGGTCGAGGGCCACGACCTCTGCTCCGGCGGCGACCAGCCAGCGCGCGCACGGCGCGGACCCGCAGCCGACCTCCAGCACCCGGCGTCCGGCGACGTCGCCGAGCAGCTGTGCCTCCGACTCGCGCAGGCCCTCCGGGCACCAGAGGAAGTCGCTGTCGCCCAGGTCGGCGCCGTGCTCGGCCAGGTAGGCCGGGGCGGCGGCGTCCCACCAGCCGCGGTTGGCGCGCACCGACGTGGCCTCGTCGACGTCGCGCCGCTCCACGCCGCCGGCCAGCGGGTAGCCGTCGGAGGCCAGCGGGAGCGGCTGCTGCGGAGGGCCGGCGGGGGGCATCCGCGCATGGTGGCACGCAGGGGCCCGACCCTTGGTGGACCGCCTCGGAGCGGGTACGTAGGATGGTGGGAGCGCCAGGGGTCTGTGGTGCGCCGCCCCTCCCCGGGCCGCACGCCCGACCACTCCCGCGGAACTCCCCGGCCACGCGGCCGGGATCGTCCCTGTCCCTCCACACCCCCCGTCCGGAGCACTCGACCACATGACCTCCACCCAGGTCCGTCCCGACAGCACCACCCCTCAGGTCGCGATCAACGACATCGGCACCGCTGAGGACTTCCTCGCCGCCATCGACCAGACGATCAAGTACTTCAACGACGGCGACATCGTCGAAGGCATCATCGTCAAGGTCGACCGCGACGAGGTGCTGCTGGACATCGGCTACAAGACCGAGGGCGTCATCCCCTCGCGTGAGCTGTCCATCAAGCACGACGTCGACCCCAACGAGGTCGTCAGCGTCGGCGACGAGGTGGAAGCCCTCGTCCTCCAGAAGGAGGACAAGGAAGGCCGTCTGATCCTGTCCAAGAAGCGCGCACAGTACGAGCGCGCCTGGGGCACGATCGAGGCCAAGAAGGAAGCCGACGAGGTCGTCACCGGCACCGTCATCGAGGTCGTCAAGGGCGGCCTGATCCTCGACATCGGCCTGCGCGGGTTCCTCCCCGCCTCACTGGTGGAGATGCGTCGCGTCCGCGACCTGCAGCCCTACGTGGGCCGCGAGCTCGAGGCCAAGATCATCGAGCTGGACAAGAACCGCAACAACGTGGTCCTGTCCCGCCGCCAGTGGCTGGAGCAGACCCAGTCCGAGGTGCGCAGCGAGTTCCTCAACAAGCTCGCCAAGGGCCAGGTCCGCACGGGTCAGGTCTCCTCGATCGTCAACTTCGGTGCCTTCGTGGACCTCGGTGGCGTCGACGGCCTGGTGCACGTCTCCGAGCTGTCCTGGAAGCACATCGACCACCCGTCCGAGGTCGTCGAGGTGGGCCAGGAGGTCACCGTCGAGGTCCTCGACGTCGACCTGGACCGTGAGCGGGTCTCCCTGTCGCTGAAGGCGACGCAGGAGGACCCGTGGCGTCAGTTCGCCCGGACCCACCAGATCGGGCAGGTCGTGCCCGGCAAGGTCACCAAGCTCGTCCCCTTCGGTGCGTTCGTGCGCGTCGACGAGGGCATCGAGGGCCTGGTGCACATCTCCGAGCTGGCCGAGCGCCACGTCGAGATCCCGGAGCAGGTCGCGCAGGTCGGCGACGAGATCCTCGTCAAGGTCATCGACATCGACCTCGACCGTCGTCGCATCTCGCTGTCGCTGAAGCAGGCCAACGAGGGCGTCATCGCCGAGGACGACCAGTTCGACCCGGCCGCCTACGGCATGGCCGCGTCGTACGACGAGCAGGGGAACTACGTGTACCCCGAGGGCTTCGACTCCGACACCGGCGAGTGGCGCGAGGGCTTCGACACCCAGCGCGAGGAGTGGGAGCGTCAGTACGCCGAGGCCCAGGCCCGGTTCGAGGCGCACCAGAAGCAGATCACGGCGGCCCGCGAGGCCGACGCCGAGGCGGCTGCCGGTGGCAGCTACTCCAGCGACGCCCCGGCGTCGTCGGAGTCCTCCTCGGGCCCGGCTGCCAGCACCAGTTCCTCCTCCGGTGGCGGCACGCTGGCCTCCGACGAGGCACTGGCCGCGCTGCGGGCCAAGCTCGCCGGCGGCGAGTGACCCGCTGAGGCCGATCGCCTGCTGATCGCATGACCGTGCGCCGTCCACCCCACCGGGTGGGCGGCGCACTGTCGTGCGTGGGGCTGGTGGGTCTGCTGGGCCTCGCGGGGTGCGCGCTCCCCGGGGGCGGGGCACCGCCCGCAGCGGCCACCACGAGCACCACCCCGGCACCCACGACGGCGACCACCACGCCGGCCCCGGTCTTCGTCGTCCCCGGGGCGTGCGCGCAGCTGCTGACGGTGGGGCAGGTGGCCGACGGCCTCGGCGTCCGGCTGCCGGGGACGACCACGTACGTGGTCGGGGAGCCGCAGCCCGACATCGGCCGGACCGCCCGCATCACCTGCGGGTACGGGGTCGCGCCGGCCACGGACACCGCGGGTGCCAGCGACCCGCTGCTGGAGGTGACCGTCTTCGTGTACGACGGTCCCGCGGCGGCCGCCGAGCGTGTCGAGGTGCTGGTGGCCAACCAGGAGCAGCAGGGCGTGCGGGCGGATCCCGCCGTCGTGCCCGGCGCCGACGCGGTGCTGCTCAGCGGTCCGGCGGACACCACGCTGGTCGCGACCGTCGCCGAGCGCACCTACGCGTTGACCCTGCTGCCCGGTCTGCTGGACGCCCCGGGCACCCAGGGGGCCCTGCAGACGCTGGCCGCGGTGGCGATCGCCGCCGGCGATCCGGCGGACGGGTCCGCAGCGGCGACCGGCTGAGCCGAGCCGGGACAGCACCAGGACCCCGGGGGCCGCAGGGCCCTCGGGGTCGTCATCGGCGCAGGCGCGCCGTCCGCCCACGTGGGGCGGACGGACCGGTCAGAGGCTGAGGATGATGGCGAACGCCGAGCGGGGTCGCCCGCCGGCGTTGGTCAGGAAGTCCCAGGTGTGGCGGCCCGAGGGCACCGAGGGGAACAGCGAGCGGAAGAAGGTCGCGGCAGAGCTGCGGGGCGTGAGGCCCTCCAGCCGTGCCCGGACGGCGGGCAGCTCCGAGCACCGCACCCCGCTGGGGGCGTCGAGCCGGTGACGGCCGGGCCCGCGGCGCCGGACGGCGGCCGAGGACGCCTCGGCGGTCGTGTGTCGGGACATGTCGTGCCCACCTCTCTGCGTCGGCGCCCTCGCGGTCGGGGGAGGTCGAGGTGCCGGTGCTGAAGTTAAGTCCTGTGACGGGTGGGACTCGTGCGACGCGCCGGTGTGACAGGTGCGCCCCGGTCATCGACACCTGTTCGTGACCTGGCGGCGCTGGATTCCGGGGGCGGACACGGCCCGGGGGTCTGCCCCCGCAGTCGCGGCGGCAGGTGCACGGGTGTGCCAGGGTCGGGGCATGCTGCGGATCGGGTTGACCGGCGGGATCGGCTCCGGGAAGTCCACGGTGGCCCGGCTCCTCGTGGAACGGGGGGCCGTCCTGGTGGACGCCGACTCGATTGCCCGCGAGGTGGTGGAGCCGGGGACCTCGGGCCTGGCTGCGGTGGTGGAGGCGTTCGGGGCGGACGTCCTGACCGCGGAGGGCGCGCTGGACCGCCCGGCGCTGGCGGCGGTGGTCTTCGGTGACGCGGGGGAGCGTGCGCGCCTGGACGGGATCGTGCACCCCCTGGTGCGGGCTCGGGCCGCTGAACTGGTCGCTGCGGCCCCGGCGGACGCCGTGGTGGTCCAGGACGTGCCGCTGCTGGTGGAGACCGGACAGGCGGGGTCCTACGACCTCGTGCTGGTCGTCGCGACCGATGTCGAGACCCGGGTCCGGCGACTGCTCGGGCGGGGGCTGTCCGAGGCTGATGCCCGGGCGCGTATCGCCAGCCAGGCGACCGACGAGGAACGGGCCGCGGTGGCCGACGTGGTGCTGTCCAACGACGGGGACGAGCAGCAGCTGGCGGTGCAGGTCGCCCGGTTCTGGGACGAGCGGGTCCCGTCGACGCGCTGACCGGCAGCGCCGACACGGCGACGGCCTGGACACGACGAAGGCCCCGGAGCGGCTGCTCCGGGGCCTTCGGTCGGTGGGCGATACTGGGATCGAACCAGTGACCTCTTCCGTGTCAGGGAAGCGCGCTACCGCTGCGCCAATCGCCCGTGCTGTGGTGCTCGGTCCCTGTCCCGCCTCGAGCGAGCCCGGGGGCCGTCGAGGTGGAGACGGGATTTGAACCCGTGTAGACGGCTTTGCAGGCCGTTGCCTCGCCTCTCGGCCACTCCACCGCACACGAGCGCTGGTCTTCCGACCAGCGCTCGGTTCCGAGCGGACGACGGGATTCGAACCCGCGACCCTCACCTTGGCAAGGTGATGCTCTACCACTGAGCCACGTCCGCAGTGCGAGGACAACACTAACCGACCCCTGGACGGGGGTTGCACCGGGGGGTCACCGGGGGGTGTCCTCAGGGTGAACCCGCAGGTCAGGGGGCTGTCCGCGGCCCGTTCGCGGGGTCGCAACGGGCCTCGGTGGGCGTCTGGGGGCCGTTCGGGGAGATCGTGGTCTGCCTCACACCCCCCAGGCGCCCGAACGGGTCGGTGGAGGCAGGGTCGAAGGCGGCCCCCACGACGGCCCCCTCCCGCACCACCAGCCGCAGCAGGCCGGTGGGTGGGGCGGTGGACTCGTCAGCCGACAGCAGGGGCCCGGGGGAGGGGGCGGCCCACGCCCGGCGGTCCCCGCTGGCCCACCACGCCCCGGCGGGGACGTCGCCGGCGCCCAGCACCACGTCGGCCCCGGCCGACACCAGGCGGTCGGTGAGCTCCCGGGTGTCCGCCGCGCAGGCCGGGCTCCCGGACAGACGGACGAGCACCACGTCGCCCCGCCGGTCGGCGACGCCCACGGCCGCGAGCACCGCGTCGGCGAGCGTCGGCGTGGCGAGTCCGGCGCCGATGCCGGCGGCGGTGGCCCCGGGCGCGAGGCTCAACCCGAGGACCGTGACGCCCTGGCCGTCGACCTCGACCCGCTGCGGGCTGCCGGCCGCGGTCCCGTCCCGGCCCGCGCCCACGGGGCGCAGCCCGGCCGCCGAGAGGGCGTCCAGGGTGTCGGCTGCCGTCGCGGCGTCCGGGGTGGCGACGACGGCGACCAGGTCCACGCCGGCCGCGGCCAGGGCGGCCGCGCCGGCGGCCCCCACGGGCGTGGAGAGGTCGGCCAGGGCCAGATCGGCGTCGGTCAGGGTCGCGCCGGCCTCGGGGAAGGGGCCCGCCGGGTCGGTGAGCAGGGGCAGCGTCCGGCCGGCGAAGGCCACGTCACCGCCGATGGCCAGGGTGAGCCCGGGCGATCCGGGCACGGGCACTGCCCCCGGCCCGGCGGCGTCGGAGCGGTCGTCCTGGCCCAGCACGGGGACGAGGACCGCGGTGGCGACCAGCAGGGCCGCACCCGTCGTCGCGGCGGGCAGCCACCGGCGGCGCGTCGTCGGGCGTGTCGCGTGTCGTCCCACGCTGCGGACGTTACGAGCCGCCCGAGGCTCGCGCGGCCTCCTGGGTGGCTGTCCGGGCGCGTGCGCGCGCCGTTGCCGCAGCGTCGTCCCGCGCTCGCGGCCGGTCAGCAGGCCGGTGGCAGGCGGTCCCGAGGCGACCGCACGGAGTCAGGCGGGTCGGACGGGGTCAGGCGGGGTCGGGCGGGGTCGGACGGGGTCAGCGACCCGGGTCGGGGCCCTCGCCCTGCAGCAGGGCCAGCAGCTCGCCGTCCACACGCAGCAGCTCGGACTCGGCGCCGCGGGGGACCAGGCGCTCGGTCTCCCGCAGGAAGTCCGCCACCGCACTGCGGGACAGCTCGAACAGCGCGTGGCCCGAGGGTGCGCGCAGCTCCAAGAACAGCACGTCGACGGCGGTGCGTGCCGGCCACAGCCGGACGTCGCCCGCACCCGCGGGGTGCGACAGACCCGCGTGCAGCAGATCCCGGCCCAGCATCCACTCGACGCCGTCCTCCGCGCCCCCGGTGGGGGCCCCGACCCGGCCACCGAAGCGCACCCGGACCGCGAACGGGTCGGCGGTGTCGTACAGCAGCGTCGCGGGGACCTCGGTCCAGGACGAGGGGCCGACCAGGTGCAGCGTGGTGCGGGCCGTGCAGCCCGGCGCGGGACTCGCCATGCCAGGTCAACGACCCACCGACCCGGAGGTGACGCGATCGGGCCCGGTCGTCACGGGCCACACCTCACCCGTCCGGGGAGCCCCGCAGGCCCCGGTGAACCGCAGGGGCTCCTGCACACGAACCAGACGTGTGACCATGGGACTCGTGACCCGACCTCAGCGGCGAGCGGAGGAGGACTCCGCGGACGCCGAGCTGATCCGTCGCGTCCAGGCCGGCGACCGCGGGGCGGTCGACGACCTCTACGACAGGTTCCGTCGCCCCGCCTTCGCGCTGGCCCGCCGTGTGCTCGCCGACGACACGCTCGCCGAGGACGTCCTCCAGGACGTCTTCCTCACCGTGTGGAAGGACCCGTTCGCCTTCGACGGCGCACGCGGGTCCTTCGGCTCCTGGCTGCTGGCCATGGTCCACCACAAGGCCGTGGACGCCGTGCGTCGCGAGGAGTCCCACCGGCGCCGGCAGACCCGCGCCGAGGACGACCTGCGCCTCACCGAGCCCATCGCCCAGCGCGACGTGGAGGACGAGGCGTGGACCCGGGTGGTCTCCGACCGCGTCCGAGCTGCCCTGCAGACCCTGCCGGCCCCCCAGCGCGAGGCGCTGACCCTGGCCTACTACGGCGGTTACACCCAGCGGGAGGTGGCGGCCCTGACCGACACCCCGCTGGGCACCGTCAAGACCCGCATGCTCGCCGGGATGCGCCGGCTCAAGGAGAACCTGGGCGGTGTCGTCGTCGGCACCCCGATGGGCAGCGCCCTGGGTTCCGCGTCCCTCGAGGGAGGTGCCCGATGACCGACGAGCGACCCCGCCGGGTCACCGACCACGACCGCTACGACGAGCTCGCCGTCGGCTGGGCGTTGCACGCCCTGGAGCCCGAGGACGAGTCCGCGTTCGCCGTCCACCTGGCCGGCTGCGACCGCTGCACCGCCACGGTGGCCGAGACCTCGGAGGTGATGGCGGCGATGGCCACCGACCTCCCGGTCGTCGAGCCCTCCGAGGGGCTGCGCGAGAGGCTGCGCGCCGCGGTCGAGGAGACCGAACAGGTGCACCGCTCCGACGCTCCCGTCGCCGACGCGCCGGCCGCGCCCCGCCCGGCCGTCCCGTCCGCTCCGCGCACCGCCGGTGGCACGGCGCGACCGGCCGACACCCGCCCCGGGTTCCTCGGCCCACGCCGTCGGCACGGGGCCCGCAGCACCGACCGCGCCGCCTGGCGTCGCGTCGTCCCCAACGCGTTGGTCGCTGCCGGGGTCGCGGCGATCCTCGCGCTGGGTGCCTGGAACGTCGTCGTCACCCAGGACCGGGACGCCGCCCGGGCCACCGCGTCGGTCCAGTCCCAGGTGATGGACTCGCTGCTGTCCCCGGGTCAGGCCACCATCGCCCCGATGGAGCACGACGGGCGGACGGTCGCCACGGTCGTCGCCCGCGACGGCCAGGCCCAGGTGGTCATCGACGGCATGACGGTCAACGACACCGCCGACAGCACCTACGTGCTCTGGGGCATGACCGACGGCGCCCCGGTGCCGCTGGGCACCTTCGACGTGGTGACCGAGGGGGTGGACCTGCGCACCGTAGGGTCCGATGCGACCGGCCTGGACGACTACAGCGCCTACGGCATCAGCATCGAGGCCGGTCGACAAGCTCCGTCGGCCCCGACGGACATCGTGGCGAACGGGCAGGTGTCCAGCTGAACGGTCCCGAGACGGCGACGACCCCCTCCACCCCGCCGCCCGGTCGTCCTCCCCGCGAGACGAGCGGTGCGCGGCGGGAGCGGTACGACAACGACGACGTGCAGAGCCTGCGCGAGCGGATCGGCCGCCGTCCGTGGCGGCGCAGGATCGCCGCCAAGAAGACGCTGGACACCGCCTACCGGGTCGGCGTGGGGGTCGTCGGTGGTCTGCTGCTGGTCTTCGGGCTGGTCACCATCCCGCTGCCGGGCCCCGGCTGGCTGACCGTCATCGCGGCCCTGTTCGTGCTCGCCTCGGAGTTCACCTGGGCCGAGCGGCTGCTGGAGTTCACCAAGCGCAACGTCAAGCGGTGGACGGAGTGGTTGGGGCGTCAGCCGGTGTGGGTGCGGGTGGTCTTCGCCCTGCTCACGGCCGCGTTCGTCTACGGCGTCATCGTCGTGGTCCTGCACCTGCTCGGCGTGCCGAGCTGGGTCCCGGGGTGGGTGCCGATGTGGCGGTGACCGTCTGGCATCATGGTCATCGCACTCAGCACGACCGCACCGCAGCCGGGCGATTGGCTCAGCGGTAGAGCGCTTCGTTCACACCGAAGAGGTCACTGGTTCGATCCCAGTATCGCCCACCCGACACGGCCCCCTCCCCGACCAGGGAGGGGGCCGTTCGCGTTCAGGCGGGGCCGTAGACCAGGTGGGCGACGCCGTTGCTCAGCGCCGACGCCGACAGCAGCGCGAGCGGGGTCTCGGGGCCGCCCTCGGGGAAGAGCCGGATCCCGGCGCCCACGGCCACCGGGTAGACGAAGAGGTGCAGCTCGTCGACCAGCCGGTCGGCCAGCAGGGCCCGGACCAGGGTCACGCTCCCGCTGACGTACAGGTCGCCCTCGGCGGCCAGCGCCCGGACCCGGTCGGGGTCGTAGCCCTCCAGGACGGTGGTGTGTGCCCACTCCACCGACGGGGCCTGCGAGGCCACCACGTACTTGGCGCTGTCGTTGAAGAACGGGGCCCCCGGGTCGTCCTCGACGGTGCGGGTCGACCAGGCCGGCGCGAACATCTCGAACGTCGTGCGGCCCAGCAGGATGCCGGTCGCGTCTGCGGTGAGGGCGCCGACCGCGGCGGCCAGGTCCTCGGGGAACCCGTAGGGGAACGTCCAGGTGGGCACGTCGACGACCCCGTCGACGGTGCTGAACAGGTGGACCTTGATCGCGCCCATGGGTGCTCCCGGGGTGGTGGTGGGTGACGGCTCGGTCCAGAGACTGCCGCACCGCGCCGGGCTCATCGGTTGGGCGGCGCCGGGTGGGGGAAGGGGAGGGGCGTGTCCGCCCAGCCCGATCGAGCCGCCCGGTTGGAGGCCGCGGTCGAGCGGGACGGCCCCACGTGCGTGTGGTGCGGGCGCACCTTCGACCGCTGGGTGCGGCCCACCACCGAGCACGTGGTGCCCCGGGTCCGCGGGGGACCGTCCTGGGCGGAGAACGAGGTCGCCGCGTGCAGCCGCTGCAACGCCGAGCGCGGGCACCGCGGGGCCGTCGAGTGGCTGGAGGAGTGCCGGGCGCGCGGCTGGTCCCCGGACGCCGAGCGGGTCGCCCGGGCGCTGGAGTCCCTGGCCGTCGCGGTGGCGCAGCGGGGCGGGCAGCGCCGCGCCCGGCCGCACCTGGACGCCCAGCTCCGGCGCCTGCGGGCCGGGTAGCGTCGCTGCCGTGGCCGCACGGGTGGAGGGCATCTGGGTGCACCCGGTGAAGAGCCTGGCGCCCGTGGACACCGCCGTCGTGCAGGTGACCCCGGCCGGGCTGGCAGGCGACCGCACCCGCACCGTGGTCGACGTCGCCACCGGGGAGCGGTTGCGGGAGAAGACCGCCCCCGGCCTGGGCGCCGTCGTCCCCACCGGCGACGACGAGGCCGACGCCGCCGCGCTCACCGCTCTGCTGGGCCGCCCGGTGCGGCTGGCCGAGGCCGACGCGCCGCAGGTCATGGTGGCCGCGGTGCACCTGGTCAGCCGGCAGGCCCTGGAGCGCGCCGCCCGGGGTGACGTGCCCGCCGGGTGCTCGGCGGCCGACCCCCGGGCCAACCTGGTCCTGGACCTGCCCGGGGACGACGAGCGCGACTGGGTCGGCCGCGAGGTCGCGGTCGGCGGGGCGGTGCTGCGGGTCACCCGCACGCCCCGGCACTGCCTGGGCGTGTACGCCGAGGTCACGACGCCGGGACGGGTCTCCGTCGGGGACGCCGTCGCGCCGGTCTGACCGCTGGCGCCCGGCCACTACGCTCGCAGGAGCCCGAACACCCCGATCGTCAGGAGCCCCCTGTGTCTGCCGCGCCCGCCGAACCCGCCGTCGTCACCGTCCGGGTGCCGGCCGGGACCACGGCCACCCAGGCGCTCAAGGACGCCGGCGTCCCGCTCAAGGGCGCCGACGCCGCTGTCGTCGTCCGGGTGGACGGCGAGCTCAAGGACCTGGCCTGGGTGCCCGACGCGGACACCGACGTCGAGCCGGTCGCCGCCTCGAGTCCCGACGGCCGGGCGGTCATCCGGCACTCGACCGCCCACGTGCTGGCGCAGGCCGTGCAGGACCTGTTCCCCGGCACCCGGCTGGGCATCGGCCCGCCCGTGGAGAACGGCTTCTACTACGACGTCGACCCGGAGCGGCCCTTCACCCCCGAGGACCTGCAGGCGATCGAGAAGCGCATGCAGGCCATCGTCAAGGAGGGCCAGTTCTTCGCCCGCCGCGAGATCAGCGACGACGACGCCCGCGCCGAGCTCGCCCACGAGCCGTACAAGCTCGAGCTCATCGGCCTCAAGGGCGGTGCCGGTGAGGCGGCGGAGGGTGCCGACGTCGAGGTGGGCGGCGCCCAGCTCACCATGTACGACAACCTCGACCCCAGGTCGAAGGAGCGGGTCTGGACCGACCTGTGCCGGGGCCCGCACCTGCCCCGCACCTCGGGCATCCCGGCCTTCGCGCTGACCCGGGCAGCGGCCGCCTACTGGCGCGGCAGCCAGAAGAACCCGCAGTTGCAGCGGGTGTACGGCACCGCGTGGGAGTCCAAGGACGCGCTGAAGGCCCACCAGGAGCAGCAGGCCGAGGCCGAGCGCCGCGACCACCGCAAGCTGGGCACCGAGCTGGACCTCTTCAGCTTCCCCGACCAGGTGGGGTCCGGGCTGGCGGTGTTCCACCCCAAGGGCGGGATCATCCGGCGCGAGCTGGAGAAGTACAGCCAGCGGCGGCACGAGGAGGCCGGCTACTCCTTCGTCAACACCCCGCACATCACCAAGGGCCAGCTGTTCGAGACCTCGGGCCACCTGGACTGGTACGCCGAGGGCATGTACCCGGCGATGCAGCTGGACGAGGAGCGCGACAGCGAGGGCGTCGTCCGCAAGCAGGGGCAGGACTACTACCTCAAGCCGATGAACTGCCCGATGCACAACCTGGTCTTCGACTCCCGCGGCCGGTCCTACCGTGAGCTGCCGCTGCGGCTGTTCGAGTTCGGCACCGTGTACCGCTACGAGAAGTCCGGGGTCGTGCACGGGCTGACCCGGGCCCGCGGGTTCACCCAGGACGACGCGCACATCTACTGCACCCCCGAGCAGATGGCCGGTGAGCTCAAGGCGCTGCTGGACTTCGTGCTGGGCCTGCTGGCCGACTACGGCCTCAGCGACTTCTACCTGGAGCTGTCCACCCGGAACCCGGAGAAGTCCGTGGGCACCGACGAGAGCTGGGAGCGGGCCACCGAGGCGCTGCGCCAGGCCGCCGTCGACTCCGGCCTGGAGCTGGTCCCGGACCCGGGCGGCGCCGCCTTCTACGGCCCGAAGGTCTCGGTGCAGGCCAAGGACGCCATCGGGCGCACCTGGCAGATGTCGACCATCCAGGTCGACTTCAACCTGCCCGAGCGCTTCGGCCTGGAGTACACCGCCGCCGACGGCTCCCGGCAGCGACCGGTGATGCTGCACCGGGCGCTGTTCGGCTCGATCGAGCGGTTCTTCGGCGTCCTCACCGAGCACTACGCCGGTGCCTTCCCGGCCTGGCTCGCCCCGGTGCAGGTCGTCGGCATCCCGATCACCGACGAGCAGGTGCCCTACCTGACCGAGGTCGCCACCCGGCTGCGGGCCCGGGGCCTGCGGGTCGAGGTCGACGACTCCGACGACCGCATGCAGAAGAAGATCCGCACCGCCTCCAAGCAGAAGGTGCCCTTCGTGCTCATCGCCGGCGCCACCGACGCCGAGGCCGGTGCGGTGTCCTTCCGCTACCGCGACGGCAGCCAGCGCAACGGGGTGCCCGTCGACGAGGCCGTCGAGGCGATCGCGGACTGGGTGGCCCGGCGCCGCAACGACGACCCGACCGCCCCCGTGGCGGAGTCGGTCGAGAGCACCGCGTGAACCCCGACGAGGGCGGGCCCACGACGGTCTTCGAGCAGCTGTGGACGCCCTACCGGATGGCCTACATCAAGGGCGAGGGCAAGCCCACCGGTGACCACGACTGCCCGTTCTGCCTGATCCCGGCGATGACCGACGAGGACGGCCTGGTGGTGGCCCGCGGCGAGACCGTCTTCGTGGTCCTCAACCTGTTCCCCTACAACGCCGGGCACCTGATGGTGGTGCCCTACCGGCACGTGGCCGACTACACCGACCTGACGACGGGCGAGGTCGCCGAGCTGGGTGACCTCACCCAGACGGCGATGCGGGTCGTCCGCGAGGTCAGTGGGGCCCACGGCTTCAACATCGGGATGAACCAGGGCTCGGTCGCCGGCGCCGGCATCGCCGACCACCTGCACCAGCACGCGGTGCCGCGCTGGGGTGGGGACACGAACTTCATGCCGGTCCTCGGTCTCACCCGGGTGCTGCCGCAGGTGCTGGGGGAGACCCGGCAGCTGCTGGCCGACGCCTGGCCCACCCCGCCCGCTCCGCCCACCCCGCCCGCCCCCGAGGCCGGCTGATGCTGGGGGTCAACCTGCGCCCGGCCGTGGCCCGGGTCTGGGCACCCGTCGTCCGGACGCTGCTCGCGGCCGGCGTCACCGCCGACGCGGTGACGGTCGTGGGCACCGTCGGCGCGGTCGTGTCGGCGGTGTTCGTCATCGGCAACGGGGTGCTCTTCTGGGGTGCCTTCGCGGTGACGGTGTTCGTGCTGCTGGACATGCTGGACGGCGCCCTTGCCCGGGCGCGCGGCGGCGGGTCGGTGTTCGGCGCGGTGCTGGACTCCACCGGCGACCGGGCCGCCGATGCCGCGGTCTTCGCCGGGCTGGTGTGGTGGTTCTCCGGCGAGGGCGACAACCGGATGGTCGTGTGGCTGTCGCTGACCTGCCTGGTGCTCGGCGTGCTGACCTCCTACGTCAAGGCCCGGGCCGAGGGCATGGGCCTGACCTGCGACGTCGGCCTGGTCGAGCGCACCGAGCGGCTGATCCTCATCCTGGTCGGCACCGGGTTCACCGGTCTGGGCATCCCCTACGCCCTGCAGGTCTGCCTGTGGCTGCTGCTCATCGGCTCCACGATCACCGTCGGCCAGCGGTTCGCGACGGTCTACCAGCAGTCCCGCGGCCAGGCACTCCCGGTCACCCCGCCCACCCCGTGAGCCGCGTCGACGTCGCCCGCGAGCGGCTGGTCGACGCCGGGTACGCGGCCGGCTGGGGCGCGGTCAAGGCGCTGCCCGAGCCGGTCGCACGGGCGGTGTTCGACCGGGCCGGGACCTGGGCCGCGGGGCGGCAGGGCCGGGGCGCCCGCCAGCTGCGGGCCAACCTGGCCGTCGTCACCGGGCTGGGCGGCACCGAGCTGGACACGCTCACCGCCGACGGGCTGCGGTCCTACGCCCGGTACTGGATGGAGGCCTTCCGGCTGCCCACCCTGGGCGTGCCCCGGCTGCTGGCCGGCACCACCGTCGTGGGCACCGAGCACCTGGAGGCCGCCCGGGACGCCGGGCGACCCGTCGTCCTGGCACTGCCGCACAGCGGCAACTGGGACGCCGCGGGTGTCTGGTTCGTCGACTGGCTCGGCGGGCCGTTCATGACCGTGGCCGAACGGCTGCGCCCCGAGCAGCTCTACGAGCGGTTCCTGGCCTACCGGGAGTCCCTGGGGTTCCGGGTGGTCCCGTTGACCGGCGGGGAGCGGCCCAGCTCGACGCTGCTCAAGGAGTGGCTGGGCGCCGGGCGATCGGCGTGCCTGCTGGTCGACCGCGACCTGTCCGCCTCCGGCATCCCGGTCACCTTCTTCGACCGCCCGACCACCATGCCCGGGGGGCCGGCGCTGCTGGCGGCGCAGACCGCCGCGGCCCTGCTGCCGGCCGTCTCGCACTTCGACGGGACGGGGTGGCGGCACACCGTGCACCCCGAGGTCGACGTGCACGGCCCGGGCCGGCTGCGCGACCGGGTGCACGCCGGCATGCAGGGCGTCGCGGACGCCTTCGCCGTCAGCATCGCCGAACGCCCGGTGGACTGGCACCAGCTGGGCCGGATCTGGGCCGACGTCCGCCCGGAGCCGGCCCGGTGAGGATCGGCCTGGTCTGCCCCTACCAGTGGGACGTGCCCGGCGGCGTCCAGTACCACGTGCGGGACCTCGCGCAGACCCTGCGCGGGATGGGCCACGAGGTCGAGGTGCTGACCCCGGCCGAGCACGAGGAGAACGTGCCCGACGAGCACGTCACCTGGGCCGGGCGGGCCAACCCGGTGCCCTACAACGGCTCGATGGCCAGCTGGCAGTTCGGCCCCGTCTCGGCCGGCCGGGTCCGGCGCTGGCTCCGGGACGGGCGCTTCGACGTCGTCCACGTGCACGAGCCGGCGCCGCCGTCGGTGTCGCTGCTGGTGTGCGTGCTGGCCCGCGGGCCGATCGTGGCGACCTACCACGCGGCGGCGACCCGGTCGCTGTTCCTCTCCGCCTGGGGCCCGGTGGTCCGGCCGTGGCTGGAGAAGATCTCCGGGCGGATCGCGGTCTCGGACTTCGCCCGCCGGCTGCAGGTCGAGCACCTCGGGGGGGACGCCGTCGTCATCCCCAACGGGGTGCACGTGGGCGCCTTCGCCGAGGGGCCGTCGCTGCCCGGGTACGCCCGGGGGAGCGGTGCCCCGACCGTGGGGTTCCTGGGCCGCTACGACGAGCCGCGCAAGGGCCTGCCGGTGCTGCTGGAGGCCATGCGCACCGTCGTCCGGGAGTGTCCGGGAGCCCGGCTGCTGGTCGCCGGCCGCGGGGACCCCGACGAGCTGCACGCGCTGCTGGGCCCCGACCTCGAGCCGTCGGTGACGCTGCTGGGCGAGCTGGCCGAGGCCGACAAGGCGGCGTTCCTGCGCTCGGTGGACGTGTACTGCGCTCCGAACCTGATGGGCGAGAGCTTCGGCATCGTGCTGGTGGAGGCGATGGCCGCCGGTGCCCCCGTGGTCGCCGCGGACCTGGACGCCTTCGCCCGGGTGCTGGAGGACGGCACCGCCGGGGTGCTGGTCCGCCGCGGGGACGCCACCGCGCTGGCCCGGGAGCTCATCGCGCTACTCGCCGACCCCGAGCGGCGGGCCGCGCTCGCCGCCGCCGGGCACCGCCGGGCCGCCGACTACGACTGGACGACGCTGGCCGGGCAGATCCTCGCCGTCTACGAGACGGTCGCCCCACCGGGGGCGGCCGTCGTCACCACCGAGGACGACGACGACCTGCCGGCGGCACCCCCGACGGACCGCTTCCTGCCGCGCTGGCTGCGGCGCAGCACCGAGGCCTGACCAGCGGGTCCGCCCGTGGGCCGGGCGGGCGGAGGTAGCGTCCTGACACGTGACGTCGACGAGCTGGACCCTGCTGCTCGTCGGCGTGGCGCTGGTCCTGCTGCTGGCCTGGGTCGGGTTCACCCTGACCCGGTTGCGCCGGCTGGACCGCCGGGTGGGCCGGGCGTGGGACGTGCTGGACGCCGCGCTGGCCCGGCGCTGCGAGCTCGTCGCCGGCATCGCGCGGGACCGGGCCCAGGAGCTGGGCGCAGACCCCACCGCCGCCCTGGGCGCCGCGGTCGCGGCCTGCCGCCGGCCCGCGGGCGGTGACCGGGAGGTCGCCGAGAACCGGCTGGGCCGGGTGCTGCGCGAGCTGCCGGGCGCCGTCCGCGCCCCGGAGCTCGACGACGCCGGGTGGCGGGTCGGGCTGGCCCGCCGCTTCTACAACGACGCCGTCCGGGACACCCGCGCGCTGCGGCGCCGGCCCGGGGTCCGGGTGCTGCGGCTGCACGCCGCCCGGCCGCTGCCCCGGTTCTTCGACATCGACGACGGCCTGGACGCCGTCGTGGGCACCGCGGGCCCGGCGGACCGGCACTGACACGTGCCTACGATGGGTCGCCCACAACCCTCCTGACTTGAGGCCGCACCGTGTCTGAGCACGTCGAGAACAGCACCCCCGCCGGCACCGGCACCGACCGCGTCAAGCGCGGCATGGCCGAGCAGCTCAAGGGCGGCGTCATCATGGACGTCGTCGACGCCGCACAGGCCCGGATCGCCGAGGACGCCGGCGCCGTGGCCGTCATGGCCCTGGAGCGGGTGCCCGCCGACATCCGCGCGCAGGGCGGCATCGCCCGGATGAGCGACCCGGACATGATCGACGGCATCATCGCCGCGGTGTCCATCCCGGTGATGGCCAAGGCCCGGATCGGGCACTTCGTCGAGGCGCGCGTGCTGGAGAGCCTGGGCGTGGACTACATCGACGAGTCCGAGGTGCTGAGCCCGGCCGACGAGGCGCACCACATCGTCAAGAGCGACTTCACCGTGCCCTTCGTGTGCGGTGCCACCGACCTGGGCGAGGCGCTGCGGCGCATCTCCGAGGGCGCGGCGATGATCCGCTCCAAGGGCGAGGCCGGCACCGGCAACGTCGTCGAGGCCACCCGGCACATGCGCGCGATCCGCGCCGGCATCCGCCGGCTGTCGACCCTGGACGAGACCGAGCTGTACGTGGCGGCCAAGGAGCTGCGCGCCCCCCACGACCTGGTCCTCGAGGTCGCCCGCACCGGCAAGCTCCCGACCGTGCTGTTCACTGCCGGCGGCATCGCCACCCCCGCGGACGCGGCGATGATGATGCAGCTGGGCGCCGACGGTGTCTTCGTCGGCTCGGGCATCTTCAAGTCCGGCGACCCGGCGCAGCGCGCGGCCGCCATCGTGCAGGCCACGACCTTCCACGACGACCCGTCGGTCATCGCCAAGGTCAGCCGCGGGCTGGGCGAGGCCATGGTCGGCATCAACATCTCCACGCTCCCGGCCGACCAGCGGTTCGCCGACCGCGGCTGGTGAGCGCACCCCGCATCGGGGTCCTCGCGTTGCAGGGCGACGTCCGGGAGCACCGCGCCGTGCTCGAGGCGCAGGGCGCCCGGACGTCGCCCGTCCGGCGACCGGAGGAGCTCGAGGGCCTGGACGGCCTCGTGCTCCCGGGCGGTGAGTCCACGACCATCGCGAAACTGGCGCACCGGTGGGGGCTGCTGGAGCCGCTGCGCGCCGCGGTCCGTGGTGGGCTGCCGGCGTACGGCTCGTGCGCCGGGATGATCCTGCTCGCTGACCGGTTGCTGGACGCCCCGGAGGACCAGCAGACCATCGGCGGGCTCGACGTCACCGTGCGGCGCAACGCCTTCGGCCGGCAGGTCGACAGCTTCGAGTCCGAGGTCGACGTCGCCGGTGTCCCGGGCGGCCCGGTGCACGCGGTCTTCATCCGCGCGCCCTGGGTCGAGGAGGCCGGAGCGGGCGTGCAGGTCCTCGGCCGGGTCTGCGGTGGACCGGCCGACGGTAGGATCGTCGCGGTCCGCCAGGGCAGCGTCGTCGCCACCAGCTTCCACCCGGAGCTCACCGGTGACACCCGGCTGCACCGGCTCTTCGTCGAGCTGGTGCGCGCCGCCGCCTGAGCGGAGGAGACGTGTGGACGGCGCCGACGACGGCGCCACCAGGTGAGGAGCAGCGATGAGCGGCCATTCCAAGTGGGCGACGACCAAGCACAAGAAGGCTGGCATCGACGCCAAGCGGAGCAAGCTCTTCGCGAAGCTGATCAAGAACATCGAGGTCGCGGCGCGCACCGGCGGCGGTGACGTGCAGGGCAACCCGACGCTCTTCGACGCCGTCCAGCGCGCCAAGAAGTCCTCCGTCCCGATCGACAACATCAACCGGGCGGTCAAACGTGGCGCGGGCCTGGAGGCCGGTGGCGTCGAGTACCAGGGCATCACCTACGAGGGCTACGCCGCCGGCGGTGTCGCGGTGCTCATCGAGTGCCTCACCGACAACAAGAACCGCTCGGCCATGGAGGTCCGCACCGCCATGACCCGCAACGGCGGTTCGATGGCCGACCCCGGCTCGGTGTCCTACATGTTCAGCCGCAAGGGCGTCGTGGTCGTGCCCTCGACCGGCACCAGCGAGGACGCCGTCATGGAGGCCGTGCTGGACGCCGGCGCCGAGGAGGTGCGCGACCTCGGGGACACCTTCGAGGTGGTCAGCGAGCCCACCGACCTGGTCGCCGTCCGCACGGCGCTGCAGGACGCCGGCATCGACTACGACTCCGCCGAGGCCGCCTTCGTGCCCAGCGTGCAGGTCGAGCTCGACGAGGACGCCGCGGGCAAGGTCTTCCGGCTCATCGACGCCCTCGAGGACTGCGACGACGTGCAGAACGTCTACGCCAACTACGACGTGTCCGACGACGTCATGGAGAAGATCGCCGCCGACGCCTGAGCGGCGCGCCGCGCCGCGCTGGGGGTCGGACCCGGTTAGCGTTCCTCGAACACCTGTTCGCAGACGGAGGGGCTCCCAGTGCGCGTGCTCGGCATCGACCCGGGGCTGACCCGGTGTGGCTGGGGCGTCGTCGACGGCCGGCCCGGGCAGCGGCCCACCGCCGTCGGGGTCGGGGTGGTGCGCAGTGACGCGGACCTGGCGATCGAGCTGCGGCTGCTGGAGCTGCACACCGCGGTGACGGCACTGGTCCGCGAGCACCAGCCCGACGTGGTCGCGATCGAGCGGGTCTTCCACCAGAACAACAAGGGCACCGCCACCGGCACCGCGCAGGCCGCGGGGGTGGCCGCACTGGCCGCCGCGCAGGCCAGCCGGCCGGTCGCCTGGCACACGCCCAGCGAGGTCAAGGCGGCGATCTCCGGCAACGGCCGGGCCGACAAGGAGCAGGTCACGATCATGGTCACCCGGGTGCTGGGCCTCACCGAGGCGCCCCGACCCGCCGATGCCGCCGACGCGCTGGCGCTGGCGGTCTGCCACGTCTGGCGCGGGCCGACCCAGGACCGGCTGCGGGTCGCCGCGCTGGCCTCGGGTGCCGGGGTCGGGCAGGTCGTGGAGAAGCTGTCCACCGCCCCCCGGCCCGCGGTCCGGCAGAGCCGTTGGCAGGGCATCGGCAGTGGTGGGGTGTACCGGTGATCGCCAGCGTCGCGGGCCGGGTCGCCGCCGTCTCCCCGGACGGTGCCGTGGTCGAGGTGGGCGGGATCGGGCTGGCCGTGCAGTGCACCCCCGGCACCATCGCCCGACTGCAGGTGGGGGAGGACGCCCGGCTGAGCACCAGCCTGGTCGTCCGGGAGGACTCCCTCACCCTCTACGGCTTCGCCGACGACGACGAGCGGCAGCTCTTCGAGCTGCTGCAGACCGCCAACGGCGTCGGCCCCCGACTGGCCCAGGCCGTGCTGGCCATCCACCCCCCGCGCGAGGTGCGCCGCGCCGTCACCACCGGGGACCTCAAGTCCCTGATGCAGGTGCCCGGCATCGGCAAGAAGGGTGCCGAGCGCCTGGTGCTGGAGCTGCGCGACCGGCTCGGGGTGGGGTCCGGGGACGTCAGCCTGGACGCCGCCACCGCCGCCGCGGGGGCCACCGGGCTGGCGGTGACCCCGGTGGCGCCGTGGCGTGACCAGCTGACCACGGCGCTGGTCGGGCTGGGCTGGAGCGTCCGGGAGGCCGACGGCGCGCTGGCCAAGCTGGCACCGGTCGCCGAGGAGCAGGTCGCCGACACCGGCAGCGTCGACGTCGCGGTCCTGCTGCGGCAGGCGTTGCGGATGCTGGGCCGGGCGTGACCGAGCCGACCTCGGACGCGAGCGCATGGGCCGGTGACGAGGAGCGCGTCGTCGAGTCCGCGCTGCGGCCGCACTCGCTGGCCGAGTTCGTCGGGCAGCCGAAGGTCGCCCGTCAGCTGGACCTGGTCCTGGAGGGTGCCAAGCGACGGGGGCGGCCACCGGACCACGTGCTGCTGTCCGGCCCACCCGGACTGGGGAAGACCTCGCTGGCGCTGATCATCGGCTCCGAGCTCGGCACCCCGGTGAAGATCACCTCCGGACCGGCGATCGAGCGCTCGGGCGACCTGGCGGCGATGCTGAGCAACCTCGCCGAGGGCGACGTGCTCTTCATCGACGAGATCCACCGGATCGCCCGTCCGGCCGAGGAACTGCTCTACATGGCGATGGAGGACTTCCGGGTCGACGTCGTCGTCGGCAAGGGGCCCGGTGCCACCGCGATCCCGCTGGAGATCGCGCCGTTCACCCTGGTCGGGGCCACCACCCGAGCCGGCCTGCTCACCGGGCCGCTGCGTGACCGCTTCGGCTTCGTCGGGCAGATGGAGTTCTACGACACCGCCGACCTGCAGAAGGTGCTGACCCGCTCGGCCGACCTGCTCGGCGTGCAGATCGACCCGGACGGCTCGGCGGAGATCGCCAGCCGGTCCCGGGGCACCCCACGGATCGCCAACCGCCTGCTGCGCCGGGTGCGCGACTACGCCGAGGTCCGGGCCGACGGCCGGGTCACCGAGGCCGTGGCCCGGGCCGCGCTGGCGCTGTACGACGTCGACGAGCTGGGCCTGGACCGGCTGGACCGCGAGGTGCTGCACGCGCTGGTCGTGAAGTTCGGCGGCGGCCCCGTCGGGGTGGCCACGCTGGCCGTGTCGGTGGGGGAGGAGCCGCACACCGTCGAGGAGGTGTGCGAGCCCTTCCTGGTGCGCGCCGGGCTGCTGGCCCGCACCCCTCGGGGGCGGGTCGCCACCGAGGCCGCGTGGCGGCACCTGGACCTGCCGGTGCCGCAGGGTGTCTGGCTGACGGGTGGGGCCGGTGGGGGCGCGAACGACCCGCCGTCGGACCGCGCGTCGTCCCCCACGCTCTTCGACGCCTAGACTCGTCCGCGCTGGTGCGCAACCCGACGTGGGTTCTGCGCGCCCTGCGCCGGTCGCGCCCCCCGGGCGGACCGCACCCGACGTACCCGAGTGACTGCCACCGTGCGGTCACGATGACCGCGCGAACGTGGCGCGGTGGAGAGGCACGACAACCGTGGAGCAGTTCTTCCCGCTCATCCTGCTGGTGCTGGCCTTCGCACTGCTCATCGTGCTGCCGGCCCGCCAGCGCAAGAAGATGGCCGCCAACGCGCAGGCCCTGCAGGAGAAGCTGACCGTGGGCACCCCGGTCATGCTCACCAGCGGCCTGCACGGCACCGTCGCCGGTCTCGGCGAGGGCACCGTGGACGTCGAGATCGCCCCCGGCGTCGTCGCCACCTTCGCCCGCCCGGCGATCATGGAGGTCCGCACGCCCGACGGTGCGGTCCTCGACGCCGCCGCCGGCGAGGTCGTGCCCCCCACGGCCGAGCGTCAGGGCATCGTCGACGGCGACGGCGACCCCTCCGACCGCAACCGCTGAGGCGCCGCACCGTGGCCGCTCGCCAGCTCCCCGCCGCCCGCTACTTCGGGGCCTTCGTCCTGATCGTCGCGGTCATGTACGGGTTGATCTTCGCCACCGGCACCCAGCGCACCCCGCAGCTGGGGCTGGACCTCCGGGGCGGCACGACCGTCACGCTCACCGCCCAGGTGCCGGGCGGGGGGACCCCCAGCCGGGAGGACCTCGAGCTGGCGCGGCAGATCATCGAGCAGCGGGTGAACGGCCTGGGTGTCGCCGAGGCCGAGGTGGTCACCGAGGGCGACTCCAACATCGTCATCTCGGTCCCCGGCGAGGACGGCGACCAGGCCCGCGAGCTCGGGCAGACCGCCCAGCTGCGGTTCCGCCCGGTGCTGCAGGGCCCCGAGCCCGCCGGCGTGACGCCGACGGAGGTCCCCGCGACCACCGACCCGGCGACCACCGACCCGGCGACCACCGACCCGGCCACGACGGACCCGGCCACCACGGACCCGGCCACGACGGACCCCGCGACGACGGAGCCGGCGGCGCCGACCTCGGGTGCTGCCCCGGACTCGTTCGCCCCCGACTTCTTCGCCCCCGAGACGACCGACCCGGCCGCACCGACGACGGACCCCGCCGTGACCGACCCGGCCAGCACGGACCCGGCCAGCACGGACCCGGCCACGACCGACCCGGCCACGACCGACCCGGCCGGCTCGGTCCCCGAAGCCCCCGGCGCCGTCACCCAGGAGCAGGCCGCGGCCGAGTTCGCCACGCTGACCTGCGAGCCCGACGGGGTCGACCGCGAGGTCGACGCCGCCGACGACTTCGTCGCCGCGTGCTCGGAGGACGGCACCGCCAAGTACCTGCTCGGCCCGCAGATCATCTCCGGCACCGACATCGCCGACGCCAGCGCCGGCACCCAGCAAGCCACCGGCGAGTGGATCGTGCTGCTGGACTTCCGGGGCGAGGCCGCTGCCACCTGGGCCGCCTACACCGCCGCCAACACCGGCAGCGCCGTGGCGTTCACCCTCGACGGGAACGTCGTGTCCGCCCCGACCATCCAGGGCGCGATCAACGGCCAGACGACGATCACCGGTCAGTTCGACCAGGAGACCGCGACCACGCTGGCCAACCAGCTGAAGTACGGCGCGCTGCCGCTGACCTTCACCCAGGCCACCGCGCAGACCATCACCACCGAGCTGGGCGGTGAGCAGCTGCAAGCCGGGCTCATCGCCGGGGCCATCGGCGTCGCGCTGGTGTTCCTCTACGCGCTGCTCTACTACCGCGCCCTGGGTCTGGTGATGATCGCCAGCCTGGTGCTGTCCGCGGTCGTCGTCTACGCCAGCCTGGTGCTGCTGGGCCGGGAGATCGGGTTCACCCTGAGCCTGGCCGGCATCGCCGGGTTCATCGTCAGCATCGGCATCACCGCGGACTCCTTCGTCGTCTACTTCGAGCGGCTCAAGGACGAGATCCGCGAGGGCCGCACGCTGCGCAGCGCCGTCCCCCGGGCCTGGGTCCGGGCCCGCAGGACGATCCTGTCCGCCGACGCGGTCAGCTTCCTGGCCGCCGCGATCCTCTATGTCCTGGCCATCGGCGACGTGAAGGGCTTCGCGTTCACCCTGGGTCTGTCCACGGTGCTCGACCTGATCGTGGTCTTCCTCTTCACGCACCCGCTGATGGCGGTGCTGTCCCGGTTCCGGAGCTTCGGCAGCAGCCGCTTCTCGGGGCTCGGCGCCGTCGACGTCACCCGTCGTCCGGCTGCCGCGCCCCGACCGGGGCAGCGCCCCGGTCGCCTGGCCACCGCGGGCAGCGGCACGAGCACGGGCGCCACCGCGTCCGGCACCGACAGGAGCGACCGATGACCGGCACCCCCCGCGACGGCGACGACGCGACCGACCTGGGCCGCGACGCCGTCGTGCCGGACCCCGAGCGCACCCCCGGGTCCGCCACCTCGCCCCTGGACGACGCCGACGGCGACGGCCGGGACGACGCCACCGAGTCCGCCGAGGAGGTCCGGGCCGACGCGGCCGCGGACGCCGACGACGAGGCGCTCGCCGAGGCCGGCCTCCCGGCCGAGGGCGACACCCCGGAGGAGGTCGCGGCCGTGCGGGCGGCGCCGAGGAAGGCGTCCCTCACGCACCGGTTGTACAACGGCGAGGTCGGTCTGGACGTCGTCGGGCGCAGCCGGTTCTGGTACAAGGTCACCGCCGTCGTCGTGCTGGTCTGTGTCGCCTCGATGGTGTTCCGGGGCTTCAACTTCGGCATCGACTTCGAGGGCGGCAACAGCTTCCGGGTGCCCGCCTCGACGTCCCAGCTGGCCGAGATCCGGGAGGCCGCCGAGGAGGCAGGCGCCGACGTCTCGACCGCGCAGGTGGTCGGTGGCAACACGGTGCTGCTGCGCACCGGGGCCCTGGACAACGCCGCCGAGGCCACCGTCGTGACGGCGATCGCCGACGCCGCCGGGGTCAGCGACTCCCAGGTGAGCCCGGAGTCGGTCAGCGCCGACTGGGGTCGGGACATCACCGACCAGGCGTTGATCGCGCTGCTGGTCTTCCTGGCCGCCGTCGTGCTCTTCCTGGCGATCCGGTTCCAGCCGAAGATGGCGGTCGGTGCGATGGCCGCCCTCGCCCACGACATCGTGCTCACCGCCGGCGTCTACTCCCTGGTCGGCTTCGAGGTCACCCCCTCCACCGTCATCGGGTTCCTCACCATCCTCGGGTTCAGCCTGTACGACACCGTCGTCGTCTTCGACAAGGTCGACGAGAACGTCAAGGACCTGGAGAAGGGCGCCCGGATGACCTGGGGCGAGGCGGCCAACCTCGCGGTCAACCAGACCCTCATGCGCTCGATCAACACCTCGGTCATCGCACTGCTGCCGGTGCTGGGCCTGCTGGTCGTCGGCGTCGGTCTGCTCGGCGTCGGCACGCTGCAGGACCTCGCGCTGGTGCTCACCGTCGGCCTGGCCGCCGGCACCTACAGCTCGATCTTCCTGGCCACGCCGGTGCTCGCCGACCTCAAGGAGCGCGAGCCCGGCGTCCAGGCCCTGCGCAAGCGGGTCCTGGCCCGGCGGGCCTCCGACGCCCGGCAGGCCGCCCAGGCCGGAGGCGCACCCGTCACCGCCGGGCCGGTCGCCAGTGCCCGCCGGTCCCGGCCGGCTGCCACCGGGGTCGCGGTGGCCGACCGTGAGGAGCTCCCGGCCCGGCCCGAGGCCGTCGAGCAGGTCGAGTCGCCGTCCTCGGTGACCCGCACCGTCGCCGCCCCCCACCCGGGGGCCCGACCGGCCACCCGGCCGCAGGGCAAGAAGCGCCGGTGACCTCCCTGGACACCGCCGGTGAGCTGCCGCTCGACGAGCTCATCGCCTCCATCGCCGTCGACGTCCCGGACTTCCCCGAGCCCGGTGTCGTCTTCCGTGACCTGACCCCGGTCTTCGCCGACCCGCGGGCCTTCCGCCGGGTCGTCGACGCCCTGGCGCAGACCCCGGTCCAGGAGGACCCCCGCGCGGCCGCACTGGCCGAGGGTGCCGGGGACGTCGGGTTCGACGTCGTCGTCGGGGTGGAGGCGCGCGGGTTCCTGCTGGCCGCCGCCGTCGCCCTGGACGCCGGCACCGGGGTGGTGCCCGTCCGCAAGGCGGGCAAGCTGCCGCGTCAGCGGGTGTCGGCCGACTACGTGCTGGAGTACGGCACGGCCACCCTGGAGCTGCACACCGACTCCATCCGGCCCGGCCAGCGGGTGCTGGTCGCGGACGACGTGCTGGCCACCGGCGGCACCCTGGAGGCGGCCATCTCCCTGGTCGAGCAGCTCGGTGGGGTGGTGACGGCGGTCAGCGTCGTCGTCGAGCTGCCGGTCCTCGGTGGCCGGGAGCGACTGCGCCCGCACACCGTGCACGCACTCTGGACCACCTGACGCCCAGCTCACCCTCCCGAGCGGGGCCGGCGTCCTGCTGCCTGGCTAGCATGGTGAGGGTCCCGTCCCGCCGGACCCGAGGAGTGACCCGTGGCCTCTGACGTCGTCGCCCCCAGCACCGGCACGGCCCCCGCGGGAGCCCCGGCCGTCGAGCCCACCGTGGCCGAGAAGGCCGAGCGGGCCGCCCTGCCCGAGCGGCCCGCCGTCCAGCGCCCGGACGACACCCGGCCCGTCGAGGTGCCGGACGAGCCGCGGGGCACGCTGCTGGACACGGTGCCCCGTCGCCGGGTCCGGGACCGGTTGGCCCGCCGCATCGTCGCCGGCCAGCGCTCGACCGTGGTGCGCCCGGTCCTGGAGCCGCTGGCCTCGCTGCACCGGACCAGCCACCCCAAGGCCGACCTGGCCCTGCTGCAGCGCGCCTACGACGTGGCCGAGGAGGCCCACTCCAGCCAGAAGCGCAAGTCCGGGGACCCCTACATCACCCACCCGCTCGCCGTCGCCACCGTGCTGGCCGGGCTGGGGATGGACACCACCACGCTGGTCGCCGCGCTGCTGCACGACACCGTCGAGGACACCGGCGTCGGGCTGGACACCATCACCGCCGACTTCGGTCCCGAGGTCGCGCACCTCGTCGACGGCGTCACCAAGATCGACAAGGTCAGCTTCGGGGACGGCGCCCAGGCCGAGACGATCCGCAAGATGATCGTGGCGATGGCCCGCGACCCGCGGGTGCTGGTCATCAAGCTGGCCGACCGGCTGCACAACATGCGCACGCTGCGCTTCCTCCCGCCGGAGAAGCAGGAGAAGAAGGCGCGCGAGACGCTGGAGATCCTCGCCCCGCTGGCCCACCGGCTGGGCATGAACACCATCAAGTGGGAGCTCGAGGACCTCGCGTTCGCGACGCTCTACCCCAAGCGCTACGACGAGATCGTCCGGCTGGTCGCCGAGCGGGCGCCGTCCCGGGACACCTACCTGTCCGAGGTGACCTCGGCGGTCACCGAGCAGCTCAAGGGCGCCAAGGTCGAGGCCACCGTCACCGGCCGGCCCAAGCACTACTACTCGATCTACCAGAAGATGATCGTCCGCGGCCGGGACTTCACCGACATCTGGGACCTGGTCGGCATCCGCATCCTGGTCGACTCGGTGCGCGACGTGTACGCGGCGCTGGGCATCATGCACGCGCACTGGCAGCCGGTGCCCGGCCGCTTCAAGGACTTCGTGGCGATGCCGAAGTTCAACATGTACCAGTCGCTGCACACCACGGTGATCGGCCCGCAGGGCAAGCCCGTCGAGCTGCAGATCCGTACGCACGACATGCACCGCACCGCCGAGTACGGCATCGCGGCGCACTGGAAGTACAAGGAGAAGGCCAAGGGCGGCGCGGTCGCCCCGCCCAAGCCCGGGTCCTCCGGTGACGACATGCTGTGGCTGCGCCAGCTGCTGGACTGGCAGCGCGAGGCCCAGGAGCCCGGGGAGTTCCTGGAGACCCTGCGCTACGACCTGGGCCCGCAGGAGGTCTTCGTCTTCACGCCCAAGGGCGACGTCATCAGCCTGCCGGGCGAGGCCACCCCCGTCGACTTCGCCTTCGCCGTGCACACCGAGGTCGGCTACCGCTGCATCGGGGCCCGGGTGAACGGCTCGCTGGTCTCCCTGGACAGCAAGCTCGCCAACGGCGACGTCGTGGAGGTCTTCACCTCCCGCTCGCCCACGGCGGGCCCCAGCCGGGACTGGCTGGAGTTCGTCGGCTCCTCCCGCGCACGGACCAAGATCCGCCAGTGGTTCACCAAGGAGCGCCGCGAGGACGCCATCGAGGCGGGCAAGGACGCGCTCACCAAGGCGATGCGCAAGGCCGGGCTCCCGCTGCAGCGGCTGATGGGCGGGGAGGCGCTGGCCACCCTGGCCGCCGACCTGCACCACGCCGACGTCAGCGCGCTCTACGCCGCGGTGGGGGAGAACCAGGTCTCGGCCTCCTCGGTCGTGGAGAAGCTGCTGGTCGCCCTGGGCGGCTCGGAGGGTGCCACCGAGGACATCGCCGAGACCGCGATCCCGACCAAGCGCACCGTCGCCCGCACCGCCGGCGGCGACCCGGGTGTGCTCGTCGTCGGGATGACCGACGTGTGGGCCAAGCTCGCCAAGTGCTGCACCCCGGTCCCCGGGGACGACATCCTCGGGTTCGTCACCCGCGGGGGCGGCGTCAGCGTGCACCGCACCGACTGCACCAACGCCGAGGACCTCGAGCGCAAGCCCGAGCGCCTGGTCGAGGTCGAGTGGGCCTCGGCTCCGGGGTCGGTGTTCCTGGTCGCCATCCAGGTCGAGGCGCTGGACCGGCACCGGCTGCTGTCCGACGTCACCAAGGCCCTCGCCGACGAGCGGGTCAACATCCTGTCCGCCTCGGTGCAGACCAGCCGGGACCGGGTGGCGATCAGCCGGTTCACCTTCGAGCTGGCCGACCCGGCGCACCTGGGCGCGGTGCTGCAGACCGTGCGCAACGTGGACGGGGTCTTCGACGTCGAGCGCGTCACCGCCTAGCCGTACACCCAGCCCGCACAGCGGGCTGACCTAACCTGCCCCGGTGACCGCCACCGTCGACCGCGCCGACGCACCACCGGCCCCACGGCGGTTCCGGCCGGCCTGGCGCACGCCCGACCCGCGTCGCCTGCGCGGCGTCGACGTGGCGCGGGGACTGGCCGTGCTGGGCATGTTCGGGGCACACCTGCTGACCACCGACGAGCTGGTGTGGACCGACCCCTCGACCTGGTCCGGGCTCGTGGACGGCCGCTCCTCGATCCTGTTCGCCACCCTGGCCGGGGTGTCGGTGGGGCTGCTCACCGGCCGGACCACACCGCCCGAGGGCGAGGCGCTGGTCCGCGCCCGGCTGGTGCTGCTCACCCGGGCGGCGCTGCTGCTGGCCCTGGGCGGGCTGGTGCAGCTGCTGGTCGTGCCGGTGGCGGTGATCCTGGAGTTCTACGCGGTCCTGGTCGTGCTGTGCATCCCGCTGCTGCGCTGGCGCGTGCGTTCCCTGCTGGCACTGGCGGCCGGCCTCGTGCTGGTGGTCAACCCGCTGTACCACCAGGTGCTGCTGCCCTGGGTGTACGCCGACACCGGCGGCGGGGGAGTGCTCGGTCAGCTGGGGTTCACCGGGGTCTACCCCGTCGCCACCTGGGCGGCGTTCGTGGTGACCGGCCTGGCCGTCGGCCGCAGCGACCTGACCGCCGTCCGGGTCCGGGCCACGCTGGTCCTGGTGGGCTCGGCGCTGGCCGTCCTCGGGTACGGCGCAGCCGGCGTCGCGCAGGTGACCCCGGGCGACGCCGACGAGCAGGCCGCGTTCGCCGAGGACCCCTCCTGGCGGGACCTGGTGCCCCCGGCCGACCAGCTGCTGCTCGCCCTGCCGCACAGCAACACCCCGGCCGAGACGATCGGCTCCGGTGGGTTCGCGCTGCTGGTCCTGGGGGTGTGCCTGCTGGTCGCCGACCGGCTGCGCTGGGTGCTGCTGCCGCTGGCCTGCGTCGGGTCCATGCCGCTGTCGGCCTACTGCGCGCACCTGGTCGGCATCGCCTGGCTCGGCGAGACGCTCTTCGACTCCACCGACGACGGCGTGGGGCTGTGGCTGCGCTTCGTCGTCACCACACTGGTGGTGTGCACCCTGTGGGCCCTCGTGCTGGGCCGGGGGCCGCTGGAACGGCTGGTCGCCGCGGTCACCCGGCGCGCCGTCAGGGCGTGAAGGCCGGGTTCTCGCAGGTCGCGCCGAGCTCGGGCGTCGTGTCCGGGTTGAACGTGAGCAGCGTGGTGAACGCCTCGACCGCCGGGTCCGTGCCCGAACCCGCCTGCAGCTGGTGGTTCCAGGCCTGCAGCGAGACCGGCACGCCCAGGTCCGGGTACGGCGACAGCATCGTCCCGGGACGGCCCTCGACCAGCGCGGTGAGCGCCTCGACGTCGGCGTCGGTGGCCAGACCCGGGTCGTAGGCCACCCACACGGCCCCGTGCTCCAGCGAGTGCACGGCGTTCTCCGGCCGCAGCTCGGTGTCGTAGACGGTGCCGGTGCAGTCGGCCCAGCTGGCGTCGTGCGGACCGCCCACCGGCGGGGTCTCCGCGTAGTCGACGTCGGTGGTGACGTGCTGCTGACCCGGGGCGTAGGAGGCGACCTCGGTGCCGGCCAGGGTCACCTCGACCCGTGGTGACGCAGTGCCCTGCACCGTCGCCGTGCAGCCGGCGAGGAGCAGGGCCAGACCCGCAGCCCCGCCGGCGCGCGCCGGCCTCACGCGGCCGGGGTGACCGAGGTGATCGTCACCGGGGTGGCCGGGGCGCCGTCGTCGCTGCCGTCGGCGGTGCCGGCGGCACCGACCTGGTCCAGCACGGCCAGCCCGGCCTCGTCGATGGTCCCGAAGACCGTGTAGTCCGGGGTCAGCTGGCTGTCGCCGTAGACCAGGAAGAACTGGCTGCCGTCGGTGCCCTGACCGCTGTTGGCCATCGCCAGGACGCCGCGGCCGTAGGTCTCGGTGCCGTCGACCGCGGTCGGGAAGGTGTAGCCCGGGCCGCCGGTGCCGGTGCCGCTGGCGTCACCGCACTGCAGGACCGACAGGCCGGCGCTGGTGGTCAGCCGGTGGCAGGGGGTCTCGTCGAAGTAGCCCTGCGAGGCCAGCGACACGAAGCTGGCGGTCGCGCAGGTGGCGGTGCCGGACTGGTCCAGGGTCACCGGGATGACACCGGCGCTGGTGGTGATGGTCTCGGAGACCGTGCCCTCGGTGGGGACGTCGCCGGTCGGGGCGTCGTTGGCGGTGCCCGAGCTGCCCTGCGCGTCGTAGGTGTAGGTGCACGGCCCGGCGGTGGTGGTCTGCCCGGCCCGCTCGGCACCGGGGCCGGGCGTGGGCAGCGCGGGGTCGCTGGGGGCGGCCGAGGTGCCGGAGCCACCGTCGGCCGTCGCGGTGTCGTCGTCCCCACCCAGGCCGGTGATCAGCAGCGCGGCCCCGACGACCACGAGCACGGCCAGCGCGGTGATCCCGATCAGCAGGTTGCGGCGGCGCTTCTGGGCCTGCTCGGCCCGTCGTTCCAGCTGACGCTGCAGGTGTCGCTGGGCGGCCTGACGGCGCTGCTTGTTGCTGGGCACGGGTACGCGGGCTCCTCGGTGCGGCTGCTCGGGGACGCACGTGTGAGCCGGTCCCCGCTGGTCGAGCGGTGAGTCTAGGTGGCGCACCTGGGGGCTCCCTGCAGGCCGGGCGGGGGAGTGCCGGGCCCCGCGTAGCCTGACCCGGTGCTCATCCGCTCGTTCCCCGCCGGCGCGTTCGGCACCAACTGCTACGCCGTGGCCTCCGGGCCGGGCGCCGAGTGCGTCGTCGTCGACCCCGGGATGGAGGCCGTCGAGCCGCTGGCCCGGATGCTCGCCGAGGAACGGCTCAAGCCCGTCGCCGTCGTGCTGACCCACGGCCACCTCGACCACACCGCCTCCGTGCTGCCGGTCTGCGAGGGCTACGACATCCCCGCCTACCTGCACCCCGCCGACTCCGGGATGCTCGCCGACCCGGCCCGCTGGCACGGCCCCGCGCTGGCCCCGCTGATCACCGGCGTGCGGCTGCCCGACCCGGCCGACGTGCTGTCCCTCGAGGACGGCGCGGTGCTCTCCCTGGCCGGCGTCGACCTCACCGTCCGGCACGCACCGGGCCACACCCAGGGCTCGGTCGTCTTCACCCTGGACCTGGACGACAGCCCCGGGCTGCTCGCCGGGGACGTGCTCTTCGCCGGCTCGGTCGGTCGCGTCGACCTGCCCGGCGGCTCCTGGGAGTCGATGCTCGGCTCGCTGCGCGACGTCGTCCTGCCCCTGGACGACGCGACCGTGGTGCTCCCCGGGCACGGCGGTGCCACGACGATCGGCCGGGAGCGGGCGACCAACCCCTACCTGGCCGAGGCCGCCGCCGCTCCCACGAAGGGCCGCGGGCTGTGAGCGACCTCGTCGCCCCCAAGGGCACCTTCGACGTCCTGCCCCCGGACTCGGCGCGCTTCCTCGCCGTCCGCGAGACCCTGACCGCGCCGCTGCGCCGGGCAGGCTACGGCTACGTCGAGACCCCGGTCTTCGAGGACACCGCCGTGTTCGCCCGCGGGGTCGGGGAGTCCACCGACGTCGTCAGCAAGGAGATGTACTCCTTCACCGACAAGGGCGGCCGGTCGCTGACCCTGCGCCCCGAGCTCACCGCCGGGCTGATGCGCGCGTTCATCGAGCACCGGCTGTACTCCGGGGCGCTGCCGGTGAAGCTGTGGAGCGTCGGCTCGGCGTTCCGCTACGAGCGCCCGCAGGCCGGTCGCTACCGGCACTTCACCCAGGTCGACGTCGAGGCCCTGGGCACCGACGACCCGGCCCTGGACGCCGAGGTCGTCGCCCTGGCCGACCAGGGCTACCGCGACCTCGGGCTCACCGACTACGAGCTGCAGCTGACCTCGCTGGGCGACGCCACCTGCCGCCCGCAGTACCGCGAGCTGCTGACCGCCTTCCTGGGCCGGCTGGACCTGGACGAGGACACCCGGCGCCGGGCGGAGATCAACCCGCTGCGCGTGCTGGACGACAAGCGGCCCGAGGTGCAGGCCCAGCTGGTCGACGCCCCGCTGATGGTCGACCACCTCTCCGACAGCACCCGCGCGCACTACGACGCCGTCCGCGAGCACCTCACCGACCTGGGCATCAGCTGGGTCGAGGCGCCCCGGCTGGTCCGCGGGCTGGACTACTACACGAAGACCACCTTCGAGTTCGTGCACGGCGGGCTGGGCTCGCAGTCGGGCATCGGCGGCGGCGGCCGGTACGACGGGCTGTCCGCGGCCCTCGGCGGCCCCGACGTCTCGGGCATCGGCTACGCCGTCGGCGTGGACCGCACGATCCTCGCGGTGCAGGCCGAGGGCCTGGACCTCGCGGTCGCCCCCGGGGTGCAGGCCTTCGTCGTGCCGCTGGGCGCGGCCGCGAAGAAGCTGGCCGTCACCCTGGTCGGGCAGCTGCGCGCCGCGGGCGTCTCCGCCGACACCGTCTACGGCGACCGCGGGCTCAAGGGCGCCATGAAGGCCGCCGACCGGTCCGGGGCCGCCCAGGTCGTCGTCATCGGCGACCGGGACCTCGCCGAGGGCGTCGGCCAGCTCAAGACCATGGCCACCGGCGAGCAGGTGCCGGTGCCCCTCGCTGAGCTGGTCGAACGGGTGCGTGCGACGGTGGTGTCATGACTGCTCTCGAGACCCGCCCCCTCGGCCGTACCGGCGCCGACGTCTCCGTCGTCGGCCTGGGCACCTGGCAGCTCGGTGGCGACTGGGGCGACGTCAGCTCCGAGGGCGCCGCCGAGGTGCTCGACGCCGCCCTCGACGCCGGCGTCACCCTGCTGGACACCGCCGACGTCTACGGCGACGGCCGCTCCGAGGAGCGCATCCGGCAGGCGCTGGCCGCCCGGTCCGACCGCCCCTTCGTCGCCACCAAGGCCGGCCGCCGCGCCGACCCCTTCGAGGCCGCGACCTACACCCCCGAGAACCTGCGCGCCTGGGTGGACCGCTCCCGCCGCAATCTGGGCGTGGACACCCTGGACCTGGTCCAGCTGCACTGCCCGCCGCCGGCCGTCTACTCCGACCAGCGCGTCTACGACACCCTCGACGGGTTCGTCGCCGACGGCTCGATCGCCGCCTACGGCGTCTCGGTGGAGACCGTCGCCGAGGGCCTCACCGCGCTGCAGCACGAGGGCGTGCAGACCATCCAGGTCATCCTCAACGTCTTCCGGCGCAAGCCGCTGGAGGAGCTGCTGCCCGCCGCCCGCGCCGCGCAGGTCGGCATCCTGGCCCGGGTGCCGCTGGCCTCGGGCCTGCTGACCGGCAAGTACGACGAGTCGACGACGTTCGCCGCCGACGACCACCGCAACTTCAACCGCAACGGCGAGGCCTTCGACGTCGGCGAGACCTTCTCCGGCGTGCCCTACGACGTCGGCCTGGCCGCCGCCCGCGAGGTCGCCGCGATCGCCCCCGAGGGCACCACCACCGCGGCCTTCGCGCTGCGCTGGGTCATCGACCAGCCCGGCGTCACCGCGGTCATCCCCGGCGCCCGCAACGTCGAGCAGGTCCTCGGCAACGTCGCCGCCGCCTCGCTCGCCCCGCTGACCGAGGGCCAGCTCGCCGACCTCGAGCGGGTGTACGACGAGCGCGTCCGCGCCCACGTGCACGCCCGCTGGTAAGCCCCACCTCCTCTCGAAAGGCACTCCCGTGCTCCGCACCCACGACGCCGGCACCCTCAGGGCCGCCGACGCCGGCACCACCGTCACCCTCGCCGGCTGGATCGCCCGCCGCCGCGACCACGGCGGGGTGGTCTTCCTCGACGTCCGCGACGCCTCGGGCTACGCCCAGGTCGTCGTCCGCGAGGAGGAGGCGCACGCGCTGCGCAACGAGTACTGCGTGCTCGTCACCGGGCAGGTCCAGGCCCGCCCGGCCGGCAACGAGAACCCCGAGCTGCCCTCGGGCGAGATCGAGGTCGTGGCCTCCGCGCTGGAGGTGCTGTCGTCGTCCGCGCCGCTGCCCTTCCCGATCGAGAGCGCCCAGGCCGCCGGGGACGACGTCCGGTACTCCTACCGCTACCTGGACCTGCGCCGGCAGGGCCCGGCCTCGGTCCTGCGGCTGCGCTCGGAGGTCAACCGGGTCGCCCGCGGCGTCATGGCGTCCCAGGGCTTCGTCGAGGTCGAGACCCCGTCGCTGACCCGGTCCACCCCCGAGGGCGCACGTGACTTCGTCGTCCCGGTCCGGTTGCAGCCCGGGTCCTGGTACGCGCTCCCGCAGTCCCCGCAGCTGTTCAAGCAGCTGCTGATGATCGGCGGGATGGAGCGCTACTACCAGATCGCCCGCTGCTTCCGGGACGAGGACTTCCGTGCCGACCGGCAGCCGGAGTTCACCCAGCTGGACTTCGAGATGAGCTTCGTCGACCGGGACGACGTCCTGGACGTCGCCTCCTCGGTGGTCACCGCGCTGTGGGCCGAGCTCGCCGACCACCAGGTCGGGGAGATCCCGCGGATGACCTACCGCGAGGCCATGGACCGCTTCGGCTCGGACAAGCCCGACCTGCGTTTCGGCCTGGAGCTCACCGAGCTGACCTCCTACTTCGCCGACACCCCGTTCCGGGTCTTCCAGTCGCCCTACGTCGGCGCCGTCGTCATGCCCGGTGGCGGCTCGCAGCCGCGCCGCACGTTCGACGCCTGGCAGGACTGGGCCCGCTCGCGCGGGGCCAAGGGCCTGGCCTACGTCACGGTGGGCGAGGACGGGTCGCTGGGCGGCCCGGTCACCAAGAACATCTCCGACGCCGAGCGTGCCGGCCTCGTCGAGGCCGTCGGTGCGCAGCCGGGGGACTGCGTGTTCTTCGCCGCCGGTGCCCGCCGGACGTCCCAGGAGCTGCTGGGCGCCGCGCGCAACGAGATCGCCAAGCGGCTGGAGCTCATCACCCCGGGCTCCTGGTCGTTCCTCTTCGTCGTGGACTTCCCGATGTTCGAGGAGACCGAGGACGGTGGCTGGACGTTCATGCACCACCCGTTCACCTCGCCCACGCCCGAGTGGCGGGACCGGTTCGCCGAGGACAAGGGCGCGGCGTTGTCCGACGCCTACGACCTGGTGATCAACGGCAACGAGTGCATGTCCGGCTCGGTCCGCATCCACGACGCCGCCCTGCAGGAGCGGGTGTTCGAGACCCTCGGCATGTCCCGCGAGGAGGCCCGGGAGCGCTTCGGGTTCTTCCTGGAGGCCTTCGCCTATGGCCCGCCGCCGCACGCCGGTGCGGCGCTGGGCTGGGACCGGCTGACGGCGCTGCTGGCCGGTGTGGACTCGATCCGCGAGGTCATCGCCTTCCCCAAGACCGGGGCCGGCTACGACCCGCTGACCGGTGCCCCGACGCCGATCAGCGACGCCCAGCGGACCGAGGCCGGCATCGACTTCGTGCCCGAGCCCGAGCCCGCGCCCGCGCCCGAGGTCGCCCCTCCCGCCTGACCCCACTCCGGTGTCGATCATCGTCAGGTGGTCGTCCGGACGCGCCCTCGACGGCGTGTCCGGCGACCGCCTGACGATGATCAACTCGACTGGGTAACGTGCGACACATGTTGCGTGCTCGCACCCTGCTCGGACCCGGCCCCTGCAACCCCTACCCGGAGGCCACGGTCGCCCTGGGGCAGCCGCTGCTGGGGCACCTCGACCCGCTCTTCCTGCAGGTGCTGGACGAGACCTCCGACCGGCTGCGCGAGGTCTTCGGCACCGCGAACCGGCGCACGCTGCCGCTGTCGGCCACCGGCTCGGCCGGCATGGAGGCCGCCTTCGTCAACACCCTGGGCCCCGGGGACGTCGCCGTCGTCGCGGTCAACGGGCTCTTCGGCCAGCGGATGGTCGAGGTCGCCTCCCGCACCGGCGCCGAGGTCGTGCCGGTCGAGCACGAGTGGGGCCAGCCGGTGGACGCCGACCGGGTGCTGTCCGCGCACCCCGCGCCCAAGGTGATCGCGGCCGTGCACGCGGAGACCTCCACCGGCGTGGAGTCCGACATGGCCGCGCTGGGCGCCGGCAAGGGCGACGCACTGCTGGTGGCCGACTGCGTGACCTCGCTCGGGGGCATCCCGGTGGCCCTGGACGAGTGGGGCGTGGACATCGCCTACTCCGGCTCGCAGAAGTGCCTGGGCGTCGCGCCCGGGCTGGCCCCGTTCACCATCAGCGACCGGGCCTGGGAGCGTCGGATCACCCGGCCGCAGTCCTGGTACCTGGACCTGGGCCTGCTCGGTGGCTACGCAGGTGAGGCCGGCGGCTCGGGTGGCCGTACCTACCACCACACCGCGCCCACCGGCATGGTCGTGTCACTGCACGCGGGCCTGGGCCGGGTGCTGGAGGAGGGCCTGCCCGCCGTCCACGCCCGCCACGCCGCCGCCGGCGGTGCGCTGCAGGCCGGCCTCGAGGCCATGGGCATGCGGTTGTTCGCCGCCGAGGGCCACCGGCTCCCCGAGCTCACCACGGTCTGGGTGCCCGAGGGCGTCGACTCGGCCGCGGTGCGCAAGCGGTTGCTCCAGGAGTACGACATCGAGATCGGCGGCGGCGTCGGCCAGTACGCCGCGAGCGTCTGGCGGATCGGGATGATGGGCCACAACGCCCGCCCCGACACCGTCGCCCTGGTCCTGGCCGCCCTTCGCGAGGTCCTCGCCTGACCCCCTGCTGCAGTTGATCATCGTCAGGTGGTCGTCGGACACGCCCTCGGAGGTGCGTCGGCACCACCACCTGACGATGATCGACCCGCCGGTGGGCGCCAGCCGCGGCTGAGGAGGGCGCGGCGGCAGCGGTCCACGACCGCGCTGCGACCGTGGCGGGCACCGGAGCGCGGCAGGATCCAGCCGTCGGCGCCCATCAGGGAGGACCGGTCGACGTCCCGGTCGAACTGGGCGACCTCGGCGTGGTGGCTGCCCTCGTACTCACCGAGCACCCGCCACTCCTCCCAGCCCCAGTCGGCGTGCGCGACGACGCGACCGGCGCGGTCGCACACCGGGACCTGCGCCCGGACCGTGGCAGGTCGCTGTCCGCCAGTCACCACCGGGTCCACGACTCCGGGCGGGACATCGCCCCCGGGTCCAGGCGCGGGGCCACCCACCGCGCCCGCGTGATTCCCCGGACCCGGTCGGCCCGCGCGAGCCGTCCGGCCAACGACGCGGGGTCGAGCACCACGGCGCGCCAGAGGGCGTCGCAAGGGCACAGAGGTCCTCGGGCAGTGGCAGCGGGGCGCGTTCCAGGAAGGTCTGCGCGCCGCTGGTGACGCGCAGGCCGCGGTGCAGGACGCAGGCCCCCGCCGGCGCCGCACCAGCTGCCAGCGCGCCCCGACCCTCGTGATCAGCGCCAGGTGGTCGTGGCGACACGCGTCCAGCAGCGTGTCGCGCGACCACCTGACGGTGATCGACTCGAGGGGTCAGGCGGTGGTGTCGAGGCGAGCGAGGTGTTCGCTGGTCAGCTGCACGTGGGTGGCGGCTGCCGAGTCCTGGATGCTGCGCGGCTTGCTGGCGCCCGGGATGGGGATGACGACGTCGGCCTGGGCCAGGTGCCATGCCAGGGTGACCTGGTAGACCGACACGCCCAGCTCGTCGGCGACCGCGGCGAACTCGGTAGCGGTGGTGGCCAGCGAGCCGGCGTCGCCCATGCCGCCGAAGGGGCTCCACGGGAACCACGCGATGCCGTTCGCCGCGCAGTGGGCGAGCTCGCCGGCGGAGGACCGGAAGCCGGGGGAGAACTGGTTCTGCACGCTGACGAAGGCGTCGCCGCAGATGGCGCGGGCCTCGTCGATCTGGCCGATGTCGGCGTTGGACACCCCGACCATCCGCACCTTGCCGGCGTCGTAGAGGTCCTTGAGCGCGCCCATCGAGTCCGCCCACGGCGTCTCCGGGTCCGGCCGGTGGAACTGGTAGAGGCCGATGGCGTCCACGCCCAGGGCCTGCAGCGAGGCGTCGCACGCCCGCCTGAGGTGCTCCGGGGAGCCGTCGAGGCCCCACTCGCCGCCGCCGGGCCGGGTGTGCCCGCCCTTGGTGGCGATGAGGACGTCGTCCCCACCGGCGTAGGAGCGGACCGCCGCGGCGACCGTGCGCTCGTTGTGGCCTACCTCGGTGTCGTCCAGGCAGTAGGCGTCCGCGGTGTCGATGAGGGTGACGCCGGCGTCCAGGGCCGCGTGCACGACGGCCTCGGCCGCCTCCGGCGAGGGGCGCTGGGATGTGATGGACAGGGGCATGGCGCCCAGGCCGATGGCCGACACGGTGACCCGGCCGACGACGTCGTTGCCGATGCTGCGGTGCTGCACGAGGGGGTCCTCTCGGTTCTGGAGATCCGTCGGGTGTGTCTGCCCACGCAGGTAGCGTCGAACCGTGAGCACGCTGTTCGACCCCGAACCCGAGGAGCGGTCCACCGCCGTCGACCCCGGGGCGCCGCTCGCGGTCCGGATGCGTCCGCGCGGGCTGGACGAGGTCGTCGGGCAGAAGCACCTGCTGGGCCCCCGGGCCCCGCTGCGCCGGCTGGTCGAGGCCGACGAGCCGATGTCACTGGTCCTCTACGGCCCGCCCGGCACCGGCAAGACGACGCTCGCGCACGTGATCTCGCTGGCGACCAAGCGCTCCTTCGTGCAGCTGTCGGCCCTGGACGCGGGGGTCAAGGAGGTCCGCGCGGTCATCGCCGCGGCCAAGCGCGAGCTGGTGCACGGCAACCGGCGCACCGTGCTCTTCATCGACGAGGTCCACCGCTTCTCCAAGACCCAGCAGGACTCGCTGCTGTCGGCGGTGGAGGACCGGATCGTCAGCCTGATCGCGGCCACCACGGAGAACCCGTTCTTCTCGGTGGTCAGCCCGCTGCTGTCCCGCTCGCTGGTGCTGGCCCTGCAGTCGTTGTCCGACGAGGACGTCCGCGAGGTGCTGCACCGGGCGATCGCCTCCGACCGGGGCCTGGACGGCGCCGTCACCCTCACCGACGAGGCCGAGGAGCACCTGCTCCGGGTCGCCGGGGGCGATGCCCGCAAGGCCCTCACCGCGTTGGAGTCCGGCGCCGGTGCCGCCATGGCCGTCTCGGGGCGAGCCGGGACGGCGACCCTGGACCTCGCGACCCTGGAGACCGCTGTCGCGCAGGCCGCGGTGCGCTACGACCGGCAGGGCGACCAGCACTACGACGTGGCCAGCGCGCTGATCAAGAGCGTCCGGGGTTCCGACGTCGACGCCGCGCTGCACTACCTGGCCCGGATGGTGGAGGCGGGGGAGGACCCCCGGTTCATCGCCCGTCGGCTGGTGATCAGCGCCAGCGAGGACATCGGCATGGCCGACCCCACCGCGCTGCAGGTCGCCGTGGCCGCCGCCGACGCGGTGGCCTTCATCGGGATGCCCGAGGGCCACTTCGCCCTCGCCCAGGCCACCGTCCACCTGGCGACGGCGCCGAAGTCCAACGCGCTCACCGTGGCCATCGGGGAGTCCGTGGGCGACGTCCGGGCGGGGCTGGCGGGGCCGGTGCCCCCGGGGCTGCGGGACGCGCACTACGCCGGGGCGAAGAAGCTCGGGCACGGCGCGACCTACAGCTACCCGCACGACCACCCCGACGGCGTGCTGGCCCAGCAGTACCCGCCGGACGCGCTGGTGGGGCGGGACTACTACCGCCCGACCGGCCGCGGGGCCGAGGCCGGCATCGGCGCGCGGCTGGCGCGGCTGCGCGCGATCGTCCGCCGTCCCCGCTGAACCGCGCACACTCTGTCGCACCCCGCGGTTAGGGTGACCCGAGCCTGGAGCAACCCGGGCGGCAGTCAGAGATCCACGACCAGGGGAGTCCACGCGTGTCCGCAGGAGAGATCGCCGGGCTCATCGCCGCCGGCGCGTTGGTGGTGTTGGTGCTGCTGCTCAGCGTGCCCGTGCTCAAGCTCGGGCGGACGCTCGACGAGACCACGCTGACCATCCGCCAGGTCCGTGAGCAGAGCCAGCCCATCCTGAGCCAGGCCTCGACGACGGTCACCCACGTCAACGCCAACCTCGAGCGCGTCGACGACATCACCGGCAACGCCGCGAACGTCTCCTCCAACGTGGCCGCGCTGACCAGCGTCTTCGCCGCCACCCTCGGCAGCCCGCTGATCAAGGCCGCCGCCTTCAGCTACGGCGTCCGCAGCGCGGTGACCAAGAAGCGCGAGGGCCAGGCCGCCGCCACCGCCCAGCGCAGCGCCAAGGACCAGCGCCGCGCCGCCCGCGCCAGCCGGCGGGCCGGCTGATGCGCCGGCTGTTCTGGCTGACCATGGGCATCACCATCGGGGTGCTCGTCGTCCGCAAGATGAGCCAGGCCGCGGAGAAGCTCACGCCGCAGTCGATCGCCGGTCAGCTGGCCGACGGCCTGCGCGACCTGGGCGACGCCATCGCCGACTTCGGCGCCGACGTGCGCGCGGCGGCCGCCTCGCGTGAGGACGAACTGCGCTCGGGCACCGGGCTGGACGCCCCGCTGCCCACCCGCGACGAGGCCAGCGCCGGCGGCCAGGCGGCCCTCGCCGCCCGCCGCGGCGCCCACTCCGCCGACTCCTGACCCGTCACACCCCGGTTCCCCGCGCACGTCCGGGGCGCCACCCCTCGAGAACGAGCTGAGATGCAGACCGCCGAGATCCGCCGCCGTTTCCTGGAGCACTTCGAGAAGCGCGGGCACACCGTGGTCCCCAGCGCCTCGCTGGTGTCCCCGGACCCCTCCCTGCTGTTCACCGTGGCCGGGATGGTGCCCTTCATCCCGTACCTGACCGGGCGGGAGCCGGCGCCGTACCCGCGCGCCACGAGCGTGCAGAAGTGCGTGCGGACCCTCGACATCGAGGAGGTCGGCAAGACCACCCGGCACGGCACGTTCTTCCAGATGAACGGCAACTTCTCCTTCGGCGACTACTTCAAGGACGGCGCCATCGAGGCGGCGTGGGCGCTGATCACCGGGTCCACCGACGACGGCGGTCTCGGCTTCGACCCCGAGCGCATCTGGGTGACCGTCTACCTCGACGACGACGAGGCAGCGCAGGCGTGGGCCCGGATCGCCGGGCTGCCCGCCGAGCGCATCCAGCGGCTGGGCAAGGACAGCAACTACTGGTCCACCGGTGCTGCGGGCCCGGCCGGCCCCTGCTCGGAGATCTTCTTCGACCGGGGCCCCGAGCACGGCCCGGACGGCGGTCCGCTGGTCGACGAGGGCGGGGACCGGTTCGTCGAGATCTGGAACCTGGTCTTCATGCAGTTCGAGCGGGGGGACGGCGAGGGCAAGGACTTCCCGATCCTCGGCGACCTGCCGAAGAAGGCCATCGACACCGGCATGGGCATGGAGCGCGTCGCGTTCCTGCTGCAGGGCGTCGAGAACATGTACGAGATCGACGAGGTCGCCCCGGTGCTGCACCGCGCCGCTGCGCTCGCCGGCGTCACCTACGGCGCCGACCACGACACCGACGTCCGCCTGCGCGTGGTCGCCGACCACGTCCGCTCCGGCCTGATGATCATCGGCGACGGCGTCACCCCCGCCAACGAGGGCCGCGGCTACGTGCTGCGCCGGCTGCTGCGCCGCGCCGTCCGCTCGATGCGCCTGCTCGGCGTCGAGGACGCCGTCCTGCCCACCCTGCTGCCGGTGAGCCGGGACGCGATGAGCCCCAGCTACCCCGGTCTGGCGAGCGACTTCGACCGGATCTCCTCGGTGGCCTACGCCGAGGAGGAGGCGTTCCGGCGCACCCTGGTCGCCGGCACCACCCTCCTGGAGACCGCGGTCGTGTCGGCCAAGCAGTCCGGGGCCACCCAGCTGTCGGGGCAGCAGGCGTTCAGCCTGCACGACACCTACGGCTTCCCGATCGACCTGACCCTGGAGATGGCCGCCGAGCAGGGCGTCACCGTCGACGAGGCCGGCTTCCGGGCGCTGATGACCGAGCAGCGCGACCGCGCGCGGGCCGATGCCCGGTCCAAGCGCAGCGGTGGCGCCGACGTCTCGGCCTACCAGGAGCTGCTCGGTGTCCACGGCCCCACCGACTGGCGGGCCTACGACACCCTGCGCACGGACTCCCGGGTGCTCGCGCTGGTCGGTGACACCCCCGTCGCCGGCCCCGGTGAGCTGACCCGCGTGGTGCTGGACACCACCCCCTTCTACGCCGAGTCCGGTGGCCAGGTCGCCGACGCCGGCCACCTGGTCTGGGACGGCGGTCGCGCCGAGGTCGTCGACGTGCAGCGCCCGGTCAAGGGGCTGGTGGCCCACCAGGTGCGGGTGCTGGAGGGCGAGCTGCGCGACGGCGTCGAGCTGACCGCCGAGGTCGACCTGGAGTGGCGCCGGTCGGCCTGCCAGGCGCACTCGGGCACCCACGTGGTGCACGCGGCGCTGCGCCGGGTGCTGGGCCCGCAGGCACTGCAGGCCGGGTCCTACAACCGGCCCGGGTACCTCCGGCTGGACTTCGCCTGGCAGGGCGCCCTGTCGGCGCAGCAGCGCACCGACATCGAGGAGGTCGCCAACGCGGCCGTCCGCGAGGACCAGGCCGTCCGGGCACTGTGGATGACGCTGCCCGAGGCCCGCGAGTTCGGTGCCCTGGCGCTGTTCGGGGAGACCTACGGCGAGCAGGTCCGCGTGGTGGAGATCGGCGGTGAGTGGTCGCGGGAGCTGTGCGGTGGCACCCACGTGCGCGGGAGCGCCCAGATCGGCCCGCTGGCGCTGACCGCGGAGAGCTCCGTGGGGTCCGGTTCGCGGCGCGTCGAGGCCGTCGTCGGTCTGGAGGCCTTCCGCTACCTGGCTCGCGAGCGGGACCTGGTCCGTCAGCTCGCCGACCTGCTCAAGGCCCCGCAGGACGGGCTCGTCGACCGGGTCACGGGCATGCTGGCCCGCCAGCGCGACGCCGAGAAGGAGCTGGCCGAGCTGCGTGGGCAGCAGACGCTGGCCGCCGCCGGTGACCTGGCGGGTTCGGCCCGCGACGTCTTCGGCGTCCGGGTGGTCACCGCCTCGCCCGCCGGCCTGTCCGGTGGGGACCTGCGCAACCTGGCCCTCGACGTGCGTGGCCGGTTGGGCAACGACACGCCGGCCGCGGTCGTGCTGGCCTCCGACGCCGGCGGCAAGGTCGCCCTCGTGGCCGCGGTGAACCCGGTGGCACAGGAGTGGGGCCTGTCGGCGAGTGACCTGCTCAAGGCCGCGGCGGCGCCGGTCGGCGGCCGCGGCGGCGGCAAGCCCGACGTCGCCCAGGGCGGCGGCACCGACCCGGCCGGCATCCCGGCGGCGCTGGCGGCCGTGGAGCACGCGGTCGGCGCGGCGGTCACCACTGCCTGAGGTGGGCGTGGAGACCGGGGCTCCGGGGGAGTTCGTGCCGGGCCGGCGGATCGGCGTCGACGTGGGCACGGTCCGGGTCGGCGTCGCGATGTCGGATGCGACCGGGTTCCTGGCCAGTCCGCTGGAGACGCTGCGGAGGGCGCGGGACCAGAGCGACCTGGACCGGCTGGCCGCCCTCGTGACGGAACACGAGGTGACGGAGGTGGTGGTGGGGGACCCGAGGCACCTCTCCGGTGCGTCAGGGGCCTCTGCCGCCGACGCACGCGCCTACGCTGGTTCACTGGCCGCGCGCATCGGGGACGTCCCGGTGCGCCTCGTCGACGAAAGGCTCTCCACCGTGACCGCAGCCAGCGACCTGCGCGCGCGCGGCATCGACGCCCGCCGTCAGCGCTCGGTGATCGACCAGGCCGCCGCCGTGGTGATCCTGCAGAGCCACCTGGATCGCGTCCGCTCCGGCGGTCGCCCCGCATGAGCGACCCCACGGACGGCTCCCGTCGCGGTGGCCGGCACTCCGGCGAGGGCGGTGGCCGGTCGGCCGCGGACTTCCTCGCCAGCTGGCCCACCGGCGAGTTCGCCGCGGTGACCGACGAGCCCACCGGCCCGGTCACCGACGGCCCACGCCGTGCCCGTCGCCGCGCCGAGGAGGAGGCGGCCGCCCCGGATGCGGGCACCTCCCAGGACCCCGCTCCCCGGGCGCGGCCCAGCACGCCGGTCCCGGCCCGGCCCACCAGCCGGCCGCTGGACCCCGCCGACGAGGAGGCGACCCGGCGCACCCCGCTGGTCGCGCCCGAGACCACCGAGATGCCGGCCCGACCGGGCCCGGTCCGCCCGGGGCCCGCACGGCCGCCGGCGTCCGCGCTGTCGGGGCTGATCCTGGGCAACACCGGCCGCAACCCCCGCGTGGAGCCCGCGACCGGCCCCGCCAGGAGCCACGCGGCACCCGTCCCGCCCCCGGCGGCGCCCGTGACCGGTGCCGACGGGGACGACGACGGGGACGACGAGCCCACCGACCGGCACGCCCGGGTGCGCGACGACGCGCCCGGACCGGACCTCTTCGACCAGGAGGATGTCGCCGACCCGCGCGAGACCGGCCGCCGACGAGCAGCCCCGCAGTCGGCACACGACGACCACCAGGACCACCAGGGCCACCGGGACCACCAGGGCCACCGGGATCACCAGGACCACGCAGACCGCGACGCCGGCCGCCTCCCCGACGACGACCGCCGCGACGACGACCGCCGCGACGACGACCACACCGGCACCACCGCACCCGTCTGGGACGAGACCGGGGGCCTGGAGGTCATCGGCGCCGAGGTCGAGGAGGACCGCGGGCGCCGCGGCCGCCGTGCCCGGGGCGCCCGGCCGGCCCGCAAGCGCAAGGCCCGCCGCCCGATCACGATCGTGCTCTCGCTGCTGGTCCTCGTCGGGCTGGTCGCCGGGATCGTCGTCGGCGGCCAGTGGCTGCTCGGCAAGGTCAACCCCACGGCCGAGGACTACACCGGCCAGGGTTCCGGTGACGTGCAGGTCCGGGTGCTGACCGGGGACTCGCTCACCGCGATCGGCCGCTCGCTGGTCGAGGCCGACGTCATCGCCTCCACCGGCCCGTTCGTGGACGCGGCGTCGGCGAACCCGGCCGCTACCGGCATCCAGCCCGGCGTCTACGGCATGCGGCTGCAGATGAGCGGGCAGGCCGCGCTGGACCGGCTGCTGGACCCCGCCGCCCGTCTGCTGTCCCGGGTGACGGTCCCGGAGGGGTACACGGTCACCCAGACGCTGCAGCGGCTCTCCGACGCCACCCAGGTGCCGTTGGCCGAGCTGCAGGCCGCCGCTGCGGACACCACCCAGCTGGGCCTGCCGGCCTGGTCGAACGGCCAGCTGGAGGGCTTCCTCTACCCGCTGACCTACGACTTCGAGCCCGAGACGACCGCGGTGCAGATGCTGCAGGCGATGGTCGCCCAGTTCGACCAGGTGGCCACCGACAGCCAGTTGGAGGCCCGGGCCGCTGCGGCCGGCCGGACGCCGTACGAGGTGCTGACCGTGGCCTCGATGGTGCAGTCGGAGACCCAGCAGGACGCCGAGCGGGTCGACGTGGCACAGGTGGTCTACAACCGGCTGGCCGCCGGCACCACCCTGGGGATCGACGCCACGCTCGCCTACGGGCTGGACAAGAGCGGCAACGACCTCACCGTCGCCGACCTCGCCTCGGACAACCCGTACAACACCCGCATCCTGCCCGGCCTGCCCCCGACGCCGATCAGCTCGCCGGGCGAGCTCAGCCTGGAGGCTGCGCTGGCCCCCAGCACCGGGGACCTCGAGTACTACGTGCTGGCCGACTCCGAGGGCAACCACTTCTTCACCTCCGACTACCAGGAGTTCCTGGCCGCACGGGACCGCTGCGCGGCCGCCGGCCTGGGCTGCGGCGCCGGGTGAGGCGGGCCGCCGTCCTCGGTCGGCCGGTCGGCCACTCCCTGTCCCCGGTGCTCCACCGGGCCGCCTACGCCGAGCTGGGCCTCACCGACTGGACCTACGAGGCCCTCGACATCGGGGCCGAGGACCTGCCGGTGCTGCTGGCCGGGCTCGACGAGGAGTGGCAGGGCTTCTCGGTGACCATGCCGTGCAAGCAGGCCGCCGTCGCCGTGGCCGACGACGTCGACGCCCTGCCCCGGTTGCTCGGTGCGGCCAACACCCTCGTCCGCACCCCCACCGGGTGGCGCGCGGAGAACACCGACGTCACCGGCGTGGGGATGGCGCTCCAGCTGGGCGGGGTCGAGTCGGTGGAGCACGCCGCGATCCTGGGCGCCGGCGGCACCGCCAGCGCCGCCGCGGTGGCCCTGGCCAGCCTGGGTGCCCGGACGGTGGACGTCGTCGTCCGGGACCCCGAGCGGGCCGCCGGCGTCGTCGCGGTGCTCGACGCCCTGGAGGTCACCGCCCGGGTCGCCACCTTCGCCGACACCCCCGAGGTCGCCGCCCCCGTGGTGGTGAGCACCGTCCCCGCCGACGGGCAGACGACGGTCGCCGGCCTGCACTGGCAGCCGGGCCAGACCGTCCTGGACGTGCTCTACGCCGGCTGGCCGACGCCACTGGCCCAGGCCGTCGAGGCCGCCGGGGGCCGGACGGTGCACGGCATCGAGGTGCTGTTCTGGCAGGCCACCGTGCAGGTCGAGCTGATCACCGGGCACCCGGCGCCGATCGCGGCCATGCGGGCCGCGCTCGACGCGAGTCTGCGGCCCTGACCGCACTGACGGCCGGCGCCGCCCTGCTGGGTGCGGTGCTGGGTCCGTGGCTGGCCGGCGTCACCGTCCGTCTGGTGGCCGGGTACCGGGTCGCCGGGCGCCCGGGCTCCGTCGCGGCCCCCGGGGTCCGCACGCGCCGGACCGCCTCTGCCCGGGCGTCCGTGTCCACGGCGCTCGTGACCGCGGGGCTCTTCGCGGGTGCGGCGCTGCTGACCGGATCCCGGCCGGTCCTGGTCGGCCTGGTGTGGGTCGCCGGGTCGGCCGTCGTGCTGGCCGGCGTCGACACCGCCGTGCACCGGTTGCCCGACGTGGTCGTGCTCCCGGCCCTGGGGGTGCTCGCGGCGGCCGTGGTCGTCGACGCGGTCGCCGTGGGCACGGCACAGCCGGCCCTGGACGGGCTGTGGTGCGCCCTGGTCGCGTTCGGCGTCGCCGCGCTGCTCCGGCTGCTCCGCCCGGACGCGCTGGGCTTCGGCGACGTCAAGCTGCTGGCGGTGCTCGGGCTCGCGCTGGGCTGGCGCGGTGGGGGCGCCCTGCTGGTGACCGGCGTCTTCCTCGGGATGCTGGCGGGGGCGCTCGGCGCGCTGGTGCTGGTGGCCCTGCGCCGCGCCGGGTGGCGCTCCGCGGTGCCCTTCGGGCCGCCGCTGCTGGTCGGCACGGCGGCGGCGTTCGCCCTGGCCGGACCTCTCTGAGCAGGTCCGTCGTACCCGGCTGGCACACTCACCCCCATGTTGCGCTGGCTGACCGCCGGTGAGTCGCACGGTCCTCAGCTCACCGCCATCCTCGAGGGACTCCCGGCCGGGGTGGAGATCACCTCCGCCGACCTGGACCACCAGCTCGCCCGCCGCCGACTGGGCCACGGCCGCGGCGCGCGCATGAGCTTCGAGACCGATGCGGTCTCGCTCACCGGGGGCGTCCGGCACGGGCGCACCCAGGGCGGCCCGATCGCCGTCCAGGTGGGCAACGTCGAGTGGCCCAAGTGGCAGACGGTCATGTCGGCCGACCCGGTGGACGCCGAGGTGCTGGCCGGTCAGGCCCGCAACGCCCCGCTCACCCGGCCCCGGCCGGGGCACGCCGACCTGGCCGGCATGCAGAAGTACGGCTTCGACGACGCCCGCCCCGTCCTGGAGCGGGCCAGTGCCCGGGAGACCGCGGCGCGGGTCGCCCTGGGCACCGCGGCGCGCGCGTTCCTGCAGCAGGTCCTCGACGTCCGCGTGGTCAGCCACGTGGTCGCCATCGGTGCGGTGTCGGTGCCCGACGGCGTGCTGCCCGGTCCCGACGACAACGACGCCCTGGACGCCGACCCGGTGCGCTGCGCGCACCCGGCGACCTCGGCGGAGATGACCGCCGAGATCGACGACGTCCGGAAGAACGGGGACACCGTCGGCGGCGTCATCGAGGTCGTCGTGCACGGCCTGCCGCCGGGCCTGGGCAGCCACGTGCACTGGGACCGCCGGCTGGACTCCCGGCTGGCCGGTGCCCTGATGGGCGTCCAGTCGGTCAAGGCCGTCGAGGTCGGGGACGGCCTGGAGACCGCGCGCCGCCGCGGCTCGGTCGCCCACGACGAGATCGAGGTGACCGGCGCCGGTGAGGTCCGCCGTCGCACCGACCGCGCCGGGGGCATCGAGGGCGGGATGACCAACGGCGAGGTGCTGCGGGTCCGGGCCGCCATGAAGCCGATCAGCACGGTGCCGCGCGCCCTGGACACCGTGGACACCGCCACCGGTGAGGCCGCGGTGGCGATCAACCAGCGCAGCGACGCCTGCGCGGTGCCCCGCGGCTCGGTCGTGATGGAGGCGATGGTCGCCCTGGTGCTGGCCGATGCGGTGCTGGAGAAGTTCGGTGGGGACTCGGTGCCCGAGACCCGCCGCAACGTGGCCGGCTACCTCGACGGGCTGGCCTGGCGGTGACGGCCCCCGAGGGGGCGGCCGCCCTGGTGGTCCTCGTCGGCCCGCCCGCCTCGGGCAAGACCACCGTCGGGACGGCGCTGGCCGCCGAGTTGGGGACGTCCTTCCGGGACACCGACCACGACGTGGAGGCCGAGGCCGGCACGTCGGTCGCCGACCTGTTCGTCACCGAGGGCGAGGCACACTTCCGGGCCCTGGAGGAGCGCGCCGTCGCCCGCGCGCTCGCCGAGCACAGCGGGGTCCTGGCCCTCGGCGGGGGTGCCGTCACCAGCGCGCACACCCGCGCCCTGCTGGTCGCCCACGGCGCGGCCGGGGGCACCGTCGTCTGGCTCGACGTCGACCTCGCCTCGGCCGCCAAGCGGGTCGGCCTCTCCCGGGACCGGCCGATCCTCGGGGTCAACCCGCGGCAGATGCTGCGGCAGATGCTGGAGACCCGGGCGCCGCTCTACGGCGAGGTGTCCACGCTGCACCTGCAGACCGGCAGCCGCCCGGTCCGCGACGTGCTGGCCGACGTGCTGGCCGCGCTGCCGGCCGTGGGCAGCTCCCGGTGACCGGCCTCCAGCGGGTCACCGTCGCCGGGGACGCGCCCTACGACGTGGTCATCGGCGCCGGGGCGGTCCGTGAGCTGCCGCTGCTCACCGGCACCGTGCTCGCCGGCGCCACCCGGGCGGCCGTGGTGCACACCGCGTCGCTGGCCGCACTCGCCGGTGCCGTGGTCGAGGTGCTGCAGACCGCCGGGCTCGCCGCGGAGGCGCTCGTCGTCCCCGACGGGGAGCAGGCCAAGACCGCCGAGGTCGCCGCCGGGCTCTGGGGCGAGCTGGGCCGCCTCGGGCTGACCCGCAGCGACGTCGTCGTCGGCGTCGGTGGGGGAGCGGTCACCGACCTGGCCGGGTTCGTCGCGGCCACCTGGCTGCGCGGTGTGCGCGTCGTCCAGGTGCCGACCAGCCTGCTGGGCATGGTCGATGCCGCGGTGGGCGGCAAGACCGGCATCAACACCGCCGCCGGCAAGAACCTGGTCGGTGCCTTCCACCCCCCGGTCGCCGTGCTCGTGGACACCGACTCCCTCGCCGGCCTGCCCGACGCGGAGTTCCGCTCCGGGCTGGCGGAGGTGGTCAAGTGCGGGTTCATCGCCGACGGCGCCGTGCTGGAGCTGCTCGGGGCCGATCCCACGGGCCGGGCCGCGACCACCGAGCTGATCACCCGGGCCGTGCAGGTCAAGGCCGACGCGGTCGGCGAGGACCTCTACGACACCGGCCGCCGGGAGTTCCTCAACTACGGCCACACCCTGGCCCACGCGATCGAGAAGACCGAGGACTTCGGCTGGCGGCACGGTGAGGCCGTCGCCGTCGGTCTGGTCTTCGCCGCCGAGCTGGGCGTCGCGGCCGGTCGGCTGTCCCGGGCCGAGGCCGACCGGCACCGCGAGCTGGTGGCCGCGATGGGTCTGCCCACCACGTACGCCGGGGACTTCGACCAGCTGCGCGGGGTCATGGCGATCGACAAGAAGTCCCGGGGCGCGAGCCTGCGGTTCGTCGTCCTCGACGGGCTGGGCCGCCCCGGCATCCTCACCGACCCCGACGAGGCCTGGCTGCGTGCGGCCTGGGCAGCAGTGGAGGAGTCCGCATGAGCATCGTCGTCCTCAACGGCGCGAACCTGGGCCGCCTGGGCAGCCGCGAGCCCGAGAAGTACGGCACCACCACCCACGCCGACCTGGTCGCCCGGATCGAGGCGGTGGCCGCCGAGCTGGGTCAGGACGTCACCGTCCGGCAGACCGACAGCGAGGCCGAGCTGCTGGGCTGGGTGCACGAGGCCGCCGACGCCGGCACCGCCGTGGTGGTCAACGCCGCCGGCTGGACGCACACCTCGGTGGTGCTGCGTGACGCCCTCGCCCAGGTGGACGCCCCCGTCGTCGAGGTGCACATCACCAACGTGCACGCCCGGGAGTCCTTCCGGCACCACTCCTACGTCTCCGCGGTCGCCGACGGCGTCGTCGCCGGGCTCGGCGTCTTCGGCTACGAGGCGGCGCTGCGCTACCTGGCCGACCGGGGTGTCCGGTGACGGCCGCGCGCATGGACCACGCCGGTCGGCGGGACCGCCTCCGGGCCGCCGCGGGTGAGCAGGGACTGGACGCCGTGCTGGTCACCAACCTGCTCAACGTGCGCTACCTGACCGGGTTCACCGGCTCGAACGGCGCGCTGCTCGTCCGCACCGGGGGCGCCGACCTCTTCGGCACCGACGGCCGGTACACCACCCAGGCCGGCACCCAGGTGCCCGACGTCGAGCTGCTGGTCGACCGCGGCACCGTCGGCGCGCTGACCGCCGCGGCCGCCGGGGTGGGCCGGTTGGGCTTCGAGTCCCACGACGTCACCGTGGACGGGCTGCGTGCGCTGGAGAGGGTGCTCGAGGGCAGCGCCACCGAGCTGGTCGGCGTCCGCCGGGCCGTCGAGGGGCTGCGCGCGGTCAAGGACGACGACGAGGTGGACGCACTGCGCCGGGCCTGCACCGTCGCCGACCAGGCGCTGGCCGAGCTCGCCGCCGAGGGTGCCCTGCGCCCGGGGCGCACGGAGCTCGCCGTCGGGCGGGAGCTCGACGCCCGGATGCTGTCGCTGGGTGCGGAGTCCCCGAGCTTCGAGACGATCGTGGCCACCGGTGCGAACTCGGCGATCCCGCACCACCGTCCCGACACCACCGAGCTGCGCGACGGCGACTTCCTCAAGCTGGACTTCGGCGCCACCGTCGACGGCTACCACTCCGACATGACCCGGACCCTGGTCCTGGGCCACGCCGCGGACTGGCAGCGCGAGGTGTACGCCCTGGTGCAGGCCTCCCAGGCCGCCGGGCGGGACGCGCTCGCGGTCGGTGCCGAGGTCACCGCGATCGACGCGGCGTCCCGCGACGTCATCGTCGCCGCCGGCCACGGGGAGCACTTCACGCACGGCCTCGGGCACGGCGTCGGCCTGGAGATCCACGAGGCTCCGGGCATCTCGGCCCTCGGCGCAGGTAGGCTGGCCGCCGGCATGGCCGTCACCGTGGAACCGGGGGTCTACCTCCCCGGCCACGGCGGTGTCCGGATCGAGGACACCCTGGTCGTCACGACCGACGAGCCCGAGTTGTTGACCCTCACGAGCAAGGAACTGCTGGTCCTCTAGATGGCTACCACCAACGACCTCAAGAACGGCATCGTCCTCAAGCTGGACGGTCAGCTGTGGACCGTGACCGACTTCCAGCACGTGAAGCCGGGCAAGGGCGGCGCCTTCGTGCGCACCACGCTGAAGAACGTCCTGTCCGGGAAGGTCGTCGACCGCACGTTCAACGCCGGCCTGAAGGTCGAGACGGCGACCGTCGACAAGCGGACGATGACCTACCTGTACCAGGACGGCGCCGACTACGTCTTCATGGACGGCGACACCTTCGAGCAGATCCCGGTCTCCGCGGCCACCCTGGGCAGCGCCTCGGACTACCTGCTGGAGAACACCGAGGCCATGGTCGCCGTGCACGAGGGCGTCCCGCTGTTCGTCGAGCTGCCGGTGACCATGGAGCTCGTGGTGCAGCACACCGACCCGGGCCTGCAGGGTGACCGCTCCACCGGTGGCACCAAGCCCGCCACCCTGGAGACCGGCGCCGAGATCCAGGTCCCGCTGTTCGTCACCACCGGCGAGAAGCTCAAGGTCGACACCCGCGACGGCCGGTACCTCGGCCGCGTCAGCTGATCGCGGCGACCTGACGTGGCTGCCCGTTCCAAGGCGCGCAAGCGCGCCGTCGACGTCCTCTACGAGGCCGACCTGCGCGGTGGCGACGTCCTCCCGCTGCTGCGCGAGCGGGTGGCCGACGCCAACCCGCCGGTGCCCGACCACGCCGTCAGGCTGGTGGAGGGCGCTGTCGAGCACGGCGCCGACATCGACCGGCTGATCGGTGAGCACGCCTCGGGCTGGACGCTGGACCGGCTGCCCGACGTCGACCGGGCCATCCTGCGGATGGCGGTCTTCGAGCTGCTGTGGGTGCCCGACGTCCCCGACGCCGTCGTCATCGACGAGGCGGTGGAGCTGGCCAAGGCGCTGTCCACCGACGACTCGGCGGCCTACGTCAACGGCGTCCTGGGCGGCATCGTCCGCGCGGAGATACCCACCTCCTGAGCACGCACGAAGGGCCCCTCCCGCACCGGGAGGGGCCCTTCGTCGTGCGGGTGGCTCAGCGGGGGGAGCGGCGGCGCTCCCAGTCGAGCTCCTCGTCCTCCTCGGACGTCGCGTAGCCGGTGCCGTCGGCGCCGGGGGAGAGCACGCCCCACTCGATGAGCCGGGTGGTCAGCTCGTCGGGGCTCATGTCGTAGATGATCGCCAGTGACTTGAGGTCCTCGGCGCGGATCGACAGCACCTTGCCGTTGTAGTCGTGGCGCTGCGCCTGGATCGTCGAGGCGTACCGGGCCAGCGGGCCGGCCTCGTCGGCGGGCAGCGAGCCGAGCGACTCCAGGTTGAGCACGATCTTGGTGGTCTTGGTGACCGCGGAGCTGGGGCGCGGGTCGGGCAGCAGCTCGGAGACCGGCACGCCGTAGAACACCGCGAGCTCCGACAGGCGCTGCACGGTCACGGCACGGTCCCCGCGCTCGTAGGAACCGACGACGACGGCCTTCCAGCGGCCGTGCGACTTGTCCTCGACACCCTGCAGCGAGAGACCCTGCTGGTTCCGGATCGCCCGGAGGCGAGCGCCCAGCGCCCGCGAGTAGTCGGTGCTCATCAAGTCCTGCTCACTGTGTGTCGTCGGATGCGGCTCCTGCTGGTCACTGAGAGTACTCGCTGCAGGTGGTGCGCAACACCGGACGTCACCCGAGAGGGTCAGCCGGACGGCGCAGGTCACACCTGGGGGTGCGCTAGCGTGCTCCCCGGACCCACGCACTCTCCTTTAACGACCCGTCCCGTGAGGCGGGGAAGGAGGCCTGATGGCCCCGCCATCGACCTTGCCCACCGGCGTGCCCGCAGAGGGCCCCGAGACCACCAGCTCCACCCCGACCGCCACCGCGGGGGGTGTGCAGCAGCTGCTCTCCGCCGACGACGTCACCCGCGTCGTGGACCGGATCGCCCACCAGCTCATCGAGCGGGCGGCCAGCTCCACCTCCTCCGGGGACGGCCTGTCCGACCTGGTGCTGGTCGGCATCCCGACCCGGGGTGCCCCGCTGGCCCGGCGGCTCGCCGCCCGGATCGAGGCGTTCACCGGCACCGCCGTCGACGTGGGCACCGTGGACATCACGCTCTACCGCGACGACCTGCGCACCCGCGGCGTCCGCGCGCTGGAGGACACCCGGCTGCCCGACGCCGGCATCGACGGCCGGCTCGTCGTGCTCGTCGACGACGTGCTGTTCTCCGGGCGCTCGGTGCGCGCCGCCCTGGACGGCCTGCGTGACGTCGGCCGCCCGCGCGCCGTCCAGCTGGCGGTGCTGGTCGACCGCGGGCACCGCGAGCTGCCGATCAAGGCCGACTTCGTCGGCAAGAACGTGCCGACGTCGCGCACCCAGCAGGTCCGGGTGCGGCTGGCCGAGGTCGACGGCGAGGACGGGGTGAGCGTCACCGATGCGTAGGCACCTGCTCGAGTCCGCCGACCTGGACCGCGCCGACGCCACCCTGGTCCTGGACACCGCCGCCCAGATCGAGTCCGCGCTGGCCGGCCGCGAGGTCAAGAAGCTGCCCACCCTGCGCGGGCGCACGGTGGTCAACCTGTTCTTCGAGGACTCCACCCGGACCCGGATCAGCTTCGAGCTGGCCGCCAAGCGGCTCAGCGCCGACGTCATCAACTTCTCCGCCAAGGGCTCCAGCGTCTCCAAGGGGGAGAGCCTCAAGGACACCGCACTGACCCTGGAGGCGATGGGCGCCGACGGCATCGTCGTGCGGCACGGGTCCTCCGGGGCTCCGCACCGGCTGGCCACCTGGGTGGCCGGCAGCGTGGTCAACGCCGGCGACGGCACGCACGAGCACCCCACCCAGGCCCTGCTGGACGCCTACACGATCCGGCAGCGCCTGGGCCGGCTCGAGGGCGTCCGGGTCGTCATCACCGGGGACGTCCTGCACAGCCGGGTGGCCCGCTCCAACGTCTGGCTGCTGCACACCCTGGGCGCCGAGGTCACCCTGGTGGCCCCGCCGACCCTGCTGCCCGTCGGCGTCGGCTCCTGGCCCGTGACGGTCAGCTACGACCTGGACGCCGTCCTGCCCCAGGCCGACGTGGTGATGATGCTGCGCGTGCAGGGCGAGCGGATGAACGCCTCGTTCTTCCCCTCCGCCCGGGAGTACAGCCGCCGCTACGGCCTGGACGCTACCCGGATGGCCAAGCTCGCCGACGACGCGATCGTCATGCACCCCGGCCCGATGAACCGCGGCATGGAGATCGCCGCGGACGTCGCGGACTCACCCCGCTCGACGATCGTCGAGCAGGTCGGCAACGGCGTCAGCGTGCGCATGGCCGTCCTCTACCTGCTGCTCGGAGGCCCCGCGTGACCCTCTTGATCAAGGGCGCCCAGCCCTACGGCGAGGACGCCGTCGACATCCTGGTGCGCGACGGGGTGATCGCCGCGATCGGCGAGGACCTGTCGGTCAGCACCGGTCGGACGATCGACGCCACCGGCCTGGTGGCCCTGCCGGGGCTGGTCGACCTGCACACCCACCTGCGCGAGCCCGGCCGGGAGGACACCGAGACCGTCCTCACCGGCTCCCGGGCCGCGGCACTGGGCGGCTACACCGCCGTCCACGCGATGGCCAACACCGACCCGGTTGCCGACACCGCGGGCGTCGTCGAGCAGGTGTGGCGGCTGGGCGGGGACGCCGGCCTGGTCGACGTCGTCCCGGTGGGCGCGGTGACCGTCGGGCTGGGCGGGACCCAGCTGGCCGAGCTCGGCGCGATGGCCGACAGCGCTGCCCGGGTGCGGGTGTTCTCCGACGACGGCAAGTGCGTCTCGGACCCGGCGTTGATGCGCCGGGCCCTGGAGTACGTCAAGGCGCTGGACGGCGTGGTCGCCCAGCACGCCGAGGAGCCCCGGCTCACCGTCGGCGCCCAGATGCACGAGGGCGACCGCTCGGCCCGGCTGGGCCTGACCGGCTGGCCCGCCGTCGCCGAGGAGGCGATCATCGCCCGCGACGTGCTGCTCGCCGAGCACGTGGGTGCCCGGCTGCACGTCTGCCACGTCTCGACGGCGGGGTCGGTGGAACTGGTCCGCTGGGCCAAGTCCCGCGGCGTCGAGGTCACCGCCGAGGTCACCCCGCACCACCTGCTGCTCACCGACGCCCAGGCCGAGGGCTACGACGCGACGTTCAAGGTGAACCCGCCGCTGCGCACCGCCGAGGACGTCGCGGCGCTGCGGGCCGGGCTGGCCGACGGCACCGTCGACGCCGTCGCCACCGACCACGCCCCGCACGCCGGTGAGGACAAGGAGTGCGAGTGGTCCGCGGCCCGGCCCGGGATGCTCGGGCTGGAGCAGGCGCTGAGCGTCGTCGTCGACACGATGGTGGACACCGGGCTGCTGACCTGGCGCGAGGTGGCCGACCGGATGTCGGTGCGGCCCGCGCGGATCGGCCGCCTCGCCCACCAGGGCCGGCCGATCGCGGTCGGCGAGCCGGCGAACCTGGTGCTCCTGGACCCCGCCGCCCGCGCGGTGGTCGACCCGGCCGCCCTGGCCAGCAAGAGCCGCAACAGCCCCTACGCCGGCCGGGAGCTCCCCGGCCGCGTGGTGCACACGCTGTTGCGCGGAGAACTGTCGGTCCTCGATGGGAAGGTCCAGAAGTGACAGAGGCGCTGCTCGTGCTCGAGGACGGCCGCGCGTTCCGCGGTGAGTCCTACGGGGCGACCGGGACGACGGTCGGTGAGGCGGTGTTCTCCACCGGGATGACCGGGTACCAGGAGACGCTGACCGACCCCAGCTACCACCGCCAGGTGGTGGTGATGACCGCCCCGCACATCGGCAACACCGGCGTGAACGGCGAGGACGACGAGTCCCGCCGCATCTGGGTCGCGGGCTTCGTGGTCCGCGACCCCGCCCGCTCGCCGTCGAACTGGCGCTCCAGCGGGACGCTGGACGACGAGCTGGCGGCCAACGGCGTCGTGGGGATCAGCGGGGTGGACACCCGGGCGCTGACCCGGCACCTGCGTGACCGCGGCGCCATGCGCGTGGGCATCTCCACCGAGGTCCTCGACGTCGACGAGCTGCTGACCCAGGTGCTCGCGGCGCCGTCGATGAGCGGGGCCGACCTGGCTCCGGAGGTCACCACCGAGGCGGCCTACGTCGTGGCCGCGGTGGGGGAGCGGAAGTACACGATCGCCGCCCTGGACCTGGGCATCAAGGCGGCCACCCCGCGGCACCTGGCCGAGCTCGGCGTGGAGACCCACGTGCTGCCGGCCACGGCCACCGCGCAGGAGCTGCTGGACGCCGGTCCCGACGGGGTTTTCCTGTCCAACGGCCCCGGCGACCCGGCCGCCTCGGACTACGCCGTCGACGCCGTCCGGGGCGTGCTGGACGCGGGCCGCCCGCTGTTCGGCATCTGCTTCGGCAACCAGATCCTGGGCCGGGCGCTGGGCCTGGGCACCTACAAGCTGCCCTTCGGTCACCGCGGGCTGAACCAGCCGGTGCTCGACCGGGTCACCGACTCGGTGCGCGTGACCAGCCAGAACCACGGCTTCGCCGTCGACGCCCCGCTCGACCGGGCCACGGACACCCCCTACGGGCGGGTCGAGGTCAGCCACGTCGGGCTCAACGACCAGGTGGTCGAGGGCCTGCGGTGCCTCGACGTGCCGGCGTTCAGCGTCCAGTTCCACCCCGAGGCCGCGGCCGGTCCGCACGACGCGGCCCCGCTCTTCCAGCGCTTCGTGGACCTGATGGAGGACAACCGTGCCCAAGCGTGACGACATCGCGCACGTGATGGTGATCGGCTCCGGGCCGATCGTCATCGGCCAGGCCTGCGAGTTCGACTACTCGGGCACCCAGGCCTGCCGGGTGCTCAAGGCCGAGGGCCTGCGGGTCAGCCTGGTCAACAGCAACCCGGCCACGATCATGACCGACCCCGAGGTCGCCGACGCCACCTACGTCGAGCCGCTGACCCCGGAGTTCGTGGAGAAGGTGATCGCCGCCGAGCGCCCCGACGCGCTGCTGGCGACCCTGGGCGGGCAGACCGCGCTCAACCTGGGGCTGGCGCTGCAGGAGAACGGGGTGCTGGAGAAGTACGGCGTCCGGTTGATCGGCGCCGACGCGGAGGCGATCAACCGCGGGGAGGACCGCCAGCTGTTCAAGGACATCGTCCGCAGCATCGGCGCCGACGCCCCGCGGTCGACCGTCTGCGGCACCGTCGAGGAGGCCCTGGCGACGGCGGCCGAGGTCGGTTACCCGGTCGTCATCCGGCCCAGCTTCACCATGGGCGGGCTGGGCTCGGGCTTCGCCACCGACGAGGCGATGCTGCGCCGGATGGCCGGGCACGGCCTGGCCGACTCCCCGGTCCACACCGTCCTGATCGAGGAGTCGGTGCTGGGCTGGAAGGAGTACGAGCTCGAGCTGATGCGCGACCACACCGACAACGTGGTCGTCGTCTGCTCGATCGAGAACATCGACGCGATGGGCGTGCACACCGGGGACTCGGTGACCGTCGCCCCGGCGATGACGCTCACCGACCGCGAGTACCAGCACATGCGCGACGTCGGCATCGCCGTGCTGCGCGAGGTGGGGGTGGACACCGGCGGCTGCAACATCCAGTTCGCGGTGAACCCGGAGAACGGCCGCCTGGTCGTCATCGAGATGAACCCACGGGTCTCGCGGTCCAGCGCCCTGGCCTCCAAGGCCACCGGCTTCCCGATCGCCAAGATCGCCGCGAAGCTGGCCATCGGGTACACCCTCGACGAGATCACCAACGACATCACGAAGGTGACCCCGGCGGCCTTCGAGCCGACGCTGGACTACGTCGTGGTGAAGATCCCGCGGTTCGCCTTCGAGAAGTTCCCCGGTGCTGACCCCCGGCTGACCACGACGATGAAGAGCGTCGGCGAGGTCATGAGCATGGGCCGCAACTTCACCGAGGCCCTGGGCAAGGCGATGCGGTCCACCGAGACCCCGCAGGTCGGCTTCTGGACCGGCCCCGCCCAGCCCGAGGCCACCGCCGAGGAGCTGGTCGAGCAGCTGCGCACCCCGCTGGACGGCCGGCTCTACGTCGCCGAGCGCGCCCTGGCCGCCGGCGCCACCGTCGCCCAGGTGGCCGAGGCCTCCGGCTTCGACCCGTGGTTCGTCGACCAGGTGCTGCTGGTGCACGAGATCGGCACCGCTGTGCGGGAGGCGCCCTCGCTCACCCCGGAGCTGCTGCGCCGGGCCAAGCGGCACGGCCTGTCCGACCGGCAGATCGCCTCGCTGCGCCCCGAGCTGGCCGGTGAGGACGGCGTCCGGACGCTGCGCTGGCGGCTGGGGATCCGGCCGGTCTACAAGACCGTGGACACCTGTGCCGCCGAGTTCGAGGCCACCACGCCCTACCACTACTCGACCTACGACGAGGAGACCGAGGTGGCGCCCCGGGAGAAGCCGGCGGTGCTGATCCTCGGCTCGGGACCCAACCGGATCGGGCAGGGCATCGAGTTCGACTACTCCTGCGTGCACGCGGTGCTGGCCCTGCAGGACGCCGGCTACGAGGCGGTGATGGTCAACTGCAACCCCGAGACCGTCTCCACCGACTACGACACCGCCGACCGGCTGTACTTCGAGCCGCTGACCTTCGAGGACGTGCTCGAGGTCGTCGAGGCCGAGCGGGCCGCGGGCCCGGTCGCCGGGGTCATCTGCACGCTGGGCGGGCAGACCCCGCTGGCGCTGGCGCAGCGGCTCAAGGACGCCGGCGTCCCGGTGCTCGGGACCGCCCCGGAGGCCATCGACGCCGCCGAGGACCGGGCCGAGTTCTCCCGGGTGCTGGCCGACACCGGCCTGCCCGCGCCCAAGCACGGCACCGCGTTCCGCTTCGACGAGGCCCGGGAGATCGCCGCCTCGATCGGCTACCCGGTGCTGGTCCGGCCCTCCTACGTGCTGGGCGGGCGCGGCATGGAGATCGTCTACGAGGACGCCACGCTGGAGGCCTACCTGGCCAAGGCGACCGATGTCAGCCCGGACCACCCGGTGCTGATCGACCGGTTCCTCGAGGACGCCGTGGAGATCGACGTCGACGCGCTCTACGACGGCACCGACCTGTACCTGGGTGGGGTCATGGAGCACATCGAGGAGGCCGGCATCCACTCCGGTGACTCGGCGTGCGCGCTGCCCCCGATCACCCTGGGGTCCACCGACCTGCGGGCGATCCGCGCGGCGACGGAGAAGCTGGCCGCCCGGATCGGCGTGCGCGGGCTGATGAACGTGCAGTACGCGCTCAAGGACGACGTCCTCTACGTGCTGGAGGCCAACCCGCGGGCCAGCCGGACGGTGCCCTTCGTGTCCAAGGCGACGGCCGTGCCGCTGGCCAAGGCGGCGGCCCGGATCGCGGTCGGGCAGACCATCGCCGAGCTGCGGGCCGCCGGCGTGCTGCCGGCCGTCGGGGACGGCACCGACGTGCCCGACGACGCCCCGATCGCGGTCAAGGAGGCGGTGCTGCCCTTCAACCGGTTCCGCACCGCCGACGGCATGGGCGTGGACACGGTGCTCTCCCCGGAGATGAAGTCCACCGGTGAGGTGATGGGACTGGACGCCGAGTTCGGCACCGCCTTCGCCAAGTCCCAGGCCGCCGCCTACGGCTCGCTGCCCACCGAGGGCACCGTGTTCGTGTCGCTGGCCAACCGGGACAAGCGCTCGGCCGTCTTCCCGGTCAAGCGGCTGGCCGACCTGGGCTTCACCGTGCTGGCCACCGCCGGCACGGCCCAGGTGCTGCGCCGCAACGGGGTCGACTGCACGGTGGTCGGCAAGTTCTCCGACGGTCCGGGGAACATCGTCGAGGAGATCCTGGCCGGCCGGGTCGACATGGTGGTCAACACCCCGTTCGGCGCCCCCGGCAACTCGGGGCCCCGGCTGGACGGCTACGAGATCCGCACCGCCGCGGTGACCGCCGGCATCCCGTGCATCACCACCGTGCAGGGCATGGCGGCCGCGGTGCAGGGCGTCGAGGCGCTGCGCCGCGGGGAGATCGGGGTGCGGAGCCTGCAGGACCTGCACGCCGCCCTCGCCGCGTCGCGCGCGGCCGCCCTGACGGGCGCGGGGGAGACCCGGTGACCGAGGACGGGACACCGGGGGGCGCGCTGCCGGAGGGGGCCCTGACCCAGGAGGTGCCGACCTCCACCGGGGAGCGGCTGCTCCCGCCGGTCCCCGGTGCGACGCGCGAGCTGCTCGGCGAGCCCGCCCCGCCGCCGCTGCACCCGCCGGTGCAGGGCATGGCCGTCGTGGTCGGCTCGCGGCCGGTCAGCGCCTACGTGGAGCTGACCCTCGAGGCGCCCGACATCGCCGACACCGCGCAGCCGGGTCAGTTCGTCGCCTTCGCCGTCGGCGGCCCGACGTCGGCCATGCTGCTGCGCCGCTCCATCGCCATCGCCGGTGTGGGCGAGGGCCGGTTCTCCGTCGTCGTCTCGGCCCGGGCCGCGGGGTCCACGTGGCTGGCGTCCCTGCGGCCGGGCGAGGAGGTCGACGTCGTCGGCCCGCTCGGCCGGCCGTTCCCGCTGCCCCCCGAGGGCACCCCGGCGCTGCTGGTCGGCGGCGGGTACGGCGCGGCCGCCCTGGTCGGCCTGGGTGGGCTGCTGCGCTCCCGGGGGCACGAGGTGGCTGCGGTCGTCGGCGCCGGCGACGAGGCGCGGTTGTGCTCCGTCGACGACCTGGCCGCCGTGGCGGCGCCGTTCGTGGTCACCACCGACGACGGCAGCAGCGGTCGCCGGGGCCGGGTCACCGGCCCGGTCGCCGAGCTGGTCGCCGGTGCCGGGGTCGTCTACGCCTGCGGGCCGATGCCGATGCTGCGCGCGGTCGCCGACCTCGCCACCGCCCGCCGGGTGCCCTCCTGGGTGGCCGTGGAGGAGTCGATGGCCTGCGGCATCGGCGTCTGCATGACCTGCGTGCTGCCGGTGGTGTCCGCCGACGGCCGGACCCGGTTCTCCCGGTCCTGCGTGGAGGGCCCGGTGTTCGCCGGGGACCGGGTGCGCTTCGACGACGTCGGCACCCTGCCGGCCGACGTCGTGGGCGCGGACGCGATGGGGCCGGCGCACACGCCGGCCGTGGAGGGGGAGACACCGTGACCGCGTTGCCCGAGCTCGACGTGCCCAGCGTGGACATGCAGGCCTCCATCGGCGGGGTGCCGGTGGTGAGCCCGGTGCTCACCGCCTCGGGCTGCTCGTCCTTCGGCCGCGAGCTGGACCCGTTCTTCGACCTGGAGGGCATCGGCGCCGTCGTCACCAAGTCGGTGCAGTTGCGGCCCCGCTCGGGCCGGGCGACGCCGCGGATGGCCGAGACGCCCAGCGGGATGATCAACTCGATCGGACTGCAGGGCCCCGGCATCGACGGGCTGCTGGCCGACGAGCTGCCCTGGCTGGCGCAGCGCGGCGCGAAGGCCTTCGTGTCCATCGCCGGGTCGCGCACCGAGGACTTCGCCGAGCTCGCGCAGCGGCTGCGCGGGGCGCCCGGCGTGCTGGGCATCGAGGTCAACATCTCCTGCCCGAACGTGGAGAGCCGTGGCGAGGTCTTCGCCTGCAACCCCGATGCCTCCGCCGAGGTGCTGGCCGCGGTCCGGGCGGTCGCCGACCCGGCGCACCCGGTGTACGCCAAGCTCACCCCCGACGTCACCGACATCGTCTCGGTGGCCCGAGCCTGCTCGGACGCCGGCGCCAACGGGCTGTCCATGATCAACACGCTGCTGGGCCTGGTCATCGACACCGACACGATGCGCCCGGTGCTGGGCGGGGTCACCGGGGGTCTGTCGGGCCCGGCGATCCGGCCGGTGGCGCTGCGGTGCGTGTGGCAGGTGCACCAGGCGCTGCCCAACGTGCCCATCCTGGGCATGGGCGGCATCCGCACCGGCCTGGACGCGCTGCAGTTCGTGCTGGCCGGTGCGGGTGCCGTGTCGGTGGGCACCGCGGTGTTCAACGACCCCTCCGCACCGGCCCGGATCCACGCGGAGCTGGCCGAGGCGCTGGGGGAGCGCGGCTTCGGCCGGCTCGCCGACGCCATCGGCTACGCCCACCGTCGTCCCGAGGAGAGCCCCGGGCGGCACGGCCGGTGACCGGGACCGTGACGCCGCCCTTCGGCGCCCGGCTGGCCACCGCGGCCGCCGCCCGCGGGCCGCTGTGCGTGGGCATCGACCCGCACCGCGAGCTGCTGCTGTCCTGGGGCCTCACCGACGACGTCGCCGGCCTGAGCGCGTTCACCGACACCGTGGTGACCGCGCTCGCCGACCGGGTGGCCGTGCTCAAGCCGCAGTCGGCGTTCTACGAGCGGCACGGGTCCCGGGGCCTCGCCGTCCTGGAGGCGGCCGTGGTGGCGGCCCGGGCAGCCGGCGCGCTGGTCCTGCTCGACGCCAAGCGCGGTGACATCGGCTCCACCATGGCCGGGTACGCGACCGTGCTGGACCCGGCCCACCCGCTGCACGTCGACGCGCTCACGGTCAGTCCCTACCTGGGGCCGGACTCGCTGCGCCCGGCCGTGGACGCGGCCCGGGAGCACGGCGGGGGCCTGTACGTGCTGGCGCGGACGTCGAACCCGGACGCCGGGACGTTCCAGCACGCCCTGGTCGGGGACCGCAGCGTCGCCCAGGCCGTGGTGGACACCGTGGGTGGGTGGAACGGGGACGCCGGTCGTGCGTTCGGGCCCGGCCTGGGCGCGTTCGGCGTCGTCGTGGGGGCGACGCTGGGCGAGCTGGACGTCGACCTGAGCGCCCTGGGGGGCTCGGTGCTGGCCCCGGGGCTGGGTGCCCAGGGCGGTACCCCGGCGGACCTGGTCCGGCTCTTCGGTGCCGGTCAGGCCGTCGTCCCGACGGTGTCCCGGGACGTGCTGGGTGCCGGTCCCGACGTCGCCGGGCTGCGTGCCGCGGCGGCCCGCTGGGCGGACGCGCTCGCCGGCTGACCGGCGCGGTCACGAGCGGGCGCGCACCATCGGCCCGATCCGGCCCGGTCCGTTCTGTTCCGCTTCGATGCCGGGTCGGTTGCGCCGCCCATCCAGCGGACCGGTCGACTGACACGATCTCGACGTGCGGGTATGACCCAGGGTGATCATGATGGTCACGAGGCGTTCCTGAGCCCAGCACACGACCTGGTGTGGGTCGACCCCGGGGGGCACGTGACCTGCGGGTTCACGGTGACTAGGTTGGCCGCCAGGCTCGAGCAAGCGGGCCACCGCCCCTCTGATCGACCTCCACACACCGAACCAGCCGACGGGGACCCCGTCGGCCACACGACGATTGGGTTGCCCCGTGCCCCTCCCCACACTGACCCCCGAACAGCGCGCAGCCGCCCTCGAGAAGGCCGCCGCCGCCCGCAAGGTCCGCGCCGAGCTCCGCGAGAAGCTCAAGAGCAAGGGCACCTCGGTCGGTGACGTCCTCAAGCAGGGCGAGTCCGACGAGATCATCGGCAAGATGCGCGTCTCCGCGGTCCTGGAGTCCCTGCCCGGCGTGGGCAAGGCGCGGGCTGCGAAGATCATGGAGCGACTGGAGATCTCCCCGACCCGCCGAGTGCGCGGTCTGGGTGCCAACCAGCGCAAGGCCCTGGAAGCCGAGTTCGCCGGCGACCAGCCCGCCGCCTGACACACCCCCCCCGTTCCCCACGCCCGAGGACGCCTGAGACACGTGGCTCGACCACCCGCACGTCTGACCGTGCTGTCCGGGCCCTCGGGCGTGGGGAAGGGCACCCTGGTGGCCGAGGTCCGGCGCCGGCACCCCGAGGTGTGGGTGTCGGTCTCGGTCACCACCCGGGCACCCCGGCCCGGTGAGGTCGAGGGCGAGCACTACCTGTTCGTCGACGCCGAGTCCTTCGACTGGCTGGTCGCCAACGACGGCCTGCTCGAGTGGGCCGAGTACGCCGGCAACCGCTACGGCACCCCCCGCGCCCCCGTCGAGGAGCAGCTGGCCTCCGGCAGCCCCGCGTTGCTGGAGATCGAGATGCAGGGCGCCCGGCAGGTCCGGCAGGCCGCCCCCGACGCGCAGCTGGTCTTCCTGGCCCCGCCGTCGTTCGAGGAGCTGGCCGCCAGGCTCGCCGGCCGTGGCTCCGAGCCCCTCGAGGTCCGTGAGCGCCGGTTGGCGATCGCCGCGACCGAGATGGAGGCCGTCGGCGACTACGACGTCGTCGTGGTCAACGACGACCTGGCCCGGGCCGCCGACGAGCTCGTGGCACTGCTCACCACACCCCCCGCCGTCTGACCCCCGGGTCGTCGACGGCACGGGCGGCGTCACAGACGCGGCCGGGACGCGGTAGTCTTGGTGGCTGCGGCCCTCCCGGCTCGACCGCGGCAGTCCGTCGCCGTCGCCCCGAGCCCCCCGCGCACACCGTCCTACCGAGGAGCACCCACGCCCGTGTCCGGAGTCGCACCTGCCCCCGAGGGCATCACCAACCCCCCGATCGACGAGCTGCTCGAGCGCACCAGCAGCAAGTACGGCCTGGTCATCTACGCGGCCAAGCGGGCCCGTCAGATCAACGCCTACTACAGCCAGCTCTCCGAGGGCCTGCTGGAGTACGTCGGCCCGCTGGTCGACACCGCGCCCCAGGAGAAGCCGCTCTCGATCGCGCTCCGCGAGATCAACGAGGGCCTGCTGACCCACACGGCCGGCGAGAACTAGGCCGACCCCGTCCCACCCCACGACACGCAGCGCGTGCCGCGGGACCCCGGGACCCCGGGACCCCGGGACCCCGGGACCCCGGGACGAGCCTGCTCCATCCCCCGGGATGGTGATCGAACCCCCGACCGACGTCGGGGGTTCTGTCGTTGGTGGAGAGGATGAGCGCATGAGCCGGATCGTGCTGGGCGTCGGGGGCGGCGTGGCCGCCTACAAGTCGGCGCTGCTGCTGCGGGCGCTGACCGAGCGCGGGCACGACGTGCGGGTGGTGCCGACGGCGTCGGCGCTCCGGTTCGTCGGCGCGGCGACGTTCGAGGCACTGAGCGGCAACCCGGTCAGCACCGAGGTCTGGGACGACGTCCCCGAGGTCGCGCACGTGCGGATCGGCCAGACCGCCGACCTGGTCGTGGTCAACCCCGCGACGGCCGACCTGCTGGCCCGGGCGGCGTCCGGGCGGGCCGACGACCTGCTCACCGCCACCCTGCTCACCGCGCACTGCCCGGTGGTCTTCGTGCCGGCGATGCACACCGAGATGTGGCTGCACCCGGCCACCCGGGACAACGTGGCCACGCTGCGCCGCCGCGGTGCGATCGTGCTCCCCCCGGCCGTGGGGCGGCTGACCGGACCGGACTCCGGTCCCGGCCGGCTGCCCGAGCCCGCCGACGTCGCCGCCCTGCTCCAGGTGGTCCTCGACGGCGGGACGCTGGCCCACGACCTGGCCGGCACCCGGGTCCTGGTCAGCGCCGGCGGCACCCGGGAGCCGCTGGACCCGGTCCGCTACCTGGGCAACCGGTCGTCGGGCCGGCAGGGCTGGGCCCTGGCCCGCGTCGCCGCCGCCCGCGGCGCCGACGTCACGCTGGTCGCCGCCAACGTCGAGGACACCGCCCCCTTCGGCTGCCGGGTGGTCCCGGTCGGGTCCGCCGGGGACCTGCGGTCCGCGATGGCCGAGCACGCGCCGGCCGCCGACGTCGTCGTCATGGCCGCCGCGGTCGCGGACTTCCGCCCGACCGCCGTCGCCGACACGAAGATGAAGAAGGGCAGCGGCAGCGAGCCCACCGCGGTCGCCCTCACCCGCAACGCCGACGTCCTCGCCGAGCTGGTCGCCGCCCGCCCGGAGGGGCAGCTGGTGGTGGGCTTCGCCGCCGAGACCGGGGACGCCGACGACGACGTGCTCGGGCACGCCCGGGCCAAGCTGGCCCGCAAGGGCTGCGACCTGCTGGTGGTCAACGACGTCTCCGCCGGGCAGGTCTTCGGCCGGCCGGACAACGCGGTGACGGTGCTCGCCGCCGACGGGACGGTCACCACCGTCCCCACCGGCCCCAAGGACCTCGTGGCCACCGGCATCTGGGACGCCGTCGTGCCACGGCTGCGCACCCGCCGGTAACCTCATCCGCCGGGCGCCCGGACGAGGAACACCGTCGGTCGCCGCCACCACAGCCTCAGGGAGCGCGCAGCCGCGCCGCCCACCTCACCGCACCAGGGAGTCCCGAGTGTCACGTCGTCTGTTCACGTCCGAGTCGGTCACCGAGGGTCACCCCGACAAGATCGCCGACCAGATCAGCGACTCGATCCTGGACGAGATGCTCCGCCAGGACCCGCGCAGCCGGGTGGCCGTCGAGACCATGATCACGACCGGCCAGGTGCACATCGCCGGTGAGGTCACCACCGCCGGCTACGTCGACATCGCCGCGATCGTCCGCGAGACGATCCTGCGGATCGGCTACGACTCCTCGCGCAAGGGCTTCGACGGCGCCTCCTGCGGCGTGAGCGTGTCCCTGGGCGCGCAGTCCCCGGACATCGCGCAGGGCGTCGACGTCGGCTACGAGACCCGGACCGGGGCCGCCGACCGCGCCCAGGCCGCCGAGGACCTCATCGCCAGCCAGGGCGCCGGCGACCAGGGCCTGATGTTCGGCTACGCCAGCGACGAGACCCCCGAGCTCATGCCGCTGCCGATCGCGCTGGCCCACCGGCTGTCCAAGCGGCTGTCCGCGGTGCGCAAGGACGGCTCGGTGCCCTACCTGCGCCCCGACGGCAAGACCCAGGTCACCGTGGTCTACGAGGACGACCGTCCCGTCGGCGTCGAGACCGTCGTGGTGTCCTCCCAGCACGCCGAGGACATCTCGATCGAGACGCTGCTGACCCCCGACATCGAGGAGCTCGTGGTCCAGCCCGAGCTCGCCGCGCTCGGGCTGCCCACCACCGGGCACCGGCTGCTGGTCAACCCGACCGGCAAGTTCGTCATCGGCGGCCCCATGGGCGACGCCGGTCTGACCGGCCGCAAGATCATCGTCGACACCTACGGCGGCATGGCCCGCCACGGCGGCGGTGCCTTCTCCGGCAAGGACCCGTCGAAGGTGGACCGCTCGGCCGCCTACGCGATGCGCTGGGTCGCCAAGAACGTCGTCGCCGCGGGCCTGGCCCGCCGCTGCGAGGTGCAGGTCGCCTACGCGATCGGCGCCGCCAGCCCGGTCGGCCTCTTCGTGGAGACCTTCGGCACCGGCACCGTCCCGGACGACGTCCTGGAGAAGGCGATCACCACCGTGTTCGACCTGCGCCCCGGCGCGATCGTCCGCGACCTGGACCTGCTCCGGCCGATCTACGCCCCGACCGCGGCCTACGGCCACTTCGGGCGCACCGACCTGGACCTGCCCTGGGAGAAGACCGACCGGGTCGAGGCCCTGAAGTCGGCCACCGGCGTCAGCTGAGCACCCTCCCGTCGACCGACCCGGGCCACCCGCCGTTGCGGGTGGCCCGGGTCGTCGTCGACGTGCCCCTGGCACACCTGGACCGGCCCTTCGACTACGCCGTCCCCGACGAGCTCGCCGAGGGCGTCGTCGCCGGGTGCCGGGTGCGGGTCCGGTTCGCCGGGCAGCTGGTCGACGGCGTCGTGCTCGACGTCGGGTCCACCACCACGCACACCGGCAAGCTCGCGCCGCTGGCCAAGCTGGTCTCGCCCGAGCCGGTGCTCACCCCCGAGGTCGCCGAGCTGGCCCGCTCGGTCGCCGACCGGTACGCCGGGGCGATGACCGACGTGCTCCGGCTGGCCCTGCCGCCTCGGCGCGGCGCCCCGGAGAAGCGCCCGGTCGCCGACCCGCCGCCGGCACCGGAGCCACCGGACCCGGCCGGCTTCTCCCGGTACCCCACCGGCGAGGCCTTCCTGGAGGCACTCGCGCTGGGCCGCCCGGTCCGCGCCGTGTGGACGGCGCTGCCCGGCGAGGACTGGCCGGCCCGTCTGGTCGAGCTGTGCCGGGCCAGCCTGTCCGGCGGCCGCGGGGCGCTGGTCGTGGTCCCCGACGGCAAGGACCTGGACCGGCTCGCCGCTGCCGCGCAGGCGCTGCTGCCCAAGGGGTCGGTCGCCGTGCTGCGGTCGGACTCGACACCGGACACCCGCTACGGCCGGTTCCTCACCGTGTCCCGCGGGACCGCGCAGGTCGTGCTGGGCACCCGCGGCGCCGTGTTCGCCCCGGTCCGCGACCTGGGTCTCGTCGTCGTCTGGGACGACGGCGACGACCTGCACGCCGAGCCCCGCGCGCCGTACCCGCACACCCGCGACGTGCTGGTGCACCGGGCGCACCTGGCCGGCTGCTCCGCCGTCGTCGCCGGGTACGCCCGGACGGCGGAGGCGGCGCTGCTGGTGGAGTCCGGCTGGGCGCACGAGCTGGTCGCCGAGCGGGCCACCCTGCGGGCTGCCGCGCCCCGGGTGCAGGCGTTGGGGGAGGACTCCGAGCTGGCCCGGGACGCCGCCGCCCGCAGCGCCCGGCTGCCGTCGCTGGCCTTCCGGGTGGCCCGGGAGGCGCTGGCCGCCGGCGCCCCGGTGCTGGTCCAGGTGCCCCGGGCCGGGTACGCGCCCGGGCTGGTGTGCGACCGCTGCCGGGCACCCGCGCGCTGCCGGCACTGCGCCGGGCCGCTGGGGGTCGCGGCACGTGCGGGAGCGGCCGGCGCCCGGGTCGCGGCCTGCCGCTGGTGTGCCCGACCGGCCGCCACCTTCGACTGCCCGCACTGCCACGGGACGAAGCTGCGGGCCTCGGTCGTCGGCGCCTCCCGGACGGCGGAGGAGCTGGGCCGGGCGTTCGCCGGTGCCACCGTGCGGGTCAGCGGCCGCGGGCAGGTGCTGGCCACCGTCGAGCCGGGGCCGGCGATCGTCGTCGCCACCCCGGGGGCCGAGCCGACCGTCGAGGGCGGGTACGGGGCCGCGCTGCTGCTGGACTCCTGGGCGCTGCTGGGCCGGGCGGACCTGCGCGCGGCGGAGGAGACGATGCGGCGCTGGCTCAACGCCGCGGCGATGGTGCGGTCGGCGTCGGCCGGCGGCCAGGTCGTGGTGACCGCGGACGCCGGGCACCCCGTCGTCCAGGCGCTGGTGCGGTGGGACCCGGCCGGGCTGGCCGGGCGCGAACTGGCCGACCGGCGCGAGCTGGGGTTCCCGCCGGTGAGCCGGATGGCGTCGCTGTCGGCGTCCCCGGCGGCGCTGGCCGAGTTCCTGGCGGCCCTGCGGCTGCCGGAGGGGGCCGACGTCCTGGGCCCGGTGCCCGAGGCGCCCCGGCCTGGGCAGGAGGGCGAGCGGGAGCGGTTCCTGGTCCGCGCCCGGCGCAGTGACGGCGTGGCCCTGGCCCGGGCGCTGCACGACGTGCAGGGCGTGCGGTCGGCGCGGAAGACCCCCGAGCACGTCCGGGTGCAGCTGGACCCGCTGGACCTGGCCTGAGCTCCCGGAGCCCTAGACTCACCGGGTGAGCGTCACCCCGATCAGGATCATGGGCGACCCGGTGCTGCGCGCCGTGGCCGCCCCGGTCGTCGACTTCGACGCCGAACTCCGCCAGCTGGTCACCGACCTGACCGAGACCATGCACGCCGCGGGCGGGGCCGGCCTGGCCGCCCCGCAGATCGGCGTGGGCCTGCGGGTCTTCACCTGGTACGTCGACGGCGAGGTCGGCCACATCGTCAACCCCGACGTCACGCCGGTGGGGGAGGAGACCGAGGAGGACGCCGAGGGCTGCTTGTCGATCCCCGGCTACCGGTTCGACTGCCGCCGGCACCTCTACGTCGCAGCCACCGGCTGGACGGTGCACGGTGAGCCGATCCGGGTGGAGGGCTCCCACAAGCTGGCCCGGGCGATCCAGCACGAGACCGACCACCTCGACGGCGTGCTGTTCGTCGACCGGCTCGACGCCCAGGCCCGGGAGGCGGCACTGTCGGTGCTCACCGAGGCCGAGTGGCAGGGCCACCAGGCGTGGCTGCCCTCGGGCGAGCCCGCCCCCGCACCGGTCGTGAAGGTGAGCCCGCACTGAAGCTGCTCTTCGCCGGGACCCCGGCCCCGGCCGTCCCGTCGCTCGACGCCCTGCTCGCCAGCGACCACGAGGTGGTCGCGGTGCTGACCCGGCCCGACGCCCGGGCCGGCCGCGGCCGCCGGGAGGTCCGGTCCCCGGTCGCCCAGCGCGCCGACGAGGCCGGCATCCCCGTGCTGCAGCCCCGGTCCCCGCGGGAGCCGGGGTTCCTCGACCAGCTCGCCGCCCTGGCCGTGGACTGCGCACCGGTGGTGGCCTACGGCGCCCTGGTGCCCCCGGCCGCGCTGGACGTGCCGGTGCACGGCTGGGTCAACCTGCACTTCTCGCTGCTGCCGGCCTGGCGCGGTGCCGCCCCCGTGCAGCACGCGGTGATGGCCGGTGACGAGGTCACCGGTGCCGCCACCTTCGCGCTGGAGCAGGGCCTGGACACCGGGCCGGTGTTCGGCGTCGTCACCGAGGGCATCGGCCCCCGGGACACCGCGGGGGACCTGCTGGACCGGCTCGCCGTCACCGGTGCGCGGCTGCTGGTCGCCACGATGGACGGCATCGCCGACGGGTCGCTGGTGCCCCAGCCGCAGCCCACCGACGGTGTCTCGCTGGCACCCAAGATCGAGACCGCCGACGCCCGGGTCGACTGGACGCTGCCGGCGCACGTCGTCGACCGGCGGGTGCGCGGGGTCACGCCGGCGCCCGGCGCGTGGACGACGTGGCGCGGGGACCGGCTGCGGCTGGGCCCGGTGGAGCCGGTGCGGCCGGTGACCGAGGCTCCCGAGCTGGCGCCGGGTCAGGTGACGGTGACCCCCGCGGGCGTGCTGGTCGGCACCGGCCGCGGTGTGGTCCGGCTGGGCGCCGTGCAGCCCGCCGGCAAGAAGATGGTCCCCGCCGCGGACTGGGCGCGCGGCGCCCGCCCGGCCGAGCACGAGGAGCTGGGCGCATGACCGCACCACGACGCCGCGGTCCCGCCGGGCCGCGCACCAAGCAGAACCGGCCGGAGAGCCGCCGGGTCCGCCCGACCCTGGACGGCGCCCGGCTCACCGCCTACGACGTCCTGGACGGGGTGTCCTCGCGCGCCGCCTACGCGAACCTGCTGCTGCCCCAGCTGCTGCGCGAGCGGCAGCTGGACCCCCGGGACGCCGGCTTCGCCACCCAACTGGCCTACGGCACGCTGCGGGCCACCGGCACCCTGGACGCCGTGCTGACGGGGCTGGTCAGCCGCCCGTTGGCCGAGCTGGACCCCCGGGTGCTGGACCTGCTGCGGCTGGGCGCCCACCAGCTCATCGACCTGCGGGTGCCTGCGCACGCGGCCGTGGACACCACGGTCGCGCTCACCCGGGCGATCGTGGGCACGGGTGCCTCCGGCCTGGTCAACGCGGTGCTCCGCAAGGTCGGCGCCGGCGGGGACCGGGAGGCCTGGGTCGCAGCACTCGGGGCCACCGGGGACGAGCGGCTCGCGCTGCTCACCGACCACCCGCTGTGGGTCGTAAAGGCCTGGCGGGAGGCACTGGGGGAGACCTCCGACGACGCGTCGGCCGACGCCGAGCTCGAGGCAGCCCTGCTGGCCGACGACGAGGCGCCCGAGGTGCACCTGGTCGCCCGGCGGGTGGACCGGGACGAGCTGGTCGACGCCGTCGACGGCGACCCCGGCCCGTGGTCGCCGTACGCGGTCCGGCTGCACGGCGGGGACCCCGGCCGCATCGCCGCGGTCGCCTCCGGTGACGCCGCCGTCCAGGACGAGGGCTCCCAGCTGGCCGCGCTGGCCCTGCTGCGGGCGCCGCTGGAGGGCACCGACGCACGCTGGCTGGACGTCTGCGCGGGCCCCGGGGGCAAGGCGGCGCTGCTGGCCGCCACCCGCCCGGCCGGGGTGCACCTCACCGCCGCGGACCGCTCCGAGCACCGGGCCGAGCTGGTCCGCAGCTCGCTGGCCGGTGCCGAGGACGTCGACGTGCTGGTCGCCGACGGCCGATCCGGGCCGTGGCAGCCGGGGTCCTTCGACCGCGTGCTGTTGGACGCGCCGTGCACCGGACTGGGCGCGCTGCGCCGTCGTCCCGAGGTGCGCTGGCGGCGGACCGCCGAGGACGTCGCCCCGCTCGCCGAGCTGCAGCGCGCGCTGCTCACCGCCGCGCTGGACGCCGTCCGGCCGGGCGGGGTGGTCGCGTACGTGACGTGCTCGCCGCACACCGCCGAGACCGTCGAGGTGGTCGCGGCCGCCGTCGCCCGGGACGACGTGGAGCAGCTGCCGGTGGCGCCGCTGTTCCCGGACGTGCCCGACGCCGCCCGTGGTGACGCGGTGCAGCTGTGGCCGCACCGGCACGGCACGGACGCGATGTTCATCGCGCTGCTGCGCCGGGTCTAGTCGCGCTGCTGCGCCGGGTGTGGTCGCGCTGCTGCGCCGGGTGTGGTCGCGCTGCTGCGCCGGGTGTGGTCGCGCTGCTGCGCCGCGTCTGGTCGCGCTGCCGCGCCGGGCCGGGTGTGATCTCGCCGGCCCGCCGCGCGGACCTGCGGGTTCTCCCCGACCATCGTCCGGTGACCTCCTCGCCGGCCGTCGGGACCACGGCGGGACCCGGGGAGCCGCGGCCCCGCCTGATGGACCGGCGGGGCTGGCGGACGCTGCGCGCGGACCCGGCGGGGCTGGTGGTCGGCACCGTGTTCGCGCTGCTGGCGATGACCCCCTCGCTGCTGCCCCGGACCTGGTTCTTCCAGGCGGTGGTCAGCGGGATCTCCGCGGCCATCGGCTACGGGGTCGCGGTCGGGCTGGTGTGGTTGCTGCGGCGGTGGTCGCGGTGGCAGCAGGTGGAGGCGTGGGCCCGGGCGCGCCTGCCGGGCTGGGTGCGGACGACGGCGTGGCTGGTGCTGCTGGTCGCCGTCCCGGTGTCGCTGCTGGTGGTGCTGACCATCGCCTCGGACTGGCAGCGGGAGGTCCGGGCGCTGATCGGCCTGCCGGGGGAGACCGCGGCCGGCTGGCTGCGCGCGGCCCCGGCGATCGTCGTGGTGGCGGTGCTGCTGGTCGCGCTGGCCCGCGGGGTGCGCTGGATCGGCCGGCTGGTCACCCGGGTGCTGCGCCGGGTGCGGTTGCCCCAGCGGCCGGCGCAGGTGATCGGTGGACTGGTGGCGCTGGCGGTCGTGGTCGGGCTGGTGGAGGGCGTGGTGCTGCGCTGGGCTCTGTCGGCGGCGGACACCAGCTTCAGCGTCACCAACGACGAGACCAAGGACGGGGTCGAGCAGCCCACGCTGGCTGAGCGCTCCGGGTCGCCGGGGTCGCTCGCGGCGTGGGACACGCTGGGTTCGGAGGGGCAGGCCTTCGTCGCCGGCGGGCCGTCCCGCGCGCGGATCGCGGGAGCTGCCGGTGTCGACGAGGACGCCGTCACCGTGCCGATCCGGGCCTACGTCGGCCTGGAGTCCGCCGACGCCCCCGAGGACCGGGCCGCGCTCGCCGTCGCCGAGCTGGAGCGCACCGGCGCGTTCGACCGCGAGGTGCTGGCCGTGGTCACGACGACCGGGACCGGCTGGGTGAACAGCGCGGCGCCCCAGGCCCTGGAGCTGGTCTACGGCGGGGACACCGCGACGGTGGCCACCCAGTACTCCTACCTGCCGAGCTGGCTGTCCTTCATCGTCGACCGTTCCCGCGCGGCCGCCGCCGGTCGGACGCTGTTCGACGCCGTGTACGAGCGGGTGCAGCAGCTGCCCGAGGCCGGCCGCCCGCGGCTGCTGGTCTACGGCGAGAGCCTGGGCTCGGCCGGTTCGGAGGCGGCCTTCTCCGGTCTGGCCGACATCCGGGAGCGCGCCGACGGCGTGCTGTGGGTCGGCCCGCCCAACAGCAACGAGCTGTGGTCGGCGTTCGTGGAGCGCCGGGACCCGGGCGAACCCGAGGTGGAGCCGGTGTACGCGGGTGGGATCGCCGTCCGCTTCGGGTCCGGGATCGAGGACCTCGAGGAGCCGGCCACCGAGTGGCTGGACCCCCGGGTGGTCTACCTGCAGCACCCCACCGACCCGATCGTCTGGTGGTCCCCGGACCTGCTCCTCACCCGGCCGGACTGGCTGGTGGAGCCCCGCGGGGAGGGGGTCTCGCCGGCCATGAGCTGGTACCCCGTCGTCACCTTCTGGCAGGTGACGGTGGACATGACCAACGCCCAGTCCCCACCCGACGGGTACGGCCACAACTACGGTGACCTGCTGCTGGACGCCTGGCTGCTGATCGCCCCGCCCGACGGCTGGACCGCCGCCGACACCGACCGGGCTCGTGCCGTCGTCGGCTGACGCCCCCCTGGAGGACCTGTGACCGACCCCCTCGTCATCCCCCCGCCGCCGGCGTTCGCCGCGCAGGCCAACGTCGGTGCCGAGGTGTACGCCCGGGCCGAGGCCGACCCGCTGGCCTTCTGGGCCGAGCAGGCCGGCCGGCTGCAGTGGGACACCCCCTGGCACACCGTCTTCGACGACGCCGACCTGCCCACGGCCCGCTGGTTCGACGGCGGCCGGCTCAACGTGGCGGTGAACTGCGTCGACCGGCACGTCGCGGCCGGACGGGGCGAGAAGGTCGCGCTGCACTGGGCGGGCGAGCCCGGCGACGGCCGCACCGTCACCTACGCCCAGCTGCAGGACGAGGTGTGCCGACTCGCCAACGCCCTGGAGGAGCTCGGCGTCGTCGCGGGGGACCGGGTGGTGCTGTACCTGCCGGTGCTGGTGGAGACCGTCGTCGCCACGATGGCGTGTGCGCGCATCGGCGCGGTCGTGTCGCTGGTCTTCGGCGGGTTCTCCGCGCAGGCGCTGCGGTTCCGGGTCGCCGACACCGGCGCGAAGCTGCTCATCGCCTCCGACGGGCAGTTCCGCCGCGGGCAGGCGGTGGGGGTCAAGGCCGCCGCGGACGAGGCGGTCGAGGGCCTCGACCACGTCGAGCACGTGCTCGTCGTCCGGCGCACGGGGGAGGCCGACGTGCCCTGGACCGAGGGCCGCGACGTGTGGTGGCACGACGTCGTCGACCGGCAGTCCACCGAGCACACCGCGCCGTCCTTCGACGCCGAGCACCCCCTGTTCATCGTCTACACCTCGGGGACGACGGGGCGGCCCAAGGGCCTGGTGCACACCACCGGCGGCTACCTGACGCACGCCAGCTGGACGCACTGGGCGCTGTTCGACCTGCAGGACGACGACGTCTACTGGTGCCAGGCCGACCTGGCCTGGGTCACCGCGCACACCTACGTGCTCTACGGCCCGCTCTCCAACGGCGCGACCCAGGTCGTCTACGAGGGGAGCCCGCTCACCCCGCACCCGGGCCGGCACTTCGAGCTCATCCAGCAGCACCGGGTGACGACGTACTACACGGCGCCGACGCTGGTCCGGACGTTCATGAAGCACGGCCCGCAGCTGCCCGCCGGGTACGACCTGTCCTCGTTGCGGCTGCTCGGCTCGGTGGGGGAGGCGATCAACCCCGAGGCGTGGCGCTGGCTGCACGGGCACGTCGGTGGCGGCCGGTGCCCGGTGGTGGACACCTGGTGGCAGTCCGAGACCGGTGCGGCCGTGATCGCTCCGCTGCCCGGGGTCACCCCGCTCAAGCCCGGCTCGGCGACCGTGCCGCTGCCCGGCCTGGCCGCCACCGTCGTCGACGACGCCGGCGTGGAGACCCCGCCCGGTGTCGAGGGCAACCTGGTGATCACCCGGCCGTGGCCCGGCATGGCGCGCACCGTGTGGCGCGACCACGACCGCTTCGTGCGCTCCTACTGGGCGCCGTACGCGGAGCGGGGCTGGTACCTGGCGGGGGACTCGGCGTCCAAGGACGAGGACGGCTACATCTGGATCGGCGGCCGGATCGACGACGTGCTCAACGTGTCCGGGCACCGGCTGTCCTCCATCGAGCTGGAGTCGGCGTTGGTGTCGCACCCGCGGGTCGCCGAGGCCGCCGTCGTGGGGGCGCCGGACGACGTCACCGGCCAGCGGATCGTCGCCTTCGTCATCACCCGTGACACCCCCGGTGCCGACGACGCCGGTCTCACCGAGGAGCTCCGCGCCCATGTCGCGACCCGGGTCGGGGCGGTCGCCAAGCCCCGTGAGGTGGTCGTGGTGACCGACCTGCCCAAGACGCGCTCGGGCAAGATCATGCGGCGGCTGATGGCGGACATGACGGCCGGGCGCGGTGGCGGCGACGTGACGTCGTTGACCGACGCCGGGTCGTTGACCGTGGTGGAGGACGCGTGGGCGGCGCACGTCGCCGGGCGTGGTGATGCCGGCTGACCCGGCGTCGCCCGGTCAGCTGACCAGCAGTGCTGTCCCCGCGCCGAGGGCGATGACGACCAGCACGACCACCAGCACGACCACCGCGACGAGTGCGCCGCCACGCCGACCGCTCGCCCAGCGGAACCCCCACCCGGCCACGGGTGCCGCACGGGGCGGTCCCGGCGGGTCGGCCAGCCAGCGACGCGCGTCCGCCGCACGACCCCGCAGCCACCGCGTGGCCACGACGGTGCTCGCGGTCATCAGCAGCCCGCCGACGACGACCGCTGGCCAGGGACGCTGCAGCACTCCGGCGGCGAGGAAGCACACCAGGGCGACCGGGAAGAGCCAGGCACCCCAGCCGAAGGCGGCAGCGTGGTGGGCCTGCCGATCGGCCCGCTCCCGGAGGCCGGGCCCGGGGTCCTCGTGGCGGCGCAGGGCGCGTTCCACCGCGTGTCCGCTGGCGCCGCGCCTGCGGGCCGCGGGCACCGACGTGAGGACGACGACCGTCAGCACGACCAGTGCCGAGTACCCGGCGACGGCGATCGCCCCGGCCCGCCCGGACAGGCCCAGTGCCTGGCCGGTCAGCAGGTACTGCCCGAGGAACCACGTCGAGACGACGGGTGCGAACGCCCACTCCACGGGGGTCACCCGGTCGTCCGGAGGGGCAGGGGCGTGCCCGCTCACCGTGGCCCCTCCGGGGTACCGGTCCGCCTGGGCGACGGAGGACCCGCTCCAGGAGTCGTGAGTCCGGTCGCGTCCGGTCCCGCCGACTCCACCTCGACGGGCGGGTCCCGCAACCAACGGCGCGCCCACCGGGCCCGCACGGCCGCGGACGTGACCATGACGACGCCGATCACGAGCCAGCCTGCGCCCAGGAGGAGGTCCGTCCTGTCGCCCTCCTGGTTCAGCCAGTAGGCGCCCACCGCGAACTGCAGCACGGACACCGGGACCGCGTACCGGACCTCCCGCTGGGCCCGCTCCGCGATGTCGCGGATGCGCGGGCGGGCGGCGAGTCCCACGGGCACGTGGTGTCTGAGCCCGTAGGCGGCTCGTGCTTCGTCCAGGTCCCGCTGCCACCCCGGGTCCTCGCCGCTGGCGCGGCGCCACAGTCGCCACGGGTCGTTGCCCGCGGAGCGCTCGACCGCCCACCAGCCGAGCAGCACGATGACCGCGAGCGAGCCGATCGCGAACAGCCCCGGACCGGTGACGGGGTGGCCGGCGGTCACCACCACCACCACCGCGGCCACGGGTACGAGCCCGAGGAACGCGCGGCGGGCGCGCCGACGCCGTCGGGCAGCCGGCGTCCACGGGGGTGCAGGTGCCTCCTGGTCGGCAGACGTGCGGGCCTCGCTCACACGCTGGCCGGCGTCTCGCGCAGCCGCCAGGCCAGCGGCGCCCCACCCAGCAGCAGCACCGCCGGCCCCGCGGCCAGCGCGTCGCCCCGCACGACAGCGGCGACCACACAGGCGGCGGCGAGCAGGCACGCCGGCGTGAGGACCGGCCACACCCCCCACCGTGGCGGCGGCGAGCTGGGCAGCAGGTCGCCCGCCAGGAGCACGGCGACCAGGGTCCCGGTCAGGACGAGGACGGCAGTCCCGCCCCCCCGGCATCAGCACCCCGACCGCCCACACCGAGCCGGCGGCCCACGGCCCAACCAGCAGCAGTCGACGCACGAACTCCCTGGTCGTCACGGGGATGAGCATGATCCACTCCGCGCAACACCGCACTTCGAAGCCCGATCGGTCTCGTACGATCGAGCCCAGGTGGGCCACCCGGTCCGCAGCACCCGGCAGGCGTCGTCGCCGCCCGCACCTACGATCACCCGGTGTCCCGCACCCCGATGATCGCGCCCAGCCTGCTGTCCGCGGACTTCGCCCGGCTCGCCGAGGAGACCGCCCGGATCGCCGACGCCGACTGGGTGCACGTCGACGTCATGGACGCCCACTTCGTGCCGAACCTGACCCTCGGGCGGCCCGTGGTGGAGGCGATCGCGCGGGTCAGCCCGGTGCCGCTGGACTGCCACCTGATGATCGAGGACCCGGAGCGCTGGGCCCCCGGCTACGCCGAGCTCGGCGCCCGCAACGTCACGGTGCACGCCGAGGCCTGCACCGGTGACCCCCGCGACCTGGCCCGTGACCTGCGCGCCGCCGGCTCGCTGGCCGGCCTGGCGATCAAGCCGGGCACCCCGCTGGAGCGCTACACCGAGGTGCTCAAGGACTTCGACACCCTGCTGGTGATGAGCGTCGAGCCCGGCTTCGGCGGCCAGTCCTTCATCGCCGACGTGCTGAGCAAGGTCCGGGAGGCCCGTCGGCTCGTCGACACCGGCCACCTGGAGCTGCTCGTCGAGATCGACGGCGGCATCAACGCCGACACCATCGAGCTCGCCGCCGAGGCCGGTGTCGACGTCTTCGTCGCGGGCTCCGCCGTCTACGGCGCCGACGACCCGGCCGCGGCCATCGCCGCGCTCCGGGCGCAGGCAGCCCGCGCGTCCGCACCCCGGTGACTCCGGGGGAGCCGCCCGCCCACGAGCTCGCGGCCATGGCCCGGGCCCGGGAGCTGGGCTGGTCCGCGCTGGGCCGCACCAGCCCCAACCCCGCCGTCGGCGCCGTGGTCCTCGACGCGGCCGGGCAGGTCGTGGGGGAGGGGGCGACCCAGCCCCCGGGCGGGCCGCACGCCGAGGTCGGCGCTCTGACGCAGGCCGGCGAGCGGGCGCGTGGCGGCACCGCCGTCGTCACGCTCGAGCCGTGCAACCACACCGGCCGCACCGGGCCCTGCGCGCAGGCCCTGCTGGCCGCCGGTGTCGCCCGCGTCGTCGTCGCCGTCCCCGAGCCCACCGACCTCGCCCAGGGCGGCGCCCGGCGGCTGCGGGACGCCGGCGTCGACGTCGTCACCGGGGTGGAGCAGGCGGCCGCCGAGGACGGCGCGCTCGCCCCGTGGCTGACCGGCGTCCGGGAGCACCGGCCGCAGGTGGTCTGGAAGGTCGCCAGCACCCTGGACGGCCGGGTCGCCGCAGCCGACGGCACCAGCCGCTGGATCACCGGCCCGGTCGCCCGCGCGGCCGTCCACCGGCTGCGCGCGACCTGCGACGCCGTCCTCGTCGGCTCCGGGACCGTGCTCACCGACGACCCCCAGCTCACCGTCCGCGACGACGACGGCCACGACGTCGCCCACCAGCCGCTGCGGGTCGTGCTCGACCGGCGCGGCCGCGTCCCGGCCACCGCCCGGGTCCGGGACGACGCCGCCCGCACCCACCTCAGCGCCGCCGCCGACCCCGCGGCGCTGCTCGCCGAGCTGTGGGCCCTCGACGTCCGACGGGTGCTGCTGGAGGGCGGCCCCACGCTGGCCGCCGCGTTCCTGACCGCCGGCCTCGTCGACGAGGTCGTGCTGCACCTGGCCCCCCAGCTGCTGGGCGCCGGAGCGACCCTGGTGGGGGACCTGGGAATCACCACGATGTCCCAGGCGCTGCAGCTCGAGACCCTGGACGTCACCCCCCTGGGGAGGGACGTGCAGGTCCGGCTCCGACCCACCCGTCACACTGGTGGCCACACCCGCACGGAAAGAGGCAGCTGACGTGTTCACCGGCATCGTCGAGGAGGTCGGCACCCTCGTCGTCCGCGACGACCAGAGCGACTCCGCGCGCCTGCAGGTCCGTGGCGCCAGGACCCTGGAGGGCGTCGCGCTCGGCGACTCCATCGCGGTCAACGGCGTCTGCCTCACCGTCACCGGCATGAGCGACGGCGTCTGGTCCACCGACGTCATGGCCGAGACGCTCAGGCGCAGCAGCCTGGGTGCGCTCACCGACGGCGACCCGGTCAACCTGGAGCGCGCGGTCACCGCCGGCACCCGGCTGGGCGGGCACATCGTGCAGGGCCACGTCGACGGCGTCGGCACCGTCGCCGCGGTGACCCCGAGCGAGAACTGGACCGTCGTCCGCATCGCGCTGCCCGCCGGCATCGCCCGCTACGTGGTCGAGAAGGGCTCCATCACCCTGGACGGCGTCTCCCTCACGGTGAGCGCGCTGTCCTCGGCCACCGACCCCGAGCCCTGGCTCGAGGTCTCCCTCATCCCCACCACCCTGCGCGAGACCACCCTCGGCACGCGCACCCCGGGTGACCCGGTCAACCTGGAGGTGGACGTCATCGCCAAGTACGTCGAGCGACTGCTGGAGGCACGCGCATGAGCGGCCAGCGCCTGGACTCCATCGAGGACGCGATCGCCGCGATCAAGAGCGGCCGGCCCGTCGTCGTCATCGACGACGAGGACCGCGAGAACGAGGGCGACCTGATCTTCGCCTCGGAGCTGGCCACCCCCGAGCTGGTGGCCTTCATGGTCCGGTACACCTCGGGCTACATCTGCGTCGCGGTCACCGAGGAGGACGCCGACCGGCTCGACCTCCCGCCGATGTTCCGGGTCAACCAGGACCGCCGCGGCACCGCGTACACGGTCACCGTCGACGCCCGCGAGGGCATCAACACCGGCATCTCGGCCACCGACCGGGCGCACACCATCGCGCTGCTGGCCAGCGCGGAGACCACCAGTGCCGACCTGTCGCGCCCCGGGCACATCGTGCCGCTGCGGGCCCGCGACGGCGGTGTGCTGCGGCGCCCCGGGCACACCGAGGCCGCCGTCGACCTGGCCGTGCTGGCCGGGCTGCGCCCCTCGGGGACGCTGTGCGAGGTCGTCAGCGAGAAGGACCCGATCGGCATGGCCCAGGGCGACGAGCTGCGGGTCTTCGCCGACGAGCACGACCTGGTGATGTGCTCCATCGCGGACCTGATCGCCTACCGCAAGCGCTTCGACAAGCTGGTCGAGCGGGTCGCCGAGGCCAAGGTGCCGCTGGCGCCGGGCCTGTTCACCGCGGTCGGCTACTCCAGCTCCTACGACGACCGTGAGCACGTCGCCTTCGTCTACGGCGACATCAGCGACGGCGAGGACGTGCTGGTCCGGGTGCACTCGGAGTGCCTCACCGGGGACGTCTTCGGCTCCCTGCGCTGTGACTGCGGCCCCCAGCTGCAGGCCGCGCTGGCCGCCGTCGCCGAGGAGGGCCGCGGGATCGTGCTCTACATCCGCGGCCACGAGGGCCGGGGGATCGGCCTGCTGCACAAGCTGCAGGCCTACCAGCTGCAGGACGCCGGTGTGGACACCGTGGACGCCAACCTGGACCTGGGCCTGCCCGCCGACGCCCGCGACTACGGCACCGGCGCGCAGATCCTGGTGGACCTGGGCGTGCACTCCATGCGGCTGCTGACCAACAACCCGGCCAAGCGCGCCGGGCTCGAGGGCTACGGCCTGCGGATCACCGGCCGGGTCGGGCTGCCCAGCCACGTGACCCCGGAGAACGTCGGCTACCTGCGCACCAAGCGCGACCGGATGGGCCACCTGCTGGAGATCGTGGAGCCCGACGAGGACATCCCGGTCCCGGTCGGCACGCACACCCCGATCCGCCGGCCCGAGCAGCCGCAGTGACCCCGCAGGCCACCCCCACCACCCAGCACGAGGAGACACGGCGATGAGCGGTTCCGGCGCCCCCGGCGAGCAGCAGATCGACGCGACCGGCCTGAAGCTGGCCATCGTCGCGGCCCGCTGGCACACCGAGATCTGCGAGGCGCTGCTGAGCCGGGCCGTGGAGTGCGCGCAGGCCCACGGCGTGCCCGAGCCCACCGTCGTCCGGGTCACCGGCGCCCTGGAGCTGCCCGTCGTCGCGCAGGCGCTGGCCGCCGACCACGACGCCGTCGTCGCGCTCGGTGTCGTCGTCCGTGGCGGCACCCCGCACTTCGAGTACGTGTGCGACGCCTTCACCGCCGGGCTGACCCGGGTCGCCCTGGACACCGGGGTGCCGGTCGGCAACGGCGTGCTCACCACCGACGGCGAGGCCCAGGCCCGCGACCGGGCCGGGCTGCCCGACTCCGCCGAGGACAAGGGCTGGGAGGCCACCGTGGCTGCGCTGGACACCGCGCTGACCCTGCGCTCGCTGCGCGCCCCCCAGCGCGACACCGGCTTCGGCATCGGCCGCTCCCAGTGACCCGGGGCGTCCCCGCGGGCACCACCTTCGACGACCTCTTCGCCGCGCTGTCGGCCAAGGTCGCCGCCGCCGACCCCGCCTCGGGGACCGTGCAGGCGGTCCAGGCCGGCGTCCACACGGTGGGCAAGAAGCTGGTCGAGGAGGCCGCCGAGTCCTGGATGGCCGCCGAGCACGAGAGCCCCGAGCGCGCCGCCGAGGAGCTCAGCCAGCTGCTGTACTGGGTCCAGGTGATGATGCTGGCCCGGGGCCTGACCTTGGACGACGTCTACTCTCACCTCTGAAGAAGGACCCTCCTGCCCACGGCGACGATCTCCGCGGGTCCCTGCAGGAGGGCCGTTGCACCCCGTCACCTTGGAGTCAGCAGTGCTGCGCGTCGCCGTCCCGAACAAGGGCGTCCTGTCCGAACCCGCAGCGGAGATGCTCTCCGAGAGCGGCTACCGGCAGCGGCGCAGCACCAAGGACCTCGCGGTCTACGACCCCGACAGCGACACCGAGTTCTTCTACCTTCGCCCCCGCGACATCGCCGTCTACGTCGCCGCCGGCACGCTGGACGTCGGCATCACCGGCCGGGACATGCTGCTGGAGACCACGCCGCCGGACACCGAGTCCCCGGCCGTGGAGGTCATGCCGCTGGGCTTCGGTCGCTCGTCCTTCCGGTTCGCCAGCCCGCTGGACGCCGGCATCGAGGACGTCCGGTCCCTGGCCGGCAAGCGCATCGCCACCGCCTACCCGGTGCTGCTGGAGCGCTTCCTCACCGAGCAGGGCATCGACGCCTCCGTGGTCAAGCTCGACGGTGCCGTCGAGACGGCCTGCCGGCTCGGCGTGGCCGACGCGGTCTGCGACGTCGTGGAGACCGGGACGACGCTGCGTCAGGCCGGCCTGCACGTCATCGGTGAGCCGGTGCTGACCAGCGAGGCGATCCTGGTGCAGCGCACCGGCGCCGAGGAGAACCCGGCCGTGGCCCAGCTGCAGCGCCGGCTGCGCGGGGTCCTGGTGGCCCGGCAGTACGTGATGCTCGACTACGACTGCCCCGACGACCTGCTGGCCCGGGCCACCGCGATCACCCCGGGCCTGGAGGGCCCCACGGTGAGCCGGCTGCAGACGGAGGGCTGGTCCGCCGTCCGGGCGATGGTGCCCCAGGGCGACACCAACCGGCTGATGGACGAGCTCTGGGACCTCGGTGCGCGGGCCATCCTGGTGACCTCCATCCACGCCTGCCGGATCTGAGCAGGCCGCCGCGCCGGCCCCCGAGGGGCACCGGCGCGGCGGGAGTTCCCGGTCAGGCCAGCCGCAGCTGCCGGACGACGACCGCGAGCAGCACCGCCAGCGCCCCGACGACGGCGACTGCGACGCCGATGCCCGACAGTGCCCCGGACAGCGCGATCACCAGCAGCGGGCACAGGAACTCACCCAGGAACAGTGCTGCGGTCCACCGCCCGGTGCCCCGGCCGCGCTCGGCGAAGGACAGCTGGGACACCACCCAGGTCAGCAGGCTGGGCAGCATCAGGCCGGTGCCGGCACTGGCGATCACGGCACCCAGCACGGCGATCGGGACGACGGGGGCCAGGCCCATGACGAGCAGGCCCAGGCCGGCCAGGCCGAACGCCGCCGGCAGCAGGAACCGGGGGCCGCGGGCGACGAACCGGGGGAACGAGGCGGCTCCGGCCGCGGTGGCCAGCGAGGCCAGCGCGGCGAACCCGCCGATGGCGGCGGTCTCGGTCACGCCGAGGCCGTCCAGGACGAAGGACAGCTCGACGATCGGGGTGTAGAAGACCACGCCGCCGACCAGCGTCACGCCCAGTGGCAGCAGCATCGGCCGCCAGGGCAGCGGCGGGAGCGCGGAGTCGGTCCCCGTGCGCACCGGGGCGGTCGGCGTCCACAGGAGCCGGGCCGCCAGCGCGGCCAGCGGCAGTCCGACCAGGTACAGCCAGAACGGCGTCCGCCAGTCCGAGCTGCCCAGCGCGCCGCCGAGGCCGAAGAAGACCGTGGCGGCGAGTGTGGTGACGATGGTCTGCAGGCCGAACAGCTTGGCCCGCCGGGCACCGGCGGAGTAGTCGGCCAGCAGCGTGGTGCAGCAGGTCATGATCGCTGCCTCGGTGATGCCGACGCCGATCCGGGTGGCCAGGATCGCCGGCAGCGAGTCCAGGAACACCGGTGCCGTCCCGACCACGGCGTATACGGCGAGGGCACCCACCAGCAGCCGCTTGCGCCCGACCGCGTCGACGACCCGGCCGGCGAAGGGGGCCAGCAGCGCGATCATCAGCGCCGGGGCGGTGAGCACCAGCGGGGCCAGCGCGTCGACGCCGGGGGTGCCGGCGAAGGCCCGCTGCAGGGTGGGCAGCACCGGGGAGAGCAGCACCGCGCCCAGGATCGGCATGGTGCTGGCCGCCATGAGGACGGCGATCTCGGCGCGGCCGGCGGGACGGCCGGTCGCGGGGTGCCGGGCACCGTCGTCGACCGGGGCCGCGATGGCCGCGGCTGCCGGGAGGGGACCGTCGAGGGTCTCGGACACGGGCGGGCTCCTGGGGGTCGGGTGCCGGACCTCGGTGACCGGCATCACTGCGACCAGGAGTGTGCTGACGGCGGGACCCGCTGACCAATAGATCCGCCGGCCTCCGGCATCACCGCCGTCGATGGGGGCCCGGCAGGGTCAGTCCAGCGACGCGGTGGCCTGCCGGGCGGCCTGGACGGTGAGCCGGCGCAGGAAGGCGTGCTCCGGGTCGCGGTCGTACACCGGGTGCCAGTACATCGCCTCGACCAGACCGCCGACGTCCACCGGGCACGGGAGGGTCCGCACCCCGGTGTCGCGGGGCAGCAGTGCGGCCAGCCGCCGCTGCAGCAGCGAGATCCGGGGAGAGCCGGCGACCAGGGTGGGCACGGTCAGGAAGCTCTCGGTGACCACCTGCACCCGGGGTTCGATGCCCTGCACCCGCAGGGCCCGCGCGGCCGGGGTGGACGCCGTCTGACCGTGGTAGACGACCACCCAGGGCAGCTCCCGGAGCTGCTCGACGGTGACGGCGTCATCGATCTCGGTGTTGTCGGTGGAGACCACCAGCACCCACTCGTCGGTGTAGAGGTCCTGGTGCGGCAGGTCGTCGACGAAGCCGCGGGGGAGCAGCATGAGGTCGCTGGCCAGCAGCGCCTGGTCGGCCCGGGCCACCAGCTCGGGGCTGTGCGGGGCCAGCCGCAGCCGGGCGTGCGGGGCGACCTCGGTCAGCAGGGCGCAGAGGGTGTCCCCGAGGACGGTGACGGCGTAGTCGCTGAGCAGCAGGGTGAACTCCCGGCTCGACGTCCCCGGGTCGAAGCCGGGCTGGGCGGAGAACACCCGTTGCACGCCCTCCAGGGCCAGCCGGGCCTGCAGCTGGAGCTGCACCGCCAGTGGTGTGAGCCGGTACTCGTTGCCCACCCGGGCCAGCAGCTCGTCGTCGAAGTGCCGCCGCAGCCTGCCCAGTGACGCGGACAACGCCGGCTGGCTGAGCCCCAGCTGCCGGGCCGCCCGGGTGACGCTGCGCTGCTGGAGCAGGGCGTCGAGGGAGACCAGCAGGTTCAGGTCCAGGTTGGCGACGTTCACGGCCGCGGACTGTAGTGCGTCCGGGCATCCACCGGAGTGATCCCGAGCATCACCGATCCCGTCTTCCCTGATGACCGTGCTGCCGCCGAGAGTGGCCCGAGTCACCGACGACCGGAAGGCACCATGACCCAGCCCAGCACCGCTCCCGCCGAGACCACCGACTGGTCCGACCCCGAGGCCGCCATCGCGGCCGCGGCCGCCCGGGTCTCCAACTGGGACCGCTGGGGTGCCGAGGACGTGCTCGGGACGCTGAACCTGCTGACCCCGGCCAAGCGGGTGCAGGGCGCCGGCCTGGTCCGCCGCGGGGACGCCTTCGACCTCACCCAGCACTTCAACGCCGAGGGCCCGCAGAGCGGCTGGCGCCGCCGGACCAACCCGGTGCACACGATGCTGGACACCGGGACCGACGCCGAGCGCGGCGTGCAGGGCTTCCCGCACGGCATCGGCGGTGCCGACGACGTGGTCGCGATGCCGCTGCAGTCCTCCACCCAGTGGGACGGGCTGGGGCACATCTTCGACCACGGCCGGGCCTGGAACGGCCGGCGGGCCGGCGACGTCGTCACCTCCATGGGCGACGCCCGCACCGGCATCGAGACCACCGCCGGCCGGTTCGTCGGCCGCGGCGTGCTGCTCGACGTCGCCCGGCACCTGGAGCCGGCCACCGCCGAGCTGCCCGACGGCTTCGCGATCACCCCGGCGCACCTGGACGCCACCGCGGCCGCCGCCGGCGTCGAGGTCGGCAGCGGGGACCTGCTGCTGGTCCGCACCGGACGGCTGGCCCGCGCCCGGCGCACGGTCGCGGCCGGGGAGGGCTGGGCCGGTTACGCCGGCGGGGACTCCCCGGGGCTGTCGTTCACCGCCCTGGACTGGCTGCGCGCGCACGACGTCGCCGCCGTCGCCACCGACACGTGGGGCGTCGAGGTGCGGCCGAGTGAGTTCTCGGCACCCACCTTCCAGCCCTTCCACCAGGTCGCCATCCCACACCTGGGCCTGTTCCTGGGCGAGATGTGGGACCTGGAGGCGCTGGCCGCGGACTGCGCGGCCGACGGCGTCCACGAGTTCCTGCTCACCGCCCCGCCCCTGCCCGTGACCGGCGCCGTCGGCGCCCCGGTCGCCCCGATCGCCGTCAAGTAGGGAATCCCCGATGAGTGCAGTGCAGAACGTGCTCGTGGTCGGCGGCGGCCTCGCCGGTGCCGCGACCGCCGTCCACCTGGCCGCCGCCGGCGTGGCCGTCGACCTCGTCGAGGTCAAGCCCGACGTCCACGCCCTGGGCTCGGGCATCACGCTGCAGGGCAACGCCCTGCGCGAGCTGGACCGGCTCGGGGTCTGGGAGGCCGCCCGGGAGCGGGGCTACGCCTTCGACGTCACCGGCATCCGGGCGCCCGACCCGGCCGGGTCGGTGGTCGTCGAGGTGCCCGATGCCCGCACCGGCGGCCCGGCCTACCCGGCCGCCATGGGCATGACCAGGCCCGACCTGGCCGGCATCCTGCACGACCGGGCCACCGAGGTCGGCGCGAAGATCCGCTACGCGACGACGTCGACCGACCTGCGCCAGGACGCCGACGGCGTGGACGTCACCTTCTCCGACGGCTCGGCCGGCCGCTACGACCTGGTCGTCGGCGCCGACGGCGTCCGCTCCTGGACCCGGCGGATGCTGGGCATCCAGCTGGAGACCAGGCAGACCGGCATGGGCATCTGGCGGGCGTTCGGCCCCCGGCCGGCCGGGGTCACCCGCACCGACCTGTTCTATGGCGGGCCCTCCTACATCGCCGGCTACTGCCCGACCGGGGAGGACTCGGTCTACGCCTACATCGTCGAGGACGCGCAGGACCGCTCCACGCTGACCCCCGACGAGCAGCTGGCCACCATGCGGCAGCTGTCGGAGGCCTACCACGGCCCGTGGGACGAGATCCGGTCCACGCTCACCGACCCGAGCCGGGTCAACTACACCTGGTTCGAGAGCCACGTGCTGCCTTCCCCGTGGAACCGCGGCCGGGTCGTCCTCATCGGCGACGCCGCGCACACCTGCCCGCCGACCGTCGCCCAGGGCGGTGCGCAGGCCCTGGAGGACGCCGCCGTCCTCGGCGAGCTGCTCACCGGCCGGGACGCCCTGGACGAGGAGCTGTGGGACGCCTTCCACGGCCGCCGGTTCGACCGGGCCCGCACCGTCGTCGAGGCCTCCGACCAGCTCGCCCAGTGGCAGCTCGACCACGTCCAGGGCGACGTTCCCGCCCTGATGCGCTCCGTCGCGCAGCTCGTCAGCCAGCCCGCCTGAGAGGGAGAGACACCATGACCGCGCCCGAGAAGACCCGCCTGATCACCCACCTGCGCCACGTCGACCTGGCCGTGCCCGACCTGCGCCGACAGACCGACTTCTTCACCCACACCTGGGGCCTCAAGCAGGAGACCACCGACAGCGGCCTGTCCTTCCTGGCCGCCGAGGGCAGCCCGGAGCACTACGTCGTCCGGCTGCGCGAGGCCACCGACAAGCGGATCGACCTGATCTCCTTCGGTGCCGCCGACCGGGCCGACGTCGACACCCTGGCCGCCCGGATGGCCTCGGCCGGTGTGCAGCTGGTGCACGAGCCCACCGACCTGCAGACCCCCGGCGGCGGGTACGGCTTCCGGTTCTTCGACAACGAGGGCCGCACCGTGGAGGTGTCCTCCGACGTCGCCGTCCGCGAGCACCGCAAGATCGAGGAGGGCGAGTCCGTCCCGGTCCGCCTCTCGCACGTGGTGCTGAACTCGACCGAGCCGGAGAAGACGGTCGCCTTCTACGAGCAGCACTTCGGGTTCGCGCTGTCGGACACCCTGATGCACCCGCGGATGGGCAACATGATGTATTTCCTGCGCACCAACGCCTGGCACCACTCGCTGGCGATCGCCCGTGGCCCGCACGCCTCGCTGCACCACGCCTCCTTCGAGCTGCGCGGCATCGACGAGTACATGCGCGGCACGGGGCGGGCCCTGCGCGCGGGTGTGGAGAAGATCTGGGGCCCGGGCCGGCACATGGCCGGGAACAACACGTTCTCCTACTTCCTGGACCCGCACGGCAACACGGTGGAGTACACGACCGAGCTGGACCTGGTCGACGAGGACACCTGGCACCCCACGCTCTACGACTTCTCCAACCCGGAGGTGTCCGACCAGTGGGGCACGGCCAACGCGATGAACGAGTTCGTCGCCAAGCAGTCGTTCAACGACCCGGACAAGGGCCTCTTCGTGGCCCCGCCCGTCTGATGCGGTTCGCCACCTACGCCCACGACGGGGTCGTGTCCGCGGGGGTCGTCTCCGACGCCGGCGTGCACGCCCTGCCCGGCACCACGGTGCTGGACCTGGTCCGCTCCGGCCTGCCGACCGCGCTGGCCGCGGGCGAGCAGGCCCTCGAGGGCCCGGCTCTGCCGCTGGACACCGTCCGCCTGCTGCCGCCGCTGCAGCCCCCGTCGGTGCGTGACTTCGTCACCTTCGAGGAGCACGTCGAGGGCGTTCGCAGGAGCATCGACGGGGTCGGGGGAGTGCCCGAGCGCTGGTACGCCGCCCCGACGTTCTACTTCACGCACCCCTTCGCCCTGGTCGGTGCGCACGACGACGTCGCCGTCCCGCCGGGGTCCCAGCGCTTCGACTTCGAGCTCGAGGTGGCCGCGGTCCTGGGCGCGGACCTGTCCTCCCCGACGCCGGAGCAGGCCCGCGAGGCCCTGTTCGGCTACACCGTCCTCAACGACTGGTCCGCGCGGGACCTGCAGGCCGCCGAGATGCAGGTGAGCCTCGGCCCGGCCAAGGGCAAGGACTCGGCGACGACGTTGGGCCCGTGGCTGGTCACTGCCGACGAGCTCGAGCCGTACCGGGACGACGAGGGCTTCCTCGCCCTGGACATGCGCGTCACGGTCAACGGCGAGCTGGTCGGGCAGGACCTGCTGTCCAACATGGGCTGGCCGTTCGAGGAGCTGGTCGTCTACGCCGGCCGCGGCACCCGGCTGCTGGCCGGCGACGTCCTGGGCTCGGGCACCTGCGGCAACGGCGGGTGTCTGGCCGAGCTGTGGGGCCGGGACGGCGACGCCGCACCACCCCCGCTGCAGGTCGGCGATGTCGTCGAGATGACCGTCGAGGGCATCGGCACCATCCGCAACCGGGTGGTTGCGGGACTCGACCTGCCCCCCACACCGCGTGCCCGGCAGCGCCCGCGCGCCCGCACCCGTCCCTGACCCGCACACCCCCGTACCGAGAGGCACCCCCGTGTTCGAGTACTTCCCCGGCAACTACGTGTGGAACCTGGGCGTCGTCGCGACGCTCAACTCCGGCGGCCTGATCGACGAGGTCGACCGCGCCTGCCGGCCGATCAAGGAGGCCGCGCAGCAGGGCGAGGACGCCGGCACCGCGGACTTCCTGCGCGCCTGGACCGCGCTGACCGACCAGCTGGTCGGCCAGGCCGAGGAGGCCGAGAAGGCCGGCCACACCCGCACCGCGGGGCAGCTGTACTCCCGCGCCACCAACTACCTGTGTCAGGCCGAGCGGATGCTCGCCCACACCAACCCCGACCGGGTGCCCACCTACCGCCGGGTGCTGGAGCTGGCGGAGAAGGCGTTCGCGCTGCACAGCCCGCGGGTCAGCCGGGTCGAGATCCCCTACGAGGGCCAGACCCTGCCGGCGTACTTCAGCGCCGCCCCGGCCACCGACGACGGCCCGGCGCCGGTCGTCGTGCTGGTCAACGGCCTGGACTCGACCAAGGAGCACATGTACTCGTCGGGCCACTGGCTGGAGCTGGCAGAGCGCGGCATCTCCTGCCTGATGCTGGACCAGCCCGGCACGGGTGAGTCGCTGCGCCTGCAGGGCATCACCGCCCGCATCGACGCCGAGGTCTGGGCCGGCGCGGCCGTGGACTGGCTGGAGACCCGCGCCGACGTCGACCCGGCGCGCATCGGCGTCGTCGGCTGGTCGCTGGGCGGCTACTACTCCCCGCGCGCCGCGGCGTTCGAGAAGCGGTTCGCCCTCTGCGTGGCCTGGGGCGCCAACCACGACTGGGGCGCCGTGCAGCGTCGCCGGGCCGAGCGCGAGGGCGAGCGGCCGGTGCCGCACTACTGGTCGCACGTGCTGTGGGTGTGGGGCATCGAGGGCGACGAGCACCACCTGGACGCGTTCCTGGACTTCGCCGACGACGTCAACCTGGAGGGCGTCGTCGAGCAGATCACCGTGCCGTTCCTCATCGCGCACGGCGAGGACGACCGGCAGATCCCGCTGGCCTACGCGCACCGCTCCTACGACCAGGCGGTCAACTCCCCCAAGCGCGAGCTGCGGGTCTTCACCCCCGAGGAGGGCGCCACCGAGCACATCGGGCTGGACCACCTGCCGCACGTCAGCGTCTTCGTCGCCGACTGGGTGGCCGACACCTTCGCCGAGCTCGCCCGCTGAGGCCCGTCGGGACCGGCGGCCTCAGACGTCCCAGAGGTCGCCGGCTCCCGCGGCGCTGACCCGTCCCGGCGTCGGGGCGGTCACCGTGGTGAGCCCGGCGTCGGGCTCCCGGGCGACGGCCCAGCCGCGCGACAGCCGGATCGGGACGTCGGGGCCCCCGTCGCCGGCGCCGAGGGTGACCGTGCCGGTGCCGGCGGGGGCGGTGACGACCAGCGAGCTCAGGGGCTGGTCGCCGTCGGCCCACACATCGCACCGGGCGACGACGGTCAGCGTCGCGGGATCCGTGCCGGCGGGATGCCCGGTGCTGCCGCACCCGCCGGTCGAGCCGTACCCGCCGGTGGTGACCGACCAGGCCGTCGTGGTCACCACGGCGCCGTTGGGCAGCACGACCGCCAGCACCACGACGTCCGCCGGCTGGCCCGAGCTGCTCGGGACCTCCCCGGACCACAGGACGCTGACCCGGAGCTGGTCCGCGGAGATCCCGGTGGGCAGCAGGACCTCGTGCAGGGCCGCGGTGAACACCTGTGCCTGGACCGGGTCGCGACCGGGGCCGGCGCGCAGCGCCGGCGGGGCGGGACCGGTGACCGGGTCGCCGGACCAGCCGAAGGCCCCCCAGGCCTCACCGACCTCGGCCTGGCTGCCGTCCGGTCGGACCACCCGGTAGGACGCCGTGGTGCCGCCCTTCCCGGCGGGGCCGACCAGCACGCCGTCCGCGGACTCCACCGTGCGCCACTCCCGGACGGCGGTGCCCGTGGCGTCCAGCGCGACCCCGGGGGAGTACTCCACGGTGTCCCCCGGGACGACCAGGGCGATGAACAGCCCGGGGTCACCGACGACGCCGGCCACCGAGTGGAGGAGTGGGCCCTGGGCCCCGCCGTCCTGCTGCAGCTGGTCCACCGGGGCGCCGATCGGTCCGGCGTACCAGGTCTGCAGGACGCCCAGGCCGTTCTCCCCGACGACCAGCGCCACCCGCTGGTCACCGACGTCCCCGGCGAAGAGGACGCGGCGCGTGGCGACGGGTGTGCCGAGGAGCACCGGTCCGGCTGCCTCCAGCAAGGCGTCCAGGTACGCCTGGTCCCCGGCCAGCGACCCGCGGGTCCCCAGTGTCAGCAGCGGGGACGCAGGCGCGGCGCTGGGCTCCAACGGGAAGAAGGTGACGCTGCCGTCGGACACCGAGGTCTCCTCGGCCGGGGTGGCTGTCGCCGTCGACGGGGCGGCAGCGGGAGACTCGGCGGGACCGCCGTCCCCGGGCACCAGCACGCTGCCGACCACCAGCGCCGCGGCGACCGCGGAGGCCGTGGCCCACCGCAGGCGCCGGCTGCGTCGGGCGGCCCGCACCCGCAGCGGCAGCAGCAGGCCGGCGCCGTCCGGGCTCCCGTCCAGGGCCAGGACGCCGTCCAGCCGGGCGGGCAGGTCCGCGGGGTCGGGCACCTCGGCGGCGACCTGGGCCTCGGCCGACCGCAGCAGCCCGGCGGCGCCGGGGACCAGGCGTCCCACGGCCCCGGGGTCCAGCTGCTCGGCGTGGGTCAGCACGAGCACGGTGCGCTGGTCGAGGGTCAGCCGGTCCAGGGCCGCCTCGGTGGCCCGGGCCGCGGAGACGTCGGCGGGGGAGACCCACCAGGCGTCGGTGGGCACCTCGGCGTCGATCGAACCGGCATTCCGGCCCAGCCCCGAGTGGCGGCCGCGGTGGGCACGGACCAGGCGGGCCAGCGCCGCCTCCCGGGTGGCCGGCCGCCGGGCGAGCACCCGCACCAGCAGGTCGGCGCCGGCGCCGGGGGACCCGGTCAGCAGCCGGGCGGTGCCCAGCAGCGAGTGCCCGTCCAGCTCCGGTGTCCCGCCGCGCCCCCGCACGGGTCCAGTGAACCGGCTCGGTGCCGTCTCGACCAGGGCCCGCGGCGGACGGATCGGTCTCTCAGCGCGGCCGGGTGGTCCGCTCGGCCAGGTCGATCGCGGTGCACAGGCCCAGTGCCATGGCCCGGCCGCTGGTCGCGCCGGTGGCTAGCAGGGTGGCCAGTGCGCCGGTCAGGTCGCCCTGACCGACGAGCCCGCGGACGACGGCGGCGAACTCGCCGCTGACCCGGCCGGCTGCGGCGTGCCGCAGCAGGGCGCGGGAGAGCTCCGTGGTCCGGCCCGCGGCGAGGGCGTGCACGCCGGCCCCGAAGCGCTCGGCGTCGGGGTGGCCCAGCAGGACGAGCCCGGCGACGGTGCCGGCCAGCACGTCGTCCCCTGCGGGGGTGAGGCCCGGGCCCAGGCCGACGAGCCGGGTGGCCGTACGCAGCGCGGCGTCGAGGTCGGCGCGGCGGACGGCGCCGCGCAGGGCGGCGAGCGGGCCGCTGGGGCCGCCGGGCAGGCCGGGGAGGGTGAAGGCGCTGTGCGGGCTGTCGCCGTAGAGCGTGGTGCGCAGCGTCCGCACGCCCTCGGGCAGCAGCGAGGGCTGGGCGCCGGGCAGCTTGGGGCGCGGCTCCCACCAGGCGGCGGCCGAGACGGTGAGGTCGCCGACGGTGAGCCGGCCGGCGCCGACGGTGGCCGGGGCGCCGGAGGGCACGGAGACCAGCGGGCGGCCGTTGGCCGGCCGGGAGAGCACCAGGCCCAGCGGCAGCCGGGCGGCGTCGGAGGTGAGCACGCCGACGACGTCGGTGCCCTGCGGGGTCTGCACGGCCAGGTAGACGGCGGCGGGCACGGACAGCAACACCCGGGCCTGGCGCACCGGGCCGCGCAGCAGCTCGGCGACACCGGTGCTGGCCGCGGCGGGCACGCTGGCGCCGGGGGCGCGCACCGGTCGGGCGGTGCGGGCGGCGGCCTGCGCGGACTCGCGGGGCAGCGGGATGGTCGGCACGCCGACCCGGGCGGCCCGGCCGGGTCCGCCGGTGGCCGCGGTCCGCCGGTGGCCGGCGGTCGTCGGGCTGGAGTCTGCGGTGCGCATGGGGGTGGCCCTCTCCCGTGGAGTCCGACGACCGGGGTCGGCAGTCGTCGTCGGCACGGTTGGCGGCCGGGTGGCACGGGCGGGCGCCCACGCGCCGTCACCGACGCTTACCATCCCGGCACGGCCACACCGTGCAGGTCTCGAACCTAAGCGGCGCGTCGACGAGGTCCGTATGGCGAGACTCGCCAAGAATGGCTCCCGCGGGACGGGGAGCTCTGACAGGATCTCCGGCAACGGGTGAGACGAGTGGGCGACATGGGGGGACGAACGGTGACCGAACGTGAGTCTTCGATGACAGTGACTGCGATGGGTCATCGCACGGCTCCACTGCGTGAGATCAACCTGCGGCCGGAGCCGGTGCTCTCCCGCGTCGCGCCGGCCGAGCGGACCGCGCTGGAGGACAGCATGGGCCTGTCGGTCACCCAGCTGCTGGCCCTCACCGACGGCACCCTGGTGGCCGGCTCCGCCGGGGCCGGCCGGGTGGTGCGCCAGGTCGTCGTCGACGACCCCGCCGACCCGCTCGCCGGCGCCGGCCCCGACGTCCTGGTCGTGCTGGGCGCGCGGCTCCCGCCGGCCGACCCGGCCCAGTGCCGGGCGCTGATCGAGCGGCTGTCCGCCCTGGGCACGGCCGCGCTGGCCTACCGCGACGCCGACGGGCCGCCCGCCGTCCCCACCGAGGTGCGGCTGGAGGCCGACCGGCGGGGCTTCCCGATCGTCGCGCTGCCGCGCGGGTCCCGGCTGGACACCGTGGTCGCCGAGGTGTTCGGCGCGATCGTGTCCAAGCAGACCCAGGCGCTCAGCCTCGCCGACCGGATGCACAACCAGTTCATCGACGTCGCCCTGACCGGCGGCGGGCTGGCCGAGGTGACCTCCCAGGCGGCCAGCTTCCTGGACGGCGCCGCGGTCCTCGGGCTGGGCCCGGACCGCGAGATCGCGACCACCGCCGGCCCCTCCGAGGACGTCGCCGAGGTCCGCGACTGGCTCTGGCTGCTCGACGCCGCCGCCGACGACGCCTTCGCCGACCTCGCGCCGTCCCGGCGGCTGTCGGAGAACCGCGCCGACCAGGCCATCGTCACCCCGGCCGACGTGCTGGCCGACGCCGACCTCTCCCCGGCCGACGGCATCCTGCTGGTGCCCGGCCACCACGAGCTGCCCGGCGGGGTGGGGGAGTACGCCGTCGCCCCGATCATGGCCGGCGACCAGCGCCACGGGTGGTTGGTCGCGGTCAACCGGCACGGGCCGATGCTGGTGGGTGCCGGTGCGGTGCTCGAGCGCGGCGCGGTCATCGCCGCGCTGTCCGAGATCCGCCACCAGGCCGTGCACTCGGTCGAGCTGCGCTTCCAGGGCGACCTGGTCCGCCGGCTGGTCGGCGGGACGGTCGGGCACACCGAGCGGGCGCTGGCGCACACCCGCACCTTCGGCTGGCGGCTCGACGGGCCGGTCGTGGTCATGGTGACCGCCACCGAGACCGTCGCCGACGCCTCCGCCGACCCCACCCGCGCCCTGGACGTCCTGGACCGGCTCGCCGACGGCTGGCGGGCCGCGATCGAGTCCGAGGTGTCCGGTGCGGCCGTCGCCGGGCTGGCCACCGACATCGTCACGGTGCTGCCGCTGGACGGACGCTCCCCCGAGGAGGTCACCGCGCTCGTCTCGGCGGTCACCGGCCGGGTCAACGCCCGGCTGCGCCGCATCGGCCGGGTGCTGGCCACCGGGATCGGCCGCCCCGCGGGGTCGCTGCCGGCGCTGGGCGACGCGCACCAGCAGGCCACCCGGGCGCTGCAGGTGGGCCAGGAGATCTACGGCGAGGCCACCGTCACGCACTTCGACCAGCTGGGCGTGTTCCGGCTGCTGTCGCTCATCCCCGACGGCAACGAGCTGCGCTCCTACGTCGACGAGACCCTCGGCCCGCTGGCCGACGCCAGCGACCCGGACTCGGCGGACCTGCGCGACACCCTGCGGGTGCTGCTGGAGACCAACCTCAACGTCGCGGAGTCCGCGCGCCGGCTGCACTTCCACTACAACACGATGCGCTACCGGATCGGGAAGCTGGAGCGGATGCTCGGGCCCTTCACCTCCGACCCGACGCTGCGGCTGAACCTGCTGCTCGCGCTGCACGCGGCCCGGATGCGCGGCCTGGACCAGCTGCACCGGCCGCCGGTCGAGGCCGGCGGGCCGATCGTGCCCGACGACGGCCTGGACGCGCTCACCCGCTGACCCGGTCGGTCAGTGGAGCAGGCGGCCGGACCCGACGCCGGCCGCCGTGCGGGCCGCGACCGTGGCCCACGCGGTGGCCAGCACCAGCCAGGCCAGCACGGCGGCCACGGTGAGCGCCGCCGACCCGGTCTGCTCGGCCAGCCCGGAGGTGCCGGTGACCACGGTGCCCACCGGGAAGACGAAGGACCACCAGGCCAGCGAGAACGGGATGCCGTGGCGCGCCGCACGGATGGTGACCGTCGCCGCGAACGCCGCCCAGGCCAGCGCCAGCGTCCAGACCGGCAGCCCGAACCCCAGGGTGAGGGCGCCCAGCCGGTCGGCGACCGTCGCGGGCAGCACCCGCGGCGCCTGCCCGCCCAGGGTGTGCACCGCGGTGATCGACTGGCCCAGCGGGCCCAGCACCACCCACAGCACCGGGACGGCGCCCGCCGCAGGCAGCCCGTGCCGCACGGTGCGCCGCGCGACGAGGGTCAGCACGACCGCGCTCGCCGTCAGGCTGACCAGCACGAAGGCGTAGCAGGCCAGCAGCAGGGGCAGGGCCAGGACGTCCGGTGCGTGCGGCACCAGCAGGGCCCCGGTCGCCGCCGAGACCATCGGCGGGACCACCGGCACCAGCCACCCCGCCGAGGGCGAGCGGCTGTCGGTGGCGTGCCGGGTGCGCGTGCGCAGGGGCACCAGGACCAGGGTCACCAGCCCGCCGACCGTGCCGACGGACCACAGCACCACGTCCAGGACCAGTGCCGCCGGGAGACCCACGACGTCCCGGCCGACCAGCAGCGTCGCCGCGCCGAAGGCCAGCAGCGCCATCGGGGGAGCGCCCCAGGAGTGCGCCATCACCGGGTCGTCGAGGTGGCCCCGGGCGGCGGCCGGGTGCCGGTGCCAGTGCAGGGCGGTCGCCGTCCCCACGGCCAGCAGGACCAGGCCGGCCAGCAGCCAGACCCCGACCGCGAGCACCCGCTGGCCGGGGACCTGGACCGGCAGGGTGGCCGTGGCGGTCGCCAGCACGGAGGTGCCCATGACCGACGTCGCCCAGTTCGGTCCGAACGAGGCCAGCCGGGGCCGGGTGGGTGCGGCGGTCGGGGGGACGACGGTGCTGGTCACCGGTCCAGCCTGGGACGGACCGACCCGGTCGGGTACCCCCGCTGCGCTTGTGGGGGCACAAGCGTTCCTTGTGGGTAGCGTCGGTGGCATGCCGCTGAGCCCGCACGTCCCGGAGCTGACCGCGCTGGAGCTCTTCCTCGACGTCGCCGCCGGCGGCAGCATCGGCGCGGCCGGCCGCGCGCAGGGGATCAGCCAGCAGGCGGCGTCGAGCCGGCTGCGCTCCCTCGAACGCCGGCTCGGCGTCACCGTGCTCGACCGGGGCGCCACCGGGTCGCGGCTCACCGAGGCGGGCGTGGCGCTGGCCGCCTGGGCCGCCCGGGTGGTGGCCGCCGCCACCGAGCTGGACGACGCGGCAGCCGCCCTGCGGCACACCGGGGCGGCCCGGCTGCGGCTGGCGGCGTCGATGACCGTGGCGGAGCACCTGGTCCCCGGCTGGTTGGTCGCGCTGCGGGCGGCCTCGCCGCCGGACGCCGCACCCTCGGTGACGCTGACCGCGACGAACAGCGACGCGGTCGTGGCACTGGTCGGGGAGGGCGCGGCCGACCTCGGGTTCGTCGAGGGCCCACGGGTGCCGGCCGGGGTGTACTCCCAGGTGGTCGCCCGGGACCGGCTGGTGCTCGTCGTCGCCCCGGACCACCCGTGGGCGGCCCGCCGGCGCGCGGTGTCCCCGGCCGACCTGGCCGGGACGGCGCTCGTCGCCCGCGAACCGGGGTCGGGCACCCGACGGGCGTTCGAGGAGGCCCTCGGGCGGCCCGGCCGGGCACCGGTGCAGGAGCTGGGCACCTCGACGGCGGTCCGCGAGGCGGTGCGGTCCGGCCTGGGCCCGGCGGTGCTGTCGGTGCTCGCCGTGCGGGACGACCTGGACGCCGGGCGGCTGGTCGCCGTCCGGGTGTCGGGCCTGGAGCTGGGCCGTGAGCTGCGCGCCGTGTGGTCCGGGGCGGCCACCCCGGCGGCAGGTCCCGCACGTGACCTGCTGGCGATCGCCGCCCGACGCACGTCCGCAACGTCTCTGCGCTAAGACACTCCCGTGCCCACCGACCTGGTCGTGACCGATGCCCGCCTGCGCGACGGGAGGGTCCTCGACGTGCACTGCGCCGGTGGCCGGGTGACCGCCCTGGCGCCGCCCGCCGAACGGCCGGACGGCGTCCCGGTGGTGGAGGCCGACGGCGGTCTGGTCACCGAGCCGTTAGTCGACGGCCACCTGCACCTGGACAAGGTGCGCACCCTCCCGCTCATCGGCGACGCGGCCTTGCAGGCCTACACCGCCGGCGGGATGGCCGAGTCCGCGGCCAGCATCGACCTGGCCAGCGCGGTCAAGGCGCACTGGTCGGTGGAGACGCTGCTGCCGAACATCCGGCAGGCCCTGACCGACGGCGTCACCCACGGGGTGTTGCACCTGCAGGCCTTCGCCGACGTCGACACCGCGGCCGGGCTGGTCGGCGTGCAGGCGGTGCTGGCCGCGCGCGAGGAGTTCCGCGGTCAGGTCGACGTCTCGGTGGTCGCCTTCCCGCAGGACGGCGTGCTGCGCGACCCCGGCTCCGCCGAGCTGGTCGAGCAGGCCATGGCGCTGGGTGCCGACGTCGTCGGCGGCATCCCGTGGATCGAGGACGGCGAGGACGACCAACGGGCGCACGTCGAGTGGGCCTGCGCGCTGGCCGCCCGGCTCGGCACCCGGGTCGCGATGCTCACCGACGACGCCCCCGACCCGTCCTACGCGACGACGACGATGCTCGCGCACGCGATGGACCGGCACGGCCTGCGCGGCCGCGGGGTGGCCTGCCACGCCCGGGCCATCGGGCACTACGACACGGCCCGGCAGGACGAGTTCCTGGCGCTGGCCCGCGAGGTCGGCCTCGGCCTGGTCAGCGACCCGCACACCGGCTCGGTCGCGCTGCCGGTGGAGCGCGCACTGGCCGCCGGGGTCGCCGTCGGGCTGGGGCAGGACGACATCGAGGACGCCTACTACCCGTTCGGCCGGCACTCCCTGCTCGAGGTCGCCTTCCTGGCCGCGCACCTGCTGGACATGCGCTCGGCTCCGCAGCTGGAGACCCTCGTCGACCTGGTGACGACGTCGGCGGCCCGGGTGCTCGGGCTGACCGACCACGGCCTGCGCGTGGGCGGTCCGGCGGACCTGCTCGTGCACGACGCCGAGCGGACCGTGGACCTGCTGGCGCGGCACGCGGCGCCCCGCGTCGTCGTCCGGGCGGGGCGGGTGCTGCGCGGCTGACCCGGCCGGGTCAGATCATGACGGGCACGAACGCCCAGACCGACTTCCCGCCGGGGCTGCGGCACCAGCCGGTGCCCTCGGCGGCGTCGGCGACGATGTGCAGCCCACGTCCACCGGGGCCGCTGCCGTCGGGCGTGCGGTGCCGGGGCGGGTCACCGGCGGACCCGTCGGCCACCACCAGCAGCAGGCCCGACTCCAGCGACCCCACGGTCACCTGCACCGGGGTGCCACCGTGCCGCAGCGCGTTGCTCATCAGCTCGTCCAGGGCCAGGACGGCGTCGGCGACGGCGTCCTCGGCGTGCGCGCGCCCGGCCAGCAGGCCCAGGGCGTGCGCCCGGAACTCGCGGCGGACCACCGGCAGGTCCGACAGGACGGCCGGGTTCCAGGACCACCGGAAGCGGCTCTCCGGCGGCGGGGACTCCGGCCACGGTCCCTCGGAGCTGTCTGACGACACGCGTGGTCCTCCGTGCGGGTCTGGGGGCGGGGCTGCGGCGGCGCTGCCGTCGAGGACACTCTGCCCGACCCGGACCCCGACGGTCCCACGGGCACCCCCAGGGGGTGGGGTGGCACCGGGCTACCGTTCGATCATGCTCACCCTGATGGCGGTGCACGCGCACCCCGACGACGAGGCGACGTCGACCGGCGGCATCCTCGCCCACTACGCGGCGCAGGGCGTGCGCACGGTCCTGGTCACCTGCACGAACGGCGAGCAGGGCGACCACGGCGACCTCAAGCCCGGCGACGCGGGCCACGACCGCGAGCAGGTCGTCGCCGCCCGGATGGCCGAGCTGCGGGAGAGCGCCGACATCCTCGGGGTCACGCACCTGGAGACGCTGGGGTACGCCGACAGCGGGATGATGGGCTGGGCCAGCAACGAGGCCCCCGGGTCGTTCTGGTCGACCCCGGTCGAGGAGGCCGCCGGCGTCCTCGCCGAGCTGGTCCGCCGGTACCGGCCCGACGTCGTCGTCACCTACGACGAGAACGGCTTCTACGGCCACCCCGACCACATCCAGGCCAACCGGGTCACCGTGGCCGCGCTGGACGCCGCGGGCTCGGACGCCAAGCTCTACTGGTCGACCATCCGGCGCAGCGCCTTCGCCCGGTTCGGCGAGATGATGGCCGAGTCCGGCCTGGAGCTCCCGCAGGACGAGGAGATGCCGGAGATGGGCGCCGCCGACGAGGAGATCGGCGCCACCGTGGACTGCCGGCCCTTCGCCGAGGCCAAGCACGCGGCGCTGCGCGCGCACGCCAGCCAGTCCGACGCGGCCTTCTTCCTCGGCCTCCCGCTCCCGCTGTTCACCGAGATGATGGGCGTCGAGGAGTTCGTCCGGGTCCGCCCGCCGTGGGCGCCCGGCGACGAGGTCGAGACCGACCTGCTGGCCGGGCGCTGAGGGCTCAGCGCTGGCGGGGGGTGCGCCAGGCGCGTTCCTCGTCGTAGTCGTCCGGGTCGTCGTCGTCCCCGGCGGGGGCGCCGCGCTCCTGCTCCTTCTTGCGGGCCAGCGCCTCCAGCGCCTCGTCCCGCTCGCGGGCCCGGTCGAACGCCTCGGCCTTCTCCAGCTCCCGGCGCTGCCGCTTGGTCAGCGTCGCCTCCTCACCCGTGGGCACGGCGACCTGCCAGTCGTCCTGCTGGCGCCACAGCAGCACCGAGGTGACGGCCAGGCCCAGCGGCAGCACGTAGGCCGCGAGCCGCTCGGTGCCGCCCTCGCCCAGCAGGCCGGTGACGGCGGTGCCGAAGAGCACGGTGGCGATGACCCCGACCAGGCCGAGCAGGGCCAGCGTCGTGCCGACGGCCTCCGAGCGGGGCCGGACCGCGTAGGCCAGGGCCATCAGGCCCAGCCCGCCGCCGAGCAGGTACAGGATCGCCCCGACGGTGTGCGCCGCCCCACCGGTGTCCGAGGGGAACAGCCCGACCAGCAGGGTGCCGACCCCGGCCGCGGACAGCAGCACGACGGCGAGCCGGCCGCCCAGCCCGATGAGCCCCGGGCGCAGCAGCACGCCGCCGGCCACGATGAGCACGCCCTGCGCGATGAACGAGGCGTTCATCAGCGCGGCGCCGGGGGAGAGGTCGGTGCCCAGGTCGCTGATCACCTGCCCGGTGCGGCTGTACCCCGGGAACCGGGCGATCGCCACGGCCTCCAGCACGAAGAACTGCAGGGTCAGCAGCCAGGCCAGCGAGCCGAGCAGGTACCGGGTGCGGCTCAGGGACGTCGGGGCCGGCCCGGCCGGGCCGTCGAACGCGCTGTCGTCGGGGGTGCTCACGGGGGTCGAGTCTCCCAGGGCGCGGCAGACTGTGCGCGTGCCCGTCGACCCCGCCCGTCAGCTCACCGTGGACGCCGGCAACGGCACCCCGCCGTGGAAGCAGCTGCGTGCCCAGCTCGCGGACCTCGTGCACGCAGGGTCCCTCCTGGAGGGCGAGCGGCTGCCCAGCGTGCGGGCGCTCGCCGCCGACCTCGGTGTCGCCGCCGGCACCGTGGCCCGCGCGTACACCGAGCTGGAGACCGACGGGCTCGTCGAGGGCCGGGGGCGGGCCGGGACCGTCGTCACCGGGTGCGGAGGCGACCCGGTCGAGGGTCGGTTGCGCGCCGCGGCCAACCGCCTGGTCGTCGAGGCCCGCGCCGACGGCATGGACGACGACCGGGTGCTCACCGCCGTGCACGCCGCCCTCGCCGCCCGCCCGCTGGCGTGACGGTCCGCTCGATCGCGCTCTTCGTCCTCGCGGCGGTGCTGGAGATCGGCGGTGCCTGGCTGGTCTGGCAGGGGGTCCGCGAGCACCGTGGGTGGCTGTGGATCGGGGTCGGCGTCGTCGCGCTGGGGCTCTACGGCGTCGTCGCCGCGCAGCAACCCGACGCTTCCTTCGGGCGGGTGCTCGCCGCGTACGGCGGGGTCTTCATCGTCGGCTCGTTGCTGTGGGCCGCCGTCGCCGACGGCTTCCGGCCCGACCGCTGGGACGTCGCCGGTGCGCTGGTCTGCCTGGTCGGGGTCGGGCTGATCATGTACGCGCCGCGGTCGGGCTGATCAGACACGCGCCACCGCCGGGCTGATGCAGCGCTGCTGCTGGTGACTGGTCTGTCCGTCCTCGGGTGCGCTCGGCCCTGTGCCCGGTCGCTCGGCTGTCTCCGGGCCCCTGCGCCAGCAGGCTCCAGACGACGGTCGGGCGCGTGTCGTCGGCCGCCCTCCCGCCCTCCCGCCCTCCCGCCCTCCCGCCCTCCCGCCCTCCCAGGGTGCCCTGCGCCGCCCTGCCCTGCGCCGCCCTGCCCTGCGCCGCCCTGCCCTGCGCCGCCCTGCCCTGCGCCGCCCTGCCCTGCGCCGCCCTGCCC
>NZ_LMQC01000023.1 GCF_001424485.1 Modestobacter sp. Leaf380
AGCGAGGCCGGCGGAGCGAGGCCGGCGGCAAGAAGGGCTCGGCGATGCTGGGCGAGGAGATGATCGACGAGGCCAGCCGCAAGATGGCCCTGGTCATCGCCGGCAAGGGCCGTGCCGCCGCCATGTCGCGGACGTCGTCCTTCACCCCGCCGGAGGAGTGAGCGCTCGTCGTCCCCCGCGGTGCGCGGGGGACGACGACGTCAGTACGTGCTGGTGATCGACGCCAGCGCGACGACCCAGATGACGATCAGCACCACGTAGAACGCCACCGCGATGCCGCCGATGATGATCCCGGCCAGCGCCATGCCCGCGCCCTCCTCGCCGGTCCGGGCGATCTGCTTGCGGGCCACCAGGCCCAGCACCAGGCCCACCGGGGCGAAGACGAAGGCGAAGACCAGCGCCAGGATCGCCGTGGTGTTCGTGGGCCGCCGGACGACGAAGACCGGCTGACCCGGGAAGTGGCCCGGGGGAGGGCCGTACCCGGGCGGCGGCGGGTACCCGGGCGGGCCGTAGGGCGAGGGAGGGCCGTACCCGGGCGGCGGGCCGTACCCGGGCGGCGGGCCGTAGGCGGCCGGGGGGCCGTGGCCGGGCGGGTCTCCCCGGTAGAAGCCGTCGTCGGGCTGGCTCACGTGGTCCTCCTCGCGGGGTGCCTCAGGCGCCGATCACCGCGGCGGGCAACGCTGCCACCCGGGTGGCGATCGACTGTGCGGCCGCCAGCGTGGCAGCCGGGTCGTCCCCGATCACCACGGACACGACGGAACCGCGCGCCTGGGCCACGATCACCTGGTCGGTGCCGGTGGTCAGCTGGTACTGCACGACCACCGAGTCGGTGGCCAGCCCCTCCGCGGACGGCGGGGTGCCGAACGTGCGCTCGGGGCCCTCGCAGCCGGCGAACGCCGCCCGCAGCTCGACCAGGGCCTGCGCCGCGGCCTCCGGTGCGTCGTAGGCGAGGGCCTCGCTGGTCAGCAGCGACGTGCCCGCGGGGTCGACGCCGACGACCGGGAACTTGGCCGTGCGCCGGCCCTCGGAGGGGAAGTCGGCGTCGCACAGGCCCTGGAAGCTGGGGTTGTCCGACAGGTCGCCGTCGGGCACCGGGTTGGCCTGCACGCTCCAGCCCTCGGGCAGGTCGACCACCCGCAGCGCGGTGGCCAGCGCCGCCTCCTGCGCCGAGGTCACCGCGGCCGGGTCCAGCGCCGCGGCGGCCGACGCCTCCGCCTCGGCCGGGGCGGGCTCGGTCGACGTCCCTGTTGCGCTGCTGGTGGCCGCGGAGGTGGCCGGGGTGGCGTCGCCGTCGGTGCCCCCGCACCCGGCCGCGAGCAGCACGGTGGCCAGGACGAGGGGGGCGAGCAGGCGGGTGCGGCGGGTCGTCACCCGGGCGACGGTAGTCGGCCCGGGGTGTGGTCGAGGCCACGCCGTGGGTGTCGGTGCGCTGGCCCATACTCGCCGGTAACACGGACACCGTCGTCCCGAAGGAGTGCAGAGCGATGACCCGCCTGGCGCAGACCGCCGACCTGACCGAGATCCAGACCGAGATCCTGTCCACGGTCCGGAGGTTCGTGGACCGGGAGATCATCCCGCGCGCCCAGGAGCTCGAGCACTCCGACACGTACCCGGCCGAGATCGTCGACGGGATGAAGGAGATGGGGCTCTTCGGCCTCATGATCCCCGAGGAGTACGGCGGGCTGGGGCTTGGTGACCTCCCGGAGTGCAGAGCGATGACCCGCCTGGCGCAGACCGCCGACCTGACCGAGATCCAGACCGAGATCCTGTCCACGGTCCGGAGGTTCGTGGACCGGGAGATCATCCCGCGCGCCCAGGAGCTCGAGCACTCCGACACGTACCCGCAGGAGATCGTCGACGGGATGAAGGAGATGGGGCTCTTCGGCCTCATGATCCCCGAGGAGTACGGCGGGCTGGGTGAGTCCCTGCTGACCTACGTGCTGGTCGTGGAGGAGATCGCCCGCGGCTGGATGAGCGTCTCCGGTGTCATCAACACCCACTTCATCGTCGCCCACATGCTCATCCAGCACGGCACGCCCGAGCAGAGGCAGCGCTACCTGCCGCGGATGGCCACCGGCGAGGTGCGGGGCGCGTTCTCCATGTCCGAGCCCGGCCTGGGGTCCGACGTCGCGGCGATCCGGACCCGCGCCAAGCAGGACGCCAACGGTGACTACGTCATCGACGGGGAGAAGATGTGGCTGACCAACGGCGGGTCCTCGACCCTGGTCGCCGCGCTGGTCCGCACCGAGGAGGGCGCGGAGAAGCCGCACCAGAACCTGACCACGTTCCTGGTGGAGAAGCCCACCGGGTTCGGTGAGGTCGTGCCCGGGCTGACCATCCCGGGGAAGATCGACAAGATGGGCTACAAGGGCGTCGACACCACCAGCATGGTGTTCGACGGCTACCAGGCCAAGGCCGGCGACATCCTGGGCGGCGTCCCCGGCAGGGGCTTCGCCCACATGATGGACGGCGTCGAGGTCGGCCGGGTCAACGTCGCCGCCCGCGCCTGCGGCATCTCCATCCGGGCCTTCGAGCTGGCCGTGGAGTACGCCCAGCAGCGGGAGACCTTCGGCAAGAAGATCGCCCAGCACCAGGCCATCGCCTTCYMSCTSGCCGAGATGGCCACCAAGGTCGAGGCCAGCCACCTGATGATGGTCAACGCCGCCAAGCTCAAGGACGCCGGGGCGCGCAACGACGTCGAGGCCGGCATGGCCAAGCTGCTGGCCAGCGAGTACTGCGCCGAGGTCACCACCCAGTCCTTCCGGATCCACGGCGGCTACGGCTACTCCAAGGAGTACGAGATCGAGCGCCTGATGCGCGAGGCGCCGTTCCTGCTCATCGGCGAGGGCACCAGCGAGATCCAGAAGACGATCATCAGCCGGGGTCTGCTGGGAGTACGAGATCGAGCGCCTGATGCGCGAGGCGCCGTTCCTGCTCATCGGCGAGGGCACCAGCGAGATCCAGAAGACGATCATCAGCCGGGGTCTGCTCAAGACCTACGCCAGCAAGCGCTGAGGGCACCGCACCCAGGGCCACCCGGCCCGCTCCCCCCGAGGGAGGCACGACGACCCGATCAGGACGAGGGGACACCCGTGGCACTGCACGTGAAGCCGGGCACCGAGTGGGCGGCGGTCCTGGGCCGGGCGGCCGACCGGACGCCGGAGGCCTTCGGCACCGAGCGACTGCACAACCTGGTGGACGGCACCTGGCGCCCGATCGGCGACCCGGAGACGCTGGTGTCCCCCGTGGACGGCTCGCGGCTGACCGGGCTGCCGAAGATCTCCGCCGGTGAGGCGCAGCACGCCGTCCTGGCCTCCGCCGCCGCGCACCGGGAGTGGGCGGGCACCCCGGTGGCCGAACGCAAGGCCCGGGTGACCGCGGCCGTCGAGGCGATGGCCGACGCCCGCGACGACCTGGCGCTGCTGCTGGCCTGGGAGATCGGCAAGCCCTGGAAGCTGGCCTGCGCCGACGTCGACCGCGCCCTGGACGGCGTCCGCTGGTACGTCGAGGAGATCGACGCGATGCTCGGGGACCGGACCCCGCTGGAGGGCCCGGTCTCCAACATCGCCAGCTGGAACTACCCGATGTCGGTGCTCGTGCACGCCGAGCTGGTGCAGTTGCTGGCCGGCAACGCCGTCATCGCCAAGACACCGTCCCAGGGCGGGGCGACCTGCTTGACGCTGGCCCATGCACTGATGGCCCGAGAGGGCCTGCCGGTGACACTGCTGTCCGGCAGCGGCGCGGAGCTGTCCAGCGTGCTGGTCCGCTCCCCCGAGATCGGCGCGCTGGCCTTCGTCGGCGGCCGGTCCAACGGCGGCAAGGTGGCGGCCGGACTGCTGGACACCGGCAAGCGCCACATGCTCGAGCAGGAGGGCTTGAACGCCTGGGGCATCTGGGACTTCTCCGACTGGGACGACCTCGCCGCACACCTGAGGAAGGGCTTCGAGTACGGCAAGCAGCGGTGCACCGCCTACCCGCGCTACGTCGTCCAACGCGAGCTCGTCGACCAGTTCCTGGCCACCTACCTGCCCGTCGTGCAGTCGTTGTGCTTCGGCCACCCGCTGGCCGTCGAGCAGGACGACGACGAGCTGCCCACCCTGGACTTCGGTCCGGTGATCAGCGCCGGCAAGGCCACCGAACTCAGGGACCGGGTCGCCGACGCCATGCACCGCGGCGCCGTCCCACTCTGGCGCGGCTCGCTGAGCGACGGACGGTTCATCGCCGGGCAGGACACCTCGGCCTACGTCGCGCCCGCAGCGCTGCTGTCCCCCGGCGGTGCGTCGGCGCTCATGCACTCGGAGCCCTTCGGCCCGGTGGACACCATCGTCGTGGTCGACAGCGAGGCCGAGCTGCTGGCCCAGATGAACGCCTCCAACGGCGCCCTGGTCGCCTCGATCGCCTGTGACGACGAGGACCGGGCGCACCGCCTCGCCCGCGAGGTCCAGGCGTTCAAGGTCGGGGTGAACAAGCCCCGCTCCCGGGGAGACCGGTCCGAGCCCTTCGGGGGGCGGGGCGCGTCCTGGCTGGGCTGCTTCGTCGGCGGCGAGCTCCTGGTCCAGGCGGTCACCCAGGGTCCGGCCGGCGAACTGCTGTACGGCAACTTCCCCGAGCACTCGCGGTACCCCGCCGCCCTCTGACCACGACACGACCCGAGGGACCCATGCCCGACACCTCCGGACCCGACGTCCGCACCGTGGTGATCGCCTGCGACGCCGGCCTGTCCACCGACCGGCTCCTCGCGGCCCAGCTCACCCGACGCCTGCCCCGGGACGTCCACGTCGCCCACCACGCAGTCGACGCCATCCCGGCGGCAGCCAGCGTGGTGCTGGTGCAGCGCAGCCACGAGGGCCGGTTGCGGAGTCACCTGCGCCACGACGTCCCCGTGGTCGCCTACGACAGCGGTGCCAGCGGCGAAGACCTGCAGCGACTGCTCACGGCGATCCGGGACGGCTCGTCCGTCCTCGGCTGACGACCGGCTCCGGAGGAGGGCGACGATGACCCACACACCGACCCCGCAGCCCCACGGGGGCCGCGGTCCCACCGCTGGTGCAGCGCGTGGATCAGCGCGTGCGGCTGGACGCCGATGGACGGCTGCGCTCGAGTGCGGCCGGGTCTTGGAGTACGACGCGCCCGACCTGGTCCCGGTCGTCGGGGACGTCGTCCCCTGTCGCCGACACGGGCACTGCCCCGTTGCCCAGGCTGTCACCGGACGGACGACACGGCACGGTCGGCGCCCGGCACCGCGCACGGAGCAGGAGCTCGTCGAGCACCTGGGCACGCGCGGTCACTGCACGGTGGCTGCGCTGCGTCGAGGTCGCTTCTCGCTGCGACTGGTCGCCGGTGCAGAACGTGCCGGCCTGGTCCACCTGGACCTGCTGACCGGCAGGGTCTGGCTGCCCGAGGCCCACGGCCCGGGGACGGCGACCGGGGCCTGAGCCGCGAGCCGTGGCGCGAGGTGTCAGACGGTGCGGACGATGTAGACGTCGCAGGGCGCGTGTGCAGCGACGGCCGAGGCCACGCTGCCCAGCACCCGGGTGAGCCCCTGGACCCGGCGGTTGCCCACCACGATGAGGTCGGCCTCCAGGCGGACGGCCTCGTCCACGAGCACGCTCGCCGGTTTGCCCTGGGCCACCGAACTGGTCACCCGGTCCACGATCGTGCGCATCTCGCGCGCCGCGTCGGAGGCGACGCCCTCGGCGACCTCGCCCGAGGTGACCTGCACCGTGCCCGGGCGGCCGGCGTACTCCTCGACCCGTCCCTGGTCCACGGCAGTCAGCACGTGCAGTGTCGACCCGCTCTGGGCGGCCAGCTCGGCAGCCCGGCGGGCAGCCCGCATCGAGGGCTCACCGCCGTCGACACCCACGACGATGATCTTCGCCATCTCACCCTGCTCTGCGTCCGAACCAGCTCGTCGCGGTGACGACTCCTGGTCATGCTGCTACAACATCGAACCCCTGTCCATCATGTGCGCCGCTGGGTTAATGTCGGACAGTCGTCGACGAAGAGGTGAGCTGGATGCGCGGACTGGTCTTCCACGGAGAGCGGGAACTCGAGCTCACGACGGTGCCCGACCCGACCCCGGGCCCCGGCGAGGTGGTCCTGGCCATCACCGCGTCCGGGCTGTGCGGCTCGGACCTGCACAAGTACCGGGGTCCGCGAGCGACCGCTCGTCCCGAGATCGGTGGCCACGAACCCGCGGGCACGGTGGTGGCCGTCGGCGCCGGCGTCGACCCGAGCTGGATGGGCGAGTCCGTCCTGGTCCACCACTACGTCGGCTGCGGTCGGTGCGACCAGTGCCACCAGGGGTGGACCCAGCTCTGCCGGGAGGGCACGTCCCCCATGGGCAACACCACCGACGGCTCGCACGCCGACCTCATGAGGGCACCGGTCTCCACGATCCTGGCGGCCCCACCTGGCCTCACCGACCTGGCGGCCGCCGCGATCAGCTGCGGCACCGGGACGGCGTGGGGCGCCCTGGAGCGACTGTCGCTGACCGGCGCGGACACGATCGCCGTCTTCGGCCAGGGACCGGTCGGCCTCGCCGCCACGCAGCTCGCCTCGGCGATGGGCGCCCGGGTGATCGCCCTGGACATCGCCCCGGCCCGCCTGGAGCGGTCCCGGGAGTTCGGCGCCTGGGAGACCGTCGACCCCAGCCAGGTGGACTCCGTCGAGCAGGCCGTCCGGGACCTGACCGGGGGCCGCGGGGTGAGCAAGAGCCTGGAGACCTCCGGGGCCTCGTCGGCCGCCACCGGCGCCCTGGACGTGCTGGACACCTGGGGCGCCGCCTGCTGGGTCGGCGTCGGGTCCACGGTGCACTTCGACGTCACCGACCACCTCTACAAGCAGATCACCGCGATGACCTCCTGGACGATGTCGGTCTCGGCGATGGCGCGCTGCGCCCGGTTCGTCGTCGAACGCGGCATCGACGTCGACGCACTGTTCACCGAGCGGTGGGCCCTGACCGACTACGCGGCGGCCTACGAGCTCTTCGACCGGCAGTCCTCGGGCAAGGCCGCCTTCGTCCGCTGACCTGATCCATCGTCCCTCCGGGGGGGGCAGGTGGGGGTCTGGCGTTCAGGGCCGGTACCACTCCGCCATCATCTGGCTCTGGTCGGCTCCCCCACCGAACCGCTGGACCGCCTGCTGCGTCAGGCGCTGCGCCAGGTCGCCGACCGGCGTCTCGTGGTCGAGGGTGTCGGCCAGCTCGAGGGCCAGCCGGACGTCCTTGAGCATGAGCTCGACCGTGAAGCCCTGGGGCAGGTACGCATCGCCGCTCAACAGCTGCGGGTAGGTGTACTCGGTGGCGTAGTTGCGGCCGCTGCCCCGGTTCAGCAGGTCGACGACCACGTCCTGGGCCATGCCAGCGGCCACGCCGAGCCGGACGGCCTCGAGCGCGGCGAAGCGGTTGCAGGCGTTGAGGAGGTTGTTGACCAGCTTCATCGCGTGGCCGGTACCCACCGGGCCGACGTTGACCGCCCCGGCCGTGACCTCCCGCAGCACCGGCTCGACCCGTGCGAAGACCTCCGGGGTGGCACCCACCATGAGGGTGGCGGTGCCCTCACGAGCCCGGCGGACGCCGCCGGCGATCGGTGCGTCGACGTAGGTGACCGACCGAGCCCCGAGCTGGGCCACGACCGACTCGTCCCGTCCCGGCGTGCCGGTGGTGGTGTCGATGACGATCGTTCCAGGGGCCAGCGCACCGGCCAGCGCGGTCGTGCCGAAGAGCAGGTCCTCCACCTGGTCGGGGCCTGGCAGGCACAGGAAGACCAGTCGGGCCCGATCGGCGATCTCGGCCGGCTCCGCGAACCGGGCGCCGGCGCGCACGAGTTCCTGGGTCGCGATCGGGTTGCGGTCGTTGACCAACAGCTCGTGCCCGGCCACGAGGCGGGACGCGATCGAGGCGCCCATGGCCCCCGTGCCGATGAATCCGATGGTGTCCATCCGTGCCGCCTCTGCGTGCTGGGGTGCCGTCTCGACCACGGCCCGGGCCGGACGTGGGTGGGGTCGGCCGGCCCAGGGGCCTCGTCAGGGGATGGACGCCGGACCGACCACGCCCTAGAGTGTCAGACAGTTGATCTGCTGTGAAGACCAGATCAGACAGAGCACGGTGGCGCCACTCCAACCACCCGGCAGCTCGAACCCCCAGCCGCACCCGCGAGAGGACCGACCGCCGTGTCGACCGTGCCCCAGGAAGCGCCTCCTCCGATGAACGTGCTGGTGACGGGCGCCGCCGGGTTCGTCGGGTCCCGCGTCGTCGAGCTGCTCTCGGAGACCACACCGCACACGGTGGTGGCGGTCGACGTCGTCGACGGGCCTCGAGCGCGGGAGCTGGCCGCGCTGCCCCGCGTGGAGTTCGCCGCACTGGACCTGCGGGACACCGCCGCCACTGCCCTCGCAGTGGCCCGCACCGACGCCGTCGTGCACCTGGCCGCCGTCCGCACGCAGGATGCCCGGTCCCGACCCCGAGACGCCCACGACGTCAACGTGGGGACGACGTACGACCTGCTCGCGCTGGCCACCGAGCACGGCACCGGGCGCTTCGTCTTCGGGTCGACCAACACGGTGTACGGGCCCTACCAGGACCCCCACGCCGAACCCTCCCGTGAGGACCAGCCCTGGGTCTGCCGCGGCATCAACCTGTACGCGGCCACCAAACTGGCGTGCGAGGGCTACCTGGAGGCCTTCGCCGGCCTCGGTGGCCCCGAGTACCTGGCCCTGCGGATCGGCCCCGTCTACGGCCCCCGGGTCAGCCCGGGGTCCAACAGCGCGATGGCCCTGGACGTCCTGGAGGCCCTCGACCGCGGCGAGCGGCCCGTCGTGCGCTGGGCCCGGCACGCCGTGCACTCCTTCGTGCACGTGGACGACGTCGCCCGTGCGGTGATCGCCGCGCTCACGTGCACGACCACCGGGCTGGCGGTCAACGTCGTGGGGACACCCGCCACGACCGAGCAGCTGTGCTCACGCACCGCCGAGCTCTACGGGTACGACCCTGCGTTGCTGGACTGGACCGAGGAGCGCAACCGGTACCAGCGGGTCAGCCAGGACCGCATGGTGGAGGTCCTCGGGTTCCTGCCCGCCACCACCCTGGACGAGGGTCTGCAGTCGCTCATCGACTGGCACCGGTCCCGCCCCTGACCCCGGCCCCGGCCGAGCCGGATCGGGGCCCCGTCGACAGGCGCTCGGGCCGGGGAGGTCCACCACCCCCGGCCCGGGCGTCGCCATGCCGTCGCGAACCTGCTCAGAGGGTGGGACGGAAGTCCCCCGGCAAGCCGATCGACCGCAGCTCCGTGAAGGCGTCGAGCCCCTCCGGGCCGTTCTCCCGGCCGAGTCCGCTGTCCTTGAAACCGCCGAAGGGCGCACCCAGTCCTATCGGGGCGCCGTTGAGCTCCACGACCCCGGTCCGCATCCGCCCGGCGACACGCAGACCGCGCTCGAGGTCGGCCGTGAACACCGCGCCGCTGAGCCCGTACGGGGTGTCGTTGGCCAGCGCGACGGCCTCTGCTTCGTCCCGGTAGCGGGTCACGGCGACCACGGGGCCGAAGATCTCCTCACGGGAGACCAGCATGTCCGGGGACACGTCGCTGAACACCGTCGGCTCCACGAACCAGCCACGGTCCTGGCCTGCGGGTCGCCCGCCTCCGGTCACCAGCGTCGCTCCCTCGTCCCGACCGGAGGCGATGTAGCCCTCGACCCGGGCGCGCTGGTCGGCGCTCACGACGGGCCCTATGTCCGTGGCGTCCTGGCGTGGGTCGCCGACGGCCAGACCACCGACCATCGCCGCCAACCGCTCCACCAGCTCGGCCTCACGGCGGGGAGAGACCAGGATCCGGGTCTTGAGGGTGCACACCTGGCCGTTGTTCCGGAACGCACCCATCTGCAGCGCGGCGACCGCCTGCTCCAGGTCGGCGTCGTCGAGCACCACGGCTGCGGACTTGCCCCCGAGCTCGAGGCTGACCCGGCGGAGGTCGTTGCCGCAGAGGGCGGCGATCCTGCGGCCGGCAGCGGTCGACCCGGTGAAGGTCACCTTGTCCACGCCCGGGTGTGACACCAGTCTCTCGCTCGCCGCACGATCGGCAGGGACCACGTTCAGCACACCGGGCGGGAACCCGGCCCGCTCCACCAGCTGGGCCAGCAGGTAGCCCACGAGCGGGGTCTGGGGCGCGGGCTTGAGCACCACCGTGCAGCCAGCGATCAGCGCAGGGACCACCTTCTGGGTGCTGATGCCCAGGGGCACGTTCCACGGCGTGACGGCGGCGACCACGCCGACCGGCTCCCGGGTGACCAGGGCAGCCCCCGTGCTCGAGCGCCGGATCTCCCGGAAGGGGTGCTGTCGGGCGATCTGCAGGTAGGACTCGACCACCCGGACCGGGGTGACCGCCTGGATGGTCCGGGACTGGGTGATGGGGCACCCCATCTCGGCGGTGATCAGCTGTGCGATCGCCTCCTGCTCCGCCCGCATGAGCCGGGCCAGCTCGGCGACCAGGGCCAGCCGCTCCGCCAGCTCCAGCTGCGGCCAGGGGCCGGTGTCCAGGGCATGGCGAGCGGCCTGGACCGCCAGGGCCATGTCCGCGACCGACGCCGAGGGCACCCGTGCGATGACCTGCTCGGTGGTCGGTGACACCACCTCGATGACCTCGCCGGTTCCCGGGACCCACCGGCCGCCGATGAACAGCCGGTCGTGGGCGACCATCCACGAGGGCACCGCGGTGCCGGTGGCCTCCGGCGCCTTCACGCCCCATCACCCACGAGGGTGGGCGACGACGCGCCGGCCACGGGCACGGGGACCCGGACGGAGAGGACCTCCGACAGGAGCCGGCCTCGCCGTTCGAGGTCGTCGAAGTAGGGGGCGGCACAGATGAACATGGTGTGGCCGTCGGCGCCACCGAGCGCAGCGGAGAACGGGGTCATGCCGGCGTCGACGCTGTCCACGACCCGGCCGCCCTCGAGGACGCGGAGCAGCCGGGCGGAGGCCAGGTCGGCGATCCACAAGGCCCCCTCGGCGTCCATGCACATGCCGTCGGGCTCGACGACGAACTCCGACAGCGCCTCGTCCAGGGTCGTGGCGGTGGGCAGCGCGCCCCACGCAGCCCACGTCCGCCGCCCGACGAGGCGGCCGTCCTCGGTGAGGTCGAAGGCCGACACCCGGTTGCCGAAGGTCTCGGCCACCAGGAAGACCCCGTCCGGGGTGAGCACGCACCCGTTGGGGAACCAGAGGTCCTCCGCCACCTGGGTGACGGTCCCGTCGAGGTCGACGCGGTGGATCACCGATGGCCCGAGGGGCCCGCGCTGGTCCAGGTCGAAACCGAAGTTGCCGACGTAGGCCCGTCCCTGCCGGTCGACCAGGACCTCGTTGCAGAAGCCGATCGCGTGCCCCTGCAGGTCACCGTGGACGACCAACGTGCCGTCGTGTTCCCGACGCATCAGCCTGCGCTCCTGCCGGGACACCACGACCAGACGCCCGTCGGGCAGCCAGTCGATGCCTGCGGGCTCACCCGGGACGGTGGCCTCCAGCCGGAGGTCCGAACCGTCCTCGGCAGCCGAGAAGACCTGCAGGCTGATCACGTCGGAGAACCACAGGCGGCCCTCGTGCCACCGAGGCGCCTCGGCGAAGGCCCGCTGGGCGACCAGGGTCGCGGGGGTGTCGGTCACTACCGGCTCGCTCTCTGCAGGGGGCGGGGTCACGGCGGCGTCAGCGGCTGGCACGGACGCGGGCCAGGGATGCGTAGGCGGCGATGGCGAGCAGGAGGATGCCGCCGTAGATGATCTGGCGCCAGGCGTCGTCGATGTTCAGCAGCGGTGTCACGTTGTCCAGCAGCGCCAGGAACATCGCACCGAGCATCGCTCCGATGAAGGAGCCCCGACCGCCGGAGAGCACCGCGCCGCCCAGGAAGACCGCGGCGAAGACCGGCAGCGAGAAGCCGGCTCCGACCGCGTTGGAGCCCATGCCGGTCTGCGAGGCCAGGAAGACCCCGCCGATCACCGCACCCAGGGTGCAGGTGAGCAGCGCTCCGGTCTGGATCAGCCGCACGCGTTCGCCCACCCGCAGGGCCGACTCGTCGTCGTAGCCCACGGCCCGCAGCGCCAGCCCGCGTCCGCGGCGGTACAGCCAGTACTCCATGGCGATGGTCAGCACCACCAGGACGACGAAGGCGTAGGGGACGTACCCGATGCCCTGGGACACCCCGAGGACCCAGTCCGCGGCGATCACACCGCCGGGCTCGGGGCGCAGCAGGATGGCGATGCCCTGCACGATGCCCAGCGTGGCCACGGTCGCCACGATTGCCGGCACCCGCAGGACGACGATCAACAGGGCGTTGAACCCCCCGACCGCCAGGACGACCCCCAGCAGGTACAGCAGCGTGGTGGCCACCGAGGTGATGCCGAGATCGGGCAGCGTGAAGGACACCACCACGACGGTCAGGCTCATCACCGACCCGATGGACAGGTCGAACAGCCTGGCCACCATGTTGAACTGCTGCCCCAGGGCGACGAAGGCCAGCGGCAGGGTGAGCACCAGCCAGTTCGACAGGTTGAACGGGGTCCAGAACACGTCGGACTGGCTGTTGGTGTACAGCGCGACGGCGGCGATCAGGACCAGCAGCACCGCGATCGGGACGTGCGCGGAGTTCCGGGTCAGCAGGCGTCGCAGGAACCCGCTGGTCCCCTGCCCGGCTGCCTGGGGGTCCTCGACGTCGGCGGCGCTGACGAAGCTCTTGACGATCTCGCTCTCCGAGGCGCCCCGAGGCAGCTCGGTCACCACCTTGCCGCGTGACATCACGTAGACGCGGTCGCACAGGCCGGCCAGCTCGGCGGAGTCCGAGGAGTTGACCAGGACGCCCAGCCCCTCGTCGGCGGCGTCGCTGAGCACGCGGTAGATGTCCATCCGGGCGCGGGCGTCGACGCCCTGGGTCGGCTCGTCGACGATGAGGACCTTGGGCCGCCGCAACGCCGGTCGGGCCAGCACGGCCTTCTGCTGGTTCCCACCCGACAGCGCCCCGATCGGCTGGAACGGGGAGGCGCTGACGATCCCCAACTCCTTCTTGGCCGCACCGAAGGAGGGCAGCAGACGCCCCAGCAGGGCGGTACCGGCAGGGCCGGAGCGCGATCCCACCTGGGCGGTGGCGTTGTCCATCACCGACATCGGGGCGAACACCGACTCGGCTGCGCGGTCGCCGCTCTGGAAGCTGATGCCCGAGGAGAGCGCCTTGACCGGGGTGAGCCGCTGGAGCGTCCGGCCGTCGACGGTGAGCTCGCCGCCCTGCCCGTCGATGCCGATCATGCCGCGCAACAGCGCGCGCTGGCCGTTGCCCTCGGCACCGGCCACCCCGACGATCTCCCCGGCGCGGACGGTCAAGGAGACCGGTCCGAAGCCGCGCCCGCGCAGCTCGCGGGCCTCCAGGCGCACGGCGCTGTCCACGGGGGTCGTGCGGGTGGGGAACTCCAGGTCGGTGGGCGCACCCACCATGAGTTCGACGATGTCCTGGACCTGCCAGCTGTCGGAGCTGAAGGTGCCCTGCACGACACCGTCGCGGATCACGGTCAAGCGGTCGGCCAGGCGCCGGATCTCGGCGAGGCGGTGGCTGACGTAGACGATGGCCATGCCCTCGTCACGCGCCTTCTTCACCAGGCCCTCGAGGTGGTCGGCGAGGCTGAGGTCCAGGGCCGCGGTGGGCTCGTCGAGCATCAGCACCCGGGGCTTGGTGATCATCGCCCGCGCCACCTCGAGCAGCTGGCGGGCGCCGGGTCCCAGGCTGGACACCAGGTCGGTCTGACGGAAGGGCAGCCCGAACCCGGCCAGCGTGGCGTTCAGGTCAGCCGGGCGCTTCATGCCGATCGCGTTGAGGGAGAGGGAGACGTTGTCCCCCACCGTCAGGTCCTGCACCAGGGAGGTGTCCTGGTAGGCGGTGACCAGGCCGAGCCCGCGGGAGCGCTTGACGCTGGCCTCGGTGAGCAGCCGGCCGCCGATGTGCACGGTGCCCGAGTCTGCGGCCAGGACACCGGAGGCGACCTTGATCAAGGTCGACTTCCCCGAGCCGTTCTCACCGACCAGGGCGTGCACCTCCCCCGGGACGCAGTCGAAGTCCACGTCGTCCAGGGCACGGACGCCCGGGAAGGTCTTGGTGACCCCGCGCAGGCGGACACCGTCGTCGACCGACCGTGCTCCCGCTGCCTCGGGGGTCCTGCTTGCCAGCGACACGTTGGCCTCCGTCACGTCACGTCCAGGGGGATGGGTGGTCCGCCTCCGAGCCCCGGCCCGCCGCGGGTGCGGCGGGCCGGGGCCTGGAGGGCGTGCCGGGTCAGGAAGCCAGGATCCCGGTCATCTGGTCGGGGGTGAACAGCGTCGGCACCGGGGCGTTCGCCGGCATGGCCGGGTCGAAGACCTCGCTGAGGGTGGCGGCGTCGACCATCGGGTAGGGGATGTCGATCAGGTGCTCGACGTCTCCACCGAGGGCGAGTTCGATGCCTGCGGTCACGCCGATGCGCCCGTACCAGACACGGCTGTTGGCCACGAAGGCCCGGGCGTCGATCCCCTGGCTCTGTGCGTCGGCCAGCTGCTGCAGGTAGGAGTAGTTGACGACGTCGGACATCATGATCGGCGGCGTCTGGCCGGCGTCCAGGAACGGCGCGGCGAAGTCCTCCATCGTGTAGTCGTAGGCCACCAGCGCCGGGTTCGTGCCGGAGGCGAAGAGCGCATTGGCCTCCTGCGCCTGACCCTGGGGCGACCACTGGGTGAAGCCCTGGCTGACCTGCTCCCATCCTGCGGACTCGAGCCCGTCGACGAGGCAGGGCTGCCAGTTGGTGGCACTCGCGTTGCCGGGGATGCCGGTGTAGAGCGCGAAGCCCGCGGGGTCGGGGAGGTCCTCGACGACCTGGTCCACACCCTGGCTGTAGGCACCGCACAGGTCCGACGTGGCCTGGACGTCGACCAGGGACTCGACCTCGGAGGGCAGCGGCGTCTCGGCCTCCACCACGATGATCCCGGCGGACTTCGCGCGCTGGACGGCCGGGGCGATCGCCGAGCCGTAGATCGAGTTCATCACGATCACGTCGGGCTGCTGGGCGACCAGGCTGTTGAAGTTGGCCAGCCAGCTGGTGGTGTCGGTGCCCAGGCTGTAGATGATCCGGGCGACGTCGGGCGAGGCGATGGCCTGCGCGGTGAGCTCGGCCCGGAAGGTCTGGCGCCACGGGTTGATGTTGTCGTTGGGGAAGGCGACGGTCAGGGTGCCCCGGCCGGTCTCGCAGACGTTCTCCGCCAGGCAGGTCTCCAGCAGGTCCTGGTTCTCCGGGGTCCACTCCTGGGCGGCGACCTCCATCGTCTGGCGGATGGTCGGGTCGAGGTCGTCGGCCGGGATGTCGGTGAGGAATGCGCGGTTGATGACGTCCTGCAGGGCCTCGTCGCTCACCTCGACCGGTGCCGCGCCGTCCCCGGAACCAGCCCCAGCGGACGTCCCCGTGGGGTCCGAGGCGCACGCTGCCAGCAGGACCGTGGCGGCCACGGCACAGCCCGCGAGACGGAGGTCCCGGCTCGCCCTGGCGAAGGGCGGGCGGGACCGCGTGGTGCTTGACATGGGTTCTCCAGTTCGGGGAGGGAGGGGTTGTGCGTCCGGCCCGACGGTCGGGTCCGGCACTGGTGTGCGCGCCCGTGCGAGCGGCCGCGCAGGTGCTGCTACTCCGAGGGGACCGGGGCGCGCCGGCGCAGCCTCGAACCGCGACTGAGGCCCGATGCGCTGAAGCGGCCCAACGTGATGGCGCCCACGGCGATGACCAGCACGAAACCCTGGATCATCACGCGGGAGCCGGCACCGAGTCCGTTGATCGCGAGTGCCTGGTCGAGCAGCTGCAGGAAGACGGCTCCACTGACGACGCTGGCCACGCTGGCCGGACCGCCGCCGAAGGTCACCCCGGCGATGCCGGCGACGGTGATGGTGGTCAGCTGGAAGACCGCACCGGACTGGACGTCGGGGGTGCCCAGGAAGCCGGCCAGCAGGACCCCGGCCAGGCCGTACAGCAGCCCGGCGAGCGCGAAGGTGGACAGCTCGGTGCGGGTCACCCCCATGCCCAGCACCCGGGCGGCCCGGCGGTTGGACCCGACGCTGGCGATCTGGCGGCCGTACCGGGTCTTGCCCAACAGCAGGGCCACCAGGACGGCGATGACCAGCCCGTAGAGGAAGACCGCGCTGATCGCCCCGACGGCGCCCTGGGTGATCGCGCTCAACGACTCCGGCGCCCGTCCGGTGAGGGACAGCGACACCCCGGTCCACAGCCGGATGCCCCCGGTGATGATGCCGAAGGTGGCCAGCGTGACGATGAGGGGATTGAGCCGCAGCACGCTGATGAGCACGCCGTTGACCAGGCTGAGCAGGACCGGCACGACTATCGCGGCCAGCACCACCAGGACCGTGTTGGAACCGTCGGTGCCGTAGTGCACGACCATGCCCGCCGAGACCGAGACGATCGCCCCGATGGACAGGTCCAGGGCGCCGATCATGATGATCAGCGTCTGGCCCAGCGCGGCGATCGCCAGCACACCGGCCAACGCGGAGACGAGCTCGACGGACGCGCCGCTGTAGGCGCGGGGAGCCAACGGCACCACCACGACGAGCAGGGCGGCCAGCGCGGCCCAGCTGGCGCGGTACCGAGCGGGCCACCGGTACTTCCAGTCGGTCGTCCGCTGTGCTCGCGTCTTGTGCTGCGCCGGTGCGGTGACGGCCGTCGTCGTGGACGTGCTCATCGCAGACACCTCCTCGGGACGTCGTTCGACGGTGGTCGCCACGCGCTGCCGGTCGGCCGGCGGGCGGTCATTTCGGTCAAATGTTTGACTTTTGACCGTGTGATGCGCTGCATTCAACCCAGGCCTGATCAGACAAGTCAAGGGCCTTCGGTGAACTGGCTCACAAGCGTGTCCGAGCACCTCGGACGGTGGATCACCGACCGTGCCGTGACCTCCGCCCGCCTGCCCGGAGGTCGCCAGGGCATCCCTGTGAGGCGATGGCTGCACGCGCCCTGGCGGTCGCGGGAGACGAAGCGATGGGCGCCGTCCCGGGTGGTCGTGGACATCCGCGCCTCCTCGCCGACCGGAGCGCGTCGAGCGCTGGACCGTGGATCGTCGTGGACGGAGTCCCGCTGGGTGACATCTCGCAATGATGGTGGCAAGGTGCGACGTACGCCGCATCCTGCCTCCGCCCTGGTGGGAGTCAGGTCTGCCCACCGGGCCACGACGACACCGGCGAGGATCGCGACGACGACGACGACGAGGATGGTGAGGACGCCGATGCCGGTGCCGGTGCCGATGGCGAGGACGCGGGACTCCGCCGCTGCCACGGGACGACGCGCACGCCACGGACGACGGGCACGGCGCGCCTGACGACCCTGCACGCGGGCGGCCGCTCACCGACACGACCGCGACCCGTGGCGGCCTTGCGGCACCCTCGGTCCGAGACTTAGTCTGACAATTGCGCGCTTGTCAGGTCCGAGAGCACCAGTCCGACGAGACGACCCCCGACAGGCGGTCCGCGGCCGCGCCGAGGCCCACGGACGCTGCGCAGCCACTGTCGACGCGAGGCCGCTGACCCCCAGCGCCCGCACACCTGGAAGGAAGCAGCTCCCATGCCGGAACTCGCGGGCAAGAAGGTCCTCATCACCGGGGCCCTGGGCACGATCGGACAGGCGCTGGTCGCCCGGTACGCCGAGGAGGGCGCCAGTGTGATCGCCCTGGACCTGCCGGACGCACCCAACGCCCAGCAGACCCTGGACGGCATCGCGGACGGCGTCCGCTACGTCGGCTGCGACCTCAACGACCTGGCGGGTCTGGAGCGACAGGCCACCGACCTCTCCGCCGAGGTGGGCGGCATCGACGTCCTGGTCAACAACGCCGCCCTGGTCATCTTCAAGCCGCACGAGCAGTTCACGATCCAGGAGTACGAGGACCAGGTCCGCGTCAACTCCTCCGCGGTCTTCGTGCTGTCGCGGGTCTGCTCGGAGGCGATGAAGGCCAAGAAGCAGGGCAAGATCGTCAACATCACCTCGCTGACCCTGACCGGGCAGTGGGAGGGCTACGTCCCCTACATCGCCTCCAAGGGGGCGATGTACGGCCTGATCAAGGGCATGGCCCGCGAGCTCGGCGAGCACCTGATCAACGTCAACGGCATCTCCCCCGGCGCCGTCGTGTCCGAGGCCGAGTTCCGCGACCGCGGCGACGCGCGCGAGGAGTACCACCAGTGGGTGCTCAAGCAGCAGAGCATGAAGCGCCGCATCGAGGCCGTGAACATCGCCGACCTCGCGGTCTTCCTGTCCAGTGCCCGGGCCGACCTGATCACCGGCCAGAACATCCAGGTCGACGGCGGCTGGTGACCAGGTGAGGCACTTCGGCGAGCTCTACATCGACGGGCAGTGGGTCGCACCGTCCACGGAGGGCACCCGCTCGCTGGTCGACCCGACCAGCGAGGAGCCGTGGGCGACGGTGGCCTCCGGTGGAGGGGTGCCCGACGTCGACCGGGCCGTGGCTGCGGCCCGGCGCGCCTTCGTCACCTTCTCCCGCACCACGGTGCAGGAGCGGATCGCGCTGATCGACCGGGTCATCGCCGCCTACGAACGGCGTGCCCCCGAGCTGTCCGCCCTCATCGCCCAGGAGGTCGGCGTCCCGGTCTCGTTCTCGGCGCAGGTGACCGGACCCGCCGGCCACATGCGGGTCGCCCGTGACCTCATCGCCGACTACGCGTTCGAGCAGCGCATCGGCGACGTGGTCGTGCGGCGGGAACCCATCGGCGTGTGCGCACTCATCTCACCGTGGAACTGGCCGCTCCAGACGTCGGTGATCAAGGTCGTCTACGGCATCGCAGCCGGCTGCACGATGGTGCTCAAGCCCTCCGACGCCGCCCCCGCCTCGGGGGTGGCGCTCGCCGAGATCATGGACGAGGCCGGTGTCCCGCCCGGCGTCGTCAACCTGGTCATCGGTCGCGGCAGCGTGGTCGGTGACGCCCTGTCCTCGCACCCCGGCGTGGACATGGTGTCCTTCACCGGCTCCACCGGCGCCGGGGTCAAGGTGGGCGAGTCCGCGGCCCGCACGGTCAAGCGGGTCTGCTTGGAACTGGGCGGGAAGTCGGCCAACGTCGTCCTGCCCGACGGGGACCTGGAGAAGGCGGCTCGCTGGAACGTGCAGCGCGGCTTCTCCAACTCCGGGCAGTCCTGCCACGCCCCGAGCCGGATGCTGGTCCATGAGTACCAGGTGTCCGACGTGCTGCCCTTCCTGGTCGAGGAGGTCGAGCGGCTGCGGGTGGGCGACCCTCGCGACCCGGCCACCACGCACGGGCCGCTCATCCACGCCCAGCAGTACGCCAGCGTCCAACGGCACATCGAGATCGGCCTCGCCGAGGGTGGCCAGCTGATCACCGGCGGGCCAGGTCGCATCGAGGGCTTCGACCGGGGCTTCTTCTGCCGGCCGACCGTCATCGCCGACGTCACTCCGGGGATGACCCTGGCCCAGGAGGAGGTCTTCGGCCCGGTCCTGGTCGTGATGGCCTACCGGACCGAGGCCGAGGCGTTGGAGATCGCCAACGACTCGGTCTTCGGACTGGGCGGGTACGTGTTCAGCGAGGACCCGGCTCGCGGGTACGCGTTCGCGTCCGGGCTGCAGGCGGGGCGGGTCTCCTTCAACGGCGCGGCCACCGACTCGTTCTCGCCGATGGGTGGCTACAAGCAGTCGGGCATCGGTCGGTCGATGGGGGTGTTCGGCCTGGAGGAGTACCTCGAGGTCAAGTCGGTCTACGGCTTCCCCGACCGGGCGGAGGCGCTCCCCGAACGCCGCTGAACCACCCGAGAGGACGAGGGCCCCGCGGTGCACCGTGGGGCCCTCGTCGTCGTGGGGGGGGGGGGGGGCACCCGCCAGCCCTCGCTCGCGTCGACGGGGGTGAGGACCAGCTGGTCGTCGGTGACCTCGAAGTTGCGGGTCAGCGTCTGCCCGACCAGGTCGCGGGCCACGGCCGACTCCACCACCACCGAGAAGGTGCCGGCGTCCTCGTCGACGGTCACGTCGCCGTAGAACGCCTCGTACCCCTGCACGGTGTACGCCGAGTCCGGTGCGGCCGGGTCGGGGTTGCTCGCCTGTACCGAGACCACCCCGGCGGAGAAGGCGATCTGTCCGGCGTAGGGGACGGGGTCCCCGGACGCGGTGAGTTCCTGCAGGGACCACACGCCCTCGAGCGGGGACGCCGCGGTGGACGGAGCGGCGGCGGAGCTGGCTGCGGCGCCCTCGGTGTCCGAGGCGGAGCCACCCGAGCACGCGGTGAGGACGAGGGCGAGCCCGAGGGCGCCGGGGACGAGGAGCTTCTTCGCGGTCATGGGACTGCTCACTTCCGTGGATCGGTGGATGACGGTCCCGGGGACCCGGGACCGTGCGTCGTGCAGGCCAGCGGCCCCGGGGGGACCGGGGTCGGCGGACTCGTCTGGAGGGGTGCGGCGCAGCCCCGGCGTCAGCGCCTCATCGCGGGGTGACGTCGTGCCGGATGGCGAGGATGGCCAGGTGCACCCGGTTGGGGCTGCCGGTGCGGTCCATGAGGTTGGCCACGTGGGTCTTGACCGTGGTGACGCCGATGTGCAGCCGGGTGGCGATCTCCTGGTTGCTCGCCCCCAGACCCAGGCAGGCCAGCACCTCCCGCTCGCGCTCGCTGAGGTCGGGCAGCGGGACGGCGACGGCACCGGTCGTCCTGGCCCGGACGGCGACGCCGACCAGTCGCTGCAGCACGGCGGGGCTGTAGCTGCTGTCGCCGGCCGAGGCGGTGCGCACGGCAGCCAACAACTCACCGGGTGAGCTGTCCTTGGTCAGGAAGCCGCACGCACCGGCGGCCAGCGCCGGGTACAGGTGGTCGTCGTCGTCGAAGGTGGTGACCACGACGACCCTGGTGCTCGGCCGCAGCGCCAGGATCCGCTCGGTCGCGGTGATGCCGTCCATGCCCGGCATGCGCAGGTCCATCAGCACCACGTCGGGCCGGTGCTGCTCGGCCAGCCGGACGGCCTCGGTCCCGGTGCGCGCCTCCCCCACCACGAGGAGGTCGTCCTGGGCGTCGCACAGCATCCGGAGACCGGAGCGGATCAGGTCCTGGTCGTCGACCAGCAGCACCGTGATCACGGAGCGGTCCCGTCGGCCACGAGGGTCTCCCGGGACTCCGACTGCGGGGCGGTGAGTTCGAGGGGCAGGGTCACGGCAGTCTCCCAGCCGGCGCCCGCGGGGCCGGCGACGAGCGAGCCGCCCAGGAGCGCGGCCCGCTCGCGCAGGCCGGCCAGCCCCAGTCCGGAGGGTTCGAAGGCGGCCGTGTGGACTCGCCCGGCGCGGCCCGTCGACGACGGGGTGTCGCGCACCCGGACCCGGACCACGTGGTCGTCGACGTCGACGTGCACGTCGGCGGCGGCGCCCGGCCCGGCGTGCTTGGCCACGTTGGTCAGGCCCTCCTGCACCACCCGCAGGACGGTGAGGCCGCGGACGGCGTCGAGCCGTCCGGTGTCGGGGCCGGTGTGCGCCGTCGTCCGCACGCCCGAGGCGTTGGACCGGTCGACCGCGGTCTGCACCAGCGCCGGCAGGTCGGCGGGGTCCACCAGGCCCGGCCCCAACGGCTCCGAGCCCTGCACGGCGGCCGGGTCCCTCAGTACCGAGACCAGCTGCCGCAGGTCCCCCAACGCCACGATCGCAGCGTCGTGCACCTCGTCGAGGACCGCACGCACTCGGGGGTCGGGCACGGTGAGCACCTCGCGGGCGACCGCGGTGCGCAGTGCGATGGACGCGACGTGGTGGGCGACCAGGTCGTGCACCTCCCGGGCGATCCCGGTCCGCTCGGCCAACCGGGCCGCGCGCACACCCTCCTGGCGACCCTCCTCGGCCGCCCGGGCCGCGGACCGTGACTGCTCGATCGCATCGGCGGCCGAGCGGAGCCACAGGCCCAACAGCAGCGGCGCGACCACGGTGAAGGTCGCCCGGTGGGCCAACCCCAGCACGTCGAGCTGGCCGGAGGCGGCCACGAAGGCGACCACGATGACGCCGGCCAGCAGACCGGCGCAGGTCAGGGCCGACCGCAGCGGGCGACGGACCGCGACGTCGAGCACGGCGATGCTGGCCATCAACTTGAACATGGGCAGCGCGTCCTGGGCCGCGAACTCGGCGACGACCAGCACCAGCACCTGCGCCACGGCCACCGACACCGGAGCGCGGGCACCGACCAGCGCCACGCCGCCGACCAGCACCGCCAGCAGGCCGGCGACCAGGCCCGGGCTGCCGCCGGTGAGCAGGAGGAGATAGCCGATCGACACGGCCGGCAGCGCCAGCCGGACGGCAGCCCACGGACGGGACAGCAGCGCAGCGAGCCGGACGGGATCCACGACGGTCAGCCTAGGGACGCCGGAGCTCGGCGGGCTCCTCCTTCCGGAGGAGCCGGACCGGCCGTCCGGCCGCGGTCACCGACGGAAGGAGGGAGTACGCGGGCCGGGTCGAGGGACACGCTGGGGACAGGTCACGCGCCCCGGGCTGCGGACCTCGACCCACACGTCGCGGCGCTGCCCGGCGCCACCCGAGACGGAGGACCCCACCGTGACACCGACCCCTGCCCCCCTGCCGCGACCGGGGCAGGTCGACGCCCGGATCGCCGAGCTGTCGGTCTTCGTCCGGTCCTTCCTCCGGGACCCGCTGCGGACTGCCTCGCTGGTCCCCAGCTCCCGGCTGCTCGCCGAGCGCATGGTCCGACCGCTGGCCGCGGCGCACGCGCGGGGCCGCCGCCCGGTGGTCGTCGAGCTGGGCCCCGGGACCGGTGTCGTCACGCAGGCGCTGCTCACCGCCGGTCCGGAGATCCGCTACCTCGGGCTCGAGCTGGACGGCGCCATGATCGGGCACCTGCACCGCCGGTTCGGCGACCTCGACGTCGTCCAGGCGCCGGCCAGTGAGCTCGGCGCGGCCCTGGCGGCCCGGGAGCTGGCCGACGCGGACCTGGTGGTGAGCGGGCTGCCCTGGCAGGCGTGGGCCGGGCGGGCCGGACACGACCTGGTCTCCTCCGTCGCCGCCGCCCTCTCCCCCACCGGGGCGTTCACCCAGTTCACCTACGGCTGGACCCTCTGGGCCCCGCCCGCCCGTCGTCAGCGCGCCGACCTGGAGGCCGGTTTCGGCCAGGTCGACCGCTCGTCGGTCGTGTGGCGGAACGTCCCCCCGGCCGTGGTCTACACCGCGACACGGCCCCGCCGTGAGGTGCCGGCGTGACCGAGGCACTGAGCGCGGCGCTGTCCGCCGCCCCACTGGCCGGCCTGCTGGCGGTGGCCGTCCTGCTGGTCCTGGAGTCGGGTTCCCGCATCGGGGTGCTGCTCCCGACGGCCACCCCGGTGGTCGGTCTGGGCTGGGTGGCCGGGTCCGGTGCGCTGTCGGTGCCGGTCACCGTCGCCGTGTGCGTGGCCGCCACCTCCTGCGGGGTGGCGTGGGGCCACCGCCGGGCCCGTCGCGACCCCTTGCGCACGTTGCAGGCGGCCAGCGTCCTGGGCCGGGTGCCACCCCGCCGGCTCACCGACCTCGTCGACCGGCTGGGCGACAGCTGGTCCGCCCGGCTCGCCCACCGTCCGGTGCTGACGTCCGCGGGTGCGCAGCTCGTGGCCGGCGGTCGCACCCTGAGCCCGCGCCTGGCCGGCCGGGACGGCATCCCGCTGCGGTCCGTGCTGACCGGGGCGGTGCCCGCCGCGACCGCGTGGGCCGGAGGGCTCGTGCTCGTCGGTGCCCTCGTGGGTGCTGCCCCCGAGGGGCCGAGGCTGGCGCTCACGCTGCTGGGCCTGCCCCTGTTGCTGGCCGCCGGCGTCGTCCTGTGGGTGCGCGACCGCCGGCGTCGCCCGGACCGGACCGGGTTCGCCGTCCGGTCACGTCGCAGCGCCCCGGGCTGGGGCCTGCTGTGCTCCGCCGGGGCAGCCGCGACCGTCGTGACGGTGGCGCTGACCGGGGTCGTCGCGGACACCGGCATCGCGATCGCCTCGGCGACCTCGACCGTCACCGCTCCCTCGGGCACCCCGACCCCGAACACCCCGACCCCGGACACCCCGACCCCGAGCCCGGTCGTGCCGGAACTGCCCGGGGGCGAGCAGCCCGCTGTGGCCGCCGCTCCTGCGTGGACACCCCGGGACGCGGTGTCGGCCGCGCGCGAGGCCTTCGGCGCGGCCGGGACGCTCGCCGTCCTCGTCAGCGGCGGCGCTCCCCCGGCCACCTCCACCACCGCGGACGCCACCGACCGTGGGCAGGCCCGGGCACAGGCCTCCTGGTCACCGACCCGCCCCTTCCACACCGCGTCGCTGGTCAAGCTCTACCTGGCCGAGGGGGTGCTGCACTCCCACCGGAGCGCCGGCACCCTGCTGCCTGCGGACGACCTCGCCTCCCTGCAGGCGATGCTCAGTGCCTCCGACGACGACGCCGCCTCCCGACTGTGGGTCGCCTACGACGGGCCCTCGGTGCTCGCCGACGTCGTCGCCCGGTACGGGCTCACGGGCACCCGCGCCCCGGCGCAGCCGGGCCAGTGGGGCCAGACGGTCACCACGGCCGACGACCTGGGCCGCTTCCTGGAGCTGGTGCCCACCACCGCGTCCCCCGAGGACACCGCCGTGCTCACCGGTGCGCTGTCGGCGATCACCCCCGCGGGCGCCGACGGCTTCGACCAGCGGTTCGGCCTCGCCGTCGACGGGGCCGCGCCGGCGGGTACCGCGGTGAAGCAGGGCTGGATGTGCTGCGTGCAGGGGATGCGGTCCCTGCACTCCGTCGGGCTGGTCGAGGGCCGGGTCGTCGTGCTGCTGTCCGAGGCGCCGGCCGCCGCCGACCCGGCCGTGCAGCGCGCCGCCCTGGACGCCGCCGCCCGCGCCCTGGTGGTGGGCTGACCGGTGGGGCGCGCACGGTCCTCCGCACGCGGCCCGCTCTCCTCCCGGAGGAGGAGTGCGCGGGCCGGGGACCGACCGACCATGGGGCTCATGACCGAACGACGGAGGACCACGCTCGGCACCCTCACCCGGCTCGCGGCCTCGGTCGTGGTCGCCGGTGCGCTCACCGCAGGCATGCTCCTGCCGGTGGTCGGGGCCACCGGCCTGGCCGCCCGCGAGTCCGCCTCGCTGCTCGAGGCGCTGCCGGTGGAGCTCACCGACCAGACACCCCACGGGAACACCACCGTGCTGGCCGCCGACGGGTCGGTGATCACCCAGTTCTACGAGGAGAACCGGACGCCGGTGACGGCCGAGCAGATCCCCGACGTCGTCCGGCAGGCGTTGATCGCCATCGAGGACAACCGGTTCTACGAGCACGGCGGGGTCGACGCCCAGGGCACCCTGCGCGCGCTGGCCACCAACCTCGCCGCCGGAGGGGTCGTGGAGGGCGGTTCGACGCTGACCCAGCAGCTGGTCAAGCAGACCCTCCTGCAGACCGCCGACACCCCCGAGGAAGCCGCCGCGGCCACCGAGGAGTCCGTCGGGCGCAAGCTCGTGGAGGCACGTCTGGCGTTGGCCCTGGAGGAGACGTACTCCAAGGAGGAGATCCTCACCCGCTACCTCAACATCGCCTACTTCGGGGCGGGTGCCTACGGCATCCAGGCCGCAGCACAGCGCTACTTCTCCGTGGACGCGGCCGCTCTCACGCTGCCCCAGGCAGCGACGCTGACCGGCCTCATGCGCAGCCCGGCGGTGGACAGCCCGCTGGCGTCGCCGGAGAACGCACAGGCCCGCCGCGACCAGGTGCTGCAGCGGATGACCGACCTGGGCACGATCAGCGAGCAGCAACGGGTGGAAGCCACCTCGGCCCCGGTGGTCACCGTGCCCTCCCAGAACCCGCCCAACGGCTGCATCGACGCCTCCGTCGGCGGCTTCTTCTGCGCCTACCTGCTCCAGCACCTGACCGAAGAGCTGGGGATGACCCAGCAGCAGCTCGACGACGGCGGCTACACGATCCAGACCACGCTGCGCCCGGACGTGCAGACCGCCGGCGACCGGGCGGTGGTCGAGTCCGTGCCGATGGGCGACTCCCTGGCGGGGATGTTCACCGCCGTCCAGCCCGGGACCGGGCACGTGCTCGCGATGGCCGTGAACCGCACCTACGGCTGCGACGCCGCGGTGGACGCCTCCTGCGAGTCCGTGGTGCTCAACGACGCCGCCAGCCAGGGGTCGGGGTCCACCTACAAGGTCTTCACCGCCGCGGCAGCACTCGCGCGGGGCTTCTCCCCCCAGCACACCATCACCACCACCGACCCCTACGTCTCGCAGGTCTTCCGGGACGGGTCGGGCCGCTACGACGTCGGCAACGCCGGCTCCTACCCCGACACGCTGACCATGGCCGACGCGCTCGTCTTCTCCTCCAACACCTACTTCCTGGCCCTGGAGGACGCGCTGGGCAGTGTCGAGGGCCCGGTCGCCGCTGCCGAGGCCATGGGGATGGACTTCGACCGGCCCAACCAGACCAGCGCACAGCAGATCGTCGCGGAAGACCGCGGCTCGTTCACCTTCGGCGCCGAGCCCACCAGTCCGCTGGACCTGGCCGGCGCCTACGCGACGCTGGCCGCGCGGGGCACCCAGTGCGATCCGACACCCGTGGTCTCGGTGGTGGACCGCGAGGGTGTCCCCGCCACCCTCCTCGACGGGACCCCGGTGGACACCGGCCCCCGCTGCGTCGAGGGGGCGCTGTCCCCCGCGGTGGCCGACACGCTGACCGAGGTCCTGCGGCGAGACGTCGAGCCGGGCAACCCGGGGCAGACCGGCGCACGGGCCTACGTGCCCGGTCACCAGATCGCCGGCAAGACCGGCACGTCGCAGAACGCCCTCTCCGCCACCTTCGTGGGATACACGCCGGAGTACGCAGCCAGCGTGATGGTGCTCAACCCCAAGGAGAACGAGGACGTGGGTGGCTACGGGGGCAACCGGCCCGCCGTCATCTGGAACGACGCCCTGACCCCGGTGCTGGAGGCCGCGCCCGTCGCGCCCTTCCCGGCAGCCGGTGCAGCCGGCCGGTGATCTCCCGGTCAGGAGGACGGGGCGGGGGGCCCGATGGGGGGGAGCACCCCTCCCCCCACCACGTCCCCCTCCCCGATCCGACCTCGACCAGGTGCACTGGTCTCGACGCACCCCGACCGAGAGGCACTCCCGTGACCCGCACCGCCCGCCGCCGTCCCCTCCCCGCACGGGCCACCGCACGGGCCGTGTCACTGGTCGCGGCACTGGCGCTCACCGCCTGCTCGGGCGGCACCACGGACCCACCCGCGGCCTCCCCTGCCCCGCCCTCGGCCCCGACGACCGGTCCCGGCGGGGACGCCGCGGCCGCACCGACGGCGCAGGCCCCGTCCCCGGTCCCTGCGGCCGGGGACCCGCAGCAACAGGGCACCGTGCAGATCCAGCTCACCGCCGGGGACCTCTCGCTGACCGCCACGCTGGTCGACAGCCCCACCGCCGACGCCTTCGCCGCGCAGTTGCCGATGACGGTCCCGATCAGCGACCACGCGAGCACCGAGAAGGTCTTCTACCCACCGGCCGAGCTGAGCACCCAGGGCGCACCAGAGGGGTACGAGCCCTCGGCCGGCGACCTCGCCTACTACTCCCCGTGGGGGAACGTCGCCGTCTACTACCAGGACTTCGCCTGGTCCCGCGGGCTGGTGCCGCTGGCCCGCCTGGACGGCGACCCCGCCCCGCTGGCCGACCTGCCCGACGACACCGAGCTGACGATCGCGCTGCGCTGAGTCCCGCCCCGCCCCACACCTCCCAGCACCGTCCCCCTCTGCCGAAGGACTGCCTCCCGTGACCGACATGAACGCCTACCTCGCCCAGCCGGGCACCGACCAGCCGACCCTGGTCCGCCGGCCGGTCCCGACCGCCGGGGAGGGCGAGCTCCTCGTCCGGGTGCAGGCGGTGGCCCTGAACAACGGCGACCTGGCCCCGGTGAACGCGCCCCAGGTGCCCGGCTTCGAGTTCTGCGGCGAGGTGACCGACGTCGGGGCCGACGTGGACCCGGCGTGGCGTGGCCGGTTGGTCACGGGCATCGCCGCCGGGTCCTTCGCCGAGCACGTCGTGGCCCACCACCGGCACGTCCTGGACGTGCCGGCGGGTGTGGACCCGGCGGCAGCGGCGACCCTGCCGACCGCGCTGAGCACCGAGTACGGCGCCGTCCGCCGATCCGGCATGGCCGCGGGCGACGCGGTGCTGGTCACCGCGGCCGGGTCCGGCATCGCGCTGATCGGCGCCCAGGTCGCCCGGGTCCTGGGTGCTGGGCTGGTCATCGGGACCACCCGTTCCGCGCAGCGCCGGCCGTTCCTGCTCGGCACGGGCCTGGACCACGTCGTGGTGACCGACGAGCAGGACCTGGCCGAGGCCACCCGGTCGGTGACGGCGGGCGCGGGTGCCGACGTGGTGCTCGACCACATCGGCGGCGCCGTCCTGGACGCAGCGGTGGCCGCGGCACGCACGGGCGGGTCGGTGGTGAGCGTCGGGCGCCTGGCGGGCGGCCGGGCCGACCTGGACCTGTTCGCCCTGGCCCGGCGACGAGTGGTCCTGCAGTCGGTCTCCTACGGCCTCACCCCGCCGGCGGTGATCGGTGACCTGATGGACGGGGTGCGCACCGAGCTGCTGCCCGCCGTCGCCGACGGGCGGTTGTCCCCGGTCGTGGACAGCACCCACCCCTTCAGCCGGTTGGGCGACGCACTGGACCGCTTGCGCAGCGGCGACGCCCAGGGGAAGGTCGCCCTGGTCCTGAGCTGACGGTCGGACGCGCCTCCCGGCGCCGTCGACCGGTCAACCGGGCACGCCGGGGGGCGCAACCCTCCGGAGGGCGAACTTCTGGATCTTGCCGCTGGGCGTCCGGGGCAGCTCGTCGAGCACACGCAGCGACTCCGGCCAGAACTGGACGGCGACGCCCTCGCCGGCCAGGAACGCCCCCAGCTCGGCGACAGTCGGGGCTGCCGTCCCGGGGACCAGGACCAGGCAGGCGCACGCGGTCTCGCCCAGTCGCTCGTGCGGGACCGGCACGAGGGCGACCTCCCGCACCGCGGGGTGGGTGAGCAGGACGTTCTCGACGTCGACGACCGGGATGTTCTCCCCGCCCCGGATGATGATGTCCTTGGTCCGTCCGCTGATCCGGATGTGCCCACGCGCGTCGACGACCTTCGCCCGGTCACCGGTCATCAGGAACCCGTCGACGGTGCGGGCGGCGGCATCGAGGTCGGGTCGTTCGTAGTAGCCGATGGTCAGGCCCGGGCCCCGGATCTGCAGGTCCCCCTCGGCGCCGACGGCCACCGGGTCGCCGTGCTCGTCGACCACGCGGACCTGGGCGGGCCCAGCCGGGCGGCCGTCGCTGGTGCCGGCCAGCGACGGGTCGTCGCCCACGGCGGTCGACGTCCCGATGGGGTACTCGCTCATCCCCCAGCCGGCGACCACCCGACAGCCGTGCCGAGCCACCGCCCGCTCGACGAGCACCGGGGGGATGGGAGCCCCTGCGCAGACGAACACCGCGGGCAGTCGGGCACCGGGTCGCCCCGCTGCGGCGAGCAGGTCGGTGAGGAACGGGGTGGCGCCCATCGAGAACGACACGTCGTACCGCGCGGTGAGGTCCAGGGCCTCCTCGGCGTCCCAGGACTCCTGCAGCACGACCTCCCCGCCACCCCGCAGCGGCATCACGATGCCCCACGTGAAGCCGGTGAGGTGACCGAAGGGGGAGACGACCAACGACCGCAGGCCCTCCCCGAAGCCGGCATGTCCGACGAAGCCGTCGACGGCAGCGTGCATGGAGGCCGCGGAGTGCATGACGCCCTTGGGCTCACCCGTGGTGCCCGAGGTGAACGCGAGGACCGCGGGGTCGTCGAGGCCGGTCGGCGTGACCGGGGTCGGGGCCCCGCTCAGCGGCTCGCGCAGCACCGCGCTGCCCAGCAGACCGGCGTGCGCCGTCTCGCCCACGCAGATCACGTGCTGGAGGGTCGACACCTCCCCGAGCAACGTCGCGGCGAGACCTGCGTGGTCGAAGCGCCGGTGCCGGGAGGGCACCACCAGGATCGTGCACCGGGTGCGCCGCAGGACGTGGCCGAGTTCCCGGCGCCGGTAGATCGTGGTGAGCGGGCACACCACGGCTCCGATCCGAGCCGCCGCGTACGTGTAGACGACCGCCTCGAGCCCGTTGGGCAACTGCAGGCACAGCACGTCACCGGCGCGGAGGCCCAGCTCTGCCAGCCGGGTGCTCACCGCCGCGACCTCCGCCAGCAGCTGTGCGCCGGTGAGCTCGACCCAGTCGACGCCCTCACGTCGTCCGGCCAGGGCACGACGGTCGAGCCCCCTGCTCTGCAGCCCGGAGGTGAGGCCTCCGAAGAGGGTGTCCGCTGATGTCTCTGGTGCCACGTGCGGTTCCCTCTCGTCGACGACCCCTCCGGGCGGGTCACGGACCTGCTGCGGTGGGCTCAGAGACCCACGGTCTGCCCGCCGTCCACGACCATCGCCATGCCGGTCGCGAACGCGCCGAGGTCGGAGGACAACCACAGGACGGCGGAGGCTATCTCCTCCGGCCGGCCCATCCGACCGACGGGCTCCTGGCCGATCACCCGGGCGCGGCCCTCGTCGGTGCCACCGGAGAACCGGTTCATCATCGGGGTCTCGATGATGCCGGGACAGACGGCGTTGACCCGGATGCCCTGGGCTGCGTAGTCCAGCGCAGCGGACTTGGTCAGGCCGATCAGCCCGTGCTTGGCCGCGACGTAGGCCGCCTGTCCGGCGATGCCGACGACCCCGGCACCGGAGGAGGTGTTCACGATCGAGCCCCCGCCGTTCGCCAGCATCGCCGGGATCTGGTGCTTCATGCACAGGAACGCGCTGGTCAGGTCGACGGCGATCAACCGGGCCCAGGCGTCCTCCTCGATGTCGGTGAGCGGCGCCGCGGGCTGCTCGATGCCGGCGTTGTTGAAGGCGGCGTCCAGCCGACCGAACCGCTCCACCGTGCCGGCGACGGCGGCGGCGACGTCTCGGGAGGAGGTGACGTCGCAGGTGAGGGCGAGGACCTCACCCCCGTGCTCGGCCACCAGGCGGGCGGTCTCCTCGTTGGCCGCGGCGTCGACGTCGAGCACGGCGAGCCGGGCACCCTCCGCGGCGAAGGCGACGGCGGTGGCGCGGCCGATGCCGCTGCCGGCACCGGTGACGAACGCGACCTTGCCGGTGAACCTGGGCTGGGTCATCTGACGCTCCTGCTCTCTGTGGATCGGGTGGTCCAGGTGGTGGTCACGTGGTGGTGTCGCTCAGCCGACGGGGCGGGTCGCCGAGGGGGCGCTGTAGCGCTCGCGCAGGTCGACCTCGAGTTCCTCGAGGGTGCGGCCCTTGGTCTCGGGGATGTACCGGAAGGCGAACAGCGCAGCCAGCACGTTGAGCACCATGAACCCGCCGAAGACGGTGACCGACCCCAGCGACTCCGCCAGGATCGGGAACAGGAAGGAGATCAGGGCGTTGGCGACCCAGAGCCCACCCAGGGAAGCGCCCATGGCGAAGCCGCGGATGGGCAGCGGGAAGAGCTCGGACAAGACGATGAAGCCGGTCGTGCCCAGGAAGGTCACCATGAACGCGGTGACCAGCAGCATGAAGACCAGGATCAGCGAGGACCGCAGCGTCGAGGACGGCAGCAGGTAGACGGCCAGCAGGCCCAGGTGCGAGGCTGCCACGCCGCCGAAGCCCAGCAGCATCATCCGGCGCCGCCCCATGAGCCCGAGGATCCACATCCCCAGCACGGTGAAGACGATCATCGCGATCCCGACGGTGACCGAGGCCAGCAGGGATGCCGACCGGGTGAAGCCCGAGGTCTCCAGCACGGTCGGGGCGTAGTACATGACCACGTTGATGCCGGTGGTCTGCTGGGCCACGGCCAGCACGATGCCGACCAGGATCAGCCGCTTCATCCAGGGCGAGCTCTTCAGCACGGCCAGCACCGAGGTCTTGGGCTGCTTGCTGTCGGCCTGCACGAGCTCGGTGATCTGGCGGTACTCCTGCGCGGCCTGCTCGGCGGGGTGGGCGCGCTCCAGGGTCTCCCGCGCCTCGGCCCAGCGCTGCTTGCTGGCGTACCAGCGCGGGGTGTCGGGCAGGCTCATCATGCCCAGCAGGAAGGCGACCGCCGGGATGACGGCGATGCCGAGCATGAAGCGCCACACGCCCTGGCTGTCGATCAGGTTGGCGAGCACCGCGTTCATCACGAAGGCCAGGAAGAGCCCGATGACCAGCATCAGCTGGTTGACCGTGACGATGCGGCCGCGCTGGGAGGCGGGCGCCATCTCCGCGAGGTACAGCGGCACGACGACGGAGGCAGCGCCGACCGCGTAGCCCAGGGCGACGCGGGAGAGGACCAGGGTCGGCACGTCCGGCGCCAGCGCACACGCCGCGGTGCTGACCACGAAGACGACGCCGGAGATCACCAGCGAGCGCTTGCGGCCCAGCCGGTCGGCGATGGGTCCACCCAGCAGCGCCCCCGCCGTGGCGCCGGGGAACAACAGCGAGGTCACCAGCAGGCCCTCGGTGAGGGTGGTCAGCGCCAGGTCCTCCCGCAGGTAGACCAGCGCACCGGCGATGACGCCGGTGTCGAAGCCGAAGAGCAGGCCACCGAGGCTGGCGATGGCGGTGAGCCGGAAGAGGAACGTGCGGGAGTCCTCGTGGCCACCGGAGGGGGCCGGGGCACGCGTGGGTGCGTCGATCTGGGTCACGATCATCCTCTTCGCCGGTCGACGTCGACCGCGGTCGTGGGACAAGGGAGCGCCTGGCCGGTATGGCCTGAGACACAGTGCCGGAAAGATATCCTGTACTGTGGGACATCGTCAACAAACCGGCCGGGCATCGACACCAGCCGGGCCACCCGACGGCCGCCACCCCCGGGGTCCGGCCGCCCACGCTCCCGAGAGGCCGATCCCATGCGCGCGAGCACCCAGACCACGGAGTTGCTGACCGCCTACTACGCCGCGATGGAGGCCAACCGCCGCGACCTCCTCGCCGGCTACTACGCCCAGGACATGACCCTGACCTTCGGGAACGCCGCACCGATCCAGGGCCGAGAAGCGGTCGTCGAGGCCTTCGGCGACGTGCTCGACCGGGTCCGGTCCCTGGCCCACGACCTCGTCCGGGTCTGGGAGGAGGAGGACGGTGTCGTCGTCCTGGAGTCCCTCGGCCGGTGGACCACCCGGGCGGGCACGGTCCTGGAGATCCCTGCCGCCACGGCGATCACCGTCGTCGACGGCGTCTTCACCGACCAGCGCATCTGGGTCGACAACGCCCCGGTCTTCGCCGCCCTGGAGCGCGAGGGCGCGTGACCCCCTGACCGCCTGACCGCTGACCCGCTGAACACCCACCCCACCCACCGCACAGCGAAGGACCTCTGATGCCCGGAGCACACCGCGACGTCCAGTCACGCCTGATCGTCACCGGCCTGGACGAGGACGGGAGGTCGACGTTCGTCAGCGACGGCCCCACGACCGACCGCCTGGTCGCCGACGGCTACACCCGCAACCACCTGTGGCAGGCCGTCGAGGTGCCGACCCCGACGACGGCGCCCACCGGACCGGGGGGCGCCGACGTCATCCCGCCGCCGCCCGCGGGTCTCAACTACGTGATCACCGCGTTCGCCCCGGACAGCGAGTGGGACTACGAGGGTGGCTACGCGCGCATCCTGGCCGAGTCCGGGGCCGGTGGCGCCGTCGACCCCGACGACGCCCCGGGCATGCACACCACCGACACCATCGACATCGTGACGGTGATCTCCGGTGAGGCCTGCGTGCTGCTCGACACCGGCGAGACCACGATGCGGGTGGGCGACACGATCATCCAGCGCGGCACCAAGCACGCCTGGCGCAACCGCACCACCGAGCCCTGCGTGGTCTCCGCGGTGCACGTGAGCGCCCGGCGCTGAGCCACCGGTCACACCGACGAGCAGGCCCGGGCCCGGGACGGCGAGGAGGTCCTCGTCGTCCCGGGCCCGGGGCGTGCGTCAGCCGGTCGGGCTCACACCGGCACCCGGGTGTCCACGGCGTCCAGCACGCGCGTGAGGGTGTCGGGTCCACCCACGTTGCCGGGGACGACGACGTAGAGCAGGTCCCGGCCGTCGGCAGCGGTCAGCTGCCAGACCGACACCCCGGGCAGGACCTGGCCCAGGACGAGGGCGGACGTGGCCCCGATCCCGGTGCTGGCGACCTCCGCGGAGGTGATGCCGCCCTTGGCGACGACCACGTCCACCTCGGGGAGCAGGTCCGTCACCGCCGTGGTGAGCGCCCGCATGACCCGCTCGCCGTGGTCGAGGGTGTTGTGCTCCGGGGACCGCGACCGGTCCGTGGCCAGGAGCACGACCGGCGCCCCGGCGAAGGCCTGCCGGGCTGCCGCTGCCGTCGCGAGCCCGGCGGCGACCGGGTCGGCCAGCGCCGCGATGGTGTCGATGACGGCCGGGTCGCCCCACGCCGCGGCGATCGGGGAGAGCTGGGCACCGGCGCCCTGAGTGTGCGAACCGCACACCAGCAGCACCCGGCCGGGCGCCTGCACCACCGGGGTGGCCAGCAGTCCCGTGCTCGGCACGCCGGCGAGGGCGGCCGCCAGCGGGGCGGCACAGCGGACCACGACCCGACGACCCGCGGCGGTCGCGTCCTCCACGGCCCGGGCGATCAGGTCGACGTCACCGGCCTCGACGGCGTCGGGGAGCACCACGGCCCCACCTGGTGCGTCCCGGAGGACGGCAGCCAGCCCCCCGGCCCGGACCCGGTCCAGGGGCACCGCGACCGCGTGGCGGGCGGACTTCTCGGCGACGTAGTCGACCAGCACGCCGGTACCGAAGGGGAACACCGGGTCCTGGGCGTACTCGGTCTCGTGGGCCGGCAGGTCCTGGTCCCCGACCCGGACCCGGTGCACGCCGTCGCGGGTGGTGCGCCCGCCGTCGGGGAAGGCCGGCACGAAGAGCAGGACGGCGTCCCCGTCGAGGAAGACCTCGGACTCGGCGAACACGTGGCCGCGCAGCGTGGAGTCCCCGCGCAGGACGAACCTGACCGGCTCCCCCAGCTCCGCTGCGGCCGCCTCGCCGTCGGCCCGGACCCGGCGGACCAGGGCGACGGCCTGCTCCTCGTCCAGCGCCCTGCTGTTGGTCTGCACGTAGACGGAGTCCGTCGCGCGCAGGGCGGCGAGCAGTCGCTCCCCGGTGCTGCCCAGCAGCACCGTGACACCGGTCGCCGACTGGGTGCCGGTCGGGTCGTCGTCCAGGACGACGGTCTTCATCGGGTCCCCTGTCCTGGGCGCGCGGTCAGGCGGGCAGGGCGGCGACGCGGGAGGCGAGCAGGTCGACACCCATCCGCGGGCTGGTGAGCACCGTGAGCCCGGTGGTGTCGGCCAGCGTGCCGGCCAGGCGCGACATCGACGCCTGCGCCAGCACGATCAGGTCGACCTCGCGGGCCAGGTCGACCGCCTGCTCGGCGATCATCGCGTCGTGCCGCTCGCGGTCACCGGACATCAGCACGTCGAAGGCACCCGGGCACAGCCGCTGCTGCAGGGACACCTCGCGGCCCTGCGCCCGGGCCTGGGCCGCGATGAGGTCGGAGGTGGGGCCCAGGGTGGTGGGGACGGTGGCCAGCACCCCGATGCGGCTGCCCTCCCCGGCGGCGCGGATCGCCATCGCCTCGTCGATCTTGAGCACCGGGGTGGAGACGTGGGTGGCGGCGACGTCGAGCGCGGGCCCCAGCGAGGAGCACGCGGAGAAGATGATGTCGGCACCGGCGGCCTCGGCGGCCTGGGCCAGGTGGGTCATCCGCTCCTCGCTCCGGGTGGAGATGCCCTGCTCGCGGACCACCGTGGCCAGCACGTCGGAGTCCACGAAGTGCAGGACCTCGGCATCGGGGATGAGCTCGGCGATGAGGTCGTTGATCGCGGGTTCGACGGAGACGAACACGAAGCTCGTGTGCAGGATGGCGATCTTCTTCGGCACGGGGCACTCCCTCATCTGGCGTCGTCGTGGACGCCGTGCACCCGGTGTCCACCAGGGGGCGGGGCGACCGGGACGTCGATGTCCGCTGCCGGTCGAGACAGGAACCCCTGCACGATATCCCGGCATGTGGGACTACACAACAGGCAGAGGGGCGTTCAGTCGGTCTGGCGCTCCTGGAGGCGCGCCGAGATGGTGGCCGCGGCCTCCGTGACGGCCCGCACCGCCTGCTCGAGTTCCACATCGCGCCGTTCGACCTCGTCCCAGGCGACCCCGACGCTGCCCAGCGCCGTGCGCTGCGGGGTGAGCACCGGTGCGGCCACGCCGTACACCCCGGGGTTGAACTCCCCCAGCGTCACCAGGTGCCCGTCGCGCTTGATGGTGCCCAGGGCCGCCCGGAACTCGGCCCAGTCGCGCCCGAGCCCGGCATCGGCGATGGCCTGCTCGTGCTGGGCGTAGATGGCCTTGAGCCGGTAGTGCGGGAGGTGGGCCAGGATCACCTTGGACACCGCCCCCTGGAAGAGCGGACGCCGCTGCCCCCGGCGGAACCGGTTGGTCGGACTGGACGGCGCCCGGTACTCCCCGATGCACAGCACGGACTCCCGGAACGCCGTGCACAGCAGCGCGGAGTGGCCGATGGTGTCCACCAGACCCTCCAGCACGCCGTCGCTGGCCAACAGCAACGGGTCGGTGAGCCGGATCTGCAGGTCCATCTCGATGATCCGCGGACCCAGGCTGTAGTAGCCGTTGCGAACGGAGGTCAGCAGCCCCGCGTCGTGCAGGGTCTTGATGTAGCGGTACCCGGTCGACCGGGAGGCCTGGACGGCGTCGATGATCGACGCCGTCGACCACACGGGCCGCTCGGCGCTGAAGAGGTCCAGGATCTGGAAGGTCTTGGCCGGGCTGCCGGCGGCGTCGTCGGCACCACCGCCCACGGACTCCCGGTCCTCGGGGTCCGGACCGTCCGGTGACTCGGGTGCAGGCACCCCCGCACGATATCGGTCCCCACGGGCTCCGCTCACAGCTGCAGGTACACGCTCTTGGTGTAGAGGTACGTGTCCATGTGCGCAGCCGTCCCCTTGGCGCCGTAGCCGCTCAGCTTGGTCCCGCTGAAGCCGACCAGGGGGTCGATGAGCCCGTAGCAGTTGACCCACATGGTGCCGGTGTGCACACCGCGCACGACCTGCAGCGCGGTGGACAGGCTCTGCGACCACACCGCGCCGGCCAGGCCGTAGTCGCTGTCGTTGGCGATCGTGATGGCCTCCTCGACGTCGTCGAAGGGCAGGATCGACAGCACCGGTCCGAAGACCTCCTCCCGGGCGATGCGCATGGAGTTGGTGACCTCACCGAACACGCACGGCTCCACGAAGTAGCCGTTCTCCAGGTCCCCGCCCACCCGACCTCCCCCGCGCAGCAGCTGCGCGCCCTCGGCCCGGCCGATCCGGACGTAGTCCAGCACCCGGTCCAGCTGCGTCCGGGACACCACCGGGCCCAGGTCGACCCCGGCGTCCAGGCCCCGGCCGACGCGCAGCCCGTCCACGTAGGCGAGCAGGCGCTCGGTGAACTCCTCGACGACCGGCCGCTGCACCAGCACCCGGGTGCCGGCGAAGCAGATCTGCCCGGAGTTGGCGAACACGCCCATCGCCGCGCCGGGCACGGCCCGGTCCAGGTCGGCGTCGGCGCACACGATGTCCGCGGACTTGCCGCCCAGCTCCAGCTGCAGCTTCTTGATGTTGCCGGTGGAGGACCGGATGATCGAGCGCCCGGTCTCGGTGGAACCGGTGAAGGCGATCCGGTCCACGTCGGGGTGGTCGGCGAGGGCCTGACCGGCCTGCGCGCCCCACCCGGTCACCACGTTCACCACGCCGGCGGGGACGCCGGCCTCCAGCAGCAGCTCGGCCACGCGCAGCACGGTCAGGGAGGCCTCCTCGGAGGGCTTGAGGACGGCGGTGCACCCGCTGGCCAGCACCGCCCCGACGATCCAGAACTGGCCGTTGAGCGGTCCGTTCCACGGGATGATCCCCCCGACGACGCCCACCGGGGCCTTGAGGGTCATCGTCGCGACGTCCCCGGGCACCCCGTTGAGCAGCGTCTCGCCGCTGATGGTCAGCGCCTGGGCGGCGAAGAAGGCCAGCATCTTCTGCAGCGCCGGCCGACTGCCCAGCAGCCGGGCCACCGGGGCCCCCATGTCCAGGGACTCCAGCTCGACGAGCTCGTCGAAGTGCTCGTCGAGCACCCGGCCGACCCGGTTCAGCAGTGCCTGGCGCTCGTAGGGGGACCAGGTCCGCCAGGGCCCCTCGAAGGCGGCCCGGGCCGCGGCGACGGCGAGGTCGACGTCGACCCGGTCGCCGGCCGCCAGTTCGGCGAGGACCTCCCCGGTCGAGGGGTCCCGCGTGGGGAGCGTGGCACCCGACGACGCCGGGCGGTGCACGCCGTCGATGAGCAGCTGCAGCGGCCCCCGGGACAGGAAGGCCCGGGCTGCCGCGCCCGGCTCGGTGGGGGTGCTGGGGGTCGGTGACGTCGTCACGGGGGTGCCTCTCGTCGGGTCGGTCGGGACGGTGTCGTCAGTCGTTGAGCAGGACGCCCTTGCCGATCTCCTGCCGCTGGAAGAGGCGGTACGCCCGCTCGGCGGCGGCGAGGGGGAACCGGTGGGTGATGAGGGACTCGACGTCCAGCCCGCGGTCGACCACGAACCGGGCACAGTCCTGGAGCTGGTTCTTGCTGGCGGTCAGCGACCCCACGATGGTCTTGCGGTGGTGGATGAGCTCGTTGCTGTCCACCTCCAGGGGGCCGAAGACCCCGACCATGCAGGCGGTGCCCCAGGGGCGGAGGGCCTCGACGGCCTGCCGCCGGACGACGGGGACCGCACTGCACTCCAGGGACTTGTCCACGCCCTCGCCGTCCCGGGTCAGCGCCCGGACCGCGGCGACCGGGTCCCCCTCGCGCGCGTCCACGACGTGGTCGGCGCCGGTCCGCCGGGCCATCGCCAGTCGGGCGGGGTCGACGTCGACGGCGATCACCCGGGCGCCGAAGGCCTTGGCCAGCAGGGTGGCACTGAGGCCGACCGGGCCCTGGCCGAAGACCGCCACCGTCTCGTCGGCGGTCAGCGCGACGCGCTCGATGGCGGCGAAGGCGGTCCCGGTGCCACAGGAGAGGGCCGCCCCGGTGCTGAAGGACAGCTCGTCGGGCAGCGCGATCAGCGCGTGCGCCGGGACGGCCATCAGGTCCGCGTGCCCGCCGTCGCCGTCGAGCCCACCGAAGACCACCCGCCCCCGGGTGCAGTACTGGGTCCAGCCCGACCGGCAGTGCCGACAGGTGCGACAGCCGTCGTAGTGGTGCACCATCACGCGATCGCCCACCCGGGCCTCTCCGGGCCGCACGGCCGCGCCGACGGACTCGACCACGCCGCAGGGTTCGTGCCCCTCGACCACCTGCTCGTCGGGGGTGCGGCGGGGGCCGTCGAGGTGGTGCAGGTCGCTGCCGCACATCCCCGAGGCCCGGATCCGGACGACGACCCCGTCGAGGGCGGGCCGGGGGTCGGGTCGCTGCTGCAGCTCGATCTCACCTGCACCGAGGAAGACCACGGCTCTCATGTCGTACTCCAGGGTCGGCAGCTCATGGTCACGGCGCGCGACGACAGCGGCGGCGGAGACCCACCGGTGACGTCCGTGCGTTGACATTATCCCATGAAATGGGATATTCACTACCCGAGACGATCTCCGGTGCCGGCGGTCCGATCATCCGACGGACCGCGCCCCGCGCGTGGTCCCCCCGTCCGCCACGATGCACCGCTGCGAGGACCCCCGATGAGCACTGCACCGTCGAGCACTGCACCGACGAGCCCCACACTCCCCACCCACGCCCCGTCGGACTCCGGGGTCCCGGCGTCGGCCCGGGACTTCGCCGTCGCCGGGCTCGTCGTCATCGTGACCGGGTCGGGACAGGGCATCGGCCGGGAACTCGCACGGCAGTTCGCCGCCGCCGGGGCGACCGCCGTCGTCGCCGACCTGGACCTGGGCAAGGCCCAGGGCGTGGTCACCGAGATCACCGACGCCGGCGGGCGTGGCTTGGCCGTACGGGTCGACGTGGGCGAGGAGACGTCGGTGCAGGCCATGGTCGACACGGTCGTGGCCGAGCTCGGCCGGGTGGACGTCCTGATCAACAACGCCTCGGTCTTCGCCACCCTGGAGAAGCTGCCCTTCGACGAGATCCCGCTGGCCCGCTGGGAGCAGGTCATGCGCGTGAACATCACCGGCGCCTACCTGTGCGCCCGGGCCGTGGCGCCGCACATGCGCGCCGCGGGCTCCGGGCGCATCGTCAACGTCTCCTCCGACGCCGTCACCCGCGGCACGGTGGACTACCTGCACTACGTGACGTCGAAGTCCGCGGTGATCGGCATGACCAACTCACTCGCCCGCGAGCTGGGGCGGCACGGGATCACCGTCAACTGCATCCGGCCCGGCAGCGTGGCCACCGAGGTCGACCGTGCCGTCAACCCCACCACCGCGGTGCGCGAGCGCGCAGCCTCCCTGCAGTGCATCCCGCGGGGCATGGTGCCCACCGACCTGGTCGGGATCATGCTCTTCCTGGCCTCCCCGGCCTCGGCGTTCATCACCGGTCAGACCATCGCCTGCGACGGCGGCTACACGCACAGCAGCTGACCCACACCGCCACCGGCAGCCCGAGGAGCCCCGTCATGCAGCAGTTCCCGCACCTCTACGTCGAGGGCCGGTGGGTCGAACCGGTCCAGCCACGCACCGTCGACCTGCTCGACCCCACCCGCGAGGAGCCCTTCGCCCGGGTGGCGATGGGCAGCTCCGCCGACGTCGACCTCGCCGTGGCCGCGGCCCGGCGCGCGTTCCCGGCGTTCGCGGCCACCACGGTCGCAGAGCGGGTCGCGATGATCGACCGGGTCGTCGCGGCCTACGAGGCCCGACTCGAGGAGTTCGCCGAGCTGATCGCCCACGAGGTGGGCATCCCGGTCAGCAACCGGGCCCAGGTCACCGGTCCGGCCCAGCACATGCGGGTGGCGCGCGACCTGTTGCGCGACCACCCCTTCGAGTCCAGCATCGGCGATGCGATCGTCCGGCGGGAGCCGATCGGGGTCGTCGCGGTCATCTCGCCGTGGAACTGGCCGGTCCAGACCGGGGTGATCAAGACCGTCTACGCCCTGGCGGCCGGGTGCACCGTCGTCGCCAAGCCCAGTGTCGAGTCCGCGGCCAGCGGCGCCCTGCTGGCCCAGGTGCTGCACGAGGCCCAGCTGCCGCCCGGGGTGTTCAACCTGGTGAACGGGGCCGGCCGGGACGTCGGTGAGGCCCTGACCCGCCACCCCGGCGTCGACATGGTCTCCTTCACCGGGTCGACCGCAGCGGGCCGCGCGGTGGGTGCCGCCGCGGCGCAGACGGTGAAGCGCACCAGCCTGGAGCTGGGTGGGAAGTCGGCCAGCATCGTGCTCCCCGACGCCGACCTGGAGCGGGCGGCCCGGTGGAACGTCGGACGTTGCTTCGTCAACACCGGGCAGTCCTGCCACGCACCCAGTCGGCTGCTGGTGCACGAGAGCCAGCTCGCCGAGGTCACCGACGTGCTCGTCGAGGAGGCCGGCCGGTTCCGGCTGGGCGACCCGATGGACCCCGGGACCACCATGGGGCCACTGGTCAGCGCCGCCCAGTACGCCTCCGTGCGGTCCCACGTGCAGACCGCACTGGACGAGGGCGCGGTCCTGGTGACCGGCGGCCTGGAGCGGCCGGCCGGGCTGGACCGGGGCTGGTTCGTGCAGCCCACCGTGTTCACCGGCGTCACGCCGGACATGACGGTCGCCCGCGAGGAGGTCTTCGGCCCGGTGCTGGCCGTGCTGTCCTACCGGGACGAGGCCGAGGCCCTGCAGATCGCCAACGACTCGCCCTACGGGCTGGGTGGCTACGTGTGGGGCGGCTCCCGGGAGACCGCCCGCCGGGTGGTGAACGGCCTGCGGGCCGGTCGGGTCAGCTACAACGGCGCCGCCACCGACTCCCACACCCCGATGGGCGGTTACAAGCAGTCCGGCACCGGCCGGTCGATGGGGCGCTTCGGGCTGGAGGAGCACCTGGAGGTCAAGTCGGTCTACGGGTTCCAGGACGAGGCCCGCGCACTGCCCAGCACGTTCCCGTGACGACCCGCCCCCGACCCGACCAGGAGACCCGCCCATGAGCCCCGACACCACTCCCCTGCTGCGCAACCACGCCAAGGAGAAGCTGTCCCGTGGCGAGACCGTCTACTCGATGACCGTCCGGCTGGTCCGGACGGTGGACATCGCCTCCATCGCCTACGCCGCGGGCTTCGACTCGATCTACATCGACCTGGAGCACAGCAGCTTCCCGCTGGAGGCCGCCAGCCAGATCTGCCTGGCGTGCAACCACCTCGGGGTGACCCCGCTGGTCCGCGTGCCCGGACCCGACCCCGCCTTCATCGCCCGCGTCATGGACGTCGGCGCGATGGGGATCATCGTCCCCGACGTCGAGTCCGCGGACGCCGCGCGGGCCGCGGTGGCAGCGGTGAAGCACGCCCCGCTCGGCGAGCGTTCGCTGGCCGGTGCACCGCCCCAGCTGCACTACCGCTCCCACCCCGCCGACCACGTCGTCCAGGCACTGGACTCGACGTCGATGGTCGTCCCGATGATCGAGTCGCAGGCCGGCCTGGACGCCGCCCACGCCATCGCCGCCGTCGAGGGCGTGGACATGGTGCTGGTCGGGGCCAACGACCTCAGCGTCGGGCTGGGCATCGCCGGCCAGATGGACCACCCCCAGGTGCACGAGGCGTTCCTGCACGTCCTGGATGCCGGCCGCACGCACGGCACCGCGGTCGGCATCGGCGGCCTGGGCGGGCGTCCGGACCTGATCGGCCAGTACCTGGCGCTCGGAGCGCGCTACGTGTCCACGGGCAACGACATCTCCTTCCTCAGCGCGGCCGCCACCGCCAAGCGCGCCCAGTTCGACTGATGCCCCCAGCACAGGGAGACAGCACACCGTGAAGATCTGCGTGTTCGGGGCCGGCGCTGTCGGCGGTCACCTCGCCGGCCGTCTGGCCGCCGCCGGGACCGACGTCTCGCTCATCGCCCGCAACGACCACCTGGCCGCCGTCCGGGAACGCGGACTGCGGGTGGAGACCCGGGACGGCGTGCTCGTCTCCCACCCCACCGTCACCGACCGCCCCGGCGACCTGGGCCCGCAGGACGTCGTCCTGGTCGCGGTCAAGGCACCCGCGCTCCCGGCGATCGCCGAGCCGGTGTCCACGCTGCTGGGTCCCGACAGCCAGGTCGTCTTCGTCACCAACGGCGTCCCGTGGTGGTACTTCCACGCCCACGGTGGGCCCCTGCAGGACACCCGGCTGCCGCGCCTGGACCCCGACGACGCGCTCTGGCGCCACGTGCACCCGGACCGGGCCGTCGGCGCGGTGGCCTACACGGCCGGCTCCGTCGTGGCGCCCGGCGTCATCCGGGCCGAGAACGCCCGCAACCGACTGGTCCTGGGTCGGCCGGACGGCGCCCCGGACGGGCGACTGGACGCACTCGCCGACCTGCTGCGCCCCGGCGGGGTGCAGGTCGACGTGACGTCGACCGTCCGCGACGCGGTGTGGGCCAAGCTGGTCATGAACCTCGTGGGCGGCTCGCTGGGCGCGCTCACCGGCTCGGCGATGGGCGCGGTCATGGCCGACCCGGTCCTCGCCGACCTGGCCGGCACCCTGGCCCGCGAGGGCGCCGCCATCGCCCGCGCCCTGGGGTGCGACCCCGGTGACACCGACGCCGGCCTCGCCCGACTGGGCGGCTCCAGCCACGTCCAGAGCATCGCCCAGGACCTGCTGGCCGGGCGGCCCATGGAGATCGACGCGCTCTTCCGGACCCCGCTGGACCTGGCCCGGATGGCCGACGTCGACACCCCCGGCCTCGACGCGGTGGTCGCGATGGCCACGCAGCGGGCCCGGGTGGCCGGCTCCTACCGGGACTGACCGGCGGGGCCGGCAGCCCGGCTCAGGCGGTGATCTGCCCGCCTTGGCGGATCGCGTGCACGAGCCCGGCGACCGCCGGGTCCCCCACCAGCTGGGTGTAGGCGACGACCGGCCGGTCGCCGGCGAGCGACCGCGCGCGCCCCGCGAGCTTGTCGTGGGTGAGGACGACGTCGGCCTCGGCCGGCAGTGCGTCCACCGGGCTGTGCCGGACGACGACCCGCGGGGCCAGCTGCTTGCGCAGCTGGGCGCTCATCAGCACGCTGCTGGCCATCCCCGCGTCACAGGCGATCACGATCGTGCGGACGGCGGCGCCGTCGATGCTGGGCACAGCGGACTCCAGTCGGGGAACGGACCGACCGACCGGTGGCGGTGCGCACGCAGCACACCGGCACCGTTCGGCAGGGCGGGTCAGGGTCGGTCGGTCGGTCGGGGTCAGAAGGTGTGCAGCACCGTGCGGAGGAAGGTGGTCTGCTCGATGGCCTCGACGGGGACGGGCCCCTCGCCGGCCAGGAACTCGTACCCGGTCTCCGGGCCGTACTTGCCGTCACCGGCCTGCACCTGCCCGTCGATCTGGAACAGGATCTCGATGGAGGGGTGCTGGCCGGCCTGGTAGACCGCGCCGGCCTGCAGCCGCAGGAAACCGATGCGCAGGTTGCGCTCGGTGAAGGACCCCAGCCACTTCTCCTCCACGCCGAGGTCGGCGGAGGGCAGCCAGGCGTAGGCCTCGGGGTCCATCGCGATGACGTCGGTGTAACGGGGCGGCGCGAACTGGAGCTCGTGGCCCATCGCCTTCTCGAAGATCGCCTGCGACCCGTCGAGGGTGTGCGTCTGCCCCTCGGCGTCGGTGTAGGTGTACATGCCCTTGGCGAACTCACCGGTCATGGCCAGCTCGGCGTTGACGGCCTCGCGCTGGGCCACGCTGAGGTAGCCACCGCCGCTGGCCCCCCCGCACTGCAGGACCATCGTCCGCAGGCCCTCGGCCCGCTCCTGGGGTCCGTAGTGGACGCTCTCGGGGAAGTAGCCGACCCACCCCTCCTGCAGGACGTCGGTCTCGGTGTAGGGCAACGTGCCCGCGATGACGTAGCGGATCTGGTCGAAGGTGTGCCGGTGCCGCGGGGTCCGCCAGCCACCGCCTCCGGTGAGGCCCATGTTGAGGTCGAAGTTGTTCGGCGAGCCGTCCTCGCCGAACAACAGGTGCTTCTGGTCGAGCTTGCCGTCTCGCATGCTCCCGACCTGCTCGGTACCGGTCTCGGCTGCCCTGCTCACGCGCATCGCGATCTCCTTCGACGAGGTTGACCCACCCGGGACGGGCTGAGGACCCGATTGGCTCCTGTTGCGGCCGGTCCTGGGTCAGTCTCCACGGTATCCCACATGGCGGGATCTTTTCAACAGTCTTGACCTGCGCGTCGGCGAGCGCACGTCGGTGGGGTCAGCCGAGGGCCCGCACGACGGCTGCCACGTCGGAGACCTCCTCCAGATGCCGGACCATGTCCACCACGCGATCGACGGCCAGGGCACCGGGCGGGGTGGCCGCGACCCGCGCGCAACCGGCGAACTTCTCGCCCAGGTCCGCCCAGGACAACGGCGCATCTGTGTTCCCCGGTACGCCGGTGCCCGTCCGCGTGTGCCGCCTCCCGTCGTGCCCGACCAGCTCGACGCGGCCCGGTGGGAGCTCGAGGTGCCAGTCGGCGGCGGCGTCGGGCACCGGGACGACCTTCTGCGCCGCGGCCAGCACCGCCGGGTCCCGCAGCGCTCCTCCCGTGAGGTGCTGCAGCCCGATGTCGCCGTGCACCGCGGCGACGGCCACCAGCCAGGGCAGGCTGAACTTGGCGTCCACGAGGGTGCTCGGGGCCCGCCGGGTGTCCAGCGGCTCGCACATCAGGGCGTGGTAGTCGCCGACGAAGACGCGGATCTGGGCCACGTCGTCGACGCCGAGACCACCCTCCCGCATCGCCTCGATCGTGGCGTGCACGTGGCTGTGCGCGGTGCCGACGGCCGGCCACCTCTTGTACAGGGTGCCGGCGCCGCGGAAGTCCACGCCCAGGTCCTCCAGCATCGCCGCCCGGTCGTACCGGCCCCCGAAGTAGGTCGCGAAGACCCCGTACTCGCCCTCCATGAGGGTGCCGACCGCCGTGGTGCCCTTCTGCGCCATCAGCGCCGCGGTGACGGCGCCTCGGGCCGAGAAGCCGGCGTACATGCCGCGCAGGTCACCGCCGGTGCCGCAGACGACCTCCATGACCCCGCTGGACTGTTGACTCGCGATGCCCAGCGCGTCGGCCATCGACGCGGCGGACAGACCCAGCACCCGTCCGGCCGCGACCGTGCCGGCGTAGACCCCCAGCACCGTGGAGAGGTTCCAGTCCTTGCGCCAGCCCACGGTGCAGCGCAGTCGGGCGAAGAGGTCCTGGCCGGCGGCCACGGCTGCGACGAGGTCCGCACCGGACACCCCTCCGCGCCGTTCGGCGACGGCGAACGCGGCCGGGACGACGGTGCTGGAGGCGTGCTGACCCCACGGTGTCTGGTCGTCGAAGTCCAGGCTGTGGGCCAGCGCCCCGTTGGCGAAGGCCGCGGCCACCGCCGACGTGCGGTGCCCGAAGGCGACGACCGAGGCCTCCGGGTTGCCGCCGGACTCCACGACCAGGTCGACGGCGGAGCGGACCGCGGGCTCGGTCCCGCTGGCGGCCAGCATCACCCCCAGGGTGTCCAGCACGCTCTTCTTCGCAGCGTCGCGAGCCGGTGGCGGGACGTCGTCCAGGTGCACCCCCGCGGCCGCGGCCGCGAAGTGGTGGACGACGTCGTCGGTGGTCGTGGGCATCGGACGGTCCTCGTCGGGAGTGGGGGCTCGAGGACGGGATCGACCACCGAGTGCGAGCGAAGTCCCACCAGGTGACACTCCAGACCGGAGGATCACACGCAGCGACCTCCGCCACAAGCCACCCGCCCCGACCCCCGCAGCACCGCGGTCCTGCTCCTCCCGCGCCGCGGGCAGCGGGAGAGGGGGGACAAACGGTCCCTGCCTCGTCGTCCCCCGGGCTCCTACCGTCGAGACGTCCACCCGTCCGGTGGACGGACGACGCCGGTCCCCCGGGACCGGTCCGGCAACGACGAGGAGCCCCACCCGTGTCACAGGAGAACGACGGCTACACCTTCGCACTGAGCCCGCAGGTGACCCGGACCCCGGTGCGGTACGCCAACCGCTTCGGCATCGAGATCGCGGCCGACCTCTACGCCCCCGCCGGGCTGACGGACGCCAGCACCCTCCCCGCCCTGGTGGTCGGTCCCCCGCACGGCGGGGTCAAGGAGCAGGGCCCCGGGGTGTACGGCAACGCGCTTGCCCAGCGCGGCTTCCTGGTCCTGGCCTTCGACCCCTCCTACAACGGGGAGAGCACCGGGACCCCCCGCCACCTCACCTCCCCCGAGGTCTTCGCCGAGGACTTCAGTGCCGGCGTGGACTTCCTCGGCACCCTGCCCTCGGTCGACCGGTCCCACATCGGCGCCATCGGCATCTGCGGCAGCGGCGGGTTCGCACTCAACGCCGCCCAGGTCGACACCCGCATCCAGGCCGTGGCCACCGCCGCCATGTACGACATCAGCCGGATCGTCCGCGACGGGTGGCAGGACTCCACCACCGACGAGCAGCGCCGGGGGGCGCTCGCAGCCCTGGCCACCCAGCGGTGGGCCGATGTCGACGCGGGCGAGCCTGCGCTGAGCCCGACCTTCCCCGCCGAGTTCCGCCCCGAGGACCTGGACCCGATCACCGCCGAGTTCCACGAGTACTACACCACCGACCGCGGCCGGCACCCCCGGTCCATCGGGGGGTTCACCATCACCAGCAACGCCGCGCACACCAACCACGGCGCCCTCGCCCACCTGCCCGACATCGCCCCGCGTCCGGTCCTGCTGGTGACCGGGGACCAGGCCCACTCCCGCTGGTTCTCCGACACGGTGCTCGAGCAGGCCGCTGAGCCCGTCGAGCTCCTCGTGGTCCCCGGCGCCCGGCACATCGACCTGTACGACCGGACCGACCTCATCCCCTTCGACGAGCTGGCCACGTTCTTCACACGCGCCCTGAGCTGACGTCGACCCACGGCGCCACGCGGCCAGGCAGTCCCACCGGGCCTGCGACGACCTCGCTACGGCGAGCGGCTCGCGCCGGTGCCCTCGCCTCCCCACCGACGAGGCGGGACCCCACCGCCCCCGACTCACAGCGGTGTCCGGTCGGCCTGGGGCGGGCCCGTGGAGCCGCGGCTGTACCGCGCCGCGCCACGGAGAACGGCGCGCCACCGTGACCGTCACGGGTGTCGACGCGCGGAGGCGGACGGTCCGCGACGCCGGTCGGTGGGGAACCTGGCCACCGACGCGGGACGCACGGCACGCACGGCACGCTCGGTCGCCTGTGCTGACGCCGGTCGATCTGCAACGACCCCGCCGGCCCGGACGTCGGTGACCGTGCGCCGCACCCGCCCTCAGGGGCCGAGCGGCACCTCGCGGCTGTACTCACGCCAGAGGCGGGCCGCCCCGTTGGGACGACCCGCCTCTGGCCTGCACTGTCGGGCTGACAGGATTTGAACCTGCGACCCCTTGACCCCCAGCCAGCAGCGGGGGGTCCACAGCGGTCCACACACGTCCTGTTTCCGCAGGTCAGACAGGTTCGGCGTCCGGGGCCGTCCGTCGCTGTGCAGGCTCGTCCAGACCGCGTTGCTGTACCGGTTGCTGTACTCGGCCCGCTGCCGGAGGCGAGCGCCTTGCGGTCGTTTACCTCCCGGCGGTGTCCAGCACGGACGACCGTCACGACCAGCGCGTCGTCGAGGACGTCGTAGATGACGCGGTGGTCCCCCACCCGGATGCGCCAAGCGGTCTGCTCCCCCACCAGCTTCGTGGCACCCGACGGCCGCGGCTCATCAGCCAAGTCGCCGATGGCAGCGACCAGCCGCGCGCGCACCGGCCGGTCGAGCTTGCGCACCTGCCGGGCCGCCGCGGCGGTGAACTCGACGGAGTACGTCACCCAGCGAGCTCGTCACGCACCGCGGCCAACGACACCCGCTCCCCGTCGTCCTCGGCCTTGGCCGACCGGTAAGCCGCCACGTCCTGAGCCATCTCCAGCGCCTCCAGTGCCTCGAGGTCGGCGACCCCGACCACCACCGCGGCCAACTTGCCGTTGCGGGTCACCCCGATGCGCTCCCCGCCGTACATCGCCCGACCCAAAACATCGGACAGCTGACCGCGCAGCTCGCGAGTGGTTACCTCGCCGGAGATGGTGTCCATGCTCCCACCGTACGCCGCACATTCAACTGTGTACACAGACTGGAAGCGGTGCTGCGTCGGCCCCTTGGTCGAGAGTCGGCCCGGACTTCACGCCGAAGGGCCGCGACCCAGTGGCGCCCGAACGCTCACGCTGCACCCGACGAAGCCGGTGCCGTCCCGCCGTCGATCCAGAATCTGCGGGGTGGGGGCTTGCGGTCCGTTCTTTCCGGAACGAGTTTCGGTCCGCGTTCGCAGACCTCGACCTGCGGGTTTGTGTGACTGCTCGAACGTCCGTCCAGCGGCTCACAAACCGGCGGTTGTGGAACGCAGTTGCGGCACCCGTTCTTGGTCACGCAGTGTCACGATGCCGAGAGCCGCTACGTCCAGGTCTGCGGACGCCGGCTGAGATGGTCAGCGGACGAGGCTCACGACGACTTGGCCGAGCACCAGGACCGCTACGGCGAAGACCAGCCAGGCGAACCAGCGCTTGAGTCGTGCTGTGTCCAGGCCGGCGCCCAGTCGTCCGGCGACGAGTGCGGCGATTACGGCGGCGGCGGTGAAGCCGACGGTGATGGGCACGTCGATGGGGGCCTCGCCGGCGTGGGCGGCGAACCCGGCGGCGCTGTTGACGGCCACGATGACCAGTGAGGTGCCGATCGCGGTGGTCATCGGGAGGCCGAGCACGATGACCAGCACGGGGATGATGAGGAACCCACCCCCGACGCCGAGCAGGCCGGTGAGGAACCCGACGACGAGACCACCGGCGATGGTGCGGGGCAGGCAGCGCCGCCAGTTGACGGTCCCGTGGTCGGTGGCGCACGCGGCCCCGGTAGCGGGCTTGTCCTGCAGCATCCGCACGCCTGCGGCGATCATCAGGGCCGCGAACAAGGTCAGGACGACGTCGTCGGGCAGCAGCCGGTTGACCGCCGCTCCGGCGAAGGCCGTCGCCGCCCCGGCTGCTCCGAACACGATGGCGATGCGCCACGCGATCTGGCGGGCGCGCAGTCGGGGCAGTAGGGCGACGACGGCGGTGATGCCGACGACCAGCAGCGACGTGGCTACGGCCTGGGGCAGCGGTTGTCCGACGACGTAGACCAGGGCGGGCACGGCCAGGATCGACCCGCCCCCGCCGAGGAGTCCGACGAGGGCGCCGATGACCAGGCCGAGGCCGATCGCTGCGGCGATCACCGGGTGGTGGCGGTGCGCAGCACCTGCAGCACGTCGTCGAGGTGCACCGGGGTCCCGCCGCGGTTGTAGGGCAGCGCGGACAGGGCGGCACCCATGGCGCAAGTGTCGGTGACCGCAGCCCCGGCCAGGCCGGCCCCGATGCCGCCGGCGAGGAAGCGGGCCCGGGGAAACCGGATCGAGGCCAGCACGCTGCCGGCGACGATGGTGCCGGCGACCAGGCGGACCTGACGCTCCAGAGCCCAGCGCTGCTTCCCCCGGCGAACGGTGTGGCCGTCGGCGGTGTGGGCGTTCGTGCCGCCCTCGAGCACGGCCAGCTGCTCAGCGCCGGCCGAGGCCAGCGCGTCGTGCGCGGTGCGGGCCCTCGATCCGGCCTGGCACACCAGCACGACCGGGCCCTCCAGGGCGTCGGCCAGGGTGTCGGCGTGGGCCTGCACCAGGGGCAGGGGCACGTTGACTGCGCCGGGGATGTGGGCGGTCTCGAACTCCGCCGGGGTGCGGACGTCGACCACGGTGGCCGTGGTGGCGGCGACCTCGGTAGGGGCGATCAGGGTGGGGCTGGTCATGGGGCGTTTGTCCTCTCGGCAGTGGGTGTGGATCAGGAGCGGCTGAGGAGTCGGCGCAGGCGCCCGGGCTCACGGGGCTCGGCGGCGTGGCCGGGGCAGCGCTGTCCGGTGGGCACCCCGCGCATGACCTGGTCGACGTGCTGGCCGCAACCGGCCCAGGTGGTCTTCCCGCAGGTGCGACACGTGGTCGCGCGGCACATCTCAGACCGCCACGGACTCGGTGTGCAGGCCCGCAGCGGCCGATCCGGTCTCGGGGTCGCCGTAGCCGCCGTCGACCAGCACCGGACGACGTCCGGCCCGGGCCAGCAGCGACGCGGCGATCGAGGCGCGGTAGCCCGAGCCGCAATAGACCCAGACCTCCCCGCCGGGGATCTCGCCCATCCGGTCACGCAGCTCGTGGATGGGCACATGCACCGATCCCCGGACCCCACCACTGGCCCGCTCGTCGTCCCGGCGGGCGTCGAGGACGACGGTGTCGGGGTGCTCGGCCAACTGGGCGGCCAGGCCGGCGAAGTCGCTGACCGGGTAGGACCCCAGGTCGGCATCAGCGGCGAGGTCCTCGGGCGTGCCCACAGCGGCACCGGCGATCCGGTCGACCCCGATGCGGACCAGCTCCCGGCGGGCGGTGGCGACCTGCTCCGCGCTGTCCCCGATCAGGGTCAGCGGGGCGTCCCAGTCGTAGAGCCAGCCCAGGTAGGTGAGGAAGTTGTCGCCCAGCTCGAAGTTCAGCGCCCCGGGCAGGTGCCCCGCGGCGAAGGCGGTGCGGGTGCGCAGGTCGACAACCCACTCCCCCGCCGCCAGCCGGCCGGCCAGCTCCTCGGCGTCGACCACCCGGGGGGTCGACAGATCCACCGGCGCGGGGCCAGCGGCATTGATCGGGCCCATGTGGGCGTAGTAGGCCGGGTAGGCACCCAGCCCGGCGATCAGCTCGTCGACGAAGGTCTGCTCGTCCTGGGTCAGCGCCGGGTTCACCGATCGCTGCTCCTCGATCGTGGACGACGTGCCGCTGGTCGGGGTCGCGGCGCAGAAGCTGCCGAACCCGTGACTGGGGAACACCGCGGTGCCTGCCGGCAGCTCGGCGGCCAGGCGCCGCACCGAGTGGAACTGGGCATGGGTGAGGGTGCCGGTGTGCTCGGCCCCCAGCAGGTCGGTGCGCCCGGTCGAGCCGTAGAGCATGGAACCGCCGGTGAAGACCGCCTGCACCTCACCATCGGCGCCGGACAGGGCGTAGGAGACGTGGTGGTGGGTGTGCCCGGGGGTGTGCACAACGGTGATCTGCAGGTCACCGGCCCTGTGCACGTCACCGTCGGCCGCAGGGACCCGCTCGTAGGCGACGTCGTCGCCAGCCGGGACGAGATAGGCCGCCCCAGTGACCCGGGCCAGCTCGAGGCCACCGGTCACGTAGTCGTTGTGCACGTGGGTCTCCAGCACGTGGGTGAGGGTCACCCCGCGTCGGGCGACCAGGTCCTGGACGCGGTCGATGTCGCGCTGGGGGTCGATGACGATGCCGGTGCCGGCCTCGCTGACCAGGTAGCTGCGGTCGCCCAGGCTGGTGGTCTCGATGACGTCGATCTGCACGGCTGTCTCCTTGCATACGGTACGGGGTAGGGGTATCTGACGGTTCTGCTGAGGAACTGTTGGCGACGAGCGGGAGGCGCCTCAGGCGGTGGGGAGGCCGGCGTCTCGCCAGGCGTTCATGCCGCCGGCCATGTTGCTCACGCGGAGACCGGCCGCAGCCAGGGCCTCGGCGGCCTGCTGGCTGCGCCGCCCGCTCTGGCACACGGTGATGACCGGGGCGGTCGGGTCGAGCTCGCCGACCCGGGCGGCCAGCTGTCCCAGCGGGATCGCGGTGCTGCCGGCGATCGCGCCGGTGGCGACCTCGTCGGGTTCACGGACGTCGACCACGGTGCTGCCGGTATCAGCAGCGACCTGGGCGGGGGTGAGCTGGGCGATCTGCACGGTGCCTCCTCGTTGTGGGGTGGTTCAGGCCAGGGACAGCAGCAGCTTCTCCAGCTGCGCCAGGTCGACCTCGCGCTCGTCGGGGGCCGAGTTGACCGAGCAGTACCGCATGCCGGTGCTGACGACGGCGAAGCTCGCCTTGTTCAGCGCCTTCGAAGCCGCCGCCAGCTGAGTCACCACGGCAGCGCAGTCGCGGCCGTCCTCGATCATCTTCACGATGCCGCCGATCTGGCCCTGGATGCGGTTCAGGCGCTTCACGACGTCGGCGAGCTCGCCCTGGGGGATGTTCACGCCTCAGACTGTAGATACCCCCGGGGGTACCTAGCAACCCAGCTCGTCGTGCAGTGGGTCACGACTGCACAGGACCACACACGACTTGCCACGGACCGTCCGAGAACGGAGTTTCGTGGTCACCCCGGAGCGTGCTGTCCGACGGTGGCTGTGTCCGGCCGCCGCCTCACCCGCAGCCTCGGTGATGTTGTTCGACGAGCCAGGGCGCCTCCTGGTGCGTGAGCACCGCACGGCCCGCGTGTCACCGTGGGTACCCGCTGGGGTATCCGGTCCGGTGGTGGAGGTGTCGTGCGGGCTCGCCTGCTGTGGACGCTGCTGCTGCTGGCCGCTGTGTTCTCTGTGCACGGCCTCGTGCCGTCGTCGACCGCGTTACAGCCTGCGCACCTACCCCTGAGCTCAACCGACTGTGCGTGTTGAGGGTTTGAGCCGAACCACCTGACACCCGTGCCCTGTCCGGGGCCCGGCGTCGCGTGTTCGACCTGCCCTCACCCTTCACGCCCAGGCCCTGTCCTGCACCACGAGCAGGCCGTGGAGATGGCCGACCTGGTCGCCGACCGCTCCACCGACCCTGACGTCCAGGACCTCGCAGCCCGCATCCTGGCTGCTCAGGAACCCGAGATCGACACCCTCAACGGGTGGCTGGAGGCCTGGGGCGCCGACCGCGCCGAGAGCGAGATGTCCGGCATGGACGCTTCGGCCATGGGCGGGATGATGAGCGAGGAGGACGTGTTCCCCCTCGAAGCGGCCAGCGGTGTGCAGTTCGACCGCATGTGGCTGCAGATGACGCTCGAGCACCACACCGGCGCACTGGGCATGGCCCAAACCGAGATCTCCGAGGGTGAAGACCCGCAGGCCATCGCGCTCGCCCAGGACAGCACGGCGTCTCAGGGTGCTGAGATCACCGAGATGGAACAGCTGCTGGAAGGCCTGTCCACTCAGTAGCTGACCCGGGCGGGGGCTGCGTCCAGCTCGGTGCAGCCCCCGTCACACCAGCCACCCATGGCACCGTGCTGCAGTCATCGCGGCCGCGTCCTCAGGGCCACAACTCCTGGCGCTTCGACATCCGCAGTCACGGAAGCGGCCATCCAGTGGACAGCCCGATGAGCGCCCACCGAGTTCTCAACGGCGCGTTCTCCCGGCGAAGCGCGAGAGGGGACTCGCGGTCAGCGTGCCGCCCTGAAGGCAGCTGCCAGGTTCGTCGGTGCTCGGCGAGCTGCTCGAGCACCGCCGAGCCCAGGTACAGCCGTCAGGCCAACCCGACGGGGGCCGTGGGGTCGGCGCACGGGTCCACGCTGCCGATCAGGATCGTCGGGAAGCCGCGGGAAGCACAAGGGGCAGCCTGCTCGGGGGTGGTCACCTGCTGCAGGTGTGAGGAGGTTGCCTCGTCCCCGGCCTCGTGAGGGCTTCCCTGGTCCGCTGGAGAACCAGCTGCCAGTTGGGACAGCCGTCGAAGGAGGGGAAGGTGACGATCACAACAACACCGTCGTCGCAGTCGAGACAGAGTTCATCGCCTGGGTTCTGAGGGGGCTCCTCGATCGCGAGGTGATCCGGCAGGCACTGACACGGAATTGGTCTGGGCCGAGGGTGAACCAGGAGGCGGGATCTGTCGTGCACCTGAGAGTGACCGGCGGATCAGCCGCCGGACGAGCATGAGGAGACCCCGTGAAGATCCGCCCCTCCCGAACGACGGCTGTCGTCGCCTTGACCGTGTCGGCGCTGGCGGTTTCAGCGGTCAGTGGCCTGACCGCGGCGTCGGCAGACGGCAACGGCAACGGCAACGGTCCGCGTGAGGTGCGCCTGACCGTCGAGTCCCCGACCAACCGGGACAACGTGGGGGTCGCCGGGGCCGGCTGGATGGTCGACCTCGGATTGGACTACGACGGCGGTCTGGCCCAGGCCGGCTACACCGGCGCTCAGCTCACGGGCCCAGCCGGGCACAACAACATCCCGCCGTTCCCGGGCACCTTCTCCACGGGCAAGGACGATCGGCTGCCGGGCCTGGTCGTGCTCGTGTCCACGACCAATGGCACCCTCCCAGGCTTCTCCGGTCCCGGGACCAACCTGGCCAACCTGTTCAACCTGACCGGTGTGACCGACCGCGACACCGACGGCAGTGCCCAGATCCGGGACACCTGGATCGTGGGTGCCCCGATCGCCGGCCAGAACGTGGATGCGATCCTCACGGTCGCCGTGGTCGGGGACCTCAACGGCAACGGGATTCTCGATGACGCCCCCGGCGTCGTCCAGGACGCCGACGGGGATGGGGACGTCGACCGTCGGGACCTGGAGGCCATCGGCTTGGCTTCCAACGTCGAGCGCGTGCAGTTCCGGATCAACGGTGCTCCCGCCTGACTCCCCCTCAGGCCCTTCGGTGGTCCGGCCGCCCACTCCGGCGACCGGATCACCGAGACCGTGAGAGACCGTGACGTCCAGCGGGGTGCCGAACCCGAACGGCAGCTGATGAGCGCTCTCTACCGGGATCACGCTGCTGCGATCCACCGGTTCGTGATGCGCTACGTCGACGGCGATGAACAGCGAGCCGAGGACGTCGTGCAGGAGACCCTGCTGCGGGCTTGGCGGCACATGGACGCATTGACCGTGGGGCGCGGGGATCCTCGGCCCTACCTGCTCACTGTGGCTCGTAACGTGCTCACCGACCAGTGGCGTGCGGCCTCGCGCCGCCCGCGGCTGGTCGACGATGCCGAGTTCCTGGCAGCCGTCCCCTCAGCCGAGGACATCGATGCCGCCGTCGATGGGTGGCTGGTCGCGGCCGCGCTGACGAAGTTGACCCCTGAACACCGGGACGTCGTCCGCGCGCTGCACTACGAGGGGCGCACCGTGGCTGAGACCGCCCTGCTGTTCGGTGTTCCCGAGGGCACCGTCAAGTCCCGCAGCTACTACGCCGTCCGGGCTCTGCGCACGGTGTTCGAAGAGATGGGAGTCGTCCGGTGACCGACCGCCATGAGGAATTGCGGCTGCTGCTGGGGGCCTACGTTCTGGGTGGTCTCGGCACCGGCGACCGCCGCGATCTCGAGGACCACCTGAGCCGTTGCGAGACCTGCCGTGAAGAGCTGAGTCGATCCGCGCCCCTGCCCGGCCTCCTCCGCCGCCTTCCCGCAGGAAGCGCGCCGTGGGACGACGGTGCGCCCAGCACCCCGCCCGGTGAGGGACTGGAAGGGCTGCTCCCCCGGTTGCTCGACGGTGTCGGGCAGGACCGGCGGCGCCGCCGTCGCAGCAGCATGGTGCGTACGGGGGTCATCGCCGCGACGGTGGCTGCCCTGGCCGCGGTGGGGACCGCCGCCGTCCGGGAGACCCCGGCACCGGCCTCCATCGTGTCGTTGAGCGCAACAGGGCTCTCGGAGGCGGATGGCGATGTGTCACTGGTCGACATGCCCTGGGGCACTGCCCTCACCGTGAGGGTGTCTGGACTCCCCGACGGTGGGCCGTTCGTGCTGGAAGTGACCAGATCGGGAGGCGGAGTACCTGAGCAGGCGGCCACCTGGTCGGCCACCCCGGCCAGAGCAATCGAAGTCCGCGGCGCCTCATCGATTCCCTACACAGAGATCGACACGATCAGCGTGGTGGGCCCAGAGGGTCGAGTTCTCACCTCCCGCTGACGCCTCAGACCTAATTACCCCCGGGGGTATCTGACAACCCAGCTCATCGCGCACTGCGTCACGACTGCACAGGACCGAGAACAGCTCGATGCGGACCGTCCGAAACGGGCGGCAACTGATGGTCGTGACGCGGGTAGGGCGATCGTCTGCCTACCCTGGTGGGGTATCCGGTCTAGTGGTGGAGGTGTCATGCGGGCTCGCCTGCTGTGGACGCTGCTGCTGCTGGTCGCGGTGTTCACCATGCACGGCCTCAGTTGCGCTGCTGCTGACTCGGCCATGACCGGTGCGTCTACCCACACGTCGGCGGCCACCGCTCACTCGCCCACCGCGGCTGCCGGCTCCGTCGTGGGGCTGGTCGTCGCGGGTGCGGCGATGCCGGACGTGGATGCCGGTCACTCCACCGATCAGCCCGATGGGCACAGCTCCGCAGCGCATGCGCTGATGGTGTGCCTGGCGGTGCTGGCCGGCGGTGTCGGTGCCGTGCTGGCCGCCTTGGCCGCGTGGCTGGCCCACCGTCGACTCGGGACGATCTACACCCGCGCAGCTGGGCACGTGCGGGTCGTCGTCGACCGCGCTGCAGCCTGCGCACCAGCCCCTGAACTCAGTCGCCTGTGCGTGCTGAGGGTCTAGGCCGAACCACCTGACGCCGGTGCCCTTGTCGGGGCCCCACGTCGCGTGCTCGACCTGCCCTCATCCTCTCGCGCCCTGGCCACGCCCGGGCGTCGCACCCTTCAGGAGTTCCTGTGTTCAACGACCCCGCGTTCCTCCGCTCGACCCGTAGCGCGGCACTCGTCGGTGCCCTCATCGCCGGCTCGGTGGCCCTGTCGGCCTGCTCCGGTGGCACGAACACTGCTACGTCGGAGTCCTCGACGTCGGTCCCGGCCGACGCGCCGTTCAACGACGCCGACGTCGAGTTCGCCCAGATGATGATCCCGCACCACGAGCAGGCGGTGGAGATGGCCGACCTGGTCGCCGACCGCTCCACCGACCCCGACGTCCTGGACTTGGCCGCCCGCATCCAGGCCGCCCAGGGGCCGGAGATCGACACCCTCAACGGCTGGCTGGAGACCTGGGGCGCCGACAGCGCCGACAGCGCCGACAGCGAGATGTCCGGCATGGACCACTCGGCCATGGGCGGGATGATGACTGAGGAGGACATGTCCTCCCTCGAGGCCGCCAGCGGCGTGCAGTTCGACCGCATGTGGCTGCAGATGATGCTCGAGCACCACACCGGCGCCGTGGGCATGGCCCAGACCGAGATCGACAACGGCGAGGACCCCGAGGCGATCGCCTTGGCCCAGGACATCAAGTCCTCCCAGGGCGCCGAGATCACCGAGATGGAACAGCTCCTGGAGAGCCTGGCGACCCAGTAACACCCAGCCGGCGGGGAGGCGCAGGCGTTGCACCGGCGCCTCCCCGCCGGGCCCAGGTCGATCCCGGGCGCGTGCCGCCGCAACCACCGGGCCCAGTTGGCTCGACCTTCTCGACGTCATCCCTTGGCCACCGGTACCCCCCGGTGGTATGAAGGGCTTCTACTTGGGTACCCCCCGGGGGTATGGAGGCATCATGTCGCACAGCCAGCACCACCCACCGGCCACCCAGGCCGACCACACCTCCCCACAGCAGGCCGACGACCACCCGACTGCCGCGCCCGCCGGCGGGCGCGAGGACCACGGCGGGCACGGCGGGCACGTGGCGGTGTTCCGGCGGCTGTTCTGGTGGAACCTGCTGCTGGCGGTGCCGACGGTGGCCGCCTCGGGCATGTTCGCCTCGATCCTGGGCTACCCGTTGCCCGACGTCGCCGGCCTGTCGTGGGTGTCCCCGGTGCTGGGGACGGTCATCTACCTGTGGGGCGGTCGGCCGTTCCTCACCGGCGCCGTGGACGAGATCGGCTCCCGCAAGCCCGGGATGATGCTGCTGGTCGCGCTGGCGATCACGGTGGCGTTCGCGTCGTCGTGGGCCTCGACGCTGGGGCTGGTGCCCCACGGGCTGGACTTCTGGTGGGAGCTGGCCCTGCTGGTGGTCATCATGCTGCTGGGCCACTGGGTCGAGATGCGGTCCCTGGCCCAGACGTCCTCGGCGCTGGACTCCCTGGCAGCACTGCTGCCCGATGAGGCCCAACGCGTCCAGGACGGCCAGATCGTTCCCGTGGCACCGGCCGACCTGCAGGTCGGAGATGTCGTCGTCGTGCGGCCCGGTGGCCGGATCCCGGCAGACGGGCGGGTCACCGACGGCTCGGCCGCGGTGGACGAGTCGATGATCACCGGTGAGTCCCCGACCGTCACCCGCGGCGTCGGGGACCCGGTGGTCGCCGGCACCGTGGCCACCGACTCCGGCATCCGCGTCCAGGTGACCGCCACCGGGGAGGACACCACCCTGGCCGGGATCGGCAAGCTCGTCGCCGACGCCCAGGCCTCCGGGTCCCGGGCGCAGCGGCTGGCCGACACCGCGGCCGGCTGGCTGTTCTGGTTCGCCCTGGGCGCCGGGATCCTCACCGCCATCGTGTGGTCGACCATCGGCGCACCGGAGGACGCGGTCATCCGGACCATCACCGTGCTGGTCATCGCCTGCCCGCACGCCCTGGGACTGGCGATCCCGCTGGTCATCTCCATCGGCACCGAACGCGCCGCCCGCGCCGGGGTCCTGATCAAGGACCGGGTGCAGATGGAGGCCATGCGCACCGTGGACACCGTGCTGTTCGACAAGACCGGCACCCTCACCGTCGGCCGACCCACCCTCACCGACATCCGCACCGCCGACCACCCCACCGCCGACCCCGGCCAGATCTTCGACGCCGACCGCGTACTCGCGTTGGCCGCGGCCGCCGAGACCGACTCCGAGCACCCCCTGGCCCAAGCCATCGTCCGGGCCGCCGCCGATCGCGGCCTGACAAACCCCACCGCCGCGGACTTCACCTCCTCCCCCGCCATCGGCGTGCAAGCCACCGTGGAAGGCCGCGCCGTCGCCGTCGGCGGACCCGGCCTGCTCGCCCAGGCCGGCGCCGCCGAGCTCCCGGTCGCCGACCAATGGCGCAAGCAGGGGTCGATCATCTTGCACGTCCTGGCCGACGGGGTCGTGATCGGCGCCCTCGCCCTGGCCGACGAGATCCGACCCGAATCCCGGGCCGCGGTCGACCAGCTCCGCGACCGCGGCGCCCAGGTCGTCATGATCACCGGCGACGCCGAAGCCGTCGCCGGCACCGTGGCCGCTCAGCTGGGCATCGACCGGTACTTCGCCGGCGTCCGTCCCGAGGACAAGTCCGCCACCGTCGCCGACCTCCAGGCCGAAGGACGACGCGTCGCCATGGTCGGCGACGGCGTCAACGACGCCCCCGCCCTGGCCCAGGCAGACGTCGGCATCGCCATCGGCGCCGGCACCGACGTCGCGATCGCGTCCGCCGGCATCGTGCTGGCCTCAGCGGACCCCCGCTCGGTCGTCTCGGTGATCGACCTGTCGGCCGCGACCTACCGCAAGAGCGTGCAGAACCTGGCCTGGGGCGCCAGCTACAACCTGATCTCCGTGCCCCTGGCCGCCGGGGTCTTGGCCCCGATCGGATTCGTCATGCCCATGTCCATCGGCGCGCTGCTCATGTCCGCATCCACGATCGTCGTCGCCCTCAACGCCCAACTGCTGCGACGCCTCGACCTCCGACCCGGGCCCACAGGGCCAGACCACCACCGCCCAGATCCCGGCGCCTCCGCGGCGTCGACCCACCGGATCGAGGTCGAGGCGTGACCACTCCCCGACGCTCGGCTCGGATCGTTCCTCCGGTGGCGTTGCGCACTCGAGCTGTGGGCCCTGCCATCACACAAGCCGGCCGCCCGTCCTCTTCCGGGACGAGTTGCGCAGCGAGATCCGTCGATCCGTACACAGGGTCTTGTCGTCCGCACTGGATGCACTGCGACACGGGTTGCGGTGTGCGCTCCGGGAAGGTCAGTGGGGCGGGACGACGAGCACCGGGGTGACCCTGGTGTCCAGGAGTCGTCGACCAGGGCAGGCAATGGGCTGTCCCGGTCTCGGGGGTGGGTGCCCACGACGATCATGCAAGCGTGCCGATCGTGACGGGGCCGGCAACGCCGGATGCAAGGTGCGCCGCCCCCGGCGCACCGCCGTCCCGGCACCGGTGCGTCGGGGTCGAACACCAGCGCTGGGCACTGGTCGGGTGATCCGTGGTCGAGCGGTCCTCTCCCGTTGTCCGGGGGTCCATCAGGCCTGAAGCACGGTTCAGGCGTCGCGAGCTCGGCGGCGTTCCATCGCCGGGCTCAGCGGTGGTCCTGCCGACTGGCGTCTGTCACCCCGCCCGCGCCACTCTTCCTCCGCGGTTCGGGCGGGGGGACTCGTGCCGTCGCCGTGGCCACCAGGTCGCGGGCCGGGCCGGCGGGGGGTCGGTCGGTGGGCCCCACCCACACGGCCCGCAACCGCCGGCCCAGGTCCACCCCGGTGAGGCCGACTGCGACCAACCGGCCGTCGCGCAGGTCACCGGCCACCGCCAGTCGGGGCAGGACGGCCGGGCCGAGCCCGGCCCGGACGGACTCCCGGACGGCGGTCGCCGTGCTGAGCTCGAGCACCGGCGCCGGGCCCGGGGCGCCCAGGGCCTGCTCGAGAGCGGTGCGGGTGCCCGAGCCGACCTCCCGGGTGACCAGCGGGGTGCGGGCCAGCAGGGCGGCGCCCACCGGCCGTCGTCGACGGGCCCAGGGGTGGTCCGCAGCGACGACGAGCACCAGGTCGTCGGTGCCCACCACGACCTGCGAGAGGTCGGACAGGGGATCCGGTCCCTCGACGAGCCCCAGGTCCACGGCGCCGGCGCGCACCAGGTCGGCCACGGCGGCGCTGTTGGTGGCCGTCAACGTGATCTGCTCGACGCCCCCGTGCGCCCGCAGGGCAGCCAACCACCCCGGGACCAGGTGCTCGGCCACGGTCATGCTCGCCGCCAAACGCAACCGCGCCGATCCCCGGTGACGCAGTGCGGTCAGGCCGGCGTCCAGGTCGGTGGCTGCCTCCACCACGCGAGCCGCCCAGGCGGCGAAGGCGGTCCCCTCCTCGGTCAGCCGGGTGCCGCGGGCCCGCCGCTCCAGGACGGCGACGCCCACCTGCCGCTCGAGGGTGCGCAGCCGGGCCGAGGCGGCCTGCTGGCTGACACCGTGCCGGCGCCCGGCGGCACCGATGCTGCCGGTGGCCACCACGTCCAACAACAGCTCCAACGCCCCCAGCTCGGGCACGTGCGGACTCAGCGGCACGCCGTCAGCTCCGGCAGCCATGCTGCTGCGGCGTCCAGGGCGTGCTGCAACCGCTGGTCGGCCTCGGTCCGGGCGTGGGTGTTGCGCTGGGAGGGGTGCGGCACCGCCAGGGTCGCCACCGGGTGCACGGGTGGGTGCATCGTCAGGTACCGCATCCAGCCGGCCAGTGCCGCCGTCCCCAGCGGGACGACGACCCGCAACCGCGGGACCAGCTCGAGGACCTCGGCCAGAGCTGGACCGGCCTCCACCAGGTCGGCCGCCCGTGGGTTGCGCCAGGCCTCGGGGGTGCCCAGCGCCCACGGGACGACGTTCCACCGCAGGCAGTCCACGGCCCCCAGCGGGGACGCTTCCCGCGCGGCCCGCAGCACCCGCGCCGTGGGGTCCGGGTTGTCCTCGGAGGAGAACCCGCGCTCCCCCAGCGCCATCGTCGCCGGACCCGGGCTCTCCAGGAGCAGCAGCACCCGCGCACCGGTGCCCCCGCCGTCCGGGTCGAACCACGGCACCGCCCGACCTCGGCCCCGCCACCGCCGGACCAGCGCGTTCAGCGGCGCGACGTGCGGGGCGTCCACCCGGGCGAGCTTGAGCTCTCGCAGTGTCTCCTGCACCGGTGCGACGCTAGGCCCTGTCGCCGAGCCCCACAACCCGAACTTGTGCATGCACAACGACGTGGCGGCTACCGGCAGGGTCTGCACCGGCGCAGGATGGGCCCATGACCAGCACGGCGATCCAGCCCACCCCCCAACCGGGCCTGTTCGGCAGCGCCGACGACAGGCGACTGGCCGTGGCCACCATCGGCCCCAACTGGTTCGCCTCGGTCATGGGCACCTCCATCGTGGCCACCGCTGCAGCCACCCTGCCCGTCACCGTCCCGGGCCTGCAGGTCCTGGCACAGGTGGTGTGGGTGATGGCCGGGGTGCTGCTGCTGGCCGTCTCGGCCGCCACCCTCGCGCACTGGCATTACCACCCCGACACCGCCCGTGGGCACGCCGACAACCCGGTCATGGCGCACTTCTACGGCGCCCCACCGATGGGCCTGCTGGCCTTCGGCGTCGCCACCCACCTCGTCGGCGCCGACCTCATCGGCGCCACCGCAGCACTGTGGGTGTTCGCCGTCCTGTGGGTCGCCGGCACCGTCTACGGCCTGGTCACCGCCGTCGGCCTCCCGTACCTGGTCTTCACCCGCCACGACGTCGCAGAGGACGCCGCGTTCGGTGGGTGGCTGATGCCCGTCGTCCCGCCCATGGTGTCCGCGGCCACCGGCGCCCTGCTGGTCCCCGAACTGCCCGCCGGACAGCTGCGCACCACCCTGTTCACCCTGTGCTGGTCGATGTTCGGGCTCTCGCTGCTGGCCAGCCTCGTGGTGATCACCTTGGTGTGGGGCCGACTGGCCCGGCACAAGATCGGCGCCGCCGCCATGGTGCCCACGCTGTGGATCGTGCTCGGCCCGTTGGGCCAGTCGATCACCGCCGCGAACAACCTGGGCAGCCAGGCCCACCTCGCCGTCCCCGAGCCCTACGCCACCGCCTTCCAGGCCATGGGGCTGGTCTACGGGCTCCCGGTGTGGGGGTTCGCGCTGATGTGGGCCGGCATCGCCCTCGCCGTCACCGTCCGCACTGCCCGGGCGCACCTGCCCTTCACCCTCACCTGGTGGTCCTTCACCTTCCCCGTCGGCACCGTCGTCACCGGCACGTCCGGGCTCGCCCTGCACACCGGCGAGACCTTCCTGCAGGTCGCGGCCGTCATGCTCTTCGCCGCGCTGCTGGGGGCCTGGGCGACAGTCGCCCTGCGCACGGCGCGCGGGGTCCTCACCGGGGCCCTGCTGCGCTGACCGTCGACCCCCGGGACATGCCAGGCACCCGACTGGGCCGGACCCGGGCGTCGCCTGGCAGGACAGCCAGTTCCGGCCCACAGAATGGGCCTCGGACGCGCAGCGGAGCTCTATCCACGGTTCCCGCAGTCACATCCGACCAGCCCGCTCCTGACACCACTGCACCACGGACGATCCATGCACATCGGGGACGACGACCGTCGGAGCCGAGCACTGCATCGACCCCGCAGACCAGGGCCCTAGCGGTTTCGGACCTAGTTGTGACACGGAATCCGTCGATCCATATACGGGGGTTTGTGAGCCGCTGGGCGATCGCTCGTGCAGGGCGATCTCGACTTGACCCTTCGTAGAAGACCTAGTTGCAGCCTGTTGGTCTACTCTCTGCGTATGGATGCGGAAAGCAGATCAGTGCAGCCGGTCCTGCCCGCCGATCAGGTGGACCTGGCCGTCGAGGTGTTCCGGATGCTGTCCGATGCGACCCGTATCCAGCTGTTGTGGGCCCTCATCGGCCAGGAGCTCTCGGTCAACGAGCTCGCCGACCACGTCGGCAAGACCCCGGCCTCGGTCTCCCAGCACCTGGCCAAGCTGCGCATGACCCGTCTGGTGCACACCCGCCGGGAGGGAACCTCGGTGTTCTACCGGCTAGAGAACCACCACATTGCCCAGCTGGTGACCGACGCCGTCTACAACGCCGACCACGCCACCGCCGCCATCCCAGACCACCACCGCGCAGAGGTCACAACCCTCCCGCCCCGCACCGAGAAGGCCCCCTCGTGAGCACCCACCCTGAACCCCACGACCACCCGCACACCGGCGACGACCACGACCACGACGACCACAGCGACCACGCCCGCGGCGAGCACGGCCACGACCACCCGACCGGCCTGAAGGGGTTCGTGCTGGGGATCTTCCGGCCACACAGCCACGACTCGGCCGACTCCATCGACTCCGCCCTGGAGTCCAGCACCGAGGGCATCCGCGCCCTAAAGATCAGCCTGGTCGTGCTGCTGCTGACCGCGGTCGCCCAAGCCATCGTCGTCTGGTTCACCGGCTCGGTCGCGCTCCTGGCCGACACCGTGCACAACTTCTCCGACGCACTGACCGCCGTCCCGCTGTGGATCGCGTTCCTGCTCGGCCGCCGCGCCGCCTCCCGCCGCTACACCTACGGCTACGACCGGGCCGAGGACCTCGCCGGGGTCTTCATCGTCGCGATGATCGCCCTGTCGGCGGTGCTGGCCGGCTACGAGTCCATCCGTCGCCTGCTGGACCCCCAGCCCATCAACAACGTCGGCGTCGTCATCGCCGCCGGCCTCATCGGCGCAGCCGGCAATGAACTCGTCGCCCTCTACCGCATCCGGGTCGGGCGCCGCATCGGCTCCGCCGCCCTCGTCGCCGACGGCCTGCACGCCCGCACCGACGGCTTCACCTCACTGGCCGTCGTCGCCGGGGCTCTCGGGGTGCTCGCCGGATTCCCGCTTGCCGACCCACTGGTCGGTCTGGCCATCACCATTGCCATCCTGTTCGTCCTCAAGAGCGCAGCCCGCGACATCTACCGGCGCCTCATGGACGCCGTCGAACCCGACGTCCTCGACACCGCCGAGGCCAGCATCCGCGCCACCCCAGGCGTACTGGACGTCGAACGGCTCCGCGTCCGCTGGACCGGCCACCGCATCCGCGCCGAGACCGCCATCACCGTCGACCCCACCCTGACCATCACCGCCGGGCACGACATCGCCGTCGACGTCCACCACCGGCTGCTGCACGACGTCCCCAAGCTCGTCGACGCCACCGTCCACGTCAGCCCCGCCACCGCCGACCACGACCCGCACCACGCACTCGCCCACCACAGTACCACCTAGAGGTCATCTGTTGACCGCCGCGGTTCGCGTCAAATGCAACAGGTAACTAGCGCCGCCATCGTCGACCGGCGGCATCATCGTCGAGACCGGCGCCACCAGCCACCGGCTGGATGACGCCCCGATGCGCCGAGCCGCACTCGACGAGCGGTGGCCGCCAGTCCTGCCCAGTGGCTGCGTAATGTCTTGGTCCGGCCAGGGCCCGCGAAAGCAACCGTCGAGGAGCGCAGGTGAGGTGGTGGCAGGCTGCTCTCGGTGCGATGGCGGGGTTCGTACTTGTCTACCTGTTCCTGCTGGGCCTGCTCTGGCGGTATTCCCGGACGCATCCTGAGTCGGTCTCGATGCGGGAGGCCATGCGGCTGCTGCCGGATGTGCTGCGCCTGGTCAAGCGACTCGCGGCAGACCGCTCCCTGCCGCGCACGATCCGCTTCCGCCTCTTGGCCCTGCTCGGCTATCTCGCGATGCCGTTCGATGTGGTCCCGGACTTCATCCCGGTGCTCGGGTACGCCGACGACGCGCTCGTGGTCGCTCTGGTGTTGCGCTCGGTCGTTCGGCGGGCGGGACCGGACACCCTCGACCGGCACTGGCCGGGCACCTCGCAGGGACTTGGCTTGGTCAAGCAGCTCGCGCGCGTCAGGGCAAGCCGGTAATGCCGGACCAGTAGTGCCCGTTCCGGCCAGCGCTCCGGTCCTGTAACCGTTGATGTGCAGATCCAAATTCTGTACGGGCCGGACTGATCCGACCAGCCCACGCACTGGACGTCTCGCGATGGTGATGGATGCTCTGCACGGCGGCGACTGCTTACCCTGGTGGGGTACCCGGTCCTGAGCCAGGAGGTGTGATGCGGTCGCGGCTGATGTGGGCGCTGCTCCTGCTGGCGGCTGTCTTTAGCATGCACGGACTCAGCTGCGCCGCCGCGGACCAGGGCCCCGAGCAGCCTGCTGAGTCCAGCACGGCCGCCGCCGCTCTGGCCCCCACCGCACAGACCGGCATGAGCCACATGGTCGCCGGCGGCGCGGGGCTAACGGCCACGCCGGGTCAGACCGCACCGGATCCGGCCGCCGCCGGTGTCGGTGACTCCACCGAACACCCTGCGGGTCATAGCGGCGCCGTGCATGCCTTGATGGTGTGCCTGGCGGTGCTCTCCGGCGGGGTGGGCATCGCACTGGCCGTGTTGGCCGCGTGGTTGGCCCGCCGCCGGTTGCTCACCGTCATGGCCCCTGCCTCGGATCGACTGCGGACCGCCGTCGGCTCCGTCGTCGCGTCCCTTCCAGCTCCAGAACTCAGTCGTCTCTGCGTGCTGAGGGTCTAGGCCGAACCACCGACACCCTCCCGCTGTCCTCAGCGACGTAGGGGTGTCACCGGTTCCACCCATCCCTCATCACCTGGTGCGGCCCTGCCTGGCCGCCGCGCCGCAGCCTCAGGAGTCGACTGTGAACCACACACCCATCACAACCACGTACACCCGCCGACTCGCCTCGGTGGCCGGTGCCCTCATCGCAGGGTCCCTGGCCCTGTCAGCCTGCTCGGGGGGAGAGGACACGGCCGCCGGCGGATCCGCCGCCACCTCCATCCCGGCTGACGCGACCTTCAACACCGCCGATGTCACCTTCGCCCAGGGCATGGTCCCGCACCACGACCAGGCCGTGGAGATGGCGCAGATGACCCAGACCCGGTCGACCAACCCGCAGGTGCTGGACCTGGCGACCAGGATCGAGGCAGCCCAGGGACCCGAGATCGACACCCTCACCGGCTGGCTGGAGGACTGGGGTTCAGACAGCGGCAGCGACTCCGGCGTGGGCGGAATGAGCGGCATGATGAGCAGCGAGGACATGGCCTCCCTGGAGTCCCTCAGCGGTGTCGAGTTCGACCGCATGTGGCTGGAGATGATGCTGGAGCACCACACCGGTGCCGTCGGCATGGCCGAGACCGAGATCGCCGACGGCGAGGACCCCGCGGCGATCGCGATGGCCGAGGACATCCAGGCATCCCAGAGTGCCGAGATCACCGAGATGGAACAGCTCCTCCAGACCCTCGCCGGGTAGTACCCGCAGGTTGCATGACATCCAGGGGCGGTGCCGGCACTGCCGGCACCGCCCCTGGGTGCTGCAGGACGGCTGCCGGTGGGGGAGGTGGATCCGCCATTCTCTGGTCCCTTTGGCACTGGCCGTGATATACCCCCCGGTGGTATACGTGGTACCCCTAGTGGGTATCCAGACCGAGAAGGGACGTCGCATGCCGACTACCGAGCATCAGGCAGGCCAGCCTGCGAACCAGGCCCATGAGGGATCCCGGGAAGCTGCTCCTGGTCACGAACACCCCAGGGGGCACGCGGGGCACGTGGACCATGTGGCGGTGTTCCGCAGGTTGTTCTGGTGGAACCTGCTGCTCGCTGTCCCCACGGTGGCGGCGTCGCAGATGTTCGCCTCGATCCTGGGATACCCGCTCCCTGACGTCGCCGGCCTGGCCTGGGTGTCCCCGGTGCTGGGCACGGTGATCTACCTGTGGGGCGGGCGGCCGTTCCTCACCGGCGCAGTCGCCGAGGTCAGGTCGTTCAAGCCCGGGATGATGCTGCTGATTGCCCTGGCCATCACCGTGGCGTTCGCGTCCTCATGGGCCTCGACGCTGGGGCTGGTGTCCCAGGAGTTGGACTTCTGGTGGGAGCTGGCGCTGCTGGTGGTAATCATGCTGCTGGGGCACTGGATCGAGATGCGCTCGCTGGCCCAGACGTCCTCGGCGCTGGACTCCCTGGCGGCGCTTCTTCCCGATGAGGCCGAGCGCGTCCGGGACGGTCAGATTCAGACGGTGGCCCCGGCCGACCTCGTCGTCGACGATGTCGTGGTCGTGCGGCCCGGTGGCCGCGTCCCCGCCGACGGTCAGGTCGTGGAGGGCTCGGCCGCGGTGGACGAGTCGATGATCACCGGGGAGTCCCGATCGGTCCGCCGCGAAGTCGGTGACCGGGTCGTCGCCGGCACCGTGGCCACCGACTCCGGGATCCGGCTGCGCGTGACCGCGACCGGGGAAGACACCGCCCTGGCCGGCATCGGCAAGCTCGTCGCCGACGCCCAGGCCTCGGGTTCCCGCGCCCAGCGGCTGGCCGACACCGCCGCCGGGTGGCTGTTCTGGTTCGCCCTGGGCTCCGGGATCACCACCGCGATCGTGTGGTCGGTCATCGGTTCCCCCGACCAGGCCGTCATCCGGGCCATCACCGTCCTGGTCATCGCCTGCCCGCACGCCCTCGGGCTGGCCATCCCGCTGGTCATCTCCATCGCCACCGAACGGGCCGCCCGTGTCGGGGTGCTGGTCAAGGACCGCCTCGCGATGGAGGCCATGCGGGGCGTCACCACGGTGCTCTTCGACAAGACCGGCACCCTCACCGTGGGCCGCCCCACCGTCATCAACGTCCAGCACGCCGACCCGGACGGGGACGCCGGCCACCTGCTGGCGCTGGCCGCGGCGGCCGAGACCGACTCCGAGCACCCCCTGGCCCGGGCCGTCGTCCGCGCCGCCAGCGCGCGGGGGCTGGACGTTCCCACCGCCGGGGACTTCACCTCCTCCCCCGCCGTCGGGGTGACCGCGACCGTGCACGGCCACACCGTGCAGGTCGGCGGGCCGGCCCTCCTCACCCAGGTCGGCGCGGCCGAACTGCCCGCAGCCGACCGCTGGCGGGGCGAGGGGTCGATCATCCTGCACGTCGTCGTGGACGGACGGGTCGCAGGTGCCCTCGCCCTCGCCGACGAGGTCCGCCCCGAGTCCCGGGCCGCGGTCGGTGAACTGCACCGCCGCGGCATCGAGGTCGTCATGATCACCGGGGACGCCGAGGCCGTCGCCGCCTCGGTTGCCCGACAGGTGGGCGTGGACCGGTTCTTCGCCGGCGTCCGACCCGAGGACAAGTCCGCCACCGTCGCGGCCCTGCAGGCCGAGGGCAAGCGGGTCGCCATGGTCGGCGACGGCGTCAACGACGCCCCCGCCCTGGCCCGCGCCGACGTCGGGATCGCCATCGGGGCAGGCACCGACGTCGCCATCGCCTCGGCCGGGATCGTGCTGGCCTCAGCCGACCCCCGATCGGTGGTCTCGGTGATCGACCTGTCCACCGCCACCCACCGCAAGAGCATCCAGAACCTGGTCTGGGGAGCTGGCTACAACCTGATCGCCGTCCCCCTCGCCGCCGGCGTGCTGGCGCCGATCGGGTTCGTCATGCCCATGTCCATCGGTGCCCTGCTCATGTCCGCCTCCACCGTCGTGGTCGCCCTCAACGCCCAGCTCCTGCGACGCCTGGACCTCCTACCCGCTGACCTGACCACCGACCGCACCCCGCAGGACATCCCGGCACCCGACCCGGTCCCCGCCGGCTCCGCCGACCCAGGCGAGGACCACCGACCCCCGACCTGAGACTCCCGGACCACGTCCTCACGACCCTGGTCCCCCATGGCCCGGTGCGCTGTGCTGGCCACACCGTCCACCCAGCTCACACACACCCGACAACCCAATGCTGGGCATACCCCTACCGGGTACGGGCAAGAAGGAAGGTCGCGTGGATGTCGATCAGCAGGCGCACATTCCTGGGAGCAGCGGCCGGCAGCGTGGGCGCCGTGGCGCTGGCAGCGTGCTCCTCCCCCACCGCGGCGCGGGCGGTGGGCCCCGGCAGCCGCGCGGTGGCCGCGGCTGAGGCCGCCCGGGCCACCACCGGCGCCACCACCACCGTCGCCCTGCGCGCCGGGGTCACCACGGTCGATCTCGGTGGCACCACGGTGTCCACGTGGGCGTTCAACGACATCGTGCCCGGTCCCGAGATCCGCGTCCGAGCCGGGGACCAGGTCGTGGCGACCGTGACCAATGAGCTGCCGGCGACCACCTCGGTGCACTGGCACGGGCTGGCGTTGCGCAACGACATGGACGGCGTCCCCGGCATCACCCAACGCGCGATCGCCCCCGGTGCGGACCGGACGTACCGGTTCACCGCCCCCAACCCCGGCACCTACTTCTTCCATCCCCACGTCGGGGTCCAGCTCGACCGGGGCCTCTACGCGCCACTCATCGTCGAGGACCCCGCTGAACCACTGGGCTACGACGCCGACCTCGTCGTCGTCCTCGACGACTGGATCGACGGCACCGGCACCACACCTGACGACGTCCTGGCCCGACTCACCTCCTCGACCAGCGGCATGGGTGGGATGGGCGGCGGAGGTGCTGCTGCCGGGTCTCTGCTGGGTGGGGACGGCGGGGACGTCGCGTACCCCCACATGCTCATCAACGGTCGCACCGCCGACGCACCCGCCACCGCCACCTTCTCCCCCGGTGCCCGGATCCGGCTGCGCATCATCAACGCCGGCGCCGACACCGCGTTCCGGGTCGCGGTCGGTGGCCACCGCCTCACCCTGACCCACACCGACGGGTTCCCCGTCGACCACACCGACACCGACGCCGTCCTGCTCGGCATGGGTGAGCGCGCCGACTGCCTCATCACCCTGACCGACGGGGCGTTTCCCCTCATCGCCCGCGCCGAGGGCAAGAACGGTGCGGGCCTGCTCGTGTTGCGTACCAGCCCCAGTGCCACCGCACCCACCGCTTCGACGACCGTGTCCGAGCTCGACCGGCAGGTCACCGCCCTGCTGGAGCTCTCCGCCGACCCCGCCGTGGGACTGGCCGACACCGGCATCGACCGCGAGCTGAACGTGGACCTAGGCGGCGGAATGGCCGGCTACCGGTGGACGATCAACGGGCGGACCTTCGACGACCGGGAGGACCTGCACCTCCGGCAAGGAGAACGTGTCCGGCTGACGATCCGCAACCAGACGATGATGTTCCACCCCCTTCACGTCCACGGCCACACCCTGCAGGTCCGCGGACGCACCACCGGGCCACGCAAAGACACCATGCTCGTCGTCCCCGGCCAGACCGTCATCGCCGACCTGGCCGCCGACAACCCCGGCCAGTGGCTCGTGCACTGCCACAACGCCTACCACGGCGAGGCCGGGATGATGACGGTGCTGTCCTACACCGACTGACCTGCGTCCTCAACGCGCCACAGGCCACGCCCACCGCTGCCCCGAACGGGACGTTCGACCCCCAGGCACGTGACCTGCGCCAGTCGAAGACCAGCCGCAAACCCGACAAGCTCGACCCAGAGGCAGGCCACTTCTCGCCCACCAGTGGCCAACCGCGTCACCGCACGACCGAGCAGGGAGCCCACGATGATGTTCTCGTACAACAACGGCATGAATGGCTGGGGGATGACTCTGATGGTCGTAGCCATGGTGATCTTCTGGTCGATCGTCGTCGCCGGCGTCGTCTTCCTCGTCCGCTCCACCCGCACCACCGCCCAACCCGCAGCTCCCGCGACCTACGAGCACGTCCTGGCCGCACGCTTCGCGCACGGCGACATCGACGAGACCGAATACCGCAACCGCCTCGCCGTCCTGCGCGGTCAATCACCGACCGGAACCGACAAGTGACCTCATCTCGCCGGCCGCAGCCAGTCGCGATATCCGCATGTGCAGGCCTGATAGCCCGAAGCCGCCAAAACCACATCGAGTTTCGGGACGCGTTGTGACGCGAATTGTGTAGGTCCTCATACGGGGGTTTGTGGGTCGACGTCGGGTTACCCAACAGTGACGCACCGGCGGAGGGCTCGTAGCTGACGCGCAGTTCCCGACGGCTAAGGGCGCCGCCCGGGAGCGGTCAGCGACGGGCGCCCAGCGCACATTCAGACGAGCAGTGCTTCTGGGAGTCCGGACAGTCAGCCAACCCCTTGTCGGCGGCAGCCAGGCGCTCGGCCAGGCGCTCGAGCCGGTCGCGCTTGGCCTGGATCTGGCGTAGCTGGTCGGCCAACAGGGGGCGCAGGTCGTCCCGAACCTGGGTGCACGAACGGGTCTGCAGAGTGTCCAGGTGCCCGGCGATCGTCTGCAGGGGCAGCCCAAGTTCCTTGCTTGCCTCGATGAGGTCCAGGCGGGTCAACACGTCCTCGTCGAAGTCTCGGTAGCCGTTCCCCGCACGGGCGGCGGTGATCAGCCCGAGCGTCTCGTAGTAGCGCAACGCCGTCGCCGGGACACCGCTTCGCCGGGCCACCTCCGAGATCCTCACGGCGACGACGGTAGGTGACCGGCGGCGGTCTTGACCTTCGAGCAGCTTGAAGCTCTACCGTCGGTCCACGTGCCCAACCCCGACCCGACACCCCACCCGGCGGTCGCCCCCCTCCCCGCCGCCGGGCGGGCGCCTGCGGTGATGGCCGCGGAGGCCGCCGTGGCCTGGCTGGAGCGGCACCAGATCGGCCTCTACCTGGCCGCGATCGCCGCCGGCGGGGTCATTGGCGTGGTTGTGTCCGGCACGGCGCACCTGGAGACCGCGATCAACCCGGTGCTGGGGTTGCTGCTGTACGCGACATTCCTCGGGGTGCCCTTCGCCTCCATCGGGGCAGCGCTGCGCGACGGGCGGTTCCTGCTCGCGGTGCTGGTCGTCAATTTCGTGCTCATGCCCGCGGTGGCGTTCGCGCTGTCCCGGGTCGTCGCCGGGGAACCAGCGCTGCTGTTCGGAGTCCTGCTGGTGCTGCTGACCCCGTGCATCGACTACGTCATCGTGTTCAGCGGGCTGGCCGGGGGCGCCTCGCACAAGCTGCTGGCCGCGGCCCCGCTGCTGATGGTCGCCCAGGTGCTGCTGCTGCCGGTCTACCTGCTGCTGTTCATCGGCCGCGAGGGGGTCGCAGTGGTCGACGTCGGCCCGTTCGCAGAAGCCTTCCTCGTCCTGATCGTCATCCCGCTGGCCGCAGCGGCCGGCACGCAGGCCCTGGCCGCTCGACACCCCATCGGGCAGCGGCTGCAGACCGGTGTGCTGGGCGCCATGGTGCCGCTGATGATGGCCACCCTCTTCGTTGTGGTCGCCTCCCAGGCCGCCGCGGTCAGCTCCCAGGCCGACCAGCTCGTCCTCCTGCTCCCCCTGTACGCGGCGTTCCTGGTCATTGCGACAGCATTGGGATGGGCTGCGGGAAGGGCCTTCGCGCTGGACGTGCCCTCCCGGCGGGCGCTGGTGTTCAGCGGAGCAACCCGCAACTCCCTGGTCGTACTGCCGCTGGCCCTCGCGTTGCCACCCGCGCTGTCCCTGGCACCGGTCACCGTGGTCACCCAGACCCTCATCGAGCTGATCGGCATGGTCGTCCTCGTTCGGCTCATCCCCTTGCTGATCCCTGAGCCAGAGGACGTCAGGGAGACGATCTGAACTGCAGCAGCGTGGATGCCCGGACGGGCAGACCTGGACCCGAGCGGAAGTCAGAACAGCAGCTGCTTATCAACGCCACCGTTCACCTCAGCTAGACACTCGAGCCCGACCCTCACCACCCCGTGCCGACCACCACGGCGGCACCCAGAGGCGCCCCGATATGGGTGTCAGGGCAGTCGGGCGCAGGACTGGCATTGACCTAATCGTGGACTGGGGCCTCATGCGTCCGGTGGGTTGCAGACTCCAGCTGGAAAGTGCAGTGCTCCATGTCGAAGTGCTGACCCAGGCAGCCCCCCAGGGCATCGAGCACCCGTCCGCCGTGGCCGTTGGCGAGTGCGTTCTCGCTGACCACGACGTGAGCCGACAGCGCCTTGGAGCCCGAGGTGATGGTCCAGGCGTGGAGGTCGTGCACGTCGACCACTCCGTCGGTCTTGAGAATGTGCTGGCGCACCTGGGCCATGTCGACATCGCGAGGGGCGTTCTCCAACAGCACGTCGAGGGCGTCGCGCAGCAATGACCAGGCCCGCGGCAGGACGAGGGCCCCGACGACTAGCGATGCCACGACGTCGGCACCGGTCCACCCGGTGGTGATGATGAGGATCGCCGCGACGATGACGGCAATCGAGCCCAGCGCATCACCCAGGACCTCCAGGTATGCCCCGCGCATGTTCAGCGACTTGTCCTGCCCGCCCTTGAGGATGAGCAGGGAGACCCCGTTGGCGACCAACCCCAGCACAGCGGCGGCCAGCATCACTCCGGAGCGGATCTCCGGGGGGTCCCCGATGCGCTGGACGGCTTGCACCACGATGTACAGCCCAATGCCGAGCAGCAGCAAGCTGTTTCCCAGGGCTGCCAGCACCTCAACGCGCTGCCAGCCGTAGGTGCGCCGGGCCGAGGCAGCTCGCTGGGCCAGGGTCACCGCGACCAACGCCAACACCACCCCCAGGCTGTCGGTGGCCATGTGGCCTGCGTCGGCGAGCAGGGCCAACGAGCCGGAGATCAGCGCGCCCACGACCTGAACGATCAGGACGGTGACGGTGATGGCCAGAACCGCAACCAACCGTTTGCGGTAGCCGGCCGAGACCGTGGCCCCCGGTGAGGGTGCGTGGTTGTGGTCGTGGCCCATGACGCGGTCTCCTCTGACATGCGGGTGTGCGCATGTCAGCATGCCTCACCGGGCGCGGGGAAGGGAAGGGGGTGTCAGCTGCAGGGGCCGCCCATCTCGATTCCCCTGGCCCGCAGCCAGGGCATCGGGTTGGTCCGCCCCTGGTACATGCCCTGGCTGTGCACCTCGAAGTGCAGGTGGGGGCCGGTGGACTGGCCGCGGTTGCCGACCTCGGCGATGAGTTGTCCCGCCGTGACGCGTTGGCCGGTGGTGACGAAGAAATCGTTGATGTGGCCGTAGACGGTCACGGTGCCGTCGTCGTGCTGGATGTAGACGGCCAGCCCGAAGCCTGTCGCCGGTCCCGCTCGCACGACCCGGCCGGCGACCGGGGCGTAGATGGGGGTTCCGATGGGTGCGGCGATGTCGAGCCCGTTGTGCATCTGGCCCCACCTCATCTCATAGCAGGACGTGAAGCGCCCGCTGGTCGGTGCCACGCCGCCACCTGCACTAGGGGGTCGCGGAGCCGTGGTGGCGGGCCCGGGGCGAGGGGGGACCGCGGTGGCTGCGGCACCGCCGCCGGCGCCTTGCCCGTTGCCGGCGCGTGCTTGGGCTGCCGTCTGGGCCAGTACCTGAGCAGCTGCCTCGGCTCGATCTGCTTCCTCTTGCTGGGCGGCCTGCTGCTGCGCCTGCCAGGCGGCGTACCCGTCGCGCTGGCCCTGCAGTTCCAACAGCCGGATCTGGGCGTCTTGGAGTTGCTGTTGCAGGTCGGCCTGCTGGGTGGCCAGTCCGTCCAGGGCCGACTGCGCCAGCGCGAGTTCAGCGGTCGCCGTGTCAGCGGCCGCGGTTGCGGCGGCCTGCGCGTCGGCGCTGTCCTCGACCGCTGCATCGGCCAGTGACGTCGCATTGGCCTGTCGCAGCTGAGCGGTCTCCAGGTCCTCCAGCAGGCTGACCCGGTCAGCGGCCAGGTACTCCAGGGTGACGGCCTGCTGCAGCATCTGCGAGGGTCCTTCGGCGGCGAGCAGAGCGCTGATCCCGCCCAGGTCCCCGGCACGCATGTACGTCTCGGCACCAAGGTCCCCCACCGCCGTTCGTGCCGTTTGCGTGGCGAGCGTGGCCGCCTCCAGCTCCACCGCAGCCACGACCGCGGCCTCCTGGGCGCGGAGCAGGTCGGCTTCGGCGACGAGTTGGGCATCCGCGGCGGCTGCAGCGACGGCGTTGGTCTGCTCGAGTTGGGCTTGGGCGTCGGCGATGGTGGCAGCCAGACGTCCGACCTCGGCGGCCGCGGCGTCCTGCTCGTCCTGGGCGGCCGAGATCTCGGTGTCGCTGGGGTTGAGCGGTGCCGCCTGCGCCGGCCCGGCCGACCAGGTCAAGGCGACCACCAGCACGCCGACCGCCACGCCCACCCGAGGTTGCCGCCGGCCCAGGCCGTGATGTTCCCGTGGTGGGGTTGTTGCAGTGCTCACGACGGCCTGGCCTCCAGCGGATACGACAACTACCTGTCGTAGTACTAACGGCCGGCGTGGTGGCGTCCTTGAGTCTCCACCCCGAACGGGTCACCCGGGTCGGTCACCGGCTGGACCTCGGTCGGCACTGCTGGGCGCGCGTCTGATGGTCAAGCGCAGCGACCTCCCAGGGTGATGCCGCGCTGGGCGAGCCAGGGAGCCGGATTGGTGCGGGTGGCATAGAGGCCACCCACATGGGTCTCGATGTGCAGGTGCGGGCCGGTGGATTGACCCCGGTTACCGACCTCGGCGATGAGCTCCCCGGCCTCGACGACCTGACCGGCGGTGACGAAGAACTGGTTGATGTGTCCGTAGAGGGTGATGGTGCCGTCGGAGTGCTGGATGTAGACGGCGAGCCCGAACCCGTTGGCCGGTCCGGCGTTCAGGACGACGCCCCCCTCGGGGGCGTAGATGGGCGTGCCGATCGGGGCGGCGATGTCGATGCCGTTGTGGTTGGTGCCCCCCCGCGCTCCATAACAGGACGTGACTTGGCCGGCCACCAGATCACCGCCCGAGGCGGCCACCGCGGCCTGCCCGGCGGCGACGACTGATTCGGGATCATCCACGCCCTGTTCGGTGAGGGCTGCGACCTGGGCAACCTGCAGCTGCTCTTGCAGGGCAGCGCGCTCCGCCGATGCTGCGGCGTAGCTCTGCTGAGCCTCAGCCAATCTGGCATTGGCATCGGCGTCGGCCTGCTGGGCTGCACCCAGCGCCTCCTGCTGGCGCAGGACGGCCTCCTGGGCGCTCGCGTCGGCTGCCTCCTGCTGTCCCTGGACCTCCTCCAATGCGCTGATGTCTTCGGCGCGGTCATCAGCCAGCAGCGCCAGCGTGGTGGCGCGGGCCAGGAGGTCCTCGGGATCATCGGCCTCCAGCAGGAGCCCAGCCTGGGCGAGGTCACCCGAGCTCATGAACGCCGCCCTCCCTGCGGCGGCCACCTGGCTCTGCGCCTGGTCCGTCGCCGCCTGGGCGGTTTGGGCTGCTGCAGACGCCGCTGCTGCGGCGGCGGTCGCTGTGTCCAGCTCCGCGGCGGCCAGTCGGGTCAGCTCGACCGTCGATTCGGCCTGGACGGTGGCCTGGTCCAGTCGTTGCTGGGCTGCCTCGAGCAGGCTCTCCAGACGCGCCGCCTCCTGCGAGGCAGTCTCCTCACCGGGCACGCCGGCGGTCGTCCCCGGGGACGGGGCTGCTGCGCTGTCCGTGGGCTCTGCCGGTGCCGCTGATGCGATGCCGGGACCTGCGGTCGCGACGAGAGCCCAGAGCAGGGCCAGGACAGCCGGACGCCCCCGGGGTCTCAAGCTGCGGGCGCTCCGCGTGCTGCGGGCGCCGTGTAGGGGGCTGAGTTCCTGGGGAGGGTCGTGCAGGGTCGCCACAGTGCAGCGGGCTCCGTTCTTCCTTCCGCCGACCGAGTTAGCTGACGGGTTCGGGCTGGAAGTAGCCCTACTGCGCGGTGGCAGATTCACCCCAGGAACACATGGGTCCCCGGCCCGCCGACTGACCCGCAGAGGTCAGGCGACGATTAGGCGGGTCTGCCCAAGGACCCAGGAAGGGCGCGTGGCCTGAACAGACGCCATCAAGCTACTAGCTCAATTAGTAGAGGTCACGTTTCGGTCACGACCGTTTGCGTCCCCCGGCGTTGTGTTGTCGCACAGGGTCGGGTCCTGATGGCTCAGCGTGGCGTAGCCGCCTGGCCAGGAGTCCGAGTTTTCTGCCTGCAGCACCGGACTCGGGGAGCGCGACGCTCGAACCAGTGCCCAGACCGCGATCGCTCCGGCTGTCATCAGCCCCACCAGCAGGAACACCACGGCGGCATGTCGTTGGTCGGTGAGTGCAGCAGGGCGCCACGCCGGGTCGATCTCGGTCCACCAGCCCACCGCCAGCGCGGTGGGCCAGGTCAGCAGAGCAACCGAGGCAAGCACGTGAATGGCGGCCCAGCCCGCGATCCACCACCCCCGCAGCCTGCGGGGGATGTCGCTGTCGAACCAGGACCGCAGGAGCACCATGCCCGCGGTGAAGGTCGCGATGACAGACACCACGTGGGCGGCGTGGGATCGCATGACGATCTCCAGCACCGGACCGGTGTACCCCAGGTAGACAACGACCACGAAGAGGGCCAGGGCTGGTCCGGGCCGGCGCAGGACGAGGGCGGCGCGGCTGGAGGTGATCGCCTCCAGCCACTGGGCGGCCCCCCGACTGTCATCCAGAACTGGTTCCGTCGCGGGTGATCGACGGTCGAGGTGGTCGGTGAGCAGCTGACCCGGTGCTGCCCGGAGAACCAACGCCGGCCCGAGCAGGCCGAGCAGGAGGTACTGCAGGGCGTGGGCGGGTGCAGAGACCAGGGCGTAGCGAGCCAGCCCGCTGGTCGTTGCCACCAGGAGCACGGCGGCACCGCCCAGTAGGAGTGCAGTGCGCCGGGCAGGCCACGACTTCCCGGCCTGGGTCCTCCTGCGCACTGCCCACACGTACGCCACCACCGCACCCGCGATCAGGACAGGGAACAGCGGATCGGGGTAGGGCTGCCACAGTTGGGTCCACCACTGTCCTGGGGTGGGGTTGGGTGGGAGAGGGAAACCCAGAGCGTCGAAGGCGCTCCCCTCCTCCTCCCCCGGATTCGGCGTGGTTTGCGGGGTAGGAGTGCGCGACAGGGACACCGCGACACCGATCGTCGCTGCGAAGACGAGCACCTCGCTGATGGCCAAACGGCGGAAGGCACGGTGGTCCCCCCGGGCCAGGCTGGGGAGGGTCCGGCGCCGGTGGGCCCACCCCAGGCCGCCCAACGCCAGCAGCGCGGCTGTCTTGATCACGACCTGTCGGCCGTAGTCGGTGTCGACCAGATCAGCGACGCCGGTCAGCCGCGTCGCGGCTGTAAGCACACCGCTGAGGGCGACGAGCAGCACGAGCAGCGGTGCAACCGCGCTGAACCGGGTCACTGCCACCTGCAAGGCGGCGATGGGCAGGCGGCGGATGAGGATCAGGGAGAGCACCCCGCCGGCCCAGGCGAGCACCCCGAGTACGTGCAGCGCCAGACCGGAGATCGCGGCCTGGTGACTGCCCGATCCGGCGGCGTGTCCGGTGAACACCGGGGGGAGGCTGGCGAGCAGGGCGATGAGGAGAAGCGCCGCGCTGCCTGCTGTGGTCAGCACCAGCCGGGATCCGATGACCAGGACGAGGGTCAAGGCCGCTACTGCGGCTTGGGCCTGGCCCTGCGGGATGGTCGTGGTGAAGGAGAACAGGCCGCGTGCACTCACCGACGCCAGGTCGGTGCCCAGGAAGTCGGCCAGCTGCAGGGGTGCCACCAGGATCGAGCTGAGCAGCCACACGGCTGCCGGCCAGGTCGCCATCCGTGTCCAGCGGTAGCCCGCGACACTCATCTGCCGGTGCCCGGGGGCCAGTAGCGCAGCGGCCATCAGGCACCCCGCTGTCGCTACCGCCGCCAGGTCGCCCACGACCCGGGTCACCGGGATGGCCCAGGTGACCGCGGCCGAGGTGGCCGGTATCCCGGGCAGCGCCTCGGCGACGAGGGAACCCGACGCCCACAACAGCGCCAGGGTCGTGCCGACCCCGATGATCAGGGCGCCGAGTGCGATGACCGGTCCCGCCGGCACAAGCCACCCCCGCTGCCGCCCCATGGACACAGCGGGGGCGACCACCATGACGTCCCCTGAGGACATCCCTGCTGACCGGGCGTCCGCTGGTGCAGGCGCCCCGGTGTCGGCAGGTTCTACTCGCCCCGCCCGCGCGGGTTGCCTTTCGCCCGCCGCTGACCCGTGCGGCGCCTCGTCGGGGCCGGCGCTCACGCCTTGTGAATGAGCCGGCGGCGGCGCGCGAGGGTGAAGCTGATGATCAGCAGGATCGCCAGGACGGCCAGACCAATCACCGTTGCCACCGACATGCCACCTGAATCGCCCGTCTGAGCTGCTTCATCGACAGCCGGTGTGGCCGCGCTCGGCGTGGTCGGTGTCGATGCAGCCGGCGTCGAGTCCGCACTCGGGGGGGCCGTGCTTCCGGCGGGAGTGGGGTCTGCGGGGTCGGCGGTGACCGCCGCTGGGGTAAAGGTGAAGCCGTAGGTGCCCTGGATGGTGTGGCCGTCGGCGGACACGATCCGGTAGGAGACCCCATAGGCACCGCCGCCACCCATCGAGACCGGCTGGGTCACGACATCGCCCTGCACGGTGGGTTCACCATCGGTCACGTCGGTGCCGCTGGGGTCCAGGACCGCGATCTGGGCGAACCCGGGCTGCACCCCGTCGGTGAAGGTGAGCTCCAGGGCACCAGGTGCCTCCTCGACGGTGCCGTCGACCGCGGGGCTGGCGGACTCCAGGTCGCTGTGCGCCTGCGCGGAGGGCGCCCCGAGCAGAACAGCGAACAGCACCGATGCCACGACCACCGCTGCACGCAGCGACGTTCTTCTGGTGCCAGACCCCCATGCGCCCTGACCTGCCTGGAGGCTATGGGGGCCCAGGGCTCGGGCGGTGTACTGCACGGTCACAGGGTGGCTCCTGGGCTGGTGGGCTGCGGGGTGCTCGGGGACCGCCTCGGCGATCCCCTCGTCTAGTCGCCAGCTGGCGACCTGTGGTTCCCCCGTGGTGTCAGGTCGGGTCGGGGTCGTTGGCACCCTGTCGGGCGCCGGTGCCCTCGAGCAGTTCACTGGCGTAGGGCCCGTGCTTCTTGCCCGCGTGCGCCTCCTCCTGGAGCCGTCGCTGCAGGTGCGGGTAGTGCAGCTCGAACGCCGGCCGCTCGGAGCGGATCCGCGGGATCTCGATGAAGTTGTGCCGCGGCGGCGGGGAGGACGTGGCCCACTCCAGCGAGTTGCCGTGGCCCCACGGGTCATCGCGCAACGCGAGCTGCCCGAACTTCCAGGAGTGCACCACGTTGTAGAGGAACGGGATGGTCGAGGCACCCAGGATGAAAGACCCGACCGTGGAGATCGTGTTCAGCGTGGTGAAGTTGTCACTGGCCAGGTAATCGGCATACCGGCGCGGCATCCCCTGTGAACCCAGCCAGTGCTGGACCAGGAACGTGGCGTGGAACCCGATGAACGTCAGCCAGAAGTGCAGCTTGCCCAACCGCTCGTCCATCATCCGGCCGCACATCTTGGGGAACCAGAAGTAGATGCCGGCGTAGGCGGCGAACACCACGGTGCCGAAGACCACGTAGTGGAAGTGCGCGACCACGAAGTAGGAGTCGTTGAGCTGCCAGTCCAGGGGCGGGGAGGCCAGCAGCACGCCGGTGAGCCCACCCAGGAGGAAGGTGACCAGGAAGCCGACGGAGAACAGCATCGGGGCCTCGAAGGTCAGCTGCCCCCGCCACATGGTGCCGATCCAGTTGAAGAACTTGATCCCGGTGGGCACCGCGATCAGGTAGGTCAAGAAGCTGAAGAACGGCAGCAGCACCGCGCCGGTGGCGAACATGTGGTGCGCCCACACGGTCAGCGACAGGGCGCCGATGGCGATGATCGCGAAGATCATGCCCTTGTAACCGAACAGCGGCTTGCGGCTGAACACCGGGATGATCTCGGAGATGATCCCGAAGAACGGCAACGCGATGATGTAGACCTCGGGATGGCCGAAGAACCAGAACAGGTGCTGCCACAGCATCGGCCCGCCGTTGGCGGCCGAGAAGATCAACGCACCGAGATGCCGGTCGGCCAGCAGCGCAAACAAGGCTGCGGTGAGGATCGGGAAGGCCAGCAGGATGAGCACGCTGGTGATGAGGGAAGACCACACGAAGATGGGCATCCGGAACATCGTCATCCCCGGCGCCCGCAGGCAGACGATGGTGCTGATGAAGTTGACCGCACCCAGGATCGTGCCCAGGCCCGACACGGCCAGCCCCGCGATCCACAGGTCGGCGCCGGCGCCCGGTGAGTTGGTGGCATCAGAAAGCGGGCTGTAGGCATACCACCCGAAGTCTGCTGCCCCACCAGGAGTCAGGAACCCCGACATAGCGATCAACCCGCCAAAGAGGAACAGCCAGTAGGAGAAGGCGTTCAAGCGGGGGAACGCGACGTCGGGCGCGCCGATCTGCAGCGGCAGGATCAGGTTGGCAAACGCGAAGAACAGCGGCGTCGCGAAGAACAGCAACATCACGGTGCCGTGCATGGTGAACAGCTGGTTGTACTGCTCGTTGGACAGGTACTGCAGCCCGGGGCGGGCCAGTTCACCGCGCATGAGCATGGCCATCAGGCCACCGACCATGAACCAGGTGAACGACGTGATCATGTACATCACGCCGATCTTCTTGTGGTCGGTCGTGCGCAGCAGATCCGCCAGTCGGGAGCCCTTGCCCTCCGGCATCGGGGGGCTGGGTCGACTGATGATCTGCACCGGCGCGATGGTCACGGCGACCTCTCTCCACAGCTCTGGCCGCACCGAGCGGGGCGGCCACGGGTCTCCCCGTCTGCTAGGCAGCGTAGTAGATGTGTCAGGTGCCCGACGCGCGCCGTCAGGCACGGCGCGAGAGCGAGGTCGTCGCCCGGTACCGACCGACAGGGCAGGATGAGGACGTCGTCCCGGCCGCACACCCTGGTCACCGACCGTGCCGCCCCGGGGACCGACCGCTGGACCGACAACGATCTGCAGGGAGACACGTGCGCCCGTTCGGAGACCTCGAGGCCGCGATCATGCAGGTGCTGTGGGACCGCGGGGAGCCGGCGACGGTCCGCGACGTCCTGGGTTCCCTGCAGACACCCAAGACCCTGGCCTACACGACGGTCATGACCGTGTTGGACAACCTGCACCGCAAGAACGAGGTGACCCGGGAGATGCACGGGCGGGCCTGGAGCTACAGACCCCTGCGGTCTCGGGCCGAGCACTCAGCGGCCCTGCTGCAGGGTGTGCTGCAAGACGCCGGGGACCCGGGGGCCGTGCTGATGCACTTCGTCGCCGACCTCGACCCCGCGGTCGTCACGCAGCTGCAGCAGGCTGTTCGGGCCGCACAGACCGAGAAGGACACTCCGGCGTGACCGCCACCTGGATCCTGGGTGCAGCGGGTGTGGCTCTCCTGCTGCTGGGGCCTCGCCTGCGCCACGCGGGGTGGGTGGAGAGGTCCCCGAAGCTGGCGATCGGGCTGTGGCAGGCCTTGTGCCTGTCGGCAGTGGCCGTGCCGGTCCTGATGGGACTGACATTGTTGGTCCCGGCCACTGTTTGGGTCACCGACATCGCCGGGTGGGTGCACGCCTGCGCTCAGAGCATCCAGGACGCCTACGGCTTCCACGGCGATTCCCTGGAGCCGGCGATCGGGCTGCTGATCAGCGCCGCGACGGTGGCGTGGACGGTGGGATGGGTGACCGTGGAGGCCATCGGGGCGCACCGGGACCGGCGGCGGGTCCGAGACTCCCTGGCCCTGATCAGTGCCGCGGACCCCCGGCTGGGCGTGCACGTGGTGCAGGCCGCAGCCCCAGCCGCTTTCTGTGTGCCCGGCCGCTCGGCGCAGGTCGTCATCACTTCAGGGGCGCTGGAGGTTCTGACCCCCGCCGAGCTGGCCGGGGTGTTGGCCCACGAACGGGCGCACCTCAATGCCCGTCACCACATCGCCGTGGTGCTCTCCCAGTCCTTGCAGCGCGCCTTCCCGCACGTGGGACTCTTCGCCACCGCCACCGCCCAGACTCGTCGGTTGATCGAGATGGCTGCCGATGACAGCGCCGTCCAGCGGGTCGACCGCCTCAGCGTTGCCTCAGCGATCGTCCGTCTGGCCTCGATGCAGGCTCCCGGCGCCGCATTCGCCATGGCCGGGGGAGCCGCCACCCACGCCACCACCGCCCGGGTGGGCCGTCTGCTCGCCCCAGCCCTTCCGCTGGAACGGGGACGCCAGGGCATGGTGCTGGTCGGCGTCGCTGCCCTGGTCGGCGTTCCACTGCTGGTGACCGTGGCCCCGACCGTCGTGGCGGCACTCAATCACCTGTGCGCCGTGTCGTTCTGATCTCGACTGCCATTTGCTGCCCCACCCGCTCCTACTAAGGCTGTTAGTCGCAGATGGTTGAGTGGGGGGCATGGCCACCACCAGCGGGACAGGACCACTGGGCGCCACCGTCGGGTTGCCCCTGACTCGCCGCGGGTTCCTGGCAGCGGTTGCCCTCGGTTCCAGTGCCCCCCCTGCTGGGTGCTTGCTCGGGAGGCGGTGATGCACCCGCCGGTTCCTCGGTCAGCGGCGGCAGCGCCTCTGGTCCAGCCGCGGTGACCACCGCAGTCGACGGGACCCAGGAAGTGAAATTGGTCGTCAACGACGACTTCGTGTTCCTCCCCGACGCCTTCACGGTCGCACCGGGACCCGTACGGCTCACCCTGTCCAGCCAAGCGACCCAGATGACCCACAACTTCCTCTTCAGCGCAGGCCAGGGGCCCGCCGCCATCACCGAGGAGATCCCGATCCTCGGGCCAGGTGATGAGGCCACCATCGACTTCGAGGTCACCGCCCCTGGCAATTACCCCTTTGAATGCTCCTTCCACCTGGCCCTCGGCCAGGTGGGGACCATGACGGTGACATCCGGCTGAGCCGCCAACAACAGCGGCGGCGGCGGCGGCAGGACCCTTTTTCACGGGTCAGAGCACCACCCGCACGGACCTGGCCTCACTGGGAGGCACCCGGAAGGTCAGCTTTGCCAAAATGGCCCGGGCAGGTGCCGAACCGGGTCCTTGTCGGCCACCTACTAGCGGGTGAACTCGTCGAACTGCGTGCTCACAGCTGCACTCCGCGCTCGGCCAGCCACTGCGCCGGGTCCAAGCGTGGTCCGTTCATGCCGCCCTGGTGGACCTCGAAGTGCAGGTGCGGCCCGGTCGACTGACCCCGATTGCCCAGCAGGGCGATCGGGTCTCCGGCGGCCACGATGTCACCGGCCCGCACCTGGATGGTCTCCATGTGGCCGTAGACGGTGACGTCGCCGTTGGGGTGCTGGATGTAGACGGCGAGCCCAAACCCGCTGGCCGTCCCGGCCCGCACCACCACACCATCGGCGGCCGCGACCTCTTGAGTCAGCATGGGAGCCCCGAAGTCCAACCCGTTGTGTGTCGTTCCCCATCGGGCACCGAAACTGCTGGTCAGCACGCCCTGAACCGGAAGCACGGCCTGTGGTCGCTCCCGCTCGACGCGCTCTGCACGCGAGGCCGCCAGGAGCTCCAACCGGGCGGCGGCCTCGCTCTGGCTGATCTGGGCCTGAGCCTGGGCCTGGGCGAAGACCTCGGAATCCGCGTCCGCGCTGTCCCCGCTGAGCTCCAAGGCGGCAGCCACGCTGGTCCCGCCGTCCGGCAAGGCTTCCACCCCGCGACCGGACCAGGGGGCTGCTCCGATGGCGGCCAGGAGAGCGCCGGTGATCAGGGCGCCGAGAAGGGCCTGTGGTCGTCCATGGATGACCTTGCGACCTACGTTCAGACGAGGAGTTGCCTGGGCCTGCGGTGCCGCCACGGCATTGTCTGGGGCGTGTTTCACCTGCAGTAACCCCTTACCTGGTGTCCGGTCGCACTGGCGCGCCGTGCGATCCGGTCGGTCGTCGCAGCGGGGACCGCGGTCATCTACGATCCCGCATAGGAGACTATGAGTCGAGCGGGTGCCCGCCCCGGAGGCGGACCGCGACACACTGGCGGCAGGAGTAGATGTGGGTGCAGATCACAGCGGCGTGATGTGGATGCCCACCCAGCCGCCGACCTTGGCCCGCCTCATGGCCATCCAGCTGGACTGGACATCGGTCATTCCCGCTCTGGCTGTTCTGGCGCTGGCGCTGTACCTGCTGGGTGTCATCCGGCTGCGGCGCTCGGGCGTCGGCTGGGCCTGGCACCGGACAATGACGTTCACCCTGGGTGTGCTCAGCGTCTTGGCCGTGACCGCGACAGGGGTCCAGGGCTACGGCATGGTGTTGTTCAGCATCCACATGAGCCAGCACATGGTGCTGTCCATGGTCTCCCCCATCCTGTTGCTGCTGGGGGCGCCGGTGACCTTGGCGTTGCGCACCCTGCCTCGGGGGCACGAGCGGGCGGGGGCGTCCCGCCGGTGGCTCCTGGTGGCGCTGCACAGCCGGTTCGCGGCCGTCGTGTCACACCCGGGCTTCACGATGCCGTTGTTCATCGCGTCGCTGTACGGCATCTACTTCACCCCGCTGGTGGACCTGATGATGGAGAACGCCGTCGGTCACATCGTGATGCTGGGTCATTTCCTGGTCACCGGGTTGCTGTTCTTCGGAGGGGTGCTGGCCGTGGACCCGTGGCCACACTCCTCCCGTCATCCGGTGCGGATGCTCGAGCTGCTGCTCCCAATGCCCATGCACGCCTTCTTCGGCGTCGCGATCATGATGGCCAGCACCCCCCTGGTTCGGATCTTCAGTGACCCCCCTGCTGCCTGGGACATCGACCCGATGGCCGACCAGTCCACCGCCGGCAGCCTCACCTGGGTGTTCGGCGAACTGCCCACCATCCTGGTGCTGGGCGTGGTGTTCTTCTCCTGGGTGGCATCAGATGAGCGCCGCAACCGGGCCGCTGACCGAGCCGAGGCCCGCTCGGGGGACCTGGACCTGGCCGCCTACAACGCTCACCTGGCCCAGTTGGCCCAACAGTCGGCGCGCTCCCCCGGTACTGACGCCGTGCCCTCCCGGTGACCGGGGCGCCAGCCCTACTGGGCCGAGATTCGACAGCCCCCGCCCCAGGTGCTCCCCGGTGGAGAAGTCCAACCAGGACAGGCGCGCTCGCCGGGCTGGCCGTGGCGGGCGCCGGCGGGGCGCTGCTGTGGCTGGCCTTCCCCTCCTGGAACCTGTGGCCGTTGGCCCTGCTGGCCCCGGCGATGCTGTCGTGGGCCACCCACCGGCGTTCACCCTGGCAGGGCGCCGTCCTGGGCATGGTCTTCGGTCTGGCGTTCATGCTGCCGCTGCTGAGCTGGGCTGGGGTGTTCGTCGGCGCTGTTCCCTGGGTGGCTCTGGCCGTGTCCCAAGCCCTGTTCTACGCCGCTCTGGGCGCAGGATGCGCTGCCCTGAGCAGGCTTCCGGGCGCAGCGTGGTGGTCGGCATGTCTGTGGGTCGCCGTGGAGGCTGCCCGGTCGCGATGGCCCTTCGGTGGGTTGCCGTGGGGACGGTTGGCCTTCAGTCAGGCCGACTCCCCACTGGCCCAGCTCGCCGCCGTGGGTGGGGTACCGCTGGTGAGCTTCGCGGTCGCGCTGACCGGCACGCAGATCGCTGCGGTGATGGTCAGCCGCAGCCAGCCACGGCCCTCACCCGACCGCAGCGCGTGGCCCCGCGGTGGGCCGGCACTGCTGTCGGCCATGCTCCCGATGCTGGTCAGCGTCCCCCTGTGGGCCTCGGCATTCCATCTCAGTCCGGCCTCCTCCACCGACACTGGGCGGGCAGTGACCGTCGCGGTCATCCAGGGCAACGTGCCCCGAGCGGGCCTGGACTTCAACGCCCAACGACGCGCGGTTCTGGACAACCACGTCCAGGCCACCCTCGACCTGGCTGCAGCTGTGGACGCAGGGACCGAGCCAGCCCCCCGGTTGGTCATCTGGCCGGAGAACAGCTCCGACATCGACCCCCTGACCAACCCCGACGCGGCCGCCCACATCACTCAGGCGGCCCAGGCGATCGGTGTGCCCATCCTCATCGGGGCGGTCCTGGAAGGACCGGGGGAGAACCTCACCAACGCCGGCATCGTCTGGGACCCCGTCACTGGGCCGGGACAGCAGTACGCCAAGCGCCACCCGGTGCCCTTCGGGGAGTACATGCCCGCCCGGTCGTTCTTCCGGCTCTTCAGCGACCAGGTCGACCTACTCGAGCGGGACTTCGTGGCCGGTGAGGAGGTGGGGCTGCTCGACATCGCCGGCGTACCGGTCGGGGACGTCATCTGCTTCGAGGTCGCCTACGACGGACTCGTCAGCGACGTCGTCGAGCAAGGTGCCCGGTTGCTGGTGGTGCAGACCAACAACGCGACCTTCGGGTTCACCGATGAGAGCCCTCAGCAGCTCGCGATGAGTCGCCTACGGGCCATCGAGCACGACCGGACGGTCATCGTGTCCGCGACCAGTGGCCTGTCCGCGGTCATCGACCCCGACGGCACGGTGGTCGATGAGTCCGAGCTGTTCCGACCGTGGCAGTTCGTCGGCCCGGTCACCCTTGCTGAGAGCACCACGCTGGCCACCCGTGTGGGTGCGGCCCCCGAGGCGGCACTGAGCCTGGCTGCCCTGGCAGCACTCGTCGCGGCGACCCGGCCCGCTGTGCGGAGACGGCGCACAGCTCACGCCGCTGCCCCCGCGACTTCTCCCGCTCTTTCTCCTGCTGCTGGCGACCCCGATCGCACCGCTCAGCTCCCCCACCGACGACCCCGAGGACACCTGATTCGATGAGCACCCAGACGATGGCCTCCCTGTCCGACCAGCTCTTCACGGTCTCCGTGCTCGCCTATGGCCTGGCCACCCTTGCCTTCTGCGCCCAGCTCGCGTTCGGATCGCGGCAACGGGCCACCGCAGCCGACGCCGAGTCCCGGTCCCCGGTGCTCATCCCGGCTGGACCGAGGACGGAGCCGCCGGGACAGGGCGGTTCGCTCGCCGCCGAGCCGCCGGCCGCCGACCCGCCCTCCGCCGACTCGCCCTTCGTCCGGCCCGCACGCCGGTTCTCCTGGAGCACGCTGGCCTTGGCCCTGACGGTGCTGGGCGCGGTCGTGCAGACCGCCGTGCTCGCCTTGCGGGGTTTCGGGACCGGTCGCGCCCCGTGGGGCAACATGTACGAGTTCGGGACCGCGGCGGTGCTGATCGGTGTCCTGGCCTACCTGGTCACAGCGTTCCGGGTGCCTGCGATGCGTCACATCGGGCTTTTCGTGACCGGCCCGGTGATGGTCAGTCTGGTGCTCATCGGCTTTTTCCTCTACGCCGAGGCCGGCCCGCTGATCGCCGCTCTGCGCTCGGACTGGCTGGTCGTGCACGTCTCGGCGGCGATCATCTCCTTCGGGGTGTTCCTGGTCAGTGCCACCGCCAGCGTCTTGTTCCTGCTCCAGCGACGCCGCGAGGGACGCCCGCCCCGCGCACGGATGGGCGTGCTGGACCGGCTTCCCTCATCGGTCGCGCTGGACCGGGTAGCCCACCGGGCGGCGGTGTTCGCGTTCCCCATCTGGACGTTCGCCGTGGTCGCCGGGGCGATCTGGGCCGAGAGCGCGTGGGGCCGGTTCTGGGGTTGGGATCCCAAGGAGACGTGGGCGTTCATCTCCTGGGTGGCCTACGCCTCCTACCTGCACGCCCGCAGCACTGCGGGGTGGCGGGGTGCGCCGGCGGCGTGGATCAACCTGGTGGGCTTCGGCTCACTGGTGTTCAACTTGCTCTTTGTCAACCTCGTCTCCACCGGCCTGCACTCCTACGGCGGTGTCTGAGATTCTCGGGCGCCGCCCGCGCCGCCCGCGCCGCCCGCGGCGGCGAGCGGTCGTGCTGACGGCGACCGCAGCGGCCACCGTGCTGGTGGTCGGCCTGCTGACCCGGGTGGCCACGCACGGCCACCCCGCCGAGGCCACGGTGACCCCCGGCAGCGGCCAGGCCGCTGCCGACGTGGTCGCAGGGGGGTGGTCGACGGGGTACGTCGCAGCATCCGCGGCCGTCGGCGTGGCGGTTGCCCTCCTGGTGGGGGCAGGCGTCGAAGGGCGTCGGCGGCTTCGACGTCGGCCCGAGCAGCGCACGCTGCGAACCCATCTGGGACCGCCACCCTGTGAGGTCACCCGGGTGCCCCTGCATCTGGTGACACCGACGGCCGACCCGGGCGCAGTCGACGTCGGGCGATGGTGGCCCTCAGACGAACGAAGAGCCCAGTCCGGTCGTGGCCAACCATGCTCGGGTGTAGATCATGATCGCGTCCCAGGTGCCGGTGACCAGCAGGATTCCTAGCAGGACCAGGAGGCCGCCGCCGATGCGGGTGACGGTGCGGGCATGGCGGCGGGCGTACCGGGACAGGGTGAGGGCCCGCCGGGCTCCGCTGGCGATGAACACGAACGGCAATCCCAGACCCAGGCAGTAGGCCAAGGCCAGGATGGCGCCGCGGGTCGCTGAGGCCTCGCTGTAGGCGAGGGCGTTGACCGCCGAGAGGGTCGGACCCAGACACGGGGTCCAGCCCAGCCCGAACACCATGCCCAGCAGTGGTGCCCCGAGCAGTCCGGCCGGTGGCCGGCGGTGCAGCCGTCGCTCTCGTTGCAGCCAGCCCAACCCGCCCAGGAACGCCAGACCCATGACGATGGTGACCACACCCATGACCCGGGTGATCACTGGCGCCCATTCCAGCAACAGCCTGCCCAGGCCCCCGAACGCGGCGCCGAAGGACATGAAGACCACCGTGAACCCGGCCACGAACAGCACGGCCCCAGCCAGCACCCGCCCGCGCCCACCCTGGGGAGCATCGGGTCCGGGCTCGTCGTGCCCCAGCGCAGCCACGCCTGCCCCGCCTCGGGTCTGGAGGGTCGCCCCGGCCGTGGCCGGTACCCCCGGTCGGGCAGCCTGACTGCCGCTGAGCCCGGCCACGTAGCCCAGGTAACCCGGGACCAGCGGCAGCACGCAGGGCGAGGCAAAGCTGATCAAACCCACCAGGGCCGCCACGGCCACGGCCACCACGAGGGAACCATCGGTGACCAACCCGGCGAAGAGCGACCCCAACTCACTCATCGGGCGCGCCGGTCGAAGGTGGGGCCGACGGTGGGGTGGTCGGGGGTGGGGTGGGGTCCTCGGCGAGCAGGGTCTGCAGGCTGGTCCGCAGGTCGTCCTCGGCGACGGCGGAGACGTAGACGGCGGCGACCCGGTTCTCCCGGTCCAGCAGGATCGTCGTAGGGACGACGTTGGCGGGGAACCCGTTGAACGCCAGCGCCACCTCCCCGGAGGGGTCAAACAAGGAGGGGTAGGTGATGCCGAAGTCGGTGGTGAAGGCCTGGGCGAGTTGCCTCTGGTCCCGGACGGCGACTCCCAGGAAAGCCACGCCGGCCTCGGCGACGTCGGTGAAGACGGTTTGGAATTCCGGTGACTCCACCCGACACGGTGCGCACCACGAACCCCAGAAGTTGATCACCACGATGTCCCCAGCCAGCGAGAAGGACTCGAAGGTCGTCCCGTCGAGGAGCTCCCCGCCGAACTCCGGGGCACTCTGCCGATCCTCGGCGGGGATCAGTTGGGCCGCCGGGGTGGCCGCAGTGAAGTCGAAATCCCCGCCGGCACCGCTCGTGCTCGGGTTGGCACCGGAACTGCCGCAGCCGGCGACCAGCAGCCCGAGCACCCCGGAGGCACCGACCGTCAGAACCGTCCGTCTGGAGATCCCTGCCTGGCCCTCAGCCAAGGGAGACACTCCAGAAGGTCCAGAACCGAACGGTGATCAAGGTGGCGATCACCAAGATCCACGCCGTGACGATCACCCCTTGCCGCCGATGCAGGACGCCGACCGCCGTCGCCGCCGGCCCGGGCTGGCGCCTCGTGACAGCCGTGAGGTTGCGGGCGGTGACGGCGACGAACAGAGCGATGACGACGACCCACACGACCATGCAGTAGGGACACAACGCCCCGATGCGGTACAGGCTGGCCGCGATCAGCCAGTGCACGAAGACGACCGCAGCACTCACCCCGACCTGCAACCCGGCCCAGAACCACACCGGGAGCACCGCGCCGCCGGCCAGAGCCGCGCCGACGACCAGCACGACGCTGAATCCGATGAGACCCAGCAGGGGGTTGGGGAACCCGAATGCCTCGGCCTGCGGGCTGGTCATCACCGACCCGCAGCTCAAGACGGGGTTGATGCTGCAGGTCGGGACGTAGGCGCTGTCGGTGAGCAGTCGGTACTTCTCCACCGCAAGCACGAATGCCGCCAGCAGTCCCAGCGCGCCACCCAGGATCAGTCCCGCCCCCAGCCGCCGCTCCCGGCCGGGCTGACCCGGCCCGACCGGGGGCGTGCGGCCTGATGACTCAGGCGTGCTGTTCCAGGCTCCTGGGTCGGCGGCCGGAACCGACACCGAGGTGGGGGTGGACACGCTTACTCGTTGACGGCCGCGTCGACGGCGGCGATGAGCTCCTCAGCCGAACCGACTGTCAGCTGCTCCCCGTTGAGGAAGAACGTGGGAGTTCCTTGCACGCCCAGGGCCAGCCCGTCGTCGCGGTCGGCGAGCACCCGCTCCAGGGTCGCCGGGTCGGCGACGGCGCTGTCGTAGGCATCCATGTCCAGCCCCAGGTCGGTCGCGAACTCCCGGAACAACCCGGCCATGGAGGTCTGCTGCTCACCCCACTGGGTCTGGGTGGCGTACATCTGCTGGTACATCGCCTCAAATTGCCCCTGCTGGGCAGCCGCCTCCACGGCAACCGCAGCGTTCTGCCCGTTGAAGTGACCCTCGACCGGGAAGTAACGAGCGATGAAGGTGACCTGTCCGGCGTAGTCCTCGCGCAGCTGCTCCACCACCGGGTAGGCGGCCAGGCAGGACTCGCACTCGAAGTCCAGGAACTCCACCAGAGTCACCTCCCCCGGGGCCGTGTCCAGGCGGTGGCTGTTCTCCCGCACCACCAGATCCTCGCCACCCTGGCCGTCCGCGGTGGCGTCTGAGCCCCCACCGCCGAACACCATCACCGCCACAGCGACCACGGCAGCGAAGACCGCTACGAGCAGGACCGAGATCATGGTGTTGGACCGCAGGATGACTCCTCGAGATGGCGGCCACGAGACGGGCCGCAAGACGGACGCTTCCTACTATCCAGGATAGGAAACCTGCGCATCAACCCGGGGTGAACATACCTACAGGCGTCAGTATGTTGTAGTGTCACTCAGCCTGAGCCCACTAGGGGTGTCCAAGTGCTGCGATGTGGAGTGACCCGTGACTGAGGACCGCTGCGACCTGCTGTGCCTGGATCTGCCTCATGCTGAGGCCGTACGCGGAGGGCTCCCCAACGTCGAACAGGCCGCAGGGCCGGCTCAGCAGTTCAGGGCCCTGGCCGACCCACAGCGCCTGCGTATCGCTGCAGCGCTGCAAGCCGGCGGTGAGTTGTGCGTGTGCGATCTGGCTTGGATCGTCGGGGCCAGCCAGAACCTGGTGTCCCACCACGCGCGGGTGCTACGGACGGCGGGGATGGCTGCATCCCGTAAGGACGGCAAGCTGGTCATGTACCGGCTCACCGACATCGGCCAGGCCCTGCTGGCCATGGCCGGGATCGTGCCGCCCGCGGCTGTCCCGGACGCCGGCCGCCCGGTCGTCTCGGCGGCGCCCGGTGTCTGACCTGTGTTGCGGCCCCGATGACGAGCCGACGCCCCGGACGCCGGCGCGAGCACTCGCCACCATCCCCCTCACCTCGGCTCGTCCCACGGAACCGGTGACGGGGTGCGGTAAGGGCTGCGCCTGCTGCGCTCCCAGCACCGTCGACCAGCTGGCCGCGGTCGGCGATGGCTGCGGTGACCCCACCTGCTCGGCACCCAGCACCCCGGTCGACGAGCCGGCCCTGCCACTGTGGCGAGCCCGGTCGGCCCAGCTGGCCGGCGCCGCAGGGCTGTTCTGGATGGCCTCGCAGGCCACGGCCTGGACCGGTGGACCGGTCGTGCTCGGGACCTTGCTCGCCTTCGGTGCCGTGCTCGCCGGCGGCGCCACCTTCGTGCCCGGCACCCTGCGTGCGCTGGCCCACCGCCGGCTGGGCGTGGGCACGCTGATGACCGTGGCCATGATCGGCGCCATCGCCCTGGGCGAGGTGCGCGAGGCCGCGATGCTGGCCTTCCTGTTCTCCCTCGCCGAGGCGCTGGAGGACTACGCCGTCGACCGCACCCGCCGCGGCCTGCGGTCCCTGCTGGACCTGGTGCCCGCCCGCGCCACCGTGCTCCGCCCCGGCCCCGCAGGGCTCTCGGAGTCCGAGGTCGACCCGGCCGACCTGCGCGTCGGCGACGTGCTGGTCGTCCGGCCCGGAGAGCGGCTGGCCACCGACGGCACCGTGACCGACGGCCGATCGACCCTGGACACCTCCGCGATCACCGGGGAGTCCCTGCCCGTGGAGGTGCAGCCCGGTACCGAGGTCTTCGCCGCCTCGGTCAACGGCGGCGGGGTCCTGCAGGTCACCGTCACCGCCACCGTCGCCGATAACTCCCTGGCCCGCGTCGTGCACATCGTCGAGGAGGCCCAGGACCGCAAGGGCGCAGCCCAGCGCCTGGCCGCTCGGATCGCCGCCCCGCTGGTGCCCGCGGTGTTCGTCGTCGCCGCCGCGATCGCCGTCCTGGGTTCCCTCCTCGGCGACCCGGGCGTGTGGATCGAGCGTGCGCTGGTGGTGCTGGTCGCAGCCTCCCCGTGCGCGTTCGCGATCGCCGTCCCGGTCACCGTGGTGGCCGCGATCGGTGCCGCCACCCGCCAGGGCGTGCTGGTCAAGGGCGGCGCCGCCCTGGAGTCGCTCGGCGCCGTCCGCACCCTGGCGCTGGACAAGACCGGCACCCTGACCCGCAACTCCCCCGCCGTCGTCGCCGTCCTCACCACCGACGGCCACGACGCCGAGCAGGTGCTCACCGTCGCCGCAGCCCTCGAGGCCCGCAGCGAGCACCCCCTGGCCGCCGCGGTCCTCGCCCACTGGGCCGCAGCGCACGACGGCGCCCCGGCCCCGGTCGCCACAGACGTGCAGGCGCTGGCCGGTCAGGGCCTCACCGGTGTCCTGGACGGCACCCCGGTGCGGCTGGGCAGACCAGGTTTCCTGGAGCCCGGCACCCTCGCCGGACAGGTGCGGGACCACCAAGACGCCGGCGCCACCGTCGTCCTCGTCGAATCCGCCGGCCAGCTGCTGGGCGCCCTCGCCATCCGCGACGAGCTCCGGCCCGAGGCCGCCGACGTCATCGCCCGGCTGCGCAGGATGGGCGTGGCGACGGCGATGCTCACCGGCGACAACGCCCGCACCGCCGCCCACCTCGCCCGGGCCGCCGGCATCACCGACGTGCACGCCGAGCTGCGCCCCGAGGACAAGGCGACCCTGGTCGACCAGCTGCGCTCGAGCACCCGAGGTGGGGTGGCGATGGTCGGGGACGGCATCAACGACGCCCCCGCCCTGGCCACCGCCGACGTCGGCATCGCCATGGGCGCGATGGGCGCCGACGTCGCCATCGAGACCGCCGACGTCGCCCTGATGGGCGAGAGCCTGCACCAGCTGCCCCGCACCCTGGCCCACGCCCGGCGGGCCCGGACGATCATGCTGCAGAGCCTGGCGTTGTCCGCCGCGATCCTCATCGTGCTCATCCCGCTGGCCGCCCTGGGGGTGCTGTCCCTGGCCGCAGTGATCGTGATCCACGAGGTCGCCGAGGTGTTCGTGATCGCCAACGGGATCCGCGCCGGCAGGTCACACCAATGAACATCCGACAGTCAGCCTGGCTGTCGGGAGCTCGGTTGGTGATGGCTGTGGTCGCTGCAGTCTTGGTGGGGGTGGATCTGGGGGTCAAAGCCCTCATAGAACAACGCCTGGGCGACGGGCGGACCCTGGATGTCGGGATTCTGGACCTACGACTGGGCTACAACACAGGCGCCGCGTTCAGTGTGGGGTCCGACCTGCCCGGCTGGCTGGTCCTGGCCGTCACTGCGGCGGTCACTGTCGTCGTCGCCGGATTCGCCTGGGTCACGGCAGGTCGTGCGCGGACCTCCGGGTGGCCCGTTGCTGGGCTGGCCGCCGTGGTCGGAGGCGCTGTGGGCAATCTGGTGGACCGCGCAGGCGACGGACGCGTCACCGACTACCTGCACACCGGCTGGTTCCCCACCTTCAACCTCGCCGATGTCTTCATCACCTGCGGGGCGGTCGTCTTCGCCGCAAGTACCGTCCTCAACCCCGACATCGAGGACACCGCAGCCACCAAGGCGCGGCCGATGACTACTGACCAGAGATGACGACGATCGCCACTGGGGAGTTCTGCCTCCCCCATCTGCGGTCTGCGGCTGCGCCGCCGTGCGGTCGCCGGTGCCCGCGCACTCGCGCCTGCAGGCCACCTGCACCAGCGCCGGAAGCGGTCCGATGCACCACGTGCCTACCCTGGTGGGGTATCGGCTAGCGGTGGGGGGTGTCATGCGGGCACGTTTGCTCTGGGCCCTGCTCGTGCTCGGCGCAGTGTTCAGCATGCACGGCCTCAGCTGCACCGACAGCGACTCGGCCATGGCCGACATGCCCTCGCACGCCACGCCCGCCTCACCCGACCAGACGGGGGAAGGGGCCGGACTTGATGCGGGGACCAACGCCCGTGATTCCGCGCTACCGCAATCGCTGGTAGCTGCACCCACCTGGATCGACGACGGCCAGACCGGTGACGGTCATGGGACCATGGCCCACGCCCTGATGGTGTGCATGGCCGTCTTGGCCGGCGGGATCGGCACGGCACTGGCAGTGCTGGCCTCATGGCTGTCGCGACGGCGCCTCCTCACCGTTGTGCCCCGTCCCACCGTGCTGCTGCGCAGCGCCCTCGACCAGGCGCTCCCTCACCCAGCACCTCTCGAGCTCAGTCGTCTCTGCGTGCTGAGGGTCTAGGCCGAACCACCTGACACCCGTGGCCCACGTGTGGCCCGGAGTCGCGTGCTCGACCTTCCCTGCCCTCTTCGTGCCCGGCTCATATCGGGTGCGGCACCCCTTTCAGGAGACCCCTGTGCTCAGCAACCATGCTTCGACCCGTTCCCCCCACCGCTCCCGCGCCGCCGGGTTCGTCGGTGCCCTCATCGCCGCCTCGGTGGCCCTGTCGGCCTGCTCTGGCGGCACAGACCCCTCATCGGCGGGGTCCTCGACGTCCGTCCCGGCAGAGGCCACGTTCAACACCGCCGACATCACCTTCGCCCAGTCGATGATCCCCCACCACGAGCAGGCGGTCGAGATGGCCGACCTGGTCGCCGACCGCTCTAACAACCCCGACGTGCTGGACCTGGCTGGCCGCATCCAGGCTGCTCAGGGGCCCGAGATCGACGTTCTCAACGGCTGGCTGAACAGCTGGGGGGCCATCAGCTCAGACGACACCTCGGGAATGGCTCACTCCGGCATGAGCGGGATGATGACCGAGGACGACATGTCCTCCCTGGAGACAGCCAGCGGCGTGGACTTCGACCGCATGTGGCTGCAGCTGATGCTCGAGCACCACACCGGCGCTGTAGGCATGGCCCAGACCGAGATCGCCGACGGCGAGGACCCCGCGGCGATCGCGCTCGCCCAGGACATCCAGTCCTCCCAGGGTGCCGAGATCACCGAGATGGAACAGCTGCTGCAGAGCCTGTCCACGCAGTAACCCCCCGACAGCGGAGGCTGCGGCCAGCCCGGCGCAGCCCCCGCCCAAAGTCACCCGATAGCCGTGGACGCCGAGAACCGCGGCCCTCGATGACCTCCAAGCCCTCGACGTGCGCCACCGCGACACGACCTGCATGCCGTCCCCGGCCTGCACCCCGAGGCACCGCCGTCCTCGCCGGCGTCCGATGCCTCACCCGCACTCCCCACAACTGACCCCACTTGAAGGACCACAACTGACATGGACATGAACACCACGATGGGCGCGGCACTGCCGGACTGGCTGACCCCATTGGCCTGGACCTACGGACTGCTGGCGCTGCTGAGCGCGGCGGTGATCGCCACCGACGTGTGGGCCCGCGGGCACCGCCATCGCACCGTTACTGCCGAGATCACCTGGGTCGGTGCAGCTCTGTTCCTGGGCCCGGCTGCCCTCGTGCTCTACCGCCGCTACGGCCGAAAGCCCCAGCCCGGCGCCCGACCCACCGACGCCCGGCCCGTCGTCGTGGACAGCCTGCCCGGTGGCACCGCCTCAGCCTTGGCCCACCTCGTCGGTGTCCCCCTGGTGATTGCCTCCGGGCTCACCATCGCCGGCACCGACCTGTGGGTCATGATCGCCGTCATCGCGGTCGTGGCCATCGCGCTGCTCGCCGTCCACGAGCGCACCACCGATGGCGCCACCACGCTGACCGCGGTCGCTCGCGCCACCCTCACCGTGGTCGCCTTCGACATCGGAATGGGCGGCTGGATGCTCCTCCTGCACTTCAACGACCTCATGCCCCCGGCCGCCGACGTGCAGTTCTGGTTCCTTATGCAGATCGGCATCCTCGCCGGCCTGCTCACCGGCGCACCCGCCGTCGCCGCACTCCGGCGCACTCCGGCACGCCTCCCCACAGCCGCCTGAGCCACGAACCACCGGGAACTGAGTCCCGCGGCGGGGCGTGGTCACCCAGGTCACGCCCCGCCAAGGGGTTCAGATGCCTCCTGGTGGTTCTTGCCTGAAGCGATGTAGGTGACCTCTGAACAAGCGTGGCGCACAGTCCTCGCGTGCCTCACTGGCTCCGAACCCGCGCCTTCGAGGCCCCAAAACCCCGGTGCTGCTGGTGGGGATACTTTCCGGCGGAACGTCATGGTGGGGCCGGCCCATGCTGTGGGGATCGCCAGTTGCGAGACGCAGCACCTGGTCGCGCTCTGCGGGACGCCGGTCATAGTCGACCTGCCGCTCGACTGGCCGCCGCCGCGGGGGGTGCAGATGTGCTTCCAGCGCCGGGATCTCACCGCTGCTTGAGCCGTTAGACGCACAATTGGGCCTAGAGCTGGAAGGTGCGCCAGGTGCCGATCTGGAAGTCGTCGTAGCCGCAAGACCCCGGGTCGACCCAACGGCGGTGGGTCGAGGTATCGGCGGACCCAGCACTGACCGCTGGGTGTCGCGGCATCCTCTGCTTTCGTGCGGTTGCGCCTGGGCCTGTCCCCCGGTGACATCGCCACCAGCTAGACCGCCGGCGGGGTAGCCGCCAGTCGGTAGTGCACCGATGCCGCGGTGACGCCGGCAGCGCGGGCGATGACGGCCACCGGGTGCCCGTCGTGATTGGCCGCGCGCAGCAGGCTGACCCAGCGCGCGGTGGCGATGTCGTGGGCGGCCCGGTGCTCTGCGAGCTCAGCCGTGTCGCCGCTCGGGTGCGCGACCGCGTCTGCAATGCGCTGGCGGGCGGCCCGCTTGACCGCGGCTGCGTTCTCCAGCTCCCGCAGCACTCCCCTACCGGCGCGGTTGCCCGGTTGTGGCGCTGCGGGTGGCGCGGTCATGGCTGGGCCGGTGGTCGACCCTGGATACGGCGGGGCACCTGGTGGACCTTGAGGATGCCGTGGACGGTGGTGGGTGCACGGTCGACGAGTTGGGCGATGTCGCGGATGGACATGCCCTGCCGGTAGGCCTTCACGACGTAGGCCTCGAGGCGGTCCTGCAGTGCCCGGTCTCTGGCGGGGCCGGTGGTGGAGGTGCCGGCGAACTCCGGCAGGGGCGCCCAGGTCGGCTTCGGGGTGCGCGGCATCGGTGCGGCCGGCTCAGTCGCGGGGTGGCCAGGACTGCAGCGAGGGCAACGGATCGCTGAGGAACACCGCACCGGTGTGGGGGTAGAAGTCCTGCGTGCGGTGTTCGTGGCTGCCACCGGTGTGGGCGATCGCGGCCAGCAGCAACTGGAGGTGCTGGCGATCCAGCCCGGAGGCGACGTCGCCGAGGTCGAGGGCCTGACCGTCGGCGATCGATGCCGCCGCGCGCAGGATGCGCAGCTGTCCGCTGGACCCGTGGATGCGCCCATGGCGCAGGGCTGGGTCGATGTCGACCCAGGTGACCGACGCCCACCCCACGCCGGGGGCTTGTCCGGTGGGTGGGCCGGTGGGGTCGTCGTCGTAGTCGACGGCGATGAGGCCGGCGGCGGCGAGTTGGGGAAGCCAGTGCCCGGCGTTGGCCAGCAGCAGCACGGCGGCCTCTGCGGCGTAGTCCCCCACCGCGGTGCGCAGCAGCGCGTTCTCTAGATCGGTGGCCTCGAAGTCGCTGGCCTTCGGTTCGAACAGCACAGCGGGTCCTCGATTCGCTTCGGCGGTCGATTGCTCTGCTGGTGAGTCTGCCTCTCTCTGCTGACATCGCGGGCCGATCGCAGCGGGTCTGTGGATGGACGCCACCCCTCTGGGTGCCTGGGCTGGTCAGGCAAGGCTGCCGGCCGGGACGGCAGCTGCGGCCTGTAGGGCGCCGTCGATAGCCACCGACCAATGAGTTCTGGGGTCGCGGGGGGCGACGCGGCTGGCGACGACGGTTCCGCGGAAGTCTGGTCCGGGGAAGCCGGGTGCGGTCTCCCGCAGGCACCACACCCGGGCCCGCCAGATGAGTGCGTACCGGTCGCGTTCCCAGGCGTAGAGCAGCCCAGGTTGGACGTCGTCGACGCTGGAGAACCGCGGCTTGGTGACCCACACCGGGCTGGGTGGGTCCACGGTGCGGTTGTCCATCGGCGGGGACCGTAGGGCCGGGGTCCGACAGCGGCCGGACCGACCCTTCCACCGCAGCAGCAGTCGCACCGCCGCGCAATCGGGGTGACAACGTGGCGCGGCCGGGGTGGCGGGAGGGACTGGTGCTAGTGGCTTGTCCGACCCTCGAGGTGAGCTTGCGTCCACCCGAGACGAGGAGACCTAGGACTCCAGATCAAGACCACGACCAAGACCCAAGACCCAAGACCAAGACCAAGACCAAGACCAAGACCAAGACCAAGACCAAGACCAAGACCAAGACCAAGACCAAGACCAAGACCAAGACCAAGACCAGCATCGACACACCTCATGCACTCCGGGTGACACGCCTGCAGGAGGGGTGCCGCCTGTGCAGCTGTGATGACGGTGCACAAGCTGACGGCGGGGTCCGGGTACACCTACCTGACCCGCCAAGTGGCTGCTCACGACGCCACCGATCAGCCGGCCGGCGGCTTGGGCGCGTACTACAGCGAGAAGGGCGAAGCGCCGGGGCGCTGGATGGGCCGGGGCCTCGCCGGCAGATCGGACTTCCCGGTCGGCGATGCGGTCACCGAGGCGCAGATGGTCGCGCTGTTCGGTCATGGCCGTCATCCGAACGCCGCTCAGATCGAGCAGGCGGCTCGAGCCGGTGGACGAGATGCACAGGAGATCGACCGGGCGAGCCGTCTCGGCAGGCCCTTCGGTGTCTTCGGGGCGTCGAACGACTTCCGGGAGCGCTGTGCCGTCGAGTTCCGCGAGCTCAACCAAGCGCTCGGTCTGCCTGCCGCCTCGCCGGTCTCAGACGACGAGCGCGCCCGGATCCACACCGAGGTGGCCGGGGCGATGTTCGAGGAGAGGTTCGGTCGCCCCGCCCTCGACGCCCGTGAGCTGTCCGGTCACCTGGCACGCATCTCTCGGCAGCCGACCACCGCCGTCGCCGGCTACGACCTCACCTTCAGCCCAGTCAAGAGCGTCTCGACGCTCTGGGCGATCGCACCGCACGACGTCGCGGCGGTGATCGAGCGGGCACACCAGGACGCCGTCGAAGACGCCGTCTCCTGGTTGGAGTCCCACGCGACCTACACCCGAACCGGTCGCGGCGGGGTCGCGCAGGTCGACGTCCGGGGGCTCATCGCCGCGTCCTTCACCCACCGCGACTCCCGGGCCGGGGACCCCGACCTGCACACCCATGTAGCGATCAGCAACAAGGTCCAGACCCTGGATGACAGGTGGTTGGCGCTCGATGGGCGCGCGGTCTACAAGAACAACGTCGCCGCGTCCGAGCGCTACAACACGCGCGTCGAAGCCCTGCTCACCGACCGCCTCCGCGTGCGCTTCGCCGACCGACCGGCCATCGATCCCGGCAAGCGCCCGGTGCGCGAGATCGTCGGGGTGGACGGCCCGCTCCCCCGCTTCTGGTCGTCTCGGCGATCGGACATCGACGCCCGGAGGGCGGTCCTTGCCGCCCAGTTCCAAGCCGACCACGGGCGACCGCCGTCGGCCAAGGAGTCCGTCGGACTGGCCCAGCAGGCCAACCTAGAGACCCGATCGGCGAAGCACGAGCCCCGTTCTCACGCGGAACAGAGGACCGCGTGGCGGGCGGAGGCCAGGACCGTGCTCGGGAGTGACGACGAGATCCGGGCCTACGTCGCTTCAGCCCTCCATGCGCCGCCAGGGCCGGGTCCCGGGCGCCCCACCGGCGCCTGGGTCGCAGCGACGGCCGACCTGGTGGTCTCCGTCATGGAGGGCAACCGGTCGACCTGGCAAGAGCCGCACGTGCGCGCAGAGACCGAACGTCAGCTCCGCGCCGCGGGGATCCCGCTCGCTGAGCTCGACCGAGCAGGGGAGGCCGTCGTCGCTGCAGCGCTGTCACCCCAGCGGTCCTTGCGCCTGCAAGACGGGGCAAGGGAGTCCGTGCCCGGCTCTCTACGGCGCACCGATGGATCGTCTGTCTTCGACGTCGCCGGAGCCGAGGCGTACACGTCCCGTCGCATGCTGGCCGACGAGGCGACCGTGCTCCTAGCTGCCGAACGCCGCGACGGACGCGTCACCCCGGCTGCAGCCGTCATGGCGGCAGTCTCGACGGCAGCCGCGGACGGCACCGTCCTCAACACGGGACAGCAACAGCTGGTCCGTGAGCTGGCGACCTCCGGAGCACGGGTCCAACTCGCTCTGGCCCCGGCCGGGACCGGCAAGACGACGGCGTTGAGCATGTTGGCAGCAGCGTGGACGGCGGGTGGTGGCAGCGTCGTCGGCCTCGCGCCCTCCGCCAGCGCCAGCGCGGTGCTGCGAGAGCACCTGGGCTCGCAGACCGACACCCTGGCCAAGCTCGTCCACGCGGTCACCACCGGCGTCGACGTCCCGGCCTGGGTCGAGTCGATCGGCCCCTCCACGCTGGTGGTCCTCGACGAGGCCGCCATGGCCCCCACCCGCGACCTCGCGCGCCTGGTCGACTTCGTGGTCGGTGCTGGAGGCTCGATCCGCCTGATCGGCGACGACCATCAATTGGGGCCGATCGGCGCAGGTGGGCTGCTGCGCGAACTCGCCCACACCCAGGGTGCCGCGCGGCTCACCCAGGTGGTCCGCTTCATCGATCCGGTCACCGGGGCTCCCAACCAGGCCGAAGGAGCTGCCTCTCTCGCGCTCCGTGACGGAGACCCAGCAGCCCTGGCGTTCTACGTCGACAACGGCCGGCTGCACGTCGGAGAAGGATCCACGGTGGTCGACGGCGCCTTCGCCGCCTGGGCGACGGACCTCACCGCAGGCCACGATGCCGTCCTGCTCGCACCCACTCGCCAGCTGGTTCTCGAACTGAACACCAAAGCACGCACGGAGCGGATCGCGAGGCAGGGATCCTCCGGTCTCGAGGTGGACCTCCCCGACTCCAGCCGCGCCTCCGCCGGCGATGTCGTGATCACCCGCCGCAACGACCGGTTGCTCGCCGCCGGCCAGGGTGACTGGGTGAAGAACGGTGACCGATGGACCGTCACGGGGGTGCGGGCCGGCGGTGACCTCGACGTCGTCCACCGGCGCACCGGGAAGCACGTCACCCTGCCCGCGGGATACGTGCAAGCCCACGTCACCCTCGGCTACGCCACCACCGTGCACGGGGCACAGGGCATCACCGCCGACCGTTGCCACGCCATCGCCACCGGCGCCGAGTCACGCCAGCTGCTGTACGTCGCGATGACCCGCGGTCGCCACGAGAACCACGTCTTCCTGAGCACCATCGGCGACGGTGATCCGCACAGCCTCGTGACCCGGGATGCTCTGCTCCCTCCGACCGCCGTCGACGTCCTCCGTCGGGTCCTTGCTCGAGACGACGCACCCACCTCTGCCACCGGCCTGCGGCGAGCGCAGGACGATCCAGCGACCTGCCTCCACGTGGCTGTCGGGCAGTACCAGCACGCGCTCGCCACAGCGGCCCAGCACGTCGTCGGACCGGAACTGCTCTCCAAGATCGACGAGGCGGCCGAGCAGGACGTACACGGGCTGACCGACGAGGACAGCTACCCCACACTGCGAGGCCACCTGGCCCTAAGCGCCGTCAGTGGCGTGGATCCCGTGGAGCTCCTCCGGCGGGCCATCGACGATCCCCGTGGCCTGGGTGATGCCCGGGACATCGCCGCGGTCCTGGACTGGCGGCTCGGCCCCTCCGGGGACCGGTCGCCTCACGCTGGCCCTCTCCCCTGGCTTCCCGCTCTTCCTGATGCGCTGCGCCACGACGCCGAGTGGGGCCACTACCTCACTGGACGCTCCCAGGAGGTCTCCCGGCTTGCCGTCAGGGTCAGCGACGAGGCTGCTGCCTGGACGGCGGCCGACGCTCCGGCATGGGCCCAGCCTCTGGTCGACCACGATGCCTCGCTGCTCGCGGACACAGCCGTCTGGCGGGCCGCGCACGGCATCCCGGACGACGAACGGCGACCCACGGGTCCACCGCTGCCGTTGGCCGCCGAGGCCGCTTCGCAGCGCGACCTCGACGACCGCCGATCCCGCTTGCTCGGTCGACCCGGAACCGCCACCGAGCGGTGGAGGTCGATGGCCGACGGCCTGGAACCACGGCTGTGCGACGACCCCTATTGGCCGCTCCTGTGCGAGCGGATGTCCACCGCCGAGGGCGCTGGCATCGATGTCACCTCCCTCGTCCGGTCTGCCTGCGCTCGACCGCTTCCGGATGAACAGCCTGCAGCTGCGCTCTGGTGGCGCCTGGCCGATCACCTCTCACCCGCCGCGCTGGCCGCGGATGGAGCAACCGCCCCAGCCTCGCCCTCATCAGCCAGCGCCGGTGATGACGAAATACCGCCGAGTCCGACCGCGCCCGGTGACGCCGCACCCCGACCCGAGCCAGCCGGCCCCGTGGCGGGACCAACCCCGGCCGAGCCCGGCACGCATGGGCGGCTCCCAGCAGATCGGGTTCGGCTGCTGGAGCTCAACCGACTCGCCGCCGACTACTTCGCCGCCGCCTACCCGTGTTCCTGGGCCAGGTCATACCTCGCGGACCGACTCGGCACCGACCTCGTCGACGACGCACGCTTCATCGTCGGGCACGCCCCGGGCGGTTGGAACCGTCTGGTAGTGCACCTGCGGACCGCCGGCGCCAGCGACGACGAACTCCTGGCCGCCGGGCTGGCGAGCCGTGCCTCCACCGGCCAGCTCATCGATCGCTTCCGCGATCGCTTGGTCTTTGCGATCCAGGGCGATGACGGCATCCACGGCTGGATAGGCCGCCGCAACCCGGCCGACGACGGTGGCAGCCATACCGCGCCCAAGTACCTGAACACCGCGGACACCGAGCTCTTCACCAAGGGGCATGAGCTCTTCGGCCTGATCGAGGGGTCGACGCAACTCCGCCGCGGGGCGACGGCGGTCCTGGTCGAGGGCCCGATGGACGCCCTCGCGGTCAACCTCGCCGGTGCGGGCCGGTTCGTCGGCGTAGCCCCGATGGGCACGGCGTTCACCGCCACCCAGGCGGCGCGTCTCAACGCGGTGGTCGGCGCAGGCGGGCAGGACATCGTGGTCGGCACGGACGACGACCGCGCGGGCCACCTGGCAGCCGAACGGATCTACTGGCAGCTCGCCGACTCCGGCGGCGACCCACGACGCCTCGTGTTGCCGTGCGGGATGGACCCGGCCGACCTACTTCGGACGCAAGGCCCGAGCGCGCTCCGCGATGCGCTGAGCGACGCCCCCAGCCTGGCAGCGACCATGATCGAGGCTCGCATCGATGTCCTCGTCGATCGCCTCGACACAGTCGAGGGGCGCGTTCACGCAACGCGCCGAGCTGCGGAGGTCATCGCGAGCACCGTCAGGACGACCTGGGCCGAGCATCTGACCCACGTGGTTGCCCGGACGGGGATCGCCCCCGACATCGCCCTCAGCGAGGTCTTGGCTGCGGCCGATCAGCGGACTCCAGGAAGCACGGTGGCCCGCGGGGGGACAGGACCCACCTCGATAGCCGCAGGATCAGGTCACCGGGTAACCCGCCCCGTGACGCCGGCCCCCGTCCTCCGGCCGAGCACTAAGGGCCGACAGGAAGAACTCGACAGGGCGGCCACCCTGACCCGGCGGGCTGCGCGGTCGACCGCCGGTGGCGGCCACGGACGGTGATCGCCGTTCTGGCGGCGCCCGGCGGCCGCGACCTGACCTCAGCCTCGCGGCGGCCAGGCTCCGAGCGTGGGCGCCCCGTGGCCCCCGAACTCCAGACTGGCGTCCGGCTCCTGGCGGTGCTGATGACTCCCGCCCGCGTGGGCGATCGCTGCGACCAGCAGGTGGAGGTGCCGTCGATCCAGACCCGAGGGAAGGTCATCGAGGTCGACGAGATGCCCTGAGGCCAGGGACGCAGCAGCACGCAGGATCCTCAGCTGGCCTCCGCTTCCCACGATGCGACCAGCGAGGACGGCGGCGTCCACGTCGATCCAGGTGACTGCAGCCCAACCGACCCTGAGAGGACGGTCTGACGACGAGGTAACCGGGACGTCGTCGTAGTCGACGGCGATGAGGCCAGCCGCGACCAGCTCTGACAACCAGTGGCCCGCATGCAAGAGGAGCAGCACTGAGGCCTCAGCGGCGTTGTCCCCGGCGGCCGACCGCATGAGGGCGGCCTCCACATCGGCCAGTTCGAAGTCGCTGGCCAGTGGCTCGGAGTGCACGTCTGCCTCTTCTCGTCATCGGGAACTGGATGGTTGGAGGTTCGTGACGCGAACGGCAGCGTTCGTCGTCACCGCGCGAGGTCCTCGACGAAGCTGGCGTACCGGCTCTGCGCAGGCCAGTCCTGGTGTCGCCCCGTGCGACACGTGCTCTCTCCGAGCCGGTCGGCCATCCGATCCGAGAAGGTGGGCAGCGCGTACCTGTGCCACTCCTCGACCAACTCGGGGCCGGGAGCGATCTCTGCCTGCCACCGGAGCACGGCGAGGACCGGGACCTCACGAGCGATGTGCGGGTGCTGCCTCCAGCAGGCCGGAACCATGTGTGCCGGTCGCCAGGCGAACTCGTGGTTGACCCACGCGATGACGTCGTCGCACCACGACCAGACGGCGGCACCGAGCTCGCTCGTGCAGGCAGCGGGCTCCCATGGTCGTTCCAGACCGGCCAGCGCGTCAGCGGTCGCTGGGTGGCGGGGGTCCCGCCGGCTGATGTCCCAGAGGAGCTCGAGAGAACCCTGCACGAGCATTGGTGGGGGTGGGAAGGGCAGGAGGTTCACCACGGGGCGTCGTCCTGTCCCGCGGGGTCGCCCTCGAGCGGACGAGCGGTCAACCAGTGCTCGTGGGCGTAGGTGACCGCGCGCCTCGTGCGCGCATCGGCGTCGGGAGCCTTCCCCCGAGCCCGCGAAACCTCCGACCGGGCGGACTCCTGCTCGGCCATGAGCTCTCCACCGTCCCTGCCGTCCAGACAGCGACGCAGCCGGGCGAGGATCGGGGGCGTCGTCCCGGCGATGACCAGGGCGTGCCGCTCCGGGACCAGCCGGATGTCCCCCGGACGCAGCACTCTGACGTCCTCCCCCGACCGGGAGGTCCCGACGCCCCCGGGGCCGTCGGTGACGGTCCGCCGAGCGATCCGGACGTCGTCCAGCAGCTCGGACAGCTCCCGGTAGAAGTGCACGTCCTTCCCACCGCCGAAGACCACCAGCGTGTTCGTCAGACCGAAGATCGAGCGCGCTTCGTCCTCCCCGTACGAGACGACCATCTGCTTCCAGGTCTGGGCGGCGTAGATGAAGGAGAGCCCCAGGGCACGCTCGTTGGCCATCCGGACACGCAGGGTGGGCAGCGGCGTCGTGGAAGGCAATTCGTCGAGGCAGGCCAGGAACGACGGGGTCAGTCGTCCGTGCGGCGAGGTGTTCGCCAGGTGGAGCGCCGTGTCCAGGACGTGCTCGGCGACAGCGGTCATCAGCGGCGCCGCTGACGCGTAGGGGTCCTCGCGCCCGAGCAGGTACACGGTCCCGTGCCGGGAGATGAGGTCCGTGAGGTCGGTAGTGGGGCGACCGACTGTCGGCACGCAGCGCGCTCGGATCTCCGGTTGGAAGAACAGAGCCATCGCCTGCTGCACGGTCGTCACGGTGTTGCCGACGGTGTCCGGGCTGCCCCGCAGCGCGCCGGACAGCAACCCGTCCCAGAAGCGCGCCGCGTGTGGGTGCCGCTGCAGGATCTCAGCCGGCTGCTCGGCGGCGACGGGGTTGGCGACCCATTCGAGGACGTGGTCAAGGGTCCGACCGGTCAGCGCGGCAGCATGCAGGAACCCCTGGAGGACCTTCGCCGTCTCCGCCGCGTAGAAGCGTGCCGCGTTGTCCTGCCGACCACCGGACACCGATCCGGAGACCGTTCCCGCCGAGAACGCCTTGGCCCGCCGCTCGGCGACGTGGGGGTCCACGCACCCCGCCACGGGATCCCACACCAGCTCCGGGACCCCGGGCGCCGACCCGAACGGATCAAGCACCGCGATGGGACGGGGAGCCTCACCGGGCCTGTTGGGCCTCTGGCGCCGGCCTGCGGTCAGCAGCAGGTCGTCCACCTTCGTCAAGGTCGCGAGGGCGGCGCCACGGTGTGCCAGCAGGGCCGGCGCCAGCAGGTCCAACGTCTTGCCAGAGCCCTGCTCCCCGTACACCCCAGCGGTCCGGTCGAACCGACACCAGAGCTCGACGCCCCTCGGAGTCGTCGAGCGCCCCAGCCGCCAGCCGACATCGGTGGGCTCGAACCGGGCCCGGCGGCCCCAGGTGCTCATCAGCGTCCCCACGTCCGACCGGGCTGAGAGTCTCGACCGAGCAGGAGCTGCCGCCCAGCCTCGATCCGTGCCGCCTGTAGAGCCGACGCGGCGTCCGGTCGGCCCAGGGAGGCCTGGTTGGCGGCCAGCGAGCGACGCGGGAAGTCGGCGTCCATGTCGGCCGGGGCCACCCGTGCTGCCACGTCCAACGAGAGGAGACGAGCGTTGTGGATGGCGCCGGCCACCGGCTGGAGGTCGACAGCATTGACGCGGACGAGGCCGCTGGGCTGGTAGCCACGCAGGAACGCGGCCACTCGGTCGTCCCGGGGCGGCAGGTCTCGGGCATAGGCGAGCAGGGTCCCGGAGTCCGCCCACGACCGCACCGTCCGGTAGAGCAACTGCGAGGCAAGGGTCGGCAGGTGCTGCGCTGCAGCGGCCAGGACCCCGTGCAGCCCGGGCGATGACTCGGCGTCTGGATGGCTGAGCGCGCCGTGAAGGCGCAACGCAGCATCGACGGCCGGAGGGGCGTGCGGATGTGGACGCCGGGTGCCGTCGTCGTACGGCCTCAGCGCCGAGCGGACGGCGCGCCACCCGGGGGCAGCGAGCTGGCCCCCCTCTGGCGCCGCAGTGCCGTCCAGCCGTTGGACGGCACTGCTGAGCGTCTCAGCCGCCAGCGTGTAAGCGAGGACCTCGGCCACCGAGGGTGTGTTCCGCGAGCTGCCGGTGGCACGCAGGAGGACCGCAACGGTCTCGGGGACGACGTCCCGAGGGTCCGTACTCCCCGGGACAGTTGGCCCGGGGAGCGGCCGGTCGAGGATGGCGGCGCCGGCCCGGGACGGCGGGTTCAACGCGGCTGTCTGCTGGACCAGCACCGACTGCCGGTACACCTCGTCCAGCCACTGCGACGTGGGTCCAGCAGGCAGCCCACCTCCCACCAGCCGTGCCACCGGGGTGACGGCGTCAGTGACTGCGGTGGCCATGGCCCATCTGGCGCTGACGGTGCTGTGGTCGTAGAGGGCTGCGAGCGTGTCGGCTGCGGCGGCCGCGAGCGTTCCCATGGTGCCCTCGTTCGCCGGTGCGCGACGGGACACCTCTGTACACGCCAGACCGAGCGCGCCGACCTGGCGTTCCTGCTGGGCACCGATGGCCTTCGACACGCCGTCCTGGCGCAGTTGCTGCAGGGCCCTGCCCAGCTGCCCGAGTGCAAGGGCCGCGTCGGCCCGGGTCCCCGGCGTCGGGGCGACGGCCTCAGCCGTCGCGACGAGGCTGTCGAGCAACTGCCCGAGCGAGGTCGCCATCAGCGCGGTCCGCGCAGGGCGCGGCGTCCGTGCCGAGCGGCGGCCAGCACCTCGGGTTCCGCGAACTCGGCGGCATCCAGCTCACCGAGGATCCGCAGGGCCTGCGTGATGAGCTCGTCGGGCTCGGCTCCGTCGGTCAGGCCGGGAACCAGCATGCTGGGCACGTCGAGCGCCGACCACGCCGCAAGACAGTGCAACTGTGTGGCCGACCCGGCCCGGTCGCTTCGTGCCGCAGCCGCGAACAGCGCTGCAGCGTGCTCCCGGGCGACCGCGGACTGGTCTGCTCGGCCGTCGTCGTCAATGAGCGTCATCGCAGGTCTCCTGGAGGGATCGGGGTGTGGGTCGATAGACGGTCCTTCGGAGAGGCCGTCGGCGAGCGCTTGTCCTGTGGATCTGTGGACGGGGCGCGGTGTGGTCACCCGGCTGTGGACGGCCGGTGTCACGGCGGTCCCTGCGATCCCGTGCCGTAGCAATCGGGGCGGATGACGGAGCGAGCAGAACGCAGCTGTCGGATGCCCAGGGCATTCGCTGCCTCGGAGCGCGTGGCCATCCCCCCGCGGGAGTCACTCGGCAGGATGTGCCGCCGGACCACCACCAAACCGGCACCGGCGACCACGGCGAGGACGACCTCCGCGACGGCCACCGCCACGTACGTGGGCACAGGACCCGCCAGCCGGCGAGCCTGCGCGTGGGTGAACCCCTGTCGCAGGTCACCGTGCAGCAGACCCGAGACGACGCTCATGACCGAGTCGGTGCCGAGCGGCCACACCCAACCGCCTCCCCAGAGCGCGGCCCCGACCCCGACCCCCGTCAGGGCCGTGAGGACCACAGCGATCACGACGCCGCCGACCGCGGCTACGGCCAGCTCCCAGCCTTGGTTGATCGATTGCGGTTCGCGGCTTCGTCGGTTGGGGGAACTCATGCGATGTGCCTGACCGCGACGATCTGCCCGTCCCACCGGGTGGCCTCGGTGAGCTGGACCGGGATCCCGGTCATCGGTGCCTGGATCAGGTAGAGGTGACGGCCGTCTGCTGCGTCGACGTAGCCGGCGACCATGCCGACGTGCCCCGGTGCTGCCGCGGTGCCGCCGGACCCCGGGATCATGACGAGGTCCCCAGCGACCGCCTGCGTCAGATTGGTCGGGCTGGGTTCGCCGTTCCGTGTCTGTCCGGCCGCCAAGTGGGGCAGAGCCACCCCGGCGGCGGCCCAGGCGGCCATCGTCAGGCCCGAGCAGTCGAACGAGTCGGGGCCGGCTGCTGCCCAGACGTAGGGCTTGCCGAGTTGGGCCAGGGCGTACTGCACGGCCACGATGCCCTGCGCCGACCCGTTGATGACGAACCCGTCCGGGATGGTCGTCGTCCCGGCGACGTTGTTCCCTCGCGGCCCGACGATCTCGCCCGCGGGTACGGCCCCGCCGGCACCCGGGCAGATCGCTACTGCCGCTTCCCCACCGGGAGCCGGCGGCGACGAAACCCCCTCGGCCACCGCGGTCGGCCAGACCTGACCGACGAGCTCAGCAGCGAGCGCGGCGTTGGGCTGGTAGCGATCCGGGTAGGCGCTGATCTGCACGGTCTGGGCCGCCACGCCCACAGGGATGGTCTGCCAGTCCGCGACCCCGACGAGCCTGTCGAGGAAGGCTCCGGTGGACCGGACGGGGTCGATGGCAACGGCCTCGGTGTAGATCGACACCCGCTGCTGGAACAGCCCCTCCGAGTCGTGGTCGGTCTGGACGGCGGAGTTGATGAGACGGGACTCGGTGTAGGCGGTCGCCAGCGCGATGACCGCAGCGTGAGCAGGCAGCTGCCTCGTGGCGACGACGGAGACGATGGTCTGGGCGTGCCCCATCTGCTCGGCGTCCAGGTCGATGTCAGCGACTGTCTGGGCTGTCCCGCCCGATCCGCAGCCTCCGGTGCTGGCCGGGGATGAGGCCGCACCGCCACCGGTCACGACGACGATCACGGCCACCACCATCGACACGATCGGCAAGACGACGACGGCCGCCGCCGTCGCTCCCTGGTTGGGCCCGGACACGGTCACCACCCCCCGGGGGGTGCGAGCCCGGGTTCGCCCACACCGTCCGCAGGGGGCGGCGGAGCAGTGATGGCGTCGTTCGTCTCCGTCAAGGCGACGTCCAGGGACGTGCGGACGGTCTGCACCTTCGCCACGTGGTTCCCCACCAACCAGAGCGCGCGCCCGCGATCGGCCGCGGCCCAGTCGGTGACGATGTGTTCCGCCATCGCGCTGAGTCCCAGCAGCCCGGAGAGCTCGTCGCCGATCTGGTCGTCCTGGCCGAGCAACACCTTCGTCGCGCAGAGGTGCAGCAGGTCCTTGGCGATGGCCACGGCCTGGCTTCCGCTGTCGCCGACCGTGAGCATGTCGGAGGGCTTGTGTGCGATGACCACCTGGACGCACCCGTCCTTGCGGGAGAGTCGGAGGTCGGCGTCCAAGGACTTGACCGCGTCGGTGCCCAGCCGCATCTGCTTCCAGCACTCGTCGCGGATGACGATCCGCAGGTCTCCGGGTTCTGCCAGCTGGGTCATGGCGCGCCCCCAGGAGTTCAGGCACGTCAGTGCCACCCCGACGGCTTCATCGCCGAGTGGGTCCAGTCGGGACAGCGAGAGCGACTGGATCGGGGCACGCCAGTCCACTGAGACCGTGGTGGGCGCGTCGAAGAGCCCAGCCAGGTGACCAGTGACGAGTGCGCCGAGGGCGTCCCGTACCGGTCGCGTGTCGTCGAGGAACTGCTGCCGGTCGGCGTACCGGCAGGCATCGACGAGCTCCTCACCGGGAGCTCGCAGCGCCTCCCACAGCTGGGGGATGGTGATCTCGCGCATCCGGTCGGCGCCGTCGGTGTAGCCGGTCAGATCACGGAGCACCCGGCCGACGGCTGTCTCAGCCGTCGGCCCGAACGGCACGTGCTGAGAACCGACCAGTCCACGGAGGAGGAGCAGCCACCGGGAGAACACCATGGCTGCCCGGCGCTGGGCCTCGGACCGGGACAGCCGGCTCCAGTCGTTCCCGACCGGGCCGAAGTCCAGCGGGTTGATCCGGGCGGGCAACCCGTGGCCGACGGCGTGCGGTTGCACCTGCAGCGCCCGGCACAGGGGGTCGTACTCGTCCTTGACGTCGCCGAGCACCAACGTGCGGTAGCCGTAGGCCATCTGGCGCAGCGCGAACATCTTGACGGTGCCGGACTTCCCTCGTCCCGGTGCGCCGAAGAAGATCATGTTCGGGTTGGTGACGCCGGCGGTGTTGTTCAGCGTCCAACCGATGGGGTCGGCCGAGAAGGCCCCTCCGGACAGGTGGTCGAGCCCGAGCAGCGCCCCACCTGGGGGCAGCCCGTCTCCGGCGATGAGCGGCCAGACCCCGCCCACCTGCTCCGAGGTCATCCGGTAGACGGCGAGGGGTGCCGACACCGGTGCCCAGCCGGTGGCTCGGCCTCGTCGGCCGTGACGGCCGATCGCCTCACCGAGGACCGCGTCGTCCACGGCGCCGAGTGGCTCAGGGGTGAGCGGCGGGAGCTGGTGTCCGAAGTCGGCCACCAGCTGGGTGATCCCCCTCCCCCGGTGTCGGCCGGTGGGCAGGCGGCTCATCGCAGGCCCCGGCGTCGGGGCAACCCGATGCCCAGCGGGATGCAGGCCGCGGCAAAGGCTGCGTCCTGGGCCAGGTCGAGGCGCAGCGGGCGGAACCCGCTCCCCGTGACGCTCGACTCCAGACGTCGGCCGTACTCCGTGATCGACCACGTGCCGGGAACGGTCACCGAGACGGCGAGGGCGACGCGGACCAGTGCGTTGCCCTGCGCCAGGCGGACGTCCTGGCCCTCGACGCGGGCGGCGTCACGTCGGTGTGTTGCCCTGGAGCGGAACCCACCGCGCCGCCGCATCTCAGTGGCCAACTCGGAGCTCATGGACTCGTTGCCGACCATGCGATCGGCCTTCGTGTGGCTGATCGGTTCGAAGAACACCGTGGCGCACCGCCGCTCCCCTGCGGCCGTCGGCATCAGGACAGGTGCCAGGGCACCCATGACTGCGCCCTTGTCAGGAAGCAGGACGGTGCACGTGGCGGAGTGCCAGGCATCGTGGGCGTAGTGCCGCCGTTCCGCTGCGGGTGCCAGGGTCGGCCCCGCGGCGGCCATCGGCAGCCCTGTGACCCCCGGGTCGAGGGCTGCGTCCGCCAGCGGCCCCCGGTCACCGGGCGCGAAACCGGTCCGGATGGCAGACGCGAGGCCAGCGGAGTCGAGCCACGTCACGCTGGTGCAGCCCACCGGCCCGATGAGTCGAGCCTCCAGCTCCCCCATCACGCCTTGCAGGACGCGGGCACGACCGTCCACCCCTCCCCCGGCTTCTCGTGCCTGCCTGGCGATACGGCGTTCGGGCACGACCACCGTCACGAAGGCCTCGTGCCGCACCCCGGCTGCGGTCATGACGGCAGCAAGCTCCGCGTTGATGGCCCGCGCGAGAGGTGGGGCCTCGTTGCGCAGGTGGGCGCGCTGCCATGCGGTGCGCTCTGCGCCGTCGTCGGGCAGGGTCCGGACCTGCAGGGCGACGGCGGACACCAACTCCGTCGTGGCTGCGCCCTCGAGCAGTTCGGCCAGGCCTGTGCCCATGCGTGACCTGGTTGTGGCCTCGGCCAGCCCGATCCCGGGATGGGTGATCCGGGCGACCACCGCCCAGGTGCGCCCTCGGTGGTCGGCGACGACGGCCGGTCGGGTCAGCAGCGGACCGAACGGTGGGCCGTCATGGGTCCTGACGCCTGACAGCACGCCGGGGAGGTCTGCCTCGTCGAGGTCTCGTGATGTCCCCGCGGCGACCCGCGACTGCCAGTCGGACCAGCCCAGGGCTGCACCGACCGCCCGGACGACGGCGTCGCAGCCCCAGCGCAGCGGGGTCCGCCCCCGCAACGGGACGGCAACGAGGACGACGAGGACTGCCCAGACGGGTGCCCACCCGAGAGCGAGCAGCCACCGTTGGGCACCGGCAGCCAGCAGCATGGGCATACCGGCCGCACCGATCCCGATCCACGCCCAGCCGCTCAGGCCCCCGAACCAGCCCTGCCGGTCCTTGGACCAGGCTCCGTACCGCACCGGCCCGGTCACAGAGCCACCGCCGCCGCGGTCTCGGGGGTGACAGCCGCACCGGTCGGCCCGGTCGCCGCCCACCCGGCCAGTCCCCCGGGCGAGGTGCCCACGCCCACTCCTGGTGGCGTGGGGACGAGCGGCGTCACCCCGGGCCCCCCGCCGGACGCCGGACCACCGGACGCCCCGTCGTCCCCGCCCGGACTCGAACCGGAACCGGTGTGCGACGAGCCGCCTTGCCCAGACCCGGACGACGGTCCGCTCCCGGCCTGGCCCGATGACCGCATCGAGTGACCGGGGTGACCGATGCCGCTGGATCCGAGCACGTCGGAAGCGATGTCGACGGCCCGGTGGGCGACCGCAGCCGCCGCGCCCACGCCGGCACCCGCCGTCGTACCCGCCGTCTGCAGCATGGAGCCCAGCCGACTCGACGACTGCGCCTCGGCCGCGGTCTCCCCCTGTGAGCGCCCGTCGCCGGCACTCTGCGTCGCGGCCCCGTTGCCCGCCCCTTGACCACCGGAGAGGAGCCCGGACGCACCCCCGGCATCACTCCAGGACTGTCGGAGCGCTGACCCCGATGCGGTCCCGGGGTCGACGAAGGCGAGCAGCTTGAAGAGCACCAGCGGACAGACCGCCCCGATGGCCACCAGCACGGTGCCGACGACTGCAGTCCCCGCGGCCTGTGCGGTCGAGTCACCGTTCCCTGCGATCACACCGGCAGAGAGGCTCACTCCGACACCGAGCATGAGTGCCGCGGTGGGCGTGATCAGCAGGCTGGCGAAGAACCAGCGGAGGCTCTTCCAGAACCACGCCTTGGTGCTGTCGCTGAGCAAGCCGGCGGCGGAGATGGGTGCCGTGGCGATCAGGATGATCAGCGCGGCCTCCCGGACCAGCGCGATGATCAGGTAGAAGAAGGCTGCCGGGATCACGAGGAGCAGCGAGGAGAGGCCGAGCACGGTTGCTGCCGTGGCGTCGACCACCTCACGGGGCCACGAACTGCTCGGGTCGATGGCCGCGAGGGTGTCGACGTCGAGCATCGCCCGGAGGATCCCGCGTGCCAGCTCTGCCGCGGCGGTGACGAGCCCCCCGGCGACGCCGAGGTAACCCACCCAGACCAGTCCGAACTGGGCGACCCCGAGGAGCACGCGGCCCATCGACTGGCCATCGCGTCGGATGAGCGCCACGGTCAGTTGGACGAACATCATGGTCACCGCGACCGTCGCTCCGACCCACAGCGTCGTCGGCAGCACCGCGCCCATCGGGCCGGCGGCCGAGACGTCGGGAGTGGTGAACGCGTCGATCACCTGGAACGACAGGGTGAGCAGCCAGAGGCCCGCCGACCAGATGCTGACCATCGCCGCAGTCCACACATCGGCGATCGCGGCCGACGCGAGGTCGCCGAGCCAGTTCATCGGGTTGAGGTCGATAGCCACGATGTCGTCAGCCACGACGCAGGTCCCGGTAGCCGACGGAGATCGCGAGGTCGGTGCCCGGCCACACCGAGGGTGGCACCGCGGGTTCGTCGCCCGGGCCGATGAGCCAGCGGTCGTTCCGCCAGACCATCCGTTGGCAGTCGGCGGCCGCGCCGCGTGCGGTCTGCTCGAGGGTCACGTCGAGCTCGAAGTCGATGCACGGGACGACGAAGTCCGAGCCGACAACGCCCTTGATGAGGCCCATCAGCGGAGTCAGCACGACTGCCAGCTGCGCGGAGCCACCCCCCGAGAGACCGGCAGCCTCTAGGAGACGGCCCACCGCTGCGACGACCGACCAGCTGCTGGTCGTCGGACCACCGGGTGCCGCCCAGGCGCTGATCACCTCGCGGGCCCCGTCGAGGGACGCGGACTGCACAGCGGCCTGGTCGATGGCGGCGAGCTGGGCGAGCGCGCCCTCCGGGGTCTGTGGAAAGCCGGTGGGCACCCCGGCAGGCCCGGCGTGGGTGGCTGCAGGCAGCACGATGCTCGGGCCCGGGTCCCGGGTGGAGACCGGTCCAGGACGAGCCGCTGATTCCGGCACGGCCGGCATGGGCCGAGCGGCCAGCATGTCCTGGGCCTGCTCCAGCGACTGGCTGGGCGACGCGGTCGCTGCGGTCCCGGAGCTCTCCGGGGTCGACGTGGTCTCTGTCCCCGTCTGCGTCGGGAGAACCGTGTGCACGACTGCGACGACGGCGACCCCGACGAGGAGCACGAAGACGAGCCCGACCGTCACGAGCAGGGTCAGCATCCTGCGCCGGGTCCACCGCGGGCTGCGTGGAGACCGGCGACCTCGGTGGCCGGCCATCAGCAGCCGTCCCCGACGATCGACTGCACGATGACGTACCCGACGACGTAGAGGATCGCGCCGACGACGCAGATCAAGATCCCGTCCATCCCGAGCCGGGCGCCCCGTGGGTGATGGGTCACCCGCCCCCAGATGAGCATCCCGACGCTGGCGAAGAAGCAGATGCCGAGGACGGCGAGCACGCCCCACTTGACCCAGGACTGGATCTGGTCTGCGTACACCTGCATCCCAGGAGGTGCAGCCGGACACACCCCGGCCGCGAGGACGGCGTCGGCGAACTGGTCGATCATCGAGCCGACCTCCCTGACGTCGGTGCGCGGTGGCGGGCCGGAGCAGCAACACGGGTCTCGTAGGCCAGCAGCTCGAACAGGGCCAGGCCTGCATCGCAGACCGCTTTGGGCAGGGGCCGGTCATCCAGCCCGGTGACCATCAGCCGGTCGTTCAGCGGGACCTGGACGATGCGTCCGGTCGACCGCAAAGCCGCCGTCATCGGCCCGAGACTGGCCACGACCTCACCGGGCCATCGCCCCCGGCCGATGGCGGCCACGACCACCGACCGCTCTCCCAGCTCGCGGAGTTGCCGCTCGAGCAGACGACCTGCGGGGACAGTGGGCCGACAGACCACGACGACCGGCTCGCCGGAAGGGGCCTCGGCGGCCTGCCCCAGCCCTAGGTCGAGGACTGTCACCCCCGGCGGACCCGGCGGCGGGGACGGCCAGCTCCGCGGTGGCGCGTCAGTCGACCGACGGTCGAGGGTGACGCCATTCCGGGTGCCGCGTCGCCACTCACCCGCCTCGTCCAGCCCCAGTTCGGCGGACGCTGCCGAGATCAGGCCTGAGCGGCCGGGGGCCGCGGTGTCGATGAGGTGGACAGGGCGGCCGGTGGAGGCCAGGGCGTCGCTGATGGCCAGAGCCACGGTGGTCGCTCCCGCGCCACCGTGCGCCGCGATCACGACGAGCCTGACACCGGCCGGAGCTGCGATGTCACCCCGGTTTGGTGGAGGCATCGGGCCTCTGTCACCCCTCTGTCGAGGCGTGTCAACGGCGGTGTCACCCCCAGCTCGCCCGGCCTTGCTTGCGGGGCGGGCCCGGAGGTCCCGCAGTGCCTGCTGGACTTCGGCGACGGCCAGCGGACGGGGGGCGGGGTCACCGGCGCCCCGTCCTGCCGGCATCTCAGATCGGTCGGTGGTCATGAGGAGGCCGGTCACGCGACGGCCGCCAGGTAGTCGGCGGCCGCGACCCTCAGGGCGGCCAGCGTGCGGCTCCGCCGCCGGTAGAGCGTCCTGGTGGAGATGCCGTAGGCCGCAGCGACGCGAGAGTCCCCGCCCACCGTCCGCACGTCGCGCTCGTGCTCGGTCGCGATCAGCAGCCCGAGCTCCGCGGGGTCCAGGCCCGACCGGAGGGCCCACTGCAGCAGGTCACGCAGATCGAGGTCGTCGGTGTCCTCGGGCTCAACCCGCATCAGGCGGGTGACGTCTCCGTCAGCCGTCACGAACTCACCCCGCTCGGGGTGACGCCGGTTCCGTGGTCGCAGCTCGGCGAGCACCGCCCGCCGGGTGTCCGCGCGCAGGTTCGCTGCGATCGAGCGGGGACGGCGCTTCCACGGGTAGCGGCGGATCTGACAGGTGAGCTCACCGACCACCACGGCGACGATGTCTGGGGTCAGGTCGCTCAGCTGCCGGACGGTGGTCCAGACGATGCCGCTGAGCAGGTGCAGGACCAGGGCGAGTGCGTCGTCGTCGTGGCCGCCGTCGACGGCGGCGAGACGCACGAGGGCACCGAGGACGGCGTCACTGTGCTCGTGCGGACTTGCCTCCGAGCACGCCTCGTGGAGCTCGGCCGCGGAACGCAGTCCGGCGAGGGCGGGTTCCGCTCTCGCCCACCGCGCCAGGACAGCGCCGTCGTCAAGTCGGGTGGCGAGCTCCGGCCAACTGCCGACGATCGTGGGGTCGTTGAACATCTGTGGTGGCCTCCGGCATCGGTGTGATGCCTTCGACCCTCCGCAGAGACGTTCACCTGTCCGTTAGCCCTCCGGGGTGACGTATCGACATGCCCCCCGAGAGAATTCGTCGCTCCGTCGCGCATGAGGTCTGTCGTTGCTGGTCTTGGTCTGGTGTTGTTTCTGGGATGTTGGGTTCGAGGCCCGGGGGGGCAATGCCACCGCGAGCTGCCCTCGACGCCACCGCGCTGGAGACGTTGCACCCTCGGCTGCACGCTGCGCGCGTCCTGATGGAGGAGGGCGCCGTCCGCCTCGACGGCGAACTGGCCAGTGTGGGGACGAACGAGCCCCGGCACATCGTCCGTTGGACGATGACCGGCCACCGGTGCTTCTGTCCCCGGAACGGCCGGCACCAGGACAACCGAGACCCGCGCAAGTACGTCCTGGCCGTGGAGCTCGTCGAGCGTGGCTGACTCGACCGTCGATGCCGTCCTCGAACTCCTCGGCGAACCCGACCGGCTGGACGAGCATGTGACGTCGCTCGCCGAACTCGACAAGTGCGGGCTCAGGAAGGACTCGGCCGGGTGCAGTCCACGCTGGAGCGGATCTGGTGAAACGATCACCGCGCAGATGGGGACGAGCTGGTCCTTGCCGGATCGTCTGCTCTCGTCGTGGCCTTCGGTGACCTCGAGGTCGGCGCCGGTCAAAGTAGATCTGCATCTTCAACGAGACCAGCCAAGGCTGGGCCGTCGTAGGCGCAGTGCCTTCGGCGAACACCGACTGGTTCCAAGACCCTCGGGTCAGCTCGAACCGATGCGCTCCTCGCGCGCAAGCGACCAGAGCTCATCCCGGTCTACGACAGCGTCGTTCAGTGCGTCCTGGGTTGCCCGCAGGGTGTTCGAAGGTGGTTGCAAAACCTCACAACGGCAGAAGACAGCGCCCTACCCGCGGCCTTCGTTGACGCGGCGGGGCGCGCCCGCGTGCCAGGCCATGAGACCCCTCTGGGGTCCTGCCCGTTGTTCTCTGGATGCGCAACCGTCCAGTACACCCTTGCTCGCGCTGCCCAGGAGAAGCCGCATGGCAGGGTCCTTAGGTCGTACTGCCCTCGACCAGCTCGGCATCGTGGGGTAGCCCCGTCGTGCCGTTGCGAAGCGGTCAGTGCACTGGCGACATCTGCGGCTGGCCAGGCGGAGGCAAGCCCGTGGGCTGCCCTGGTGCCAGATCGAAGTTGTTGCAGGATTCGCGACCTAAGGTGAGGTACCGTTTCCTGCAACGCGGTCCGCCAGTGGCCGTGCAGGACGACAGGGGACGCCCGTGCTGGTTCGTGCTGACGAACAGGAAGTCCGGTCTCGAGTGCATCAGCTGCTCGGGATCTCCGTCGACCACATGAGTCGGGTGACCCAGGCGGCCGCAAGCGGCCGCAACAGCACCACCGAGATGCACCCTAAGTCGTCGCCCGGTGGGTACATGTACGGGGAAGCCACCGCCCAGTTTCGCCGCGAGACGGTTGGCGACCCGGGATGGGACTTCGATGAGGCGGGCGGGCAGCCTCGCACCTTCAACAACGAACGGCGCGTCTCGGTCATCGTCCGGTCCGGTGACGAGTTCACCGGCTGCAACGGCCCTCGGGCGCCCCGGACTAAGCACACGACAGGCAGCGAGACCCGCCGCAAGATCAGCGTCAATCAGCTGGCGGCCTTCGACCTGGGCGCTGTAGAAGCCGCCGATGACACATCGGTGTTTAACACGTGGGTCCTGCTGCTTGCCGTCGTGGACGGTGAAGTTCGAGGGGAGCTGTCTCGTCCCGCGAGCATCGACCAGGCCGGCCACATCAACACCTGGACGGAGCGTCTCCTGCTGCCCGCGACCCCGCTCGGCGGCGGCTTCGCCCAGCTCGACGAGGACGAGCGCGACGACGACCAGGGCGACGACCTCGGCATCTCGTGGAAGGCTTGACCGGCTTCAACCCCAGCCGCCTTCGCTTGGCCCGTGACCGAGTCGGGATCAGCCGCGTCCAACTCTCGCGCGATGCGGGAATATCGGAACGCAGCCTCGCAGGTTACGAGGCCGGCAAGCACGTGCCGCCGTCCTCGACCGTCGACGTGCTCGCGAGGGAACTGGGAGTTCCCAGCGCATTCCTGTACGCCGACGAACTGGAGGCGCTGCCGGCCGGGGCCCCCAGCTTTCGGGCCGTCAGCAAGCTGCGCGCCGGACAAGAACGCGCGGCCCTCACCAGCGGAGCTCTGGCGATCGAGGTGAACCGCTGGCTGGAGGCGCGGCTGCGCCTGCCGGCGGCATCTGTGCCCACGTACGAGCGTGGCGCCGACGATCCCGTCGGAGCGGCCCGTCGACTTCGCGCCGAATGGGGGCTGGGGTATGCGCCGCTTAAGAACGTGGTGCACCTACTTGAAGGCCGTGGCGTTCGCGTCTTCTCACTGCCTGAGCGGTTGGCCGACGTCGATGCCTTCAGCTTCTGGTGGGAGGGCGCGCCCTACGTGGTTCTTAACACCCGCAAGAGCGCAGAGCGTGGCCGGTTCGACGCGGCTCACGAGCTCGGCCATCTGGTCATGCACGGTGACTACGACCAGCCCGTCGGGCGCGATAAGGAACGAGATGCCAACCGCTTCGCGGCCGAGTTTCTAATGCCCGCCGACGACGTCCTGTCGCGCGGGCTTAGGAACGCAGGCGTCGAGCAGGTCCTGATCGCCAAGCGACGCTGGGGCGTGGCTGCCATTGCTCTCGCCTATCGGCTGCACGAACTCGGTGCGACCTCCGACTGGCTCTACGCATCCACCTGTAGGCGTCTGTCTCAGATGGGGTATCGCAGCGGGGAGATCAACGGGGCCCCTCGGGAGACCTCGCGCCTCCTAGAACAGTCGTTCGCTGCGTTGCGGCAGCGCAAGGTCACCCTGGCTGACGTCGCACGAGACATGCACGTCCTCCCTGACACCCTCCGCGAGCTCATGTTCGGCCTGGCACTAACAGCAGTCGACGGTGGGCAGCAGCCCTCGACCCGGCCCCGACCGAACTTGCGCGTGGTCTAGGCCTGGCTGACCCGGTGGCCGGCGCGAGAGGCACCGGACAGCAGACCGACCGCTCTATGGAGGCCCGGCGGGTCACGTCACTTAACAGGTGAGCGTAGGACGAGGGTCCAAGTTCCCCCAGGAGCACATGCCCTCACAGCTCAGGGAACAGGGCGCCCGCCTGCTAGTCCGAGGGTCCCGTATCGGACATGGCCCCCGGCCGCCACGGGGGTCTTAGGCAGTCGCCCCCCTAGCGTTCACAACACTCACGCGGCAAGTCACCGGAAGGGCCATCCGGGACACGGGTCCGTCCAACGACAAAGTTCCGCCGGCCCGCCTACGTGCCAGCGGTGGGTCTCCGCCGTCAGCCCCGCGGGAATCCCCGGGCAGCAATCGCGGGTTCAATGCTTATAACTTTGACACCCGGGACTTAGTCAATCTGGCAGAGCACGATGAATACCAAATTCCCTCAAGCCGTTCGCACGCGGCCTAGGGACCGCCAGCCGCGCTTCACACCACAGGCACAAGCACCTAAGATATCATCAGTCATTCATGATATAGCATATCGACAAATTAGTGAGCGAGCTGTCGGGCTAACGAGACTCCGACTCTAACGCGGTGACCCGGCAGGTAAACGGGGTCGTGCTGCCAGCATTCTGGTGCTTGAAGGTCGGCGAGCCGCCCGCGCTAGGCCAACGATTCAGAGCCCCGGCGCTTACTTGGGTTGAGGTCCGTTCTTGCTGCAACCAAGGGGACCGGCGCGCCCGAGATCCCTAAGCGAGCGGTAAAGGTTGTCACGTTCCGTATCCTCTTGCTGTCGCTCGCTGGGTGCGGGGCGACCTGACTCGCGGGGGGCGCATGACTATCCTGACCGACGCAGAACTCGTGCTCGGGCTATCTCGCCACTTGGCGGCCTACACTCAAGGCCCCGAGCGGGCGGCGCTCGGCAACCTCGAATTCGCTGGATGGGTTCTTGACGTAGCTTTTCGGCTTCGCGGCAGCACCACCAACCCCGCAGCAAGGGTCTCGGCTATCGGCCTGGATGTCGGTCTATCGCAACGTTCTTTACGCGAAGTGATCGCGGCGCTAGAGACCATGGGGTGGGTAAGTGTGCTCCGGGATGCAGAACGGAAGCCCGTTTCGGTCACCGAAGCCGTGCCCTCGCCGGGCGATCTTGTGATGGCAGCTGGCCCACTTCTAGCGACCGTGGGTACGGAGCTGCATGAGTACTCCGCGTTGGCACTCCTTCGGGCAACCAGCATCCAGCCGCTTCTTGTCGAAGATGCGCTCGAGGTGGGTGCCCTTGCTCGTGACGACACGGGGCAGGAAGACGCTGAGACGGCGCTCCGACTGCTTACCGCAACCGGCCTCACGCGGCGTGTGGTCGCAGCGGACGGGCGGGACGTGGTTTACAACCCGAACGTCTGGGTGCAAGGCGACTCGGTCGCCGAGGCCGCCCTGAGGGCAGCCGACGCTCGGGCTACTGCAGAGATAACCGGCCTCATGCAAGAAGTGGCTCAGCAGCCGGGGCTTCCTGAGTCTCACGTGCAGTCGACTGAAACGAAATGGGTTCACTTCGCAATCTCGCAGGGTCTTGTGCAACGATCTGTCATTCAGACGTCAGATGGCCATGAGCAGGGTTTCCTATTCACGCCCCATCTTGCGCGAGACCCGTTTGGAGGGACGGCTGGAGATGCGTCGGGACAGGTCCGGCAACTGGTGGGTAGCATGATTTACGCTGCAACGTTCGCGGAGTACAGACTTCATTCTCCCGAGGCATTTCTGAGACGGCTGCTCGTGAATGGGGTAGCTGGTGATGTTTCCTCAATTGGAACTGACTATCCAATGCTTGAGAAGGCAGGCATCGTGCGTGTCGTTCCAGGGTCTAGGAGCAACCGATTCCGACTGGAGCTGATGCAGGCGGAGATTGCCGAAGATGCACTGTCACTGATAGAGAGTCGCGGCACCTCCTCAGTCGACTCGGACGCCGACGCCGCGGCCTTCCGGGCCCAACGCAGTTACATTCACGTCGAGCGTGACCGAGCGCGTCTGGCCATGACTGCAGACAGTGATGAAGTAGAGCAGGCGCGTCTGATCGCCGCACTCCGCGACGTGTCTGTCCAGAGAACGATGGGTGACAGGTAATGGCCGACCAGGAGCCGCAGGCGTTGTTCGATACGGCAGTGCCTGAAAGATCTCGAAACCGAGCTCGTCCTGCGAAAGGGACTAAGCCAGCTGAGACGGTCGGTGGAGTCTTGGAGCGCCGCGTCGGCCGAATAGAGTTCGCAGAAGGAGCCTTGAGTCGCCTTCGTGTGCCTGTAACGGCCGAAGGGGGAGAACCCGGAAGGGATGTCCTCTCCGATATAGACATTCTATCGATCGACGTCGACGCCCGGCTGCGCTTATCGCTTTCTTCTCTGGAGTGCAAAAGTGCGCCGGGTCAGCGTGGTGAGCCTCAGACCCTTGTGTGGCTGGCTGGGTTCCGGCAGTTGATGAATCTCGACAGAGTGGTCTTTGTGCGACCCACCATAAGCACGCGGGGCCGCGCTCTTGCGAGGCGGCTTAATATCTCAATCCTGGACGAAGCCACATTAAGTCAGCGCGAGCTAGCGCATCGCTGGGTACCAGAGCGCTTTGCCCATTTGGACGGTGCCGCTTGTGCTCACGCCGAAGGTCGGACAGATACTCAACTGAAGGGGCTTTCGGAAGTCCCGTCGGCATTGGCAACGTTCTTGCGTAACGAGGCGCTTCTGGCCAGTTCGCACGCTTCTCTCGCCGCTGTTGAGGCACTTGGAACAGCATTCGAGAAGCAGGGTGTGCTGCCCGAACCGGCTGCCACGGTCCTTGCATCGCATGCGCTGATGGCACTGGTAGCCGCCGCCATCCGGGATGCAGGCAGTCTGGATGATCTTGGGATGCGAGCTTTGCGGACCCGGCTGCAACGCGCGCTCACTACGGGCGACCCTGACGATGACTACTTGATGGCTCTGTTGGAGCGGGCAGACGCTGTGGTCAATCACGTAGTCACGCGAACACATCGAGCTTATGTTGATGCTGGCGCCGAGCCTCTGGCAGTAGCTGTGCCGTCCTTACGCGACGCTGTGGCAACAGTGCCTGGGTACCTCGAGGACTACCTAGACTTTGTTGAGCGCCTGCGTGCTAACCCTGCGGTTTCGAGGTCGCTGCTGCAATCCGTCGAGCTGGCGTGTTTCGAGGCCTTGGTGGGTGGGCCAGCATGGATGGAGCCTGCCTTTGCTCATCTCTTTACGGTCGAGCACCGTGGACTCCTGCTAGTGGCTGTTCGGTGTCTTCGATCTGTAGCGGGTGACCAAGTCGTAAACGGAGTCAAGGACATTGCGTTGCTGACGCATCCTCGAGTGACGGATATCGCGCCTGATCGCCGCGAGCCGAACTCTCAGTGAGCGACCCTTTGAAGTCGATTGGACAGTCAATGAACAAACGTAATGCACCGCCCACTGAAAGCGAAGGCACGAAGGAAGGGGCGCCGATTGATACCCGGTGGGTGATTCTCGCGGCGCTGGCAGCGACACTAGGCGGTTTTGTATTCCTGGTGGCCAGCGGTGCCCTCGGTTCGGCGGCTGTTTCGGCGGCGGCGGAACTCATTCGTTCGATTGCCTGGCCGGCAACGGTGCTGAGCATTGCATTCTACTTCCGCGCGCGAATATCTGAGCTCATCCCACGGATAAGAACCATGAAGGGGCCTGGTGGGGTTGAGCTTGAACTGCGAGACGTGGCTGCGGCCACCGATGATCTTGAGGCAACGATAAGGGCTGCACTGTCGGGTGCCAGCGGTCCATTTAAAGGCGATGCGACGGTGTCGAAGTCAACTCTCGATATTGCTAACCTCGAGCGCCTCCTGAAGGTAGCGGCCTCGCTCGGGGCCACACGCGCTCGCGCTGGTCTACCGCCGGATGCTGTAGATGTCCGATTAGATGAGGGAAAGGCAACAATCATCGTCGCGAGCGATGAGCAAGTCGGCCGCCGAAGCGGTGGAGCACTTGATAAAGAATCTGAGCTCGAGGATGCGCGCAGGCGTGTCGAGGCTCTTCAGCGTGAGTTTGAGCGAGCGGATTCCCGAAACTCAGTGCGCGTGAACTTCGCTTACGCAGAACTGATGAAGGCGAAGGAACGACTGGTTGCTCTGGAGCGTATGTCTACCTACTAACTGGAGGCAGAAATCCACCAGCCTCGCTATCTCCTGCGGCCAAGATCAGACCGGCCACCGTTGGTAGACGAGCGCGGGCTTCCTGGCCCTTAATGAACTAGAAGCAGACCGTGATTGACGTCCTCGCGCCCTGCCGCCCATCCAGATCCGAGTTGTCTGCGTGACCTGAGGGAGCGTGGCCGACGCAGGAACGGCCCCGGCTCGGTCGGTCTCGGATGACTACAGCCTGGCCCGCTCTATGGAGCAGCACACCAGTGGCTGCACGACGAGGCGCAGGTTGCGTGACGGCGACTGTCGTTCCGATCATCGAGCACGCGCTCGGCACCCAGTAAGCGACTGAGGCGGACGAGTTCTTCATCGGCGTCCACCGCGGACTTCCTGTAGCCCCGCAAGAGCCACACGGCCCCGCGACGTTGTCGCGAAGCTTCGCGACGACCCGGCAAGTTCACCACCGGGGCTAACCCACCGCACGCATGGCACCCGCCGGGCGGGCGCCGAGCCGTCCGGCGAAGACAACGTCCGGACGCTGAGCTGCTTCACCGTTGCCCCTGAAACGGCCCAGCCCAGCTCACGCCCCACTCCGCATCTGCCGCCTGTGCAGGAGGGCTGCCGTCCTCGGCGGCAAATCCTCTTCGACCTCTGCATCGTGATTGTTGAGGATCCTAGCCACGTAAGCGTCTGCTTCTGCCCGGCTTCCCAGGGCGTCGCAAGCGGCGACGAGATCGAGGAGAGGCACGTCCTCGAACGTTCCGGACACCAGCGCCACCGTTGCCGCGTCGGCGGCCAACCGTGGATTCCCGGCACCCAGGTGGTGTGTCGCGACGACATGCGCGACGTCCACGATCATGGCGGCGAACTCGTGGTCGAGGCGGAAGTCCGCGTCGATCAACCAGCTGTACCCGCCGGCGCCTGAGACGCGGGGAGCCGGTAGCTCGAAAGGTCGACCCGTGACGAGCCCGAGGGCTGCTACAAGGTCAGGTATGCCGTCTCGCCCTCGTGCGGTTCCGCGGACCCGCAGACGGCGGAAGAGGTCGGCATCGATGAGAGCGTCATTGATCCGGTAGCGCCCAGCGGCCGCAGCAGTCACCCCGGACGGGAGGTAGTCGGCGCCGGTCTCCGGGTCGGAGCCCATCCACGCGCGGACCACGGAGATGGCCTGCCGCACCTTGGTCTTGCCGACGACGTCCGGCTCGTTGGGCCAGATCGCGGTGGCGTACTGCTCGCTGGTCGCTCCCCCGTTGCGGGTCGCGAGGTAGGCCACGACCTCGGTGTAGAACTGCCGCCTCGGGTTCCGCTCCGGCAGCTGGCCCTGGGCGCGAACGCGCACGGGTCCGAGCAGGGTCAACTTGGGTCGCGGCGAGGAGTCGTCGAACCAGTCGGCCAGGTCGCGGTCGAGGTCGGGGTCGGCCAGCTCGACCTTGGCGCGGACCCCCTCCCCCGGCACGGGGGCCAAGACACGGACATCCCGATCGGTCGTCGCAGCGACATCCATGTAGATCTGTTCCCTTAGCGCGAGCACGGAATCAACGGCCTGGGTCGGCGGGGATGCAGAGGTCGAGGATTCGTCGTCCGGACCGCCCGACGCCACCCGGAGGTTCCCGCAGGCGTCGGCTGCGGCATCCCATGGCTCCTTCCCGCGTGCCGGCGGCACGCGCCGGTCCTCTGCGACCGCGGCGTGCGCCAGCATCTGGGCCAACGCGCCTGCCTCCTCGACCGGCAGCTGATGGGCTCGCAGTCGCAAATCGAGCGTGGGGATCGCGATCAGCCCTGCTGCGTCGATGCTCATCGTCCACCCGGCCGTGGCTGAAGCGTCGCCATCAGCCGCCCTCACCACGACGGCTCCGCTGCGCGCGGACGGCCCGGCCAGCTCCGTGGTGAGACGTGCGACTGCGGCCCCCTCCTGAACTGAACTGGGGACCACGAGCAGGACGTGCGGTTCCCACGCGTCCGCTGAGATGTCGTGCAGGCGACCGGCCAGCACGTCGGTGGCCGCGGCCCGCATCGCATCACTCGATGACGCGTGGTGCTGGGTCAATGCCTCGACCGCACTCTCGAGGTCTGCGGCATAGGCGAATCGGTCCGGGTTGAGCTGCGCCAGTTCCTCCCCAAAACCGACCGCGGTGACACGGAGCATCTCCGACCAGGTGTTGTGTGCGAGCTCAGCAGCGAGGTAGCGCATGAGGTCGACGGCTCGGTCGATGTCCCCGACGAGGTTGACCGCGGAGATGTGCTCGAGGTCCAACAACCAATGCTCTCCAGCGTCGGTGTAGCCCACCGACACCAGCGTGGGGTACGGCGCGAGGAAGCGGCCCCGCCGGGAGTGGTCGTACGTCAGCGTGTCGTCGCGGTGTACCGACCACCGCGTCCCGGAGTCGTCCACGGTCCACGGCTCCGGGCCAACGTGTGCCGGCTCCGCAACGACCAGGGTCAGGACGTCGTCGGTCATGCAGACGGCGACGACGTCGGGCAGAACGCCTCCCTCGACCGTCGCGAGCCCTTGGACGAGGCTGCGCAGTGCCCTGTCGAGCCAGCCCACGTCGGCCGTCCCGGCCGACAGCAGCGTCCGCTCCACGGGTACGAGCTCCGCTGGAGTGCTGCTCACCAGCCGGCCGGGACGGCGATGACGGGACTGGTGACGGCGGTACCGACGCAACGCCAGGAGTGAGACCCCGGTGAGCAGGGTCCCTCCCCCGCCCAGTGCGATGGCCGCGGCGGGGACCTCGCTGGCCACCTCGTTGCCCGCCTGTGCTGAGGCGGGAGCAGGCGCCGGAGTGAGCGGGCCAGGTGACCCGGCAGCGGCGCTCGACGGAACGGCAGGCGTGGTGGTGGCCGGCGCGAGCGTCGGTGAGGTCGACGGTCCGGGTTCGACTGTCGGTTCTGCCGGAACCGGAGGCTGAGGGGCGGGCTCGGTCTGCGGTTCGCTCGACGGGGGCAGCGTCTGATCCGGCGCAGCCTGCACCGCGGATGGGACGGTCAGGGTCCAGCCCGGTCGGATCAGGTCTGGGTCGTCAAAGACGGCTCCGGCTGGCTCGGGTCTCCCCTGGTTCGCCGTCCAGACCGCTTCCCACTCCCGACCGTCCCCGGTGGTCTCAGCAGCGATGCCCCACAACGTGTCCCCCGGCTCGACGGTGATCTCCGCCGTCGAGTCAGCCAACGAGGTCGCTGCGGAGTTCGGGAGTCCTGCCGCGTCGAGCGGCATGACCAGAACCGTCCCCGGGACGATCTGGTTGTCGGGGCCGATCGCTCCCCCGTTGAGCTCAACGATCTCTGGATATCGCAGCGGGTCCCCGAGGTAGCGCTCGGCCAGGGCCCACAACGTGTCTCGTCTGACCACCTCGTGCGTCTGGGCTGACGGGACGTCATAGCTGTCCGAGGCCATCTGGAGCGCAGGTCGTGCCGTCGCCACCGGGCCCGCCCCTGGTGCCTGATGGGCGTCTACGAAGACGGCGACGGGCAGCGGCGGCATGACGGGACCTGCACCTGTCGAGGAGGCTGCTGTCACCGCTGGGGCGATGGTCAGCCCCACGACGACGACAGCGAGCAGCGCGGCGGCGGGTTGCTGGAACACCCGGAGTCCGGGGATCTGCACGCTTGGTCGAGCGCGGAGCAGACAGATCAGTTCCATGGTCGTCGAGGTGGTGAAAAACCCCCAGCAGACCCAGGCGCCGGCGGCGAGAACGACCCTCAGCAGCTGCCCGTCATCTCGCTCGCTGAGCGTGCGGACGACCTCCTCGACAGAGGGCAGGCCCTGGGGCACCAGCTGCCAGGTGACCAGGAGCACGGGCACCCCGACGACGATGGCCGCGAGAACGGCTAGGGCCCCGAGTGCCTTGATGAGCCGCGCTGCCGGACTGCTCATGAGACGGGCTCGCCGATCGTCACGCCCACCTGGAGCTGTGCTGTGTGAGTGCGGGTCTGGCTGACCGGGAGGCCGAGCATGGGTGTCGTGTCGGTGACCGTCACCGCGACCGCGATCAGGCCCGGCCCGAGCACCGTGACTGCGCCCGTCGCCCCCGCCTGCTGCAGATAGCTGTTGGCTGCTGCGGTCGCCAGCCGGACGTCGCCTGGCCCGCCCGTCGGCACCGGGCCAACGGCGATCACGGCTGCGCGCGCGGCCTCAGCGGAGGCCGTCTCAGCGCGGTTCGCAGCCTGGATGTTCGTGCCGGCATCGACGACCGCTGTCACCAGGATCCCAGCGATCAGGACGACGAAGCAGAACAGCACGGTCACGGACCCGCGCTCGTCTCGGCACCACCGCACCGTCGTCCGTCCGGCTCCCGTCACGACACGTCTCTCGCCGGGTCGAGTGGGCTCGTCGCGCTGTCCCGGAGTGTCCTCGTACCGGGCAGCCCCTCGATGCCGACGTCGGAGAAGCGGACGGTGCACGACACCTCCACGGTGACCGTGCCGACGGCACCTGGCGGGCCGGCAAAGCCGGCCGCGTCGACGAGAACCAGCACGTCCGAGCAGTGCAGGTCACGTTGGGTCAGCGCCTCGGTGGCCGCAGCGGTAGCCAGCAGCTCTGCGGCCCCCGCAGAGCGAGCCAGTGACGCCTCCCGCGCAGCGATCCCAGCAACGCCGCTGATCCGGTCCCCCGCCAGGGCGATCCGCGCGCCCACGACGAGCATGGCCAGGACCAGCATGGCCACGGGCAGCAGGATGGCGAGTTCGACCGACTCCGACCCGCGGTCGTCCCACACCCGTTTGCCGGCGCCGCGGTTCTTGGACCGACGGTTGCGGTTCACGGCGAGTCCGGGGTGGTGAAGCGCTCCCTGGCTTGCTCGATCGTCACGTCGACCGTGGGGCTGAAGCCGGGCAGCGGGATGACGTTCGGCACCGAGGCAACCACGCGGATGGACACTGTCGTGGCCGTGTCGTCCTGAGTGACGGAGTAGCTCGTCATGGACCCCGTGCCCAGCTGGGCGAGGTAGGCGTCCGCGGCCTGCTGCCCCTCCCCCGCCGTCGCTCCCTCGACGCTGCCGGCCCGCGCTCCGGCCTGAGCCGCCGCCTCCGCTGCTTCCCTGGCGAAGTACCACATGCCGAGTTGGGGTCCGGCGAGGAGCAGGACGACGATGACGGGGAACAGGATCGCGAACTCCACGCTGGATGAACCCCGCTCCACCTCGGTGCCTGCCGCGCACACCCGACTGCCGGACCACCGCAGGGGTGTCCGGGTGCCGGTCGGGAGGCTGCGCACGAGGTCGGTCCGACCTACTGGAAGAGCGCAGTCTTGCTGGCGACGAAGGCGACTGCAGCCGTCGTGACCGCGGCGCCCAGGGCGATGGCCAGGATGACCATGAACGCCTTCTCCGATGAGTCCGATCCGCGGTCGTCGGCGACGTCCTCCGCCCGGAGCCAACCGACCACACGGGCCACGGTCACGACCGCAGCAATCACAGCGCGTTGCCGCACCTCAGGACTCGAGGGCAGGGACATGGACGACCTCCTGGTCGACGACGGGTTCACGGGGCGGTGCCGAACATGCGGAGTAGGAACGGAACGAGGACGAAGAGGGTCAACCCGGTCACCAGCAGGGCCAGCGGGCGAGCCATCCGCTCGCTGACCTCGTTGGCTGCTGTCCTGGCGTCGGAGAGCTCGGCGTGCCGGAGCGTCCGGGCGCTGGCCAGCAGGGTGTTGTAGACCGACCCTCCGTCAGCGGCTACAGCGGCGATGTCCGCCAGGCTGCGCAGTTCGGCCACGTCGAGCTCGTCGCCGAGATCGCGGAGGTCGGTCCAGGGCTTGCGCCCCGACAGCGCAGCTCGACGAATGGCCCGATGCATCCGGACGAAGGGCATGCTCCCCGAGATCTCCGCAGCCTCCTCGAGAGCCTGCTCGACCGAACCCCGGGCCCGTCGCTCCCCCGCGACGAGCGTCAGGAACGACTCCAGGTTGCTCCGGAACTCGGCACGGGCCGAGGTGGCCTGTTCTCTCGCCTCGGCCGATGGCAGCACCCATCCGGCGACCGCCAGCGCCAGGCCGACCGCACCCGGGATCGCGAACGGCACCGGCACGTCGACGAGCGCGAGAGCCAGACCCAGCAGGACCGGGGTCATCAGCCCCGTCAGCGCCAGGGTCAGCTTGCGCACCGCCAGCTGGGTGCGGGTGCGGCCGAGGATGGACAGATCGGCGTCGGAGACACCGACCCGGGACTCGATTGCACCGACCACGGAGCGGGGCAGGACGTCCCACCAGCTCTGTGCCGCGCCTGTCAACGGTGAAGACGACGCGCGGGGGCCGGGCGGACCAGGAGCCAACTGGTCGAGAGCCGCCCCCAGGGACGGCGGGGCGGGCCGCACCGCCCGCACCAGGAGGACCAGTCCCAGGGCCATCACCATCCCGGCGAGGGTCGCCGTCTGCAGCCCCGTCATGGACGCACCTGAGCCAGACCGGGGTGCGTCAAAACCCGCACGGGCGGCGGCGGATCCGACAACGTGCGCATCCACCGAAGCGCTGTGGCGAAGACCGTGGCCACCACCAGGAGAGCCACCTGACCGAACGCGGTCGAGTAACCCGAGAGGAAGGTCTGGGCGAAGAGCATCATCCCGACCACCAGGATCAGCGTCGTCAGCACGATGGTGCGCATGTTGGCCCGCGGCTTCGCCCGCTCCGCTTCCACCTCGCGGACCATGCGTGAGCGCTCATCGAGATCCGTCGCCAGGGCAGTCAGGACCTCTGCGAGACCCGGGCCGCCGTTGCGTTCCCGGAGGATCAGGACCATGGCGATCTTGTCGGCAGCCGGGTCGGCCACCTCGTCAGCGAACTGCCGCAGCGCCGACTCGACGCCCTGAGGCCCCATGCGGTTGACGAGGTTAGTGACCGCTGGGCTGATCGAGGACGGTGCGGAGAGCAGCGAACGGCGCAGTGCTTCCCGGGTCGACCCCACAGCGCCAGAGCCGATCAGGTCCGCGAGACGTCGCGTCCAGTCAGCCAGGGCATCCGATCTGGCGATCAGCTGCCTCGACGCCTTGCCCCCGCCCAACACCTGGGGAATGAACACGACACCCGCAGCTGTGCCCACAGCGGCGACCGGCCAGCCGGTCACGAGCAGCACCAGGATGCCGGCGACCAGCGCGCCCACGTGGAGGAGCGTGACGCGGGGCTTGGTCCGCGCACGACGGCGCCGCGTTCTGGGGAGCACCTCGACGCCTCGGAGGACAGCCACGAGGCAAACGAGCCCCACGGAGACGGCGAGACCAGCCGACGTCAGCAAGGCGAGACCGGCCGTCATGACCCAGCACCGGGGAGGGCTGGCCAGTCGCTCTGGTCTGGATGCAGCCAGTCCGGGTCGAACCCGACGTCGCGGAGCCGCTGCGCCAGGCCGTCGCTCATCATGCCTGCGCCAGTGGCCTGGGCACGCCCGTCGCCGGCTCGAGGGGCGAAGACCGGCGTGAGATCGGGCCGCCCCGCATCTCCCATGGCACCGAGCTCGTAGACACCGGAGACGAACCGGGCGTAGCCGCGATCCCGCTGGACGTGGACGACGAGGCCCAATGCCGCCAGGGAGCGGAGCACCAGGTCCGACGACGGTGGCGGGTGCGCCTTCAGCGCGTTGATCAGGACCTTGTCGAACACACCCTCGGCGGACGGAGAGTGGATCGTGCACATCACCGACGAGATGCCGCTGGTCGCGGCCTCGAGAAGCGAGATGACGTAGGCACCACGCACCTCACCGACCAACACCCATGTCGGGGACGCGCGCAAGGCCAGGTGCAAGGCGTCGCCCATGTCGAAGCCCCCGCGGCCTTCGGCGTTGGGCAGACGGGACTCGAAGGGCCGGCAGACGGCATGCCGCTTGACCATCTGTCGCTGAGCCGGGTCCCACCGTGGCAGGTGCAGGCCCAGCTCGCGCTCGTCCTCGACGGTGACCACCACGTTGTCCCACGGGATGGCGTTGCCCAGCGCCCGCAGCAGAGTGGTCTTGCCAACCCCGGGAGCGCCGCTGATCAGCGGTGAGACCCCGGAAGCCACCGCTGCCCGCAGGAACTCACGGAGCGGCGAATCGATCATGCCCATCGCGTGCAGGTCGTCGAGGCTCGGGTCGCTGTACCTGTGGACGCGGATGACACCGGCCGGCCGGGGCAAGACGTCCATCGCTGCCTGCAGCCGGGCACCCAGCTCGGTGACGCCCTGGAGACGGAGGTTGAGGACAGGACTTGCAGAAGAGAACTCGCGGCTGGACTGACCACCCTCGGAACGCGACGCAATGGACCGCAGCAGCTGCTCGAGCTCGGCGTCGCTGGCGGCGACCGGCGGCCCCGGCTCGAGCCGCCCGTCGACTTTGCGCAACATGGTCGGGTCGCAACCCTCGAAGTGGATGTCCTCCACGTCGTCCCTGGCGAGCAGGGGCGCGAGCCGCCCCAGCCCGTCGAGCTCGGCCAGGACGGCGGCGAAGATGGTGTCCTCGGTCGTCACTTCCGGCGCAGGTCGACCCCGGTTGGCCTCGTGAACCAGCCACTGTTCGTACTCGTCGCCGATCAGCTGCTTGGTGAGCTCTCGGCGCGGCCCGGGGGCGTAGTCCTTGTCCTCGGTCGTCAACCGGGTCGACACCCGGTCACGGAGCTCAGCCACCACCCGGTACTCGGCCTCGGTCAGCTGCCGAGACGGTGCAGTGCCGTCGTTGCGCCGGCCCACCTCGGAAGGACCCGTTGACGGAGCGGATGACGAGAGGGAGCTGGTCGTGAGGGTCACGACGCCCATCCCGCAGACGAGAGTGACGGCCCCGTCGTCGCTGCCAGCTCACGAACGAGAGAGGAGGCGGCCCGCATCAACGGCGACCGGCGCATGGCCCGGAGGCTCATCGGCTCCCCATCGGACAGCGCTGCTGCCGTTGCCCGGTCGTCGGGCAGCTCTCCGATGAGGGGCAGTCCCAACGCGACGGCCACCTCGCCTGCCGGGTAAGGGCCTCGCCCCACGACGATGGCGGACACCGCGGCCAGGTCACCGAGCTCGTCGCGCAGACGACCGACCGTCTCCTGCGCTGCGTGCACGGATCGCACGGTCGGCCGCACCGTCAGCAGAACGCGGTCGGCGGCTCGCACCACCGGCCAGCAGCCCCGCGTGGTGAGGAGACGCCCGGTGTCGACCAGTGCGTCCCGACCGTGGCGAACCGCGGTCTGCCCCAGGGCGCCGGCCATCCGCTCCCATGCACCACCGCTGAAGGACTGGCCCTGCGTCGCCGTCCCGAAGCCGGGGATGAGCGAGACGCCGGGCCGCTCCGGGAGCTGGACCGCGTGCTCGGCCAACAGTGCCGCGGATGCAGCCACCGGCAAGTCGTGGCGGGCGGCCGCGGACCACGACAGGAGGCCCCGGTCGGTGCCCACCCGTCCGGCGAGCATCCCCGGCCCCATGTCACCGCCGGCGATGTCGCAATCGACGACAGTCACCGGCCGGGGCCAGCTCAGGGCCAGCGCCCAGGTCGTGGTGGTCACCCCGGGTGCGGCTTTGCCTGAGGTCAGGACGGTGAGCACGGGGTCAGCCCCCCGCCGGCAGGAGGATCAGCGCCAGGCGTCCCGTCGAGGCGAGGGCTGCCATCGACGGCCCGTCCTCCTGATCCAGCCGGACGTCGATCACGGTCACCTGGGTGGACGGGTTGACCGGTCCGACCTCAGCGACGGTTGCCTCTACGGGCACGTCTTGCGGCCCCTCCCCCGACGTGCCGTCCTGGATGACCGACGCGGCTGTTCCCGGCGTCGCAACGACCAGGACCTGCTGGCCCGGGCTCAGCCCACTGGCCGGGAACTGGCCTTCCTGCAACGGCAGCGCCACGAGCACCTCCCCAGCGGGCAGCCCCGTGTCCACACCGATCTGAGCTCGAGTGAGCAGCTGCCCCGGGACGAGCGGCACCTGCGCGACCATCCCGATGACCTCGGCCTGATCGGCGGCCGGGATCGGTGACAGGTTCGGGTCCGCCGGCACACTTGCCACTGAAAGGTCGGCGGCGGTGATGGTCTCGCCGACCGGCACGTTCCGAGCCACGGCCAGGACGTCGGTGTGCGACGTCAGCATCTGGCCTGCGGAGTAGGCCGCGAGCCCACCCAGGAGGACGACGAGGACGCTCAGGACCAGCGACCGCCGGCTGACCCGCCGGCGCGCGGCGGCGCTTCGGATGGGCGGAGCGGAGGAAGCGGCCACTCGATCCTCGGAACGCGGGCTGGCTGTCACGGACGACGTCACCTGGTCACCACGGATTGCGCTTCTGCCACGGCGAAGGTGGCGTTCGACGACGTCGTCACCTGGGGCAGAGTCCCGGTGGCGCCCGTCGAGGCAGTCCAAGAGACAGACCACTGGATGGCGTACGTGGCGGTGACCTGACCATCGGGCTGGCGGATGGAGGAGTGCGGGTAGCGGTAGTCGCAGCCTGATGGGGAGGGTGCCCAGACACCGTCGGCCGGTTGCCAAGCGGTGCCTGGACCAGCACACGTTGCGACTGCACCCCCGTCCCCTGGGGTGAAGCTCAGACCCGTGGGAACGACCTCGACCTGAGCCCACACGCCGCCTGCGTCGGCCCTTGAGCTCAAGGGCTGGAAGGACGAGGTATCAGTCCAGAACCAGGTGTAGGCGTTGACCACGGTGTACGGCGCGCCGTTGTCCAGCTCACCGGCTGGATACATCCCCGTGGTCGGGATGGGGATGGTCAGCGCCTGCAACGCCTGTGCCGCTAACACCGCAGGATCGACCGCGGGCGGTCCAACCGGTGGGTCGGCCGACCAGAACGAGAACCCGCTCGTCCCGGGGAACGCTCCGCCCCCGGTGTAGAAGGTGCACAGGTAGATGGCGCCATCGGTGTGACCGCCCCAGACAGGGGACTCGAGCGGGGGCTGCACGGTCATCACCTGCGCGTAGCACTGGAGTTGCTGAACCCACCAGCCCGCGTCGCCCTGGCACGGGACGGTGGTCCCGGAAGCCGAGTCCGTGCACACGGGCACCGCTGAACTGCTCGCGGGGGCCGCCGTCCCGGGCTGCTGAGGGCTCGAGCTCGTGCCCGGCGACTCGGCCTGCACGATGCAGACGCCATGCGAGTCGTATTGCTGGCACGCAGCCGGAGCCGCGGACACCGCGTCGGTCGCTACTAGCAGCGTGCCAACCGCCAGCCCGATGACCGCCGCCAGGCGAGTCAGACGTCGCACGACTGCGCCTGTCTGTTGGGTGCCTCGGTGACCCGCCACGACCCAGCGTCGGGGTAGTCGATGTTGACGATCGTGAGCTGCTGGATCAGGTACGGCGGGCGGTCTGGTGCCACGACGGACGACCCGCCAGCATCGGTGGCCTGGACCTGACTGACGTCGATGCAGGCGGTCACCGCGACTGTCGGCAGCAGAGGCTCAGGAGCCGCGTTCGGGTCGTTGGTCAGGTCGACCGGGCCTGCCGTGGCCGTCACGACCTGTGACCTTCCTGCCTGCTGGTAGCCCTGAGCGCGGAAGGCCTGGATTGCGGTGGCCTCGGCCGTTGCTTCCGCGGCGATGGCCACTGCGTAGACGTCGTCCAGAGGCCGAGCCGGGTCCTCGTAGAGCTCGTCGATCGTTTGGACGTAGGTCGGGACGAGTGCGACCGCCTGCTCCGCGGCCAGCTCCGCCGGATCAGTCGTGACCTCAGCGCTCGTGGTGGTGGGCGAGCTCGCCACCGTGGAGGACGTGGGTGGCTCCGACGGATCGGCTCCCGATGTCGAGCAGCTGGCGATCAGGAAGCCGGCAACGACAGCTGCACCTGCCGAGACAGCCCGATTCCCCGTCATGCCGAGCCACCCTCCCTTGTCCGTCGCGTGAGTGGCGAGACTGCCTTCCCGCCGATGAACCACAACAAGAACAGGTGCCATGTCACTCGGTCGGGTGACACACAATGGGCAGATTCTTTCCATTTCGGTACCTCAGGGTGTAGCTGAGCACATGGGCCGCGCCGTACTGCCGACTAGCGCTTCGGTCGTCGTGTGAGCCCTCTGAGTCCGTTCCCCACGTGCTGTCGTTGGGAAGAAGCGACGTCCCCATGACGGTCACCAGCCTCGTCCTGCCGTTGGCGATGGCGACGGTGGGAACGGTTCTGTGCCCCCTCTTTGTCGCGGTGGGCATGCGTCAACTGCACGGGCCGGCGCGGACGCGCGTACGACTGCAGGTCGCCTGCCTGGTGCTCGGATGCCTGTGGGGATTTACAACCGGGAGCATCTCCAGTGGGGCAGCCGAATGGCCGCTCCGGCTGGCGCTTGTGGCCTGGGGTGCTGCTCTGATCGCGGCTGCTGCCTGCGACGCAGTCACTCAGCGTGTTCCCACCTCGCTCGTGAGGACGAGCTTCCTGGGCGCTGGCACCGCCATCGCGGCTGCGCTCCTGCTTCATGGTGACGTGCGTGCCGTGGCCATCACGGCGATCGCGACAGCAGCAGCAACGCTGACCCTGCTCGCCTGCTGGCGATTCGCGGGTGCGGGCTTCGGTGACGTCCGGCTCGCGGCTCTCGGCGGACTTGGACTCGGCCAGGTGACCGCCAGTGGTGTGGTCCTCGGCCTGGCCGCGATGGTCGTGGTCACGATGGTCCAGACGGCACTCGTGGTGTCGCGCGGCGGTGATCGAAGGACCCTGATGCCTCTCGGACCGGCCCTCGCGGTGGGCTTCCTGGTGGCAGCCGCAGCCTGACGACCCAAGTCCTGCTGGCGAGCGGCAGCGGTGTTCTCGGCCCATTGGCAGCCGGGCTGGGTTGCGGACGCCTCCTCAAGGTCGGAGGGCGCGCCACCGGGGCGGGGCCGAATGCAGAACTCGAGGTGTCGTCCATGAGTGACCCGCAGCTGCTGCGCGACGTGCTGACCGAGGATCCGCTGCTGCTGACGGCTGTAGAGGCCGCACGGGTCCTCGGCATCAGCCGATCGACCGTTTACACCCTCATCCGCGACGGCGCCATCACACCTGTGCACATCGGACGGAGTTGTCGGTTGTCCCGAGCGGAGCTCCAGCGATTCGTCCAAGCGCTCCAGGCTGCCAGCTGACACGAAGCGCAGGCGAGGTGGAAGTAGGCCATGGGCAAACGGGCGAACGGCGAGGGCTCGGTCTACAAGCGAGCTGACGGTCGCTGGGGTGCGGCCCTGAGCTACCAAGACGCATCCGGCGCCATGAGGCGCCGGATGGTCTACGGGGCCACCCAGGCGGAGGCACGCATCAAGTTGCGGGAGCTCCGCGCTCGAATCGAGGCCGGCGTCCCCGTCAAGGACTCGACCCTCACGCTCGCCGCGTGGCTGGACACCTGGATGACCGGCAGTCTCCCCGCCAGCGACCGGCGCCAAGCCACTGTCGACCTGTACAGCCACATCGCGCGGCGACACCTGCTACCGACGCTGGGTAGCAAGCGCATCGACAAGATCCGTCCGACGGACGTCGAGATGCTCGTCGTGATGAAGCGACAAGAGGGACTGGCCCAGTCCACCGTGAGAACCATTTACACGGTCCTTCGGGCCGCCTTGGACACAGCTGTACGCGATGGGCTTTTGACGACGAACCCCACGGCAGCCATTCGTCGGCCGCCAGTGCGGCGACGAGACGCCGCATTCTTGTCCGTCGACGACGCTCAACGCCTCCTCGAGGCCCTGGCTGGTGAGCGGCTCGAGCCGTTGTTCCGGCTGATGCTCAGCACTGGTCTGCGACGCGGCGAGGCACTCGGGCTGCACTGGGAGGACGTTGACCTCGACCGCCGCCAGCTGAGAGTCAGGTGGACCCTGACACGCACCACTGCTGGACTGCAGCTGGGCGAACCGAAGACGAAGCTCTCCCGCAGAGTGGTGCCCCTTCCCCAGTCTCTGGTGAACGTCCTCGAGGCCCACAGCGAGCAGCAGAAGTCGGAAGCAGTGGCGATCGGCAGCGCCTGGCAGAACGAGGACCTCGTCTTCGCCACGGAGGTCGGGACCTTCCTCGAGCCGAGGAACGTACTTCGCCGGTTCGTGACCATCTCCCGCCGCGCGGGCCTCGACGATGTCCACCTCCACACGCTGAGACACTCCACCGCCAGCTTTCTGCTCGCCGCTGGGGTGCACATCAAGGTCGTGCAGGAACTCCTCGGACATGCCAGTTACGCGATCACGGCGGACACATACAGCCATGTGGCTCCTGAGCAGCGTCGCGAGGCGGCCGACCGCATCGAGGACAGCCTCGACTGGTGACTCGGTAGGTGCCCCCTCCCGTCCTCTGCGACGGAGGGCGCGGGCCGCCAAAGCCCCGTCGGGTTCCGCCACCGTTCTCGTGTGACTGCAAGACCGCGATCCGCCCGGGGCCCTCTGGACGCCAGCCGTCCAGTCCTTGAAGTGGGGCTGCGAGTTGCCTGCAGGGCCGGCCAAGCTTCAATCCGGCAGCTCGACGCCGGGTCGTTCGAAGCCCGTTGCTGTCACGGTTGCTGTCAAATAGCAAAAGGCGAGCCGCCCCAGTGGGACGACCCGCCTCTGACCTGCATCTTCTCTGTCGGGCTGACAGGATTTGAACCTGCGACCCCTTGACCCCCAGTCAAGTGCGCTACCAAGCTGCGCTACAGCCCGAGCTCGCGACGCCGTGGCGCCGGTGAGCTGCGTGGAAGAGACTACCCGACGCCCTGGAGGCCCCGGGGAGCGGGTCAGCGCTTGCGGGCGTCCCGCGCCTTGGTCTCCCGGACCTTGATCGACACGTCGATCGGGGTGCCCTCGAAGCCCCACTTCTCCCGCAGCTTGCGCTCCAGGAAGCGCCGGTAGCCGGCCTCCAGGAACCCCGTGGAGAAGACCACGAACCGCGGCGGGCGGACGTCGGCCTGCGTCACGTACTTGATCTTGGGGACCTTGCCACCTCGGGGCGGGGGCGGGGTCTCCTGGACCAGCGCGCGGATGAAGTTGTTCAGCTCTGCCGTCGGGATGCGGTACTCCCACGAGGCGAGGGCGTCCCGCAGGTGGTCGGCGAGCTTGTTCACGCCACGGCCCTTGAGCGCGGAGATGTTGACCCGGTGCGCCCACTTCACCCGGGACAGGTCGCGCTCGATCTCCTTCTCCAGCTGGGCGTGCCGGTCCTCGTCCAGGGTGTCCCACTTGTTGATCGCGATGACCAGCGCGCGGCCGGACTCGATGACCTGGGTGATGACCCGCTGGTCCTGCTCGCTGATGACCTCGTCGGCGGCCAGCAGCACGATCGCCACCTCCGAGGCCTCGATGGCGGCCTCGGTGCGCAGGCTCGCGTAGTACTCCGTGCCGCTCGCCGTCCCCACCTTGCGGCGCAGGCCCGCGGTGTCCACGAAGCGCCACTGCTCCCCGCCCAGGGTGACCAGGGAGTCCACCGGGTCGACGGTGGTGCCGGCGACGGAGTCCACGACCGAGCGCTCGGACTTCGAGAGCCGGTTGATCAGGCTGGACTTGCCCACGTTGGGCCGACCGACCAGGGCCACCCGGCGCGGGCCACCCTCCTCGAGGGACTCGCGGGGCGCCTCGGGCATCGCGTCCAGGACCAGGTCGAGCAGGTCACCGGCGCCGCGGCCGTGCAGCGCGCTGACGCTGAACGGCTCGCCCAGGCCCAGGGACCACAGCTCGGCGGCGTTGGCCTCACCGCGCTCGTCGTCGACCTTGTTGGCGACCAGGATCACCGGGGTCGTGGACCGGCGCAGCACGCGCGCGGCCGACAGGTCGGTCTCGGTGACGCCGACCGAGGCGTCGACGACCAGCACGATCACGTCGGCGGTCTTCATCGCGTACTCGGCCTGCCGGGCGATCGAGGCGGCCATGCCGGACGCCTTGGGCTCCCAGCCGCCGGTGTCCACGACGGTGAACGTCTTGCCGTTCCACAGCGCCTCGTAGCTGATCCGGTCGCGGGTGACGCCCGGGATGTCCTGCACGACGGCGGCGCGGCGGCCGATGAACCGGTTGACCAGGGTCGACTTGCCCACGTTGGGCCGTCCGACGACGGCGACGACGGGGTTCGGGGTCTTGCTCATGTGCGTTCTCCTGCTCGTGCGGCCTGCAGCGCGAGCTCGACGACGGCCTCGACGACCGCATCGCGGTCCAGGTCGGTGCTGTCGACGACGATCGCGTCCTGGGCCGGCCGCAGCGGACTGTCCGCGCGGCTGCTGTCGTACTCGTCCCGGCGGCGCAGGTCGGCGGCCAGGGCCGCCACCTCGCCGGCGTCGGTGACGCCGAGCTGTCCGGCCCGCCGCTGCGCCCGGGCCTCCGGGGCGGCGGTCAGGTAGACCTTCACCGTCGCGTCGGGCAGGACGACGGTGCCGATGTCCCGCCCCTCGACGACGACGGCGTGCGCGTCGGCGACCAAGGACCGCTGTCGGTCCACCAGCAACCGCCGCACGGCGGGGACGGCGGACACCGGCGAGACGGCCCGGGTCACCTCTCCCCCGCGGATCCGGGTGGCGACGTCGACGCCGTCGACGGTCACCGTCTCGGTGTCGGCGGACGTGCCGACCCGGATGTCGGCGGCCGCCACCGTCCGCTCGACGGCGCCGGCGTCCTCCAGCTCGACGCCGGCGTCCAGGACGGCGACGGTGGCCGCCCGGTACATGGCGCCGGTGTCCAGGTAGGCCGCACCGAGCCGGGTGGCGACCATGCGGGCGACACTGGACTTGCCGGTGCCCGAGGGGCCGTCGAGGGTGACCTGACCCTGGAAGGGGGCGGTCACTGGGCGATGTCCCGGCGGAGGGCGACGGCGCCACGCAGGTACACGTGCTGGACCTCGGCGCGGGGCCGGGGGGTGTCCACGTGCGCCATCAGCCGCAGCACCCGCGGCAGGGCGTGCGGGACGGCGATCTCGGTGGCGCACATCAGCGGCACGTCGCCCAGCCCCAGCTCCCGGGCGGCCAGCGCCGGGAACTCGCTGACCAGGTCGGGGGTGGCGGTGAACAGGATGCTGATCAGGTCCTCGCCGGTGAGCTCGTTGCGCTCGAGCACGGTGGCGACGAGTTCGCGGGTCGCTTCGAGGACCTCGTCGCGGTCGTCGGCGTCGACCTGGGTCGCACCCCGGATGGCTCGGACGGCCACTGCACTCTCCTGACATCGTGGAACCGGTGCCCGGGTCGCCGGGCACCTCGATCGAGTCTAGAGAGCGGCTGCCACCCGCCCCCTGCGCTGCGCGGGGCGCTCAGAGCCCGACGAGCTCCTGCAGCGAGCCGACCTCGGCGCGCGACAGCTTGCGGATGACGCCGGTGCGCATCCGGGCCAGCTGGACCGGGCCCACGGCGGTGCGGGTCAGCCGGGAGACCGGCAGGCCCACCTCGGCCAGCAGCCGGCGCACGATGTGCTTGCGGCCCTCGTGCAGCACGATCTCCACGACGGACTGCCCGGCGTGGGTGTCCATCAGCTCGAAGCCGTCGACGGAGACCGGCCCGTCCTCGAGGGTGATGCCGTCCTTGAGGCGCCGGCCCAGGTCGCGCGGCACGCTGCCGGAGACCTGCGCCATGTAGGTCTTCTTGACCTCGTAGGAGGGGTGCGCCAGCCGGTGGGCGAGCTCGCCGTCGGTGGTGAGGATGAGCAGGCCCTCGGTGTCCTGGTCCAGCCGCCCGACGTGCACGATGCCCTTCTGCAGGTCGCCCACCATGTCCCCGACGGTGGGCCGGCCGCGGTCGTCGCTCATCGCGGTGATGACGCCGAAGGGCTTGTTGAGCGCGTAGGTGACCCGGTCGTTGCGGACCTCGATGCGCACGCCGTCCACGGCGATCTGCACGGTGCGGGGGTCCACCCGCATGCCCTGCACGAGGACGGTCTTGCCGTTCACCGCGATGCGGCCCTCGTCGATCATCTCCTCGGAGACCCGGCGGGAGCCGACACCGGCGCGGGCGAGGACCTTCTGCAGCCGCTCGGCGTGCTTCTCCTCCGGCTCCGGGGCGTCCTCGCGGTCGCCGGGGTGGGCCGGGGCGAGCTCCATGTCCTCGGACCAGACGCCCTGCTCGTCACCCTGCTCAGGGGTGGGCTCGTCGGTGGGGGTGGTGTTCTCGCTCATGGTGGTCCTCAAGATCCTGGGTGTTCGTCGAGCACGGTCTGGGCCTCGGGCAGCAGCGGGGCGAGCTCGGGGAGCTCGTCGAGGCCGGTCAGACCCAGCCGTTCGAGGAACAGCGGGGTCGTGGCGTAGAGCCCCCCACCGCTGTCGGGGTCGGTACCGCACTCGTAGACCAGACCCCGGCTGACCAGGGTACGCACCACCGCGTCCACGCCCACGCCACGGATGGCCGAGACCCGCGCACGGGTGACCGGTTGCCGGTAGGCGATGACCGCGAGGGTCTCCAGCGCGGCCTGGGTCAGCCGGCTGCGCTGACCCTCCAGGAGGTACCGCTCGACGACCCCGGCGTGCGCCTCCCGGGTGTAGAGCCGCCACCCCTCGCCGACCCGGCGGAGCACCATCCCGGCGTCCCGGGCGTCGTAGGACCCCCCCAGCTCGGCCAGCGCCCGGCGCAGCGTGCCGACCGGGCAGCGCAGGGTCGCAGCCAGCGTGCCCTCGTCCACCGGGGTGTCGACGACGAACAGCAGCGCCTCCAGGGCGCCGAGCAGTGCGTGCGGGTCGGCGTCGTCGGGGACGTCGGGCGCCCTCTCCCCGACCGACGCCTCCTCCACCGACACCTCGTCCAGCGGCCGCAGCGGCAGGTCCTCCAGCTCGACCCGGGGCCGTGGTGGTGCCGCGGCCGGCTCGGGGACGGCCGGCGGCAGCTCCGGCGCCTCGCGCACCGGGATGCCCAGCGAGGCGGCCAGCGCGGTGGCGGCCTGGTCCCAGTCGTCGGCCTCGGCCTGCTCGTCGGCGGCCTCGGCGGCGGCCAGCTCCGCGGCGACCCGGTCCCAGGAGAACCCGTCGTCGGGGCCGGTCGGGTCGGGGCCTGTCACGACACCGCCCCCGGGTCCTCCCCCGGTACCGGCCCGGTCCAGAGCACGGTGAGCTCGCCCAGCGGCGTCTCCTGCTCGAAGTCGACCAGTCGTTGCCGGTACAGCTCCAGCAGCACCAGGAACCGGGCCACCTTCTCCAGGGTGTGCACACAGTCGCCCGCGAGGGTGGCGAAGTCGATGCGCCCGGCGTCGGCGACGCGGCCGCGGACCAGCAGCAGCTGCTCGGACACGCTGACGGCGGGGGCGTGCAGGTGGGTGACGCTGACCGTCGGCGGCGGCTTGGGGGTCAGCGTCTGGGCGGCCAGCGCGGCGAACTGCTCGGGGGTGACCCCGAGCAGCACCTCGGGCAGCAGGGCGGCGAACCGGGGCTCCAGCGCCACGTCGCGGGGGAAGCGCTGGGCGGCCTCGGCCTCCCGCTCGCGCAGGAACCCGGTGACCCGCTTGTAGGCCTGGTACTGCAGCAACCGGGCGAAGAGCAGGTCCCGGGCCTCCAGGGCGGCCAGGTCCTCCTCGTCCTCGACGTCGGCGGCCGGCAGCAGCCGCGCGGCCTTGAGGTCGAGCAGGGTGGCCGCGACCAGCAGGAACTCCGAGGCCTGGTCCAGGTCGAGCTCGTCGCCCAGGGCCCGCAGGTGGGCTATGAAGTCGTCGGTGACCCGGGACAGCGCGATCTGGGTGACGTCGAGCTGGTGCCGGCCGATCAGCTGCAGCAGCAGGTCGAAGGGGCCCTCGAAGTTGACCAGCCGCACGGTGAACCGCCCGGCGTCGCCCGGGGCGACGTCGGGGCGCTCGGCGAGCGCGGTCACGGCGTGATCACGGGGCCGAGCCTAGGGCGACCCACCGACAGGACCGGGGACCGAGCACCGCCCGGTCCCCCACCCGCCCCTCCGGTCAGCCCTGCCGCAGCCGCCGCACCAGGACCGAGTCCTCGCCGTGGGACTCCAGGTCGGCCAGCAGCACCGCGACCGCCTCGCGGACGATCCGCCCGCGGTCGGCCACCACGCCGTGCTGGCCGCGCAGGACCAGCCGGGCGCTCTCGATGGCCAGCAGCTCCTCCGCGGAGCAGTAGACGGTGATCTTCTCCTCGTGCTTGGTGCGCTCCCGGGCGCTCCGCCGGGCCCGGACCGCCGGCCCGGCGGCAGGCAGGGCACTGCGCACCGAGGACAGCTCGTCGGGGGTGTCCCGGACCAGCTGCAGCGGGGTGGCGCCGGGGGCGACGTCGTCCGTGACGACGGGGGCGTCGTCGTCCTCGGGACGGCGGGAGGCGTTGCCGCGCAGCGCCGGGGAGGACGCGGCGGCGGCGAGGGAGGGCAGCTCGGACACCGGCGCGGGGGCCGGGCCGACGGAGGGGGCGTCCGTGCGACGGAAGAAGAGCTCGCTCGCGCCGGGGAGGACGGGGCGACGGGTCACAGTGCGAGGACCTCCTTGGCCAGGTCGCGGTAGGCCTGGGCGCCGATGGACGTGGAGGCCCAGGTGGTGATCGGCTGACCGGCCACGGTGGTCTCGGGGAAGCGGACGGTGCGGGTGATGACGGTCTGGAAGACGGTGTCGCCGAAGGCCTCGACGACCCGGCTGAAGACCTCGCGGGCGTGCACGGTCCGCGAGTCGTACATGGTGGCCAGGATGCCGTCGACCTCCAGGGAGGGGTTGAGGCGCTCCTTGACCTTGTCGATGGTGTCCACCAGCAGGGCGACGCCGCGGAGGGAGAAGAACTCGCACTCCAGCGGGATGATCACGCCCTGCGCGGCGGTCAGCGCGTTGACGGTCAGCAGGCCCAGGGACGGCTGGCAGTCGATGAGGACGTAGTCGTACTCCTGGCGCACCTCGGCCAGGATCCGCAGCAGCGACTGCTCGCGGGCGACCTCGGAGACCAGCTGCACCTCGGCGGCGGACAGGTCGATGTTGGAGGGCGCCAGGTCCAGGCCCCGGACGTTGCCGACGTCGCGGACGATGACGTCGCGCAGCGTGGTGTGCCGCTCCATGAGCGCGTTGTAGACGGTGCGCTCCAGCTGCTGGGACTGGATGCCCAGGCCCACCGAGAGCGCGCCCTGCGGGTCCAGGTCGACGAGCAGCACGCGGCGGCCCTGCTCGACGAGGGCGGCACCCAGGTTGATGGTCGACGTGGTCTTGCCGACGCCGCCCTTCTGGTTGCACATCGCCACGATGCGGGCCGGTCCGTGCCGGTCGATGGGCTTGGGCGTGGGCAGCGGACGCTGCCGCGCACGCGCGGGGTCCTGGCGGCCGGCGGGCACGCCCATCTCCACCTCCGGCGCCCCCACGTGCGGGTGCGCGACGGCGGAGCTCGTCACGACGGGTGTCGCCATCCTCGGTGCCTCTTCCCTCGGTGCAGCTGGTGCAGTCCCCGGTGGCGGGTCGTCCCGGCTGTCGCCGTGTCGACTTGTCGCCCTCCGACACCGTCATCGGCAGTGCTGCACCGGTGTGTGACCACCCGTGGTGAGCAGACATCGACCCAGAGCAACGCCGTAGCGCAGGAAGGCGCGCTTCCCGAGGTCAGTGCAGGGCGCGCGGGTGGGATGTGGCGTACACCTCACGCAGCCGGTCCACGGTCACCAGCGTGTAGACCTGCGTCGTCGTCACCGAGGCGTGCCCGAGCAGCTCCTGGACCACCCGGACGTCGGCCCCGCCGTCGAGCAGGTGCGTGGCGAAGGAGTGCCGCAGGGTGTGCGGCGACAGGTCCGCGACCTCGGCCAGCCCGGCCCGCTCCGCCGCCGTGCGCAGCACCGCCCAGGCCGACTGGCGGGACAGCCGACCGCCCCGGGCGTTGAGGAACAGCGCACCCCGCACGCCGGACCCGGTGGCCAGCGCCGGCCGGCCGCGGACCAGGTAGGCCTCCACCGCCCGGATCGCGTAGCTGCCCACCGGCACCACCCGCTGCTTGCCGCCCTTGCCGGCCAGCCGGACCGACCCGTGGGTCAGGTCCAGGTCGTCCACCGCCAGCCCGACGGCCTCGGAGATCCGCGCCCCCGTGCCGTACAGCAGCTCCAGCAGCGCCCGGTCCCGCAGCCCGCGCGGGCCCTCGTCCAGGCCGGCGGCCTCCAGCAGCGCCTCGACCTGCTCGACGGTGACCGCCTTGGGCAGCCGCCGGGCCGGCGCGGGCGGCCTGACCTGGGCGGCGACGTCGTCGGGCACCAGACCGTCGAGCAGGGCGAACCGGTGCAGCCCGCGGACGGCGACCACCGCCCGGGCCGCCGAGGTGGCCGACAGCGGCGGGTGCTCGTCGTCCCCGGTGCGCAGGGCGGTGAGGAACCCGGTCACGTCGGACTCGGCGACCTCGCCCAGCCCCCGGACCCCGGCGGCGTCCAGGAAGGCGCAGTACCGGCGCAGGTCCCGCCGGTAGGAGCTGGTCGTGTTGGCCGACAGCCCGCGTTCGACGGTCAGGTGGTCCAGGTACCCGGTCACCACCCGCTCCACCGCGACGTCGGCCACGCCCCCCACTCCACCGGACGCCCGCCGCTCCCGCCCCGGGACACGCCGGGGCACCGGCACCGCGAGAATGGCCGGGCACGGGGTCCGCCGGCCCCGACGGAGACCGGGGGCCCCGCGATGCTGCTCTACGCCGAACGACCCGCCCTGCGGAGCCGCCAGCTCGCCGCCGACGTCGGCCTGCTCGCCTGGGCGGCGCTGTGGGTGTGGCTGGCCCGGGTGGTGCACCGTGCGGTGCTGGTGCTGGCCGAGCCCGGCGTCGCGGTCGAGGACCTGGGTCGCTCGATCAGCGACACCATGGGCGACGCCGCCGGGGTCGCCGAGGACGTGCCGCTGGTCGGCGACGACCTGGCGGTGCCCTTCCAGGCACTGGGCGACTCCGGCAGCGGGGTGGCCGGGGCCGGGCAGGGACTGCAGGACGCCGTCGCCACGCTGGCGCTGGTGCTCGCCGTCGCGCTGGTGGTGGTCCCCGTCGGCTGGGCGCTGGTGCGCTGGCTGCCGTGGCGGCTGGGCTGGGCCCGGCAGGCGGCCGCGACCACCCGGCTGGACCTCGAGCTGCTGGCCGCCCGCGCCGTCGCGACCGCCCCGCTCACCGCGCTGGCCGCGCTGCCGGCCGGGACCGGTGCCGCCTGGCGGGACCGGGACCCGGCCGCGACGCAGGCCCTCGCCGAGCTGGAACTGCGCCGGCTGGGCCTGCGCCTGGGCTCAGAAGCCGGTGTCGACCGGGCGCAGCTGCGGTGAGGACGTGCGGGCGCGGGCCGCGGCGAGCAGCCCGATGACGGCCAGCGCGTTGCGCACCGTGCCGTCGAAGACCATCTGCACCGCGGTGTCCAGCGGCACGCGCTCGACGGTCATGTCCAGCTCCTCGTGCTCCACCGTGAAGCCCTCGGGCCGGTCCACGGTCGACAGGCCCTCGGCCAGGTAGAGCCCGACCTGCTCGTCGCAGAAGCCCGGCGTCGAGTAGGAGGTGGTGAGCAGCTGCCAGCGCTCCGCGGCGAGCCCGACCTCCTCGGCCAGCTCGCGCTTCGCCGTCTCCAGCGGCGGCTCGCCCTCGGCGTCCCGCAGGCCCGCCGGCAGCTCCCACAGGTGCTCACCGATCGGGTGCCGGTACTGCTTGAGCATCACCACCGCGCCGTCCTCGTCCAGCGCGACGACACCGACCGCACCCGGGTGTGCGACGACCTCACGGACCGACGTGCCGCCCTCGGGCATCGCCACCGTGTCCCGCCGCAGCGAGATGACCCGCCCCGAGTAGACCTCCTCGGAGGCGAGGACCTCGTACATCAGATGCCCATCTCGGCGGCCTCGGGCACCGGCAGCCGGGCGGACTCCTGGAAGCCCACCGCGGCCTTGACGAACGCCGCGAACAGCGGGTGCGGCCGGGTCGGACGGCTCTTGAGCTCGGGGTGCGCCTGGGTGCCGACGAAGAAGGGGTGCACGTCGGCGGGCAGCTCGACGAACTCGACCAGCGTGCCGTCGGGTGAGGTGCCGGAGAAGACCAGGCCGGCCGAGGACAGCTGGTCTCGGTAGGCGTTGGCGACCTCGTAGCGGTGCCGGTGCCGCTCGGTGATCTCGGTGGAGCCGTAGGCGGCGGCGGTGACCGAGCCCTTGACCAGCGCGGCCGGGTAGGAGCCCAGCCGCATCGTGCCGCCCATGTCCCGGTCGCCGGCCACGACGTCGAGCTGCTCGGCCATCGTGGAGATGACGGCGTGCTCGGTGTCCGGGTCGAACTCCGCGGAGTTGGCGTCGGGGATGCCGGCCAGGTCGCGGGCGGTCTCGATGACCATGCACTGCAGCCCCAGGCACAGCCCCAACGTCGGGATGCCGTTGACCCGGGTGTGCCGGATCGCGCCGAGCTTGCCCTCGATGCCGCGGACGCCGAACCCGCCGGGGATGCAGACCGCGTCGACGCCGTGCAGCGCGGTGGCCGCGCCCTCCGGCGTCTGGCACTCGTCGCTGGGCACCCAGCGGATCTGCACCCGGGTGTGGTTGGCGAACCCGCCGGCACGCAGCGCCTCGGTGACCGACAGGTAGGCGTCGGGCAGGTCGATGTACTTGCCGACCAGGCCGACGGTGACCGTGCGCTGGGGGTTGTGCACCCGGTCCAGCAGGTCGCCCCAGACGGTCCAGTCGACGTCCCGGAAGGGCAGCCCCAGCCGGCGGACGACGTAGGCGTCCAGGCCCTCGGTGTGCAGCACCTTGGGGATGTCGTAGATCGAGGGGGCGTCGGCGCAGGAGATGACGCCCTCGGCCTCGACGTCGCACATCAGGCTGATCTTGCGCTTGAGGCCCTCGCCGATCTCCCGGTCGGAACGGCAGACCAGCGCGTCGGGCTGGATGCCGATGCTGCGCAGCGAGGCGACCGAGTGCTGGGTCGGCTTGGTCTTCAGCTCACCGGACGGCGCGATGTAGGGCACCAGGGAGATGTGCAGGAAGAAGCAGTTGTCCCGGCCCAGCTCGTGCCGGACCTGGCGCGCGGCCTCCAGGAAGGGCAGCGACTCGATGTCGCCGACGGTGCCGCCGATCTCGGTGATGACGACGTCGACCCGCTCGGCGGAGTCCGCGCCGGCCAGCATCCGGGCCTTGATCTCGTTGGTGATGTGCGGGATGACCTGCACGGTGTCGCCCAGGTACTCCCCGCGCCGCTCCTTGGCGATGACGTCGGAGTAGACCTGCCCGGTCGTCACGTTGGCCCGCCCGGTGAGGTCGGCGTCCAGGAAGCGCTCGTAGTGCCCGATGTCCAGGTCGGTCTCGGCGCCGTCCTCGGTGACGAAGACCTCGCCGTGCTGGAACGGGTTCATCGTGCCCGGGTCCACGTTGAGGTAGGGGTCCAGCTTCTGCATCGTCACCCGCAGACCGCGGGCCGAGAGCAGGGCCCCCAGCGAGCTCGCGGTCAGTCCCTTGCCCAGGGAGCTGACGACGCCACCGGTCACGAAGACGAACTTCGTCGGTTGCGAGTTGGGGAGCAGATTCCGCGTTTCAGCCAGTCGACCCACGGGCGCTCACGCTAACACGGTCCCCGGCCGCTCCACCGTCGTCCGCCGCGGCTGCTGCGTCACCGTCCGGCAGGCGCCGCGGGGCGGCGGCCAACCACACCAGCAGCGGCACCAGCAGGGTCGCCGCGGTGGCCGGGACGGCGACGCCGGAGTCGTTGACCGCGGCGGCGATCGTCAGGCTCAGCGCGGTGGCGACCAGGGCGGCCCGCAGCACCAGGACGTCGGCCGCGGGCAGGTCCCCGGGGCTGCCGACCGGCCGGCTGCGCAGCAGTCCACCCGGGCGCAGCAGCCACAGCGCCGCGACGAGGGCGACGGCCAGGGTCCAGGACAGCGGGCTGCCGACCAGGATGCCCAGGTTGGCCTCGGCCTTGCGGCTGACCACCGTCCAGGCCTGCCCGTCGACCAGCTGGGCGACGAACCGGCCCAGGTGGCTGCGCTCCGCGGGGGGCTGACGCCAGTCCAGCACCGCGACGGTGCCCACGGCGAGCACGGCCACGCCCAGCACGGCCACCAGCCGGACGACGGTGACCCGGATGCCGGCCAGCAGCATGGCCAGCAGCAGGAACCCCGGCACCGCGGCCAGCACGCCGCCGAAGTCCCGGCCCAGCGAGGGCGCGCCGATCAGCCCGGTGACGACGACACCCACGACGAGGGTCACCAGCAGCACCTGCCGCCGTCCCCCACCCGCCGAGCGTCGGGCCAGGGCCACGGCCAGGCCCGCGGTCAGCGGCAGCCCGCTGACCGCGAGCAGGCCGAAGGTGAGGTTGCCGTAGCCGGTGAACCGGCCGGCGACGATCGCGTCGTAGCCCAGCAGGCCGTCCAGCTCCAGGTGCGAGCCGGTGACGACGTCCCCGAGGAGGGTGACCAGGGTGACCACGAGGACGGCGACCGCGGGGCCCAGCCGCCGGCGCCGCCACGGGCCGAGGGAGGCGACGAGGGTGACCAGCGCGGTGAGGACGGCGACGGAGCCGGCCAGCGCCGTCCGGGGGGCGCCGCCGTCCTGCCAGGGCACGGCACTGGCCAGGTAGGTGGCCACCGGCAGTGACGCGGCGGCCAGGCAGACCGGCCGGACGAAGCGGCGCAGCCGGTTGCGGGTGGCGATGCTGGGCTGCCGGCGGGCCCACCAGTCGCGCAGCCGCTGCGGGGTGTACCGCGGGGCCCGCCAGCCGCCGAGGGTGAGCAGCCCCAGTCCGACGACGACCGCCGACACCAGCACCAGGATCCAGAAGAAGTCCCCGGTCGTGCGGTTGTGCACGATCGCCCGGGTGTTGGCCTCGTCGAGGTCGGCCACGGCCCGGGCGAGTGCCGGCCGCTCCCCCGTGGCGCTCATCGGCTGGCCGTTCATCGAGGTCGGCTCGTCCAGTCCCAGGGCGCGCAGCGCGGTGGGCGCGGTGTCGATCAGCTGCACGAACGGCGCCCGCCCGGTGCTGGCGGAGGTGAGCCAGCCGCCGTCGTAGCCGGGGCCGTTCGCGATCGCGACGTGCAGCTGGGGGCGGCCGTCGTTGACCTCGGACACACCCTGGACGAGCAGCAGGGTGTCCCCGGGCAGCGTGGTGAGTGCGGCGCGCACGGCGCCGACGGCCTGGTCGACCTGGCCCAGGGCGGCACCGCGGGGCAGCGGCTGGGTGCCGGTGTCGGTCTCGTCGGCACTGGGCGCGCCGGCGTCGGTGAGGTCGCCCAGCGAGACCAGCGTCAGCGGGCACCCGGCGACCATCCCGGCGATGCCGGCCGCGTCGGCGGGCAGCTCCCCCACCTGGGTCAGCGTCGCCTGCGGGCCGGCGGCGGCCACGGACGCCGCCCGGCCGACGGTGCTGACGCAGGGGACGGCGTCCCCGAGGGCGCCGGGTTCGGCGCCGAAGCGCGCGGTGGCCTCGTCCTCGGCGACCCGGGCGACGGCGACCGCCGGGTCGGCGATCCCGACGTTGGCGACCTGCTCCTGGAGCCCGCAGTAGGACAGCGAGGTGTCCTCGGGGGTGTCGGGTCCGAAGATGTCCGGGACGGCGGCCGGCAGGTCGTCCTGGGCCTCCGCGCCGGGGTCGGGCGGCAGCGGCACGGGCGGGATCGGCTCGACGGCCTGGGCCCAGCGCGCGCGGTTGCCCGCCCCGAGGGTGGCCCAGCCGTCCAGGACGCACGTGGTGGAGCGCGCGGCCCGGACGCTGAGCGCGCCGATCGCGGACTCCTGCGCGAGCGTCCACGTCTGCGGCATGACGTCGGGGTCCACGTCGGACCAGACCAGCCCGGGGACGCCGAGGACGACGACCCGGTCCGCGGCGTAGGAGGTCTCCTCGGCGGCACCGGCCGGCGCCCCCAGGCCGAGGAGCACGGCCACCGACGCCAGCAGGACCGCCAGGGCCCGGCGGGCGGCCGTCACCGGTCCGCCGGGCCGAGCAGCTCGCGGTAGAGGGCGACGAGCTGGCGGGCGGTGCCCGCCTCGTCGGGCCAGCGGGCCGCCTGGGCGGGCCCTGCCGCGGTCAGCCGGTCGCGCAGCGGCGGGTCGGTGAGCACGGCGGTGACCGCGTCGGCGAGTGCACCGGCGTCACCGGCGGGCACCAGCACCGCGGCGTCACCGACCAGCTCGGGGATGCCGCCGACCCGGGTCGCGACCAGCGGGGTGCCCGAGCGCAGCGCCTCCTGGGCGGTGAGCGAGCGGGCCTCCCAGACCGAGGGCAGCACGCACACGTCGGCGGCGGCGAGCAGGTCGGCGACGTCGGTGCGCCGCCCCAGCAACCGCACCGGCAGGCCCTCGGCGTCGATGCGGGACTGCAGGGGCTGCTCGAGCGGTCCGTCACCGGCGACGACGACGAGGGCGTCGGTCCAGCTGCGTGCGGCGTCCAGCAGGGTGTCGTAGCCCTTCTGCGGGTGCAACCGGCCCACGGCGACCACCAGCGGCCGGTCGCCGTCCAGGTCGAGGTCGGCGCGGACCTGCGCCCGGTCCCGCTGCGGGGCGGGCAGCGGCGGGGCGGACACCGGGGCGACCCGGACGTCGCGGGCGCCGAGCCGGGTGGCGTTCTCGGCCAGGTCCCCCGACGCGGCCAGCACCACGTCGGCGGCCCGGACGGTGGCGGCCTCCGCGCGGGAGAGCACGGCGCGCTTGAGCCCCCCGCCGGGGGGCAGCTCGTTGTGCAGGGTCACCACGAGCGGGTGGGTGGCCCGGCCGGCGCGGCGGGCGGCAGCCGCGACCAGGCCGGCGCGCAGTCCGTGGGCGTGCACCAGGTCGACGTCGGCGGTGGCCCGGGCGAGCGCGCGCACGGCCCGCAGGTCGGCGACCGGGTCCAGCCCGGCCGAGATGCCCACCGGCCGGAAGGCCGCGAGCGCGGCGAAGCCGAAGAGTGCGTCCGTGGCAGCCGGCCCGCAGACCCGGACCTGCGCCCCGGCGCGGCCCAGCGCGGCCAGCACCGACCGGACGTGCGTGCCGACCCCGCCGGTGCTGGTGGCCAGCACCTGCGCGACCCGGCGCCCGGCGAGCACCTGCTGCTCCTGCTCGGTCACCGGTCACCCCTGTCTGCTCGGTCCGTGCCCTCGGTCGGTGCCCGGTCCGTCCCGGTGTCCGCGTCCCCGCCGGACCGGAGCCCGCGCACGGCGGCCGTGAGCGGTCGCCGGGCCAGTCCCATCATGACCACCGCCGCGACCACCAGCACCGTGCCCCCGGCCAGGACGCCGATGCCGACCGCGGCGAGCACCCCGCCACCGGGCACGGGGTCCGAACCCAGCGCGCGGGAGACGGCCAGCCCCGCCGCACCGCCCAGCACCCCGGCCAGGACGGCGACGGAGCCGGTGCGCGGCAGTCCGGCCAGCCCCTGCACCCCGACCACCCGGTGGACCACCATCAGCAGGCCCAGCCCGGCGACGGTCACCCCGATCGTGTGGCCGGTGGCCAGCGCGACGGCCCGCTGGTCGCCCGGCAGCACACCGGCCAGCACCAGGTCCGCGGCCACGGCGACCAGCCATCCCCCGCCGACGCACACGGTGGGCGCCTTCCAGAGCCCGCGGGCGTAGAGGGCCCGGGTCAGCACCGCGACCAGCCCGTAACCGAGCAGGCCGGGCACGAACGCCACGATGGTCGGGGCCAGGGCGGCCGCCGATGCGGCGTCCCGGTCGGAGGCGAGGAACACCCGCGCCATCGGCCCGGACACCGCGACCAGTCCCGCTGCGGCGAGCGCCGACAGCGCCACCACCAGGACCACCACCGGGGCCAGCACCCGGCGGAAGCCCTCGTCGTCACCGCGGGCAGCGCGCTCGGACAGCCCGGGGTAGGCCGACGTGGCCAGCGGGACCGCGAGCGCCGCCCAGGGCAGCAGGAAGAGCGTCATGCCGGCGAAGTACACGACCTGGGTGCCGTCGGGCACGCCCCCGGCGTTGGCCAGCCGGATCGCGACGACGGCGACCAGCTGCTGCCCGGCCAGGGTCAGCACCCCGGCCACGGCCAGCCGGCGCACCCTCGGCGCCGCCCCCACCGGGAACCGCAGCCGGGGCCGCAGCCCCAGGCGCAGACCGCGCAGCGGCAGCAGCAGGCAGCCGGCCAGCGCGACCACCCCGAGCGTCGTCCCGACGCCCAGGACGAGCTCGGCGGGCCGGGACAGGTCCTCCGCCGCCCGTGCGCCGCCGATGCCGGCAAAGGTCAGGTAGGCCCCGGCGACGACGACCGAGGACAGCAGCGGGGCCAGCGCGGGTCCGGCGAAACGACGGTGCGCCTGCAGCACCCCGGTCAGCACGATCCCGATGCCGTAGAGCACGACCTGCGGGGCGAAGACGACCAGGAAGCGGGCGGCCAGGTCCACCTTGGCCGGGTCGGCGGCGTCGTCCCCGAGGAGACCGACGGCGATCGGGCGGGCCAGCAGCGCCAGCGCGACGGCCAACGGGGTGAGCACCAGCAGCGCCCAGCCCAGCAGCGCCGAGGCGGTCTGGCGCACCTGCTCCCGGTCCCCGGCGGCGATCCCGCCGGCCAGCATCGGGACCACCAGGCTGGCCAGCGCCCCGCCGGCGACGACCTCGAAGACGATGTTGGGGACGTTGTTGGCGGCCAGGTAGGTGTCACCGGTGCTGGCGGCACCGACGGTGTTGGTGAACACCACGCTGCGCCCGAACCCGGCGAGCCGGGCGACGACGGTGAGCACCGCGATGAGCGCGGCAGCCCCGGCGACGCCGCGCACGGCCTGCTGGCGGGTCACCTCAGGCGGGGCGCCGGCCGAGACGGTCCAGCTCGCGCAGGCCCGGGGTGGACTCGATGACGGCGGTGAAGCTCACCTTCTCGCTCGCCAGCGTGAGCCCGGTGACCAGTGCCAGTGCGCCCACGCGGGCCGCCCGGGACTCCGCACCCGCCAACCGGAGACCCAGCAGCGCACCCAGGGAGTTCGCTCCGCAGTCACCGAGCATGACCTGCTCGCCCAGGTCCTCGGGCAGCACCGCCAGCGCGGCACCCAGGGGGCCGGCGACCAGACCGCCGACGGGACCGGCCAGCGTGCCGGCGGCAAGCAACGCGCCGGCCTTGGCGGCCCGGCCCGGGCGCAGGTCCAGCAGGTTGACCAGGTTCGCGGTGCCCGCCACCAGGCCGGTGGTCAGCACGCCGTCCACCCATGCGCCGGCGCCGGTCCCCCGGCGGGTCAGCACGGCCGCGACGGCCGCCGCCGCACCGAGTCCGGCGACCTTGACCGCGCCGGCCGACACCCGGCCGGCCCGCAGCGCGGCCAGGTGGCCGGCCAGGCCCTTGTCCCGGGCCTGCTCAGGACGTGCACCCGCCAGGTCGTCGTAGCCCCCGACGACCGCACCCACCGTCCCCACCAGGGCGGCCGCCGCACGGGTCCCCGCCGGGGCGCCCAGCACCGCCGACCCGGTGGCGGCCGCGGCCAGCACCGGGCCGCCGAGCAGGGTCAGCGGCCGGCGGGCGTAGTTGGTGCGCCGCCAGCGGGCGGCCGCGGGCCGCTCGGCGGCCTCGAGCGCCCCGGCGAGCCCGGCCCGGACGACGCCCGCGCCGAGGGCGGCGAGGACCAGCCGGGAGGCCATCAGCGGGCGGGGACCGGCGGGACGGGCTGCGCGTCCTCGCCCGTGCCGTACCGGCCCGACGTCCCCTGGCCCTCGCTCGACAGAGCCAGCACGGTGCTGATCCGGCCCTCGGGGGCGTTCGCGTTGTCGACCGTGGAGATGGTCGTGGAGGCCTCGGTGTCGGCCCGGATGACCCCGACCAGCCCACCGTCGCCGGCGGATGCGGCGTTGCCGCTGACCACGGCGCCCGAGCCCTGCGCGTCCAGCGCGCTGACCAGGTCCAGCAGGGCGGCGTTGCGCGCCTCGGCGTCGTCCCCGGTGACGGCGCCGGCGGTGAGGAACACCGCGTAGTCCGCCGCGCTCACCGAGTCGCTGCCCACGCTGAGCACCTCCAGGGCGGCCAGGCCGGCGAGCACCTGGGAGGTGGCGGTGCTGTCCGGTGCCGTGCCGGGGACGACGCTGCCGTCCTCGGCGACCGCACCGCTGGGGGCGATCACCAGCACCTGGGCCAGCAGGCTGGCGACCAGCTCGGCGGTGTCGCTGGTCTCCGGGGCGGTGATGCCCGGGGGCAGGCCGCCGGGGCCGGTGACGTAGGTCTGCAGGCTCTGCGCGGTGGCCGGGTCGCTGTAGGCCGGCGACAGCTCCACGGTCCCGGTGACGGTCGCGCCGGCGTCGGTGATCAGCGAGCTGATCTCGTCGACCACGTCGCTGTCGACGTCCTCGTTGCCCACGACCAGCACGACCGAGCGACCGGTGAGGGTGCCGGCGACCAGCGCGGGGCCGACCTCCTCGGCGAACCCGCCGGTGGCGTCCAGCTGCGCCTGCAGCCCCTGGGTCTCGTCCTCCAGGGCCCGCTTGTCCTCCTGCAGGCCGGTGACCTGGGTGCGCAGGTTGTCGGTCAGCTGGCCGTTGAGGGCGGTGGTCCCGATGACGATGCCCAGCGCGATCGCCAGGAAGACCGCGATCAGCGAGACGAGGTGGTAGCGGAAGTCGATCACGAGAAGAGGTTCTCCAACCAGAACACGAGGCTGTCCCACTGGTCGACCAGCAGGTCGAGGTAGATCTGACCGGTGGTCGAGACGGCGAGCGCGGCCCCGATCGACACGAAGGCGGCCAGCACCAGCAGGACGAGGGCGAGGGTCGAGATGCGGCTGCGGTAGAGCCGGGAGACGCCCTTGGCGTCGACCAGCTTGCCCCCCAGCCGCAGGCGGGTGAGGAACGTGGAGGCCATGCCACCGCGGCCCTTGTCGAGGAACTCGACGAGCGTGGCGTGCGTGCCCACCGCGACGATGAGCGTGGCGCCCTTCTCGTCGGCCAGCAGCATCGCGATGTCCTCGCTGGTCGCCGCGGCCGGGAAGGTGATCGCCTCGACACCGAGGTCCAGGACGCGCTGCAGACCGGGGGCGCGGCCGTCGGCGTAGGCGTGCACGACCACCTCGGCCCCGCAGCGCAGCACGGAGTCCGAGACCGAGTCCATGTCCCCGATGATCATGTCCGGCTGGTAGCCGGCCTCGATGAGCGCGTCGGCCCCGCCGTCGACCCCGATCAGCACCGGGCGGTAGTCCCGGACGTAGGACCTCAGCGCCCCGAGGTCCTCCTTGTAGTCGTACCCACGGACGACGATCAGCACGTGCCGGCCGTCGATCTGGGTCGCCACGTCCGGGACGCCGACGCCGTCGAGCAGGAGGGCCCGCTCGGTCTTCATGTACTCCATCGTGTTGGCGGCGAAGGCCTCCAACTGCGTGGACAGACCCGCGCGGGCCTCGGTCATCGCCTCGGCGATGGTCTCGTCGGTCTGCTCCGTGCCGGTGACGACGGCGGTGTCGTCCACGTAGAGGGTGTCGCCGTCCAGGCGGACGGTGGTGCCCTCCTTGAGGTCGGCGAAGACCTCCTTGCCGACGTTGTCCAGCAGCGGGATGCCGGCCGCAGCGAGGATCCCGGGACCCAGGTTCGGGTAGCGGCCCGAGGTGCTGGCCGCGGCGTTGACGACGCCGGCGACCTTGCAGGAGACGAGGGAGTCCGCGCTGACGCGGTCGATGTCCACGTGGTCGATGACCGCGATGTCGCCCGGGCGCAGCCGCTTGGTCAGGTTCTTGGTGCGGCGGTCCAGTCGCACGGTCCCGGTCACCCCAGGGGCCGTGTCAGCGGCGCTCTTCCGCCGGATGGTGCCGATGCGCATGGCCGCGATGGTCGCACGCGGGGCTGATCACGCTCCCGCCCGACGCGCTCCCGCGGCCGGCTGAGACGCACTCGTCCGCTCACGGAGGGTGAACGACACCACCCCCCGGGCGACTCGCCCGGCCGCCGCCCGGAGCGGCGTGGAGGGCCGGTCGGCGGGGTGTCTAGCGTGGCTCGGGTGACTGGTGGGGCCCGGACGAGGCGAGCTGCAGCGACTGTCCTGTCCGAGGCGACCGGGATCGAGGTGCCGGTCGCTACAGCGACGGCAGCCGAGGTCCGCGCGGAGGACGTCGTCGCAGCCCAGGCGCGCGCCGACGCCCGCGAGGCCGCTCGCGCCGCCTCCCCGGAGGAGGACGAGCTCGCCGTCGCCGAACCCGCGGTGCCGACCGTGGACGCAGTCCTGGACGCGGGCCCCACGGTCGTCCCGGACCCCGGTCCCGACGTGGACGCCGCCCCCGCTGCCGGCGCTGACGGCTCCCCCGCCGGGTCGTCCACCGACGCCGGTCCACAGCCGGACGCCGACCCCGTGGTGGACGACACGTCACTGCGTGACGACGACCGTACCGAGCGTGCGGTGGCCGAACGCGCCGTGCCGGAGACCGCCGTGCCGAAGGGCGCTGCGGTGAAAGGCGCTGTGGTGAAGGCCCCTGGGGTCAAGAGCGCTGCGACCAAGCGCGCCGTGCCGAAGGGCGCTGCGGTGAGAGGCGCTGCCGCGAAGGGCGCTGCGGCGACCGCTGCCCGGGCCGCCGCGACCCCGGCGGACACGCCGCCGACCGGCAGCACCGCCTCCGGTGCGCCCGCGCCCAAGCGCCGCCGCGGCGGGCAGAACCTGCGTGAGGTCCGGCGGCAGCAGACCCGGGAGACCATCGTGGACGCGGCGTCCGCGCTGTTCGTGGAGCGCGGCTTCGACCACGTCAGTGTGCTGGAGATCGCCCAGCGGGCCGGGGTGGTCGAGAAGACGGTCTTCAACCACTTCCCGGTCAAGGAGGGCCTGGTCTTCGAGGCCGACCCGCCGATGCAGGCCGCCCTGCTGGACGCCGTGCGGCGTCGGCGCGCCGGGGAGTCCGTCGCCGCCGCGGCCGGCACGTTCATCGTCGCGGCGTGCAGCCGGCTCGGGGACCCGCGCGCCGCGGGCACCGTGGCGGAGATGGCACGCGTCATCCGCGGCTCCCGGACCCTGCAGGTGCGGGAGCGGGAGATCCTCGGGCAGCTCACCGACGCCCTGGCCGAGCAGATCACCCTGGAGACCCGCGCCGAGCCCGGCGAACTGGAGCCCTGGCTGACCGCGAACGCCGTCCTCGGGCTCTACCAGGCGCTGCTGGAGCTCGCGCGCGACCGGGTGCTCGGCCCCGACGGCACCGACGACCTCGTGGAGGAGCTGCGGGCCCGCGGGGAACGCGGCCTCGCGCTGCTGCAGTTCGGGCTGGCCGGCTACGTCAAGCGGAGGGCCTGACCGCACCGACCGGCGTGCGCTGGGCAGCTCGGCCGGCCGGTCCCGGCCCTCCGCTCAGGTCACTGGGGCTGCCCGGCGACCGCCAGGAGTTCGCGGGCGTGCGCCTGCCCCGTGTCGCTGTCGCTGAGCCCGGACAGCATGCGGGCGAGCTCGCGCACCCGGTCCTCGCCGGCGACCGCGCGGATGTCGGTGGCGGTCACCCCGGCCCCGGAGTCCGGCGCCTTGTCGACCACCAGGTGCGTGTCGGCGAACGCCGCGACCTGCGCCAGGTGGGTGACGACGACGACCTGGTGTTCCCCCGCCAACCGGGCCAGCCTTCGGCCGATCTCCCCGGCGGCCTGACCCCCGACCCCGGCGTCGACCTCGTCGAAGACCATCACCGGCACCGGGTCGGCACCGGCGAAGACCACCTCGATGGCCAGCATGACGCGGGAGAGCTCGCCGCCGGACGCGCCCTTGTGCACCGGGCGGGCGGGGGCGCCGGGGTGCGCGGCCAGCAGCAGCGCGACCTCGTCGGCCCCCTCCGGACCGGGCGACTCCAGGTCGGTGGTGACGGCGAAGGACACCCGGGCGGTCTTCATCGCCAGGCCGGCCAGCTCGCGGCCCACGTCGGCGGCGAACCCCTCGGCGGCGGCGGTCCGGCCGGCCGAGACCCGCTCGGACAGCTCCCGCAGCTCGGCACGGGCCGCGTCCCGGGACGCCGTCAGCGCCTCCAGGGCCTCGTCGGAGACGTCGAGCTGGGACAGCCGGTCGGTGGCGTCCTCCGCCCAGGCCAGCACCCCACCCACCCCGGCGCCGTGGTCGGCGTAGGTGCGCACGAGCGTGGTGATGGCGGCTCGGCGGTCCAGCACCTCGGCCAGGCGGGCGGGGTCGGCGTCCAGGTCGGCGACGTACCCGGCCAGCTCCACCCCGACGTCGGCGACGACCGCCCCGACGTCACCCAGCCGCTCGGCCAGGGCGACGAGGGCCGGGTCGCCGGAGGCCGCCAACGCCCGCTGGGCGGCTGCCAGCGCGGTCGTCGCGTCCTGCGGGAGGTCCTCGCCACCGCCCAGGTCGCCGGTGGTGTCACCGACCAGCGCGAGCCGGGCCTCGTCGGCGGCGCCACGCAGGGCGTCGGCGTCGCCCAGCCGGGTGGCCTGGGCGTCCAGTGCCGTGTCCTCGTCGGGCTGGGGTGCCACGGCGGCGATCTCCTCCAGACCGCGCCGGAGCACCTCGGCGGTCTGCGCGAGCTCGCGGGTCTGGGTCCGTCGGCGCTCGAGGTCCTCGGCGAGCTGACGCCAGCGGGCGTGCGCGGCCCGGTGGGCCTCGACCAGCTCGAGGTGCGCCGGACCGGCGTACCTGTCCAGGGCCCGGCGCTGCTCGGCCGGACGGGTCAGCCGGAGCTGGTCGGTCTGGCCGTGCACGGCCAGGAGGTCCTCGGCGATCTCGGCGACGACGCCGACGGGGACGCTGCGTCCCCCCAGGTAGGCCCGGGACCGCCCCTCGGCGCTGACCGTGCGCGCGAGGATGAGGCTGCCGTCCTCGTCGGCCTCGGCGCCGGCCTCGGCGGCCCGCGCCCACACCGGGCTGTCCGGCGGCAGCACGAGCCGACCCTCGACCCCGGCTCGACCCTGCGCCCGGACGCGGCCCGGGTCCGCTCGCCCGCCGAAGAGCAGGGTGAGCCCGGTGACCACCATGGTCTTGCCGGCACCGGTCTCCCCCGTCACGACCGTCAACCCCGGGTTGAGGTCGAGGGTCACGTCGTCGATGGCACCCAGGCCGTGGATGCGGACCTCGCTCAGCGCCCCGTGCCGCGCCGACGGCACGGGCGCGGTCGCGGGCGCTGGCGCGGTCGCCGGGGTGGCCTTCTTCCGCTCACGCGGTGCCATGCGGTGCCCCTCCGTGCTGCTCACCGGTGCCGGGGGTCGAGGCCGGCTCCGCGGTGTCGTCGCGCAGCAGCACGTTGCGCCGCGTCGGGGCCAGCTCCCGGCCGGGGCCGGCGTGCGCGGACCGGGCGTCCCGGAACCCCCGGACGGGCAGCCCGAACTTGGCCACCAGCCGGTCGCCGAAGGTCGTGGGGTGCACCCGGGCGATGCGCACCGACCGGTCCGAGCGGCGCACGTCGACCCGGCCGCCGGCCGGGATGTCGACCACCCGGCGCCCGTCGGCGGACACCCGGGCCCGGGTCCCGTCCGGCGGGATGGCGATGGTCAGCACCGCGTTGGGCGAGGTGACCAGCGGCCGGGAGAACAACGCGTGCGCGTTGGTGGGGACCAGCAGGATCGCGTCGACGTCGGGCCACACGACGGGGCCACCCGCGGAGAAGGCGTAGGCGGTGGAGCCGGTCGGGGTCGCGGCCAGCACGCCGTCGCAGCCGAAGCTGGTCAGCGGCCGTCCGTCGATGGCCAGCACCACGTCCAGCACCCGGGACCGCTCGACCTTCTCCACGGAGGCCTCGTTCAGCGCCCAGGTGCCGCCCACCCGCTCCCCGTCGGCGTCGAAGACGTGCGCCTCGAGGGTGAGCCGCTCCTCCACGGAGTACTCGCAGCGCTCGATGGCGGCGAGGGTCTCCTCGACGGCCTCGGGCTCGGTCTCGGCGAGGAACCCGACCCGTCCCAGGTTGACCCCGATCAGTGCGGCGTCGGTGGAGCGCGCGAGTTCGGCGGCACGCAGGAACGTGCCGTCCCCGCCCATGACGAGCACGATCTCGGCGCCCTGCGCGGCCTCGGGCCCGAACGCGACGACCTCGGCGCCCTCGATCTGCAGGTCGACGGCCTCGTCGTCCAGCAGCCGGACGACGATCCCGGCCGCGGTCAGCCGGGCCGCTGCGGTGCGGGCCAGCGCGATGATGTCGGCGCGCCCGGTGTGCGCGGCCAGCAGGACCCGGCGGACCCCGTCGGAGGCGGGCGCGCAGGCCTGGTCGGTGTCCGGCGTGACGCTGTTCTCGAGGTTCACTGGGGGCCCTCCTGGACGGCTCGGTGGACGGCTTCGGGGTCGGGGGGTGCGGCGTCCCGCCGCAGCCGGAGGAAGAACTCGACGTTGCCGGCGGGGCCGGGCAGCGGGCTGGCGACCACCCCGGCGGTGCCCCAGCCCAGGTCGGCGGCTGCCCCGGCCACGGTGAGGACGGCGTCGGCCCGGTGTGCGGGGTCGCGGACCACGCCACCGGTGCCCAGCCGTTCCCGGCCGACCTCGAACTGGGGCTTGACCATGGGGAGCAGCTCCCCGTCGGGCCGGGTGCACCCGGTGAGGGCGGGCAGCACCAGGCGCAGGGAGATGAAGGACAGGTCGGCGACGACGAGGTCGACGGTGCCGCCGATGTCCTCGGGTGTCAGGGTGCGCACGTTGGTCCGCTCGTGGACGGCGACCCGCTCGTCGGTGCGCAGCGACCAGGCCAGCTCGCCGTAGCCGACGTCGACGGCCACGACCTCCCGGGCGCCACGGTCCAGCGACACCTCCGTGAAGCCCCCGGTGGAGGCGCCGGCGTCGAGCACCCGCCGGCCGGTGACGTCGACACCGAACGCGTCCAGCGCACCGATGAGCTTGTGCGCCCCCCGGGACACCCAGCTGGGCGCGTCCGGGTCGGTGCGGACCACGACCGGCGTGCCGGCCTCGACCCCGGTGGCCGCCTTGGTGGCCAGCTGCCCGCCGACGGTGACCCTGCCCTCGGTGATGAGGGTCTGGGCGTGCTCCCGGGAGCGCGCCAGCTTGCGCCGGACGAGTTCGGCGTCCAGCCGGGCACGGCGGGCCATCAGGAGCCCACCGTCGTCGCGCACGGGGTGGGTCGGGGTGCGGTCACAGCTGGTCGATGGTGGCGAGGCGGCGCTGCAGCCGCTCGTGCTCGGCCTCCAGCACGGCCGCGTGGCCTGCGACCGGCACCGCCTGCAGTCGTTCGGCGAGGGTGTCCACCGGGTCGGCCGGGGAGCCGGAGGGGGCGGCCGCGGGATCGGGACCGTCGCCCTCCGAGACCGCGGCGGGTGCCGGACCGGGACGGGCAGTCGGGCTCGGGGACCCGGGCACCGGCCGCGGGGGTCCGGGCAGCGGGCGACCGGTCTGCGTCACGTGTGCCCCTCCCTGCCGTCGTGGCCGTGTCGGTGTACAGGTGCCTGGGTCCCGGCGGCAGGTCCACGGGGGACCCACGGACCGTCCTCTCCCCCGGCCTGCACCGGTGGGCCAGGGCGTGCCGCGACAACCGCGACGACCGGCACCGCTCATCCCCGAGGCTACTGCCCGGCACCGACAGGACCGGGGCCGCGGGACCCCCGGGGTAGCGTGCCCGGGGCGCCGCAGACGCGTTGCCGACCCGCCGACCGTGGAGGCACCCGAGCGTGGCGACCCTCGAGCAGTGCATGAGCGCCCTGGAGGGGTTCGTCGGCAAGCTGGCCGCCAACCCGGCCGCGCAGGGCCTGGACCGGACCGTCTCCTGCCGCCTGACCGACCTCCAGCAGGTGGTCCAGGGCCGCCTCGCCAGCGGCTCCGCGCACGACGTGACCGCCGTGCCCGAGAGCCCGTCGGTGCCCAAGGCCGACATCCGGTTCACCATGACCAGCGACGACCTGCTCGAGCTCACCGCCGGGCAGCTGTCGTTCGGCTCGGCCTGGGCCAGCGGTCGGGTCAAGCTGGAGGCCGGCCTCCGAGACATGCTGCGCCTGCGCTCCCTGCTCTGAGGTCCCGGGCGCCCGCCGGCGGTCCAGGGTTCAGCCCTCCGTCAGCTGCCAGCGCCGCAACGCCGCCGCCGCCTCGTCGCCGCTCCCGTCGGCGGCGCTGACCCGGGCCGGGGCCGCGTCGGCACGGTGGTCGGCCCAGTGCGCGACGCACAGCGCGCGCAGGCCGTCCAGGCCGTCGTCCGTGCCCGCTGCGCCGCCGTCCGGGCCCGCCAGCAGCAGGCCGCCCTCCCCGTCCGACGTGGCCCGCCACCCGCCGCACACCCAGTCGGCACCCTCGCGGACCACCTCGGGGTGGCTGCGCGTCAGGCCGGCGACGTCGTCGGCGATCAGGTCGGGCCGGTGCTCGGGGCCGGCGGCCAGCAGGACGTCGGGGGTGGTGACGCCGGAGAACACCAGCAGGCTGGGCGCACCGGCCCGCTGGGCTCCCTCGACGTCGGTGTCCAGCCGGTCGCCGACCACCAGCGGGGTGCGGGCCCCGGTGCGTCGCACGCACTCGGCGTGCATGGCCGGGTCGGGCTTGCCGGTCACGACCGGCCGTTGCCCGGTGACGGCGCTGACCACACCCACCAACGCGCCGTTGCCGGGCAGGACCCCGCGCGGCGAGGGGATGGTGGCATCGGTGTTGGTGGCCACGTGCACCGCTCCCCCGCGCACCGCCACGACGGCCTCGGACAGCTGGACCCACCCGACGTCCCGGCCGTAGCCCTGCAGCACGGCCACCGGGCCGTCCTCGGCGCTGTCGACCACCTGGAGACCCGCGGCCCGCAGCGCAGCGGCGACGCCGGGACCACCCACGGCGAGCACCACGGCGCCGTCGCCGAACCGCTCGGCGACGACGGTGGCACCGGCCTGGGAGCTGGTGATGACGTCGGCGGCCTCGGCCGGCACGTCGAGCTCGGTCAGGTGCCGGGCGACCTCCTCGGGGGTACGCGCGGCGTTGTTGGTGACGAAGCCCAGGCGCATGCCGGTGTCACGGGCTGCCCGCAGGGCCTCGGCGGCACCCGGGACCGCGTCGGGGCCCACGTAGACCACGCCGTCCAGGTCCAGCAGCGCAACGTCGTGGACGGCGGTCGGCGGCTGGGCGCTGCCTGCGGCCAGCAGGGGCACCTCGGGGTGCTCGACGGTCACGGGGTCCTCCGGGGTGGTGGTGGCGGTGACCGGGTCGGTCTGCCGGTTGATCGCACCACAACCCCCCGGGTCGCACGCTGTGGCCCGTCCGTCCCGCGGCTGCCGGGGCCGGCGGTCGGTGGGGCGGGCGTCCGTCCGGGAGCCGCTCCTACGATCACGGGATGCCCACGCCACCCCCCGGTCCCCCGCCGTCGTCACGGTCGGACACCCTGCGGGTCGCGGCGTTCGGGGCCCTGGTCTACGCGCAGCACGACCCGGCCCACCTGTCCCGGGTCAGCTCGCCGGCCTACGACCTGGTCACCGCGCAGGGGCGGGCGGGTCTGGCAGCCGCCGACCCGCACAACGTGGTGCGGCTGATCCTGCCCGGTGTGGACGACGACCGGCCCACCGCCGCGGACCCCGCCGCGACAGCGGCGTCGGCGGCCGGGACGCTGACTGCCTGGCGCGCCTCGGGAGTGCTCACCGAGGACGCCGGCCCAGCGCTGTGGCTGTACTGGATGCTCTCGGCCGACGGCTCCGAGACCACCGGCTGGCTGGCTGCGGTGGCCGTCCCGGAGAACGGGTCGCGTGCGGTGCTGCCGCACGAGGACACGTACGCGCCCGCGGTGGAGGGCCGACGCCTGCTGCTGGCCGCGACCCGCACCGACCTGGAGCCGATCGTGCTCGCCCACGACCCCGACGCCGACGTGGCGGCGGTGGCCGACCGGGTGGCCACCGGTCGACCGACGATGACGGTGGCCGACCCGGACGGCGTACGGCACACGCTCTGGCGGGTCGAGGACGCCGACCTGCTGGACCGCGTCGTCTCCGGCCTGGGACGGACCGGTGCCGTGATCGCCGACGGCCACCACCGCTTCGCCGCCGCCCGCGCGCACGCCGCCTCGGGGGCACCCGGGTCGGGCTCCGTCCTCGCCCTGCTGACGCCCATGGGACCCGGCGGGCTGCGGCTGCGCGCCATCCACCGCGTCGTGCCGGGGCTCGAGCTGACCGCGGCAGGAGGCGCGGCCGCCACCGGGTTCACCGTGACGAGGCTGCCCGTGCCCGCCGAGGGGGTGGTCGCAGCCGTCCACGAGTGGACCCGCGGGAGCGACCGGGGCCGGATGCTGCTCAGTGACGGCCACGACCTGCTGGAGCTCAGCGACCCGACAACGGCGGTGCGGGACCGGGTGCCGACCGACCAGCCCGCGAGCTGGCGGGCACTCGACGTGGTCCTCGCCCACCACGGCCTGGTCGGCGCGCTCTGGGGGCTCCCCGACGACCCGGCGCACGTGCTCGTCGCCCACGACCCCGACGAGGCCCTGCGGTCCGCCCAGGAGACCGCCGGGGTGGCGCTGCTCCTGCGTTCCCCCACGCCGGACGACGTGGCTGCGGTGGCGCGGTCCGGCGCCCGGATGCCCCGCAAGTCCACGCTCTTCGTGCCCAAACCGCGCACGGGCCTGGTGCTGCGGCCCCACTGAGGCAGGCGTCTCCGCGCGGCTCACACCTTCACGCACCGTCCACCGCGGTCTCGCGCCAGGCGTGGGACCGGGTGGCCTTGCGAGCCCCACGGACCGAGACCTCGTAGGCGACCGCCGTGCCGTTCGGCGTCCGCCAGAAGCGGCGCTGCAGTGCGCCGTCGACCTCGATGACGTCGTCGGGGTGCCATGCCTGCGCCCTGGTGATCAGGCCCTTGGCGGTGCTGACACACGTGAGGACGTCGCTCTTGGGACCCCGCGGGCGTGGTGACTCGCGGCGGACGACGAGCTTGAACAGGAGCAGCGTGTCCCCGCTGGGCAGGGGACGCAGCTCGACGGGTGCTGACAGGCGTCCGCGGAGGACGACGTCGTTGCGGTCGATCAGGGCCAGGCTCATGGCAGGAGCCTCACCCCCCAGGTGGACACACGACGGGCCCGCCCACGATCTGTGGACGGGCCCGGTGCATGTGGACGGCGACCGTCAGCTGCGGGTCGGGACCTGCTCGTCGCCGTCGTCGTCACCGTGGGTGTCCTCGGCGATCTCGGCGGCCTGGAACAGCCCGGTGTGCCCGGCGGCACCCGACCGGGGGACGCTCGTGGTGCTGGGTGCCTGCTCGTCGGAGAACCCGGGGGCCGGGATCTCTCCCAGCAGCTCGGCGACCTCGGCCTCGACGTCGTCCTCGTCCGGGTCGTAGCCCGGCCCGACGTCCTCGCCGTCGACGAGGTCTTCGTCGTCGTCGGTCTCCTCGGAGCTGTCCCCGGCACCGTCTGCGGCCGCCTCTGCCACCGCCTCAGACCCGGAGGCCGCCTGTGGCTCGACCATCGCACCACCGGCGGTGTCCACGGAGGTGTCGAGGTCGGAGTCACCCGTGTCGCCGGCATCCGAGGAGTCGACGGCCTCGGGGACTGCAGTCGGCTCGTCACCCACCTCGTCGTCGGCCTGGTCGTCGTCGAGGTCGTCGTCGAGGTCGTCCTGGAGGTCGTCGCCGTCCTCGAGGTCGTCGTCGTCCTCGTCGAACTCGATGCCGGAGAACCGCTCGGACACGCCGGTCTCGTCCTCGGGGTCGGCGGCCATGATGGCGCTGAACCACTGGTCGGCGAGCTCGGCGTCCCCCCGGACCACGAGCAGGTCGGCGTAGGCCGTGGCCAACCGGAGGCGGCCCAGGTCGCCGGCCTGCAGCGACTCCGGATCCGGTCGCCCGCCCAGGGCACTCTCCAGGACGAGCGCCGCGGCAGGCAGCTCGTCGAGGTCCTGTCGTGCCCCGGACTCGACGAGCTGGAGCTCGACGATCTCCTCGGGCTCTGGCCGCGCCGCGAGGGCCTCCGACACCAGGCGCAGGGCCACCTCGGGCTTGCCCAGGGCGCGCTCGCAGTCGGCGAGGACGGCCCGGTAGCCCTGGTCGCCGCTCATCCGGCGGTACGCCCGCAGTTCGCTGGCAGCCTCGGCGTAGTCACCGGCGTGGTACGCGGCAACCCCCACGGCCTCCCGCACGGCGGCGATCCGGGACGCGCGGTCCCGGGCTGCACGAGCGTGGGCCAGGGCGGTCTCGGGGTCCTCGTCGACGAGGCCACCGGCGGCGACCAGGTGCTGGCCGACGACCTCGGCGTTGCGGGAGTCCAGACCCCGGAGGGCCTGGCGCACCGACGAGTCCAGCTGGCGGGGGTCGGCCCACTCGGGGATCGGCGGGCCGGCGGGCCTGCGCTCGGCGAACCCCCCGGTCCGCTCACCCCCGGAGGGGCGGCGGTCCTGCCACGCCGGACGGTCACCCGAGGGGCGACCACCACGGTCGGGACGGTCGCCGGAGGGGCGACGGTCCTGCCACGCGGGACGGTCGCCGGAGGGACGCCCCGCGCCGGCCGGCCGTTCCCCGGAGGGACGGCGGTCCTGCCACGCCGGACGGTCGCCCGACGGCCGGCCGCCACGGTCGGGGCGGTCGCCCGAGGGACGCTGCGGACGGTCGCTCGCAGGGCCCCGGTCCTGCCACGCGGGCCGGTCCCCGGACGGACGGGCGCCACGCTCGGGACGGTCTCCGGAGGGACGACGGTCCTGCCACGCGGGCCGGTCGCCGGAGGGACGCTGCGGCCGGTCGCCGGAGGGACGACGGTCCTGCCAGGCGGGACGGTCGCCCGACGGGCGCGCGCCACGGTCGGGACGATCGCCACCCGGCCGCTCGCTGCGCCCGTACGCCGGGTTCACCCGGTCAGGACGGTCGTCGGAACCGTTGCGGTCCTGCCACGCCGGACGGTCACCCGCCGGCCGCCCACCACGGTCGGGACGGTCGCCCGAGGGACGACGGTCCTGCCACGCCGGACGGTCACCCGCCGGCCGCCCACCACGGTCGGGACGGTCGCCCGAGGGGCGACGGTCCTGCCACGCCGGACGGTCGCCGGAGGGACGACCGCCACGATCGGGGCGGTCGCCCGAGGGACGCTGGGGGCGGTCACCCGAGGGGCGGCGGTCCTGCCAGGCCGGGCGGTCACCCGACGGGCGCGCGCCACGGTCGGGGCGGTCACCACCCGGTCGGCCACGCTCGTCACCTCCGCGCTGCGGCCGGCCCGCACCGTACCTGGGCTGCCAGTCGCCGCTCAGACGCTCACGCTCGCGTGCACCCGGCGGGCGCTGGGAAGATCCCGTCCCGCGGTCCTGGGCATCGCGGCCGCCGTCACCACCGGCGGGGCGACGGTCCTGCCACGCCGGCCGGTCACCCGTCGGGCGACCACCACGGTCCGGCCGCTGCCCGCCCTGGGGTCGACCCCCACTGCCGCCGGCGGGGCGCTGCCCACCGCTGGGGCGCCGGTCCTGCCAGTCGCCACGGGGACGCTCGCCACCGCCCGAGGGACGACGCTCCTGCCAGTCCCCCCGGGATCGATCGCCGCCACCACCAGCGCCACCGCCGCCGGCGGGGCGACGGTCCTGCCACTGCGGGCGGTCGCCCGAAGGGCGCCCAGCACCCTGACCGCCACGATCGTCACGTGACGCAGCTCCGCGGTACCCGCTTCCGCCGCCCCCGGTACCGCCGGACTGGCCGCGGTGTCCCGCCGGCCGAGCCGGACGGGCACCATCACGGCCCTGCGGACGACCGGCCTGCCCACGGTTGCCGCCGGAGCTGCGGCCGCGGTCGGCGCCGCCGGCGCCACGTCGGGGTGAAGTCATGAGCCAGGTACCTCTTCGTTCGTGGGGCAACGCCGTGGAGTCTCCAGGCGGTCGTACTCGGACGACAAACAGCGAAAAGGGGGCCAGAGCATGTGCTCTGACCCCCTTTTCGGAATGATGTCCGGCGGCGTCCTACTCTCCCACCCAGTCCCCCGGGCAGTACCATCGGCGCTGAGAGGCTTAGCTTCCGGGTTCGGAATGAGACCGGGCGTTA
>NZ_LMQC01000024.1 GCF_001424485.1 Modestobacter sp. Leaf380
CGGGCCGGGAGATCCCTGCGCAGGGCGGCGTTAGCGTGGGACACGAGGGCCTCCGGTCTGTGAAGCGGTTCCTAGACAGCTCCACTTCACACCGGAGGCCCTCCCCGTCTCAACGACAGGCCCCGATCACCTCAGCTCGGGACAACGTCCCTGGACATCACAGCTAGACGGTGATCCGGCCCTCGAGGGCGGCCAGGCCGATGTCGGTGCGCCAGTGCGCGTCGGCCAGCGCGACGCCGGCGACCCGCTCGTAGGCCACCCGGCGGGCGTCGGCCAGGTCGCTGCCCACCGCGGTCACCGCCAGCACCCGGCCACCGGCGGAGTGCACGCTGCCGTCGGCGGCGACCCGGGTGCCGGCGTGCAGCACGCCCTCGCCCTCGGCCCCGGTGACGACGTCGCCCGTGCGCGGCGCCTCGGGGTAGCCGGGCGCGGCGACGACGACGGTCACCGCGGCCCCCTCGGCCCACTCCAGCGGCGGGTGCGCCGCCAGGGTCCCGGTGGCCGCGGCCTGCAGCAGGCCGGCCAGCGGGGTGCGCAGCAGGGGGAGCACGACCTGGGTCTCCGGGTCGCCGAAGCGGGCGTTGAACTCCACCACGCGCACCCCGCGGGAGGTCAGCGCCAGCCCGGCGTAGAGCAGGCCGCTGAAGGGCTCGCCGCGGCGGGCCATCTCGTCGACGGTGGGCTGCAGCACGGTGGCCAGCACCTCCTCGACCAGACCGGCCGGCGCCCACGGCAGCGGGGCGTAGGCCCCCATGCCGCCGGTGTTGGGGCCGCCGTCGCCGTCGTCGCGGCGCTTGTGGTCCTGCGCGGGCAGCAGTGGCAGCACGGTGGTGCCGTCGGTGACGGCGAACAGCGACACCTCGGGGCCGTCCAGGAACTCCTCGACCAGCACCGAGTGCCCACCCGCCAGCACGGCGAGGCCGTGGGCCAGGGCGGCGTCCCGGTCGGGGGTGACCAGCACGCCCTTGCCGGCGGCCAGGCCGTCGTCCTTGACCACGTAGGGGGCGCCCGGGGCGTTGACCGCGGCGACCTCGTCCAGCGCGGTGTGCAGCTCGGCCTCGCCGCCGATGGCCCAGGCCCGGGCGGTGGGGACGCCGGCGGCGTCCATCACGTGCTTGGCGAAGGCCTTGGAGCCCTCGATCTGCGCGGCCTGGGCGGAGGGCCCGAAGCAGGCGATCCCGGCCTCCCGGACGGCGTCGGCGACCCCGGCGACCAGCGGCACCTCCGGTCCGACGACGACCAGGTCCGCGGCCCACTGCGTGGCCAGGGCGGCCACGCCCACCGGGTCGGTGGCCTGCACCGGCAGCGCCTCGGCGAGCGCGACGGTGCCGGCGTTGCCGGGGGCGCAGGCCAGCGCGGTGACCGCGGGGTCGTCGTGGAGGGCCACGCACAGGGCGTGCTCCCGGGCACCGGAGCCGATCACGAGCACGCGCATGGTGGGGCACGCTACCGGGACGGCCGTCGCCGCAGCTCCCGCGCCCGTGCGCGCAGTCGCCCGTGCTCCAGCGCGCGGGCCTTCGCGTCGGCCCGCAGCTCCTGGCGGTGCGCCTGGGCCTGCAGCGTGCGCCAGGCGGTGTAGCGCGCCGGGTCCAGCGTGCCGTCGCTGATGCCGGCGGCGACCGCACAGCCGGGCTCGGTGCGGTGCGCGCAGTCCCGGAACCGGCAGCCGGCGGCCAGCGCGGTGACGTCGGCGTAGGCGGCGCCCAGCCCCGCGTCGTCGTGCAGTGCCAGCTCGCGCATGCCGGGGGTGTCCACCAGCAGGGCGCCGCCGGGCAGCCGGTGCAGCTGGCGCGCGGTGGTGGTGTGCCGGCCCCGGCCGTCCTCCCGGGTGCCCGCGGTGGTGGCGACCAGCTCCCCCGCCAACGCGTTGGCCAGGCTGGACTTGCCGACGCCGGACGGGCCGACCAGCGCGGCGGTCGTCCCCGGGGTGAGCAGGGCGCCGAGGGCGTCCAGGCCCGCACCGGTCACGGCGCTCACCGCCAGCACCTCGACGCCGACCGCGTCCTCGGCGACCGTCGCGACCCCCACCCCGACCTCTGCGCACAGGTCGGCCTTGGTGAGGACGACGACCGGGCGCGCACCGCTGGACCAGGCGACCGCCAGGTACCGCTCGACCCGCCGCAGCCGGGCCGCCCCGGTCAGGGAGTCCACGACCAGCACCAGGTCCAGGTTGGCCGCCACCACCTGGGCGTCCGAGCCGCGGCCGGCGACGGTGCGGGTGAAGGCCGAGGTCCGCGGCAGGACGGCGACCGCCCGGCCCTCGCCGACGGCGACCCAGTCACCGACCGCGACCGGACCCACCGCCCGTCCGGTGGGCAGGCGGGACTCCACGGCGCCGTCGTCCACGGTGAGCAGGCCGCGGTCGACGCGGGTGACCCGTGCCGGGCGCGTGCCGCCCGGCAGGCCGGTCGCGCGGTCCGCCGTCCAGCCCAGCGCTGCGAGGTCCTCCACGGCGGCGATGCTGCCCGCGGCCCAGCCGGCTGTCGCCCTGTTTTCAGGTGGTTGCCAGCCGGCGTTGGCCCGGGCGACACCCGGGCACGGTGTCCTGGGAGTCATGCGTGAGACCGGCCTGCGGGCCGTCCCTGCCCCGCCGCGGACCGTGCCGCGCCGGCACCCGGTGGTCGTCGGCCACCGCGGGGCGCCGGCCCACCGCCCCGAGCACACCTGGTCGGGCTACTCCCTCGCCCTGGACCTGGGCGCCGAGCTGATCGAGCCCGACGTCGTGGTCAGCCGGGACGGCGCCCTCGTCGTCCGGCACGAGAACGAGCTGTCGCTGTCCACCGACGTCGCCGCGCACCCGGGGTTCGCCGACCGGCGGCGCACCCAGGACGTGGCGGGTGAGGTCTACACGGGCTGGTTCGCCGAGGACTTCACCCTCGCCGAGCTGCGCACCCTGCGCGCCGTCGAGCGCTGGCCGCAGCTGCGCCCGGGCAACACCCGCTTCGACCGCACCGAGCCGGTGCTCACCCTGGCCGAGGTGGTCGCGCTGGCGACCTCCCGCGGCGCCCGGGTGCAGGCCGAGCTGAAGAACCCGACCTGGTCGGCGGCCCAGGGCCTGCCGATGGTCGAGCTGGTCGTCGCCGAGCTGCGCGCACTGGGCGCCACCGGCCCGGACTCCCCCGTCGTCCTGCAGAGCTTCGACGTCGAGGGCGTGCAGGCCCTGCGCGCGGCCCTCGGCGCCACCTCGCCACCGCTGGTCCAGCTCGTCGACGGCGGGGCGGTGCACGACCACCTCGTCACCCCCGCGGGGCTGCGCGGCATCAGCACCTACGCCGACGGGATCGGGCCGGCCAAGAGCCGCATCCTGACCCTCGATGACACCGGTGCGCTGACCGGCGTCACCGACCTGGTCGCCCAGGCGCACCGCGCCGGCCTCACCGTCACGCCCTGGACGGTGCGCGCGGAGAACCGGTTCCTGCCCGTGCACCTGCGCCGCGGCACCGACCCCGGCGCGCGCGGCGACGTCGGCGCCGAGACCCGGCTGCTGCTGGCCCTGGGCGTCGACGGGGTCATCACCGACAGCCCGGAGGTCGCCGTCCGGGAGCGCGCCGAGCTGGCCGCCCCCGCCCTGGCCCCGGTACGCCCCCGCGCCTGACGCACCGCACCGCACCCGCTGCCGCTGCCGCTGCCGCTGCCGCCCGAGCGTGGATCAGGGGCGTTCACCAGAGTCCGTCCTCCCACACCACGTGTCGTGTGGGAGGACGGACTCCGATCAGGTCCCCTGATCCACGGTCGGCGGAGGCCTCAGTCGAGCAGGTCGTGGATCAGCACGTTCTCGTCGCGGCCGGGGCCGACGCCGATCACGCTGATCCGGGCGCCCGAGAGCTCCTCCAGCCGCTTGACGTAGGCCTGCGCGTTGGCGGGCAGCTCGTCGAAGGTGCGGCAGTGCGTGATGTCCTCGAACCAGCCCGGCATCTCCTCGTACACCGGCTTGGCGTGGTGGAAGTCGGTCTGGGTCATCGGCATCTCGTCGTGCCGGACCCCGTCGACCTCGTAGGCCACGCAGATCGGCACCGTCTCCAGGCCCGACAGCACGTCGAGCTTGGTGAGGAAGTAGTCGGTGATGCCGTTGACCCGGCTGGCGTACCGGGCGATGACGACGTCGAACCAGCCGCAGCGGCGGTCCCGCCCGGTGGTCACGCCGACCTCGCCGCCCTGCTTGCGCAGGTACTCGCCGTTGCTGTCGAAGAGCTCCGTCGGGAACGGGCCGGAGCCGACACGGGTCGTGTAGGCCTTGAGGATGCCCACCACGCGCTCGATCCGGGTGGGCCCGATGCCCGAGCCCGCCGAGGCGCCACCGGCGGTCGGCGAGGACGACGTCACGAACGGGTAGGTGCCGTGGTCGACGTCGAGCAGGGTGCCCTGCGAGCCCTCCAGCAGCACCCACTCGTCGCGGTCCAGGGCGTTGCCCAGCAGCAGGCGGGTGTCGGTGATCCGGTGCTTGAGCACCTCGGCGTAGCCCGCGTACTCCTCGACGACCTCGTCGACGTCGATGGCCTTGCGGTTGTAGACCTTGACCAGGATCTGGTTCTTCTCCCGGAGCACGGCCTCGAGCTTGTCCCGCAGGATGCCCAGGTCGAGCAGGTCCTGCGCGCGGATGCCCACCCGGGCGACCTTGTCGCCGTAGCAGGGGCCGATCCCGCGACCGGTCGTGCCGATCTTGGACTTGCCCAGGAACCGCTCGGTGACCCGGTCCAGGGCCCGGTGGTGCGGCATGATCAGGTGCGCGTCACTGGAGATGACCAGCCGCGAGGTGTCCACCCCGCGCTCCTCCAGCCCGGCCAGCTCCCCGATCAGGACCTGCGGGTCGACGACGACGCCGTTGCCGATGACGGGCGTGCAGCCCGGCGTCAGGATCCCCGAGGGGATCAGGTGCAGGGCGTACTTCTCGCCGTCCGGGGTGATCACGGTGTGCCCGGCGTTGTTGCCGCCCTGGTAGCGCACGACGTAGGGGACGCGGCCACCGAGGATGTCGGTCGCCTTGCCCTTGCCCTCGTCGCCCCACTGGGCACCGATCAGCACGACAGCCGGCATCGGGTGGATCTCCTTCTCGCTGCGGTACCGGAGGCTCCCGGCTGGCAGGTGGCAGGGTATCGCTGTGCCCGTCGTCCCGTTCGACCTGCGCGGTCTGGCCCCCGGTCAGGGCCCCTCGCGCCGACACGTCGCCTCCGTCGTCGACGCGGTGACCGGCCCCGATGCCGTCGTCGCCGTCCGGGGCCCGGTGCAGGCACTGGCCGCGGTGCTGGCCCGGCTGTGGAAGACCGACCGGCTGCCCGACGTCCCCGTGGCCTGGGAGCCCGTCGACGACGCCGACTGCCGCGGACTGGCCCGGGACCTGCAGCTGGGCACCGGCACGACCCGGGAGCTGTCGCTGGTCCGCGACGACCACGGCGGGGTGCTGCTGCACCACGGCCGGATCGAGGCCGCCGGGGAGCCGCGCCGCGCGCTGGCCCGCCGGTTCGGCGCCCAGGCCCACCACGACGACGCCCGGGTCGCCGACGGCAGCATCACCCGGATCGAGGTCCGGCCACGCTGGGACGCCGTGGACAGCCTGTCGGTCGCCGTCCTCACCGTGCCGCTGCGCCGCCCGGGCCGCACGACCGGGCGGGCCCTGCAGGTGGCCTGCGACCCCGCCCGGGTGGTCCGGGACGGCGTTCCGCTGGAGCGCGACGTCGTCCGGTGGACCTGGTACGCCGACGACCGGGTGCGGTGGCGGCTCCAGCCCTGACCGGGTCTCAGCGGCCGGTCTCGGCCTCCGGGACGAGCACCGGCGCGAGCGGGGCCGCGTGCTCGGCGCCGGCCGCCCGCAACGCCGCCCGCCCGGGGCCCGCGGCGAGCACCATCAGCACCAGGCCGAGCCCGGCCAGCACCAGGACCGGCACCCCGCCGCGCAGCGCGTCCCCGCTGACCAGCGCCAGCACCGTCGGGACGACGAAGCCCGCGTACACCGGCAGGTAGAACGCCGACAGCAGCGCTCCGCGGCGGTCCGGGGGCGCGACCCGGTCGCAGACGGCGACACCCGACGTCATGCCCAGGCCCTCGCCCAGCCCGATCAGCAGGCAGGCCGGCAGCACCCACGGCCATCCCCCGGGCTGCACCGCCAGGTACCCCAGCCCGCAGCCCAGCGCCGCCAGCAGCGCGGCGAGCGGCCCGGCCCGCACCGGGCCCAGCCGGGTGGCCAGCGGCGTCACCAGGGCGGCACTGCCCTGCACCAGCAGCGCCGAGACGCCCACGAGCGCGAACACCGCCCCGAAGCCGGCGTCGGCCACCAGCAGCGGGAAGACCGTCAGCGACAGGACCGCGTAGGTGTAGACGGTCAGCCCGACCGGCACCAGGTACGCCCAGTAGGCCCGCCGGGCCACCCGCGGCACCCCGAGCGCCAACCGGCCCGGACGACGCTCCAGCACCGTCTCCGGCACCCCGCGCAGGCCCAGCAACCCGACCAGCAGCAGCACCGCCGCAGGGGTCAGCGCGACCAGCTGCGGCGCAGGCCCCCACTGCACCAGCAGACCGGCGACCAGCGGCCCCGCGGCGAACCCGGTCGCCATCGCCGCACTGGCCACCGCGGCGGCACCGCGGACCCGGCGGGCGGCGTCCGGACCGTCACCGGCGGACAGCTCCCGCAACCACACCGTGCCCACGGTGAACACCGCGCCGCTGGCCAGGCCCTGCGCGACCCGGCCCACGACCAGCAGCGGCACCCCACCGACGTCGGCGCTGATCAGCACCAGCGTGCACAGCAGCGCCGCCAGCACCCCGCCGACGACGACCCGCCGCCGGCCGTCGCGGTCCGACAGCGGACCGGCCAGCAGCAGCGAGGGCACCAGCCCCGCGGCGTAGGCGGCGAAGAACAGGGTCAGGGTGAGCGCGCCGAGGTCGAGCTCGTCGGCGTAGCGCAGCAGCAACGGGGACGGCGCCTGGGTGCTCACCGCCGTGGCGAAGAGGGCGAGGAGCAACCGGCGACGCTGCCGGGAGGGGGCCATCTGCGCACCGTAGGGGCTCGGCACGCGGGGGGCCCTCGCCGACGGGGCCGGACGGGGTGGAGACTGGGCCGCACCGCCCGCGCCGAGGAGGACCCCGCTGCCCTCGCCCGAACGCACCCCCGGTCCTCCCCCAGCCCCGGGGACGCACCGGTGAGCGTCGAGTCGCCGCCCTTCGGGCCCCGGTCGGCCCCCGCCCGGCGCTCACCGGGACGACGCCTGCTGGACCGCGCCCTCGCCCGGCCCAGCCTGGCCTCGCTGATCGCCACCGTCGCCGTCTCGGTCTTCTTCGCCGTGCAGGCACCGTCGCTGGTGAGCACCGAGGGCCTGGCCACGGTGCTCGACGTCGGCGCCCTGCTGGGGATCGGCGGGGTCGCGGTGGCGATGCTGCTCATCGCCGGGCAGATCGACCTGACGGTGGGCGTCGTCGGGGTGGGCAGCAGCCTGGTCGCCGCGCTCCTGGTGCAGGCCGGCTGGGGGCTCTGGCCCGCCCTGGCGGTCTCGCTCCTGTCCGCACTGCTCGTCGGGCTGGTCAACGGGGTGCTCGTGGTCAGCACCGGCCTGCCCAGCTTCCTGGTCACCCTGGCCACGTTCCTGGTGCTCCAGGGCACCGCGCTCGCCGTCACCGACGCCGTCGCCGGCCGGGCCAGCGTCGGCGGGCTGTCCGCAGCCCCGGACTGGGCGTCGGTGAAGGCCGTCTTCGGGGCCACCCTGGAGGTCGGGGACGGGGTCTTCCGGGTGTCCCTGCTGTGGTGGGTCGGCGTCACCGCGCTGGCCAGCTGGGTGCTGTGGCGGACCCGCTTCGGCAGCGCCGTCATGGGCGTCGGCGGCGCCCCGCGGCCGGCCCGGGAGCTCGGCGTCCCGGTCACCCGGACGACGGTCGTGCTCTTCCTGGTCACCGCCGCGGCCGGCTGGCTCATCGGCACCCTCGGGCTGGTCCGGTTCAGCGGCGTGATGGTCGACCCCACGCTGGGCAACGAGATCGAGTTCCTCGTCGTCGCGGTCATCGGCGGGTGCCTGCTGTCCGGCGGCTACGGCTCGGCAGTCGGTGCCGCGTTGGGCGCGCTGCTCTACGCGGTGGCCCGCGAGGGCATCGTGCTCGCCGGCTGGGACCCCCGCTGGTTCCAGGCGTTCCTGGGCGTCCTGCTGCTGCTGGCCCTGCTGGCCAACGGCGTGGTCCGGCGACGGCTGCTGGCGGTGCCCCGGTCGTGAGCCAGCCCCCGCTCCCGTTCGCGGAGTTCCCCGACGAGCGCCCGGCCCACGACGCCGTCACCGGCGACCCGACCGCGCCCCCCGCGGGCACCCCGGTGCTGGAGCTGCGGGCGCTGACCCGGCGCTTCGGCAGCGTCGCCGCCCTCAACCGGGTGTCGGCGTCCCTGCGGGCCGGCGAGGTCACCTGCGTGCTCGGCGAGAACGGGGCCGGCAAGTCCACCCTGGTCGCCGTCCTCGCCGGGGTGCAGCGCCACGACGAGGGCGAGCTGCTGCTCGACGGCTCCCCGGTGCGTCTCCGCTCCCCCGCCCAGGCCCGCTCCCGCGGCATCGCCACCGTCTGGCAGGACCTCGCCGTCGCCCCGCTGATGAGCGTGTGGCGCAACTTCTTCCTGGGCTGCGAGCCGACCCGCGGGGTCTGGCCGCTGCGCCGGCTGGACCGCGAGGGCGCCCGGGAGACCACCGTGCGCGCCATGGCCCGGGTCGGCGTCGTCGGGATCGACCCCGACCAGCCCGCCAGCGCCCTGGCCGTCGGTGAGCGGCACAGCCTGGCCATCGCCCGCGCCCTGCACTTCGGCGCCCGGGTGCTGGTGGTCGACGAGTCCTCCGCACCGCTGACGGTGTCCCAGCACGCGCTGGTGCTGTCCTCGGTCAGCGCCGCCCGCGACCAGGGCCTCGCCGTCGTGCTGGTCACCCACAACACCCAGTACGCGCACCTGGTCGGCGACCGTTTCCTGCTGCTGGCCGGCGGTGCCGTCGCCGGCAACCTCACCCGCGACGACGTCGACGTCGACGACCTCACCCGCCTCGTCTCCGGCGGCGGCGACCTCGCCGTCCTCACCGAGACCCTCCGCGCCGCCCACCCCGACCTCCGCCGCTGACCCGGCCGGCCGGCGCCGTCGCCTGACGCCCATCCGGTCACCCAGGAGGGACCCGGTCACCGTGTGCGGTGACCGGGTCCCTGCCAGGTGACCGGCTGGAGGCGGGGCGAGCTGTCTACGGGGCGAGGGTGGGGTCGCAGTCGCGGAGGAGCTCGGTGAGGCGCTGGGTCTCGGCGGTCTCGCCGATGGCCTCGCTGGCCTTGGCCAGCTCGGTCACGCAGCGCAGGAAGCCCTGGTTGGGCTCGTGGCGCCACGGGACGGGGCCGTAGCCCTTCCAGCCGTTGCGGCGCAGGGCGTCGAGGCCGCGGTGGTAGCCGGTGCGGGCGTAGGCGTAGGCCTCGATGGTGCGACCGCCGGCGAGGGCCTCCTCAGCGAGGGCGGCCCAGGCTGCGCTGACCGTGGGGTTCGCCGCGGCGACCTCGGCGGCGGGGGTGCCGGCGGCCAGGGCCGCGGTCGCCTCGGGGGTCTCGGGCAGCAGGGTCTCCGGGGGCGGACCGAGCAGGTCCCGGTGGCCGTGGGTCATCCCTGGGACTTCCCGGCCGACAGCAGGTCCTCGCAGGCGACCTGGATGCGGGCGGCCATGCCGATCTCGGCGGCCTTCATGTAGGTGCGCGGGTCGTAGACCTTCTTGTTGCCGACCTCGCCGTCGACCTTCAGCACGCCGTCGTAGTTGCTGAGCATGTGGCCGGCGATCTGGCGGGTGAAGGCGTACTGGGTGTCGGTGTCGACGTTCATCTTCACCACGCCGTAGCTCAGCGCCTCGCGGATCTCCTCCTGCGAGGACCCCGAGCCACCGTGGAAGACCAGGTTGAACGGCTTGCTGCCGGCCTCCAGGCCCAGCTCGGCGACGACGACGTCCTGGCCCTCCTTGAGGATCTCCGGGCGCAGCTGCACGTTGCCCGGCTTGTAGACCCCGTGGACGTTGCCGAAGGTGGCGGCCAGCAGGTAGACGCCCTTCTCACCCAGGCCCAGGGTCTTCGCGGTCTGCACGAAGTCACCGGGGGCGGTGTAGAGCTTGTCGTTGATGTCGTGGGAGACGCCGTCCTCCTCGCCACCGACGACGCCGATCTCGATCTCCAGCACGATCTTCGCCGCGGAGGTCTTGGCGATGAGCTCCTCGGCGATGGACAGGTTCTCGTCCAGGTCGATCGCCGAGCCGTCCCACATGTGCGACTGGAACAGCGGGTCCTGCCCGCGGTCCACGCGCTCCTGGGACAGCGCGATGAGCGGCCGGACGTAGGTGTCCAGCTTCTCCTTCTGGCAGTGGTCGGTGTGCAGCGCGACCTGCACCGGGTACTGCTTCGCGACCACGTGGGCGTACTCCGCGAGCGCGCTGGCGCCCACGACCATGTCCTTCACCCGGGTGCCGGAGATGAACTCCGCGCCGCCGGTGGAGAACTGGATGATCCCGTCGCTGCCGGCGTCGGCGAACCCGCGCAGCGCGGCGTTGACCGTCTCCGAGGAGGTGCAGTTGATGGCCGGGTAGGCGAATCCGCCCTCCTTCGCCCGGCTGATCATGTCGGCGTAGACCTCGGGGGTCGCGATGGGCACGGTGACGCTCCGATCGAAGAGAGGACGAGCTGCTCAGCCCCAGTATCCCGCCCGGGGTGAGGACGACGACAGCGGGCGACCGCCCGGGTGGACCCGGACCGGGCGCCCTCAGCCCCGCTCGGCGCGGCTGACCACCCGCGCGGCGACCGCGACGGCGTCGTAGGTCGGGGAGAAGGGCGGCGCGTAGGACAGGTCGGAGCCGGCCAGCTCGTCGGCGGTCAGGCCGGCCCAGACGGCGGTGGCGATGACGTCGATGCGCTTGCCGGCGCCCAGCCCGCCCACGACCTGGCCGCCCAGCAGCCGCCCGGACGCGGCCTCGGTGACCAGCTTGACGGCGATCTCCTCGGCTCCGGGGTAGTAGCCGGCCCGGGTGGTGGCCTCCACGACGTCGCTGCGGAAGTCGAACCCGGCGGCCTCGGCCTGCGTGGTGCACAGGCCGGTGCGGCCGATCTCCAGCGGACCGACCTTGGTGATCGCGGTGCCCAGCACCCCGGCGAACCGGGCCGGGCGGCCGGCGATGACGGAGCCCGCGACCCGGCCCTGCTTGTTGGCGTGGGTGCCCAGCGCGACGTGGACCGGCTCGCCGGTGATCCGGTGGTGGGTCTGCACGCAGTCCCCGGCGGCGAACACGTCGGGGTGGGTGCGGCTGCGCATGGTGGCGTCGACGTCGATCCCGCCGGTGACGCCGATGCCGAGCCCGGCGGCCTCGGCCAGCCGCGCCTCGGGGCCCATGCCCAGGCCCAGCACGACGATGTCGGCGTCGTGGGTGCCCTCGTCGGTGCGCACGCCGCAGGCGCGCCCGTCCGGGCCGGTCAGCACCTCGCGGACGGCCTGGTCGGTGTGCACCGTCAGGCCCATCGCGCGCATGCCGGCGCACACCCGCTCGCCCATGTCGGCGTCGAGCAGGCCCATCGGCAGCGGGTCGGCCAGCACGACGCTGACGTCCAGGCCGCGGGCCTGCAGCACCTCGGCCATCTCCAGGCCGATGTAGCCCCCGCCCATGACCACGGCCTTCGGCGTCCGGTCGGTGGGGAGGTCGTCGAGGGCGGCGCGGATCGCCTGGCCGTCGTCGAGGCGGTGGACGCCGTACACCCCGGGGGCGTCCAGGCCGGGGATCGGCGGGCGGGTGGGCCGCCCTCCGGTGGCGATCAGCAGCGTGTCGTAGTCGAAGGTCCGGCCGTCGGCGGCGGTGACCCGGTGGGCCTCGAGGTCGATCGCCTCGGCCCGGGTGCCGGTGTGCACGGTGATCCCGCGCTGCTCGTGCTCGGCGGGGGTGCGGGCCACCAGGTCCGACCGGGCCCCCACCAGGCCACCGATCCAGTAGGGGATGCCGCAGGCGGAGAACGAGGTGTCCTGCCCCTGCTCGAGGACGACGACGTCGAGGGAGTCCGCGTCCCGGATCCGCCGCGCCTGGGCCGCGGCCGACATGCCGCCCGCGTCACCCCCGATGACCACCAGTCGTGCGCGCCCCGTCATGGGGCCAGCGTCCCAGGTCAGCGCAGCGAGGCGGCGCCCGCCAGGTCCGACACCGACGCCGGGCCCGTCGAGGGGCGGAACACCTTGCCCGGGTTGAGCAGCCCCTGCGGGTCCAGGGCGGCCTTCACGGCCTGGTGCACCGACAGCGACACCGGGCCGATCTCGCGTTCGAGCCACTCGGTCTTGAGGTTCCCGACGCCGTGCTCTCCGGTGATGGTCCCGCCCAGGGCCAGCCCCAGCTCCAGGACGTCGTCGAAGGCGACGAAGGCCCGGGTGCGCTGGTCGTCGTCGGTGGGGTCGAAGACGACGGTCGGGTGCATGTTGCCGTCCCCGGCGTGGCCGACGACGCCGATGACCAGGCCCCGCCGGCGGGCGATGGTGTCGCAGCCGTCCAGGAACGCGGCGATCCGGGAGCGGGGCACGGCGACGTCGTCGATGAGCGTGGTGCCCAGCCGCTCCAGGGCGGGCAGCGCCATCCGCCGGGCGGTGAGCAGCAGGTCGCCCTCGGCCGGGTCGTCGGTGACGTGCACCAGGTCCGCGCCGGCGTCCCGGCAGAGCTGGGCGAGCACCTCCATCTCGGCGACGGCGGCCGCTCCCCCGGCGTCGGACTGGGCCACGAGCAGGGCGTGGGCGTCCCGGTCCAGGTCGGCCTTGAGCATGTCGTCGACGGCGCGGATGCAGGTCCGGTCCATGACCTCCATCAGGCTGGGGACGACGCCGCAACCCACCGCGGCCTCGACGACCTGGCCGGTCTGGGCGGTGGTGGAGAACGTGGCGACCAGGGTGACGGGCACCTGCGGGGCCGGCCGCAGCGACAGCGTCGCCTCGGTGATGACGCCGAGCGTGCCCTCCGAGCCGACGAACAGGCGGGCCAGGTCGTACCCGGCCACGCCCTTGACGGTGCGCCGACCGGTGCGCAGCACCCGGCCGTCGACGAGGACGACCTCCAGGCCCAGCACGTAGTCGGTGGTCACGCCGTACTTGACGCAGCACAGGCCACCGGAGTTGTTGGCCAGGTTGCCGCCGATCGTGCACCAGTCGTAGCTGCTGGGGTCCGGGGGGTAGAACAGCCCGTCACCGGCGACGGCGTCCCGCAGTGCCTTGTTCACCACGCCGGGCTGCACGACGGCCAGCCGGTCGGCGGTGGACACCTCGAGGACGGCGTCCATCCGGGTGAGCACCAGGGTGATCGCGCCGTCGATGGCGTTCGCCGCGCCCGCGAGCCCGGACCCGGCCCCCCGGGGCACGACGGGCACGGCGTGCGCCGAGGCGATCCGCATGACCGCGGAGACGTCGGCGGTGGTCCGCGGCAGCACCACCGCGGCCGGCGTCCCGGAGGGCGCCAGCATGGCCTGGTCCCGGGCGTAGGCGGCGGTGACGTCGGGGGCGGTGAGCACGCTGTCGGCGCCCAGGGCGTCGATGAGCTCGTCGAGCCAGGGCGGGGTGGGCGCGTCCAGCGACGTCGTCGTCGCGGTGATGGCGGTCACGCTGCCACCGTACGACGCCGGGCCACGCGACGCCGGAGGGTCAGGCGAGGCCGAGGTCGGACAGCTCGAAGGCGGCCAGGTAGGTGTAGCCGGCGGCCTCGACGGCGGCGCGGGCCCCGCGGTCCACGACGACGGCGACGCCGACCACCTCGGCCCCGGCCTCGGTCAGCGCCTCGGCTGCGGTGAGCGGGCTGCCACCCGTCGTCGACACGTCCTCCACCACGAGCACCGTCCGGCCGGCGACGTCGGGGCCCTCGACCCGGCGCTGCATGCCGTGCGCCTTGCCCTGCTTGCGGACCACGCAGGCGTCCAGGAAGCCGACGCCGTCACTGGCCGCGTGCAGCATCGCGGTGGCCACCGGGTCGGCGCCCAGGGTCAACCCCCCGACGACGTCGTAGGACAGGTCGGAGGTGAGCTGGCGCATGACGCGCCCGACGAGGGGTGCGCCCTCGTGGTGCAGCGTCAGCCGGCGCATGTCGATGTACCAGTCGGCCTCGCGCCCGGAGGACAGCGTCACCTTCCCGTGCACCACGGCCAGATCGGTGATGAGCTCCTGCAGGCGGGTCCGGTCGGGGTGGTGCGCTGCCGTCATGCGCCCGACGGTATCGCTGGGCGATCATCGACGCCCATGACCACCTCTTCGGACCGCGTCTCCGCCGCCGCCCTCGCGATCGGCTCGGCGGTGGTGGGCGGTCTGGCCACCGACCCGGGCAGCCGCTGGTTCCGGCGGCTGGACAAGCCGGCGTTCTACCCACCGCCGCAGGCCTTCGGGATCGTGTGGAGCGCGCTGTACACGGGCATCGCCTGGGCCGGCGGTGAGGTGCTCAGCCGGGCCGACGCGCAGCAGCGGCACGACTTCGCCCGCGCCTACGCGGTCAACCTGGGCCTGAACACGGCCTGGACGCCGCTGTTCTTCCGGGCGCACCGGCCGTGGCTGGCCACGCTGGAGTCCGCGGCACTGACCGTGTCCACGGTCGACCTGGTCCGCCGGGCCGACCGGGTCAGCCGGCCCGCGGCGGCCGCGCTGGTGCCCTACGCGGCCTGGACGGCGTTCGCCACGGTGCTGTCGGGGGCCATCGCCCGTCGCAACTGAGGCACCGCACGCGACAGGGCCGCCGTCCCACGTGGGGACGGCGGCCCTGTCGGGTCGTGCGGGGTGCGATCAGGCAGCGGCGGGCTTGAGGACCTGGTCGAGGATGTAGACGGTGGCGTTCTCGGTCTGCACGTTGCCGCAGATGACGTTGGCGTCAGCAGCGCCGAGCAGGGTCTGGTCGGCCGAGATGGTGAAGGCCTCGTCCGAGCCGTCGATGGTCACGGTGTCGCCGAGCAGGGTGGTCTGCTCGCCGGCCAGCGCGTCGGGGGCCAGACGCGAGCCGATGACGTGGTGCTGCAGGACCGAGGTCAGCTGCGGGACGTCGGCCAGCAGGCCGTTCAGCGCGTCGGCCGGGACGGCCTCGAAGGCCGGGTTGGCCGGCGCCAGGACGGTGATGTCCTGAGCCGAGTTCAGGGTGTCGCCCAGGTTGGCGGCGGTGACGGCGGCCACGAGGGTCGACAGCACCGGGTTGCCGGAGGCGGCGGTGGCGACGGGCTGGGCGCTCATGGTGTCGAAGGAGCCCTCGCCGTCGGCGGGGACCAGGCTGCAGGCGTCGCCGAAGGGGGCGTCGGCCGAGGCCTCGGTGGTCTCCGCGGCGGAGGACTCGGTGGTCTCGGCGGCCGAGGACGACGAGGTGCCGGCGGCGTCGGTCGACGCGTCGTCGGAGCCACAGGCGGTCATCGTCAGGGCGAAGGCGGAGGTGGCGGCGATCAGGGCGCCACGGGTGAGACGGGTGCTCTTCATGGGGTGGTGCTCCTCGTACTCGTGCGACGGCGTGTCGCGGGTGGGGTGTGTCCCGGCGGGACCGGGGCGCCTCCGGCCGGGTGGCCGTTGACGAGCTTTATGGGTGTGACCAGCGTAAAGACCGCTGAAACACAGATCGGTGGTTCGTGATCAGGTCGAGACCATCCGGATGGAGTGCAACCCGGTGGCACCGTCGGGGAACGGTGCGACCCGCTCCTCGGTCTGCGTGGTGCCCTCGGTGTCGGTCGCCCGGACGGTGAACTGGTGCTGGCCGGGCGCGAGGTCCAGGGGCAGGACCCACTGGCGCCACAGGTCGGCGTTGACCTCGGGGGACAGCTGGGCCTCCACGTAGTCGGCGTCGTCGACCTTGACCTCGACCTTGGCGATCCCCCGGCCCTGCGCCCAGGCCACCCCGGCGACCGGCGTGGGGCCGGCCGGCACGTTGCGGAGGGCAGCCGGGGTGTCGATCCGGGAGAAGACCTTGATGGGGGCGTCGGTGGCCCAGTCGCGCTCGGTCCAGTAGGCGTCGACCGCGTCGTAGGTGGTGGCCTGGATCTCGGTCATCCACTTGCAGGCCGACACGTAGCCGTAGAGGCCGGGGATCAGCATCCGGACCGGGAAGCCGTGCTCCACCAGGAGCGGCTCGCCGTTCATCCCGATCGCGATGAGCGCGTCCTCAACGTTCAGGGCGCTCTCGGTCGGCGTCCCGATGGTCATGCCGTCGGAGGAGCGGCACAGCAGCTGGTTCGAGCTGGACTGCACGCCGTTCTCGCGGAGGAAGTCGCCCAGCGGGATGCCGATCCAGCGGGCGGTGCTGGACAGCCGGCCGCCCACCTCGTTGGAGACGCAGGTCAGGGTGATGTCCCGCTCGACCAGGTCGTCGCGCTCGAAGAGCTCGGCGAGGGTGAAGCTGCGCGGGCTGTCGAACATCCCCGACAGCGTCAGCGTGTACTCCGACGGGCTGATCTGCGGCACGGTGATCGCGGTGTCGACCCGGTAGAAGTCGCGGTTCTCGGTGAACAGCGGCGTCAGGTCGGGCACGTCGGCGGACATGTCCGCGCCGGCCGGCAGGGCGGGGGCCGCGCTGGAGGGCGTGGGCAGGGCCAGGTCGGACCGGGCCCCGGCGACGTCGAATCGGCGCTGCAGCAGGCGACCACCCCCACCGGTGACGACGGCGGCCCCGACGGCCACCCCGCTGGTGAGGAAGAACCCGCGCCGGTCCAGGGCGAAGCCCTTGCGGTCGGTCTTCCCGAGGACGTCGCGCAACCGGGCCACGATGGCCTCGTCGGCGTGCTGGGTGCTGCGGGTGGCGCCACCGGGCGCGCCGTCACCGCTGGAGGGGGTGTGCACCGCAGCCGGGGTCAGGGGCGCGATGAGGTAGAGCAGGGCGACGGCGCCGACCAGGGCGCCCACCAGGGAGGGCAGCCCGTCGAGCAGGCCACCGGCGGGGCGGGTCACCGCGGCGATGACGCCGATGACACCGAAGAGGCCGATGCCGATGAGGCCGAGCAGCCGGCTGCGGAGCGAGACGAGGCCGACCACCAGGGCGTAGAGGGCGATGACCACCAGCACGCCGCCGACCAGGACGATCTTGTCGTCCTCGCCGAACTGCTCGATGGCGAAGCTCTTCAGCGACTCGGGGGTCAGCGTGATGGCCGCGTTGCCCACCGCCACGACGGGGCTGGAGGCGGGACCGACGAGGCCGGCCACCAGCTCCGCGACGCCCAGGGCGACGGCAGCGGCGAGCAGACCGGCGAGTGCCGCCAGCAGGCGGCGCAGGCGACGAGCGCCGCGGGTGGGCTGCACGTCGTCGCCGGCGGCTGCGGCCGGGGACTGCTCGGTCATGGTCACGGTGGGTGTTCGGGCCCAGACGCCGATCGGTTCATCACGAACGTGTAACGACTCTGCGACCGGGCTGGGGATCGGCTGACGGTCCCCGTGCCAGGGTGGCCGGGTGACCTCTTCGGCCGCCTCGACCCCGTCCCCCGCCCCGTCCACGGCCCCGACGTCCGTGCGGGTCGCCGTCGGGCTGCTGGGCGCCGTGGCCGTCCTGCTGCTCATCAGCGCCGGCCTCACCCTGGCCGGCCGGGACACCGTCGTCGAGCAGTTCCTCACCGCCCAACCCGACCTGGCCCGCGACGAGGTCGAGCGAGCGGTGGTGCTGGGCCAGGTCCGCTACCTGCTGGTCGCGGTCGCAGCGGCGGTCGCCGCCGTGTCCCTGCTGCGGCGCCGCTCGTGGGCGCGGTGGCTGGGCGTGCTGGCCGCGGGCTTCCTCGGGCTGCTCACCCTGCTGTCGGTCGTCTCCGCCGGGGGCACGACCGTGTTCTCCCTGCTGGTGGTGGTGCTGTGCGTCGGGGCGGTGAGCAGCCTGCTCGCGCGCACGACGGCGGCCTGGGCACCCGGTCGCCGCGCGGCCGGCTGACCCCACGGACGCGGACGGCCCCACCCGCAGAGAGCGGGTGGGGCCGTCCGGTGGCGACTGGGGTCAGCGGCCCTTCATGGCCGTGTACCACTGGCTGGAGGCCTTCTGGGCCAGGAAGAAGATGCCCACGGCGATCAGCAGCAGCTGGAGGACGCCGGTGATGGTGATCAGCGCGACCCCGGTGCTGGCGATGTTGAACACCGACAGCAGGCTGAGCCCACCCAGCACGAACAGCGTGATCCGCGCCCAGTTCTTGCCCTGGTACGCGAACCAGATGACCGCGCAGTAGGCGGCGAAGAACACCAGGCCGATGACGGCGGCCGTCGCGCCGACACCTGAGCTGAGCCCGGCCGCCTCGGCGGTCTGCGGGTCCAGGCCGGCGTCCCGGAACGCGTTGTCGGTGATGGTGTCCAGGTTCGCGAAGGTGACGATCGAGCTGATCAGCCCGATGACCGTGGCCGCGGCGAACGCGTAGACGCCGTTGGTCACCGTGGACGGGCGCGGCGGACGGGCACCCGCCGGACCCCAGCTGGCCGGCGGCGCGGCCGGGAACCCGCCCTGCCCGTAGCCGGGCTGCTGCTGGCCGTAGCCCGGCTGCTGGCCGTGGCCCTGCTGCTGCCCGTACCCCTGCTGCTGGCCGTACCCCTGCTGGCCGGGGCCCTGCTGGCCGGGGCCCTGCGGCGGCTGCTGGCCGTACTGCGGGGGCTGCTGTCCGTACCCGGGCTGCTGACCCGGTGCCTGCTGACCCGGTGCCTGCTGTCCCCAGCCGGGCTGCTGGCCCGCACCGGGCTGGCCGGGCTCGCCGCCCTGACCGGGTCGGCCCTGGTCCCATCCGCCTGACGTCACGTCGTCGTCCTCCTCCTCGCCGGGGTGCCGGGGGTCGCCCGGCGTGGTGATCATGGGGCACCCGGCCCACCTGCGCAGCAGGTGACACACCCCTGCCCGGTCGGTCGTGCACGACCGACCGGGCAGGGGGCCCGCCGCACCGTCAGACCCCCGTCGGCCGCACCGACGCCCAGGGACGCGGTGTCGGGCTCGGCGACGTCGACGAGCACCCCGTCGCCGTCCCGGACCTCGCCGGACAGCAGCGCGCGGGCCAGCTGGTCGCCGATCGCCGACTGCACCAGCCGGCGCAGCGGTCGGGCGCCGTAGACCGGGTCGAACCCGTTCATCGCCAGCCACTCCCGGGCCGCGTCGGACACCTGCAGGGACAGCCTGCGGGCGGCCAGCCGGCGGGCCAGCACGCCGACCTGGATGTCCACGATGCCGGTCAGCTCGTCGGTGCCCAGCGAGTCGAAGACGACCACGTCGTCGAGGCGGTTGAGGAACTCGGGCTTGAAGTGCGCCCGGACCACCTCGTCCACGGCCCGCCGCTTGGCGTCGGCCGGGACCGACTGGTCGGCGATGACCTGCGAGCCCAGGTTCGACGTCAGCACCAGGATGGTGTTGCGGAAGTCCACCGTCCGCCCCTGGCCGTCGGTCAGCCGGCCGTCGTCGAGCACCTGCAGCAGGACGTCGAAGACGTCGGGGTGGGCCTTCTCGACCTCGTCGAGCAGCACCACCGTGTAGGGGCGACGACGCACCGCCTCGGTCAGCTGGCCGCCCGCCTCGTAGCCCACGTAGCCGGGGGGCGCCCCGACCAGCCGGGACACCGAGTGCTTCTCGGAGTACTCGCTCATGTCGATGCGGACCATCGCCCGCTCGTCGTCGAAGAGGAACTCCGCCAGCGCCTTGGCCAGCTCGGTCTTGCCGACACCGGTGGGGCCCAGGAACAGGAAGGACCCGGTGGGGCGGTCGGGGTCGGCCACCCCGGAGCGGGCCCGGCGGACGGCGTCGGACACCACCCGGACGGCGGCCGGCTGGCCGACGACGCGGCCGGCGAGCACGTCCTCCATCCGCAGCAGCTTGGCGGTCTCGCCCTCCAGCAGCCGGCCGGCCGGGATGCCGGTCCAGGACTGCACGACCTCGGCGATGTCGTCGGGGCCGACCTCCTCCTTGAGCATCGAGGCCTCCGCGGTCGCGCCGGACGCCTCGGCCAGGGCCTTCTCCAGGCTGGGCAGCTGGCCGTACCGCAGCTCCGCCACGCGGGCCAGGTCGCCGTCCCGCTCGGCACGCTCGGCCTCCTGGCGCACCGTCTCCAGCCGCTCCTTGGTCTCCCGGATGCGGTCGATGGCGCCCTTATCCTGCTGCCAGCGGGCGGTCAGCTCGTCGAGCAGCTCCCGCCGGTCGGCCAGGTCCTCGCGCAGGGCGACCAGCCGGGCGGCGGAGGACTCGTCGTCCTCCTTGGCCAGCGCCATCTCCTCGATCTCCAGCCGGCGGACCACCCGCTCGACCTCGTCGACCTCGACCGGGCGGCTGTCGATCTCCATCCGCAGCCGGCTGGCGGCCTCGTCGACCAGGTCGATGGCCTTGTCGGGCAGGAACCGGGCGGTGACGTACCGGTCGGACAGGGTGGCGGCGGAGACGATGGCGGCGTCGGTGATCCGGACGCCGTGGTGCACCTCGTAGCGCTCCTTGAGCCCGCGCAGGATGCCGATCGTGTCCTCGACGGTGGGCTCGCCGACGAACACCTGCTGGAACCGGCGCTCCAGGGCGGCGTCCTTCTCGATGTGCTCGCGGAACTCGTCCAGCGTGGTGGCACCGACCATCCGCAGCTCACCACGGGCCAGCATCGGCTTGATCATGTTGCCGGCGTCCATGGCGGAGTCACCGGAGGCACCGGCCCCGACGATGGTGTGCAGCTCGTCGATGAAGGTGACGATCTCGCCGTCGGACTCGGTGATCTCGGTCAGGACCGCCTTGAGGCGCTCCTCGAACTCGCCGCGGAACTTGGCCCCGGCGACCATCGCGGACAGGTCCAGGCTCATCAGCCGCTTGCCCTTGAGGCTCTCCGGGACGTCGCCGGCGACCATCCGCTGCGCCAGGCCCTCGACGATCGCGGTCTTGCCGACGCCGGGCTCCCCGATCAGCACCGGGTTGTTCTTGGTCCGACGGGACAGCACCTGCACGACGCGGCGGATCTCGGTGTCCCGGCCGATGACCGGGTCCATCTTCCCGTCGCGGGCCCGCTCGGTGAGGTCGACGGCGTACTTCTCCAGGGCCTCGAAGGTGCCCTCGGGGTCCGCGGAGGTGACCTTGCGCGAACCCCGGACGGTCCGGAAGGCGGCCAGCAGCGAGTCGGCCGAGGCCCCCGCGCCGGTCAGCACCGACCCGGCCTCACCGCCGACGGTGGCCAGCCCGACCAGCAGGTGCTCGGTGGAGACGAACTCGTCGCCCAGCGCCGAGGCCTGTTCGCCGGCGGCGTTGACCACCCGCAGGAGGTCCCGGGACGGCGCGGGTGCCGGCACGCTGGACCCGGACACACTGGGCAGCCGGCGCACGGCGGCCTCGGCCTTGGCGCGGACCTCCCCCGGGATCGCCCCGGTGGCCTGCAGCAGCGGAGCGGTGATGCCGTCGGCCTGGTCGAGCAGGGCGACGAGCAGGTGCAGCGGCTCCAGGCTCGCCTGGCCGCGGTCGACCGCCAGCCGCTGGGCCGCGGCGATGGCCTCCTGCGATCGGGTGGTCAGCTTGTCCATGGTCGGGACGGGGTCCTCTCGGTCAGGTGGTGTCAGTGGGGTGGTGTCGGTGGGGTGGTGTCGGTGGGTGGTGCTCGCTGACTCCGTCAACGGAGCAGGACTTGAGTCTGTTCCGCTCAACTCTGTCCGTCCAGTCCGGACCCGGGACATTCCGGAACGCAATCCGGTGGTCCACGACTTAGGCTTGCCCGATGTCGGACTCCCCGTCGCCGAGCGTCGCTCTGGACGACCAGCTCTGCTTCGCGCTCTACGCCGCTTCCCGGGCCGTGACGGCCCGCTACCGTCCGATGCTGGACCAGATGGGGCTGACCTATCCCCAGTACCTGGTGATGATGCTGCTCTGGGAGACCGACGGACAGACCGTGGGCCAACTCGGTTCCCGACTGGCCCTGGACTCCGGGACGCTGTCCCCGCTGCTCAAGCGGCTCACCGCCGCCGGCCTGGTCACCCGGCACCGCCGCGTGGACGACGAGCGTTCGGTCTCCATCCAGCTCACCGACGCCGGCAGGGCACTGGAGTCCCAGGCGATGGACGTGTCGACCGAGATGATCGGGGCACTGGGCATGGCGATCAGCGAGTTCGACCACCTCAAGGCCGAGCTGCGGGCCCTCACCGAGCGGGTCGTCGAGGACGGGAACAAGGCCCGGACCTGATCAGTTGTGTACAACTGACTGTCGTCGACACCACGGCGACCCCTCACACGCCAGGAGGCACGATGCCCACGCGCACCGCACGCACCGCATGGAACGGCACCCTCGAGGAGGGCTCCGGACAGGTCGAGCTGTCCAGCAGCAAGGTCGGCACCTACGAGGTGTCCTTCCCCAAGCGAGCCGCTGACGAGGCCGGTGGCACCACCTCCCCCGAGGAGCTCATCGCCGCGGCGCACTCCTCCTGCTTCGCCATGCAGCTCTCGGCCCTGATCGCCCAGGCCGGCGGCACCCCGGAGTCCCTCGAGGTCGCAGCCGACGTCTCCCTCGGCCCGGACTCGGCCAACGGCGGCTTCAAGCTCACCGGCATCGCGCTCACCGTCCGCGGCGAGGTCACCGGCCTCGACGCCGCCGGCTTCGAGAAGGCCGCCCAGGACGCCAAGGCCGGCTGCCCGGTCAGCAAGGCCCTGACCGGCGTCGAGATCACCCTGGACGCCGCGCTCGTCTCCTGAGCCCCGGCACACGGCCCCGTCTCCCCCCGGGAGGCGGGGCCGTCGTGCGTCCAGGGCCGTCGTGGGTTCAGGGCCGCCAGGCGTAGCGGCGCTCGGGTCGGCCGGTGGAGCCGTAGCGCAGGTGCACCCCGACCCGGCCGGTCGCGGCGAAGTGCTCCAGGTACCGGCGTGCGCTCACGCGGGAGGCACCGAGGGACTCGGCGCACTCGGTCGCCGACAGGCCCTCCTCCCCCGCCGCCCGCAGCGCCTGCTCCACGCGCTGCGCCGTCTCCCGGGACAGCCCCTTGGGCATGCCCCGCGCCAGCAGCGCCTCCGAGGGCCCGGTGAAGGCCCGGTCGACGTCGGACTGCTCGGCCGCGGCCACCGAGGACAGGTGCTCCCGCACCTGCCGGTAGTGCAGCAGGCGCACCCGCAGGTCCTCCGCGGTGAACGGCTTGAGCAGGTAGGACACCGCACCGCCCCGGACCGCGGCCTGCACGGTGTCCACCTCGCGGGCCGCGGTCACCATCAGCACGTCCAGGTCCGGGGTGCCCTCCCGCAGCCGGCGCAGCACCTCGGTGCCCGGGACGTCGGGCAGGTGCACGTCCAGCAGCACCAGGTCCACCCCGCCGTGCCCGACCCGGTCCAGCGCGTCCTGCCCGGTCCCGGCGACGCCGACCGTGCGGAAGCCCTCGACGCGGTCCACGAAGCCCTTGTTCACCGCGGCCACCAGCGGGTCGTCGTCCACCACCAGCACCCGGACCGGGCCGGTCACGCGGCACCGACCGGGGCGGCCAGCTCGTCGGCGTGCACCGGCAGCCGCGCGGTGAACACCGCCCCGCCGCCCGCCGGGGAGTCCACCCGCACGTCGCCGCCGCGCCGCCCGCAGACCAGCTGCACCAGCGCCAGGCCGTGCCCACGACCCTCGCCGTCCTTGGTGGACACCCCGCGCCGGAACACCGAGTGCAGGACGGCGGGGTCCACCCCCGGCCCGTCGTCGGCGACCTCGACCAGCACGTCGTCCCCCTCGACCAGCGCGGTGAGCAGCACGTGCGCGCCCGGGGTCGGGCCGACGGCGTCCAGCGCGTTGTCGACCAGGTTGCCCAGCACCGTCACCAGGTCCGCGGCCAGGCCCGGGGCCACCCGCGGCAGCCCGGAGTCCGCCGAGACCTCCAGCACCGCGCCGCGCTCCCGGGCCAGGCTGGCCTTGGCGACGACCAGGGCCGCCACCGTGGGGTCGGCGAGCTGCCGGCCCACCCCGGCGTCGGCGGCCGCGCTGTCCCGGCCCAGCGCCTCGATGAAGCCGACCACGTCGTCGTGCAGGCCCAGCTGCACCAGCCCGGAGATCGTGTGCAGCCGGTTGGCGAACTCGTGGGTCTGCGCGCGCAGCGTCTCGCTGACGTCGCGGCTGGTGACCAGCTGCTGCTGCAGCGCCACCAGCTCGGTGTGGTCCCGCAGCGTCGTCACCGAACCCAGCGCCCGGCCCCCACGCTCCAGGTCGGTGCGGGTGAGGACCAGCAGCCGGCCGGAGCGGACCACCATCCGGTCGGGTTCCGGCGTCCCGGACCGGCCGGTGAGCAGGCCCAGCAGCGGTTCCTCGGGCACGTGGTCGGCCAGCGGCGTCCCCACGCAGTCCTCGGGCAGGTCCAGCAGCTCCACCGCGGCCTCGTTGACCAGAGTGACCCGACCCTCGACGTCCAGGCCGAGCACGCCCTCGCGGATGCCGTGCAGCATCGCCTCGCGGTGCTCGGTGAGCGAGGCGATCTCCGCCGGCTCCAGGCCCAGGGTCTGCCGCTTGACCCGGCGCGCCAGGAACACCGATCCGGCGACGCCCAGCACCCCGGCCACCACCAGGTAGGTCAGCAGGTCCGGCAGCGCGGTGACCAGCAACGCCGCGGTGCTGGGGTCGTCGATGGCGACGACGACGGTGCCCAGCAGGGCGCCGTCGTCCCCGAGCACGGGGGCACGTGCGGCTCGGACGTCGCGGTCCCCCAGCGTCGTCCCACCGCTCCAGCCGGCCGCGGCGTCGCCGTCCCCGGGGGTGAGGGTGGTGCGCAGCAGCCGGGGGTCGTCGGGGGCGGCCAGCACCAGCCCGGCGGCGTCGGTGACCACGATCGAGTCGACGTCGCTGGTGGTGCGCAGGTCCTCCACGACCGGGGCGATCTGGGCCCCGTCGGCGGCCACCTCGGTCAACTCGAAGCGCAGCACCGGGACGCTGGCCGCGTACTCCGCGACGGCCCGGGCGCGCCGGTCGGCGCCGGCCTCCGTGGCGTACCGGCTCTGCGCGACCGACACCGCCGCGACGCCGAGCACGACGACCGCGACCAGCCCCAGCTGGAAGGCCAGCAGCCGCCCGGCGAGGGAGGTCGGACGGCGGGCCACCCCGCCATGATGGCCCTCCCGGTGTCGTGGGCCACCATGGGCGCCATGCGCGCCGTGGCCGGACTGCTCGTCGTCCTGGCCGTGCTGACCGGGTGCAGCGGGGGTCGCGACCCCGTCACCGACCTGCGGGTCATGGTGCCCAACACGGTCGGGGGCGGCTACGACGTCACCGCCCGGACGGCGGTGCGGGTGCTGGAGGAGACCGGCCTGGCCGAGGGCGTGGAGGTCTTCCAGCTGCCCGGGTCCGGCGGGACGGTCGGGCTGGCCCGGCTGTCCGGCGAGGCCGGCAACGGGGACCTGCTGATGAGCATGGGACTGGGCCTGCTGGCGGCGTCCCGGGCCGGGGAGGTGCCCACCACGGTCGCCGACGTCACCCCGGTGGCGCGGCTGCTGGAGGAGTCCGGCGCGGTCCTGGTCGCCGCGGACTCCCCCTACCGCTCGATGGACGACCTGGTCGCCGCCTGGACCGCCGACCCCGCGTCCTTCGTCGTCGGTGGCGGGTCCGCACCGGCCGGCCCGGACAGCCTGCTGGCGCTGCGGCTGGCCGCAGCACTCGGCATCGCCCCCGCGGACGTGGACTACCTGGGCTTCGACGGCGGCGGGGACCTGGTGCCCGCCCTGCTGTCCGGGCAGGTGCAGGTGGCGCTGTCGGGCAACGCGGAGTTCGCCGACCAGCTGGCCGGCGGCGAGGTCCGGGCGCTGGCCACCACGGGCGCCGAGCGGGTGCGCGCGGTGGACGCCCCGACCCTGCGCGAGCTGGGCATCGACGTCGTGTTCAGCAACTGGCGTGGCCTGGTCGCCCCGCCCGGCCTGACCGAGGCGGAGGTCCGGCGGCTGACCGACCTGGTCCTCGCCCTGCACGACACCCCGCAGTGGCGGGCCGCGCTGACCACGAACTCCTGGACCGACGCCCTGCTCACCGGCCCGGAGTTCGCCGCCTTCCTCACCGGACAGCAGCAGCTGGTGGACGACACCCTCACGCAGCTGCGCTGAGCACCGGGACGGCGCGCAGCTGCTCACCCAGCAGGACGGTGCGCAGCAGGGACTCGGCCGCCCCGGTGACCAGCGGCGCGGCGTCCGTCATCGCCTGCGCGAGGGTCATCGGCCCGGTGACGATGCTGGCCACCGCACCGATGCCCAGGTCGTAGACCGCCGGCCAGCCCTCGCCCAGCGTGCCGGCCAGGGCCACCACCGGGGTGCCGGCGGCCCGGCAGCGGCGGGCGACCTCGGCGGGCACCTTGCCGCGCGGGGTCTGGGCATCCAGCTGGCCCTCCGCGGTGACGACGAGGTCGGCGGCGGCGATGAGCTCGTCGAGCCGGGCGCCGGCGAGCCGGCTGTCGAAGAACACGTCGAACCGGCAGGCCAGCTCGGCGCCGATCGCGGCCAGCCCCGCGCCCAGCCCGCCGGAGGCGCCGCTGCCCGGGAGCGTCGCGAGCTCCCGGCCGCTGACCCGGGACAGCACCGCCGCCCAGCGCTCCAGACCGGCGGCCAGCTGCTCGACCTGCTCGGGGGTCGCACCCTTCTGCGGGCCGAACACCCGGGCCACCCCGCGCGGGCCGGTGAGCACGTTCGTCAGGTTCCCGGCGACCACCAGCTCGACGTCGGCCAGCCGGGGGTCCAGCCCGGACAGGTCGACGTCGGCGACCTCACCGAGGGCGGCGGCACCCCGGCCCAGCGCCCGGCCGTCGGCGGCCAGCAGCCGGGCGCCGAGGGCCTGCAGGGCGCCGGCACCGCCGTCGCTGGTGCCGGAGTCCCCGCAGCCGACGACGACCCGGTGGCAGCCGGTGTCCAGGGCGGCCAGCACCAGCTCGCCGACCCCGGCGGTGGTGGTGGCCGTGGGGTCGCGCCGGTCCCGCGGGACCAGTGCCAGCCCGGCGGCCGAGGCCATGTCCAGCACCACGGTGCCCCGCGAGGAGCCGCCGAGCACCGCCACGTGCGCGGTCACCGGGAGGCCGACCGGGCCGGTGACCCCACACGGCAGCAGGTGCCCGCCGGTGGCCGCGGCCAGGGCGGCGGCCGAGCCCTCCCCGCCGTCCACCAGGGGGACCCGGTCGATGACGGCGTCGGGCAGTACCCGCCGCACGCCCTCGGCGATGGCGGTGGCCACCTCGCCGGTGTCCAGGCACTCCTTGAAACCGCTGGGGGCGACGAGCACGCGGGTGATCGACATGGTGGGGCTCCTTCGTTCTGGGTGGTCGGGGGCGGGGGGCTTCAGGGCGCGAGGGGGAGGCCGAGGACCGGCCAGACCACGAGGGAGAAGGCGACGACGAGCGCGGCGGTGAGCGGGCCGAGGACGGCCGAGAGCCGGCGCAGCTCGCGCGGGCCGTAGGTGGGCACGCCCTGCACCCGGGCGAAGACGGCGACCGGCTTCGCGGAGGCGGGCAGCGTGTGGCAGAACCCGGCGGCCGCGGTCGAGGCCATCGCGGCCGCGACCGGGTCGACCCCGGCGACCGGCGCGAGGGCCACCACCAGCGGGACCAGGACGGCCGAACGGGCGGTGCGCGAGGCGATGACCAGGTGCGCGGCGGTGGAGACGACGACCACCACGACCAGGAAGGCGACCGGTGAGCCGGTGGCCGGGCCGATGGCGACCCCGGCCAGTGCGGCAGCGGCGCCGGAGCCGACCAGCGCGGAACCCAGCGCCAGGGTGGCGGCCAGGAACAGCAGCAGCGACCACGGCACCTGGACCAGCGCGTCCCCGAGCCGGGTGCGCCCGAAGCCGGGGGCGGTGACGACGAGCGCGGCGCCGAGGGCGACCAGCGCCGGGGACAGCCCGTGCAGCGCCTCGGTGCACCACAGCGTGACGACGACCGCGAGCAGCCCCAGCACCCGGCGCTCCTCCCGGGTGAGCGCGGCCGGGGTGCCGACCTCGGCGGACAGCTCGGCGGCCGACACCCGCAGCGGCGTGGCCCGCTCGGCGCGGTCGGTGCTCAGCAGCAGCACGACCTCGGCGGCCAGGTGCGAGCTGACCAGCGCCAGCGGCAGGCCCAGCAGCACCCAGCGCAGGAAGGACACGCCCTCACCGGTGGCCTCGGTGAGCACGGCGCTGGTGACCAGGTGCGCGCCGGCGCCCAGCAGCGAGCCGACCGCGGACAGCAGCACGACGGTGGGCACCAGCAGCGCCAGCCCCCGCACCAGCTGGGGTCGGTCCCGCAGCACCCGGGCGAGAGCGAGGAACACCGGCAGCGCGAGCGCGGCCCGCCCCGACGTGGAGGGCACCGCGAACGTGGTGGCGACCAGCGCCAGGGTCGTCAGGTGCACCAGTCCGCGCGGGCTGCGGGCCCGGGTCAGCAGCCGGCTCGCGGCGCGGTCGGCCAGCCCGGAGGCGGCGACGGCGACGCCCACCACGAAGGCGGCGACCAGCAGCCAGACGACGTCGGAGCCCAGGCTGGCGAACAGCTCGTCGGCCGGCAGCACCCCGGTCAGTGCCAGCACCAGTGCCGCGGCCAGCGCGACGGCGGTGTCGTCGAGGTCGGTGGCGATCCAGGCCCAGGTGGCGACGGCGAACACCGCCAGCACCAGGGCGGCCGGGCCGGTCAGCCCACCGGTGACCCGGCCGGCCAGCACCGCCAGCAGCACCCCGGCCAGCAGCCCGACGCCGACCAGGTCGCGGCCGCGCAGGCCCACGAGCAGAGCGGCGGCCCGGGCCAGCAGGGCGGTGAGCCTCATGCGCTGCGCGGTGAGCCGGACGCGCAGCGCGATGAGCCGGGCGCCGGGGGTGGTGACCCGGGTGCCCGGTCGGCGGGCGGGGCCGACCAGTGGCTGCTGCGCGGTCGGCTGGTCGGTGCCGGCCTGCGCGGGCCCTGTGTGCTCGAGGGCGGCCTGCGCCGGGTCGGCCTGCTCGGTGGCGGCCTGCTCGGTGGCCTGCCCGGGGGCGGCCTGCTCGGCGGCCACGGCCATCGGCCGGGTGCGGTCGGCGAGGGTCGGCAGCTCGTCCGTGGCGGCGGTGGAGGTGGACACGACGTGAACGGTGTCCGGCGCTCCGGTGCCCTCCGTGAGACCCGGGTGGCAGTCCTCTCATCCCGGCGTCGCGGGTGCGCGCGGTCAGGGGCGCACGGGTCACGGGTCACGGGTGCGCGGGTGCGCGGGTCACGGGTGCGCGGGTCACCGCACAGGCGCGCGGCCCCCGCGCAGGCGCGCGGCGACCGCCCGGGTGCGCGCTCACGCGGCCTCGTCCCGGCCGTCACCGGCCTGGACGCGCACCACCGGCCCGGGTGCGCGTCCAGGCCGGCACGGTCGCGCGGACGTCGGTGTGGGCGCGCAGCCACGACCAGGCTGCGCGCCCGCGCCCGCGCCCGCACCCGCACCCGCACCGCGCCCGCGCCCGGACCGCCCGTGCCCCGTCCCCGGCGGCGGCGCTGGTCCCCCCTCCGGGCGGCGCTGGTCCCCCTCCTCCGGGCGGCGCTGGTCCCCCTCCTCCGGGCGGCGCTGGTCCCCCTCCCCGGGACGACCAGAGGCCCGCCCCCGGGTGGGGACGGGCCTCGCGGTGCTGCGGCCGGGCTCAGCGGCGGGCGTCGGCCCGCTCGTGGGCGCCGGCGTCGGACTCGTGCCGGCCGTGCTGGTCCTCCAGCTCGATGCCGGTGAACTCGGTGACCCGGACCGGCTGCTCTGGGGCCTCCCCGCCGCCGACGGCGTGCCGTCCGGCGAGCTGGGCGTCGACGTCGGCGGTGCTGCCCTCGGCCGGCCGGGCTGCCCGGTGCTGCTCGGCGGGCTCCTGGGTCGGGTCGAGCACCCGGTCGCCGGAGGCCATCCGCTCGTCGCCGCTCTCGGTGCGCAGCGCGACCTCGCGGATGAACACCACGGCCAGGAACGTGATGACCGACAGCAGCGCAGCGATCAGGAAGATCCGGCCGGTCGCGTCGCCGTAGGAGACCCGGATCAGGTCCTGGATCTCCGGTGGCGCGGTGCTCAGCGTCGCCAGTCCGACGTCCCCACCGCCGGCCTGACCGGCCGCGCCGGCGGGCAGCCCGTCGGTGATCAGCGTGGTCACCCGGGCGCTGAGGACGGCGCCCAGCACCGAGACGCCGATGGTGCCGCCCAGGCTGCGGAAGAAGGCCACCGCGGAGCTCGCGGCACCCAGGTCCGAGGCCGCAACCGTGTTCTGCACGGCGAGCACCAGGTTCTGCATCGTCATGCCGATGCCCAGGCCCAGGACGGCGAGGAAGAACCCGAGCAGGACCATGTCCGTGGTGTGGTCGATGGTCGACAGCAGGCCGAACCCGGCGGCGACCAGCACCGACCCGGCGACCAGGTAGGCCTTCCACTTCCCGTACTTGGAGATCAGGATCCCCGACGCGGTGGAGGAGACGAGCAGGCCACCGACCATCGGGATGGTCAGCAGGCCGGCCGCGGTCGGCGAGTAGCCCCGGGAGATCTGCAGGTACTGGCCCAGGAAGACCGTGGAGCCGAAGAGCGCGACGCCGACGGCGACCGAGGCGATGATCGCCAGCGTCGTCGTCCGGTCGCGGAACAGCCGCAGCGGGACGATCGGCTCCTTCGCGCGCATCTCGGTGACGACGAAAGCGACGACGGCGAGCAGCCCGCCGCCGACCATCAGCAGGGTCTCCAGCGACATCCAGGCAAAGGTGTCCCCGGCCAGGGTGACCCAGATCAGCAGCGCGGAGACGCCGGCGGTCAGGAACGCCGCGCCCAGGTAGTCGATGGTGACGTCGCGCTTGACGGTGGGCAGGTGCAGCGTGCGCTGCAGCAGCACCAGCGCGACGACGGCGAACGGGACGCCGACGAAGAAGCACCAGCGCCAGCCCAGCCAGCTGGTGTCGACCAGCAGCCCACCGATCAGCGGGCCGCCGACGGTCGCCACGGCCATCACGCCGCCCAGCAGGCCGGAGTACCGGCCGCGCTCACGGGGGCTGATCATCGCGGCCATCGCGATCTGCACGAGCGCCTGCAGGCCGCCCAGGCCCAGGCCCTGCAGCACGCGCCAGCCGATCAGCGTGGGCACCGACTGCGCGAGTCCGGCGAGCATCGAGCCGACGACGAAGACGACGATGGCGATCTGGATGAGCAGCTTCTTGCTCATCAGGTCGGCGAGCTTGCCCCAGATCGGGGTGGAGGCGGTGCTGGCCAGCAGCGTCGCGGTGACGACCCAGGTGTACTGGCTCTGGCTGCCGCGCAGGTCGGTGATGATCGTGGGCAGGGCGTTCGAGACGACCGTCGAGGACAGGAACGCCACGAACAGCGCCAGGAGCAGCCCGGACAGGGCCTCCAGGATCTGCCGGTGGGTCATCCGGCCCTGCTGCTCGACCGCGGGCGCGGCGGCGGGGGTCTTCCCCGAGACGGTCCGCTCGGTGGTGGTGCTGGCCATGCTGGGTTCTCCCGGGTGGTGCGGAGGGGTGGGGGCTGGGCGCGCCGGGCGGGCCGGCGCCCGGTCAGCCGGGTGCGGTGGCTCGATCGGTGGCAGCCCGGTCGGTGGCGGCCCTGTCGGTGGCGGCGAGGTCGGTGGTGAGGTCGGTGGTGAGCCGCTCCAGCAGGCGGGTGAGCTGCGCGGCCTCCTCCTCGGTCCAGTCGGCGAGGGCGGCCTGGGCCCACTGGCCGCGCACGCTGCGGGTGCGTTGCAGGGCGGCGGTGCCCTCGGCGGACAACGAGATGAGGCTGGCCCGGCCGTCCTGCGGGTCGGGCCGACGGTGGACGTACCCCGAGCGCTCCAGGGCCGCCACCTGCCGGCTCGCGACGGACACGTCGACACCGAGGCTGCAGGCCAGCGTGCTGAGCCGCTGCTCCCCCGAGATCTCCAGCGGCGCCATCACGGCCCAGCCGAAGGAGGGCAGGTCGCCGTACAGCTCGTGGGCGGCGCGGTGCGAGAGCTGCCGGCCCACGCGCAGCAGCTGGCCCATGCCGGCGGTCAGCCGGTCGGTGGTGTCCTGCGTGATGCCCACGGGGTGCCTCCTGCGTTGCTTGTAGACCTCAACCATCTTCTGTCAGTTGGTTGTTGTCTGCAACTGCACCCGCTGTGAACCCCGGCACCCCACGACGACAGCAGGCCCGGCCGAGTCGGCCGGGCCTGCTGTCGTACTGGCTGGTGCGGTGCCGGGTCAGCCCTCGGGCTGGACGGACTGCTGCGAGGCCTGGGCCTCACGGGCCTCCCCGAGCCGGTTCAACCGGCCCAGCAGCTCGGCCATGGTGGCCACGTCCCGGGTCTGCCAGTCGGCGAGGTCGGTCTCCCAGCGGGAGCGGCGGGCGTCCCGAATCTCGGACAACCGGCGGTGGCCCTCCTCGGAGGTCGACAGCACCTGCGCCCGGCCGTCGTCGGGGTCCGCGGCCCGGTCCACCAGGCCCAGGTCGACCAGCGAGGCCACCTGCCGGCTCACCGTGGACTTGTCCAGCCCCAGCCGGGTGACGACGTCGCTGGCGCGCAGCGGGCCGGCGTCGTCGAGCAGCACCAGCAGGCCGTAGGCGGCGCCGTCGAGCCCGCGGTGCAGCTCACTGGCCAGCCGGCCGTGGATGGCCCGCGCCCGGCGCAGCAGCAGCGCCACCTCGCGCTCGAGCATCACGTAGGCGGCGTGCGCGTCCAGCTCGTCGCCGGGCCGGGACCCGGCGGGGTCGCGGTCGACGGTCGTCCCGGCGGCGGTCTGCTGTGCGCTCACGTTGTCCTCCACGTCTGCGACCTGCGGTGGGTTCCCGACAGCGCCCGTGCCGGTGGTCACCGGGCGCCCCGCGGTGGCCGCGGCCGCCAGACGACGAGGGCCGAACCGGGCACCGGGTGGGTGAGGTCGGGCCGGAACCCGGCCGCCACCGCGGACTCCGCGGCCATCGCCCGACGCTGTGCGCCGTCGAGCTCGGCGAGCAGCTCGTGCACCCGCTCCTGCAGCGCCTCGACCTGGGACTCCAGCTCGATGATCCGCTTGATGCCGGCCAGGTTGACGCCGTCCTCCTGGCTCAGCCGCTGGACCTCGCGCAGCAGGGCGACGTCCCGGGGGCTGTAGCGGCGTCCGCCCCCGGCGGTGCGACCCGGGCGGACGAGGCCCAGCCGGTCGTACTGGCGCAGTGTCTGGGCGTGCATGCCGGCCAGCTCGGCGGCGACGGAGATGACGAAGACCGGGGCGTCCTCGGCCACCGACCGGGGTTCGCTCACCGGACCGCCCTCCCCCGACGGGTCACCGGCCCCCTCACGAGGGGCTCCCGCCGCGGACCGCGGTCGTCACCCGCGGCCGGGGGTCCTCGACGAGCTCGGCACTCAGCTTCTCCACGGCCTCGCGGGCGCCGGGGGTCAGCGTCGTGGGCACCGCGACGGTCACCGTCACCAGCAGGTCACCCGCCTTCGCCTTGCCCTGCACGCCCCGGCCGCGGACCCGGAAGGTCCGGCCGCTCGCCGTGCCCGGCGGCACCCGCAGGGACACGTTGGCGTCCAGCGTCGGCACCGTCAGGGCCGTGCCCAACGTCGCCTCGGCGAAGGTGATGGGCACCTCGAGAGTGAGGTCGTCCCCGCTGCGCCCGAACAGCTCGCTGCCCGAGACGTGCACGACGACGAAGAGGTCGCCGGCCGGTCCACCGCGGCGGCCCGGAGCACCCTTGCCGACCAGCCGGATCCGCTGGCCGTCCTTGACCCCCGGCGGGATCCGGACGGTGATGGTCCGGGTCTGGTCGGTGATCCCGCTGCCCTTGCAGGTGGGGCAGGGGTCCTCGACGACCGAGCCGCTGCCGCGGCACTCCCGGCAGGGCTCGGAGAAGGCGAACGCGCCCTGGCTGCGGCTGGTCACCCCGGCGCCGTGGCAGACCGGGCAGGTGTGCGGGCTGGTGCCGGGCTTGGCACCACTGCCGTGGCAGGTCGCACAGGAACCCGGGCTCTGCATGCGCAGCGGGACGGTGACCCCGAGGACGGCCTCGTCGAAGGCGAGCGTCGCCTCGGTCTCCACGTCCTGGCCGCGGGCCGGGCCCGAGGCGGCCTGGCTGCGGCTGCGGGCTCCTCCGCCACCTCCGCCGGCGTTGCCGAACAGGCCACCGAACAGGTCGCCGATGCCGCCGGCACCGCCGGCTCCACCGGCCCGGCCGGCGCCCTGGTTGAACAGGTCGCCGAGGTCGAAGGGCTGGTTCCCACCGGCCGCGCCGGGGAAGCCGCCCGGGAAGCCCCCGCCGCCGCCACCGGGACGGAAGCCCCCGGAGCCGAACAGCCGGCGGGCCTCGTCGTACTCGCCGCGGCGCTTGGGGTCCGACAGCACGTCGTAGGCCTCGGACACGTCCTTGAACCGGGCCTCGGCCGCGGCGTTGCCCGGGTTCTTGTCCGGGTGCAGGTCGCGGGCGAGCGCGCGGTAGGCCTTCTTGATGGCGGCGGCGTCGGCGTCCTTCGCGACGCCCAGCGCGGCGTAGTAGTCCTTCTCGATGAAGTCCCGGGTGCTCATCGGGCGCCCCCTCCCTGCTCGGTCCGAGTGTCGGTGCTGGTGCCGGTGCTGCTGCCCGCGGGCGCGTACCGACGGGTGCGGCCGGGGCGACGTGGCGTCGCCCCGGCCGTCGACCCGTGGGTCAGCTCGCGGGCTGGTCGCCGTCCGCGGCCTGCTCGGACGGCTGGGCCACCGGCGCCGGGTTCTCCGGGTCGGTCACCCCCACCATCGCGGTGCGCAGCACACGCTCGCCGCGCCGGAAGCCCGGGCGCAGCACCGTGGTGGCGGTCGGGACCGTCACCTCGGCCGACGAGTCGTGCAGCACGGCCTCGTGCAGCGCCGGGTCGAACGGGTCGCCCGGCGCACCGAAGGTGGTGACGCCGAGACCGTCCAGCAGGCCCAGCACGCGGTCGGCGACGACCTTGAAGGCCCCCGTCAGGTCCCCGTGCTCCCGGGCCCGCTCGATGTCGTCGACGACCGGGATCAGCTGACCGGCGAACCGCTCGGCCGCCTGGTCGACGACCAGGGCGCGGTCGCGGTCGACCCGCCGCCGGTAGTTGGCGTACTCGGCGCTGACCCGCTGCAGGTCCTCCGTGCGCTCGGCCAGCTGCCGGGCGTCCTCGGTCTGCGGCTCGGCCGACGTCCCCGACTGCTCGGTGGACGCCGCCGACTGCTCGGTGGGCACCTCGGTGGCGACCGCGTCGGGCTGGTCGACCTCGGGTCCGGTCTGCTCGCTCATCTGCTCCCCTGGGGTGGCCGTCGGTGCGTGCTGGGGGGTGTCCGACCCGGGGGCCTGGGCACCGGGTCCGGCGGTGCCGGCCGGCACGTCCGCGGGGGACGCGCCGGCCGGCTGCCGGGCCTGGCCGCTGGTCGGGTCGATCCTGCGCCTGTCACGGATGACGACGCGCGGGGTCTCCTCGTCCTGCGGTCGGTCGCTCACTTCTTGTCGGTGTCCTCGTCCACGATCTCGGCGTCGACGACGTCGTCGTCGTTGCCCGGGGTCGCGCCCGCAGACCCGGCGGCACCCGCGGCGCCGGGCTGGCCCTCGGCACCGGCGGCGTTCTCGGCCTGCTGGGCGTAGAGGGCACCGCCGACCTCCTGGGAGATCCGGGCGACGTTCTCCTGGGCGGTCTTGATCGCCGCGGTGTCCGAGCCACCGAGGGCGGAGCGCAGGTCGGTCAGCGCCGCACCGAGCTCCTCCTTCTTGTCCTCGGGGATCTTGTCGCCGTTCTCCGCCAGGAACTTCTCGGTCTGGTACTGGAGGGACTCGGCCAGGTTGCGGGTCTCGGCCTCGTCGCGGCGCTTCTTGTCCTCCTCGGCGTGGGCCTCGGCGTCGGCCATCATCCGGGCGATGTCGTCCTTGGGCAGCGCCGAGCCGCCGGTGATCGTCATCGACTGCTCCTTGCCCGTGCCCAGGTCCTTGGCGTGGACGTGCACGATGCCGTTGGCGTCGATGTCGAAGGCGACCTCGACCTGCGGGACACCGCGGGGGGCCGGGGGCAGGCCGGTCAGCTCGAACATGCCGAGCTTCTTGTTGTAGGCGGCCATCTCGCGCTCGCCCTGGAAGACCTGGATCTGCACCGAGGGCTGGTTGTCGTCGGCGGTCGTGAAGATCTCCGAGCGCTTGGTCGGGATCGTGGTGTTCCGCTCGATGAGCTTGGTCATGATCCCGCCCTTGGTCTCGATGCCCAGGGACAGCGGGGTGACGTCGAGCAGCAGCACGTCCTTGACCTCGCCGCGGAGCACACCGGCCTGCAGCGCGGCACCCACGGCGACGACCTCGTCGGGGTTGACGCCCTTGTTGGGCTCCTTGCCACCGGTCAGCTCACGGACCAGGTCCGAGACGGCGGGCATCCGGGTGGAGCCACCGACGAGCACGACGTGGTCGATCTGGCCGACGGTGATGCCGGCGTCGCGCACGGCCTGGTTGAACGGGGCCTTGGCCCGGTCCAGCAGGTCCTGGGTCAGCCGCTGGAACTCCGCGCGGGTGAGCGTCACGTCCAGGTGCAGCGGGCCGTCGGCGCCGGCGGTGATGTAGGGCAGGTTGACGTTGGTCGACTGGGCGCCCGACAGCTCGATCTTGGCCTTCTCGGCGGCCTCGCGGAGGCGCTGCATGGCCAGCTTGTCCTTGGACAGGTCGATGCCGTTGCTGGCGTTGAAGGTCTTGACCAGGTGGTCCATGACCTTCTGGTCCCAGTCGTCGCCGCCGAGGCGGTTGTCACCGGCGGTGGCCTTGACCTCGATGACGCCGTCACCGATCTCCAGCAGGCTGACGTCGAACGTGCCGCCACCGAGGTCGAAGACCAGGATGGTCTGCTCGGTCTCGCCCTTGTCCAGGCCGTAGGCCAGCGCGGCGGCGGTGGGCTCGTTGACGATGCGCAGGACGTTGAGGCCCGCGATCTCACCGGCCTCCTTGGTGGCCTGGCGCTGGGCGTCCTCGAAGTAGGCCGGCACCGTGATGACGGCGTCGGTGACGGGCTCACCCAGGTAGGTCTCGGCGTCGCGCTTGAGCTTCTGCAGGACGCGGGCGCTGATCTCCTGCGGCGTGTAGTTCTTGCCGTCGATCGCGTCGGTCTTCCACGTCGTGCCCATCTCGCGCTTGACGCTGCGGATGGTGCGGTCGACGTTGGTGACGGCCTGGTTCTTGGCCGACTGCCCGGTCAGGACCTCGCCGTTCTTGGCGAAGGCGACGACCGAGGGGGTCGTCCGCGAGCCCTCGGAGTTGGCGATGACCGTGGGCTCGCCACCCTCGAGGACGGCGACGACGGAGTTGGTGGTGCCGAGGTCGATGCCGACTGCACGTGACATGGAGGAAGAGGCCTTTCCGTTCGGGACTGCGGGGTTCGTGCGGGTCCGGTGGTCTCGCGGTGCCCGGGCCGGCGGTGGTTCACACATGCCTTGCGCCGGGGCCGCTCAACTTTCCTGCCCACCCTAACGGCAGACCCCCCGCGGGTGTTCCCGGCGGTCACCCCGGCGGGCGGGGTGTGCGCCGGGGACCCCGGGGCCGGACCGGACGCTCAGCGCCCGGTGGGCAGCCCGTCGAGGTCCTCGGAACCGGGACGGGGCCGCGGCATCCGGCTGACCACCAGGTCCCGGCCGCCCTCCTTGGCCACGTAGAGCAGCCGGTCGGCCCGCACCAGCACGGCGTCCACGGAGTCGGCGTCGGTGACCACGCTCACGCCGAAGCTGGCCGTCATGGCCAGCCCGCCCGGGAACTCGTGCTCGGAGATGTCGCGACGCAACCGCTGGGCGACGGCCTCCCCGGCCGCCAGGTCGGCACGGGGCACGACGACCAGGAACTCCTCGCCGCCCCACCGGCCGAAGACCGCGCCGGTGCGCAGCGAGCGCCGGACGACGTCGCCGACGCCCTGCAGGACCAGGTCCCCGACGTCGTGGCCGTACCGGTCGTTGACCGCCTTGAAGCGGTCCAGGTCGAACAGGACGACGGCCGTCGAGCCACCCTCCCGGCGGTCCTGCACGGCCCCGCGCAGGGCGTCGATGAGGCTGCGGCGGTTGGGCAGCCCGGTCAGCTCGTCGGTGTGCGCGAGGGTGTGCAGCCGCGCGGCCTCGGCACGACTGAGCGCCAGCGCCTCCTTGCTGCGGGCCATCAGGAAGGCCAGCATCGCCAGCACCGCGACGTAGCCCAGCGCGGCGACGAGCTCGGCCGCGTACCCCCGACTGCCGGGCTGGGCGGGCACGAAGCGGACCAGTCCGATGACCATCGCCGCCGCCGGCGCCAGCAGCGAGGCCACCAGAGCCCACCGGGTGTCGAACCACAGGTGGGCCAGCACGACGAGCAGGCAGAGGTTGGCGAAGACCCCGGGGAACAACGAGGCCCAGGCGGCGTCGTCACTGGGCGCCTCGGCCAGCTGCACGCCCATCGTGGTCAGCCAGACCCCGGCCACCGTGACGTAGCCGCCGACCTCGACGTAGCGGATCCGGCGCGGGGCCCACACCAGCACGGCGACGGCGGAGAGCAGGAAGAGCGCCAGCAGGGGGAAGGAGACCCGGCGCTCGACGTCCGAGGAGCCCCCGGAGGCGATCTGCCAGGCACAGCCGGCCAGACCCACGACGGCGATGGCGAGGTAGACCCGGCGACGCACCTCCCCGCGCACGTCGTCGCCTCCCCTGCCGGCCCCGGCCGGGCTGGGGGATCAGCACGGGCGTGAGCGGTCGCGACAGGTTGGCACGCCCGGGAGCGCAGGGCAAAGCGCCCCCGGTTCCCGCGGACACCCCGGGCAGACCCCCGGGAGCCCGGTTACTCGCCAGTAGCATGTCGGTGCGCTCGGCTAGTGTCCGCGCCAGTTCCCGGGGTCGTCGTCGACCGCCGGGGGGAGAGGGAGTCTCGTGGGCCCGTTGCAGATCGTCCTGGGCACGCTCGCTGTGCTGCTGCTCGTCGTCGCCGTGGTGCTGGCGACCCAGGCGGTGCGGAAGATGCTCGCCGTCATCAAGACCGGGCAGGCCGACGGCACCCGGTTCGGGCCCGTCGTCCCCCGGCTCAAGAACCTGGCCGTGGAGTCCCTGGGGCACACCCGGATGCTCAAGTGGTCGACCATCGGCGCCGCGCACTGGTTCGTGATGGTGGGCTTCTACGGCCTGTTCCTCACCCTGGTCGAGGCCTTCGGCGAGGTCTTCTCCCCCACCTTCCACCTGCCGCTGATCGGCAACTGGGGCGTCTGGAACCTCTTCGTCGACGTCATCGGCCTGGGCACGGTCATCGGCATCCTGGTGCTGATCGTCATCCGGCAGAAGGACCACCCCCGCCGCACCGGCCGCAACGGGCGCTTCACCGGCTCCAACGAGGGCCGCGGCTACTTCGTCGAGGCCGTCGTGCTGGTCATCGGCCTGTGCATCCTGTCCATCCGGGCCGCCAAGATCGCCTCGGGCATCGACGACGCCCCCGGCTGGTCGCACCCGGTCAGCTCGGCGCTGTCCAACCTCTTCCCCGACAGCCCCGACCTGGTCAGCGTCATCGCCTTCGTCAAGATCGTCGTCAGCCTGGTCTGGCTGATCGTGATCGCCCGCAACCTGACGATGGGCGTGGCCTGGCACCGGTTCAGCGCCTTCTTCAACATCTACTTCAAGCGCGAGGACGACGGCTCCGTCGCGCTGGGCCCGCTGCAGCCGATGACCTCCGGCGGCGTGCCGATCGACTTCGAGGACCCCGACGAGGACGCGACCTTCGGCCGCGGCAAGATCGAGGACTTCACCTGGAAGGGGATGCTGGACTTCACCACCTGCACCGAGTGCGGGCGGTGCCAGAGCCAGTGCCCGGCCTGGAACACCGGCAAGCCGCTGTCCCCGAAGATGGTCGTGATGGACCTGCGGGACCACCTCTACGCCAAGGCGCCCTACCTGGTCGGCGCCCGCACCGTCGGTGACGGCAAGGGCGACAGCGATGGCGGCGAGTCCACGATGACGCCGGAGGCGCCCTCGGAGGAGCAGACCTGGTACTCCGGGTTCGCCCGCATCCAGGGCACCAACGACGCGCAGGCCGAGCGGCCGCTGGTCGGGACGCTCGAGGAGGGCGGGGTCATCGACCCCGACGTGCTGTGGAGCTGCACCAGCTGCGGCGCCTGCGTCGAGCAGTGCCCGGTCGACATCGAGCACGTCGACCACATCATGGACATGCGCCGCTACATGACCCTGATCGAGTCCAGCTTCCCCTCCGAGGCCGGCGTGATGCTGCGCAACCTGGAGAACCGCGGCAACCCGTGGGGCGTCAGCCCGTCCACCCGGGACGAGTGGATGAAGGACATGGACTTCGAGGTCCGCCAGGTCGAGGGGGCCATCGACGACGACGTCGAGTACCTGTTCTGGGTGGGCTGCGCCGGGGCCATCGACGACCGGGCCAAGAAGGTCACCAAGGCCGTCGCCGAGCTGCTGCACACCGCCGGCGTGGAGTTCGCCGTGCTGGGCTCGGGGGAGACCTGCACCGGTGACCCGGCCCGCCGGATGGGCAACGAGTTCGTCTTCCAGCAGCTGGCCGCGGAGAACGTCGAGACGCTGAACACCGTCTTCGAGGGCCGGGAGACCGGCCGCCGCAAGATCGTGGCCACCTGCCCGCACTGCTTCAACTCGATCAACCGCGAGTACCCCCAGCTGGGCGGGGACTACGACGTCGTGCACCACACCCAGCTGCTGGGCCAGCTCGTGGAGGAGGGCCGGCTGGTGCCGGTCACCCCGATCGACCGCAAGGTGACCTACCACGACCCGTGCTTCCTGGGTCGGCACAACAAGGTCTACACGCCGCCGCGGGAGATCCTGGACAGCGTCCAGGGCCTGCGCACCCAGGAGATGCACCGCTGCAAGGACCGCGGGTTCTGCTGCGGCGCCGGCGGTGCGCGGATGTGGATGGAGGAGAAGATCGGGACGCGGATCAACATGAACCGCACCGAGGAGGCCCTCGAGCTCGAGCCCGACGTCATCTCCACCGCCTGCCCGTTCTGCATCACGATGCTCAGCGACGCGGTGAACACCAAGAAGGAGAAGGGCGAGGCGGCCGAGCACGTCGAGGTCCTCGACGTCAGCCAGATCCTGCTGCGCGCGATGGCGCCGGTGGGTGCCGCCGCGGCGGGCACCCAGTCCGGACCCACGCCGGGTTCCGAGGGCCCGACCGACCGCGGCACGGCGCCCCAGGGCACCGAGCACGGGGAGACCCAGCAGGGCCAGTCCGGCCCGGGTGCGGCCCCGGCCGAGTAGCCCACCGCACGTCGGCAGAGCCCCGGGGACCACGGTCCCCGGGGCTCTGCTGCGTCCGGAGGAGGGGACACTGGGCCGGTGAGCTTCATCTTCGGCGGGGTGCGCGGGCGCGAGGACCCCGAGCTCGCCGCGGGCAACCGTCGCTCGGCGCTGCACTACGCCCGCGACGTCAACGACGAGCGGGTGCTCGCCGACGACCGGCCGACCATCCGCCGCGGCAACCACTGGGTCTGGCTCGCGGTCGCCGTCGTGGTGCTCGGCGTCCTCGGCTTCGCCGGCTCACGGGGCGCGGACGCCGTCCCGCTGACCGCGGACTGCGACACCCCCGCGATCGGGGTGCAGTCCAGCCAGGTCACCGCGGGGCAGACGCTGCGGTACCGGCTCACCGGCCCGGACGACGCCGCCTACGTGGTCACCGTCGACGGCACCCCCGTCCGCGGCGACGCCGGCTCCACGGTCAGCTACACCCAGACCCCGGCCGGCCCGGCGCTGGAGCTGCAGCAGTGCCTGTCCCCCGACCTGGCCATCGCCGCCCCGGCCGGTGACGGGTCGCACGAGATCGCGATGCTGCGGCTGGCCGGGGACGGCAGCACCACCACGGTCGCCACCACCACGGTCCAGGTCACCGGCACCCCGTAGCCCCGCCCTGCGGTGCACCCGGTCGAGCACCCGCCCGGCGGACCGACCCCCGTGCCGCGACCTGGTACTGATCACCCGTGCTGCTCCACCTGCGGATCACCGTCCCGACCGACCGGACCGACGAGGTCCTGACGCTGCTGTCCGACCACGTGGGCGTCACCCACCTGGTGCACCTGCCGGGGGTGGTGCGCCGCCCCTCCGGCGACCTGGTGATGTGCGACGTGGCCCGGGAGTCCGTGGACCACCTGGTCGACGAGCTGCAGCGGCACGGGGTGGAGCGCGAGGGCGGCATCGCCATCGAGAGCGTGGACACCTCGCTGTCGGCGGCCACCGAGCAGTCGGTCCGGGACGCCCCCGGGGACGGTGCGGACGCGGTGGTCTGGGACCAGGTGGTCGCCACCGCCGACGAGGAGTCCCGGCTGACCCTCACGTTCTGCGCGTTCCTGACGATCGCGACGCTGCTCGCGGCGATGGCGATCGTCACCGACTCGGCGGTGCTGCTCATCGGCGGCATGGTCATGGGCCCGGAGTTCAGCCCGCTGGCCGGCATCGCGCTGGGCCTGGTGCACGGCCACCGCGGGATCATCCGGCACTCCCTCAGGGCACTGGGGATCGGCTTCGCCGTCGCCACGCTGCTGACGATCGTCTTCTGCCTGGCACTGCGGGGACTGGGCTGGGCCGACGTGGGCGACCTGCTCGCCGAGCGCCCGGCCACCGGGTTCATCACCCGGCCCGACCGGTGGTCCTTCCCGGTCGCGTTCATCGCCGGGGTGGCCGGGATGCTGGCGCTGACCAGCTCCAAGTCGGCCAGCCTGGTCGGCGTCTTCATCTCGGTGACGACGGTGCCCGCGGCCGCGGCCTTCGCCCTGGGCGTGGCGTTCGGGGACTGGGCGGACTCGGCACGGTCGGTGCTCCAGCTCGGGATCAACGTCGCCGGGATCCTGCTCGCGGCGGTGCTGACGCTGCTGGTGCTCAAGGCGTTCTGGCGGCGCGTGCCGCGGGCCGTGCCGCGCCGGCTCCTCGACACCCCCCGCTGACCCGACGGCCGGGCGGACCCGGTCGTGCCACCATGTCGCCCGTGGTCCAGGTCCCGGCTCAGGTGTCGGCCACCCCGGGTGCCCTGCTGCACCACGTCCGCACCGGCCGGGCCAAGAGCCGCGCGGAGCTCGTGGCGCTGACCGGCGCCTCGCGGAACACGATCAGCAACCGGGTGGACCAGCTGATCGCGGCGAACCTGCTGGCCGAGGGCGGGCGGGGGTGGAGCACCGGCGGGCGACCGCCGACGCTGCTGCAGTTCAACGCCGAGGCCGGCTGCGTGCTGGCCGTCGACCTGGGGGTCACCAGCGTCGACGTCGCCGTCACCGACCTGTCGGCCCGGGTGCTGGCCACCGCGGGGCACCCGATCGACATCTCGGCGGGCCCGGTCGCGGTGCTGGCCGAGGCCGAGCGGCTGGCCCGCGAGGTGCTCACCGAGGCCGGGCTGCGCGACGAGGACGTCCGCTCGGTGGGGGTCGGCGTCCCCGGGCCGGTGGAGTTCTCGACCGGGCGGCCCTCGCACCCGCCGATCATGCCTGGCTGGCACGACCACCCGATCCCGGACGCCTTCGGCCGTTGGGCCGCGCCGGTCTTCGTGGACAACGACGTGAACGTGATGGCACTGGGCGAGATGGGCGTCGGCGGGTCGGTGCAGGACGTGCTGGTCGTCAAGGTCGGCACCGGGGTGGGCTGCGGGATCATCGTCGAGGGCCGGGTCTACCGGGGGGCTCAGGGCAGCGCCGGGGACATCGGGCACATCCACGTCCCGGCCGCCGACGGGCGCAGCGTGCTGTGCCGCTGCGGGAACACCAACTGCCTGGAGGCGCTCGCCAGCGGGGCGTCGCTGCTGCGCGACGCGCTGGCGGCGGGACTGCCGGTGACCACCACCCGGGACGTCGTCGAGCTGGCCGCCCACGGGGACGGCGCGGCACTGGAGCTGGTGCGGGACGCCGGCCGGACCATCGGCACCGTGCTGGCCTCGCTGGTCAACTTCTTCAACCCGCACCGCATCGTGGTCACCGGCGGGGTGGCCCGGGCGGGCCTGCCGCTGCTGTCGGGCATCCGGGAGTCGGTCTACGCCCGGGCGATGCCGCTGGCCGCCCGCACGCTGGACATCTCGGTGAGCGACGCCCCGGACCTGTCGGGCCGCGTGGGCGCCGCGCTGATGGCCATCGAGGGCTACCTGGACGAGGACTCCGTCCGCGAGGCCATCACCTCCTAGGCGCCGTGCGGCCTCTCACGCACCACCGTGCACATCGGTGTCTGTTGCGTTTCGGTAACGACGCCGAGCGACCTTGACCACACCTCTGACAACCCCATAGGTTGACGCCGCAACGCACTAATGCTCAGTGGTGAGCATAAGTCAGGAGGGCGGCGATGTGGCCGGGACCGACGTGAGCGGTCCCCTGCTGGAGATGCAGGGGATCGTCAAGACCTTCCCCGGGGTGCGGGCCCTGGGCGGCGTGGACCTCGACGTCCGGGCCGGGGAGGTGCACTGCCTGCTGGGCCAGAACGGGGCCGGCAAGTCCACCCTGATCAAGGTCCTGGCCGGCGCGCACCAGCCCGACGAGGGCGTGATCCGCTGGCGCGGCGAGCAGGTCCGGCTCAGCGACCCGCAGGCCGCGATGAGCCTGGGCATCGCCACCATCTACCAGGAGCTCGACCTCGTCGCCGGCCTCTCGGTCGCCGACAACGTCTACCTGGGCCGGGAGCGCTCCCGCTTCGGCCTCAGCCGCCCGGCTGCCGACCAGCGCGCCACCGCCGAGCTCATGGCCCGGCTGGGCCACCCGGAGATCCGGCCCGGCACCGAGGTCGGCGCCCTGTCGGCGGCCAGCCAGCAGATGGTCAGCATCGCCCGGGCGCTCAGCCAGGACGCCCGGCTGATCGTCATGGACGAGCCCTCCGCGGTGCTGGACAACGAGGAGGTCGAGCGGCTCTTCGACGTCGTCCGCGACCTCACCGCCCAGGGCGTGGCCGTCGTGTACATCTCCCACCGACTGGAGGAGATCCGCCAGGTCGGCGACCGGATCACCGTCATCAAGGACGGCCGCACCGTCGCCACCGGCCTGCCCGCCCGGGAGACCCCGACCCGCGAGGTCATCTCGCTGATGACCGGCCGCACCATCGAGTACGTCTTCCCCCAGCGCACCGAACGGCCGGCCGCGAGCGCCGCCCCGGTGCTCGAGGTGACAGCGCTCAGCGTCCCGGGCCGGTTCTCCGACGTCTCCTTCACGGTCGCTCCCGGGGAGATCCTGGGCCTGGCCGGGCTCGTCGGCTCCGGCCGGTCCGAGGTGCTCGAGGCCGTCTACGGGGCCCGCCGGCCCAGCACCGGTGAGGTCCGCGTCGACGGCCGCAAGCTGCGCGCCGGCGACGTCGCCGCCGCGGTCGGCGCCGGCGTGGGCCTGGCCCCCGAGGAGCGCAAGAGCCAGGCGCTGCTGCTGGGCGACCCCATCTACCGCAACATCACCCTGTCCAGCCTGGCCCGCTTCTCCCGGGCCGGCTTCCTGTCCGTGCGGGCCGAGAAGGCCGCGGCCATCGAGCAGACCGAGGCACTGGACCTGCGCCCGGTCGACGTGGACCGCGAGGTCCGCACCCTGTCCGGCGGCAACCAGCAGAAGGTCGTGCTGGCCCGCTGGCTGCTGCGGGACTGCCGGGTGCTGCTGCTGGACGAGCCCACCCGCGGGGTCGACGTGGGGGCCCGGTCGGAGATCTACGCACTGGTCCGCGCCCTGGCCGACCGCGGGGTGGCCGTGGTCGTGGTCAGCAGCGAGATCCCCGAGGTCCTGGGCCTCGCCGACCGGGTCCTCGTGTTGGCCGACGGCCGCGTCATGGCCGACGAGCCGGCCACCGCACTGGACGAACACCGGGTCCTGGACCTGGTGATGCAGGGCCTCCCCAGCGGGGCCACCCACACCACCGAGGGGCACGTGGCATGACCGAGCAGACCTCCACCACCACCGCGGCCGGCGCCAGCCCGGCCTCCGACCGGCCCGGGCCGCCCCCGAGCACCCGGGGCAGCTCGGGCGGGGGCTTCCTGTCGGGCTCGGTCGGGCGCAACATGGGCCTCGTCGTCGCGTTCGCCCTGCTCTGCATCGTCGGGATCGTCACCGCCGGCGACCGGTTCGCCAGCACCGACAACGTGGTGACCATCCTGCGGCTGGCCGCCGTCGTCGGCGTCGTCAGCATCGGCATGACCTTCGTGATCATCGGCGGCGGCATCGACCTGTCGGTCGGCGCGCTGGTCGCGCTGTCCTCGGTCTGGGCCACCACCCTGGCCACCCAGGCGATGGCCGCCGACACGCACTGGATCGTCATGGTCGGGACGGCGGTGCTGGTCGGCGCGGTGGCCGGTCTGGTCAACGGGGTGGTGATCGCCTACGGGAAGCTCGTGGCCTTCATCGCCACCCTGGCCATGCTCGCCGCCGCCCGCGGCCTGGCCGAGATCATCGCCAACCGGCGCACCCAGACCGTCCGGGACGAGTCGTTCCTGTCCTTCTTCGGCGCCTCGCCGCTGGGCATCCCGATGCTGGTGTGGATCTTCGCGGTGGTCGCCGTCGCCGGGTGGGTGCTGCTCAACCGCACCACCTTCGGGCGCCGCACGTTCGCCGTCGGCGGCAACGCCGAGGCCGCCCGGCTGGCCGGCATCCGGGTGCAGCGGCACACCGTGGCCCTGTACGTCCTGTCCGGGGTCACCTGCGGCATCGCCGCGGTGATGCTGATGGCGCGCACCACGACCGGCAGCTCCACGCACGGCACGCTGCTGGAGCTGGACGCGATCGCCGCCGTCGTCATCGGCGGGACGCTCCTGGTCGGTGGCCGCGGCACGATCGTCGGCACCGTCCTGGGCGTGCTGATCTTCACCACGCTGAGCAACGTCTTCACGCTGAACAACCTGTCCAGCTCCTCGCAGGCGGTCGCCAAGGGCGTGATCATCGTCGCCGCCGTCCTGCTGCAGCAGCGGGTCGCAGCGGGCCGCCGGCAGAAGCGGTCCGGCAAGGCCCTGCCGCCGACCGCCGCCGAGGGGGCACCGGCCGGCGCGAGCCCCGGCGTCCCCGCCCCCTGACCAGCACCGCCCCCTGACCAGCACCGTCCCCTGAGCACCGCCTCCTGACCAGCTCCCCCAGCTCGTCCCGCACCACCCACCACCCCGATCGACCGGCACCGCGCCGTTCGGCGACCCCGCGAGGAGAACCCCATGTCTGCAACGAGGCAGCGCCGCCTGCTGACCACCGCCGTCGCCCTGGTCGGCGCCGGCGCCCTGGTCGCCGGCTGCACCGGCAACACCCCCGAGGCCAGCAGCTCCGGCGGCGGCGGGAACAACGCCGCCAGCTCCAACGACGACACCGGTGACACCGTCACCATCGGCTTCTCCGCGCCGGCCGCCGACCACGGCTGGATGGCCCAGATCACCGAGGCCGCCCGCGCCGAGGCCGAGGGCTACGACGACGTCGAGCTGATCGTCGCCGAGGGCACCAACGACGTGTCCGCCCAGATCAGCCAGGTCGAGACCTTCATCAACGACGGCGTCGACGCGATCGTGCTGCTGCCCTTCGACGGCGCCGCGATGACCCCGATCGCGCTGGAGGCCATGCAGGCCGGCATCCCGGTCATCAACGTCGACCGCGAGTTCGACGACCCGGACGCCGCCCGCGTCACGATCCTGGGCGACAACTACGGCATGGGCGTCTCGGCCGGGCAGTACGTCTGCTCCCAGCTGGAGGACACCCCCGACGCCGTCGTCGCCGAGGTCGCCGGCATCGACTCGCTGCCGCTGACCCAGGAGCGCAGCCAGGGCTTCTCCGACGCCCTCGCCGACTGCGGCCTGGACGTCGACAACCGGGTCGCCGCGGAGTTCACCGTGGAGTCCGGCGAGGAGGTCACGGCGAACCTGCTGCAGGCCGCCCCGCAGATCGACGCCCTGTGGAACCACGACGACGACCAGGGCATCGGCGTCCTGGCCGCCATCGACAACGCCGGCCGTGACGAGTTCTTCATGGTCGGTGGTGCCGGGTCGGCCAACGCGATGCGCGACATCCAGGCCGGCGACTCGGTCCTGCAGGCCACCGTCATCTACCCGGCCAGCCAGGCCGCGGACGGCGTCCGGCTGGCCCGGCTCGTCGCCCAGGGCAAGGCCCTCTCGGACCTGATCGACGTCGAGGTGCCCCGCCAGATCACCCTGTCGGCCCCCGTCGTCACCGCGGACAACGTCGACCAGTACATCGACAGCGCGTTCGAGTCCTGAGCCGCCGCCGGGGTGCGCGGGTCTCCCCCGCGCACCCCGGCACCCCCTGAGGAGAGGACCGAGATGAGCACCCCCCTGCGTGTCGCGATGGTCGGCCACGCCTTCATGGGCGCCGCCCACTCGCAGGCCTGGCGCACCGCCCCCCGTTTCTTCGACCTGCCGCTGCGCCCGGAGATGTCCCTGCTGGTCGGCCGGGACGCCGAGCGCACCGCGGCCGCCGCCGACCGCCTCGGCTGGGCGGCCACCAGCACCGACTGGCAGGCCGCCGTGCAGAGCCCCGACGTCGACCTGGTCGACGTCTGCACCCCCGGCGACACCCACGCCGAGATCGCGATCGCGGCGCTGGAGGCCGGCAAGCACGTGCTGTGCGAGAAGCCGCTGGCCAACTCCGTGGCCGAGGCCGAGGCGATGACCGCGGCCGCCGAGCGCGCCGCCGAGCGCGGCGTGTCGGCGATGGTCGGCTTCACCTACCGGCGGGTCCCGGCCGTCGCGCTGGCCCGCCAGCTGGTGGCCGAGGGCCGGATCGGCGAGGTCCGGCACGTCCGGGCCGCCTACCTGCAGGACTGGATCGCCGACCCGGCCGCCCCGATGTCCTGGCGGCTGGAGGCCGACAAGGCCGGTTCCGGCGCGCTGGGCGACATCGGCGCGCACGTGGTCGACCTGACCCAGCACATCACCGGCGAGGTCGTCACCGGCGTCAGCGCCGCGCTGGAGACCTTCGTCAAGGAGCGCCCGCTGGCAGCTGCCGGCGGGTCGCTGTCCGGCACGGCCGGCGAGGGCACCGGCACGGTCACCGTGGACGACGCCGCGGTCTTCCTGGCCCGGTTCTCCGGCGGCGGGCTGGCCACCTTCGAGGCCACCCGCTTCGCCCTGGGCCGCAAGAACGCCATCCGGATCGAGGTCAACGGCTCCCTGGGCAGCCTGGCCTTCGACTTCGAGGACATGAACGTCCTGGAGTTCTTCGACGGCGCCGAGCCCGACACGACCGCCGGCTTCCGGCGGATCCTGGTCACCGAACCCGGCCACCCCCACGTCGGCGCCTGGTGGCCGGCCGGGCACGGTCTGGGTTACGAGCACGCCTTCACCCACCAGGTGGTCGACCTGGTCGGCGCGCTGGCCGCGGGCGAGCAGCCCACGCCGTCCTTCGCCGACGGGTTGGCCGTGCAGCGGGTGCTGGACGCCGTCCAGCGCAGCGCCGCCGACCGGTCCACCTGGACCCCCGTCCCCCTCTAGACAGCCCTGTAGAGAGCGAGAGCCCGATGCCCCGCCCCGTCACCCTGTTCACCGGCCAGTGGGCCGACCTGCCCTTCGAGGAGGTGTGCCGACTGGCCTCCGGGTGGGGTTACGACGGCCTGGAGATCGCCTGCTGGGGCGACCACCTCGACGTCGTCCGCGCCACCGAGGACGACGCCTACCTGCAGGCCAAGAAGGACCTGCTGGAGCAGCACGGCCTGTCGGTCTTCGCGATCAGCAACCACCTCAACGGCCAGGCCGTCTGCGACGACCCGATCGACGAGCGGCACGCCGACATGGTCGACCCGCGGGTCTGGGGCGACGGCGACCCCGAGGGCGTCCGCCGCCGGGCCGCCGAGGAGATGAAGGCGACCGCGCACGCCGCGCGGGCGTTGGGCGTGTCCACCGTCGTCGGCTTCACCGGGTCCTCCATCTGGAAGACCGTGGCGATGTTCCCACCGGTGCCCGCGTCGATGATCGACGCCGGATACCAGGACTTCGCCGACCGGTGGAACCCCGTGCTGGACGAGTTCGACGCCGCCGGCGTCCGGTTCGCCCACGAGGTGCACCCCTCGGAGATCGCCTACGACTACTGGACGACGGTCCGGGCGCTGGAGGCCATCGGGCACCGGGAGGCCTTCGGGCTGAACTGGGACCCCAGCCACTTCGTGTGGCAGGACCTGGACCCGGTCGGGTTCCTCTGGGACTTCAAGGACCGGATCTACCACGTGGACTGCAAGGACGCGAAGAAGCAGGTCGGCAACGGCCGCAACGGCCGGATGGGCTCGCACCTGCCCTGGGCCGACCCGCGGCGCGGCTGGGACTTCGTCTCCACCGGGCACGGCGACGTCCCGTGGGAGGCGTGCTTCCGGATGCTGAACACGATCGGCTACGACGGCCCGATCTCCGTCGAGTGGGAGGACGCCGGGATGGACCGCCTGGTCGGCGCCCCCGAGGCACTGGCGTTCGTCCGCAACCTGGCGTTCGACCCGCCCTCGGCGGCGTTCGACGCGGCGTTCAGCCGCAGCTGACCCTCCTGCCGGGCCCCTCCGGGCCGGGTGGACCATGCACCCTGTGAGCAAGACCGTGAGCACGACTCATGACTCCGCACCAGCCCCCGCCGGGACCCCCCGTCGGGGGCTGGTGCTCGTCGCGGTGGCGATCGTGCTCACCGGCTTCAACCTGCGGACGGCGGTCAACGGCGTCGGCCCGGTGCTGCAGGAGATCGAGCGCGGCCTGGGCATCTCCTCCGGCGCCGCCGGGCTGATCACCACGATGCCGCTGCTGTGCTTCGCGCTCATCGGCTTCGCCGGGCCCCCGCTGGCCGCCCGGTTCCGGGACGGCCACGTGCTGGCCGCCGCGCTGCTGGTGATGGCGCTGGGCGTCATCGGCCGGGCCGCGGCACCGTCGTTCTGGCTCTTCCTGCTGGGCACGGTGGCCACGATGGTCGGCGGCGCGCTGGGCAACGTGCTGCTGCCGGGCATCGTCAAGCACTGGTTCCCGCACCGCACCGGGCTGCTGGTGGGCGCCTACAGCACGACCATGGCCATCGGCGGCGCCGTCGCCAGCGTCTCGACCGCCCCGATCGCGGCGGCCGTGGGCACCGACGGCTGGCGCTGGGCACTGGGGGTCTGGGCGGTCTTCGCGCTGCTGGCGGTGGCGCCGTGGCTGCTGGTGCCGCGCCGGTCGGCCGGGACGGGCACGCCGCGGTCCGCCGTCCGGCTGCGGGTGCTGGTGCGCAGCTCGCTGGCCTGGCAGATGGCCGTGTTCTTCGGCCTGCAGGCGATGCAGGCCTACGTGATCGTCGGCTGGACGGCGCAGTACCTGCGTGACGAGGGCATGTCCGCCGCGGCCGCCGGGGTGCTGGTCGGGGTCAACGCGCTGATCGTCATCCCGCTCAACGCGCTGGTGCCCTCGGGAGCGGTCCGGCAGTCCTGGCAGCGGCCCATGCTGGTCGGCTTCATGGCCTGCTACCTGGTGGGCTGGACCGGGCTGCTGCTGGCGCCGCTGACCCTCACCTGGCTGTGGATGTCGATGCTCGGCATCGGCATGGGCACGTTCGCGATGGTGCTGTCGCTGATCGGCCTGCGCGCCCGGACGCCGGAGACGGTGAACGCGCTGTCGACCGTCGTGCAGGGCTGGGGTTACTCGATCGCCGCCGTGGGCCCGCTGCTGGTCGGCCTGCTGCGCGGTCTCACCGGCGGCTACACCGGCATGTTCGTGCTGGTCTACGCCGGCGTCGCCGGGCTGTTCGTCACCGGCTGGCTGGTCTGCGCCGACCGGCAGGTGGACGACGAGGTGCCCGGCCTGCGGGTGGGCCCGCCGACCGGGGAGCCCGGGGTGGAGGCCGCCGGCGTCGAGTCCCCGGTGGCCGTGCCGCGCAGCTGACGGAGTGCCACGGCGCGGATCCCGCGCCCCTCCCACTCCGTGCGGTCAGTCGCGGACGTGGGTGTCCGCGACGCTGAAGGAGCGGTACGAGCGGGACGGCGTCGGACCGCGCTGGTCCTGGTAGCGGGAGCCGTAGACCGAGCTGCCGTAGGGGTGCTCGGAGGGGCTGCTGAGCCGGAACAGGCACAGCTGGCCGATCTTCATCCCCGGCCACAGCGTGATCGGCAGGTTCGCCACGTTGGACAGCTCCAGGGTGATGGAGCCGGAGAACCCGGGGTCGACGAAGCCGGCTGTGGAGTGGGTGAGCAGTCCCAGCCGGCCCAGGGAGGACTTGCCCTCCAGGCGGGCGGCCAGGTCGTCGGGCAGCGAGACGACCTCGAGGGTCGAGCCCAGCACGAACTCCCCCGGGTGCAGCACGAACGGCTCGCCCTCGGCCGGCTCCACCAGGGTGGTCAGGTCGTCCTGCTGCCGGGCCGGGTCGATGTGGGTGTACCGGGCGTTGTTGAAGACCCGGAAGAACCTGTCCAGCCGGACGTCGATGCTCGAGGGCTGGATCAACCCGGGGTCGTGGGGCTCGATGCCCACCCGGCCCTCGGCGATCGCGGCGGTGATGTCGCGGTCGGACAGCAGCATGGCGCGGACCCTACAGATCTCGACTCAAGTCCTGGCGCCACGTTCCGACCACGAGGGTTCCAGCACACCAACGGACGGAAGTCTCCCCGATGCCGAGCACTCTCGAGGCACCCCCGACCGAGCGGCGCACGCGGCCCGCCATCCGACCCACCGGGGTGGAGCGGACGTTCTCCGCCGACGAGCTCATCGTCTCCAAGACCGACCGGCGCGGGGTCATCACCTACGCCAACGACGTCTTCCTGCGGGTCGGCGCCTACTCCCTGGACGAGGTGGTCGGGCAGCCGCACAGCCTCATCCGGCACCCGGAGATGCCCCGCGCCGTCTTCGCCCTGCTGTGGGACACCCTCGGCCGCGGCCAGGAGCTCTTCGCCTACATCAACAACCTGGCCGCCGACGGCGCCAACTACTGGGTCCTCGCGCACGTGACGCCCTCCTGGGACGCCTCCGGGCAGGTCGTCGGCTACCACTCCAACCGGCGTCGCCCCTCGCCCCGCGCCCTGCAGCAGATCCGCCCGCTCTACGAGCGCCTGCTCGCCGAGGAGCGACGGCACCCCAACGCCCGCGCCGCGGTCACGGCCTCCTCGGCGCTGTTCACCGAGCTGGTCACCGAACGCGCCGGCAGCTACGAGGACCTGATCTGGTCCGTCATCGGGTCCGAGGAGAACTGACGTGGCACTGCGATCCCGCTCCCACTCGGCCTCCGACGCCGCCGAGCTCGCCGTCTACCGGGCGTTCGTCCGTCGCCTCACCGAGGACTGCGCCGCCGTCGCCCGCGGTGACCTGGAGGCCCGCAGCCTCCCGGTCGAGGGCTCCGACGACGTCCCCGAGCTGCTCGCGCTGCGCGATGCCGCCAACCGGGCCTTCGACGTCTCCGACGCCTTCGTCCGCGAGGCCAGCGCCGCACTGACCTCGGCCGCGGAGGGCCGCTTCCACCGCAAGGTGCTGCTCACCGGGCTCCCCGGGGCCTTCCGGCGCAGCGCCACGGCCATCAACGACGCCCGCGACGCCATGCGCACGACCGCCGGCCGGGTCGAGACGGCGGCCACCGACCGCCTCGCGCTGGCCGACGAGTTCGAGACGGTCGCGCTGGCCACCAGCGAGGGCCTGGCCACCGCCTCCACCGAGCTGTCGGCCACCGCGTCCGGGCTGACCGACGCCGCCCACGCCGCCAGCTCGGAGGTCGTCGCGGCCCGCGAGACGCTGGGCTCGCTGACCCGGTCCTCGGTGGAGATCCAGACCGTCATCGCGCTCATCGACTCCGTGGCCGCCCAGACCCGGTTGCTGGCGCTCAACGCGACCATCGAGGCCGCCCGCGCCGGCGAGGCCGGCCGCGGCTTCGCGGTCGTCGCCAGCGAGGTCAAGGACCTCGCCGACCAGACCGGCCGGGCCACCGAGCAGGTCGCCAAGCAGGTGCAGGGCATCCAGCGCTCCTGCGACGACGTCGCCGCGGTGATGACCGGCGTCGGGGACACCGTCGGTGCGATGACCGCGCTGGTCGACGGGATCGTGGCCGCCGTCGACGGCTCGGCCTCCCTTGGTGGCCCGCGCGACCAGACCGGGCTGTCCCGGATGGCCGAGCGGCTGCAGTCGGAGATGGCCGGCTTCCTGGGCGCGATGCGCAGCTGAGCCGGGGCGGATGAGGCTGCTCTCATCCGCCCCTCACGGGGGCGTCACCGTCGGGCGGGACCGTCCGACGGTGACCACCTCCCTGCTCACCCCGGCCGCCACCCCGGTGCTGGCCGACCGCTGGCCGGACTCGCTGCAGCTGCTGCTCGGCGAGGCGGCCGTCGACCTGTGGTCGGCGGTGCTGGCCCCGACCGGTGCCACGCTGCGCTCGCTGCGGGCCACCTCGGTCACGTTGCGCACCGACGGCGCCGCCACCGTGCAGTACGCCGCCGCCCTGGTCGACGCCGCGGGCCGCCCGGCCCGGGACACCCTGGCTGCCACCACCGGCAGCCGGGTCCCCGAGGGTGCCGCCGTCGTCGAGGGCGGGGGGGACGACGGCCCGGTGCGGGTGGGGCTGTGGCGCTGGCCGCACGACCCGGCGCTGCCCGGCCTGGCCTGGGCCACCTCCGCGGCCGCGGTCCGCCGCCGACTGCCCGCGCTGGGCCTGCCCGCGCAGGACGCCGTGCTGCGGCTGCGCGCCTACCGGCCCGGCCGACGCGCGGTCGTCGAGGTCACCGCACCGGGTGGCCGGTGGTTCCTCAAGGTGCTGCCACCGGCGCAGACCCCGGCGCTGGCGACACGGCACGCACTGCTGGCCGGGGCGGTGCCCGCTCCCCCGGTGCTGGCCACCACCGACGACGGCGTGCTCGTGCTCCCCGCCCTGCCCGGCACCCCGCTGCGCGAGCTGCTCGGCGGGCCGGTGCCGTGGGCCGCCGTCGACCGGGTGCTCGACGACCTGCCCGCCGCGCTGGCCGGACTGCCGCCGGTGCGGACACCGCTGGACCGGGCCGCCGGCCACGCGACCGTGCTGGGCCTGGTGACGCCGCACCTGCGACCCCGGCTGGACCGGCTGGCGCGGACGCTGGCCGACACCGAGGTCGGCGAGCACCCCGTCGTCCCGGTGCACGGGGACCTGTACGAGGCGCAGCTGCTGCTCACCGGGGACGCCGTCACCGGGCTGCTGGACGTCGACGGCGCCGGGGCCGGGCACCGGGTGGACGACTGGGCGAACCTGCTGGGCCACCTGGCCGTCTCCGGCGCGCACGCCGCGTGCGCCGAGGTGACCGCCCGGCTGCCGGTGCCCGCTGCGCAGCTGGCCCCCCGCGTGGCCGCGGTCGTGCTGGGCCTGGCCACCGGCCCGTTCCGGGTGCAGCAGGCCGGCTGGCCGCGCCGCACGGAGGCCCGGCTGGCGCTGGCCGAGGCCCTGCTCGCCGGATGAGAGACCGCTCATCGCGCTCTCCCGGTGGGCTCACCCGCCGCGGACACAGTGGTCCCTGACAGCACGAACCGACCGAGGAGGACCACCGTGAACCGCCCCGCCACCTGGAAGACCGTCACCTTCGGCGTCGCCCTCACCGGCCTCGGCATCGCCGGTGCCGGCGTCGCCACCGCCGACGACGACACCACCAGCGCCCCCGCCACCTCGGTGACCGCCGTCGACGGCGACGACACCCCCGGCGACGCGACCCCCGACGCCACGCCCGACACGACGCCCGACACCACGCCCGACACCGCCCCGGACGACGCGACGCCCGACACCGCGACCCCGGACGACGCCACCCCCGACGACGCCACCCCCGACGACGCGACCCCGGACGACGCGACGCCCGACACCGCGACGCCCGACGACACCACCCCGGACGACACCACCCCCGACGACTGACCTCCCCCGGCCCGCCCCGCGGCGCCGGGACCGCAGGACCGCAACGCCGACACGCCGTCCCAGGGCGTGTCGGCGTCGTCGTCCTGCAGGGTCGACGCCGACGGGGCGCAGGACGGGGTCAGACCGCCAGGCGGTAGCCCATGCCGCGGACGGTCTCGATCCGGTCGGCGCCCAGCTTCTTGCGCAGGTACCGGACGTAGACGTCCACCACGTTGGAGCCGGGGTCGAAGTCGTAGCCCCAGACGTGGGAGAGCAGCTGCTCTCGGGCCAGCACCTGGCCGGGGTGCCGCAGGAAGGTCTCGGTGAGCGCGAACTCCCGGGCGGACAGGTCCACCAGTCGGCCGCCGACGTCGGCCCGGCGGGTGCGCAGGTCCAGTGACAGGTCGCCCGCGGTGAGCACGGTGACCTCCCCGCCGGCCCGGTCCGGGGCCAGCCGCAGCCGCACCCGGGCCAGCAGCTCCTCGAACCGGAAGGGCTTGGGCATGTAGTCGTCGGCGCCGCCCTCGAGGCCGGCGACGGTGTCGGTGACGGAGTCCCGGGCGGTGAGCACGATGACCGGGATGGTGCAGCGCTCGGCGCGCAGGGCCTTGAGGACGGCGAACCCGTCCAGCACCGGCAGCCCGATGTCGAGCACCATCAGGTCGTGCTCGCCGCTGCGGGCGGCGTCCCGGGCGGCCAGCCCGTCACCGACGACGGTGACGCTGAAGCCGTTGGCCTCCAGGCCCTTGCGGACGAAGGAGGCGATCCTCGGCTCGTCCTCGGCGATCAGCACGCGGCTCACGGGTGGCCTCCAGCGGGTTCGGGGACGTCGGCGGTGCGCGAGGAGTCGTCGACGGTGCCGTCGGGCGTGGCGACGTCGGGGGACGGCGGTGCCAGCTGCGCGGGCAGCACCAGGGTGAAGGTGGCGCCGCGGCCGGGCACGCTGTCCAGCGCGACCCGGCCGCCGTGCGCGACGGCGATGGCGGTGACGATCGACAGCCCCAGCCCGGCACCGTCGGTGCGGCGCGCCCCGGCCTGGCCGCGGCTGAAGCGCTGGAAGACCCGTTCGCGGTCCTCCTCGGCGACGCCGGGGCCGGTGTCGGCGACCCAGATGCGCAGCTCGTCGCCGGTGAGCCGGCTGCCGATGCCGATCCGGTCGCCGGGCTCGGTGACGTGCACGGCGTTGTCGGCGAGCGCCACCACGGCCTGGGTGACGCGCTGGGGGTCCAGCAGCACGTCGGCGTCGGCGACGGTCTCCAGCACCCACTGCCGGTCACCGAGCTTGCGGACCTTGTCCACGACGTCCACGGTGAGGGCCCCCACGTCGACGGGCTGCGGGCGGACGAAGGCGGGCTGCTCGGCCCGGGCCAGCAGCAGCAGGTCGGACACGATCCGGTTCATCCGGTCCAGCTCGTCGTCGACGAGGGCCACGGTCTCCCGGACGTCGGCGGCGTCGGCGGGGTCGAGCACCTCGAGGTGGCCGCGGACGATGGTGATCGGGGTGCGCAGCTCGTGCCCGGCGTCGTCGAGGAACCGGCGCTGGGCGGCGACGCCGTTCTCGACCCGGTCGAGCATCGCGTTCACCGAGTGCGCGAGGTCGGCGAGCTCGTCGCCGGGGCCCTCGGGCACCTCGATGCGCCCGGACAGGTCGGTCTCGGTGATGCCCTGCGCGGTGGCGGCGACGTCCCGGACCGGGCGCAGGATGCGGCCGGCGACGACCCAGGCGCCGCCGGCGGCGGCCAGCGAGGTGAGCCCGCCGACGAGCAGCATCAGCTGGGCGGTCCGGTCGGCGGGCTGCCGTTCCTCGTCGGCGAAGAACGCGGCGACGACGACGCCGGTGCTCGGGTCGCCTGCCAGGCTGACCGGCACCGCGATGTAGAGCACCTCGCCGGCCCCGGAGGCGTAGCTGCCGGTGCGGGTCTCGGTGACCGACCCGACGAGCGCGGTGAACGCGGCGTCCTGGGACAGCAGCACGGGGGCCTCGATGCGGCTCTGGAAGCGGTAGCCGCCGTCGACGTAGCCGAGGAACTTCTCGTTGGGCCGGGCCTGGTTGTAGGTGAGGACGGCCTGCAGGACGTCGGCGACCGAGGCGAAGGGCTGCCCGGTGCTGGGGTCCAGGCCGTTGTCGACCAGCGCCCGGAACTCGGTGATCTCCGCGCGCAGCGAGGACGTCATCCGGTCGTCGGCCTCGCGGACCAGCAGCCGCCAGGTGAGCAGCGTGACCGTGGCCAGGGAGAGCAGGACCAGCAGGAGGACCCAGCCGATGATCCGGGTGCGGGCAGCACGGGGCACCCACCGTCGCCGGCCCCGGCTGCCGCGGTCAGTCCTCACCGTCGTCGTCAACGTCGTCGGTGTCCGCATCGTCCCCGTCGTCGTCAGCGTCGTCGTCGTCCGCGTCGTCGTCCACCGGGGCCGGGGGGACGACGTCGGTCGGTGTGGCCGGGGTCTCCACCGGGGGCGGGGTGGTCGCCGGTGGGGCGGTGGTGGCCGGGGGCGTCGGGACGGCGGTCGGGGCCGGGACGCTGATCGGGGCGGGGTCGGGGCCCGGCTGGCCGGACGCGGGCCGCAGCGCCGTCCAGCCCAGGCCGACGACGGCCACGACCAGCAGCGCGGTGGCCAGCAGCCACAGGACCGAGCGGGTGCGCACCAGGTGACCGTGACGCAGGCTGGTGACCTGCTGGTGAGAACCCGATGAGAGGACTCTCATGTCCGCTGCTCCCGAGGACGTCTCGGTCCCCCTGCCCGACGGTCGGACGATGCGCGCGGTGGTGCTGCGTCCCGACGGCGAGGTCCCCGAGGGTGGCTGGCCCGGCGTGCTGGTCGTGCACGAGGCGTTCGGCCTGACCCCGGAGATCACCGAGGTGGGGCGCACGTTCGCCGACCGCGGGTGGGTCGCCGTCGTCCCCGACGTGTTCAGCGCGGGGTCCAGGCTGGGCTGCCTGGTCCGCACGGTGCGCGAGATGGCCGCCCGCCGGCCGGGGCCGGTCATCGACGACCTGGTCGCCGTGCAGCAGTGGCTCGGCGCCCGGGACGACGTGGCCGCCGACCGGACGACGGCGATCGGGTTCTGCATGGGCGGGGCGTTCGCGCTGCTGCTGGGCTCGATGGCCCCGGAGGGCCTGCGGGCGGTGAGCGCCAACTACGGCCAGCTCCCGCAGGACGACGTCGACCTGACCCGCTGCCCGCCGGTGATCGCCCAGTACGGCGAGCGGGACCGCACGCTGGCCGGCGCCGGTCCGGCGCTGGAGCGGCGGCTGGCCGCGGCCGGCGTGGAGCACGAGGTCACCACCCAGCCCGGCGCCGCGCACTCCTTCCTCACCGGGGACCACCGGCTCCTCGGCTTCGTGCCGCTGCCCGGGACCTCCTACGTGACCAGCGCCGCCGAGGACGCCTGGCCGCGCATCTTCGGGTTCCTGGAGGAGCACACCGCGGTCAGGCCCTGACCGCGGTCACCGCCCACAGCGGGTCGCCGCGGCCGGCCGGGGTGCGCAGCTGCACCTCGGGCTCGGTGAAGCCGCCGGCCCGGCGGACCAGCTCGGCGACCAGGGCGCCGTGCTGGGAGTCCGGCGTCCCGAGCCAGCCGTGCACGGCCTTGGTCGGGAAGCACCGGTTGGAGAAGGTCACCGCCAGGACGCCGCCGGGACGCAGCACGCGGGCGGCCTCGGCGAGCACCTCGATCGGCCGGGTCAGGTAGTCGATCGAGACGCAGCAGACGACGGCGTCCACGTCCGCGTCGGGCAGCGGGACGCGCGGGTCCACGTTGAGGTCGTGCACGACCCGCTGGGTGGCGGCCGGGTTGGCGTCCAGCTCGGCGGCGTTCATGCCCAGCACGACCAGCTCGGCCGGCGGGGTCTCGAAGTGCGAGACCCAGGAGCTCATCAGGTCCAGCGCCCGGCCGGTGATGCCCAGCTCGGTGTACAGCGCGCCGACCGCCGCGATCGCCCGGTCGTCGATGTGGGTGACCAAGCGCGGCGGGCCGTAGAAGACGTCGTCGGGAGTCGGGTCGTCGCGGTCGAAGAAGCCGGGCGGGAAGCCGTCGTACGGGTCAGCGGTCACCGTCCGAGTGTGCCCACGGTGCGGGGGCTCTGCCGGGGCTCGCGGGCCCTGCGGTAGTGTCTGGGAGCGCTCCGCGGGTGTAGTTCAATGGTAGAACATCAGCTTCCCAAGCTGACAGTGCGAGTTCGATTCTCGTCACCCGCTCCACCTGAAGCCCCAGGTCAGAAGGCTATTGGCCCCGTCTGGCGAGCCGGTCGATCATGGTCCTTTTTGACCTTAGAACCCCCTCTGTGACCTAACTTCGCCCCCACCTAGGTCATGACTAGGTCACGCCGACCCCTGTCCGCAGCGCGGGGATCGCACCGCCAACGTCACCCCGACGCGGGTGACAGCGACACAGGATCCGTGTTCGCCCACTAAGACGGGACCCGTTCACGGACCGGCCCGCTCGTCGTGTCTGCAAACGGGTGACGGTCCGGCGAGCAAGATGTTCGCCGTGACCGAGACCGCCCACGAGCGGACGCGCTGGTGCCAGACGGCGGTCGCTCAGTCCTGGTCTTGCTCGACGACCGGGCGGGCTTCGTCGGACGAGCTTCGTCCGGTGGGGCAGCGACGGGAACGTCGATCGTGACTGTCGAAGGCCAGGTGCTGACCTGGCCGACCGCCGACGCCATGCCCGTCGTTTGCAGTTCGCATGTCCACAAATCCGCTGGCGGCCTGTATGGCGAGGACGATGAGATAGTTGCGCGTGCACCAACCGCGACCCCGCCCGGCCCCGACGCCAAGGCTGGAGCGCTGCCGAGGGCGCCAGCGGCTGCCGTGGCCGAGCAAGCCGTTTTCGCGAGGGGTCGGGCGGTGACGGATCTAACCGCCGCGCACCGCGGCTATGAGTACCAGGACCTGCTGACGGCGTGCCGCCTCGTCGACGTCGTGCTGGGGACGGTCGCCGATGTCCTTGTAGACGAAAAGCTTTTCACCGGCGACCGGTTCGACGACCCCACGGCGAACGACCCGAACGCCGGGCGCGAGCGGACGCAGTTCAAGCACACGGACAGCGATTACAAGCCGCTGACACTCGCTTCCTTCACAGGAGACAAGCGGGACCTGCGGCTCGATCTGCTTGTCGCGGCGGCGGCATCCGACAACGCCGGGCCTGGCGCGGGCGCCGCGTCGGCGGCCTATCGGATCGTCCTTCGCGACGCCCGACCTGTGGACGAAAAGCTCCTCGCGGTTCTTCGCCCTGCGGCTCCCGACCCTGGCCCATACCAGCCCGGTATGGAGACGATCCGGCTGCGGTTCGATGCCGACGCGCTCTGGGGCTCGGCGGACAGCGGCAACGGCATCAAGGCCCCGTTTGCTTTCCTGCGAGAGGGCGACAGGCGTGTGCCGCGGGAGGACCTCGACTGGTTCTGCGACAGGGCCGTCATTGAAGTCGAGGCGCCGAGGGCAAGCTGGGACCTCACGGCGCCGGGCCCCGCCGAGGCGCTTCTGCTCGAACGGCTGCGAGCCGAGATCGGCGCCGGGGCCTACCCGAACCGCGACCGGTCCGCGGTCGACGTCGCCGAAGCATTCATCCGCCTGGCCCGCACGGCCCGACAAGGCACGGTGAACGTCTCCCGCGAGGACATCCTCCGTCGGTCGCAGCTGCGGCAAGACTACGGAGCGGTCGCCCGGACACGTCCTTCTGACCCGTCCGTCGCGATTGGCCGCGACACGGCGGTCGGCAAGGTCGCCGACGCCGCAGCGGCGGCCGCCCGCGGCGGCGGCTGCGTGGTCGTTACCGCACCGCCCGGGCACGGCAAGTCCTGGTTGTGCGACCAGCTCGTCTTCGGCCTCGCGAATGCCGGATGGCTCGTCGCGGAGCACTTCTGCTACCTGGGAGACGCAGACGACGATCGCGTCGCCCGGGTCGTCGCGGAGTCACTGTTCGGCAGCCTGCTCGCGCGGGTGGCCGACGCGGACCCCGCAGCGGTCGAGCAGCAGCGCCCGTTGCTCGCAGCAAACGAGGATGCCCTCGTCGGCGCGATCGCTTCAGCCGTCGCCAGAGACCCCGGAAGACGGGTCGCGCTCGTCGTCGACGGGCTCGACCACGTCACTCGCGTCAGGAACGACAGCATCGGCTTCGACGCCTCCCGCGCCATCGCCGAGGCGCTGGCCGCGCTCAAGCTGCCGCCAGGCAGCGCGCTGATCGTCCTAAGCCAGCCCGGCGGCCACCTCCAGCCCCTTCTCGACGGCACCCCGGCGACCGTCGAGGTTCCCGGCCTGACGCGGCCCGAGCTTGCGAAGCTGGCCGCGGCACTCGGCATGCCCGCCAGCCCGGACACCGGCGACACGGACGCGATCCTCGACGCGCTGGTAGAGCGGGCCGGCGGGAACGCCCTGTACGCCACCTACCTCTGCCGGGAGGTCCTCCGGGACCCCGCCCGGGCGGAGAACGCAGCCGCCGCAGTACTCAGGCTGCCGCCGTTCGACGGGACCCTCGCGAACTATTACCAACACCTGTGGTCATCCCTGGAGCAGCAGGCTTGGTGGATCGCAGAGGTAATCGGCGTCATTGACTTCGCCGTCACCCGCGACGAGCTCCGCGGGATCAACCCCGGCTTGGGGCACCGGGTCGACGGGGCGCTGGACGCGCTCGCGCCGGTCTTGGTCGAACGCCCGGGCCACGGGGCAGTCCGCATCTACCACGAGTCGTTCGGCCGGTTCCTGCGCCAGCGACTGCAACGAGACTCCGCCGCGCTTGCCGCCGTGCTCGGGTCAATCGCCGACTGGCTCCGGGCCCGCGGCATCTTCGAGGACAGCCGCGCGTTCCGGTCGCTTATCCCCGTGCTGGCCAAGGCTGGCCGTCATCGGGAGGCTGCCGAGCTGGTCGACCACGACTTCGTTGTCAACGCCGTAGCGGCTGCGTTCCCGATGTCGGCGATCCGTGCGTGCCTGGCGACGGCCGCGAGCAGCGCCGCCCAGGCCGGCGACTGGGCCGCGGCCGTCCGATGCGTCGAGCTCAGCCGGGCGGCCGCGACGCTGCAGGACGAACGATTCGAGTCGACCGTCGTGGCGTTCGCGGACGTGGCCACGTCCCTGGTCGGTGCTGACGCCGTTTCGGACCGCCTGCTGCACGAGGGCCGGCCCGTCATGGCCGGGCGGGCCGGCCTGCAGATGTGCGCGGCGGTGGACCGGCTCGGCGGAGTGCCGCCCTGGCATGAGTACATGGCCGCATACAGCGCCGAGGCCGACGACGACAGGACCAGCTACGGCGAGGAGTCCAACAGGGCGGTCGGGCTCGCGTGGCTTCGGGGCCGGCTCCGGCTGTCGGCGGCGTCGAGTGGCCCACCGCCCGCCACCGGGACCGGGACCGGGACCGGGACCGGGACCGGGACCGGGGACTCTCCGAGCCCGTCCTCGCCCGACAACGACTTCGGCGCGCCGATGAGGTGGGAGGAATTGGCGGACCACTACGACGAGGGGCGGCTGTCGGCCGCCGACCTCATCCGCCTCCTCGCCGACACCTACGGTGACGCAGCGGCCGACGCGTTCGCGCACCTGCCAGAGCGTGCCGGGCCGTACTGCCTGGCCATGGCCGAGGCAATCGCCGCGGATCGCGTGACCGGATCGTCTTGCACCGCCGTGGACTGGGCGTGGGCAGCAGTCGCGCATCGCCTGCCGAACGGCTCGCTCCCACGGCTCTTCGCCGCCGGGCTGAACCTGGACGACGTCGCCGCCGTGTCGCCGTACGACCGGGGCGCGCTGCTGCAGTTGACCCGCGATGTCCAGCAGTCCTCCGTTCGGTGGGAGCGCTCTGTCCTGCCGAAGTGGCTAGACAAGATTGCGTCGGCGGCCCGCGCAGACCCGGTTGGTTTGGACGCCGCCGAGGCGCTCGTTGACGGCCCCGGCTGGTACCGGTGCTGGCTGCGCTTTTGCATCGCCCTGGCCCGCAGTGAGACCGTCTCCGCTGCTGACCGGGACGCCGCGGTGGAGGCCGCGCTTGAGCTGCTCACGGCTGACCTGCGCCCGTTCGTCGGGGCCCCGCGGGCGTGCGACCTGAACCCAATTCATGGGACCCTGCAGGCCACCGTCCGCCGGGCCGTGTCGGCGATCGCCGACGACGACGCGTGGGAGCGGGCCGTTGGCGTTGTTCGGCGGGTCGGCGACGCCCTCGCCACGACGTTGTACGGCGAGGTCGGCGGGCCGCTGCCGTCCGACTGGCTGATGCTCCTCACGATCGAGACGGCGCCCGCGTCGAAGCTAACGGCGGTCCGCGCACTGGCCCGCGCCCAGATGGAGGAGTCCGGTGCGCGCTTCTACAGCGATATCGCTGAGACGCGGCTGTTCTCCGCACGGATCGAGCTCGCGGCCGGCGCGCGCGGAGAGGCAATCGCCCTGTGGACGCAGGCGTGCCAGCTGCTGGTCGCGTACGGGTGGCGCAAGGACAGGACGGTCTACGAGCTGCTAAACCCGTTCGCGGCGCTCATCGACGCGGACCCCCGGCGCGCGCGGCAGAGGCTCCCGGCGGTGCAGGGAATCTGCGAGCGGGTCTGGCTGCATACCGACGGGAAGGGAACCCGCGGCGCCCCCAGCCGGTGGTGGGAGCTGCTGGCCGCCGCAGACCCCGTCGCCCTTGCTGGGCTCGTCGCGCCGGCCGTGCAAGCCCGCTGCAACGAGCCGGACGACCACCTGCACGACGCGCTCGCCGAGCTCTGGCGCGCGTGCAGCGGGACAGCGGATCCGTTCGTCGCTGCCGCCTTGCGCCTCGCGATCAGCCTCCCGCTGGATCCGGCCGACCCCGATGCCGTCGCCCGGCTCGCCCAGATGTCGCCCGACCCGAAGAGCGGGCCGGGACGGCTGCTCGCGTCCTGCCTGGCCAGGTCCGACGAACGGCCGCCGCGGTACTCCTTCACCAACAGTGAGGAGATCGTGGCGTCCGACGAGAGCGTCGTCGTAGCCATCGACGCCGCCGCCCGATCGGCGCCCGGCGCGCCAACCGTGCGGCCGCTGCCCGTGGTCGCCGGGCCGCCTGAGCGCGACAACCCGTACAGCCGGCCCGCTCCGGACGCTCCGGACGGCCTCGCCGACCGGCTCGGCTCGCTGGTCCTGCCCAACTTCCCGACGGGACCGATAGGCCTGGCCCGTGCTATCCGGGCCTGGCAGTCCCGGCCGTACTCCGACCAGTCGGACGCCTGGGCCCTTGACAGAGCAGCGAGCGTCCTCGGCTACCGCCTGCTGGAGATGGCCCAGGACGGACGCTGTGAGGAAGCGTCCGCCCACCTGGAGCAGATCGCCGACGGCATCGGCCTGGGACGCGAGAGCGACCTGCTCGCCGCGCTGGCCGACGGGTTCACCCAACGGGGCGAGACCACGCTTGCTGCCGTGGCGGGTTCTCTGGCGTGGACACGCGCCCGCGGGCGCGGCGGTTGGCTTGCCTTCGGTGGAGAGACGCACCTGAACGCCCTGCGGACAGCGACCGCCGCCGACGCCGGCACCGCACTGGCAGTCATCGGCGACGAGATCGCCCGCGCCATCCGTAGCGACCACAGCGGGACCTGGGGCATCGCCCAGGCAATGGTCCTGGCGTTCGTCACCGGGGCGGCGACCCCCGACCACGCGGACGATGTCGACACAGCGTTCGCGTGTTTCGACGCAGCCCTGGAAGTCATCGACGCGCGGACGCCGCGCGTCCACCCCGACGACGACCCGGACCTGCCGTACAACGCGCCGTCGCCCGATCACGGCGAGAAGGCCCCCGGCGACGTCGACGCCGCTCTGGCCGCCGCCGCGATCGCGGGACTGGCCCGGCCCGAGCGCGAGGCCAAGCGCAGGGCGCTCCTGGCGACCGAGCACCTGCTCGCCGAACGGCCCGCGGCCGCCGCAGACGGGATCAGGCATGCACTCGAGAATCTGTCCGATCCGGCGACGCTGACCTGGCTGCTCTCACTGCTCGTCCGGTCCGCAGGCCCAGGTTCGGACGCGCTGGCCACGAGCGGCGACGCCCTGGCGGCCCTGGCCGGTGGACCGCACCTGGTCGTGCGCGCCCTCGCCCGGTCCCTGACCTACCCCCCGGCCTCACTCGGCTCGCCCGAGCCAGCCGAGCCGGAGCTGGTCGGCGCCGCGTCGACCAGACTGTGGACGCCCGACTCGCACAACCAAAACGATCACAACGACGACGGCACGGCGCAGGCGATCGTCGATGAAGTCGCCGGCCGGCGGCTGGCCGCCGCCGAGCCGCTCCTGCCCGGGCTTTCGGCCGCCGTCGTCCGGCTAACGGCCAGCGCGATCGACGACGGGAAACTAACGCAGAGGATGCGCCGCCAGCTCAAGGCGCTCGAGGACCGGCACGGCGACGAGCGCCGATGGCCCGATGCCTGGCTGGCGATCTCGGAGGCCGCTGAGGATGCGCTCCAGCGCGCCGCAGCCGGCGCCAGGTCGGCCGACCTACGCTGCGGCGCCCTGCAGGACCCTGGCGCGCGCGAAGCCGAACTCGCCGACTTCCTCTTAGACCCCCCGCGGCTGGCCCTGGCGCTCGAGGCGACACGCCTTCCCCGGCCGGCCGTTCCGCCTCCGCCGAGCCGCTACGACCGGCTCTGGAACACGCTCTCCCCAGCCCCTGCAGCAACGGCGGGCGCGGACGGACCCGAGCGACTTGCCGGTGCGGCGTCCGGGACCGTCGCCGCGCCGGTCATAACGGACTTTGGCGGGCTCGACGACGCTGGCGGTGGCTGGCGCGTCTTGGCCAGCGCCGAGGCGCTCCGCTCGTCTACGCCCCGCGGTGACAACCAGGGCGACGTGCTCGTCTTCCGGTTCCGGGGCCCAGAGGCCCGCGACGAGCACGAACAGACCGGCTCGGACCTGCCGCCGTTCGTCCGCGGCGATCTGGACCATTGGGAAGGGCTGCTATCGGTGCCCTTCCGGTTCAGCGACGTCGAACCGCTCGCAGGGCTTGACATGAGCGTCGGCGCAGCCACCGACGCTCGTGGCGGGCTTGGGCTCCCAAAGATGGCAGTTGTACCTGGGCCCGCACTGCTCGCCGCGTTCCGGGCGACCTCGACCGACAGGCCGTTCGAGCTGTACGACGGCGCAGGGCCGCTTGCCGCGCTGCGCACCTGGAGGACTCTCTACGAGACCAGCGATTACCACCAGCCGTGGCCGCGGCTGACCGGCGCCGCACTAGTCGTAACCAGGCGCGGATTCGACCTGCTCACGGCCGTCGCTCCACGGACGGTCATGCGCGACTACGTCAGCCGCGCTGCCTCCATCGACGGCGGCGGTTGACGGCGCGCCGGCCGGCGTGAGTGCGCCTAAGCCGTGGGCGGACCGAGGGGAGGCGGTCATCGGCGCTGCGGCAGAGACAGTCAGTGACGATAGAAAGCGAGACCGCCGACGAGCAGCAAGGGAATTTCGATGGCCCGTCACTCATCGGCAGGTTGTCGTTGCTGCCGACGTAACCGACAAGACCGTCCCAGCGTCGCGCGCCACCCGCGACCAGACATAAGAATTCATGGCTGCACGCGCGAGGCCGATCATTCTACGGCGGGCTGATGTCATCCGTCGCCGCAGCAATCAACCGTGCTCCGCCAGCCTGCGATGCTGCGGTCACGGCTCTTAGTGGCCCAGACCTCTGCGATTCCAGCATCACCACCTCACCGCCGGTCATGACCGGATTCAGAAAGCGGAGCGTGCCGGAGTCAACCTCACACGACGCTATGTTAAGGCGTCCATCCAGCATCTCGAAGTTTTCGAAGTGGACGTCACTGCCGTCGATGAGCACATGCCGTAGTGCGATCTCCCCGCCAGATACGCGCGCCCCGTCGAACGAAAATTCGGTCCCCTCTAGTCTTACTGGCCACTGAGACCACTCTGCCGCCCCAAAAATGAAGCTGCCCGCAGTCATATCGATGCCATTGCACCAGATGCTTCCCGCTTTGTGCTCGCCGCCGAGAATCCGAACGTCCGTCCCAGAGATTTTTGCCCTGCTAAATGCAATGGAGGCACCATCGTGAAGCATTGATGGATTCAACTCCAGCACGCCACCCGAGAAGTCAGCCTCGACAAAGCTGACGCTGCCGCCGTGCTTGCGCGGACCCAAGATTCGAAGCGTGCCGCTTGTTAGGGAAGCGCCTTGGAAGTTAGCGTCTGTTTTTTCCGTAAAGTCGCCGTAGAAAGTTATGTCCGATTCTTCGAACTTTGAGTACTCGAACCCAAGTCGCCCCGCGAAGACGGCATTCAGGAAGGACACGTCGCTGCGACGGAACGTGGTCTGCGAGAAACCGCATTCCCCTACAAAGAGGCAATCGTCAAAGCGCACATGGCAGTCCGAAAAGATGATTCCATCGAAAGATGCATCCTCCAGAACCGAGCCGGTGAAGTCGAACTCGGCGCCTTGCCAGGAGCGGCCGTCTTCAGATACGAGATGATCCCGCAGCACCTGAATGACGGTGGTGCGAACCTGCGCCTCACCCGCCGCGTCGACGTTTGGGCCTGCGACAGGCTCGCCGCCAATGAACATCTCCCACGGTCGGGGCCGTCGGTACTCCGGTTGGTCGAAGGTTGGAAGCGGCCCACGTGGCGCAAAAGGCATCCTGAGGTATGCACATAACACGTCAATGCAGGTTTGGCGCCCTTCGTGCCAGTCATCTGCAAGGCCAGCCATCGCATAGATTCCCGCTAGTCGGACTGCAGCTCTCTCCGAACCGATCTGGTCGGACGCACGCGCAAACCGCTCGTTGAACAGTCGGTTAGCGTCGCGTTGAGATGATTCCTCCTGCAAGCGGTGTTCTTCTTCGCCCAGCCGCTGCTTTCGGTAAGCGACGACCAGTGCAACGGCAGCACCGACTCCGGCCACCAGGCCCGCGGACACCTTTATCGCATCGAGGGCGCCTCCTGGCGACACCGCATCGACCTGCTGAAAGTCAGGCCGACCGTAGACAAGCCAGATACCGACGGTCGCGAGCCCGACAAGAGTCAGGCCTCCAAGAACGACGATCGAAACGCTCATTGCTAACCCATGCCGAAAGAGTGTGGCCCGCTGCTCAGACGACTTCACGTCCCGGTCCAATGTCGCACCCCCCTTTTCATCGCGCACCTTCGGTACCGGCCGGCCGCGGGCCGACCATTTCGGACACAGGCACCTCGTGGCGGCTCGATATATCTGCGGTCAATCTTCCTTATCCAGTCGACGATAGCTGGGCGGTCCGACGGACCTTCCTGAGCGCGCGGGTGCCGTCCTCAGGGCACTGGCTCGGGCCCCCCAAGCGGGGCCCGCTACCGTCGTGATTATTTCCTCTCAACCCCACATAGCCAAGATCCGACACGGCTGGTCGGCGTCCGGTCACCGCCTACTATTGCCCCGCTTCGCTCTTCCCGGTCTCGGCACCTTTGCGCCCATGGCATCAATCGGAATCAGTTGGGTCGCGTCTCGGGCTAGATTTTCGTCTGGGATCACGAGGCGGTTGTCGAATAGCAGCTCTAGTAGTTGCGCGTTACGCGAGTCGAAGAGCATCAGAGCTGCCCGGTGTGCGCGCATTTGATACTTCTTGGCCGACAGGTATCGCTGAAGGTATTGATGCGCCTCGTCGACCGACTCACCTTTCCCAGGGCAGGCCCAGGCAAGAACGAACGGATTACCAGCGGTATCTGTGACAACGTTCGTGACCGAGTGGTGACGACCGTCTTGTTTGACTGCACGGCTCAGGTCTCGCGCGTATCGTCCGAATTTACGCTGGACCTTATCGCTTCCCTCTAATAGGATGGCCGTCGTGGAGAGCCAACCATTCGGCTTCTCTTCTGAGATGTTGTCGATCAACTTAAGTAGAGCGGCATCAACCGGCAGTCGCGGCTTCTCAGCGCTAGCGTTCGAGGGCTCTCGCTGAGCCTCATACCAGGCGTCCAGAGGGGCGGTCTGGCTTGCGATCAGTTCGCGACCTTGTGCTGCATGGCGCCGAAGCGACGCGACGGTGGGTGACCCCGTCCACGGAAGTGCCTCCGCGCGCGCTTTCGGGTCAGGCTCGACGTATAGGCCGCGACGTAGGAATTGCAAGTACAGGTCGAGTTCATCGACGGCAAGGAACTTCTTCGTAACATCAGGGTGCGTGCGCCGACGTAAATAGAGGAGTAATTCACATGGACGTTCCACGAGCTCGCTAACAATTCGGAGGTCGTGCAGCGAGACGGTCCACGGTATGTTCTCCGGCTTGAGCACGCCAGCATCGACGAGCATCGCTGTGGCCGTCGTGACGCCTGACAAGTCCTCGAGACCAACAGCGATCGTATGAATTTCGCGAATGCCACCGACTTCTATCCACTTGTCATCATCAAGTCTGATACGTTTGTCTTCCACGATCCTTTCGCGTAGCCGTTCGGCCTGATTGGCCGCCGACGTCACGATGTCGCGCAACTTGCCTTGCAGGCGTCGCGCAACACCTCCCCGCGCCTCAGCGGTGAGCGACACGGCCTTGACCTCGATGATCAGCGCAACGTCATCGACGATAATCAGCCCATCCGCTTCCACCCGCTTCGTGAACTGCGCAGGAGTATCTTGCTTGCCTGCCGCCTTTGGATCTGGGACGAAGTAGTTAAAGGATCGATGGACTGCAGCGCCCGGCAAAGCTGCCGCGATAAGATCAAGAGCTGCGTCCTCCACCCACCGACCACGGTGTCGGTCATAGGCAGAGGTCTTGCCAGCCGCCTTGAGTTTCGTCTCGATGACTTCACGAACCGCCGGCAGGGCTAACGCATCATGAACCAACATTCGCCGACCATCCTGATCACGCACGAGCGGCGCTGTGCGCAGGGGGTTGTCGCCGTGAAAGAAACGTTCCATGGCTTCGTCCACATCGGTAATGCCCTGAAGTGTGAACGCGTCGAGGACGGCCTCGACGACTTCTTCCGTGTAGCCAGTCTTGCCCGCGACGGCTTGGATGTCGATCGCCGCAGAATGATCGACGTACGTCGTGAGGTCTTCTAGTGCAGCGAATAGCTCTTCGGCAACTGCTCGGTGTTCGTCTTCTAGCTGGGGCTCGAATTGCGCGCCAGCCCCATCGACGGCGCGCCTCACGCGGTTGATCGACTTGAGCATAGGAAGACTGGCGTCACGAGCGGCTTCCATGCGGGAAAAGCGTTCTTCAAGCGCCTCGATGGACAGCACTCTCACCGCTTCCATGACATCAACAGCTTCGAGACCCGAGAATCCAAGAGTGCCTCGGCAATCGCGGTCTACATTCGAATCCGAGAAAAGGCCTCGTAGCGTTTCTCTCAGCATGTGGGGATACACAGGGTTACGAAGCATGATTTCGCGTTGAACAGACGCGACGAGCACTTGGCTTATGGCGTCTGAAGGCGGGGTCTCAAATAGAGGAAGCATCGCCCCAGCTTCAACAGCGGCCTGAGCCGAGGCCTGGATACTTAGGGGGAAGAACTCGGGATCCTGTTCTGCCGGTTGAGCGCTTTCCTGATTGACGTCGCGGCAAGTCAACGCGATGGCAATGACCTCAAGCACTGCGGGCAATGGCTCCGGGCCACCCGTGGCGTGCTGCATCGCCATCGTGGCTCGAACACTTTGGACAACGCGCAAAATCCCCTGATTTCGGGCCGCTGAAAGCGTCTCACGAACCGCGCGACCGAGGTCTGCACGCGCCGCTGCGGCCGCTTCCTCGAAGCTGTTCGCGGCCTGGACGTATCCGGCGAGCCGCTCGTACGCGGACTCGATCGAGGAAACGGTCCGAGGGAATTGACGCGCGCCCGCGCGAACCTGTTGGGCGGCCTTTCGTGCCCGCCGCCTTCTCTCGCGACGCGCGCGCCGCTGACGTCCGGTACTCATGCCGCCATCATGAGCCGGACGGTAGCCCAGCGATCCGATATCTCAGTCGCCCTAGGCATCAAGCAGCGGAGAGGCGCAGGTCTGACGCCCATCACGCCTAATGCATCTCGGTGACCGGGACTCGTGATGACGAGAAACTAGAGGCCACTGAGAAGTGGCGCTGGCCTGGTCAGCAACGGGACAGCGCCTACCGGAGGTGGCGAGCAGAAGCCGAGCTGCGACGACGCAATCAGGCAGAGCGATGGCCGCGCGCACCGCGGCGAACCGACGTGGCTGAGGAGAATATGCGCTGCCCGGAGTGCCGGGCGGCTGCCGCTACCTGCGCGTGGTGCGGCAGCCGCATCACTCCAAGCAGCCGCGATCCGACCCCGAAGTGGTGCTCAGCCAGCTGGCAGCTCCCTACCTGGAGTACGGTCGGACACCCGCCTTCGGACATCTGGCCATTGAGGTGGTCGAACGGCTCGTCGAGGTCCCAGCCCCCGTCACGCCTACCCTTCGAGACGGGCTGCCCTCTTCAGTAAGCCCGCCGCCCAGATCGGCGACGGCCGCATCTGCGACCGCAAGCTCGTCGCCCTCCGACGCCGACGGCGGCGGCCCGGGTCGAGACGACGTCCCTGTGTGCCTACCAGAGCGCCTACGTTCGCGACGGATCGGTCGACGATCAACGCCAGGCACGGGCGCGACAGCATGCGGTCCTGTATCGGTCCTCAATGAATTTCATGTGTCTTCGATAAAGAGCTGGCTGCTTCCGATTAATGCGCCCTGCTAGCCAGCAAGCTAGCGCCGCACGCCTGACCCGTGCTCCTCGCCTCGCCTCGTGGGCCGACCATGCTGTCAACTCGGGCGCCATCAGCGTCTCTGGCCGAGCGCCTCCTGCAACGGCCCGGTGCAGCCCGTGACAACGAATTCGGCAACCGCCTGCGCGGAGCAGGTGTGTCCGTCGTGTTGTAGGTCGCCCTGGCGGTGACGAGGGCGGCTGCCAGCGGCGGGGTGGCGAAGCCAGGCGCTAGAGGCCCACGCGGGGGTCGCGGCCGCGCTCGGCCCACGCGCAGCTTTCGTTCCTGTCTTGCAACGGCAGCACGGATGTTCTGCCATCGTGCCCAGCCCGACGGTCAGCGCACTCCGCATCACCACCACGCCTTCGCACAACTGGCCCACACACCTCTTGCACTTCGGGTGCGCCCACTCGTCGTGACACCTGCCAAGGCCACATGTCACCCCCGTAGGACATGTCCACCCCCTACGCCCGCCGCCAGCAGGAACGCCGCCGCGAGCGCGAACGCCAGCGCCGGGTCGCCGACGAGCGACCGCGTCCCGCCGACCCGTCCACCCCGCCGCCGCGTGCGACCGAGCCCGTCCCGGCCGAGCACCGTCGACGGGCAGCCACGACCTGCGGCTGGTGCCTGGGATCCATCACGCCGAAGGCGCGGGGGCCGGTGCCGAAGTGGTGCTCCGCGTCGTGTCGGCAACGGGCGTGGGAACAGAGGCGTGCCGCAGCTTCCGGTCTGAGTGCGGTCGAGGTGGTCGAGCGGGTGATCGAGGTGCCCACTCCCCCACCGCCGCGCCGAGTACCACGACACCAGGAGTGGCACGCCTGGCTCCGCGAGCTCACCCGTCAGCTCGACGATCACCTTGTGTACGGCCGCCACCTGACCGGCATCGCCAACGAGGTCCGGCTCGTCCAGCAAGCGCTCGACCATCGGGGGATGGGCAGCAGCATCCGGTGGACCGACGTCACCCCACCGGCGTTCATGGGTCCAGGTAGCAAACCCGACCCCACCCACCGACGTCACCCCCGGCGCGGTGACACCTGGTGAACGCGCAAGCAACCTGGTCTGGCCGACGGGCAACCGTCCCCCGGGGCGGACCGCACGGGTGCGCACCAGTGCCAGGAGGCAACCCGTGACCACCGCCAGGAACCGGACCGCCGACCGCCTGCACGACATCGACAGCGCAGCCGAGTACCTCCGGTGCGGCCGGCGCCTGGTCTACCGCCTCGTCGCCGAGCGGAGGATCACCCACACGAAGGCCGGCCGCTCACTGCGCTTCTGGCAGTCCGACCTCGACGCCTACCTCGATGCGGGAACCGTCCACCCGATGGGTTCCACCTCCACCGCGGTCTGACGGCCGCCGGCATGGCGTCACGCGCCGGCTTCGGGGCCATCGACAAGATGGCGTCGGGCAAGTGGCGAGCCCGCTGCACCGGACCCGACGGGAAGCGCCGGTCCGCCACTTTCCCCAGCAAGTCCGACGCCCGGGTCTGGCTCGCGACCCAGCAGACCGACGCCGTCCGCCGCATGTGGCGGGCACCCGAGGGCGCTCGCCGCACGGTCGACCAGTTCGCCGGCGAGTACCTCCAGCGCCAGGATCTCCGCGACTCGACCCGGGTGCTCTACGCCAACCTGTGGCGGCTGCACCTCGCCGACCGGTGGACCGGCGTCGAGGTCGGCGACGTCACCCCGGCGATGGTGCGCACCTGGCACACCACCGCGGCCGCGACGACCGGGCCTGCCGTGCTCGCCCAGAGCTACCGCCTGCTGCGTGCCGTCCTGGGCGTCGCCGTCGCCGACGACGCCATCGCGGCCAACCCGTGCAAGTTGCGCGGGGCGTCCACGCCGAAGGCGGCCCGCCCGTCCCGGGCCCTCACCGCCGCGGAGGCCACCGCCGTCGCCGACCACCTCGGCCAGTCATCCCGCACGGAGAGGTACAGCGCCCTGGTAATGGTCCTGACCTTCGGCGGGCTCCGCTTCGGCGAGGAGGCAGCTTTCCGCCGGTCCGACGTCCTCGAAGGCGGCAACCGGCTGCGGATCGAGCGGGCAGTCCGCTACTACGACGGTCGCTGGGTCGTCGGCGAACCCAAGACCGAGGCCGGGCACCGCACCGTCGCCCTCCCCACCAGCGTGCGCATCGCCCTGGTCCGGCACATGGACCGCTACGTGCCAGACACCGCGGACGCCCTCGTGTTCGGCACCCGCAGCGGGACGTTCCTCAGCGCCGCCAACTTCGGGAAGACGTTCCGCCGGGCCGCGGACGCGGTCGGCCTCGGGCCTGTGCGGCCGCACGAGCTGCGGCACACCGGCGCCACGCTCGCCGCCGCAGCCGGGGCGAGCACCAAGGAGCTGATGCGCCGGCTCGGCCACGCCAGTCCCGACGCCGCGCTGATCTACCAGCACGCCAACGACGACCGCGACGCCGAGATCGCGCGCGCGCTCGAAGCGCGGATCACGCCCCCACAGCCGCCGCCCTCGATGGCACGACGGAGCAGGTCCGTGAACCGACCCGGACCAGGGCGTTAGGTCATTCCTAGGTCACGACCGGGGTGACAAGCTAAACAGGTGCTCTGAGCTGGGCTTTCCCGTCCCGCACTAGTCCTTCCCAAGCTGACAGTGCGAGTTCGATTCTCGTCACCCGCTCTACAGCAGACGCCCAGGTAGACGGCGTGTCAGCTGAGCCTGGGCCTTCGTCGTTCGGAGAGCCAACGGGGCCGCGTGCCCGCTACGTGCCCGATCCCCGCTGGGGCGTGTCCTACGGATCATGTGCGCCGCGACCGCTGCCGGTGTCCCGAGCGGCCCAATGTGGGCGGCTGGTCAGGGACCTGCCGGAAGCGCGGACTGTCGTTCGCCATCGATGCGGGAGCAGGTGGCCAAGAGCTACTCAGGGTCGTGCAGCGAAGCGCGGTCGCGGCCTGACCGGCGCTAGACGGACGGCTTTTCGACGGCCTCTCGCTTCGCCATGGCGTCAGGGTAGGGGCGTGCCTCCTGCCCGTGGGCCACGAGCTCTTCTGCCCTGAAGGCCGTCCCCGTGTCCATGAGCGGCCCACTGAGAGACATGAGCTAACAGCCGCGCCAGTCGCTCTGTAGCGGAGCTGGGCGCTCCGTTGCCGGATTGGGATGCTCGGGAAAGTGCCGCCCGAAGTGCGAGTGCGCTCTGTCCTCGATGAACAGGTAGCCCCAGGTTGAGCCTCCGAGGGCGTAGCCCTCGCCCAGCGCAAGAGGGTGGTAGCCGAGAAGTGGGCCACCCGTCAACGCGATCGTCTTGACGTGCGCGTGGCCGAACTCCAGGACCGCCGCGCCATCGACGCTCTCCGCCGAGGGCGGGGCCGGCTCACACCAATCGAGAAGGCCGATGACGACGTGCACGCGCCCTTCAGGCCATACACAGAGCACCCGGCCGCACGCGTACCAACCGCCTCGTCGCAGCGGGATGGCCCAAAAGTCACCAGCCCGAAGGTGCGCTGTTGACTTGGGGATGAACGGATAACCGGGGTGCTTCGGCACGGCTGAGGTATCGGCTCGACGGAGCTGTGTCTAAAGCCGCCTCCAGGGACGTGGGTGGTGGCGTTCAAGATCCGCAGGAGAGGCCCTAGGTGCCGCACCCGTGAGCAGCCCGTTGAGGCCTGTCACGACCGCACGATCCCGCTCCGGAGTGGGTGTGCAGGTAGATGCGAGCGACCCGCGTGGACGAGGGGCCCATGCCCGTCATGACGTCCGACAGGTTCGCGCCACCGTGAGCGGTCAGGGTGTTGCCGGTGTGCCGCAGATCGTGGAAGTGCACGCTCGTCACCTGGTCGTGAGCCATCGCCGCCCGCTTGTGCTTCTGGAACCCGATCTGCCGGATGCGGACTCCAGTCGGCCCTTGAAGACGTGAGCGGCTTCGTCGACGGCGACGTAACGGCACAGGTGCTTCCGCAGGTCGGGCAGAACGGCCTCGAACAGCGCCACGGTGCGGCGGACGGCAGCGGACTTGGGCGGCCCGACGACGAACCTCCCGTGCGGCTCGCTGGCGGAGACCCGCACGTGCGCCAGCCCGGTATCGACCGCTCCCCGAGACAGCGCCGCCAGCTGGGTGGTAAGTGACCGCCGCTCGCGAGAACTCCACGGCGTTCACGATCAGCAGGGGCACGTCGCGAACCAGGTAGAAGACGCCGCGGCCCAATCTGGACTGCGCCGAACACGGGCCGGAACCAAAGTGGCGTGAGCCATGGCCTGCGCTGACCCAGCGGCAATGCAAAGCAGACTCCCGGCACCAGCGGGTCTCACGCACGGACCTCAGCCTCCGCTCAGAGCCCGACACGTACACCCAGGCCGCAGCCACCGGGCTGTCGTGCAACTGGTCACGATTGCCCCCATGACCACGCCAGTGATCGACCCACAGGACGTCCTACGCGGTGCGCAGCTCAAGCTGGTCCGCGCCCGAGTCCTCGTGTCCTCCTTGCTGGAGGAGATCGACCGGGTCCTCACCACCCCGACTCAGGGGTCCGCCACGCCGAACCCAGACGGCACCTTCTCCGCGTACTACCGGCCCGCCGCCGAGCCCACTCCCGTGATGAGCCTGGTGCTCGGGGAGTTCGCGCACAACGCGCGCAGCGCTCTGGACAACGTGGTGACCTCGCTCGTCGTCAGCAGCGGCGGAACCCCGAAGTCGAACCACAAGTTCCCGGTGTTCAAGACCGAGACCGCGTGGCGAGGCAAGGTCGCCACTCCCTGGCCCGGCGCCGGGCCACTGGCCGGGCTCTCACAGGAGGACTTCGACTTGATCGAGGCCGTCCAGCCGTTCCACGCCGACGAGCCCGACCGGCACCCGCTCGCGTTGCTGGCCCAGATCAACAATGCGGACAAGCACCAGATGCTGCACGCCGCGATGGCCTACACCGCGCAGGACGCCGATCAACGGGTGCTGGAAGTGGTCCCCCCACTGCCCGTTGAAATTGTCTGGACGCCCCCACGAGGGACTCTGCTCGCCGCCGGTGCCGAGGCGACCCGCTACCGGTTTACGGACTCATCACCCAGCAGCTTCGGGCTCAAGCTCAACTGGCCCTTGTCGCTGCTGTTCCGGGATCACCTGGGGCGCGACGTCTACTTCTTCGAGCTGAACGACATCTACGTCGCCGCAGCTCTGGCAGTTCGGCCGTGGCTCGACCCACCGCGATGACCTGAGGGCTCCTCACCCACTCAGCTCCCCCACGTAGGCCCTCAACCGCCACGTAGAGCCCTCGTCACCCGCCTCGGGGCCCGATCACCCCAACCGGGCCACCTCGAGTCACACAGGCGCAACTCGCTCACAAGGACTTCTGAGCCCCCTGCGCTGGTCGTTACCCAGGCGCACCCACCTTCGGCCGCAGGCAGGCAGGCAGGTTGTCAGTCGGCGGGCGAAGAAGTCCGCAGAAGGAGCTGAGCGCCCTCACGCGGGTCGACGTCGACCGCGACGGCGGCGTGGTCCACGTCCGACGGTCCACCGTGCAGCTTTGTAGGCAGGCCCCGGTCCGCCGACCGGGGCCTTCGTCGTCCCCGGCCCGGTCGGCGTAGGTTGAGGACTCAAGCACTCACGCACCGAGGAGTCCCGTCGTGTCCCGTCCCGTCCTGCAGGTCATCGCCGCCAGCACCCGCCCCGGACGCAAGGGCATCGCCGTCGCCCGCTGGGTCGTGGCGCAGGCCGAGGCCCACGGCGGTTTCGACGTGGAGCTGGTCGACCTGGCCGACGCGGGCCTCCCGGTGCTGGACGAGCCGAACCACCCCCGGCTGCGGCAGTACACCCAGGACCACACCAAGGCCTGGTCGGCGACCATCGACCGCGCCGACGCGTTCGTCTTCGTCTTCCCCGAGTACAACCACTCGATGCCCGGCGGGCTGAAGAACGCGCTGGACTTCCTCTTCCACGAATGGGCCGACAAGGCCGCCGGCCTGGTCTCCTACGCCGGGGTCTCCGCCGGCACCCGGGCCGCCGCGGCCCTCAAGCCGGTGCTCGGCGCCCTGCGGATGGTCCCGGTGGTCGAAGCCGCCACCATCCCGTTCTTCACCCAGTTCATCGACGAGGACGGCGTCTTCACCGGCAACGCCGAGCTCGAGGCCGGCGCGACCGCGATGCTCGACGAGATCGCCCGGCTCACCCGCGGCCTGCAGACCGTGCGCCGCTGACCGAGGCTGTCAGGGTGACCCGCCCGGACCCCACCCTGCGCACGGTGCCCACCGCCGACATCGGGCCGGCGGAGCAGGCGCGGCTGCGGGCGTTCCTGGACACCGCGTTCGCCGGCGACTTCGACGACGCGGACTGGGGTCACGCACTGGGCGGCCTGCACGTCCTGGCCACCCGGGACGGCGAGCTGGTCGGGCACGCCGCCGTGGTCGCCCGCCAGCTCCTGACCGGGGGCACCACCCTGCGCACGGGGTACGTCGAGGCGGTCGCCGTCGCCCGCTCGGCGCGCCGGCAGGGCGTGGGCGGGGCGGTGATGGCCGAGGTCGAGCGGCTGGTCCGTGGCGGCCACGAGCTGGGCGCCCTCGCGGCCACCGAGGACGGCGCGGCGCTGTATGCCTCCCGCGGCTGGACCCGCTGGCGCGGCCCGCTCCGCTCGCTCACCCCCGAGGGCACCCGCGACGGCGACGACTCGCACGTCCACGTCCTCACCACCCCGCAGACGCCGGTGGCCCTGGACCCCGACCTGCCGCTGATCGGCGACTGGCGGTCCGGCGACCTCTGGTGAGCAGGACCCGGCGGGGTCAGTCGACTGCGGAGCGTGTCGGCGCTCCGACACGCTCGACACGCAGAGGAGGGACACGCGCAGCCGCCCGCATGTCGGGACTGGTCCTGGCGTGACGGACCGGTCACCATCTCCCTGTGAACGGAACTGACCAGTCCGCGCCTGCTCCGGCAGCCGCGGCACCTCCCCGGCCGACGACGTCCGTGGTCAGCTGCCCGACGGTCGCCACCGGACCGGCCGCGCAGGCGCCGACCGCTCCACGCCGGCCCCGGCCGTGGATCCTGGTGGTCGTCGAGGAGACCGACGCCGACCACGGCGCGCTGGTCTGGGCGCTGCGCGAGGCCGCCCGCCGGGAGGCGACCGTCGTCGCCGTCCGGGTGCTGGACGACGCCGCCGACGGGCCGCTGCTCGACGGGCTGACCCTGCCCGCCGGCGACGCGCACACCGCCGCCCTGGACGACGCGGTGCTGCGCGCGGTCGTCGAGACCGGCATCCAGGGCCGGACCCGCACCGCGGTGCTGGACCCGCACGTGTTCGCCGCCCTCACCGGCGCCGCCCGCGGCGCCGACCTGGTGCTGATGGGCGGGCGCGGCAAGACGCTGCTGCGCCGCCCCGCTCCACCCACCCACGCCCGGCTGTCCCCGCGGCGCGCCTGACCCCCAGACCCGACCGGGCCCTGCCCCTGCCCGGTCCCCAGCACTCCCCCGCTCAGGCGGGCAGCAGCAACGTCGCGTAGAGGGTCAGCCCGGGCCCGAACGCCATCGCGACGACCGGCCCGTCCACCGGCCCGAGCTCCTCGAGCACCAGCAGCACGGTCGCCGAGGAGCAGTTGCCGTGCTCGGCCAGCACCCGGCGCGACGGCGCGATCTGGTCCTCGGTGAGCCCCAGCTGGTCGCGCGCGACGTCCAGGATCCGGGGCCCGCCCGGGTGCACCGCCCAGCCGGCGACGTCCTCGACCCGCAGGCCGGCGGTGTCCAGCAGCTCCTGGACGACGTCGCCCACGTGCCGGGCCAGCACGTCGGGCACCCGCGGCGACAGGCCCATCTTGAAGCCCAGGTCGGTGACGTCCCAGGTCATGTGGTCGGCGGTCGAGTGGTCGGTGCGGGCGACCGTGCCGGCGACCCGCATGCCGCGCCGGGCGTCGGGCTGCAAGACCACGGCCGTGGCGGCGTCGCTGAACAGCGCGTGTGCCACCACCTGGGACAGGTCGTTGCGGGCCGGCTGCACGTGCAGGCTGGTCAGCTCGCAGCACAGCAGCACCGCCGGCCGGGACCGGGCGACGACGAAGTCGCTGACCGCGGCCAGCCCGGGCAGCGCCGCATAGCAGCCCATGTGCCCCACCAGCAGGCGCTGCAGGCCCGCGGGCATGCCCAGGTCGCTGGCCAGCCGGATGTCCAGGCCGGGGGTGGCGTACCCGGTGCAGGTGGCGACGGCGAACAGGCCGACGTCACCGGGGGCGAGCCCGGCGGAGTCCAGCGCCGAGGCCACGGCCTGCTTCCCCAGCGGCAGTGCCTCGTTCACGTAGCGCTCCATCCGGGCGCCGGTGCCCCACTGGGAGAGGTCCTCGTGCACGGGGTTGGCCACCGCGTGCCGGGTGGTGACGCCGGAGCCGCGGAACACCCGGCGCGCGGAGCGCAGGTCGGCGTAGTGCTCGGCGAAGAACCCGTCCCAGACGTCGTCCTGGGTGTAGGTGGCCGGCAGCGCGTGCCCGGCGCCGGTGATCACGGCGGCGGTCATCGCGCGGGCGCCAGACGGTTCGTCACCGGATCGACGGTACGTGCGGCTCGGGGGCCCCGCTGCTGGAACGCTTGCGGCCGTACCCGGCGAAGAGGATCCCGCTCCACCGCATCGTCCGCATCGGCACGACAGGGGTGCGCCCGCGGCGCCAGGCGACCAGCCCCCGCACCGAGGGCCGCAGGCCGACGAGCCGGAGGTCCAGGCCGAACCGGTCCGCCGCGGCCAGCAACCGGGCCCGGTCGACGAACAGCGCCGGGTCGTGGATGCCCGGCGGCGGCCCGCCGGGGATGCGCTCCCCGATGCCGACGGCCACCGGCCCGGCCAGCCGGCTGTCGGCGATCGCGTCGATGACCAGCACGCCTCCGGGCACCAACAGCCGGGCGCACTCCCCGAGCACCGCCACGTCGTCCTCGACGTGCTCCAGGACCTCCCCGCAGACGACGACGTCGGCGCAGCCGTCGGCCAGCGGCACCTCCAGCACCGAACCGCGCACCGGGCTCACCCCGTGCTCGCGGGCGGTGTGCAGCCCGGCGACGCCGATGTCGACGCCCACGTGCCGGTAGCCCAGGCGCTGCACGTGCGGGGCCATCAGGCCGCCGCCGCAGGCCAGGTCGACCAGGACGGCGTCCGGGCGGGGCGACGGCGGCACGTGCTCAGCGCGCGAGGCGGCCAGCCAGTGCAGCATGGCGAACCCGCCGGTCGGCTCCCACCACGAGTCGGCCAGCTGGTCGTACTGGGCCGGGTCGTTGCGGGCCAGCTCGGTGCGGGCCGGGTCTGCGCTGGCTGTCGGCACGGACGGACGCTACTTCTTCTTCAGCGGGTCGTGACCCCAGTTCATCAGCGAGTACCGCCACCGGGAGTCCTCGACCGCCTCCGAGGTGGGCTCCTGCGCCAGGTGCCGTTTCACGTACCCGGTCACCTTCCTCATGTGCGCCAGGTCGTCGTCGGTGAGGTCACCGGCCTTCGTGTGCAGCAGCTCGACGATCCGCCGGCCGGACTCGTGGCCGGTGGACTCCCCCGACCCGCCGGACTTCTGCCCGACCGCCTTCGACTCGTCGGTGTCCAGCCAGTGCTCCAGCTCCGACGGCGTCATGTTGACCGCGTCGTGGAAGTCCTCCCGGACCTGCTTGTCGTCGTCTGCCACGTCGTCCCCTCCGTCGAGTGTCCGTCCGGTCCGACGGGTACCGCACCGCGGTCAGGGGGAAACCGGGTGCCGACCGAGCGAGGCAGCGGCGCGGCGAGATGCCCGACCAGGTGCTCGACCGGAACACCGGTGAGCCGATGCGCCACCCACCGTCACCGGTACCAGTCGTTCTGGTACCGCCGCGTTCTCGCGACTGTTTTCGCCCGGTTTTCTGCCCACTCCACCGCGCCACACCCGAGGTCCGGTCCGACTCGAGGGTTCCCAGCAGGCATTCCCCAGGACGCCTTGACGGTGACTCAACCCACACAGCAGGGTCACAGACGGCAATGACGCAATCGGTTTCGGTCACCCCGGCACAGCTCCGCGGGGCCCGGCCACCACCCTGAGGAGAGCCCGTGCAAAGACGCACGTCCGTCCTGACCGCCCTGGCCCTCGCCGTCGGGCTGGCGGTGACCACCCCCGCGAGCCCCGCCGTCGCGGCCGGCAACACGCTCACCGTCGACGTGGGCACGGCCGTCCGGCCGGTCACCCACGTCGGCGCCGGCGGCCTCTACTCGGTCGGGTCGGACTCCCGACCCACCACCGAGCAGCTGCTCCCGCTGAGCGTCAACCAGTTCACCCAGCCGCCGCCCGGCACCACCCACCTGGGCAACGGCGCGACCGAACCCTGCTGCTCGGGGCTCGACGTCGCCGCCAACATCACCCGGGCCGGCGGCCAGCAGTTCCTGCGCCTGCCCGACGTCTTCCCGACGTTCCCCTACCAGTGGACGTCCTGGGAGGACTGGGAGGGCAAGGTCCGCCAGATGGTCCAGGCCCGTCTCGCCGCCACGACCACGACGAACATCAACGGCTACGAGCTCTGGAACGAGCCCGACCTGACCTGGCAGCCCGACCGGGCCGGGCCGTACCTCGACGGCTGGACCCGCACCCACCGGCTGGTGCGGAGCCTGGACCCGGTCACCCCGATCGTCGGGCCGAGCTTCACGCACTACGAGCGGGCCCTGATGGAGCCCTTCCTGCGCCACGCCCGGGACACGAACACCCTGCCCGACGTCGTCGTGTGGCACGAGCTCTACGACATGGGCTGGAACGGCCTGGGCGACCGGATCGCCGAGTACCGCTCCATCGAGCGCGAGCTGGGCATCAGCCCCCGTCCCATCTCGATCAACGAGTACGGGTCCCCGGCGCAGGTCGACATCCCCAGCGCCGCCGTGCACTGGCTGTCGGTCTTCGAGCGCTACGACGTCCGGGACGCCCAGCGGGCCTACTGGTACGAGGCGGGCACGTTCGACGGGCTGTTCACCACCTCCGGGCAGCCCACCGCCTCCTACTGGGCCTACCGCTGGTACGGGTCGATGTCGGGCAACGTCGTGCGCACCACCCCGCAGAGCTGGCTGGACGGGGTGGCCTCCTACGACGCCAGCCGGCAGGTCGTCACCACCGTCTTCGGCGGCGACTCCGGCAGCAACACCGTGCGGCTGACCGGTCTGGGGTCCTTCGGCTCCCAGGTCCGGGTGACCCTGGACTCGACGCCGGGCACCGGCCGCAACACCGCGGTCGCCGCCGCCACCCGGGTCTCCTCCACGACGTACCCGGTGGTGAACGGCGTGGTGACCGTGCCGGTGCAGGGCATGTCCGCCGAGAGCGCCTACCAGCTCGTCGTCACCCCGGTGAACGGCCCGACGACGCCGTTCCAGCAGGTGTACGAGGCCGAGAACTCCACCGTCGTCAACGCCGCCACCCGCACCTCCCCGTCGGCCTCCAACGGGGCCTACGTCGGCGGCATCGACGGCAGCGGTGACGCCCGCCGGGACAGCTTCGTGGACTTCGTGGTGAACGTGCCCGAGGCCCGCTCGTACTCGCTGTCCATCCGCTACGCCAACGGCACCGGCGCCACGGCCACCCAGTCGCTGGCGACCAACGGCGGCCCGTTCCGGACCGTCAGCTACCCGCCGACCGGCGCGTGGGGCTCCTTCGGTGCAGCGGCGGCGACCCAGCAGGTCACCCTGCGGGCCGGCTACAACGTCATCCGCCTGGCGAAGGGCTCCCCCTTCGCCACCGGTGGCACCGGGTTCGCCGAGCTGGACAGCATCACCGTCCGCTGACGCGACACCCGACGACGGGCCTCTCGACCACGGTCGAGGGGCCCGTCCCCGTCGCGACGGACACACCTAGGCTGCCCGGCGTGAGCCAGCCGAGCGTGACCGTCGTGGGCAGCCTCAACGAGGACGTCGTGGTGACCGTGCGACGGCTGCCCGGCCGCGGCGAGACCGTGATCGGCAGCGCCGTCGAGGTGCTGCCCGGCGGCAAGGGCGCCAACCAGGCCGCCGCCGCGGGCCGGCTCGGCGGGGGCGTGCACATGGTCGGCCGGGTCGGTGACGACGACGCCGGGGCCCGGCAGCTGGCCGCGCTGACCGATGCCGGCGTGGACGTGACCCGGGTGCACCGCACCGCCGGCGCCCCCACCGGGTCGGCCACCATCCCGGTGGAGGCCGAGGGCGGGGAGAACCTGATCGTCGTCGTCCCCGGTGCGAACGCCGCCCTGACCGCTGCCGACGTGGACGTCGAGCCCGTGCGCCGGGCCGGGGTCGTGCTGCTGCAGCTGGAGACCCCGATGCCCACCGTGCTGGCCGCGGCCCGGGCCGCCGAGGGCACGGTGGTGCTCAACCCGGCGCCGGCCCAGCCGCTGCCGGCGGAGCTGCTCGGCGTGGTCGACGTGCTGGTGCCCAACGAGCACGAGCTGGTGCAGCTGGCCGGGGCGGTGCCCGCGGCCCGCACGCACGCCGAGCTCGCGGAGCTGGCCCGTGGGCTGGCGGCGCGGTCGGTCGTGGTGACCCTGGGCGGGGACGGCGTCCTGGTGGTCCCGGCCGACGGGCCCGCCGTGCACCAGCCCCCGCTCGCCGTCGAACCGGTGGACACCACCGGCGCCGGGGACTGCTTCTGCGGCGCGCTGTGCCGGGCGCTGTCCGCCGGGCAGGGGCTGCCCGGGGCGGTGGGCTACGCGGCGACGGCGGCGGCGCTGTCCACCACCGGTCCCGGGGCGCGGGGCGGCCTGCCCGACGACGACGCCGTCCGCAGCGCGCTGATCCGGCTGCCCGCCGCCCGCGCCGTCTGAGCCCTCGACGGTTGGCCCGCACACCCAGCGGGCAGGGGCAGGGCATGACCGAGACCACGCCCACGCACCCCGAGGACCCCGCCGAGGGCGCCGACACCACCAGCACCGACGGGGCCGGCCGCACCCCGCACCCGGACCAGCCCGCCGAGGGCGGCGACCCCGACACCGAGCAGCGCGCCTCCGACGGGCTGGACCCGGAGAACCGGGTCACCGGCATCTAGCCCTCGCGGACCCGCAGCTCCCGGCGCAGGATCTTGCCGCTGGGGGACTTGGGCACCACGTCGATGAACTCGACCCGGCGGACCCGCTTGTAGGGCGCGGTCCGCTCGGCGACGTGGGCCAGCACGTCGTCCTCGGTGAGCTGCGAGCCCGGCGCCCGGACGACGAAGGCCTTGGGCACCTCGTCGCCGCGCTCGTCGTACACCCCGATGACGGCGGCGTCGGCGACCTCCGGGTGGGCCAGCAGCACGGCCTCCAGCTCGGCCGGGGCGACCTGGTAGCCCTTGTACTTGATCAGCTCCTTGACCCGGTCCACGACGTGCCACCAGCCCTCGGCGTCGACAGTGCCGATGTCGCCGGTGTGCAGCCAGCCCTCGGCGTCGATGAGGGTGTCGGTCTCCTCCTGCCGGCCGAAGTAGCCCTTCATCCGCTGCGGGCCGCGGATCCAGATCTCGCCGGGCTCGCCGTCGCCGACGTCGGCACCGGTGGCCGGGTCGACGAGGCGGCCCTCGGTGGAGGGGAACAGCCGGCCGATGCTGGCCGGCGGGGCGTCGGCGGCCAGGCCGTCGGGCACCAGGTGCGTGCCCGGGGACAGCTCGGTCATCCCGTAGGCCTGGCCGACCTCGCAGCCCAGCCGGGCCGCGGCGGCGCCGGCCAGGTCGCCGTCCAGCGGGGCCGCGGCCGACATGAGGAACGTCAGTGCGGAGAAGTCCCGGCCCTCCACGGCGGGGTGCTTGGCCAGCGCCAGCACCACCGGCGGCGCCACGTAGGCCCGGGTGATCCGGTGCTGCTCCAGCACGTCGAGGAACTGGGTCAGGTCGAAGCGGGGCAGCACGACGACGGTGGCGCCGTGCCGCAGCGGCAGGTTCATCAGGATCGTCATGCCGTAGATGTGGAAGAACGGCAGGACGGCGATGACCCGGTCGCCCTCGTCGACCCGGTGCAGCGCGTGGATCTGGGCCAGGTTCACCCCGATGCTCGCGTGGGTGAGCATCACGCCCTTGGGCAGGCTGGTGGTGCCGCTGGAGTAGGGCAGCACCGCGACGTCGCTGCCGGCGTCGACGGGGACGTCGGGCACCGGGCCCTCGGAGTCCAGCAGCTCGGTGACGCAGCGGTGCCCCTCGACCCGGTCACAGGTCCACACCGGGCGGTCGCCTGCGGCCTCCACCGCGACCGGCAGCAGCGCGCCGACGGTGACCACCAGCGAGGCCCCGGAGTCGCTGAGCTGGTTGGCCATGTCCTTGGCCGTGGTCATCGCCGACAGCGTGGTGACCGTGGCGCCGGCACGGCTGGCCGCGTAGTAGACGACCGGGTACAGGACCGTGTTCGGGCTGTGCAGCGCGACGACGTCCCCGGGCCGGACCCCGACCTCGGCGAACCCGGCGGCCATCCGGTCGACCATCGAGGCCAGCTGGGCGTAGGTGATGGTGTCCCCGGTGATCCCGTCGACCAGCGCCGGGTGGTCCCCGCGGGCGGCGGCCCCGTCGAGCACCAGCCGGTGGATGGGCTCGGTCGGGACGGCGACCGGGGGCTGGTCGGACAGCAGCACCCGGCCCGCGGACGGCGTCGTGCGGCGGGGCGGGGCGGTGGGCTTGCGCACCTGACCGGCGGGCTCGATGGGCATGGTCTGGCCTCTCAGTAGGACCGGGGCAGCTGGAGGTCGTGCTGGGCGATGAAGTTCAGGACCATCTCCCGGCTCACCGGGGCGATCCGGGAGAAGCGGGAGGAGGTGATCAGCGCACCGATGCCGGTCTCCTGGGACAGGCCGGACCCGCCGTGGGTCTGCACCGCGGCGTCCACGGCGTGCACCACGGCCTCGGCGGCGGCGTACTTGGCGCTGTTGGCCGCCGACGCCGCGTCCGCGCCGGTGTCGATGAGCCAGGCCGCCTTGAGCGTCATCAGCCGGGCCAGCTCGACCTCCACCTGGGCGGCGGCCAGCGGGTGCGAGACGCCCTGGTGCGCACCGATCGGGGTGCCCCAGACCCGTCGGTCCCGGGCGTAGGCGGCGGCCTTGGCCAGCGCCAGCCGGGCGGTGCCCAGCGAGTAGGCCGCACCCATCACCCGCTCGGGGTTGAGCCCGGCGAACAGCTGGGCGATCCCGGCCTCGGGCGAGCCGACGATCGCGTCGGCGGGCAGCCGGACGTCGTCCAGGAAGAGCTGGAACTGGTGCTCGGGGCTGACCAGCTCCATGGGGATCGGCGTCCTGGACAACCCCGGCGCGTCCACCGGGACGACGAACAGCGCCGGCCGCAGCGTGCCCTTGGCCGAGTCCGCCAGCTTGGCCACGACGAGCACCGCGTCGGCGACGTCGACACCGCTGATCCACACCTTCTGGCCCGACAGCACCCACTCGTCGCCGTCCCGGCGGGCCACGGTGGTGATCTCGTGGCTGTTGGAACCGGCGTCGGGCTCGGTGATGGCGAAGGCCATGGTCAGCGACCCGTCGGCGATGCCGGGCAGCCAGCGGTCGCGCTGCTCGGGGGTGCCGTAGCGGGCGATGATCGTGCCGCAGATGGCCGGGCTGACCACCATCATCAGCAGCGGGCAGCCGGCTGCGCCGAGCTCCTCCAGCACGATCGACAGCTCGACCATGCCCCCGCCCCCGCCGCCGTGCTCCTCGGGCAGGTTGACCCCGAGGAACCCGGCCTTGCCGGCCTCGTCCCACAGCGCCCGGGTGGTCCCACCGGTGCGGGACTGCTCCAGGTACCAGGAGTGCCCGTACCGGGAGGCCAGGTCGGCGACCGCCGCGCGCAGGTCGCGCAGATCGTCGCCCTCGTCGAAGTCCAGCGTCACGTCGTCTCTCCGCTCTCCAGGACGGTGAGGACCGCGCCGGCCTCCACCTGGGCGCCGACGGCCACGTCCACGCTGACGACGACGCCGTCGGCGGGTGCGGTCACCGGGTGCTGCATCTTCATCGCCTCGAGCACCAGCAGCCGCTGGCCCGCCGTCACCCGGTCCCCGACGCCCACGTGGACGGCGACGACGGAGCCGGGCATCGGGGCGACCAGCGATCCCGCGGCGACCGCGGTCGAGGGGTCGGGGAACCGGGGCAGCACCCGCAGCGCCACCGACCAGCCGTCGCCGTCGACCCACACGTCGTCCCCGTGGACGGCGACGGCCAGCCGCCGTTCGACGCCGTGCACGGCCAGCACCACCTCGTCGGGCCCGGCCGACACCAGCTCGACGCCCTCGGGGCCCTGCAGGCCGTCGCGGGTGAGCCGGTAGCTGACCTCGGCCGTCTCGAACGCGGTCCGCTGCGGCTGGGAGGCCACGTTGCGCCAGCCGCTGGGCAGCCCGCCCAGCGCGACGGCGTCCCGGCGTCGGGCGGCGGCGAGCGCGAGCGCGGCGGCCAGCGGGGCCAGCACGGCCTCCTCCTCGCCGGCCAGCGGCGCGGCGAGCGCATCCAGGCCGTGCCGGTCGAAGAACGCGGTGTCGGTCTCCCCGGCCAGGAACGCCGGGTGCCGCAGCGAGCGGACCAGCAGGTCGCGGTTGGTGGTCGGGCCGTGCAGCCGGGCCCCGGCGAGCGCCGCCGCGAGCCGGGCGGCGGCCTCGCCCCGGGTGGGCGCCCAGGCCACGACCTTGGCCAGCATCGGGTCGTAGTGCGTGGACACGACGCTGCCGGCGACCACCCCGGCGTCCACCCGGATGCCGGGGCCCGGCGGCACCGCGAACGCCGTCCCCGGGACGTCGAAGCCGTGCACCGGCCCGCTGACCGGCCGCCAGTCCTGCGCCGGGTCCTCGGCGTACAGCCGGACCTCGATCGCGTGCCCGGTCGACGCCGGGGGCTCCGCGGGCAGCCGCTCCCCGGCGGCGATCCGCAGCTGCCAGGCGACCAGGTCCAGGCCGGTGACGCACTCGGTGACCGGGTGCTCCACCTGCAGCCGGGTGTTGGTCTCCAGGAAGAAGAAGGCCCCGTCGTCCCGGACCAGGAACTCGACCGTGCCGGCCCCGACGTAGTCGATGGCCCGGGCCGCGGTGACGGCGGCCCCGCTCAGCGCGGCCCGCAGCTCCGGCGTCACGAACGGGGACGGCGTCTCCTCGACCACCTTCTGGTGCCGGCGCTGCAGCGAGCACTCCCGCTCCCCCAGCGACCAGACGGTGCCGTGCGCGTCGGCCAGCACCTGCACCTCGATGTGCCGGCCGGCCTCGACGTAGGGCTCCACGAACACCGTGGGGTCGCCGAACGCCGACGCGGCCTCGGCGCGGGCGGTCCCGATCTCGGCGTCCAGGTCGGCCAGCGCGCGCACGACCCGCATCCCGCGGCCGCCGCCCCCGGCCGAGGCCTTGACCAGCACCGGCAGGTCGGCCTCGGTGACCTCGTCCAGCTGCAGCACCGGCACCCCGGCGGCGGCCATCAGCGCCTTGGCCTCCACCTTGGACCCCATCGCGTCGATCGAGGCGGGCGGCGGGCCGATCCAGGTCAGCCCGGCGTCGAGCACGGCGCGGGCGAAGTCGGCGTTCTCGGACAGGAACCCGTAGCCCGGGTGCACCGCGTCGGCGCCGGAGGCCTCCGCCGCGGCGATCAGCAGGTCGGCGCGCAGGTAGGTGTCGGCCGGCGTCGCCCCCGGGAGCCGGACGGACCGGTCCGCCTCGGCCCGGTGCGGGCTGCCGGCGTCCGGGTCGCTGTAGACCGCGACGGTCCCGATGCCCAGCTCCCGGCAGGTCTGGAACACCCGCCGCGCGATCTCCCCCCGGTTCGCCACCAGCACCCGCGTGACCGGCCCTCCGCGCCCTGGCATGGGATCCCCCGCATACCGCTGAGCGCGTGATCCGTATGCGGGGGATCCCATGCCATCGCGCGGGGTGGAGGCGGTCACGGGCGGAACACCCCGTAGGCGGGGGTGCCGTGGCCGGCGCCGGTGCCGGCCACCTCGCCGGACGCGATCGCGGACAGGCACATCCCGAGCACGGTGCGGGTGTCGCGCGGGTCGATGATGCCGTCGTCGTAGACCCGGCCGGACAGGAACTGGGGCATAGACTCCGCCTCGATCTGGGCCTCGACGGCGGCGCGCATCGCGGCGTCGCCGTCCTCGTCGAACGGGGTGCCGCGGGACTCCGCCGCGGCCCGGGCCACGATCGAGAGCACGCCGGCGAGCTGGGCCGGGCCCATGACGGCGGACTTCGCCGTCGGCCAGGCGAAGAGGAACCGCGGGTCGAACGCCCGGCCGCACATGCCGTAGTGCCCGGCACCGTAGGAGGCGCCCAGCAGCACCGACAGGTGCGGCACCCGGCTGTTGGAGACGGCGTTGATCATCATCGCGCCGTGCTTGATGATCCCGCCCTGCTCGTACTCCCTCCCGACCATGTAGCCGGTGGTGTTGTGCAGGAAGAGCAGCGGGGTGTCGCTGGCGTTGGCCAGCTGGATGAACTGGGTGGCCTTCTGCGCCTCGGCGCTGAACAGCACGCCCTGCGCGTTGGCCAGCACGCCGACCGGGTGGCCGTGGATGCGCGCCCAGGCGGTGACCAGCGAGGGCCCGTAGCGCGGCTTGACCTCGTCGAGGTCGGAGTCGTCGACGACCCGGGCGAGCACCTCGCGGGGGTCGAAGGGCTGGGACAGGTCGGTGCCGACGACGCCGAGCAGGTCGTCCTCGGCGTACCGCGGGGGGACTTCGGCCGCGGGCGCCGGCCCGCGCTTGCGCCAGTTCAGCCGGGCGACGACCCGGCGGCCGATCCGCAGCGCGTCCACCTCGTCGACGGCGACGTGGTCGGCCAGCCCGGACACCCGCCCGTGCATCGCGGCACCGCCCAGGGACTCCTCGTCGGCGACCTCGCCGGTGGCCATCCTCACCAGCGGCGGGCCGCCGAGGAACACCTTCGCGCCGCCGTCGACCATCACCACGTGGTCGCTCATGCCGGGCACGTAGGCGCCGCCGGCGGTGGAGTTGCCGAAGACGATCGCGATCGTCGGGATGCCGGCCGCGGACAGCCGGGTGAGGTCGCGGAACATCTGCCCGCCGGGGATGAAGATGTCCTTCTGGGTGGGCAGGTCGGCACCGCCGGACTCGACCAGGCTGACCAGCGGCAGCCGGTTCTCCCGGGCGATCTGCATGGCGCGCAGCGTCTTCTTCAGCGTCCACGGGTTGCTGGCCCCGCCGCGGACCGTCGGGTCGTGGGCGATCACGACGACCTCGACGCCCTCCACCACGCCGACGCCGGTGACCACGCTGGCGCCGACGGTGAAGTCGGTGCCCCAGGCGGCCAGCGGGGAGAGCTCCAGGAACGGGCTGTCGGCGTCCAGCAGCAGCTCGACCCGCTCCCGGGCCAGCAGCTTGCCCCGCGTGCGGTGCCGGGCGACGGCCTTCTCCCCACCCCCGGCCACCGCACGGGCGTGCTCGTCGTCCAGCGCGCGCAGCGCGGCGAGCACCGCGGTCCGGTTGGCGGCGAACTGGTCGCCGGCGGTGTCCAGGGTGGAGCGGAACACGGTCATGCGGGGGCCTCCGAGTAGCCGAGGAGCCGGCCGGCCAGGTCGGTGAGCACCTCGGTGGCGCCGCCGCCGATGCCGAGGATCCGGACGTCGCGGTAGTGCCGCTCGACCTCGGAGTCGCGCAGGTAGCCCGTCCCGCCGTGCAGCTGGACGGCCTGGCTGCAGACCCACTCCCCGGCGGCGACGGCGGCGTTCTTGGCCAGGCAGGCCTCGGCGGCGACGTCCTCCCCCGCGGCGTGCCGGACGACGACCGAGCGGGTGTACGTGCGGGCCAGCTCGACCCGGGAGTGCATCTCGACCAGCCGGTGCACCACGGCCTGCCGGCCGGCCAGCGGGACGCCGAACGTCGTCCGGTCCCGGGTCCAGGCGCGGGTCAGCGCCAGCGCGCGGTCGGCGACGCCGTAGGCGTGCACGGCCAGCGCCAGCCGCTCGGTGACGAACTGCCGGGTGATCTGGCCGAACCCGCCGCCCTCGGGGCCGACCAGCTGGGACGCCGGCACCCGGACGCCGTCGTAGGCCAGCTCCGCGGTGTCCGAGCAGTGCCAGCCCATCTTGGGCAGCGCCCGGGAGACGGTGAAGCCCGGCGTCCCGCGGTCGACGACCAGCAGGCTGACCCCGCGGGCGCCGGGCCCGCCGGTGCGCACCGCGGTGGTCACGAAGTCGGCGCGGGTGCCGCTGGTGATGAAGGTCTTGGTGCCGTCAACGACGAAGGAGTCCCCGTCCCGGACCGCGCGGGTGCGCAGCGCGCCGACGTCGGAGCCGGCGTCGGGCTCGCTGACCGCCAGCGACCCGATCAGCTCCCCGGCCAGCGTGGGCCGGACGTACCGCTCGACCAGCTCGGGGTCACCGGCGGCGACCAGGTGCGGCAGCGCGATGGAGTGCGTGAACAACGCCGCCAGCAGCCCGGAGGACGCCCCGGCCGCCAGCATCGCCTCCATCACGGTGACGACGTCGACCAGGTCGCCGCCCTCCCCGCCGACCTCCTCGGGGAAGCCGATGCCCAGCAGCCCGGCGTCGGCGGCGGCCCGGTGCAGCTCGCGCGGCACCGCGCCGGCGGCCTCCCAGGCGTCCAGGTCGGGCAGCACGTGCCGCCGCACGAACCCCGCCGCGGACTCCCGCAGCTGCACCCGCTCCGCCGACTCCCAGCTCACAGCAGGGCCTCCGGGATCTCCAGCTCGCGGCCGCGCAGCCACTCGCCGACTGCCTTGCCCTGCGGGTCGAACCGGGTGCTCGCCGCGACGCCCTGGCCGAGCAGGCCCTCGACGACCACGTTCACCGCCCGCAGGTCCGGCAGCGCGTGCACGGTCACCGGCAGCTCGGCGGCCTCGGGCAGCAGCTCCCGGACGACGTCGGGGGTCAGCGCGGCGGCCAGCCAGGCGGCGCCCTCGTCGGTGCGCGCCCAGAGGCCGATGTTCGCCGTCCCGCCCTTGTCGCCGCTGCGCGCCCGGGCGACCGCACCCAGCGGCGCCCGCCGGGTCGGACCCGGCTCCACGGACGGGGCGGGGACGGCGGGCAGGTCGGCCAGCGGTGCGGTGACCGCGGGCGGTGCGACGTCGACCCGGGTGCCGTCGGGCAGCACCGCGACGTGCGGCACCGCGGTCTGCGGCACGTAGGCCGGCGTGTAGACGCCGTACGCCGAGCCCGAGCCGGGCGGCGCGGTCAGGTGGAAGCCCGGGTAGGAGGCCAGCGCCATCTCCACCGCGGCGCCGGAGAACGCCCGGCCGACGACGTCGGCGCTCGGGTCGGTGGCCTGGGCGCGCAGCAGCACGCTGGCGCCGGCCTCGGTGTCGGCGTCCGGGCGCTGCACGCCGACGGTCGACCAGACCAGCTCGGCCGGGCGCGGGTCCAGCGTGGCCTCGAACTGGGCCCGGGCCAGCGCCGCCTTGGCCTGGATCCGGTCGCCGGTGAGCACGAAGGTGACCTCGTTGCGGTGTCCACCCAGGGCGTTGAGGCAGACCTTGACGTCCGGCGGCGGCGCCTCGCCGCGCACGCCGGACAGCAGCACCCGGTCCGGGCCGTCCGGGGTCAGCCGCACGGTGTCGAACCGGGCGACGGCGTCGGGCCCGGCGTACCGGGCGCCGGTGATCTCGTAGAGCAGCTGCGCGGTGACGGTGTCGACGTCGACCACGCCGCCGGTGCCCGGGTGCTTGGTGATCACGCTGGACCCGTCGGCGCGCAGCTCGGCCAGCGGGAAGCCGGGGTGCAGCAGCTGCTCCAGCGGGTGCTCGTCGAAGGCGGACAGGTTGCCGCCGGTGGCCTGGGTGCCGCACTCCAGCACGTGCCCGCAGGCCATCGCGCCGGCGATCGCGTCGTGGTCCTCCTGCCCCCAGCCGAAGTGCGCGATGCCCGGGCCGACGACCAGCGAGGCGTCGGTGACCCGCCCGGTGACCACGACGTCGGCGCCCGCGCGCAGGCACTCGGCGATCCCGAAGGCGCCCAGGTAGGCGTTGGCGGTGATCGGCTCGCCGAACCCGAGCTCGGACGCGCGGGGCAGCAGGTCGTCGCCCTCGACGTGCGCGACCGCCGTCGGCACGCCGAGCCGGTCGGCCAGCGCCCGGACCGCGTCGGCCAGCCCGGCCGGGTTGGTGCCGCCGGCGTTGACCACCAGGCGCACCCCGCGGTCCCGGGCCAGGCCCAGGCACTCCTCCAGCTGCGCCAGGAACGTGCGGGCCCAGCCTCGGGAGGCGTCGCGAGCCCGGTCCCGGCCCAGGATGAGCATGGTCAGCTCGGCCAGGTAGTCCCCGGTCAGCACGTCCAGCGGCCCGCCCTCGAGCATCTCCCGGACGGCGGCCCGCCGGTCGCCGTAGAAGCCCGACGCGTTGCCGACCCGCAGCACCGGCGGCGTCACCGGGCCTCGCTGCCGGCGCCGGGCTCACCGGCGAAGGCCTGGGCCACGGCCATCCAGCGAGCGGCGGCCTCGCCGGTCGTGGCCAGGTCGAGCGCGGCGAGGGGACGGCGCTGGGTGACCCGCAGGCAGAAGTCGAGCGCCGGACCGGTCACCCGGTCGGCCGCGGACTCCTCGCCCCAGCTCCACACCGCCCCGGACGGCGCGACCAGCTCGACCCGCACGTCCCCGGTCGGGGCCGGCAGGCCGTGCTGGGCGTGCGCGAACCCGCGGGTGACCACGCCGAGGTGGGCCACCGCCCGGAGGCGGTCGGTCGCCGAGACCAGCAGCCCCAGGGCATCGCTGACGTCGACGCCGTGCGCCCAGGTCTCCATCAGCCGGGCGGTGGCCATCGAGGTCGCGCTCATCGGCGGGCCGTACCAGGGCAGCTTCTGGCCCGGGGGGACCGCCGCGAGCGCCGCGGCCAGAGCGGCGCGCCCGGTCCGCCAGCGGTCCAGCAGCTCGGCCGGGGGGACGGCGGCACCGGCGGCGGCTTCCTCGTCCACCAGGCCCTCGGTGTCGGGCAGGGCCCGGAAGGCGTCCGGGTCGGTGCCGGCCAGCGCGGCGACGTCGTCGGTCCAGGCGAGGTGGGCGACCTGGTGGGCGACCGTCCAGCCCGCGGCCGGGGTGGGCGTGGCCCAGCCGGCGTCGTCCAGGCCGGCGACCACGTCGTCCAGCGCGGCGCTCTCCGCGGCGAGGTCGGCCAGCAGCCCCTCGAGCAGTCCTCCGGCAGCCATCCCGACCTCCTCGTCGCGACGTGAGCGGAGTCACTGACCGCCCGTACGGTCAGCTTGTCGGGTGGCCCGGTCCGCCGTCAAGGGCATCGGCCGCCCGACCTGCGGCGAGCGCCTCGTCGACCACCGCCACGACCGCACCGGAGGGGTCGGCCAGTGCGGCCGCCCGCCCCGGGTCGGCCAGCACCCCACCCAGGAAGGTGTCCACGTAGGAGGCCGCGACCTCGGCGACCGGCAGCGACCCGGCCGGGTCGAACCAGGTCCACATCCAGTGCACGGAGCCGAAGACCTGCAGGGTGCGCAGCCGGTCGTCGCCGGGGCGGAAGACCCCGGCGGCCACCCCGTCGGCGAGCACCCCGACGACCAGCCCGCGGTACTCGTCGCGCAGCCCGCGCGAGGTCTCCATGCCGGCGGCGTCGGCGAACCGGCGGACCTCGCGCTGGAAGGCGACCGTCGCCGTCCGGTCCACCACCTGGTAGCGGACGCCCAGGTGCAGGAAGGCGGCCAACCGCTCCGCCGGGTCCGCCAGCGCGTCCCACACCACCCGGACCTCGGCCAGCCGGCGGCGCATGTAGGTCTCGTGCAGCTCGGTGAGCAGCTGCTCCTTGGTGCCGAAGTGGTGCACGATCGTGCCCTTGCTCATCCCGAGCCCGGCGGCCAGGTCACCGAAATTGGTGCCGTCGTAGCCACGCTCGGCGACCATCGCGGTGAAGGCCGCCAGGATCTCCAAGCGCCGGCTGTCCCGCCGGACCGGCATCGCGCTCATGGGGGCTGACCGTACGGACGGACGGCGGTCGCTGGCCAGCAGCATCACCCGTGCGGCAGAGTCCGGTCATGCTGCTGGACGCGTCACTGCTGACCGCCGGGACCGACGACGTCGCGGGCACCGCCCGCCGGCTGGAGGAGCGGGGGTACGCCGGCGTCTGGGCCTCCGAGGTCGCCCACGACCCGTTCCTGCTGCTGCACGCCGCCGCACTGTCCACCGAGCGCGTCCAGGTCGGTTCGGCCATCGCGGTGGCCTTCGCCCGCTCCCCCATGACGGTGGCGTACACCGGCTACGACCTGCAGCGGTACAGCCGCGGCCGGTTCGTGCTGGGGCTCGGGACGCAGGTCAAGGCGCACGTGGAGCGGCGCTTCTCCATGCCGTGGAGCTCCCCGGCCGCCCGGATGCGGGAGTACGTCGGCGCCCTGCGCGCGATCTGGGCCTCCTGGGAGGACGGCACCCCGCTGCGCTTCCGCGGCGAGCACTACCAGCACACCCTGATGACGCCGACCTTCACGCCGCCCCGGCACGAGTGGGGTCCGCCGCCGGTGCACCTGGCCGCGGTCGGGCCGCTGATGACCCGGGTCGCCGGCGAGCTGTGCGACGGCCTGCTCGCCCACGGCTTCACCACCGAGCGCTACCTGCGCGAGCGGACGCTGCCGGCCCTGCAGGAGGGACTCGAGACCGCCGGCCGCTCGCGCGCGGAGGTGCAGGTCAGCCTGCCCGGCTTCGTCGTCTCCGGCCGGGACGACGCCGAGCGGACCCGGGCCGCGGACGCCGTCCGGGCGCAGATCGCCTTCTACGGGAGCACCCCCGCCTACCGCCCGGTGCTGGAGCTGCACGGCTGGGGCGCGCTGGGTGAGGAGCTCCACGCGCTGTCCACGTCCCGCCGGGAGGACAAGTGGGAGGCGATGGCCGCCCTGGTGGACGACGAGGTGCTGGGCACGTTCGCCGTCGTCGCCGAGCCCGGACAGGTCGGCCCGGAGGTGCTGCGCCGCTTCGAGGGCGTCGTGGACCGGTTCAGCGTCTACAGCGGTGCCGGGCTGCCGATGGAGGTGTGGGACCCGGTGCTGGCGGCCCTGGGCCGACCCCCGCTGGAGCCCCCGTCGACGGCCGGGTGATACTGGTTCTGAGAATCATTCCCGGCATCACCCAGGAGTCCCATCGTGTCCCGCCGTTCCACCGCCCTCGCCGTGCTGGCCGCCAGCTCCCTGGGCCTCGCGGCCTGCTCCTCCGACGGCTCGGGCGGTGCCAGCACCGCTGAGGCCGACGCCGCCAACTGCCCCGGCGACGTGCTCGACGTCGTCGTGTCGGTCGACCAGTGGGGTGACGTCGTCCAGGCGCTGGGCGGGGACTGCACGAACGTCACCACGGTCATCAACTCCACCGCCGTGGACCCGCACGACTACGAGCCGACCACCGGGGACATCGCTGCCTTCGAGGGCGCCGACCTCGTCGTCGTCAACGGCGCGGACTACGACCACTGGGCCTCCGACGCGGTGCAGAACCTGGACCCGCAGCCCGTCGTGGTGGACGCTGCCGAGGTGGTCGGCATCGAGGAGGAGCACGCGGAGGACGAGCACTCCGAGGACGACGGCCACGCCGAGGGCGAGGAGGGCCACGGTTCGGTGAACCCGCACCTCTGGTACTCCCCCGAGTACGTGCAGCAGACCGCCGACGCCGTGACCGCCGAGCTCAGCGACCTCTCCCCCGACGCCGCGGACTACTTCGCCGACCGGGCCACCGCCTGGACGACGGACCTGCAGCCCTACACCGACGAGCTGACCACGATCGAGGGCCTGGCCGCGGGCAAGACCTACGCGGCCACCGAGACCGTCTTCGACTACACCGCGGCCGCCGTCGGGCTCACCGACGCGACCCCCGAGGGCTACCGGGACGCCGCCAGCAACGAGAGCGACCCGGCCACCGGCGACGTCGCCGCCTTCGAGGCCGCCCTGGCCGACGGCAGCATCGACGTGCTGGTCTTCAACACCCAGACCGAGGGCTCCGTCCCCGACCAGCTGCGCAGTGCCGCCGAGGCCGCCGGGGTCCCGGTCGTCGAGGTCACGGAATCCGTGCCCTCCGACGACGGTTCCTTCGTCCAGTGGCAGCTGTCCCAGCTGCAGCAGCTCGCAGACGCACTCGGTGGGGGTCAGTGACGCAGGCACACCCGACGGCGACCCCGTCCGGCCCGGGCTCCCCCGCCCTGGTGCTGGACGGGGTCTCCGTCGTCCGCGGCGGGCGCACCGTCTGGTCCGAGGGCACCCTGGCGGTGCCGGCCGGCTCGGTCGTCGGGGTCATCGGCCCCAACGGCGCGGGCAAGACGACGCTCTTCCAGGTCGCGCTGGGCCTGCTGCCGGTGGCCGGCGGACGCGTCGAGGTGCTCGGCGCCCCGCCCCGGCGGGGCAACCGGCGGATCGGCTACGTGCCGCAGAACTACACCGCCGCCCTCGGTGAGGCCGTGCGCGCCCGCGACCTGGTCGCCCTGGGCCTCACCGGCAGCCGCTTCGGCATCCGGCGCAGCACCCCCGCGGAGCGCGCCCGGGTCCAGGACGCCCTGCGCCGGGTGGGGGCCGCCGACTACGCCGACCGGCGGATGAGCGAGCTGTCCGGCGGCCAGCAGCAGCGGGTCGCCATCGCCCAGGCCATCGTCGACGACGCCGACCTGCTGCTGCTCGACGAGCCGCTGGCCAACCTGGACCTGCGCAACTCCCACGAGATCGTCACGCTGCTCGGTGAGCTCCGCCGCGAGCGCGCGGTGACGATCATGGTCGTCGCGCACGACCTGAACCCGCTGCTGCCGGTGCTCACCGATGCCGTGTACCTGCTCGACGGTCACCCGCACCACGACCCCATCGGCGAGGTCGTGACCGAGGACCTGCTCACCCACCTCTACGGCACACGCGTGCGCGTCGTGCGGACCGCCCAGGGTGACCTGTTCACCCGCAGCGGCTGAAGGGAACACCCCCGTGCACCTCGACGTGCTGGCCGCCGTGCAGTTCCAGGACAACTGGCTGCAGGTGCTGCAGACGACCTTCATGCGGCACGCCTTCCTGGGCGGCTCGATGGTGGCGGTCGCCGCCGGCCTGATGGGCTACTTCGTCATCACCCGGCAGAACGCCTTCGCCGCCCACGCGCTGGCCCACATCGGGTTCCCGGGTGCGACCGGGGCGATCCTGGTCGGCGCGCCGGTCACCCTGGGCCTGGCCGTCTTCTGCGTCGGCGGCGGGCTGCTCATCGGCCTGTTCGGCAAGCGGGTGGCCGAACGCGAGATCGCCACCGGCACCATCCTCGCCTTCGCCACCGGCCTGGGGGTGCTGTTCGCCTCGCTGGCCACCGCGAACGCCAGCACCACCACCAACGTGCTCTTCGGCAACCTGCTGGCCATCGGGCGCGACCAGCTGTGGGTGTTCGGCGGGTTCACCCTGCTGGTCGTCGTCGCGCTGGCCGTCATCGCCCGGCCGCTGGTCTTCGCCTCGGTCGACCCGGCCGTCGCCGAGGCCCGCGGGGTGCCGGTCCGCGCCCTGGGCGTCGCCTTCGTGGTGCTGCTGGCCCTCACGATCACCATGGCCGTCCAGGTCGTCGGCACGCTGCTGCTCTTCGCCCTGGTTGTCACCCCGGCCGCGGCTGCACTGCGGCTCACCGCCCGGCCCAGCCGGGTGGCCGCGCTGGCCGTGGTGTTCGCGCTGGTGTCGGTGTGGGTGGGCCTGGTGCTCTCCGCCCTGGTGAACCTGCCGCCCAGCTTCTTCGTCGTCACGATCGCCGTGCTGATCTGGGGCGGGGTGCTGCTGGCCACCCGCGACCGGCACGAGGTGCGCCCGGGCCGGGACGCCGACACCGCCCACGGTGCGCTCCCGCGGGTCCCCGAGCACACGCACTGACGTCTGCCCGCCGACCTCCTCGCGCGTTGTCGGCAGTCTGTCGCCAGGTGTGACGGATCGGTGTCACACGAGTCCCAGGGACCCCCTCGAACCCGGGTGGCACAGGGGTCCACGTGACTCTCAGTCGCGAGTCCGACACACCGGCGTGCCGTGAACTGCTCCGTCACGTCCGCGTGCACCATCGACGACGTGACCGCCGCACTCGCCTTCGACGCCAGCGCCGACCTCTCCCTCGGCTCCCTCGCCGCGGAACCGCACGGCGCCCCCGTGCCGGTGCGCCGCAGCCGGGCCGAACGGCAGGCGATCGTGCTGGACACCGCCGAGCGGCTGTTCGCCGGCCGCAGCTCGCGCAGCGTCGGCATGGACGAGCTGGTCCGCGAGACCGGCCTGGGCAAGATGACGGTGTACCGGCTCTTCAAGAGCAAGGACGACCTCGTCGGGGCCTACCTCTCGCGCAAGGCCGCCACCCTCCTGGGCTTCATCGACGCCCAGCTCGGCCACTTCGCCGAGGACCCGCGGGGCGCGCTGATGGCCATCGTCGACGTCGTCGAGCGCGACGTGACCCGCACCGGCTTCCGCGGCTGCCCCTTCACCAACGTCAGCAGCGAGTACGACGACCCGCAGCACCCGGCCCGCTCCGCCGCCGCGGACTACAAGTACGAGCTGCACATGCGCCTGGTGCACCTGGCCGAGGAGCTGGTGCCCGGCGGTGGCGACGACCTGGCCGCCCAGCTGCACCTGATCATCGACGGGATGCAGCTCTCCGGTGGCCTGCTGGGCCCCGACGGCCCGGCCAGCCACGGCCGCCAGCTCGCCGAGCGGCTCATCGACGCGGCCAGGGCCACGCCCCGCGCCTGAGACCGCAGACACCGGCCGGCGCCGGGGCTTGAGGCCGGTTCCGACGGGGCACGGTGCCGTCGTGACCGACCGATCCCGTCCGGAACTGGACGACACCACCGTCGAGGCGCTCGGCAAGCTCTCCGAGGCCCTGGAGACCGTGGAGCAGGCCCGCGGCTTCCTCTACGCCTTCCACCAGCTCTCCGGCAAGGCCGACATCCTGCTCGGTGAGTCCCTGGAGTCCTTCCGCGAGGCCGGCGCCACCGCGCTGGCCGACGACCTCGAACGCGACCTGCTGGGCCGCAACGTCGTCGCCGACCGGTGGACCTTCCAGCTGGTGGAGGACTACGACGCCGGCTACTGGTCCACCTTCCGCGACTTCGACGCCCGGGCCCGGGACGAGCTGGCCGGCGGTGACCGGCACGTGCTCGAGGCCCGGATGAAGCAGCGCGAGCGGACGCCGGGGCACCCGCGGCACGAGGCCGGGCCCGCCCTCGAGGACTGAGTGGCCGGACCCGGCTCCGGGCCCCAGCATGGACGCCGTGACCAGCCCCGCGACCGACCCGACCACCCCGCAGACCGCCCCCTCGCGCAGCCGCCGCAGGACCGCCGGGGCGACGCTCAGCGCGGTGCTGCTGGTCGCGCTCACCGTGGTGCTGGTGCTCTTCGTCGTCTTCAACACCCAGACGGTGCGGGTCAGCCTGGTCTTCGGCGTCGTGGACCTGCCGCTGGTCGTCGCGCTGGTGGCCGCCGCCGTCCTGGGTGGGCTGATCGCCGCGCTGGTCGTCCTGCGCGCCCGTCGCCACCGCTGACCCGCATGACCCCCGCGACGGCGGGCACGAGGAACGCATGAGCGATCCCCAGGGCAGCGAGAGCACCACCCCGCCGATCAGCGAGGAGACCAGCGCCGCCGGCAGCGGCGGCGACCTGGCCACCGGTGGTGACGACGACGACACCGCCGGTGTGCACGACGGCGTGCCGCTCACCCGGGAGGCGGCGCTGCAGCGCGACGACCCCGACGACGACCTGCCCGCCCGGGGCGCCGACGACGTCACGGCCAGTCAGGAGTCCGGCCCCTCCTGAGGTGTGCGCGGGCGACGGAGTGGGCAGCGGACCGGCATGACCGACCCGATCACCGACCCGGCCGACTCCCCGCGCAACGACGATAACCTGGTCGACGGCCGTCCGGGCGACGACGCCCCGGACCTGGGCGCGACCGACACCGGCGACCCCACGCTGACCACCGACGACGAGGCGCAGGCCGACGACCGGGAGATCCAGCCCGGCAACAGCTGAGCGGAGTGCGGGGGCGCAGGGACCCTGCGCCGTCAGCCTCCGGTCAGATCCAGCCGTGCCGGCGGGCGGCGTCGACGGCGGCGTGCCGGTTGGGGGCACCCAGCTTGGTGGCCGCCGCCGACAGGTGGTTGCGCACGGTGCCCGGGGACAGGTGCGCCCGGGCGGCGATCTCCTCGACCGGCGCGCCACCGGCGGCCAGTTCCAGCACGTCGGCCTCCCGCGGGGTGAGCGGGGAGTCCCCGGCGCTGATCGCCTCGGCGGCCAGCTCCGGGTCGACGTAGCGCCCGCCCCCGTGCACGGTCCGGACGACGTCGGCGAGCACGGCGGCGTTCACCGTCTTGGGCAGGAACCCCCGCACCCCGGCCTCCAGGGCCCGCTTGAGGTGCCCGGGCCGACCGTGCCCGGTGACGATCACGACCCGGCAACCGGGCAGCACGGTGCGCAGCTCCCCGGCCACGGAGATGCCGTCCCGGTCGGGCATCTGCAGGTCCAGCACGCAGACGTCGGGGGTGTGCGCCCGGGCCATCGCCAGCGCCTCGGCGCCCGACGCCGCCTGGGCGACCACCTCGACGTCGTCCTCCAGGCCCAGCAGGGCGGCCAGCGCGGAGCGGATCAGGTTCTCGTCGTCGGCCAGCAGCACGCGCACGGTCACGCCGGCACCCCCGCCCGGACGGTGAACCCGGTGTCCGCCGGGCCGGCCTCCAGACGACCCCCGCCGGCGGCCAGCCGCTCGGCCAGACCGGTCAGCCCGTTGCCCCAGCCGGTCGGCGCGCCGGCACCGTCGTCGTGCACGGTCAAGATGGTCCCCCCGGGGTCCTGGGTGAGGGTGATGTCGCAGCGGCCGGCCGAGGAGTGCCGCAGCACGTTGGTCACGGCCTCCCGGACCACCCAGCCCAGCAGCTCCTGGGTGGCGGCCGGCACGGCAGCGACGTCGTCCTCACCAGTGACGGTGGTGGTGACGCCGGCCGAGCGCAGCACCGAGCGCGCCCCGGCCAGCTCGGAGGCCAGGTCGGTGGCCCGGTAGCCGCGGACCACCTCGCGGACCTCCCGCAGCGAGGACTCGGCCAGCGAGCCGACGCCGTCCATCTCCTCGGCGGCGCCGTCCCGGCCGCGGCGGGTCAGCTCGGCGGCCAGCTGGCTCTTGACCGCGATGGCCGAGAGGTTGCGGCCCATCACGTCGTGCAGGTCGCGGGCGAAGCGCAGGCGCTCCTCGGCCACGGCCAGCTGCAGCTGCACGCCGCGGGTGCGGTCCATCTCCTGGACCACCTCGAGGATCCAGACGGTGAACCGGAACGCCGAGGCCACCGCGACCAACGCGATGGCGATCGCCACCCCGGAGGCGACGGCCGGGCCGGGGAGGGCGCCGTCGACCAGCGCGACACCCGTGGCCAGCGCGCCGCAGCCCAGCGACGCCCAGGTCAGGCGGCGCATCGACCAGGTGACCGACAGCGCCATCAGCACCGCCCCGCCGAGCATGCCGACGGCGCCGGGGGCCGAGGGCGTGGGCTCCGGCCCGCCGGTGACCGCGGCGACGGCGACCACCGCGGTCAGCCCGGCGACCGTGCCGACCACGGCGAGCTGGCCGGCCGTCGGCATGCTGGCCGGCGCCGCGGCCCGGGCGTCGAGCCCTGCGCGGGTCAGCCAGGTGCAGGCCAGGGCGGTGGCCACGGTGCCCACGACCAGCAGCAACGGCAGCACCAGGCCCGACGCCGACCAGCCGGGGGCGACGGCGAAGAGCAGCAGCGGGGGCAGGCCGAGGTACGCGGCGTAGTAGGACCACCGGGTGTAGAGCTCGATCCGCTGCGGGTCGGTGCGCGTGCGCCACCAGCGCGAGACGGTCGGCACGGCGCTCATGCTGCCGTACCGACCGTCCCGCAAGGCCGAGGTCACCGGCGCGGGGCCCACCGGAAGCCCCGGGCGGCGGCGACGCCGGCCACGACGAGCCAGACCGCGAGCACGGCGGCCGGCTGCAGGGCCGCGGCCCACAGGTCCCCGCCGGAGACGGTCTCGCCGTCCCAGGTGGTGCCGGCCAGGCCCAGCTGGACCAGCTCGATCACCGGGGTGACCGGCAGCAGCCGGGCCACCGTGGCCAGCCAGTCCGGGAAGACGCTGATCGGGTACAGCAGGCCGGACAGCGCGGTGTTGACCAGCACGATCGGCAGGGTGGTGATCTGCGCGGACTCCGGGGTCCGGGTGAACGACGTGCTCGCCGCGGCCAGCAGCACCATCAGCAGGATGCCGGCCAGCACGCCGACGACGGGCAGGACGACGTCGGCGGGGGCGGTCCACTCCCCCAGCGCCAGCACGCCGACGGCGACGACGGCCAGCTGGCCCACGGTGATGAGCAGCGTGGGGGCGGCGGTGGCGGCCAGCACCTCGGTGCCGGTGAGCTCGCCGGTGCGCATCCGCTGGAGCACCAGGTCCTCGCGCCGGGCCACGTAGGTGGTGACCAGGTTGTAGTAGGTCAGGTAGATGAGAGTGATGCCGACGGCGGCCTGCAGCAGCAGCGGGCCGAGGGCGACGCCGTCCTCGCCGGCGCCCAGGACCGGGACGGCGGCGACCAGCAGCAGCGGCAGCACGACGGAGTTGACCAGGGCGGTGCGGTTGCGCAGCAGCAGCCGCGTCTCGGCGGCGGCCAGCGACCGGACCCGGCTCCACCGGGACGGCCCGCCGGTGGCGGTGGCGGTGGCGGGGGTGGTGGTGGTGGTGGTGGTGGTGGCGGCGGTCATCGGTTCTCCTCCGGGGTGGTGGCGACGGCGGGGTGGGCGCCGTCGGCGACGGCGAGGAAGGCCTGCTCCAGGGAGCCGGCCCGGGCGAGCAGGGTGCGCAGCACGACCCCGTGCTGGGCGGCCCAGGCGAGCAGCTCGGCGAGGACCGGCTGCAGGGAGCCGGTCTGCCACTCGACCCGGCGGCCGGTCGAGACGACCTGGACACCGGCGGGCACCGGCGGCTGGGGGGCGTCGTCGTCCAGGACGAAGCGGACGGTGGCGGGCTGGGTCTCGGCGATCTCGGCCTGGGTGCCCGACAGCACGACCTGGCCGGACCGCATGACCGCGACCCGGTCGGCGAGCACCTCGGCCTCCTCCAGGTGGTGGGTGGTCAGCAGCACCGCGGCGCCGTCGGCGACCAGGCCCTGCACCAGCTCCCACACCTGGCGGCGGGACTCGGGGTCCAGCCCGGTGGTCGGCTCGTCCAGGACGACGACGCTGGGGCGGCCCAGCAGCGCCAGGGCCAGGTCCAGCCGGCGGCGCTCGCCGCCGGACAGCGACCGGACCCGGACGTCGGCCCGGCCGGTCAGGCTGACCTGGGCGAGGGCCTCCTGGACCGGGCGGGGCGCGGTGAGCGTGCCGGCCCAGGTGCGCAGGGTCTCGGCGACGGTGAGGTCACCGGGCAGCCCGCTGGTCTGCAGCAGCACGCCGAGCTCGCGGCGGACCCGGGCCCGGTCACGGACCGGGTCCAGGCCCAGCACCCGGACGGTGCCGCCGCCGGCCGGTGCGAGGCCCTCCAGCACCTCCAGCGCGGAGGTCTTGCCGGCGCCGTTGACACCGAGCAGGGCCAGCACCTCGCCGGGCTGGACCTCGAAGGAGATGCCGCGGACGGCCTCGAAGTCGCCGTAGCTGCGGCGCAGGTCGGTGACCTCGATGGCCGGGGTGGTGCGGGTGCTCCGGGGTGCCGGGGGTGCGGTGGCGGGCTGCATCGTCGTCCTCCTGGGTGGGTCCTCGTCCGTCACCACCGACGGTGCCCGCCCCCGGGCCCCGGGGGAGGTGCCGTCCTCCACGACCTGCGCGGGGGGTCTGCACGGTCCACCCGTGAGGTTCGTCAGGGGTGGGGCGTGTCCACAGGAGCGAGCAGCAGCGCGAGGGCCCGGTCCAGCGCCCGGAGGACCTCGTCCGCGGCCTCCGGGGCGTAGAGCAGCCGCGTGGTCCAGCCGTCGGCCAGCGCGACGACGGTGCTGGCGACCGCTGCCGGGTCCGGCTCGTCGGGGCGCGCGTGGCCGACGGCCCCGGTCAGCCAGCCCAGCACCGTCGCGTCCTGGTCCCGCAGCACGTCGGCCATCCAGGGGACGGTCGCGGCCCGGCCGGCCACTGCGGTCCAGACCAGGCCCTCCTCCCGGCGGACGGCGTCCAGCGGCAGGGTCTCCTGGACCAGCGCGGCGACGTCGGTGGCCAGGTCCCCGGTCTGCGGGAGCGCGGCCATCCGGGCACCGACCCGCTCGGTCATCCGCTCGACGGCAGCCGTGAGCAACTCGTCCTTGGTGCCCAGGGTCTTCTGCAGCGCCCCCGCCGACCAGCCGGCCTCGGCCGCGACCGTGCGGATGCTCACCGCCTCCAGTCCACCGCGGGCCACCAGACGCAGCGCGGCGTCGGCGAACTCGGTGCGCCGGGTCATGGATACGACTGTATCCTGTTTCGCATGAGCACCGACCACCGCCCCGGCACCCAGCTCCGGGCGACGTCCCTGGACCGCCTCGGCAGCGCCCTGACCACCGGCGAACTCGACCTGGAGGAGTACGAGCGGCGCACCGGCCTCGCCCGGTCCACCACCTCGACGGCCGAGCTGACCGGGCTCACCGCCGACCTCGCCGAGGACCCCCGCGCCGCCCGCCGCCGAGACCGGCGCGAGTGGGTCGAGGAGTGGCGGTGGTGGCTGGCCGGCGTCGTGGTGCTGGTCGGCGCATGGGCGGCACAGAGCGCCGTCGACGGCGTACCGCGGGCGTTCTGGCCGGGCGTGCCGCTGGGGGTCTGGGCCGCCGTCCTGCTCGCGCTCGCCGTCGTCCCGCGCGGTCGGGACTGACCCGCCCAGCCGCGCGCCGGGACGCCGTCCTGGATAGGTTCGACCCGTGCCCGACACCGACCGCTGGCTGGCCCTGCAGGGGACCGCGAACACCCGCGACCTGGGCGGGCTGCCGCTGGTCGGCGGCGGGGCGACGGTGCCGGGCCGGGTGCTGCGCAGCGACGACCTACAGGAGCTGACCGAGCAGGACGTGCACCTGCTGGTCGACGAGCTGGGCGTGACCGACGTCGTGGACCTGCGCACCAGCGCCGAGGTCCGGATGGAGGGCCGCGGGCCGCTGCGGGGTCTCCCGGGCGTCAGGCACCGGCACTTCACGCTGATCCCCGAGGCCGGGGAGCACACCGACGTCTTCGCCGCCGAGGACCCGCAGGCCGACGTCGACCTGCCCTCGGACTGGGTGGAGACGCTGCTGCCGCGGGCGGTCGCGGCCGGCGACGAGGACGAGACCCCGGCGGTGAAGTCCTACCTGGGCTACCTGTCCGACGGCGCCGAGAACGTGGTGGGTGCGCTGCGCGCGGTGGCCGCGGCACCCGGCGCGGCGGTCGTGCACTGCGCCGCTGGCAAGGACCGCACCGGCGTGGTGTGCGCCCTGGCCCAGTCGGTCGCCGGGGTGGAGCGGGAGGCCGTGGTCGAGGACTACGCGCTGACCGCCGAGCGGATCCAGGGCGTGGTGGACAAGCTGTCGGCCCGGTCGACCTACGCCCAGGACATGGCCCGCCGGGACGTGGCCAGCCACACCCCGCGCGCGGAGACGATGCGCCGGGTGCTGGACCTGCTCGACGAGCGGGACGGCGGCCCGCTGGGCTGGCTGACCGCGCACGGCTTCGGCCCCGAGGAGCAGGCCGCGCTCCGGGACCGGCTCACCCGGCCCTGAGCCCTCGGCCCCACCGGGCCCGGACGGCGAACGACCCCGCACTCCGCGAGGGAGTCGGGGTCGGTTGCCGTGCGCCGTCGGGACGGCGCTGCGTCAGCGGATGACGGCGGTGAACTGGCTGCTGTTCGCCAGGGTCAGCAGGTCGTCGCGCATCGCGGGGCTGCTGCTGCGGGCGAGCGCCTTGTCCAGGGCCCGACGGGTCCGCGACGCCTGACGACGCTGACGCCAGGTGCTGGTCACGCTGCTCATGGTGTGTCCCTCTTCCGTACTGCTGCGGTTGTTGTTACGCCTGTATTAAAGCAGGCGAGCGTCCGTTTGTTCCAACGGAACGGAGGTGATGTCGGCGTTTGATCTACGGATGTTCACCCGAAAGCAGCAGGGACCTACGAATGGTGTCCGGCGCCACACGCTGGGGGTGGCCCCGGACACCCCGGCGCCGGGAGCGCCGTGCCCAGGGCCACAGCGGGCCCGCGCGTGTCGACCCCGGACACGACGAGCCCCCGCCGACCGGGTGGTCGACGGGGGCTCGGCACGGAGCGGCGCGGCGCGGCGCGGGGTCAGGCAGCGGCGTCCAGCACCTCGCGCACGGCGGCGCGGGCCGCCGTCGGGTCGTCGGCCGCCAGCGCCACCTCGGCGGCCTGCTGACAGGTGGCCAGCGTGACCGTGCCGAGCTTGGCGCCGACCCCGGCGACCGAGGACGCCGCGCACGACAGCGACGTGATCCCCAGACCCACCAGCACGCAGGCCAGCAGCGGGTCGGCCGCTGCCTCGCCGCACACCCCGACCGGCTTGCCCACGCGCTGCCCGGCCTCGGCGGTCAGCTGCACCATCCGCAGCAGCGCGGGCTGCCACGGGTCGGTGAGGTCGGCCAGGTCGCCGGAGAGCCGGTCGGCGGCCAGCGTGTACTGGGAGAGGTCGTTGGTGCCGATGGACAGGAAGTCCAGGTGCTGCAGGAACCGGTCGGCCAGCAGCGCGACCGAGGGCACCTCGACCATGACGCCGGGGACCATGCCGCGCTCGCGCACCAGGGCGGCGAACTCGGCGGCCTCGGCCACAGTGGAGACCATCGGTGCCATCACCCAGGGGGTCGCACCGGTCCGCTCCGCGGCCTGGGCGACGGCGTCCAGCTGGCGGGTCAGGATGCCGGGGTCCAGCCGCGAGGTGCGCAGTCCGCGGACGCCGAGGGCCGGGTTGGCCTCGTCCGGCGGGGTGGCGAAGGCCAGCGGCTTGTCCGAGCCGGCGTCCAGGGTGCGCAGCACGACCTTGCGGCCGGCGAAGGCCTCGAAGACCTCCGCGTAGCCCTTCGCCTGCTCCTCGACGCCGGGCTCCTCGGAGTGGCCGAGGAAGGCCAGCTCGGTGCGCAGGAGGCCGACGCCCTCGGCGTGCGCGGCGGCCGCGGCACGCGCCCCGGCGCCGTCCTGCACGTTGGCCAGCACCTGCACGGCGTGCCCGTCCGACGTCGTGGCCGGACCCTCGTAGCCGGCCAGCGCCTGGGCCGCCTGCCGGGCGGCCTCCACGCGGGAGCCGGCCTCGGTCGGGTCCGGGTCGACGGTGACGGTGCCCTGCTCGCCGTCGACGAGCACGACGGCACCCTCGGGGACGTCGGAGAGCCCGCCCACGGCGACGACGCAGGGCAGCCCGAGCTGGCGGGCGATGATCGCGGTGTGGCTGGTGGAGCCGCCCAGGCGGGTGGCCAGCGCGACCACCCGGGTCGGGTCCAGCCCGGCCGTGTCGGCGGGGGCCAGGTCGTCGGCCAGCAGCACCGACGGGGTGTCGGGGTTGGTGACGCCGGGTTCGGACTGCCCGGTCAGCTCGGCGACGATCCGGTCCCGGACGTCGTTGACGTCGGTGACCCGCTCGGCCATCAGACCGCCCAGGCTGGCGAACAGCTCGGCGAACTGCTGGGCCGCGCCGACCGTGGCCACCGGCGCGGACGCCCCACCGTCGATGCGCTGCTCGACGGTGGACAGCAGGCCGCGGTCGCGGGCCAGGCCCGCGGTGGTGCCCAGCACGGCGGCGCTGACGCCGCTGGCTGCGGCGGCCCGCTCGGACAGCCGGGTGGCGACCACCTCGGCGGCGGCACCGAACCGCGCCTTCTCCGCGGCGCGGTCGCCCTCGGCGACCGGCTCGGCGTCCTCGGTCGGCAGCTGGACCGCGCCGTGCGGCCGGATGACCGGCCCCCACGCCACACCGGGGACGACCGGGGTGCCGGTGAGCACCGTCGGGCCGTCGGCGCTCGGGGTGACGGCGGCGTCGGGGGTGGTGGTCGACATCGTGTGCGGGGCCTCTCTGTCGGGCTGCGGAGCGGCCGGTGGCCGTTCACGGGCGGACTGCGCGGTGGTGCGGTGCGTGCGCCGGCGCCGGTGCCGGACGAGTGCGGGGCGTGCGGGGAGCGACACGGCGGGCGTTCGTACACCCACCGCGGGCCCCGGTGACCAGAGTCACGACAAGGCCTTGACTTGTCAACGTAACCAACGTAAAACAACACCAACACAGACGCGAAGCCACACGAACGGGCAGCGAGACGTGACCCGGACGACGCCGAGGAGGTGACCGTGTACGCAGAGGAACGCCAGCAGGCCATCGCCGGTCTCGTCGCCCAGCGCGGACGGCTCGCCGTCACCGCCGTCGCCGAGCGGTTCGGCGTCACCACCGAGACCGTCCGCCGCGACCTCGCCGTCCTCGAGCGCGCCGGGATGCTGCGCCGGGTGCACGGCGGCGCCGTCCCCACCGGCGCGCTGACCGTCGTCGAGCCCGGCCTGGGCGAGCGGCGCGGCACCCGCACCGAGCACAAGCGCCGGATCGCCTCCGCCGCGCTGACTTTGGTGCCCGACGTCGACGGCAGCCTGGTGCTCGACGGCGGCAGCTCCACCGCCGCGCTGGCCGAGATCCTGCCCGCCGACCGGCGGCTGCTGGTGGTCACCAACTCGGTGCCGATCTCCCACCGGCTCACCGTCGCCCCCGGCGTCAGCCTGCACGTGCTCGGCGGCCGGGTCCGCGGCATCACCCAGACCGCGGTCGGGGAGAGCACCGTGGCCGCCCTGGCCGACCTGCGCGTCGACGTCGTCTTCCTCGGCGCCAACGGGGTCAGCGCCGGCCACGGCTTCTCCACCCCGGACGAGACCGAGGCCGCCAGCAAGCGCGCCATGGTCCGCGCCGCCCAACGCGTGGTGGTCCTGGCCGACAGCAGCAAGCTCGGCCGCGAGCACCTGGTCCGCTTCGCCAGCGTCGACGACGTCGACGTCCTGGTCACCGACGACGAAGCCGACCCGGACGTCGTCGCCGAGATCGAGTCTCACGGGATCGAGGTGCTCACCGCATGAGCAACACCATCGTCACGCTGACCGCCAACCCCAGCCTGGACCGCACGCTGGAGCTCCCCGGGCCGCTGGAGCGGGGCCTCGTCGCCCGGCTGGGCGTCAGCCACACCGAGCCCGGCGGCAAGGGGGTCAACGTCTCCCGCGCCGTCGCCGCCGCCGGCGCCGACGTGGTCTCCGTGCTCCCGGCCGCCGACGAGGACCCGATGGTCCGCGCGCTGCAGACCCTGGGCCTGCGGCTGGCCACGGTCGCGATCACCGACGCCGTCCGCACCAATTACACCCTCACCGAGCCCGACGGCACGACGACGAAGCTCAACGAGCCCGGCGCCCGCCTGGACGACGCCGTCCGCGCGGCGCTGCTCGCCGCCGTCGTCGAGCACGCCGCGACCGCCTCCTGGGTGGCGCTGTGCGGCTCGCTGCCCCCGGGCACCCCGGTCGGCTGGTACGCCGACCTGGTCCGGGCCGTCCGCTCCACCGGCGCCCGGATCGCCGTGGACACCTCCGAGGGGCCGCTGCTCGCCCTGCTGGCCGCCGGCCCCGACGCCGCCCCGGACCTGCTCAAGCCCAACACCGAGGAGCTGGCCCAGCTCGCCGGGGTCGACGAGGCCACCGTCGTCGCCGACCCCGACGCGGCGCTGGCCGCCGTCGCCACCCTGCACGAGCGCGGCGTGGGTGCGGTGCTGCTGACCCTGGGCGGCGACGGCGCCGTCCTCAGCACCGCCGACGGCGGCCTGTTCTCCGCCCGTCCGCCGGCCATCACCGTGCGCAGCACGGTCGGCGCCGGTGACTGCAGCCTGGCCGGCTACCTGCTCGCCGACCTGGCCGGCGCCCCGCCGGCCGACCGGCTGCGCAACGCCGTCGCCTACGGGTCGGCCTCGGCCTCCCTCCCCGGTTCCGCCGTCCCCACCCCGGCCCAGGTGGACGGCGCCGCCGTCCGGGTCACCGCCGGCCTGCCCGGCAGCAGCACCGCACCGCCGCACGAGCACGCCCCCGCGCACTGACGCACGCCGCGCCCCGCACCCGCACCCGAGCCACCCCGACCGCGAACCACCCCACCGCGACCCATGGAGCACCCGTGTCCGCACTGATCACCACCGACCTGGTGGCGCTCGACGTCAGCCCAGGCGCTGACAAGACCGCCGTCATCCGGCACCTGGCAGGGCTGGTGTCCGCCACCGGGCGCGCGAGCTCGACCGAGGGCCTCTACGACGACGCCATGGACCGCGAGTCCAAGGTGGCCACCGGCCTGCCCGGCGGCATCGCGATCCCGCACTGCCGCTCCGAGGCCGTCACCGAGGCCTCGCTGGCCTTCGCCAGGCTCTCCCCGCCGGTGGACTTCGGCGCCTCCGACGGCCCCGCGGACCTGGTCTTCCTGATCGCCGCGCCGGCCCACGGCGACGCCGACCACCTCACCCTGCTCACCGCGCTGGCCCGCGCCCTGGTCCGGCCGGAGTTCGTCGCCTCGCTGCGCGCCGCCTCCTCCGACACCGAGGTCGTCGCCCTGGTGCAGGACGTCGTCTCCCCCGAGCCGGCCACCGCCACCACCGCCACCCCGGCCACCGCGCCGGCCGCCGGCGCACACGCCGACCCGGCCGCTGCCACCCCCGCCGCAGCCACCCCCGCCGCGTCGGCCGACCGCCCGGTGCTGGTCGCCGTCAGCGCCTGCCCGACCGGCATCGCGCACACCTACATGGCCGCCGACAAGCTGGCCTCCGCCGCCCGCGAGATGGGCGTCGAGCTGCACGTGGAGACCCAGGGCTCCTCCGGCGCGACCCCGATCGACCCCTCCGTGGTCAGCAAGGCCGCCGCGGTCATCTTCGCCGTCGACGTCGGCGTCCGGGACCGGGAGCGGTTCGCCGGCAAGCCGGTCGTCCAGTCCGGCACCAAGCGGGCCATCCAGGAGCCCGAGGTCATGATCCGCGAGGCCCTCGCGGCCGCGCAGAACCCCAACGCCCGCCGCGTCCCCGGCGCCGGCGCCTCCTCCGACGCCCCGGCGACCACCGGCGGCCGCCCGAGCGCCGGCTCGGAGATCCGCCGCTGGCTGCTCACCGGCGTCAGCTACATGATCCCGTTCGTCGCCGCCGGTGGTCTGCTCATCGCGCTGGGCTTCCTCTTCGGTGGCTACCAGATCGTCAACGGCGACCCCTCGGCCGAGGGCCTGAGCTACGGCCAGAACTGGCTGCTCAACAACAACCTCTTCGACCTGCCGGTGGCCCCGGGCATCGAGGGCCTCAACGACGGCTTCCTCGGCTACCTGGGCGCGCTGTTCGTCGTCCTGGGCCAGGCCGCGTTCGGCTTCCTGGTCCCGGCCCTGGCCGGCTACATCGCCTTCGCCATCGCCGACCGCCCGGGCATCGTCCCCGGCTTCGTCGTCGGTGCGGTCTCCCTGACCGTCGGCGCCGGCTTCCTCGGCGGCCTCGTCGGCGGCATCCTGGCCGGCTTCGCGGCCAAGTGGATCGCCGGCTGGAAGCTCCCCGCCGGTGTGCGCGGCCTGCAGCCCGTCGTGATCATCCCGCTGCTGGCCACCGTCATCTCCAGCGGCCTCATGGCCCTCGTGCTCGGCCGCCCGCTCGCCCTGGCCCTCGAGGGCCTCAGCAGCTTCCTCACCGGCCTGTCCGGCTCCTCGGCGATCCTGCTCGGGGTCATCCTCGGCCTGATGATGTGCTTCGACCTCGGTGGCCCGGTCAACAAGGCCGCCTACGTCTTCGCCACCACCGGCATCGGCGTCGCCGACCCCAGCCCCGCCTCGCTGCGCATCATGGCGATCGTCATGGGCGCCGGCATGGTCCCCCCGCTGGCCATGGCCCTGTCGACCTTCCTGCGCAAGCAGCTCTACACCCCCGCGGAGCGGGAGAACGGCAAGGCCGGCATCCTGCTGGGCCTGTCCTTCATCTCCGAGGGCGCCATCCCGTTCGCCGCCGCCGACCCGCTGCGGGTCATCCCCTCGATGATGCTGGGCGGGGCCACCTCCGGTGCCCTCATCGCGGCCTTCGGCACCGAGCTGCGGGCGCCCCACGGCGGTGTCTTCGTCTTCTTCGCGATGACGAACTTCTTCCTCTTCCTGCTCGCCGTCCTCATCGGGGCCGTCGTCGGTGGCATCGCCGTCACCGTCGCCAAGGGCATCGGCCGCACCCCGGAGACCACGCCGGCAGCGGCCACCCCGGACGCGATGGTCGGGGACGCCGGCACGACCCGTGGTGCCACCGTCGGCGCCAACTGACACGATCAGTGCCAGAACTCGACGCAGAGGAGCGCACCGCATGCCCAGCCAGACCGTGACCGTCGGATCCGCCGTCGGCCTGCACGCCCGCCCCGCCGCCCTGATCGCCGAGGCCGTCGGCAAGTCCGGGGTGCCCGTCACCCTGGCCACGCCCGGTGGCAACCCGGTCGACGCCGGCTCCCCGCTGATGATCATGACCCTGGGCGCCAAGAAGGGCGCCGAGGTCGTCGTCACCAGCGACGACGAGGCCGTGCTGGCCGACATCGCCGGCATGGTCTCCCGGGACCTCGACGCCGAGTAGCAGCCCCACACGACGCCCCGTCCCCCTCACGGGGGGCGGGGCGTTCGTGCGTCCGGGCCCGGCGTAGGAGGAGGCAAAGGACGCTCTACACCCCCCTTGTAGGCCAACAGGGGGTGCAGAGCTTCCTCCGCCGCAGGTCCACCGGCGGCGGAGGACGGGTGGGGCCTCAGGGCAGCAGGGACGCCGCCACGCTGCCGCGGACCGGGCGGTCGGCTCCCAGCAGGAGCATCTGGGCCAGGTGGTAGGCGTCGGGCTGGCCGGTCCAGGTGCCGGTGCCGACCTCGCCGGTGGGGGTGAGCTCGTGGTGCCAGCTGCCGGTGGAGCGGTCCAGGAAGTGCGCGTCGCCGTGCGCCTCCCAGGTGTGCTGCAGCCCGGCGGCGCGCGGGTCCCCGGTGACCGCGTACCGGACGGCGGCCGCGGCGACCGCCTCGCACAGCACCCAGTGCATCCGGGCGACGACGACGGGCCGGTCCGACCAGTCCAGCGTGTACGGGAAGCCGGGGTGGCCGTCGGCGGCCCAGCCACGCTCGGTGGCGGCGGTGAACAGGGCGGCGCTGTCGGCGCGCAGCCAGCCGGGCGCGCGCTCACCGAGGACGGCGTCCAGGTGCAGGCACAGCCGGGCCCACTCGAACTGGTGCCCGACGGTGACGCCGTAGGGCCGGAACGGGTCGGCCTTCGCGTCCGCCGAGTGCTCGGGCAGCGGCGTCCAGTCGCTGGTGAAGTGCTCGGGCAGCCGCCAGTCGGCCTCACGCGCCCAGCCGTGCACGATCCGCTCCGTCGAGCGCAGCGCGTGGCTGCGCAGCCGGGCGGTGGTCTCCGGGTGGGTGCCGGCCAGGGCGTCGGCGGCGGCCAGCGCGGCCTCGACGCCGTGCATGTTGGCGTTGGCGCCGCGGTAGTCCTCGGTCTGCGACCAGTCGGGGGTGGACGACTCCCGGGCCAGGCCCTCGGCGTCGTCCCAGAAGCGGTCCTCCCAGACGGCGAGGGCCTCGTCCAGCAGCTCGGCGGCCCCCGGCACGGCCGCGGTCGTCGCCGAGGAGGCGGCCAGCAGCACGAACGCGTGCACGTAGGCGGCCTTGGACCGGTCGCTGGTGCTGGCACCCCAGCCGCCGTGCTCGCCGTCCCGCAGCGGCCCCGAGGCCAGCGCCCGGACGCCGTGCTCGGCCAGCTCCAGTGCGCCCTCCCGGCCCAACAGCGCGGCCAGGGAGAACACGTGCGTCATCCGCGCGCTGATCCAGGTCTCCGTCGGCCGCTCCTCGACCACCCCGTCGGCACCCAGGTACCCGAACCCGTCGGGCACCCGGGCGCGCGCGGCGAAGGCGAGCAGCGGCCCGAGCTCGGTCTCCATGCGACCGACCCTAGAAGGCCAGTGCGGTCCCCGGGTCGTGGAGCACGGCGCCGATGTCGGCCAGGAAGCGGGAGCCCAGCTCGCCGTCGACGACGCGGTGGTCGAAGGACAGCGCCAGCTGGGTCACCTGGCGCACGCGGATCTTGCCCTTGTGCACCCACGGCATCTCACGGACCGCACCGAAGGCCAGGATCGCCGACTCACCCGGGTTGAGGATCGGCGTCCCGGTGTCGACGCCGAACACCCCGACGTTGGTGATCGTGATCGTCCCGCCGGACATCGCGGACGGACTGGTCCTCCCCTCCCGTGCGGTGGCGGTCAGGTCGGCCAGCGCGCCGGCGAGCTCCGCCAGCGACAGCCGGCCGGCGTCCTTGACGTTGGGCACGATCAGCCCCCGCGGGGTGGCCGCGGCGATGCCGAGGTTCACGTAGTCCTTGACCACGATCTCCTGGGCCGCCTCGTCCCACGAGCTGTTGATCATCGGGTGCCGCTGCACGGCCAGCAGCAGCGCCTTGGCCACGAAGAGCAGCGGGCTGACCTTGAGCCCGGCCAGCTCGGGGCGGGCGGCGAGCCGGGTGCGCAGCTGCATGGTGCGGGTGACGTCGACGGTGAGGAACTCCGTCACGTGCGGCGCGGTGAACGCGCTGGCGACCATCGCGGCCGCGGTGTGCTTGCGCACGCCCTTGACCGGGATCCGCTGCTCGCGGCCCTCCGTGCCGGCGTCGGCCACCGGGAAGCGGACGACGGTGCCGGCGTCGGCGGCCAGCTCCGCCGGGGTGCGCGCGCCCGAGCCGCGGGCAGCGTCGACGTCGGCGCGGGTGATGACCCCACCGGCGCCAGTGCCGGTCACGGTGGTCAGGTCGACCCCGACGTCCTTGGCGTACTTGCGCACCGGCGGCTTGGCCAGCGGGCGCGGGGCGCCCCGGCCGGGGGCGACGGTGCGGCTGGGCGCGGCCTCCACGTCGGGCCGGGCGGCCGCGGCGGCCTCGGCCTGGCGGCCGGTCTCCAGGCCGCCGTGCCGGACCGGCTTGGTCGTGGCGTCCGGCGCGGTGGCCAGCAGCGGCGGGCGCTCGGACCCCGGGCCGGTGTTCGAGCCGTAATCGGCCTCGGGCAGCACCTGCGGCGCGGTGGCCCGCTCGGCGGCAGCCGCACCGGAGCGGCGCGGACGGCGGACGGCCTCGGTGTTCCTCGGGCCGTAGCCGACCAGCACCGAGGTGCGACCACCCGGTGCGGGCCCGCCGATCAGCCCGGCCGCCGGGGTGTCGTCGTCGGCTGCGGGGGCGGCGGGGGCAACGTCCCCGCCGAGGTCGATGGTGATGATCGGGGCGCCGACGTCGACCGTCGTCCCCGGCTCGTGCAGCAGCTCCACGACGGTGCCGGCGAACGGGCTGGGCAGCTCGACGGCGGCCTTCGCCGTCTCCACCTCGCACAGCGGCTGGTTGGTGACGACGACGTCGCCGACCGCCACGAGCCACTGCAGGATCTCGCCCTCGGTCAGCCCCTCGCCGACGTCGGGCAGCTTGAACTGGCGCAGGTCGGCCATCTCAGAACCCCATCGCTCGGTCGACGACGTGCAGCACCCGGTCCAGGTCGGGCAGGTACTCCTCCTCGAGCTTGGACGGCGGGTAGGTGACGTCGTAGCCACCGACCCGCAGCACCGGGGCCTCCAGGGAGTGGAAGCAGCTCTCGGTGACCCGGGCGGCGATCTCCGCGCCCAGGCCCAGGTTGGTCTGCGCCTCGTGCACCACGACGCAGCGGCCGGTCCGGCGCACGGACTCCTCGACCGGGCCCAGGTCCAGCGGGGACAGCGTGCGCAGGTCGATGACCTCGATGGACTGGCCGTCGGACTCCGCGGCCTGGGCGGCCTGCAGCGCCGTCTTCACCATCGGGCCGTAGGCCAGCAGGGTGAGGTCGTCCCCGGCGCGGACCACCCGGGAGCTGAACAGCGGCGGCGGGGACACGTCCAGGTCGACCTCGGCCTTGTCCCAGTACCGGCGCTTGGGCTCGAAGAACACGACCGGGTCCGGGCAGGCGATGGCCTGCTGCAGCATCCAGTAGGCGTCGGCCGGGTTGGAGACGGCGACGACCTTCAGGCCCGTGGTGTGCGCGAAGTAGGCCTCGGGGCTCTCGCTGTGGTGCTCGACCGCGCCGATGCCGCCGCCGAAGGGGATCCGGATGGTGATCGGCATGGGCAGCCGGCCGCGGGAGCGGGCGTGGATCTTGGCGACCTGGGTGACGATCTGGTTGTAGGCGGGGAAGACGAACCCGTCGAACTGGATCTCGCAGACCGGCCGGTAGCCGCGCATGGCGAGCCCGACCGCCGTCCCCAGGATGCCGGCCTCGGCCAGCGGGGTGTCCACCACACGCGCCTCGCCGAAGTCCTTCTGCAGGCCGTCGGTGATCCGGAAGACCCCGCCGAGCTTGCCGATGTCCTCCCCCATGAGCACGACCTTCGGGTCGTCCTCCATGGCCTTGCGCAGGCCGTTGTTGAGCGCCTTGCCCAGCGTCAGGGTGGTCACTGCTCTGCTCCCTCGAAGCCGGCGTGGTAGCTGAGGAAGTCCGCGCGCTGGGCGGCGATCTCCTCGGTCTGCTCGGCGTAGACGTGGTCGAACATCTCGGTGCCGGCCGGGTCGGGCATCTCCAACGTGCCCTTCCGGATGCGGACGGCGAGCTCGTCGCCCTCGGCGTCGACGGCGTCGAAGAAGGCGGCGTCGGCCTTGCCGGAGCGGGACAGGTACGCCTTGACCCGGGCGATCGGGTCGCGCAGCTTCCACTCCTCCAGCTCACCTGCCAACCGGTAGCGGGTGGGGTCGTCGGAGGTGGTGTGCGCGCCCATCCGGTAGGTGAAGGCCTCGATGAACGTGGGACCCGAGCCCTCCCGCGCCCGCGCCAGGGCCGCGCGGGTGACGGCGAGGACGGCGAGGACGTCGTTGCCGTCGACCCGGACGCCGGGGAAGCCGAAGCCGGCGGCGCGCTGGAAGAGCGGCACCTTGGACTGGCGCTCGATCGGCACGCTGATCGCGTACTGGTTGTTCTGGCAGAAGAACACCACCGGGGCGTCGAAGGTGGAGGCCCAGATCAGCGCCTCGTTCACCTCGCCCTGGCTGGTGGCGCCGTCACCGAGGAAGGCCAGCGCGGCGGCGTCGGCGCCGTCGCGCTGGATGCCCATCGCGTAGCCGGTGGCGTGCAGGCACTGCGCACCGATGACGACCGTGTAGAGGTTGAAGCCCAGCTGCACCGGGTCCCAGCCGCCCAGGTCGTTGCCGCGGAAGAGGCTGATCACGTGCAGCGGGTCGACCCCGCGCGCCCAGGCCACGCCGTGCTCGCGGTAGGTCGGGAAGGCCATGTCGTCGGCGCCCAGCGCCCGGCCGGCGCCGATCTGCGCGGCCTCCTGGCCCAGCAGCGAGGCCCAGATGCCCAGCTCGCCCTGCCGCTGCAGGGCGGTGGCCTCGACGTCCCAGCGGCGGACCAGCGCGAGGTCGCGGTACAGCGCGCGGAGCTCGTCGTCGCCGATCTCCAGCGCGTAGTCCGGGTGCTCCACGCGCTCACCCTCGGGGGTGAGCAGCTGGACCAGGTCGGGCTGGGCGGGCAGGTGCGGCGCGCCCGCCCCGGGGACCGGGTCGACCATCTCGCGCACGTCGGGTACTGCGGTCACGACTTTCTCCTCGCCGTCGTCCCGCGGCCACCGGGGTCTCCGGCGCCACGGTCGGTGGACGTCTCCAGCACCTCGCGGCACCGGTGTGCAGCACATCACTGTGCCGCAGATCTGCGCAAGGCCCCGGCGTCCGATTGCGCAGGATGCTCGGTCGGACCCGACTGTGGCGTGGCACACTGAGCACCGTGCCCGGCATCGACGCCACTGACGCGCGCCTCCTGCTCGCCCTGTCCGAGGACCCCCGGGCCACGGTGATGGCGCTGTCCCAGGAGCTGGGGCTGGCCCGCAACACCGTGCAGACCCGGTTGGCGCGACTGGAGTCCGGCGGCGTGCTGGACCCCTTCGAGCGGCGGGTCCGGCCCGAGGCGCTGGGCTACCGGCTGGGCGCCTACGTGACCGTCACGGTCACCCAGACCTCCCTGGCCGAGGTCAGCGCCGGCCTGGCCGACATCCCCGAGGTGCTCGAGGTCATCGGGCTGTCCGGGGTGGCCGACCTGCTGGTCCAGGTGGTCGCCGTCGACGCGGACGACCTGTGGCGGATCAGCGAGCAGGTGCTCGCCATCCCCGGTGTGCAGCGCACCGACACCAACCTGGCGCTGCGCCGTTTCGTCGACCACCGGATGACACCACTGCTCCGCCGGGCCGCCGGGCTCTGACGCCGGTCTAGGGTGCGCCGTGCTCACCCGTGCGGCCCGGCCCCTCGCCAGCGTCCTCCTCGCCCTGCTGCTGGCCGGCTGCGTGACCACGGTGCCCGGGTCGCCGGCCCCCCGGGAGAGCGGCTGGACGTTCGTCGGCGAGGAGCCGTGCGACGACGCCGGTGCGGTGGGCGCCGACGAGTTCTCCTGCGTGACCCTCAGCGTGCCGGTCGACCACGCCGAGCCGACCGGTGAGCACTGGGACGTGACCTTCGGGCTGCGCCGGGCCGACGGGGACAGCCGCGGCGTCCTGGTGACCGCCACCGGCGGGCCCGGGTCCAGCGGCCTGTCGGTGGCCGATCTCTACCTGGGTTCCCGCTACCCGGCCGCGGTGGCCGAGCAGTACGACACGGTCTTCTTCGACCAGCGCGGGATCGGGCTCTCCCAGGAGTTCCGCTGCGACGACACGTACTACGGGTCCTTCGCCGAGACCGTCGACACCTCCTCCACGGCCGCCGACCGCACCGCGTACGCCGAGGCCGCCACGACGTTCGGGCAGGAGTGCTTCACCGAGGCCGGGGTCGACCCGGCCACCGCACCCCGTTACGCCACCCGACAGGCCGTCGAGGACCTCGAGGACTTCCGCGAGTGGCTGGGCACCCCGGCCCTGGTGCTCTACGGGGAGAGCTACGGGACGCAGTACGTGCAGACCTACGCCGCGGCCCACCCGGACCGGGTCGAGCGGGTGGTGGTCGACGGGGTGGTCGACCTGACCACCGACATCCAGGACTTCGCGCTGGGCTCGGCCCGCGCCGACTCCGAGATCCTGGCCCGCACCCTGCTGTCCTGCGACACCCAGCCCGCCTGCGCCGACGAGGCACCCGGGACCTCGCTGGCGGCCTACGACGAGCTGCAGGCCCGGCTGGCCGCCGAACCGGTCACCCTGGACGACGGCACCGTCGTCGACGAGGCCACCCTGAAGAGCGCGGCCTTCGGGTGGATCAGCGACCCGTACTCCCGGACCGAGCTGCAGGTCGCGGTCAACGAGGCCGTGCTCGGCGACTACTCGGCCCTCGTCGACCTCGCCGAGGACGGCGGGGGGTTCGGCCCCACGGACGACTTCTCCGACGCGCTGTTCTACGCCGTCGAGTGCCAGGACTACGACTTCGTGCCCCAGGGCGGCGACGGCGCCGCCGCCCTGGACGGCTGGCTGGACCGGGCCGCCGCCGAGGGCGTCGACCAGCTCCGGCTGGGCGACTACTACTACGGCGACACCCCCTGCCACTTCTGGCCCGGCGTCGCGGACTCCCCCGACGTCCCGCGCCCGGCCCCGGTCACCGACCCGCCCTACCCGGTGCTGGTGGTCAACGCCGACGCCGACCCGAACACCCCGGTCGCCGGTGCGCTCGGCGTCTTCCGGGACCTGACGCCCGGCCAGGGCCCCGAGGACGCCCTGGTGCTGCTGCAGGGCGGGTTCCACGTGGTCTGGGGTGCCGGCGACCCCTGTGTCGACGGCCCGGTCGACGCCTTCGTGCTCGAGGGGACCGTGCCCGCGGAGCGGTTCACGAACTGCCCCGGTGACATCGCCGACCCCTACCCCTGAGCCGTTTCCGGCCCCACCGGGGCCGGGTAGGGGAGCGGCATGGCAATCGAGACCCCGTTCGGGGCGATCGGCAAGGGCAAGCGAGGCATCTCCACCGGCGGCTGGCTGCTGCGCGGTGCCGCAGCAGGAGCGGCCGGGACGACGGTGCTCAACACCGTGACCTACCTGGACATGGCCGTCCGTGGCCGGGGCACCAGCTCCACCCCGGAGCAGACCGTCGAGGCGCTCGCGGACAAGGCGCACGTCGGCATCCCCGGCGAGGGCGAGACCCGTGACAACCGGGTCTCCGGGCTCGGCCCGCTGACCGGCATCGTCGCCGGGGTCGGCGTGGGCGCCCTGTCCGGCCTGGCCCGCGCACTGGGCTTCCGGCCGAACCCGGTGGTCGGCGGGCTCGCCGCCGCCGTGGCCGCCCTGATCGGGGCGAACGGGCCGATGGCGGTGCTGGGCATCAGCGACCCGCGGACCTGGTCGGCCACCGACTGGGCCGCCGACGTCGTCCCGCACCTGGCCTACGGCTTCGCCACCCACTCCACCCTGGCCGCCCTCGACCGCGCCTGACCCGCCGCCCGGGGGAGGCAACGTCCGGTTTCCTGGGTGGACACAGCCATCCGGACGTGGAGCCGGTGCACGACGCGGCTCAACGTCCGGCGAGGCAGGTCGACCCAGGGAACCGGACGTTGACCGGCGCTGCGGGGGTCAGGCGGTCCAGCCGGCCTCGTCGACGCCGCCGGGGACCGGGGCGGCGGGGTCGTAGGGCTGGCGGGTGAAGGTGAAGGTGGCCAGGTCCAGGTGGTCGCCGGCGATGCGCAGGGTCTCTCCGGCGTAGTAGCCGTCCAGCCCCACCCAGCCGCCGTCGGCCCGGCGGGCGAACCGGCTGGCCCGGCCGCCGCGGCCGGGGAGCGGGCCCAGGTGCAGCAGGCCGCCGCCCACCGCGCGCAACAGGTGCGGGGCGGGGCCCCAGAACCAGACGCCGAGGTCGCTCAGGGGCACCGGGGGCTCTGCCGGCGTCCAGGCGTCGACGACGCGCGGCTCGGCTGCCCGCAGGTCGGCCAGCAGCCCGGGCACCAGCGGGTCCAGGCCGCTGGTGGTGTTGGCGAGCATCAGCGCGCCGGCCTGCTCCTCGCGGTCGACGAACACCCCGGCCAGGAACCCGGGCATCGAGCCGCCGTGCCCGACGAGGGTGGCGCCGTCGACCCGGAGCACCTGCAGGCCCAGCCCGTAGGCGGACCATCCCGGCGCGGAGCTGTCGACGCCCGCCGGGACGGCCATCTCGGCCAGCGTGGATCCGGCGAGCACGTCGCCGGTGTCCCCGAGCAGGAACGCGGCGAACCGGCCCAGGTCGGTGAGCGTCGACCACAGCTGGCCGGCGGCGTCCATCACCCCGGCGTCGTGCTCGGGCTCGGGCAGCACCACGTCCGCCCACGGGTGGACGGCGGTGCCCCGGGCGGCCGCGCCGCTGGGCCGCGGCGTCGTGCGGGTCATCCCCAGGGGGGCGAGCACCTCGGCGGTGACGACGTCGGCCCACGGGGCGCCGCGGTGCCGGGCGACGAGCTCACCGAGCAGGCCGAAGCCCAGGTTGGAGTAGTGGAACCGGCGGGCGGCGCCCAGCACGACGTGCTCGGGGGCCAGGGCCAGGTCGGCCAGCGTGCCGCCGGGCACCCGCTCCCACCAGCCGCCGGGGCTCTCGCTGGAGGCGCCGGACAGGTGGCTCAGCAGCTGACCCACGGTGCGGTCGCCCAGCGGGGTGCCGGGGACGTGGGTGTCCAGCGGGTCGTCCAGGCCGAGGCGGCCCTCGTCGCGCAGCCGCATGACGGCGACCGCCGTGACGGTCTTGCTGATCGAGCCCAGCCGGTACTGCACGTCGGTCGGGTCACCGGGGACCTCCCCACGCCCGGCCGACCAGGCCAGCCCGCCGTCCCGGACGACGCCGGCGACCAGGCCGGGGGCGCGGCCGTCGCGCTGGACCCGGGCGGTGCGGGCCAGCAGGGTGCGCGCGGTGGTGGGTTCGACCATGCCCGGCAGGCTAGCCAGCCGCGGGGACCCGGGGGGCGTCCACCGGCAGCCGGCCGGTCTTCACGGCCCAGCGCTCGAACCAGACGGTCACGAACGGCGGGATCGAGGCGATGAGCGCGAGGGCCACGGTCCGCAGGTCCCAGCGCAGCACCCGCCAGGCCAGGAGGGTGACCAGGACGTAGACGACGAAGACCGCGCCGTGGATCGGGCCGGCGACCTGGACGCCGACCTCGGAGGTCTGCAGCACCCACTTCACGAACATGCCGGCCAGCAGCAACGCCCAGGTCACCGCCTCGGCCAGGGCGACGAAGCGGAAGACGCGGGCGACGGTGCGGGGTGCGGTCAGGGCGCTCACGTCACCCCCCAACGCCCCGGGGCCGCTCCGGGTCCCCGGGTGTGACCGACCTCCCGCCGGGGTGTCCCGGACAGCACGAGGCGCCGGACAGCACGAGGCCCCGGACAGCACGAAGCCCTGGACAGCACGACGCCCCGGACACCAGGCGGTGTCCGGGGCGTCGTGGTGCAGCGGGTGGGTCAGCCGGCGAGGCGACGCATGGCGGTGATGCTGCCCATGGTGTCGATGCTGGCGACCTTGACGACGTCGCCCGAGGTGGGCGCGTGCACCATCTGGCCGTTGCCGATGTAGATGCCGATGTGGCTGACCGGGCTGTAGAAGGCGATCAGGTCGCCGGGCTGCAGGTCGGCGCGGGAGACGGCCTGGCCCATCGAGGCCTGCATGCGGCTGGAGTGCGGCAGCGAGATGCCGGCCGCGGCGTAGGCGTACTGCACCAGACCCGAGCAGTCGAAGCTGTTCGGGCCGGAGGCGGCCCACACGTACGGGTCGCCGCGCTGGGCCATCGCCGTGTCGACGGCGATCTGGGCGGCAGCGCTGTTGGCGACCACGGTCGAGCCGCCGGACGCCTCCTCGGAGGCGGGCGCCGATCGGCTCGACGACGACGACGAGGAGGAAGACGACGCCGACGACGAGGAGCTGCTGGTGGCAGCCGGGGCGGCCGCTGCCGCGGCTGCGGCCGCCGCCTGGGCGGCCTGCTGCTCGGCGGCCGACAGCGCGGAGTACTGCGCCTGGTAGTCGGCGATCTGGCTGTTCAGCGCGGCCTGCTGGGCGGTGACGCTGTCCAGCTGGGCCTGCGCGTCGGCAGCGGTCTGCTCGGCGGTCTGCTGCGCGGCGGCGGCGGAGTCGTTGGCGGACTGGGCGGCGTCGAGCACCTCGGTGCTGTGCGCGGAGAGCTGGTCCAGCGTGGTCATCTGGTCGACGAAGTCACCGGCGGATCCGCTGGTCAGCATCGCCTGCAGCGAGCTGAGCTGGTTGCCGCCGGTGTAGGCGGTGCGGGCCACCGAGGTGACCGACTGCTGGGCCCCGGAGTAGGCCTGCTGCGCGGCGGCGGCGTCGGTGGCGGCCTGCGCGGCGGCGGCCTGGTCGGCGGCCAGTTCCTCGCGGGCGGTGTTGAAGTCCTCGGTGACGACCTCGAGCTCGTGGCCCTTGGCGGCGATGAGCTGGGCGGCCTCGGCGGCGGTGGTGGGCTCGCTCGCCGGGGCGGACTCGGTGGTGGCCGGCGCGTCGGGGGCGGCCAGCGCCGGCGTGGAGGTCAGGACGACCCCGGCGGCGGCGAAGAGGGTGATCGCTGCGCGACGTCCGCGGAGGGCGGGACGGCGCGCGGGCATGCTCGAACTCGCCATGTGAGGCGGGTGGTCCTTTCTTCCAACGAGCCGCCTACCGGGTTAGCTGACGGATTCGGACGGGAAGGTCGCCCGGCACGTCCGACCCTGGGTGGGTCGGGAGTGCTTCACCCCAGTGCTGCGGTGGGTCCCCGGTCCGCTGCTCCTCGGTGCCCGACCCGGGGGTCGGACGGTGTTCCGGTGTGGTGCGCGAGGGGCGTGCGGTTCGGCGGCGTCCGGTCGGTGTCACCCAGGGAGGGCGACGGATGAATCCGTCCGGACTGGCCGACCGTAGGTCGGTCACGTAGTCATGACAACCGGCGGGGGTGCTTTTGTGGACATCTTCATGCGCGTCGTGTGGACACGCTCACAACGGGTGAGGAGCTGACTGCGTGCGGGGACTGGCACGCCGCGAGTTCTGCCTGGTCCTGCTACGCCGGATGAGCGACCTCCGACCCGACCTGGTGGCCGACGCGCTCCCCCGAGTGGAGGCCACCCGGGCCCAGGCGCACGCCGCGCACACCCGGTGGCAGGCCCTCCAGCACGCACCGGGCGGACCCCGCGGCGGCGCGGCGTTCACCGCCGTCCTCGGCCCCCCGGAGGAGGAGACCGCCAGCGCCTGGGGCGACCTGCCCCTGCTCGTCCGGCGGTGGCCGCTGCCGCTGTGGCCGCAGTTGCGCTGGGAGGTCGTCGCGGGCCCCGACGGTCAGGTGCTGCGCACCCAGCTGGTCCGGGCGCCCGGCTCGACGGTGCCGCCGGCCACGGTGGACGACCTGCGCGTCTGGGAACACGTCGTGGACGACGTCGGCGCCGTCGAGGGCGCCACCGTCGTCGACGCCGAGGTGCCCACCCGGGACGAGCTGCACCTGCCACGCGGCGTCCGCACCCGGTTCGTGTGGGGCCTGCTGCAGGACGTCCAGCGGGCAGGATGACCGGCGTGCCGACGCTCTCCCCGACCACGTGGTCCGACCCCCGGGTCCAGGCCCTCTCCGACGCCCAGCAGGCAGAGCTGCGGGACCGCTACGACGGGCGAGGGGAGTCCGGCACCCCACCGACCGCCGAGGACGTCGCCGTGGTCCTGCTGCTGACCGAGGAGGACGGGACCCCGGTCGGCTGCGGCGCGCTGCGGCCGCTGGAGCCCGGCGTCGCCGAGCTCAAGCGGATGTACGTGGCACCTCCAGCACGCGGGCGTGGGCTGTCCCGGCTGGTGCTCACCGGCCTCGAGGACGTCGCCCGCGAGCGCGGCTGGGGCACGCTCCGCCTGGAGACGGGGCCGCTGCAGCACGAGGCGATCGCGCTGTACGAGCGGTCCGGGTACCGCCCGATCGAGGCCTTCGGCCACTACCGGGACGAGCCCGACGAGTGGTCCCGCTACTACGAGAAGGAGCTGGCGTGACCCTTCCGCCCGGGACCAGCAGCAGGTACGACGTCGTCGTGGTCGGGGGCGGGCACAACGGCCTGGTCGCCGCGGCCTACCTGGCCCGGGCCGGACGCTCGGTGCTGGTCCTGGAGCGGCGGGCCGGCCTGGGCGGCGCGGCGGTCAGCGAGCGGGTGTTCCCCGGCGTCGACGTCCGGCTGTCGGCGTACTCCTACCTGGTCAGCCTCCTGCCCGACCGGATCTGCGCCGACCTGGGCCTGGACCTGGCCCTCGCCGACCGCGCGGTCAGCTCCGCCACGCTGCTGGGCGGTCGGGCCCTGGTGGTCGAGCGGGACCCCGGCCGCGCGACGGCGGAGTCCTTCCGCGCGCTGACCGGCTCGGACGCCGAGTGGGACGGCTGGCAGCGCTTCTACGGCCGGCTGGCCGAGCTCGCCGAGGACCTCTCCCCCACCCTGGTCGAGCCGCTGCCCAGCGCGGCGCAGCTGGAGGCCCGGCTGCGCGACCCGGGGCTCTACCGGGACCTGGTCGAGCGGCCGCTGGCCGACGTCGTCGCCGACCACCTGGACCACGACGTCACCCGCGGCATCGCGCTCACCGACGGGCTGATCGGCACGTTCGCCGACGTGCACGCCGCCGACGGCCTCGCCGGCCGCTGCTTCCTGTACCACCTGGTCGGCAACGGCACGGGCCTGTGGCGGGTGCCGGTCGGTGGGATGGGCGCGGTCAGCGGGGCGATGGCGGACTCGGCCCGGCGGGCCGGCGCCGAGCTGGTCACCCGGGCCACCGTCACCGCCGTCGAGACCCGGGACGACGGGGCCACCGTGCACTGGACCGACGACGACGGGACGGCGCACGCCGCGGACGCCGGGCACGTCGTCGCCGGGTGCGCGCCCGCCGTGCTCGACGAGCTCACCGGCGCGACGGCCGGCCCCCGGCCCGTCGGTGCCCAACTCAAGATCAACATGGTGCTCACCCGGTTGCCCCGGACGCTCTCGGGCCTGGACCCGGCGGTGGCGTTCGGCGGCACCTGCCACGTCGACGAGGCGGCGTCCCAGATCGACGCGGCGTACGCCAGGGCCGCGACCGGGGCACTGCCCGACGTCGTCCCGTTCGAGGTGTACTGCCACTCGCTGACCGACCCGGGCATCGTGGGCGACACCGGGCTGCACACGCTGACCGTGTTCGGCCTGCACACCCCCGCCGACCTGTTCCGCGCCGACCCCGTCGGCACCCGGGAGGAGGCGGTGCGCCGGGTCGTCGCGCAGCTGGACGCCCAGCTCGACGAGCCGCTGGCGGACTGCCTGGCCCGCGACGCCGACGGCCGGCCCTGCCTGCAGGCCGCCTCCCCGCTGGACGTCGAGGCCTCCCTCGCCATGCCGGGCGGGCACATCTTCCACGGCGACCTGGCCTGGCCGGTCGGCACCGACGCCCAGCCGGCCGGCACCTGGGGCGCGGCGACCGCCCACCCCCGGGTGGTCGCGGCCTCCAGCGGCGGCACCGTCCGGGGCGGCGCGGTCAGCGGCCTGGGCGGGTACGCGGCGGCGCGGCACCTGTTAGACACCTGACGTGGAGACGACGGGCGCAGTGCTGCGCGGTGCCGGTGACCAGTACGAGCTCGTGACCCTGGAGGTCGGCGACCCCGGCCCGGGCGAGGTGCTGGTCGAGATGGCCTACGCGGGGCTCTGCCACTCCGACGAGCACCTGCGGCACTCCAACCCCGGCGGGCGCTACCCGGTCGTCGGCGGCCACGAGGGGTCCGGCGTCGTGCTCGCCGTGGGCCCGGGCGTGCGCCGCGTCGCCCCCGGGGACCACGTCGTCGCCAGCTTCCTGCCGGCCTGCGGGGTGTGCCGGTGGTGCGCGTCGGGCCGGTCCAACCTGTGCGACCTGGGCGCCACCATCGCCACCGGGCAGCTGCCCACCGGCACCTGGCCCTTCCGGCTGGACGGCGAGCCGCTGGGCGGGTTCTGCATGGTGGGCGCGTTCGCCCGCCACTCGCTGCTGTCCGAGGCCTCGGTCATCCGGCTGGACCCCTGGGTCGCCCTGGACACCGCCGCGCTGATGGCCTGCAGCGTGCCCACCGGCTGGGGCTCGGCGGTCTACGCCGGCGGCACCCGGCCCGGGGACACCGTCGTCGTCGTGGGCTGCGGCGGGGTCGGGGTCAACGCCGTCCAGGGCGCGGTGCACGCCGGCGCCTCGCACGTCATCGCCGTCGACCCGGTCGCCTTCCGGCGTGACTTCGCACGGTCCGTCGGGGCCACGCACGCCGTCGAGGACACCGGGGCCGCGGCCGCGCTGGCCCGGGAGCTCACCCGGGGCAACGGCGCGGACGTCGTCGTCCTCGCCGTGGGCGCCACCGACGCCGACACCACCCGCGCCGCCGCCCGCTGCCTGGGCAAGGGCGCCACCCTGGTGCTCACCGCGCTGGCCGACATCGGCTCCGACGTCACCGTCGCGCTGCAGGGCAACGGGCTCACCGTCTTCGAGCACCGGGTGCAGGGCGCGCTGTTCGGCAGCTGCAACGCCCACCGCGACGTCCCGATGCTGCTGCGCCTGGCCGCCGAGGGGAAGCTCGAGCTCGACCGGCTGGTGACCCGCCGGTACTCCCTGGACCAGCTCACCCAGGGCTTCGCCGACCAGGCCGCCGGCGAGACCATCCGCGGCCTCCTGGTCCACGCCGACTGACCCCGCCCCCTGCGGCAGAGGAAGCTCTACACCCCCTCCTGACGCGGATGGAGGGTGTAGAGCTTCCTTTGCCGCAGGGCGGCGTCAGCCCTTCACGCCGCCCTCGTTGGCGCCGGCGACGAAGTAGCGCTGGAAGACGAAGAACACGACCGCCACCGGGATGGTCATCAGCAGCGCCGCGCCCAGGGTGAGCGGGAACTGGTTGCCCGAGCCCAGCTGGCCGGTGGTGAGCGTCGCGACGCCCTTGGTCAGCGTGTAGAGGTCGCGGTCCTGGGACGCCACGATGAAGTGCGGCAGCTCGTTCCAGGACGCCTGGAAGCTCAGGATCGTCAGGGTGATGAGGGCCGGGCGGGCCATCGGCAGCACGACGGACCAGAACACCCGGAAGGTGCCGGCGCCGTCGATCCGGGCGGCCTCCTCGATCGAGGCCGGGACCGACTCGAAGAACTGCTTCATGATGAAGATGCCGGCGGCGTCGGCGACCAGGGGCAGGAACAGCGCCACCGGGGTGTCGTAGATGCCGAGCTGGTTGAGCACCAGGAACTTCGGGATCAGCAGCACGACGCTGGGCACGGCCATCACGGCCAGGATCGCGGTGAACACCGCCGACCGGCCGCGGAACCGCAGCCGGGCCAGTGCGTAGCCGGCGAGGGAGTCCAGGAACACCCGCAGGCCGGTGACCAGCACCGACACCCACACGGAGTTGAACGCCCACAGGGTGAAGTCGGTCTCCAGCAGCCGGCTGAAGGCCGCCGTCGTCACCGGGTCGGGCAGCAGCGTCAGCGGGGAGTTCGTGGCGTCGCTGTTGGTCTTGAACGACGTCACGATCTGGATCAGGAACGGGTACAGGTAGACGATGGAGAAGAAGACCAGGACGACGTAGGCCAGGAACCGGCCCACCTGGCGCAGCGGCCGCCCCCCGGACCGGCGGGGCGCCGGCGCCGGGGTCTCGACGGGGGCTTCGAGCGTGGTGGTCACGGCTGCCTCACTGACCGGCGTGGAAGAAGGTGGTCTTCGACGGCGACCGGCGGGCGACGGCGCGGGCCGCCTTCTTCTCCGCGATCGCGTCCTTGTCGCGCATGACGAAGCGCTGCACCGAGGTCAGCACGATGATGATCGCGAAGAGCACGAACGACATCGCCGCGGCCCGGCCCCACTGCCCGGTCTCGAACGCCGAGGTGTAGCTCAGGTACGCCGGGGTGAGCGTGGTCTTGGCCGGGTTGCCCTGGCTGATCAGGTACACCTGGTCGAACACCTGCCAGGTGCCGATCAGGCCCAGCGTGATCACCAGGAACAGCGTCGGCTTGAGTGCAGGCAGGGTGACGGCCCGGAAGCGCTGCCAGGGGTTCGCGCCGTCCATGACGGCGGCCTCCTGCACGTCCTTGGGCACGTCCTGCAGCGCGGCCAGGAACATCAGCATGTAGCCACCGGCCGACGTCCAGACGACCAGGACGATCAGCGCGGCCAGCGCGATGGAGGGCCCGGACAGCCAGTCCCACCAGGACAGGCCCAGCGGACCGCCGTCGGTGAGGGCCGCGGGCGGGTTGCCGGCGTCCCACAGGCCGACGCCGTCACCGAGCAGGTGCACCAGGCCGCGGCTGTCGCTGAACCAGTTGGGGCCGTCGATGCCGACCAGCCCGAGCAGGCCGTTGACGGCACCACCGCCGGTGAACAGGAAGATGAAGACCAGGCTGATCGCGACCGAGCTGGTCACGGTGGGGAAGTAGAACGCCGTCCGGAAGAAGCTCTTGGCCCGGATCCGGCTGTTGAGGACGACGGCCAGGCCGAGCGCGATGGCGGTCTGCAGCGGGACGACCAGCAGCACGTACCAGCCGTTGTTGCGCAGCGCGGTCATGAAGTCCTGCCGGGGCAGGCCGGGCTCGGTGAGGATCGTGGCGTAGTTGTCCAGGCCGACGAACCCGACGGCCGAGGAGAACGGTGACCCACGCCCGCGCCAGTCGGTGAGGCTGACCCAGAAGGCCATCAGGATCGGGACCAGCACGAAGAGGCCGATGAGCACCAGACCGGGGCCGGTGAAGGCCCAGGCAGCACGGCCCTGCCCGGCCCGGGACGAGCCCCGGGACCGGGTGAGACGTGGCGCGACGACGCCGCCCGGCCCCCGCGCCGGGGCGTTGCCGAGGCCCCCCGCGGGAGCCGGGACGGCGGTCATCCGCCGATCGCCTGCTCGAGGTTGGTCTGGGTGGACTCCAGGACCGCCTGCGGGTCGCCGGTGGCCAGGCCGCTGAGCTGGCTGTCGAAGTCGATCAGCACCTGCTCGACGCCGGGGGCGCTGACCGGGCCCTGGGCGTACTCGGCGCCGTCGATGTAGGCCTGCCGCTCGGGGAACTGCTCGAGGTAGGCGTCGGCCAGCGACTGGCGGGAGGGCAGCACGCCGGTGTCCTGGGTCTGTGCGGTCATCGCGTCCGGGCTGGTGAGGAAGGTGGCCAGGTCGACGGCGGCGTCCTGCGCGTCGCTGTCCGCGGCCACGCCGAGGCACTGGGTGAAGGACAGCGTGCCCGGGCCGGCCGGGCCCTCGGGCAGCGGGACGACGGTGTAGCCGACGTCGGGGTAGTCCGCGGCCATGGCGCCGACCAGCCAGTTGCCCTCGATGGTCATCGCGGCCTTCCCGGTGCCGAAGGCCTCGCCGCCCCAGCCCGCGTCGACGGCGCCGGGGTAGGCGAAGGAGCCGGCGGCCAGGTTGGACTGGACGTACTCCAGCGCCTCGAGGTTCTCCGGGCTGTCGGTGGTGACCTCGGTGCCGTCCTCGTCGACGAACCAGCCGCCGGCCTGGGTCATGAACGCCCCGACCCGGTCACGGGTGTCGCCGATGACCAGTCCGGTCTGCCCGCCGGTGGTCAGCGTCTGGGCGACCGTGGACAGCTCCTCCCAGGTGGTCGGGTGGTCGGCCTCGGTGAGGCCGGCGGCCGCCCAGGAGGCGTCGTTGATCTCCAGCGCCAGGGTGGAGAAGTCCTTGGGCGCGCAGTAGACCTCGTCCTGGTAGGTGAAGGTGTCCACCAGGTTCGGGTAGAAGTCGTCCAGGTCGTCGATCTGGTCGCCGTAGGGGAACAGGTTCCCGGCGTCGGCCTGGTCGGCGAGGCGGGTGGCGTCGAGGTAGAAGACGTCCGGCGGGTTGCCACCGGCAAAGCCTTGGGCCAGCTCCTGCTGCAGGTCCGCGGCCACCTGCACGTCCACGGTGTTGCCGGACTCCTGCTCGTAGGCGTCGACCTGGGCCTGCACGGCCTGGGTCTCGGCGTCACCGGAGCTGGCGATGAGCATGGTGAGCGAGGCGCTGCCCGACTCCTGCTGCTCGGCGGTGTCGTCGAAGCCACCGCCACCACAGGCGGCGGCCAGGGACAGCGTGGCGACGGCGACGAGCGCCTGCGCGGACCGGCGGATGGGGTGTCTCACTCGGGGTTCCTCCTCTGCGGGCGACCGCGGCGTCGGTGCCGGCGGTCGGGTGGTGCGGGTGCGGGGCGGTTCAGGGGGACGGCGGGAAGGGCAGGCTGGTCGCTGCCGCCGCGGGGTCGGCGCCCCGGTCGGAGGACGCCCGGACCACCAGGCGCGGGGGCAGCAGCACCGGCTGGTCGACGGCCGGCGACCCGGGCGGGCCGGGGTCCAGCTGGCCGCGCAGCAGGTCGATGCAGGCCGCGGCCGCCGCGACGACGGGCTGGGCCACCGAGGTGAGACCGAGGGCCGCGGCCACCGGGCTGTCGTCGAAGCCCACGACGGCGACATCGCTGCCGGGCCGGCGGCCCAGCTCGCGCACCGCACCGAGGGCGCCGAGGGCCAGCGAGTCGCTGGCGCAGACCAGGGCGGTGACCCCGCGGGCGGCGACGAGCCCCAGCGCGGTGGCCTGGGCGACGGCGAGGTCGTCGGGCAGCCCGGCCTCCAGGCCGGCGACGGGCAGGCCGGCCGAGGACATGGCGTCCACCCAGCCGGCCCGCCGGTCGTCGCCGGTGCCCGAGCCCGCGGGCCAGCCGAGCCAGGCGATCCGGGTGTGGCCCTGGGCCAGCAGGTGCTCGACGGCGGCACGGGTGCCGGCGGCGCCGTCGACGTCGACCCAGCTGCGGCCGTCCGGGTCGTCCCAGGGCCGGCCGAAGCTGGCCACCGGCAGCCGGCGGCGGCGCAGCCAGGCGGTGCGGGGGTCGCCGTGGGAGGTGCCGGTGAGCACGAAGGCGTCGACGGCGAAGGAGGCGACGAGCTCGTCGTAGGCGCCCACCTCGGCCTCGGCGTCGTCGGCGGTGAAGAGGACCAGGCGTTGACCGGACTCCTCGGCGCTGCGGGTCAGCGCGTGCAGGAACTGGTCGAGCACGCTGCCGCCGAAGGCCTCGCGGACCGGTTCGATGCGCATGGCGATGAGCTGGGAGCGGTGGCTGCGCATCTGCTGGGCTGCCCGCAGCGGGCGGTACCCGACCTCGTCGATGACGGCCTGGACCCGCTCGAGGGTGGCGCCGCTGACCAGGTGCGGGGCGTTGAGCACGTTGCTCACGGTCTGCTTGGAGACCTGGGCCAGGGCCGCGACGCTGGCCAGGGTGGGGCGGTCGGTGCCGTCGTCCTGCACGTCGCCCTCCTCCGGTGCGGACCGGCCCAGGATTGGACCGATCAAGGTGATGGCAGGCACACTGCGCCGGGTCAACGTGCCTGTCAAGTCGCCACCCTGGGCACGGGACGACCGTGGATCCGGCCCGGGATCGTCCGTGGTTGGACCGTTCCAACCCGGTGGCAGCACCGGCACCACCGATGAGAGAGGGTCGACCCGTGACGCCGACCGAGACGACCGACCGCACCCCGACCCCCGCCCCCGACGCCTCGGCGGCCGGTCTGCAGCCCCTGGTCCACGAGCTCGACGTCTGCCTGCTCGCCCCGGTGACGGTGCTCGGCGGCCGGGACGGCGCGGTCCGCGGCCGGGGCGCCGAGGGCGTGTTCTGCGGCGACGTCCGGGCGCTGTCGGTGGTCGGGGTGACCGTTGCCGGGCGGCGTCCCGACGGCATCGGCGGGGGCAGCACCGGCCCCGGGACCAGCACGCACGTGGCCGTCGTCCGCGGTCTGGGCGACCCCGGCCCGGACCCCACCGTCCGCCTGGAGACCGTCCGCCGGCTCGCTGCCGACGGGCTCACCGAGACCCTGCGGCTGGTCTCCACCGCGGCGGAGCCGGTGGCCGCCGAGGTGGTGCTGACCCTGGGCACCGACCTGGCCACCGTCGAGGAGGTCAAGAGCGGGCACCTGCGCCCGCTGCTGCCCCCGGGCGAGGACGGCTGGTCCGGCCGCGGCGTCACCGTGGTGGTGCCCGGCCTGCAGGCCGGCGGCGACGTGGGCCGGCTGACCTGGTCGGTCGTCGTCCCCCCGCGGGAGGCCGTGGAGCTGACCTGGACGGTCACCGTGACCGACCCCGGCGGCGTCACCGCCGCCCCCCGCACGCCGCGCAGCTGGTCCACCCCGCGGGTCACCGCCGACGACTCCCGGCTGGCGGTGCTGGTGGCGCAGTCCCTCGAGGACCTGGCCGGGCTGCGGATGGCCACCACCACCGACCCCGACGACGTCTTCGCCGCCGCCGGCGCCCCCTGGTACCTCACCCTGTTCGGCCGCGACAGCCTGTGGACGGCACGGCTGCTCCTGCCGCTGGGCACCGACCTGGCCGCCGGCACGCTGCGCACGCTGGCCGCCCGGCAGGGCACCCGCCGGGACGACGCGACCGGGGAGGAGCCGGGCAAGATCCTGCACGAGATCCGGCGCCCGCCCGTCGCCGAGGGGGGCACCACCCCGTTCCTGCCCCCGGTCTACTTCGGCACCGTGGACGCCACCCCGCTGTGGGTCTGCCTGCTGCACGACGCCTGGCGCTGGGGCCTGGACCCCGCCGTCGTCACCGAGCTGCTGGACCCGCTGGAGCGCGCGCTGGGGTGGCTGGCCACCGACGGCGACCCGGACGGCGACGGGTTCCTGGAGTACCTGGACCGCTCGGGCGCGGGACTGGCCAACCAGGGCTGGAAGGACAGCGCGGACTCGGTGCGCTTCGTGGACGGCACCGTCGCCGACGGGCCGATCGCGCTGTGCGAGGCGCAGGGCTACGCCCACGAGGCAGCGCTGGCCGGGGCCGCCCTGCTGGAGGCGTTCGGACGACCCGGCGCCGAGCGCTGGCGGACCTGGGCCGCCGAGCTGGCCGAGCGGTTCCGCGGCGCCTTCTGGGTCGCCGACGACGAGGGCCGCTACCCCGCCATCGCGCTGGACGGCAGCAAGACCGCCGTCGACGCCCCCACGTCCAACATCGCCCACCTGCTGGGCACCGGCCTGCTCACCGCTGCCGAGTCCGCCGAGGTGGCCGCCCGGGTCGGGTCCCCGGCGATGGACTCCGGGTTCGGACTGCGCACCATGGCGACCACGGCCGGTGGCTACGGCCCGCTGACCTACCACTGCGGCTCGGTGTGGCCGCACGACACCGCGATCGCGCTGACCGGCCTGGCGCGGGAGGGCCACGACGCCGTCGCCGGCTCCCTGGCCCGCGGGGTGCTGGCGGCCGGGGAGTCCTTCGACTGGCGGCTGCCCGAGCTGTTCTCCGGGGACGGGTCCGACGTCGTCCGGCGGGCGCTGGCCTACCCGGCGTCCTGCCGGCCGCAGGCCTGGTCGGCGGCCGCCGCCGTGGCCGTGCTGACCGCGGTGCTGGGCCTGCGCCCCGACGTCCCGGCCGGGCGGCTCGTCGTCCGTCCGCTGCGTCCGGCGCCGTTGGGCGCCGTGCGGGTGGAGGGCCTGCGGGTCGGGGCGGACGACGTCACCGTGGCGGTGTCGGCGGACGGCTCGGTCGAGGTGACCGGCTTCTCCGGCGAGGTCGTCACCGGCTGACCCGCCTCGCCGGGCGCGCCGCCCCGCGGGGTGGTGGAGTGGAGGGGATGACCGACCGCCCGTCCTGGCACGCCCGCTGGCGGTCGGAGTCCCGGTTCCTGATGCGCTCGGTGCGCCGCGGCCTGCAGGGCCGCGACCTGTCGCTCATCGCGGCCGGGCTGACGTTCTACGCGGGCATCTCGGTGGTCCCGCTGCTGCTGCTGGCGATGGCGCTGACCTCGCTGCTCGCCGGTGCCGGCTGGGTCCGCGACCAGCTGGACACCCTGGGCGGTGTGCTGCCCTCGCAGCTGGGTGCACCGGACGCGCTGGCCCGGCTGGCCGAGGCCGGCACCACGATGACGCTGCTGGGCGGGCTGCTGGCACTGCTGCCGATGACCTTCTACGGCGAGGGTCTGCGCCGGGCCCTGCTGCGCTTCACCGACGAGCGGGACACCTACACCGGCTGGCGCGGACGGTTGGCCGTCGTCCCGCTGCTGCTGGTGTCGCCCTTCCTGCTGTACCCGGTGCTGCTGGTGGTCCCGGTGCTGGCCGACCTGCAGGCCGAGGGCGGGTTCTGGGCCGGGCTGGGCGGGGTGGCGCTGGGGTTCTACTCGGTGCTCTTCGCGCTGGTCGGGCCGCTGGTCTGGGGTTTCCGGTTCGTCGCGGCCGGCATGCTGCGCTGGCAGGCGGTCCTGGTCGGGGCGTTCTTCACCGCGGCGTCCCTGGCCGGGTTCCTGCAGGGCTTCGTGCTCTTCCTGCGGCTGCCGCTGTCGATCGGGGCGCCGTTCGGCGGGCTCGACGTCGTCGGCGGCGTCGTCGCCCTGGGGCTCTGGCTGTTCCTGCTGCACCTGGTGGTGATCGCCGGCTGGCTGCTCACCCAGGCCCTGGACGAGCGCCTCGCCCTGGCCCGCGCGCAGCGGGCCTGAACGACACCGGGGCTCAGTTCGTCGGCGGCACCGGGACGGGCACGGCCGGCGGTGGCGCCGGTGCGGGTTCCGGCGCGGGGGCCGGACCCGGCGCAGGGGCGGGCGCCGGGGCCGGTGCGGGAGCAGGGGGCCGGTAGTCGGCCCCGTTGCTGACCAGGATCGTCACGACCTGGCCGACGACGGCACGACCCCCGGCCGGCGGGCTGGTGCCCAGCAGCGTGCCCGACGGTGTGCTGCCCTCGCTACGCACCACCTGGGGCACGAAGCCGGCCCCCGACAGCGCCGACTGGCAGGCACCCACCGACCGGCAGCCGGGCACCGGCCTGGTGTTGCCGTTCATCACCGCGGGGTCGGCGGGCGGGAAGTCGCTGCTCCCCCGCACCTCCAGGACCGGCGCCATCGCCGCGCGCCAGATGGTGGCCGGCTTGTTGCCGCCGAACCCGCCGACGTCCTCGTTCTGCTTGGGGTTGAGCACCATCACGCTGGCGGTGATCTCGGGGGTGTAGCCGACGAACGCCGCGGAGAAGTTGTCCTGCGACGTCCCGGTCTTGCCGGCGATCTGGTGCCCGGGGATCCAGGCGCGGGAACCGGTCTGCCCCGGGTTCCCCGGTTCGACGTCACGGCGCAGGATCTGGTTCATCGTGGTGGCGACGCCCGACGGGATCGCCTCCGGCGTGCACTGGTCGCCCGTCACCAGGGGCTGCCCGTCCTCGCCGAGCAGCGGCTGGCCGTTGCGGTCCAGCACCGCGGTGACCGGCGTGACCAGGCAGCGGGTGCCGCTGGCGGCGAAGGTCGAGTAGGCGCTGGCCAGCCCCAGCGGGCTGGTCTCCTCGGCACCGAAGGTGAACGAGCCGCGGTTCTCGTCGATGACCTGCTGGGCCAACCCGGGGCGGCTGAACTGGAACAGCCCGGCCGCCTCGGCCATGCGCACCGGCTCCTCGACGCTGCCCAGGGCGTCCTCCAGGGCCAGGAAGTAGGTGTTGGAGGACTGGTAGAGCGCCGTCGACAGGTCCAGCGTCCGGCCGTACCGCCCGGCGTTGCGGACGTCGTAGGGCTCGCTGCCGTCCCGGTAGACCCGCGAGACGTAGGGGTCCGACGTCGTCAGCGTGTAGTAGGCGGAGTACTGCCGGGCCAGCGCGGCGGCGGCGGTGAAGACCTTGTAGGTCGAGCCGGAGCCCTGGCTGGCCGCGACGTTGAGGTTGTAGGACTCCTGCGCCGGGTCGTTGACGTCGTAGCCGAACACCCGGTTCACGCTCATCGCCAGCAGGTGCCCGGTGCCCGGCTGGACGGCGGTGAACATGCCGGCCAGCGAGTCGCCCATGGGCAGCGTCTCCAGCACCGCGGCGTCCCCGGCACGCTGCAGCTCGGGGTCCAGCGTGGTCTGGATGGTGAGGCCGCCGTGCTCGAGCTGCTGCTGGGTGATCCCCAGGGTCTGGGTCAGGTAGCGCTGCACGAAGTCGCAGACGAAGGGCCCGACGCTGGCCTGCACGCACCCCCGCGGCGGGGCCGGGCCCAGGACCAGGCCCAGCGGGGAGGCCTGCGCGGCGGCGGCCTCCTCGGCGGTGACCATGCCCTGGTCGCGCATCCGGTCCAGCACCTGGTCGCGCCGGACGGTGGCGGCGTCGGGGGCGATGGTCGGGTCGTCGCTGGTGGGGCTCTGCGCGAGACCGGCCAGCATCGCCGCCTGGGGCAGGGTCAGCGCGGCCGCGTCGACGGAGAAGTAGGTGCGGGCGGCGGCCTGCACGCCGTAGCTGTTCTGCCCGAAGTACACGATGTTCAGGTAGCGGGTGAGGATCTCGTCCTTGGAGTAGGTCTCCTCCAGGGCGAGGGCCAGCCGGGCCTCCCGGAGCTTGCGGGCCAGCGTCTGCTCGGTGGCTGCCGCGGCCTCCTCGGGGGTGTCCGCGGTCTGCAGCAGGGTCTGCTTGACCAGCTGCTGGGTGAGCGTCGAACCGCCCTCCTCGACCTCGCCGGAGGCCAGGTTGCGGGCCAAGGCGCGCAGCGTGCCCTGCACGTCCAGGCCGTTGTGGCCGTAGAAGCGGGCGTCCTCGATGGCCACCATGGCCTGCTTCATGACCTCGCCGATGGCCTCGGCGGCGACCGGGGCCCGGTTCTCGTCGTAGAAGCCGGTGATGGGCTCGCCGTTCGCGGCCACCATCACCGTGTTGCCGGCGAGCGTGGCGTCGGTCAGCTCGACGGGCAACGCGTCCAGCAGCGAGGCGGAGTCCTGCGCGACCAGCGCCGACCCACCGACCAACGGGAACAGCCCGGCAGCGACGAGCACCCCGGAGACGACGAGGGCCACCACGAGCTTCGCCAGGGTGCCCAGCTTGCGGGCCACGCGCATGGGGCCTCCGTGCCCTCGACCACTGCTGACGTCCAGTCGATCAGAGAACACCCCGATCCACAACTGCCGTCACCCGGCCGTGACCTGCACCGACGACCGGACCGGGTCCGATCGCCGGTGCGGGGTCAGTCGGCCTCGTCGATCAGCCGGTCCCGCTGGGCGTCGACGTCGTAGTCGGCGGCCGGGAACCGCGGGGCCAGGTCGGTCATCGTCTCCAGCAGGAGGCGGCCGATGGCCCAGTTGCGGTACCACTTCCGGTCACTGGGGACGACGTACCAGGGGTTGGCCTCGGTGCTGGTGCGCTCGATCGCCGCCTCGTAGGCCTGCTCGTACTCCGGCCACAGCGCGCGCTCGTCGATGTCGCCGGGGTTGAACTTCCAGCGCTTGGTGGAGTCGTCCAGGCGGGCCAGCAGGCGCTGCTTCTGCTCCCAGCGGGAGATGTGCAGCATGCACTTGACCACCGTGACACCGGAGGCGGCCAGCTGGTCCTCGAACCGGACGATCTCCTTGTACCGGCGCTCGACGACCGCCGGGGTGGCCAGCGACCGGACCCGGCCGATCAGCACGTCCTCGTAGTGCGAGCGGTCGAAGACACCGACCATGCCCGGCGCCGGGACCGCGCGGCGCACCCGCCAGAGGAAGCCGTGCCGCAGCTCCTCCGGGGTGGGCTTCTTGAAGCTGGTGATCGACACGCCCTGCGGGTTCACCGCACCGACGACGTGCTCGATGACGCCGCCCTTGCCGCTGGTGTCCATGCCCTGCAGCACCAGCAGCACCCGGCGGCTCCCACCGCTGACGCCCTCGGCGTAGAGGCGCTCCTGCAGCGCCGCCAGCTCGGCGCCGTCGGCGGCCATCTGCTCCTTGGTCGCGTCCTTGTCCCCGGGCGCGTGCGGCTTGCCGCGCGGGTCGATGTCGGCCAGGGCCACGGGGGCGGACGGCGCACGCAGCGCGTCACGGAGGGAGTCGGCCATGGCCGGAGCCTAGTTTCCGCGGCCCGACCGTCGTCGAGTGCGGAGTGGGACCGGTCGTCGGGCCGCCGTGACCGGCCTGGCTCCGCACTCGACGGGCGGCTGCCTCAGGCGAGCAGCTCGGGCAGGTCGCCGCGGTGCAGCACCACCAGGCTGCTCACCGCGCGGGTCAGCGCCACGTAGAGGCGGTGCAGGCCACGGGGCTCGGCGGCGACGATCGCAGCCGGGTCGACGACGACGACGTGGTCGAACTCCAGGCCCTTCACCAGCGTCGCCGGCACGACGACCACCCGGCCCGGCTCGTCGCCGTCGTCGACCAGTGCGCCGACCTCGAGCCCCTCGGTCCGCAGAGCCGCGACCAGCTCAGGCACCGCGGCGTCGGCGCAGACCACCCCGACCGAGCCCTCCCCGACCTGTGCCACGACCCCGGCCACCGGCCCGGTCATCGACGTGACCGACCGCAGCTGCAGGGACCCGGGCTCGGAGCGGACCGCGGTGGCCGGCGCGAGCCCGGGCACCAGCGTCGGCAGCAGCCGGTTGGCGAACTCCAGCACCTCCGCGGGCACCCGGTAGCCACGGGTCAGCGGCCGGACGGCGGTGTCCGGGCGGCCCAGCGCGGTCAGCGTCTGCGTCCAGTCGGCCACCGACCACGGGCTGGTGGCCTGGGCCAGGTCGCCGAGCACGGTCAGCGAGCCGGCGGCCAGCCGTCGGGCGACCACCCGGCACTGCATGGGGGACAGGTCCTGCGCCTCGTCGACGACGACGTGCCCGTAGCCCGGCGTCCGCTCCAGCAGACCGGCGACCTCGTCGACGAGCACCGCGTCGGCCGGTGTCCAGCGGGTGGCCCGCACCGACCGGGCCGCCGGGCGCTGCAGCAGCACCTGCTCCTCCTCGCTCAGCAGACCGCGGGCGGCGCGGGCCAGCGCGGCCGGGTCGGTGAGCAGCTCGGCGACCACGGCCGCCGGGTCCAGGGCCGGCCAGTGCGCCTCGCAGAACGCCCGGGCCTCGGCCGACCGGGCGCAGGCCCGCGTCTCGGCATCGGTGGGGCTGCCGCCGGCCTCCTCCTTCTGCCGGCGGGCGTCCTCGGCCAGGGTCATGGCCAGCCGCTCCCGGCCGGCGCCGTAGCTGACCTCGGCCCGGCGCAGGTCGTCCACCAGGCGCTTGAGCCGCTCGACCGGGACCCGGTACCGCCGTCCCGACAGCGGGACCTGGACGGAGTCGACCGGCTTGACCACCCGGCGCCACACCGCCCGGTGCAGGACGTCGGCCAGCCGCGGGTCGCCCTTGAGGACGGCGACCGCGGGCTCGTCCTGCGCCCGCACCGGCACCCGGTCGGTCAGCGTGCCCACCGTGGCCTGGTCGACCTCCACCTCGCCCAGGGCGGGCAGCACCTGCTCGATGTAGCGCAGGAACGCCCGGTTGGGCCCGACGACGAGGACGCCGGTGCGGGCCAGCTGCTCGCCGTGCGTGTACAGCAGGTAGGCCGCGCGGTGCAGCCCGACGGCGGTCTTGCCGGTGCCCGGGGCGCCCTGCACGCAGACCGACTCGGACAGCGGGGCGCGGACGATGTCGTCCTGGTCGGGCTGGATGGTGGCCACGATGTCGCGCATCGGGCCCGACCGCGGCCGCTCGATCTCCTGCCGCAGCACGTCCGACGGGCCGTCGTCGACGGTCAGCGACTCGTCCTCGTAGGAGGTCAGCCGGCCGTCGGCGAAGCCGAACCGCCGGCGGCGGGTCAGGCCCTGCGGGTCCGCGGCGCTGGCCTGGTAGAACGGCCGGCTCATCGGCGCCCGCCAGTCGATGACCACGGGGTCCCCGGCGGCGTCCCGGACGTGCCGCCGACCGACGTGGAAGGTCTCCGCCGGGGTGTCGGTGCGGCCGAAGAACGGGGGTGCGTCCGGGTCGGCGGCCAGGGAGCGCAGCCGCTCCGCCCGGGCCGCGCCGAGCCGCTCCGAGGCCCAGGCGTCGACACCGGCGTCGGCGGTGGCGGCGGTGGCCACGTGCATCCGGGCCAGGCAGGTGGCGGCGTGCTCCAGGTGGGCGCGCTCGGCCTGGAGCACGGGGTCGGCGGTCTCGCTGGCGGGGTGGGGAGACACGGTCGGAGGACGTTACGCCCGGACCTGCCCCGGATCCAGCGGTTTCCCCGACGTCGCCCGCGGGGCACCACCGGGGGCATGACCGTCCCCACCACCATGCTCGCCGGCCGCCTCGACGTCGGCACCCACGAGTTCGCCGTCGTCGAGGTGCCCACGCCCACCGCCGGGCCCGGCGAGGTGCTGGTCCGGGTGCGTGCCGCCGGCGTGTGCCTGTCCGACGTGCACCTGGTCGAGGGCGAGCTGCGCCCGCTCCTCCTGGCCGGCGACACCGTGACCCTGGGCCACGAGGTCGCCGGCACCGTGGCGGTGCTGGGCGAGGGCGTGACCGGCTGGGTGCCGGAGCAGCGGGTGCTGCTGCAGGCCGGCGAGGACCGCGGCGGCGTCGTCTTCACCCGGGGCGTGGACTACGACGGCGGCTGGGCGCAGTACGCCGTCGCCCGGGCCGACACCCTGGTCGCCGTCCCCGACGACCTGCCGCTGGAGCAGGCCTGCATCGTGCCCGACGCCGTCTCCACCCCGTGGGCGGCGGTCACCGCCACCGCGGGGGTGCGCCCGGCGCAGCCGGTCGGGGTGTGGGGCGTCGGCGGACTCGGGGCGCACGGCGTGCAACTGCTCCGGCTGGTCGGCGCGGCGCCGATCGTCGCCGTCGACCCGGTGCCCGAGGCGCGGGAGCGGGCACTGGCCTTCGGCGCCGACGTCGCCCTGGACCCCGCCGACGACGACCTGGTCGCGCAGGTCCGGGCGGCCACCGGCGGGGTCGGGCTGGCGCACGCCTTCGACTTCGCCGGGGTCGCCGCCGTCCGGGAGCAGGCGGTGGCGTGCCTGGGCGTGGGCGGCGCGCTGACCCTCGTCGGGCTGACCAAGCAGCCGCTGACCCTGCGCGACGGCACCGCGTTCAGCTACTTCGGCCAGCGGGTGCAGGGCCACTACGGGTCCCGGCCCGAGCACGTCCAGGAGCTGGTCGACCTGGTCCGGCACCACCGCGTCGACTTCGCCCGGTCGGTGTCGGAGACGCTGCCGCTCACCGACGCGGCGGACGCGATCGAGCGGCTGACGCACAAGACCGGCAACCCGATCCGGATCGTCCTGCAGCCGTGACCGCCGCCGATGTGTGACGAGGCCGTTCCGCGAGCACCTAGGAGGGCATGAGCATCGACCCTGCCTCCCTCGTCGGCACCACCGCCACCGACCGGGACGGCGGTGTGCTGGGGACCGTCCGGGCGGTCTGGCTCGACGACGCCACCGGCCAGCCCACCTGGGTGGGGCTCGCCGACGGCGCGCACGCCGCGGCCGGTGACGACGAGCCGGTCACCGTGGTGCCGCTGGCCGACCACCGGTCGACCGCCGACGGCCTGCAGCTGGGCGTGGACCCCGCCCTGACCCGCGGGGCGCCTCGGCTGCGGGCCTCGCAGCGGCTGAGCCCGGAGGACGAGCTGCGGTTCCGGCAGCACTACGCACGCGGGTCCGATGCACCCGGGCCCGCTGCACCCGACGCCCTGCGGGGTCCGGGCACGGTGCGGTCCGAGGAGCGGCTGAGCGTCCGGTCCTCCACGGTGCCGTGGAGCCGGGCGGTCCTGCGGGTGGAGACGGTGACCGAGCAGGTCATGGTCCCGGTGACGGTGACCCGGCAGCGCGCCCGCGTCGAGCACCTCCCGTTGACCCCGGTGTCCGCCGCGGGCGGCACGATCCCGCCGGGGACCGAGGGCCAGGCCACCGACTGGGTGACCCTGTGGGGCGAGCAGCCGGTCGTCGGCGTCGAGCGTGTCCCGCTCGAGCGGGTGCGGCTGCGCACCGACTGGGTGACCCGCGAGGACACCGTGCGCGGGCAGCTGGCGCACGAGGAGATCGCCGTCGACGTCACCGACGGGCCGCGGTGAGGGCTGCTGCCACGGCAGGTGAACAGTGCACCAACGGGGGCGCGCGTCCCGGGGTGCGGCCATAGCGTCGGGGCATGGAGATCGCACTGATCGGCGTCACCGTGCTGGTGACGGGCCTGGCGGTCCGGGGGCTGCGGCGCCGTCGGGACGGCTGGTACGACCAGGACAGGGCGACCGCCCGGAGCGCGGACCCCGCCGCCCCCGCCGACGCCCGCGGTGCCGTCAACCGGCACAGCTGGATGCTCGGGGGCGGGGGCTCCGGCGGCTGAGCCCTACCTCGCGTAGGGGAAGAAGCCCCGACCGGTCTTCCGGCCGAGCAGGCCGGCGTCGACCATGCGCAGCAGCAGCGGCGGCGGCGCGAACAGCGGCTCCTTGAACTCCTCGTACATCGACTGCGCGACGGCGGCCGTGGTGTCCAGGCCGATCAGGTCGGCCAGCGCGAGTGGGCCCTGCGGGTGGGCGCAGCCCTGCACCATGCCGGCGTCGATGTCCTCGGCCGAGGCGAACCCGGACTCCATCATCCGGATCGCGGACAGCACGTAGGGGATCAGCAGGGCGTTGACGATGAACCCGGCGCGGTCCTTGGACCGGATCGTGGTCTTGCCCAGCTGGTCCTCGGCGAAGGTCGTCACCGTCGCCAGCGTCTCGTCGCTGGTCAGCAGGCTGGCGACGATCTCCACCAGCGGCAGCACCGGCGCGGGGTTGAAGAAGTGCACCCCGACGACCTTGTCCGGGCGCTTGGTGACGCTGGCCATCTTCACCAGCGGGATGGAGGACGTGTTCGAGGCCAGCAGCGCGTCCGGCGGCAGGATGTCGTCGAGCTTGCGGAACAGGTCCAGCTTCAGCGACTCGATCTCCGGTGCGGCCTCGATGACCAGCTCGGACTGCGCGGTGGCCTCCAGCTCCGTGGCGACGTCGACCCGGGCGAACGCGGCGTCCGCGTCGGACTGGCTGATCCGCCCCGAGGTGGCCGCACGCTGCAGCGACTTCTCCAGCCGCGCGCGGAACCGCTCGACACCCGCCGGGTCGGCCTCCACCACGACGACGTCGCACCCGGCCCGGGCGCTGACCTCGGCGATGCCGGCCCCCATCGTCCCGCCACCGATGACCGCGATCCGCTGCACTGTGCCTCCTGCTCGACGTGTGCCGCCCACGGTGCCACGCCCCGCGAACCTGCGTGCACCGGACCTGGTGGCGTCGTAGGGTGCTCGGCGGCCGTCCACGGTGGACGGCGACGTGCGTGCGGGCGGGTCCCGCGGGGAGCGAGGTGGCCGCGATGGCCTCCACGACCTCGAGCCGGACCCGCGTCCGGCGCCGCTGACCGCACCACCGACGACTCCCGCGGGAGCCGGTGCGGCCGCGTGCCCCGGGCGGGCTCAGCGACCACCCACCCCTCCTCCCGCACCGGAGTCAGCTGTGCACCCCCTCACCGAGAAGCAGATCCGCGCGTCCTTCGTCAACGCCTCCCGCCGCGAGGCCGCCACGGCCACGCTGCCCGACCTCGACGCCGTCCCCTGGGCCGACCTGGACCTCTTGGGCTGGTCCGACCGCAAGGCGCCGCTCCTGGCGTACGTCGTCCTGGAGCTGGACGGCATCCCCACCGGCGTCCGGTTCCGCACCCCGGCCGCCGAGCGCGGCCGGACCCGCCGCGGCGCGATGTGCACGTGGTGCCAGGACGTGCGCACGACCGAGGCCGTCCTCGTGGCCGCCCGCCGGGGCGGCGCGTCGGGCAAGGCCGGCAACACCGTCGGGACGCTGGTCTGCGAGCAGTTCGACTGCTCGGCGCACGCCCGCTGGACACCGCCGCGGCGGGACCCCGACCCGGCGACGGTGGCCGCCGACCTGATCGGCGTGGCCGAGCGGGTCGCCGGGCTGCGTGAGCGGTCGGCGGCGTTCGTCCGGCTGGTGGCCGCCACCGCCTGAGCGTCACTTGGACGTCCAAGCACCTGGCGCGTAGGTTGCTTGGACGTCCACGTACTCCAGCGCCGGAGGGCCCCATGGCCGATCTGCACGTGCCCCAGAACCCCGTCCGCTTCGTCACCGCGGCCAGCCTGTTCGACGGGCACGACGCCGCGATCAACGTGATGCGCCGGCTGCTGCAGGCCCAGGGCGCCGAGGTCGTGCACCTCGGGCACGACCGGAGCGTGGCCAGCGTCGTCCGGGCGGCGGTGGAGGAGGACGCACAGGGCATCGCGCTGAGCTCCTACCAGGGCGGGCACGTCGAGTACTTCAGCTACCTCCGCGAGGAACTGGAGCGGCACGGCGCCGGCCACGTGCAGGTCTTCGGCGGGGGCGGCGGCGTCATCGTGCCCGAGGAGATCGCGCTGCTGCGCTCCCGCGGCGTCCGGATCTTCGCCCCGGAGGACGGCCAGAAGCTCGGCCTGCCCGGGATGATCAACACCCTCATCGAGGCCTGCGACGTCGACCTGGCCGCCGAGGGCCCCGACGTCGAGGCGCTGCTCACCGGCGACCCGGCCGCGCTGGCCCGGGCCATCACCGTGCTGGAGGCCGGGCGCTCCCCCGAGCTCGCCGCGCGGGTCACCGCGGAGGCCGCCCGGCGGACGGTGCCCGTCCTGGGCATCACCGGCACCGGCGGCTCGGGGAAGTCCTCGCTCACCGACGAGCTGTTGCGCCGGTTGCGGCTGGACCAGGAGGACAAGCTGCGGATCGCCGTCCTGGCGGTGGACCCCTCCCGTCGGCGCGGTGGCGGCGCGCTGCTGGGCGACCGGATCCGGATGAACGCCCTGGAGACCGGGGACCGGAACTCGACGTTCTTCCGCTCGCTGGCCACCCGCACCGCCGGCGCCCAGGTCCCCGAGCACCTGGACCACGCGATCGCCGCGGTGGCGGCCGCCGGCTACGACCTGGTGGTCGTGGAGACCCCGGGCATCGGCCAGGGCGACGCGGCGATCCTGCCCTACAGCGACGTCTCGCTGTACGTGATGACGCCGGAGTTCGGCGCCGCCTCGCAGCTGGAGAAGATCGACATGCTCGACTTCGCCGACGTCGTGGCGATCAACAAGTTCGAGCGCCGCGGCGCCGAGGACGCCCGCCGCGACGTCGCCCGGCAGATGGTCCGCAACCGGGAGGCCTTCGGCCAGAGCTGGGAGACCATGCCGGTCTTCGGCACCAGCGCCGCCCGGTTCAACGACGACGGCGTGACCGCGCTCTACCAGGAGCTGACGACGCTGTTGGCCGACAAGGGGCTCCCGGTCGGCTCCGGCGTGCTGCCACGGGTCGACGTCCGGGCGTCGTCCGGGCTGACCAGCGTGGTGCCCTCGTCGCGGGCGCGGTACCTCGCCGACGTCGCCGACGCCGTTCGTGGGTACCACCGGACGACGGCCGAGCAGGCCGAGCTGGTCCGCCGCCGGCAGCACCTGACCACCGCCGCGGAGCTGCTGGACGGCGAGGCGTCGCAGGCCGCCGCCGCGAAGGCGACTGCGGTCGAGGGCGAGCTGCTGCCCGCGGTGCGGGACCTGCTGGAGGAGTGGCCGCAGCTGGTCGAGGACTACTCCGGGGAGGAGTACGTCTACACCGTCCGCGGCAAGGAGCTCCGCGTCCCGCTGACCAAGGAGACGCTGTCGGGCAACCGGGTCCGCCGGGTCTCCCTGCCGCGCACCGAGGACCACGCCCAGCTGGTCGGCTGGCTGCGCCGGGAGAACGTGCCCGGCCGCTTCCCCTTCACCGCGGGGGTCTTCCCGTTCAAGCGCCAGGGCGAGGCCCCGGCCCGGATGTTCGCCGGTGAGGGCGACGCCTTCCGGACCAACCGGCGCTTCCAGCTGCTGAGCGAGGGCCAGCCCGCGACCCGACTGTCCACCGCGTTCGACTCGGTGACCCTGTACGGCCGCGACCCCGACCCGCGCCCGGACGTCTACGGCAAGGTCGGCACGTCCGGCGTCTCCATCGCCACCGTCGACGACATGGCCGTGCTCTACGACGGCTTCGACCTGTGCTCGCCGACGACGTCGGTGTCCATGACCATCAACGGCCCCGCCCCGGCGATCCTGGCGATGTTCCTGAACACCGCGACCGACCAGCGGCTGGCCGCCTTCCGCGCCGAGCACGACCGGGAGCCCTCCGCCGAGGAGGCCGCCGAGGTCCGCGCGTGGGTGCTGGCCAACGTCCGCGGCACCGTGCAGGCCGACATCCTCAAGGAGGACCAGGGCCAGAACACCTGCATCTTCTCCACCGAGTTCGCGCTGCGCTGCATGGCCGACATCCAGGAGTGGTTCATCGCGGAGCGGGTGCGGAACTTCTACTCCGTCTCCATCTCCGGCTACCACATCGCCGAGGCCGGGGCGAACCCCATCAGCCAGCTGGCGTTCACCCTGGCCAACGGGTTCACCTACGTCGAGGCCTACCTGGCGCGCGGCATGTCGATCGACGACTTCGCACCCAACCTGAGCTTCTTCTTCTCCAACGGCATGGACGCCGAGTACACCGTCATCGGCCGGGTGGCCCGCCGGATCTGGGCCGTGGCGATGAAGGAGCGCTACGGCGCCTCGGCCCGCTCCCAGCAGCTGAAGTACCACGTGCAGACGTCGGGCCGGTCCCTGCACGCGCAGGAGATGGACTTCAACGACATCCGGACGTCGCTGCAGGCGCTGTGCGCCATCTACGACAACGCCAACTCCCTGCACACCAACGCCTACGACGAGGCCGTCACCACACCCTCGTCGCACTCGGTCCGCCGCGCGCTGGCGATCCAGATGATCATCGACCGGGAGTGGGGCCTGGCGATGAACGAGAACCCGCTGCAGGGCTCCTTCGTCGTCGACGAGCTGACCGACCTGGTCGAGGAGGCCGTGCTGGCCGAGTTCGACCGGATCGCCGAGCGCGGCGGCGTGCTGGGCGCCATGGAGACCGGCTACCAGCGCGGCAGGATCCAGGACGAGTCGATGCTCTACGAGCACCGCAAGCACGACGGCTCGCTGCCCATCGTCGGCGTCAACACGTTCCTGGACCCGCACGCCGGGGAGCAGGAGCCGGTGACCGTGGAGCTCGCCCGCGCCACCGAGGCCGAGAAGCAGGGCCAGCTGGACCGGCTGGCCGACTTCCACGCCCGGCACGCCGACGAGTCCCCCGCCGCCATCGCCGCGCTGCAGGAGGCGGCGATGCACGGCGGCAACGTCTTCGAGGCCCTGATGACCGCGGTGCGCAGCTGCTCGCTGGGCCAGATCAGCGACGCCTTCTTCGAGGTCGGCGGCCAGTACCGCCGCAATGTCTAGCCGCCGCCCCGGCATGGGATCCCCCGCATACGGCCGCGGCCCTGGGCCGTATGCGGGAGATCCCATGCCTCGGCCGGGGGCGGTCGACCCCATCGCCGAGGCGGGCCGGCAGTGGCGGGCGCACGGCTGGGACGACGCCGCCGACGGCATGCTCGCGGTCACCTCCATCATGCGCGCCCAGGCGATCGTGCTGGCCCGGGTGGAGGAGGTGCTGCGGCCGCTGGGGCTGTCCTTCGCCCGCTACGAGCTGCTGCAGCTGCTGTCCTTCACCCGCAGCGGCGCCCTGCCGATGGCCCGGGCCGGGGCGCTGCTGCAGGTGCACCCGGCCTCGGTCACCAACGCCGCGACCCGGCTGGAGACCGCCGGGTTCGTGCAACGCAGGCCCAGCCCGGACGACGGCCGGGCCGTGCTGGTCGAGATCACCGAGCAGGGCCGGTCGGTCGCCGCCAAGGCCACCGACGAGCTCAACGCCGGGGTGTTCCGCCGCCCGGGCCTGTCCCCGGAGTCGGTCCGCACCCTGGTGGACGTCGTCCGCGAGCTCCGGGCGGACGCCGGGGACCTCGGATGAGGACGCTGGACGACGACCTCGGCACGCCGGTGGTCCTCCCGCGGCCCCCTCGGCGCATCGTCTCGCTGGTCCCCTCGCTGACCGAGGCGCTGGCCCTCACCGTGCCCGAGCGGCTGGTCGGCGCCACCGACTGGTGCACCCACCCCGCCGACCTCGCCGTCACCCGGGTGCGGGGCACCAAGAACCCGGACCGCGCGGCGATCACCGCACTGGCCCCGGACCTCGTCGTCGCCAACCAGGAGGAGAACCGCCAGCTGGACGTCGAACGGCTGCGGTCGGCCGGCGTCCCGGTCTGGGTGACCGCGATCGAGACCCTGAACCAAGCGCTGACCTCGATGGAGCGGCTGTTCCTGAAGGTCCTGGACGTGGGGCTGCCCGACTGGCTGGCCACCGCTCGCGCCGTGTGGGACCGGCCCGGGGCGCTGCCCCCGACCCCGGTCGCCGTCCCGGTCTGGCGGGACCCGTGGATGTGGGTCGGGGCGCGCACCTTCACCGGGGACGTGCTGGCCCGCCTCGGCCTGACCAACGCCGTCACCACCGAGCGGTACCCCAAGGCCGAGCCCGACGACGTCGCGGCCCGGCTGGTGCTGCTGCCCGACGAGCCCTACGTCTTCACCGCCGACGACGGACCCGAGGCCTTCCCCGACCGGGCGACCGCACTGGTCAGCGGCCGGGCCCTCACCTGGTACGGCCCCTCGCTGGCGACCGCCCGCGCGGAGCTGGAGGCCGCGGTCCGGGACGCCACGACCGCTGACGGGCGGCCCGCCGAGCAGTACAGTCAGCCCTGACCGTCCCCGGTCGGGGCAGTCCCCGCGTCGGCACCGCCGCCGACGCCCACCGAGAGGAGTCGCCATGCGCGACGCAGTCATCGTCGAGGCCGTGCGCACCCCGGTCGGCAAGCGGAACGGGGGCCTGTCCGGCGTCCACCCGACCGACCTGTCCGCCCACGTGCTGGAGAACCTGGCCTCCCGGGCCGGGCTGGACCCCGCGCTGGTCGACGACGTCATCTGGGGCTGCGTCTCGCAGTCCGGTGAGCAGACCTTCGACATCGCCCGCAACGCCGTCCTCGCCGCGGGCTGGCCCGAGTCGGTGCCCGGCACCACGATCGACCGCCAGTGCGGCTCCTCCCAGCAGGCCGTGCACTTCGCCGCCGCCGGGCTCGTCGCCGGGCACTACGACGTCGTCGTCGCCGGTGGCGTCGAGTCGATGTCCCGGGTGCCGATGGGCTCCTCGCGCAACGGCCAGGACCCGATGGGCCCGCGGTTCATGGAGCGCTACGACGGCGTCTCCCCCAACCAGGGCGTGGGCGCGGAGATGATCGCCGCCCGCTGGGGCCTGTCCCGCACCCAGCTCGACGAGTTCGCGCTGCGCTCGCACGAGCGCGCCGCCCAGGCCCAGGACGACGGCGCCTTCGCCGACCAGATCGCCCCGATCCAGACCGACGGCGGGCTGGTGTCCCACGACGAGGGCATCCGCCGCGGCGGCACCGTCGAGGCCCTCGCCGGGCTGAAGACCCCGTTCCAGGCCGACGGGGTGGTCAGCGCCGGCAACGCCAGCCAGATCTCCGACGGCTCGGCCGCGCTGCTGATGATGACGGGTGAGAAGGCCTCCCAGCTCGGGCTCACCCCGATCGCTCGCGTGCACAGCGTGGCGCTGGCCGGCGACGACCCGGTGATCATGCTGACCGCCCCCATCCCGGCCACCAAGAAGGTGCTCGAGCGCTCGGGCCTGCGCCTGGACGAGATCGGCGTCTTCGAGGTCAACGAGGCCTTCGCGTCCGTGCCGCTGGCCTGGCTGGCCGAGATCGGCGCCGACGACAAGGTCCTCAACCCCGTCGGCGGCGCGATCGCCCTGGGTCACCCGCTGGGCGGCTCCGGCGCCCGCATCATGACCACGATGCTGCACCACATGCGCGACAACGGGATCCGCTACGGCCTGCAGACGATGTGCGAGGGCGGCGGCCAGGCCAACGCCACCATCCTCGAGCTCCTCTGACCCACCTGAGCGTGGATCAGGGTCCCTGATCCGACTCCGTCCTCCCTCACCACATCTCGTGGGGGAGGACGGACTCTGATCAGGGACCCTGATCCACGCGGGGAGGGCCGTCAGCGGGCGCGCAGGCCGTCCAGCAGGATCGTGGCGTAGGCCCGGCCGATGGTGGCGGCGTCGACCTCGGACTTCACCGGGTTGAACCACCGGTTGGTCCAGCTGACCATCCCGATCAGGCCGTAGGCCAGCACCCAGGGCTCGGCGACGGGGCGGATCGTGCCCTCCTCGATGCCCGCGGTGATGATCGCGACGACGCAGTCCTCGTAGGCCCGGTTGAGGGCGCGCATCTCCCGGGACCACTCGGCCCGCCGCTCACCGACGTGGCTGAGGTTCTCCTGGATGTAGACGTACAGGAACGGGTAGCTGGCCTCGTAGCTGTCCATCATCGCCACGACCAGCCGGTCCAGCTTGTCCGGGGCGTCGCCGGCCCCGTCCCGGATCTCCTCGGCGCGGGTCAGGTTCGCCCGGACGACGTCGCTGACCACCTCGTCGAACAGCTCTTCCTTGCTGCCCACGTAGTAGTACAGCGTGGCCCGGTCGGTGCCCATCGCGTCGGCGATCTGGCCGATGCTGGTGCCCCGGAAGCCGTGGGTCTTGAACAGGCGCGCGGCCGCCTCGACGATCTCCTGGCGCCGCTCGGCGTAGGCGATCCGTCCCTCGCCCCTGGCCGCGGCGCGGCGCCGGCCGATGGCGCTGGACTGGTCGTCGCTCATGCCCCGACCCTAGGTGTCACACAGCCTCAGGAGCGGTCGCCGGGCTCGACCAGGTGCACCTGCACGGCGCGGAACTGCGCCGGGGTGTCCACCAGCACCGCCTTCGTCGGCTCCCCCACGTCCAACGGTGCGGTCTGCGGCAGGGCGGCCAGCGGCGCGAGGCGGGGGTCGGTGAGGACCTCGGCCACCAGGCCCTTGTCGCCCCCGGTCGCCAGCGCGGCGAGGGTGCTGGCGTGCGGCAGCAGCACCCGGACGGCGGTCTCCACGGCGTGGTCGACGACGGCGTCGGTCTGGTTGCCTCGGCGGCGGGCGAAGCGCTGCTGGGACCAGCCGCCGGCCGCCGTGCGGCCCTGCACCTGGCGTGCGTCGACCTTGGAGACGACGAGGTCGTCCCCGTCGAAGACGCCGACCGCCCAGCGGCCCCGGCGGACCAGGAGCACCCCGACCCGGGCCGGCCGGCGGGCGGCGACGGCGAGCGCGGTCATCGGCGCGGGTCCCGGTTCCCACCCGAACGGCAGCCGGACGACGGCGGTCGTGGTGTCGGCGCAGGTGACGGTGACCGCGCCGTCGGCAGCGACGGCGACGTCGGTGAAGGCGCCGTGCCGGTCGGCGACCCCGTCCAGCCAGCGACCCAGGCGCTCGGCCGGGACCGCGATGACACGGCCACCGCCGGCGGCGGGGCGGCTGCGGCTCACCCGGTGATCAGACCACGCGGCCGGACGTGACACGGCCGGCCGGTGCGGACGCCCCTCCGTCGGGCGGACGCGCCGGCCGGCCGTGGGTCTGTGCGGCCGAGCCGGGGCCGACGTCTCAGACGCCCTCGGTGCCCATCTCGTGGGGCAGTCCGGCGGCGACCCAGGCGACGAAGCCGCCGATGACGTCGGTGGCGCTGGCCAGGCCGAGCGAGCGCAGCGCGTCGGCGGCCAGGCTGGAGGTGTAGCCCTCCGAGCACAGCACCAGGACGTCGACGTCGTAGCCGGTGGCCTCGGGCAGCCGGGCGTCGCTGGCCGGGTCGAAGCGCCACTCCAGGACGTTGCGCTCGACGACGCGGGAGCCGGGGACCCAGCCCTCGCGGGCGCGCTGGGCGGCCGGCCGGATGTCGACGAGGTACGCACCGGCGGCCCAGCGACGGGCGGCCTCCTGGGGGGTGACCCGGGCGATCCGGGACCGGGCGGCGTCGAGCAGGTCGTCGACGGAGACGGCGCCGGCGGGGCGCTGCAGCAGCGAGGTCACCAGTCCACCCCGGCCTTCTCGGTGCCGATCCGGACCAGGCCGGTGGGGTCGATCCGGTAGGTGTTCATCAGGCTCAGCCGGGGCGCGTAGACGTGCACGCTGACCGCGGGCTCGTGCAGGGTGTTGACCACCTGGTGCACGTAGTGCGGGCCGAAGAAGCGGACCCGGCCGGCGGCGAGGTCCGCGGTGCTCTGGTGCGGCGCGCGGCCGCTGCGGGCGGCGACGACCCGCTCGGTGAGCGTGCCGCGGGCCACCGCGAAGGCCCCGGAGGAGGCGCCGTGGTCGTGCAGCGGGGTGCCCTGGCCGGGCAGCCAGGACAGCAGCCAGACCTGGGCCTCCTCCAGCTCCTGGTGCAGCGAGGGGTCCAGGGCCGGGGCCAGGTCGGCGGTGGGGAGCAGGTGGGTCCACCGGCTCTCCTCGCGGAACTCCACGAGGTGCGCCCACAGGTCGGTGCGGACGGCGAGGGCGACGGCGAGGGCTGCGGCGCCGGCGGGCCGGGTGGCCTCGGCGACCTGGCCGGCGGCCGAGGCCGAGCGGGGGCGGGCGGACACGGGCGAGCTGGGCAGGACGGTGCTGGTCACGGTGACTTCCTCAGGACGTGGCGCGGCCGGCAGGAGTGCGGCGGCGGGTGGCTGGTGCGGGGGCTGGAGGTGGAGTCAGCGACCCGGACACAGCGCGCTGGCGACACGGAGCAGGTCCACGGCGGACCTCCGGTGCAGCTCGAGCGAGTACGTCACCGGGAGATCAGACCACTCGGCCCGGCCCCCCGTCAACAATCCCGATCGGATTGGTGTACTTAGCGTGCGAGCGCCGGTTCCCCGGTGTGCTCGGCGGGGACGACGAGCAGCCGCTGGAACACACCGACGGCCACCGCGGCCACGGCCGCGGCGACTGTCGAGACCAGGAACGAGTGGTTCGCCCCGGACACGTCGACCACCTTGCCGGCTGCCGAGGCACCCACCGCGACGCCGAGGGCCAGGGCGGTGCCGATCCAGGTGAAGGCCTCGGTGACGCAGATCCGTGGCACCAGCACCTCGGCGAGGGTGAAGGCGCTGATCAGCGACGGCGAGACCGCCACCCCGGCCAGCAGCACGAAGGGCACCAGCAGCCACAGGTCGGTCACGACCACCAGCGGCAGGCTGAGCAGGACGAACCCGACGAGGACCACGAGCAGGCGACGCCGCACCGGGGCGCGGAACCGCATGGTGCCCCAGCCGATGCCCGAGGCCATCGACCCCAGCGCCAGCGCCGCGATCAGCACCCCGGACAGCGACTTGGCGCCGACCTCGTCGGCGAAGGCCACCAGCGCGATCTCCAGGCTGCCCAGCACCGTCCCGACGGCCAGGCCGACGACGAAGAGCACCCGCAGGCCCGCCGTCCGCATCGCGGAGGGGCCCTGCCGGCTGGCGAACCCGTGCGCCGGCGGCTCGGTGCGGCCCTGTGCGGCGAAGGCCAGGCTGCCCACCACGGCCAGGCTGAAGGCGGTGACGACGCCGGAGGTGGTGTGACCCGTGGTGGACAGGAAGGTGACCAGCACCGGGCCGACGATGAAGACGAACTCGTCGACCACCGACTCCATCGCCAGCGCCGTGGGCAGCCGGGGTGTGCCGCGCAGCAGGTGGGTCCACCGCACCCGGATCATCGAGCCGACCGGGGGGATGCAGGCGCCGGCGACCGCGGCCGAGGCGAAGACCACCCACAGCGGCCAGCCCTCCCGCACGGAGAACAGGAACACGAACCCGGCCAGCACGAAGGCCAGCAGCACCGGCAGCAGCACCCGCCGCTGGCCCAGGGTGTCGGCCAGCCGGCCCAGCACCGGGCCGCTGACCGCCGTGGCCACCGCCCCCGCGGCGGCCACGCCACCGCCCAGGGCGTAGGAGCCGGTGTAGTCCTGCACCAGCAGCACGCTGCCCAGGCCGATCATCGACAGCGGCAGCCGCCCGACGAAGGCCGAGGCCACCATCGGCAGCGCGTGCGGCGTGCGCAGCACGTGCAGGTACGGGTTGGGCACGAGGGGAGGGCCTCCGGCGAGACGGTGGGTCGCGGACGGTGCGGCCCCGACGCTAACCGCCGGGTCCGCCCCGGGCTCGCAGGAGGGCCCGGACGGGGTCAGCCCTGCGGCGGGGACCAGGCCTGCGGCGTCGAGGTGGGGACGGCGGTGAAGCCGTCGTCGTCCCGGCCGTCGTCGCCCTTCTCCCGGCGCGGCCGGCGGCGACCCTGCGGGACCAACGCGAGGACGACGAGCAGCGCGCCCACGGCCAGCGGCACCCCGCCGGCGATGAGCAGGTCCGCCCCGTCGGGCACCCGCTCGAAGGACAGGACGTCGACCACCCGTCGGGTCGATGCGGGGTCGACCCAGTCGAGGACGCCCACGGCCAGCAGCAGCAACCCACCGACGAGCGGCACCACCGGGGACAGCCGGCGCAGCGCGGCGACGAGGCCGAGCAGGAGGCCGCCGGCCATCACGAGGAGCAGGGGGGCGGTCCGCTCGCCGGTGTCGGCGGCGAGGGCCCCGACGAGCTGCGCGGCCCGGCCGGCACCCACGGCCACCAGGCTCGCCCCGACGACGGTGAGCACGATCCCGAGCAGCAGTCCCAGCACGTGCCTCATGCCCCGACGCTAACCCGGCGCGGGGTCACCGCCCGGGACGCGCGCGGGCCCCGCCGCACCGTCGACGCTGACGGTGCGGCGGGGCCCCACGGGAGGACGACGCTGTCCTCCGGACCTCGCTCAGGCGAGGCGGCTCTTGAGGATCTCCAGCTCGTCCCACATGGTGGTGGGGAGCTTGTCGCCGAAGCGCTCGAACCACTCGGTGATCTGCGGGATCTCCTCGCGCCACTCCTCGGTGCGCACGGCGAGCGCGGCCTCGACCTGGTCGGCGGTCATGCCCAGGCCCGAGACGTCGAGCGACTCGGCGGTGGGCACGTGGCCGACCGGGGTCTCGACGGCGGCCGCGGTGCCCTCCAGGCGCTCGACGACCCACTTGAGCACCCGCGAGTTCTCCCCGAAGCCCGGCCACAGGAAGCCGCCGTCGGCGTCCCGGCGGAACCAGTTGACGTAGAAGACCGAGGGCAGCTTGGCGGCGTCGGCGGACTTGCCGGTCTCGACCCAGTGGTTGAAGTAGTCACCGGCGTTGTAGCCGATGAAGGGCAGCATCGCGAAGGGGTCGCGGCGGATGACGCCGACCGCACCGGTGGCCGCGGCGGTGGTCTCCGAGGACAGCGTGGCCCCCATGAAGACGCCGTGGTTCCAGTCCCGCGCCTGGCTGACCAGCGGGATCGTGGTCTTGCGGCGACCGCCGAAGAGGATGGCCGAGATCGGCACGCCCTTCGGGTCGTCCCACTCCGGCGCCAGGATGGGGCACTGGGTGATCGGGGTGCAGAACCGGCTGTTGGGGTGGCTGCTGGGCTCGGTGGACTCCGGCGTCCAGTCCCGGCCCTTCCAGTCCCGCAGGTGGGCCGGGGGCTCCTCGGTCATGCCCTCCCACCAGACGTCGCCGTCGTCGGTGAGGGCGACGTTGGTGAAGACCGAGTTGCCCTGCTCGATGGTGCGCATGGCGTTGGGGTTGGTGTCCCAGCCGGTGCCGGGCGCGACGCCGAAGAGGCCGAACTCGGGGTTGAGGGCGTAGAGCCGGCCGTCCTCACCGAAGCGCATCCAGGCGATGTCGTCGCCGAGGGTCTCGACCTCCCAGCCCGGGATGGTGGGCTCGAGCATCGCCAGGTTGGTCTTGCCACAGGCGCTGGGGAACGCGGCGGCGATGTAGTGCACCGCGCCCTCGGGGTTGGTCAGCTTGAGGATCAGCATGTGCTCGGCCAGCCAGCCCTCGTCGCGGGCCATCACCGAGGCGATGCGCAGCGAGTAGCACTTCTTGCCCAGCAGGGCGTTGCCGCCGTAACCCGAGCCGTAGGACCAGATGGTCCGCTCCTCGGGGAACTGCACGATGTACTTGGTGTCGCTGCAGGGCCACGGGACGTCGGCCTGGCCCTCGGCCAGCGGGGCACCCAGGGAGTGCAGCGCGGGCACGAAGGGCCGGTCGGTGCCCATGGCCTCCAGGGCGGCGCTGCCGATCCGGGCCATGACCCGCATGGAGACCACGACGTACTCGGAGTCGGTCAGCTCGACGCCGAACATCGGCGACTCGGCCTCGATCGGGCCCATGCAGAAGGGGATGACGTACATCGTCCGGCCGCGCATGCACCCGCGGTACAGCTCGGTCATGACGGCCTTCATCTCGGCCGGTTCCATCCAGTTGTTGGTGGGACCGGCGTCGGCCTCGTCGACCGAGCAGATGTAGGTGCGGTCCTCGACCCGGGCGACGTCGCTGGGGTCGGACTGGGCCAGGAAGGAGTTCGGCTTGGCCGCCAGCCGGGTGAAGGTGCCGGCGGCCTCCAGCTGCTCGGTGAGCCGGGTCCACTCCTCGTCGCTGCCGTCCACCCACACCACTCGGTCCGGAGTCGTCAGCTCGGCCGTCTCCGCCACCCAGGCGAGCAGTCGTGCGTGGGTGGTGGGGGCGTTCTCCAGACCGGGGGTGGCCACGGACGTCACAGGCGTCTCCAAACTCGTGGACGCCGGTGCGGCTGTCACACCGGCGCTGGTGCGGTACCTCGGACGCCGTCCGGGAGGGCTCCCCGGCAGCGCGATCTCGGAAGGCTAGCGCTGGGGAGGGGCCTGCGGCAGGGTCAGTGACGAGACGTACAAGACGTCTTGTCCAGGGGGGTAGACGTCTGCGACGTCTCTCGCCCCTGGACGGGCCGGGAAGCACCTCTGGGACCACCGGGTTGACCCCGGACGTGACCCCTCCCGCTCTCTTCACCCCCCTCACCCTGCGCGGTGTGACCCTGCCCAACCGGCTCGTGGTCGCCCCGATGTGCCAGTACTCCGTCACCGAGGGCGTCGTCGGCGACTACCACCTGGCCCACCTGGGCCGGTTCGCCCTCGGCGGCTTCGGCACCGTCCTGGTGGAGGCCACCGCGGTCACCCGCGACGGCCGGATCAGCCACGGCGACGTCGGCCTCTGGGACGACGGCCAGGTCGAGGGACTGGCCCGGGTGGTCTCCTTCCTGCACTCCCAGGGCACCGTCGCCGGGGTCCAGCTGGCGCACGCCGGCGGCAAGGCCTCCACCCACCGCCCCTGGGACGGCGAGGGCCCGGTCACCCCGGACACCGCCCGGCCCGGTGAGGACCCCTGGCCGACGGTGTCGGCGAGCGACGTCCCGCTGGGCGAGGGCTGGCCGCAGCCGCACGCGCTGGGCACCGACGAGCTGGCCGCCCTCGTCGCGGACTGGGTGGCCGCCACCCGGCGGGCGGAGCGGGCCGGCTTCGACGTCGTCGAGGTGCACGCCGCGCACGGCTACCTGCTCAACCAGTTCCTCTCCCCGCTGACCAACACCCGCACCGACGCCTACGGCGGCTCGCCGGCGGCCCGGATGCGGTTCCCGCTGGAGGTGGTGGCCGCGGTGCGCGCCGCGTGGCCCGCGGACAGGCCGCTGCTGGTCCGGGTCTCCGCCGTCGACGGTGCGGCCGACGGGACGACGCTGGAGGAGACCGTCGCCTTCGCCCGCGAGCTGGCCGCCCTCGGCGTGGACGCCGTGGACACCTCCGGTGGCGGCATCGGCGGGGGCTGGGCGCACCCGATCGGCTACGGCTACCAGGTGCCGGCGGCCGCCGCGGTCAAGGCGGGCAGCGGGCTGCCCACGATGGCGGTCGGCCTGCTCACCGAGCCGGCCCAGGCCGAGGCCGTGCTGGCCACCGGGCAGGCCGACCTGGTCGCACTGGCCCGGGCCGCGCAGGACGACCCCAACTGGCCGCTGCACGCCGCCCGCGAGCTGACCGGCTCCTACGACGCCTGGCCGGTGCAGTCCGGGCCGCGGCTGGCCTCCCGGGACAGGCTGCTGACCTCGATCGACCCGTGGACCGGCCCCGACCCGGTCCAGCTCGCCCCGCCGCGCACCTGACCACGCCCGGCGTCAGGACCGGCGGGACGAGGCGGCGAGGAAGTCGTCCCAGCCGGGCGCCGGCGGGCCGCCGGTGAGCACCGCGTCCAGCCGGGTCAGGTACCACTGCCAGCCCAGCGCGACGTCCGTCCCGTCGGTGCCGGGCGGCAGCAGCTGCCCGAGCACCAGCGCGGTGCCGCCGTCGGCCTCGGTCAGGTCGAGCTCGACCTGCCAGCCGGCATCGCCCGGCTGCACCCAGCGGACCACCAGCCGCTCGGGCCGGGCGCACTCCACCACGGTCAGCGGGTCGCCGGTCGCGCCGTCCTCGGCGGTCATGGTGAACGTCCCGCTGCCAGTGGCGCGGCGCTCGCCGTCGTACCGCCCGATCCAGCGGGCCAGCGGCTCCGGCTCGGTGAGGGCGGCCCAGACCCGCTCGGGGGGCAGCGACCAGTGCCGGGTGACCCGCACCCGCACGCCGTCGTCCTCGGTGGTGACCGTGCCGGGCTCGCTCATCGTGGCCTCCTCGCGCCAGCGGCGAGCCTGGCGCAGCCGGGTCGCGCTGTCGAGGACCGGTTCGGACGACGCCCGCCGGGGCACGGCACCGGCATGACCGTCACCGATCCCGACGTCCCCGACCCGTTGCACGACCCCCGCACCACCCAGGCCGACCCCGGCGCGCTGGGCCAGGGCGCCGACCTGGCCTCCACCGAGGACGACGAGCTGACCGCCGGCGACGACGAGCTGGCCGACGCCGACCCGGCCGGCGAGCCCGACGAGCAGCTCACCGAGCAGTCCCCCTGACCGTGCACTCGCGCTGACCGCGCACGGAGACGGGGACGCCGGAGGCCGGCTGGGCCGACCGGCCCCGTCCCCTCAGCGGGGCGGGGCCACCCGGCCGGCCAGCGCGGTGAGCGCATCGGCGACGTCGGCCGGGGACTCCAGCGCGGTGAGGTGGCCCGACCCGGGCACGACCACGACGGCTGCGTCGGGCCGGACGGCCCGCAGCTGCGCCAGCCGCTCCGCCGGTGGCGTCGGGGTGTCGTGCTCCCCGGCGAGCAGCAGCACCGGCCCGGGGTACCCGCGCAGCGCCTCGGTGGTGTCCGGCCGGTCGGCCAGCGCCCGGCACACCCACGCGACCTCCGCGGGGTCGCGGGACTCGACCATCTGCCGCACCCGCCCCGCCAGCTCCGGTCCGGCGTGCGGCCCCAGGCCGTCGGCGACCGAGTCCAGCACGGCACCGATGCCCAGCGCGCCCTCGAGCTGGCGGGCGGTCTCCCGGCGGGCATCGGGCTCGTCGGGCGGGCCGACCTCGGTGGTGGTGTCGCACAGCGCCAGCGCGGCCACCCGGTCCGGCGCCCGACCGGCCAGCATCGCGGCGACGTAGCCACCGGTGGACAGCCCGGCCACGACCGCACGGTCCACCCCGAGGGAGTCCAGCAGCGCGAGCACCCCGTCGACGGCGACGTGCAGCGAGGGCTCCCCCGCCGTCGGTGAGCCCAGGCCGGGCAGGTCGACCGCGATCGGCCGCAGCGTGTCCGGTAGCAGGGCGGCGACGTCGTCCCAGAGGCGGTGGTCGAGCGGGAAGGCGGGCAGCAGGACGACGGGCAGCCCGTCGCCCCCTCGGTCGACGGCGCGCAGCGGGGTGGTCACCTGGGCCCCCTACCCGCGCAGGACCGCTGGACGCGCCCGTCGACGAGGTCGCCGACGGCCCTCAGAACCGGTGGCCGCCGAAGCGGTAGCGGTTCCGGACGGTCACCGAGCCCATGCCGGCCTTGCCGTGCACCCGGAAGTGCGGCATCCCGGGCTGGGGCAGGGAGGAGACCTTGCAGGTCACGCTGCCCATCCCGGCGTTGACCCCGTCGACGTCGGCGGAGGCGCCGTCGGGCACCAGGATGCGGGCCGACCCGGCACCGAGCTGCACCTCGATGTCGACGACGGCGTGCGGCACCTCGGTGTCGCAGAAGTCGAGCACCACGGTGCCCATCGTGCTGTGCACCCGCAGCCGGGGCGGGACCGCCCAGCGGCCCTTGCGCTTGATGTCCCCGACCCCGCTGCGCAGCACGACAGGGGCGTCCGCGGAGACCGGGACGCCCGGGTGCGCGACGACGGGCGGGTGCCACGCCGACGCCGGCACGGGCGGGCCGACCACCCCGGGCGGACCGGGCACCGGGGGCAGGTCGGCCAGCGGGGGGACCAGCTCGTCGGCGTACCGGGCGGCGTAGACCACGCCCAGCCGCTCGTCGAGCTCGAGCATGGTGATCCGACCCTCGGCCATCGCCGTCTGGAGCCGCTGGGCGGCGCGCTCCCGGTCGGCGTCGGAGATGCGCACACCGCGGCTGCCGTCCACCCGCCCGACCCTAGCGACAGCGGGCCGCGGTCCGGCGGGGCACGCTGGACCCGTGATCCGCACCCCGCTCACCCGTTGGTTCGACCTCGACGTCCCCGTGTTCGGCGCCCCGATGGCCGGGGTGGCCGGCGGCGAGCTGGCCCGCGCGGTGTCCCTGGGGGGCGGGCTGGGGATGATCGGCGTGGGCCCGTCGACCCCGGCGGACTGGATCACCGAGCAGGCCCGGCTGCCCGAGGAGTCCGACGTGTCCTTCGGGATCGGGCTGATGGCGTGGGTGCTGGCCGACCGGCCCGACCAGCTGGCCGCGGCGATCGCCGCGCAGCCCGCGATGGTGTCGGTGTCCTTCGGGGACCCCTCCCCCTTCGTCGGCCCGCTGCACGACGCCGGGATCGCCGTCGCCACCTCGGTGCACACGCTGGCCGACGTCGACCGGGCGGTGGACGCCGGCGCCGACGTGCTCGTCGCGCAGGGCACCGAGGCCGGCGGCCACACCGGCCACCGGGCCACCCTGCCGCTGCTGGTGGACGTGCTGGCCAGCACCGACCGGCCGGTGCTGGCCGCCGGCGGGATCGCGACCGGCGCGGCACTGGCCGCGGTGCTGGTCGCCGGTGCCGCGGGCGCCTGGGTCGGCACCGCGCTACTGGCCTCCCCGGAGGGCACCGGCACCGACGCCACCCGGGCCCGGGTGCGCGCCGCGGGCGGCGAGGACACCGTGCTGACCAGCGTCTTCGACATCGCCCAGGGCCTGGACTGGCCCTCCCGCTACCCCGGCCGGGCGCTGGCCAACGACGTCACCCGGGCCTGGCACGGCCGCGAGGACGAGCTGCGCGGGGACGCCGCGACCGCGCAGCGCGTGCGGACCGCCCGGACCACCGGCGACCTCAGCGCGGCACCGGTCTACGCCGGCGAGGCGGTCGGGCAGGTGGTCGACGAGCGGTCCGCGACCGACGTCGTCCGCCGGCTCGCCGCGGACGCCGAGGTCGCGCTGCAGCGCGCGGCGAAGCTGGCCCGCTGACAGTGAGGATGGGGGCGGCGTCATCGGGGGTCGTCTGACCCGGTGTGCTGACCGACGCGGTTGCTGTCTTGGCTGAGATCTGTCGGCGGCTCTCGGTGGCGCTGTTG
>NZ_LMQC01000025.1 GCF_001424485.1 Modestobacter sp. Leaf380
CGAGGATGGCGCGGGTGACCGCGACCTGTTCGGTGAGGACGCCGCCGATGACGGCCTGGGTCTCGTTGATGGTGTCGATGACGGTGCTGATGGCGGCGAGGGTGGCCACGACGGCGTCGACCTGGTCCTGGATGGCGGTGATCTTGGCGGTGACGTCGGTGGTGGCCACGGCGGTCTCGCGGGCCAGTTCCTTGACCTCGTTGGCCACGACGGCGAACCCGCGGCCGGCCTCGCCGGCGCGGGCGGCCTCGATGGTGGCGTTCAACGCGAGCAGGTTGGTCTGGGCGGCGATGGTCCCGATGGTCTGGGCGACCTGACCGACCTGCTGGCTGGACTCACCCAGGGCGGCGACGACGGTGTTGGCCTGCTCGGCCAGGTCCCGGCCCTGGGAGGCCACGGTGGTCGCGGAGAGCACGTTGCGCTCGACCTCCTCGATGGAGGTGACCAGTTCCCGGCCGGCGGTGGCCAGCTGCTCGGTGGCGGCGATGCGGTCCAGGGCGGCACCGAGCAGGTAGGCGGTGTTGCGCAGCGCGGCTTCCCGGCCCGGGGACATCACCAGGGTCCAAGTGGCGAAGAAGTCCATGGTGCCGATGACCTGCCCACCGGAGGTGATGGGCAGGCACACCCCGGACTTCACCCCGGCGCGCTGGGCGGCGGGGGCGCGCACGCAGTCGGTGAGCTCGCCCAGGTCGGGCACGAAGACCATGTCGCGGCGCTGCCACGCCCGCCCCGACAGCCCCACACCGGGGGCGAAGGTCGCGGCCAGGGTGACGGCGCGGAACTCCGGGCCGGCGTCCCCGGACTCCCGCTCGAACCGCAACACCCCTGCCGCGGGGTCGACCCGCCAGAACGAGCCGTAGGCCCAGCCGAAGTCGGTGCGGATGGTGTCCAGGGCGGCGGCCAGCGCGGTGTCGGCGTCGGTGGCGGCGGTCAGCTGCTGCAGCACCTCGGTGACCGCGGCGACGTCCTGGGCGGACTTGGCCTGCGCCTCACCGGCGGCCAGGCGGGCCAGCGCCTGGGACACCAGGGTCCCGATCGCACGCAGGGTGGCCAGCCGGCGCGGTGCGAGCTCCAGGGTCTCGGTGGTGAAGAAGTCCATCGTCCCCACCACCGCACCGGCGGCCACGATCGGGAAGCACACCCCCGACCGCACCCCCACCCGCTGCGCCACCGGGGCCCGCACGCAGTCGCGCACCTGCCCCAGGTCCGGCACGAACACCAGGTCGGCCGTGGCCCACGCGCGCCCCGACAGACCCACACCCCGGGCGAACGTCGCGGTCGCCGTGACCCGCGCGAACTCCTCGCTCACCGACCCCGACTCCGAGGAGAAGTGCAACAGCCCATCGGCCGGATCGAGGCACCGGACCAGGAGGAACCATGCCCAACCCGTTCGTGAAGTTCTGCAGGGTCTCGGTGGTGAAGAAGTCCATCGTCCCCACCACCGCACCGGCGGCCACGATCGGGAAGCACACCCCCGACCGCACCCCCACCCGCTGCGCCACCGGGGCCCGCACGCAGTCGCGCACCTGACCCAGGTCCGGCACGAACACCAGGTCGGCCGTGGCCCACGCGCGCCCCGACAGACCCACACCCCGGGCGAACGTCGCGGTCGCCGTGACCCGCGCGAACTCCTCGCTCACCGACCCCGACTCCGAGGAGAAGTGCAACAGCCCATCGGCCGGATCGATGGTCCAGTGCGACCCGTAGGCCCACCCGAACCCCTCCCGGACAGCGGACAACGCAGCCCGCACCGCCTCCTGGCTGGACGAGACACCCGCCAACGCCGACACCACCGACGTCACCGCATCGACGTCGGCCTCCGCGTCGGCGGTGAGGGCGGCGGCGTGGGAACGGGACAGGGCGGATCGCACGTGGGCCCTCCAGGGGCTGTACGGAGCGCGGGCCGCGGCTTCGACCGTCTCCTGTCTCTCCCTTCGGCGGCCCAGCCAGCCACTGAAGCGGTGGTTGAACACCGGATCAGTCTGAATCAGCCGTTTCCGGAACGGGCCCATCCGGGCGGGAGAAGACGTACTCGGCGAACACCCCGTCGGCGGAGTACTCCGCGGTCTCCAGCACCAGGCCGGCCCGCTCCGCGAGAGCCTCGAACAGCCAGGTGAACGTCGAGTGCTCGTCGCGGACGTGCTCCTCGAAGTCCGCGCGACTCCACCCGTCGCCGCCGTCGGGACCGCCGGTGGCGCACCACGCCTCCAGCCGCTCCTCGGCCTCGTGCACCTCGAAGGACCAGACGACGTCCCAGACCCGGAGCACCCCGCCGGGGCGCAGGGCGTCCCGGATGCGGGCCAGTGCGACGCCCTTCCAGAAGTCGGGCAGGTGGTGCATCGCGTACCGGCTGTAGACGACGTCGGCCGGCGGACCCTGGTGCTGGTAGTCCAGGAACCCGGCCTGCACGACGGTGACGTTCTCCAGCCCGGACCGCCTCAGCTTGGCCTCCAGCTCGGCGATCATCACCGGGGAGACGTCGACGGCGACCACCCGCCCGCACACCCGCGCCGCCGCGAGCGCGAACTGACCGGTGCCCGTGCCGAGCTCCACGACCACCGAATCGCCGTCCATGCCCCAACGCTGCAGCAGCGCCACCTCACGGTCGGGGGCGGCGTCCTCGATGGCGTCGTAGCGCGCGACGTGCCCGGCGTCGAGGTTCTCCCGGCCCGCGCTGGCGACCTGGTCCAGCAGCCACCCCGGACGGCCTGGTGCGTCTGCTGCTGTCATGCCCTGACCGTAGGGCCGGCGCGTCCCGCGGACGAGACCCCGCCACCCCTCGTCCCAGGCGCCGCCGACGCTGCGAGCGGGGTGCCAGGACCGCACGCGCCGGTCGCGGGTGGACCACGCGGCTCACATGCGTCTGCTGCGATACGGCATGGGATCGTTTGGGCTCCGACCTGGGGCGATGTCCGTCTGGAATCTGATACCAACGGCCTCGCAATCCGCCCCCGGGATGACGCCACACGGCCTCCGCGGGCCCTAGGGTCTGGCTCACCGCCGTCTGAGAAGGAGAACCGTGCGCGTCTTGCGAGGTCCCGCCGTCCTGTCCGCCGCCACCGTGCTCGCCGTGCTGCTGGCCGGGTGCTCCGGCTCGGGGGACGACGACGCGTCCGGCGCGCCCGCCGAGCAGACGTCGCCCCTGTCGGAGTACCTGAGCGCCGTCTACGGCGGCGACCTGTCCCCCGACGAGCAGGAGCGCCAGTTCGCCGAGCAGCAGGCTCAGACCGAGGAACTGGTCGCACAGTGCATGCAGGACGAGGGTTTCGAGTACAGCCCGGACACCCAGAGCGGCGGCTTCACCAGCGGAGACGACATCGAGTACGAGCCCGAGGACCGCGACTGGGTCGCCCAGTGGGGTTACGGCGCCGTCAACTCCCCCTTCAACGACCCGGCGCAGCCCACCGAGGAGTACGTGGACCCCAACGGCGACTACCTCGCCACGCTGTCGGAGTCCGAGCAGGCGGCGTTCAACGAGGCGCTGTACGGGCCGGGCCCCGACGAGGACGAGATCTCCGAGGACGGGTCCTTCGACTACGACTGGCAGACCGCCGGCTGCCAGGGCGCCGCCCAGCACCAGGTGTCCGGGGACGACCCGAGCCAGTCCGAGGAGTTCAAGCCGCTCTTCGACGCGATCAACGCCCTCTACGAGGACACCCAGTCCTCCCCCGAGATGTCCGACCTGGACGCCGAGTGGGCCGCCTGCATGGACGCGGCCGGCAAGACCGGGTTCACCATGCAGGCCGACGCGCAGAACTCGGTCTACGACGACATGAACGCCCTCTACGAGGAGATGCCCGTCTCCGAGGACGGCAGCGGTGAGCCCGACCAGGCCGCCACCGACGCGCTGGCTGAGAAAGAGGTCGAACTCGCCCTCGTCGACCTGGACTGCCGCGAGGAGACCGACTACCGGGACCGGTCGGCGGAGATCACCCGTGTCGCCGAGGAGCAGTTCATCAGCGACCACCAGGCCGAGCTCGACGCACTCGTCGCCGCCTCCGAGCAGGACTGAGCCGGTGCCGGACGAGACCCCCGCCCTGCCCGGGGACCCCGCCCCCCGCGCCTCGCCCGCAGCGCGGCTGCGGGCCCGGCTCGGCGCACTGCCGACCCTGGTGCGCCGCAACCGGGCGCTCTGGGTGACCGCGGCCGTCGCCGTGGTCGCCCTGGTCGCCGGGCTGCTCGTGGGCCGGTTCGTGGTGGCCCCGGACGACGCCTCGGCGCAGGTCCCGAGCCCTGGCCTGGTCACCGTGCCGGTGGGGTTCGGCCCGCTGAGCAACGACGTCACCATCCGCGGCGAGGTCGGCTACGCCGACTCCGTCGAGGTCACCATCGACACCTCCTCGATCTCCGGGCCGGCGGTGGTCACCGGGCAGGTCCCCGAGGTGGGTGCCGAGCTGGGCCCGCTGGGCGTCGCCCTCGAGGTCGCCGGCCGGCCCGTCGTGGTGCTGCCCGGTGAGCTGCCGGCCTACCGCACGCTGCGCTTCGGCGTCTCGGGCCCCGACGTCGTCCAGTTCAAGGAGGCGATGCGGGCCGTGGGCCTGGACGCCGGCGACCCGGCCAGCAACGTCTTCGACCAGACCGCCGCCGCCGCCGTCACCTCCCTGTACGCCCAGGCCGGCTACCCGGTCCCCTCCGACGAGGACGGCGCGCAGGACGGCGTCCGGGCCGCGCAGGAGGGCGTCCGGGCCGCCGAGCAGGCCGTCTCCGCCGCCCAGGCGGAGGTCAGCTCGGCCCAGGGCGGCCCGACGGCGGTGCAGGTGCAGGAGGCCGACAACGCGGTCGCCGCCGCCCGCCGCGAGCTGGACGCCGCCCTGGCCGCCACCCCCGACGACGGCGTGGCGATCGGTGGGCTCCGCGACGCACTGACCCTGGCCCAGCTCCAGCGCCAGGCGCTGAACGCACCCAAGGACACCACCGCCCAGCGGGCCGCGCTCACCGCCGCGCAGGGCCAGCTCACCCAGGCCCGCACCGACCTCACCCGCGCCCAGCAGGAGGCACTGCCCTCCCTGCCCGCCGGCGAGGTGCTCTACCTGACCCAGCTCCCCCGCCGGGTCGACGCCGTCGCCGCGGAGCGCGGGAAGGTCCTGGACGGGGCCGCGATGACGGTCTCGGGGGCGACCCTGGCACTCAGCGGCACCGCCGCCGAGGCCGACGCCCGGTTGCTGGTCGTCGGGCAGCCGGCGACCTTCGACCTGCCCGACGGGACCGAGGCTCCGGCGACGATCAGCAGCGTCGAGCCCGGTGCCGACGGCGAGGCCCGCTGGAGGGTGCTGCTGGCACCGGGGCCGCTGACCCCCGAGCAGGTCACCGAGCTGCAGGGCACCAACGTCCGGGTGTCGATCCCGGTCGGGGCGACCGAGGGCGACGTGCTGTCGGTGCCGCTGGCCGCGCTGAGCGCCGGGCCGGGCGGGGAGTCCCGGGTCGAGGTCGTCGACGGCGACCCGCGCGCGGGCGCACAGGCCCAGACCCGGCTGGTCGTGGTCGAGACCGGCCTGGCCGCCGACGGCGCCGTCGAGGTCCGGCCCACCGACGGCGACCTCGGCGAGGGCGACCTCGTCGTCGCGGGCCGGTGACCGCCAGCCCGGCGGCCACCACCGCACCACTCCCGGCCGGCGCGCCGGAGCCGGCGATCGAGCTGCGCGACGTCACCCGGTCCTTCCCCGGCCCGCCCGAGGTCCAGGCGCTCAAGGGCGTCAACGTCTCCGTCGCCGACGGCGAGTACGTCTCGATCATCGGCCCCAGCGGTTCCGGCAAGTCCACGATGCTGAACATCCTGGGCCTGCTGGACCGGCCCACGGTCGGTGAGTACCGGCTCGGCGGGGTGCTCACCAGTGGCCTGGGCGAGGACGAGCGCGCCGCTGTCCGGGCCCGGCAGCTGGGCTTCGTCTTCCAGGCCTTCCACCTGATGTCCCGGCGGACGGTGCTGGAGAACGTGCTGCTGCCGATGCTGTACGCCGGCACCCCGCGGGCCGAGCGGGAGCCCCGAGCCCGGGAGGCGCTGGAGCGGGTCGGCCTGGGCCATCGGCTGGGGTTCCAACCCGGCACGCTGTCCGGCGGGGAGCGCCAGCGGGTCGCGGTGGCCCGCGCGGTGGCCACCCGGCCGCGCGTGCTGCTGGCCGACGAGCCCACCGGCAACCTGGACCAGGCCACCAGCGCGGAGATCATGGCGCTGTTCGAGGAGCTCAACGACGACGGCCTGACCCTCGTCGTCATCACCCACGACGACGGCGTCGCCCGCCGGGCACACCGCCGCATCCGGCTGGCCGACGGCCGCGTCAGCAGCGCCGCGTGAGGGGACTCCGTGGACGCCGCGGTGGGCGTCGCGGCGACGCGGCCGGGCCGGCGACCACACCGCTGCGCGCCGTCGCACCGGCCGACCGGTTCCGGTTCAGCGACCTGCTGGGCGAGGCCACCGCCGACATCGGGTCCCGCCCCGGCCGGCTGGTCACCACGATCATCGGGACGGTGCTGGGGATCGCCGCGCTCATCGCCACCATCGGCTTCGCCCAGACCGCGGCCGGTCAGATCGCCCAGCAGTTCGACGCCACCGCGGCCACCCAGCTGTCGGTCACCCCGGCGACGGCGGACACCACCGGCGGCACGACCGTCGCCGCCGGGGTGCTGCCCTGGGACGCCCCGGCCCGGCTGGAGCGGCTGGCCGGCGTCGAGTCCGCGGCCCTGCTGGCCGAGGTGTCGCTGCCCGAGGTGACCATCACCGCCGTCCCGGTCAACGACCCCTCGCAGGCACCGGTCGCCGCACCGCCGGTGTACGCCGCGTCGGAGGAGCTGCTGGACACCCTGGGCGGGCACGTGGCCACCGGCCGGTTCTTCGACCGCGGTCACGACGCGCGGGGCGACCGGGTCGCGGTGCTCGGCTCCCGGGCCGCCGAGCGGCTGGGCGTGCAGCGGGTGGACACCCAGCCCTCGGTGTTCATCGACGGCATCCCCTACACGGTGCTGGGGGTCGTCGACTCCTACGCCGCCCGCGCCGAGCTGCTCAACGCCGTCGTCCTGCCCACCGGGACGGCGCGCGCCGACCTGGGGCTCACCACACCGGGCGACGCCCAGGCCCGCATCGCGATCGGCGCCGGACCGCAGCTGTCCGAGCAGGCCCCGCTGGCGCTGGCCCCCGACGACCCGGAGAGCCTGGAAGTCAGCGCGCCCCGCGGCCGTTCCGACCTCGGCGAGGACGTCCAGGCCGACGTGAACGGGGTGTTCGTCATCCTGTCGCTCGTCGTGCTGCTGGCCGGCGGAGTCGGCATCGCCAACGTGACGATGCTGTCGGTGGTCGAGCGGACCGGGGAGATCGGGCTGCGCCGCGCGGTGGGTGCCACCAGCCGGCAGATCGCGGGCCAGTTCATGGCCGAGTCCGTCGTCGTGGGTCTGCTCGGGGGGCTGATCGGCGCCTCGCTCGGGGTGTTCTCCGTCGTCGGCCTCTCGCTGGCCCGCGGCTGGACCCCGGTGCTGGACCCCTGGGTGGCTGTCGGCGGAGCCCTGCTGGGAGCGGTGCTGGGTCTCGTCGCCGGGGGCCTGCCGGCCCGCCGGGCGGCCCGGATCGAGCCGGTCGACGCCCTGCGCGGGGGCACCTGACCGCGCACTCCGTCCCGGGCATCGACGCCCGTAGGGTCGGGGCGTGAAGATCGCCGAGGCACTGACCCTGCGGGCCGAGGCCCAGCGCAAGGTCCACCAGCTGCGGGCCCGGATCACGGCCAACGCCCACCACCAGGAGGGCACCGAGCCCACCGAGGACGCCGCGGAGCTGCTCGCCGAGGCCGAGGGCGTGCTCGACGAGCTGGAGGTCTGGATCACCCGGATCAACCGGACCAACGCCGCCGTCGACCTGGGTGCCGACGGCACGATGACCGACGCGCTGGCCCGCCGCGACGTGCTGCGCCTGCGGCACGGCCTGCTGGTCGGTGCGGCCGACGCCGCGGGCGGCGAGGGCTTCCGGCACCTGCGCAGCGAGCTGCGGCAGCTGACCACGCTCCCGGTGCGCGAGCTGCGCGCCCGCGCCGACGACGTCGCCCGGGAGCTGCGCGAGCTCGACGTCCGGGTGCAGCAGGCCAACTGGACCCACGACCTGCTGGACTGACCGGCTCCTACACTGGCCCGGCCGTCGCGGGAGCCGGTAGCCACAGGGGAGCGGGCACGGACCCGACCGTCCGGCGGGCATCCGGACCACTGCTGGCAGGTGGGGGGCAGCCTCGGAGTTCGACTCTCCGGAGCACGACGCAGCCCAGCACGACGCACCACCGACAGTGCACGCAGCACGACTCACCACCACGTGCCGGTCCCTGCGGTGAGGGTGGGGCAGGGGTCTCCCGCGACGGCCCCGCGGCCCCGGTTAGGCTCGCCAGGTCAGGTTAGCCTCACCTCAGGAGTCCCCGTGTTCTCGTCCTCCCGCCGCGCTGCCGTGCTCGCCGCCGTCTCTGCTCTGGTCCTCAGCGGCTGCGGCACCTCCGAGGAGCCGGCTGCCACGGCGGAGTCGGACTCCGCGTCGGCGTCGTCCTTCCCGCTCACGATCGAGCACGCGCTCGGGGAGACCGTGATCGAGGAGGTGCCCACGCGCGTGGTCACCTGGGGCTTCAGCGACGCCGACGCCGTGCTGGCGCTGGGCGTCGTCCCGGTGGCCATGCCCACGGTCACCTACGGCGCGAACCCCGACGGCGTGCTGCCGTGGATCCAGGACGCCGTCGACGAGGCGGTGGCCGGCGGCGCGGAGGCCCCGACGCTGCTGCCCGACAGCACCGAGGTCCCCTTCGAGGCGATCGCCGCAGCCGCGCCGGACGTCATCCTGGCCACGTACTCCGGTCTCACCCAGGAGGAGTACGACACCCTCACCGACATCGCCCCGACCGTCGCCTACGCCGACGAGCCGTGGACGACGCCGTGGCGTGACGTCGTCACCGGCGTGGGCGAGGTCCTGGGACGTGAGGAGCAGGCCGCCGAGCTGGTCGCCGACACCGAGCAGCTGATCGCGGACGCGGCCGCGGCGCACCCCGAGCTCGAGGGCGCCACCGTGGCCGCCGTCTCGGACTTCTCGGGCACCTTCTACGTCTACGAGGAGGCCGACCCCCGAGTCGAGTTCCTCACCGACCTGGGCCTGCAGGTCGCGCCCAGCGTGGGCGAGCTGTCCACCGGCCAGTCGACCTTCTACTACGAGCTCAGCTACGAGGCACTGTCCGACCTGACCAGCGACGTCCTGCTGACCTACTCCGAGGACCGAGCGGCGCTGGACTCGTTCCTGGCCTCACCCCAGGCGCAGACCATGTCCCAGGTGCTGGAGGGCCGGGTGGCGCCCGTGGTCGGTGCCGACAAGGTGTCTGCGGTCTCCCCGCCGACGGTGCTGTCGCTGACCTACAGCCTGGACGACACCGTCGCGGCACTCTCCGCCGCCCTGGCCGCCTGAGCCCTCGGCCGGAGGTCCCGGCGATGACCGACGCCCAGGACGTGCTCGAGCAGCTCGTCCGGGCCGCCGCCGACGATGGGTTCCGCGCGCACGCCGTGCACGTCCGCACCCGGACCGGCACGGCGGCGCACGCCTGGAGCCCGGACGTCCGCCGGGACGTGCACTCGATCGCCAAGGGCGTGTGCGTCCTGGCCGTCGGGATGGCGTGCGACGAGGGGCTCTTCGACGTCGACGCACCCGTGGGTGCCTCCCTGCCCGCGGTGGCGCTGGGACCCGGGGTGGACGAGGTGACCACCCGGCACCTGCTGGGCATGACCAGCGGCATCGACCTGCCGTGGTCGGCGACGCTGATGACGGATTGGCCCGACCTGGCCGTCGAGTTCCTCGGCCGAGCGACCGCCGGGCGCGTGTTCCAGTACTCCAACGCCAGCACCTACACCGCGATGCGGGCCCTCGACGCGGTCGTCGGCGACGTCCTCGCGTGGCTGCAGCCACGGCTCTTCGAGCCCCTGGGCATCCAGGACCCCACCTGGGAACGCTGCCCCCGCGGCCACGTCGCCGGCGGCGCTGGCCTGCACCTGACCATCGGGGAGCTGGCCCGGCTCGGCCGGCTGATCGCCGACGACGGAGTGTGGGATGGACGGCCCCTGGTCTCCCGGCGGTGGACGGACGCGATGCACACGGACTGGGTCGACCGGGACGCCGGCCCCGGCTACACCCGCTACGCCCTCGCCGGCTGGGAGGGCCCGGGCGCAGCCTGGCGGCTGCACGGTGCCCACGGCCAGCTGCTGGTCTTCCGCGGCAGGGACGTCGTGACCATCACCGCCGACGACCACGCGGGTGCCGACCGGATGGCCGGACACGCGGCCGCGGCCTTGGAGCGCCTGCCCGGCGGTTGACCCGGCCCCCCGGACGGGAAGGCGCCAGTGCCGACATCGGTGTGGGCCTCGGTGCCCCACCGCCACTGGGGACCCCAGCCGTCCCACGCCCTAGCCTCGAGGCCATGCGTGCAGTCCAGATCACCCGCTTCGGCGGCCCCGAGGTCCTCGACGTCGTCGACCTCCCCGACCCCACCCCCGGCGAGGGCCAGACCCTCCACGAGGTGTCCGCGGCGGGGGTGAACTACGCCGACACCCACCAGGTGGAGAACTCCTACCTGGCCGCGCAGACCCTGCCGCTGGTGCCGGGCGCGGAGTTCGTCGGCACCCCGGTCGGCGGCGGGCAGCGCGTCGTCGGGCTGCTGGACGGCGGCGGCTACGCCGAGCGCGTCGCCGCGGTCGACCGGCTGTCCTGGGCGGTCCCGGACGGCGTCACCGACGAGCAGGCCCTGGCCCTCGTCCTGCAGGGCACCACCGCCTGGCACCTGCTGCGCACCAGCGCGCACCTGGCCGCCGGGGAGTCCGTCGTCGTCATCGCCGGCGCGGGCGGGGTCGGGTCACTGGCCGTGCAGCTGGCCAGGCAGTGGGGCGCTGGCCGGGTCATCGCCACCGCCTCCAGCCCGGACAAGCGCGCCCTGGCCGAGCGGCTCGGCGCCGACGCCACCGTCGACCCGGCGCTGGCCGACGACGACCCGAAGACCTTCACCGCCGCGCTGCGCGAGGCCAACGGCGGCAAGCCCGTGGACGTCGTCCTGGAGATGACCGGCGGCACCGTGTTCGACGGCTCGCTGCACGCGCTGGCGCCCTTCGGCCGGCTGGTGGCCTACGGCATGGCCGCCCGGACCCCGGCCGCACCGGTCCAGGCCCCGGCGCTGATGCAGAAGTCCCGCGCCGTCATCGGGTTCTGGCTGGCGCACTGCATGGCGCGCCCGGAGATGCTCGACGCGGCGATGACCGACCTGCTCGCCATGGTCGACGCCGGGACGCTGGAGCCGATCAGCGGCGGCCGCTACCCGCTGTCCGCCGTCCGCGAGGCGCACCAGGACATCCTGGCCCGCCGCACCACCGGCAAGCTCAGCCTGGACCCCCGCCGCTGAGGGCCTCCTCCCACCGTGGACCAGCTCAGCTGGTCCACGGTGAGTGCTACAGCAGGCGGTTGGTCCACAGCAGGGACAGCACCACGCCCAGGAACGCGAAGAGCACTCCCCCGCGCACGAACCAGGGGCTGATGTCCTGCGGCTCGGTGGTGTAGCCGATCTGGCTGCCGATGTCGAAGTAGACCTGCTCCAGCTCGGAGGCGCTCGCGGCCTCGGAGTAGCTGCCACCGGTGGCGTCGGCGATCTGCTCCAGGGTGGCCCGGTCGACCGGCACCGGCTGCGACTGGCCCTCGATCTCCACGGTCCCGAAGTCGGTGCCGAACGCGATCGTGGACACCGGCACCTCGGCGGCGACCGCCGAGTCCACGGCCGAGCTGACGTCCCGGCCCACCGTGGAGTAGCCGTCGGACAGCAGCACGACGCGGGCCGGCGGCGCGGACTCCCCCGCCTCCTCCAGCGTCGACTGGAAGTTCTGCACCGCGGTCAGCGAGGTGAAGACGGCGTCGCCGATCGCGGTGGCCTCCGACAGCTCCAGGTTGCCGATCGCCGCCGTCACCGCCTCCCGGTCGGTGGTGGGGCTCACCAGCGTGCTGGCAGTGCCGGAGAAGGCCACCAGCCCCAGGTTGATCCGCTCGGGCAGGACGGTCGCGAACTCCGCGGCCGCGGTCTGCATCGCCTCGAACCGGCTGGGCTCCACATCGGTGGCCTGCATCGACAGCGAGACGTCGACGGCCATGATCACCGTCGCCCGCTCCCGCGGCACCCGCACCTCGGTGGAGGGCTGGGCCAGCGACAGCACGAACGCACCCAGGGCCAGTGTCACCAGACCGAAGGCCAGGTGCCGGCGCCACCCGGGCCGCTTGGGCACCAGCGAGCCGAGCATCGCGACGTTGGTGAACCGCGCCGCGTACTTCTGCCGACGCCGCTGCAGCACCACGTAGAACACGGCCAGCGCGACGACGGCCAGCAGCGCCAGCAGCCACCACGGGGACTGGAAGCTCATCGCGAGGCACCCCCGGCCCCGGCCCGACGCCGGTCGGCGACGAAGCGGACGACGTCGGTCACCCAGTCCCGGTCGGTGCGCAGCTGCAGGTGGCCGGCGCCGACCCGGCGCAGCGTCGTGGCGATCTGCCGGCGCTGGGCGGCGGCGCCCTCGGCGAACCGGCGGCGCACCTCCGCGTTGCCGGTGGGCACCTCCAGCGTCTGCCCGGTCTCGGGGTCGACCACGGTCAGCAGGCCGACGTCGGCCAGCTCCAGCTCGCGCGGGTCGACCACCTCGATGGCCAGCAGCTCGTGCCGGGTCGACAGTCCCCGCAACGGGCGCTCCCAGTCGGCGTCGCCCAGGAAGTCCGAGACCACGCAGACCAGCCCGCGACGACGGGGCGGACGGCGCAGCGACTCCAGCGCCGCGGCCAGGTCACCGCGTCGTCCCCCGGCGGCGCGCGGGGTGCGCACCACCTGGCGGAGCATCCGGTCGGCGGCCAGCCGGCCGGGCAGCGCCGGGTACCGGTCGACCCGCTCGCCGGTGGTCACGATCGCGCCCAGCCGGTTGCCGTCGCGCACCGTCAGGTGGCTGACCGCCGACAGCCCGGCGATCGCCAGGTCGCGCTTCTCCATGTCCGCGGTGCCGAAGTCCAGCGACGCGGACAGGTCCAGCACCACCCAGGTCTCCAGCTCCCGGTCGGCGATGGTCTCCCGCACGTACGGCGACTGGGTGCGGGCGGTCACGAACCAGTCCATCCGGCGGACGTCGTCCCCGGGGTGGTAGGAGCGGGAGTCGCCGGCCTCGGTGCCCGAGCCCGGGACCAGGCCCAGGTGGTCGCCCTGCAGCAGGCCGTCCAGCCGCCGCCGCACCGTCAGCTCCAGCCGGCGCAGCAGCACGTCGGCGTTGGTGTGGTCCGGCTCGGGGGCCGGTGGCACGGGCAGGGCGGTCGGCTCCCCCGAGCCCCGACGACGTCCGATCACGCGGACTGCGGTCCGAAGCCGCCCTGCGGTCCTTGCTGCGGTCCCTGCTGCGGCCCCTGCGGCGGACCCTGCTGAGGCGGACCCTGCTGCTGGGGACCCTGCGGGCCGCCCCACTGCTGCTGCGGGCCGCCGCTGCCGGGCACGACCGGCCCGCCGGGACTGCCCGGCCCGAAGCCGCCGGCGCGCTGGCGCGGGGTGACCTGCGGCAGTGGCACGCTCTGCACGATGCGCTTGACCACGTGGTCGGCCGGCACGCCGTCGGCGAGCGCGTCGTAGGACAGCACCAGCCGGTGGCGGAGCACGTCGGCGGTGATGTCCAGGACGTCCTGCGGGAGGACGTAGTCCCGGCCGCGGACCAGCGCGAGCGCCCGGCTGGCCGCCACCAGGCCCAGCGTGGCGCGCGGGCTGGCGCCGTAGGTGACCCAGTTGGCGACGTCGGGCATGCCGTGCTCGCGCGGCGTGCGGGTGGCCACGACCAGCCGGACGACGTAGTCGACCAGCGCGTGGTGCACGAAGACCCCGGAGGCCGTGCGCTGCAACCGGCGGAGGTCGTCGGGGCCCAGCACCGTCTCGGCGTGCGGCGGGTTGGCACCCATCCGGTAGACGATCTCGCGCTCCTCCTCGGGGCTGGGGTAGTCCACCAGCACCTTCATCAGGAAGCGGTCCCGCTGGGCCTCGGGCAGCTGGTAGACGCCCTCGCTCTCGATCGGGTTCTGGGTGGCCAGCACCAGGAAGGGGTCGGGCAGCGGGTGGGTCACGCCGCCGATGGACACCTGGCGCTCGGCCATGACCTCCAGCAGCGCCGACTGCACCTTGGCCGGCGCGCGGTTGATCTCGTCGGTCAGCACGAAGTTGGCGAACACCGGGCCCAGCTCGGTGTCGAAGGCGTCCTGCCCGGCCTTGTAGATGCGGGTGCCGATGATGTCGGCGGGCACCAGGTCGGGAGTGAACTGCAGGCGGGCGAACGAGCCGCCGACCGCGGTCGCCAGCGTCTCGACCGCCAGGGTCTTGGCCACCCCGGGCACGCCCTCCAGCAGCACGTGGCCGCGGGCGAGCAGCCCCACGAGCATCCGCTCGACGAGCCGGTCCTGGCCCACGATGACCCGCTTGACCTCGAAGAGGACCCGCTCGAGCAGCGCCGCGTCGGTCGAGGGCGGGGTGTGCTGCTGGGCGGGTGAGGCGGGCTGGCTGCTGGCAGCGCTGGTCACGTGGCTCCCTGGTCCGGGCTGGTGGCTGGGCCGTGCTGGTGCACCCGCCAGTGTCCCCCACCGAGCTGTGCGCGGCCGCACCGCGGAGCAGCCCCGTCGACGGCCGTCCACACGTCGCGTCGTCCCTGGTGTCCCAGCAGCCCCGGGGCTGCTACCGTGGTCCACGCGTCGGGCAGCTCCCCCCGTGGCTGCCCGACGCCCCAACGCACGAGAGGCCGGTGTCGGAACCCCGACACCGGCCTCTCGCGTTCCTGCCCCTGTCTCAGGCGCTGGGACGGACCGCCCCGTAGTAGTCGGCGCCGTACCGCACGTTGCTGACCTTGACGTCCTGGCCGCTCGTGGGGGCCTCGATCATCTGGCCGCCGCCGATGTAGAGGGCCACGTGGTAGATCGAGGTGTAGGCCGAGCCCGATCCCCAGAACAGGAGATCGCCGGCCTGCAGCGACGAGGCGTCGACCTGCTTGTTGCGGTTGTTCCACCACTGGTCGCGGCTGGTGCCGCCGATCCGGATGCCGGCGCGGGCGTAGGCGTACTCGGTGAGCCCGGAGCAGTCGAAGCCGTAGACCGCGGTGTCCGGCGGGATGCCGTAGCTCGGGCCGTTCGCACCGCCACCGCCCCAGGAGTAGGGCAGACCCAGCTGGGTGCGGGCGGCCGCGATGGCAGCCTGGGCCGTGGACTGGGACGGCGCCCCGGCGTTCCCACCGGACGGGGCCGGAGCGGGTGCCGGCGCGGGGGCCGGGGCCGGGCGGGACGACGAGCCGCCACCGGAGGACGTCGCCGGGCGGCTGCTGGTCGTCGCGGACGGCGCGGCCGGTGCGGCGGCCGGGGTGGAACGGGTCCGGGTGGGGACGGCGGCAGCTGCGGCGGCAGCGGCAGCGGCCTGCTGACGGGCCACCTCGCGGGCACCCTGCAGGCCGTAGAGCTCCTGCTGGGCGGACTGCAGCTGGGCCTGGAGACCGGCCTGCTGGCCGGCGAGGCCGTCGGCCTGTGAGCGGGCGGCGCTCTCCTGGGTCTGGGCGGTGGCCAGCGACGCCTCGGCCTGGGCCTGCAGGTCGGTGGCGGCGGTGAGAGTCTGCTCGGCCTGCTCCTCGGCCGCGGTGGCCTGGGCCTGCAGCTCGGTGAGCTCGACCAGGACGTCGGAGCGGTGGCTGCCGGCGGCCTCGAGCAGGGCGGCCCGCTCGATCAGCTCGGCCGGGCTGCCCGACGTCATCAGGCTGGCGACCCCGGGGGTGGTGCTGCCGTTCATGTAACTGGTGCGGGCGAAGCTGTCGACGTCGTCCTGGCCGACACCGACGGCCGCGACGGCGGCGTCCTCGGCGGCGGACGCGGCGTCGGCCTCGGCCTGGGCGGCCTGCGCGGCGGTCTGCTTGTCCTCGTAGTCCTGCAGGGCGATCTGCGCCTGCTGGTGGGCGGTGTCCGCGGCGACCTGGGCCGCGGCCAGCTGGGCCGAGATGGCCCCGACCTCGGCGGCGGCCTGCTCCTGGGCGGACTGCGCGGCGGCGATCTCGCCGTCGGTGGGGTTGGTCGGGGTGGCCTGGGCCAGACCCGGGGCGAACCCGACGGTGACCGCGGCGGCCAGCAGCACCGCGGCCGACCGGGCCGACCACCGCTGTCCACGACTGCCCCGGAGGACTCCCTGCACCTTCGTCTGCACGCCTGACGACCTCTTCCACCACCGGTCCACGGTGGCGCCGCCTGAGCGGTGCGCACCGCGGACGCTCTCGACCACGGGACACCACCGGTTGCAGTGGTGCCACGCGGTCCATCGACGGTGGCTCGGCGTGTCTTGACACCGCCTCCCCCCATGGGGGGAGGCGGTGGGCTACGGCGTCAGTTCACGGAGCGCTCGGAGCCCTCCCAGAAGGCCTGGCGCAGCTTGAACTTCTGGATCTTGCCGGTCGCCGTCCGCGGGATGCCGTCCCGGAACTCGACCCGCTTGGGCAGCTTGTAGCCGGCCAACCGGGTCCGGCAGTGCGCGATGAGGTCGGCCTCGGTGACCGTCTCCCCCTCGGTGAGGACGACCAGCGCGGTGACCATCTCGCCCCACTTGTCGTCGGGCACGCCGATGACGGCGACCTCGGCGACGGCCGGGTGGCTGAAGACCGCGTCCTCGACCTCGATCGAGGAGACGTTCTCCCCGCCGGTGATGATCACGTCCTTCTTGCGGTCGGAGATGGTGAGGTAGCCGCCCTCGTCGATGGTGCCGCCGTCCCCGGTGTGGAACCAGCCGCCCTCCAACGCATCGGCGCTGGCGTCCGGGTTCTCCCAGTAGCCGGCCAGCACGGTGTTGGACTGCGCGAGCACCTCACCGGACTCACTGGTGCGCATCCGGGTGCCCAGCGCCGGGACGCCGGCCCGGGACAACGCCCTGGCCCGCTCGATGGGCTCCAGGTCGTCGTACTCGGCGCGCGGGCGGTTGACCGTCAGCAGCGGCGCGGTCTCGGTGAGGCCGTAGATCTGGTTGAACTCCCAGCCCAGCTCCTCCTCGACCCGGGCGATGGTCCGCGAGGGCGGCGGGGCGCCGGCGACGACGATGCGCACCTGGTCGCGGCCGGGCACCTCGCCGTCCCACTCGGCGGCGGCGTCCAGGACGGCGTTCCACACCGCGGGGGCCCCGGCCATCATCGTGACGCCGTGCTGCTGCACGCGGCGCAGGATCTCGGCGCCGTCGATCTTGCGGATCGGCACCTGGCGGGCCCCGACGCCGGCCATCGAGTAGGGCAGCCCCCAGCCGTTGCAGTGGAACATCGGCAGCGTGTGCAGGTAGACGTCGCGGTCGCTGACCTGCATGTGCATGCCGAAGACGACGGCGTTGGTCCAGATGTTGCGGTGGGTCATCTGCACGCCCTTGGGGCGGGCCGTCGTCCCCGAGGTGTAGTTGACGGTGGCGGTGGCGTCCTCGTCGGGCTCGGCCCAGGGCCGCGGCTCGGTGTCGAAGCGCAGCAGGCCCTGCTCGTACTCCTCGCCGGTGAGCAGGCGGTGCTCGGCGGTGACGCCCTTCAGCGCGGGCTCCAGCTCGGGGTCCACCAGCAGCACCTTCGCGCCCGAGTGCTCGACGATGTAGGAGACCTCCTCGGCCGAGAGCCGGAAGTTGACCGGCACCAGCACCCGCCCCGAGCTGGGCACCCCGTAGAGCAGCTCCAGCACGCGGGCGGAGTTGTGGCTGACCACGGCCACCCGCTCCCCCTCGCCCACCCCGAGGGCGTCCAGCCCGGCGCCGACGGCCCGCGCCCGGCGGGCGACCTCGCGGTAGGTCAGCTCGCCGAGGGAGTCCGCGGGCTGCTGCGGCTCGTCCACGATCCCGATCCGGTCGCCGTAGACGAGCTCCGCGCGCTCGAGGAAGTCGCGGGTGGTGAGGGGGACGCGCATGCCGGCTCCGTGGGGTCGGGGCCGACCGGGGTCAGCCGCGGAGAGTGGTCGGCGTCACGCTAGCGCCCAGGAGGGACCGTCGCCGTTGCACGCCGGACGCAACCCCCTCCAGCACCGGGACCGCCCGCCACACCGCCACCGCGTAGGCCGCACCGAGCAGCGTGTCGACGACGTAGTGCTCCCCCGACCAGACCAGCGCCACGGGCATCGCCAGCGCGTAGGCCACCAGCAGCACCCGCTGCCAGCGCCGCCGGGCCCACGACCAGCCGACCAGGCAGACCAGGACGGCGAAGGCGGTGTGCAGCGAGGGCACCGCGGCCACCGGGTTCACCGCGCCCTGCCCGGCGTGCAGCAGCGCCCCGGCCCGGGGCAGCCCCAGCTCGGCCCAACCGTCGCCGCTGCGCCGGGCGACCTCGCCGATCACACCCTCCCGGGCGGCCAGCCACGGCGGCGCGGCCGGGTAGAGCACGTAGGTGACCAGCCCCGCCACGGACAGGCCGACCACCGTCCGCGCGTACCGGGCCCACCGCGCCCGGTCCCGCAGCCACAGCACCGCCAGCACCAGCGGCGTGAGGACGAAGTGCGAGGCGTAGACCAGCGTCACCGCCACGGCCAGCCAGCCCGGCGCGGTCAGGTGCGCCTGCAGCCACACCGTGGGGACGACGCCGAACAGCGCGGTGTCGACGGCGGCCGGCTCGGTGAGGTGCACCGGGGCGCCCAGGCCGTCCGCGATGCCCCGGCTGGCGTCGTAGAGCAGCAGCACCGCGCCCAGCGGCACCCAGTCGGCGAGCAGCCGGACCGCGGCGCGCCGACCCCGGCCCGCGCACCGGCAGGCCAGCCCCGCCAGCACCCACAGCAGCACGCTGAGCCGGTCGGTGGGCAGGCCCTGCCACGCCACGACCACCAGCAGCGCACCCAGGTGTGCCGTCGACAGGACGGCCCGCAGTGCGCGACCCCGATCCGGCAGCCCGGCCGCTGGTGCGGGGACGGCGGGGGTCCCCACCGCCGTCGCCGTCATGGCGGGAAGGTAGGTGTCGGAGTGCCCGGGACGGCGGTTCCGGCGCGCGAGCGGGCCACCTGTGCCCCAGCCGTCCCGTGAGCGCGGTCACGCACCATGTGGCAAGGGTTGCCTCACTCCGCACGCGTCAGCGGGAGCTGGGATGATCGGGGGTGCTCAGAGCGCGATGGGACCAGCGAGGGTGAGGCGCAAGCAGTGGCAGCCAGCAAGGACAGCTTCGGAGCACGGTCGACGCTGAGCGTCGACGGCACGGACTACGACATCTTCCGGCTCGACGCGGTGGAGGGGGCCGACAAGCTCCCCTTCAGCCTCAAGATCCTGCTGGAGAACCTGCTCCGCACCGAGGACGGCGCCGACATCACCGCCGACCACGTGCGGGCGATCGCGAACTGGGACCCCTCGGCCGAGCCCGACCAGGAGATCCAGTTCACCCCGGCCCGCGTGGTCATGCAGGACTTCACCGGCGTGCCCTGCATCGTCGACCTGGCCACCATGCGCGAGGCCATGGCCGACCTGGGCGGCGACCCGACGAAGATCAACCCGCTGGCACCGGCCGAGCTGGTCATCGACCACTCCGTCATCTCCGACGTGTTCGGGACCCCCGAGTCCTTCGAGCGCAACGTCGAGATCGAGTACCAGCGCAACGGCGAGCGCTACCAGTTCCTCCGCTGGGGCCAGGGCGCCTTCGACGACTTCAAGGTCGTCCCCCCGGGCACCGGCATCGTCCACCAGGTCAACATCGAGCACCTGGCCCGCGTGGTCTTCCCCCGCCAGGAGGGCGACCGCACGCTGGCCTACCCCGACACCTGCGTGGGCACCGACTCGCACACCACCATGGTCAACGGCCTGGGCGTGCTGGGCTGGGGCGTCGGCGGCATCGAGGCCGAGGCCGCGATGCTCGGCCAGCCGGTGTCGATGCTGATCCCCCGCGTCGTCGGCTTCAAGCTCACCGGCCAGCTGCCGGACGGCGCCACCGCCACCGACCTGGTCCTCACGATCACCGAGATGCTGCGCAAGCACGGCGTCGTCGGGAAGTTCGTGGAGTTCTACGGCGCCGGTGTCTCCGCCGTCCCGCTGGCCAACCGCGCCACCATCGGCAACATGAGCCCGGAGTTCGGCTCGACCGCGGCGATCTTCCCGATCGACGGCGAGACGATCCGCTACCTGCAGCTCACCGGCCGCAGCGACGCCCAGGTCGCCCTGGTCGAGGCCTACGCCAAGACCCAGGGCCTGTGGCACGACGAGACCCGCGAGCCGGTCTTCTCCGAGTACCTCGAGCTGGACCTGGCCACGATCGTGCCCTCGATCGCCGGCCCGAAGCGCCCGCAGGACCGCGTGCAGCTCTCCGACGCCAAGGCCGCCTTCCGCGAGGTCCTCCCGACCTACGCCGGGCACGGCGACAGCGACCCCGACGACGCCCCCACCGCGGCCTCTACCAACGACGAGGGCGTCGAGGAGACCTTCCCCGCCTCCGACCCGGTGTCCGCCGGCTCCAACGGCAACAACGGCGCCGAGCCGCACACCGTCGTCCCCGACCGGGTGCCCGACCGCGCCTCCAAGCCCACCCGCGTGGTGCTCGAGGACGGCACCGAGACCTACGTCGACCACGGTCACGTCACGATCGCCTCGATCACCTCGTGCACCAACACCTCGAACCCCTCGGTGATGATCGGCGCCGCACTGCTGGCGAAGAACGCCGTCGAGCGCGGGCTGACCAGCAAGCCGTGGGTCAAGACCACGCTGGCGCCGGGGTCCAAGGTCGTCATGGACTACTACGAGAAGGCCCAGCTCACCCCGTACCTGGAGAAGCTCGGCTTCTACCTGGTCGGCTACGGCTGCGTGACCTGCATCGGCAACTCCGGGCCGCTGCCCCCCGCGATCAGCGAGGCGGTCAACGAGGCCGACCTGGCCGTCGTCTCGGTGCTGTCGGGCAACCGCAACTTCGAGGGCCGGATCAACCCCGACGTCAAGATGAACTACCTGGCGTCCCCGCCGCTGGTCATCGCCTACGCGCTGGCCGGCTCCATGGACGTCGACCTGAACAACGACCCGCTGGGCCAGGACCACGACGGCAACGACGTGTTCCTGCGCGACATCTGGCCCTCGCCGCTGGACGTGCAGCGCACGATCGACGAGTCGATCACCAAGGAGATGTTCGTCGAGGACTACGCCGACGTCTTCGCCGGTGACGAGCAGTGGCGCTCGCTGCCCACCCCCGAGGGCAAGACCTTCGACTGGGACGCCGAGAGCACCTACGTGCGCAAGCCCCCGTACTTCGACGGGATGCCGGCCGAGCCGACCCCCGTCGAGGACATCACCGGGGCCCGCACGCTGGCCGTCCTGGGCGACTCGGTCACCACCGACCACATCTCCCCGGCCGGTTCGATCAAGGCCGACTCCCCCGCCGGGAAGTACCTGGCCGAGCACGGCATCGAGCGTCGTGACTTCAACTCCTACGGCTCGCGCCGCGGGAACCACGAGGTCATGATCCGCGGCACCTTCGCCAACATCCGGCTGCGCAACCAGCTGGTGCCCGGCACCGAGGGCGGCGTCACCAAGAACCACCTCACGGGTGAGACGACGACGATCTACGACGCCTCGCGCGCCTACATCGACGCCGGCGTGCCGCTGGTGGTGCTCGCGGGCAAGGAGTACGGCTCCGGGTCCTCGCGTGACTGGGCCGCCAAGGGCACCGCGCTGCTGGGCGTCAAGGCCGTCATCGCCGAGAGCTACGAGCGCATCCACCGCTCCAACCTCATCGGCATGGGCGTGCTGCCGCTGCAGTACCCCGAGGGCCAGACCCGGGAGTCCCTCGGCCTGACCGGTGACGAGGAGTTCACGATCACCGGCATCACCGGGCTGAACGACGGGTCCACCCCGCGCACGGTGAAGGTGGTGGCCGGTGGCGTGGAGTTCGACGCCAAGGTCCGCATCGACACCCCCGGCGAGGCGAACTACTACCGCAACGGCGGGATCATGCAGTACGTGCTGCGCTCCCTCCGCGGGTCCGTCCCGGCCTGATCCACCGTGGACCTGGGTCTGGGCGGTCGCGGCTACCTGCTCACCGGCGCGAGCAGGGGGCTGGGGTTCGCGACCGCCCGGGCCCTGGTCGACGACGGGGCGCGGGTGCTGGTCAGCTCGCGTTCCGGTGACTCCGTCGACGCCGCCGTCGCCTCCCTCGGTGGGGCGCCGGCGGCGCACGGCCGCACCGCCGACCTGGCCGACCCCGCGTCGGCGCAGGACCTGGTGACGGCGGCCGTCGCCGAGCTCGGGCGGGTCGACGGGGCGCTGGTCTCCGTCGGCGGCCCGAAGCCCGGCTCGGTCCTGGACACCGACGAGGCCGACTGGCGCGACGCCGTCGACTCCGTCCTGCTGGGCACCATCCGGTTGGTCAAGGCCCTGGTCCCGGTCCTGGGCGAGGGCACCGCGATCGGCCTGGTGCTGTCCACCTCGGTCCGCCAGCCCATCGGTCACCTCGCCATCTCCAACGGCCTGCGCCCGGGCCTGGCCATGACCGCCAAGGCGCTGGCCGACGAGCTCGGACCCCGCGGCATCCGGGTCTTCGGCCTGCTGCCCGGCACCATCGCCACCGACCGGATCACCGACATCGAGGCCGCCTCCGGCGACGCCGCGGCCATGCGGGCCCGCACCGAAGCCGGCATCCCGCTGCGCCGGGTCGGCCGCCCCGAGGAGTTCGGGCGGGTGGCCGCGTTCGCGCTGTCCCCGGCCGCCAGCTACCTGACCGGCGTGATGATCCCCGTCGACGGCGGCGTCACGAGGGCCCTGTGAGCGAGACACCCGTGGCCGCGGGGCACGTGCTCGTGGCGTGCGCGCACGGCACCCGCAACCCGACCGGGCGCCGGCTGATCGCCGAGCTGGCCCTGGGCGCCCGGGCGCTGCGCCCGGAGCTGCGGACCACGGCCGCCTTCGTCGACGTCCAGCCGCCCACCGTCGTGGACGTCGTCGCGGGGCTGGCCACCGAGGGCACCCCGGCCGTGGTGGTGCCGGTGCTGCTGTCCGGCGGCTTCCACGTGCACGTCGACATCGCCGGTGCCGTCCAGGCCCACCCGGGCACCCTGGCCGCCCGGCCACTGGGCCCGGACCTGCGGCTGGTCGAGGTGCTGCTGACCCGGCTGGCCGAGATCGGCGCGGACGCCGAGGACCCGACCACCGCCGTCGTCGTCGCGGCCGCCGGGTCCAGCGACGCCCGGGCCACCGCCGACGTCGAGGACACCGCCGACCTGCTGCAGCGCTCCTGGGCCGGGCCGGTCACCACCGGTTACGGCTCGGCCGCGCAACCGACCGTGCCCGACGCGATCGCCGCCGCCCGCGCCGCGGGCGCGCAGCGGGTCGTCATCGCCGCCTACCTGCTGGCGCCCGGCCACTTCCACGACAAGGTCAGCGGCGCGGGGGCCGACGACGTCACCGCTCCCCTGCTGCCCGACGAGCGCATCGCCGCGGTGCTGCTGGACCGCTACGACGCCGCCCTGGAGACCGCCCGCCTGCAGGCCGACGCCGAGGCCCGCCGCCCCGGCTCGCCCAACCGGGTCGAGACGCTGGACTTCTGGCCCGGCCCGGACGACGTCGACACCTGAGCCCGCACGACCCCGGTCACCGAGTGACCACCGGCGCCCGTGCGCGCCCGGACTCCTCCCCCCGGACCCCAGCCCGGCCAGGGCGCAGCGAGCTCCCGATGTCACATCGAGGGGTCCGGCGCCGGCGAGGAGCCGCTCGATGTGACATCCAGCGGTCTCGTGCCGGGCAAGGGCTGCTCGATGTGACATCGAGCGGTCCGGTGCCGGCGAAGGGCTGCTCGATGTGACATCGAGCGGTCTCGTGCCGGGCAAGGGCTGCTCGATGTGACATCGAGCGGTCTCGTGCCGGGGAGGGGCGGCAGCGAGGGTCAGGTGCCGGTCGCCACCGGTCGCTGCGGGTCCGCCGACCACTCCGACCACGAGCCAGGCCACAGCGCCGCGTCGACCCCGGCGACGGCCAGCGCGGCCACCTGGTGTGCGGCGGTCACCCCGGAGCCGCAGTAGACGCCCACGGTCGTCCCCGGGGTCACGTCCAGCGCAGCGAACCGGTCGGCCAGGTCGGCGCGGAAGCGACCGGTCGGCGTCAGGTTGTCCGTGGTCGGTGCGCTCACCGCACCGGGCACGTGCCCGGCGCGGGGGTCGACCGGCTCGGCCTCGCCCCGGTACCGCTCCCCCGCCCGCGCGTCCAGCAGCACCCCACCGGTGCCGGGCAGTGCGGCGGCCTCGTCGGCGGTCAGCACCGGCATCCCGCCCCCGGTCAGCACCACGTCACCGGGCTCGGGGACGACGTCACCGGACTCGACCGGACCGACCCAGTCGGCCAGCCCGCCGTCCAGGATGCGGACGTCGGCCACCCCGGCCCAGCGCAGCAGCCACCAGGCGCGGGCGGCCGCCGTCCCGGGGCCGGCGTCGTAGACCACGACCCGGTCGCCGGCGGAGACGCCCCAGCGCCGGGCGGCGGCCTGCAGGTCGGCGAGCTCGGGCAGCGGGTGCCGACCCGCGGCGGACGCCGGTGCGGCCAGCTCGGTGTCCAGGTCGACGTAGACCGCCCCCGGCAGGTGACCGGAGAGGTACCGCTCGCGGCCGAGGCTGTCGCCCAACGCCCAGCGGACGTCGAGCAGCACGGCGCCGGCGACGTCGTCGGGCCCGGCGAGCACGGGGGTCACCGCACGGACTCCAGCTCGGCGGTGAGCGCCGCGACCGCCTCGGGGCGGCCGTGGAACTGGGCGGGGGTGGCGGTGAAGACCGAGATCTTCCAGCGCCGCCCGTCCCGCACGACCACAGCGGTGTGCACGGCGTGCAGCCCGGGGTCCAGGCGACCGGTGCCGGGCTGGGCCATGCCGGCGACGGCGTGCAGCACGGCCACGCCGTCGCTGATCGAGCGCACGGAGCGGACCAGCCCGACGTAGGCCGGGGTCTGGTGGTCGGCGAACAGCCGGCGCATGTCGGCGGCGATCTGCAGCCGACCGTGGGTGCTGCTGCCGTCGAAGCCGACGACGTCGCCGTCGTCGGTCAGCACGGCGGAGACACGGGCGCCGCTGCGGGCGTTCCACCCGGCCAGGTACTCGGCGTAGACGGCGCGGATCTCGGCGTCGTCGGGGTGCAGGGCGGACAACGGGCCTCCGACGGGGTGGTGACGGCTGGGACTCCTGCGACGCTAGTGGTCAGGCCTGTGTGGCGGCGGGTGACACGGTCTCCTCGCGGTCGGAGAACTGCGTGCGGTACAGGTCGGCGTACCGGTGGCCCAGCGCCAGCAGCTCCTCGTGGGTGCCCTGCTCGACGATGCGCCCCTCGTCCACGACCAGGATCAGGTCGGCGGCCCGGATGGTGGACAGCCGGTGCGCGATGACCAGCGACGTCCGGCCGGTGAGCGCGGTGTCCAGCGCCTTCTGCACCGCGACCTCGCTCTCACTGTCCAGGTGCGCGGTCGCCTCGTCGAGGATGACGACACCGGGGCCCTTGAGCAGCACCCGGGCGATGGCCAGGCGCTGCTTCTCCCCGCCCGACATCCGGTAGCCGCGGTCCCCGACCACGGTGTCCAGGCCGTCGGGCAGCGAGGCGACGAGCGCGGCGATCCGGGCGCCGGTGAGCGCGGCCCACAGCTGGTCCTCGGTGGCCTCGGGGCGGGCGTAGACCAGGTTGGCCCGGATGGTGTCGTGGAAGAGGTGGCTGTCCTGGCTGACGACGCCGATCGCGGCGCGCAGCGAGTCCGCGGTGGCCTGCCGGACGTCGAGCCCGCCGACCCGGACGGCGCCGTCGGTGACGTCGTAGAGCCGGGGCACCAGGTTGGCGATGGTCGACTTCCCGGCCCCGGAGTGGCCGACGAGGGCGACCAGCTGGCCGGGCTCGGCCCGGAAGCTGACGTCGCGCAGCACGACCGTGGACCCGCCGTGCTCGGGCAGCGACAGGTCCTCCAGCGAGGCCAGCGACACCTGGTCGGCGGTCGGGTAGGAGAACGACACCCGGTCGAACTCCACCGAGCGGTCGTCGGCCGGGACCGGCCGGGCGTCGGGTGCCTCGGCGATCATCGGCTCCAGGTCGAGCACCTCGAAGACCCGGTCGAAGCTGACCATCGCGCTCATCACGTCCACCCGGACGTTGGACAGCGCGGTCAGCGGTCCGTACAGCCGGGACAGCAGCAGCGCCAGGGAGACCACCGCACCCGGGGACAGCGACCCGTCGAAGGCCAGCGAGCCGCCCAGGCCGTAGACCAGCGCGGTGGCCAGCGCGGCGACCAGGGTGAGGGCGGTGAAGAACGTGCGGCCGTACATGGCCGACAGCACCCCGATGTCGCGCACCCGGGCCGCGCGGGCCCGGAAGGACTCGACCTCGGCCTCGGGCCGGCCGAACAGCTTGACCAGCAGCGCACCGGCCACGTTGAACCGCTCGGTCATCGTGGCGTTCATCGAGGCGTTGAGCCCGTAGGACTCCCGGGTGATCTCCTGCAGCTTGGAGCCGATCCGCTTGGCCGGGAGCACGAACAGCGGCACCAGCACGATCGAGAGCAGCGTGATCTGCCAGGACAGCGTCAGCATCACCCCGGCGGTGAGCACCAGCCCGATCGCGTTGGACACCACCCCGGACAGCGTCGAGGTGAACGCCTGCTGCGCGCCGATGACGTCGTTGTTGAGCCGGCTGACCAGCGCGCCGGTCTGGGTGCGGGTGAAGAACGCCACCGGCATCCGCTGCACGTGGGCGAACACCCGGGCGCGCAGGTCGTAGATGACGCCCTCCCCGATCCGGGAGGAGTACCAGCGCTGGGCCAACGAGCTGGCCGCGTCCACCAACGCCAGCCCGGCGATGAGGAGCGCGATCCGCACGATGTCGGCGGCGGTGCCGTCCAGGCGGGCGATCCGGTTGACGATGTCGCCGGCCAGCAGCGGCGTCAGCACCCCGATCACCGCCGAGACGACGACCAGGGACAGGAAGAACGTCAGGTCCCGCCGGTAGGGCCCGGCGATCCCCAGGATCCGCTTGACCGTCCCCGCAGGGATCTCCCGGCCCGGCTGTGGGTTGCGCTGGAACGACCGCATGGCGGCCATCGAGGTCATGGGTGAGCTCACGGACTCCACCTCTCACGTGTCGGTGGGGCCAACCGGCGCAGCCGCGCCGGTGTTCCGCTCGGCGGTCGGTGGGTCAGCGGCCGGCGAGCGCGTGCAGCCGGGCCAGCTGGGCCGCCCGCTCGGCGGCGTCCTGACCCTCGGCGTCGACGGCCGCGGCCCGGCGGACCAGCTCCGCCGTCGCCCGGCTGGCGGCGATGTCGGGCCCCATGATGCCTGCGACCAGCGCGGTGACGGCGTCCTCGAGCTCCTCCGGCGCGACGACGGCGTTGGCCAGCCCACTGGCCAGCGCCTCGGCGGCGCCCACCCCGCGGCCGGTCAGGCACATCTCCAGGGCCCGCGAGTACCCGACGGCCTGCACCAGGGTGGAGGTGCCGGTCAGGTCGGGCACCAGCCCGAGCACGGCCTCCGGGAGCTTGAAGGTGGCCGCGGTGCTGCACACCCGCAGGTCGCAGGCCAGCGCCAGCTGCGCGCCGGCGCCGATGGCGTGCCCCTGCACGACGGCGACCGAGACGATGCCCGGGCGGCGCAGCCACCGGAAGCCGGCCTGGTACTCCCGGATCCGCTGCTGCGCGCCGTCGTCGCCGAGGGCGAGGAGGGCACCGAGGCCGCCGTTCTGGCCGGGGTCGGTGGAGAACAGCGAGCGGTCCAGGCCGGCGGAGAAGGCCCGGCCAGCGCCCCGGACGACAACGACGCGGACGTCCGGGTCGAGGGACTCCCCGATGGCGGCCAGCCGGTACCAGGTCTGCGGGGTCTGGGCGTTGAGCTGGTCGGCACGGTCCAGGGTGACGGTGAGGACCGCGCCGTCCCGGGCGGTGGTGACCCAGCCGTCGGCCGGGTCGCCGCTCACGACGCCTGGGAGCGGTTGGCGCCGCCGCGGCTGCGGAGCGTGGCGCCGGACTCGCTGAGCAGACGGTGCACGAAGCCGTAGGAGCGCCCGGTGGACGCCGCCAGCAGGCGGATGCTCTCCCCGGCGTCGTACCGCTTGCGCAGCTCGTCGGCGAGGGTGTTCCGGTCGTCCCCGGTGATCCGCTTGCCCTTGCCCAGTTCGGCGGCAGCGTCCGCTGCGGTCGAGTCGGCTGCGTTCGAGTCGGCCATGACTCCCCTCCGTGCCAGCGTCTCCACGCCCGCCGCGGACGGCGGTCGTGGTCCCCCACTGGTCTGCCGGTGCCGCGTCCTGGTGACGTCGGCCTCCCACAAGGATGATCACCCCTGTGCGACCGTCGCGCCCGCTGACGACCGGAATGCCCCGGCCGGTCGCTCAGACCCCCCGTGCGGCCCCGACGACGACGTCGACGACCCGGTCGACCTCCTCCGCCGTCAGGTCGTTGGCCATGGGGAGGGCGAGTGCCCGCGCGGCCAGCGCCTCGGTGACGTCCAGCGGCCCGTGCCGGGGCGCGTCGGCGTACGCCGGGTGCCGGTGGGCCGGCCGGTCGTAGTAGGCCGTGATGCCCACCCGGCCGCTCGCCCCGGCCGCGAGGACCGCCGTCCGGGTCTCCGGGTCCGGCGCCGTGACGTAGCCGGCCTGCCACGTGCCGCCGGCATTGCCGACCTGGAACCGGAAGCCGAGCGGCGTCAGGTGCTCCCGGTAGTGCGCGGCAATCGCACGACGACGGGCCAGCACCGTGTCGAAGGTGTCGAGGACGGCCAGCGCCGACGCCGCGTGCAGCTCGTCCATCTTGGCGTTGATCCCGGCGTAGCCGGCGATCCTGCCCTCGGTGAAGCCGAAGGAGTGCAGCGCGTCGACCCGTGCCAGCAGGTCCTCGTCGAGGGTGGTCACCAGGCCGCCCTCCCCGATGGCGAAGGACTTCGTGGCGTGGAAGGAGTACACGTGGGGTGTCGCCTCCCGACCGCTGCGGGCCCCGCTGTCGTCGGTGGCCCCGAAGCCCGCGGCGGCGTCGACGACGAGCGGCACCTCGGCTGCGTCGCAGACCGCCTGCCACCGCCGTTGCAGGTCCGCACGCGGCGGCGTCCCGAACGTGTGGGTCGCCAGGACGGCCGCCACCTGGCCACCGTGGTCGGACAGCGCGTCGGCGAGCGCGTCGGCGTCCATCTGCCAACCGGCGGGCTCCACGTCGACGAAGAGCGGCTGGTGCCCGAGGACGCGGACGGCGCCGGCGGTCGCGACGAAGGTGTACGAGGGCACGACCACGAGGGGCAGCTCGGTGGTGCCCCGGGCGTCCATGACGGCCCGGAGGGCGACGACCAGGCCGCTGGTCGCGTTGGTGACCGGCACGCAGCCGACCCCGCCCAGGTAGTCGGACAACCGGCTCCGCAGCAGGCGCTCGCAGGGCCCGCCGTTGGAGAAGAACCGCGCCTCCTCGGCCAACCGGTAGTAGGCCCCGAGAGCCGACAGGGAGGGCAGCTGGGGCCGCAGGAAGGGTACTGCGTTCACGCCCGGCCCTCCGGCGCGACGTCGATCCCGCGGTCCTGCGCCCAGGCCGCGGTCTCGGCTGCCACGGTCGACCAGTCGACGGCTGCCGTCCGCGTGCTGAGCTCGTGCCGCGCCCCGGGGATCGGGGCCTCCATGTGGTGGACGAGCTCGGGGTCGGAGGCGAAGAGCGTCCGCCGCCGCGAGGGACGACGTAGCGACCGGGCGCTGGCAGCGAGCCGGATGGACCCGCGGGCCAGTGCGCGCGGCCAGCCGGAGGGCGGGGTGGACCGGAACGGGAAGAGGTCGACGCCCAGCTCGGCGGCGGTGAACGGGAGGTAGCCGCCGGCGACCATCCAGCTCGTCTGGTCCCAGGCCCCGCCGCTGAGGGCGCAGAACCGCAACAGCCGGAGGTCCTCGCGCAGGGTCCCGACGCGCAGACCGAACGTGCTGGTGGCGTACGCGGCCGGGTACCAGTCGAGACCGTGCAGGGAGACCGCAGCCGCGCCCGCGCCGGGCTGGTCCTGCTCGACGACCCGACGACGGCTGGCGGCCACGTCCAGGGCGCCGGACCCGTACACGGTCAGGTAGTCGGCCTGGGGCAGACCGGCGGCTCCCTCCGCCAGCCGACGCAGGGCGTCGGGGCGGTACAGGTAGTCGTCCTCGGCGAACCAGAGGAACGTGTCCAGCGGCGTCGCGCGGGCCGCCTCACGGCTGAAGGTGGTGCGCAGCGACCGGCGGTCGCTGCCTCCCCGGATGTCCACGACCTCACCGCTGGACTCCATCAGGGTCAGGAGGCGACCGGGGCGCACCTGGTCGTTGACGAAGACCAGCTCGGGAGCGTGGTCCAGCTCCTCGGCCGCGCGCAGCAGGGACGCCAGTGCCAGCGTCTTGCTGTAGTAGTCGGGCCGCGGCTTCGTGTTCTCCCCGCCGTAGTGGCGGTAGAGGACGCGGATCGGCGACGGGCCGGCGGTGGGCACGGGGACTCCTCGGGTCGGCGGCGCCCGAGGACGGTGGCCCTGGGCACGACAGGGCACCCGACGTCGAGCCGACCGGGCGCCCCCGGACCGCGGCGCGCGACCGGCGGCACGCCACGACTCGCCGCGCACCCCGTCCGGCCCGTACCGCGACCTGATCTGTCGCGAGCATGGCAGACGTAGGCCCTGGCGAGGGGCTCGGTCATCCTTTCGAGGGACCGGCGCGCGCGGTCCGTGACCCGTGTGGTGCGGCACGACCACGGACCGCGAACGACTTGCCATCGACTGTCCCCACGGAGGTCCTGGCCTCGTCGGTCGCCCGCGGCCGGGTGGGAGCGTGGCCGACGAGGACGCGGCGTTCAAGGCGCGTCGTCGGAGCCTCGATCAGGCCAGTTCGACGAGCTCCGCGAAGTCGGCGGACCAGGTGTCCTCGGTGCCGTCGGGCAGCAGGATGACCTTGTCCGGGTCCAGGGCGGTGACCGCGCCCTCGTCGTGGGTGACCAGCACGATCGCGCCCTGGTAGGTGCGCAGCGCCTCGAGCACCTGCTCGCGGCTCGCCGGGTCCAGGTTGTTGGTCGGCTCGTCCAGCAGCAGCACGTTCGCCGCCGAGCAGACCAGGGCGGCCATCGCCAGCCGGGTCTTCTCCCCACCGGACAGCGTGCCGGCCCGCTGGTCGACGGCGTCGCCGGAGAACAGGAAGGCACCCAGGATGCGGCGCAGCTCGGTGGCGGTCTGGTCCGGGGCGGCGGACTGCATGATCTCCAGCAGCGAGCGGTCCATGTCCAGCGTCTCGTGCTCCTGGGCGTAGTAGCCCAGCCGCAGCCCGTGCCCGGCCTTGACCTCGCCGGTGTCGGGCTGCTCGGTGCCGGCCAGCATCCGCAGCAGGGTGGTCTTGCCGGCGCCGTTGAGGCCCAGCACGACGACCCGGGTGCCGCGGTCGATCGCCAGGTCCACACCGGTGAAGATCTCCAGCGAGCCGTAGCTCTTGGACAGCCGCTCGGCGGTGAGCGGGGTCTTCCCGCACGGCGCCGGGGTCGGGAAGCGCAGCTTGGCGACCCGGTCCTGCACCCGGACCTGCTCCAGGCCCGCGGCCAGGCGCTGGGCACGCTTGTCCATCGACTGGGCGGCCTTGGCCTTGGTCGCCTTGGCGCGCATCTTGTCCGCCTGCGCGGTCAGCGCGCCGATCTTCTTCTCGGCGTTGGCCCGCTCGGAGCGGCGACGGCGCTCGTCGGTCTCCCGGGCGTCCAGGTACCGCTTCCAGCCCAGGTTGTAGACGTCGACCGTGGCCCGGTTGGCGTCCAGGTGCCACACCTTGTTGACGACGGCGGCCAGCAGCTCGACGTCGTGGCTGATCACGATGAGCCCGGAGCGGTGGGTGGCCAGGAAGCCCTTGAGCCACGCGATGGAGTCCGCGTCCAGGTGGTTGGTGGGCTCGTCGAGCAGCAGCGTCTCGGCGTCGGAGAACAGGATGCGGGCCAGCTCGACGCGGCGGCGCTGGCCACCGGACAGCGTGTGCAGCGGCTGCTCGAGCACCCGGTCGGGCAGGCCCAGGTTGGTGCAGATGCGCGCGGCGTCGGACTCGGCGGCGTACCCGCCCATGGCGGCGAACTGGTCCTCGAGCCGGCCGTAGCGGCGCACGGCGCGGTCGCGCTCGGCGTCGTCGGCGGGCTCTGCCATCGCGATCTGGGCCTTGGTCAGCTGGGACTTGAGCTCGTCCAGGCCACGGCCGGACAGCACCCGGTCGCTGGCGCTGATCGACAGGTCGCCGCTGAGCGTGTCCTGCGGCAGGTAGCCCAGCTCGCCGACCTGGTCGACCTTGCCGGCGTGCGGCACCCGCTCACCGGCCAGCGTGGTGAGGGTGGTGGTCTTGCCGGCGCCGTTGCGCCCGACGAGCCCGATCCGGTCACCGGGCTGGACGCGGAGGTCGGCCTCGCTGATCAGGATGCGCGAGCCCGCGCGGAGCTCGAGGCCGGTGGTCGTGATCACTGAGCCCATGGTACTGGCGTCGGGGGCTGGAACCGACCCCTTCCCGGGGTGACATCGGTGGCACCCCGGGGAGGGTGGTGGTCAGCGGCCGGTCCACCCCGGGGCCTGCCGGCTGGTGAACGCAGCGACTCCGGCGGCGAAGTCGGCCGAGCCGTACACCCGGTCCAGGACGTCGTCGGCCTGCACCGGCACCGCGGCGGCGTGCAGCCGGCGCAGCGTCTCCTTGGCCGCCCACTGGGTGAGCGGGGCGTTGGCCAGCAGCTTGCCGACGACGTCGGCCGTGGTGGCGGTGACGTCGTCGGTCACCCGGGTGACGAACCCGGCGCTGCGGGCCTCCTCGACGTCGAGCAGCCGGGCGGTCATCACCATGTCGACGGTCCGGGCGTGCCCGAAGTGCCGCAGGGTGAGCGCGTAGCTGGCCGCGGACAACGTGTTGCCCAGCGTGCGGGCGATCGGGTAGCCGAAGCGGGCCGACCGGTCGGCGACCCGCAGGTCGGCGGCCGCGGCGATGGCCAGGCCGCCGCCGATGCAGAACCCGTCGATCGCCGCGACCACCGGCACGGTGACGGCGAGCAGCCGTCCGATGGTGGCGTCGATGCGGGCCTCGTAGGCCACCCCGGCCGGTCCGTCGAAACCGGCGAACTGGGCGATGTCGGTGCCGGCGACGAAGGCCTGGCCCCCGGCGCCACGCAGCACCACGACCCGGATCTCGTCGTCAGCGTCGGCGCGCTCGCACGCCTCGACCAGTCCCTCGTACATCGCGAACGTCATCGCGTTGCGCTGGGCGGGCCGGTCGAAGGTCACCGACAGGACCGGCCCCTCGACCGCGACCCGGATGTCGGCGCTCATGCCGGCGCCCCGGTCGTCGAGGACCCCAGCGGCGGGCCGGCGTTGTCCCGCCGGGTGGGCGTGCGGGAGAAGCGCATCGGCGAGCCCAGCTGGGTGACGGGGCCGATGGTCGGGTGCTCGGCCTCCCAGAGGAAGTCCCGGGCGGTGAGCGCCTCGTCGGTGAAGACCTCGTCGTAGGTCTGGATCGGCGCGCAGGGCACGCCGCCTCCCTGGAGGGCGTCGAGCACCTGCGCGGTGGTCAGCGTGGAGGTGACCTCCTCGATCGCCGCGATCAGGGCCGGGCGGTTCGCCATCCGGGCGCTGTTGTCGACGAATCGGGGGTCCTCGGGCAGCGCGTCCAACCCGAGGGCCGTGCAGAACCGCAGCCACAGGCCAGGCGTGTTCGCGCCCACCGTCACATGACCGTCCGTGGTGACGACGGCCTGGTAGGGCGCCTGGGACTGGTGCGCAGCGCCCTGCGGGCCGGCGACGCCGCCGTCGCCGAAGTACCGGCCGGCCTCCCACACCGCCAGGGACACCCCGGACTCGTACAGCGAGACGTCCAGGTGCTGGCCCTGACCGGAGCGGTCCCGCTCGCGCAGGGCAGCGGTGACCCCGAGCGCCACGTAGAGCGCGCACACCAGGTCGCACACCGGGACGCCGACCTTGGCCGGCCCCGAGTCCGGGAACCCGGTGATGCTCATCAGGCCCGAGCGGGCCTGCGCCATGACGTCCAGGCCCGGCTGCTGGGCCAGCGGCCCGTCCTGCCCCCAGCCCGAGGCCGAGGCGTAGACCAGCCGAGGGTGGTCGGCGGCCAGGTCCTCGTAGCCCAGCCCGAGCCGGCGCATCGCGCCCGGGCGGAGGTTCTCCACCAGCACGTCGGCGTCGGCGACGAGGTCGAGGAAGGCGGCGCGGCCCTCCTCGGACTTCAGGTCCAGCGCGACGGACTCCTTGTTCCGGTTGATCCGCAGGAACGCCGAGCCCTCCCCCTGCACGAGGGGGGCGTTGCCGCGGACGAAGTCGCCGGTGCCCGGGGTCTCCACCTTCACCACCCGGGCACCCAGGTCGGCCAGCTGCATGCTGGCCCAGGGCGCGGCGATGAAGGAGCCGACCTCGACGACGGTGACGCCGGTCAGCGGTGGTGCGGTCGGTGCGGTCACGTGCGGGTCCTCTCGCTGGTGGGGTCGGTCGGGTGTGCTGTCACAGCACGAGGCTCAGCAGCAGGACGACGCCCAGCCCGACGACCGAGGCCACCGAGGTCGACGTCCCGACGACCTTGACGGCGCCCTTGGTGGTCTGACCCAGCAGGTTCTTGGCCATCCAGAAGAAGTTGCTGTGCACCGTCATCAGGAACAGCGCGCCGGAGGCGGCGGCCAGTGCGATGAGCACCGGGTCGATGCCGGCGCCGGCGGCGACCGGGCCGAGGATGCCGGCGGCGGTGATGGCCGCGACGCTGACCGAGCCGATGGCCACGTGCAGCACGACGGCGATCAGCCAGGCCAGCAGGATCGGCGGACCGGCGCTGGACTCGAAGAACTGGCCCAGGACGTCGCCCAGGCCGGTGGCCTTGACCAGCCCGGCCAGCGAACCGCCCAGGCCGGTGAGCAGCAGCACCTCACCGAGGTTGGTGAACGAGCGGTCCAGGGACCGCTTGACCCCGGTCTGCCCGCGGTACACCTGCACCAGGACGACGGAGGCGAAGGCGCCGATGAGCAGGGCGATGGTCGGCGTCGCCAGGAACGTCAGCAGCGCGGCCTCGACGCCGAACACGTCGGTGAGCGAACCGGCGGCGATGAGCAGCAGCGAGACCACCACCGGGGCGACGGCGAGCCCGATGGGCACCCGTCGTCCCTCGGTCTGCGTCTCGGTCCGGGCGGGCGCGGTGGCCACGGCGCCGCCGGCACCGCCCGGAGGGGCGGAGCCCCCGGCGGACCCGTCCTCGGGCAGGTCCACGCCGTCGAGGCGGTCGAAGGTGACCCGGTCCTCGTCGGTCGCCGGGTCCCAGAACCGGGTGCGCTCGATGAGCACCTGCAGCACGAAGACGGTGACCACGATGGTGACGGCGCCGGCGAGGGTGCCGAAGAGCAGGTAGCGCCACAGCGGGATGTCGATGACGCCGGCCAGGGCCAGCGAGCCGACGCTGGGGATCATCATGGTGAGGCCGACGAGGATGCCGGTGACCAGCGCGGAGGCGACCCGCGGGATGCCCTTGTCCCCCACCGTTCGGGCCATGCCGCGGGCGATCGGGGCGGTCACCACCAGCATGACGTCGGCGAAGATCGACTGCAGCGCCGTGCCCGCGGTGACGGCGAGGGCGTAGGGCGAGCGCCGGGGCCCGAAGGCCCGCAGCAGCCCGCGGACGATCCGGTCGATGACGCCCAGCTCGCTCATCGTCGTCCCCAGCGTGATGCCGAAGGCGATGAGCAGGCCGATCTCGGCCAGGATCGAGCCGAAGCCGGTGGTGAGGGTCTCCACCGTGCCGTCCAGGCCGAGTCCCGAGGCGATGCCGAGGTAGAGGATGCCGGCCAGCAGGGCGAAGACCGGGTGGACCTTGAGCAGCACGATCAGGGCGATGACGCCGATGATCGTGATGGCGGTGTGCATCAGCAGGATGCCGTCGGACATGGGCGCGGACCTTCGTGTCGGCCGCGTCCGGGTGGGCGCGGCGCCTCGGCAGCGAGGCGGTGTGTGGTCGGACCTCAGTGGTCGGACCACACCGTAGCGGGGCACCTGTGACCTGGGCTACTCCGGCCCTCTTGGTTCCGTTGGCGTGTCGAGGGCGGCACCCGGCCCGCAGGGAGGGCGCCCGGGGCGCTGACGTGCTCGTACGCTCACCCCGTGCGGGCCACCGAGATCGTCCTGCGGCACGTCGAGGACCAGCTGCAGGACGGGTCGCTGCTCGTCGGCATGCGACTGCCCGGGGAACGGGCGCTGGCCGAGCAGTGCGGGGTGTCCCGCGGCTCGGTGCGCGAGGCCCTGCAGGTGCTCGCCGCCATGGGCGTCGTCCGCCGGTCGGTGGGCTCCGGCGCCGACGCCGGTGCGGTGCTCATCGCCGAACCGCTCGCCCCGCTGAGCTCCGCGCTGCGGCTGCACGTGGCCACCAGGGCCTTCCCGGTCGCCGACGTCGTGGAGACCCGGGTGATGCTGGAGTCCGGTGCGGTCGCCGCCGCCGCCCGCGCCGGCGCACCGCTGGACGGCGTGCTGGAGCTCCTCGCCGCCATGGAGGACCGGGCCCTCGACGTCCGCGCCTTCCTGCACCTGGACGCCCAGCTCCACGTGGCCATGGCCGAGCTGTCGGGCAACGTGCTGGTGGGCGCCGTGATGGCCTCGCTGCGGTCCTCCATCGAGACCTACGTGCAGGCCTCGGTCCCGCACGTGGCCGACTGGGACTCCCTGCTGGACCGGCTCCGCCGGGAGCACCGCGGGGTCGTGGAGGCCATCGCCGCCGCGGACCCGGACGCTGCCGCCGACCTCGTCTCCCGGCACATCCGGGGCTTCTACGCCTCCTCGGGGCTGTCACCCGCTCCCTGACCGCTGCGGGCGCCCCGGCGCACCCCTACCGTGGTCGGGAGGCCCCGCCGACCACTCCACCCCGACGTCCACCCGCAGCCCGGCCCGGAGGTGACCGTGAGCGCTCCCCCGCGCCCGTCGCGCCCGGTGCCCCCGCTGCCCTACCCGGTGGAGTCCTACCCGCCGCAGGTCCGGGCCGCCCCGCTGCGCGACCGCGTCACCCCGCAGCAGCTGCTGCTGGGCGGCGGTGCGGTGGCCGTCGTCGGCACCGGGCTGGCCGCGCTCACCGTCGGCAACCCGCTGGGTGTGGCCGTCGTGGTCGGGTTGCTGCTGGTCTGCGCGGCACTGGCGGTGCTGGCCGGGCACGCCGGCAGCCGCACCGCCGGTGAGGCGCTCGCGCTCAGTGCGGTGGCCTCGGCGGGCGCACTGGTCGGGGTGGGTGCCACCTCGGCACCCGACGGGCCACTCGCCGCCGCCACGCTGTCCGGCTTCGTGGCGGCGGCGGCGCTCGCGCTGTGGCCGTTGAGCCCCCAGCTGCGCACCTGGCCCGTGACCGCCTGGGTCGCCGGCCAGGTCGCCGTGCTCGTCCTCGTGCTGGACACCGGGGTCTCCGGGGTACGGGCGGCCGCGGTCCTGCTGACGGTCGCCGTGACGGGACTGGTCGTCGCCCGGCTCGGTTCCGACGCGGTCGCCTGGACCGGGCTGCTCGGCGCGGTGCCCTGGTGGGTGTGCGGCGTCGTCCTCGCCGAGCGGGTGGCCTGGTCGGGCGCGGACCCGCTGCCGGCGGCCGGGCTGGCCGTCGGTGCCGCCGTCGGGCTGCTCCTCACCGCCTCCCCGGACGTGCCCCAGCTGCCCACCCGCGGCCTGGTGCCGGTGCTGTCCGGGCTGACCGCCGGGACGGCCGTCGGCGGTGCGGCGCTGACCGGCCCTCCGGGCTGGGTGCTCGGCGCCGGCTTCCTGGGCCTGGGGCTCGCCGCCGTGGTGGCGGTCGCCGCCTCCCGTGGACCCGACTGGGTGCCCCGCGACGCCGGCCTCACCGCAGCCGTCACCCTGACCACGCTCTCCTGCGCCGGACTGGGGCGCGCGGGCCGCTGGGGGGACCTGGGCCTGCTGCTGGTGGCCACCGCCGCCGCCGCGGCCCTGCTGTCGGCGCGCAGCCGGGACACCCGCCCCTCCACCGTCCCGGTCACCGTGGGCGCCGCGGCCGCCGCGGTCGTGCTGCTGACCACCACCGGCCCGGTGTCGCCGTCCGGGGTGGCCGTCGTGCTGGTCGCCATCGCCGTCACCGCGCTCGGGGAGGCCGTGGTGCTCGCCGTGGTCCTCCCCCGCCGGGCCGCCTCGCGGGTCGCCTCCTGGGTGCGGTCCCGGGTCGGCGGTCGCGCCGCCCGGCGACCGGCCCCCGCCGACGTCCGCGACGCCTTCGCCGCCCGCGACACCGGCCGCACCGCGGAGCCCCGGCTCTCGCTGCGCCGCCCCGCGGGCGACTCCCCCGACGAGCGGGCCGCCGCGCCCACCGCCACCACCGGTGCGCTCGTCGGCGCCCTCGGGGTCGGGACGGCGGCGTCGGCCGGTGCGTGGGCGGTCACCGCGGTGCTGCTCGCCGTCCTCGGCCTGGCGCTCATGGGGCACGGCGACGTCACCCGGGAGCGGACCACCCGGGTGCTGGGCGGCCTGGCACTGGTCGCCGCGGCCTGGTCGGCCGGAGCCCAGCTGGGCTGGTCTGCCGTCGAGGTGGTGACGGTCCCCGCGGGCGTCGTGCTGCTGGCCGGGGACTGGCGGCGGCTGCCACACGGTGCGTCCTGGGCGGCCTGGGGCCCGGGTCTGGCCGTCGGCTTGCTGCCCTCGGTCGCCTGGACGCTGGTCGACCCCACCCCGCTGCGGCAGGTGCTGGTGCTGCTGGCGGCGCTGGTCTGCGTGGTCGGCGGGCTCGGTGGCGCGGTGCGGGCACCGTTCGTGCTCGGCCTGGTCGCCGTCGTGGGCGTGACCGTCGGCTGGCTGCTGGACGGCGTCCCCACGCCGTGGCTGGCCGCCCTCCTGGTGGTGGGCGCGCTGCTGCTGGCCCTCGGCGCCGCCCGAGAGCGGCAGCGCCGGCGCGGCGAGCGGGTGCCGTCCCGGCTGCGCACCTTCCGCTGACCCGGTCCGGGCCCGCCGCTCAGGAGCCGAAGAGGGACTCGGCGCAGACGACGCGGTAGCCCGCGGCCAGGAACGACCGCAGCGACGCGGTGTTGGCCGGGGCGACCTGGGCCCAGAGCGGACCGTCCACCAGGGCCGGTGCGGCGGCGGCCAGCGCAGCACCGAGCCCGCGGCCCCGGGCAGCCGAGTCCACCTCGATGCTGACTTCCCACCGGCCGGCGAGACCCCGCCCCAGCGTCAGCAGCGCCGCCGCGTCCGGAGTGCCGAGCACGCGGACGTCGGAGCGGTGGAGGTGCGCCCGCTGCACCCGGGGGTGCCCGGCTGCTTCCAGTGGCTGCAACGGGAGGGCCGGGCGCACCGGGGCCGCGGGCGCGACCAGCACGGCGTCCACCACGCCCGGTTCGACCCCGGTCTCGTCGGCCAGCGCGGCCAGGAACCGGGCCGACAGCGGCGCGGCGATCGGGTCTGGGGAGGCCGCGGTCCACGCGCTCACCCAGCCGGGGTCGACGTCCGCGCCGACCACCGCCCACGCGGTTCCACCGACGACGACAGCCCGCGCCCCGAGGGGCGCGGGCTGTGTCGTGACGCTGCCGTCAGCGGCGGGGTCGACGCCCGCAACCAGGTCCGCCAGCACCGCCGGGAGCGGTCCTCCGACCCTGTCCTGCGGCCTGCCTGCAGGAGTCCGCGGCGTGCGAGGCGAGGTGCTGGAACCGCCTTGCTGCAGGGACCCACCGCGAGCTCGCTCGTGGTGGGAGGCAGCAAGGTCCTCGGTCAGACCCGGAAGCCCAGTGCGCGCAGCTGCTCGCGACCGTCGTCGGTGATCTTGTCCGGGCCCCACGGCGGCATCCACACCCAGTTGATCCGGATGTCGTCGACCAGGCCGGGGCCGGGGCCGCCGGTGAGGGCCTGGCGGGCCTGGTCCTCGATGACATCGGTCAGCGGGCAGGCCGCCGAGGTCAGCGTCATGTCGATGACGGCGACGTTGGAGTCGTCGACCTCCAGGCCGTAGACCAGGCCCAGGTCGACGACGTTCACGCCGAGTTCGGGGTCGACCACGTCGCGCATGGCCTCCTCGAGCTCCTCGAGGTCGGCCTTGATGAACGGGGCCCTGGGCGCCGCGGCGGCGGCGGGCGCCGACGTCGCGTCAGCGGCGGGGGCGTCGACGGCGGTGGTGTCGACGGCGGTGGTGTCGGTGGTCTCGCTCATGCGGGCTCTCCCGTGGTCGTCGCTTCGGTGGGCTCCCAGGCCCGGGCGCTGGCGTCCTTGAGGGCCATCCAGCTCATCAGCGCGCACTTGACCCGCGCCGGGTACTTCGATACCCCGGCGAACGCGACGGCGTCCTCCAGGCTGTCCTCGAGCTCGTCGGCCACGGACGTGTCGCCCTTGGCCTGCATCAGCCGCACGAAGTCCTCACCGGTGGCCAGCGCCTCCGGCACGCTCTTGCCGACGACCAGGTCGTACATCGCCGACACCGAGGCCTGGCTGATCGAGCAGCCCTGCCCCTCGTAGGAGACGTCGGTGAGGGTGTCGCCCTCGACCTTGACCCGCAGGGTCACCTCGTCCCCGCAGGTGGGGTTGACGTGGTGCACCTCGGCGTCGAACGGGTCGCGCAGACCGCGGCCGTGCGGGTTCCGGTAGTGGTCCAGGATGATCTCCTGGTACATGTCCTGCAGCTTCATCAGGCTCCCTCCTCCACCGCGTCAACACCGAAGAAGCGCTGGGCATGCCGGACGCCCTCGACGAGTGCGTCGACGTCGTCGTAGCCGGTGTGCACGTAGAACGTGGCCCGGGTGGTGGCCGGCACCCCCATGCGGCGCACGACCGGCCAGGCGCAGTGGTGCCCGACCCGGACGGCGATGCCCTGGTCGTCGAGGACCTGCCCGACGTCGTGCGGGTGGATGCCCTCGACGACGAAGCTGATCGCCCCGCCGCGGGCGACGGTGTCGGGCGGGCCGATGACCCGCACGCCCGGGATGGCCTGCAGCTGCTCGAGGGCGTAGCCGGTCAGCGCCTCCTCGTGCGCGAGCACGGTGTCCATGCCCAGCGCCGTGAGGTAGTCGCACGCCGCGGCCAGCCCGATGACCTGCGCGGTCATCGGCACCCCGGCCTCGAAGCGCTGCGGCGGCGGGGCGAAGGTGCTGCCCTCCATCCGCACGACCTCGATCATCGAGCCACCGGTCAGGAACGGCGGCAGTGCGTCCAGGACCTCGGACCGGCCCCACAGCACGCCGACCCCGGTGGGCCCGAGCATCTTGTGCCCGGAGAACACCAGGAAGTCCGCGCCGAGGGCGGCCACGTCGACCGGCTGGTGCGGCACCGACTGGGCGCCGTCGACCATCACCAGCGCGCCCACGGCGTGCGCGCGCTCGATGATCGGGGCCAGCGGCGGCATGGTGCCCAGGATGTTGGACTGCTGGGTGACCGTGACGAGCTTGGTGCGCTCGTTGACCACGGTGTCCAGGTCCGACAGGTCCAGGCGACCGTCGTCGGTGAGGCCCAGCCAGCGCAGCGTGGCGCCGGTGCGCTCGCACAGCTGCTGCCACGGGATCAGGTTGGCGTGGTGCTCCATCTCGGTGACGACGATCTCGTCGCCCTGCCCCACGGCGTACCGGTGGAACTCGGGCTCCTTGGCGGTGACGGCGTTGCTCATCGCGTAGGCCACGAGGTTGATCGCCTCGGTGGAGTTGCGGGTGAACACGACCTCGTCGGACTGCGCGCCGATGAAGGAGGCGATCGTCGCCCGGGCCTGCTCGTAGGCCTCGGTGGCCTCCTCGGCCAGGGCGTGCGCGCCGCGGTGCGGGGCGGCGTTGACGTTCTCGTAGAACCAACGCTCGGCGTCGAGCACCTGGCGTGGCTTCTGCGAGGTGGCGCCGGAGTCCAGGTAGACCAGCCGCTTCCCGTCCCGGACCGTGCGGTCCAGGATCGGGAAGTCGGCGCGGACCGCCTCGACGTCCAGCGGGAGCGGTGCGCGCCCCTGTGCTCCCGAGGGAGCCGCGGAGCGTGAGGCGGTCACGGTCATGCCGTGGCCGACCCGCTCAGCAGGGCAGCGGCGTCCGAGGCGACCAGCGCGTCGGCGTCGGCCTTGAGGTAGGCGGCGTAGCCCTCGGCCTCGAGCTTGTCGGCCAGCTCCTTGCCGCCCTCCTCGACGACCCGGCCGGCGACGAAGACGTGCACGAAGTCGGGCTCGATGTAGCGCAGGATCCGCGTGTAGTGCGTGATCAGCAGGACACCGACGGAGCTGTTGGCCTTGGCCCGGTTGACGCCCTCGGAGACGACGCGCAGGGCGTCGACGTCCAGACCGGAGTCGGTCTCGTCGAGGATCGCCATCTTGGGCTTGAGCAGGCCCATCTGGAGGATCTCGTGGCGCTTCTTCTCACCACCGGAGAAGCCCTCGTTGACGTTGCGCTCGGCGAAGGCGGCGTCCATCTCGAGCGCCTCCATCTCGGTGCGCACGTCCTTGACCCAGGTGCGCAGCTTCGGCGCCTGGCCGGTGACGGCGGTGGCCGCGGTGCGCAGGAAGTTCGACACCGAGACGCCGGGGACCTCGACCGGGTACTGCATGGCCAGGAAAAGGCCGGCCCGGGCGCGCTCGTCGACGGTCATCGCGAGGACGTCCTCGCCGTCGAGGGTGACGGTGCCACCGGTGATCGTGTACTTCGGGTGCCCGGCGATGGAGTACGCCAGGGTGGACTTGCCCGAGCCGTTGGGGCCCATGATCGCGTGGGTCTCGCCGCTGCGGATGGTGAGGTCGACGCCGCGGAGGATCTCCTTGGTCTCGTCACCCTCCCCGACCGTCACGTGCAGGTCGCGGATCTCCAGCACGCTGCCGGTGGTCTCGCTCATGTCATGCCTCTCAGTTCGTCTCGGCCGCGGAGGTGTCGACGAGGACGTCGACGTAGATGCTGTCGCCCTCGACGCGGACCGGGTGGGTGGTGACCGGCTTGTTCGCCGGCAGGTTGGTGGGCGCACCGGTGCGCAGGTCGAAGCACGACCCGTGCCAGGTGCACTCGATGGTGGGGACGCCGTCGACGATCTCGACGTCCCCGTCGCTCAGCGGGTAGTCCTGGTGCGAGCACAGGTCGGTCAGGGCGTACACCTGACCCTCGTGCCGCGCCACGACGAGCTCGATGGCATCTGCGCCGTCGCCGACGGAGACCGGGAGGGCCTCGCCGTCGGCGACCTCGGAGAGGGAGCAGACCCGCTGGTAGCTCATGCCGGCTGGAGCTCGCCCTGCTCGACGTCCTGCTCCTCGAGGCCCGGGAGGGCACCCAGCCGCTGCTCGATGGTGCCCATCAGGCGGTCGGCCAGCTCGGGGACGGCGATCTTCTGCACCACGTCGGCGAAGAAGCCGCGGACGACCAGGCGGCGGGCGGTCTCGGCGTCGATCCCGCGCGAGCAGAGGTAGAACAGCTGCTCGTCGTCGAACCGGCCGGTGGCGCTGGCGTGGCCGGCGCTGACGATCTCGCCGGTCTCGATCTCCAGGTTGGGCACCGAGTCGGCGCGGGCGCCGTCGGTGAGCACCAGGTTGCGGTTGAGCTCGTAGGTCTCGGTGCCGGTGGCCGCGGGGCGGATCCGGACGTCGCCGACCCACACCGTGTGCGCTTCCTCGCCCTGCAGCGCGCCCTTGTAGACGACGTTGCTGACGCAGTTCGGCGTGGCGTGGTCGACCCAGAGCCGGTGCTCCTGGTGCTGGGTCTCGTCGGCGAAGTAGACGCCGGAGAGGTCCGCGGTGCCGCCGGGGCCGGCGTACTCGACGTTGCTGACCAGCCGGACCAGGTCCCCGCCCAGGGTCACGACGACCTGGCGGAAGGTGGCGTCCCGGCCGACGACGGCGTCGTACTGACCGCCGTGCGCCGTGCCCGGCTCCCACTCCTGGACGCTGATGAGCTCGACGTGCGCGCCGTCGCCGACGAGCACCACCACCCCGCCGGAGTACTTGGCGGAGCCGGAGTGGTCCAGCACGACGGTGGCCTTGGCGAACGCGCCGACCTCGATGACGGTCTGGCCCCACACGACGTCGTCGGAGCCGGTGCCGCGCAGCGACAGCGTGACCGGGCGGTCCAGCTGCGCCTCCGCGGGCACCCGGACGACGGTCGCACCGCCCGCGCGGACGCGGGTGAGGGCGGCGAGCCGGTCGACGGGCTCGGGCAGGCCCTTGAGCAGCGGGTCGTCGGCGCCGACGGTGGTCAGCTCGACCCCGTCGGGCAGGTCCGACGTCAGCTCCAGGCGGGCGTCGGAGTCCGCGCCCTCCAGCAGCGGGCGGACCCGCTTCATCGGGGTGAAGCGCCACTGCTCCTCCCGACCCGTGACGACGGCGAAGTCGTCGGGGTCGGCGGAGGTGAACCGCTCGGCCGGCGAACCGGTCGGGGTCGGGCCACCGTGGCTGTGCGATCCCGGCCCGGCACCGGCGGTGCCGGTGTCGGAGGCGGGGGTGGTCGGCGGGCCGGCCTGTGCGCCGACGCCGGGAGCGAAGAGCTCGCTGGCCAGCGCGGCGGACTCGGCCGGTCCGGCGATCGTGTCGGGGGTGTCAGTGTTCTCCGGCATCAGCCGACGGCACCTTCCATCTGCAGCTCGATCAGGCGGTTCAGCTCGAGGGCGTACTCCATCGGCAGCTCCCGGGCGATCGGCTCGACGAAGCCGCGCACGACCATCGCCATCGCCTCGTCCTCGGACAGACCACGGCTCATCAGGTAGAAGAGCTGGTCCTCACTCACCCGGGAGACGGTCGCCTCGTGGCCCATGGACACGTCGTCCTCGCGGACGTCGACGTAGGGGTAGGTGTCCGAGCGGCTGATCGTGTCGACCAGCAGCGCGTCGCACTTCACCGTGGAGCGGGAGCCGTGGGCGCCCTCGTCGATCTGCACCAGGCCCCGGTAGGAGGTCCGGCCGCCACCGCGGGCGACGGACTTGCTGATGATGTTCGAGGAGGTGTGCGGGGCGGCGTGCACCATCTTGGCGCCGGCGTCCTGGTGCTGGCCCTCGCCGGCGAAGGCGATGGAGAGCACCTCGCCCTTGGCGTGCTCACCGGTCATCCACACGGCCGGGTACTTCATCGTCACCTTGGAGCCGATGTTGCCGTCGACCCACTCCATGGTCGCGCCCTCGTGGGCCACGGCCCGCTTGGTGACCAGGTTGTAGACGTTGTTCGACCAGTTCTGGATGGTCGTGTACCGGCAGCGGGCGTTCTTCTTCACGATGATCTCGACGACCGCGGAGTGCAGCGAGTCCGACTTGTAGATCGGCGCGGTGCAGCCCTCGACGTAGTGCACGTAGGCACCCTCGTCGATGATCATGAGCGTCCGCTCGAACTGGCCCATGTTCTCGGTGTTGATCCGGAAGTAGGCCTGCAGCGGGATCTCCACGTTGACGCCCGGGGGCACGTAGATGAAGGAGCCACCGGACCAGACGGCGGTGTTCAGCGCGGAGAACTTGTTGTCCCCGGAGGGGATCACCGAGCCGAAGTACTCGCGGAACAGGTCCTCGTGCTCGCGCAGCGCGGTGTCGGTGTCCAGGAACAGGACGCCCTGCTGCTCGAGGTCCTCACGGATCGAGTGGTAGACGACCTCGGACTCGTACTGGGCCGCGACGCCGGAGACCAGGCGCTGCTTCTCGGCCTCCGGGATGCCCAGCTTGTCGTAGGTGTTCTTGATGTCGGCCGGGAGGTCGTCCCAGGTCGCGGCCTGCTTCTCCGTCGACTTCACGAAGTACTTGATGTTGTCGAAGTCGATGCCGGAGAGGTCGGAGCCCCAGTCGGGCATGGGCTTCTTGCCGAAGAGCTTGAGGGCCTTGAGGCGGCGCTCGAGCATCCACTCGGGCTCGTTCTTGCGGCGCGAGATGTCGCGGACGACCTCTTCGTTGATGCCACGACGGGACGAGGCGCCGGCGACGTCGGCGTCCGCCCAGCCGTACTTGTAGCGGCCGAGCTGGTCGATCTGCTCGTCCTGCGTCAGCGGGGTGACGGGCTGCTCTGTGGTGGTCATGCGGGCGTCCTCTCCCGGGCGATCTGGCGGGTGTGGCTCGGTGCGGGGCGGGGTGGTGCGTCCGCCCGCTCTCTCGGTACAGGGCTCCCGGGGCGGGTTGTGTTCCCGCTCCGTCGGCTCCCGGGTATGTGGGTGGTGCAGACCCCGTCGCCGTGGGCGATGGTGGCCAGGCGTTGGACGTGCGTGCCGACCAGCCGCCCGATGACCGCGGTCTCGGCCTCGCACAGCTGGGGGAACTCCGCGGCGACGTGGGCCACCGGGCAGTGGTGCTGGCACAGCTGGCCGCCGCTGGAGATGGCCGACGCCGAGGCCGCGTAGCCCTCGGCGGTGAGCGCCTCGGCCAGGACCTGGGCCCGGTCGACCGGCTCGGGGCCGGTCGTCGAGGCGGCCCGCTCGACGGCGGTGGAGCAGCGCTGCTCCAGGCCGGCCAGCTGGCGCTCGGCGACGTCCCGGACGGCGTCGGGGCCCCCGTGCGCGGCGACGAACCGCAGCGCGGTGAGCGCCAGGTCGTCGTAGGCGTGCGGGAAGCCTGAGCGGCCGGCGTCGGTGAGGCTGAAGTGCCGGGCCGGGCGACCGCGGCCGCGGACCGAGCCGGGCAACGAGCGCTCGGCGACCCGGCCCTCGGCCACCAGGCCGTCCAGGTGCCGGCGGACGGCGGCCGGCGAGACGCCCAGGCGGGTGGCCAGCTCGGTGGCGGTCTGCGCGCCGTGCTCCAGCAGCAGACCCGTCACACGGTCACGGGTGCGCCCGTCGTCGGCCGGTGCCGACGGACGGGCGGACTGCGCCGCAGTGGATTCCACAACACGAGTGTGCGCTATTTCGCGGGGCTCGCAAGCAAGGTCGCCCTAACCCGAACGCGCCGGTCACGGGCGCGGGGAGGGGCCCCGGTGGACCCCTCCCCGCGCTCGTGGCACCCGGTGCCAGGTCAGACGGTCGCCGGCTCCCCGACGGTGAACCGCAGCTCGCCGTCGACGACGTCGACACGCAGCCGCTGCCCCTTGCCCAGGTCGCCGCTCAGGACCATCCGGGACAGCGGGTTGTCCACCGACCGCTGGATGGCCCGGCGCAGCGGCCGGGCACCGAACGCCGGCTCGTGGCCCCGCTGCGCCAGCCAGGTCACCGCCTCGGGGCTGAACTCCACCCCGATGTCCTGCGCGCTGAGCCGCCGACGGGTCTCCTCCAGCAACAGGTCGGTGATCCGCTCCAGCTGGTCGGCCTCCAGCTGCCGGAAGACGACGATCTCGTCGATCCGGTTGAGGAACTCGGGCCGGAAGGACTCCCGCAGCCGCCGCATGACGGCGTCCCGGACGTCGTTGCCCGACCCGTCGGAGGAGGTGAAGCCCAGCGGCCCGCGGGCGGCGTTGACGATCGCCTCCGAGCCCAGGTTCGACGTCATCACCACGACGGTGTTGGCGAAGGACACCGTGCGACCGCGGGAGTCGGTCAGCCGACCGTCGTCCAGCAGTTGCAGGAGCGTGTTGAACACGTCCGGGTGCGCCTTCTCCACCTCGTCGAGCAGCACCACCGAGTAGGGGTTGCGGCGGACCGCCTCGGTCAGCTGACCGGCGTCCTCGTAGCCGACGTAGCCGGGGGGCGAGCCGACCAGCCGACTGACCGTGTGCCGCTCGGAGTACTCGCTCATGTCCAGCCGGACCATCTTGTCCTGGTCACCGAACAGCGCCTCGGCCAGCGCGCGGGCCAGCTCGGTCTTGCCGACGCCGGTCGGGCCCAGGAAGAGGAAGCTGCCGATCGGCCGGTCCGGGTCGCCGAGACCCGCCCGCGAGCGGCGGATCGCCTCGGAGACGACCTCGACGGCCTCGTCCTGACCGACCACCCGGGCGTGCAGCACGTCCTCCAGCCGCAGCAGGCGGTCACGCTCCTCCTCGGTCAGCTGGGCCACCGGGATGCCGGTGGACCGGGACACGACCTCGGCGATCTCGGCCACCCCCACCTCGGGGATGCCCGCCTCACCGCCGGTGCGGGCCTGGCTCAGCCGCTGCTGCGCCGCGGCCAGCTCGTCGCGCAGGCTGGAGGCGGTCTCGTAGTGCTCGGCGGCGACGGCCTGGTCCTTCTCCCGGCCCAGCCGCTCCACCTCCTGCTCCAGGGAGCGCAGGTCGGTGGTCGGCGTCTTGACCCGCAGCCTCACCCGGGCGCCGGCCTGGTCGATCAGGTCGATGGCCTTGTCGGGCAGGAAGCGGTCGGCCACGTAGCGGTCGGACAGCTCGGCCGCGGCCACCACCGCCTCGTCGGTGAACCGCACCTGGTGGTGGGCCTCGTAGCGGTCCCGCAGGCCGCGCAGGATCTCGATGGTGTCCAGCACGCTGGGCTCGGGCACCAGGATCGGCTGGAAGCGCCGCTCCAGGGCCGGGTCCTGCTCGATGCTGGTCCGGTACTCGTCCAGCGTCGTCGCGCCGATGACGTGCAGCTCGCCACGGGCCAGCGCCGGCTTGAGCATGTTGCCCGCCCCGGCCGAGCCCTCCGAGCCCCCGGCGTCGACCACGGTGTGCAGCTCGTCGACGAAGACCAGCACCTCGGCGCTGTTGTCCCGGATCTCGTCGATCACCTTCTTCAGGCGCTCCTCGAAGTCGCCGCGGTAGCGGGTGCCGGCGACCAGACCGGTGAGGTCCAGCTCCACCAGCCGCCGGCCGCGCAGCTGCTCGGGGACGTCACCGGAGACGATCGCGGCGGCGATGCCCTCCACGATCGCGGTCTTGCCGACGCCGGCCTCACCGATCAGCACCGGGTTGTTCTTGGTGCGGCGGGACAACACCTCGATGGTCTGCTCGATCTCCGAGGCCCGGCCGATGACCGGGTCGATCTTCCCGTCGCGGGCCATCGCCGTGAGGTCCCGGCCGTACTCGTCCAGCGTCGGCGTGCTCGAGGGCGGCTGCTCCGCGCTGCCGCCGCCCCCGCCCCCGACCGGGACGCCGGCCGCGGCCCGCTGCAACGCCTCGGGCGTCACCCGGGAGACGGACAGGAAGCGGCCCGCCCCGGACTCCGGGTTCAGCGCCAGGGCGAAGAGCAGGTGCTCGGGCCCGATGTAGGTCGAACCGCTGGCCCGGGACACCTGGTGGGCGTCCAGCAGGGCCCGCTTGGCCGCGGGGGTCAGCACCGGCGGCTGCTCGGTGGCCTCACCGCGGCGCAGCGCCGCCTCCAGCTGACCGGCCAGCTGCCCCGGGTCCGCACCGGCACGGGAGAGCAGGCCCCGGGTGGGCTCGTGGCCGGCGAGCGCCCAGAGCAGGTGCTCGGCGTCCAGGTCCCGGCTGCCCCAGGCCGCGGCCTGGTGGGCAGCCGCGCCGACCACCTGGCGGGCCTGGTCGGACAGCAGCGCGGTGATGTCCACCCGCTGCATGCCCCGGCGGGCGCCCGAGCCGAGGAAGGCGGCGAAGAAGTCGTCGAAGGGGCTCCTGCCGGAGCCGGAGTCGAAGGGGTCGGTCACGGTGGTCACTCCTGGGGGTCGTCCTGCGCCGACTCCGCCCCGCCGGGTCTCGGCGGGGGGCCGTGCGCCGCGGGGGCCGGTCCGGGGCCGTCGCCCCGGGTGCCCTGCGCTGCCGGACACAGCGCTCACGCAGGGGGTGACCTTCCCCGCTTCGCCACCGGCGAACACGGCCTGCCCCCGACGGCCACCTACGCTGGGTCCGTGCCGGTCTCCTCTGCCGTCGTCAGCCGCGTCGCGCTCGCCAACGTCGTCGCCAACGGGCTCATCGTGGTCACCGGGGGCGCCGTCCGGCTCACCGGATCCGGCCTCGGCTGCCCGACCTGGCCCGAGTGCACCGACGGCTCCATCGCCCCGACCCCCGAGCTCGCCGGCCACGGCCTGATCGAGTTCGGCAACCGGCTGCTGACCTTCGTCGTCGCCGTCATCGCCATCGCGACCGTCGTCGTGGTGTGGCGCTCGGCCCGGCGCGAGCTGCGGAGGTGGGCGGTGGCCAGCTTCCTGGGCATCCCCGCGCAGGCCCTGCTCGGCGGGGTCACCGTGCTCACCGGGCTGAACCCGTGGACGGTGGCCGCGCACTTCCTGCTGTCCATGGTCCTGGTGGCCGTGGCGACCACGCTGTGGCTGCGGTCCCGGGAACCGGGCGTGGGCCAGCTGCTGGTCCGGCGTCCCATCGCACTGCTGGTCACCGGCATCGCCGCCACGGTCGCCGCGGTCCAGGTGTTCGGCACCGTCGTCACCGGTTCCGGTCCGCACAGCGGTGACCCCGACGCCGGCCGCACCGGCCTGGACGCCGAGCTGGTCAGCCAGCTGCACGCCGACGTCGTCTTCCTGCTGATCGGGCTCACCGTCGCGCTGCTGGTCGCGCTGTACGCCACCGACTCCCCCGGTCGGGTCCGCCGGGCCGCCCGCGACCTGCTGGTGGTCGAGCTGGCCCAGGGCGTCATCGGCTACGTGCAGTACTTCACCGACCTGCCCGTCGTGCTGGTGCTCCTCCACATGGCCGGCGCCGTGCTCATCTCGGCCTACACCGCCCGGCTGCTGTGGGCCGTCCGCGGGCCGGCGTCCGAACTGCCGGTCGACGCGCCCGCCGAGCCGTTCGCCGCCGCGCGCTGACCCACGGGGCCGCGCGCCCCACCGAGTGACTCCTGAGGGGGCGCCGACACCCGTCGGACGCCCCCTCAGCCGTCGGTCGGCAGATCGCCGGGCCCGCCCCCGGGTCTCGTGCGGCGAGTGACACGTGAGCGTGGACCACCGGCCGACGGGTCCACGCCCAGCTGTCACTCGACGGCCGGACCCGGGTGCCTCCTGCCGGGTGCGGCAGCGGTCCGAGCCCGTCCTGTCGTCGGCCGCGCCACGAGGTGCGCGGGGAGACGTGCGGGAGGGTGCAGGGCGACCGTGAGGTCAGAGCAGGACGTCGACGGCCAGCGCGATGGACAGCAGGGTCATGTGCGTGATCGACACCGAGAACAGCCGCATCGGGCGGTCCGGGCCGCCGGCCCGGATCCGGTTGAGCCAGGCGTGGGACTCGGCCACGAACCACAGGCCCAGCGCGACGAGGGCGACCAGCGTGATGACGCCCAGGCCCGGGGTCACCCACACCAGGGGCAGCGAGACGGCCAACGTGGCCCACGCCCACACGACCGAGTGGCGGCCCACGGTCACCGCCCCGTCGGTCACCGTGAGCATCGGGACGCCGGCGCGGAAGTAGTCGTAGCGGTAGCGGCTGGCCAGCGCGTAGAAGTGCGGCATCTGCCAGCAGAAGACGATCGCGAAGAAGACGACGGCCGGCCAGTCCAGCGAGCCGGTGACCGCGGCCCAGCCGATGAGCACCGGGGCGGCGCCGGGGAAGCCCCCGACGACGGTGTTGTGCTTGGTCCGGCGCTTGAGGACCATCGTGTAGAGCACCGAGTAGGCCAGCACGGCCCCGGCGGTGAGCGCGGTGGCCAGCGGCGTGGTGAACACGCCCAGCACCACCAGGGACACCCAGGCCAGCAGCACCCCGAAGGTCAGCGCCGCGCGCGGGCTGATCACCCCGCTGGGGATGGGCCGGCTGCGGGTGCGCGACATCAGGCGGTCGATGTCGCGGTCGTACCAGCAGTTGATCGTGTTGGCCGCGCCCGCGGCCAGCATCCCGCCCACCAGCGTGGCGACGACGAGACCCGTGCCCGGCCAGCCGCGGTCGGCCAGCATCATCGCCGGCAGCGTGGTGACCAGCAGCAGCTCGACCAGCTTGGGCTTGGTCAGCGAGACGTAGGCACCGACGAGGGCCAGCGGCGACGTCCGGAGCGCGGTGGTGCGGCGCTCGGCGACGGCCGTCACCGGGAGACCCCGGACGCGGGGCGCCCGCAGACGCTCGGTCGGCAGGTCAGCACGGGAGGATCCAACCACTTCGGCCGGGGGCGGGGGTTCACCCCATGGTAGCCCGGGAACACCTCGGGAACACCCCGCTACCACTAGGCTCGACACGTTGATGCTGCGTGCGCAGCGGGTAGGGCCCAGGTCGGCGACGATGCCGACGACGACGCCGCCCTCCTCCCCGACGACGGGGCGGGCGGGCGCGGGGAGACCACCCGCCGACCACGCACCGTCGTCCGCCCGGAGCGGCGGCACCACCGACGCCTCCGGACGGTCCGACGCACGACCGACCCCGAGGAGCACGAGCCAGATGGCAGACAAGAGCACCGAGTCCGAGGCACCGGCAGAGGCCGCCTCCGACAGCCCCACGGGGTCCCCCGCGCAGCCGAACCCCACGCTGCCCGAGGGCTTCACCGACCTGGACCGCAGGGCCATCGACACCGCCCGGGTGCTCGCCATGGACGCCGTGCAGAAGACCGGCAACGGCCACCCCGGCACCGCGATGAGCCTGGCCCCGCTGGCCTACCTGCTCTTCCAGAAGCACATCGCACACGACCCGTCGGAGCCGAACTGGGTCGCCCGCGACCGCTTCGTGCTCTCCCCCGGGCACACCGCGCTGACGCTGTACACCCAGCTCTACTTCTCCGGCTACGGCCTGGAGCTCGACGACCTGAAGGCGCTGCGCACCTGGGGCTCGAAGACCCCGGGCCACCCCGAGGTCGGCCACACCACCGGCGTCGAGACGACCACGGGCCCGCTGGGCCAGGGCGTCGGCAACGCGGTCGGCATGGCCATGGCCGCCCGCCGCGAGCGCGGCATCTGGGACCCGACGACCGATCCCTCCGCCGAGAGCCTGTTCGACCACACCGTCTGGGCCATCGCCTCCGACGGTGACATGGAGGAGGGCATCTCCGGCGAGGCGTCCTCGCTGGCCGGCACGCAGCAGCTGGGCAACCTCGTCGTGGTCTACGACGACAACAAGATCTCGATCGAGGACGACACCACCGTCGCCTTCACCGAGGACGTCGGCATGCGCTACGAGGCCTACGGCTGGCACGTGCAGCACGTCGCCGACGGCGAGGACCTGGCCGCGCTGGACGCCGCGCTCACCGCCGCGAAGGCCGAGACCGGCCGTCCCTCGCTCATCGTCATGCGCACGGTGCTGGCCTGGCCCGCGCCGAACAAGCAGAACACCGGCGCCGCGCACGGCTCGGCACTCGGGGACGACGAGGTCGCCGCGACCAAGCGGATCCTCGGCTTCGACCCGGAGCAGACCTTCGAGGTCTCCGACGAGGTCATCGCGCACACCCGCCGCGTCATCGAGCGCGGGCAGGCCGCACGTGCGCAGTGGCAGCCCCGCTTCGACGCCTGGCGATCGGCCAACGCCGACCAGGCCGCGCTCTTCGACCGGATGACGACCCGCACCCTCCCCGAGGGCTGGGCCGACGCGCTGCCGACCTTCGACGCCGACCCCAAGGGCATGGCGACCCGCAAGGCCTCCGGTGCCGTGCTGGCCGCGATCTACCCGGCGCTGCCCGAGCTGTGGGGCGGGTCGGCCGACCTGGCCGAGTCCAACAACACCGCCGTGGAGGGCGAGCCCTCGTTCCTGCCCTCGGTGCACCAGACCAAGATGTGGAGCGGTGGCCCCTACGGCCGCACGCTGCACTTCGGCATCCGCGAGCACGCCATGGGCTCGATCATGAACGGCATCGCGCTGCACGGCGGCACCCGCGTCTACGGCGGCACGTTCCTGACGTTCTCGGACTACATGCGACCCGCCGTCCGGCTCGCCGCGCTCATGCAGCTGCCGGTCACCTACGTCTGGACGCACGACTCCATCGGCCTGGGCGAGGACGGCCCGACGCACCAGCCGATCGAGCACCTGGCCGCGCTGCGGGCGATCATCGGCCTGGACGTCGTCCGCCCGGCGGACGCCAATGAGACCGCCGTCGCCTGGCGCACGATCCTCGAGCACGACGACCGGCCCGCCGGCATCATCCTGTCCCGGCAGAACCTGCCGATCGTGGACCGCTCGGAGTTCGGCTCGGCCGAGGGCACCGCCAAGGGCGCCTACGTGCTGGCCGAGGCCAGCTCGGGCACCCCCGAGGTGATCCTGATGAGCACCGGGTCCGAGGTGCAGATCGCCGTCGCCGCCCGTGAGCAGCTGGAGGCCGCGGGCACCCCGACCCGGGTCGTGTCCATCCCGTGCCAGGAGTGGTTCGCCGAGCAGGACCAGTCCTACCGCGACGAGGTCTTCCCGCCGTCCGTCCGGGCCCGGGTCAGCATCGAGGCCGCGATCGCCATGGGCTGGCGCGAGTTCGTCGGCGACGCCGGCCGGATCATCGCCCTGGACCACTACGGCGCCAGCGCGCCGTACACGAAGCTCTACGAGGAGTTCGGCCTCACCGCGGAGGCCGTCGTGGCGGCAGCCCGCGAGAGCATCCAGGCAGCTGCCGGCAACCCCGGCCCGGCGTCGGGTTCCGACGTCGTCGGCGGCCTGCACACCCGCACCGCCGACCAGTAGGCCGCACCCCACCACCCGTGAGTCAGCGGCGGGCCCCCGCGCGGGGGCCCGCCCGACCGGAGAGAAGGCACACCCCATGACCCAGAACGAGAACCTGGCGAGCCTGTCCGAGGCCGGCGTCGCCGTGTGGCTGGACGACCTGTCCCGCGACCGGATCCGCAGCGGCAACCTGCAGCAGCTCGTCGACGAGCACTCCGTCGTCGGCGTCACCACGAACCCCTCGATCTTCGCCGCCGCCATCAGCGGCTCGGAGTCCTACGACGACCAGCTGCACGCCATGGCCGTCCGCGGGGTCAGCGTCGAGGAGGCGCTGCGCACCATCACCGCCGCCGACGTCCGCGACGCCTGCGACCTGCTCGCCCCGGTCGCCCAGCGCACCGGCCGCGACGGCCGCGTCTCCCTCGAGGTCGCCCCCGGGCTGGCCCACGAGACCGACGCCACCGCCGCCGAGGCCGCCCACCTGTGGTGGCTGGTCGACCGGCCGAACCTGTTCATCAAGATCCCGGCCACCGTCGAGGGCCTGCCGGCCATCACCGAGACGATCGCCAACGGGATCAGCGTCAACGTCACGCTGATCTTCAGCCTGGACCGCTACAAGGCCGTCATGGAGGCCTACCTGGCCGGCCTGGAGAAGCGCGCCGAGGACCCCGAGGCGTCCTTCGAGGGCATCGAGAGCGTCGCGTCCTTCTTCGTGTCCCGGGTGGACACCGAGATCGACAAGCGCCTGGACGACGCCGGTGCCGACGCCTCCCTCAAGGGCAAGGCCGGCGTCGCCAACGCGCAGCTGGCCTACCAGGCCTACGAGGAGGTGTTCTCCTCCGACCGGTGGAAGGCGCTCGAGGCGCGCGGGGCGAGCAAGCAGCGCCCGCTGTGGGCCTCGACCGGGGTCAAGAACCCCGACTACAGCGACACGCTGTACCTCTCCGAGCTCGCCGCCCCCGACACGGTGAACACCATGCCGGAGAAGACGATGCAGGCCTTCGCCGACCACGGTCAGGTGGGCCGCCCGGTCACCGGGACCTACACCGACGCCGCCGCGGTGCTGCAGTCGGTCACCGACGCCGGCATCGACCTCGACGACGTCTTCCGCGTCCTGGAGGACGAGGCCGTGCAGAAGTTCAACGACGCCTGGGACGAGCTCACCACCTCCGTCCAGGAGCAGCTGCAGGACAAGAAGTAGGACCCGGAGGGGCCGACGCACCGCCGCGTCGGCCCCTCGCCTGCACCGCCCCCACACCGTCACACCCGAGGGACAGATGACCACCAACCCGTTGCGTGACCCGAGGGACCGGCGGTTGCCCCGGGTCCCGGAACCCTGCGCCCTGGTCGTCTTCGGCATCACCGGAGACCTGGCCCGCAAGAAGCTGCTGCCGGCGGTCTACGACCTCGCCAACCGCGGCCTGCTCCCCACCAACTTCGCGCTGCTGGGCTTCGCCCGCCGCGACTGGGACGACGTCGACTTCGCCGAGCTGTCCCGCTCGGCCGCCCAGGAGCACGCCCGCACCCCGTGGCGCGAGGAGGTCTGGGAGCGGCTGGCCAACTCGGTCCGGTTCATCCAGGGCTCCTTCGACGACGACGTGGCCTTCGACGAGCTGGCCAGCACCCTCGGCGAGCTCGAGGGCAGCCACGGCATCGGCGGCAACGCCGCGTTCTACCTCTCCATCCCGCCCAGCCTGTTCCCCGTCGTGCTCAAGCAGATGGAGCGCACGGGCATGGCCACGAGCACCCCTGAGCGCTGGCGCCGGGTGGTCGTGGAGAAGCCGTTCGGCACCGACCTGCCCTCCAGCCGGGAGCTCAACCAGCTCGTCGACTCGGTCTTCACCGCCGACGACGTCTTCCGCATCGACCACTACCTGGGCAAGGAGACGGTGCAGAACCTGCTGGCCCTGCGCTTCGCCAACACCCTCTTCGAGCCGGTCTGGAACGGCGCGCACGTCGACTCCGTGCAGATCACCATGGCCGAGGACGTCGGCATCGGGGGCCGGGCCGAGTTCTACGAGCGCACCGGCGCCGCCCGCGACGTGCTGCAGAACCACCTGCTGCAGCTGCTGGCCCTCACCGCCATGGAGGAGCCGGTCGAGTTCTCCGCCGAAGAGATCCGCACCGAGAAGCTCAAGGTGCTGCGGGCCATCTCGGTGCCCAAGGACATGGCGCGCTTCGCCGTCCGCGGGCAGTACGAGCAGGGCTGGCTGGCCGGCCAGCGGGCCACCGGCTACCGCCAGGAGAAGGGCGTCAGCGAGGACTCGACCACCGAGACCTACGCCGCCGTCCGCCTCGGCGTCGAGACCCGCCGCTGGGCCGGGGTGCCGTTCTACCTGCGCACCGGCAAGCGCCTCCCCCGCCGGGTCACCGAGATCGCGCTGAGCTTCCAGCGCGCCCCGCACCTGCCCTTCGCGCCCACCGACACCGAGGAGCTGGGCCACAACCAGCTCGTCATCCGGGTGCAGCCCGACGAGGGCGTGACGCTGAAGTTCGGCTCGAAGGTGCCCGGCAGCGTGATGGAGGTCCGCGACGTGTCGATGGACTTCCTCTACGGCGAGCAGTTCACCGAGGCCTCCCCGGAGGCCTACGAGCGGCTGCTGCTGGACGTGCTGCTCGGTGACGCCACGCTCTTCCCGCGCAACGCCGAGGTCGAGGCCTCCTGGGCCGTCATCGACCCGTTGGAGGAGTACTGGGCCGACACCACCCCGTTCTCCTACCGCGCCGGCGAGTGGGGCCCGCGGGCCGCCGAGGAGATGCTGGCCTCCGAGGGCCGCGCCTGGCGGCGACCGTGACCCCCACCGCCCCCTGCCTGGAGACCAGCTCATGAGCACCCTGTGGGACACCAACGGCTCGGCCATCGTCAAGGAGCTCGCTGCCCAGCGCCGCACCGGCGGCGCGGTGATGAGCGGGGTCGCCCTGACCCTGGTGGTCATCGCCGACGAGGACCGGGTCATCGAGGCCGAGGCGGCCGCCGCGGCCGCCGCCGAGGTGCACCCGTGCCGGCTGCTGGTCGTCGTGCGCCGCCAGGTCGCCGCGCCGTCCCCCCGGCTGGACGCCGAGGTGCTCATCGGCGGGCGCCTGGGCCCCGGTGAGGCCGTGGTCATGCGCATGTACGGCCGGCTGGGCCTGCACGCCGAGTCCGTCGTCCTGCCGCTGCTGGCCGCCGACGCCCCCGTCGTCACCTGGTGGCACGCGGCACCGCCGGACCGGATCGAGACCGACGCCCTGGGCGTCATCGCCGGCCGTCGGGTCACCGACAGCGCGATGGCCGAGGACGCCCTGGCCGCGCTGCGAGCCCGGGCCGAGGACTTCACGCCCGGGGACACCGACCTGGCCTGGACCCGCAGCACCCCGTGGCGCTCCGCGCTGGCCTCCACCCTGGACGCCGTCGTGGGCCGCCGGGGCGACGCCGTGCAGGTGCTCGGCGGCCACCTGGTCGGCGACCCGGAGAACCCGACCGCGCAGCTGGTGGCCGGCTGGCTGAGCTCGCGCTGCGGTTGCGCCGTGGACATCGAGCCCGGCCCCCGCAGGACCGGGTCCAAGGGCATCGACACCATCGTGCTGCGGCTGGACCGCGACGAGGAGGTGCGGCTGCAGGACGACCGCAAGGGCGGCGTCGTCATCAGCCAGCCCTTCCGGCCGGACTCCACGGTGGCCCTGCCCAAGCGCAGTCTCGGCGAGCTCCTGGGTGAGGAGATGCGCCGGCTGGACACCGACGAGCCCTACCGCGAGGCACTCGAGGCGGCCACCGGCGTCACCGGCCTGGCCGACCGCCCGGCCACCCGGGAGCACCGGTGGTTCGACCCGATGCGGCCGGCCGGTCCGCCCGCCCCGCAGGTGCCCGACGACTCCACCGAGGACGACGAGGTCGCCCAGACCGGCACCACCGGCGACGACGACGGCGGCGACGACTCCCCGTCGGACGTCCCGGCCCCGGACGACACGGCGCAGGCGCAGTCGTGAGCCAGGAGTCCCCCGGCGAGCAGGTCGACGACGCCCTGGAGGCAGCCGGCCTGCCCACGCCCGACGTGGTCGTCGAGCCCGACGCCGACCGGCTGGCGCGTGCGGTCGCCTCGGCCCTGGTGGCCCGCTTGGCCGCCGCCCAGGCCGTGCACGGCAGCGCCTCGGTGGTGCTGACCGGTGGCGGCATCGGCACCGCGGTGCTCCGCGAGGTGGCCGCCCTGGCCGTCGAGCCCGAGGCCTCGGTCGTCGACTGGACGGCGGTCGACGTCTGGTGGGGCGACGAGCGCTGGGTGCCCGCCGACGACGACGAGCGCAACGAGAAGGGCGCCCGGGCGGCGCTGCTGGACGTCGTCGGGGTGCCTGCCGGGCGGGTGCACGCCATCCCGGCCTCCGACGCGGGCTTCGCCGAGCCGGAGGAGGCCGCTGCGGCCTACGCCGACGAGCTGGCCGCGTCCGGTGACGGCGGGCCGCCCCGTATCGACGTGCTGATGCTGGGCATGGGGCCTGAGGGCCACGTGGCCTCGATCTTCCCCGACTCCCCCGCGGCCACCGACAGCCGGACCGTCGTCGCCGTGCGGGACTGCCCGAAGCCGCCGCCGACCCGGGTCAGCCTGGGCTTCGCGGCGATCAACGCGGCCGAGGAGGTCTGGCTGCTGGTCTCCGGTGAGGGCAAGGCCGAGGCCGTCGGGCGTGCGCTCACCGGTGGTCTGAGCGGCGTGGAGCTCCCCGCGGCCGGGGTGCACGGCACCCGGGCCACCCGCTGGCTGCTGGACGCCGACGCCGCCTCCCAGCTGCCCCGCTGACACAGCACCGGCCCGGCACCCCCGAGGGGTGCCGGGCCGGTGGCGTCCGCGGCTCAGGCGCCGCGGCGGGCCCGGAGCCGGGTGAGCGCCTCCTCGAGGAGGGCGTCGCCGTCGGCGTCCGAGCGGCGTTCCCGCACGTAGGCCAGGTGCGTCTTGTAGGGCTCGTTGCGGGGGGCCGGCGGCGGGTTCGCCTCGTCCTGTCCGGCGGGGAGCCCACAGCGCGGGCAGTCCCAGGTCTCGGGGACCTCGACGTCGCACGCGAACGCGATGCGGGTGTCGTGCTTGTTCGCGCACCAGAAGACGACCCGGGTGCGTGGCGCGGACTCACCCCGCTCCGACTCGCCCATCGGACCCGCCCCGACCCGGCTGCCCCGGATCGCGTTTCCACCAGCCACGAACGCCCCCTGCCATCGAACCCGACACCGGACGGCGACCCCCGAGACCACCGTTGGGCCGCAGTCTAGGGCTCTCAGGCGACGCTCAGGTCACCGTCCGGTCACTGTTCCCGCTGGTCAGACGCGTGGTGTGCGACCGGATGGCAGGCGATGGGACGGATCCGTGCCGTTTCTGCAGGTGGGGCGGGTGGTGCACTCAGACCTTGAGCAGGATGCCCAGCGCGACGATGCAGACGGTCCACACGGCGCCGGTGAAGACGGTCAGCCGGTTGAGGTTCTTCTCCACCACGGAGGACCCCGACAGCGACGACGACGCGGCGCCACCGAACATCGAGGAGAGGCCGCCGCCCTTGCCGCGGTGCAGCAGGATCAGCACGATCAGCAGCAGGCTGGTGAGGGTGAGCAGCACGTTGAGCACGATCTCGATCACGGTCATCTCCTGTCCCGTTGCGCACGGGGTCCGTCTGTCACCCCGGGGTCGGGCGGGGAGTCGGGCTCGGGTCCGTCGGACGCCGGGCCACTCGACTCGTCAGCCTAACGGACGTCCGGCCCGCTCCCCTGCCGGCCGACGCGGTCAGTCGTCGCCGACGCCCACCGTCGCCACGTCGTATCCGCCGAAGGGCTGCATGACGACCCCGTTGCGCAGCCGCTGACCGGCCAGCAGCTGCACCCGGTTCTCCGCCAGCGGCACGTAGGCGGCGGTGGCCTGCGCGAGCTGCGCGACCTGACGCCAGGCATCGAGGGCGGCAGCCGGGTCCGGCGCCGCGACCGCGGCGTCGATGGCGGCGTTGACCCCGGGGTCGTCGAGCAGCGCGTAGTTGGCGTTGCCGGCGGTGGTCTGGATCGCCCGGCCGTCGACCAGCGGGCGCAGGAACGACGCCGGGGTCGGGAAGTCCGCACCGTAGATGGCCAGCACCAGGCCGTAGCCGGCGCCGCTGACCGCCGCGGGCAGCCCGATGCCGGTGGAGTAGTAGGTCGTCGGGTCCAGCGGGGCCAGGGTGACCACGATGCCGACCTCGGCGAGCGCGGTGACCAGGGAGTCGGCGACCGCCAGGCTCATCGGCACGTCGGCCACGGCCATCGTCACCGGGAAGCCGTCGGGCTGTCCGCACGCTGCCAGCGCGGTCCGGGCGGCGTCGGGGTCGGCGGCCGGGTCGGGGTCCTCCGGAGCGCCGGCGAGCACCCGGGGCCACAGCTGGGAGGTGCGGACGGCGCCACCGGACCCACCCAGCGCCTCCTGCACCGCGACCCGGTCGACGGCGGCGGCCACCGCTGCCCGGCAGGACGGGTCGGTCATCGGCGCCACCGTCGTCGGCATCGACAGGACCCGGATGGAGCCCGTGGTCAGGTCGTCGACCCGGTCGGTGAGCCCGTCGTCCCCCGTGCCGTCGCCGAACCGGGTGGTGGTCGCCTCCTGCACCCCGCTGCCGGACAGGTCTGCGTCCGCGGACCCGGCCAGCAGGGCCTGGTCCCGCTCGAGGCCGGTCATCCCGGTGCGCACCACGACCTGGTCGGGCAGGGCCGTGCGCACCGGGTCGCTGGCCTGGTCCCAGGCCGCGTTGCGGTCCAGCACGATGCCGGTCTGGGCGTCCACCGAGGTGAGGGCGTAGGGACCCGACGACACCGGGTCGTTGCCGTAGTCGGCCCCGGTGTCGGCCTCGATCGGCACCGGGCTGGAGGACGGCAGCGCCAGCACGAACGGGAAGTCCGGGTAGGGCCGGGACAGCGTGAAGACGATCGTGGCGTCGTCGGGGGTGGCGATGGAGGCCAGTCCCAGCTTGTCCGGCGTCTCGTCCTGGTAGGGGCCGGCGTACTGGCTGGTCGGGTCCAGCAGGTCCAGCACGTCGTTGGGTCCCCCGCTGACCACGTCCACGGCGAAGGACCGCTCGATGCCGTACTTGAGGTCGCGGCTGGTGATCGGCCGGCCGGTCTCGAAGGTGCTGCCCGGACGCAGGGTGAACGTCCAGGTCACCCCGCCGTCGGGGCTGCTGCCCAGGTCGGTGGCCAGGTCCGGGACCAGCTCGTCGGTGCGGCCGGGTTCGGAGGAGTACGTGACCAGGGTGCGGACGTAGAGCCGCATCAGGTTCCACACGCCCGGCACGTAGGAACGCTGGGGGTCCAGGCTGTCGACCTGGCTGGTCACCAGACGCAGCGTGCCGCCGCGCTCGTCGGAGGGTGCCCGGACCCCGTCGAGCCCGCCGTCGGCGGCCCCGCTCTGGGTGGGCACCGCCGCGTCCGGCTCACCGTCGGCGCTGCACCCGGCGACCAGGGCCAGCAGCAGCAGGACCGCGACCACCAGCCGGCCCGGCGCCGCACGACGACGGGGCGCCGCACCGGGGGTCCCGGTGCGACGCCCCGTCGGGGTGCCGTCCGACAGCCCCGTCCCGGGGCTGCGGTGCGTGCTGGTGGTGCGGGCTCTCACGGGTGACTCGGTCCTCCGGGTGGCTGGCCGGCCACCCGGCGACGGGTCAGCGGCTCTCGGCTGCGGTGCGGCAGATCGAGGAGAACTCGTCGGCGTCCAGGCTCGCGCCACCGACCAGTGCCCCGTCGACGTCCGGTCCGGCGAGGATGCCGGCGGTGTTGCCCGCCTTCACCGAACCCCCGTAGAGGATACGGACGACGTCCGCCGTCTCCCGGCCATGACGCTCGGCGAGCCGGGCCCGGATGGCCCCGCACACCTCCTGCGCGTCGTCGGGGGTCGCGACCTCGCCGGTGCCGATGGCCCACACGGGCTCGTAGGCGATGACGATGCCGGCGACCGTGGCCGCGTCCAGGCCCTCGAGCGCGGCGTCGACCTGGGCGGTGGTGTGCGGGACGTGCTCGCCGGCCTTGCGGACGTCGAGCCCCTCCCCCACGCACAGGATCGGCACCAGGCCGTGGTCCAGCGCCTTGCGGACCTTGCTCGCCACGACCTCGTCGGTCTCGGCGTGCAGGGCCCGGCGCTCGGAGTGCCCGACCACGACGTAGGTGCAGCCCAGCGCGGCCAGCTGGGAACCGCTGACCTCGCCGGTGTAGGCACCCGAGTCCTGGGTGGACAGGTCCTGGGCGCCGAAGCCGATCTCCAGCTTGTCGCCCTGCACGAGCGTCTGCACGCTGCGCAGCGCCGTGAACGGCGGGACGACGACGACCTCGGCGGCCTCGAGCTCGGGCTCCTTCAACGTGAAGGCGACCTTCTGCACCAGGCCGATGGCCTCCAGGTGGGTCAGGTGCATCTTCCAGTTGCCGGCGATGAGCGGGCGGCGCCCCTCGTAGACCTTCCCGGCTTTGGTGCGGGCCATCAGGCGCCCGCCCCGTCGGCCAGGACGGCCAGGCCCGGGAGCTCCCGGCCCTCCAGGAACTCCAGCGAGGCCCCGCCACCGGTGCTGATGTGGCCGTAGGACTCCTCGTCCAGACCCAGCTGCCGGACCGCGGCGGCGGAGTCGCCACCACCGACCACCGACAGCCCGTCGACGCCGGCGACCGCGGTCGCCACGCCCCGGGTGCCCGCGGTGAAGGGCGCCAGCTCGAACACGCCCATCGGGCCGTTCCAGAACACGGTGTGCGCGTCGGCCAGGTGGCCGGCGAACAGCTCGACGGTGCGGGGGCCCACGTCCAGGCCCTTGAGCCCGTCCGGGATGCCCTCCACGAGCGCCACCTTCACCTGGGCGTCGGCGACGAGCGCCTCGGCACAGACGACGTCGACCGGGAGCACGATCTTGTCCCCGGCGGACTCCAGCAGGCGCTTGCAGGTGTCGACCTGGTCGGCCTCCAGCAGCGAGTCGCCCACCCCGTGGCCCTGGGCGGCCAGGAAGGTGAAGCACATGCCGCCACCGACCAGGAGCTTGTCCACCTTGGGCAGCATGGCCTCGATGACGGCCAGCTTGTCGCTGACCTTGGACCCACCGAGCACCACGACGTAGGGGCGCTGCGGCTCCTCGGTCAGGCGGGTCAGCACCTCCAGCTCGCGGGCGACCAGCCGACCGGCCGCGTGCGGGAGCCGGGTCGCCACGTCGTACACCGACGCGTGCTTGCGGTGCACGGCGCCGAAGGCGTCGTCCACGTACAGCTCGGCCAGCGCGGCGAACCGGTCGGCCAGGGCACCCCGGGCGTCGTCGTCCTTGCTGGTCTCGCCCGCCTCGAAGCGGACGTTCTCCAGCAGGCAGACGTCACCGTCGGTCAGGGCCGCCGCAGCGGCCTCGGCGCCGGGACCGGCGGTGTCGGCCGCCAGCGGGACCGGGACGCCGAGCAGCTCGGAGAGCCGGGCCGCGACCGGCGCCAGGGAGTACCGGGGGTCCGGTGCGCCCTTCGGCCGGCCCAGGTGCGCCGCGACGACGACGCGGGCGCCGGCGTCGCGGAGCGCCTGCAGCGTGGGCAGGCTGGCCTGGATCCGACCGTCGTCGGTGATGACCGGGTCGCCCGTGGAGTCGTCGAGGGGGACGTTGAGGTCGGCGCGCAGGAAGACGCGCTTGCCCCGGACGCCCTCGGCGATCAACTCGTCGACGGTGCGCATGGGTGCGCCCATCAGAGCTTCGAGCCCACCAGCGCGGTCAGGTCCACGAGGCGGTTGGAGTAGCCCCACTCGTTGTCGTACCAGCCGACGACCTTGACCTGGTTGCCGAAGACCTTGGTCAGGCCCGAGTCGTAGATGCACGAGGCCGGGTCGGTGACGATGTCCGAGGACACGATCGGGGCGTCGGTGTAGACCAGGTACGGGGCCAGCGGGCCGTCGGCCGCGGCCTTGTAGGCGGCGTTGACCTCCTCGACGGTGACCTCGCGGGACAGCGTGACGGTGAGGTCGGTGGCCGAGCCGGTCGGGACCGGGACGCGCAGCGCGTAGCCGTCGAGCTTGCCCTTGAGCTCCGGGAGGACCAGGCCGATGGCCTTGGCCGCACCGGTGGAGGTCGGGACGATGTTCAGCGCGGCGGCGCGGGCGCGACGCAGGTCCTTGTGCGGGCCGTCCTGCAGGTTCTGGTCGGCGGTGTAGGCGTGGATCGTGGTCATCAGGCCACGCTCGATGCCGAAGGAGTCGTTGAGCACCTTGGCCAGCGGGGCCAGGCAGTTCGTGGTGCACGAGGCGTTGCTGATGATCGTCTGCGAGCCGTCGTACAGCTCGTGGTTCGCGCCCATGACGATGGTGATGTCGTCGTCGGTGGCGGGCGCGGAGATGATGACCTTCTTGGCGCCGGCCTCGACGTGCTTGCGCGCGTCGGCGGCCTTGGTGAAGAAGCCGGTGGACTCGATGACGACGTCCACGCCCAGGTCGCCCCAGGGCAGGTTGGCCGGGTCGCGCTCGGCCAGGGCCGTGATGGTCTTGCCACCGACGACGATGCCGTCGGCGGTCGAGGAGACCTCCTCGGGGAACTTGCCCAGGACCGAGTCGTACTTGAGCAGGTGCGCCAGCACGTCGTTGCTGGTCAGGTCGTTGACCGCCACGATCTCGACGTCCTGACCACTGGCTGCGACCGCCCGGTAGAAGTTGCGGCCGATCCGGCCGAAACCGTTGATGCCCACACGTACCGTCACTGCGACCTCCGAGGTGTCGATGACGAGTCCTCTGCGGACTCGACGGGGTGCTCTCGCGGGAGGCCGCGCGGGAGTGCGGCCTCGCTCACCGACGACCCTAGCGGGACCTGCCGACACCGCAGTGCGGCACCGCCCCACCGCAGGTCAGCGGGCCGGTGGACGTCCGAGACGTCTCCTGGGCCGGGGCCGCCGGGAGGTCACCCGCCGGCCACCGGCCGTCCATCGTGGGACGCGCGCTCAGGGACCGATCATGTCGTCGGTGACGACGGACTCGGTGTCCGGGATGCCGAGGTCCTTGGCCCGCTTGTCCGCCATCGCCAGCAGGCGGCGGATGCGGCCCGCGACGGCGTCCTTGGTCATCGGGGGGTCGGCCCGCTGGCCCAGCTCCTCCAGCGAGGCCTGGCCGTGCTCCAGCCGCAGCCGCCCGGCGACCAGCAGGTGCTCGGGGGCGTCGTCGGCCAGGATCTCCAGCGCGCGCTCCACCCGGGCGCTCGCGGCGACCGCGGCCCGCGCCGAGCGGCGCAGGTTGGCGTCGTCGAAGTTCGCCAGCCGGTTGGCCGTCGCCCGGACCTCGCGGCGCATCCGCCGCTCCTCCCAGGCCAGCACGGTCTCGTGCGCGCCCATCCGGGTCAGCAGCGCGCTGATCGCGTCGCCGTCCCGCACGACGACGCGGTCGGCCCCGCGGACCTCACGGGCCTTGGCGGCGATCCCCAGCCGGCGGGCGGCCCCCACCAGGGCCATGGCCGCCTCGGGACCGGGGCAGGTGACCTCCAGGGAGGACGAGCGGCCGGGCTCGGTGAGCGAGCCGTGCGCCAGGAAGGCCCCACGCCACGCTGCCTCGGCGTCGTTCAGACCACCGGAGACGACCGCCGGCGGCAGTCCGCGGACCGGACGCCCCCGCTGGTCCACCAGGCCGGTCTGCCGCGCCAGGCCCTCGCCGTGCTTGGCGATCCGCACCAGGTAGCGCACCCCGCGACGGATGTTGCCGCCGGCGAGCACGCTCACGCCGCTGGTGTAGCCGTAGACCTCGCTGATGTCGCGCCGCAGGCGGCGGGCCACCGACCCGGTGTCGAGCTCGGCCTCGATGACCACCCGTCCGCCCACGATGTGCAGGCCGCCGGAGAACCGCAGCAGCGCGGTGACCTCGGCCTTGCGCTCGGAGGTCTTCGTGCACTCCACCCGTGAGAGCTCGTCCTTGACCATCGCCGTCATCGCCATGTGCGACCCCTCTCCCCCTCGACCGCGGTCCCGTGCGTCCGGTGCACCCGGTGCGGTCGCACCCGGTCCCCGTCCAGCGAGCTCGTGCACACCGGTCCCCGGTGCCGCGCCGTCCCCCGATCCTGCCGCACGGGCCCGGAGGCCGCGTCGTCCGCCGTCACCGCGCCCCGGTACCGGCCGCGACGACCGAGGCGAACGCCTCGGACAACCGTGCCGGGTCGTGACGCGGCGCACCGTCCGGTGCGGCCACGGGTGTCAGGACCAGGTCGGCCCCGCACTCCCGTACTGCCGACAGCAGACCACGGCGGTCAACAACCGCGTCCGCATCGGCGATGACCGTGTGCAACGGCACGCCGTCCAGATGGGCCTGCAGGACCCGCAGGTGCTGCTCCGGGGAGAACCCGTCGGTCTCGCCGGCCTGGGGTTCCAGGTTCAGCACGACCACCACCCGGGCCCGGCTGGCCGCCAGCGCGGCCTTCAGGCGTGGCACCAGCAGGTGTGGCAGGACCGAGGTGTACCAGGACCCGGGTCCCAGGCTGACCACGTCGGCCCGGCCGATGGCCGCCACCACGTCCGGGTGCACCGGCGGGTCTGCGGGGGTGACCCGGATGGACCGCACCCGGTCCGGGCTCGAGGCGATGGCGACCTGGCCGCGGATGTGCCGGGAGCGCTGCGGGTCGTCGGGGTCGACGCTGTCGACGATCGCCACCAGGTCCAGCGGGACGTCGGCCATCGGCAGCACGCGGCCCCGGGCGCCCAGCAGCTGGCACAGGGTGTCCAGCGCCCGGACCGTGTCGCCGCCGTGCAGCTCCACCAGGCCGGTGAGCACCAGGTTGCCCACCGGGTGCCCGGCCAGCACGCCGGATCCACCCAGCCGGTGCTGGAGCAGCGAGGTCAGCTCCCGGGTGTGCGGGTCCTCGCCGGCCAGCGCCGCCAGCGCCATCCGCAGGTCCCCGGGCGGCAGCACCGGCATCTCCCGCCGGATCCGGCCAGAGGAGCCGCCGTCGTCGGCCACGGTCACCACGGCCGTCAGCTCACCGGCGACCGGCAGCCAGCCGGCCAGCGTGCTGGCCAGGCCGTGCCCGCCACCCAGGGCGACCACGGAGGGGCCGGCCGGGGCGGTGGCCGCGTGCCGGGAGCCGGTGCCGGGCGTCGCCGCCACCGGGGCGGGGGCACCCGCGTGCGCTGTGCCGGAGGGACGGGCGCGGCGGGCCTCGGCCCGGGTCAGCGCACGCGGCCGCTCAGGCCACCCCGGCGCTGTCGCGTCACCCTCGGCACCCGACCGGTCGACCGGCTCGGCGTCGTCCCCGGACCCGTGCCGGGGCACCTACTCCCGCCCCAGGTCGCGGTGCCGTGCGGCGGCGGTGACGCCCTCGCCGGACAGCCGGCGGGCGAACTCCTCGGCCATCGCCACGGAGCGGTGCTTGCCGCCGGTGCAGCCCACCGCCAGCGTCAGGTAGCGCTTGCCCTCGCGCTGGTAGCCGGGCACCAGCAGCCGGAGCACCTGCATGTAGCGCTCCAGGAAGTCCCCGGCGTCGGCCGAGCCCAGCACGTGGTCCCGGACCGGGGCGTCCCGGCCGGTGAGCGGGCGCAGCTCGGGGATCCAGTGCGGGTTGGGCAGGAAGCGGGCGTCGACGACCAGGTCCGCGTCCAGCGGCAGGCCGTACTTGAAGCCGAAGCTCAGCACGGTGGCGGTCAGCTCGGGAGCGGCGCCGTCCCGGACGAAGGCGGCCTCCAGGGTGGCCCGGAGCTGGTGCACGTTGAGGTCGGAGGTGTCCACCCAGAGGTCGGCGTCCCCGGCGATCCCGGTCAGCAGCGCGCGCTCGGCGGCGATCCCGTCGGACAGCCGCCCGGAGCCCTGGAGCGGGTGCTCGCGGCGGTTGGACTCGTAGCGCCGGACCAGCACCTCGTCGCGGGCGTGCACGTAGACCACCCGCGGGCGGTGCCCGGCATCGGTGAGCGCGCGGATGGACTCGGTGAGGTCGCTGGAGAACGCCCGGCTGCGGACGTCGACCACGGCGGCGAACCGGCGGACGTCCCCCCGCGAGCCCAGCTCCACCATGGGCGCCAGCAGGGCCGGTGGCAGGTTGTCCACGACGAAGAAGCCGAGGTCCTCGAGCACCCGGCCGGCCGAGTTCTTGCCCGCCCCGGACAGCCCGGTGACGACGACGACCTCGAGCGGGGCCGGCTCGGCGTCCGCCGGGACGGCCGGCTCCTGCGCGGCGGGGTCGAGCGGGTCGGCGGGCGTTGCGTCGGCGGGCGGTGCAGGGTGCGTCACGGGGCGGCTCCGGCGGTCTGCGGCGTGCTCTGCGGGGTGTCCGGCGGGCTGGTGGTCCCGGCGGTGGCCGGGTCATCATCCCGGTCGGGGAAGACGTCGGGGTCACCGCCGTCGGCGGCGAGCCCGGCCGCGGTGTCCTCGAGGGCGCCAGCGTCCACCGGGACGTCGGCCGCGGGACCCGGTGCCGGGGCGTCCGGCGCCGGGGCGTCCGGGTCCGCGACGGCGGCCAGCACGGCCTCCGCCGTCCGGCGGCCGATGCCCGGCACCGCGGTGAGCTGCTCGACGCTGGCCGCGCGCAGCCGCTTGAGCGAGCCGAACTCCTTCATCAGCGCCTTGCGCCGGGTGTCCCCCAGCCCGGGGACGTCGTCCAGCAGCGAGGTGAGCATGCCGACCGACCGCTTCTGCCGGTGGTAGGTGATCGCGAAGCGGTGCGCCTCGTCGCGGACCCGCTGCAGCAGGTACAGCGCCTCCGAGGTGCGCGGCAGGATGACCGGGTCGGGGTCGTCGGGCAACCAGACCTCCTCCATCCGCTTGGCCAGGCCGCAGACGGCGACGTCGGTGACGCCGAGCTCGGACATGGCGCGCGCGGCGGCGGCGACCTGCGGCTGGCCACCGTCGACGACCAGCAGGTTCGGCGGGTAGGCGAACCGGCGGGCCCGGCCCTCCTCGGCGGCGACGCCCTGCTCGTCCTTGCGGTCGGCCTCGTCCTTGAGGTGCCGGGCGAAGCGGCGGCGGACGACCTCGGCCATGGCGGCGGTGTCGTCGGTGCCCTGGGCGACCTGGAAGCGCCGGTAGTCCGACTTCTTGGCCAGCCCGTCCTCGAAGACGACCATGCTGGCCACGACGTTGGTGCCCTGCACGTGGCTGACGTCCATGCACTCGATGCGCAGCGGCGCCTCGGGCAGGTCCAGGGCCTCCTGGATCTCCGACAGCGCCATGGACCGGGCCGTGAGGTCCCCGGCGCGCTTCACCCGGTGCCGGGCGAAGGCCTCCTTGGCGTTGCGCTCGACGGTCTCCATGAGCGCCCGCTTGTCCCCGCGCTGGGGCACCCGCAACGACACCCGGGAGCCGCGCAGCTCGCTGAGCAGCTCGGCGTAGACGTCGGCCTCGGCGGGCAGCTCGGGGACCAGCACCTCGCGCGGCACGGCCTCCCCCGCCTCGCCGACACCGGTCTGCTCGTCGACGCCGCCGTAGACCTGGAGCAGGAACTGCTCGACCAGCTGGCCGGTGCCGACGTCCTCGACCTTGTCGATGATCCAGCCGCGCTGGCCGCGGACCCGCCCGCCGCGGACGTGAAAGACCTGCACTGCTGCCTCCAGCTCGTCCTGGGCGAAGGCGACGACGTCGGCGTCGGTCCCGTCGCCCAGCACGACGGCCTGCTTCTCCAGGGCGCGGCGCAGCGCACCGAGGTCGTCGCGCAGGCGCGCGGCGCGCTCGTACTCCATCTCCTCGGCGGCCGAGGCCATCTGCTTCTCCAGGCGGCGGGTGATCTGCTCGGTCCGCCCGCCCATGAAGTCGCAGAAGTCGTCGACGATGTCGCGGTGCTCCTCGGCGGAGACCTTGCCGACGCAGGGGGCGGCGCACTTGCCGATGTAGCCCAGCAGGCAGGGCCGGCCGATCTGGCCGTGCCGCTTGAAGACGCCGTTGGAGCAGGTCCGCGCCGGGAAGACCCGGGTCAGCGTGTCGAGGGTCTCCCGGATGGCCCAGGCGTGCGCGTAGGGGCCGAAGTAGCGGACGCCCTTGCGCTTGGGGCCGCGCATCACCTGCAGCCGCGGGAACTCCTCGTTGAGGGTCACGGCCAGCGAGGGGTAGCTCTTGTCGTCCCGGTAGCGGACGTTGAACCGGGGGTCGTACTCCTTGATCCAGTTGTACTCGAGCTGCAGCGCCTCGACCTCGGTGCCGACGACGGTCCACTCGACGCTGGCGGCGGTGGTCACCATCTGACGGGTGCGCGGGTGGAGCCCGGCGATGTCGGCGAAGTAGCTGTTCAGCCGCTGGCGGAGGCTCTTGGCCTTGCCGACGTAGATGACGCGGCTGTTCGGGTCCCGGAACTTGTAGACCCCCGGGGACTCCGGGATGCTGCCGACCGCGGGGCGGTACGTGGAGGGGTCGGGCATGCCTCCACAGTAGGTCGCGGGTCCGACACTCCTCCCGCCCCGCGGACCCCTCAGCCGGCGGTGCGGGCGTCCAGCCAGGTCAGCAGGTCGGCGACGACGTCGTCCCGGTTGGTCTCGTTGAAGACCTCGTGCCGGGCGTCGGGGTAGACGTGCTGCTCGACCGGCAGGCCGCGCCCGGTGAGGCGGTCGGCCAGGGCGGTGACCTGGCCGCTGTCCTCGCCCCCGACGGGGTCCCGGGACCCGGACAGCAGCAGCACGGGCAGCCCGTCGGGCAGCTGCGCCAGGCCCTCGGTGCCCGGGCCGGTGACCGCGGCGCCGAAGACCCCGGCGGCGTAGGCGTACGTCAGCGGCACCTCGTCGCCGGCCAGCGGGTCGGCGATGTAGGCGTCGACCTCGGCCTCGTCGCGGGACAGCCAGTCGAAGGGGGTGCGGGCCGGCTCGAAGGGCACGTTGAACGCCCCGAGCGCGTCCAGGGCCTGGTCCCCCATGCCGGCGGCGACGGCGGCCTCCAGCCCGGTGACCTGGTCGGCCAGCTGGGGTGCGACGCCGACCGGCCCGGACAGCGCGAGGCCGGCCAGGCCGGCGCCGTCCCGCTCGGCGGAGACCAGCGCGATGATCGAGCCCATCGAGTGGCCCAGAAGCAGCCGCGGCACCCCGGGCTGCTCGTCGTGGGCGAGGAGCTGCAGGGCGAGGACGTCGTCCAGGACGGACTGGACCCCTGCGCCGCCGCCGAACCGGCCCACCCCGGTGGACTCCGCGGTGTGGCCGTGCCCGCGCAGGTCCATCGCGTAGACGGCGTAGCCCCGCCCTGCCAGGGCGGTGCCCAGCCGCTCGTAGCGCCCGCTGTGCTCGGAGGCGCCGTGCACGACCTGCAGGGTGGCCCGGACGTCACCGGTGGGCAGCCACCGGCGGTAGCGGACCCGGGTGCCGTCGCCGCCCTGCAGGGCGGGCAGCTCGCTGGGCGTCGGCGGTGCGGCGGGGTCGGGCGAGGAGGTCATGGTCGAGGGGTACCGGCGCGGGGACCGGTGCGCAACCGGTCCCCGCGCCGCACCGGTCAGCCGACGACGGTGCCGGTGACCACCGCGGTGTCGACGGTCGCCGCGGGCAGGGCCGCGGCGACCTTCTTGCGGGGCTTCTTCTTGGCCGCGGCCTCGACCCGGGCGGGGTCCAGGATGTCGGCGAGGAAGCGCCCGGTGTGGCTCTCCGGGATGCCGGCGATCAGCTCCGGGGTGCCCTCCCCCACGACCGTGCCGCCCCGGAACCCGCCCTCGGGACCCATGTCGATCAGCCAGTCGGCGCTCTTGATGACGTCCAGGTTGTGCTCGATGACGATCACCGAGTTGCCCTTGTCGACCAGGCCCTGGATGACCAGCAGCAGCTTGCGGATGTCCTCGAAGTGCAGCCCGGTGGTGGGCTCGTCCAGGACGTAGATCGTGCGGCCGTTGGACCGCTTCTGCAGCTCGCTGGCGAGCTTGACCCGCTGTGCCTCACCACCGGACAGCGTGGTGGCGGGCTGGCCGAGACGCACGTAGCCCAGACCGACCTCGGTGAGCGTGGTCAGGTAGCGGGCGATGCTGTTGATCGGGGCGAAGAACTCGGCGGCCTCCTCGATCGGCATGTCCAGGACCTCGGCGACCGTCTTGCCCTTGTAGCGGACCTCGAGGGTCTCCCGGTTGAACCGGGCGCCCTTGCAGACCTCGCAGGGCACGTAGACGTCGGGGAGGAAGTTCATCTCGATCTTCAGCGTCCCGTCGCCGGAGCACGCCTCGCAGCGCCCGCCCTTGACGTTGAAGCTGAACCGGCCGGGCTGGTAGCCGCGGACCTTGGCCTCCTCGGTGGAGGCGAACAGCTTGCGGATCGCGTCCCAGACGCCGGTGTAGGTGGCCGGGTTGGACCGCGGGGTGCGGCCGATCGGCGACTGGTCGACGCCGACGACCTTGTCCAGCTGGTCCAGGCCCGTGATGGTGCGGTGACGACCCGGCACCATCCGGGCACGGTTGAGCTGGTTGGCCAGCACCGTGTAGAGGATGTCGTTGACCAGGCTGGACTTGCCCGACCCGGACACCCCGGTGACGGCGACGAGCATGCCCAGCGGGAAGGTCACGTCGACGCCGCGCAGGTTGTGCTCGCGGGCGCCCTTGACCACGAGCTCACGGCCCGGGGTCCGCGACCGCCGTTCCGCGGGGATGGTGATCTCCTTGCGGCCGGACAGGTACTGGCCGGTCAGCGAGCGCTCGCTGGCCAGCAGGTCCTCGTAGGTGCCCGACACGACGACCTCGCCGCCGTGCTCACCGGCGCCCGGGCCGATGTCGACGATCCAGTCGGCCTGCTTGATGGTGTCCTCGTCGTGCTCGACGACGATGAGGGTGTTCCCCATGTCGCGGAGCCGGACGAGGGTCTCGATCAGCCGGACGTTGTCCCGCTGGTGCAGCCCGATGGAGGGCTCGTCGAGGACGTAGAGGACGCCGACCAGGCCGGAGCCGATCTGGGTGGCCAGCCGGATGCGCTGGGCCTCGCCGCCGGCCAGTGTCGCCGCCGGCCGGTCCAGGGACAGGTAGTCCAGCCCGACGGAGACCAGGAACGACAGGCGGGCCTGGATCTCCTTGAGCACCCGGTCGGCGATGGCCCGCTCGCGCTCGCCCAGGGTGAGCGCGTCCAGCCACTCCGAGGCGTCCCCGATGGACAGACCGGTGACCTCGGCGATGGACCGGCCGTCGAGCTTGACGGCGAGGATCTCGGGCTTGAGCCGGGTGCCGTGGCAGACCGGGCAGGGCACGTCGCGCATGTAGCCCTCGTACTTGTCCCGCATGAACTCCGAGTCGGTGTCCTCGTGCCGGCGCTCCAGGAACGGCAGCACGCCCTCGAAGGCGGCGTAGTAGCTGCGCTCGCGGCCGTAGCGGTTCTTGTAGCGGACGTGCACCTGGTCCGGGGAGCCGTGCAGCACGGCCTTCTGGATCTTGGCCGGGAGCTCCTCCCAAGGCGTCTTCATCGAGAAGCCGAGCATGTCCGAGAGGCCGGTGAGCAGGCGGGTGAAGTACTCGTTGCTCATCGAGCCGGCCCAGGGGGCGATCGCGCCGTCGCCCAGGCTCTTCTCCGGGTCGGGGACGACGAGCTCGGGGTCGACCTCCTTGCGGGTGCCGATGCCGGTGCACTCGGCGCAGGCGCCGAACGGGGAGTTGAAGGAGAACGAGCGGGGCTCGAGCGCCTCGAAGCTCAGCCCGTCGTCGATGCAGGCCAGGTGCTCGGAGAAGGTGCGCTCGCGCTCGGGGTCGTCCTCGGCCAGGTCGACGAAGTCCAGCAGGACCAGCCCGCCGGCCAGCCCCAGCGCGGTCTCGACCGAGTCGGTGAGCCGGCGCTTGGCGCTCTCCTTGACGGTGAGCCGGTCGACGATCACCTCGATCGTGTGCTTCTCCTGCTTCTTGAGCTTGGGCGGCTCGGTCAGCGAGTGGATGGTGCCGTCGACCCGGACCCGGGAGAAGCCCTGGGTCTGCAGCGAGCTGAACAGGTCGACGTACTCGCCCTTGCGGGCCCGGACGACGGGGGCGAGCACCTGGAAGCGGGTGCCCTCGGTCATCTCCAGCACCTGGTCGACGATCTGCTGCGGGGTCTGCCGGGCGATCGGCTTGCCGCAGTTGGGGCAGTGCGGCTGGCCGGCGCGGGCGTACAGCAGGCGGAGGTAGTCGTAGACCTCGGTGATGGTGCCGACGGTCGACCGGGGGTTCCGGTTGGTCGACTTCTGGTCGATGGACACCGCGGGCGACAGGCCCTCGATGAAGTCGACGTCGGGCTTGTCCATCTGGCCGAGGAACTGCCGGGCGTAGGCCGACAGGGACTCGACGTAGCGGCGCTGTCCCTCGGCGAAGATCGTGTCGAAGGCCAGGCTCGACTTGCCCGAGCCGGAGAGCCCGGTGAACACGATCATCGCGTCCCGGGGGAGGTCGAGGTGGACGTCCTTGAGGTTGTGCTCGCGGGCGCCGCGGACGACGAGCCGGTCCATGTGGGTCCCTGTCGTTCGGTGGTGCGTGGGGTGGCGTCGGTGCTGGTGCGGGAGTCGGGCGGGGCGGCGTGCCGGCCGCGCTGCCCGGCCCCGCGGACTCAGCCGGGAGCTGTCGGGCGGGCGGGGGCGTCGGCGGGGCCGGCGGGGTCGAACACGGGGGCGTGCCTGCGCCAGGGCTGCTGGCGCTCCAGCTCCGCAGCGAGCCAGAGTAGTCGCGTCTCGGCTCCCGGGGGGCCGACGAACTGGACCGCGGTGGGCAGCCCACCGGCCCGTCGGCCGGCAGGGAGGACCAACGCGGGGAGGCCCGCGCTGTTCCACGCCGACGTCCACGGCGCCCACCGCGCGTTGGCCGACACGTTGGCCAGGAAGCTCCGCTCGTGCCACGGCCGGGCGGCCAGCGGCGGGCCGGTGACGACGGGGGTGAGCAACAGGTCGACCGGCCGGTCCCGGGCGTCCGCGGAGCCGGTGAACCACGAGGTCATCCGCTCGCGGAACCCGTCCGAGGCGGCCGGGCGGACCAGCCCGGCCCGGCGGGCGAGCCGGCCCAGCCGGGCGTGCGTGCGGCTGCGCGGCTCCATCGCGTGCCGGTCCAGCCCGAGCAGCTCGGCGTCGGCGTCGGCCCCGCCCAGCCAGCGGGCGATCGTGCCCAACGCCACACCGAGGGGCACCGGCGGGTCCTTCCGCACGACGGTGTGCCCGAGCTCGCGCAGCCCCGCGACGACCGCCTCCAGGGCGGCCCGGCCCTCGGCGTCGAGCCGGACGCCGGGGACCGGTGAGCGGGTGGAGACCGCGACGGTGAGCGGTGTGGAGTCGCCGTCCAGCGGCTCGGCCGGGACGCCGTCGGCGAGCACCGCGTGGGCGACCGCGAGGTCGGCGACCGTGGTCGCCAGGGCACCGTTCTCGGCCATGCCCGACCAGTCGTCGGCGCCCAGGCCCGCGGGGACGACCCCGCGCCCGGGCTTGAGGGTCACGAGGCCGCAGGCGGCCGCGGGGAGCCGCAGCGAGCCCATGCCGTCGTTGCCGTGCGCGAGCGGGACACCGCCGGAGGCGACCGCCGCGGCGCTGCCGCCGGAGGACCCGGCGGGCGACCTGGCGGTGTCCCAGGGGTTGCGGCTGACCGTCCCGGGGCCGTCGGTGGCGGCGTAGAGGGACAGCTCGGGCACCCGGGTGATGCCGACGACGACCGCACCGGCGGCCCGCAGCCGGGCCACCACCGGGTGGTCCGTCGGCTGCGGGGCGGGTGTGTGGGCGCGGGAGCCGTCGGTGAGGGTCTCCCCCGCGACGGCGACGTTGTCCTTGACCGCCACCGGCACGCCGGCCAGGGGCAGCCGCGCCCGGTCGGGGTGGGCGTCGACGGCGGCCGCCTCGGCCAGCGCGGCCTCGGTGCGGACCACCCGGAACGCGCCCACCCGGGCCTCGACGGAGGCGATGTGCGCGAGGTGCGCGCGCACCACGTCGACCGCGCTCAGCTCCCCGCTGCGGACCCGGGCCGCCAGCTCCGTGGCGGGTAGCCCGACCAGCTGCGCCGGGCCGCCGGCGGGCTCCGTGGCTAGGTTGGCGTCCATGCGGTCGAACCTATCCGGGGGGACCGACAGTCTCAGATCGGAGCGGTCCATGAGCACGGACACCAGCGACTACACCGGTGACGTCGAGGTCGGCGGGCCGCCCGCGACCCGGGTGCTGCCCGGTCTGACGATCAGCAAGCTGGCGGTCAGCGAGATGGCCAACAACGCCTACCTGCTCACCGACGCGGCCACCGGGGACGCCCTGCTCGTCGACGCCGCGGCCGACCCGGAGGCGCTGCAGGCGTTCATCGGGGACACCCGGGTCACCACCGTCGTCACCACGCACGGGCACTGGGACCACCACCGGGCACTGCCCGAGGTGGTGGCCGCCAGCGGCGCCGTCACCGTCGCGCACCCCGCGGACGCCGCCGACCTGCCGGTCCCGGTGTCGCACCCGGTCGAGCACGGCGACACCGTGGCCGTCGGCGACCAGGTGCTGGAGGTCGTCCACCTGCGCGGGCACACCCCGGGCTCGGTCGCGCTGGTCTGGCGCGGCGGCGAGGGCGCCGGCACGCACGTGTTCACCGGCGACAGCCTGTTCCCCGGCGGGGTCGGCAACACCCAGCAGGACCCCGAGCGGTTCGCCCAGCTGGTCGACGACGTCGAGCAGCGGCTGTTCGGCACCCTGCCCGACGACACCTGGGTCTACCCGGGGCACGGCGCGGACACCACGATCGGCGCCGAGCGCCCGCACCTGGCGGAGTGGCGCGAGCGCGGCTGGTGAGGTCCTAAGGGGCGCGCTCGACGTCGGCGCCCTCTGCGGCCTCTCCGGCCTCTGCGGCCTCTGCGGCCCCAGGGTGCGGCCTGCGCTCGCGGACCTGCCGTGCCACCGCCCAGGCCGCCCCGGCGACGACGGCGCCCAGCAGGAGCCAGGGCAGCAGCACGCCCAGGACCAGGACGCCGATGCCGAGCGCGGACACCAGCGCCGACCAGCCGGTGGCGAGCCCGTCGAGGAACCCACCGCGTTCCTCGACGGGCTCGACGACGGGCGCCGAGCCCAGGTGGACGCTGAGCGTGGACAGCTGCACCTCGTCGGCCAGCAGCGCGCGCCGGGACTGCAGCGACTCGACCTCGGCCTGTCGCTCGGACAGCGCCCGCTCGGCGTCCAGCAGCGCTTCGGTGGTGGCGGCTCCCGCGAGGAGGGCCTGCAGCCGCTCCACCGACGTCTGCAACGCGGAGATCCGCGCGTCCAGGTCGACGGCGTCGCTGGTCCGGTCGGTCCGGGTGACCGCGCGTTCGGTCACCTCACCGAGGTCGTCGAGGCCCGCGAGCACCCCGGTCAGCTCGTCGGCCGGCACCCGGACGACCAGGTCGGCGACCGCGTCCCGGCCTTCGTCCGTCGCGCTCTGCTCGGTGCGCTCCTCGACCCGTCCGCCGACGTCCTCGACGGACTGGCTGAGCTGCTGGGCGGCCTCGGCCGGCTCGCCGACGACGACGGATGCCGAAGCGGTGGTGACCACCTGGCGGTCGGGTTCGGTCTCCGCAGCCGGGTCGCCGGCGTCGGCCGGAGCGGCCGGCAGCGCCACGTCGGACTCCATGCTCATGGCCCCGCTGGAGTCCGCGCCGGAACAACCGGCCAGCAGGACGGCGGCGAGCACCGCAGTGACCAAGCCCGGAGGACGCCGCATGGGCAGGACCCTAGGACCGCCCCCACGTCTCTGAGCAGCACCGATGCCCGATCGTGACGTCGACCGCGGCGGGGGGCACCCCCCGCCGCGGCCCGAACGGTCAGCTGCGGTGCTGCTGGTACCAGCCGATGAGCGCCTTCGTCGACGGGTCCTGGGCCTGCAGCGCCTCGTCGTCCCCGGTCAGGGCGGGGGCGATCTGCAGGGCCAGCTGCTTGCCCAGCTCCACGCCCCACTGGTCGAAGCTGTCGATGCCCCAGACGGCGCCCTGCGTGAAGGTGACGTGCTCGTAGAGGGCGATCAGCTGCCCCAGCACCGAGGGGGTCAACGCCGCCGCCATGATCGACGTGGTCGGCCGGTTGCCGGAGAAGACCCGGGCCGCGACGACGTCCTCGGCGGTGCCCTCGGCCCGCACCTCCTCGGCGGTCTTGCCGAACGCCAGCGCCTTGGTCTGGGCGAAGAAGTTCGCCATGAGGAGCGCGTGCACGTCGACGTCGCCGTCGACGAGGGCGTGCTGCGGGGTCGCGAAGGCCAGGAAGTCGGCCGGGATGAGCCGGGTGCCCTGGTGGATCAGCTGGTAGAACGCGTGCTGGCCGTTGGTGCCGGGCTCGCCCCAGAACACCTCGCCGGTGTCGGTGGTGACCGCCTCGCCGTCCCAGCGCACGGACTTGCCGTTGGACTCCATGGTGAGCTGCTGCAGGTAGGCCGGGAACCGGTGCAGGTACTGGCTGTAGGGCAGCACGGCGTGGGTCTGTGCGCCCAGGAAGTTCACGTACCAGACGTTGAGCAGGCCCATCAGCAGCGGGACGTTGCGCTCCAACGGCGTCGTCCGCACGTGCTCGTCGACGGCGTGGAAGCCGGCCAGGAACTCGGCGAACCGCTCCGGGCCGACGGCGACCGCGAGCGACGTGCCGATGGCGGAGTCGACCGAGTAGCGCCCGCCGACCCAGTCCCAGAAGCCGAAGGCGTTGGCCGGGTCGATGCCGAAGTCGGCGACCTTGCCCAGCGCGGTGGAGACGGCCACGAAGTGCTTCGCCACGGCACCGCGGCGGGCCTCGTCGGTGTCCGTGAGCGCCTGGCCGAGACCGTCCCAGAGCCACTGGCGGGCCAGTCGGGCGTTGGTCAGCGTCTCCAGGGTGCCGAAGGTCTTCGACGCCACGATGAACAGCGTCGTCTCCGGGTCGAGGTCCTCGGTGGTCTCGGCCAGGTCGGTGGGGTCGATGTTGGACACGAACCGGCAGCTCAGGCCGTCCTGCACGTACGCCCGCAGCGCCTCGTAGGCCATCACCGGGCCCAGGTCCGAGCCGCCGATCCCGATGTTGACGACGGTGGCGATCCGCTTGCCGGTGACCCCGGTCCACTCCCCCGAGCGCACCTGCTCGGCGAACGCGTAGACCTTGGCCAGCTCGGCGTGCACGTCGGCGTCCACGTCCTGGCCGTCGACCACGAGCGGGGGCTGCATGCCCTCGGGGCGGCGGAGCGCGGTGTGCAGCACCGCCCGGTCCTCGGTGACGTTCACGTGCTCGCCGGCGAACATGGCCTGCAACCTGTTGGTGACCCCGGTCTGCTCGGCGAGCTGGCGGAGCAGGTCCAGCGTCTCGTCGGTGACCAGGTTCTTGGACAGGTCGACGTGCAGGTCCGCGACGTCCAGGGTGAGCCGCTCGGCGCGGCCCGGGTCGGCGTCGAACCAGCCGCGGAGGTCGGCCTGCTGGGCCTCGGCGTGGGCCTGCAGCGCGGACCAGGCAGCGGTCGTGGTGGGGTCGTGCGAGGCGGCAGCCACGTCAGCTCTCCAAGGTGTCGGGATCGTCGCCGACGACGCTAGGGCAGCCCCGGGTCAGGCGCGCGGGCGGCCGGTGGCCTTGCCCAGGTCGCGCTGGATCTGGCGCAGCAGCCGCAGCTGCTCGTCCGAGTCCTGGGACAGGTCGACCTGTTCCTCGTGCGTGAAGTCGTCGTGGGTGCGGATCACCACGGCGGCGATCCGGCCGACGATCACCCCGATCCCGATGATGCCGGCGAACATCGTCAGCACGCCGATCACCCGCCCGGGGACCGTGAGCGGCGACAGGTCCCCGTACCCGGTGGTCGTGGTGGTGACGAAGGCCCACCACACCGACTCCCCGAAGCCCCAGCCCTCCAGCACGCTCACGCCGACGGCGGCCGCCAGCACGGCCCCCAGGTACAGCCCGATGGCCAGCGGGGTCCGGTTGGCGCAGGCGATCAGCCCGGCGACGATCCTGCTCACGACGTCTCCCTCATCCCTGGTAGCCCTGGCGCATGTCCTCGACGATCAGCGGCCGGTCCAGCGTGCTGGGGGTGAGCTGCTGCGGGGCCCGGTCGTGCGGGAACACCCCGGCCGCGGTGAGCACGTCGGCGTCCAGGAAGCGGGTGACCGGTCGCTGCGGTGACAGCACCAGCGGCGGCGGGGTGTCCCCGGCCTGGGCGAGCACGAAGCCCCAGTCACCGAAGCTGGGCACGTCGACGTGGAACGGCGTCCCGGCGAGGCCTGCGCTGTCCACGGTGCTCACCGTGCGCCAGAAGGCGTCCGGAGTCGAGTACGGGCTGCCGGCCTGCACCGTCACCAGGGCGCCGGGAGCCAGCACGCTGCCCACCAGGCCGTAGAACTCGGTCGAGTACAGCCGCCCGAGCGCCGGGGTGTCCGGGTCGGGCATGTCCACCACGACGGCGTCGAACGGGTCACCGGGCGGGTCGCGCAGCCAGGTGAACGCGTCCTGGACCACGACCTGCACCCGCGGGTCGTCCAGAGCGCCGTCGTTGAGCGGGGCGAGCCGGGTGCGGGCCAGCTCGAGCACCGCGGGGTCCAGCTCCACCTGCACCACCTGCTCGACGGAGGGGTGCCGGAGCACCTCGCGGGCGGCCAGCCCGTCACCGCCGCCGAGCACCAGCACCCGACGGGGGTCCCGGGCCAGCACCGGGTGCACCAGCGACTCGGTGTAGCGGTGCTCGTCGACGCTGGAGAACTGCAGGTCACCGTCCAGGTACAGCCGGACGTCGTCCCCGCGCTGGGTGACGACGACGTCCTGGTAGTCCGAGCGCTCCGCGGACACGACCGGGTCGTCGTAGAGCCGCTGGCGCGCGCCGACCTCGATGTCCTCGGCCCGGACCAGGAGCACCCCCAGCAGGGCGGCCGCGGCGAGCAGTGCCCCGGTCGCCGTCCGGCGGGCCCGCGGGGTGAGCTGGCTGCGCAGCAGCACCCCGGCGACGACGGCGGCCGCGACCAGGTTGACCAGCCCGGTCAGCGCGGCGCCACGGACCTGGCCGGCCAGCGGCAGCAGCAGGAACGGCCAGGCCAGCCCGCCGAGCAGGGCGCCGGCGTAGTCAGCGGCGTTGAGGTCGGCGAGCAACCGGCCGCTGCCCTCGGCGTCCACCCCGGCGGCACCGCCCTGCAGCAGGGTCATCAGCAGCGGCACCTCGGCGCCGACCAGGATGCCGATCAGCGCCGTCCCCAGGACGAGGACCGCACCGCTGGCGCCGTAGAAGCTGAACGTCACGTAGAGGGTGACGGCTGACAGGCCGCCGACCACGCCCAGCAGGATCTCCACCGCCACGAAGGTGGCGGCGGCGTGGCCCAGGAACGGCTTGACCAGCAGCGCACCGACCCCGAGGGCGGCGACGAAGCCGGCCACGATGAGCGAGGTCTGGGTGATCCCACCGCCGGCCAGGCTGGCCGACAGGGTCAGCAGCACCAGCTCGTAGACCAGTCCGCACGCGGCGCAGACGGCGACGGCGGCCAGCAGCAGCGGCCGGTACCAGCGGACCCGCCGGACCGGCCGCTCCTGCGCGACCGTCGCCGTCACGGGGTCAGCTCAGCGCCGCGGCGTTGACCACGCCGATCGCGAACAGGCTCGCCGCCACCGCCCAGGCGGCGCCGCTCATCCGCTCCTCGTCCACGATGGCGCGCAGGTGACCGGGCACCACGGCGTCGAGCACCCGCAGTGCGACCGCCTGCAGCACGACGCCGAGCACGCCGTAGACGGCGGAGTCCACCAGGCCCTGCAGCAGCGAATCGGCGCTGGTCATGATCGAGGTGACGACGATGACGGCCAGGGCCAGGTGGTTGGCGCCCAGCAGGATCGCCGCGTTGGGCTTGCGGTCGGTGTAGACCTGCTTGCGCAGGTTGCCGGGCGTGAGCAGGTCCAGGGCCAGGAAGCCCAGGCCGAGCACGCCGACACCGACGACGAAGAACAGCAGCGTGGCGACGACGCCCTCGCCGAGGTCGCTGCCGTCCAGGGTTCCGAAGGTCACGGGGTGCTCCAGCGCTCGAGGGTGGGGTGGGTGGTCACTTGCCGTCTCCCGGGCCGCCGTCGCCGCCGCCGGAGGCGGGGGAACCGGGCCGGAAGCCGCTGCCGAGGAACGCGTAGTAGCCGCTGCTGTAGCGGCCGTCGACGTCCTCGACACGGACGGTGCTGCCCGAGGAGGCGGCCGTGACGATGACGATGTCGTCGTCGTAGCGCAGGTACTCGGCACCGCCGTCGCTCTGCCGGGCGGCCGGCTCGGCCGCGGCGGCGATGTCGCCGGTGGTGGTGCCGACCGGGTCCGGGGAGCTGAAGGACTCGCCGTCGCCGTCGGAGCCGGTGGAGGTGTAGGTGTCCCGGATGAAGTCCGTGGGGCTGCCCTGGCCGCAGCCGGTCAGCAGCAGCAGGGCGGCGAGGACGGCGGGGACGAGGCGTCGGGCGGTCATGCCGGGCTCCAGTCGCTGTGGGTGGTGACGACGTCCCCGACGCCGGCCCCGGGGTACAGGTGCCAGGTGCGCCAGGTCCACCCGGTGGGGGTCTCGGCGCCGGTGACCGCGGTGAGCGCGGCGTCGTGGCCGGGGAAGGCGGCGCAGAGCCGGTCGGCGTGGCCGGTGGCCCAGGCGCGCAGCTCGTCGGCCCGCCGGTCCAGCTCGGCGGCGGGCACCTGCTCCACGGTGGCGGTGAACCGGTAGCCGGGGCGGTCGGCCCGGGCCGGCAGCGGGTCCCCGCCGGCACCGACGGCGTCGCAGGACACCTGCTCGGTCCGGGTCTGCCCCGCCGCGGTGGCCGTCACGACGTGCGAGGCGCCCAGGACCCCGAGCACCAGGACGCCGCCGTGCTCGCCGTGCAGCGTGGCCGAGGCCAGCGCCGGCGGGGCGGGGGCGTCGAGCACCAGCCCCAGGGCGGCCGCGGCCACGTCCCGGGTGGGGACGGCGAGGTCGAGCGCGGTCACGTGCCGGGCTGGGCGTGGTAGACGGTGAGCTCCGCGGTGGTGACGCGGCGCCCGGTGGAGACCTCCCAGGACTGGGTGGGCGCCCACTTCTCGAAGGCCAGCAGACCGGTCTTGTCCCGGCTGGCGTAGTCGGCGTACTCCATGGTTCCGGTGGGCGGTGTGCCCGTCGTCCCCTCGGAGCGGAACTGGGCCCGGCCGCGCTCGAGCTGCCGGTGCACGACGTCGTTGACCACGACCTCGCCGTCCGGGGTGAGGTCGGTGCCCTCGACGCGCTGCCAGAGCGTCAGCTCCAGATCGCCCTCGTCGTCCTCGACGGTCAGCCAGCGGCGGCCGGTCGAGCCGTCGAGCAGGTGCTCGTACCAGCTCATCCCGCCCTCGCTCAGGGTGATGGTGCCGCGCACCACGTGGTCGATGCCGGCGTAGGTGATCACGTCGGCGGGCCCGATCTTCAGTGGGTCCCACGTGTCGGGCTGGTCGGCCAGCGGGTCGACCCGGCCCGGGGTGGGGCGCCGGGTCTTCCGGTTGCGCAGGACGAGGTAGACGATCACCCCCGCCGCGACGAGCAGCAGGAGGACGAGCAGGGACTCGGTCACCGGGGGTGGCCTCCGGACCTCGGGGACGGGACGGCGACGACCGTAACGAACCCGCACGGAACCGTCTCGGTCGCCACACGGGTGGGGGTGCTCAGCCCACCCGCGCGGCCTCCACGGCCAGCGGCTCCGCGGGGTCCGTCGGGGCCGCCGAGGCGGTCGCCCCGGCGGGCAGGGCCGCGGCGGAGGTGTTCGCCGAGGTGGGCAGCCAGCGCCCCCACCAGCGGAGCACGTGCTCGAGCCTGGCCAGCCGGTGCGCGGGGCGCCCGGAACGGGACAGCTCGTGCCCCTCCCCGGGGAAGAGCAGCAGCTCGCTGGGCACACCGCGCCGCTTGAGCTCGACGAAGAGCCGGGTGCCCTGCTCGAGCGGGCAGCGCCAGTCCTCCTCCGAGTGGACGACGAGGGTGGGCGTGGTGATCCGGTGCGCGCCGGCCATCGGCGACTGGGCGGCGATCCGCTCGGGGTCGGTGCCCACGTACTGGTCGGCGAAGAAGAACCCGATGTCGGAGGACCCGACGAAGCTGACCGGGTCGTTGAACCCGCGCTCGCTGACCGCGGCGGCGAAGCGCTGGGTGCGGCCGATGAGCAGCGTGGTCATGTACCCGCCGTAGGACCCGCCCATGACGCCGACCCGCGCGTCGTCCAGGTCGGGCTCCTGCAGGGCCTCGTCCAGGAACGCGACGACGTCGTCGGCGTCCAACTCGCCCATCCGCTCCTTGACCGCGCGCCCGTGCTCCTGGCCGTAGCCCGAGGAGCCACGCGGGTTGCACTGCAGGACGGCGTACCCCGCCTCGACGTAGGTCTGGGTCTCGTCGAACAGGGTCCAGCCGTACTGGCTGAAGGGCCCGCCGTGCACGGTGAGCAGCACCGGGTGCGGGCCGGGCCCGGGCGGGGTGGTGATCCAGCCGTGCACCGGGTAGCCGTCCGGCGCGGTCGCGGTCTTCTCCCGCATCCGGTGCAGCCGGCCGGTGGCCTGCAGCTGCGCCCCGAACGCGGTGAGCAGCCGCCGTCGCCCCGGGGTGACGGCGATCAGCTCCCCGGCGGACCGGTCGTGCGCCACGGTGCCGACGACGACGCCACCGCCCACCGCGATCCCGGTGGTCGTGTACGGCCCGTCGACCAGCGGCTCGGGGTCTGCGCCGTCCAGCGGCACCCGGACCAGCTCCACGGCCCCCTGCCGCTGCACGGCGACGAAGGCGGACCCGTCGGCGACGACGACCCGGCCGAAGTCGTGGCCCAGGTCGTGCCACTCGGGGTCCAGCAGCGGCTGGGGGTTGCCGCCGCCCGCGCTCACCCGGCACAGGGTCGTGTTGCGGCCCACGAAGTCCAGGCCCTCGGGACCCAGGTCGGGCTGGGCGGCGAGGTAGAGCAGCCGGCCCTCGGGGTCGGCCGGGTCGTAGGTGGGTGCCGAGCAGGCCGAGCGGCTCTCGGTGACCCGGCGCAGGTGGCTGCCGTCGGGCCGACAGGCGTAGACGTCGGTGACCAGGTCGCGGTCGGCGCGGGCGTGCCGGGCGGAGACGAAGACCAGCTCGGTGCCGGCCGGGTGCCAGGCGACGTCGGAGTCGTCGTGGTCCCCGGAGGTGACCTGGACCGGCTCGGGGGTCAGCAGCGCGTCGTCGTCGGACTCGCCGGGCAGGTCCAGCACGAAGACGTGCGCGCGGCGGTCGGTGGTGAAGCCCAGGTCGTCGGCCCGGTACTTCAGCGTGGTGATGAGCCGGGGCGGCTCGGCGGCGGCGTCGACGCCCTCGGCGGTGCCGTAGCGGCCTTCCTCGGGCACCCGGGCGGTGTAGGCCAGGCGGCGCGAGTCCGGAGCCCAGACCGGCGCGCCGGCGCCGAGCGGGTGGTCGGTGAGCCGGCGGGCCTCACCACCGCCGGTGGGGAGCAGGTGCAGTTGCGGGCGGCCACCGCTCTCGGCACCCAGGAAGGCCAGCCAGCGACCGTCCGGGGAGAAGACGGGGGCCGAGTCGCGGTGCCCGTGCGTCAGCGGCCGGGCCGCCGAGGACCCGTCGGTGGGCACAGCCCACAGCTGACTGCGGTACTCGTCGGTCTCCAGGTCCAGGCGGGTGACCGCCACGACCGCGGTCGCACCGTCCGGGGAGACAGTGGCGGTGCCGGGCGTGCGGAGCAGGGCGAGATCGGACGGCCGCATGACGGCAGACGCTAGCCCAGCCGTCGGGTCCTTAGCCGGGCTGAGGGTCCTAGGCTGCCCGCATGACGCGACGGGTGTTCACCGGTGGGCTGGTCCTCGACGGCACGGGCGCCCCGGCGGCGGCGGCCGACGTCGCCGTGCAGGACGGCCGGGTCGTCGACGTCGGCCCCGGTCTGGACGGCGACGAGGCCGTCGACTGCACCGGTGCCACCGTCCTGCCGGGGCTCTTCGACTGCCACGTCCACGTGCTGATGAGCGGCGTGGACACCCTGCACCAGCTGCAGACCCCCTACAGCCAGGTCTACTTCGAGGCGGTCCGGAACCTGCGCCGCACCCTGGCGCTGGGCATCACCTCCGTGCGGGACGCCGCCGGCGCCGACCTCGGCGTCGCCGAGGCGGTCCGCTCCGGGCTGGTCCGCGGCCCCCGCATGCAGATCTCGCTGGCCATGATCAGCCAGACCGGCGGGCACGCCGACGACTGGCACGTCTGCGGTGCCGAGACCCCGCTGCTGCCGGTCACCCCGGGGCGGCCCAGCGGCATCTGCGACGGCCCCGACGAGGTGCGCCGCACGGTGCGCGCCCTGGTCCGGGCCGGCGCCGACGTGCTGAAGGTGGCCACAAGCGGCGGCGTGCTCTCCCCCCGCGACGACCCGCGGCACGCGCACTTCCGGCCGGCCGAGCTCGCCGTCCTGGTCGAGGAGGCCACCGCGGCCGGACTGGCGGTGATGGCGCACGCCCAGGGCGCGGACGGGATCAAGAACGCCGTCCGCGCCGGGATCCGGTCCATCGAGCACGGCATCTTCCTCGACGACGAGGCGATCGCGCTGATGCTGGAGCACGGCACCTGGCTGGTGCCCACGCTGTCCGCGCCGCGGGCGGTGCTCGCGGCCGTCGCCGCCGGCGCCGCACTCCCCCGGGCCGTGGTGGACAAGGCGATCGCCGTCCAGGCGCAGCACGACGAGTCGGTCTCCCGGGCCCACGAGGCCGGCGTGCGCATCGCGATGGGCACCGACTCCGGCGTCGGCCCGCACGGGGAGAACCTCGGGGAGCTGCAGCTGATGGCCGACCGCGGCATGTCGGTGGAGGAGGTCTGGCACGCCACCACGCTCTCGGCGGCCCGGCTGCTGCGGGTGGACGGCGAGCTGGGCTCGCTGGAGCCGGGCAAGCGGGCCGACGTCGTGGTGCTCGAGGGGGACGCCGCCGACCTGTCCGGGCTGGCCGGACGGGTCCGCGAGGTGTGGGTGGACGGCGAGCAGGTGGCCCTCGGCGGCCGGGTCGCCGACCCGGCCGCCTGAGGCTCAGTCCTCCCTGCGGGCGCGGGTGGCGCGGTCCTCGGACTCGACGGCGGCGTCGGGCTCGCCGGGCTCGCCGGTGGGCTGCTCCTGCGGGTCCACCGCGGTGCCCTCGGCCGGGGTCAGCTGACCGCGGGTCTTGAGCAGGGAGGCCACGGTGGCGATGACCAGCACCCCGAGGATGACCGCCAGCGACAGCCAGATCGGGATCTCCGGGACCGACTCGATCGGCTCGCGGTCGCTGAGGAACGGGTACTGGTTCTCGTGCACGGCCTCCAGGATCAGCTTGACGCCGATGAAGGCCAGGATGACCGCCAGGCCGTAGGACAGGTACACCAGGCGCTTGAGCAGCCCACCCAGCAGGAAGTACAGCTGGCGCAGCCCCATGAGGGCGAAGACGTTGGCGGTGAAGACGATGAAGGACTCCTGGGTGAGCCCGAAGATGGCCGGGATCGAGTCCAGCGCGAAGAGCAGGTCCGTCGTCCCCAGGGCCAAGAAGACCACGATCATCGGGGTGAAGAGCTTCTTGCCGCCCTGGGAGACCCGGATCTTGTTGCCGTGGAAGTCCGCCGTCATCGGCAGGACCTTCTTCATCCGGCGGATGAGGGCGTTCTCCTCGTAGTCCTCGTCCTCGCCGTGACCGCGGACCAGGTTGATGGCGGTGTAGACCAGGAACGCGCCGAAGAGGAAGAAGACCCACACGAAGCGCTCGATCACCGCGGCGCCGAGCAGGATGAAGATGCCGCGCAGGACCAGCGCGATGATGATCCCGACCATCAGGACCTCTTGCTGCAGCTTCCTGGGCACCTTGAAGCGGGCCATGATGATCACGAAGACGAACAGGTTGTCCACCGACAGCGAGTACTCGGTGAGCCAGCCCGCGTAGAACTGCGTGGCGTACTCGCCGTTGGTGACCACCAGCAGCACCAGCCCGAACACCAGGGCCAGCGCGATGTAGAAGGTCACCCAGATGCTTGCCTCGCGCACCGAGGGCTCATGCGGTCGCCGCGTGATGAGGGCCAGGTCGGCCAGCAGCAGGACCGTGAGTGCGATGAACGTGCCGACTTCGAACCAGACCGGGAGCTCCACGTCGCGCCACACTACGGGGCTCGCTGTGGATCACCTGGGCGCCACGGTGGTGTCTACGACCACAACCCCCGGGACGCCGAGAGGCCCACCGGACGGTGTCCGGTGGGCCTCTCGTGCGTGGTGCGGGCGGTCAGTCCTCGCGGGAGGAGTCGACCGCCGCGGTGCGTCCGGTGACCGGTGCGTCGCCGCGGGCGCCCGCCGGGCTGCCGTCCCGGTCGCCGGGGCCCTGGGCGTGCAGGCCGTCGCGGCCGGCGCCCTTGTCCTCGAGACCGGTCGGGCTGGTGTGCCCGGCGGCCGCGTCCTTCTTGTTCTTGCGGAGGCTGAGGACCGTGGTCACGATCAGCGTCAGCAGGATGACCAGCAGGGACAGCCAGGTCGGGATCTCCGGGATGAGCGTGATGTGCTCACCGCCGTTGACGAAGGGCAGCTCGTTGGTGTGCAGGGCGTGGATGACCAGCTTGATGCCGATGAAGCCCAGGATCACGGCCAGGCCGTAGGCCAGGTACACCAGGCGGTCCAGCAGACCGTCGATGAGGAAGAACAGCTGACGCAGGCCCAGCAGCGAGAACGCGTTGGCCGCGAAGACCAGGTAGGTCTCCTGGGTCAGGCCGAAGATGGCCGGGATCGAGTCGACGGCGAAGATGATGTCGGCGGTGCCGATGGCGATCAGCGCGATCATCAGCGGGGTGATGTAGCGCTTCCCGTCGATCTTCGTCGTCATCTTGTCGGAGTGGTACTCCTCGGTCGTCGGCACGGCCTTGCGGACGAGCTTGAGGATCCCGTTCTCCTTGAACTCCTCCTCCTCGTCGTGGCCGCCACTGCGGGCCTGCACGACCGCGGTGTAGATGAGGATCGCGCCGAAGACGTAGAAGACCCAGCTGTAGTTCTCGATGGCCGCGGCGCCGATGAAGATGAACACGGTGCGCAGGACCAGCGCGAAGGCGATGCCGAACAGCAGCACCTTCTGCTGCAGTTCACGGGGCACGCCGAAGCTGGCCATGATCAGCACGAAGACGAACAGGTTGTCGACGGACAACGCCTTCTCGGTGACGTAACCGGCGAAGTACTCACCGCCGAACGTGCCGCCGGCGAAGACGAGCACGCCGAGGCCGAACAGGATGGCGATGCCGACGTAGACCGCCGACCAGGTCGCCGACTCCTTGAGCGAGGGGGCGTGCGGGGTGCGCACGTGGCCGACGAAGTCGAACACGATCATGGCGAGGATCGCGGCGACGGTCACGGCCCACACCCAGATGGGGACGTCCAACAGTGGTTCCTCCGGTGTCTCTGAACGGTTGCACCGGAGGTCTCTCCCACCGACCCGGGGGTCGGCCGACAGTGCCGGAGGTCGATGGCGACCTCGTGTTGACGACAACTGCCGCGGGGGATACTCCCCTCCACGCGAATCCGTTGTGCGCCACAGGGTGTGTTTGCAAACAGCAACCACCCGCAGCAGCGGACTCGGACACCCCAACGAGCGGTACCGCCCCGGGGTTCCCCGTCAGGCCGTGGGGAGCGTCACCCGGAAGTGCCCGCCCGACACGGCGTCCCGGCAGGTCACGTCGCCGCCGTGCGCCCGGGCGAGCGCCCGGGCGATCGGCAGCCCGAGCCCCGCTCCCCCGTCCCGGCCCCGCGCCGCGTCCAGCCGGACCAGCCGGTCGAAGACCCGCTCGCGCTGGTCGACCGGCACGCCGGGTCCGTCGTCGGTGACGTCGACGGACGCCGTGCCGTCTCGCTCGCCGACCGCCACCAGCACCCGGCCCGCCGGCCCCGCCGCCCGGACGGCGTTGCGCAGCAGGTTGTCCAGCACCTGCCCGACCCGGTCGGCGTCCACCACCGCGGTCGCCCCGCCCGTCACCGTCACCGCTCCCCCGACCCGGGCGGCGCTCGCCACGGCCAGCGTGCCCAGGTCGACCGGCCGGCGGTGCAGCTCCGGTGCCTGACCGCTGTCCAGCCGGGCGACGTCGAGCAGGTCGGCCACCAGCCGCCCGGAGCGGCGCAGCTCGCGGACGGCGCCGGCCAGCAGCTCCTCCCGTCGTCCCCGGTCGGGGTCGGTCCGCAGCACGGTCTCCACCGACGCCTGGACGGCGGCCAGCGGGGTACGCAGCTCGTGCGCGGCGTCCCCGAGCAGGTCGCGCATGCCCGACTCGGCCCGCCGGGCCTGCCGCTCGGCGCCCTCCAGCTCGTCGAGCATGCCGTCGAAGGCGGCCGCGGTGCTGCCCAGCTCGGTGTGCGGGCGGTCCGGGCGCAGCCGGCGGCCGCGGTCGCCGTCGGTGATCTGCCGGGCCAGCGCCGTCATCCGGCCCAGCGGCCGCAGACCCACGCCGACGGTGACGCTGACCAGCGCGGCCGCCAGCAGCAGCACCACGGCCGCGGCCACCACGAGCACCCAGCGCAGCTGGGTCACCGCGTCGGTGATCGGGCCCTGGTCGGCCAGCAGGGTGATCCGGGCGCCGTCCGGGAGGTCGGTCTGCAGGACGTAGGCGTCCCCGGTGTCCACGACGGCACCCGGGTCCGGCGGCGGGCCGCCCGGGGCGGGCGGGCCGCCGCCGGGGCCGACGGGTGGGTCCGGCAGCTGACCGACCTGCCCACCGTCCGCGGTCTCCAGCAGCGCCTGGACGGTGTCGCCCTCGACGGCCCGGACCACCTCCTCGTCGGAGCGGCCCTGCTGCACGAGGGCGGCGGCGATCTCGGCCCGGTCCACCAGCCGGTCCCGCAGGTCCCCGCGCAGCTGGGCCCCCAGGGCGAGGTCCACGCTGAACCCCAGGACGACGAGCAGCAGCGTCATCAGGCCGAGCACCAGCACGCTCACCCGGCGGCGCAGGCTCGCGGTGTGCAGCGGCGCGGGCGCGGGGCCGGTCACGCCCGGACCGTGTAGCCCAGGCCCCGCACGGTGTGCACCAGACGGGGGCCGTGCACCTCGAGCTTGCGGCGCAGCGCGCTGACGTGCACCTCCACGAGGTTGGGGTCGTAGTCCTCGTACCCCCACACCTGGGTCAGGATCTGGGTCTTGCTCACGGTGCGGCCGCGGTTGCCGACCAGGTAGCCCAGCAGCCGCAGCTCGGTGGCGGTCAGCTCCAGGGCGGCGCCGGCCCGGGTGGCGGACCCGGCCGGCTCGTCGACGACCAGGTCGCCCACCTCGACGGCGCCGGGCCACCGGCCCCGGCGGTTCAGCACCGCCCGCACCCGGGCCACCAGCTCGGCCATCGCGAAGGGCTTGACCAGGTAGTCGTCGGCGCCGGCCCCGAACCCGGCCAGCCGGTCGGGCACGGCGTCCCGGGCCGTGAGGACGACGATGCCGGCGTCCCCGGCCCGGCGCACGTCCCCGGCCAGGGCGAGGCCGTCGCGGCCGGGGAGCATCACGTCCAGCACGACGAGGTCGGGTCGGAACCCGGTGAGGTCGGCGCCGAGCGTGCTGCCGTCGGCGCGGCCCTCCACGACGCAGCCCTCGTCGGACAGGGCCGTCACCACGCCGTCCCGGATGGCGCTCTCGTCCTCGACGACGAGGACACGGGGTCGGGCCTGCTTGTCTCGCACCTGCTGATGGTGCCCTGCCCAGCCTGAAGAGCAGCTGAAGACCGGGGCCACGGGCGGCTGCTTCAGGGTGGCTTCAGGACCGGCCCACACGGTGGGGACACGAGCCACACCGCAGACCGCGGTGGGCCGCCGTCCCCTGGAGGACCCGTGAACCGCTCCGCACTCCCCCGCTCCCGCCGCTGGACCGCTGCCGTCGTCGGTGGCTCGATCGCCGGCGCCGCCCTCCTGGGCGGTGGCGTCGCCCTGGCCGACGGGTCCGGCTCCGACGAGCCGGCGTCAGGCAGCGTCCCGGCGCCGGGCGACCGCGGGGACCGGCTCGTCGGCACCGTGACCGCGGTGTCCGAGGACTCGCTGACCCTCACCGACGACGCCGGCGCCAGCCACCAGGTGGCACTGACCGACGACACCCGCGTGGGTGGCCCCGGTGCCGGCGGCCCGGGTGCTGACGGCCCGGCTGCTGACGGCCCGGGTGCCGGCGGCCCGGGTGCCGGCGGCCCGGGTGCTGGTCGTCCCGCTGACGCGGCTGACGGCGACGCACCGGCCGCGCCGGCCCCGGTCGGGGAGACCCCCACGGGTGACGCTCCCGAGCCCCCGCAGGCACCCGAGGCGCCGACCGGTGCCCCGGCGACGGACCCGCCCGCCGACGCCCCGGCCGCCGACGCCCCGGCCTCGGACGCCCCTGCCCCGGGCGCCCCTGCTGCTGGCGCCGACGTCCCCGCGGCCCCCGGGGCCGACGGTGAGGTCGCCGCGCCGCCCGCACCCGAGGGGTCGGGCACCGAGGACATCGCGGTCGGCGACCGGGTCGAGGTCCGGGTGTCCGACGGCGCCGCCACGGAGGTGCGCGAAGTCCGGGCGCACGTCGACGGCGTGGTGGTGTCGGTGGACGGCACCGACCTGACCGTCGTCACCACGCCCGGGCTGCGGGTCGAGGTGGACGCCGCCGCACTGGACGCCCTGCCCGCCGTCGGCGACGACGTGCACCTGAGCGGCACGGTCACCGACGGCACCACGGTCGTCGCCACCGACGGGGTGCGATGACCACCACGCTCTGGGTCGACCTCGTCCTGCTGCTCCTGCTGGTGGGCGGCGCGGCCGCCGGCTGGCGGCGCGGCGGGCTGCGGCTGGCCGGCTCGGTGGCCGGGCTGGTGGCCGGGCTGGGTGTCGGGCTCGCCCTGGTCCCGCAGCTCACCGGGCCGCCCACCGGGACGACCGGCTGGCTGGTCACCCTGCTGGCCGTGCTGGTGCTGGCCTTCCTCGGTGCCGGCGCCGGCCGCTGGGCGGGCGGTCTGCTGGCGCGGCTGGTGGCGCGGCTGCACCTGACGGTGCTGGACCGGGTGGCCGGCGCGGTCGGCGGGCTCCTGCTGGCCTTCGTCCTGGGGGGCGCCGGGCTGGTGGGGGCCGGGCTGGTGGGGGCCGGGCTGGTGGGGGCCGGGCTGGCGCCGCTCACCGGCGGGCCCGGTGCCACCGGCGACTGGCTGGCGACCGTCCGCAGCTCGCAGCTCGGCTCCGCGGCGACCGCGGCGGCCGACCAGGCGCTGCACCTGGTCGGGGTACAGGTGGCCGTGCTGGGCGGCGTCCGGCTGCCGGGCGGTGTCCGGTGACGGGTCGCGACCGGCAGCACGGCACCACGGAGTCCCCGGCCGTGGACGCCGCGGGCCGGCCCCGCTTGCCGGGCGACCGCGTGGCCACCCACGTGGTCGGGCCGTGGGTCCTGGGCACCCGGGACGTGCGCGACGAGGCAGACCTGGCCGGAGCCCACCCGGGACCCGCGACCGGCCGCGGTGTCCCCCGGCGACTGCTCGTCCGCGTCGCGGTGGGAGCCGGCGCGCTGGTCGTGGTCGTCGCGCTCGCCGCGGCGGCGGGCAGCGCGATCACCCCGGGGGTCAGCACCACCGGTGCCCCGACGGTGGGCAGCCCCGCCACCTCGACGGGCGCCGAGGAGGCCACGGCCGGTGCCGGCGGCGGGACCACGGCCGTGCCCCCGGTCGCCGACGAGGAGGCGGCACCTCCCCCGCCCGGCGGCCCCGGCGCCGACAGCCCGGCAGGCGCGCCTGGCGTGCCTCCGGGCGTGAGCCCGCCGGGGCTGAGCGGCCCCGCCGGGACTGGCCCCGCCGGGCCGGGCTGAGGCGGGTGGCTCAGCCGGGGGTCAGGCGTGCGCCGCGTCGAACTGGCGCAGCTCCCGCTTGAGCTCGTTGAGCTCGTCACGGAGCCGGGCGGCGACCTCGAACTGCAGCTCCCGGGCCGCGGACAGCATCTGCTCGTTCATCGTGGTGATCATGTCGGCCAGGGCCGCACGGGGCAGGCCCTCCACGTCGATCGAGCCGGCCTTGGCCTTGCCCTTCGCCTTGGACGACAACCCGGGCACGGGTGCCTTGCCGCGGGACTGCTGCCGGCCGGAGCCGCCGAACTCCTCGGTGGCCTTCTCGGCGTCCTCGCTGGCCTTGTAGATGCCGTCGAGGATGTCCACGATCTTCTTCCGCAGCGGCTGCGGGTCGACGCCGTGCTCCAGGTTGTAGGCGACCTGCTTCTCCCGGCGCCGCGAGGTCTCGTCGATGGCCTGGGCCATCGACGGGGTGATCTTGTCGGCGTACATGTGCACCTGGCCCGACACGTTGCGTGCCGCGCGCCCGATCGTCTGGATCAGCGAGGTGCCCGACCGGAGGAAGCCCTCCTTGTCGGCGTCCAGGATCGCGACCAGTGACACCTCGGGCAGGTCCAGGCCCTCCCGCAGCAGGTTGATCCCGACCAGCACGTCGTACTCGCCCTGCCGCAGCTCCCGCAGCAGCTCGACCCGGCGCAGGGTGTCCACCTCGGAGTGCAGGTAGCGGACCTTGATGCCGAGCTCGAGCAGGTAGTCGGTGAGGTCCTCGCTCATCTTCTTGGTCAGCGTGGTGACCAGGATGCGCTCGTCCTTCTCGGTCCGGACGCGGATCTCGTGCACCAGGTCGTCGATCTGGCCCTTGGTCGGCTTGACCACGATCTCGGGGTCGACCAGGCCGGTGGGCCGGATGACCTGCTCGACGAACTCGCCCTGCGTGCGGCCCAGCTCGTACTTGCCCGGGGTCGCCGACAGGTAGACGGCCTGCCCGATCCGGTCGGTGAACTCCTCCCACTTCAGCGGGCGGTTGTCCATCGCCGACGGGAGCCGGAACCCGTGGTCGACCAGGGTGCGCTTGCGGCTCATGTCGCCCTCGAACATGCCGCCGATCTGCGGCACGGTCACGTGCGACTCGTCGATGACGAGCAGGAAGTCGTCGGGGAAGTAGTCGATGAGGCAGGCACCGGCCGAGCCGGGAGCCCGGCCGTCGATGTGCCGGGAGTAGTTCTCGATGCCCGAGCAGAAGCCGACCTGGCGCATCATCTCGATGTCGTAGGTGGTCCTCATCCGCAGCCGCTGGGACTCCAGCAGCTTGCCCTGCTTGTCCAGCTCCGCCAGGCGCCCCTCGAGCTCGGACTCGATGGCCCCGATCGCCCGCTCCATGCGCTCGGGCCCGGCGACGTAGTGGGTGGCCGGGAAGACGAAGAGCTCCTCGACCTCCCGCACGACCTCACCGGTCAACGGGTGCAGGTAGTAGAGCCGCTCGACCTCGTCACCGAACATCTCGATCCGGACCGCGAGCTCCTCGTACACCGGGAAGACCTCGATCGTGTCCCCCCGCACCCGGAAGGTGCCACGGGTGAAGGCGAGGTCGTTGCGGGTGTACTGCTCGGTCACCAGGGTGCGCAGCAGCTCGTCGCGGTCCCGCTCCTGGCCCAGCGAGATCTTCAGCGCCCTGTCGACGTACTCCTGCGGCGTCCCCAGGCCGTAGATGCAGGACACCGTCGAGACCACGATGACGTCGCGGCGGGTGAGCAGGCTCTGGGTGGTCGAGTGCCGCAGCCGCTCCACCTCCTCGTTGATCGAGGAGTCCTTCTCGATGTAGGTGTCCGTCTGCGGGACGTAGGCCTCGGGCTGGTAGTAGTCGTAGTAGGAGACGAAGTACTCGACAGCGTTGTTGGGCAGCAGTTCCTTGAACTCGTTGGCCAGCTGGGCGGCCAGCGTCTTGTTCGGGGCCATCACCAGGGTGGGCCGCTGCACCTGCTCGATCAGCCAGGCCGTCGTCGCCGACTTGCCGGTGCCGGTGGCACCGAGCAGCACGGTGTCCTTCTGGCCGGCCCGCACCGCCGTCGCCAGCTCGGCGATCGCCGTCGGCTGGTCGCCCGAGGGCTGGAACTCGCTGATGACCTCGAAGGTGCCGGTGGTCGGCCGGAGACTCGTCTGCGCGCTCACGCCCCGAAGGTACGACGGGGGTACGACAGAAACCGGGTGAGCGGGTCACGACCTGTGGCGCGTGACGCGCGGGACGTAATGACACTCGTGTGATTCACCCCCTTGTGACGGGGCGTTCCGGCACCTAACGTGACTGGCGCAGGACAGCGGGAGACCACGCGCTGGACCGGACGGCCTGGGGAGACCCGGGTACCGCGGTCCGCCGGAGGGACCCCGGTACCACCCGGGAGCCCCCGGGCACGGCCGGTCCCCGTCCTGCGAGAGACGCGACGGGCCGTGGGGAAGCGGCTGACGTCGTCACGAAGCCCCTCCCGGCCGCGCCGGGAGGGGCTTCGTCGTGTCCGCGGGTGGCCCACCCCACCGGGGTGACGGCGCGCGGAGCGGCCTGGGACCCGGCAGACTCAGCCGGGCCGTGACCCGAACGTCACCGCCGACGCGGTTGGTCGCCACGCGACCGGGGCAACGACGCCCCGACCCGGTCACGGCGGCTCCCCAGGAGCCCGCACGAGCACGACCCGCAGGTCCCGAGTCCCGGGACCGCCCAGCGCAGGAGGAACGCCACCACATGACCACCCAGGTCTGGCCCGGTACCGCCTACCCCCTCGGGGCGACGTACGACGGCACCGGCACGAACTTCGCGATCTTCAGCGAGGTGGCCGAGAAGGTCGAGCTGTGCCTGTTCGACGCCGACGGCACCGAGGAGCGCATCCGGCTGCCCGAGATGGACGCCTTCGTCTGGCACGCGTTCCTGCCCGGCGTCCAGCCCGGCCAGCGCTACGGCTTCCGCGTGCACGGCCCGTACGACCCCGAGCAGGGCCAGCGCTGCAACCCGAACAAGCTGCTGATGGACCCCTACGCGAAGGCCGTCGACGGCGGCATCGACTGGGACCCCTCGGTGTTCGGCTACGACTTCGAGACCAAGGAGCGCAACGACGACGACTCCGCACCGCACATGCCGAAGTCCGTGGTCATCAACCCCTACTTCGACTGGGGCAGCGACCGGCTCCCCCGCACGCCGTACCACAAGTCGGTCATCTACGAGGCCCACGTCAAGGGCCTGACGATGACCCACCCGCGGGTCCCCGAGGAGCTGCGCGGCACCTACGCCGGCATCGCGCACCCGGCGGTCATCGAGCACCTCACCGAGCTGGGCATCACCGCCATCGAGCTCATGCCGGTGCACGAGTTCGTGCAGGACGACACCCTGCAGCAGAAGGGCCTGCGCAACTACTGGGGCTACAACTCGATCGGCTTCTTCGCCCCGCACCACGAGTACGCCAGCAACCAGGACCCCGGCATGGCCGTGCAGGAGTTCAAGGGCATGGTCCGGGCCCTGCACGACGCAGGCATCGAGGTCATCCTCGACGTGGTCTACAACCACACCGCCGAGGGCAACCACAACGGCCCGACGCTGTCGTTCAAGGGCATCGACAACCAGGCCTACTACCGCCTGGTGGCCGACGACAAGCAGTTCTACATGGACACCACCGGCACCGGGAACTCGCTGAACGTCGCGAACCCGCAGTCGCTGCAGCTGATCATGGACTCGCTGCGCTACTGGGTCACCGAGATGCACGTCGACGGCTTCCGCTTCGACCTGGCCTCCACGCTGGCCCGCCAGTTCCACGAGGTCGACCGGCTGTCGGCGTTCTTCGACCTGGTGCACCAGGACCCGGTCGTCAGCCAGGTCAAGCTCATCGCCGAGCCGTGGGACATCGGCGACGGCGGCTACCAGGTCGGCAACTTCCCGTCGCTGTGGACCGAGTGGAACGGCAAGTACCGCGACACCGTCCGCGACTTCTGGCGGGGCGAGGACGCCACCGTCGGGGAGTTCGCCAGCCGGATCACCGGCTCGGCCGACCTCTACCAGCACTCGGGCCGACGCCCGGTCGCCAGCATCAACTTCGTCACCGCCCACGACGGCTTCACGATCAACGACCTCGTCTCCTACAACGACAAGCACAACGAGGCCAACGGCGAGGACAACAACGACGGCGAGAGCCACAACCGCAGCTGGAACTGCGGGGTCGAGGGCGAGACCGACGACGCCGAGATCCTGGCCCTGCGCGCCCAGCAGCGACGCAACTTCATCGCCACGCTGATGCTCTCCCAGGGCGTGCCGATGCTGCTGCACGGCGATGAGCTCGGCCGCACCCAGGGCGGCAACAACAACGGGTACTGCCAGGACTCCGAGATCACCTGGATCGACTGGTCCGACGTCGACGAGGGCCTGGTCGAGTTCACCAAGCTGGTCACCCACCTGCGCCACGACCACCCGACATTCCGCCGTCGCCGGTTCTTCCACGGCCGCCCGGTCGGTCGCGGCGAGGGCGAGCCGGTCCCGGACATCGCCTGGCTGACCCCGGCCGGTGAGCTGATGAGCGAGGACGACTGGGACGCCCACTACGCCAAGAGCGTCGCGGTCTACCTCAACGGCAACGGCATCCGCTCGACCGACGAGCGCGGCGAGGCCGTGGTGGACGACTGCTTCATCCTGGCGTTCAACGCCTGGCACGAGGACATCGAGTTCACCCTGCCGAACTCGGAGTACGCCGAGACCTGGTCGGTCGTCGTCGACACCGCCGAGTTCGGGCCGGTCGACCCCAACGAGAGCAAGGCCGGGGACGTCGTCACCGTCAAGGGGCGCGCCATGGTCGTGCTGCGCAGCGTCTCGTGACCGGGGGCGTCCCCTCGGGCACGTACCGGCTGCAGTTCCACGCCGACTTCACCCTCGACGACGGCGTCGGGCTGGCCGGCTACCTGGCCGACCTGGGTGTGAGCCACGCGTACTCCTCGCCGCTGCTGCGCTCGGCCGAGGGCTCCAACCACGGCTACGACACCACCGACCACGCGCACGTCGACGAGGCGCGCGGTGGTCGGGAGGCCTTGGACCGGTTCGTGGCCGCGCTGCACGAGCACGGCCTGGGCCTGGTGCTGGACCTGGTGCCCAACCACATGGGCGTGGAGGACGCGCACGCCTCGCAGTGGTGGTGGTCGCTGCTGGAGCTCGGCCAGGGCAGCCCGCACGCGCACGCCTTCGACGTCGACTGGGCGGCCGGCGGCGGCCGGGTGCGGGTCCCGGTGCTGGGCAGCGCCGAGGACGTCGCCCAGCTCGAGGTCACCGACGGCGAGCTGCGCTACTACGAGCACCGCTTCCCGATCGCCCCCGGGACCGGTGACGGCACCCCGCAGCAGGTGCACGACCGACAGCACTACGAGCTGGTCGACTGGCGCCGGGCCGACGGCGACCTGAACTACCGCCGGTTCTTCGCCATCAACACCCTGGCCGGCCTGCGGGTCGAGGACGAGCGGGTCTTCGACGCCACCCACGCCCTGGTGCGCGAGCTGCTGGCCGCCGGGCACGTCGACGGCCTGCGGATCGACCACCCGGACGGGCTGGCGGACCCGAAGGGCTACCTGGACCGGCTCGCCGAGCTCAGCGACCACCGCTGGACCGTGGTGGAGAAGATCCTCGAGCCCGGGGAGGACCTCCCGGGTGACTGGGCCACCGCGGGGACGACGGGCTACGACGCGCTGGCCGAGGTCGACGGCGTGCTCGTCGACCCGGCCGGCGAGGCCGCGTTCACCGCGCTGGACACCGAGGTGGCCGGCCGCGAGGTGGACTACGACGAGCTGGTGCACGACGCCAAGCGCGAGGTCACCGACGGCATCCTGGGCTCCGAGGTCGCTCGGCTGGCCCGGCTCGTCGGGGACCTCCCCGGCGTGCCGGCCGAGCAGGTCACCGAGGCACTCGCCGAGCTGCTGGCCGGCTTCGACGTGTACCGGACGTACCTGCCCGAGGGCCGGGCGCACCTGGACGCGACGGTCGGCGCGGTGCGCGAGCGCCGTCCGGACCTGACGGCGGCGGTGGACGGCCTGCACCCGTTGCTGGCCACCCCGCACACGGAGCTGGCCACCCGGTTCGAGCAGACCTCGGGCCCGGTCATGGCCAAGGGCGTCGAGGACAGCGCCTACTACCGGTGGTCGCGCTTCGTGGCGCTCAACGAGGTCGGCGGTGACCCGACCCGGTTCGGGCTGCCGGTGGCCGACTTCCACGCCGCGCAGGAGCGCCGGGGCGCCACCCGGGCCGTCTCCATGACCACGCTGTCCACGCACGACACCAAGCGCAGCGAGGACGTGCGGGCCCGGCTGGCCGTGCTGGCCGAGCTCCCCGAGGAGTGGGCGGGCCTGGTCCGCGGCTGGCTGGGCCGGCACCCGCTGGCCGACCGGCCGCTGGCCCACCAGGTCTGGCAGAACCTGGTCGGCGCGTGGCCGCTGACACCCGAGCGGGCGCACGCCTACGCGGAGAAGGCCGCCCGCGAGGCGGGCACGTCGACCACGTACACCGCGGTGGACGAGGAGTTCGAGGCCTCGCTGCACGCGATGGTCGACGCCGCCTTCGAGGACCCGGCCACGCGCGCCGAGATCGACGGCCTGGTGGCCCGGATCGCGCCGGCGGGCTGGTCCAACTCGCTGACGCAGAAGCTCCTGCAGCTCACCGTGGCCGGCGTCCCCGACGTCTACCAGGGCACCGAGCTGTGGGACTTCTCGCTGGTCGACCCGGACAACCGCCGTCCGGTCGACTACCCGCTGCGGCGGCGGCTGCTCGCCGACCTCGACGCGGGCACGGTGCCCGCGGTCGAGGAGACCGGTGCGGCCAAGCTGCTGGTGGTGTCCCGGGTGCTGCGGCACCGTCGCGACACCCCGGGGGCGTTCGTCGGCTACACCCCCGTCGAGGCCACCGGCCCGGCCGCGGACCACGTGGTGGCCTTCGACCGTGGCGGTGTCGTCGCCGTCGGGACCCGGCTCCCGGTGGGGCTGGCCGCGACCGGCTGGGCCGACACCGCACTGCAGCTGCCGCACGGCGGCTGGCGGGACCTGCTCACCGGCGCCCGCGTGGTGTCCGACCTGCACGGCGCCCCGCTCGCCGAGGTGCTGGCCGCCCTTCCGGTGGCCCTGCTGGTCCGCGACTGACGGCGCGCCCCCTCGCCCGCACCGGGCGAGGGGGCGCACCTCAGGCGGTGAGCGCCACTGTCATCCGCTCGGCGATCGCCGTGGCGGTGAGGGCCAGGCCGTTGTTCAGCACCGGGTCCAGCGTCGTGGCCCGGCCGGCGACGACGGCGGGCAGCGCGTCCCAGGTGGGGACGCCGACCACCGGCGCCGGCTCCGGCGTCTGGTGGAAGAGGAACTCCGCCTCCGACACCATCCCGATCTCCTCCAGGCTCAGCGTCCGGTCGCCCTGCACATCGGCCGGGTCCAGGCCGAGCACGGCGAACCCCAGGTCGGCCGCGACCGTGGTGGCCAGCTTGTTCGTGTACCAGCGGACCGACCCGGTCTCGGCCATCTGGGTGGCCAGCACGGCGGCGGTCGGTGTGCGGCCCAGGGCTGCCAGGGCGACCCGGCCCGCGAGCACCGCGGCGTCGTAGTCGGCCAGGGCGTCGTCGGCCCGGGCCGTGAGGTCGAACTGGGCGAGCTGAGCGGTCATGTCCTCCCGGAACCCGGGCCGGTTGACCTCCACGGGCAGCACCGGGGCGACCTGGGCCAGCACGTCGTTGCCGAAGGCGTCCATCCGCCAGTTGTTGGCCCGCACCAGGATGAGGTCCGGCGCCAGCGCGGCGATCTCCTCGACGTCGGGGGCGTCCTCGGCGCTGTCCAGCAGCGGGACGGCGTCGTCGACGAGGCCGGCGTACTGACCCGAGGGCCGCTCCCCCGGTGCGCTGGTGTTCCGGACGCCGACCAGCGTCCAGCCGGCCAGCAGCGCGAACTCCAGGTCGCCCCGGCCCTCCATGACCACCACCCGCCGCGGCCGGGCCGGCACGGTGACCGCGACGTCCTCGTAGGCGAAGTCCACGGTCCCCGGGGTGGTCGGCCCGGGCTCGGCGGTCGAGCTCCCTGCGCCGGTCCCGCAGCCGGCCACCGCGAGCCCGAGGAGTCCCCCGCCCAGGAGGAGGGACCGGCGGCTGACCTGCAGGGACGAGAACATGAGGGCACCCTAAGTCGATCATGGTGCCGGTGGGGCGGGGACGGGCTCAGAACCGGATGGCGTCGATCACCTTCACCCGGACGGCGAGGACCGCGGGCAGCAGCCCGGCCAGCGCCCCGACCCCGGCGGCTGCGACCAGGCCCTCGACCGCGGCCTGGACCGGGAAGCCGGGCTCGTCGGCGATCGGGACGCCGTTGTTGAACCACTCCTCGATGGGCAGGTTGGCCACCACGAGGACCGCGAGGGCCACGGCGGCGACCCCGGCGAGCAGGGTGGCCACGACGGACTCCAGCATGATCGCCGAGAACACCCGGCCCGACGTGGCACCGAAGCTGCGCCGGATGCCGATCTCCCGGACCCGCTGGCGGACGGCCATCATGCCGACGTTGAACACGCCCAGGCCACCCAGCAGCAGCACCACCCCGCCGGCGCCCCGCACGGCCAGCCGCAGGGTGTCCAGGCTGCCGGCCAGGCCCGGTGAGTCCATCCGGTAGGCCTGGACCTGGATGCCTCCGGGCAGCAGCAGTGGGAGGTCGCTGCTGACGGCCGCGACCACGTCGTCGGCCTGGGCGGCCGGCACCCAGAGCTCGAGCTGGTCGGGCCCGAACAGGTAGGGGTCCCGCGGGGCGGTCGCGGCCTCCAGCACGGAGCGGTCGATCCGGTAGACCTGCGGGTACTCGCCCCCGTCGTTCTCCAGCACCCCGACGACGGTCGCCGTCACCGGCCGGGGACCCCCCAGGACGATGCTGCGCGGGCCGGTGAAGGGACCGCCACCCATCTGGTCCAGCACGAACTCGTTGACGACCAACGCCGGGGACAGCGACTCGCGGTCGCGGTCGGTGAACCACCGGCCGGCGATGGGCTCGATCCGGTGCAGGTCCCCGTAGGAGGGGGACACGTCGGTGGTCTGCACCTCCTGGGTGCCCGCGGGGAGCCGGAGGAGTGCCGAGCCGTACCCCACGGTGGCGTACTCGGTGACGCCGTAGCGGTCGAGCAGCTCCTGGCTGGCGGCGTCCCAGGCGTCCGGGGACGGCGGCAGGCCGGTGGCCGGGTCGAACCCGGACACGCTGATCGTGGCCGCCCGCCCCTGGTAGCGCTCGGCCTGCTCCTGCTGCACCTGGGCGACGATCAGCCCGAGCCCGGTCACCGCGGTCATGGCGAAGACCGCCAAGAAGACCCCGACCAGGGACAGCACGACGCGCACCCGGTGCACCCGGACCTCACCCCAGGCCTCGGCGAGGACACCGAGCACGCCGGTCACGAGGTCGCCGCCACGGTCTCGGCGACGGTCATCGGGGTGAGCCGTCCAACGTCCAGGCGCAGCTGCCGGTCGGCGAGCGCTGCCACCGACAGGTCGTGGGTGATGGTGACGAGCGCGGCGCCCCGCTCGGCGGTGGCCTCGGCCAGCAGCGCCATCACGGCCCGGCCGGTGTCGACGTCCAGGGCGCCGGTCGGCTCGTCGGCCAGCACCACCCGGGGACGGCGGACCAGTGCCCGGGCGATCGCCACCCGCTGCTGCTCACCGCCCGACAGCCGCTCGGGCACCTGGTCGGCCCGGTCTCCCAGCCCGACCCGGTCGAGCACGTCGCGGGCGGTGCGGCCCCGGGTGAGGAACTCCCGTCCACGCGCGTAGAGCAGCGGTGCCGCGACGTTCTCGGCCGCGGTCCGCCGGGGCAGCAGGTTGAACTGCTGGAAGACGAAGCCGAAGCACTCCCCGCGCAGCCTGGCCCGGCGGCGCCCGCGCAACCGGCCGGTGTCCTGCCCGTCCAGCAGGTACTCCCCCGAGGTGGGGCTGTCCAGCAGGCCCAGCACGTTGAGCAGCGTCGACTTCCCCGACCCGGACCGCCCGACGATGGACACGTGCTCGCCGGCGGCGACGGTGAGGTCGACGTCGGTGAGGATCGGCAGCAGCCCGCCGTCGGGCAGCCGCACCTCGCGGCCGACCCCGGTGAGCCGGAGCTGGACGTCGCTCACCCGCCGAACCCGCCGCCCATGCCGCCGTCGACCGGAGTGTCGTCGGCGACCGGCACGAACTCGAGCACCTGCTGGCCCTCGGTGAGCCCGCCGGTGACCTCCACGAGCAGGCCGTCGGTCAGGCCCAGGGTCACCGGTGTCTGCACCGGCTCGGCGCCGTCGTCCCCGACGACCCAGACGTTGCCGGCCTGGACCGAGCCCTGGACGGCCGTGACGGGCAGGGTCAGCACGTCCGTGGCGGTGCCCGCCTGCACCGCGACGGAGGCGAGCATGCCCGGGAACACCGGGGTGCCCGCGGGAACCGCGCAGCGCGCCTCGGTGCCAATGGTGGCGGCACCACCGGGCTGCCCGCCCGCCGGGTCGGTGCCCGTGGAGCCGCTGCCGCTGCCCGCGGACGGCGGGGCACCCAGCGTGAGCCCGGAGCAGACGAACGGCGCCGGCCCGCCCTGGACGGTGACGTCGGCACTGGCCGGCGCGGTGAGCAGCCGGAACTGGTCGTCCTGGGTCAGCGGGGCGGTCACCGACAGGGTGCCCGGGCTGATGGACCCGACGACGTCCCCGACGGCCACGAGCTGGTCGACGAGCACGTCCAGCGTGGTGACGGTGCCCGCGGCCGGGGCCGGCACCGTCGTGGTGGTGATGAGCGGCGGCCGCTCGGTGACCACCGGGTTGCCCTCGGCGTCGGTGGTCGTGACCGGGTCGCGCTCGGTGGTGACGGTGATCTGCAGCAGGCCGTCCCCGGCGGCGACGACCGCCCCGGGGGCGACCAGCAGCTTCCTCACCGTGCCGACGGCGGTGGCCTTGACCGGCACGGCGGCGTCGGCGACGACCGTCCTGGTGACCGTGACGGTGTTCTGCACCGTGCCGAGCGCGGCCGGGACCACGGGGCTCTCCAGCTCCACCGGGGGTGGCGACCCGGCGGCGCTGGACGCGGTGTCGCCGCCGCCGGAGCCGCGGAACGCCAGCACGACCAGGGCCACGGCGATCACCACCCAGACCAGGAGACGGAGTCCGGGGAAGACCACGGAACGGAGGACCCTCATGGCAGCTCGTCTCGTCGGCGGGGGGTGCTGCGGAGCAAGCTAGCGCGCCCGACCCGGTATGTGGCCCTCCCGAGGGTCGATACGGAGCCGTGTCGACGTCATCCCCCGGGTGGGCGTCCCCAGACGCTGACCAGGGCCGACGGGTACACCGGGTCCTCGGTGTGGTCGGTGTGACCGCGCCGGCCGGGCCAGGGTCGACGCTGCGGGTCCACCAGGGCGGGGTCGGGCAACCGCCACTCCGGGCCGCAGCGCCGCTCCCCCCGGGGTCCGACGACGTCCGGGCCGGTCTCCTCGCCCGTGGCGGTCAGCCGGGTGGACGTGAGCCGGGTCGAGGTGAGCGGGCCGTCGTCCGGGCTGCGGTCCCAGCTGAGCACTGCGCCGCCGAAGGGGTCGGTGTCCCGGAACAGGGACCGCCACCGGCCGGGCAGTTCCCGCAGCGCCCACCGCAGCAGCTCCACCGGAACGGCCCGGGGGAAGGTGCGGGCGTAGGCCAGCTGCAGCTGGGAGGCGTGCGTGAGCAGCGCGACCCGGGGGCGCAGCTCGGGCGGCAGGTGCAGGACGGCGGCCAGGCAGATCAGGCTGCCCTGGCTGTAGCCGACCAGCGTCACCCGCGCGGCCCCGCCGTGGGTCAGCAGCCAGACCACCCGGCCGGCGACGTCGGTGACGGCCCGCTGGGAGTACGGCGGGGGGACGACCGGGTGCACCTCACGGGGCCAGAAGGCGACGACGTCCCACAGCACGTTGACCCCGCGGCGCACGCCGGGGTGCAGCACCGCGCCCCGGCCGGCCAGCAGCAGGCCGACGGCGAAGCCGACCAGCGCCACGGTGCCGACGGCGACCAGCGCTGCGCCCAGAGCCTCGGGGACCGGGAGGCGCAGGCCGAGCGACCCGGCCAGCAGCACCAGCGCGGCCAGCTGGCCCAGGACGGCGGCCCCCACCAGCAGGCCCGGCACCCGCCGGCGCAGCCCGGCCGTCCAGAGCCCGGCGGCGGCCGAGCGCACCACCCCGGCGTCGGTGCCGGCGGGGTACCCGGCGGCCGCCCGGGCGCGCAGCCGCGGCAGGAGGCGCACCCCGCCCAGGAGCGCCACGACGAACGCAGCGGCGAGCAGCGCCGTGGCGACACCCCAGCCGGCCGCGACGGCGCGGTAGACCCCGGAGACGTCGCCGCCCAGCACCCGGCGGGTCGCCCAGACCAGCCCGGCGGTGAAGCCCAGCCCGAGCGCGGCGCCCACCGAGGCCACCACCCAGGCGACCAGCCCGCCGGCCAGCGGCCGGAAGGCCCGGGGGACGACGCCGGTGCCCGAGCGGCCCACCGCCACGGCGACCAGCAGCACGCCCAGCGTCGCGGTCCCCGTCCAGACCAGCAGCTCCAGGACGCCGGTCAGCGCGGGCAGCGCGCCCGGCACGCCACGCACCAGCAAAGCCGTCCAGCTGCCGGCCAGCAGCGCCGCCGCACCCCCGAGGACGACCCAGGCCAGGGCGCCCGCGGCCCGCCGGCCCTGCTCGGGTGCCCGACCGCGGCGCCACCAGCGGGCAGGCGCGCGGGGGTCCCCGAGGGCCAGCAGCAGGCCGGCCAGCCCTGCCGCACCGGCCAGCGGGACCCACCCCAGCCCGATCGCGACCGCCGCCGGGGCAGCCGGGACCAGCAGCCCGGTGGCCGCGTGCAGCCGGCGGAGGACGGGGACGTCCGGGTCACCGGTGTAGAACGCCGGGTCGGCCAGGACCGTCCGCGGTGGGTCCACCGGCGGGGGCGCGCGCTCACCCGGTGGGGCCGCCGGCACCCGGCCCCGGCCCAGCAGGGCCACGACCGTCAGACCGGTCAGCACCGCGACCAGCCCGGTCAGCACGGCCCAGGGCCCGCCCCCGCGCTGCACCGCGGCCAGGTCCACCAGCACGGTGGTGAGCCCGAGGGCGAAGGTGGCCGTCAGCACGGCGCCCAGCAGCCGCAGGGCGGCCAGCGCGAGCGTCCGGGCCGGCCCGGACCGGCCGGCCGGGAGTGCCTGGGCCGCCAGGTTGACCAGGCCGAAGGGCAGCAGCAGGAACCACAGGCCCTGCCGCCAGCTGCCGGAGGTGAACAGCCCCCAGTGGTAGCCCTCGAGCCCGCCGTCGACCGCGTCGGCGGGCCGGAAGAACCTGCCCAGGGAGTCCCCCGCGACCTGGACGACCGCCGGGACGCCGAGCACCGACTCGGGCGGGCTGCCGCTGACCCCGTGCACCCGCAGCTCGACGGTGCCTCCGGTCACCTCACCGTCGGAGGGGGGTTCAGCAGGGTGCACACGGGCATGATCGACCCGCCCACCGACAGAACCGTCGCCACCCGCTCGACACCCCGCCCCAGGAGGCACCCCGCATGTCGGACCAGCCCACCGAGTTCGCCGTCTGGGCGCCCGTCCCCGAGCGGGTGCGCCTCCAGCTGGGTGCCGGTGACGCCGCGCAGGTGTTCGACATGACCCGCGACGACGAGGGCTGGTGGCGGGCCACCGTGCCCGCGCCGGCCGAGGCCGACTACGGCTTCCTGCTCGACGACACCACCCCGGCCCGCCCGGACCCCCGCGCCCGCCGCCAGCCCGACGGCGTGCACGGGCTGTCCCGCCGCTTCGACCCCACCGCGTACCGCTGGGTCGACCGGAACTGGACCGGGCGCCCCCTGGCCGGTGGCGTCGTCTACGAGCTGCACGTGGGCACCTTCACCGCGGAAGGCACCTTCGACGCGGCGATCACCCGGCTGGACCACCTCGTGGAGCTGGGCGTCAGCTTCGTCGAGCTGCTCCCGGTCAACGGCTTCAACGGCACGCACAACTGGGGTTACGACGGCGTCGCCTGGTACGCGGTCCAGGAGACCTACGGCGGCCCGGCCGGCTACCAGCGCTTCGTCGACGCCTGCCACCAGCGGGGCCTGGCCGTCATCCAGGACGTCGTCTACAACCACCTGGGGCCCTCGGGGAACTACCTGCCCGAGTTCTTCCCGGTCTTCAGCGAGGGCGGGGCGAACACCTGGGGCGAGTCGGTCAACCTGTCCGGCCCGGACTCCGACGGCGTCCGCCGCTACGTCCTGGACAACGTGCTGATGTGGCTGCGCGACATGCACGTCGACGGGCTCCGCCTGGACGCCGTCCACGCGCTGGTCGACGAGCGGGCCACCCACCTGCTGGAGGAGATGGCCGCCGAGGTCGACGCGCTCAGCGTCGCCGAGGGCCGCCCGCTGACCCTCATCGCGGAGAGCGACCTCAACGACCCGCGGATGGTCACCCCCCGGGTCGCCGGCGGCACCGGGCTCACCGCCCAGTGGTCCGACGACTTCCACCACTCGCTGCACGCGGTGCTCACCGGTGAGGGCCAGGGCTACTACCGGGACTTCGCCGAGGGCGGCCTGGCCGGGCTGGCCAAGGTGCTCACCGGCGCGTTCTTCCACGACGGCACCTGGTCCTCCTTCCGCCGCCGGCACCACGGCCGCCCGGTCGACACCCAGGCGCTGCCGGGCTGGAAGTTCCTGGCCTACCTGCAGGACCACGACCAGATCGGCAACCGCGCCGTCGGTGACCGCATCTCCGCGTCGCTGTCCCCCGGCCTGCTCGCCGTGGGCGCCACCATCACGCTGACCAGCCCGTTCACCCCGATGCTCTTCATGGGCGAGGAGTGGGGTGCGACCACGCCGTGGCAGTTCTTCACCAGCCACCCCGAGCCCGAGCTGGGCAGGGCCACGGCCGAGGGCCGGATCGGGGAGTTCGCCGAGCACGGCTGGGACGCCGAGGTCGTGCCCGACCCGCAGGAGCACGACACGTTCCTGCGCTCCAAGCTGGACTGGTCGCAGCTGGAGCAGGGTCCGCACGCCGACCTGCTGGCGGTGCACACCGCGCTGCTGGCGCTGCGCTCCGCGCACCCGGACCTGGTCGACCCCGACCTCACCCGGGTCGCGGTCAGCTGGGACGACGCCGACCGCTGGATGGTCGTGCACCGCGGCTCGCTACGGGTCGTGGTGAACCTGGCCGACTCCCCGCGGGAGATCGACCTGGACGTCGAGGCCGCCCAGGTGCTCTTCGCGACCGGCGAGCTGCCCACCCTGGACGGCGAGACCGTCACCCTGCCGCCGGAGTCCGCGGCCGTGCTGGCCACCCGCTGATGCGCGGGCTGCTGCCCCCGACGGAGTCCTGGCTGGACGACCAGGGCCTCGCCGAGGCCTACCGCCCCCCGGCCGGGCGGCACGTGCGGGCCAACTTCGTCGCGGCGCTGGACGGTGCCACCAGCGTCGACGGGAAGTCCGCGGGGCTGGGCTCGGACGGTGACAAGCGGGTGTTCCGGGTGCTGCGCGCCTGGGCCGACGTTGTGCTCGTCGGCCACGGGACGTCCTCGGCGGAGGGCTACAAGCCGCTGACCGCCGACTCCCCCGTCGGTCGCATCCGGGCCGAGCTGGGCCGCCCGCCGACCGCACCGGTGGTCGTGGTCAGCAAGCGGGCCTCCCTCGCGCTGGACGACCCGCTGGTCACCGACCCCGTCTCCCCCACGTACCTGGTGACCTGCGGGTCAGCCGACGTCGGCCGCCGCGAGGAGCTCGCGGCGGCCGGGGTGCGGGTGCTGGTGTGCGGGGACGACGACGTCGACCTGCCGGCCGCCCTGGACCGGCTGGCCCAGGACGGCCTGGAGCACGTCCTCTGTGAGGGCGGGCCCTCGCTGTTCCGCGCCGCCGTCGCCGCCGGCGTGGTGGACGAGCTGTGCTTGACCATCGCCCCCGTGCTGGCCGGCGGCGCGCCGGGCGTGCTCGGGGACGCCGGGCTGGACGACCCCGCCTCCGCCCAGCTGGTGCAGCTGCTGGAGGAGGACGGGGTGCTGTTCAGCCGGTACAGACTCAGCACGGGCTGACGCGAGTCCGTCAGACTGAGGACCTCGCTCAGGTCAGCTCTCGTCGTCGGTGTCCGGGAACTGCTGGATGGTGAAGTCCACCGAGAACGAGACGTTGTCGCTCTGGACGAGGTTGTTGTCCGGGCGGTCCTCCAGAGTGAGGACGATGAGGAAGCAGGCACCCTCGCCCGCCTGCAGAGCGGTGGACCCCGCGCTCGCCGGCGCAGCGATGGGGGCGCTCAGCTGGCCGAGGGGGTAGCTGCCCGTCGTCGGGACCGCGGTGATGTCCTGGCAGTCGTCTGCGTTGTCGGGGAGAGCCCGGAAGTACTGGGCCGAGACCTGACGACTGAGTTCCCCGGCGTCCTCGCCGTTCCGGCACGGGTCGAAGGCGGCCCGCTCCGGGTCGGTGCAGCCGTCCTCGGAGTCGACGACGTTCGTGATGACGCCTCCGAGGTTGCCGCTCACGCCCTTGCCCACGTTCTGGATGAAGAACGGGTACACCGCAGAGTCACCCGGCGCCAGGTCCTGGGCCTCCACCGGGGCACTCACGGTTCCATCGACGCTGAGGAGCAGCGTGCCGGCGGAGGCCTCTTGGCCAGCAACGACCTCCTGGTCGCTGAACGCGGCGAACGTGCCACTGGCACCGAAGGCGAGCAGCGCGGCGCCACCCATGGCGGCCGAGGCGAGGACGATCTTCTTCACGGTGTGTCTCCTGACGTGTTCGTCGCTCCGCGACGCTCTCTCGCCGGGCCCCTGCTCGGCGAACGACACGAGGTTCGCCGTCCGCACAGGCACCGCACATCGTCAGTTCTGTTGAACGTCCGACCACCCCGTCGCAAGCCGTCACGGAACGGTCCGGTTCCGTGACTCTGGGGTCATGGACTGTCCCCCGATCGTGTGATGTCGTCGTCCTCGACCACGGGGGGTCGATCGATGCGGGGAAGTCGGGGGACGCGCACCGGAGCGGGTCCGGGACGGTCGTCAGCGCGGCGCAGGTGGCTGTCCGAGCGCGGCGGGCGGCTGCTGTCCGGGCCGGGCGGGGCGTTGCTGGCACTCGCCGCGGTGGTCCTGGTGGTGGCCCCGCCGGGTGACCGGCACCAGCTGCTGGTGGTCGCCACCGCGATCGCCTTCCTGGCCGCCGGCGCGGCCCACCTGCTCCGCGGGCGGCTGACCGGCAGCTCCGGCAGCAGCCAGATCGGCCTGGCCCTGGCTGCCCTGGGGCTGCACCTGCCGGCCGGGTTCGCCGTCCGGGTGCTGCTGGACGAGGACGGCGCGGTCCTGGCCCAGGCGGCGGAGACCGCCGTCATCGCCGCGGCCGCGGTCTGGGCGCTGCGGGCCCTGGTCCCCCGGGTCCCCCGCCCGGTCCGGCACGCCCTGGTCGGCGGTGTCACGGCCGTGGCCGTCGTGCTGACCGGGCTGCTCGCCTCGGCCGACCCCGCGACGGTCACCCGGTCGCTGGCCGCCGGCTCGCTCGGTGCGGCGCTGCTGTGGACCGCCGTCGCGGTCGCCGCCGGTCGGGTGGACCCCCTCGGCGACAGCGGCCGCGCCTCCTCCCAGGCCATCGCCGTCGTGGTGGCCGTGGGCACCGCCGGCACCGGGGTGTCGGCCCTGGTGACCACCGGGCCCGTCGTCGCCGGGCTGGTGGACCTGCTCCTGCTGAGCGCAGCACTGGTGGCCGCGACCGGCGCGGTCCGCCGGATCACCGACTCCCTGGACGGCCAGGAGCGCTACGTGGCCGCGCTGATCGAGCAGCTGGCCCACCACGAGCTGCTGCTGCAGCAGACCCGCGGCTGCCTGCACGACGCCCGCGCGGCGCTCGCCGGCATCCAGGCCGGCACCTCCGCCTCGCACCACCCCGCGGTCCGCTCGGACCCCCGCCGTCGTCAGCAGCTGGAGCGGGCCACGGCCACCGAGATGAGCCGGCTGCAGCGCCTGCTGCGGATGCCCGAGCGCACCCCCACGGTCACCGAGGTCGACCTCGACGTCCTGCTGGACAGCCTGGTCGCCGTGCACCACGAGCGGGGCCTCCGCGTCCGCTGGGCCGGCACCGGCGGTGCGCCCGTCCGGGCCGACGGGGACGCCGTCGCGGTCATCGTGGGCAACCTGCTGGGCAACGCCCTCGTGCACGCGCCCGGGGCGCTCGTCGAGGTGCAGGCGGTGGTCGGGACGGACCTGGTGATCACCGTCCGCGACGACGGTCCCGGGCTCACCGACCTGCAGCGGCTGGGTGTCTTCGAGGCCGGCGCCCGCCGCGACGGCAGCCCCGGGGAGGGCATCGGGCTGGCCCTGTCCCGCGACCTGGCCCGCCGGCACGGCGGTGACCTGGTGGCCCGGCCGGCCACCACGGGTGCCGTCTTCCGGCTGACCCTCCCGCTGCACCCGACCGCCGCCCCCGTCGACCAGCTCCCGGGCACAGGCGTCCTCGACGGGCTGCCCGGACTGCGGCTCGCCGGGTGAGCCGGCCGGTCCTCGTGGTCGACGACCACGTGCTCTTCGCCCAGTCCATCGCCCTCGCGCTCGAGGCGCTCGGCTCCCGCGTCGTCCTGGTGGCCCCGGACTCGGCCGGTGCGGTCCTGGACGCCTGCCGGGACGCCGCGCCCGCCACCGTCCTGCTCGACCTGCGGCTGGGGCCGGCCGTCGACGGGACCGCCCTGCACGGGCTGGACCTCGTCGCCGACGTCGTGGCCACCGGGTGCCGCGTCGTCGTCCTCACCGGCGAGCAGGGGGACGACGTGTGGGGCACCGCGGTCGAACGCGGCGCCACCGCCGTCCTGCCCAAGGACGTCGACCTGACCGTGCTCGCCGAGACCGTCCGCCGGGTCCAGGCCGGCGAGGACGTCCTGGACGTCGGGCGCCGGCACGAGCTCCTGGCCGCAGCCCGGCGGGCCCGCGGGGAGCGGACGGCACGGCTGGCGGCCTTCGAGCAGCTCAGCCCGCGGGAGTCCCAGGTGCTGCGACTGCTCGCCTCGGGGCTGGCGGCCTCCGGGATCGCGACGGCGGCGCACGTCAGCGAGGCGACGGTGCGCACCCAGATCCGGGCCGTGCTGAGCAAGCTGGGGGTGCAGTCGCAGCTGCAGGCCGTGGCGCTGGCCCGCCGGGCCGGCTGGCTGGACCTGGTGGACTGACCGGCCCGTCGGGGGGTTCAGGCCCCGGCGTCGGGCTGGCTGGGCCCGGGCGCCGGGTCGGCGTCCGGCAGGGGCGCGGCGGGCTCGGGCGCAGCGGGCTCGGACTCCCCGGTCGGCGGCTCCAGCACGGGGGTGGGGACGCTCCCCGACCCGGGCGCCGGCGGTGCGGGCGTCACCGCCGGGGACGTCGTGCTGCCCGACGGCGTCGCGGCGGGACCGCTGCCCGCCGACGTCGACGGAGCCGCCGCGGACGGGACTGTCGCTGCGACGCCCGGGGTCGCTCGCTCCGCCGCCGGCGCGCCCTCGGCGGGCGCCTCGGACACCGCCTCGACGGGGGCGGCGTCCGCCGCGGGGCCCTCCAGCCGCAGCGGGACGTCCACCTGGTCGCTGAACCCGCCGTCGACCTGCTGCAGCGTGAGGCGCAGCGTGCCCGCCCACGGTGTGGTCACCTCGCCGTGCCGCCAGCGGAGCCCGACCCCCAGGCCCGTCACCGGGGTGGTCCCGGTGGCGACCTCCTGGTCGCCGCCGCACACCTCGAGGAACTGCTGGCCGGTGGTGCCGGCCTCCAGCGAGAGCTCCTGGCCGTCCTCCCCGCACTCCACCTGCGCGCCGTCGGCGTCCAGCACCTGGGCGTCGAGCACCCACGGAAGCGCCCCGGCGGTGCTCACCGTGAGCAGCGCCGTCGACCGGCGGGTCAGCGTCACACCGTCCGGCGACGCCGGCGGGGTCACGGTCAGGGACAGCGAGCCGGCACCGGCCGTCGCGGTGACGCTCGTCCGGTCGCTGAGCAGGGCGAAGGTGGCGTTCGGCTGGTCGATCGGGGTGAGGAGCAGCCCGCCGACGAGCCCGGCGGCCACCAGCAGCCCCACCGTGACGCCGGTCCGGGTCCGGGTCCGGGTCATGCCGGCTCCTCCCGACGGCGACGGCGGAGCAGGACGAGGAGGACCCACAGGAGCAGGGTGAGTCCGAGCAGCAGCGCCCCCAGGGCGAAGGGGTCCTCCAGCAGGGTCTGGGCCGACTCGGCCTCGACCGACGCACCGTCGGCGCCGACCTCGACGTCCGCGGTCGCGGACCCGACCGCCACGCCGTCCGCGACCGCGGTGGCGACGCGCTCCCCCGCCCCGACCGGCCCGTCCACGGCACCGGCCGCGCCCCGACCCGCCGTCGCCTGCCCCGTGGACCCCGGGCCCACCGCCCCCGCCCCGTCCCGACCGGCACCCGACGGTCCCCCGGCCGGCGGGACGACCCCACCGACGACGGTCCCTCCCACGACCCCGCCGCCACCGGTCACCCCGCCGGCAGCAGCCCCACCGGAGGCCGCACCGCCACCCGGGTCACCCGCCCCCACGTCCGCACCGGAGCCGGCCGCGACGAGGGACAGGCCGACCCCGAGCGTGTCGGACTGGGCGACGTCGTCGTCGGCGCCGTCGGGGAAGTCGAACGTGAGCACCAGGCACTGTGGGCCGGCCAGCGCGAGCCGGGTGACGGCCCCGCCGGTCAGCGCGAGGGCGGCGGGCGCGGTGGCGGCCACGCAGGTGCCGTCGTCGTAGCGGCCGGCGGCGATCGAGGCGGACACCTGACCGGCCAGGTCACCCTCGTCGGCAGCACAGGTCTGGTCGCCGGCCCGCACCTCCGGGCGCAGACAGTCGTTCTCCTGCTGGTCCAGCGTCACCACCGAGACGCCCAGCCGGTCAGCCTGGTCGGCCCACGCGTCGGGCAGGTCGACCGGGGTGGACCAGGTGGCGCCGGGCAGCAGCTGGGTGCCGGCCCACGCGGTCCCGGCCGGGGCCAGGACCGCCAGCACGACGCCGGCCAGCGCGGCCACGGCGACCGGGCGGCGGTGGGGACGGGGGTGTGGCACCCGGCCATCCTGGGACGGCGGGGGCGGGCCCGGCATCGTCTGTCTTGATGATGCGCCGCGCGTGCGGGCCCGCCCACGATCGTCCCGTGCACCCCGCGACGCGCGTCCTCCGTCACCTGCTGACGTGGCTGCTCGGCCTGCTGCTGCTGGGCGCGACGGCGGCCGCGCTCACCGTCGCGCTGTACCCGCGGGTCACCGACGGCCAGGCGCTGGCGGTGCTCAGCGGCAGCATGGAGCCACGCATGGCGGTGGGCGCGATGGTCTTCACCCGGCCCGTCGACCCGGCCGAGGTCGCCGTGGGCGAGGTGATCACCTTCGTGCGTCCCGGCGGACAGGGCGAGCTGGTCACCCACCGGGTCGTCGGCGTCGACGCCACCGGACCGGTGCCGGCCTTCACCACCCAGGGGGACGCGAACGACGTCGCCGACCTCGACCCGGTCCCCGCCGCTGCGGTCGTGGGCGCACCGCAGTGGGTCGTGCCCGAGCTGGGCCGCTGGGCGGCGGTGCTGCACAGCCCCAAGGGGCTCGGTGCCCTGGTGCTGCTGGCCTGCGCGGTGATCGCCCTGGCGCCGGGGAGGCCCATCGGCGAGGGCAGCGAGACCGGCACCGACGCCGACGACGTCGAGGACACCGGGGCACCCCGACCCGGCGGCACCACCACCCTGGACCGGCTGCGCCTCGTCTGAGCCCGGCGCACGCTGCCAGACTCCCCCGCATGGACCTGCCCGTGATGCCCCCGGTGAAGCCGATGCTGGCCAAGGCGACCAAGGACGTGCCGACCGGCGAGGGCTGGTTCTACGAGCCCAAGTGGGACGGCTTCCGCTGCATCGTCTTCAAGGACGGCGACGAGGTGGAGCTGGGCAGCCGCAACGAGCGGCCACTGACCCGCTACTTCCCCGACGTCGTCGAGGCCGCCCGCGCCCAGCTGCCCGAGCGTTGCGTGGTCGACGGCGAGATCGTCGTGCCGCGCGGGGACCGGCTGCACTTCGAGTCCCTGCTGCAGCGCATCCACCCCGCGGCGTCCCGGGTGACGAAGCTGGCCGCGGAGACCCCGGCGTCCTTCGTGGCCTTCGACCTGCTGGCCCTGGGCGACGAGTCGCTGCTGGGCACCCCGTTCGCGCAGCGTCAGGCCCGGCTGCGGGAGGCGATGGCGACGGCCCAGGCACCGGTGTACGTCTCCACGATCACCCAGGACGCTGCGGTGGCCCAGCGCTGGTTCGAGGAGTTCGAGGGTGCGGGCCTGGACGGCGTCGTCGCCAAGCGGGGCGACCAGGGCTACGAGCCCGACCAGCGGCTGATGGCCAAGGTCAAGCACGTCCGGACGGCGGACTGCGTGGTGGCCGGCTTCCGCTGGCACAAGACGACGACCCCGGAGAAGCCCCTGGTCGGGTCCTTGTTGCTGGGGCTGTACTCGGCGGACGGCACGCTGCAGCACATCGGCGTCGCTGCCTCCTTCACCACCAAGCGGCGCGGCGAGCTGGTCGGTGAACTGGCGCCCTTCCGGGCCGATGCTGTCTCCGGGCACCCCTGGCAGGACTGGGCCAACGCTCAGGTCGAGGGTGAGGGTGAGCACCGGATGCCGGGGGCGACGAGCCGCTGGAACGCGGGCAAGGACCTGTCCTGGGTGCCGCTGCGACCCGAGCTGGTCGTCGAGATCCGCTACGACCAGCTGGAGGGCAGCCGGCTGCGGCACACCGGCCAGTTCCAGCGCTGGCGCCCGGACAAGGACGCCGCCCAGTGCACCTACGACCAGCTCGACGTGCCGGTGCGGTACGACCTCGCCGAGGTGCTGGGAGGTTGAGAGTCTGACCACCCGGGGCCGCTGGGACGGGCGTGACGCGTGAGGTCCTCCTAGGGTGGACGACCGTGACCGCTCGCTCCCGGCCCCGCGCCGGCTCCCGCACCCGGGCCGCCGCCCTCCTCGCCGTCGGGCTGGTGGCCCTGACCGCCTGCACGTCCGGGGACGACACGGCACCCGCGGCCGGCTCGACGACCGCGTCGCCGACGCCCACCGAGGCCCCGGTCGAGCCGGTCGCCTGGGACGACTGCACCGCCCAGATCGCCCCGATCATCGCCGGGCGGCCCGGCGCCGACCGGCCGCTGACCTTCTCCTGCGGCACCATCGACGTGCCCCTGAGCCACGAGGACCCGACCGGCCCGACCCTGTCGCTGTTCGCCGTCCGCGCGGTCTCGGGCACCCAGGCCGACCGGATCGGCTCGCTGGTCGTGAACCCCGGCGGCCCCGGCCTCTCGGCCACCGACGCCGCCGTGCAGTCCGCGCTCACGCTGCCCGACGCCGTGCTGGGCCGCTTCGACGTCGTCGGCGTCGACCCGCGCGGGGTCGGGCTCTCGCAGCCGGTGGAGTGCGTCTCCGACGCCCAGAAGGACGAGTTGTCGGCCGCCGAGCCGCGCCCGACGTCGGCCGCGCAGCTGGACGACGCCTTCGGCCTGGTCGACGAGGTCGCCGCCGGTTGCGCCGAGGAGTACGGCGCCGGGCTGGGTGCCTTCTCCACCGTCGACTCCGCCCGTGACCTCGACATCGTCCGCGAGGCGCTGGGTGACGAGCAGCTGAGCTACCTGGGCTACAGCTACGGCACCACCCTGGGCTCGACGTACGCCGAGCTGTTCCCGGAGAACGTGCGGGCGCTGGTCCTCGACGGCGCCGTCGACCCCGACGCCGACCGCGAGGAGGCCGCGGAGGCGCAGGCCGCCGGCTTCGAGGCCGCCTTCGACGCCTTCGCCGCCAACTGCGTGGCCCTGGTCGGCGGGTGCCCGGTCGGCGCCGACCCGCGCACCTTCGTCAACGACCTGCTCACCCAGACCGCCACGACCCCGATCGCCAGCTCCCGCGAGGGCGAGACCCGCGCGGCGACGCCGGGTCTGGTGCTCGCCGCCGTCCGGTCCGCGCTCTACACCCCGGCCGCCTGGCCGCAGCTGGCCCAGTCGCTGGCCACCGCCCAGCAGGGCGACGCCGCCGGGGTGCTGACCCTGGCCGACACGTTCACCGGGCGCGGCGAGGACGGCACGTACACCAACACGATCGACGCCAACCTGACGGTGAGCTGCTCGGACACCGAGGAGACGCACGACCAGGACGAGGTCCGCGCGCTGGTGGCCGAGTGGAACACCACCTACCCGCTGTTCGGCGCGGACGCCGCGCTGGGCCTGTACACCTGCACGCCGTGGGAGGCCCCGCGCACCCCGCTGCCCGACCGGGACGCCGAGGGCGCCGCACCGATCCTGGTCATCGGCACCCAGGGGGACCCGGTGACCCCGCTGCCCGGCGCGGTGGACATGGCCGAGGACCTGACCTCGGGCGTGCTGCTGACCTGGCAGGGCTCGGGCCACACCGCCTACCCGCAGACCGAGTGCGTGACCGCGGCGGTGGACAGCTACCTCGTGGACCTGGTCGCGCCGCTGGACGGGCTCACCTGCCCCGCCTGAGCACCACCTAGGGTCCCCGGCATGGCCAGCAGCAAGGACGCCGTGGTGCTCGACGTCGACGGGCGGGAGGTCCGGGTGTCCAGCCCGGGCCGGGTCGTCTACGACGCCACCGACCGCACGCCGGCGATCACCAAGCTGCAGGTCTGCCAGTACGTGGCGGCCCTGTCCGGGCCGATGCTGCGGGCCCTGGGCGACCGGCCCACGGCGATGGAGCGCTGGCCGGACGGCTGGCACGAGGGCATGCGGCTGGCCACCGGGCCGCGCGACCCCGATGCCGACGGCTTCTACCAGAAGCGGCTGCCCAAGGGCGCGCCCGAGTGGATCCAGACGGCCCGGATCACCTTCCCCAGCGGGCGGACGGCCGACGAGCTGTGCCCCACCGAGGCCGGGCACCTGGTGTGGGCCGCCCAGATGGGCACGCTGACCTTCCACCCGTGGCCCGTGCGCCGTCCCGACGTCGACCACCCCGACGAGCTGCGCATCGACCTGGACCCCCAGCCGGGGACCACGTTCGCCGACGTCCGCCGGGTCGCCGAGACCACCCGGGAGCTGCTCGCCGAGCTCGGGATCCGCGGCTACGCCAAGACCAGCGGCAACCGCGGCGTGCACGTCTACGTGCGGATCCGCCCGGAGCACTCCTTCGAGGACGTCCGGCACGCCGCCATCGGGCTGGGCCGCGAGCTCGAGCGCCGGGACGACGGCGTCACCACGGCCTGGTGGAAGGAGGAACGCGGCGAGCGGGTCTTCGTGGACTTCAACCAGAACAACCGGGACCGCACCATCGCCGGCGCGTGGAGCCTGCGGGCCCGCCCCGGCGCCCCGGTGAGCACCCCGGTCACCTGGGCACAGCTGGCCGAGGTCGAGGACCCGGCGGAGCTCAACCTGGTGACCGTCCCCGACCGGCTGGCCGACGGCGACCCCTGGGCCGAGGTGGACGACGTCGCCCACGACCTGGCGCCGCTGCTCGAGCTGTGGGAGACCCTGCCCGGCGGGGAGCTGCCCTTCCCGCCGGACTACCCGAAGATGCCCGGTGAGCCGATGCGCGTGCAGCCCTCCCGGGCGCGCACCCAGGAGTGACCCGGCGGGGCCTGCCGCTGCTGTCCACCGCGCTGGCGCTGCTCGTCTGGGGGGTGCTCGTGGTGCCCCTGCTGCCCCCGGCCCCCGGGGTCCGGACGGTGGCGAACCTGCTGGCCGTGGCCGTCCTGGTCGCGGCGACCCGGCTGTCCCGCGCCGAGCTGGGACTGACCCGGGACCGTGCCGGAGCAGGCCTGCGCTGGGGCGGTGTGGTGCTGGGTGCCGTCGGGGCGGGGTACCTGGTGGCTCTCCTGGTGCCGTCGCTGCACGAGCTCCTGGACGACGCCGCCGGCACCGACACCACCGCCGAGCTGCTGCTGCGGGTGCTGGTGTTCATCCCGCTGGGCACCGTGCTGGCCGAGGAGCTGGCCTTCCGCGGGGTGCTGCTGGGGCTGGCCCGGCGGGTGCTGCCGACCCCGTGGGCCGTGGTGGCCACCTCAGTGGTGTTCGGGCTGTGGCACCTGGCGACCGCCCGGACGCCCGACGCCGCCGTCAGCGACCCGCTGCCGGCCGCCCTGGCCGTGCTGGGCGTGGTGGTGGCCACGACCGCTGCCGGGGTCCTCTTCGCCCTCCTGCGGGTGCGCAGCGGCAGCCTGCTGGCGCCCGTGGCGGCCCACCTGGCGACGAACGTGCTGGGTCTGGTGGCCGTCGCGGTCGCCGTCCGAACCGGTTCCTGAACCACTCCAGGACACCCCCGGGAGGGTGCGGTGCTGCGGGGACTGGACAGGTGTGGTTAGGGTTCAGGTGTCGGGAAGGCTCTGTAAGTGGCAGGACCCCGACGTACGACCTCAGCTAGGAGCGAGCAATGCCCGAAGGAACAGTGAAGTGGTTCAACGCCGAGAAGGGGTTCGGCTTTGCCACCCCCGATGGCGGCGGCCCGGACGTCTTCGTCCACTACTCGGCGATTCAGACCAGCGGGTACCGCTCGCTCGATGAGGGCCAGCGCATCTCGTTCGACGTCGAGCAGGGCCAGAAGGGCCCGCAGGCTGCGAACGTCAACCCGGTCTGATCTCCTGACCGGCGGCTGACCTCAGCCACCTGATCCACCGACAGCGCCCCTCGACCTCCGGGTCGGGGGGCGCTGCCGCGTTCCGCGGGCCGACGGGGCCGCTCAGTGGGCGCGCGGCACGTACCCGCCGATGAGCGCGGACATCAGCAGCGCGCCGGCGTCGTCGCCGACCGCGGTCGCGGCCTCGGCCATCGCCCGCCAGCGGTCCCGCTCCACCTCGGTGGCCGCGTTCGCGACGCGTGCGGTGAGCTGCTCGGTCAGCCGGGCCCACTCCGACTGCGGGGTCGGCCACAGCCCGGTGAGCCGACGGGTCTCCCCCGACACCCCGGTGATCCGCACGACGTCCCCGGCGACGTTGGTCAGCGCCGCCACGTACCCGGTGTCCACCAACCCGCGGACGGCGGCCACCACGTCCTTGCGGGGCAGTCCGCTGGCCGGCACGACCTGGCCCAGGTAGGGCGCTCCCCCGTGCTCCGGGCTGTCCACCAGCCGGGCGATCGCGCGCAGCACCGGCAGGTCGCGGCTGAACCAGACGTCGGGCAGCGGTGCGGCGGCGGGCGGGGTGGGGTTCGAGGACGGGGGCGTCGTCACGGGGGTCCTCTCGTACCGGGGTGCCCGGCCGGGTGCGGCCGAGCCGCTCCACGGTACGCAGTCGCCGTCGCCACACCGTCCGGTCACCCGCACCGCCACCCGGAAGATGACCCCGGGTCATTACCCGAGCTGAATTGGTAACCCGTTGTTCATCGACGTGGACACAGCGCGCTGCCAGGATCGACACATCCCCCGTCCCGGAACGGCCGCCCCGGTGGCCGTGAGGAGAACCGTGTCCCCGAGCAGAACAGCACGACCCGCCGTCCTCGGCCTGGCCGTCGGCGCCCTGGTCGCCGGCGGTCTGGTGACCACGGCCGCCCCGGCCGCCGCGGTGTCCCCCGACGTCGTGGTCAACGAGGTGTACGGCGGTGGCGGCAACTCCGGCGCCACCCTGCGCAACGACTTCATCGAACTGCGCAACGACGGCAGCACCGCCGTGGACCTGACCGGCTGGAGCGTGCAGTACGCCTCGGCGACCGGCACCAGCTGGGCGGCCACCCCGCTCACCGGCTCGATCGCGCCGGGCGCGACGTACCTGGTGGCGCAGGCAGCCGGCACCGGCGGCACCGCGGACCTGCCGACCCCCGACGCGACCGGTCGACTGGCCCTGGGCGGGTCCGCCGGCAAGGTGGCGCTGTCCACCGGCAGCACCCCGCTGGACTGTGCGACCGCCTGCGCCGGCACCGCCTCGGTCCGCGACCTGGTGGCCTGGGGGTCCTCCGCGACCGGCGGCGAGGGCGCCCCGGCCGCCGGCACCACCAACACCACGTCGGTCTCCCGCGTCGCCGGTCCCGACACCGACGTCAACGCCGCGGACTTCACCGTCGGCGCCCCGACGCCCACCCCGTCGGGCAGCACCACCCCCGACCCGGACCCCGAGCCGGACCCCGACCCGGAGCCGGTGCCGACCGCACCCACCTGCGACACCACCCCGGTGTCCATCGGCAGCGTGCAGGGCGACGGCGCCACCAGCCCGGTCACCGGCCGCACCGTCACCGTCGCCGGCACCGTCGTCGGCGACCTGCAGGCCGGCGGCCTGGGCGGCTTCCACGTCCAGGACGCCGGGGACGGCGACCCGGCCACCTCCGACGGCGTCTTCGTCTACGCCCCGGGCGGGACCGACGTCGCCCTCGGCGACCGGGTCGTCGTCACCGGCACGGTCGCGGAGTTCAAGCGCACCGCGGACGCCGCACCCGGCACGGTCACCCAGCTCACCGCCCCGCTGACCACGGTCTGCGGCGCCGGCGAGCTGCCCGCCGCCGCCACCCTGCCGCTGCCCTCGACCACCGAGCAGCGCGAGGCCCTGGAGGGCATGTCCGTCACCCTGCCGGCCGACCTCACGGTCACCGAGGTCTACGGGCTGAACACCTTCGGCGAGGTGCTGCTGTCCTCCGGCGGCCGGCTGCTGGCCCCCACCGAGGCCGCCGAGCCGGGCGCGCCCGCCCAGGCGGTCGCCGCCGACAACGCCCTGCGGTCGATCACGCTGGACGACGCGGTCAGCACCAACCTGTCCACGTCCGACCAGGCGCCGCCGTACCTGACGGCGACCGACCCGGTGCGGGTCGGTGACACCGTCTCCACCCTGCAGCCCTCGGTGCTGGGGTACGGGTTCGACGAGTACCGCCTGCAGCCGGCCGACGGCAGCGCGGCGGGCACCGACTTCGCCCCGACCAACCCGCGCACCGCGGCGCCGGCGCCGGTGGGCGGTGACCTGCGGGTCGCCGACTACAACGTCCTGAACTACTTCGTGACGTTCGGCGGGCAGTCCCGGGGGGCCTCGAACGCCGAGGAGCTGGCCCGCCAGCAGGCCAAGATCGTCGCCGGGATCACCGCGCTGGACGCCGACGTCCTCACCCTGCACGAGATCGAGAACTCCGCCGTCACCACTCCCGGCGACGACTACCGCGCCGTCGAGACGCTCCTCGCCGCCATCGAGACCGCCGACCGCCAGGACTGGGACGTCGTCCGGGCACACGAGGACACCGACGTCATCACCAACGCGATCGTCTACCGCACCGGGGCCGTGACCCCGGCCGGGCCGCCGCAGGTGCCGGCCGACCTGTCCGCGTTCGGCAACGCGCGCAGCCCCATCGCGCAGACCTTCCTGGCCGCTGGAGCCTCCGGTGAGGTGTTCACCGTCGTGGCCAACCACCTGAAGTCCAAGGGCTCGGGCAGCGGCGGGGACAACGCCGACACCGGCGACGGCCAGGGTGCCTCCAACGGCGACCGGGTCCGTCAGGCGCAGGCGCTGGTGGCCTTCGCCGACCAGCTCGTGGCCACCTCCGGCGACCCGGACGTGCTGCTGACCGGGGACTTCAATTCCTACCGGTACGAGGACCCGCTGGACGTCGTCCGGGCGGCCGGGTTCCAGGACATGGGCCCGGTGCTGGCCCGGGACCAGTACAGCTACGTCTTCGACGGCGGGTCCGGCTCGCTGGACCACGTCTTCGCCTCGCCCTCGATGGCGGACAAGCTGTCCGGGCTGACCGTCTGGGAGACCAACGCGGTGGAGTCCTACGCCTACCAGTACGACGGCCACGGCCCGCTGTTCGCCGCCGACCCCTACCGGGCCAGCGACCACAACCCGACGGTGCTGGGCATCGAGCTCACCCCGGCCGACGTCCCGGCGACGGCCACGGTCAGCGAGTCCCGGCCCTTCCGGGGCGACCGGGTCACCGTCACCGGCGCCGGCTTCGCAGCCGGTGAGCAGGTCACGGTCACCATCGGCGGACGCCGGGTCGGCACCGCGACCGCCGACGACGCCGGAACGGTGACGCTGTCGCCGCGGGTGCCGGTGCTGCTGGCCGCCGGGGACCAGGCCGTCGTCCTGACCAGCTCCTCCGGGGAGACCGCCACCTCGACGGTCACCCTGCGGTCGGTGCTCGGGGAGCTGCTGGACCGGCTGCGGCAGCTCTTCGGCCGCTGACCCCAGCACGTCCCACGACCGGGCCGTCACCCCTCCCGCACCACGGGCGGGGGTGGCGGCCCGGTCGTACCGTGGGGTGCATGACCCAGCATGTCGAGCACCAGCCCACGGTCACCAAGAGCGACGAGGAGTGGCGCGCGCAGCTCTCCCCCGAGGAGTACGCCGTGCTGCGCCAGGCCGGCACCGAGCGGCCGTGGGTCGGCGAGTACACCGACACCAAGACCCAGGGCGTCTACTCCTGCCGGGCCTGCGGCGCCGAGCTGTTCACCTCCGAGACCAAGTTCGACTCGCACTGCGGCTGGCCCTCGTTCTACGAGCCGTCGGCCGGTGACAACGTGGTGCTCAAGGAGGACCGCAGCCTGGGCATGCGCCGCGTCGAGGTGCTGTGCGCCAGCTGCCACAGCCACCTGGGCCACGTCTTCGAGGACGCCCCGCAGACGCCCACCGGCGACCGCTACTGCATCAACAGCGTCAGCATCCGGCTCGCCCCCGCCGAGGGCTGAACCGCACCTCCCGCACGAGCAGGGGCACCCCGGGGATGATCCCGCGGTGCCCCTGACCCGTCCCACCCGCTGGACCTGCACCGTCGGCCTGGTCGTCGGCCTCGCCGCCCTCCCCGGGTGCGGCCTCCTCACCCCGCAGGAAGCCGTGGACGCCGCCGAGGCGCAGTGGGAGTCCGTCCCCGCCGCCGCCCGTGACGCGCTGCGCCTGGGTGAGCGGCAGTCGCAGGCCGAGGGGTCGGTCGCCGACCGGTGGGCGATCTGGGCGGACTCCGCGCTCGCCCCCGGCGAGGGGGACGGCGAGGTCCTGGGCAGCGGCGTCGTCGCGGCCTGCACCGCGGTCGCCGACGCCCTGGCCGGCACCGGCGTGCAGGCGTTCGGGGTGCTGCCGCTGACCCCCGGGCTCGTCGCGGCCGACGGCGACACGTGTGCCCGCGGACTGACACTCGGGTCCTGGCGGACCACCAGCCGGGACGAGGACGTCCGTGACGCGCAGGGCCGCCCGCTGGCCACGGGCGAGCTCCAGCTGGGCCGCGCCGGGGACGACGACCGGGTGCAGCTGCTGGGCGTGGCCCTGGACCTCACCAGCGGCCTGCTGGAGACCAGCAGCGACACCCCGCCGTGGACCGCGCCGGTCACCGAGGTGGACGCGGTCGACGTCGACGCCGCCCTCCTCGACGCCGCCCTCGAGCTCCCGTCGGACCTGACCGGCACGGTCGAGGACGTGGTCGTGGTCGTCGTCCCGGCCGGGACGACGCTGCGGGCGACCGTCGGCTGCAGCGCCCCGCTGGGCGGGATCGGCATCGAGTCGCCGTCGACCACCTACGGCCTGACGTCGGCGGTCACCGTCGAGTACGGCTCCCCCGGCGAGGACGCCGGCCAGGTGGCCTGCGACGGCGCCCCGGCCGTGGTCGACCTGGTGCCGACCCTCCGCTGGACGCCGGCGGGCGGGGAGCCCACCGACGTCGTCGTGCTGGAGACCGCCCGCCTGGCCGACGGCCCGACCACCCTCGTCCTCGACGGGGGCTGAGGGACCGGACCGACAGGGTCAGGCCAGGCCCTGCACCAGCTCGGTGACCGACTTGCGGGTGCCGGTGTAGAACGGGATCTCCTCGCGCACGTGCCGGCGGGCGCGGCTGGCCCGCAGGTCGCGCATCAGGTCGACGATCCGGTGCAGCTCGTCGGCCTCGAAGGCCAGCATCCACTCGTAGTCGCCCAACCCGAACGAGGCGACCGTGTTGGCCCGCACGTCGGGGTAGGGCCGGGCCTGCATGCCGTGCTCCTTGAGCATGTCCCGCCGCTCCTCGTCGGGCAGCAGGTACCACTCGTAGGACCGCACGAAGGGGTACACGCAGACGAAGCGGCGGGGCTCCTCGTCGGCCAGGAACGCCGGGATGTGCGACCGGTTGAACTCCGCGGGGCGGTGCAGCGCCATCTGCGACCAGACCGGCTCCAGCCGGCGGCCCACCTGGGTGCGGCGGAAGCGGGTGTAGGCCTCCTGCAGATCCTCGGCGCGCTCGGCGTGCCACCAGACCATCAGGTCGGCGTCGGCGCGCAGCCCGGCGACGTCGTAGACCCCGCGGACGACGACGTCCTCGCCGGCGAGCTCGTCGACCAGGCCCTGCGCCTCCTGGGCGGCGGACTGCCGGTCGGCGTCACCGAAGGGCTGGGCGAGCTTGAAGACCGACCACATCGTGTAGCGGATCTGGGCGTTGAGCTCGTTGGCCCGCTTGCCGATGCTCTTCTGCTCGGGTGCGGTCTCCGTGGGGCCCGTGGTCGCTGCAGGCGTCGCGTCGGTCATGTCCCCATCTTCCTCCCGGCGCGGGACGAAGATCAGGTGAGGCTGGCCACCGCGCGACGGGCGTCCCGGATGCAGGCCGGCACACCGACCCCCCGGTAGGCGGCGCCGGCGACGGCGAGACCGGGCACGGCGGCCACGGCGGCGTCGACCGCCGCGACCCGGTCGGGGTGCCCGACCAGGTACTGCGGGAGGCCCCCGCCCCAGCGGACCAGGTGGGTCTCCACCGGTTCGGGGCGCTCCAGGTCCAGCAGGTCGGCGACGTCGGCGACCACGGCGGCGGTCAGCTCGTCGTCCTCGCGCCGGAGCTGGTCCTCCTCCAGGTGGCGGCCCACTGAGGACCGCACGCGCAGCAGGCCGTCGCCGGACAGGTGCGGCCACTTCTGCGAGGAGACCGTGACGCCCTTGACCAGCCGCCCGGCGACCGGGGGCACCAGCAGGCCCGACCCCGAGGCGAGCTCCTGGCCGGGGAAGGCCATCGCGACCACGGCCATCGAGGCGTACGGGATGCCCTCCAGCGCCTCGACCGCGTCCGGGGCGACGTCGGCCAGCAGCCGGGCGGCCTTGCCCGCGGGCACCGTGACGACGACGTGGTCGGCGCTCAGCACCTCGCGGTCGGCCCCCACGGTGAGCTCGAACCCGCCGGGGACGCGGCGCAGCGCGTGCGCCGGCGTCCGCAGCCGGACGACGGCGCCGGAGGCCTCGACCAGCCGGTCCGGGAGCGACCCGATGCCGTCGGCGACGGTGGCGAAGACCGGGCCGTCGGGGGTCCCGGCGGCGGCCTCCCGGCTGCGCGCCCCGGCGTCCCGGGCTGCCGCGGCGGCGGCCAGCACCGTGTCGTGCCGGGGCAGGTGGGCGGCCAGCGCGGGCATCGTGGCAGCCAGCGACAGCCGGTCGGCCTGACCGGCGTAGACCCCGCCCAGCAGCGGCTCCACCAGCCGGTCGACCACCTCGTCGCCCAGCCGTTCCCGGAGCAGCCCGCCGACCGGGGCGTCCCGGTCGTAGCGCAGCGGGGGCAGCGCGGCCTCGGCGTGCACCCGGGCCACGCCCTCGGCGGACAGCAGCCCCGCCAGCCCGTCGGCCGAGGTGGGGACGCCGAGCAGGGTGCCCGCCGGCAGCGGGTGCCGGCCGTCGGGCAGCACCACGGCCGCCTGCGTGGTCGAGGGCGCGACCGTCTCCAGGCCCAGCTCGTCGATCAGCTGCAGCGCCTCGGGCACCCGGGCCAGCACCGCCTCGGGGCCGGTGTCGTACCAGGCACCGGCCAGCCGGACGCGGCCCAGCTTCCCGCCGACCCGGTCCCCGGCCTCCAGCACGACGACCTCGTCGCCGGGGTGCGCGCGGGACCAGGCGAAGGCCGCGGTGAGGCCGGTGATCCCGGCCCCGACGACGACCAGCCGGCTCATGCGCGCGTGGTGAGCTCGTGCACCAGCTCGACGACGTGGGTGATCGCGCCCGGGTCGGTGTCGGGGAGGACGCCGTGGCCCAGGTTGAACACGTGCCCGCGGGCGGCGCGGCCCTCGGCGACGATCCGGCGGACCTCGGCCTCCAGGGTCGCCCGGTCGGCCAGCAGCACGGCCGGGTCCAGGTTGCCCTGCAGGGAGTAGCCGGGCCCGACGCGGCGCGCGGCCTCGTCCAGCGGGATGCGCCAGTCGACGCCGACGACGTCGGCACCGGCGTCCCCGATCAGCGGCAGCAGCTCGCCGGTGCCCACCCCGAAGTGGATGCGCGGCACGTCCCGGACGCCGGCGGCGCGGTCGCCCAGACCGTCGAAGACGGCCCGGGAGTGCGGCAGCACCCGGGTGGCGTAGTCGCGGGCCGACAGCACGCCGGCCCAGGAGTCGAAGAGCTGGACCGCGGAGGCACCGGCGTCGACCTGGGTGCGCAGGAACACCGACGCCGAGACCGACAGCTTGGCCAGCAGCCGGTCCCACGCCTCGGGCTCGGCGTACATGAAGGCCTTGGTGCGGGCGTGCTCCTTGGAGGGCCCGCCCTCGATCAGGTAGGTCGCCAGGGTGAACGGCGCACCGGCGAAGCCGATGAGCGGTGTCTCCCCCAGCTCGGCGGTCAGCGCACCGACGGCCTGCACCAGGAAGCCCAGCGCCTCGGGCTCGAGGTCGGGCAGCGCGTCGACGTCGGCCACCGAGCGCACCGGGTGGGCGACGACCGGGCCGATGCCGGGCTGGATCTCGATGTCGACACCGGCCACCACCAGCGGCAGCACGATGTCGGAGAAGAGGATGGCCGCGTCGACGCCGTGCCGGCGGACCGGCTGCAGGGTGATCTCGGTGACCAGGTCGGGGTCCTGGCAGGCGGCCAGCATCGCGGTGCCGGCCCGCAGTGCGCGGTACTCCGGCAGCGAGCGGCCGGCCTGGCGCATGAACCAGACGGGGGTGCGCCGGACCTCGCGACCCAGTGCCGCCCGGACCAGGTCGGAGTCGGCGGCGGCCCCGGGCGTGCCGTGCGGTGCCGACAGGGGTGCTGCTCCAGGGGTGCCCACGAGGGTCCATCCTCCCAGAAGGCGCGCCGTGGGGCAGGACACGCCCCGACGGTCCGACGAGGCCCGCTGACCTGCGGCGGCGCGTCGGGAGCGGCGGACACGGGCGTGTCGCCCTACCCTGCGGACGTGGAGCGACAGAGCAGGCCGGAGCGCGGGGCCGAGCCCCCCGCGGACTTCCAGGCGGCGCTGGACTCGCTCGCGACGGTACGGGCCCGGCCCGAGGTCGTGCTCGAGGACATCCCTGCACCGCAACGGCTGGCCCCGTGGTCGCACGCGATCGGCGCCCGCGTGGCCGAGCCCGGCGTGCTGCCGGACGAGGACGAGGTGGAGATCGCCAGCGGGCGGTTCATCGTGCTCTTCGACCCGGCCGGCCACGAGGCCTGGGACGGCACCACCCGCTGCGTGGGCTACGTCTCCGCCGTGACCGACGAGTCCATGGTGGACGACCAGATGTTCTCCGAGGTGGCCTGGAGCTGGCTGACCGAGGCCCTGGTGGACCACGACGCCGGCCACCACGCCGTCGGCGGCACGGTCACCCGCACCGCCTCGACCCGCTTCGGCGACATCGCCGGGCCCGAGCACTCCGTCGACGTGGAGATCCGGGCCTCCTGGACCGCCAGCGACACCGACCTCGACCGGCACCTGCAGGCCTGGCTCGAGGTGCTCGGCAACGCCGCCGGTCTCCCCCCGCCGGGGGTGCACCTGCTGGGCTCGGCAGGCAACGGCCGGGCGTCCGGCGGCGGCGGCTCATAGACTCACCGGGACTGCTCCACCCGGAGCAACCCCGTTGGGCCGGCTGCGGCGACACCCCGTCGACACGCAGCCGCGCCGCACAGCACGTGAGGACGCAGTGACCCAGGGACGGACGGCGTGACCCTCGGAGTCACCCGCGCCGACGGCGCCCTGCTCCCCCCGGACGCCACGGCGCTCGTGGTGGACCCGGCGCCCCTGGTCCGGGAGGCCCTCGGTGCGCGCCTGCGGGCCCTGGGCGCCCGCGACGTCGAGGAGTCGGCGTCGCTGGAGGAGGCCAGGGTCCGGGCGCACGTGTCCGGCCCCCGGGCGCTGTGCGTCATGGACGTCGACCTGCCCGAGGTCGGCCGAGACGGTCCCGAGGCCGCGCGCGCGACCGAGGGCCCCCGGGACACGGGCCGCGGCCTGGAGCTGCTGCCCTCGCTGCAGGCCGACGGCTGGCCGGTCACGGTCGTGCTGACCGCGGTCACCGACCCGGCCGTCGTCCGGGCGGCGTTCCTGGCCGGCGTCCAGGCCTACCTGCTCAAGTCCTCACCGCTGGCCACGCTCACCGAGGGGCTGCGCGCCGCGCTGTCCGGTGAGGTGTACGCCGACCCCGGCATCGCCAGCAGCTTGGCCCTGGGGCTCACCCGGGCCGGCGTCGAGGAGGGGGTCGGCGAGCTGTCGGCCCGCGAACGCGAGATCCTCCGGCTGGTCGCCGAGGGACACACGAACAAGGAGATCGGTGATCTGGTGGACCTGTCCGCACTGACGGTGAAGAGCCACCTGGCCCGCATCGCGCGCAAGCTGGGAACCGGCGACCGGGCGCACATGGTCGCCCTCGGCATCCGCTCCGGGGTGATCGTGTGACCTCCCCCGAGGGTGCACCCGCCGTCGAGGAGACGCCGGAGTCGACCGCCGTCCCGCTGCTGGCGCCCCGTGACGGCCTGCCGCCGGTCATCGAGACCTCGACCGCGCTCGCCGACTACGCCCGGGCCCTGCGCGGGGGCAGCGGCCCGGTCGCCGTCGACGCCGAGCGCGCCTCGGGGTACCGCTACGGCCAGCGGGCCTACCTGGTGCAGCTGCGCCGGGCGGGCTCGGGCACCGGCCTGGTCGACCCGGTGCCGCTGCCCGACCTCACCCTGGTCCAGGACGCCATCGGCGACGCCGAGTGGGTGCTGCACGCGGCCAACCAGGACCTGCCCTGCCTGGCCGAGATCGGCCTGACCCCCACCAGGCTCTTCGACACCGAGCTCGCCGCCCGGCTGGCCGGGCTGCCCCGGGTCGGCCTGGGCGCCGTCGTGGAGTCGCTGCTGGGGTACTCCCTGCAGAAGGGCCACTCGGCCGCCGACTGGTCCACCCGCCCACTGCCGGCCGACTGGCTGGTCTACGCCGCCCTCGACGTCGAGGTGCTGGTCGAGCTGCGGGACGCCCTCGCCGGCATCCTGGAGGAGCAGGGCAAGACCGAGTGGGCGCGGCAGGAGTTCGAGGCGATCCTGGCCGCCGGTCCCCCGGCACCCAAGGTGGACCCCTGGCGGCGCACCTCGGGCATGCACGGGTTGCGCAGCCGCCGTCAGCTCGGGGTGCTGAAGACGCTGTGGGAGGCCCGCGACCTGCTCGCCCGCCGTCGCGACGTCGCCCCCGGGCGGGTGCTGCCGGACTCCGCGATGGTCGCCGCCGTCGCCGCGGACCCCAAGACGGAGACCGAGCTGATCGACCTGCCGGTGTTCCGCGGCCGGGCCAACCGCAAGCTGGCCAGCACCTGGTTCGGCGCCCTCAAGGCAGGCCGCGCGCTGCCCGAGGACCAGCTGCCGCTGCACAGCAAGCCCGGCGACGGCCCGCCCCCGGTGAACCGCTGGGCCGACCGGGACCCGGTCGCCGCCAAGCGGCTGCAGGCCGCCCGCGCCGGTCTCGCCGCGCTGGGCGAGCAGTGGTCGGTGCCGGTGGAGAACCTGCTCTCCCCCGACCTCGTCCGCCGCCTGGTGTGGAGCCCGCCGGCCGACGCCACCCCCGACGTCGTCGCCGGGGTGCTGCGCGAGGGCGGCGCCCGCGAGTGGCAGATCGGCCTGACCCGCGACCTGCTCGCCGACGCCGCCGCGATCACCGCCTGACCCGTCGAGCTGCCACCGCGGCACCACGGCACCGCGGCAAAGGAAGCAATGCCCCTCACCAGGAGCCCATGGAGGGGGGCATTGCTTCCTCAGCCGCTTCGTGGAGGGCCCGCCGCGCGCGGGGCCCCTAGGGTGGCGGCGTGATCTTCGCCGTGACCTACCGCTACACCGACGACACCGAGACCCGGGACGCCGTGCGTGCCGAGCACCGGGACCACCTGCGCGCGCTCGCCGCCGACGGCAAGCTGCTGATCTCCGGGCCGTTCGCCCCCGGGGAGCCGGCCGGTGCGCTGCTGCTCTTCCGCGCCGAGACCCGCGACGAGGTGGCCGGCTGGATCGCCGCCGACCCGTTCAGCGTCCGCGGCGTCGTCGCGGAGTCCACCACCACCGAGTACCTGCCGGTGCTGGGCTCGCTGCTGCCCGCCTTCGAGGGGTGACCGCCGGCGGGGACGTCGAGGTCGGCGCGCTGGCGATCAACGTCGTCGTCCCCCCGGAGCTGCGGTGGACCGACACCCGGGCCGGCGTCGAGTTCGAGCTGACCAGCCTGACGGTCCGGCTGCTGCCCGACGGCACGCGGGCGGTGAGGGCCTACGGCCGCCCGGTCACCGGCGGCCGGGGTGGCTACACGTCCTTCCCGGTGCCCGACCGGCCCGGACTGGCGGCACTGGTCGAGGCCGGTGCCGGACGCGCCGTCGAGCTGTGGGCGGCCAGCCGGGCCTAGCGGAACTTCGAGGTCAGCGAGTCCATCGTCCGCGACACCTGGGCGATCTTCACGTGGCTGATGCCACCGGTGGCCCCGGCGGCCAGCATCGCCTCGTGCGCGGCCCGCAGGGTGGCCCACACCTCGTCGGCCGTGCCCTCCAGCGTCGTCCCGAGGGCACCGACCTCCGAGCGCAGGCCGGACGCCTGGATGACCGCGATGGCCGCCTCGACGTGGGCGTGCGGGTCCTCCGGGGTACCGGGCGGCGAGGGCGCCACCTGGATCTCGGCGATCACCTGGTCGCTCACTGCTGCTCCCCCACCCGGGCGACGACGTCGTCGCGGTCGACGATCTTCGCGGCCCACTCGGCGATCCGCCGGGCCACGTCCTGCTCGGTGAGGCCGTGGTCGGCCAGCACCTGGGCGCGGCTGCCCTGCTCCAGGAACACCTGGGGCAGCCCGATGGTGCGCAGCGGGACGTCGACCTCGGCCTCGCGCAGGGCGCTGGCCAGGGTGTCGCCCACTCCGCCGGACCGGCCGCCGTCCTCGACGGTGACGGCCAGCCGGTGCGCACGGACCAGCTCGACCAGCTCCGGGGATGCCGGCAGCACCCAGCGCGGGTCGACGACGGTGACGGCGATGCCGTGGTCGGCGACCCGCTCGGCGGCGGCCAGGCACAGCGACACCATCGACCCGCAGGCGACCAGCAGCACCTCCTCGCGCTCGCCGCGCCGCAGCACGTCGACCGGTCCGCGGCGCTCGAGCGCCGGGATGTCGGGAGGCACCGACCCCTTGGGGAAGCGGAGCACGGTGGGCCCGTCGGTGACGGCCAGTGCCTCGCGCAGCGCCTCCTTGAGGGTCGCCTCGTCGCGCGGCATGGCCAGCCGCAGACCGGGGACGACGGCGCAGATCGAGGTGTCCCACATGCCGTTGTGCGAGGGGCCGTCGGTGCCGGTCACCCCGGCCCGGTCCAGCACCACGGTCACCGGCTGGCGGTGCAGCGCGACGTCCATCAGCAGCTGGTCGAAGGCCCGGTTGAGGAACGTCGAGTAGACCGCGACCACCGGGTGCAGCCCGGCCATCGCCAGGCCCGCCGCGGAGGTGAGGGCGTGCTGCTCGGCGATGCCGACGTCGAAGGTCCGCTCGGGGAAGCGCTCGGCGAACGGCGCCAGGCCCGTGGGGTGCAGCATCGCGGCGGTGATGGCGACGACGTCGGAGCGCTCCCCGCCGATGTCGACCAGCTCGTCGGAGAACGCCGACGTCCAGTCCCGGCCGGCCGAGGCCGAGCTGACCCCGGAGTCGGGGTCGAAGACGCCGGTGGCGTGCCAGGCGTCGATGAGGTCGCTCTCGGCGGGGGCGTAACCGAAGCCCTTGGTGGTGACCGCGTGCACGATGACCGGGCCGCCGAAGGCCCGGGCGCGGCGCAGCGCGGACTCCATGCCGGCGACGTCGTGGCCGTCGACGGGGCCGACGTACTTCATGCCCAGGTCCTCGAACATGCCCTGCGGGCTCAGGACGTCCTTGAGGCCCTTCTTGATCGCGTGCAGCGCGTCGTAGAGCGTCGTCCCGACGACGGGGGCCCTGTGCAGGGTCTGCCGGACGGCGTCCAGGGCCTGCTCGTAGCCCGGGCGCAGGCGCAGGGTGGCCAGTGCGTCGGCCACCCCGCCGATCGTCGGGGAGTAGGAGCGGCCGTTGTCGTTGACCACGATGACGACGGGCCGGTCCTGGGCGGCGGCGATGTTGTTCAGCGCCTCCCAGGCCATCCCGCCGGTGAGCGCGCCGTCGCCGATGACGGCGACCACGGGCCGCACGTCACCCCGTACGGCGAAGGCCTTGGCCAGCCCGTCGGCGTAGGACAGCGAGGTGGAGGCGTGGCTGTTCTCCACCCAGTCGTGCTCGCTCTCGGCCCGCGCCGGGTAGCCCGACAGGCCCCCGCGCTGGCGGAGCTGCTCGAAGCCGGCGAGCCGGCCGGTGAGGAGCTTGTGCACGTAGGACTGGTGGCCGGTGTCGAAGACCACGGGCTCGCGCGGGGAGTCGAAGACCCGGTGGATCGCGATGGTCAGCTCGACGGTGCCCAGGTTCGGTCCGAGGTGGCCGCCGGTCTTGGCGACGCTGGTGACCAGCGCGTCGCGGATCTCCGCGGCGAGGACCGGGAGCTGGTCGGGCGCCAGCGCCCGCACGTCGGCGGGCCCGGTCAGGGATCGGAGCAACGACACGACGGGGCAGGGTCCTCTCGGGGGGCGGCGGGTGCCCCGATGGTAGTCGCGGGGCCGCAGGGCGCAGGTCTACAGCCGGGGCACCCACCGCTCACCGCGCAGCGCACCGCCGACCAGCTCGACGCCGCGGGCCGCCGACGCCAGCCGGGCGCCCTCCCGCTCGTAGGCGGCCACCGCGGCCTCCATCGCCTCCGGGGGCAGCTGGTCGGCCAGCTCCACCCGGACCGTGCGCCAGCCCGCCCGGGCCGCCTCGAGCCCCGCGGCGACGTGGTCCCCGGCGAACCGGGCCAGCAGCACCGGGTAGCGCCGCAGCACCTCGTGGGAGCGGTACTCCGGGGGCACCAGGTCGTACAGCCAGGCGACCGCGGTCCGCTCCCAGTCCGGGACACCGGGTGGGCGGACCTGCTCGGGCCAGCCGGGCGGCGCGGTGCCGTCCCGGCCGGGGGACGCGCGGTCGATCGGGGGCACGGACCCGAGTGTGCCCCGCCGGTCCGACAGCCTCAGCGGGCCGCCGGCACCAGCAGCGCGACGCATTCCACGTGCGCGGTCATCGGGAAGGCGTCGAAGGCCCGCAGCCCCGCCACCGTCCAACCGGCGTCGGCGAACACCGCGACGTCCCGGGCCAGCGACGCCGGGTCGCACGCCACGTAGACCACGGCCCGGGCGCCGGAGTCGGCCAGCACCGCGCTGACCTCGCGCCCGGCACCGGCCCGGGGCGGGTCCAGCACGACCACGTCGGGGGCACCGGGGAGCTCGGCGAGCAGCTCGCCGAGGCCCTCGGCGTCCACCGCGCCCTGCCAGACCTCGGCCTGCGGCAGGTCGGAGAGGTTGTCGGCAGCCGCGGCGCACGCCCCGGCGTCGTACTCGACGCAGACGACCTGGCCCTCGGGGCCCACCCCGGGCGCCAGTGAGCCCCCGAAGAGCCCGGCGCCGGCGTACAGGTCCAGCACCCGCTCTCCCGCGCTCACCGCGGCGAAGCCGGCCACGGCGCCCACCAGGGCGTCGGCCGCGGCCGGGTGGACCTGCCAGAAGCCGGTGCCCTCGACCTGCCAGTCCCGGTGCCAGGCCCGGCGCTCGGCCCGCTGGTCGTCCCGCCCGGCGCCGGCGTCCGGGCGGACCACCCGGGTGGACTGGGCGTGCCCGCGGCGGTCCAGCCGGGTGGTGGTCACCCCGCCCACCGAGTCCACGGCGACGTCGACGGCGCCGGCGCCGTCCCAGGTGCGGCCCAGCACGGCGTCGACGGCGGGCTGCACGGTGATCGGGCAGTCGTCGAGGACCACGACGTCCCGCGACCGGTGCGGTCGCAACCCGGGCCGGCCCGACCGGTCGACGGCGAAGCGGGCACGGGAGCGCCAGCGCAGCGGCCCACCGGGCAGCTCCTCGACGTCCAGGGAGACGTCCATCCCGGCCAGCCGGGCGAACTGCTCGGTGACGACGTCGCCCTTGAGCCGGCGCTGGGCCTCGGGGGCCACGTGCTGCCAGTCGCAGCCGCCGCACTTCCCGGGCCCGGAGTACGGGCAGGGCCGCTCGACCCGGTCCGGGGAGGGGTCGAGCACCTCGACGGCGTCCGCGCGGCAGTAGCCGGGGTGCCGGTCCTCGGTGACGACGACGACGACCCGCTCACCGGGCAGCGCATGCCGGACGAAGACCACGCGGCCCTCGTGCCGGGCGACGCAGTGCCCGCCGTGCGCGACCGGCCCGACGGTGACCTCGAACCGCTCTCCGACCCAACCGTCAGCCACGGCCGTCCAGGTCGTCGTCGACGATGCCGCGCCGCAGGTCGCCCGGCGCGGGGCCGGCGCTGCGCTGCAGCTCCTCCTCGCGGTCCCGGGAGCCCTCCAGCTGCCAGGGAACGGTGGTGATCATGACGCCGGGCTGGAACTGCAGGCGGGCCCGCAGGCGCAGGGCGCTCTGGTTGTGCAGGACGTTCTCGAACCAGTGCCCGACGACGTACTGCGGGATGAAGACGACGACCAGCTCGCGCGGGCTGTCCCGCCGGATGTCCTTGACGAAGTCCAGCACCGGGCGGGTGATCTCCCGGTACGGGGAGTCCAGGACGGTCAGCGGGATGGGGATGTCGTAGCGCTCCCAGTCGGCCTGCAGGGCCCGGGTGTCGGCCTCGTCGACGTTGACGTTGAGCGCCGTCAGCTGGTCGGGCCGGGTGGCCCGGGCGAAGGCCAGGGCGCGCAGCGTGGGCTTGTGCACCTTGTTGACCAGGACCACCGCATGCACCTTGGAGGGCAGCGTGCGGGAGTCCCCGGAGGGCACGAGCTGGTCGGCGACCTGGGTGTAGTGCCGGTTGATCTGCCGCATGAGCAGGTAGATGAACGGCATCACCAGGATGACCAGCCAGGCGCCGCGGGTGAACTTGGTCAGCACGATGATCACCAGGACGACGGTGGTCAGCGACCCGCCGACGGTGTTGATGACCTGCGAGCGGCGCATCCTGGCGCGCTCGGCGCCCTCGGCGGTCGCCATCTCGCGCTTCCAGTGCCGGACCATGCCCCACTGGCCGATGGTGAAGCTGGTGAAGACGCCGATGATGTAGAGCTGGATCAGCCGGGTCGAGTCGGCCTGGAAGGCCACGATCAGCAGCGCGGCGAACCCGGCCAGCAGCAGGATCCCGTTGCTGTAGACCAGCTTGTCGCCGCGGGTGTGCAGCTGCTTGGGCATGAACCTGTCCTGCGCGAGCACCGAGCCCAGCAGCGGGAAGCCGTTGAACGCGGTGTTCGCGGCCAGGATCAGCACCAGCGCGGTGGCGGCCTGGATGTAGAAGAACCCGAACGAGGTGTCCCCGCCGAAGACCGCCGAGGCGACCTGGGCGATGACGGTCCGCTGCGGCTCGGTCTCGCAGTCGGTGAAGCCCTCGAGGTCGCAGGGGAACTCGGCGTACTTGACCCCGGAGAACAGCGCCAGCGCGGTGACGCCGGCGAACATGGTGGCCGCGATGCCGCCCATCAGCGCCAGCGTGGTCGCCGCGTTCCTGGACTTCGGCGGCTTGAACGCCGGGACGCCGTTGGCGATGGCCTCGACCCCGGTCAGCGCGGTGCAGCCCGAGGCGAAGGCCCGCAGCGCGAAGAACAGCAGCGCGACCCCGGTCAGGTTGTCGAACCCGGGCTCGGGGGTGATCGTGTACGCCGCGCTCTCGGCGACCAGCGAGGCGTCCCGGAAGAAGTACTCGATGAAACCGGTGACGATCATCACCATGATGCCGGCCACGAAGAGGTAGGTCGGGACGGCGAAGCTCTTGCCGGACTCCCGCAGGCCGCGCAGGTTCGCCGCCGCCAGGAAGCCCACCAGGACCACCGCGATCAGCACCCGGTGCTCGGCGAGGCCGGGGAACGCCGAGATGATGTTGTCGGTGCCGGCGCTGACGGACACGGCCACGGTGAGCACGTAGTCGGTGAGCAGCGCGCTGGCCACGACCAGCGAGGCGAACCGGCCGTGGTTCTTGGCCGCGACCTCGTAGTCACCGCCGCCGGAGGGGTAGGCGTGCACCACCTGGCGGTAGGACAGCACCACCACGACCAGCAGCAGGACGACGGCGACGGCCAGCCACGGGGCCAGGAACAGGAACGCCGTCCCGGCCAGGGTCAGCACGATGAGGATCTCCTGGGTGGCGTAGGCCACGGAGGAGAGCGGGTCGCTGGCGAAGATCGGCAGCGCCAGGCGCTTGGGCAGGAGCGACTCCCCGGCCCGGTCGCTGCGGACCGGCCGACCGAGGACGAGGCGTTTGGGGAGTTGTCCGAGGTCGGACAGCGAAGGCACGGCGAGGATGGTACGGCGGGGACGGCGGGCCGACGGCGGCCGTGACGCGCGATGGGCCACACCCCGGTCACCCCGTCGGTGTACGTTCGCGCGCTGTACGCCTCGGCGGTCCGCGCCGGGGCGCGAGAACCCCCGGGAGTCCCCTCGTGCACGTGGTCGTCATGGGCTGCGGCCGGGTCGGTTCGGCCATCGCCCGCCGCCTGGAGGAGATCGGCCACAGCGTGGCCGTGATCGACCAGAACGCCGAGGCCTTCCGCCGTCTGGGCCCGGAGTTCGCCGGCCGCCAGGTCACCGGGCTCGGCTTCGACCGGCAGACCCTGCTGGACGCCGGCATCGACTCGGCCGGGGCGTTCGCCGCGGTCAGCAGCGGCGACAACTCCAACATCATCAGCGCCCGGGTGGCCCGGGAGACGTTCGGCGTCGAGCACGTGGTCGCCCGGATCTACGACTCCAAGCGGGCCGAGGTCTACGAGCGGATGGGCATCCCCAGCGTGGCCACCGTGCCGTGGACGGTGAACCGGCTCATGCGCGAGCTGCTCAGCGTCAAGGTCACCGAGATCTGGCGCGAGCCCACCGGTCAGGTCCTGCTGATGCGGGTCACCGTCACCGACGGCTGGGTCGGCCGGCCGCTGGCCGAGCTCGAGCGGGCCACCGGCGCCCGGGCCGCCTGGGTGGTCCGGTTCGGCGAGGCCCAGCTGCCCAAGCCGGGCACCGTGCTCCAGACCGGCGACCACCTGGTCGTCGCCGCAACCGACGACATCGTCGCCACCGTGCACGACGTCGTGGGGCACGCCCCCGAAGGAGGGAACCACTGATGCGGGTCGCCATCGTGGGGGCCGGCGCCGTCGGCCGCTCCATCGCCGGGGAGCTGCTGGGCAACGGCCACGCCGTCATGCTCATCGAGAAGAACGGCGCCAAGGTCCGGGCCCGAGCGGTCCCCGGCGCCGAGTGGGTCCAGGCCGACGCCTGCGAGGTGACCGCGCTGGAGGAGGCCCACCTGGCCACCTGCGACGTCGTCATCGCCGCCACCGGCGACGACAAGGCCAACCTGGTCGTGTCGCTGCTGGCCAAGACCGAGTTCGCGGTCAACCGCGTCGTGGCCCGGGTCAAGGACCCGCGCAACGAGTGGCTCTACACCGAGGCGTGGGGCGTCGACGTCGCCGTCTCCACCCCGCGGGTGCTCGCGGCCCTGGTGGAGGAGGCGGTGACCGTCGGCGACGTCGTGCGGCTGATGAGCTTCCGCAAGGGCGCCGCGAACCTGACCGAGATCACCCTGGCCGAGGACACCCCGTGGGTGGGCCGGCCGCTGCGCGACGTGCCGCTGCCTCGGGAGACGGTGCTCACCGCGATCCTGCGGGGCGACCGGGTCATCACGCCCTCCCCGGACGAGCCGCTGGAGGCCGGGGACGAGCTGCTCTTCATCATGCACGGGGACGTCGAGGACGAGCTGCAGCAGGTGCTCTGCGCCGGCTGAGCACCGCCCGCGGGCTGACCGGGGTCAGCCCGCGGGACGCTCGTCCGGTGCGTCGGGCCGGTGCTCGGCCGGCGCCGTGGTGTCGGCACCGGCCGGGGCGCGGTGACGGTGCAGCCGGGCCACGGCCCACAGCGTCACCACCAGCGCGAGCCCGGTGACGGGCAGCCCAAGCACCAGCGAGGCGGTGCCGAGCAGCTCCACCTCGTTGCGCAGGTACAGCACGCCCTGGACGGCGAACCGCACCACGAAGGTGGCCGCCCACAGGAGCGTGAGCCAGGTGTAGACCCGCACCACCCGGCGGTCGGTCCGCCAGTGCCGCTCGGCGACGGCGTCGGGCTCGCGTTCCGCGTCGGGGTCCGCACGCTGGGTCAGCTTCCCCCCGGCCCGCCCGCGCAGGCTCCCGCGCACCGTGTGGGTGGCCAGCCCACCCAGGTGGCTGGGGGCCAGGAACTCCGCGGCCACCCCGACCAGCGGCCAGCGGACGACGACGGAGCCCAGCAGCACCAGCCCGATGGCGGCGTTGCGGACCAGGCCCAGGACGAAGAAGTCCCGGGCCTCGCCGGACTGCCGGGCGATGAACACCGCGATCGCGACGCCGATGAGCCCGCTGAACGCCTGCTGGACGCTCTCCCGGCGGACCAGCCGCAGCCCGAACACCAGCACCGCGGCCACCCCGGCCGCCCAGATGCCGGCGGTGAGGCCGCCGAACCCGTTGGCGACCACGAAGGCCACGGTGGGCAGCGAGACGTCGACCATCCCGCGCCAGCCCCCGAGCTGGTCCAGGACGAGGTGCCGGTCGACCGCCAGCGACTTCTTGCCGCTGGGGGCGCTCACCCGATGCCCAGCTCGTACCAGGGGTTGTAGATGACCTTGCGGCCCTCGAAGGAGGCGAACCGCCCGCGGGCGGTGAGCGTGCGGCCGGGCTCGATGCCGGGGATGCGACGGCGACCCAGCCAGACCAGCGTCACCGAGCCCGAGCCGTCGAACAGCTCGGCCTCCAGCGTCGGCACGGTCTCCCGCGGGGTGTAGACGACGGACTTCAGCCGCCCGGTCACCGCGACCACCTTGCCCTTCTGGCAGGTGCTCACCGGCTCGCAGCCGGAGCTGGCCACGCCGGACTGCAGCTGCTGGGCGTCGATGGTCTGGTCGTCCGCGGTCAGCGACTGCAGCTTGCGGGAGAGCCAGCTCTTCGGACGGGTCTCGGTCACGGGACCAGCGTAGACAGCTCCGGGCCCGGCGTGCGGTGTCTGTCCAGCCACGTCCTGGCCAGGTCCCACGCGGCACCGTCGACGTCGATGAGCGGCATGTGGTCCCCGGGCACCGCTGCGACCTCCACGGAGGGGTCCACGGCGGCGTACCGCTCGCTCTGCTCGGGGACGACGGTGGTGTCCTCCACCCCGTGCACGCACAGCACCGCCGCACCGGTGGGGGCCAGCCGGACCGGGCTGGCCGTCGCGTAGCGGCCGGGGTGCTCGGCCGGGGTGCCGCCGAGCAGGTCGGTGACCGCACCGTCGCCCATGCCCTGCTCCGCGGCCCGCTCCAGGTCCAGCACACCGGCCTGCAGGACGGCGGCGGTCACCCGCACCCGGGGGGCGGCCCCCGGGGCGCCGGCGGGCAGCAGGTGCCGGCCGGCGGCCCAGCCGGCCAGGTGGCCGCCCGCGGAGTGCCCGACGACGGCGAGCACCGAGAGGTCCAGCCGGTCGACGTCGGGGAGGCCGGGCAGCGCGTCGAGCGCGGCTGCGACGTCGTCCAGGGTCTGCGGCCAGCCGCCGCCGCTGCCCACCCGGCGGTACTCGACCGACACGGCGGCCCACCCGCGCGCGGCCAGGTCCTCGGCCAGCGGGCGGGCCAGCTCGATGCCGTACGCGGCCCGCCAGAACCCGCCGTGCAGCACCACGGCGACCGGTGCGGGGCCGGACCCGGCCGGCAGTGTCAGCTCGAGGAACTGCTGCGGGTCGGGTCCGTAGCTGCTGCGACGGGGGGCGCTCACGGAGCGGGCGACACCCCGCCGGCGGGCGGGGTCGTGCCGGCGGCCGGCGGGGTCGCCCCGGCGGCCTTGGCGGCGGCCTGCTGGCGGGCGACCTGTTCGGCGGCCTGCGGCGGCAGCGTCATCGGCAGCTGCTCACGCACCGGCATGGGCTCGATCCCCCGCACCACGACGATGCCGCGGAAGGCGTCCTCCAGGGCGGCACCGGCCTCGGGGGTCTCGGCGGCGGCGCCGCTGATCATGCCGCGCAGGAACCAGCGCGGGCCGTCGACGCCGATGAAGCGGGTCGCCCGGCGCACCGGCGGGGAGGGCTGGGTCTGTCCTGGCTGCGGCGGCGGGCTGGCCTGCACGTACCCGGCCAGCTCCGGGCCGAAGGGGCCCTCCTGCTCGGTGAGCGACCCGCCCTGGCTGCTGGCGCTCTGCGCGAGGTCGCCCCGCACGCCGTCCCAGATGCCGCCGGCGCGCGGCGCGGCGAAGGCCGACACCTGCAGCAGGGAGTCCCCCGCGCGCAGGCTCGCCCCGACCACCTTCTGGCTGGCGTTGACGTCCACCCGCAGCTCCATGCCGGGGACCGCGGGCAGCCGCAGCGACCCCAGGTCCACCCGGTTGACGCCGTCCTCGGGCGCGTCCGCCTCGTCCCACGGGCCGAGGGTCTCCTCGACGTCGCGCTCGCGCACCTGCGGCTCCGGGGGCACGCCCCGCTCCCGCACGCTGCGCTCGATCCGGTTGCGCCGCCGTCCGAACGGCATGTCAGACCTGCCCCTCTGTCGTCTCTGTCTGTGGCAGGGGGGCCGGCGGACCGCCGGAGCCCCCGGTCGACCCGTGCCCACCGCTGCCGCGCACGCTGTCGGGCAGCCGGTCCACGGGGGTGAAGACCGCCCGCACGACCGGCTGGACCACCAGCTGGGCGACCCGGTCGCCCCGGCTCAGCCGGATCGTCTCGGTGGGGTCGGTGTTCACCAGGTTGACCTTGATCTCGCCCCGGTAGCCGGCATCGACGGTGCCGGGGGCGTTCACCAGGCTCAGGCCCACCCGGTGGGCCAGCCCGGAGCGGGGGTGCACGAAACCGGCGTACCCGTCGGGGATCGCCACCGACACCCCGGTGCCCACCAGCGCCCGCTGGAACGGGGCCAGCACGACGTCCTCGGTGACGGCCAGGTCGGCCCCGGCGTCCCCCGGCAGCGCGTAGGCCGGCAGCGCGGCGCCGTCGGCGAGGGTCACCGGGACGGTCACCGGGGGCTGGGGTGTGGCGTCGGGCACGGCAGCGAGGCTAGTGCCCGCCGCCGGCGGCGGGTCGGCGGTCAGGACGAGCCGGGCAGCGCCGTGCGCAGGTCGGCGAGCACCTTCTCGGCCAGCTCGGTGGTGGCCTTGCGGTTGCTGCGGGCGGCCAGCGTGGCGCCCAGCAGGAAGGGGGCCGCGGAGGAGACGTTGCGGGCCAGCCGGCGGGTGACCCGGCGGCGGAGCGCGTTGACCCCGGCGCTGCCGATGGTGGACAGCAGTCCGCCCTGCCCGGGGACGCCGTCCACGGCGCGCTGCGAGGTCCAGGCGTTCAGGTAGGCGCCGGCACGCTGCCCGGCCTCGCCCACGGCGGGTCGGCCGTGGAGCTCGTGCAGCTCGCCGATCAGCACGACCTCGACCGCGGCGACCAGCACGGTCTCCGCGCCCAGCTCCAGCGGCAGTGCCACCATCGAGGGCGGTGCGAACCACTGCGCGGCGGTCAGCCCGCCGGTGGCGGCCCCGATGCCCGCGGTCAGGGTCGCCGCGCGGGACACCAGGTGCTCGGCGATCTCGCTGTCGGTGCGGCCGGGGTGCGCGGCGCGGATGCGGTCGCGGTCCCGGATGGGCAGCCTCGGTGCGGCGGTGCGGAGCAGGTCGGTGAGGACCGTGCCGGGGTTCCAGCTGCGGCCGCCGGCCTCGCCCGCGCCGGCGGTGGCCGCCGGGGCGCCGTCGTCACCCCCGCCGCGGACGGCGGAGGCGACGGCACCGACGACGTCACGCAGGGTGCGGGCGGCCCGGCTCCCCGCGGCCGGGCCCGCCGTGGAGGGACCAGACGCCGGGGCGTCGCGGTCACCGAGCAGTCCGGCGACGGCGTCGGCGAGGGACCGGGCCGCGCGGCCCAGACCCCCACCGCTCTCCGGGCCGGGGACGACCTCGCCCTCCACCGGGCGGGGCCGCGGCACGTCCCGCACCGGTCCGGTGCGCGGTCCCTCGCTGCTCACGGCTCCCCCTCGGTGGTCCTGCAGTGGTGGTGCGGTGTGGCGGTGTGGCGGTGCGGTGTGGCGCGACCGGTCAGGCGCAGTCGCGGCAGACCAGCCGGTCGCCCTTGGTGGAGGCCAGCCGGCTGCGGTGGTGCACCAGGAAGCAGCTCGAGCAGGTGAACTCGTCCTCCTGCTTGGGCAGCACGCGGACGGTGAGCTCCTCGTTGGACAGGTCGGCGCCGGGCAGCTCGAGCGCCTCGTTGAAGTCGGTCTCGTCGACGTCGACCGAGGAGGACTGGGCCTCCGCGCGACGGGCCTTGAGCTCCTCCAGGGAGTCCTCGCCCATCTCGTCGGACTCGTTGCGGCGTGGGGCGTCGTAGTCGGTGGCCATGGTGTGTGCCCCTCTTCCCTGATGTCGCGGGCGCGCACGGTGTGGCGTTCCCGCTCGGTGTCTCTCGTCGGCCGCCCGGTGGGGCGACCCGGAGGTCTGTGTCGTGCACCGGTGTCGGCCGGGACGGTGTCGCCCGAGGGCTCCGACCCGGTCCCCCGATCGGCTCCGGCAGCCCCCCAACGCGGTGCGCACCGCGTTTGTGCCCGGCTGGGCCGCGGTCACACCCCGTGCCCACCGTGACGTGCGACGGCCTCGGCGGGGAGACGTCGTCCGGCACTGCAGGGGGGCGGGGGCGCCAGAGGTTACCCTGCGCCGATGACCGCCGCCGTGGGTGCTGATCCAGGGGTCGTGGGCCCCTACCTGGCCACCGTCCTGGCCGACGAGCGCTGGCGGGAGGTGGACGTCGACCTCATCGCCGCGGGCATGTCCAACCTCACGTACGTGGTGACCCCGACGGCAGGTCCGGGCGGCCGGGACGACGAGGCGGCGGTGATCCTGCGGCGTCCGCCGACCGGGGCCGTGCTCGCGACCGCGCACGACATGGCCCGGGAGCACCGGGTCGTCAGCGCGCTGGGCGGGACGCCGGTGCCGGTCCCCCGCACGCTGCACCTGTGCACCGACACCGAGGTGCTCGGGGCGCCGTTCTACGTGATGGAGCGGGTCGTCGGCGTGCACGTCGTCGACGAGCTGCCGGCCGGGTACGCCGAGACGCCGGCCGAGCGGCGCCGGCTGGCCGAGGGCCTCATCGACGTGCTGGCCGACCTGCACGCGGTGGACCCGGCAGCTGTGGGGCTCTCCGACTTCGGCCGGCCCGAGGGCTTCCTGGCCCGTCAGGTGCGCCGCTGGACCACCCAGTGGGAGGCCACCCGGGACCGCGACCGGCCCGAGCTGGACGCCCTCGCCGCCCGGCTGGCCGCGACCGTGCCCGACACCCGCCGGACGGGCATCGTGCACGGGGACTTCCGGCTGGACAACTGCCTGCTGGACCCGGAGGTGCCCGGCCGGGTGCGCGCGGTGCTGGACTGGGAGATGTCCACCCTGGGCGACCCGCTCACCGACCTGGGGATGCTCTTCGTCTACTGGCCCCAGGCCGGTGAGGACCGCGGCGTCGCCCTGTCGCCGGTGACCACGCTGCCGGGCTTCCCGACCCGGGCCGAGGTGGCCGAGCACTACGCCGCCCGCAGCGGCACCGACCTGGGCGACCTGTCCTGGTACGCCGGGTTCGCCTACTTCAAGTTCGCCTCGATCCTGGCCGGCATCGTCGCCCGCTCGGCCGCGGGGGCGATGGCCGGCAAGGACACCGCCGGCTACGCCGACAAGATCGACCCCTGCGTGCGGCTGGGACGCGCCGCGCTCGAGGACGGTGCCCTCTGAGACGGTCGGGTCCCACTAGAGTCCCCGACGTCGAGAGCCCCAGCCCCCGAACGCGGGGGGCCGCCCGAGTGGAGCGCAGTTGAGCGAGTCCCGTCCCCCGGTCCGCTCACGCAGTGGCCGTCGGCCGATCGTGCCCCTCGTGTTCCTGCTGGTGCTGGCCATCGCCGCGCTGGGTGTCTGGTGGAACGTCTTCCGGGACGCTGCGGCCACCGACCGCGCCCAGGCCGCGGCCTGCACGAGCGCCGCTGTCGCCCCGCCGTCCCTGGACCCGGCCACGCTGCAGGTGCGGGTGTTCAACGCGACCGACACGGCGGGTCTGGCCCAGACGGTGGCCAGCACCCTGCAGTCGCGCGGCTTCGTCGTCACCGAGATCGCGAACGACTCCAGCGGCCGCGAGGTCGCCGGGGCCGGCGAGGTGCGGCACGGTCCCCGCGGCAGCGAGGCCGCCCGGTACCTGGCGGTCCAGCTGCCCGGGTCGACCGACTTCGTCGACACCCGGGCCGACGCGACCGTCGACCTGGTGATCGGCCCGGCCTTCACCGAGCTGGCCACCGCCGAGCAGGTCGCCGCCACCCTGGCCCCCGCGACGGACGTCCCCGCCGCCGCCTGCTGACCGCGGGCCCCGCGCCCGGGCTACCGGTGTGCCTCGTGCGCCCGGGCCACCAGCGCGAGGAAATCGGTCTCGATCGAGGCCGGGACGGCGGTCACCAGCGGGTCACCGGACCCGTGGCCCGTGGTCACCGAGACGCGCAGACCGGCCTCGGCGGCGACCAGGTCGGCCGCGACGTGGTCCCAGGGCTTGAGGTCCAGCTGGTAGAACGCGTCCACCCGTCCGGCCGCGGCCAGGCAGATCTCCACCGCCGCCGACCCCCAGCGGCGCACGTCGCGCACCTCGGGCAGCACGGCGGCCAGCACGTGGCCCTGCCGGGTGCGGATGCCCCGGTCGTAGGCGAACCCGGTGGCCACCAGCGTCAGCTCCAGGCTCGCGGGCGAGGACGAGCGCAGCGCCGTCCGGACGCCGTCGCGGGTCACCCAGGCGCCCCCGCCGCGCACCGCGGCGTAGGTCTCCCCCGTGGGCACGTCGACGACCACGCCCACCTCGGTGACCCCGTCGACCTCTGCGGCGATGCAGACGGCGAAGGACCCCAGGCCGTAGAGGAAGTTGACCGTGCCGTCGATGGGGTCCACGACCCAGCGGACGCCGCTGGAGCCCTCCCGGGAGGCCCCCTCCTCCCCCAGCACCCCGTCGTCGGGCCGGGCCCCGAGCAGCCGGTCGACGACGAGGGCCTCGCTGGCCTTGTCCACGGCGGTGACGACGTCGACGACGCTGGTCTTGGTGTCCACGTCGTCGCCGGCGCTCGCGCGGCCGGCGGAGACCAGGGCGGCGGCATCGGCGGCGGTGGCCAGGGCCAGCTCGAGCAGCTCCGTGGCCAGGGGGGTGGGCAGGGCGGCGGACGGGGCGGCGGACGGGGCAGTGGACGCGGGAGTGGTCACGTGGGGTGATCCTGCCGGAGTCGGTGCTGTGCGACTGCGGCGGCGATCACTAGCCTGTCCGCGTGCAGGGCTTCGGAGTGGACGTCGGTGGCAGTGGCATCAAGGGGTGCCTGGTCGACCTGGACAGGGGTGAGCTCATCGGGGAACGGGTCCGGATACCGACCCCGCAGCCGGCCATGCCCGACCCGGTGTACGACGTGATCGGCGACATCGTCGGTCAGTTCGGCTGGGAGGGGCGCATCGGCGTCACCTACCCCGGGGTCATGAAGAGCGGCGTGGCCTACACCGCCGCCAACATGGACCCGACCTGGATCGGCACCGACATGGCCGCCGGCGTCGAGACCCGGATCCCGGGCACGGTGCAGACCCTCAACGACGCCGACGCCGCAGGGCTCGCCGAGATGGCCTACGGCGCCGGCAAGGGCCAGCGGGGCCTGGTGCTGATGCTGACCTTCGGCACGGGCATCGGCAGTGCCCTGTTCATCGACGGGCGTCTGGTGCCCAACACGGAGTTCGGCCACATCGAGGTCGACGGCGCGGACGGCGAGAAGGCCGCCTCGGCCGCCGCGCGCGAGCGTGAGGACCTCAGCTACCCGGACTGGGCCAAGCGCGTGGACCGCTACCTGGACACCCTGGAGCGGGGCCTGTGGCCCGACCTGATCGTCGTGGGCGGCGGGGTGAGCAAGAAGGCGCACAAGTGGGTGCCGCTGCTGTCGACCCGCACCCGGGTGGTGCCCGCCGAGCTGCTCAACGACGCCGGCATCGTCGGTGCGGCCCTGGCCGCCGAGCAGCGCATCGGCCAGTGAGCCCGGCGCTGTGACGCCCGGAGACGGGCGTCACAGCGCAGCGCTGGGCAGTCGCACAGCGGACGCACACGTCCGGGCGACCCGATCACGTACCGCAACTGCTGACCGGCCGCGGGCCCGTCGTTACAATGGTGACGCCCCGCACCTCGCCGGCCCAGCCGGACAGACCTCTCCGTCCCGCAGCCGGTCGTCCCACACCACCGGTCTCCCGTGCCGGAGTGCGTCTGTGCGTCCGGTCCCGGGGCCGCTGCCCGAGGGCCTCCACCCCGGGGAACGCACCGCAGCACCGCAGCACGGGAAGGAACCCCGAGTGACCGCCGCCAAGTCCGTCGCCCCCCAGGACACCGCGCCGTCCACCGCCAGCCCCTCCACCGCCAGCCCCGCCGCCGCACCGGCGAAGCGGGCCGCGGCGAGGAAGCCGGCCGCGCGGACCAAGCCGACGATCACCCCCTCCCCCGGGCAGGACGCCGCCGAGGGCACGGTGCTCACCGCCGTCGCCACCCCCGGGCAGGCCACGGCCGTCGTCGCCGGCAAGGAGGGCCTGACGCTGGACGAGAGCGCCGTCGTCGGCAAGGACGGCGTGGCCGAGACCGAGGAGAAGCCCGAGGCCGACGCCGCCGGCTCGACGGAGTTCGAGTGGGACGACGAGGAGGAGAGCGTCGCGTTGCGCCAAGCGCGCAAGGACGCCGAGATGACCGCCTCGGCGGACTCGGTGCGCGCCTACCTCAAGCAGATCGGCAAGGTCGCCCTGCTCAACGCCGAGGAGGAGGTCGACCTCGCCAAGCGCATCGAGGCCGGCCTGTACGGCTCCGAGCGGCTGCGCCAGGTCGAGGCCGAGGGCACCAAGCTGACGACGCAGATGCGCCGGGACCTCAACTGGATCGTCCGCGACGGCGAGCGCGCCAAGAACCACCTGCTGGAGGCCAACCTCCGCCTGGTCGTCTCCCTCGCCAAGCGCTACACCGGCCGCGGCATGGCCTTCCTGGACCTCATCCAGGAGGGCAACCTCGGGCTCATCCGCGCGGTCGAGAAGTTCGACTACACCAAGGGCTACAAGTTCTCGACCTACGCGACGTGGTGGATCCGCCAGGCCATCACCCGCGCGATGGCCGACCAGGCGCGCACCATCCGCATCCCGGTGCACATGGTCGAGGTCATCAACAAGCTGGGTCGCATCCAGCGTGCGGGCAGCTGCGCGGTGCGCGGGTCCTGCGGCCCGTCGGNACGCGACGTGGTGGATCCGCCAGGCCATCACCCGCGCGATGGCCGACCAGGCGCGCACCATCCGCATCCCGGTGCACATGGTCGAGGTCATCAACAAGCTGGGTCGCATCCAGCGCGAGCTGCTCCAGGACCTGGGCCGGGAGCCCACGCCGGAGGAGCTGGCCAAGGAGATGGACATCACCCCGGAGAAGGTGCTGGAGATCCAGCAGTACGCCCGGGAGCCGATCAGCCTGGACCAGACCATCGGCGACGAGGGCGACAGCCAGCTCGGCGACTTCATCGAGGACTCCGAGGCCGTCGTGGCCGTCGACGCGGTCAGCTTCACCCTCATGCAGGACCAGCTGACCAGCGTGCTGCAGACGCTGTCCGAGCGGGAGGCCGGCGTCGTCCGGCTGCGCTTCGGCCTCGCCGACGGCCAGCCGCGCACCCTGGACGAGATCGGCCAGGTCTACGGCGTCACCCGGGAGCGGATCAGGCAGATCGAGTCCAAGACGATGTCCAAGCTGCGCCACCCCAGCCGCTCCCAGGTGCTGCGCGACTACCTGGACTGAGAGGGAAGACCCCCTCGTCTCCCGGACCACGCTGCGCGCGGCCCGGGTCCCTGCGAGGGGGCCGTTCCATCCGGTCGGGGGTCACTCCACGGGAGCGGGTCGGTCGCGGTGTGGGAGGACGGGCTGGCGGGTAAGCGCGTAGCGTGGGAGGCGTCAAGCAAGCAGCGGACCCCACTGCCGGCCCCCGGGTCGGTGCACCGATGAACCACCGAGCACGTGCACCACGAACGACCACCACGACCAGTGAGATCCCTGCCGACCCGCTCCACCCCCAGGTCCCGCGGACCCGCGACACGCCGCCATCGGCGAGTCGGGAGTCCATCGGACCGGATCGGGAACACCGGGGGTCATCCTGGCGCTGTGCAGGAGGCCGATCCGCAAGCGCGGGTCCGTGCGGTAGAGAGCGAGTGATGACCAGATGACACAGACCCTGACGACGAGCCCGCCCACCGACGACCTGGTCGTTCCCTTCCACTGCGACCGCTGCGGCGCGCTCGCCAAGGTGCGCGTCGTGCTCGCCAGCGGCAGCGACCTCGTCTTCTGCGGGCACCACGCCCGCGAGTACGACGCCAAGCTGCGCGACATCGCCGTCGACATCATCGACGCCGACAGCGAGCAGCCCGTCACGACCTGATCGAGACGCTATCGTCGCTCCCAGCGATGGAGCTCTCACCTGACGACGCCGCCGGTGCTCCCGTCCCTCCCCGGGACGAGCACCGGCGGCGTCGTCGTACCCCGGGCAGGTGCCCCGGCCAGATCGAGGCGGAGACCACCCGATGAGCGACCCCACCCCGCGCGAGGAGACCCCGCGCGAGGACCAGCAGCGAGCCGACGAGACCCCGGACCAGCCCGCGGAGACCGCGGCCACCCCCGAGGACCCTGCCGCCGAGCGCCCTGCGCCCCAGGGCCCTGCACCCGAGGACCCTGCGCCTGCTGAGACTGCGCCTGCGGACCCGGCGTCCGCCGACGCCGCGGACCGCACCGAGCGACTGCAGCCCGACGGCACCGTCGGGTCGGCCCGCCCGGGCTCCCCTGCCGCGCCGCCCGCGGTCTCCCCGCAGCGACCCGTCGCCTCCGTGCGGCCCACCCCGCCGTCGGCGCCGGCACCCCAGCTGCCGCTGACCCCCCGTCGCCGCGCCCGCGACGAGGACGCTCCGCCGCCGGTCCCGGTCGAGCAGCTGCCCACCAGCGAGCTGGCCACGCCGTCCACCCGCACGCCGTCCGCCCGCACGACACCGGCGCCCGACGAGCGGCCCCCGGTCCGCGACGAGGAGCCCAGCGACCTGGAGACCACTGCCGAGGTGCCGGCGGCCGTCGTCCCGCGCGACGTCTTCGACGACGTCCCGCCGCGCAGCCCTGCCTCGGCTGCACCGCAGCCGCCGGACGAGCCCGAGCGGGAAGACCCCACCGTCGTCGCGGCCGCCTCGTCGGCCTGGGCGGACTCCCCCGCGGAACCGTGGCCCGCGTCCGGCACCGAGCACGAGGCCGTCACCGGCGACACCACGGACGACGGTCCCGGTGACCCCGAGGACGCGGGCACGTCCCGTTCCTGGTGGCGCCGTCCCGCCGTGCTGGCCCCGGTGGGCCTGCTCGTCCTGCTCGGCGTCGTCTACGGCGCCGACCTGGCCGTGGCCGGGGACGACGTCCCCCGCAACACCGTGGTCGCCGGCGTCGACGTCGGCGGCATGTCCCCCGCCGCCGCTGCCGACACGCTGACCGCCGACCTGGCCCCGCGGGTGACCGCGGACCACGTCCTGGTCGCCGACGACGTCCAGGGCACGCTGTCCCCCGCCACCGCCGGCATCACCCTGGACGTCGACGCCACCGTGCAGGCGGCGTCAGGTCAGCCGCTGAACCCGTGGACCCGGGTCGTCTCGCTGTTCACCGACCGCGAGGTCGAGCCGGTCATCACCGGCGACGAGACCGCGCTGGAGGCCCAGCTCGAGCAGTTCGCCGGCCAGGTCGACCGGGCGCCCAGCGACGCGACCATCGCCCTGGAGGGCACGGAGGCCTCCGTCGTCCCGGCGGTGACCGGTCGCGAGCTGGACCGCGCAGGCGCGGCAGAGGCCGTCACCGAGGCGCTGGCCTCCGGCGGCGACCCGGCCACGCCGATCGACCTGCCGGTGGAGACCACCGACGTGCTGGTCCACGAGGAGCAGGCCCAGCAGGCCCTCGACGAGACCGTCACCCCGGCACTGTCGGCACCGGTCACCGTCGTCGGCGACGACGGTGCGACGACCGCGGAGATCGACGAGGCCGGGATCGCCTCGGCCCTGGTCTTCACCGGGCAGGAGGACGGCACGCTCGCCGTCACCCTGGACCCCGCGGCCCTCTCGACCGCCCTGGGCGACCAGCTCGGGGAGTTCGGCACGCCCGCGGTGGACGCCGACTTCGCCGTCAGCGGCAGCTCGATCTCCGTGGTGCCCTCGGTCGACGGCACCGGCATCGACCCGACCGCGCTGGCCGGGCAGCTGCTGCCGGTGCTCGCCCAGCCGGCCCCGCGCCAGGTCACCGCGAGCCTGGGCCCCGTGCCGGCGGAGTTCACCACCGACGAGGCCAACGCCCTGGGAGTGGTGGAGCAGATCAGCACGTTCACCACCAACTTCACCAGCCAGGCCTCGGGCACCAACATCCGCGTGGTGGCTGCCGAGGTGGACGGCGCGCTGATCCTGCCGGGCGAGGACTTCAGCCTCAACGGCTACACCGGGCCGCGCGGTGAGGCCCAGGGCTACGTCGCCGCCGGCGTCATCAACAACGGCGAGTTCACCCAGGCCGTCGGTGGTGGCATCAGCCAGTTCGCCACCACGATGTTCAACGCCGTCTTCTTCGCCGGGCTCGAGGACGTGTTCCACAAGCCGCACAGCTACTACATCTCCCGGTACCCGGCGGGCCGCGAGGCGACGGTCTACTACGACTCGATCGACCTGAAGTGGCGCAACGACAGCCCGACCGGCGTCTACGTGCAGACGATCTGGACGTCGAACTCCCTCACCGTGACGTTCTGGGGCACCCAGCGCTACGACATCGAGTCGATCAGCAGCGACCGGTACAACGTGCGCTCCCCCGTGGTGCAAGAGAAGCCCGACGACGGCTCGTGCTCCCCGCAGGGCGGGTCCAACGGGTTCGACATCACCGTGACCCGGGTCTTCAAGGACCCGGCGACCGGTGCCCAGATCCGCACGGAGGACTTCCAGACCCGCTACGCCGCAGAGCCGGTCATCCGCTGCGTGCCCGTCGCGCCCCCCGCGCCGGAGGGCACCGCCCCCGCGGCGCCGGCCCAGCCGACGGGCCGCCGCCCGTCCCGGACGGTCCTCCCGGGCGTGTCGACCTGACCCGTCCGGGTGGGCGGCCCCCGACGGGGGACGGTTGGCCCGTGCACACTGGTCGGATGGCGACGGTCCTGCCTTCGGGCGCTGCGGCGGGTGCCGGCGCCGAGGAGCCGGACCCGGTCCTCGACGACCGGGCGCCCGACGAGGAGCACACCGGCTCGACCGCCAGTGCGTCCTCGGCCCGGGTGCCGTGGTCGCCGAAGCTCGCCGTCGCCCGGGCGCCGGCGCCGGTCCGGGTGCCGTTGCAGGTGCTGGGCCGGACGGTCGCCAAGGCCTGGCACGACCGCATCCTGGGCCTGTCGGCCGAGGCGTCGTTCTGGCAGGTGCTGTCTGTCCCGCCCTTGTTGATCGGTCTGCTGGGGTCGCTGGGCTACCTGGGCAACTTCATCGGCGACGACACGGTCACCGAGATCGAGGACCGGCTCGTCGACCTGGCCTCCCAGGCGCTGACCCCCGACGTCGTGGAGACCCTGGTCCAGCCCACGCTCAACGACATCCTGGGTTCGGGTCGGCTCGACGTGGTGAGCCTGGGCTTCCTGGTCTCGCTGTGGGCGGGGTCCTCGGGGGTGGCGACCTTCATGAACACCAGCGTCATCGCCTACGACCAGCGCGACGTCCGCGGTCCGATCCGCACCCGGCTGATGGCCCTGGGCCTGTTCGTCGTCGCCCTGGTGATCGCGGTGCTGTCCCTGCCGCTGCTGGTGCTGGGCCGCACGTCGATCGTGGCGCTGCTGCCGACCGAGTGGCAGGACACCGCGACCGTGCTGGTGAACGCGGTCTACTGGCCCTCGGTGCTGGTGCTGCTCGTCCTGGCCCTGACCAGCTTCTACCACGTGACCCTGCCCCGCCGGCTGCCCTGGCTGCGGCACCTGCTGGGTGCGCTGTTCGCGGTGGCGTTCTTCATCGCGGCGTCCCTGGTGCTGCGCACCTACGTCGCCGACATCCTCACCACGGCGCTGCCCTACGGCGCGCTGGCCGCCCCGATCGCGGCCCTGCTGTTCTGCTTCTTCCTCGGCATGGCGATCCTGCTGGGCGCGGAGATGAACGCCACCGTCGAGGCACGCTGGCCCAGCGGCCAGCGCCGCCACGACCGCCGCCGCAAGCGCCGCCGCGAGGCCAAGATCCACCTCGAGGCCCGCAAGCTCGGCCTCAGGTGACCAACCGCGCCCGATGGAACGGCCTCGTCGCAGGGGCCCGCCCGGCGCGCAGCGTCGGGTGGGGGGCGACGAGGTCCTTCACTTCTTGAGCTGCGCGTAGACCTCCTTGCACGGCTCGCACACCGGGCTGCCGGGCTTGGGGCTCTTGGTGACCGGGAAGACCTCGCCGCACAGCGCCTCGACCATGGTGCCCATGACGGCGCTCTCGGCGATCGCGTTCTTCTTCACGTAGTGGAAGACCTCGGGGCCCTGGTCGGTGCTCGAGTCGCGGACGTCGGGACGCTCGAGGATCTCGGTGCTCACGGTGGGACTCCCTGTCGGTGGTCGGGGGCTGCGGGCGGGCCGGCACCGGGGGGTCTCCCGGGCGCTGCGACCCGCCGTCCATGATGACAGGGTGTCTGCCCCCACACCCCGTGCCGCCACCCCCACCCCCGTCCTCTCCCCCGAGGTCGCCGACGCGCTGGCCGCCGGCCGCCCGGTCGTCGCCCTGGAGAGCACCCTGCTGGCCCACGGCCTGCCCCGACCGGACAACCGCGCTGCCGCCGACCAGGTGGAGGACGCCGTCCGCGCCGGCGGTGCGGTCCCCGCGACGATCGCCGTGCTGGACGGCGTCCCGCACGTCGGCCTGACCGCCGCCGAGGTGGACCGCGTCTGCGCGGACACCGAGCTCGCCAAGCTCGGCGTGCGGGATCTCCCGATCGCGGCCGCGCTCGGCGTCTCGGGTGCCACCACCGTGTCCAGCACCGCCCTGCTCGCGGCCGCCGCCGGCATCGGCGTCTTCGCCACCGGTGGGCTGGGCGGGGTGCACCGGCAGTCGCAGGACACCTTCGACGAGTCCGCCGACCTGGTCGCGCTGGCCCGGACCTCGATCGTGGTCGTCTGCGCGGGGGTCAAGTCGATCCTGGACGTGCCGGCCACCCTGGAGCGGATGGAGACCCTGTCGGTCACCGTCGTCGGCTACCGCACGCTGCGTTTCCCCGGCTTCTACGTCGCCGACTCCGGTCACGCCCTGGACTGGCAGGTGGAGGACCCGGCGGCCGCCGCCCGGGTGTTCGCGGCCCGCCGGGCGCTGGCCCCCGGCGCCGTCGTGGTGGCCAACCCGCTGCCGGAGTCCGAGCAGCTGGACCGCGACCTGCACGACCGGGTCATCGCCGGCGCCCTCGCCGCGGCCGACGCCGCCGGAGCCCGAGGCAAGGACGTGACGCCGTTCGTGCTGGGCCACCTGCACGACGCCAGCGAGGGCGCGACCCTGGCGGTGAACGTGCAGCTGGTGCTGCGCAACGCCGAGCTGGCCGGCCGGATCGCCGCCGAGCTCGCCCAGCTGTCCTGAGGTGACCGCGCCCCAGGTGGTCGTGGTCGGCGACGTCTGCACCGACGTCGTCGCGGTGCTGTCCGGCGTCCCCGCGCCGGGTTCGGACCGGCCGGCCGCGATCCGCAGCCGGGGTGGCGGTGCCGGCGCGAACGTCGCCGCGCACCTGGCCGCCCTGGGGACGTCGGTGCAGCTGGTCGGCTGCGTCGGCGACGACCCGGCCGGCGCCGGGCTGGCCGCGGAGCTGTCCGCGGCCGGGGTGCAGCTGGCACTGCGGGCGGTGCCCGGCGCGGGCACCGGCACGATCGTCAGCCTGGTGGAGCCCGGCGGGGAGCGCAGCATGCTGGCCGACCGGGGCGCCAACCTGGACCTGCGCGCCGACGACGTCCCGACGCTGGCGCCGCCGACGCACCTGCACCTGTCCGGTTACACCCTCCTGGACCCGGGTCCCCGCGAGGCGGGCCTGGCCGCGTTGGCGGCTGCGGTGCAGGCGGGCTGCACCGTGTCGCTGGACCCGGCGTCGACCGGGCCGCTGGCCGGGTACGGGATCGACCGCTGGCTGGCCGACACGGCCGCGGCCACCCTGTTGCTGCCCAACGCCGAGGAGGCCCGGCTGCTCACCGGCTGCCGGGACACCGGCGACGCGGCCCGCGCACTGGCCGCCCGGCACGCGGTGGTGGCGGTCAGCCTGGGCGCCGAGGGCGCGCTGTGGGCCGCGGGCTCCGAGCTCACCCACCGGCCGGCGCACGCCGTCGACGTCGTGGACACCACGGGGGCCGGGGACGCCTTCGCCGCCGGGCTGCTCTCGGTGTGGGTGGCGGCAGCGGGCCGGCCGGACCCGCTGGCCGCGCTGGACGCCGGGATCGCCCGCGCCGCGACCGTCGTGGGGACCGCCGGCGCCCGCTGAGACGCACACGAGGCCCGCACCCCGGTGTCGGGTGCGGGCCTCCTGTGCGTGCGGTGGGGTCAGACGTCGATGACCCGGCCGGCGCTGGGCCGGCTCTCCAGGATCCGGTCCGGTGCGGGCACCTTGTACCGGTTGACGTCGAGCTTCTTCTTCGGCGGGCGGTCGTTGGCCATGACCACGGCGATCCAGGGCAGCACCGTGCCCAGCACCGCGAAGACCGCCATGAGCCACACGGTCTGGTAGAAGACGCAGGCCAGGATCAGGCTGACCATGCGGATGAGCATCGTGATCACGTAACGCTTCTTGCGCGCGTCGTGCTGGTCGGCCCTGCTGGGCTCGGCCTCGGTGATCAGGACGGGCTCTGCCTGGTTCGTGTGCTGTCGGCTCGAGGCCACGGACACCCTTCCCTGTCGCTGGCCGGGGTGGTGGGGTCGCGGGTCGGCGTCGTCTCTGGCTGGCGACCGGCCCCCGGTGTCTCCCGGCTCCGCGACCCATCGTGCCACCGTGCCCGCGGACGTGCACCAGGCCCGGCGCAAACGGCGCTTGCGCAGGCGTCAGGCCTGGTCCCGGGCCGCCTTCGCCGCGGCCTTGGCCTGCTGCTTGAAGGCCCGGACCTCCCCCAGCGACACCGGGTCGGTGACGTCGGCCACGGACCGGCGGGCGCCGTCGTCGCCGTAGTCCCCGGCCGCCTCGCGCCAGCCAGGCGGGGTGACCCCGTACTGCTTGCCCAGCAGTGCCACCAGGATCTTCGCCTTCTGCGCGCCGAAGCCGGGCAGCTCGCCGACCCGGCGCAGCAGGGTGGCCCCGTCGGGGGCGTCGGACCACAGCCCCTCGGGGTGGCCGTCGTAGCGCTCCACCAGCAGCCGGCAGACCGCCTGGGTGCGCTCGGCCATCGAGCCCGGGTACCGGTGCACCGCCGGCGGGCCGGTGAAGACCGCCTTCAGCTGGGCTGGGTCGGCCTCGGCCAGCGCGGCGGCGGACAACTGCCCCACCCCGAGCCGCTCGGCGATCAGCGCAGGGCCGGCGAAGGCACGCTCCATCGGGAACTGCTGGTCCAGCAGCATCCTGAGCACGAGCGCGAGGGGGTCCCGGCCGAGCAGGTCGTCGGCGTCGGGGTCCTGGGCGATGCGGATCTGCGGCACGCCGGCAGTCTGCACCACGTCTGTGATCGGCACGGGCGATCACCACGACCGCCAGCTGCCACCACTGCCTGCCCTCGTCCACGCAGCAGTCCCGACGCCCCGATCAGGTTGCCCAAGCCGTGCGGCGATCGAGCCGGTACAGAAGGTGCCGCCTGCGAGGATCTGGGCCGTCGGGGTCTCGGTCCGCAGGTGGCGATCACGGCCTGCGCGTTCCTCGAGCCGGTCGAGCGTTCGGACGGAGGCTGACGAACGGGGGTGTGTGGACCGGCCACACCGGTGCCGAGCGGTCCCGGTCAGGAACCGGTCGGGCCAGCCTGCGGGGGGTGTCTGACAGTTGGCCGTCCGACATGCGCGAGTCCTACGACGCCGGCGCCGACGGCTACGCCGAGGAGGTCCGAGGACTGCGGGACCCGTAGCCGCGCGCATCACCGACGACGTCCCTGACGACGACGGGCAGGACCACACCATCGACCCGGCGGTCATCGTGCACGGCGGCCAGGCGCGGATCCCCTGGGGCGAGCACCGGTGCTCCACCGCCCCGCTGGACGACTCCGTGACCGCGATCACCGGCCCGGCCGAGGAACTGGGACCACCCGACTTCGAGGAGGGACGCAGACATCAGACCACCAGCGACACGACGGGAACCCTGGCCGGCCCGTCCCGGTGGCCGATGCCCCTGCCGAGGAGCCAGACCCGTGCCGTCGCGCCCGGCTCCCGGTCCCTCCCACCCACGACGGGGGACCGCAGACCGTCTGCGGGTCGGCCCCTCGAGACCAGCAGCCGGCGTGCCACGTCCCGGGTGGGAGCCGTCGGGACGGCGGGGACCGGTCTCCGCGGCAGCGGTCCGACCCCGGGATCGGACTGGTCACGGGGTTGCTGCACCTGCCAGACTCCATGCATGACCGAGCCGGTGCCAGCGCCGCACGTCCGGGTGTCCGATGCCGAGCGCTCGCTGGTCGAGACCCGCCTGCGGCAGGCGGTCGAGGTCGGGCAGCTGGAGCTACGGGACTTCGACCAGCGGGCCGCGCTGACCTGGGCCGCCCGCACCCGGTCCGACCTCGACGCCCTCACCAGCGACCTCGGTGCACCGCCGTCGGCGGCCCCTGTCGCACCCGCGGTGCCGAGGTCCCGGTCCACGGCCCTGGACACGTACTTCGACGACACCCGCGCGGGCCAGGTCATGAAGGTGCTGGTCCTCGTCTGGCTGTGCACCTTCGTGGCAGCCGTGGCCGCCTGCATCGCCGTCGGCGTCGTGAACCCCGGCCAGGTGCCGCTCTGGCCGGCGTGGTGGCTTCCCGGCGGTGCCGTGCTGGGCACCCTGTACGGCCTCGGCGTGGGCCGCCCGACCGACGACTGAGCGCGCGGCTCGGCCTCAGTCCGAGCCTGCGGGGACGACGACGGCCGTGGTGATGATCCCCGACGCCACCGACCAGCGACCGGTGAAGCGGGTCAACGGCGCCCCGTCGACCCGGGGGCCGGGGACGAGCAACTCGGCGACGAGGCCGCCGTCGGGGGTGAGGTGGACCTCGGCGTCGTCGAAGTCCAGCCACCGACCCGTCAGCGGGAACCACGCCTTGTACACCGACTCCTTGGCGCTGAACGTCAGCCTGTCCCAGTGGACGCCCGGCCGGGACCGCTGCAGCAACGGGAGGGCGGCGCGTTCGCCCGGCCTGGTGACCAGCTCCAGCACCCCCCGCGGCAACGGTTCGTCCGGCTCGGCGTCGATGCCGAGCGAGCGGACGTGCACGGTGCGGGCCACCGCCGCCGCCCGGTAGCCCCGGCAGTGGGTCATGCTGCCGACGACCTCGGCCGGCCAGACCGGGGCGCCACCGGCGCCCCTCGGCAGCGGCCCCGGCGGCACGTCGATCGCGCGCAGCGCCGTCCGTGCGCAGTGCCGCACCGTGGCGTACTCCGCCCGGCGGGCAGGCACGGCCCGCGCCACGTCGGTCTCCTCCTCGGCGTGCACGACGACGGGCGCGGTGTCGGTGCGGGTCGAGCACACCGACACCGGCGGTCCGAGGACGGACTCAAGCACGGGCAGCCGGTGCGCCGGGCCGGTGCGCAAGGCCCGCCACGAACTCCTCCACATCGGCTTGCGTGATCGGCTCGACGTGTCCGCCGTGCCTGCTCCACCAGGTCTCGACCGGGGGCACGTAGTCGTCCTCGATGGTCGACAGGTCGACGCCGTCCTCGGTCCGGGGCAGCAGCAGGACCAGCGGGCGCAGGTCGGCTCCGCCCGGTGGGCGGGCGGCCTCGACCAGCGCGTCCCGGAAGGTGCGGGCGTCCACCGTCTCGAGAGGATGGCCGCATGCCGTGGTCCAGCTGATCAGGTCATCCCAGGCCAGCCGGTGCGGGCTGATCAGGTGGAAGCAACCGCCGTGGGTGTCGGTGCGGCGCCCGATCTCGACGATCCCGGCCGCGACCCGGTCGACCGGGGTGAGCGTCATCCCGACCTGCATCGCCGGCACCATCCCCAGGCGGAGCGCGGCCGACATGGCCCTCGTCACCAGGTCGTCGGAGTTCGCGACCCCGGTCCGCGTGCTCCACGACACCCGGGCCATGCGGATCACCGTCACGGGCAGGCCGCGCCGGCCGGCCTCCACGACCAGGTTCTCCGCCACCCACTTGGACTGCCCGTAGCCGCTGGACCGGGCGGCCGGTGGGTCGACCTGCCCGCTGGTCTCATCCACCTGCCCGCTGTCCATCGTCTCCGGGGTGAACACCGACATCGTCGAGACGTGGTGCACCGGCGTCGTCGTGCCCTCGCACGCCAGCCGGAGCACCTCGCGGGTGCCGCCGACGTTGACCGCCCGCATCGCCGCGTAGGGGTGCACGGCGTTCACGTCGGCGCCGCAGTGGTAGATCGCCGAGACCGACCGGCCCAGCGCCCCGAAGTCGGCCTCGCTCAGGCCGAGACGGTCCGCACCCAGGTCGCCGGCCACCACCTCGACCCGGTCCAGCGCCTCGGGCACAGCGGTCCGCCAGCGGTCCGCCGACGCCCGCAGCCGCGCCTGCGCAGCGTCGACGTCGGCGCCCCGCACGAGGCAGCGCACCCGCCGGTCGGTGGTCCGCAGCAGCTCGGCGAGGACGTGCGCCCCGAGGAAGCCGGTCGCCCCGGTGAGCAGCACCGGGCCGTCGGGGTCGGCCGGGGGCCCGTGCGGGTGGATTTCCTCGGCGAGCTCTGAGTCCGCGAGGAGCGTCCTGGCCAGGTCCTCGGTGCTGCCGCCCAGCAGGTGCTGAGCCAGCTGCGCGACCGTCGGGAAGGCCAGTGCGTCGTGCGGGGACATCACGACGCCGAGGTCGTCGGCGGCAGCGGCCACCCGCAGGGCCGACAGCGAATCGGCGCCGAGGTCGCGCAGCGGGTCCTCGATCCCGAGCCGCTCGACGCCGAGCACGTCCTCCCACAGCTCGGTCAGCCGCCGTTCCAGCGCGTTGCGCGGCGCGACGTACGCCGCCGAGGTGGCCGGCACCCGGTCGGACACCGGTAGGGCCGCCCGGTCGACCTTGTTCGCCGCCGACCTCGGCAGCGCCGGGAGGACGACGAGCAACCCGGGCACCAGGTGCTCGGGCAGCTCCCGCCGCAGCGCAGCGCGCAGTTCCTCGGGGGTTGGCTGCTCCGGCCCCGGGCACCCGGCGTAGCCGACGAGCCGGCTGTCACCGGCCGGGTTGCGCCCCAGGACGACGACGGCCTCAGCGACCCCGGGCCGGCGGAGCAGCCGGGCCTCGATCTCCCCGGGCTCGATCCGGTACCCCCGGAAGGACAACTGGTGGTCCCGCCGACCCAGGAACTCCAGGTCCCCCGCCGCGCGGCGGCGCACGACGTCCCCGGTGCGGTAGACCCGGGCCCCGGGCGGGCCGGCCGGGTCGGGCACGAACCGGTCCGCGGTGAGGTCGGGCCGGCCGCCGTACCCACGGGCCACGCCCTCGCCACCGACGTAGAGCTCCCCCGGCACCCCCCGCGGCACCGGCTGCAGGTGCCGGTCCAGCACGCGCACCGAGGTGCCCGCGATGGGCCGGCCGATCGCGACGGGCCGCGGCTGGTCGGGGTCGGCGGGGACGTCGTGGACGATGCAGCCGACGACGGTCTCGGTGGGGCCGTACTCGTTGACGATGCGCACCCCGGGCACGGCGCGGTGCCACGCCAGCACCGTCTCCAGGGGCAACTGCTCCCCCCCGACCACCACGGTGCCCACCACCGGGCGACCGGGTGCGTCCGACAGCAGACCGTGCAGGACGTCGAGGTGCCCGGGCGTGGCCTTGAGCAGGTCGATGCCTGGTCCGGCGATCATCCCCGCCACCGCCTCCGTCTCGCGCCCCACCGGCAGCGCGGTGACCCGCTGCCCGGCCACCAGCGGCACCAGCAGGTTGGTCACGGTGAGGTCGAAGGCGATCGACCCCAGCAGGGGGGCGCCACCGCCGCCGGGCACGGTGTACGCCTCCATCGCCCAGGTCAGGTAGTTCGCCAGACCGCGGTGGGTCACGAGCACGCCCTTGGGCCGCCCGGTCGACCCCGAGGTGTAGATGCAGTACGCCAGGTTGTCCGGGTGCACACGACGTGGCACCGGGCCATCGGGCTGGCCCTCGATCGCCGGCCAGTCGCCGTCCAGGTAGAGGGCCGGGATGTCCAGCGGGGGCAGCCGCCCGTCGAGGTGGTCCTGGGTGAGCAGCATCCGGGCCCCGCAGTCGTGCAGGGCGTGGGCCGACCGTGCGGGTGGGTGGGCAGGGTCCAGCGGCAGGTAGGCCGCGCCGGCCTTGAGCACGCCGAGCACCCCGACCAGCAGCTCCAGCCCCGGTTCGACGCAGATGCCGACGAACTGGTCGCGCCCGATCCCCGAGGTGCGCAGGTAGTGGGCCAGCTTGTTGGAGCGCTCGTCGAGGTCGCGGAAGGTCCACCCGTGGCCGTCGGGCAGGACCAGGGCGAGTGCGTCGGGCACCGCCCGCGCCGCCGCCTCGAACAGCTGGGGGACGTCGGACGCCGGCTCCGACGGCGCCGCTCCGGTGCTCTCCTCGGCCGACCGGCGGAGCTCGTCGTCGGGCAGCCGGGCCGCCCACGCATCGCCGTCGGGGTCCTCGCTCATGGCCACCAGCACCAGCCGGTACATCGCGGCCAGCCGCTCGCCGTGGTCCCGGTCGACCGCGTCGGGGTGCAGGCGCAGGGTGAGCAGCCCCTGCCGGAAGGCGGTGGCCGACAGGGCGAACTCGATCTGCGAGTCGTCGATGCTGGCCCCGAAGTCGACCAGCTCCTCGTCGACGGTGCGGAAGTCGAGGTAGTTGAACACCACGTCGAGCAGGCGGCCCCCGCCGGGCCGGTCACGCTGGATGGCGCCCAGCGGGTAGCGACGGTGCGGCCACAGCTCGATCTCCTGCGCGAAGACCTCGGTGACCAGCTCGCGCCAGGTGGCGGCCGTGAGCTCGAACGGGAACGGCACCGTGTTGAGGAACAGGCCGTAGAGCCGGTCGGCGCCTGCCACCTCGGGCCGGGTGTCGCACACCAGCCCGCTGAGGAACCTGGGCTCGTCGGTCAGCATGCTCATGACCTTCAGGTGGGCGGCGTGCAGCACGGCCTTGAATGGCACCTCGGCCGTCCGGGCCAGCGCGCGCAGCCCCGGCTCCAGGTCGGCGAACATCACCTCCACCCGGATCGGCCCACCGCCGGCGCGCTCGCCTGCGCCGCCCCAGCCGCTGGGCACGGACCACCGGGCCGCGCCGTCGACCACCCCGCGCCAGTGGTCGCGGTGCGCCGGGTCCGCCAGCGCGGCCCGCTCGGCGGCGACGTGGTCGGCGAAGCGGACCCCCAGCGGTTCCGGGTCGACCACCGTCTTGCCGTCCCGGAGCTGGCCGTAACAGGTCAGCAGCTCCATCAGGAGCATGTGGTAGCTCCAGCCCTCCATGATCGGGTGGCACTCGGTGATGATCAGGGACCACTCCCCGGGGGCGCGGACCACCGCGTGCAGCCGGAGCAGCGACGGCGTCGAGACGTCGAAGAGCCGGGCGCGTTCCTCGGCCATGCGGGCCCGGACCAGCTCGTCCTGCGCGGCCGGGGGCAGGTGCTGCGCGTCCTCGACGGTGGTCGGCAGCTGGGCCGTGCGGTGCACCAGCTGCATCGGCTCGCTGAAGGTCGCCATGTCGAACCCGGTACGCAGCACCTCCTGCCGCTGGACCACCCGCTCCACCGCCGCGCGGAACGCCGCCGGGGAGAACGGGACGCCGTCGCGGACCAGATAGGTGGTTGCGTTGTGGTAGTAGTTCACCGCGCTGTCGGAGAACATCTCGACGAGCATGCCGGCCTGCAGCGTCGTCAGCGGGTACGCGTCCTCCAGGTCGGCCGCCAGTGCCGCCCGGTCCCGCTCGGGCACCAGGTCGAAGGCCGCTAGCCGCGGTGCGGCGCCGGTCAGCGGCTGCCGGTCCAGCAGGAGCCCGGCAAGCTCGGCCGGCGTCGAGTGGGCGAAGACGTCGTCCACGGCCAGGTCCAGGCCGGCGGCGCGCAGCTGCCCCACGAGCGCCACGGCGCTGAGCGAGTCGCCGCCGATGTCGAAGAAGTCGTCGTCGACGCCGACCTCGGCCAGCCCCAGCGTGCTCGCCAGGGCGGTGACCAGCTGCTGCTCCAGCGGTGACCGCGGCGCGGCCGCCGTCTCCGCCGCGCCCGAGGCCGCCCGGTCAGGGTCGGGGAGCGCGGCCCGGTCGACCTTGCCGTTGCTGGTGAGCGGGATGTCCTCGAGGACGACGACGTGCGCCGGCACCATGTGCTCGGGCAGCAGACCGGCGACGAACCGCCGCAGGTCCTCGGCCGACGGGTCCGCGGGGGCGTCGGTGGTCACGGCGTCGGTGGTCACGTAGGCGACCAGCAGCCCGGTGCCCGCGGCACCGGTCCGCAGGGTGACCACGGCGTCGCGGACGAGCGGGTGGGTCCGCAGCGCGGACTCGACCTCCCCGGCCTCCACGCGGTGGCCACGCACCTTCAGCTGCTCGTCCCGGCGGCCCAGGAACGCCACGACGCCGTCGGGGCCCACCCGGGCCCGGTCGCCGGTGCGGTACAGGCGCGCGCCGGGCGGACCGAAGGGGTCGGGCACGAAGCGCTCGGCGGTCAGCCCGGGCAGGTCCCGGTAGCCCAGGGCGAGCTGCGCGCCGCCCAGGTGCAGCTCGCCCTCCACCCCGGGCGGCACCGGCGCGAGGTCAGGGCCCAGGCAGTGCACCGACGTCCCGGGGACGGCCCGCCCGATGGGCAGCGACCCGCCGCCGTCGGCCGGCACCCCGGTCGGCGCCTCCACCCGGTGGACGACGTTGGCCACGGTGTTCTCCGTCGGGCCGTACTCGTTGACCACCACACCGGTGCCCCCCGCGAGGTCCCACCATCGGGCGGCCAGCGACGCCGGGAAGGCCTCGCCCCCGACGACGAGGTGGTGGGCGAGACCGGCGGCGTCGGCGCCGTCGAGCTGGTCGACCAGGAGCTCCAGGTGCCCGGGGGTCAGCTTGAGGAAGCTGAACGGCCGACCACCCGCGGCCTCCGCCAGGGCGGGCCCGAGCCTGCGGGTGGACAGGTCCGCCGGCAGCAGGTGCACGGGCTGGCCGGCCACCACCGGCAGGAACAGGGTGGTCACGACCAGGTCGAAGGCGATCGAGGAGAACAGCGCCGCCCCGTTGCCGTCCGCGGAGAGGTACTCCCCCGCGGCCCACCCCAGGTAGTTCGCCAGGTTCCCGTGGGTGACCAGCACACCCTTGGGTCGTCCGGTGCTGCCGGAGGTGTACACCAGGTAGGCGACGGCCGACGGGTCGGGTTCGCCGGGCAGGTCCGCCGACGGCGCGCCGTCGATCTCGGGTCCGTCCAGGTCGACCGCCAGCACGGCGCCGCCGGCCGAGGCCGCCGGCAGCTCCGAACGGGTGATGGTCAGGACGGCGCCGGAGTCGGCGAGGACGGCGGCCGACCTCGCGGGCGGGTCGCCGGGGTCCAGGGGGACGTAGGCCGCGCCGGCGCGCCACACGCCGAGCAGGCAGGGCAGCAGGTCCAGCCCCCGCTCCAGGCACACCGCCACGGTGGCCCCGGGCCGCACCCCCCGGTCGCGCAGGACGTGCGCGACCCGGTTGCTGCGCTCGTGCAGCTGCGCGAAGGTCAGCCGCTGCATGCCCTGCACGACGGCCGGGTCGGCCGGCGCGGTGCGGGCCAGCTCGGCCACCCGCCTGCTGACCGGGTGCAGCACGGCCGGGGCGGTCTCGCCGGCCCGCGGCCCGAGCACGGCCGCCCGCTCGCCCGGTCCCATCACCTCCACGGTGGACAGCGGCGCGGTGGGGTCGTGGGTCACCGCGTCGAGCAGGGTGCACAGGTGCGCGGCGAAGCGCTGGACCGTACCGGGGCCGAACAGCGCAGTGGGGTACTCCAGGACGCCCCGCAGCCCGCCGTCGCGGCGGGCGGTGAGCTCGAGCCGGAGGTCGTGCTTGGCCGCGGCCGGGACGACGTCGACCACGTCGACCTCCAGGCCCGGCAGCACGAGGTGCCGGGGGGAGGCCTCCACCATGTCGTACATGACCTGGAAGAGCGGGGTCCGGGACGGGTCGCGCCGCGGCTGGAGCTCCTCGACCAGCTGCGGGACCGGGGCCTCCTGGTGGGACAGGGCGTCCAGCACCAGGGCCCGGTCGTGCTCGAGCAGCTGGGCGAAGCTCGGGTCTCCCTCCCGGACCGACCGGAGCACCACGGTGTTGAGGAAGTACCCGACGAGGTGCTGGACCTCGGGCCGGCTCCGACCCGCGACCGCGGTGCCGACCGTCAGGTCCGACTGGCCCGACCATCGGTGCAGCAGCTCCCGGAACGCGGTGAACCCCACCGTGAACAAGGTGGTGTCGTACCGGCGCGCCAGGTCGCGCAGCCGGTCCCCGGATCCGGGCGGGACCTCGAACTCGTACCGGTCCCCGGCCCACGAGCGCCGGGCCGAGCGGGGGTGGTCCAGCGGCAGCTCGATCACCGGGACCCCGGCGAGCTGCGTGCGCCAGTACCCGAGCTCGCGCTCGAGCGCGTCGCCGGTCAGGCGCGCCCGCTGCCAGGCCGCGACGTCGGCGTACTGCACCGGCAGGTCGGGCAGCGGCGGCGCCTCCGGCGACCCGACGAGGTGCAGGTAGGAGGAGAACAGTTCGTCGACCAGCAGTCCCGAGGACCACCCGTCGCCGGCGATGTGGTGCACGGTGAGGACCAGCAGGTGCCGGTCGGCGGCCAGCCTCAGCACGTGTACCCGCGCGGGGTGCTCGCGCCCGAGGTCGAAGGCGACTCCCGCCTCGGCGCGCGCCACCCCGAGCGCGTGCTCCTCGCGCCGGTCGGCGGGGACCTCCGCGAGGTCGCTGACCCGCACGGGCGGTACCGCGGACACCGGGTCGACGACCTGGAGGAGGTCCGCGTCGGCCAGCTGGTAACGCGTACGCAGCACCTCGTGCCGCTCTGCGGTCGACCGCCAGGCACCGTCGAGGGCCGCGAGGTCGAGCTCCCCGCCGACCCACATGGTCAGCGGGATGACGTACTCCGGGCTGCCCGGGTCCAGCACGCTGAGGAACCACAGCTGCTGCTGGCCGAACGAGGTGACCAGCCGGCCCGGGCGCGGCACCCGCGGGATCCCGTGGCGGGCCCCGCGGTGACCGCCGGCCAGCCGTGCGGCCAGCAGGGCACGGCGCATGTCCCCGACGGTGTCGGCACCCACGCTCTGCGTGCTCATCCGCTCCCCTCCCGTCGCGTCAGCAGGGCCGTCAGCCACGCGAGGTCGACGTCCTCGACCACGCCCTCGGCAACGAGGAACTCGCCGAGCTCGGCCGCGTCCCAGGTCCCCCGGCGGAGGACCTCCCGGGCGTCGCGCTCCTCCTCCTCGGTGACCTGCGGGCGGTGGCCGGCGGTGTAGGCCATGTCGAAGGAGGCGAAGCCGTCGCGGTTGAAGTTGTCCAGCACGGCACGCACCCGGGCCTCACCGGTGACGACGTGCTGCGCGATGGAGGCGGCGGTGGACCCCTGCACGCCCAGCAGGACCATCTGCGCCCGTTGCCAGGAGACCGCCGGGGTGCCCGCCGACCCCGCCAGTGCCCACAGCGACGCCATCTCCTCCTCGCCGACCTGGCGGACCAGGGGGGCCGGCGCGGCGCGGCGGGGCGGCGGGCGGCGCGAGAAGCGCACCGGGACGGTGGTCATGCGGGCCTTCCACGCCGTCAGGGCCGGCTGCCAGCCCAGCTCGACGGGGACCGACCACTGGTCGAGACCGGAGAGGTCGATGTCCAGCAGCGCCCGGTAGGCCTCCTCGGGCAGCGCGGGGTCCAGCCGGACGGAGTGGCCGCTGGCGGCGTCCTCGACGTGGACCACGTGGGCCCGGCCCCAGTCGGCCGGGTCGGCACGCATCGACTGCAGGGCCGCGACCAGCTCGCCCAGCGACCGCCACCCGGTGCCCGGTTCCTGCGCGAAGGAGTCGAGGAAGGGGGCCAGGGGGACGTCGAGCACGATCCGGAACGCCGACGTCGGCGGTGGGCCGCCGTAGGAGTGGCCCTCGACCCCGGCGTCCATCCCGCGGGCGCCGAACAGGTCCTCGATGGTAGCGAGCTCGGCGGTGGTCGGCCCGGTGTCCAGCAGCACCCGCACCTGCAGGCGACCCACCACGACCGGGGCCGGTGCGGGTGCCCGGGTCACCACCGCAGTTCCTCGCGGACCAGCAGGTGCTCGGCGTGCACACCGCGGTCGGCGCAGGTGGAGAGGAACTCCTTCACCTGCAGCAACTGGTAGGAGGCAGGGGTGTAGCTGGTCGCCATGACGTGCTGCAGCCAGTCCTCCTGCCCCATCGCGTAGACGTAGGCCTCCGGGGCGCCCAGCTCGGCCACGACGGCACTGGCCTGCGCGGCGTTCGAGCCCGAGAGCTTGCGGGTGATCGCCATCTTCCGCGGGACCGGTTGGGTGAACAGCGAGCTGTAGAGCCAGCTCAGCGGCGCACCGTCGCACTCCATCCCGATGAAGGCCATGTCCGCCCGGCCCAGCGTGCGCCGGATCTGCGCGTACAGCTCGGACTCCAGGCCCGAGGTGTCCGCGCCCACGAACACGTTCCGCCCGGCGATCCGCACCCAGTAGCTGCTCTTGGCACGGATGTCGAGGTCGCAGTGCTCGCCGAAGAACGGGGCGGCCACGACCGAGCCGCCGGGGAAGGTGATCTCGTCCAGGTCGTCGACCTCCCGCACCCGCATGCCGGCGGCCTCCAGGAACAACCGCAGCGACGGGTCCTGCCGCTGCCCGCCCCCGTTGCGCGGGACCACGACGGTGCCGACCCGGTGCCGCAGCTGCAGCAGGGTCTCCAGCACGACGTGGTCCTGGTGGGCGTGGGTGATCAGGACCAGGTCGATGGTGTCCGGCAGGTCCTCGTAGGTGAACCGGTCGCCCGCCGCGGTGTCGGAGCTGATGAACGGGTCCACCAGCACGCTGGCGCCCGGCGCCTGGAGCAGCAGGCAGGCGTGGCCGAAGTAGCGGATCCGGCCGCCCTCGGCGTCGCGGTCGGCCACCGGGGACCGGTCGGGGGTCAGCAGGCTGCGCAGCAGCTCCTCCTGCCTGCCGTCCCCGATCTCCAGCGCGGCGGCCACCTCGGCCAGCGGCCGGGCCCGCGACCGGAGGGAGAACAGGTCGTCGATGCCCGGGTGGTCCAGCTGCAGCGGCAGCTGCAGGTGCCCCGGCGCGGGCAGCCGGGGGGTGCTGAGGATGAACGGCGGCGACGTGCCGTCGTCCAGGGACAGGTCGACCGACTCACGCTCCCGCCGGTGCACCTCGCTGCGGTAGAGCAGCGGTTCGAGGAACCGCAGCGTGGCGTGGTGGTCGGTGTCGTAGACCAGCTCGGTCACCCCGCGCAGCTCCGGCGGCAGCAGCGCGTACAGCGGGGACAGGTCGAAGCCCGTGGCTCGGGCCCGCAGCATCTCCTCGGCCAGCGTGACCGCTTCGGCGAACGCCAGCGCCACCTTGTCGTCCCGGACGACGGAGTCCCGGAGGTCGGCCACCTCGTCGACCCGCGAGGACGGGGCGGCGATGAAGAAGCCGCCCTTCATCTTCGGGTTGGCCACCGCCGCCTCGTGCACCTCGGGGTGCTGCACGAACGAGTCCATGATCGGCAGGAGCAGGTTCGCCGTCGTCATGGCCCCGGTGACGGGGGCGTACACGTGGGTCCAGGCCACGAACCGGTTGACCAGGCCCTCGATGCGGACGTTGGGCCTGAGGTAGAGGGGTTCACTGCTCACGGGTGCCTCCTGGGGCCTGCGACCTCGGTGGTGACCGCGAACGCGGCCACCTCCTCGTCGGTGAGTCGGTCGATCTCGGCGGTGATCTCGGCCTCGACGGCCGCGGCGAGCTGGGCGACGGTGGGGCGCTCGAAGACCAGGCGCACCGGGATCTCGACCTCGAACTCCTCGGCGACCCGCGAGACCAGCTGCACGGCGAGGATCGAGTGGCCGCCACCGGCGAAGAAGTTGTGCAGGACCCCGGACCCAGGACCCAGGAGATCGGTCCAGATCTCCAGCAGCCGCTCCTCGACGACGGTGCGCGGTGCCACCACGGGGACGTCCGCGTCCCGGGCCGGGGCGGTCCGGGTACCCGAACCGGCCAGCCGGCGCCGGTCGACCTTGCCGTTGGACGTCACCGGGAGGGCGTCGAGCCGGTTCCAGAAGCGCGGCACCATCGGCTCGGGCAGGTGCTCCCAGCAGTGGTCGACGAGCTGGTCCTCCTCGACCGTCTCCCCGGTGGGCACCCAGTGGGCCACCAGCGCCACGTCCCCGCCGTCCGCCGCCGGCACGACCACGGCCTCCAGTACACCCGGGTGGGCGGTCAGCACGGCGGCGACCTCACCGGGCTCCACCCGGTGCCCGCGGATCTTCAGCTGGTCGTCGGCGCGGCCGAGGTGCTCCAGGACGCCGTCCGGTCGCCGGCGGACGACGTCCCCGGTGCGGTACACCCTGCTCCCCGAGCCGGCCGGGTCGGGGACGAACCGGTCGGCGGTCAGGTCCGGGCGACCCAGGTAGCCGCGGGCGAGCTGCACACCGGCCAGGTGCAGCTCACCGGGGACGCCGACCGGGACCCGGTTCAGGTCGGCGTCCAGGACGTGCAGCCGCGTGTTCCAGACCGGCTCCCCGATCGGCACCGCCGTGCCCGGTGCGGTCGGGGCGCACTCCCAGGCCGTCACGTCCACGGAGGCCTCGGTGGGGCCGTACAGGTTGTGCAGCTCGACCCCGGGCAGGACCTCGTGGAAGCGGTCCCGCAGCGCCGGGCCGAGGGCCTCGCCGCTGCACACCACGCGGCGCAGGCCGGTGCACGCGCCGGCCGACGGGTGCCCGAGGAAGGCGCTCAGCATCGAGGGCACGAAGTGGACGGTGGTGATGCGCTCCTGCTGGACGAGCGCGGCCAGGTAGGCGGGGTCCCGGTGCCCCTCGGGTCGCGCGAGCACGAGGGCCGCTCCGCACGTCAGCGGCCAGAAGAACTCCCACACCGACACGTCGAAGGTCGCGGGTGTCTTCTGCAGCACCCGGTCCTGCGCCGTGAGGCCGAAGTGGTCCTGCATCCAGGCGAGACGGTTCACGATGCCGGCGTGCGGGACGACGACGCCCTTGGGTCCACCGGTGGAGCCCGAGGTGTGGATGACGTAGGCCGGGTTGTCCGGCGCCGGCGCGCTCGGCTCGGCGATCGGGCCCGCGTCGTCGGCGGCGTCCACCAGGAGGCGTGGGACGTCCGAGGCCGGCAGGACGTCGTCCCCGGCGGCGGTGGTGAGGACCAGCTCGGGCTGCGACCCGGCGAGGAGCGCGGCCAGCCGGCCGGGCGGGTGCCCGAGGTCGACGGGGAGGTAGGCCGCGCCGGCCCGGAGCACGGCGTGCAGCGCCACGACGAGCTCGACCGAGCGGGGCAGCGCGACCGCGACGACGCTCTCCGGCCTCACCCCTCGCGCGGCGAGGGCACCCGCCAGCCGACCCGCCCGCGCCGCCAGCTCGGCGTAGGTGAGGGTGGTCCCACCGAGCACGACGGCACAGGCCTGCGGGGTGCGCGCGGTCTGCCGGTCGAGCAGGTCGACCAGGGTCATCTGGTCCACCGGGTGCGCCGTGGCGTTCCAGCGCTCGAGCTGGCCGGCCTCGGCCTCCGTGAGGAGCTCCAGCTCGCCCACGGGCACCTCGAAGCCCTCCGCGACCTGGCCGAGCAGGTGCAGGTAGTGCCCGGTCATCCGCTCGGCCGTCGCGCGGTCGAACAGCGCGGTCGCGAACTCCAGGGTGCCGCGCAGCGTGCCGTCGGCCCGCCGGCGCATGATCAGGCCCAGGTCCTGGCGGGCGGCCCGGGGGATCCCGTCCACCGCGCCGTCGCCGGGCTCGTCGGCGTCGGCCCCTGCGTGGCCGTCGTGCTGCAGGTCGAACAGCACGTCGAACAGCGGGTTCCGGGACATGTCCCGGTCGACGGCCAGCCGGTCGACGAGGTGGTCGAACGGGACGTCCTGGTGGGCCAAGCCGTCCAGGACCGTGCCGCGCACCCGGTCCACGACCTGGGCGAACGTGGGCTCACCGGACAGGTCGCACCGCAGGACGAGGGTGTTGATGAACAGCCCCACCACCCCGGCCAGCTCCGGTCGCGAGCGGCCCGCCACCGGCGACCCGACCGCGACGTCGCGCTGCCCGCTGTACCGGGACAGCAGGACCGTGAATGCGGCGAGCAGGACGACCGACGAACTGGCGCCCTGCTGCCGACCGGCCCGCTGCACCGCCCGGGCGACGTCGTCGGGGACGGCGAAGGCCACCGCTCCCCCGCGGGGGTCCCGCACCACCGGCCGGCGGCGGTCGACGGGCAGGTCCAGGACCGGCAGGCCGGCCAGCGCACCTTCCCAGTGGGCCAGCTGGTCGGCGAGGTCGGCACCGTCGAGCGAGGCCCGCTGCCAGGCGGCGACGTCGGTGTAGCGCAGCGGGAGCGCCGGCAGCTGCGCCGGCCGCCCCCGGGTGCGGGCGTCCAGGAGCTCGAGCAGGTCCCGTGCGAGCACGCCGGTGGACCAGCCGTCGCAGGCGATGTGCGGCATGAGCAGCATGAGCACCGGGTCGTCGTCCTGCGGCTGGGCCAGGACCGCGCGCAGCACCGGGCCGCGGGCGAGGTCGAACCCGCGCCCGAGGTCGTCGGCGAAAGCCGCCGCCGGCCGAGCCTGCACCACCCGGAGGACGACCTCGCCCGGCGGGTCGACCACCTGCAGGGGCTCCCCAGCTACGTCGGTGAAGCGGGTGCGCAGCGCGGGGTGCCGGGCGACCAGGTCGCCGACGGCGGCGCGCAGCGCCAGCGGGTCGGTCCCGCGCGGCAGCGGCACGAAACACGGGGTGAGGTACTCCAGGCTCCCCGGGTTGAGCTTGTCCAGCACCCACAGGCGCCGTTGCCCGGACGACGTCGTGAACGGCCCCGGTCCGTCGAGCACCGGGATCGGCTCGTCGGCGGCAGCCGGCGACCTGGCGTCGACCAGCGCGGCCTGACCCCGGACCGTGAGCGCGGAGAACAGCTCACGCACGGGCACCTCGACACCCGTGCGCAGCCGCAGGTGGACCACGAGCTGCCCGAGCAGCAGGGAGTGGCCCCCCGCCGCGAAGAAGTCGTCGTCGACGCCGACCCCCTCGACCCCGAGCACGTCGGCCCACGCCTCGGCCACCGCCCGCTGCGACGCAGTCGTGGGGGGTACCAGGTGGCTGCGGTCCTGGGCCCGCGGGACCGGGAGGGCCGCGGTGTCGACCTTGCCGTTGGGGGTCCGCGGCAGCGCCGGCAGCGTCAGGACCGCCCCGGGCACCATCGCCGGGGGCAGTCGCAGCCGCAGGAAGGCCCGCAGCTCGGCCGGGTCGACCGGGCTCGTGGGGGTGACGGGGACGACGTAGGCGACCAGGCGCCGCGGGCCGTCGTCGGTGCGCACCGCCTGCACGTGGCACTGCGCGACCGCGGGGTGCTCGGCGAGCGCGGCGCGGACCTCGCCCGGCTCGACCCGGACCCCGTTGACCTTGACCTGGTCGTCGATGCGCCCGACGAACTCCAGCACGCCGTCCGACCGCCGCCGGACGCGGTCCCCGGTGCGGTACAGGCGGGCGCCCGGCGGGCCGTACGGGTCGGGGCAGAACCGCTCGGCCGTCAGGTCCGCGCGGCCCAGGTACCCCCGGCCCACCGCCGTCCCGCCGACGTGCAGCTCCCCCACGGTGCCGGGGCCGACCAGGTGGCCGTGGCCGTCGAGCACCAGCAGGACGGCACCGTCCACGGGCGTGCCGATGGGGACCGGGCCCCGCCCGCCGTCCGGCGGGACCTCGTGGGCGGCGACGTCGATCGCGCACTCGGTGGGCCCGTAGGTGTTCCAGACCCGCACGGGGACCCGGTTCCGGAGGCGTTGCACCAGCTCGTGGTCCAGCGGCTCACCGGCCGACCACACCTGGCGCAGACCCCCGCAGCCCTCCCAGCCGGGAGCGTCCAGCAGTGCGCGCAGGACCGAGGGCACGACCTGCAGCACCGTGGCCCCGTTGCCGGCGACGGCGCGCACCAGTGCGGCGGGGTCGTGCTCGACCCCGCGCGGGGCCATCACCACGGTGCCCCCGGACACCAGGGCGGCGAACCACTCGAGCACGGCCGCGTCGAACGCCACCCGAGTCTTGGCCAGCACCCGGTCCTCCGCGGTCAGACCCTGGGTACGCACCGTCCACTGCACCCGGGCGGCGATCGCCCCGTGGGTGACGACGACGCCCTTCGGCACCCCGGTGGACCCCGAGGTGTACATGACGTAGGCGGCGTCGTCCCCGCACACCGGGACCGGCACCACGGGGTCGCCCGCTGCAGGTGGGGGCTCCACCCCGGGGACGGTGCACGGCACGACCGGCCGACCGCCGGAGATGTCCGCGGCCAGGTCGGTCAGGTCCGGCGCCGCCACGACAGCCACGGAGCCGGAGAGCTCCAGCAGCTGGGTGAGCCTGACCGGAGGCAGGTCGGGGTCCAGCGGGAGGAAGGCGGCACCGACCACCCAGGTGGCCACCGTGGCGACCGACAGCTCCAGGCCCCGGCCGGTGCACACCGCCACGACCGATCCGCGGCCCACCCCGTGTGCACGCAGCTGCGCCGCCAGCGACGCGGCCGCGGTCTGCAGCCCGGCGCGGGTGAGCGACCGGTCGCCCGCACGCACCGCGGTCGACCCCGGTGCCAGCCGCGCCTGGCGGGCCACGGCCTCCGGCAGCAGGGGGACGGCCGGGTCGGTGCGGGCGCCGGTGGACACGACCAGGTCGCGCCGCCGGCCCTCCGCGCCCAGCAGGTCGACGGTCTGCCAGGCCTCGTCGGGGTCGCTGCCGACCGTGGCCAGGACCCGGGTGTACTGCTCCAACAGCCGGCGGGCCGTCGGCTCGTCGAAGAGCACGGTCGAGTGCTCCAGCTGCACCTCCCACGAGCCGTCCGGGCGGGGCACCAGGTGCACGGTGAGGTCGACGAGCGACCCGCTGGGGGTGACCGGCCCCGGGATCTCGTCCCCGGGGGGCCGCTCCTGGTCCTGCATGGGCATGTTGCAGGCCACCTGGACCAGGGGCGGCGCGGCCCGTCCGGCCGGTCCGCGGAGCTCGCGGACCAGGACCTCGAAGGGGATGTCCTGGTGCGCCATGGCATCGGTCAGTGCGGTGTGCACCGTGCGCAGCACGTCCCGGAAGCTCTGCCGGTCCCCGGGTCCGGCCAGACCGATGCGCACCGGCAGCACGTTGACGAACACCCCGACCAGGTTCTGCACCTCGGGCAGGTGGCGGCCGCCCACCTGCACACCGATGACGAGGTCGTGCCGGCCACCGGTGCGCGCGAGCAGTGCCGCCAGCGCGGCCAGCCCCACCGCGTAGGCCGTCGTCCCGGTCTCCCGGGCGAGCACCCGCAGGGCCTCCGCCTCCTCGACGGGCAGTCGGGTGGTCACGGTGGCGCCGGCGAAGGTGGGCTCGGCCGGCCTCGCCCGGTCGATGGGGAGGTCCAGGAGCGGGGGCAGGTCGGCCAGCCGGTCCAACCAGTGGGCGAGCTGGTCGTCGTGCTCCCCGGACTCCAGCCGTCCGCGCTGCCAGGCCGCGTAGTCGGTGTAGGGCACCGGCACCGGCGGACGCAGGGCGGCAGGCACCGACAGCTCCCGCATCACCAGCAGGATCGACGTCGCGTCGGCCACCAGGTGGTGCAGACCCATCACCAGCACGTGGTCCTCCGGACCCAGCTGCAGCAGGGCCATCCGCCACAACGGCCCCACCTCGAGGTCGAAGGGCGCCAGCACCACCGACCGCACGTGCTCCTCGATCTCCGCCGGCCCCGCGGGCCCGCCGCGCAGGTCGACGACCGGGAGGTCCACCTCGACCCGGGGCAGGACCACGCCGCGCGGTTGGCCGTCGCGCACCTGCACGACGGTCCGCAGCGCGTCGTGCCGGGCGACGACCGCGGCCATGGCCTCGGCCACGCCCGCCGCGTCCACCGGGCCGGCCAGCCGGATGGCTGCCCCGAGGTTGAACACGGGGACATCCCCGGCCAGCTGCCCGGCCAGCCAGATGCGCTCCTGGGCGAAGGACAGCAGATGGGGGCCGTCGCCGGCCGGCGGGATGCGGCTGGCCGGCGACACGTGGAGTGCGGCCCCGCTGGTCAGCCGGGCCAGCAGCTCCCGCTTGACCGCCGAGAGACCGTCGGCGGCCACCGGGCCGTCCGTGGACTGCTCCATGCTCCCCTCCCCCTCCTGCCCGCCGACGGCTCAGGTGCGGACGGCGATCGCCCGCAGCCGTGCAGCCGCGTCCTCGTCGGACATCCCGACCAGCAGCTGCACCACCAGGTCCTCGATCCGCGCGGACAGCGCGCGGGGCACCCGGGTCTCGAACAGCCCGGCGACGGTCAGGTCGACCTGGAACTGCTCGCGGATCCTGGCCACCAGCTGGACGGCGATCAGCGAGTTGCCGTTGAGGTCGAAGAAGTCGTCGTCGACGCCCACCCGGTCCAGACCGAGGGTGTCGGCCCACATCTCGGCCACCACCCGCTGGATGTCGTTCTCCGGCTCGGCGTAGGGCGTGATGAGGCTGCGGACCGCGACCGACGAGCTCGCCTTCGGGGCGGCCTTCATCTGCTCCTCGAGGGCGTCCCGGGTGACCTTGGCCGCCATCCGCATGCGCTTCACGAAGCTGTCCGGGCAGACGATGACCTGCGGCGCCACGCCCGAGTCCAGCACCTCCCGCAGCATCGGGTAGCCGTCGACGGGGTCGATGCCGAAGTCCACCTGCTGCGTCCGGAGCATCGCGCGCTCCAGCTTCTGCGAGGTGTGCGGGTCGGCCGCCGACGACTCCGCGGCCGGGGGCAGGACGGCCGCGTCGAGGGACGCGGTCGACATGCTCTCGTCGGCGAACTCGAACATGGTGAAGCCCTTGATCGCGACCAGCTCCGCACCGTCCTCGCCGGCCAGCACGATGTCGCTGCGGATGAGGGCGCCGCTGGTGTCGTCCACGTGCTTGATGTAGCTGTAGAAGCGACGGGGCAGGGGCGCCCGGACGGTGATCTGGTCGTAGCCGAAGGGCACATGGCTGTTCTGCCGGGCCACGATGGTCTGGCCGAGGGCGTTGGCCTTGTCCAGCAGGGCCGGGTGCAGGCCGAAGTCGGACAGGTCGTCCAGGAAGGCCTCGTCGAGCTCCACGAGCACCAGCTCGTCGAACAGTCCGTCGTCGGACCGGTCGCCGTGCCAGTGCGCCTTGATGGCGTCGGCCCACCGTCGGCCCAGCGTGATGATGTCCTCCTGCGGGCTCTCGGCCTCGTCCTCGTGGTGGCACACGGCCCGCCAGGCGTCCAGGTCGTGGTGCGGCGCGGTGTCCCGCGGCCCGGGGCCCACCCGTCCGGTGGTCAGGCGGGCACCGTCCGCCGGGTCGACGACGGCCACGTCGTAGACACCTGCCGGGCCAGGGGTCATGACGAGGTGCACGGTGCGCCGCTCGTCGAAGGAGACCGGCTGCGCGAAGACGATGTCCCGCACGAGCGCGGTGTCCGCGCCCGTCACCTCCTGGTAGGCCGCCCGCACCATCTCCACCAGGCTGGTGCCCGGCAGCGTGGGCCGCCCCAGCAACCGGTGTTCGTCGGCGACCCAGTCGGCCGTGGTCAGCGTCTTGACGAAGACGATCTCGTCACCGCCGGCGCCCAGCAGCCGGCTGCCCAGCAGGGGGTGCGCCACCTTCTCGTAGCGGTGCCCCTGCTCGAAGGACGCGAGCATGTCGGGCAGGTCGATGTCGGCCGCCATCCCGACCTTGGCCCAGATCGGCCAGTTGATCGTCACGACGTGTGCCCGACCGCCGCTGCGGCTGCGGGCCCAGGAGTCCATCACCGCGTTGGCCGCGCAGTAGTCGAACAGGCCGTAGTCACCGGTGAAGACGGCGAAGGTGGAGTAGCAGACCACCAGGTCGACGTCGTCGCCGAAGACCTCGTCGACGGCCAGGGTGCCGAACACCTTGGGGGCGAGCACGTCCTCGGCGTCGTCCGGCGACCGGGTCTCCACCATCCCGCCGCCGGTGATGCCGGCCGCGTGCAGCACGCCGTCGACGGGTCCGAAGGCGGCCTCGGCCTCCCGACGCACCGCCGCGAGCTGCTCGACGTCGGTGACGTCGGCCGCGACGACGAGGACCTCGCCACCCAGGGACTCCATCTCCTGCACCGCCCGGATGCGGGTGGACTGCACGGTGTCGGGACCGTCCAGGACCTCTGCCCAGTGCTCCCGCGGAGGCAGACCGTTGCGGCCGAGCAGGACCAGCTTGGCCTGGTGCCGCTCGGCCAGCTCCCGAGCCATGACCAGCCCGATCCCGCCGAGCCCGCCGGTGATGACGTAGACCCCGCCGTCCCGCAGGGTCGGCGCGTCGGCGGCGGGCCGGGTGAGGTCGACCTGCTGGTGGGACCAGGTCCACCGCTTGCGTCCGCGGTAGGCGACCATCGGTTCGGCCGCGTCGGAGGTGACCTCCCGCAGCAGCTGCTCCACGCACGCCGCACCGGCACCGGTCGGGACGTCGACCGACCGGCAGGTGGTGGCGCTGAACTCCTTGGGGAGCAGCCGCACGAAGCCTTCGACCGCGTTCTTCACGGGTTCGACCGTCTCGGTCCCGACCACGTCCTGCATGTCGCTGGTGAGCAGGTAGAAGTCCGTCGGGGGTGCGGCGGCGTTGGACGACACGGCCTGCGCAGCGGCCAGGATGCTGAAGAAGCCGCGGTCCAGCCCGTCCCGCGCGCGGCCCATGGCCGTGGCGCCCTCCAGCTCCCCGGCCAGCCAGCCGTGCACCACCTTCAGCCGGGGGGCGCCGTCGGCGAGGGCCGCGGTCAGGACGGCGGAGTAGTCCGCCACCTCCCGGGGCCGCACCGTGCAGGTGTCGCCGTCGACGCCCTGCTCCGCGCCGGCCCGGACCGCGACGACCCGCGCACCGGCCGCCCTCAACCGGTGCGTCAGCTCACCGACCGCGGCGGTCCCGGTCGGCTCGAGGACGACCCACACGGCGTCGGTGTCCACCGGTCCCGGGGTCGGCAGTGCGGTCTCCTTCCACACCGGCACGTAGTAGGGGCCGGTCTCGCCGTCCCCGGTGTCCCCGGCCTGCTCGACGCCGGTCCCGGCGGTCCGGCGGCCGTCCAGCCACAGCCGCTGCTTCTCGAACGGCACCCGCGGCAGCGGGATCCGGTGCCGCGTCTCCCCCGACCACAGCGCCGGGACGTCCAGGCGCGCGCCGGTCTGCCACACCTGGCCGACCGCGGACAGCAGCACCGCCGTGTCCGACTGACGCTGCTGCGGGTGCCGCATGGCGGGGACCGCCAGACCCTGCTTGTCGGCCGGGAGCTGGCGGCGGACCAGCCCGGTCAGCGTCTGGCCCGGGCCCAGCTCCAGCACGACCTGGCCGGCGTCGCACAGCACCTGCGCGGCGTCGGAGAAGCGCACGGCCGAGCGCAGGTGGGCCGACCAGTACGCGGGGTCGACCGCCTGCTCGTCGGTCAGCCAGGCGCCGGTCAGGTTGGACAGGACCGGGGTCTCGGGCGCCCGGCGGGGGACCCCGGCCACCAGCTCCTCGAACCGGCCCAGGACCGGCTCGACCATGGCCGAGTGGAACGCGTGGGAGGTGAGCAGGACCCGGCCCTCGATCCCCTGGAAGCGCAGGGTGGCGGCGAACCCCTCGATGGCCTGGTCGGTCCCCGAGACCACCGTCAGGTCCGGCGCGTTGACCGCGGCGACGTCCAGGTCGGCGGGCAGCATCGGCGCGAGCACGTGCTCGGGCAGCGGGACCGCCAGCATCGAACCGCCGGGCAGCTCCTGCATCAGCCGCCCCCGGTCGGCCACCAACCGCAGCGCGTCGCGCCAGTCGAAGACCCCGGCCACCGTGGCGGCCACGTACTCGCCGATGCTGTGGCCCACCACGGCGTCGGCCGCCAGGCCCCAGCTCTGCACCAGCCGGGCGAGGGCGTACTCGACCACGAACAGCGCCGGCTGGGTGAACTCGGTGCGGTGGATCCGGTCGTCGGTCCCCCCGTCCTGGTCGCCCGGGTACAGCACCTCCCGGACGTCCCAGCCGACGTGCTCCCTCAGCACCTCGGCGCAGGCGTCGACGCACTCGGCGAACACGGGCTCGTCGTCGTAGAGCTCACGGCCCATGCCGGGGTACTGCGCCCCCTGCCCGGGGAAGGCGAACGTGACCGGCCGGGTCACCCCGCGCGGCGGCACCACCCCGGGTCCGGGCTGGGGGACACCGGCCGCCAGCCGCTCGGCGGCGTCGGTCCCGTCCGTGGCCACCAGGAACCCCCGCACCGGTCGGGCCGTGCGGCCGACCGCGAGGGTCCAGGCCGCGTCGGCGAGGTCCTCGGGCCGCTCGCGCAGGTGGGCGCCCACCGCGACCGCGTTGGCCTGCAGCCCGGTGGGGGTGCGGGCCGAGAGCAGGACGAGCTGGTGCCGGCGACGGGGCGACGAGGACGGTGCGGTCTGGGGGGACTCCTCCAGGACCAGGTGCCCGTTCGTGCCGCCGACGCCGAAGGAGCTGACGCTGGCCCGCAGCGGGCCGGACTCCGACTTCCAGGGGGTGAGCTCGGTGTTCACGTAGAACGGCGAGGCCGGGAAGTCGATCTGCGGGTTGGGCTCGTCGAAGTTGATGGTGGGGGGCAGCACGCGGTGGCGCATGGCCAGCACGGTCTTGATGACCCCGGTGACGCCGGCCGCGGCGCCCAGGTGCCCGACGTTGGTCTTGACCGACCCGATCCCGCAGTACTGCGTGCGGTCGGTGTGCTGGCGGAAGGCCCGCGTCAGGGCGTTGACCTCGATCGGGTCCCCGACGTAGGTGGAGGTCCCGTGGGCCTCGACGTAGGAGATCGTGGAGGCGTCGACCCCGGACCGCTGGAGGGCCTGCGTGATGGCGCCGACCTGGCCGTCGATGCTCGGGGCGGTGAAGGCACCCTTGTCGGCCCCGTCGTTGTTCAGGGCGGTGGCCCGGATGACCGCCAGCACGGTGTCGCCGTCGGCGAGGGCGGCGTCGAGCCGCTTGAGCACCACCACGCCGGCGCCGCTGCCGAAGACGGTGCCGCGGGCCTTGGCGTCGAAGGTGCGGCAGTGCCCGTCCGGTGAGTAGAGGCCGCCCTCGCTGTAGAAGTAGCCGGACACCCGAGGGACGAACTCCTCGACCCCTCCGGCCAGCGCCATCTCGCAGTCGCCGTTGCGCAGCGCCTGGGAGGCCAGGTGGATGGCCGTCATGGACGTGGAGCAGGCCGTCAGGCAGGTGAGGGAGGGGCCCCGCAGGTTGAGCCGGTAGGACGTCCCGGTGGCCAGGTAGTCGGCCGTGTTGGCGATGTTGGTCGAGAGCTGCCCCATCAGCGCCACCACCTCGGGATGGCGGTTGACGTTGTCCTCGAGGTAGGTGTTGAGCCCGGTCCCGCCGTACACGCCCACCCGGCCGGGGTAGGTGGCGGCGTCGTAGCCGGCGTTCTGCAGCGCCGTGTCGCACTCCTCGAGGAAGACCCGGTGCTGGGGGTCGAGGATCTCGGCCTCCCGGGGGCTCATCCCGAAGTACCCGGCGTCGAACATCTCCGCGTCCTCGGTGACCGGCGCGGCCTTCACGTAGTCCGGGTTGGCGATGGAGGTCTCGGGGACGCCGGACTCCCGCAGCTCGTCATCGCTGAAGAAGGTGATGCACTCGACGCCGGCGACGATGTTGGCCCAGAACTCGTCGACGTCCCGGGCCCCCGGGAACCGCCCGGCCAACCCGATGATGGCGATCCCCGTGTCTTCCCCACCGCTCACCGTTCTGCCCTCCGGTTGCACACTCGACTGCGACGGTCGACCAGGTCGACACCGGGCTCCGGGGTTGTCCGAAGCCGGACGTGAGGAGTGTCGACGTCCGTGCGGGCCCGACGACAGGGCTTGGCGACTAGTCGCCAGGACCTCGCCGGGCACCCCGCCAGGACCCCGTCGGACACCCCGCGCACGGGTCAGCGCTGCCCGAGGAACGCCACGACGGCCAGGCCGACCAGGACGACGGGGACCGCGACCGGGACGGCTGCCCGCCATCGGGCGACCCGGTCCTCCGGGCGCAGCCCGCACGCGCCGGCCAGCACGGCGCCGACCAGGAACCCGCCGACGTGGGCCGCCACGGCCGTGCCGGGCACCGCGAAGGTCGTCACCGCCCCGACGAGCACCAGTCCGACGGCCAGGGCAGGGTTGCGGCCCAGCCTGAGGTCGACGAGCAGCAGCGCGGCGAACAGCCCGAAGACCGCTCCCGACGCCCCCGCGGTGAGCGACCCGTGGTCGAGCAGGTAGGTGGCCACGCCGGCGCCCAGGGCGCTGAGCAGGTACACCCCCAGGAACCGGGCCGGGCCCAGCACAGGTTCCAGCCGGCGGCCCGCGAGCACCAGCAGCAGCATGTTCACGGCGAGGTGGCCCAGCCCGTAGTGCAGGAAGCTGGCCGTGCCGAGGCGCCAGACCTGCCCGTCATCCACGGCGGGCCCGTTCATCTCCCCCGCCAGGTGCAGGGGGCCGATGCCGTCCCAGACGACGTCCTCGAGGGTCAGGCCCTGCTGCCGGCCGACGACGACGAGACCCACGACGGCCACCAGCACGTTCACCGCCACGAGCGCGGTCGTCATGCGCCGGGCCCGGGCGGCCCGGCCCGGCTGGCCCCTCCGCGCTGGCCGGTCGGTGTCATCGGCGTCGGGGTAGACGTCGGCCGGGTCGTGGGCCCAGACGCCCTCCCGCAGGCGGAGCACCGCGTACCCGGTCAGCCCGGCGGCCAGGACCGCGGCGACGACCAGGGGCACGCGCAGCGCCGGCTCCCGGCCGACCAGCGGGATGGCCACCGTCACCAGACCGCCACCGATCAGCGACCCGATCGACAGCGGTCCCCAGGCCAGCAGCCGGTAGATGCTGTTGACCCGGCCGAGCATGTGCCCGGGGACGGTGCGCTGCCGGTAGGAGATCGTCACGACGTTCCAGATGACGGCCAGTGACCCGGCGACCAGCAGGGCCGCGGCCACCACGAGGGCGCTGGAGGTCAGGCCGATGGTCGTGCTGACGGCGACGTTGCCCACCAGGGTGCCCAGCAGGACCCGGCGCGGGCCGAACCTGTCCTCCAGGCCCGGGGCCACGGCCGAGCCCGTCGCGGCCCCGACGGCGCCCACCGCGAACAGCAGGCCGTACTCACCTGCCCCCAACCCGAGGATCTCCTGGGCGAACAGCACCTGGGTGCTGATGACGACGGCGCTGGCCAGGTTGAGCAGGCCGAGGAAGATGCCGAGCTGCCGCAGCACCCGGTGCTGCCAGAAGAAGCGCATGCCGGCGGCCATCTCGGTCCGCAGCGAGCGGTCGGCCGGGGGTGCCACCACGACGGCGGGGCCCCCGGCGGGCACCTGGGGGCGGACCAGCACCAGGAGCGCGGCCGCCACGGCGAACAGCCCGGCGTCCAGGGCGAAGGGCAGCGAGACCGACACCAGCAGCAGCCAGCCGCCGATCGCGGGGCCGAGGAAGGTGCCCCCGACCGTGTCGGCGAGCATGAGGTGACTGTTGGCCCGGTTGATGTGGGCCGGGCGCACGAGGCTGGGCAGGATGGTCTGGCTGGCGTTCTCGTTCATCACCGCGAACGAGCCCAGCAGGAACCCGACCAGGTAGATCATCCACAGGCTGGTGACGTCGAGGAGCACCGCCGCGGCCAGCAGCCCGATGACCAGCGCGCGGGTCAGGTGGGTGCTGGAGATGAGCCGGCGGTGCTCGTAGCGGTCGACCCAGACCCCCACCGGCAGGCTGAACACCAGCCACGGCAGCTCGGCGGCCACCACGGCCCCGGCGACGAGGAGCGGGTCGCGGGTCAGCTGGGTGGTCAGCCACGGGAAGGCCACGAAGGTGATGCCCGACCCGAGGCTGGCGACGAAGGTCGCCCCGAGGAGCGCCCAGAAGCTGCGGCCCATGGCGGCCTCGGCGACCGGTGCGGCGACCGGTGGAGTGCCCGGTGCGGCGACCGGCGGGGTGCCCGTGCGGGTCGTGTCGGTATCGGCGTCGGTCACGTCGCTCCTCCGGCCGGGCCTGGGGGTGCCCGGGTCCGGGTCAAGCGGACGCCTCCGCCGGACCGGCGTCAACGTGCTGACCACTTGTCGCCAGCTCGCTCGGGTGGGTTGCCGGCGCCGTGCCGCGACGGCCAGCATCGGGGGACGGTGCCGGTCGGGCGCCCCGTCGAGGAGGTTGCCGTGTTCGAGGACGACGACGACCGCCACTACACGGTGGTGGTCAACGACGAGGAGCAGTACTCCATCTGGCCGGTGGGCCGGGAGGTCCCCGCCGGGTGGGCCGAGGTGGGGGTGACCGGGCTGAAGGCCGCCTGCCTCGAGCACGTGAACGAGGTCTGGACCGACATGCGGCCCAAGAGCCTGCGCCTGCGCATGGGTGGGTGAGGGTGCCCCGCACCGGGGTGGCCGTCGAGCTCGAGGAGCTGCCGATCGGCGCCCTGGTCGAGCGCACCCGGCTCGCCGAGGAGCTCGGCATGGACTCGGCCTGGTTGGTGCAGCTGCCCAACATGCGCGACAGCGCGTCGCTGCTGGCCGCGATGGCCGCCACCACCGACCGGATCGGCATCGGGGCCGGCATCCTCCCGGTCTACACCCGCCCCCCGGTGGTGATGGCGCAGACCGCCGCCACCGTGGACGAGCTGTCCGGGGGTCGGTTCACCCTCGGGCTGGGCCTCGGTCACCGGCTCACCGCCGAGTGGGCCCTGGGCGTCCCCCAGGGGCCACCGCTGGCCGCGATGCGGGAGTACCTGGAGGTCGTGCGCACCCTGCTGCACGACGGCGAGGTGCACGTGGACGGGGCGCACTACCGCGGCCACGCCCGGTACGCACCGCCCCGCCGGGACGACCTGCCGGTGTGCCTGGGGGCGCTCAACCCGAGGATGGTCGAGCTGGCCGGCGAGGCCGCCGACGGCCTGCTGCTGTGGAACTGCACGGTGGGCTACGTACGCGACGTCGCCGTCCCCCGGCTGCACGACTCCCTGCGCAGGGCCGGCCGCGACCCCGACGGGTTCCCGGTCGTCGTCATCACCCCGGCCGCGGTGTCCGAGGACCTCGACCACGACACCGCCTGGATGCGGGACTACCTGCAGAACTACGCCCGGATCCCGAACTACCGGGCGATGTACGAGGCCAGCGGCCTGGGCCACGACCTGACCGGTGGCCAGGTGGGGGACGACCTGCTGCACGCCGCCAGCGTCATCGGCGCCGACGACCTGGTCACCGAGCGGGTGGCCGAGTTCGCCGCCGCCGGGGCCACCGAGGTGGTCGTGTCGCCGATGGCCAGCGCCCACCACGACGCCGGGCTGTGGCGCCGGACCCTCCAGGCCGCGCTGCGGGCCTGACCGCGGTCAGGCCGGCGGGCCGGCGGAGCCGATGCCGCCCAGCTCCGCCGCGACCAGCTGCACGATGGAGGCCCGGCGCCGGTCGAAGAAGGCGTGGTCACCGGGGAACAGCCGGAGGGTGAAGTCCCCGGTGGTCTCCTCGCGCCAACGCATCATGGTCTCCACCGAGGTGGTGACGTCGTCGAGCGCGCCGAAGACGGTGACGGGCACCCGCAGCGGGTCGCCGGGGCGGTAGGTGTCGCTCTCGAAGACCTCGTAGTCGGCCCGCACGCTGGGCTCGAAGAGCGCGAAGAGGCCGGGGTCGTCGATGATCACCGGTGGGACGACGCCCAGGGCCCGCAGGTGGTCGGCGAGGTCGGTGCTCGACATGCGGTGCACGGCGCTGTCGCGCCGGACGCTGGACGGCGACGGGCAGGCGCAGACGAACAGGTGCGCCGGCGGGCGTCCGGTCTGCTCGAGCAGGCGGGCGAGCTCGAAGGCCGTCAGCGCGCCCGAGCAGTAGCCGAACAGCGCGTACGGGAGGTCGAGCTGGTCGGACAGGCCACCGACCAGCTGGCTGACCAGGTCGCCCATCCGGGTCACCAGCGGTTCCCGCAGTCGGCTCTCGCGGCCGGGCAGGCGCACCGCGCACAGGTCGACGCCGGGGGGCAGGCCGTCGCCCCACCCGCGGAAGGTGGACCCCCCTCCCCCGGCGTGCGGCAGGCAGATCAGTCGCGAGGTCGCCGTCCCCGTCGGGCGCAGCCGCACCACCCAGGGCGAGCTCAGCATGGCCGGTCACCGTCCGTCCCGTCCGCACGGCCCTCGAGCAGCACCGCCAGTCGGTGGACGGTGGGGTGCTCGAAGACCGCGCTGACCGGGACCCGGGACACCGTCGACCGCCCGACCAGGTCGGCCAGCTGCGCGGCGAGCAGGCTGTGCCCGCCCAGGTCGAAGAAGTCCTCGTGCACCCCGACGACGTCGACCCCGAGCACCTGGGCCCACAGCTCCGCCAGGCGCTGCTCGAGAGCGCTGCCGGGTTCGCCGACCGGTTCCCGCGCCGCCTCGACGGGGGCGGGCAGGGCCGACCGGTCGAGCTTGCCCGTGACGGTGCTGGGCAGGTCGTCCACCACCGTGATGCTGCTGGGCACGAGGTGGGCGGGCAGTGCAGCGCGGGCCGCGGTCCGCACCTGCGCGGCGGTCACCGACCCGTCGGTCACCACGAAGGCGGCCAGCTCGGTGCCACCGGTGCCCCCGCGACGCCACGGCACGACGGCGGCCTGGCGCACCGCGGGCACCGCCTCCAGGGCACGTTCGACCTCGCCGGGCTCGACCCTGCTGCCGCGGACCTTGAGCTGGTGGTCGACCCGGCCGGCCAGCTGGACCTGCCCGTCGGGCAGCAGCCGCGCCCGGTCACCCGTGCGGTAGAGCCGGGCCCCCGGGAGGTAGGGGTGCGGGACGAACCGCTCGGCCGTGAGGTCGGGCCGCCCCCGGTAGCCGCGGGCCAGGCAGGCACCCCCCACGTGCAGGTGCCCCCGGGCGCCCACCGGGGCGGGTTGCCCGGCGCCGTCGAGCACGTGGAGCTCGACGTTGGCCAGCGGGGACCCGATCGGGACCTCGGACGAGGACGAGGACGACGACGACCACGACGGCGACCACGACGAGTCCCACGCCTCGGCCGACCCGTACAGGTTGTGCAACGACCGGCCGGGCAGCTGCGCGGCGAACTGCTGGGCGAGGTCGCCGGGCAACGGTTCCCCGGAGCAGACCCACAGCCGCAGCGCGGGGAGCGCGGAGCCCAGGTCCTCGACGTGCGCGAGCAGCGCGCGCAGCAGGGTGGGCACCAGCAGGAAGCGAGTGACCCCGCCCCGGGCGAGCACGTCGACCAGGGCGCAGGGGTCGCGTCCCTGGTCGGTCCCGACGACGACCGTCGGGATCCCCTGCAGCACGCCGCCGAGGAGCTCGGCGAGCGAGTCCACGAACGCGATCGGGGTCTTCATGCAAGCCACGTCGCCCGGGGCCGCCGGGCACTGCGCGGCGAACCACCCGACCCGGTTGACCACGGCCCGGGCGGTGATCTCCACGCCCTTGGGCGCACCGGTGGACCCGGAGGTGTAGATGACCGCGACCACGTCGTCCGGGGTGGCGAGCGGGGGCTGCGCGGCGCTGTGCGCGCCCTGGTCGACGGGCAGGTCGTCCAGCAGCAGCAGGGACGGCCCCGCGGGCAGCGCCGCCGCCAGGTCCGCGGTGGTGAGCACGGTGCCCACGCCGGCATCGGCCAGCAGGTGCGCCGTCCGGGCCGTCGGGTGCTGCACGTCCAGCGGCACGTAGGTCCCGCCCACCTTCCACACGGCCAGCACGGCGACCGGCAGCTCCAGGCCCGGGGGCAGGTGCACACCCACGGTGGTCCCATGGCCCACCCCGGCACGGGTCAGCAGCCGGGCGAGCACGCCGGAGCGCTCGTCGAGCTCCCGGTGGGTCAGCTGCGCCCCCCCGTCGGTGAAGGCCGCGGCGTCAGGGGTCTCGACTGCTCCCCGGGTGAAGCGCGCCACCAGGCTGTCGTCGCCGAGCTCGAGGACCGGCCCCGGCACCAGCTCGTGCACGATGCGGTGCCGCTCGTCGGGGCCGGGGAGGACCAGGGTGTCCACAGGGGCCAGCGGATCGGCCACCACCTGCGCCAGCACGTGCCGCCAGTGACCCACCATCCGCTCCANGCTCGTCGGGGCCGGGGAGGACCAGGGTGTCCACAGGGGCCAGCGGATCGGCCACCACCTGCGCCAGCACGTGCCGCCAGTGACCCACCATCCGCTCCACCGACTCCGCCGTGTACAGGTCGGTCGCGAACTCCACGAACCCCGCCAACCCACCCGACCCCGTCGGCCACACGTGGAAGGACAGGTCGAACGTCGCCGACGACGACTGCGCCGGCAACGACTCCACCACCACATCACCCAACCGGGACACCTCCTCGGGCAGGTTCTGCACCACCAACGCCACCTGCACGAACGGCGTGGCACCCACCTGCCGCTGCGGAGCCACCTCCTCCACCACCCGGTCGAAGGGCACCTCTTGGTGGGCGAACACCTCCAACGCCCCGGCCCGCACCCGCCCCAGCAACTCCCGGAACGACGGACACCCCGACAGATCCCCCCGGAACACCACCGTGTTCACGAAGAACCCGATCAACCCCTCCAACTCCGGCGCCGACCGGTTGGCCACGAACGACCCCACCACCACGTCATCCACACCCGCCGCACGCCCCACCACCACGTCCAACCCCGCCAGCAGACCCATGAACACCGTCGCGCCCTCGGCCCGACACAACCCCGCCAACCCCTCCGACAACCCCACCGGGAACTCGAACCGCACCCGATCACCAGCACCGGACCGCCGCGGCGGACGCGGCAGATCCGTCGGCAGGTCCACCACCGCCGGCGCCCCCCGCAGGTACTCCCGCCAGAACCCCACCTGCTCGGCCAGCACCTCCCCGGCCAACCACTCCCGCTCCCACACCACGAAATCGGCGAACTGCACCGCCAACTCACCCAACGGCGAACCCTCACCCCGCACGAACGCCCCGTACAGCACCGACAACTCACCCAACAACACCGAACCCGACCACCCGTCGAACACGATGTGGTGCGCCGACACCACCAACACGTGCTCCACCGCCGACACCCGCACCAACGACCACCGCGTCAACGGCCCCACCGCCAGGTCGAACGG